>JAXMER010000013.1:0-2527405 GCA_046348185.1 Rhodoferax sp. | reverse complement strand
TTGGGAGGTATTGGAGGGTACCGGGTTTCTACGTATAATGAAAGGCTTTGCGGCGCTTGCAATTTGTAACCTGCCAGTAATTTGAGAGGTCAACAATGCCGTCGGCGATCGGGTTTGAGGACACAGATGGTGACAACGATCTGGACTTCAAGCCCCTGACGGCGCAAGAAGCTGCAGCACTGCGGGCTGCTGAACCAGCGCTTTCGCCCTGGTGGGTGATTGGGTTGCAGTGTGTGGCTGGTTTGCTGGTGTCGGGTCTGGTTGCCTGGGTCTTTGGCAAGTCGGCAGGCTGGTCGGCGGCGTACGGGGCGGTGGCGGTCATTGTGCCGGCGGCCTTGTTTGCCCGGGGAATCATGGGGCGTTTCGCGTCGCTCAATGCGGCGTCGGCGACCTACGGCTTCTTTATGTGGGAGGCCGTAAAACTGGTGGTGAGTGTGGTCCTGGTGGCCATGGCTCCCCGGTTGGTGGTGAATTTGAATTGGCTTGCCTTGTTGGCGGGCCTGTTTGTGACGTTGAAGATGTATTGGTTGGCGCTGCTGAAGCGCCCCAAGCCGAAAAAGAATTGAAAGCTTGAGAGAATAACTATGTCCGCAGAAGCGCACGCAGCAGCCGCACCAACGGCAAGTGAATACATCGTTCACCATTTGACCCATTGGCAGAATCACAAGATGAGCGGCATTGTGGACCTGTCGGTCTTCAATATCGATTCTCTGTTTTTCTCGATTACCCTGGGCTTGCTGGGGTGTTTCTTGTTCTGGAAGGCGGCCAGCAAGGCAACGTCAGGTGTTCCTGGGCGCTTTCAGGCGGCTGTAGAAATTCTCATTGAGATGGTGGATCGTGAGGCCAAAGGTATTGTGCACAACGCCACCAGTCGCAAGCTCGTGGCGCCGCTGGCACTCACCGTGTTTGTCTGGATTTTCCTGCTGAACGCCATGGATTTGTTGCCGCTGGACCTGCTGCCGATGATTTGGCAGAAGGCTTCCGGGCATGAGCACGCCTTCCTGCGTATCGTTCCCACTGCCGACTTGTCGGTCACCATGGGTATGTCGGTGTCAGTGCTATTGGTCTGCCTGGTCTACAACGTCAAGATCAAGGGAGCGGGTGGCTGGGCACACGAACTGGTGACCGCGCCCTTCGGCACCAGCAAGAACCCCGTATTCTTTGTCATCCTGGCCGTGGTCAATCTGGCCATGCAGCTGATCGAATTTGTGGCCAAGACGGTCTCGCACGGCATGCGACTGTTTGGCAATATGTATGCAGGCGAGTTGGTGTTCATGCTGATCGCCCTTTTGGGTGGTGCATGGGCATTTTCCTTTCAGCCTTCGGGCTTGATGCTGCTGTTGCTGCATGTGGTGGCGGGTTGGGCGTGGGCGGTGTTCCACATCCTGATCATCACTCTGCAGGCCTTCGTGTTCATGATGCTGACGCTGGTGTATATCGGCCAGGCACACGACGCACACTGATCGTTTTTTCCGCTGGTTTGTTTTTCTTTGTTTCCACGTTCTTAAGGAGTCATCATGGAAGTCATTAGTTTTGTTGCTCTGGCAGCTGGTTTGATCATCGGTCTGGGCGCCCTGGGTGCTTGTATCGGTATCGGCGTCATGGGCAGCAAGTACCTTGAGTCCGCTGCTCGTCAGCCTGAACTCATGGGCGAATTGCAGACCAAGATGTTCCTGTTGGCTGGTCTGATCGACGCGGCCTTCATTATCGGTACCGGTATTGCTCTGTGGTTTGCTACCGCTAACCCCTTCCTGGCTCAACTCGCTGGCCTGGCCAAGTAAGTCCCGTCCAACGTCTCGTTGAGGGAGATCTACTGTGAGCATTAACGGAACACTGGTGGCGCAAGCCATCGTCTTCGCATTGCTTGTGCTGTTTACGATGAAGTTCGTGTGGCCGCCTATCGCGGCTGCATTGGACGAACGTGCCAGCAAGATTGCCGATGGGCTGGCTGCGGCTGACAAGGCCAAGTCTGAACTCACATCGGCCAACAAGCGTGTCGAAGAAGAACTGGGCAAGTCCCGGGCTGAATCCCAGGCGCGCCTGGCCGATGCTGAGCGTCGTGGTCAAGCCATTGTGGAAGAGGCCAAGGCCAAAGCCAACGAAGAGGCTAACAAGATCATCGCCGCTGCCAAGGCAGAGGCAGATCAGCAGGCCATCAAGGCTCGCGAAGCACTGCGCGAGCAAGTGGCTGCGCTGGCCGTCAAGGGCGCTGAGCAGATTCTCCAAAAGGAAGTCAACGCAGCGGTCCACGCCGATCTGTTGGGTCGTTTGAAGACTGAGCTGTAAGAGGGCGTCATGGCAGAACTAGCAACCATTGCACGCCCCTACGCTGAGGCATTGTTTAAGGCCTGCGCAGCCGACTTGTCGGCCGCTGCAGCCTGGGTGGACGAGCTTGGAGCCATTGCCGCCAACGCGCAGTTGCTGCAGTTTGCCGACAATCCCAAGGTTACGGTGCAGCAGGTCTTTGATCTGATGACTTCCGTGGCCAAGACTCCGTTGCCCGAGTCGGCGAAGAACTTCCTGCGCATGGTGATCGAAAACGGTCGTCTGGCTGCGCTGCCCGAAGTTGCCAGCCAGTTTCGTGCGCTCAAGAATGCCCAAAGCGGAACCTCCGACGCTGTGGTCTACAGTGCCTTCCCGATCGAGGGTGCCGCACTGGCAGACGTGGCCGTATTGCTGGAAAAGCGATTTGGCCGCAAGCTCAATCCAACCGTTGTCGTTGCGCCCGAGCTGATTGGGGGTATTCGCGTAGTGGTTGGTGACGAGGTGCTGGACACGTCCGTCAAGGCCCGTTTGGAACAAATGAAAGTCGCCCTCACCGCTTGAAGGCGCGAGCCTTTGGCTGTTGGCCTAATTTAAACGAAAGAAGGAAAGAGTCATGCAACTCAATCCCGCTGAAATTTCCGAGTTGATCAAGAGCCGCATTGAAGGCTTGGCCGTGAGTAGCGACATTCGCAATCAGGGCACCGTAGTTTCCGTTACCGACGGTATCTGCCGCATCCATGGCTTGTCTGACGTGATGCAAGGCGAAATGCTGGAATTCCCGGCTGCTGCAGATGGAGCACAGACATTTGGTCTCGCTCTGAACCTGGAGCGTGACTCCGTCGGCGCCGTGATCTTGGGCGAGTACGAACACATCTCCGAAGGCGATACCGTCAAGTGCACGGGCCGCATTCTGGAAGTGCCCGTCGGCCCCGAGCTGATTGGCCGCGTGGTGAACGCCCTGGGCCAGCCCATTGACGGCAAGGGCCCCATTAACGCCAAGATGACCGACGTGATCGAAAAGGTTGCCCCTGGCGTGATCGCCCGTCAGTCCGTCGATCAACCGATGCAAACCGGCCTGAAGTCCATCGACTCCATGGTGCCCGTTGGCCGTGGTCAGCGTGAGTTGATCATTGGCGACCGCCAGACTGGCAAGACCGCCGTGGCCATCGACACGATCATCAACCAGAAGGGTCAGAACATGACCTGTATCTACGTTGCGATCGGTCAGAAGGCTTCGTCCATCAAGAACGTGGTGCGCGCGCTGGAGCAAGCTGGTGCGATGGATTACACCATCGTGGTGGCCGCCTCTGCTTCTGAATCTGCGGCCATGCAGTACGTCTCGGCCTACTCGGGCTGCACCATGGGTGAGTACTTCCGCGATCGGGGTCAAGACGCCCTGATCATTTATGACGACTTGTCCAAGCAAGCCGTGGCCTACCGTCAGGTTTCGCTGCTGTTGCGCCGTCCCCCAGGTCGTGAAGCCTATCCTGGCGACGTGTTCTATCTCCACAGCCGTCTGCTGGAGCGTGCCGCCCGCGTCAATGCCGACTATGTCGAAGCGTTTACCAAAGGTGAAGTAAAAGGCAAGACCGGTTCCCTGACCGCGCTGCCCATCATCGAAACCCAGGCTGGTGACGTGTCCGCGTTTGTGCCGACCAACGTGATCTCTATTACTGACGGCCAGATCTTCCTGGAGACTTCGTTGTTCAACGCGGGTATCCGCCCCGCCATCAACGCTGGTATCTCGGTGTCTCGCGTGGGTTCGGCTGCGCAGACCAAGGTTGTCAAGGGGCAATCCGGTGGTATTCGTAACGACTTGGCGCAGTACCGCGAACTGGCCGCGTTTGCACAGTTTGCCTCCGACCTGGACGAAGCGACCCGCAAGCAGCTCGATCGTGGTGCTCGTGTGACCGAATTGCTCAAGCAAAAGCAGTACAGCCCGCTTCCCATCAGCCTGATGAGTGCATCGTTGTTTGCTGTGAACAAGGGTTTCATGGACGACGTCGATGTCAAGAAGGTTCTGCCCTTTGAACATGGCCTGCATGCCTTCCTGAAGGACAAGCATGCCGCCCTGTTGGCCAAGGTCGAAGCGACCAAGGCGCTGGACAAGGAGGCGGAAGCCGAATTGTTGGCCGCCGTGGAAGCCTTCAAGAAGACATTTGCCTGATTCGCATCGGTACGAAACCTTTACGAATCTGTCTAAGCAAAAGGGGCAACTATGGCATCAGGCAAGGAACTACGCACCAAGATCAAATCGGTGGAAAACACCAAGAAGATCACCAAGGCCATGGAAATGATTTCCGTGTCCAAGATGCGTAAGGCGCAGGAGCGCATGCGCGCCGCGCGCCCTTTTAGCGAAAAGGTTCGCTCTATCGCCGCCAATTTGGGGGAAGCCAATCCCGAGTACGTGCATGCGTTCATGAAGACCAACGACGCCAAGGCCGTTGGGATGATTGTGGTGTCCACGGACAAGGGCTTGTGCGGTGGCCTCAATACCAACCTGTTTCGGGCCGTCACCGGCAAGCTGCGCGACGCGCAATCGGCTGGCAAGTCGGCGATTACCGTGGCCATTGGCAGCAAGGGGCAAGGTTTTCTGAGCCGCATTGGCGCCAAGGTGGTATCGCAGGTTACCCACCTGGGCGACAAGCCACACCTCGATAAACTGATCGGACCGGTCAAGGTCCTGTTGGACGCGTATGTCAAGGGTGAGGTGAGTGCGGTCTATTTGTGTTACAACAAATTCATCAGCACGATGAAGCAGGAGCCCGTAGTTGAGCAACTGCTACCGCTTTCTGCAGAAAAGATGCAGGAAGAGACCAAAGCTGCTGGCGCGCAACACAGTTGGGACTACATCTATGAGCCCGATGCGCAGACGGTCATCGACGAGTTGCTGGTGCGATACGCCGAAGCCCTGGTGTTCCAGGCTGTGGCAGAGAACATGGCATCGGAACACGCCGCGCGTATGGTTGCCATGAAGGCGGCCACCGACAACGCGGGCAACGTCATCGCCGAGCTCAAGCTGGTCTACAACAAAACGCGGCAGGCGGCAATTACGAAAGAGCTTTCGGAAATTGTGGCTGGCGCAGCAGCGGTCTAAACGAACTTATTTTTGGAGCAAGCAACATGGCTCAAGCAAATGTGAACGCAGGCGTTCAGGGAAAGATTGTTCAGTGTATCGGCGCCGTGGTGGACGTGGAGTTTCCGCGTGACCAGATGCCGCGCGTGTATGACGCGCTCAAGATGGATGGCTCCGCTCTGACGCTGGAAGTTCAGCAGCAGCTCGGCGACGGTATCGTGCGTACCATTGCGCTGGGTTCTTCTGACGGTTTGCGTCGCGGCATGATCGTCAAGAACACCGCCAACCCCATCACCGTGCCTGTGGGCAAGGCCACCCTGGGCCGCATCATGGACGTGCTGGGCACGCCCATCGACGAGCGTGGTCCTGTTGACCAAACTCTGACAGCCTCCATCCACCGCAAGGCCCCTGCTTATGACGAGCTGAGCCCTTCGCAGGAACTGCTGGAAACCGGTATCAAGGTGATTGACTTGGTTTGCCCGTTCGCCAAGGGCGGTAAGGTCGGCCTGTTCGGTGGTGCCGGTGTGGGCAAGACCGTGAACATGATGGAGTTGATCAACAACATCGCCAAGGCGCACAGCGGTTTGTCCGTGTTCGCTGGTGTGGGTGAGCGTACCCGTGAAGGTAACGACTTCTACCACGAAATGTCCGACTCCAAGGTGGTGGTTCAAGAGAACCTGTCCGAGTCCAAAGTGGCCATGGTCTATGGCCAGATGAATGAGCCCCCGGGCAACCGTCTGCGCGTGGCCCTGACCGGTCTGACCATCGCTGAGTCTTTCCGTGACGAAGGCCGTGACGTGCTGTTCTTCGTGGACAACATCTACCGCTACACACTGGCCGGTACCGAAGTGTCCGCTCTGCTGGGTCGTATGCCTTCCGCCGTGGGCTACCAGCCGACGCTGGCCGAAGAAATGGGCCGTCTGCAAGAGCGTATTACTTCCACCAAGGTGGGCTCCATCACGTCCATCCAGGCCGTGTACGTGCCAGCGGACGACTTGACCGACCCGTCTCCCGCTACGACGTTCGCCCACTTGGACTCCACCGTGGTGCTGTCCCGTGACATCGCTTCGCTGGGTATCTACCCCGCTGTGGACCCGCTGGACTCCACCAGCCGCCAGCTTGACCCCCACGTCGTGGGTGAAGAGCACTACAACACGGCTCGCGCCGTGCAGGGCACGCTGCAGCGCTACCGCGAGCTGCGCGACATCATCGCCATCATGGGCATGGACGACCTGGCTCCCGAAGACAAGCTGGCTGTGGCCCGCGCTCGTAAGATCCAGCGTTTCCTGTCCCAGCCGTTCCACGTGGCTGAAGTGTTTACCGGTTCCCCCGGCAAGTACGTGCCCCTGTCCGAAACCATCCGTGGTTTCAAGATGATTGTGAACGGCGAGTGCGATCACCTGCCTGAGCAGGCCTTCTACATGGTCGGCACCATTGACGAAGCGTTCGAAAAAGCCAAGAAGATCTGATCGGCGGTAAACCATGAGCACCATCCACGTTGATGTTGTCAGTGCCGAGGAGTCCATCTTCTCGGGCGAGGCCAAGTTTGTGGCCCTGCCCGGTGAAGCGGGCGAACTGGGCATTTACCCCCGCCACACCCCCCTGATCACTCGCATCAAGGCAGGTTCTGTGCGCATTGAAAAGGCCGACGGCAGCGAAGAGTTCGTTTTCGTTGCCGGCGGTATCTTGGAAGTGCAGCCCAACTGCGTGACCGTCTTGTCCGATACCGCCATCCGTGGCAAGGATTTGGACGATGAGAAGGCCAATGCAGCCAAAGCTGCTGCGGAAGAAGCCATCAAGAACGCCAAGAGCGAGATTGATTTGGCCCGCGCCCAGTCCGAGTTGGCTGTCATGGCCGCCCAGATTGCAGCACTGCGGCGCTTTCGGCAGAAGAAATAAGCTACTTTGCACTAGCACTCAGGACCGCCTTCGGGCGGTTTTGTTTTTGGTAGAAGCTTCCAGGCCTTGCGCTACGGCTAAGCTTCTTCTCAAAATCTGGAAGGCATTGCGTGGACGAAATAGTCAGACAGGCCATGCAGAAATGGCCCAACGTACCCCATTGCTATGGCTGGCTGGGGCTGGATGCGCGCGGTGATTGGTACATGCGCGATGACCGCGTCCAGTCTTTTGGGGCCTTCGCCAGTGGTTCACCAGGCGCTAAGGGCGCACGTTTAGCGCACGACAAACTGATCGCCTTCATTGGCCGCAACTATGCCGCCGACGCGCGCGGGTGTTGGTACTTTCAAAACGGACCGCAGCGCGTCTATGTCGAGCTTGAGATTACACCTTGGGTCTATCGCATACATCCGCAAGGGACCGTACATACTCATACTGGCATCGCTGTCGATTGCCAGGGGGTGCTCACCGATGAACGAGGCTGGGTCTACCTCGTGACTTCCTTGGGCCTTGGCGTGGTACACACGCAAGATGTCGCGCTGGCCGCAGAGGCCATTGAAGCGGGTCGTTGGCTTCTGGAAACGGTTAGAAGTGCCGAACTGCCGAAGCAGTTTGGTTATGTTGTAAGTCCTGATCGTGCGCGCTAATGCCAGCTTGCGCCCCAAGCTGATTCGGGCGAAGGGGCACTCGCACATCCCTTGAACGCAGCGTACTGCGCAGAGCCCAAAGGTACAATTCGACCCATGTTATCCCCCTTCAACGGCGCTGCCTGGGCGCGTGGTGCCGAGCGTACCCGAGAGCCTATTGCCCACAGGTATTCATGCTCCGCGCACAGAATCTAAGCTGTCAGCGCGGGGAACGTACCTTGTTTGCGGGCTTGGAATTTGAATTGCATCCAGGTCAGTGGCTACATGTACGCGGGGAAAACGGCGCGGGCAAGACCAGCTTACTTCGTTTGCTCGCAGGCTTGTCGCGCCCTTTCACGGGTGACATCCGGTGGAAGGATCACCCGATCCAGGACTCCGACAGCAACTACCACCAGGATTTACTTTTTTTTGGACACCAAGGGGCGCTAAAGGAAGACTTGTCCGCCTTCGAGAATCTCCAGTTTGCCAGCGCGATGGATGGCGCCCCGGTCGATGACGCACACATTCTGTCGGCCTTGTTTCGTCTAGGGCTCAAGGGCCGGGAGCAATTGCCTGTGCGCGTGTTGTCCGCAGGACAAAAGCGCCGTGTGGCACTGTCGCGATTGCTCTGTCGACCCAGCACGCTTTGGGTGTTGGATGAGCCATTCACGGCGCTGGATGTGAAGGCAGTGGAATTGCTCTGCACCCTGATCAACGAGCATCTCACCGCTGGCGGCATGGCCGTACTCACCAGCCACCAAACGATGCCCTTGCCCGGTGGGCGGGAGTTGCAACTGTGAGTGCGCTAGCCGCCGTTCTCCGTCGCGATCTCTTGCTGGTAGCGCGTCGCAAGAGTGAAGTGCTCACCGCTTTGTTCTTTTTCGTCATCGTCAGCAGTTTGTTTCCACTCGGAATCGGCCCAGAGCCGTCCCTGCTGCGAAAGATTGCACCGGGGATTTTGTGGGTCGGTGCTCTCCTAGCCACCTTATTGGGGTTGCAACGCATGTTTGCAGCAGACCATGCCGATGGCACCCTGGAGCAAATGGTCATATCCCCAAGCCCACTGGTGGTGCTGGTTTTAGGCAAAATCCTGGCGCATTGGCTGGTGAGTGGGTTGCCACTGGTTCTCATGGCGCCGGTAATGGGGATTCAGTTTGATCTTGATGCCAGTGCCCTGGGCATCCTGGTCGTCGCATTGTTGTTGGGAACACCGCTGCTTTCATTGATTGGCGCTATCGGTGCAGCGCTTACCTTGGGTGTGCGCGGTGGTGGCGTCCTATTAAGTCTGCTGGTCCTTCCTTTGTACGTACCTGCCTTGATTTTTGGTGCAGGGGCTGTAGAAGCTCATATCTCCGGACTGGGCGCGACAGGTCACCTGTCATTGTTGGCGGCCATGTTGGTGCTGGCGCTGTTTTTTGCGCCGTGGGCAACCACGGCGGGTTTGAGGATCGCATTGGAATGAGCAATCGTCTGATCAACTGGTTTCGGTTCTCCAGTCCGCAGACCTTCTACCCTTTGGCGGGGAAGCTGATCCCCGTGTTCTGGATTCTGGCCGCCGCTTTTGGAGCCGCTGGGCTGTGGCTGAGTTTTTTTGTTGCCCCGACAGACGCGACCCAGGGAGAGGGCTACCGCATCATCTTTGTCCACGTCCCGGCGTCCTGGATGTCAATGTTCATCTACGTCGTCATGGCCGCCTGGGCCGCACTGGGCCTTAGTTTGAATGCCCGCCTGTCGAGCATGATGGCGCAGGCCCTGGCGCCAACCGGGGCGCTCATGGCATTGCTCTCGCTGTGGACCGGTGCGCTGTGGGGCAAGCCCATGTGGGGAACCTGGTGGGTGTGGGATGCTCGTCTCACCTCTGAATTGATTTTGCTGTTCCTCTACCTCGGTTTCATGGCGTTGCAGGCATCAATCGACGATCCGCGCCGCGCCGACAAGGCTGGTGCTGTGCTGGCACTGGTGGGTGTAGTCAACGTGCCCATCATCTATTTCTCGGTCAAATGGTGGAACACCCTGCACCAGGGGGCCTCGGTGGCCATCAACAAGTCACCCAGCATGGCTGCCACCATGCTCTGGGGCATGCTTCTGATGGCACTGTGTTTCTGGATGTATGCGATTGCCGTGGCCTTGATGCGGGTGCGCGCCATCATGCTTGAGCGCGAGTCGCACACCGAATGGGTGCGCCAACTCAAGGAGGTGCGCGTATGAACTGGAACTCGGCCGCTGACTTCTGGGCCATGGGCGGCTATGCGCTGTATGTTTGGGCCAGCTTCGGTGCCTGCTTGCTGGCCATGGTTGTGGAACCTTTTCTGGTACGCCAGCGTCAAAAAAACCAGCTCACCACATTGCATCGGCAAGTGTTGGCAGAGAAACTCGAACGGGAACTGAAGTGAAACGTTGGAAAAAACGCGCCGCGATCATCGGCGCCGGGTTGGCAGCCATGGGTATTGCTGCCGCGCTGGTACTCAATGCCCTCAACAGCAATATCGCCTTGTACGTGACTCCTACCGAAATTGCAGCGGGTAAGGCGCCTCAAGGGCAGGCCTTTCGTATTGGCGGCTTGGTCAAGGAGGGGTCGTTGCGTCGTGACAACCTCACCGTTCACTTTATCGTGACCGATACCGCCAACGAGGTCGCTGTGGCCTATACCGGAATCCTGCCGGACCTGTTCAAGGAAGGCAAAGGCGCTGTGGTCCAGGTGAAACCGTCAACCAGCGGTGAATATGTAGCCACCGAAGTGCTGGCCAAGCATGATGAAAACTACATGCCCCCTGCCGCCAAGGATGCATTGGAAAAAGCGCAGGCCAACACCCAAGTAGGTAAACCATGATCCCTGAACTGGGGCTGATGGCCCTCATTCTTGCCTTGTGTCTCTCCACTGTGCAGGGGGTCCTGCCGCTTTGGGGTGCCCAATCTGGACGACGGGCCTGGATAGCATTGGCGCGCCCTGCGGCACAAGCCTCGTTCCTAGCCATGCTCACCGCCTTCTTGGCTTTGGCCTGGTGTTTTTACAGCAGTGATTTTTCGGTGTTGTATGTGGCCCAGAACTCCAATGCCCAGTTGCCAACGCCGTACCGGCTGAGCGCGGTCTGGGGTGGCCACGAAGGTTCCTTGCTCCTGTGGGTATTCATGCTGTCCGGATGGGCCGTGGCAGTTGCCCATTTTTCTCGCACGCTGGATGAGGCCATGGTGGCTCGCGTCCTCAGCGTGCTGGG
This sequence comes from Rhodoferax sp., assembly GCA_046348185.1. Lineage (GTDB taxonomy): Bacteria > Pseudomonadota > Gammaproteobacteria > Burkholderiales > Burkholderiaceae_C > Allorhodoferax. The sequence goes on along the minus strand of JAXMER010000013.1, from coordinate 2,516,327 downwards.
CTTGGTCATGACAGGCTTGTTGCTGTTTGTCCTGTTCACCTCCAATCCATTTGCCCGGTTGCTACCGGCGGCAGAAAACGGGCGCGATCTCAACCCTCTGTTGCAAGATCCCGGCCTGGTATTTCACCCGCCGATGCTTTACATGGGGTATGTAGGCTTTGCGGTTGCCTTTGCCTTTGCTATCGCTGCACTCATCTCTGGGCGACTGGACGCAGCCTGGGCGCGTTGGTCGCGACCTTGGACCATTGGCGCCTGGGTGTTTCTGACACTGGGCATTGCACTGGGTTCGTGGTGGGCCTACTACGAACTGGGCTGGGGTGGCTGGTGGTTTTGGGACCCCGTAGAAAATGCTTCCTTCATGCCCTGGTTGTTGGGTACGGCCCTGCTGCATTCGCTAGCCGTAACCGAGCAGCGTGGGAGCTTCAAGAGTTGGACCGTTTTGTTGGCCATCGGTGCTTTTTCGCTGTCCCTGTTGGGAACCTTCCTGGTGCGTTCGGGCGTCTTGACTTCGGTGCACGCATTCGCAACCGACCCCCGCCGTGGCATCTTTATCCTGATACTTTTGGTGCTGGTGGTTGGATCGTCCTTGACCTTGTTTGCCTGGCGCGCGCCCAAGGTGGCCCTGGGCGGGCGTTTCGCTTTGATTTCGCGCGAGTCCTTGCTGCTGACCGGCAATGTCCTGCTGGTGGTGGCGTGCGCGTCGGTCCTGCTCGGAACGCTGTACCCGCTGATCATGGACGCGCTGAAGATCGGCAAGATTTCGGTTGGTCCACCGTACTTCAATGCCGTGTTCGTACCCATTATGGTGCCGGTACTTTTGCTGATAGCTGTGGTGCCATTGGCTCGTTGGAAGCAAACCCAGTTGATCGACTTGCTGCCCCGCATGTGGGGCCCGGCTGCGCTGTCGCTGCTAGCGGCTGGGTGGATTCCCTACGTCATGGGCGGCTGGACGGTCCTGACCGCGCTCGGAACCGGTTCTGCGGCATGGATTGCCACCTCGTGCATCGTGCAACTGGCGCGACGCTTGAAGTCTGGCTTTCCGCCCGCGACCTATTGGGGGATGCAATTGGGCCATTTGGGAGTCGCCGTATTTGTACTGGGTGTCACCATGGTCGGTGGTTTCCAGCAAGAGCAAGATGTGCGCATGGAACCCGGTGATACGGTGGTGGTCGCGGGTTACCAGTTCACCATGAAGGGGGTGCAAACCGTGCAAGGCCCCAATTACAGCGCGTCGCAAGGGGCATTTGATGTGGGCGTGGATGGCAAGGTTTTCACCACGCTCAACCCGGAGAAACGCACCTACGCATCCTCGGCCATGCCGATGACCGAGGCGGCCATCGACGCCGGGTTCCTGCGCGACGTTTACGTGTCACTAGGCGAGCCCCTGGAGGGCAAGGCCTGGGCTGTGCGGGTGTATTACAAGCCGTTTGTGGATTGGATCTGGGGAGGATGCCTGATTATGGCCCTCGGCGGACTTTTCGCCATGTCGGACCGCCGCTACCGCCTGCGTGTCAAGGCACTCGCTTCCAAAGTGGCTCAGCAGGGAGCCAGCGCATGAAAGCCAAGTTTCTCATCCCACTGGCCTTGTTTGTCGTGTTGGTCGGCTTCTTGGCGGTTGGCCTGGGGTTGGACCCGCGAGAAGTGCCGTCGCCCTTGGTTAACAAGCCCGCACCGGCCTTCAAGCTCACCCAACTGGATGACGCGGAGAAAAGTTTCGCACCGGCTGATATGTTGGGCAAAGTCTGGGTCCTCAACGTGTGGGCATCCTGGTGCGTTGCCTGCAAAGAAGAGCATCCGGTGCTGGTGGACTTTGCTCGTACGGGTGTGGCGCCCGTGATCGGGTTGGACTACAAGGATCAGCGCAAGGACGCACTGGCGGTGCTGCGACGTGCGGGCAACCCCTATACCCTGACGGCGTTCGATGGGGATGGCCGCGTGGGCATTGACTATGGCGTGTATGGTGTGCCGGAAAGCTATGTCATCGACAAAGCTGGTGTGATTCGCTACAAGCATATCGGTCCCATTACGCAAGAGGCCATGCAAAAGACCATCCTTCCCCTCATTGGCGAGCTGCAAAAATCGTGAAGTCCTGGATGAACTGGTTGCTGTGTGTTGTACTGCTGGGCGCCAACCTGGTCATGGCAAAAGAAGCGGTGCCGCTGGCTGACGACCCATTGGTGGAGCAGCACTTGATTGCCATCTCGGAAGAACTGCGCTGCCTGGTCTGCCAGAACGAATCCCTGGCCGGTTCGCGCGCCGATCTGGCGCAGGATCTGCGCCGTGAAATCCGGGGCCTGATCAAGCAAGGCCGGACTGACGACGAAATCAAGACTTTTCTGGTCAGTCGTTATGGCGATTTCGTCCTGTACCGCCCACCCGTCAAACCCAGTACCTGGCTGCTGTGGGCTGGCCCGTTCGGATTGGCGGTGGTGGGTGTCGTGGCGCTCATGTTGTACTTGCGCCGACGCAACCAGGACCTGGGTGACGAAACAGCACTGACCGAAGAAGAACGCAAACGGGCCGAAAAGCTCCTGCAGGAAGGCGAACAGTAAATGGTGGCGTTTTTGGCGGCTGCGGCCGCAATGGTCGTGCTCGGGTTGGGGCTGCTGTTCAAACCGTTCTGGCGTACACGGGGACCGTCGGGGTTGTCCCACCAGCAACTCAACGCCGCCATCTACCGGGACCAGTTTGCGCGGCTGGAGCAAGATCGTGCTGACGCCTTGTTAACCGAGGCAGACTACCTGCAAGCACGCAGCGAACTGCAGCGCCGTGTGCTGGAAGACGTCACCAACGAACCTGGCGCAGCCATGCAGGCGGTGCCACGCAAGACCCTCTGGGCCCTGGGCTTGACGCTGCCGCTGGCCGTGGGGGCTTTGTACATGGCGCTGGGCAGTCCCGCCACACTGGACCCCAACGGGCCGCAACGTCGCGCAACGGCGCAGGATATCGACCGCATGGTGGAGGGATTGGCGCGCAAGCTGGAAAAGGAGCCTGACAACCTGCAAGGCTGGGTCATGCTGGGGCGCTCGTACAAGATGCTGGGTCGCAACCAGGAAGCCGAGAAAGCGTTCGAACGCGCAACTCCGCTGATCGAGCAGGATGCGCAATTGCTGGCGGTTTATGCGGATCTGGCGGCGTCCAATGCCAATGGCAACTTCAAAGGCAAACCCCTGGAGTTGATCCAGAAAGCGCTGAGAATCGACCCGTCCAATGCCATGGCCCTGTGGTTGCTGGGCTCGGCCCTGTTCAGCGAAAACCAGTTCGAGAAAGCGATCCAGGTCTGGCAGAAGCTGGCGCCCCAACTGGAGCCAGACTCCGAAGACGCCAAGACACTCAACGAGTCCATTGACGCGGCCTATGCCCGACTGGGCAAGAAGCCGACCAACCGCTAGAAGCGCTCCAACCCAGGGTGGCTAAGCTGGCCGCCGCGCACCAGCATCTTGCCGTATTCAGCACAGCGCTGCGCTGTGGGAATCACCTTGCCGGGGTTGAGCAGCCCTGCGGGATCAAAGGCGTGCTTGAGCGCCAGCATCTGTGCGTTTTCCTCCAGGCTGAACTGCACGCACATGCTGTTGAGTTTTTCTATGCCCACACCGTGCTCGCCGGTCACCGTGCCGCCCATGGCAACGCTGGTTTCCAGAATCTCGGCACCAAACAGCTCGCAGCGGCGCAGCTGGTCGGCATCGTTGGCATCGAACAAGATGAGTGGGTGCAGGTTGCCATCGCCCGCGTGGAAAACATTGGCGCAGCGCAGCTGGTATTTCTTCTCCATCTCCTGAATGGCCAGCAGAATGTCGGCCAGCCGCTTCCTGGGAATGGTGGAGTCCATGCACATGTAGTCGGGGCTGATGCGCCCGCTGGCCGGGAAGGCGTTCTTGCGCCCGCTCCAAAAGCGCAGGCGTTCGGCTTCGTCACGGCTCACCGCAATCGCTGTGGCACCAAAGCCGCGCAGAACTTCGCTCATGCGGCTGATCTCCTCTTCGACCTCTTCGGGCGTGCCATCGCTTTCGCACAGCAGAATGGCCTCCGCGTTCAGGTCGTAGCCCGCGTGCACGAAGTCTTCCACGGCGGCGGTCATGGGTTTGTCCATCATTTCCAGCCCGGCCGGAATGATGCCAGCAGCAATGATGCCGGCTACCGCGTCGCCCGCTTTGCGCATGTCGTCAAAGCTGGCCATGATGCAACGCGCCAGCATCGGCTTGGGAACCAGCTTGACCGTCACTTCGGTGATCACCGCCAGCATGCCTTCGCTGCCCACTACCAAACTAAGCAATTCGTAGCCGGGGCTGTCCAGCGCGTCGGAACCGAAAGTGATCGGTTCGCCTTCCATGGTGAAGCCGCGCACCTTGTTCACGTTGTGCAGCGTCAACCCGTACTTGAGGCAGTGCACGCCCCCCGAGTTTTCTGCCACGTTGCCGCCAATAGTGCAGGCGATCTGGCTGGACGGGTCGGGCGCGTAATACAGGCCAAACGGTGCCGCTGCTTCGCTGATGGCCAGGTTGCGCACGCCGCATTGCACCACCGCCGTGCGGCTGATCGGGTCCACGCGCAGGATCTGGTTGAAGCGGGCCAAGGACAACGTGACCCCCATGGCATGGGGTAGGGCGCCGCCCGACAGGCCTGTGCCTGCGCCTCGGGCCACCACGGGTACGCCCAGGCGGTGGCAGGCCTTGAGTACGGCCGCCACCTGGGCCTCGGTCTCCGGCAGCGCTACCACCAGCGGTCGCTGGCGATACGCAGTAAGCCCGTCACACTCGTACGGCGTGACGTCTTCCCGGTGCCAGAGCAGGGCGTCGGCGGGGAGATGTGCGCCAAGCGCAGCAAGGACCTGCGCCTGGCGGTCAGCGCGGGTGGCGGCGTCGGTGGTATCGGGCAGCAGGCTCATGGTGTGGTGGGCGGTTTGAAAACGGTGCCGACCACTGTACGCCAAAGCTTGCGCCCTTGGTGTGAAGAAATTGAAGCCCGCCCGTGAAATCCGCGCAGTGGCGCGTAGCCGGGCCTGCATGTGCAGGTCGGGCCAGATGCGCTGCTGTTTGCTATACAAACAATAGCTATATCGTCAGTATTTACGGGGGCTGATGGCATACTTCTTTCGAATGATGTCCGTAGACAGGTGCACGGCGCCCAAGCGGATCGGCACGATCCCGGTTGCCATGCGCGTTCAGGTCACTGCCGTTTTCAGCCATTGCGCAAAGGCTGCGCATTCCCAGCGGTCCATGACACCGGTTCGCCAGCACAGGTAGTGGGCATGGGGGCTGGGCAGGGCGCGGGCGAAGGCCAGGCTGGTGCCCAGGCGCACCAGGGAGCCGTGTTCCAGCCAGGGGGCACCGAGCTTGAGTCGCACCAAGGCCACACCCATGCCCGCAGCGGCGCCGTCGCACATTAGGCCGATGTCGTTGAACTGTGAGCCCTCCATGGGTTCGGGCCAGTCCAGACCGTTGGCGGCGAACCAAGTGCGCCACGGTTCGAGCGGACTGCGCAGCAAGGGCAGGCCCTGCAGGTCCTCGGCCGCTTCGAACGGCCCATGCTCACGCACAAAAGCGGGCGACGCCAGGGGGATGACTTCGTCCTTCATCAGGCAGATATGCTCCAGGTCGGCATAGCGACCTGGGCCAAAGCGCACCATCAGGTCGGCATCTTCGGCCACTACGTCCAGCAGTGGGATGGAGACTTGCAGCGTGAGGTCGATCTCGGGGTAGGCATCGGTGAACTGGCGCAACCGTGGGATCAGAATGGAGCGCGAAAAGGTGGGCGTGACGGCCAGGCGCAGCTTGCGTTTGCCCGGCACGGCCGCCGATGAGGGGAATTTCTGCAAGCTGGCCAGCCCTTCGCGCACATGGGCGAGGTATTCGCTGCCCTCGACGGTGAGTGAGAAGTCGGCCCGGCCAAAGAGCTTGGTGCCCAAAATCTCTTCCAGCTGGCGCACCCGGTGGCTTACGGCGCTGGGAGTGACGCACTGTTCTTCGGCCGCCAGCGTGACGCTGCGCAACCGCGCCAGCGCCTCGAAAGTCAACAGACACTGGATGGGGGGAATGCGACCGACAGCCGCAGCACCGGGGCGTGTACCGGTGTCGGTGGGCTTGGATGGGTTCGCGGCCATGGCCTCACTATAATCGCGCGCCGTTCTCACCTGCTGATGAGCCCAAGCATTGTTGGGATCTGGTCATTACGCCTTGTGTTTATGGCTTTGCTACCAAATGCAGAGCAATATCACTAGCATTTACGGGGGCTGATAGCATCTTCTTAGGCCAACTACAAGCGCCGCGCCACATGGTGTAGCCGCAGAATTTCAACACCACGGTTCAGGCACCGTACTTGGCAAACACGGCCGCTACCTCCGTAAAACCCGTAGGCCAAACAAACCATCATCAGGGATACTGCTGCCTGGCGTGTGCGACCATTTCGACTTGAACCCGGTCGGCCAGAACACGGTAAAACAAAAGGTAGTTGGGGTGGGCAACGATCTCTCGCCACCCCGGCTTGCGCTCGCTAGCTTTGTACATGAACGGGTGTTCTGCCAACAACTCCGCGCTCTCGTAAATGATGCGCCCCAGCTTTTGCGCTGCCTTGAAATCGTGCTCGGCAACGAAAGAGACGATCTCCAGCAAATCCCTTTGCGCATCCGGGTGCCAAACAACCGGCAGCACTAAGCAGCCTTCTTTTGTAGCTGGTTTAACAGGGCTGCCAAATTCGCACCGACTTCATCGTGGGGGATGCCGGGGCGCGTGTCTTGCGCTCTTTTTTCGAGTTCAGCCGATAGCCACACGTTGTACGCAGCCTCTTCTGCTGCGCTACCAAAAACAGAAACTCTGGGGTCTAGGGCTGTTGTTTCCATGGGTTTGAGTTTAGTGCAATCCTGATTGGGGGCAAACGAAAGTTACGGCCGCAAAACCATGACCCACGTCAAAACCAAGGGAATCCCCCAGGCTCTGTCCCCCCGCAATTTGTAAGGAATTGAAAACCTTTGCAGGGATAATCGAAGCCAAGATGCAAAAAACCTGCACAAAATCCACGGGAGAACCTGGCATGCTCTTTGCCAAGCCAAGCCAAGCCAAGCCAAGCCAAGCCAAGCCAAGCCAAGCCAAGCCAAGCCAAGCCAAGCCAAGCCAAGCCAAGCCAAGCTAGCGCTGCTTTCCTGCGCCACCCATTTTTCCCCTGCCGCCCCGCGCATTTAAGCGCCGGGCGGTTTTTGCTTTTCTGGAGCCTATTCATGCCCCAAGCGTTTAAGCTGCCCACGCGCCTGGCCCTGGGCGCGGCCTTGTTGTTGTGCCTGCACCTGCCTGCCCAGGCCCAGCCCACTGGCCTGCTCAACGACACCGGCCAAACCACCTGCTTCAACGGCAGTGCCATGGAGGCCTGCAGCTATGCCAACACGGGCGATGCTGCCACCTATAAGCGCCAGGACGGCCGCTTTGGCCGCGACGTGGCCGGAGTAACCAAGGTGGGCGGCGGCGCCGGGGGCTTTGACTTCACCCGCATCTGCTTCAATGGCGGCGCGCAAGGCAGCGGCACCTGCACCGGCTCCCTGGTGGCCAACACCACTGGCACTGCCTCCGGTTCCCCCGGCACCGACTGGGCCTGCACCAAAGACAACGTCACCAACCTCATCTGGTCGCTGCAAAGCCAAGCCGCCACCTGGAACGCAGCCACCGTGCCCACCTACCCCGATGCGGGCCACAACAGCGCCAACCGCTGCGGCTTTAGCACCGGCTGGCGCCTGCCCACGCGGCGCGAACTGCTCAGCATCGTGCACAACGGCCTGCCCGACTACAGCACCGCCATGGTCGATGTGGCGTATTTCCCAAGCACGTTCGCCAATGTGTACTGGACCAGCGACCCCTATGCGCCCTACCCGAGTGGCGCGTGGATCGTCAATTTCTACTACGGCCACGCCTTCGCCTACTACAAGACGGGTACCTACTATGTTCGCCTCGTGCGAAGCGGACAGTGAGTTTGCACTTTTTTGATGCTGCATTGACCGCCATGGCTCATTACCGCCATCTTCCCATCTGGAAGGCTGCCATCGATTTGGCCGTGCACCTGGAGCATGCGGTGCGCCGTTTCCCCCGCTACCACAAATACACCCTGGGCACCGAGCTGCGCCAGACCAGCCAGCGCCTGTGCCGCCTGGTGGCGCGCGCCAACACGGCCCAGGCCCAAGGGCGTCTGGCCGTGCTGGACCAGTTGGTGCTGGGCGTGGAAGAAATGAAAACCCTGCTCACGCTGGCGCAAGAAGTGCGGGCGTTTGCCCATTTCAACGAATTCGCCAACGCCACCGATTTGGTGGTGGCGCTTGGCAAACAGAGCGGGGGGTGGCGGCGTCAGGTGCGGCCTGCAGTCCATCCCATAAGCGGATGAGACGCGTGCCGATGTTCACTGTGCGCCCCGGCCACCCAGGTGCCACAGAGCCAGCAGGCTCAAACGTGGTGCAAGGGTATGGGGATGCGCGCGGCCCTACCGCAAGGATGGGCGGTGTGCCGCCAGCCATGGCCCCGCCCCAACGCCCAACCCGAGTAACGCGTGGATCGTCAATTTCAACAACGGCAACACCAACGCCAACAACAAGACGAATACCAACTATGTTCGCCTCGTGCGAAGCGGAGCGTGACAGCGCGGGCGCCAGTAAACCCAAGCCAGCCCGGCGGCCACCACCCGTGGCCCCCTTCGGTCTGCACGCCCTGTGGAAGGCCTACCGGGCCTGCCGCAAAGGCAAGCGCAAAGCCCGCGACACCCAAGCGTATGAGGCCCGCCTGCTCGACAAGCTGGTCTCTAGCCGCGACGCCTTGGCCAACGCCGGGTTGCCCGGCGCTTGGCGCCCCTCCCGCACCTTTTCGTTCGTGGTCTCGCGCCCCAAGCTGCGCGAGATTCACGCAGCCCCTTTTGCCGACCGCGTGGTGCACCACGTGCTGGTGGACCGGCTGGCCCGTGCCGTGCGTTCCCACACGCTGGTGCCGGATGAGGCCCGCGCCCTGCAAAGCCACTGCCGCGCCATGTTGGCCGCAGACCCCACGCAGGGGGTTCGCAGGCGCGGCGCCCCCAAGCTATTTGCCCAGGTACCGCCGCACAAGCGCCTGGGCGCACTGGGTCCGGGTGTGGGTTTGCCCATTGGCAACCTGACCAGCCAGTTCTTTGCCAACGTGTACTTGAATGAACTGGACCAGTTTGTCAAACACCGGCTCAAGGCGCGTTGGTATGTGCGTTTTGTGGACGACTTTGTGCTGCTGCACCCCGACCCGGCGCAGCTGCTGGCGTGGCGCGAGCAAATTGCAGAATTCTTGGCCCAGCGCCTAAGCCTACAGCTCAAAACCCTGGCCGAGCCGCACCCCTTGCAGCAGGGGACCGACTTTTTGGGCTATGTGATCCGCCCGTTCTACCGCCTGGCGCGTAGGCGCGTGGTGCAGCGCATGCACACCTGCCTGCGCGCCTTTGCGCGCACCCACGTGCGCCCTCACGCACTGGCGTTGCCGCTGCCCGCGCGTGAAGCCTTGCGCGCCCAACTCAACAGCTATGTCGGGCACCTGCGCCACGCCAACAGCCAGCGCCTGTGGCAACGCACCCTGGCGCAATTCCCCTGGCTGCTGCACCTGTTTCGCCCACCGCAAGGCCCCGCGCAGGCGCGGCCCCAGCTAGGCGCCCCACGGTGGACCCCATGTGGGGTTACGGGCCTTGCCAGCCAACACCGTTACTTCGCAGCCCTGCACCCCGGTGCCTGTGTGTTGCTGCAGGTGGGCAAGCACTGCTTGCTGACCGACGTGCCCCCAGGTCTGCCCCCGCCCAGCGTGCGCATGCACCGGCCTGGGCTGGGCTTGTGCAGTGAATGGCCCTTGCAGGCCCTGCCGCTGCTGCGCCAGCGCCTGCAGGCGCAAGGCCGGGCCTATGTGGTGGTGCGCCAGACTGGGCATATGCGATCCGGCTTCAAGCAACGTACCCTGACCCTGGTTTGGTACCCGGCAATGGCCGAGGCACCTGTTTTTTTGTCTACCCCCGACCCCACCTGAGAGAGCGGCAGCCATGAACCCTTATTTGCAAAAGAACTTTGTCCGGCAATGCCTGCGCCTGGCAGGCGTTGCCCTATTGCTGGGGCTGGCCCAGCCAGTCTGGGCTGGCCTGACTGTCAACGGCAACGGCACGGTAACCGACAGCACCACCAGCCTGGTATGGGACCAATGCCCCTATGGGTTAACGGGCGCCGCTTGCAGCACGGGCACGGTTTTTTATGGCACCTGGGCTGGTGCGCTGGACGCCGCCGTGGCCGCCAATGCCGCCAGCTATAAGGGCTTCACCGATTGGCGTGTACCCAACAAAAACGAACTGGAATCCATCACCAAGATCGACAGCTATACCAGCGGCCAACCGTCCATTGATACCACCGCGTTCCCCAATACGCCGTTGAATTGGTTCTGGACTTCGACCACCTATTCGCCCATCCCGAGTGGCGCGTGGTTCGTCGATTTCCACGGCGGCGACGCCGACGCCAACGACAAGACGAGTTCCTACTGTGTTCGCCTCGTGCGAAGCGGACAGTCTTTTGCTGCTTTTGATGCCTTTCCCACTGCCAGCGCCGACCTGTCCATCACCATGACCGACGGCGTGGCCACTGCGGTGCCGGGCACCAGCGTGACCTACACCATCACTGCGAGCAATGCCGGCCCGAGCGCGGTCACGGGTGCCACCGTGGCCGACACCTTCCCTGCAGCCCTAACCGCCACCTGGACCTGCGTGGGCGCGGGGGGTGGCACCTGTGCTGCATCGGGCGGCGGCAATCTCAACGATTCCGTCAACCTGCCAGCGGGTGCCAGCGTGACTTACACCGTCAGCGCCACCATCAGCGCATCGGCCACGGGCACGCTGAGCAATACGGCCACTGTTTCCAGCGCCGTTTCCGACCCCAACCCGGCCAATAACACGGCCACCGACTCCGATGCCCTGATGCCCCAGGCAGACCTGAGTATTACCAAGACAGACGGTGTTACATCCGTGGCCCCTGGCGGCAGCGTGACCTACACCATCACCGCCAGCAACGCCGGGCCCAGCAACGCACCAGGCACAACCGTGGCCGACACCCTACCGGCAGCATTGACCGGTGTTAGCTGGACCTGCGTGGGTGCGGGTGGGGGCACCTGTACGGCATCGGGCAGTGGCAATATCAGTGACACAATCAACGTGCCTGCCGGTGGATCCATAACCTACACCCTAACTGCCACCGTCAGCGGCGCAGCCACGGGCACGGTAAGCAATACTGCTATCGTGACAGCCGCCGGGGGCATCACCGACCCCACGCCGGGCAACAACTCCGCCACGGACACCGATACGGTAACGGCGCCCGCAACCGCCGATGTGTTCGTCACGATGACCGACACGCCAGACCCGGTCAGTGCGGGGGCGAATCTGACCTATGCGATCACCATGGGCAACAGCGGGCCGGGGACTGCGAGCAGCGCGCAATGGAGCAGCACACTGCCTGCAGGCACCACCTTTGTTTCGCTGAACTCTGTGGCAGGCTGGACCTGCAGCACGCCGGCTGTAGGTGCTGGTGGCACCGTGGTGTGCAATGTGGCGGCGCTGGCATCGGCAAGCAGTGGCAGCTTTACCTTGGTGGCCAGGGTGGCCTCTACGACCCCTGGCGCAACGGTGCTGACCAACGTGGTGAACGCCTCTTCGGCCACCAGCGACCCCACACCGGGCAACAACAGCGCCACCACGACCACCACGGTCTCTGCAGTGGTGATTGATCCGCCCCCGCCACCTGAGGTCACCATACCCCCGCTCGGCCTGTCGCCGTCCTGCGGTTTGGTGGAATGGCCGCCGATTGTGAATCTGGGTGCTGGTGAAGGCCCCGCTTTTGCAGCCGACCTGGTGGCCATATTGTCCAACGTGCTGGGCATGCCCCTGCGGTGGGTGGAGCAATCTGCGGCCTGCGGCAGTGTGGTGCTGGCGGGGTACAACGGTGGCAATCTGGCCTTTATTCCCTACGGTTTCCAGAAGGGCGATGCGCGTGCAAACGGCGTCTATGCCGTAGGTGATGGGCAGTACCATCTGGTGCGCAACGGCCAACAACTCACGTTGGCACCCGCGTTTGCACACCTGGAGCAACTGGCGGCTTTGTTGCCGGGTGTGGCAGTTACGCAGCTCCCAAGTGGTGCCATTCGCGCTACCCTCAACGGTGTGCAATACGTCCTGCAGCCAAGTGTGGCCGTGCAGTTGGTGGATGCTGGTGGCGGCGCGCGACTGATGTTAGGTGAGGATGGTCGCTATCACTTTGTGGATGCGCAGGGTAATAGCCAGGTGTTGCATCCCGCATTTGCCGAGCCCGCCACGCTGCGTCGCATTCTGCAAGGGCTGGACTTACGGGCAACGGTCAATATTGCATTGGACGGCACGGCCACGATTGACTTCAATGGCCAGCGCTACACCTTGGTGCCCGACTTAACGCAAGAGCCGGTGCCTGCCGAGCGTGCAGGCCAGGACTGGTGGCAAGAGAGCGAGAGACGCTACCGGTTGGTAAACCTGCAAAGCCTGCCCGTGCGCAGTTTGTCACAGAGCTTTGAGGTTCGGTAAGCGGATATTGCTATGAACATAATAGCGATAAAGTCAGATTTCGTGGGGGCTGTGGGTCGTTTTTGCTCACTGTGGTCTCACGCCATTGCGCAAAGGCTGCGCATTCCCAGCGGTCCATGACGCCGGTGCGCCAGCACAGGTGGTGCGCGTGCGGGCTGGGTACCGTCTTGGGGGATGCGCTTGCCATGGCCTCACTATAATCGCGCGCCACGCTTCCCACGCGCCACGCGCGACCTAACCCGACTCCAGGAGCCGCCATGTCCGACGCTCTGGCGGTATTGCCGCAGTACCTGATTCCGAAGCAACTGCTCACTGCGCTGGCCGGGCGTTTTGCCCGCGCGCAGGCTGGCGGTGCAACGACGGCCTTCATCCGCTGGTTTGCCAATCGCTACCAGGTCAACATGACCGAGGCGGCCAACCCTGACATCACCAGCTACGCCACCTTCAACGACTTTTTCACGCGCCCTCTGAAGGACGGTGCTCGCCCGCTGGCCCAGGCGCCCTGGGTGTGTCCCGTGGATGGTGCCATCAGCCAATTCGGTGTCATTGCCAAGGATCAGATCTACCAGGCCAAGGGGCACAGCTACTCCACCACGGCACTGGTCGGCGGGGATGCTGCGCTGGCGGCGCAGTTCGAAGACGGCCACTTCGCCACGCTGTACCTTAGCCCCAAGGACTACCACCGCATCCACATGCCTTGCGATGGCACGCTGCGGCGCATGATCTACGTGCCCGGCGACCTGTTCTCGGTCAATCCCACGACCGCCAGGGGCGTGCCGGGCCTGTTTGCCCGCAATGAGCGCGTGGTGTGCGTGTTCGATTCAGCCCACGGCCCCTTTGTGCTGACCCTGGTGGGCGCCACCATCGTGGGCAGCATGGCGACGGTGTGGCACGGCATGGTCAATCCGCCGCGCCCAGGACATCTGTGGGAGCGCACCTATGACGACGGCTTGGTCACGCTGCGCCAGGGCGAGGAAATGGGGCGCTTCTTGCTCGGTTCCACCGTGGTGATGCTGTTCCCCAAGGAAGTGATGGCGTTCAATCCGCAATGGCAGCCGACGCGGCCCATTCGCATGGGCGAGATGATGGCCGAGTAAGCGCCTGGACGGCAGAGCGTTCTGCTCCGTGTCCCCCGGCCTTCGGCCTCCTCCTTTCCCTGCGCAGAACGCCCTGCCGCCCAGGCGCGTGGGCTACTTGAAGATCACCGTCTTATGGCCGTTCAGCAGCACCCGGTGCTCGCTGTGCCACTTGACGGCGCGGGCCAGAACCTGGCTTTCGGTGTCACGACCCAAGGCGGTGAGGTCTTCCACCGTCAGGCTGTGGTCCACCCGGGCCACGTCTTGCTCGATGATGGGGCCCTCGTCGAGATCGGCTGTCACATAGTGGGCGGTGGCACCGATGAGCTTCACGCCGCGGTCATGCGCCTGGTAGTACGGGCGCGCGCCCTTGAAGCTGGGTAGAAAGCTGTGGTGGATGTTGATGGCGCGTCCAGCCAGTTTCTTGCAGAAGCCATCACTCAAGATCTGCATGTAGCGCGCCAACACCACCAGTTCGGCGCCCACGCTCTCGATGATCTCGGCTTGGCGGTCTTCGGCCTGGGCCTTGTTGTCGGCCGTGACCGGGATGTGGTGGAAGGGTACGTTGTAGCTGGCCGCCAGTTGGTAGAAGTCGCGGTGGTTGGAGATGATGGCGCCGATGTCCAGGCGCAGCAGACCGCTTTTCCAGCGAAACAGCAGGTCGTTGAGGCAATGGCCTTCTTTGCTGACCAGCAGCACGGTGCGCATCGGCTCTGCCGTGGCATGCAGGCTCCATTGCATGGCATAGCCCGACGCAAAGTGCCGTAACGCCGTGTGCAAGTCTGCTTGTGTGAGCTGACCGCAAACAAACTGTACGCGCATGAAGAAAAGACCGGTGTCGTGGTCGTTGTACTGGGCCGCTTCTTCAATATTGCCACCGCGTTCCAGCAGGAAGCCGGACACGGCATGCACCAAGCCCAGGCGGTCCGGGCACGACAAGGTAAGGATGTAGGACGAACTCATGATGCGACGATTGTCGCGCATGTGGCCCCACGCTCCGCCGCTGCGCGGGTTGCTGCCCCCCCCCGAGGGGGCTAACTCGCCTTGGGGCGGCCCGGCGGCGAGTTCTCGCGCTGTGACGGGTGCCCCATCAGGCGTGCTGCAGGTGTTCGTGTTTTTCCTGGCAGTGGATGCAACGGGACGCTTCAGGGGTGGCGTGCAAGCGCGCTGCGGCAATGTGAGCACCGCAGTCCACACATTCGCCATAGGTCCCTGCCTGCAGGCGCGCCAGCGCCTGGTCGATGGCGTTCAGCTCGGCCAGCTCGCGCTCGCCCAGGGCAAACTCCAGCTCCCGTTCGCTGGCCAGTTGCGCACCCGAGTCTTCCGGGTGGTTGTAGTGGTCGGCTGCGACTTCCGCGCGCGGCACCACGCCGCCGCGCTGCAGCGCGATCTGGTCCAGCAAGGCCTTGCGCAGGGCCAGTAGCTGTTGTTCGAAGGCAGAAAGATCGAGTTGGCTCATGGCATGCTTTCGTTTGGTTTCGTTTTCAATGATGCACGCCCCGAACTCGGCGGTGTTTGAGGCGGATCAAGCCCAGCGACAGCGCTTAGTGCACCACGACCGGTGTGTGGGCCAGGCCGACATACTGCTCCAAGGTGTCTTCCACCTCTTCCTGCGTGGGGGTGTTGATCTGCCAGTCCAGAATACGCTGCTGGAACAATTCGGCCCAGGACCCATCCAGGTAGACCTCCTTGCCGGTGCGTTTGTCTACGATCTCGAAGCCGTGACGGGCCATCACCAATGGGGATGCCTCTTTCCCGTTGGTCGTGGCCATGCCCAGCAGGGGCATGGAAGTGCTGTCCGCATTGGCCAGCATATGCAGCACACAGTAGGAATCCGAGTCGTAGAGGGTATGCATAGGGGTAATGATAGGGCTTGTATCGCAATTGGGTGCAAGGCCACAAAAAACAAGTGGGCGTTTAGATGCCCCTCCCCTAAAAGGAGATCCGATCAGGGTTTGCGGGTCTCGCGCCAGAGCTGATCTACAAAGTCGCCGTTGCGTTGGGACAGGCGGATGCGCACGGGCAGGTACCCCTGCTCCGGTGCTAGCCAGATTTCCAATTTAGGATCGAATTCGCCGGGCGGATCTCGCCAGACATGCAAAGTGGGGACCGAGCCACCCGGAAGTGTCAGCGTCTCGGGGTTGCCCACCGTAAAGCGCCAGGTATCCGCCGACCTCGGGCCAACCGCTTGAAACGACAGCACCGTACCGGCGTTGAGCGAATTCGCCTGGGCCGCCACCAGTGCAGCAACCTGAACCAAGACGCTGAGCTGGTCTTGCGCACCTGCCAGCAAGGGCGCATCCGGCGTATTGGCGCTGAAGCTGACTTTGCCTTTGTCACGCTGGAAGTGCGCCGCAACCTCACTCTTAACCTTGTCGCCAAAACGGATCGGTTCCAACCCTTGGGGGCCGAGCGTGCCCGTGCTGGTCTGCACCCGCGACCCCAGCAGGAAATGGCGTATCTCCAGGCGGGCGTTGTAGGAATTGCCGTCTTGGTTCCATAACAGCTCACCGTTCACATGGTAGGGAAAGCCTTTGATCTCGCCGTTGACGTCGTAGAGCAGCCGTGCCGGTGGTGGCACGATGACGCGAACGTTCGACGCATCATCCTTGCCGGGGGCACTCGTTGTCGGTTGGGGCGTGGAAACCGGTGTTGGTGACGCTTGCGGTTGCGCGGCAGATGCAGCAACCGCCTCGGTGTGTGCTATCTCGGTTTGTGCCGTGGCACCGGGCTCGGAGTCGGAGCTGGCTATGGCCTCTGTAGGCGTGGCGTCTGGTGGGCCTTGCTCTTCAAAGGTGACGACGTCGGCTGATACCGGGGCAGCGGTCCGAGCGGCTGCAATTGGTTTCGCCGACGCAGCGTGATCTTGCGCGGTGGTTTGGGGTGTGGTGACCTCAGACGGCGCGCGCGAGGTTTCGATAGAGTAGGTCGAAAAGTGAAACGCCGCATAGGGCACGGCGTCTCTGCGTGCAACGAGGCTTTGCGGCGACGCAAAAAGCAGCACACCGTGAGCCAGCACGACACCCAGGGCAATTCCCCCAAGCCGCCATGGCGGACCCGAAGAAGCAGCGGCCAATGTGCGATAGGTGAGTTGGGGCATCGGTGCAATGCGTGTGATGATCAGTTTAATCGAACCCTGCGCATGCCTCTGCTGACCTGTCTAGGCGCCCATTCGGGCGAAAATGTCGCTATGAAACTTGCAACCTACAAAGACGGCTCGCGCGATGGACAACTCGTGGTGGTCTCGCGGGACCTGACGCAGGCGCACTACGCCACCCACATTGCCAACCGCATGCAGCAGGTGCTGGACGACTGGAATTACCTCTCGCCGCAGTTGCAGGATTTGTACGATGCGCTCAATGCAGGCCGTGCCCGCCACGCCTTTGGCTTTGATGTCACCCAGTGCATGGCACCCCTGCCACGTGCCTACCAGTGGGCGCACGGCTCGGCTTATCTGAGCCATATCGAGTTGACGCGCAGGGCGCGAGGCGCCGAAGTGTCGCCGAGCGTTTGCACCGATCCGCTGTTGGTCCAAGGTGGCAGCGATCACTTCTTGGGACCGTGCGAGCCCATCGTTTGCGCCAACGAAGCCTGGGGCATCGACTTTGAAGCCGAAGTGGCTGTCATGACCGCCGATATCCCGATGGGGAGCAGCCCGGAGCGCGCTTTGGACGGTGTGCGCCTGCTCATGCTGGCCAATGATGTGAGCCTGCGCAACCTCGTGCCGCAGGAAATGGCCCCCGGATTCGGATTTGTGCACAGCAAACCCGCGACCGCTTTCAGCCCAGTGGCCGTCACCCCTGACGAATTGGGCGCGGCCTGGACCAAGGGGCGCGTGCATTTGTCGTTGCATTGCACCTGGAATGGACGCAAGGTGGGTTTGTGCGACGCCGGGCCGGATATGACGTTTCACTTCGGACAACTCCTCGCCCAGCTGGCCAAGACACGCAACGTGCGCGCAGGCTCCATCGTGGGTTCGGGTGCGGTCAGCAACCCCGGGGTCACCAAAGGCACGGGCAACAAGACCCGCACTGACTGGCCAAAGGGCTACAGCTGCATTGCCGAAAAGCGCGCCATGGAGATGCTGCAGGATGGCCAAGCCAGCACCCCCTTCATGCGCTACGGCGACACCATCCGCATCGAGATGAAGGGTGCTGACGGGAACAGCATGTTCGGAGCGATTGAACAGGAAGTAGTGGCACCCAAGGCCTGAATGCACAAAGCCCCGACGGGCGGGGCTTTGCAAAGCAATCGCTGATTACTTGTTGGCAGATGCTGCCGTGGCGGGCTTCGCAGGCGCTGCAGGCGCGGCTGGTGCAGCAGGGGTTGCGGGCGCTGCAGCCTTGGGGGCTTCGGGGGCGACCGCTGGCACGGTCTTGGGTGCTTTCACCTTTTCGGCTGTTGTTTTCTTTTTGCCGGAAGCCGCTTTTTCCTTGGGGGCTTCGGTCGCCGCAGGTGCTGCGGATTGGGCAGGGGCCGTTGTAGCGGGGGCGGCAGTGGCGGCCGGAGTTGCCGTTGAGGTCGCAGCTGTCTGGGCAATAGCGCCGGTCATAACCAGAGTCGAAATCAAAGCGGCAAGAGTCTTGTTCATATCTTCAAGTGTGTGTGCAGAACCAATCGCTGCCCTGTACCAACGCAATGTCCTCACGGCGCGATGACGCCGTTACAGAGTTTTACAGTTACCGTACTAGGACGCGCTGGCAATCTGCAGCACGTACGTCTTGATGCCGCGCAGCATCATCTCGATGGCCACGGACACCAGTACCAACCCCATCAGCCGCTCGATGGCCGTTACCAAGCGGCTGCCCACCACGCGCTGAATACGCTCCGCCGATACCAGTACCACCGCGCTCACCGCCATGGTCAGGCACAGAGCGCCAACCCATTCCAGGCGGCGCTCGGGTTGCTGCGACACCAGCAGCAGCACCGTGGCCAATGCGGATGGTCCGGCAATGGCGGGCACCGCCAGGGGCACGATCAGGGGTTCCACATCCTGAGCGTCGGCAGCTTCGTCTGCTGGCGATGCCGGTGGCGGAAACACCATGCGCAGCGCGATCAGGAACAGGATCACGCCGCCGCCGATCTGCAGCGACAGCTCACTGAGATTCATCACGCGCAGGAAACCTTCACCCACGAACATGAAGGCCAGCAGCAGCGCGAAGGCGATGCAGATTTCGCGCAGGATCACGCGAGCGCGTCGCTCGGGTGGCACATGGCGCAGTGCATTGGCAAAGATGGGGATGTTGCCGACCGGGTCGGTAATGAGCACCAGCAAGATGGTGGCTGAGAGAAACGTGTAATGGGTCATGCTGGTGTATGGCGCATGAATGCAGTGCAACAAAAGTTTGACTTGAATTAAGGCTGAGTAAACCCGTGCTGCCATAATCATGCCATGCAAGTCTTGCGCCGAAGCACTTTTCTGGCCCGCCTGATCCTGGCGTGGTTCGTGCTGTCGCTGGGCGTGGCCGTGGCGTCGCCGCTGGTCAAGCCACAGGATGCGCAGTGGGTGTGCAGCGGCTCCGGTATGCTGAAGGTGCTGGTTAGCGCCGACACCGACGACAGTGGCAGCGTAAGCAATGCCACTCTGGACTGCCCCCTGTGCTTGTCAGCGGCCCTGCTGCCGCTGCCCGATGCACCTTTCGTTGCACCGATTCACCCCCTGGCCTATGCCCTGCAGGGCATCCCCGCTGCCATCCTGGCTGCGCGCACGGCCGCACCCTTGCCCGCGCGCGGGCCACCCCGTTTAGCCTGAAGTCCGGTCAGACGTGCGCGTTTGCGTCACGCCCTGATCGCTATGGTTTTTGTAGCGCAATACGCCCATTTCACGCGGGCTAATTGCTGATTTCATGTTGCTCGGGTTCTTTTCATGCCATTCTCTCGCATCGCGCTGGCCGTGGCCGCCGCATTCCCTTTTTCAGTCCTGGCCCAGGGTGTGGCCATGGACGCACAACTGCAAACCGTTCAGATAGCCGCCTCGCGCGCACCGCTGGACCCCAACCTGCCCTCCAGCACCGCCAGTAAAACGGCCGAGCAGCTGCGCGAGCAAAACGTCTACAACGCCGAAGACATCGCCGTCAATCTGCCCAGCACCACCATTCGCAAACGCTACATGGGCGACCGCAACGCCAATGTGGCCGGGCGCAGCTACGGCACGCTGCAGCCAGGGCGCGCGCTGGTGTACCTGGATGGTTATCTCATCTCCAACTTTTTGGGTCGTTTCGACGCGCCACGCTGGAACATGGTCAACGTGGAATCCATCGAGCGTATCGATGCGCTGTACGGCCCGTTCTCCGCCATCTACCCCGGCAACTCGATTGGCACCACGCTGGTCGTGACCGAGCGCAAGCCCCGTGCCCTGGAAGCTTCGGCCAGCATCAAGTACAACCAACAGGGCTTTGACGAATACAGCACCCACGAGCGTTACAACAGCAAACAGCTGTCCGGGCGTGTAGCTGCGCGCCTGGATTCGGGCCTGTGGTACTCCATCGCCATGCAGCACCAGGACAGCCAGGGGCATCCCATGGGCTACGCCAATGCTGTGCGTGGCTCCACCAGCGGCGCGTTTGCCACCGCCACGGCGGCGGCCAAGGCCGTCACCGGCATCGTCTACGACCGCGACACGCAAAACCGAGAGCGCGCCCTGTTTGGTGCCACCGGCATGGACCACAACCAGCAAGACACCGTCAATCTGCGCGTGGGGTACGACCTGTCGGCCACGCAAGAGATCGAAGCCCGCGTGGCCTGGTGGCACGACGACAGCACGGTAACCACCACCACGTGGCTGCGCGATGCGCTCGGCAACCCGGTGTGGAGCGGTTTGGTGAAAGACGGTGCGCGCCAGTTCAACTTGGCCAGCAACGCCTTTGCACCCAGCACCCGCGACGAGGTGCACCGCCAGTTGGGTGCCACCTGGAAAACCAAGCACGCCAAAGGCTGGAACGCCTCGGTGGTGGCCACCGACTACCTGATCCAGAGCGACGCCGCACGCCAAGCCAACCTGGCCCAGCCGCTGGCCGATCTGGGTGGTGCGGGTACCGTGACCCGCCGCGACGGAACCGGCTGGAACACCTTCGAGGTCCAGTCCACCTACACGCCCACCGAGGGCGACTTCGGCAACGGCCGCCATGCGCTGGTCTTGGGCCTGCACCGCAACCGGTACACGCTGCAAAACGTCGTCAACAACGCGCCGGACTGGCGCGGCGCGGAAACCACGCAAAACCAGAACTACTACGGCAAGACCCTGATCACTGCGGTGTACGCGCAGGACGCCTGGAAGATGACGCCCGCGCTGACGCTGACCAGCGGCCTGCGCTTCGAGAACTTTGAGTCCTTTGACGGTTCGCAGTACTTTGCCGGCCCGCCAGTGGCGCAAAAGGTGTTCGGCAGTCGCACGCTCACCGCCACAAGCCCCAAAGTGTCGCTGGCCTGGGCGGCCACCGACGAAATCACCCTGCGCACCAGCCTGGGCCGTGGCGTACGTTTCCCCAACGTGGACGAGCTCTTCAACGGTACCCAGACCGGCACCAGCATCACCACCAGCGACCCCAACCTGCGCCCCGAGGTGTCTGATGCCGCCGAAATCTCTGTGGAGCGCGAGTGGGGCAGGCACTGGCTGCGTGCCAGCCTGTTCCGCGACGACGTGACCGACACCATCCTGCGCCAGACCGACTCCACCGTGTTCCCCAGCGTTACCCGCGTGAGCAACGTGGACAAGGTGCTGACCCAAGGCATGGAGCTGGTGTGGGCCTCGCGCGATGTGGGCGTGAAGGGGCTGGACCTGGGCGGCAGCTTCACCTGGACCGATTCGGAAGTGAAGGCCAACGCCGCCAACCCCGCGCAAGTGGGGAAGAAATGGCTGCGCATCCCGCCGCAGCGCTATACCCTGCAGGCCAGCTACCGCCCCAACAAGGCCTGGCTGTTCGCCGCCGCCTACCGTTGGGCCAGCAGCAGCACCAACACCGAGCTGAATATTGACACCAACCCCGAAACCTACGGCGGCACCTCCAGCGTGAACCAGCTCGACCTGAAAGCCAGCTGGAAGTTCGCCAAGCAGTGGGAGTGGGGCATTGGCATCAACAACGTGGCTGCGCGCCCGTCGTGGCAGGCGCACACCATGCCGCAGCGCAGCGTGCAAACCGAACTGCGTTGGAGTCTCTGAGGCCTTGCGGGTCAGACCACTCGCGTGAGCGATGTGCCCTGACCCCAACTGATTGAAACAACTGACCAACATAACCATGGCACTACGTCAAACCTCAACCCTCCGGCTCCTCGGCCTTGCCGCCCTGGCCCTGTGCGTTGCCAGCGCTGCCTCGGCGCAACACGCCGGGCACGGCCCTGCTTCGACGCCTGCGGCCATGGCCGCATCGAGCCCGGCGGCTGCGCCCAAGGCGGCGCGCAAACCGCGCCCGCAATTGGGCACCGGCGCGGCGTGGGCGGCGGATGGCCGTTTGTGGTGGGTGGGCGTGCGCGGCGTGAATGAATTGGTGCTGCAGCGCTCGGAGCCTGTGCCGTCAGACGGCCTGGCGAGCGGAAAACCCTTGCAGTGGCAACCCGCGCAGGTGTTGGACACGGGTGCCGACCCCATCTCGGCCGATGGTGAAAACCACCCCAAACTGCTGCTGGGACCGGACGGCCTGGTGATCGTGGCTTACACCATGCCGCTACCCAGGCCCAACACCGGGTTTGTGCGCCTGCTGCGTTCCACCGATGGCGGCAAGACGTTTGCGCCGCCCATGACCGTGCACGCCGATCGGCAGGAGATCACGCACCGCTTTGAGTCCCTGGCCTTCGACCGGCAGGGCAGCTTGCACGCGATCTGGATCGACAAGCGCGATCTGGAAGCCGCGCCCAAAGTGGGGGGCAAATCCAGCTACCGTGGCGCGGCCATCTACACCACCGCCTCGCGCGATGGGGGCGCCACCTTTGGGCCCGACATCAAGGTGGCCGACCATTCCTGTGAGTGCTGCCGCATCGCCACCGCACAAGGGGCCGACGGCAAGGTGCGCGCCGTGTGGCGCCATGTGTTCGAGCCCAACATCCGCGACCATGCCCTGGCCGTGCTCGACGGCACGCCCAGCCCGAAGTTGACCCGCGCCAGCTTTGACGACTGGCGCGTCGACGGTTGCCCTCACCATGGCCCCGGCTTGGTGCCCAGCGCCGATGGCGGATTCCACATGGTCTGGTTTGGCATTCGCGCCGGTCAACCCGGTGTGCGTTACGCACGCCTGCAGGCCGACGGCGCACCGCTGGCCGACAGTGTGCAGCGCATTGCGGATGACCGTGCCGAGCATGCCAGCGTTTTAGCCCACGGCGAGCGGGTTGCGGTCGTCTGGCGCAGCAGCGAAGGCCTGCGCACCAGCCTGAAGGCCTGGCTGTCGCGTGACGGTGGTCGCAGCTTTACCGAGCAACTGTTGGCGCAAGTGGAGGGCGAGAACGACTATCCGCGCCTGGTGCAGCACGGTGCGCGCATGGCCGTGGTGTGGCGCACACTGAAGGAGGTACAGGTTCATGCATTGGATTTCTAGGCTGCGTATGGGGCAGTGGGTTGGGGTTTTGGCGCTAGCCTGTGCCGCAACAGTGGTCGTTGCCGCCGAAACCACCGATACCCATAAAAATCACCGATCAGCTCCCGTAAAACCTGACGATTTAGCTATAAAAACAGTAGCAGACTTTGATGAAGCCACCTGGGCGCACTTGTTGGCGCATGGCCCGCGTCCGGCGGCCTACGTGTTCACCACCACGTTCTGCTCCACCTGTCCGCAAGTATTCGAGGCGCTGGATCGCAGCATCCGCGCCAAGGGCAAACCCATGGAGCTGGCTGCCGTAGTGATGGACGTGCCGCCCGACCGTGTGCTGGCCCACGCCCGCCATTACGTGGGGGTCAATCGCTTCTACGCCTTTGACGGCTTTGCGCCAGCTATTCGCCAGAGCGTGGACCCCAACTGGCCCAATGTCACCCCCTATGTCGTGCTGCTGGACCGCAAGGGTGCGGTGCTGTATCGCGGTATCGGCGCGCCGGGCGAAAAAATCCTGTCCCGTTGGCGCTAGCATGTGCCGTGCTTTTTATCTGTCCATCCACAAGGAAACCCACCATGAAACGCCTACTGATCGCCACGCTGATGACCCTGACCCTCGCCGCCGCCAACGCCCAAAGTGTCGACGTCAAGGATGCCTGGACGCGTGCCACCGTCACCGGTCAAAAAGCCACCGGTGCCTTCATGAAGCTCACCGCCAAAGAAGGCGCCAAACTGGTCCGTGTTTCCAGCCCTGCGGCGGGCATAACCGAAGTGCATGAAATGAAGATGGACGGTGACGTCATGAAAATGCGCGCCGTACAAGGCGGCCTGGAGCTGCCGGCCGGTAAGACCGTGGAATTGAAGCCGGGCGGCTACCACGTGATGCTGATGGACCTGAAGGCGCCTTTGCAAAAAGACAGCACCGTGGCCCTGACCCTGGTTTTCCAGGACGCCAAGGGTGTGGAAAGCACCATGAACCTGAACCTGCCGGTGGCCACCGCAGCGCCTGCCGCTGGCGTGGGCCATGGGGCGCACAAGCACTGATACGGTCGCACCGAGTAACCTGAACCAACGCCCATGCGCCGCCTGATCCGTTTGCGTACGCCTGCACACCACGGAACCCGCGTTTGCGCGTGGGTGCTGGTCTGCGTGGCGCTGTGGACGGCCTTCATGGCACCTTGGGTGCATGCCGGGCATGCGCGAAATGCGGCAGCAGACGGCCTGATGGCCATCTGCAGTAGCGCGAGCCCGGGCGGTGTATCGGCGTCCAACGACGAAGCGCCGACTTTTGCGCAGTACCAGAGCGACCACTGTCGCTTCTGCCTGCAAACCACCGATCCAAAAACACCCCCACCCACCGCACACATCCCCAATGCGGGCGTCGCGCACACCCTGGGCGTATTGACGGCGGGCGGGCAGGGCCCTGTACCTGTTGCCGTCCTGACGCGGGCGGCACCACGCGGACCACCGCTTCTGCACACCAGCTGATCCCCATGCCCGGTGGGTTGCGCGACTTGTTGGCTCCCTTGGGGAGCGGACAGTGCGCCCGCCCAGGTCTTGCGTTGTTGTGTTGTTGTTGAGGTGTTCTCGTGTTCAAACCTGTTGTTCGTATCCTGCCTTGGTCGATTGCCTTGGCCTTTCCCCTCTCTGGATTGCCCGCTGCCCATGCCCAGACGGGCCACGTCACGTTGCCGCAGGTGACGGTGACCGAGTCGCGTGCCAGCGACGACTTGTCCGGTGTCAGTACGCTCACCCGCGCCCAGCTGGCGCGCAAAGCGGCCTCCACCAGTGACACGGCCCGCCTGCTGGGCGATGTGCCGGGCATGAGCGTGTACAGCGCTGGGGGTGTTTCCAGCCTGCCGAGTTTGCATGGCCTGGCCGATGACCGACTGCGCATCAAAGTAGATGGCATGGATCTGGTGTCGGCGTGTGCCAATCACATGAATCCGGCCTTGTCGTATATCGACCCCACCGCCGTCGAGTCGGTTGCCGTGTTCGGCGGCATCGCGCCGGTGAGCGCGGGTGGCGACAGCATTGGCGGCGCCATCGTGGTGGCCACCGCGCCACCGGTGTTTGCGCAGCCTGGGCAAGACACCCTGCTCTCAGGCCAGGTGGGAGCGTTTTACCGCAGCAACGGCCATGGGCGTGGCGCCAACGTCTCGGCTACCGTGGCCAATGAAAACCTGAGCCTGCGCTACACCGGGGCGAGTGCCCGCGCGGACAACTACGAGGCTGCAGCCGACTTCAAGACCGGACTGGTGCCCACCGCCACGGTGCGTGTGCCGGGCAGCCGCGAGGTGGGTTCCAGTCAGTACCAGTCCAACAACCAGAGCATCGACCTGGCATGGCGCAACGGCAACCACGTGCTGCAGGCGAAAGTGGGCAACCAGGTCATCCCCTTTCAGGGTTTCCCCAACCAGCGCATGGACATGACCCGCAACGCCAGCGAGCATGGCATCTTGCGCTACGACGGTCAGTTTGACTGGGGCAAGCTGCAGGCACGCGCCTACTCCGAACATACGCGCCACACCATGAACTTCCTGGAGAACAAACTCCGCGACGCCACCTCAAAGGGCATGCCCATGGACACCGAAGGCACCACCGTTGGCGGTGCGCTGGTGGCCGAATGGGTTTTGGGTGCTGATCTCGCCCTGCGCGCAGGCGCCGAGTGGCAACGCTATCGTCTGGATGACTGGTGGAGCCCGGTCAGTACCACGCCGGGCATGATGGCTCCCAACGTGTTCTGGAACATTCGCAACGGTCAGCGCGACCGAGCGGATGTGTATGCCGAATGGGACGCCCGCTGGAGCGCGCAGTGGACAACGCAGCTGGGCCTGCGCACCGGTACGGTCACCATGAACAGTGGCCTGGTGCAGGGGTATAACAACATGAGCAACATGATGGGCTACGGCGACCCGGCCTCGCCGACCTCGCAACCCGGCGCCTTCAACGCTGCCGACCGCGCGCGCACGGATCAGAACTGGGACCTATCCGCCAGCATGCGCTGGGTGCCGGACGCCACCGCCAGCTACAGCATGGGCGTGGCGCGCAAAACACGCTCACCCAACCTCTACGAGCGCTACACCTGGTCCAGCGCCAACAACATGGTCATGAACATGATCAACTGGTTTGGCGATGCGAATGGTTTTGTGGGCAACCTGGCGCTCAAACCCGAGGTGGCCTATACCGCCAGCCTGACTGCGGACTGGCACGACGGCGCGCGCCAGCTCTGGAGCGTACAACTCACCCCGCACTACACGGAAGTGCATGACTACATCGATGCAGTGACCTGCGCCCGCGTGGGCAAGATGTGTCCGGCCCGCACCGATGGGTTTGCCAACCTGAGCTTTGCCAACCAGGGCGCCAAGCTGTGGGGTTGGGATCTGAACGCCCAACGCGAGTTGCTGCGCTCCGATGCGGCGGGCAGCGTCAGTGGCAGCGTGCAGATGAGCTACCTGAAGGCCATCAACACCACGACACAAAGTGCGCTCTACAACAGCATGCCTTTTACCGCCAAGTTCGGATTGAACCAGCGCAGGGGTACCTGGACCCATGCGGCTGAGCTGCAGTGGGTGGATGCCAAGAGCGATGGATCCACCATCCGCAACGAGCAAAAAACGGCCGCCTATGCACTGTTGAACGTGCGCACCAGCTACAGCTGGAAGCAGGCAAGGCTGGACTTTGGCATCGACAACCTGCTGGACCGCTTCTATGCCCATCCCCAGGGTGGCGCCTACGTGGGTCAGCGTCCGATGACCTGGGGCATTCCGGTGCCGGGAGCGGGGCGTTCGATCAACGTGGGCTTGAATTTCACCTTCTGATGCAAGGCGGCGTGTCCGCTGCCTGCATACGGTTTACCTGCCACACCAAAGCGTCCTTGTGCATTCGCCCGGTTGCGGCTCGCTTCCTCCTGGTTCAGGGCGAACGCCAGGCCATGGGCGCTGTGGCAGGTTTTTTTTTACTTAGGGTCGCCCACAATGGAGTAAGCTGCGCACTGTTAGCACTGCCTGACCCCCATTGGAGCGCCCATGAGTGATACCGAATCCAGCAATTTTGGCAAATTTGTGCCCGGCTTCGACTTTCTGCAAACGCTGGCCAAAGGTGCCTCCAATAACATTCCGCAGATGCCCAACCTAGGCAATTGGGTCGCGCCCACCCTCAATGTGGAAGAGCTCGAAAAGCGCATCGAAGAGCTCAAGGCCGTGCATTTCTGGCTGGAGCAGAACTCGCGCGCGCTGGGGGCGACGATCCAGGCGCTAGAAGTGCAGAAAATGACCCTGTCCACGCTCAAGGGCATGAACTTCAACATCGGCGATGTGGCCAATGCCTTGAAACTCAAGGCCGCTGAATCCGTGCAGACCGGTGTGCAGCGGGTGACCGAGCGCGCAGCCTCCACCGCCAAGACCCTGACCGACGCGGCCTCGGGCAGCAGCAAGGGGGGCGAAGCGCCAAGGAAGGGCAAAGCGGCCAGTGTTGGCGCCATGGTGGACCCCTTGCAGTTGTGGGGATCGTTGACGCAGCAGTTCCAGCAGATAGCCGCCAACGCCATGAAGGAAGCCACTGCCAAGACGGCTGTTGATGTCACCAAGAACATGGCCACGGGCCTGGCCAAGGAGGCCATCAAGTCGGCAACGGGGGCCACTGCCAAGCCAGCCCCCGTCAAGCGCGCTGCCTCGCGTAAGGTTGCCGCCAAGCGCAAGGCGGGCTAGACACAGCCGAGCAAGTTCGTTGTGCCACGCTTTGCCTGCGGTCATGCCACGGATCCCCAGTGGCCTATGGCCGTGGCGCTGGTGCTGGCGCAATTGCGCGCCCAGTTAATGACTGGGGGCCCATCTCGAACACCGTCCTTGGGTTTGCTGTACCTGACCGACCCATTCGCGAACGCAGCGCAGGATATTCTGGACCATCTGGGCGCTGAATTGCCTTGGGTGACCGACTGGGCCGGTACGGTCGGTGTTGGCATTGCTGCAGGCGCGGCCGAATACTGGGACGAGCCTGCAGTGGCCGTCATGCTGTGTGACCTGCCCAGTGACCAGTACCGGGTGTTTTCCGGTGTGGCGCCACTGGGTTTGGGTTTCCAAGCCAGTTGCGCCCTGGTGCACGCAGACCCGGCCACTCCCGACCTGGGCGAACTCATCGAAGAAATGGCGGATCGCACCGACGATCGTTACCTGTTCGGCGGGTTGACCAGCAGTCGCACGGTCAGTGTGCAAATCGCGCTGTCGGGCAATGGCAACGTCAAGGGGCAGGGCGCTGCGCGCGGAGTATTCAGTGGCGGACTCAGTGGCGTGGCGTTTGGTGAAGGGGTGCGCCTGGTGTCGCGTGTCACGCAGGGTTGCCAGCCGGTGGCCGCGATGCACCGCATCACGCAGGCAGACCACAACGTTGCGGTCGAACTCGATGGTGAGCCGGCACTGGACGTGATGCTGCGCGACCTGGCAATCTCGCTGGATGAACCCCAGGAGGCCCTGGATGTCGTGCGCGCTACGTTGGTGGGGCTGGTACCGTCGGTTGGGCTTGCGGGGCGAACGGCGCCACTTCATACAGGGCAATTTGGAGAGGATGTGGTCGTGCGCCACATCATCGGGCTGGACCCGGTGCGCCGCGGGGTTGCCGTGGCTGAACGGTTGTCAACGGGGGCGCAGTGGGTTTTCTGCCAGCGCGATCCCAAGGCGGCAGCAGCCGACCTCACCCGCATTTGCGCGGAGATTCGCGAAGAATTGGAAGACGCAGAGCTGTTGGGCGCGGTGTACGTCAGCTGCACCGGCCGGGGCGGACGCTATTTCGGCTCTGACAACGCCGAACTTCAGCGTGTTCGGCAGGCACTGGGCGATGTGCCGCTGGTGGGGTTCTTTGCCGCAGGCGAGTTGGCCCACCAGCATTTGTACGGCTACACCGGCGTCTTGACCGTGTTTGCCACAGCTATTGACGCCCGCGCCGGGTCGTCGAATTGATTTGAGCTGCGGCTTTTATGGCCAAGGCGTCGCAGGTGGGCTGACGTCGACGCGATTGCGGCCACTGCCTTTGGCTCGGTACAGCGCCTGGTCGGCGTTGCGGATCAAATCTTGCAGGCGCAGACCCGCATGCCACTGGGCGATACCGCCTGAAATGTGCAGCGTCAAGTTGGTTCCGTCAGGCAAAGCCATGGGGGTCGCAGCGATGCTTTCGCGCAAGCGATCGGCAGAGAGCCTGGCGTGGGTGGACTCGGCGCCGGGCATCAAGACAATCATTTCCTCGCCTCCGTAGCGGGCACACAGGTCGGTGGCGCGCAGGTTGCGCCGCAGCAGCGCTGCAATATGACGCAGTGCATCGTCACCGACGCTGTGGCCAAATCGGTCATTGACTTGCTTGAAATGATCAATGTCTACCATCAGCAGGGCAGCATGTTGCCCGGTGCGTTCACACAAATCCAGCTGCTTGGGGAAAACTTCCTCAAACCACACCCGATTGTGCAGCCCAGTCAGGGCATCGGTTTCGGCTTTGCTGCGGTACTGCCGTTGCAGCTCCAGGCTGCCCAGCAATACCTGGTTGTTTTCGCGGATGCGTTGCGCCAGGATGTGCAGCAAATTGAACGCCATGGCCTGCTGCTTGGCCAGCATGCTCCACAAGGTGTCCTTGGAGATGGCCAGTACCGCAACGTCGGTAGCTGCGACCACGTAGGCTGAGGGCGGGCTGGTGTCAATGCTGGACAACTCGCCCGCGCAGGCGCCCGGACCCAGTCGCACCAAGGGATTGACAATGCGCGGCTCCAGGCAGACCAGCATTTCCCCGTCCAGAATCACGAAGATCTCGTTGTTGACGCGCCCGGGGTCCAGCAGCACCTGCCCTTGCATCACCACAAACTGGCGGGTCTGCGCGATGTCCGGGTCCAGCTGGGCCAGATCGACGCCTGCGAACAAAGTGGACTTGCCCAGAATGTCGCGGGTGCGTCCAGGTTCGAAAGGGGTATGCATGATGGTGGCCCGCCTGTTCCGTCTACACACCACGGGCACGGTCGGAACGGAACCGTGCTCGCAGAGAGGCAAATTGCCCCGAATCCAGTGCGTCGCGCACTTCCCGCATCAGGTTCAAATAGTAGTGCAGGTTGTGTACCGTGGCCAGCATGGGCCCCAGCATCTCGCCGCAGCGGTCCAGGTGGTGCAAGTACGCGCGGCTGAAGCCGTCGCGCCCGCCACGCTCCCAGCTCACCCCGGCCTTGCCAGCGCAGGCATAGCAGGTGCACGTGGGGTCCAGGGGCTGGTGATCCGTCTTATGGCGGGCGTTGCGAATCTTGAGATCGCCGTAGCGGGTGAAGATGGTGCCGTTGCGCGCGTTGCGGGTCGGCATCACGCAGTCGAACATGTCTACGCCCTGGGCCACGCCTTCCACCAGGTCTTCGGGTGTGCCCACGCCCATCAGGTAACGCGGCTTGTGGGCCGGCAGGCGGTGCGGTGTGTGCGCCATGATGCGCAGCATCTCGTCTTTGGGTTCGCCCACGCTCACGCCGCCCACGGCGTAGCCGGGGAAGTCCATCGCCACCAGGGCCTCCAGCGACTCCTGGCGCAGGTGTTCAAACATGCCCCCCTGCACGATGCCAAACAGGGCATTGGGGTTTTGCAGCCGTGCGAATTCAGCCTGGGAACGCTTGGCCCAGCGCAGGCTCATCTCCATGCTCTGGCGCGCCTCGTGCTCGGTGGTGATGTGGCCGGCAGACTTGTCACCCTGCCAATAGGGGGTGCATTCGTCCAGTTGCATCACGATGTCGGAGTTCAACACCGTTTGGATCTGCATGCTCACCTCGGGCGACATGAACAACTTGTCGCCGTTCACCGGCGAGGCAAAGTGCACCCCCTCTTCGGTGATCTTGCGCATGGCGCCCAGGCTCCACACCTGAAAACCGCCACTGTCGGTCAGGATGGGCTTGTGCCATTGTTCAAACGCGTGCAGGCCGCCAAATTGCGCCATCACGTCCAGGCCCGGGCGCATCCATAGGTGGAAAGTATTGCCCAGGATGATTTGTGCACCCATGTCATGCAGGCTTTGCGGCATGACCCCTTTGACGGTGCCGTAGGTGCCCACGGGCATGAAGATGGGGGTTTGCACCACGCCGTGGTTCAGCGTCAGCACCCCGCGGCGCGCATGGCTGCCGCAGTAGCCATCGGCGCGGGCCGGGTCGGTTTTCAACAGTTCAAACTTCAACATGGTGGTCCGGGCTCGTGGGTTCAGGATTGGGGTGCGCGCGCGCCAACAGCATGGCATCGCCGTAACTGAAAAAGCGATAGCGCTGCGCAATGGCGTGGCGGTACAAGGCCATGATGGGTGCATGCCCGGCAAACGCGGACACCAGCATCATGAGGCTGCTCTTGGGAAGATGGAAGTTGGTCACCAGCAGATCCACCTGCCGGAACGGGAAACCAGGGGTAATGAAGATGCGCGTATCATCCCGGGCCAACCCGCTGTGGGCCCAGCTCTCCAGCGTGCGCACGGTAGTCGTGCCCACCGCCACGACACGCCCGCCCCGGGCTCTGCATGCGGCAATGGCCACCTGCGTAGCCTCGGGTACGTCGTACCACTCGCTGTGCATCTGGTGCTCGGCCAGGATCTCGGTCTTGACCGGCTGGAACGTGCCCGCGCCCACATGCAGGGTGACAAAGGCATGCGGGACTGCGGCGGCTTGCAACTGCGCAAACAGGGCGTCATCAAAGTGCAAAGCCGCTGTCGGCGCTGCCACGGCACCGGGGTGCCTGGCAAACACGGTCTGGTAGCGTTCAGCGTCCTGGGCCGAGTCCGCATGGGTGATGTAGGGTGGCAGCGGCACGTGGCCGTGGCGCTGCATCAGGGTGTAGGGGTCTTCGGCGGCGTTGTTTTCCAGGCGGACGTGGTACAGCGGGCCGTCGGCATGTGGCCAACGGCCCAGCAGGGTTGCGCGCAAGCCCTCGGCACGTCCCGCTGCGCCGCCCAGGTGCAGCACAGCGCCCACCGCAGGCTTTTTGCTCACCCGCAAATGCACCGCGACGTCATTGCCTTGCAACACCCGCTCAACCAGCAACTCCACTTTTCCACCCGTCGTCTTCTCGCCAAACAGCCGCGCATGCAACACCTTGGTGTCGTTGAAGACCAACAGGTCGCCCGCGCGCAGCAAGTGCGGCAGTTCGGAAAACTGGCGGTCGACAGCGGGTTCTGCGGTCGCATCCAACAAGCGCGAACCGCTGCGGGTGGCGGCTGGCTGCTGCGCGATCAGCTCGGGCGGGAGATCGAAATCGAAGTCGCGCAGGCGGTAGCGGTCTGTAACGCGGGGCGGACTGGGAGGCAAGGTGGGTAGGGGCATGGTGCTTGAGGGGCGGACAGCCCCGTGCCAAGAGTTGCAAGAAAACCGACGAGAACGGGCAGAATTGTCCCATGCCGCGCAAAACCGCATCGCCTTCCGCCGCCACAACCGGGTCTTCGCTGCGCAGCGCCACGGCCGAGACGCCAACCCAGAAAGCGCTGCGCAGCCTAGGTTTGGTGCGCGACATTGATTTGGCGCTGCACCTGCCACTGCGCTACGAGGACGAAACGCGGATCACCCCCCTGGACGAAGCGCGCGCGGGAGATGCCATCCAGATCGAGGCCCGCGTTACGGCTTGCGAAGTGTCTTTCCGACCTCGTCGCCAGCTGGTCGTGACCGTCGATGACGGCACGGACACCTGCACCTTGCGGTTCTTCAACTTCTATCCTTCGCAGCAAAAGGCCCTGGCGGTGGGTAATCGCGTCCGGGCGCGGGGCGAGTTGAAAGGGGGATTTGCGGGGTGGACCATGTTGCATCCCACCTGCCGTAGCGCCTCGGGGGATCTGCCCACGGCGCTCACGCCCATCTACCCCACGGTGGCGGGGCTCTCGCAGCCCGTGCTGCGCAAGGCCGTGCAGGAGGGGCTGGCCCGCGCCGATCTTTCCGATACCTTTGCCCCGGGCGATCTGGATGCGTTAAACCATACAACGCAGCACCAGCCCTTGTGGACATTGCGTCAGGCGCTATCATTTTTGCACCATCCGGCGCCCGATGTGTCGCTGCAGACCCTGATGGATCACAGCCATCCGGCCTGGCAGCGGCTCAAGGCGGAAGAACTGTTGGCGCAGCAACTGTCGCAATTGCAGTCGCGCCGCGCCCGCGCCCACCTGCGTGCACCGGTCCTGGCAATGGTGTCAGCACAGGCGTTTGCTTCCAGCGTCGAGCCGGAGCAGCCGGAGATGCTGCCCCTGTATACCGAACTGCTGGCCAAACTGCCGTTCGGCCTGACACGTGCCCAGCAGCGGGTGTGCGCCGAGATCGCCCAGGATCTGGCCCGGCCGGTTCCCATGCACCGGCTGTTGCAGGGGGATGTGGGTGCTGGCAAGACCGTGGTGGCTGCGCTGGCGGCGACGATCTGCATCGACGCGGGCTGGCAATGTGCCTTGATGGCCCCGACCGAAATCTTGGCCGAGCAACACTTTCGCAAGCTGCTCGATTGGCTGGAACCTTTGGGCGTGACTACCGCGTGGTTGACGGGTACGCAAAAGACGCAAGCACGGCGAGAGGCGTTGGCCATGGTGGAAAGCGGCGAAGCGCAACTGGTGGTAGGTACCCACGCAGTGATTCAAGACAAGGTGCATTTCAAGAACTTGGCCTTGGCCATCATTGATGAACAGCACCGCTTTGGCGTGGCACAGCGATTGGCCTTGCGCAACAAGTTGCCGCGCGACATCGCCCAGGGGCAGCCGCCCATGGAGCCGCATCTGCTCATGATGACGGCAACCCCCATCCCGCGCACCCTGGCCATGAGCTACTACGCTGACCTGGATGTGTCCACCATCGATGAGTTGCCGCCAGGGCGCACGCCCGTGGTGACCAAGGTTGTGCATGAGGTCCGCCGCGATGAGGTGATCGCGCGCATTCAGGCCCAGGTTGCCCAGGGGCGCCAGGTGTACTGGGTGTGCCCCTTGATTGAGGAGAGCGAGGCGCTGGATCTGCGCAACGCCACCCAGACCCATGCCGAGCTGCAATCGGCCTTGCAAGGCCTGGCTTTGCCCAATGGGGCACCGCTGCAGGTGGGCTTGCTGCATTCGCGCATGGGGGCCGACGACAAGAAGGCGGTCATGGCTGCGTTCAAGTCGGGGCAGCTGGCGGTGCTGGTCAGCACTACCGTGATCGAGGTCGGGGTGGACGTGCCCAACGCCTCGCTGATGGTGATCGAGCATGCCGAGCGCTTTGGTTTGTCGCAATTGCACCAATTGCGCGGGCGTGTGGGGCGTGGCGCGGTGGCGTCCGCCTGCGTCCTCATGTA
This sequence comes from Rhodoferax sp., assembly GCA_046348185.1. Classification (GTDB taxonomy): domain Bacteria; phylum Pseudomonadota; class Gammaproteobacteria; order Burkholderiales; family Burkholderiaceae_C; genus Allorhodoferax. The sequence continues at coordinate 2,481,899 of JAXMER010000013.1, read as the reverse complement.
TTCCACTGGGGATGCGCCACGGCTGAGTGAGGCTGCGCGCGAGCGGCTGCGGGCGATGATTGAAACCCATGACGGCTTTGAAATCGCCCGACGCGATCTGGCGATCCGGGGCCCAGGTGAATTCCTGGGGGCACGCCAGTCGGGCGAGGCCATGCTGCGTTTCGCCGACCTGTCGCGGGATCTGGAACTGCTGGACTGGGCGCGCCAGGAAGCTACGATGTTGCTGGACAACCATCCCAGTTTGGCCCAGCGCCATGTGGAGCGCTGGTTGGGTGGAAAATCCGAATATCTGAAAGCTTGAGTTCTACTATGGGTTCCATCGATTTCTTCTCGCTGCTATGGTGGGCCCTGGGCGGGGCGGCGCTGCTAGGCGCAGCCGCCTATGGCTACATGGAATACCAGGCGCAGCTGTTGCGCACGCAGGTGGACGCGATCCCCGGCGGGCTTCGCTTCACGGCCCATGGTTTGACGGTGGAAATGCGCCAATCCAGCAAAGACATAAAGGTCCAGGCGCGTGAACACGCAACGCACACGTTTCAGGCGCCCGGTTCTTCCGAACCCCAGGTTAGTACCGGGGGGCTCACGGTGGAGCTGCCCGCAACAGGCTTGCTCATGGAAGTCGCTCGGGTTTCTCTTAGCGTGACCGAAGGAGAGGACGCCAAACCCACGGGATTTAGCAGCATCACGTTCACGGCGTATGGCAAACCAATCAAGGCGCAGCCCCTGACCGACGGCAAGACCAGGCCACGTCCGTTGCATGTGCTGCGGTTGGATCAGGTTCCTGATCCGGTGGCCCATGATTTTCATTTGTTCGCCAGTCGGGTGCGGGTCTGGATCGACAAGATCGAGGCCCAGTGGGAGGCGCAGGAAGAAGCACGGCGCTTGCGTGAACAGGAGGAAGCGAGTCGGGCCAAGGGGCTGGAGCAAACCCTGGTTGACGACCCGAGCCAGCCTTTGACCGAACAGGAACGCGATGCACGGGTGGGCTCCCAGATCGAAAAATGGCGCGCTGCAGCCGGATTCAAGGGCACGTCGACCGAGGTGAACTACGACGCCCGAGGCAAGATCGAATGGTTGATTGATCTCGACCCCACAGGGCGCATCATCTTGCATGCAGGCAAGCGCACGTTCTATGGCAGCCTGCACGGGGCAACGGTGGTGGGGATCGGCAATGAACTGGAAGTTTCCGTGCGCGATGATTTCTGGTCCGAAGACGATCCGCGGCTGGCCGCGTTTCGTGTTCTTGGGGGCACGAATGCCGAGGTTCGGCGAGCCTGGAAGGAGCGACTGGACTTGGTGATACAGAGTTTGGGAGGGCGACCCCACGGGGGTCCCTGAGGAGGCACTATGACGCTGACCGAACTGAAATACATTGTGGCCGTGGCCCGTGAGCGGCATTTTGGCAAGGCCGCGGAGGCCTGTTTTGTTTCGCAGCCCACCTTGTCGGTAGCCGTGAAAAAGCTTGAAGAGGAGCTCGATGTCAAACTGTTCGAGCGCAATGCCAACGAAGTCAGCGTGACGCAACTGGGTGAGGAAATTGTGCGCCAGGCACAAAGCGTGCTAGAGCAGGCGGCCAACATCAAGGACATTGCCAAGCGTGGCAAGGACCCGCTGGCCGGGCCGCTGCGACTGGGGGTGATTTACACCATCGCACCCTACCTGTTGCCGGACCTGGTGCGACAAGTGATCAAGCGCACGCCGCAGATGCCACTCATCCTGCAGGAGAACTTCACTGTCAAGCTGCTGGAAATGCTGCGCACCGGCGAAATCGATTGTGCGGTCATGGCCGAGCCGTTCCCAGATGCGGGGCTGGCTTCTGCTTCGCTATATGACGAGCCCTTTCTGGCTGCCGTGCCCATGAACCATCCACTGGCCGAGCAGACCACGGTCAGTACCGAGGCGCTCAAGAAAGAAACCATGCTGCTGCTGGGCAATGGCCACTGCTTTCGGGACCATGTGCTGCAGGTATGTCCCGAGTTTGCGCGGTTTTCCAGTGATGCCGAGGGTATTCGCAAGAGCTTTGAAGGCTCTTCGCTGGAAACCATCAAGCATATGGTGGCAGCGGGCATGGGTATTACCCTGGTGCCGCGCCTGAGTGTGCCTGCCGGTGCCTTGATCGCCAAGACCCGGCGGCATGCGGATTCGCTGGTGAAGTACCTGCTCGTGCAGGATGGTCCGGACATGCCCCCTCCGTCGCGGCGCATCGTGCTGGTGTGGCGGCGCAGCTTTACGCGCTACGAAGCCATCGCGGCGCTACGCAATGCCATCTACGCATGTGAGTTGCCAGGCGTGGACCGGCTTTCCTAAGCTTTTTTCCAAGACTCTGACATGACTTCCTCTGTGGTCCAGCCGGGCATTCTGGCCGATGTGCCCCGTGCGGGGCGGTACCTGTTCTTTTCTGCAACCCTGTCGGCGTCCATAGCCCAGTTGCGCACGGCGCTGGCGCACGGTGCACGGCTTGTGGATGGTGATTGCGTCGTTTTGGGGCTGGGTGCCACAACCGTGGCCGCGATGGGCGGCCTTGTACCGGGCTTGCGCGCCTTCCCGTCGTGGTCGGGTACCGCTGTCACGCTGCCCAGCACACCGACGGGCTTGTGGTGCTGGCTTCGGGGCCAGGACCCCGGCGATCTGGTGCTGATGGGTCACGCATTGCAACATGCGCTTGCACCAGCGTGGCGATTGGACAGCGTCGTCGATGGTTTTCGACATGGACAGGGGCCCAACGCACATGGGCAGGATCTGACCGGCTATGAAGATGGCACGGAAAACCCGCAAGGAAACGATGCCCGCACAGCCGCATTGGTGCACGACGCTGGCGCCGGGCTGGATGGCGGCAGCCTCGTGGCCGTGCAGCAGTGGGTGCATGACTGGCAAGCCATCGACGCACTCGCGCCGCAGGCCATGGACCATGTCATCGGTCGGCGCCGCTCGGACAACGAAGAGCTCGACGACGCACCGGCCAGTGCCCATGTGCAACGCACGGCGCAAGAAAGCTTTGATCCGCCAGCCTTCGTTCTGCGCAGGTCCATGCCCTGGGCCGATGCAACGCGATCGGGGCTGATGTTTGTGGCCTTCGGCGCCAGCCTAGATGCGTTCGAGGCCCAACTGCATCGCATGGCCGGGCTCGATGATGGCGTGACTGACGCCTTGTTTGGCGTGTCCACGCCCATAACCGGTGCTTACTTCTGGTGTCCGCCCCTGCGCGACGGGCGGCTGGACCTGCGGGTGGTGGGCTTGTGAGCGCGGCGGTGTTGTCGGGTCGGTTCACCCTGTATCTGGACCTGATCCGCTGGAATCGACCAGCAGGTTGGCTGTTGCTGCTGTGGCCCACCTTGAGCGCACTCTGGCTAGCGGCGGGTGGTTTTCCGGGCTGGCATTTGCTTGCCGTGTTTACCTTGGGCACTATCCTGATGCGTAGCGCCGGGTGCTGCATCAACGATGTGGCCGACCAGGAGTTTGACCGTCACGTCAAGCGCACCGCGCAGCGCCCGGTGACCAGCGGTGCCCTGCCCACGCGTGAAGCCCTGGCGGTGGGGGCCGTGCTGGCCTTGCTGGCTTTTGGGTTGGTGCTCACCACCAATGCCTGGACCATTGCGGGTTCGTTTGGGGCCCTGGGCATTACCCTGGCTTACCCCTACGCCAAACGGTTCGTTTCCATGCCACAAGCCGTGCTGGGCGTGGCATTCAGCGCGGGGATTCCGATGGCCTACGCCGCCGTTGGCAGGGGGGTGGGGGGCGATGTCTGGCTAATGGTCTTGGGCAATCTGTTTTGGGTATTGGCCTATGACACCGAATACGCCATGGTGGATCGAGACGACGATCTGCGCATCGGTATCCAGACCTCGGCGATTACCTTGGGGCGCTGGGACGTTCCGGCCATCATGGCGTTCTATGTGGCCTACCTGGGGATATGGACCTGGGTTGTGCTGGGAGCGCACCGCGTGCAGGCCGTGTGGTGGGGGCTGGCCTTGGCTGGCGCAGCGGCACAGGTGGTGTGGCACTACCGCTTGATTCGTAAACGCGCCAGAGACGGTTGCTTCAAGGCCTTTCGGGAAAACCATTGGCTGGGGCTGACCCTGTTTGCCGGAATCGTGCTGGGCACCCGGTAGTCGAAACCACCGGGCGCAGGGTGGCGCTTATTTCTTCAGGCATTCACTCATGAATTGCTTGCGTTCGTCGCCTTTCTTGCCCTTGGCTTCTGCGTTACAGGCTTTCATCTTTTCCTGTTGCGTGGGGGCCGCGGATTTGGCGCTCAGGCACTCCTTCATGAAGGCCTTGCGCTCATCACCTTTCTTGTCGCCCGCCTCTTTGTTGCAGGTGCCCATCTTGGATTGTTGGGCGGTCTTGGCATCGGCCGCATGGGCTGCGCCAACGGAAAGTGACAGGCCCAGGGCCAGCAGGGTAACGAATTGCTTCATGGTGCTCCTTGAGGAAGTTGGGGGAGAAATCCCAGCGGGATTCCAGCATACAACGGCGCAGCTGGCAATGGCGTCGACGGCCCACCCGTAAAATTGCACCATGCTCTCTGTAAAAACCGAACTTCTGCAAGCGCTACAGGCTTGCCTGGATCAATTGGCGCCCGGCGCTGCCGTGCCTGCCGCCTTTGAAAACCCCAAGGTCGCCGCGCATGGCGACTACGCCATCACTGCTGCCATGCAACTGGCCAAGCCCCTCAAAGCCAATCCGCGCGCGCTGGGGGAGCAATTGCGGGCCGCACTGCAGGCCGCACCGGCGGTGCAGCAGTGGGTGCAGGACATCGATATTGCCGGTCCCGGCTTCATCAATCTACGCCTGAAGCCCGCGGCCAAGCAGCAGGTGGTGCGGGAAGTCCTGGCGCAAGGCGCTCGCTTTGGCAATTTGGCATCGCGCGGGCAGCGGGTGCTGGTGGAATTCGTCTCCGCCAACCCCACCGGCCCTTTGCATGTCGGGCATGGTCGCCAGGCCGCGCTGGGCGACGCCCTTTGCAACCTGTTTGCCACCCAGGGCTGGGATGTGTACCGCGAGTTCTACTACAACGATGCCGGGGTGCAGATCAACACCCTGGCCACCAGCACGCAGTTGCGCGCCCAGGGCTTCAAACCGGGGGATGCCCAGTGGCCGGAAGCGGCCTACAACGGTGACTACATCCAGGACATTGCCAACGATTTCCTGGCCAAGAAGACGGTGCAGGCCGATGACCGCAGTTTCACCGCCAGCGGCGATGTGAACGACCTGGACTCCATCCGCAACTTCGCCGTAGCTTACCTGCGCCATGAGCAGGACAAGGACTTGCAGGCCTTTAATCTGCAGTTTGACAACTACTACCTGGAAAGCAGTCTCTACACCAGCGGGCGTGTCGATGCCACGGTGGCCAAGCTGCAGGCGGCGGGTAAGACCTACGAACAAGACGGCGCGCTGTGGCTCCGGAGCACCGAGTATGGCGACGACAAGGACCGCGTCATGCGCAAGCAAGACGGCAGCTACACCTACTTCGTACCCGATGTGGCCTACCACATCACCAAGTGGGAGCGTGGCTTCAGCAAGGTGATCAACATCCAGGGCACCGATCACCACGGCACCATCGCGCGCGTGCGCGCCGGCCTGCAGGCCGCAGGCGTGGGCATTCCACAGGGCTACCCCGACTACGTGCTGCACACCATGGTACGTGTGGTCAAAGGCGGTGAAGAGGTCAAGATCAGCAAGCGCGCGGGCAGCTACGTGACCTTGCGCGACTTGATCGAGTGGACCAGCAAGGACGCCGTGCGCTTCTTCCTGCTCAGCCGCAAGCCCGACACCGAATACACCTTCGATGTTGACCTGGCGGTGCAAAAGAACAACGACAACCCGGTCTATTACGTGCAATACGCCCATGCACGCATCTGCTCGGTGCTGGCAAGCTGGGGCGGTGACCGGGCAACGCTGGGTGGCGTAGACCTGGCGGCGCTGGACAGCGCACCTGCACAAGCGCTCATGCTGCAGCTGGCCAAGTACCCTGAAATGCTGACTGCGGCTGCGGATGGTTTTGCTCCGCACGACGTCACCTTTTACCTGCGGGACCTGGCAGCGGCGTACCACAGCTACTACGATGCCGAGCGTATCCTGGTTGATGACGAAGCCGTCAAGCTTGCGCGCTTGGCGCTAGTGGCCGCCACCGCGCAGGTGTTGCACAATGGCCTGGCGGTGCTGGGTGTCGATGTACCGGAAAGAATGTGAACATGAAACAGCAACGCGGGGGTACGTTTCTCGGCTTTGTTCTCGGGCTCGTCCTGGGTCTGGCCGTGGCGCTGGGTGTGGCCATCTATGTGACCAAGGTGCCCGTGCCTTTCTTGAACAAGGGCCAGAGTCGCACTCCGGGTCAGGACGAGGCGGAGGCCAAGAAGAACAAGGATTGGGATCCCAACGCGCCCTTGTACGGCAAGAACCAACCCAAGCCTGCGCAACCACCAGCTGCACCGGCCTCGGAAGCGGCCCCCAAGACCGAGACCGCCAAGGCCGACAGCAAGCCACCCAAATCCGATAGCAAGGGCGAAGTCAAGCCTGCCGTATCGGCCGATCCGCTGGGCGATCTGGTCAAGTCCAAGACGGCCGCTGCGTCCGTGGCGGCCGAGCCGTTCATCTACTTTGTTCAACTGGGGGCCTTTCGCACCATGGAGGATGCTGAGGCGCAGCGTGCCAAGCTGTCGTTGACGGGCGTCGAGACCAAGATCACCGAGCGCGAGCAATCCGGACGCATGGTGTACCGTGTACGTACCGGTCCGTACGACACCAAGGACGAAGCCGAGCGCAACAAGGAAAAACTGGAAAAAGCCGGACTCGAAACGGCGTTGGTACGGGTGCAGCGCTAATTTCTGCGAGCCCCGGAACTTTTTGAACGGGCGCCGAATCCGACGGTGCACTTATATGGAGTTGAAACGCATGAACTTGAATCGCCGCGATTTTTCACTAGCTGCCGCCGCACTTGCTGCAGGGCCGACCGCCATCTTGATGCCACTGTCGGCTCATGCGCAGGCCGCCAAGCCCCAGGCGGGCCGCGACTACCAGGTGCTGGACCAGAGTGCTGCGGTGGAGGCACCCGCTGGAAAGATCGAGGTGGTCGAGTTCTTCTCCTACATGTGCCCGCATTGCAACGCCTTCGAGCCCACCATCAGTGCCTGGATGAAGGGGGTTCCCAAACACGTGGCCGTGCGCCGGGTGCCGGTGCATTTCCTGCCCAATGCTGAAGTGCTGCAGCGCACCTATTACGCCCTGGAGGCGCTCAATCTGCTGGAGAAGCTGCACGCCAGCATCTTTGTGGCCGTGCACACCGAGCGACGCGATTTCAGCAAGCCCGCACTCATGGCCGACTGGGTCGCTGCGCAAGGCGTGGACAAGGCCAAGTTCATGGACCAGTACAACTCGTTCACCACCGCCACCAAGATGACGCGTGCAACACAGCTCACCAACGCCTACAAGGTTGAAGGCGTCCCTGCGATGGGCGTGGCCGGACGCTTCTTGACGGAGGGCACGACCAAGGGCCTGCAAGTCGTCGATGCCTTGGTGGCAGACATCAAGGCTGGCCGCTGACGACACCATGCCGCTGCCCGATGGCTGCGGCGGTGCCAATGTGCGGTGCCAATGCGCGGCGAACTCAGCGCTTCTTTTTCTTGGGGGCAGACGCCGTGGCGGTATCGGTGTCGACTTGCGCTTTGCGCTTCTTGTCTTTCTTGCCCGCCCGCGCGGTGCGGGCCTTGGCTAGCTCGGACTCAAGGCGCTCGCACAGCGTGCGCAGCACCTTGACCCGCGCGTAGTTCTTGTCATTGGCCTCCACCAGGGTCCAGGGCGCATTGCCGGTACTGGTGCGCTCCACCATGTCGCAAATGGCCTGTTGGTAGGTATCCCATTTCTTGCGGTTGCGCCAGTCTTCCTCGGTGATCTTGAAACGCTTGAACGCCACCTGTTCGCGTGCCTTGAAGCGCTTGAGCTGCTCTTCCTGGCTGATTTGCAGCCAGAACTTCATCACGATCACGCCGGATTCGGCTAGCTCGTGTTCGAAGTCGTTGATCTCGGTATAGGCGCGCAGCCAGTCGGGTTCCTTACAGAAGCCTTCGACGCGCTCCACCAGCACGCGTCCGTACCAGGTGCGATCAAAAATGGTGATGTGGCCCTTGCGGGGCACGTGCCGCCAAAAGCGCCAGAGATAGGGCTGGGCGCGTTCTTCCTCGGTGGGCGCTGCCACCGGCACCACTTGGTACTGGCGTGCGTCCAGTGCCGCGCCAATGCGCCGGATGGCACCGCCCTTGCCTGCCGCGTCGGCCCCTTCGAACGCGCAGACGATGGAACGCCCCTGAAAGCCCGGATCGCGGACCAGTTCGGCCAGGCGCCCTTGCCAGTGGGCCAGTTCGTCTTCATACGGTTTTTCGGCTAGTTTGCGCGTCAGGTCCAGCTCGGACAAGACCGTGCGCGAATCGACCGATACCCGCACCATGGGCGCCACGGGCGTGGTCTCCGCGACCGTATCGCCCAGCTTCTTGCGCAAGGCTTCCAGCATCACTTGCCCTACGGTGAGGGAGCGGTAACGGTCGTCTGTGCCTTCCACCACCACCCAGGGAGCCCAGGGGGTGTTGGTCATGCGCAGCAGGTGCCCGGCCACGTCCTGCAGCTTGTCGTAGGTTTTGAGCCGATCCCAGTTCCATTGCGTCACGCGCCACGCCGTGCGTGGATCTTTCTCCAGCGCCTTGAGTCGCTGCACCTGGCCCTCCTTGGTCAGGTGAAACCAGAACTTCAGCACCAGGGCGCCTTCGTTGACCAGCATGGCCTCGAAACGGTTGATCTGGTCGGCTTGGGCATCGAGTTCCTTCAGGGAAATGGCTTCCTCGATGCGCTGGCGGATCGGATCGGAATACCACGATCCGGCAAAAATGCCGATGCGCCCCTTGGGTGGCAGGGAGCGCCAGTAGCGCCACATCGGCGGGCGCTCGCGCTCCTCGTCGCTGGGCTGCGCAAATGCCAGCGTGGTGATGAAGCGTGGGTCCATCCATTCGTACAGCACGTTGATGGTCTCGCCCTTGCCCGCGCCGTCTTGGCCGCTGACAAGCACCACCACCGGGATCTTCTTGGACATCTGCAGGTCGTACTGCGCCTGTAACAGCGCCGCGCGCAACGCGGGCACCTGAGACTTGTACTGCTCTTTATCGACCTTGTGGCCGATTTCGGCGGATTCGAACATGGGATCTCCCGCAGGGTTGGCGCGATGAGCCATCGCACTGCTGCCATTCTGCAGTCATTCTAGAAAGGGCCCGATCGAAATTCTTGTGATGCGTCAAGACCCTGCCAGGGGTGGTGCGTTATTACAATGGCGGACCGCTCACACAGCAAGTTTCGTGCCTTTATGAAATCTACCTTGTCCATCGCCGCCGCCGTCTTGGCCAGCTTCGTGCTGGTCTGGCCAGCGGCTGCCGAAAAGGCCGACCGTCAGAAATCCATGAATTTCGAGGCCGAGAGTCTGCGCTACGACGATGCCAAGCAGCTCAGCATCCTCTCGGGCAACGTGGTGCTGACCAAGGGCACCATCGTCATGCGCGCGGCGCGCATCGAGATGCGCGAGGACCCCGATGGATACCAGCACGGCTTGATCCTGGGCAGCCCGGAGGCACCGGCATTCTTTCGCCAAAAACGCGAAGGGGTGGATGAATACTACGAGGGCGAAAGCGTGCGCATTGAATACAACGGGCGTACTGACACGGTGAGGTTTCTGGACAAGGCGGTGCTGCGGCGCCTGCGTGGCGCGGTGCTGGCCGACGAAATGACCGGGGCGGTGATCGAATACAACAACCTCACCGAGGCCTTGTCAGTCGATGGCACTTCGGCCAAACCCGCCGCGAGCGGCGCTGGCCGCATCCGGGGCATGTTCACTCCCAAGACAGAAACGCCTACCGGGGCGCAACCCCCTGCAGCGGCAGCCTCCAGCGCCGCGCCAACTCTGCGCGCAACCACCACATTGGGGAGTCCGTCTAAGTGAGTGGGAGCCAGGCGCCAGCATCCAGCCCAGAGGCCGTCACCCCGGCAACACCCAGTGGCAGCCTGGAGGCGCTGCATCTGCAGAAGTTCTACGGCAAGCGTCAAGTCGTCAAGGACGTGTCGCTGGTGGTGCGCACCGGCGAAGTGGTGGGGTTGCTGGGGCCCAACGGTGCAGGCAAGACCACGTCGTTCTACATGATCGTGGGCCTGCTGCGCGCCAGCAGCGGCGACATCACCATCGACGGCCAGAGCATCGAGCATATGCCCATCCACCGCCGTGCGCGCCTGGGGTTGGGCTACCTGCCGCAGGAAATGTCGATCTTTCGCAAGCTCAATGTCGAAGACAACGTGCGTGCCGTGCTGGAGCTGCAGCACGACGATGCCGGGCAGGCCCTGGCACCGGCGGAAATCGAACACCGCCTGAGCGCCTTGTTGCACGACCTGCGCGTGGACCATTTGCGCGACTCCCCGGCGCTGGCGCTCTCCGGCGGCGAGCGCCGGCGGGTGGAGATAGCCCGCGCGCTGGCCACGCGGCCGCGTTTCATCTTGCTGGATGAGCCCTTTGCGGGTATCGACCCCATTGCCGTGATCGAGATCCAGCGCATCATCAACTTCCTCAAGGGTCGTGGCATCGGCGTGCTGATCACCGACCACAACGTGCGCGAAACCCTGGGCATCTGCGACCACGCCTACATCATCAATGACGGGCGCGTGCTGGCCCAGGGCACGCCCGCCGAAATTGTGGACAACGCCGACGTGCGCCGGGTGTACCTGGGCGAGCATTTCCGAATGTAGAAATGATGCCCCCACGTTCGCGCACGCTGTGTCGCTCTCTGCCCCCCGCGGGGGCCTTCGCGCCTTCGGGCGGCCCTGCGGCGCTCACGCCATTAGCTGCATGAAACAGGTCCTGTCGCTGAAGGTGTCGCAGCACCTGACGCTTACGCCCCAACTGCAGCAGTCCATCCGCCTGCTGCAACTGTCCACGCTGGAGCTGGGGCAGGAAGTGGAGCAGGCCCTGGACGAGAACCCGTTTCTGGAGCGCGTGGACGAGCAGGCCGAGCGTGAAGACTTTGGCCTGGAGCAGGCCGATGCGCCCGTCAGCCTGGGTGATCGGGTGTCGGAAATTGCTACCGAATCAATAGCAATAGAACCAGGTTTTACGGGGACTGATACCGCATTTGACGCAGAGCCTGCCGCAGCAGAGGCCGACGAAACCCCTAGCTGGGAAGGCGACGGCACGGCCGAACTGCGCCCCGATGACAGCGAGTGGGGTGCCGACGCCCCGCCGCGCGGCACCCATGCCGACAACGAAGACGAAACCGACTACACCGCACGCCTGGGGGGGCATGTGTCCCTGCAAGACCATTTGCACCGCCAGGCACTGCGCATGCGCCTGAGTGCAGAGGATGCCGCAGCGCTGCGCTTCCTGATCGAGTCCCTGAACGATGACGGCTATCTGTCCGACAGCCTGGAAGACTTGGCGCAGTCGCTGGCAGGTGACGATGCGCAGGCCCACGACGAGCTGCTGCACCGCTTCACCGTGGCCCTGGGTCTGCTACAGAGCCTGGACCCGGTGGGCGTGGGCGCACGCAACCTGGGCGAATGCCTGCAATTGCAGCTGCGCGAGCGTTTGGCGCATTGCCCACCGCACGCCGATGCTTCGGCGCATCCGCTGCTGCAACTGGCCTTGCGCATGTGTGCCCAGCCCATGGAGCTATTGGCCCGGCGCGACATCAAGACGCTGGTTCTACGCTGCGGCGGTACCGATGTCCAGGTGCGCGAGGCGCTGGCCTTGATCGCCCGGCTGGAGCCCAAACCGGCGCGGCAATTTAGCGATGTTGAACGCAACGCCGTGGTGCCCGATGTGCTGGTGGTGCCCGTGCAGCGCCAGGGGGCCGCCAGCACCCAGTTTCGGGTGATGCTCAATGCCGACGTCATGCCCCGCCTGCGCGTGCACGATGTGTACGCCAGTGTGCTGCGCAACCAGCGCGGTGTGCGCGATGCAGCGGGCCATGCCGCGCTGCAGCAGCAATTGCAAGAGGCACGCTGGTTCATCAAAAACATCCAACAGCGCTTTGACACCATCCTGCGCGTCAGCCGTGCCATCGTGGAGCGTCAGAAAGGGTTCTTCACCCACGGCGAACTGGCCATGCGCCCGCTGGTGCTGCGCGAAATCGCCGACGAACTCGGCCTGCACGAATCCACCATCAGCCGCGTCACCACCGCCAAATACATGTCCACGCCCTTTGGCACGTTTGAGTTGAAATACTTCTTCGGTTCCGGCCTGGGCACGGAGAGCGGCGGCAACGCTTCCAGCACAGCGGTGCGTGCGCTCATCAAACAATTCATTGCCGCCGAAGATCCGCACAAACCCCTCAGCGACAACCAGATCGCCGACATGCTCAAGGAGCAGGGCATCGACTGCGCCCGCCGCACCGTGGCCAAGTACCGCGAAGGGCTCAAGATTGCCGTCGCGTCCTTGCGCAAGGCGTTGTAGCGGCGCGCTGCTTAGAAAGCATTCCATGAACCAACTCCAACTCTTTCTTCCCTGCGCCGCAGGTGTGGAAGACCTGCTTGCAGCCGAAGTCCACGCGCTCACGGGCTTGCAAGGCCAGGATCTGCTCATCCGCCGCGGCGGCGTGGTGGCGCACACGTCCTGGCGCGACGCCATGCGCCTGAACCTGCACAGCCGCCTGGCGCAGCGGGTGCTGGTGCAACTGTCGTATGGCGAATACCGCAGCGAACAGGATTTGTACCGCGCGGCGCACGCCGTGGCGTGGGAAATCTGGTTCACCCCGCGCCAGACCATCAAGGTCGAAGTCACAGCCCAGCACAGCCCGTTGCAAAGCCTGAACTTTGCCGCGCTCAAGATCAAGGATGCCGTCTGCGACCGTTTCCGCGACATGGCCGCAGGCGTGCGCCCCAGCGTCGATACCCACTGGCCGGATGTGCGCATCTTCGCGCACCTCACCACCGACACCTGTTCGCTCTACATTGACACCTCGGGCGAGCCGTTGTTCAAGCGCGGCTGGCGCGAGGACAAGGGCGATGCGCCACTCAAGGAAACCCTGGCGGCGGCCATGATCGCCGCCTGTGGCTGGGCCGATGGGGAAGGGGACCTGCCACCGCTGTACGACCCCTGCTGCGGCAGTGGCACCATCGCCATCGAAGCCGCGCAGGTGGCCTGCAACATCGCGCCGGGGCGCCTGCGTCGCTTTGCGTTCGAGAAATTTCTGCCGTTTCAAGCCCATGTGTGGGCAGGCATCCAGCAGGAGGCCGCTGCCGCTGTGCGCATGCCGCCTGCGGGAACCGAGCCGCTGGTGTTTGGCAGCGACGTGTCACACCGCATGGTGGACTTCGCCCAGCGCAACGCCGAGCGTGCCGGGGTTGCCGGCGTGGTGGAGTTTCGCGGCGGCGATGCCTTGCAGCGCATGCCACCCAGCGCGCGCCCCGGCGTGCTGCTGCTCAACCCTCCGTACAACGAACGCATTGCCGTGGGCGGCGTGGCCGGTTCCAGCCAGCGTGGTGCGCGCTTTGTGCCCCAAAGCGGCGCCCGCGAGCGCGCCGTGGTGCAGGAAGACGGCGCCGAGGCCAGCGAATTCTTCAGCCGTCTGGCCACCCATTGGAAAAAGAACTTCCCAGGCTGGACCGCCTGGGTGCTCACGCCCGACTTCAAGCTCCCCGGCAAGATGCGGCTGAAGGAATCCCGGCGCGTGCCGCTATGGAACGGCCCCATCGAATGCCGCATGTTCCGGTTTGTCATGACCCCCATTTCTGCACCGCCGCCACCATGACATCCGTTGTCGTCCTCGACACCAACATCGTGCTCGACTGCTGGGTGTTCGAAGACCCCGCCACAGCGCCCCTGCGCTGCGCGCTGCATGGCGGCAACCTGCGCTGGCTGGCCACGCTGCCCATGCGCACGGAGCTTGCCCGCGTGCTCGGCTACCCCCAGATCGCACCGCGCCTGGCCTACCATGGACGCACGGCCGCGGCCGTCCTGGAGCGTTTTGATACGCTGGCGCAGTTGTGCGATGTCCCGCCCAAGGCCGCTCCGACCTGCAAAGACCCGGACGACCAGGGCTTTGTGGACCTGGCCGTCGCCCACCGGGCGCGGCTGCTCAGCAAGGACCATGCGGTGCTTTGTATGCGAAAACGCCTGCTAGCCCTCGGAGTACTTGTGTCCATTGCTATCGAATTTGAAGCGTCTTGCTGAAGCCACTGCCATGAACCACGCCCCCACGCCCGTCACCCCCGAACAGTACGAAGCCGTCGAAGACATCCTGGATGCCCTGCGCGAAGCGGATGCAGAAGTACCGCAGTGGGAGTTCTGCGACGGCTTTCTGACCGCGCTGGTGTGCTGTCGACGCGCCATTGCTGAAGACGAATTCCTCCCCGTGCTGCTGGGTTTAGGCGATGCGCCCGACGAGGAAGCGCAAGCACTGGCGCCGTTTGCCGATGCCCAGCAGCGCGCGCAGTTCCTGGCCGTCTGGCACCAGCGCATGGAGGAAGTGCGCCATGCCCTCGACACCGAAGTGGAAACCCTGGAAGACCCGCGCGCCTTCCACCCTGAAGTGGGCGATCTGCGTGGCGATGTGGCGGTGCTACCGCCCGACGAGCGCGCGGCCTTGGCCGACCAGGTCTTGCCCGCCTTTGCCCAGGTGTGGGCACTGGGTTTTCTGTACGCGGTGGAGACTTGGCCCGAAGAATGGGTGGCGCCCAGTGAACGTCAGGCCGCCAAATGGTTTGACCAGGCCATGCAGTGCATTGTCGCGCTCACCGAGGACGATGCCGAGCCAGCTACGATTTCGCCCTTCAGTGCCGATGGCCCCGCCTCCATCAGCGTGCAACGCCTGAACGCCTTCGCCGATGCCGCCTGGGCGGTGTACGACCTGCGCGAGATCTGGCGCAGCATCGGCCCTCGCGTACCCACTCTGCGTCGTGCCGATGTGCCAGGTCGCAACGATCCGTGCTACTGCGGCAGCGGCAAGAAGTACAAGAAGTGCTGTGGTGGCGGCGATAATTGATCGAAAATCAAGCCTTCAGCAACAAAGTCAATAGTCCTCGTTAATGAGGTAACTACAGGAGTCCTGACATGAATCTTTCCGCCTGGAGCGTACGCTCGCGTCTCACCTTGGGATTTGGCGTGGTGTGCGCCTTGTTGTTGGCAATTGTGTTGGTGGGGTTGTTCGGCATGGGGCGCATGGAGGCCAGAGTGGACGAAATCGTCAACGACCGCCAGCCCAAGATCGATGCGGCCAACACCATTCTGACGCAGACCGATATCATCGCGATTGCCTTGCGCAACATGATGCTCAATCAAGACGCAGCCGACCGCCAGAAGCAAGTCGATGTCATTACCCAGGCGCGCGAAGTGGCCAATCAGAATGTCGAGCTTCTGGATCGTTTATTGGTCTTGCCCAAGGGGAAGGAACTGCTGAAGGAAGTGAAGGACAAGCTCGCCCAGTATCGGGCGGGTCAGGCGGCATTGATGGATTTGATAAACGCCGACAAAGCCGATGAAGCAAAGACTTACCTTACCAACCAGTTGCATCCTGTGCTGGGTAGCTATAAGGCTGCCCTCAATGCCTTGGTGACGTTTCAAAAAGAGCTCGCGGCAAATTCCACCAAGGACGCCGCTGCCGCCTATGCGAGTGCTCGCGCGACGATGATCGGCCTGGGCTTGGCGGCACTGGCTTTGGCTGGGTTGATAGGCGCCCTCATCACGCGCAGCCTGATCCATACCCTGGGCGGTGAACCCGCTGATGCCGCCGAGCTTGCGCGTGCCGTGTCCCAGGGCGACCTCGCCCATAACGTGACGATCAGGTCCGGCGACACCCAGAGCCTCATGGCCAGTCTGTCTGCCATGCAGGAAAGCCTGATCCAGGTGGTCCACACTGTACGCCAGGGGTCCGAATCGGTGGCCACCGCCAGTGCCGAAATCGCCCAAGGCAACAACGATCTCTCGGCCCGCACCGAACAGCAAGCCAGCGCGCTGGAAGAAACCGCTGCCAGCATGGAGGAGCTCGGTTCCACCGTGCGGCAAAACGCCGACAGTGCCCGCACCGCCAACCAGTTGGCGCAGAGCGCCTCCACCATCGCCAGCGAAGGCGGGCGCGTGGTGGGTGAAGTGGTCACCACCATGAAGGACATCAACGAGTCCAGTCGCAAGATTAGCGACATCATCCAGGTCATCGACGGTATCGCCTTCCAGACCAACATCCTGGCCCTGAACGCCGCGGTGGAAGCCGCCCGTGCCGGGGAGCAGGGCCGGGGCTTTGCCGTGGTGGCCTCCGAAGTGCGTGCCCTGGCCGGGCGCAGCGCCGAGGCCGCCAAGGAAATCAAAACCCTCATCAACGCCAGCGTGGAGCGGGTAGAGCACGGCACCGCGCTGGTCGACCAGGCTGGCGCCACCATGAGCGAAGTGGTCAGCAGCATCCAGCGCGTGACCGACATCATGGGCGAGATCAGTGCAGCCAGCAATGAACAGTCGCAAGGCGTGGCGCAGGTGGGTGAGGCCGTCGGCCAGTTGGATCAGACCACGCAGCAAAACGCGGCTTTGGTCGAGGAAATGGCTGCCGCGGCCAGTAGTCTGAAGGGCCAGGCCAACGAATTGGTGCAGGCCGTGGCCTTTTTCAAGCTCCATGCTGGGTCGGGCGCTGGCGCGCCAAGCCATGCGCTGGCAGCGCCGATGCCACGCGCGCAAGTGCGTTTGGGTGGCGCTTCGGGCGCATCCTTCCAGGGCGCCGAGCGCCGCGCCCAACCGGCCCCGCGTGCCAAGCCCACACCCAAACCTGCACAGGCTGCTGCGGCACCTTTGGCTCTGGGGTCGGCCAAGTCTGCTGCCAAGCCTGCGACCACGGCGGATGACGAGGGCTGGGAAACGTTTTAAGTTATTACTGCCCCAGCGTGGGCATCGCCTGCAGCAAATGCACCAGCTGCTGCAAGGCGTGGCGCGCGGTGGCTTCACGTACCGCCGCGCGGTCTCCGGCGAAGTGGCGCAGCGTAGTGGTCACCCCAGCCGCCGTAGCCCAGCCCAGCCACACCGTGCCGACGGGCTTGTCGGCACTGCCGCCACCAGGCCCGGCGATACCGGTCACGGCCACGGCGATCTGCGCGTGGGAATGCGCCAGGGCGCCTTGGGCCATGGCGCGTACCACGGGTTCGCTGACGGCACCGTGCCCAGCAATCAAGGCTGCATCCACGCCCAGCAGTTCAGTCTTGGCCGCGTTGGAATAGGTGACGAAGCCGCGCTCAAACCACTCGCTCGAACCGGCCAGGTCGGTGCAGGTGGCGGCAATCAGGCCGCCGGTGCAGCTTTCGGCGGTCACCAGCTTCCAGCCGCGTTGCAACAACAAATCGGCCAGTAGCCCCCGAACATGCTCAATCGTATGCTCGGAATTTGATAGCAAATGTGCAGGCAAGGTCATAGGAAGGTGCGCCCCAGCGCCACCACCAACAGGGTGCACCCCGCAGCCACCAGGTCGTCGAGCATGATGCCCCAACCGGCTTGGGGCCAAGCCTTGGCGTTGGTGTATGGGTCCAGGTCGTGGTAGAGGCGGTCGGCCCAGCCCACTGGCCCGGGCTTGACCGCATCGAAGAATCGAAACAGGGCAAAGGCGGCCAGCTGGCCTTGCCAGTCGGTGGGCATGACCAGCCACAGCACCAGCCAGAACGCCACCACTTCATCCCACACCACCGCGCTGGGGTCCAACACGCCCAGGTTGCGCGCGGTCACGGTGCAGGCCCACCAGCCCACGGGGATGGATGCCGCAATCAGCAGGGCCCAGCCCAACTCAGTGAGCCATGGCTGCAGCAAAAGAAAAGCGCCCCAAGCCCACAGCGTGCCAAACGTGCCGGGCGCCTTGGGGGCCAGGCCGGAGCCAAATCCCAGCGCCAGCAGATGCGCGGGGTGTGCCAGCAAGAAGCGTGCGCCCAGGGCTTGCATCAGGCGTTCGGGTTCTGCGCCAGGTAGGCTTCGAGCTGGTCAAAGGTTCCGTTGCAGCCCTGCGCCATGCTGGCAAATCCTGCGTTGAACACGGCTACTTCCTCGGGTGAGGCATCGGGGGCGGACCAGGTGATGTCGATACGCGTGCTGCCGTCGCCGAGGTCGCTGAAGCGGGTGTCAGACAGTGTGCGCAGGGGCCAGCCGTTGGAGAGCGGGTGGCGGGTGAGTCCGCCCTGGGCATCGGAAAAACTCACCACCATGACCAGCCGCTCGGGGGCCACGATGTCCACAAACTCCCATTTGCCCCACATTTCCAGGCCGGTGGGGGTGCGCAGGCAATAGTGAAACGTGCCACCGGGGCGGAAATCGTAATGGCAGACCGGCATCGAAAACCCGCGCGGACCGAACCAGGCCATCAGCGGTTCCTGCTCGGTGTAGGCGCGCCACACGGTTGCGCGCGGCGAGCGCACGACGCGGTGCGTGCGAAAGGGTTGACTGGGCTGGTTCATGTGGATGCAGTGGCAAGTGGCGCCAAACGTGGATGGCCCGGATTGTGCGCCAAATCGTCGCTACCCAACATGGCGCGGCCTTCAGGCGAAGTGATCAAAACTGGTACCGGCAAACGCTACCGGCTGCCCGTGCGCGTCTACCAGGCGCAGCCCCGGTGCCGCCTCGATCTGCCCGATGCGGGTGACCAGTGTGGCGCTGGCCTGCGCAGCGGCCTGCACCGCCTGGCGTTGGCTGGGCGCGGCGGTAAAGACCAGCTCGTAGTCGTCGCCCCCGGCCAGTACGCAGCGCAGCCGCATGTTTGGGGTGACTACAGTTTCAAATTCGCTATCAGCCCCCGTCTTTGTTGATTGTGATGCTAGCAAATACATAGCAATCGAGGTGTCCAGCTGGGCTCCGACTTGGGAGCGCTCCAGGATATGCCCCAGGTCGCCCAGCAGGCCGTCGCTGATGTCGGCACAGGCGCTGGCCACTCCGCGCAACGCCAGCCCCAGGTCGATGCGCGGGGTCGGGCACTCCAGGCGCGCGCGTGCACGGGCCAGCCAGGCTGGGGGCAGTGGTAGCTGCCCTTGCAGGGCCTCCAGTGCCAGGCGGGCATCGCCCAGCGTGCCGCTCACGTAGATGTCGTCGCCCACGCAAGCGCCGCTGCGCAGCAGGGCCTGAGTGGGGACGGCACCTGCGCGCGCCGCTGGCGCAGCGGGGACTTCGCCGAAGACGGTAATGCAGATGTTGAGCGGCCCGCGCGTGGTGTCGCCGCCGATCAACTCGCACCCGAAGTGGTCGGCCAGCGTCAGTAGGCCGTCGGCAAACGCTGCCAGCCAGGGTTCGTTGGCCTCGGGCAGGGCCAGCGCCAGGGTGAAGGCCAGGGGCCGCGCGCCACAGGCGGCCAGATCGCTCAGGTTTACGGCCAGTGCCTTGTGTCCCAGATGGCGGGGGTCGACGTCGGGAAAGAAATGCCGCCCGGCCACCAGCATGTCGGTGGAGATGGCCAATTGCATGCCAGGTGCCGGTTGCAGCAGGGCGCAGTCGTCGCCCACGCCCAGCACGGCGCGCGGCGTGGGGCGGGTGAAGAAACGCTGAATCAGCTCAAACTCGCCCATGGCTCACAGAGGGAAAAGGCAGCGAACCGCACGAAGTGGGGGCGCGTGGGGGCCGCATTCCTTAGTGCAGGGTGCGGCGGTTGTGCCCGCTGGGGTCGCTCAAGGCGTCCAGCACGAACATGGGGATATCGGCCTCGAAGCGCTCGCCGTCTTCGGCCACGCAGAACAGGCTGCCGTGCATGGTGCCGGTAGGGGTGGCCAGGCGCGTGCCGCTGGTGTACTGGAATGCCTGCCCCGGATTGAGCAGCGGCTGCTGGCCCACCACGCCCAGTCCCTTGACCTTTTCGGTGCGACCGCTGGCATCGTTGATGTTCCAGGTGCGGGCAATCACCTGCGCCGCCACCTCGCCGGTATTGGTGATGGTGACCGTGTAGGCGAACACGTACAAATCTTCTTCCGGGTCGGACTGCTCGGGCAGATACTGCGGCGTGACTTCGATGGACAGTTGGTACAGGGCCATAGGTGTGATCCTAGCGGAAATCCGGGCTCAGTACACTTGCGGTCATGATGACCTTCCGTATTGCCCCCTCCATCCTTTCCGCCGACTTTGCCCGTCTGGGCGACGAAGTGCGCAACGTGGTTGCCGCTGGCGCCGACTGGATTCACTTTGACGTGATGGACAACCATTACGTGCCCAATCTCACCTTCGGCCCCATGGTGTGCCAGGCCTTGAAGCCCCACGCCGTCACGCCCGCAGGCCAGGCTGTGCCTATCGATGTGCACTTGATGATCCAGCCCGTGGACGCACTGGCGGCCGCATTTGCCGAGGCCGGTGCTGACTACATCAGCTTTCACCCCGACGCCTCCAGCCACGTGCACCGCTCCATCCAGGCCATCCGCTCCAAGGGCGTCAAGCCGGGACTGGTGTTCAACCCGGCCGAGCCGCTGGATGTGCTGGACTGGGTGATCGACGACATCGACCTCATCCTCATCATGAGCGTGAACCCCGGCTTTGGCGGGCAGAGCTTCATCGACTCAGCCCTGCGCAAGATCGAAGCCGTGAGGAAGCGCATTGACGCCACGGGTAAGGATATCCGGCTGGAAGTGGACGGCGGCATCAAGGCCGACAACATCCGACGTGTGGCCGACGCCGGGGCCGACACCTTTGTGGCCGGTAGTGCCATCTTTGGCAAGCCCGACTACCGGGGCGTGATCGACGCCATGCGCGTAGCGTTGGCGTAAGAGCGAACCATCCTGCCGCCCACGCGCCCAGCGCAGGGCCAGCGCGCCGCTTTGGGTGTCGCCTATCTTGAAGACCGAGACGAGTTGAACCTGTGCAATCTCGATTTTCAGAAAAACAGCCGGGGATTGTCAAGAAAGCGCATCATGCCCAACAAATACACCAGCAGTCAGTTTGACAACACCAGGTTCAGCGCACATGGAGAATATGAAATCCAGTGGGTAGATGGCATTTACATTGTGTCCGTTGTTGGTCCCATGAATCTGGAGTGCATCAAGGCCATGGGCCAAGCAAGGGCCGCAGCCTTTGCCGAGAGGCAGGACCATGCCCCTATAGTTGGGATCGCCGAGTTTCATAACAGCATGCTGATGTCACCGGACGCACTGGCTGCCTACAGCGCAGGCTTGGAAAAGGATTTGCAGTGTTACGGTCAATGGGCTGCCCTGGCTTGGGTTGCGCTACCTGACGTAGATGGGCGCAGCATCATGGAGTATCTGTTCTCCAAGGTATTTGCGAAATACCATGTGCCCTGGAGGCTTTTTGAGGATATGGACGCTGCAAAGGCATGGGTTGCAGCCTTCCGCACGTCAAATACAGGTTGAGCATGTGGTGAACAGGTGGGGCTCAAACGCCGCACCATCAATCTTGGACGACCCACGTACATGCTTGCCAGCGCAGAGCCATAAATGCACGCGTGGCGTTCTTCTGCAAACCACGGTTCGCACCTTGCCAACATCTCCCTGCAAGCGCGGAACTGATGCATTGGTGAGGCAGCAATACTGATGGCTCCGAAGCATTGCGGTCATCAGTGAGCGAAGGGGGTTGCAGAAACACCGACGGCTGTGTTCTGCGGATTGATCTATCCGGAAAAGCTATGTCACCGAACCGGTCAAAGCGCCTATAGGACTGATCATGAGGGTCAGCACTGATTCTGGGGGCTTCATTGGAGAACTCTCTATTTTCATCCCCATATTGTGTGCAACGGTGGCCAGAACTTCGTGTTCGTGCACATCCAGCGAAGCGTTCAGTCGCGAGATTCCGAACAAGCCTCCCAGGAGCAGCAAACCCAGGGTGGCGGTAAATGCCAGGGTGAGCTACAAATCCATGAGCAAGTCCCCTGTCGGGTGTCGCGCAAGCTGCGCGTGCCGCTGATAGCGAGTCTTGCAGGAATTCCACTATTTGTCTCGGAGAAATGCAAAGGGCGCCGAAGCGCCCCCGTGGCTGCAAGCACCGGTTGCCCGGCAACGTGCTTACTTAATCCCCAGCATGGCATCCTTGAGGTTGTGATCGGCCGGCACATTGCCAAACCAGATGGACATGATGGCGCGGAAAACTCGGGCTCCTTGAAGGGCTCGCCCTGCACTTTGCCTTTGGCGGTGATGACCATGCCGGTGCCTGGAATCCAGTCGAGGTGGATCACATCGCCGGGGACCAGGACCTTGTTGACCGTGAAAATGTCGCCCATGCGAATCAGACCTGGCACCAGCTTGGACATTTCGGCTTTGGAGTTGTTGTCTTCCACGCCGCGGGTCAGCAGTTTGCCGAATGGTCCAGCCTCGATTTCACGCACGAAAACCATGGACAGACGCTTGGGTCCGGGCGCTGAGATCAGTTCTTCCAGGGAGCCCACTTTCTTGGTGGTGTACAGCTCGCCCACATAAACCTTGAAGGGGCCTTTGTAGCGCGTGCCAAAACCGTTGAGCTGCAGGTTGACCCCTTCGACTGTCGCCGTATCCTCCACGCGCACACCATGAACCGTAGCGGCTGCGTGGGCCGATGCAAGACACAGGACCAATGCGGTGATGGCGCCCAGGGCGCGAATGACCCAGTGCATGGAGTATTCCTTCCCGTCCAGAAACAATGCAATGCGAATGATCCAGTCAGCTTACTGCGCGCGACAACGCCCGCGCCGATCAGGGTCTTATTCGGTCTAGGAACTCAGGACATGTCGCCCATCAGGTTGTCCTTGAGCTTCCAGTAGGCGGGGGACGGACCCAGCCAGATGCCCATCAGGGCTTTGAAAAATTCGGGTTCCTTGAAAGGTTCGGTTTCCACCTTGCCCTTGACCGTCACCACCAACCCCGTTCCAGGCACCCAGTCCATGACAATCATGTCGCCGGGAACGAAGTTCTTGTGCAAGGTGAACAAGTCGCTCATTTTCATGAGACCCGGCACCAGCTTGGACATGACGGCCTTGGGGTTGTTGTCTTCCATCGCCCGCGTGAGCAGTTTGCCAAAGGGGCCCGCTTCGATCTCACGCGTCATCACCAACACCATGCGCTTGGGACCGGGCGCGGCCACCAGCTCTTCGAGGTTGGTCACCTTCTTGGTGGTGTAGAGCTCGGCCACGTAAACCTTGAAAGGCCCTTTGTAGCGAATGCCCGCGCCATTGAGCAGCAGCTTGGTACCGGCCACGGTGGCGCTGTCTTCCACCTTGACTCCGGCAATGTCAACAGGGGCGGCCAGTGTCGCCGCACTGACCCACAGCGCCAAGGCGCCTACGACCCACGATTTGAAGCTTTTCATAGTGATACCTGAACAAAAGTGAACAGTCGTTCTTTTTTTATGTGCTCATTTTGCCCCCGCTATTGCCTGCGTAAACCTAGGGTTTGTGTGTAGAGCGTTGCGCAACCCGAAGCGAGGCCGGAGGGGCGTTTTGCTACACTGTGCCCATGTTCATTCACCGCATCTGCATTACGGGTTGTAGCGACCGGGGAGCCTGGCCCTGGCGGACCTGTCCCGTTTTGCCGGAACCGTTGTCCCGCGTCGCGGCCTAAGGCAGGCCGTTTTTGCGGAGCTAGCCTCGGTTCATGCGCGATCAAGCGGCACGGACCTTCCTCCGACACCTTGCGCGCCAGGTTTCCCCACCCGCTGGGGCATTGGTTAGAACAACAGCGACCCGTACGCCTCTTGCTCGGGCGCTGACGGCTCTTCTCAGAGCTGGTCTGCATGGAAAGGCACGCCACCGTGATCACTGAATCCGAATTCCAGGCCCTGGCGGCACAGGGCTATAACCGCATCCCCTTGATGGACCAGGCCTTTGCCGACCTGGAAACCCCGCTCTCCCTGTACCTCAAGCTGGCCCATGGCCCGCACAGCTTCTTGCTGGAGTCGGTGGTGGGTGGCGAGCGCTTTGGACGTTACAGCTTCATCGGCCTGCCGGCCCGTACCTTGGTGCGCGCCAGTGGCTTTGGTACTGCGGCCTGCACCGAGGTGGTGACCGATGGCGTGGTGGTCGAAACGGCGCATGGCAACCCGCTGGAGTTCATCGCCGCCTACCAGCAGCGTTTCAAGGTGGCGCTACGCCCGGGCATGCCGCGGTTTTGCGGCGGCCTGGCAGGCTATTTTGGCTATGACGCGGTGCGCTACATCGAGAAAAAGCTGGAGTCCACCTGCCCGCCCGACGAGATTGGCTGCCCCGACATCCTGCTGCTGCAGTGCGAGGAGCTGGCCGTTATCGACAACCTCTCGGGCAAGCTGCACCTGATCGTGTACGCCGACCCTGCGCAGCCGGAAGCCTATTTCCGGGGCAAGCGACGCCTGCGTGAACTCAAGGATCGGCTGGCCCAGGCGGTCTGCGTGCCCGCGGTAAGCCCGTCGCCACCGCAACCCACACAACGGGACTTCGCCAAGGACGACTACATAGCCGCCGTGCTGCGCGCCAAGGAACTCATCGCCGGAGGTGATTTCATGCAGGTGCAGGTGGGTCAGCGCATCAAGAAGCCCTACAGCGCCTCGCCGCTGAGCTTGTACCGGGCGTTGCGCTCGCTCAACCCCAGCCCCTACATGTACTACTACGACTTTGGCGACTTCCAGGTTGTGGGGGCTTCGCCCGAGATTCTGGTGCGCCAGGAAGCAATGCCTCCACGCGCCCAGGCTCTCACACCCGAGACGAAAGTGACGATTCGCCCCCTGGCCGGCACCCGCCCGCGCGGGGCTACGCCCGAGGCCGACAAGGCAGCCGAGACCGAGTTGGTGGCCGACCCCAAGGAGCGCGCCGAGCATGTGATGCTGATCGACCTGGCGCGCAACGACATAGGCCGCATCGCACAGATTGGCTCGGTCAAGGTCACGGATGCCTTTATCGTTGAGCGCTACAGCCACGTCATGCACATCGTCAGCAATGTGGAGGGCACCTTGCTGCCTGGCATGACCAGCATGGATGTGCTCAAGGCCACCTTTCCCGCCGGTACGCTGACCGGCGCGCCCAAGGTCCATGCCATGGAGCTGATCGACCAGCTCGAACCCGTCAAACGCGGCATCTACGGCGGTGCCTGTGGCTACCTGAGCTACGCCGGCGACATGGACGTGGCCATTGCCATCCGTACCGGCATCATCAAGAACGGCACCCTGTACGTACAGGCGGCTGCGGGGGTGGTGGCCGACAGCGTGCCCGAACTGGAGTGGAAGGAAACCGAGGCCAAGGCGCGCGCGCTGCTGCGCGCGGCCGAGCTGGTGGAGGAGGGACTGGAATGAGCGCCATCAAACTGCTGATGATCGACAACTACGACAGCTTTACCTACAACATCGTCCAGTATTTTGGCGAGCTGGGTGCGCAGGTGGATGTCTTTCGCAACGACGCCATTACGCTGGAGGGCATTGCCGCGCTCAGCCCGGATCGGCTGGTGATCTCGCCCGGCCCCTGTTCACCGGCGGAAGCGGGCATATCGGTGGCCGCCATCCAGCACTTCATGGGCAAGCTGCCCATCCTGGGCGTGTGCCTGGGACACCAGAGCATCGGTGCTGCGCTGGGCGGCACCATCGTGCGTGCGCAACAGCTCATGCACGGCAAGACCAGCGTCATCACCACCACACAGGAAGGCGTGTTTGCCGGATTGCCCCGACAGTTCACGGTGAACCGCTACCACTCGCTGGCCATAGAACGTGCCACCTGCCCTAAAGAGCTGGCCATTACCGCCTGGACGGACGACGGCGAGATCATGGGCGTGCGCCATGTCGGCCTGCCGCACGAGGCGCGCATGGAAGGGGTGCAGTTCCACCCCGAGAGCATCCTCACCGCGCATGGCCATGCCATGCTGAAGAACTTTCTGGATTAGAAGAAACCGGTTTGCTATGAATGTAGTAGCAATGCATTTAATGTTTACGGGGGCTACTGGTGCAAAAGACTGATACAGGCCGTGCGGTGGTGGATCTGCGCAGCGACACGGTGACCCGGCCTACGCCTGCCATGCGTGCGGCAATGGCGCAGGCCCCGCTGGGCGACGACGTGTTTGGCGACGACCCCACGGTCAACGCCCTGCAGGCTGACCTGGCCGAGCGCCTGGGTTTTGAGGCGGCGCTGTTCATGCCCAGCGGCACGCAAAGCAATCTGTGTGCACTGCTGGCGCACTGCGGGCGCGGCGACGAGTACATCGTGGGCCAGCTTGCCCACACCTACCGCTACGAGGGCGGCGGCGCGGCCGTGCTGGGCAGCATCCAGCCCCAACCGCTGGCGCAGGACGCGCAAGGGCGCATGGCCCTGGCCGATATCGAAGCCGCCATCAAGCCTGACGACTGCCACTTTGCCCGCACCCGGCTGCTGTGTCTGGAGAACACCTGGAACGGCTTTGCGCTGCCGTGGGACTACCTGCAAGATGCCGCCGCCCTGGCGCGTCGGCGAGGCCTGGCTCTGCACCTGGACGGTGCGCGCCTCTTCAACGCGGCGGTGGCGTCGACGGCGAGTGGCGAATCGGTTTGGGATGCGGCACGGCGCATCACGGGCCTGTTTGACAGCGTCTCGGTCTGCTTCAGCAAAGGCTTGGGCGCACCCGTGGGCTCTGTGCTCTGCGGCAGCCATGAGCTGATCGCGCGCGCCCACCGCGTGCGCAAGATGGCCGGGGGCGGCATGCGCCAGGTGGGCTTGCTGGCGGCAGCGGCTCACTATGCGCTGGACCACCATGTGCAGCGCCTGGCCGACGACCACGCTCTGGCCCAGCGCCTGGCCTTGGGGCTGCAGGGCATCGACGGGTTGGCCGTGCGCTCGGCCCAGACAAACATCGTGTTTGTCGATGTGGCGGGCGAGCGCGGACCGGCCCTGCTGGCTTTCCTGAAAGACCACGGCGTGCTGGCCACCGGGCTGATCGGCCTGCGTTTTGTCACGCACCTGGATGTGGATGCCGCCGGCATCGATCACACCGTGGCCTGTGTGCGCCAGTTTTTTGCCCAGCCTGCAGCGCCTGCACGATCGGGTGGCGCCAGCGGCCCCTATTGACAGATCAGGTGCAGCCATGAGTGTCGATTCCCTGCTGTTTTTCGTCACGGCCGGTCTGCTGCTGAACCTGACGCCGGGGCCGGATGTGCTCTACATCGCCAGCAACGCCCTGCGCCATGGCGCGCGCGCCGGTATTGCGGCGGCGTTTGGCATCACGGCGGGGTGCTTTGTGCACATTCTGGCCGCAGCGGTGGGCGTGAGCGCCTTGTTGTCCGCCTCCAGCATGGCGTTTGCCGTGCTGAAGTGGCTGGGTGCGGCCTATCTGGTCTACGTGGGCATGCGCCTGCTCATGGCTCAGGGTGAATTTGCTATTCTTTTAGAAGCATCATCGCAAGGTTTTACGGGGGCTAACCCCCAAATTAACTATCAGTCCATCTTTCTGCGTGGCTTTGGCACCAATGCACTCAACCCCAAGGTGGCGCTGTTTTTCCTGGCCTTCGTGCCGCAGTTCATCGCCCCCGCGGTGGAGAACAAGCCGCTGGCGTTCTTGCTGCTGGGGCTGTTGTTCAATTTCAACGGCCTGTGGGTGAACATCGGCTGGGCGCTGGCCGCGGCCTGGCTGGCACAGCGCGCCGGGCTAGTCCAGAAGAGCCTGCAAGTACTGGACCGCGTGTCCGGTGCCTTGTTTATTGGCTTTGGCATCAAACTGGCGCTGACCGAAGCGCCGCAACCCTAACCTGTTCTGAGGAGCACCGCATGACCGGCACCCCCGTCACCATCACGCCGCAGGAGGCGCTGCAGCGCACCATCGAGCACCGCGAGATCTTCCACGACGAAATGCTGCACCTGATGCGCCAAATCATGTCCGGCGAGATGTCGCCCGTGATGATGGCCGCACTCATCACCGGCTTGCGCGTCAAAAAGGAAACCATTGGCGAGATCACCGCCGCCGCGCAGGTCATGCGCGAGTTCTCCACCAAGGTGGACGTCGCTGACACCACGAATCTGGTGGATATCGTCGGCACGGGCGGCGACGGTTCGCACACCTTCAACATCTCCACCTGCGCCATGTTTGTGGCTGCCGCGGCGGGCGCGCGCGTAAGCAAGCACGGCGGGCGCAGCGTCAGCAGCAAGAGCGGTAGCGCTGACGTGCTGGAGAGCCTGGGTGTGTCCATCAGCTTGAGTCCGGCGCAGATTGCGCGCTGCATCGCCGAGGTGGGCGTGGGCTTCATGTTCGCCCCAAACCACCACCCGGCCATGAAAAACGTCGCCCCCGTGCGACGCGAACTGGGCGTGCGCACCATCTTCAACATCCTGGGCCCGCTCACCAATCCAGCCGGAGCACCCAACATTCTCATGGGCGTGTTTCACCCCGACCTGGTGGGCATCCAGGTGCGCGCGCTGCAACGCCTGGGTGCCGAGCATGCCGTAGTCGTCTATGGCCGTGACGGCATGGACGAAGTCTCGCTGGGGGCTGCCACGCTGGTGGGTGAACTCAAGGACGACGTGGTGCGCGAGTACGAAATCCACCCCGAAGACTTCGGCTTGGCGATGGTCAGCCACCGAGCCTTGCGCGTGCAGACGCCCGAAGATTCCAAGGCCATGCTGCTGGGTGTGCTCGACAACCAGGAGGGCCCGGCCAAGCAGATCGTGGCGCTCAACGCCGGGGTGGCCCTGTACGCAGCCAACGTGGTGCCCAGCATGGAAGCGGGCATTGCGCACGCCCGTGCTGCCATCGAGTCCGGTGCCGCCAAAGCCAAGCTGCAGGCCCTGGTGGCTTTGGGTCAATCCCTGAGTGCCGCCTGAAGGAGCGCCCATGTCCGATATTCTGGAAAAAATCGTTGCCGTCAAACACCAGGAGGTGGCTGCGGCCAAGACGCGCATGTCCTTCGAGTCCATGCGCACCGACGCCGAAAGCCGCGTGCTCACGCGCGACTTCCTGGGGGCCATCCGCCAGCGGGTGCAGGCGGGCCAGAGCGCCGTCATTGCCGAAGTGAAAAAGGCCAGTCCCTCCAAGGGCGTGCTGTGCGAAGACTTTGTCCCCGCGGATATTGCACAAAGCTATGCCGAGCACGGTGCCGCCTGCCTTTCGGTGCTGACCGATCGGCAGTTCTTCCAGGGCAGTGTGGACGCGCTCAAGCAGGCGCGTGCCAGTTGCCAGTTGCCGGTGCTGCGCAAGGACTTTCTGGTGGACGCCTACCAGGTGTACGAGTCCCGTGCCATGGGGGCAGACTGCATCCTGCTGATTGCCGCTTGCCTGTCGGATACGCAGATGGCCGAGTTTGAAGCCATCGCCCGCAGCCTGGACATGGCGGTGCTGGTAGAGGTGCATGACCAAGTCGAAATGGAACGTGCATTGAAGCTGAAAACGCCCCTGGTGGGCATTAATAACCGCAATCTCAAGACCTTCGAGGTTTCGCTGGAAACCACCCTGGCACTGAAAGACATGGTGGACCCTGATCGCATCGTCGTCACCGAAAGCGGCATCCACACCCAAGCCGATGTGCAGCGCATGCGCGACGCTAAGGTGAACGCATTCCTGGTTGGCGAAGCTTTCATGCGCGCCAAAGAGCCCGGCCAGGCCCTGGCCGACCTGTTCGCCTGAACGCCTGGACACCATGGACCAGCCCGTGCATGAGCAACTGGACCAGCTGCACAGTGCGGATCCGGCCAACTGGCTGGTAGCGCCCGGCTGGCAACCCCTGGTGGATTCCTTCTTTGCAAGTGATGCTGGTTGTGCCCTGCGCAATTTCCTGACGCAGCGGCTGAAGGCAGGGGCCACCGTCTTCCCGCCCCAGCCGTTGCGCGCGCTGGAGCTGACACCGCCCGAGGCGGTGCGCGTGGTGATTCTGGGTCAGGATCCCTACCATGGACGCGGGCAGGCCGAAGGGCTGGCGTTTTCCGTGGCGCCTGGCGTGGCCCTTCCGCCGTCGCTGCGCAATATCTTCAAGGAGATGCAGCGCGACCTGGGAACGCCGCCCCCGGCGTTCCCGAGCCCGGGTGGGAGCTTGCGGAAATGGGCGCAGCAGGGCGTTTTGTTGCTCAATACCTGCCTGACGGTGGAGGAGGGCCAGCCCGCCAGCCATGCCGGCAAGGGCTGGGAGGTGCTCACCGACGCGGTTATTGGCCACGTATCCAGCTACGGCCAGCCCTGCGTGTTCATGCTTTGGGGTAGCCACGCGCAAAGCAAGCGCGCCCTGGTCGACGCCAGCCGCCACCTGGTGCTGACGGCCAACCATCCGTCACCCTTGTCCGCGCTGCGCCCGCCGCAGCCCTTCATTGGTTGTGGGCACTTCTCGCAAGCGAGGAGCTGGCGGGATCAACATCGGGGCTTGCCGAAATAAAAACTTCAACAAACGTGACACGGCCAAATTTGCGTGGCATAATTCGGGGTTCACCTTGGAGAGGTGGCCGAGTGGTTAATGGCAGCAGACTGTAAATCTGCCCTCTTACGAGTACGCTGGTTCGAATCCAGCCCTCTCCACCAAAGATAAGTCAGTGCTTGGGTGCGCACCAGAGTGCGGAAGACTGCCGGGGCCGAAGGGCTTTGTGCGGGGTTCGTATAGTGGTAATACCTTAGCCTTCCAAGCTAAAGCGAGGAGTTCGATTCTCCTACCCCGCTCCAGATTGGCTTGTTGCAGGTGAGCCGGTTTTTGCCCATGTGGCTCAGTGGTAGAGCACTCCCTTGGTAAGGGAGAGGTCGCGGGTCCGATTCCCGCCATGGGCACCACAGTTTTAAAGTGCCGTCCGCTCATGAGGTGGCGGCAAGACGAGTTGGTTGTAGGCAATCTTTTCGGAGTTTGAAAATGGCAAAAGAGAAATTCACACGTACCAAGCCGCACGTCAACGTCGGCACCATTGGCCACGTGGACCATGGCAAGACCACCCTGACCGCTGCGATCACCACCGTGCTGGCATCCAAGTTCGGCGGCCAGGCCAAAGCCTATGACCAGATTGACGCGGCTCCTGAAGAAAAGGCCCGCGGCATCACCATCAACACCGCCCACGTGGAATACGAAACGGCCAACCGCCACTACGCCCACGTCGACTGCCCCGGACACGCCGACTACGTCAAGAACATGATCACCGGTGCCGCCCAGATGGACGGCGCCATCCTGGTCTGCTCCGCTGCTGACGGCCCCATGCCCCAGACCCGCGAGCACATCCTGCTGGCTCGCCAGGTGGGCGTTCCCTACATCATCGTCTTCCTGAACAAGTGCGACATGGTCGACGACGAAGAACTGCTCGAACTCGTGGAAATGGAAGTTCGCGAACTCCTGTCCAAGTACGAATTCCCTGGCGACGACACCCCCATCATCCGTGGCTCTGCCAAGCTCGCCATGGAAGGCGACAAGGGTGCCCTGGGTGAAGAAGCCATCATGAAGCTGGCTGATGCATTGGACAGCTACATCCCCACGCCCGAGCGCGCTGTGGACGGTGCTTTCCTGATGCCCGTGGAAGACGTGTTCTCCATCTCTGGTCGCGGTACTGTTGTGACTGGTCGCGTTGAGCGCGGCGTGATCAAGGTTGGTGAAGAAATCGAAATCGTCGGTATCAAAGACACCGCCAAGACCACCTGCACGGGCGTGGAAATGTTCCGCAAGCTGCTCGACCAAGGTCAGGCTGGCGACAACGTCGGCATCCTGCTGCGCGGCACCAAGCGTGAAGAAGTCGAGCGTGGCCAAGTGCTGTGCAAGCCCGGCTCCATCAAGCCCCACACCCACTTCACCGGTGAGGTGTACGTCCTGTCCAAGGACGAAGGTGGTCGTCACACCCCCTTCTTCAACAACTACCGTCCCCAGTTCTACTTCCGTACCACGGACGTGACCGGTGCGATCGAGTTGCCCGAAGGCAAGGAAATGGTGATGCCTGGCGACAACGTCTCCATCACCGTCAAGCTGATTGCCCCCATCGCCATGGAAGAAGGTCTGCGCTTCGCTATCCGCGAAGGTGGTCGTACCGTGGGTGCGGGTGTGGTTGCAAAAATCATCGCCTAAAGACTTTGTAGGGGTATAGCTCAATTGGCAGAGCGTCGGTCTCCAAAACCGAAGGTTGTAGGTTCGATTCCTACTGCCCCTGCCAACCGGTTGAACTAAGGCCGGTGCGTTGCAAAGGCCCGCTACGGTGTAGCGGGCTTTGGCGTCTAGTGGGTTAGATCGGATATTTTGCGAATTTAAGATGGCCACGACACAAATAGAAACCGTCAATACCGGTGCGGACAAAGCCAAGCTTGCTGCGGCGTCGGTATTGCTGATCGCGGGCTTGGTTGCCTATTACATGCTGGGGCAGCGCGGTGCGCTGGCGCAGTGGGCGGCCTTGCTGGTGGGGCTGGGTGCGTCAGTGGCCGTTTTTCTTACGTCGGAGTATGGCCGCCAGTTGGTTGCCTTTGGGCGTGATTCGTGGCGCGAAGTCAAGAAGGTCGTGTGGCCTGCGCGCAAAGAGTCCATGCAAATGACGGCCTATGTGTTTGCTTTCGTCTTGTTGATGGCCATCTTCCTATGGGGTACCGACAAGACCTTGGAATGGGCTCTGTACGACCTGATTTTGGGGTGGAAGTAAATATGACGGACGCTGTGGAAATAACAACGGTTGCCGCTGCAACGCCTTCGGCTAACCCTGACTTGCGTTGGTACGTTGTTCATGCCTACTCCGGCATGGAAAAAGCGGTTGAGCGCAACATCCAGGAGCGTATTGCGCGCTCGGGCATGCAGGACAAGTTTGGTCGCATCCTGGTGCCTATGGAGGAAGTGGTCGAGGTTCGCAACGGCCAGAAGCGCACCACGGAGCGCAAGTTCTTCCCTGGCTACGTGTTGGTGGAAATGGTGATGGACGACGACACCTGGCACCTGATCAAGCACACCAACAAGGTGACTGGCTTTGTGGGTGGCGCCAAGAATCGTCCGGCCCCCATTTCCGAAGCAGAGGTGATGAAGATCGTCAACCAGATGCAGGAGGGTACCGACAAGCCACGCCACAAGATTGAGTTTGTGGTGGGCGAGTTGGTGCGGGTCAAGGAAGGTCCCTTTACCGACTTCAATGGTTCGGTCGAGGATGTCAATTACGAGAAGAACAAGGTGCGGGTGTCCGTCACCATCTTCGGTCGTGCGACACCGGTCGAACTGGAGTTCTCGCAAATCGAGAAAACGTGAGATTTTGTGGGTCAGACCGCTTGCGAAGCAATGTGCTCTAACCCCAACTGACTAAATGGGTTTGCGCTTCCCGACTCGGCGCAAACCTGGTTTCCAGAGTCGTCAACCCCGGGGAGCTGCGCTCTGAATTGTTCAGTTGCAAGGCGTCATCACCCGTAAGGAGCAAACATGGCGAAGAAAATCGTCGGCTTCATCAAGCTGCAAGTGCCAGCTGGTAAGGCCAACCCATCCCCACCGATCGGCCCTGCGCTCGGTCAGCGTGGTTTGAACATCATGGAGTTTTGCAAGGCGTTCAACGCGCAGACGCAAGGTATGGAGCCCGGATTGCCGCTGCCTGTGGTGATCACTGCATTTGCAGACAAGAGCTTCACCTTCATCATCAAGACGCCGCCCGCAACGGTCCTGATCAAGAAGGCCATCAAGCTGGACAAGGGGTCTTCGCGTCCGCATAGCGACAAGGTGGGCAAGATTACACGCGCTCAGCTGGAAGAAATTGCCAAGACCAAGATGAAGGACATGACCGCAGCCGATCTGGATGCGGCAGTGCGCACCATCGCTGGCTCGGCCCGTTCCATGGGCGTGAATGTGGAGGGCGTGTAAATGGCCAAGTTGACCAAGAAACAAAAAGCCCAAGTGGGCAAGATCGACAGCACCAAGCTGTACAGCTTTACTGACGCCTTGACGCTCGTGAAGGAATTCGCCAACGCGAAGTTCGACGAATCCATCGACGTGGCGGTGCAACTGGGTGTGGATGCCAAGAAGTCCGACCAGGTGGTGCGTGGCGCCGTTGTTCTGCCCAACGGTACGGGCAAGACCAAGCGCGTAGCCGTGTTCGCCCAAGGCGCCAAGGCCGAAGAGGCCAAGGCCGCTGGTGCCGATGTGGTCGGTATGGACGACTTGGCTGCCCAGGTGAAGGCTGGCAACATGCCCTTCGACGTGGTGATCGCCGCTCCGGACGCCATGCGTGTTGTGGGTACTCTGGGTCAAATCCTCGGTCCCCGTGGCCTGATGCCCAACCCCAAGGTGGGCACCGTGACGCCGGATGTGGCTACTGCGGTGAAGAACGCTAAAGCAGGTCAAGTGCAGTTTCGCGTCGACAAGGCCGGTATCGTGCATGCCACGATTGGTCGCCGATCGTTCGACGCTTCCCAGCTGCAGGGCAACCTCGCTGCCCTGGTGGATGCTTTGAACAAAGCCAAGCCAGCATCGAGCAAGGGTGTGTATTTGCGCAAAGTGGCGGTCTCGTCAACCATGGGTGTGGGTGTCCGCGTGGACATTCCTTCCATCGCGGCGTAATCGCAAGGAATCTGGGCGCCTCGCAAGGGGTGTCCGAGTGTGGTGGGCTGCTTGGGTTTATGCCCTTGCAGGTCATCCAAGACCGTTGGTGTGCAGGCAACTGCACTTAATGGCCAACGCAGATGGCGATCCCGCTGCCGATGGAATGCAAGTTCTGTTAACAGTTGGTCGCTGCAATGTGGAGTGCCAAGCGGCAATTGCCGCAAGGCGCATGTAAAGGAGTAGACCTTGAGTCTGAATCGCAGTGAGAAAGAAGCGGTCATTACCGAAGTGACCAGCCTCGCCGCTAAAGCTCAAACGCTCGTGATGGCGGAATACCGCGGCATCACGGTCGCTGCCATGACCCAGTTGCGTGCCAACGCCCGCAGCAACGGTGTCAGCCTGAGCGTGTTGAAGAACACGCTGGCTCGCCGTGCTGTGGCCGGAAGCCCGTTTGAGGTGGTGGCCGACCAGATGACCGGTCCGCTGATCTATGGCTTTTCTGTCGATGCAGTGGCTGCCGCCAAGGTGGTGGCCGAGTTCGCGAAGACCAATGACAAGTTGGTCATTCGTGGCGGTGCATTTGCTGGCAAGGCCCTGGACGTGAACGGCGTGAAGCAACTCGCAAGCATCCCTTCCAAGGAAGTGCTGCTGGCGCAATTGCTGGGCTTGATGCAATCCCCCATCTCGCGTACAGCCCGTGTGCTGGCCGCCGTGGCGGAAAAGCGTGGCGCACCCGCAGAGGCCGCAGCCTGATTGGCGTGTGGTCCGTAGTAACCAATATTGTTAGGAAATCAAAATGGCATTCGATAAAGACGCATTTTTGACCGCGCTGGACAGCATGACGGTCATGGAACTCAACGACCTGGTGAAAGCCATCGAAGAGAAGTTTGGTGTGAGCGCAGCTGCCATGGCCGCTCCCGCTGCTGGTGGCGCTGCTGGCGGCGGTGCTGCTGCAGCTGAAGAGAAGACCGAGTTCAACGTGGTGCTGACCGAAGCTGGCGCCAACAAGGTCTCCGTCATCAAGGCTGTGCGCGAAATCACCGGCCTTGGTTTGAAGGAAGCCAAGGATCTGGTTGATGGCGCTCCGAAGAACGTCAAGGAAGGCATCTCCAAGGCTGACGCCGAAGCTGCCAAGAAGAAGCTGGAAGAAGCTGGCGCCAAGGTCGAACTCAAGTAATCGACCGTGTGCGTGGGGCTGGAGGTGCCGAATAGGGCCTCCAGCCTTTGTTGCTTGTAAGAGCGCACAAAAAAGCGGTGTGGATCACGGTTTTTTTGTGTCTTCTGACCCCGACTGCAGAAGATGCCTTGGATCGGGCTGCGTGCAATGCGTGGCCGTCCGCCAGAGATTGGTAGTGGCCAATCGCCAAGTTATACCCGGCGCAAGCCCGGTGTCACAGTCGCCTAGGACCCCAGGTTCCTTTAGTCTTTGCCCGGAGATCTAATGGCTTACACATACACAGAACGCAAGCGGATTCGCAAAAATTTTGGTAACCGCGACAGCGTGCTCGAAATCCCCTACCTGTTGCAAATGCAAAAGGACGCCTACACGGCATTCTTGCAAGCAGACGTAGCGCCCAAGAAGCGTACTGCGGAGGGTTTGCAGGCGGCATTTGAGTCGGCGTTCCCCATCGTTTCGCATAACGGCTATGTCGAAATGAAGTACCTCGAGTACAGCCTGGCCAAGCCGGCGTTCGACGTGCGCGAATGCCAAACCCGTGGACTGACCTTTGCATCGGCTGTGCGAGCCAAGGTCCAGCTCATCATTTATGACCGCGAGTCTTCCACTTCGCAAAACAAGGTGGTCAAGGAGGTTAAAGAGCAAGAGGTTTACATGGGCGAAGTGCCCTTGATGACCTCCAAAGGCTCTTTCATCATCAATGGCACCGAGCGTGTCATCGTTTCGCAGCTCCATCGCTCCCCTGGTGTGTTTTTCGAGCATGACAAGGGCAAGACCCACAGCTCGGGCAAGCTATTGTTCTCGGCGCGCATCATTCCCTACCGCGGCTCCTGGCTCGACTTCGAATTCGATCCCAAAGATCTGCTGTACTTCCGCGTCGACCGTCGTCGCAAGATGCCGGTCACGATCTTGCTGAAGGCCATCGGTCTGAACAACGAGGCCATCCTCGAAAACTTCTTCGTTAACGACAATTTCCGTTTGATGGACAGCGGCGCGCAGATGGCCTTTGTGCCCGAGCGTCTGCGTGGCGAAGTGGCGCGTTTTGACCTGACCGACAAGAGCGGCAAGGTGGTCGTTGCCAAGGATAAGCGTGTGACCGCACGCCATACCCGTGAACTTGAGCAGTCCGGCACCACCCACATTAGTGTGCCGGAAGACTTCCTGATTGGTCGTGTCATTGCCAAGAACATCGTGGACAGCGACACCGGTGAGATCGTGGCCAAGGCCAACGAAGAACTAACCGAAGCCCTGCTCAAGAAGTTGCGTCAGGCTGGCATCGAGGAACTACCCTGCATCTACACCAACGAACTGGACCAGGGCGCCTACATTTCCCAGACCTTGCGCACCGACGAAACCGTCGACGAGTTCGCTGCCCGTGTGGCCATCTACCGCATGATGCGCCCCGGCGAACCGCCTACGGAAGACGCCGTGCAGGCCTTGTTCCAGCGCCTGTTCTACAACCCCGACACCTACGATCTGTCGCGTGTCGGGCGCATGAAGTTCAACGCCAAGATGGGCAACACCGACCCTAACGGTCCCATGGTGCTGACCAACGAGGACATCCTGGCGGTCGTCAAGATTCTGGTTGACCTGCGCAATGGCCGCGGTGAAGTTGACGACATCGATCACCTGGGCAACCGCCGTGTGCGCTGCGTGGGTGAACTGGCTGAGAACCAGTACCGCACCGGTCTGGCTCGTATCGAGAAGGCCGTCAAGGAGCGCCTGGGTCAGGCCGAACAAGAGCCGCTGATGCCGCACGACCTGATCAACTCCAAGCCGATTTCTGCGGCCCTCAAGGAGTTCTTTGGTGCGTCGCAGTTGTCGCAGTTCATGGACCAGACCAACCCCCTGGCGGAAATCACCCACAAGCGCCGCGTGTCGGCTCTTGGCCCGGGTGGTTTGACCCGCGAACGTGCCGGCTTCGAGGTGCGCGACGTGCACGTGACCCACTATGGTCGCGTGTGCCCGATCGAAACGCCAGAAGGCCCGAACATCGGGCTGATCAACTCGCTGGCCCTGTACGCCCGCTTGAACGAGTACGGGTTTATCGAAACTCCGTACCGCCGCGTGGTTGACAGCAAGGTGACCAATGAAATCGACTACCTGTCTGCCATTGAGGAAGGCAAGTACGTCATCGCCCAGGCCAACGCAGCGCTGGACAAGGACGGCAAGCTGACGGGCGACCTGGTGTCGGCCCGTGAAAAGGGTGAATCCATCCTGGTGGGTGCCGAGCGTATCCAGTACATGGACGTGTCGCCCGCCCAGATCGTTTCAGTGGCAGCCTCGTTGGTGCCGTTCCTGGAGCACGATGACGCCAACCGCGCCTTGATGGGTGCCAACATGTCGCGCCAAGCGGTGCCCGTGTTGCGTCCAGAAAAGCCCATGGTAGGTACCGGTATCGAACGCGTGGCTGCGATCGACTCCGGCACTGTGGTTACAGCCAATCGCGGTGGCGTGGTGGACTATGTCGACGCCACCCGCATCGTTGTGCGTGTCAACGACAGCGAGGCGCAAGCCGGTGAAGTGGGCGTGGACATCTACAACCTCATCAAGTACCAGCGCTCCAACCAGAACACCAATATCCACCAGCGCCCCATCGTCAAGAAGGGTGACAAGCTGGCCAAGGGTGATGTGATCGCTGACGGCGCCTCCACCGACCTGGGCGAGATCGCCATCGGCCAGAACATGCTGGTGGCCTTCATGCCCTGGAACGGCTACAACTTCGAAGACTCGATTCTGATTTCCGAGCGCGTGGTTGCCGAAGACCGCTACACCTCGATCCACATCGAAGAACTCGTGGTGATGGCCCGTGACACCAAGCTGGGCGCCGAAGAAATCACGCGCGACATCCCCAACTTGAGCGAGCAGCAACTCAATCGTCTGGACGAATCCGGCATCATCTACATCGGTGCTGAAGTGCAACCTGGCGACACGCTGGTGGGCAAGGTCACGCCCAAGGGTGAAACCACGCTGACACCGGAAGAGAAGCTGTTGCGCGCCATCTTCGGCGAGAAGGCTTCCGACGTGAAGGACACATCGCTGCGGGTGGATCAGGGCTCGCAGGGTACCGTGATCGACGTACAAGTGTTCACCCGCGAAGGCATCCAGCGTGACCGTCGCGCTCAGCAGATCATTGACGACGAACTGAAGCGCTTCCGCCTGGATCTGAATGACCAGTTGCGTATCGTCGAGGCCGATGCCTTCGACCGTATCGAAAAGCTGCTGGTGGGCAAGGTTGCCAACGGTGGCCCGCAGAAGCTGGCCAAGGGCACCAAGCTCGACAAGGCCTACCTGGCCTCTGTGGACAGGTTCCACTGGTTCGACATCCGTCCTGCCGAGGACGAAGTGGCCACCCAGTTGGAGAGCATCAAGAACTCGCTGGAGCAGACCCGTCATAGCTTCGACCTCGCTTTTGAAGAGAAGCGCAAGAAGCTCACGCAAGGCGACGAATTGCCCGCTGGCGTGCTCAAGATGGTCAAGGTCTACATCGCTGTCAAGCGCCGCCTGCAGCCAGGCGACAAGATGGCCGGCCGTCACGGTAACAAG
Organism: Rhodoferax sp.; assembly: GCA_046348185.1. GTDB lineage: Bacteria > Pseudomonadota > Gammaproteobacteria > Burkholderiales > Burkholderiaceae_C > Allorhodoferax. Next base: position 2,442,888 of record JAXMER010000013.1, on the reverse strand, counting down.
GGTGTGGTCTCCAAGATTACGCCGGTGGAAGACATGCCCTACCTGGCTGACGGTACCCCCGTGGACATCGTGCTCAACCCCCTGGGCGTGCCCTCGCGGATGAACATCGGGCAGGTGCTGGAAGTTCATTTGGGCTGGGCCGGTAAGGGTCTGGGGCAGCGCATCGGTGACATGCTGCAGCGTGAAGCCGCTGCCACCGAGATCCGTGGTTTCCTGGAGAAGGTGTACAACAGTGCAGGCCGCAAGGAAGACTTGCAGCAGCTGTCCGACGATGAAGTCCGGGACATGGCGCAGGAACTGACCAGTGGTGTGCCGTTCGCATCTCCCGTGTTCGACGGTGCGACCGAAGCCGATATTGGCAACATGCTGCAGCTGGCTTACCCCGACGACGTGGCCAAGGCCAAGGGCCTGACCGCCACTCGCACACAAGCTCAGCTCTACGACGGTCGTACGGGCGACCCCTTCGAGCGCACAACCACCGTGGGCTACATGCACTACCTGAAGCTGCACCACTTGGTGGACGACAAGATGCATGCCCGTTCGACGGGCCCCTACAGTCTGGTTACGCAGCAGCCGCTGGGTGGCAAGGCGCAGTTCGGTGGCCAGCGTTTCGGCGAAATGGAAGTGTGGGCACTGGAAGCCTACGGCGCGTCCTACACCTTGCAGGAAATGCTGACGGTCAAGTCCGACGACGTGCAAGGCCGTACCAAGGTGTACGAGAGCATCGTTAAGGGCGAGCACTCGATCGATGCCGGCATGCCGGAGTCGTTCAACGTGCTGGTCAAGGAAATCCGTTCCTTGGGCATCGATATCGAACTCGAGCGCAACTGAAACTCGGATCAGCAGAAAAGGATTTAACCCATGAAATCATTACTCGACCTGTTCAAGCAGTTCACGCCGGACGAGCACTTCGAAGCCATCAAGATCGGCATGGCGTCTCCCGAGAAGATTCGCTCCTGGTCCTTCGGTGAGGTTCGCAAGCCCGAGACCATCAACTACCGCACCTTCAAGCCTGAGCGCGATGGCCTGTTCTGCGCCAAGATTTTTGGCCCGATCAAGGACTACGAATGCCTGTGCGGGAAGTACAAACGCCTCAAGCACCGCGGTGTGATCTGCGAGAAGTGCGGTGTGGAAGTCACCCAGACTAAGGTGCGCCGCGAGCGCATGGGCCACATCGACCTGGCCGCACCCTGCGCCCACATCTGGTTCCTGAAGTCCTTGCCCAGCCGTTTGGGCCTGGTTCTGGACATGACCCTGCGCGACATCGAGCGCGTGCTGTACTTTGAAGCCTATGTCGTTACCGACCCCGGCATGACCCCGCTGAAGAAGTACAGCATCATGTCCGAGGACGACTTCGACGCCAAGTTCAAGGAATACGGCGACGAGTTTCAGGCCAAGATGGGTGCCGAGGGTATCAAGGACCTGCTGCAAAACATCGATATCGAACGCGAGATCGAGAAGCTGCGCAACGACCTGACCGGCTCCGAACTCAAGATCAAGAAGAACGCCAAGCGTCTGAAAGTTCTCGAAGCGTTCAAGAAGTCTGGTATCAAGCCCGAGTGGATGGTGTTGGACGTGCTGCCCGTTCTGCCGCCGGACCTGCGTCCGCTGGTGCCCCTGGACGGCGGCCGCTTCGCGACCTCCGACCTGAACGACCTGTACCGCCGCGTCATCAACCGCAACAGCCGTCTGCGCCGTCTGTTGGAACTCAAGGCGCCTGAGATCATCGCGCGCAACGAGAAGCGCATGCTCCAGGAAGCCGTGGACAGCCTGCTGGACAACGGCCGTCGCGGCAAGGCCATGACCGGTGCCAACAAGCGCGCCCTCAAGTCGCTGGCCGACATGATCAAGGGCAAGAGCGGTCGCTTCCGTCAGAACCTGCTGGGCAAGCGCGTGGACTACTCCGGTCGTTCTGTGATTACCGTGGGCCCAACGCTCAAGTTGCACCAGTGCGGTTTGCCGAAATTGATGGCCTTGGAACTGTTCAAGCCCTTCATCTTCGCGCGCCTGGAAGCCATGGGCATCGCGACCACCATCAAGGCGGCCAAGAAGGAAGTTGAATCCGGTACGCCCGTGGTGTGGGACATCTTGGAAGAGGTCATCAAAGAGCACCCCGTGATGCTCAACCGTGCGCCTACGCTGCACCGTTTGGGCATCCAGGCCTTTGAGCCCATCCTCATCGAAGGCAAGGCCATCCAGTTGCACCCGCTCGTCTGCTCGGCCTTCAACGCTGACTTCGACGGTGACCAGATGGCCGTGCACGTGCCTCTGTCCATCGAAGCCCAGATGGAAGCCCGCACCCTGATGCTGGCCTCCAACAACGTGCTGTTCCCCGCCAACGGTGAGCCCTCCATCGTGCCGTCTCAAGACGTGGTGCTGGGTCTGTACTACACGACCCGTGAGCGCATCAACGGCAAGGGTGAAGGCCTGATCTTCTCCGACACGTCTGAAGTGCGCCGTGCTTTTGACGCGGGTGAGGTCGAGCTCAACGCGAAGATCAATGTGCGCCTGACCGAGTGGACCAAGAACAAGGAAACTGGCGAGTTCACGCCGTCTACCAAGCTGTGGGAAACCACTGCGGGCCGCGCGCTGTTGTCCGAGATCCTGCCCAAGGGGCTGCCGTTTGCCAACATTAACAAGGCGCTCAAGAAGAAGGAAATCTCCAAACTCATCAACGTGTCCTTCCGCAAGTGCGGACTGAAGGAAACGGTGGTGTTTGCCGACAAACTGCTGCAAAGCGGTTTCCGTCTGGCCACCAGGGCCGGCATCTCCATCTGTATCGATGACATGCTGGTGCCTGCCGAGAAGCACGGCATCATTGAGCGTGCGCAGAAGGAAGTGAAGGAGATCGAACAGCAGTACGTTTCTGGTCTGGTGACTGCGGGCGAGCGCTACAACAAGGTGGTGGACATCTGGGGCAAGTCTGGCGACGAAGTGTCCAAGGTGATGATGGCCCAGTTGTCCAAGCAGAAGGTCGTGGACCGCCACGGCAACACGGTGGACCAGGAGTCTTTCAACTCCATCTACATGATGGCCGACTCGGGCGCGCGCGGCTCTGCCGCCCAGATCCGTCAGGTGGCCGGTATGCGTGGTCTGATGGCCAAGCCAGACGGCTCCATCATCGAGACGCCCATTACCGCCAACTTCCGCGAAGGCCTGAACGTGTTGGAGTACTTCATCTCCACCCACGGTGCCCGTAAGGGTCTGGCCGACACCGCTTTGAAGACCGCCAACTCCGGTTACCTGACTCGCCGCCTGGTGGACGTTACCCAGGATCTGGTCGTTACGGAAGAGGATTGCGGTACCCAGGGTGGCTACCAGATGCGCGCCATCGTCGAAGGCGGTGAGGTTATCGAGTCCCTGCGTGACCGTATCCTGGGCCGTACGGCTGCCGAAGACGTGCTGCACCCCGAGAACCGCTCGGTGGTCGCTGCGGCTGGCACCATGCTGGACGAAGACGTCATTGACGAAATGGAAGCCGCCGGTGTGGACGAGGTCAAGGTGCGCACCGCGCTGACCTGTGAGACCCGCTACGGCATCTGCGCCAAGTGCTATGGCCGCGACCTGGGTCGTGGCGGACTGATCAACCTCGGCGAGGCCGTGGGTGTGATTGCCGCCCAGTCCATCGGTGAACCCGGTACGCAGCTGACCATGCGTACCTTCCACATCGGTGGTGCCGCATCGCGTGCTGCCATTGCCTCCAGCGTGGAAGCCAAGTCCAACGGCATGATCGGCTTTAACGCCACCATGCGCTATGTGACCAACAGCAAGGGTGAACTGGTGGTGATTGCCCGCTCCGGCGAGATCATCATTCACGACGAGCATGGTCGTGAGCGCGAGCGTCACAAAGTGCCGTATGGTGCCGTGCTGACGGTCAAGGCCGACCAGGCCATCAAGGCTGGCACGATCCTCGCCAACTGGGATCCGCTGACCCGACCCATCATTACCGAATTCGCAGGCAAGGCGCACTTCGAGAACGTGGAAGAGGGCCTGACGGTTGCCAAGCAGGTAGACGAGGTCACCGGTTTGTCGACCATGGTGGTGATCGACCCCAAGCGTCGTGGTTCGGCCAAGGTGGTGCGTCCGCAGGTCAAGCTGATCGACGCTTCGGGCAACGAAGTCAAGATCCCTGGCACCGACCACTCCGTGACCATCGGCTTCCCGGTGGGGGCACTCATCCAGGTGCGCGACGGCCAGGACGTGGGCCCCGGCGAAGTGCTGGCCCGTATCCCGATCGAAGGTCAGAAGACCCGCGACATTACCGGCGGTCTGCCCCGCGTGGCCGAACTGTTCGAGGCCCGTACGCCCAAGGACAAGGGCACGCTGGCCGAGATCACCGGTACCGTGTCCTTCGGCAAGGAAACCAAAGGCAAGATCCGCCTGCAGATTACCGATCCGGATGGCAAGGTCTGGGAAGAGCTGGTGCCCAAGGAAAAGAACATGCTGGTCCACGAAGGCCAGGTGGTCAACAAGGGCGAAGTGGTGGTGGACGGTCCGGCCGATCCGCAAGACATCCTGCGCCTGCTGGGTGCCGAGGAACTGGCGCGTTACATCGTGGACGAGGTCCAGGACGTGTACCGCTTGCAGGGTGTGAAGATCAACGACAAGCACATCGAGGTGATCGTGCGCCAGATGCTGCGCCGTGTGGTGGTTGAGAACGCCGGTGACTCCAGCTACATCGCTGGCGAGCAGGTGGAACGATCCGAAATGCTCAATACCAACGATGCCTTGCGCGCCGATGGCAAGGTGCCTGCCACCTACACCAACCTGCTGCTGGGTATCACCAAGGCCTCCTTGTCGACGGATTCGTTCATCTCTGCGGCGTCCTTCCAGGAAACCACGCGGGTGTTGACCGAAGCTGCCATCATGGGCAAGCGCGACGAACTCCGCGGCTTGAAGGAAAACGTCATTGTGGGTCGCCTGATCCCCGCCGGTACCGGCCTTGCCTACCACGAGGCCCGCAAGGCCCGCGAGAGCATGGACGAAGCCGAGCGCCGTGCCATCGCCGATGCCGAAGCGGCGGAACTGGCAGGCGAAGGGCAGGGCGAGTCCCTGGCTGACCAGGAAACGGCCGGCGAATAAGTCTGCTGCGTTTTTTATAGCGCCTCAAGCACTCTTTACGGGGGCTTGGGGCCTTTTTCATTGCGAAGCCCATAGAATGCAATACCCACTCTTGCTCATTCGCACGTGAACACACCGATCCATCCTGTGGCGCTTTGGCGCCAGTTACAAGGGGTTGCCCAGGTAGTTGCTGCTGTGCGCAAAGGCACCTCGGGCACTGCCGCGATGGACCTGGTGGCGCGCGAACTGCGCCCAGGCGTACAGGCGCTGGTTTTCCAGGTGTGGCGCAATCTGGGGCGTGCCCAGGCGCTACGCAAGCAGCTTGCCCCCAAAGCGCCGCCTGCGCCTGTCGATGCCTTGCTGTGTTCGGCCCTGGCCCTGGCCTGGAACCGCAATACCCTGGCCTACGATGCCCATACGCTGGTCAATCAGACCGTGGAAGCCGCCAAGCGTTCGGCACCCTTGGCGCGGCACGCATCGTTCCTGAACGCCTGTCTGCGTCGGTTCCTGCGTGAGCAGGACCATTGGGTGCGTCAGACCGACGCTGACCCGGTCGCGCGCTGGAATCATCCCATGTGGTGGATCGAGCGTTTGCAGCAGGATCACCCAGAACACTGGGAATCCATTCTGCAGGCCGCAAACATGCCGCCTCCAATGACACTGCGCGCCAACGCGCGCAAGGTTTCGGCGCAGGCGTACCAGAAGGTGCTGGAGGATGCCGGTATCGCAAGCCAGTTGCTGGAACAAGGGGCGATCCGCTTGCAGCGCCCGGTGCCGGTCGCACAACTGCCGCACTTTCTGGATGGCTGGGTCTCGGTGCAAGACGCGGCGGCGCAGTTGGCTGCCCCCTTGTTGCTGAACGGCATGGCAGCGCAGCGGATTCTGGATGCCTGCGCCGCGCCCGGCGGCAAAACCGGGCACTTGCTGGAACTGTCTAACGCACAGGTCACCGCGTTGGAGGTCGACCCGGCGCGCACCACCCGGATCCAAGAGAACCTGCATCGCCTGGGCTTGCAGGCACAGGTTTTGACGGCAGACGCCGCCCAACCCGCGCTGTGGTGGGACGGGGTTGCCTACGATGCGATCTTGCTTGATGCGCCCTGTTCAGCAGCAGGCATTGTTCGGCGTCACCCGGACGCGCGCTGGCTGCGGCGCGAGACCGATATCACCCAACTTGCCGCAACCCAACGTCAGTTGTTGCAGGCGCTCTGGCCCCTGCTGCGCCCGGGAGGTCGGCTGCTGTATTGCACGTGCTCGGTATTCCGGCAGGAGGGTGAACGCCAGGCGCAAGCGTTTCTCGCGCACAACACCGATGCGGTTTTGATGCCCTCTCCAGGCCATTTGCTGCCACCTAGCGCCGCAAAAGACCAGGCGCTCCCGGACAATGGGGCCTGTGACTACGACGGTTTCTACTACGCACTGCTGGAGAAGAAGCGGACTTAAGGTCTGCTGGTTGGCGTTTGCGTGTTGGTTGCTGCTGGCTGTGGGCAGCCTTGCACAGGCGCAGTCCAGCGTGGAGGTCGTGGCCTTGCAGGCGGAGCGGGTGGACGACGAGGTACTGCTCTCCGCTCAGGTGCAATTCGAACTGTCATCGGCGGTGGAAGATGCCCTGCTCAAAGGCATCCCGATGTATTTCGTGGCCGAGGCAGACATCCTGCGCGAGCGCTGGTACTGGTACGACAAGCGCATCGCTGCGGTGCAGCGGCACATGCGCCTGGCCTACCAGCCTCTTACGCGGCGCTGGCGGCTCAATGTCAACGCTGCCCCCGGGCGGGAAACCAGCCTGGGATTGGTCCTGAACCAGACGTATGACACACTGGACCAAGCCCTAGGTGCCATCCGAAAAGTGGTGCACTGGAAGCTGGCGGAGGCTTCCGAACTGGACGCGGGGACCAAATACCGCATCGACTACCGATTTCGTCTCGATCTCAGCCAGTTGCCCCGTCCGTTCCAGATCGGTGCCATTGGGCAAGCTGACTGGGATCTGTCGGTTGGTGCCAGCCTGGCCTGGCAACTGCCAGTCACCAAATGAGTGCCGAAGAAACGCAAACGACTACCACCCGGCAGTCCCATAGCTCGCGCGCCCTGCGCTGGACTGTCAGCATTACCGCGGTCTCCATGGTGGTTTTGGGTCTGGCGCTCCTGTACCTGTTGCTGGAAGCAACCAACAACCGCGAGTACGAACGCAACTACACCAAGCTTGTCACCATCAATGCCGTTGCTGCTGCGGCGTTGCTGCTCGCCATTATCTGGGTCGCCTGGCGTTTGTATGTGCGCTGGCAGCAGGGCCAATTCGGCAGCCGATTGTTGGTCAAACTGGCGGCCATCTTTGCATTGCTGGGACTAGCGCCTGGCCTGCTGATCTATGTGGTTTCCTACCAGTTTGTTACGCGGTCCATCGAAACCTGGTTTGACGTAAAGGTGGAAAGTGCGCTGGAAGCCGGCTTGAGCCTGGGCCGGGTCACACTGGACACCTTGGTATCAGACCTCGCCAGCAAATCGCGCGCGGCATCAGCTCAGGCGGCAGAGGCACCCGAGGGTTTGGCGGGGCTGCAATTGGATCGCATGCTGGAACAACTGGGCGCCGTTGACATTTCCATCTGGAGCGGCAACGGCAAGTTGTTGGCCAATGCCGGGCAAACCGGGCTACAGCTCGCACCTGCCAAGCCCAGTGCCAGTCAGTTTCGTGCCGCGCGCAGCGATCGCATGGTTTCTTGGGTTGAAGGGTTGGAAGATGCGACTGTCAACAACCTGGACAACGTGCGCATCAAGGTCTTGGTTCCCATATTCTTCAGCACGGCCTTGGGATTGACACCCGACCTACGGTACCTGCAGGTCACGCGCGCACTGCCGGCCAATCTCGTTTCCAATGCGTTGGCGGTGGAAAGCGCCAATCGTGACTACCAGGAATTGGCCCTGGGGCGCGAAGGCCTGCGCCGCATGTATATCGGCACCCTGACCCTGAGTCTCTTTCTCGCCGTCTTCGGTGCGGTGCTGCTGGCGGTCATACTGGGCGATCAGATTGCGCGACCGTTGCTGGTTCTGGCGGAAGGCGTCAACCAAGTGGCGGCTGGAGACCTCACTCCCAAACTGGCCATCGCCGGACGCGATGAACTCGGTGGTTTGACGCGCGCCTTCGCTTCGATGACCGAGCAGCTGGCAGAGGCGCGCGGGGCCGTGCAGCACAGCATGGCGCAAGTCGATGCAGCGCGCGCCAACTTGCAGACCATCCTCGACAACCTGACGGCAGGTGTCATTGTGCTGGGGCCGAACGGCGAAATCCGATCCACCAACCCTGGAGCCACCCGCATTCTCAAGGTGCCGCTGGCGGCTTACGAGGGCCAGCGCATCGAACAGGTCGAGGGCCTGCAGGATTTCGGACTCGCCGTGCAAACCCAGTTCCAGGACTTCCTGGCGTTATCGACTGAGCACCATCTCGACCACTGGCAGCGTACCTTTGAACTGGGCACAGAAGGGCAAGCGTCCACCCCATTTGCGCGTGCGCTCACCCTGGTTGTGCGCGGTGCGCTGTTGCCGGGTGATGACCGACTCTTGGTGTTTGATGACATCTCCGAAATCGTCTCTGCCCAACGCGCCCAGGCATGGGGTGAGGTGGCCCGGCGCCTCGCGCATGAGATCAAGAACCCGCTCACACCCATCCAACTATCTGCAGAGCGGCTGGAACGCAAGCTCGAAGGCAAGTTGTCGGATGCCGAACAGGCGCTGGTCACCAAATCAGTCAAGACCATCGTCGACCAGGTGGACGCCATGAAGCGGTTGGTCAACGACTTCCGCGACTACGCGCGACTGCCAAGCGCCGAGCTCAAGCCGGTCGATCTCAATAGCCTGATCGTCGATGTGATGCACCTCTACGACCAGGAAGCGCAAAACGTGCCTGTCGTGCTCGACTTGGACCCTGCCTGCCCGATGGTGCGAGGTGACGCGCAACAATTACGGCAAGTAATTCACAATCTATTACAAAATGCGCAGGACGCTACCGAGAGCCGCGCTGCCCAGACCGGTGAGACCGCCGAGGTCGTCTTGCGCACGGCTTTCAAGCCTGCCAGCGCACGCGTGCGCATGAGCGTCGTGGACAGTGGTGGCGGCTTTCCACAGGCCATTCTCAAGCGAGCGTTCGAGCCGTACGTGACCACCAAGAACAAGGGGACCGGCCTGGGGTTGGCCGTGGTCAAGAAGATTGCAGACGAGCACGGATCACGCATCGATATCATCAACCGCGAAGTGGATGGTAAAACGGTCGGCGCCCAAGTGTCGTTATCATTGGCCGTTGATAACAGCGGCAGTGCAGACGCGTAAGAACCAAAACACAGTAGGGACAGCGATTTCACCATGGCGAACATTCTGGTAGTTGACGACGAACTCGGCATTCGTGATCTGCTGTGGGAAATTCTCAACGACGAAGGGCATACGGTCGAACTGGCCGAAAACGCGGCACAGGCGCGCGCCGCGCGCGCAAAGGAGCGCCCCGATCTCGTGTTGCTCGACATCTGGATGCCTGACACCGATGGCGTGACCCTGCTCAAGGAATGGTCGTCAACCGGGTTGCTCAACATGCCAGTCATCATGATGAGTGGACATGCCACCATCGATACCGCTGTTGAAGCCACCAAAATCGGTGCACTCGCCTTTTTAGAAAAACCCATCACTCTGCAGAAGCTGCTCAAGGCGGTCGAGCAAGGTCTGGTGCGAAACGTTGCGCCACGGCTTGCCAGCGTGGCACCCATCAAGCCTGTGGTCATGGTCGCGGAAACGGTCAGCATGTCTACCGTGGCCACGGTGGCCAGCGTGGATGCAGGGCTGCAGGCTACGCAAAACTTTGTGCTGGACCGCCCGCTGCGCGAGGCCCGTGACGAATTCGAAAAAGCCTACTTTGAGTACCACCTTGCCCGGGAAAACGGTTCCATGACCCGCGTCGCCGAGAAAACTGGCCTGGAGCGCACCCACCTGTATCGCAAGCTCAAACAGTTGGGCGTGGACCTCACGCGCAGCAAGCGCAATTAATTTCCAAGGCCTGCCGATCTTGCGGCGTCAATCGTGTTATACTCATTGGCTCTGGCCCGGTAGCTCAGTCGGTAGAGCAGAGGACTGAAAATCCTTGTGTCGGTGGTTCGATTCCGCCCCAGGCCACCAAATTGAATCGCCCATCTTCGGATCGGTTGTTCTTTCACTGCAACTCGCGGTGAATATGCGGGATTAGCTCAGTTGGTAGAGCGATACCTTGCCAAGGTATAGGTCGAGAGTTCGAGCCTCTTATCCCGCTCCAGATTTCTCCTAGATGAAGCCTAGCCGCACAGCGGCGGGGCTTTGCTATTGGCGTTTCAGCTATGCTGGGGAAGTTCGGTACAGGTTCGGTAGGCCCAGCAGTCAGGCTGCTTTAGCTTGCAAAGCTGGGCCATGGACTCACTTAAAACGATAACGATAAGGGGACGACTTCATGAGACAAATCAAACATCTGTTGGCGCGCGTCCAATATTCCTCAGGTGTGCGCGCCGAGCGAATACTCAGGGAACGTAGCCAGTCTTGATTGACTGACCTGTGGATAAGTTTATCCCACGGATGTTTTTTACTGCAACCTCGTATCCATTCACAGCCAGCGTGGGAAGCCGCGCAGGGCGTAGCCCGAAGCGGATTTCCACGCTTTGCAGTTGTCAGAACGGCGCCTCCTGATCTGAGCTTTTGGGTCGCTTGATTTGCTCCTGGCTTTGATGCGGGACTTGGCAGTGGCCGTGCTGTGGCGGAATCGGTAAGACTCGTTGCCGGTCTCTACGATATGGCAGTGGTGCGTGAGCCGGTCCAGCAATGCCGTTGTCATCTTCGCGTCGCCAAACACGCTGGCCCACTCGCCGAACGTCAAGTTGGTGGTGATCATCACACTGGTGTGCTCGTAGAGCTTGGACAGCAGATGAAACAGCAGTGCTCCACCGGCTTGGCTGAATGGTAGATAGCCCAGGCTCGTCCAGGATCACCAAGTCCATACGCATGAGTGCAAACGCCAGCTTACTTAAGCTTTGCCTGCAGCCTTCTCTTGCTCCAGTAGGTTCACCAGATCGACCGTTGAGTAGAACCGCACCCGCTTGTTTTGCTGCGTAATGTCAAGCCACGCCCAAGGCGGTTGCCAAGTGCGTCTTGCCGGTGCCAGTGCCACCGATAAAGACGGCGTTGTGCGCCTCCTGCGTAAACGACATGGACGCCAATTCCTTTATCAAACCCTGATCAACCTTGGAATGGTCGAAGTCAAACCCAGCCAGGTCACGGTGCACCGGGAACTTGGCACTGTGCAATTGGTAGCGGATGGAACGCATAGCCCTGTCGGTGTGCTCCATATCCAGCAGGTGCTCTACCAGCCACCTCGCGGTTTGCAAACCCACGGAATTGCCCTGTGCGACCAGGTCATCCCAGGCACTGGACATGCCGTAAAGACGCAAGCCCTTGAGTTCTGTGGCAACTTCACGCATGGTCCACCTCCGTGCGCAAGCTGTCATAACGACCTGCATCGGCAATCGGCTCCTCGCTTACCTCCAGATGCGTTTCCACGGACTGTGGTGGCGCCACTGACTTCAGTCGGTTGAGAACGTTTTCAATGTGTTCGGCACTCGGATTGCCAGATTCCAGTACCAGGTCCACAGCTACCAGCACCGCCTCCAGTCCGGATTTGGGAACTGCAGCCAATACCTTGGCCATCACCCGGTCGCCTCCATCGCGTTTGAGCAACAAGGCCCGCAAACGCAACAGCGGTTGCGGCATGTCTGCAAAGGGTGCACCGTTGCGCAAGGCCCCTGGCTTGCGTTCGATGATCGGGATGTAGTGTTGCCAGTCGTAGCGTGTTTGCTTGCGTTCGAAGCAGCGACTATGGCTAGCGACCACGGCATCTTGCGCGACGAAGTCAAGGTGCTCCGGATACACCCGCACACTGACTATCTGGCCCGCCAGTTCACACGGTACGGAGTAGCGGCAACGGTCATAAACCACCAGGCAGGTGCTGCTGACTTTGCCCAGTGTTTCAACATAGCCGTCAAACGGCGCTACCATGGGCATGAGGCTGGATTGCTCATGCTCGAGCATCTCTGCAATGGTGTGTTCGGCGAACTCCGGGTGGCGCAATTCATGCCATAGCGTTCTACACCTCGCCAGCAACCACAGGTTGAGTTCGGTGAAGGAGCCGAACCGTTCCTTTGCCGCGTCCTGCCAGATGCGCAGTCGGCTGTCCTGTACGTTCTTCTCCACCACTCCTTTCTCCCAGCCGCTGGCCACATTGCAGAAGTCTGGATCAAACAGATAGTGCGAGGCCATCGCTGCAAAGCGTGTGTTGACGACCCGGCTCTTTCCCTTGTTGACCTTGTCCACGGCTGTGCGCATGTTGTCGTAGATGCCCCGACGAGGAATGCCCCCCAAGGCCATGAATGAGCGGGTGTGTGCATCGAACAGCATTTCGTGGCTCTGGGTGGGATACGCCTGCAACACAAAGGCTCGGCTGGCACACAGCTTCAGGTGTGCCACCAGTATCTTGCGCCACACACCGCCGACGAGAAGTCGCTCCTCACTCCAATCGAATTGGAAGGCCTCCCCAAGTTCAAATCGCAAAGGCACAAACGCCTTGACCAACGCTTGCCCACCAGCATCCCGCCACCTGCGGACAAACTCAGTGACACGGCTGTAGTCGCCGTCAAACCCCAACGCCTGGATTTCCTTGAATAACTTCAGCGCCGTGCGCCGATCCCGTTTGGGGCGGCGCGCATCCACTTCCAGCGCTTTGGTCAGTTGGGCTGCAAACGGAGCGATCTTGGTGTCTTCGGCGATACGCCGTGGATATTTTGGCTCGGTGCGCTCAGGTGCACTGAGCCACTTGCTGATCGTCTTCCGGGTCAGCCCCGTGCGCCTCTCGATCTCTGAAATCGACAACCCGTCACGGTAAAACAAGCGCCGAACAATGCCCAGATCTTTCATGGTGATCATCTCCTTTGGTCCTGCTCAAAAATGAGGCAGGCAGGTTAATCACCCTGAGTAAATTTCGGCGCGCGCTACTCAGTCAAACTGGGGAAAATTGATCGCGCGTCAACAGTCCATACCCATTGCAATCTGCGTGATGGTGTGCTCAATCGTTGGCGGTGTGCGCTGGGGCTTAACGGGATTCTTCTTTGGCGGACTGTCCGGCCTGCTGGCACCAGCTGCCTTGCTGTGGCTGGGCGTGATGGCGATCGGAATCGCCCTGTTCATGGGCGTTTACCTGGTTTCCTGGTGGGTGATCTGGCTGGCCTTCAAGTGGTTTATCCAATTTTGATCGCGCGCCAACTGCGCAAACCCCGCCACCTTATGTGAAAGGCCACTCGCCCTTCATTTTCAACATCAATTCAAAGGACTATCCATGACTGAAATCACCAGCGAAGAACAGGAAGCAATTGACCCAATTCAGAGCATCTTCAAAAGCCAATGCACATCGCTCTCTGGTCGAAGTGAGATCGATTTTGAAGTGGGCCGCCACATCGAAGCCGATTCATTGCATGTCAGAGTCTGTGGCAACTCGGCAGCTGGCATGTTTTCGAAAAACTGGATCAGCGCAGAAAGCATCCAAGACATTGTTTTAGGTGCCACTGAGTTGACCGCCAAAAGCCTAGCGCCTTTGTACGTCGGGACCAGCACCAATTCAGCCGGGTTCCTATTGGTTTCATTGCGCGCGCTTGGACTGGTGCGCGTGAGTGAAGTCAATACCAGGCACCACGAACATGCGCCGGGCACCACGCTGGCAAAAGTAGTGCAGGACTGCATGGGCAGCAATGCTCCCAAATCCCGCCGCAAGGGTGGAGGTTGATGGCCAGTATCACCGCTGGCATCACCGCAGCGCTAATCGTGGCAGGCACCCTCGGCCTATCTTTCTCCAGCACCCGAGGCATGGCCATCGCCGCTATTGCCGCACTCACATTCATCTACCCAGCCCTGGTCATTCCGATCCTGGCGCTGGTGGGTGGATATCTGTATCTCCGTCACTTCCGTAAGTAACCAACCCAACCATTGGAAATCACATGAACACAAGTTTCTCCGACTCTCTCGCTTTCGCTGTCCAACACATGCAGGATTGGGATATCCCCGATGACCTCTTGCCGCTCACAATTTGCAACGAAGCGGCGCTGCGCTCGGGCCTGACCTCGGACCATCTGGGTTGGGCGGCCCCCTGCTAGTACCACCCCCATCCCCCGGCCCCAACGGGCACACCATGGCCCAACCTGGGCACCCCTCGGGCAGCTAGCCCGCACCCCCGACCCCTCGCGGTCACCCCCGCCACCGGTCGCACCGGCTGGCAGACACCTCCCCCTCCCTCCCCACCTTTCAGGACTTGCTTCCAGCCATTGCTACGTGCATTGGTCGGGATAGCTGCGTCTGAAGGGTGGGGCAGGGTGTGGATTCATTCATTTTTTTTCGATCCAAAAACCATGGCACACATCATTTCCACTATCGTCCCCGAAAGTCTGCGCATGTCCACCGTCGATGGATTGTTCGCTTTGGCCTATTCCGTTCAGCTGGAACCGACTGTTTTCAGCTTTGCCTCAGCGCTGGCACCGGACTACCAAGGCGCGTACTGGGATTTCTACACGCTGTCCAACGGTGGCTTCTACATGGCCCCTAGGTTGGAAGAGGCCTTCGCTATCGAATGCGATAACGGCTTTGATGGGCAGCTGTCAGCGGATGCGCTTGGCATTGCGGCGTGTCTGTATAGCTACTCACACCTGAGCATGGAAGCCAAAGGGCCAATCGTCGAGGTCTACACGGAGCACTATCACTGGCTGCGGGAGTTTGCGCTGGACCACTCAGAAGCGGGAGCGATCATGCAGGTTATCGACTGACTTGGCCAGGGGGAAAAAAGGAGGAAAAGGTGGGAAAACCGGTGCGGCACCACCTTCTCCGCCTTCGCCACTTCTGGCTGCCCACCCGAAGCGCGGTAGACCATCGTGCGATCCGGCAGATGCTGGCACAAGGGAAGCGGCGCGATTTGCCACGGCACCCAAAGGATGGCAGGGTGTCCTGCCTTCCCCCTCCGCTGCTTCTGCTGGGCTGGCACTACCGGTGAGTGGAGCGTCTTGCCATCCACTTGAGTGTTCCCATTGTTACTGGCGTGTCAATATCGTCCTTCAATCCCCGCCAATACCTGCGAACGTCGTTCTCCCCTCTGTACTTATCGCTATGGCTGCTCCAGGCATCCACCAACCGGAAGCCACTTTCATGGCCGCCAGTCTCGTGGAATACAGCCATAAGGACTCGTATCCATTTCCCGTAATCACAATCGGCATCCAGGTGGCTTAGCAAATAGCCAAGTTCATCCAATACCTTCGTAGAGGGCTCGCGGCGTGAGTAGCTGATGTGTTTCTTGCGCATACATGCCCCCATCAATACAAATCGGAGTCATCAGCAGACGTCGTCCGGGCAGTGCTTGCCGTATGGAGTGCCTCGGGGTCAATCACGACAAGCTTCCAAGCCTTTCGACCATCTGCCGTGCTTTCGACAAAGCGCATGCCGTGGACAATTCGGCCCGCGTGCTTCTTTAAGTACCACCCCAACTTCGTTGGATTGATGGGGCCTTGATCTTCTCCAAGACAATCTCGGATGGCCTCATCAAGACGCTTCTGTCCAGAGCCAGCGATGCGAATTGCCTTGCGCACGGTTGTGGCAGCTGCATCAAATGAGCCCTTCCATGCGTGCAACAACTCCCCCAGGGGATCACCCTCGGGGTCACGCGTGACCTGATCCAGCAATGAGGTGGCGGGATCGGGCAATCCCAACCAGAGTAAGGATTGGCGGCAGTAGTCAGACCAAGTTCCGTAGGAGGCAATGCTCTTCACTGCTGCGCGGGGCTTACCTGCTTTGATCCAAGCCTGCACAATGGTTAGCGCGGCTGCCACATAGAGGCCTCGATTCTTGCGAACCTCTTCAACGGGTGATCCCTTGTAATCCATCGTCGTTGGCGTTGCGCATTTCGGGTCAAGATTGATCGTCGCAACTCGGCGGCGCATATCGTCGCGTGGGCCGACATTGTTGCCAGAGCCAAGAAACAGAACGCGCGTACGTACTGTGGCAGTCTTGGAGTAGCCAAGCACGCGATCCGTCACATATTCAGCCGTCAGCATGCGTTTGAACGCACCATGGGCGATCCAATCGGAATCCATATCGTCGAATTCGATGACGGCAGGATTTTTCAGTAGCAGCGACAGAATGGCTTTGGTTGCCTCTTCGGAAGTTGTTGGGTAGCTGACTTTCTCGCTGGGTGCAGGGCTGGCAAAAGCAGAGATCAACTCGCAGGCATAAGATTTGCCGCTGCCAATATCGTGGGCTCGTACGTGAAACGCAGGTGCATGAGCCAGCGATGGACGCAGAGTAGCGGTCAGAATCGCTGACACCATTGCTGCACGGTCATGGTCGCTAGAAAAATGGAACTCCTTCAACAGGCTCATCACCGTGTCGAGCGATTGCAATGCCTCCTCTTTGGTTGGCTCTGACACCGGGAACTGCGCGGGGTCGAACACACCAAATATGAGGGTCTGGTCGTTGTATCCGGGGACTACGATTAGCGATTCATCAACTTCACTTATGTACGGCTGCCTTGCTACACCAGCCAGTGGTGGCAGATAGCGATAGTCGGAGGCGTTGTACAACACACTGACATGGCGCGCAGGTGGGTCGCACGGTTTCCAGCCACCCGAGCGGCTGTCTTCCTTTTCCCACGATGCGGCAGCCGACAGTTCACGGGTCAGCGTGAGCATGCTGGTGGGTGAGACTGCGGGATTGCCTGAAGCGGGGTCTGTCGTAACCGATACGATCACAGTTCCTGATTGGTAATACTTGCCACGACCTGCCAGCACTCTTTCAGCAGCGTCCACGACCTCGTGCAGATTGCCCGGTATGTTGCGAATGGTCGGCTTGTTTCGGGCCACCATCTTGGGAACACCCAGTTCTTCCAGCAAGTCCTTTGCGGTCAGATGGGCGTGGCATGCCTCCTTGCACCTAAAAGCACCCAAAGGTTGGTATTCGTCGGGCTCAGTGTAGGTTGCGCTGCTTTCGCTGGAGTGCACATGCTCTTGCCCCCAAGGACACTTGATTTCGTGCATCCCTGAGCCCAGCGGCGTTTTGTAAATGCCCTTCGCCTTGGCCTCCGTCACGACCGGGTTTTCGCTGGCGCGATGGGTCAGGACATCATCATCGAATTGCAGTGCGTCTGGTTGCTCACGAGTGGGGGCCTCACCTGTCGAAGTGGATTCGGTAGGCACATCATTCGCTGTTACCGTTGCCTCGACGACGGTGGTGGGAAAGGGGGGAAAGGTGGTGATGGCGGTGCTGCTCGTGTCCGAAACACCACCTTCTCCACCTTCTTTCTTTGCGTCACTGGGGGCATCCTGCCCGCACGGCGGATAGCCGCACGCATCACCCATACTGGGAGCGAAATTTTCGCCATTGGCCAGCAAGCCGTTGACGGCAGCATCTCCGGTCAATGCGCCATCTACTTCCACATCCTTCGGAGTAGCGCATGCTCCTTGGGTGATTCTGGCATGTGCGGCGCTCACTAGCTCCCATGACACCTTGCCTTTTCCAAACGACGACCCGATTGCCGATTCCTGATCCAAATTTTCCTGATTCATAGCACTCCTTGAAAACCAACTCCATGCGGCTGGTTCGGGGCTACTTTTTCAGTTTTGGAGGAAAAAAGCTGGTAATTACCAGGGTTGGTGGGAACGTACCAAAAAGCCTAATTTGCTGTCTTGCGGTCGTCGATCAATTGCGCCAGATAGCGACGTTGATCCAGGTTCGCGGACCTCAATCGCCTTTCCATGGCTTTTATGGCACGGCTAAAGGTCTTGCGCAAATTCTCATCAGAGTGGCCAGGTATCGGCTTTCTTATCGTCGTTTCGAGGTCGTCGCAGACTTGCTTGGCGAGTTGGGACACATTCAGCTTTTCCGACATTACATACTCTGGACGATCAGCAGCCAAAGACGCCATCAGCAGACCAAAGTTTGCGTAGGCGGTTTCGAGTGACTTGCTAAGCAGGTCTTCATCGAATGCACTTTCGACCGCTATGGCTGATGCTGTGTTGCTGCCACTATCTGTGCCAGATGCTGGAGCGGCTTGCACTACCTCTATTGCTGGGGTACTGGATTTACTCGCCTCCCATCGATCAAGGCTGGACAGGGTGATGTGCACTTCTCCTGTTTGAATTGTTTTACGCTCGTCAAGTCGCAATGCACTGTTGGCCCCCTTGCTCAGCTCATCATCAATGTCGCGCATGTATTGAGCTGCTTTGTAGATCAATTCATCGCATTGCTGAACCTCCGCTATGTGGGCATCCATCTTGGGTTCATCAGCCTCAGATTCAAACGCTTCAGCCAGTCGTTGCTGTGCACCCTCTCTGATTTCAACCAGCGTGTCTGCAAGCGAGGCATCCAGGGTGTGCATGTACTTCATCTGGTCGAGGGAAATGTAGCCGTCGCTCAGGTCTACATAGCGGCGCCTAATCGGCCCTCGCATCCATCCAAGGAGTCTGGCAACTGCCACATCCCTGGTACAGGATGTATCCAGACTCACGAGAATGGCTTCAGACTCCAGAATTTCCAAGGATGCTGCCGTGTCTGGAGTGTTAGAGGTTGCCTCTGCCGGTGGATTTTGTGTCTCCGTCTGCGCTGGGGCGGGCATGGGATTTTCTGTGTCTGCTGTCATGGTGTGTTTCTCATTCGGAATGGCTGGGTGTCGATGCGGAGGCCTATGGCTATTCTCCACCGTGCAGCCCAGGTCGGGATAGAACTCCACTAGCCTGATCTGTCCATGCCAGCCAACCAAAGGTGGAGAAGGCGGCAAAGGCGGTGCCCACCAGCGACCACACCGGGATCACCACCTTTACCACCCTTTTTGAGCCGCTGGCGAGCGCTGCAATGTCTGGCAGCTTGCACGGCCTGCACATCCACATCCTGCGGCATCACGCCTTGCATGGGTGTGTTCGCCATTTCCAATTACCTAACGAATCCATATCCCCCGACCCGCATATGGGTCCGTGGGCTTCCATTTCTTAGTTGCCAGCGCACATGCCAGCAGCACAACCATAAGGAGATTGACATGCCGGTGATTGTTGAATTTCAAGCATTCATGGCCAGCGGTGGCCTGACCTGCCCACCTGATAGGAAGAAGGTCGAGTACAGCGTAGCGGATGAGCCGGGGCTGTTCGTGGAGTGCCGCGCATCAGTAACCGCATTGCCCACGTGGTACCTGCGCCTCAAGAATGCCCAGGGCACCAATGTGTATCGAAAGCTCGGTACCGTTCGTGAATTGAATCTGGCCCAGGCCCGGAAGCTGGCGAAACAGGTTCGTGCTGAACATGCTCTGACCTTGAAGATCGAGGTGACGGTTGCCACTGCACCCACTCCCCAGGCCCTGACATGGGATGCCTTCATCAAGGACCACTTCGCGCCCCATTGCAAAGCCCACATCCGCTCGGCCAAGAAATACGACCAACTACACCGCATCTATGTCAGTCCGCGCTTTGGGGATTTGCCATTGACGCAGATCACCCGCAAGGAAGTGCAAGCCCTGCATGTGGAAATTGTCGAGAAGCTGAAGCAGAGTCCCGCGACTGCCGATCACGTGGTCAAGTTCATGCGTCGTGCCTTGAATCTGGCAGTCCAGTGGGACTTGCTGGAGAAGAACCCGCTCAAGAATTTTGAGCTGTTCATGGTCGATAACCAGGTTGAGAATTACCTCAATGACGAGCAGATGCAGCGGCTGCTGGCTGTCCTTCGAGAGGACAAGAATCGCAACGTGGCAATGATTCTGAGCCTGCTGCTGTCCACGGGTGCACGTCTCAATGAGGTGCTGTCCGCCACCTGGAGGAATGTCAGCATAGAGGGCCGGGCACTGAAGGTGGATGCCATCCGGTCCAAGTCCAAACGCAGCCGCAGCATTCCGCTCAATGACTCGGCCATGTGGGTGATCGAGCAATTGAAGTCCAAGGACAAGTCAGCGTACCTGTTTCCGTCTCCGGTGTTGGCAAAGGAAGGCAAAGACCTGCCTTACACCAACATCACCAGGGCTTGGTATCGCATTCAGAAGAAGGCCGGGATCAAGATCAGGGTGCATGACCTGCGGCATGGATTCGCGTCCATGCTGGTGTCGGCTGGCCGGAGCCTGTATGAGGTCCAGATGCTGCTCGGTCACAGTGATCCCAAGGTCACCATGCGCTATGCCCACCTGTCTTCCAAGACGTTACAGGCCGCGGCCAATGCTGGCAGCGTGATCGTGCCGAAGGAGGTGAAAGCGGCTTAGCCGGTGGGAGGGGCCAAGTGGTTGTGGTGACTGCTTGGCCTTCTTTGCCTGACACATGGATTTTCAATCGATACAGAGCGCAATGGTAATACGAACATTGCGCATTACATTGATGCATGACAGATCAGAAAGACGGATGGCGCGGTAAGGTGCCCTTATAAATCTTTGGGAGAGCGGATGAAGGTCGCCACATACAACATTCATTTCGGGGGAAAGAAGGGATCAGGCAATGCTTGGCAAGGGCTGCTCACTGCGCACGATCTGGACTTGGTGATGGCTCAGGAAACTTTTCACCCGAGCGAATATTTTTCTAAGACTGATTTCGCCAAATTTAGAGGTTGCTTGTGGATGCACGTTCCTGATGGCAAATGGGGCAGCGCAATCGTCTCGCGCAATCACGAAATTCAAGAAGTCCAAATTCCTGAATTCTCTGGCTGGGTAGTTGCTGGCCGTATTCCAGATTTGATGATTGGCAGCAGGTCACATGACGTCTTGGTAGTAAGCGTACATGCCCCCTCTCCTGGTCCCTACGAGCCCTCAGTGCGCCGCATTCTCGATGCCATTGCAGCGATACGTGGGACGTCGAAGCTGCTGATTGGCGGGGACTTCAACATCACGACTGCCTTCAGGCATCCCGCTGACGAATTGCCTCTAAAAAACACAACGGGCGAGATCAAGCTGTTAGAGCGGATGAGGCGGGAATTCGGACTGGTCAATGCTTGGCAGACCGCCCACCCAAACCGGAGTCTCCCCCAGACATTGAGATGGAGTAAGGACCAAGCAGTGCCCTTCCACTGTGATGGCATATTCGTGGACTGCTCACTGATTCCTGACTTGCTGGGGGCCGATGTTCTTTCAGGTGAGCCTTGGCATTCGCTGAGTGATCACAATCCAATCGTGGTTTCGATGGCGTGATCGTGCCCAAGGTGGAAGTCAAGGCAGTGTAAGCGTGGAGGGGCCAAGTGTTTGAGGCGACTACTTGGCTCATCTTGTCTGATTAACTCATCAATGTCAGTCAATACGGGGAGCATAAATGTTAAGAAAAATTCGAAACCTCTTGTTTGTCGCGCTTGCTTCCGTGCTGGGCACTTACTTGGTACTTCAAGGCATGGTGGCCAGGGCGCAAGTTGAAGCGCAGGAGTTGAAATCAATAGTCACCCGAACTGAGGAGCAATTGATTGGACGTACGAGTTACACGACATTCTTGACTGCTGGCAAACAGTCCCTTGCGGGGCAAATGAAGCTTCTGGCAGCGACCGTGACACGTGAAGAGAATGTTACTGAAACAGTTGATCGTGAATTCTTGCCGGGGCTGCGCTCATCGGCGACGGTCGCCATAGCGTACAAGACGGAGTATTCATTTGGCTACAACTTGCAACCAGATCAGTATGACCTTCGTGCAGTTCCATCCGGCATCGAGATTCAGGTGAAGAAGCCTGTACTCGTAGCAACGCCAGCAGTTTCAAATTTGAAATATACGGTATTGACGGAAGGTGTCTTCGTGAACAGCAATGCTGCGCTTCTGAAGCTCACGGCTGATGCGGTGACGGGGGCAAAAGCAAGAGGCAATGCAATGGCCGCCAGTCCGGAAATCATGGCGCTTTGCGAAAAGAAACTGGTCGATTTTGTCTATTCATTTCTTGCCAAACAACCGGGCGTGAAAGTCGTTCCGCGTATTGCTGTGGTGTACATTTAACTATCCGTGGTGTTGCAAAAATATAGTGACCTTTGGGAGGGATAAAGTGAATCAAATTAAATTGGCAATTGTCACGATCGGGTGCATATTCTTGGCGGCGTGCGGCAGTAGTGAATCTGGCGCGAAGGCAAGTGTGCTTGCTGCACTCAAGGACCCAGATTCAGCCAAGTTTGGCAAATTTACTCAGGTCAATGAGAAGGGCGCTTGCTTAGGGGTGAATGCTCGCAATTCGATGGGGGGATACACCGGTGAGCAACAGGCTTCCTTGATGAAGTTTCCTGACTCCAAAGAGTGGCAAGTATTAACGATCGACCAAATGAGCCATGAAGCGTGTGTTGACCAAATGAAAGAACTCGCAAAGCCCAAATAGTCAGTTGATATGTGTTGGTCGAGCCTACATGGCTCATAGGGTGAAACACGAGCGGTTTAGGTGCGCGGACAAGGTGACTCTGGGAAAACCCGCCATAGATTTGCCATCAGTTCGGCCAGGATCGGCATACCTATCGCCATTGCGTTGATTCCAATCAACATTTCTATGCCCATGCCACCAGCCGACCCCAAACAGTTCGGCAGCAGGTTCGGAAAGCACCCCGCCAACCAACGCCAGAAACCAAAAAACTGTTACGTTTCTTCGGCTTAGGAGAGCGCGCCCCAAGACTGTGCCTTGGACTGAAAATCCTTGTGTCGGTGGTTCGATTCCGCCCCAGGCCACCAGATTGAAAAACTTGTCTATGATCGGTTTTTCTGTCACCACGGCTTGTGGTGATCATGCGGGATTAGCTCAGTTGGTAGAGCGATACCTTGCCAAGGTATAGGTCGAGAGTTCGAGCCTCTTATCCCGCTCCAGATTTCTCCTAGTTCAAAGCCCTGTCCATCGCGACGGGGCTTTGTCATTGGCGCGTCTGCCTGCAGGGAGTTCGGTTCGGATTCGCCATCGCCTTGCAGGCTTTGCTTCTGACCCCATTTACAACAATAACGACAGGGGAGACTCTTCATGAGACACATCAATCACCATCCCAGCCGGGGTGAGTTCCGTATCGAAAGCAACCGCACGCTGCGCAACCCGCACTGGGCCGTTGCTTCGGGTAAGGAGATGCTGGTGCATGACCGCGCATTGGCTGTGGCCATGGCGGCCAAGACACGCACGGTGCCGTGTGGCGGCGAGGTGCGTGTGGTGCATGCACCGACTGGCGAGGTCATCTTCCGCAAGGGCGATGACTGCACGTGTCACCCGCATGGGTGAGTGGCTGCATCAGGCCCAGATTGCACTCCGTCACCAATCCCCGTCCGCTGTGACGGGTTGGCATTTTTACGCGTAGCGTTTGCTGCGCAGGTTGCCCTTCATTTCCTGCAAAATGGGCTGCAAGGTGTCGCCGCCGATGCGCAGCGCCATGCAGGTGGCCAGGATGTCGATGATGACCAGGTGCAGCAGGCGCGACACCATGGGGCTGTACTTGTCAAAGCTCTCCGGGTGATCGGCGCTCAGGTGGATGTGCCCAGCACTGGCCAGTGGTGAGCCGCTGGCGGTAATGACAATTGTGGTGGCGCCGTTCTTGCGGGCAATCTCGCAGGCGTCCATCAGGTCGCGCGTACGTCCCGAGTTGCTGATGATGACCACGCAATCGCCAGGCTGCAAGGTCGAAGCGCTCATCACCTGCATATGGCCGTCGCTGTGGGCGATGGTGTTCACACCCAGGCGAAAGAATTTGTGCTGGGCATCCAGCGCCACCACGCCCGAATTGCCCACTCCATAAAACTGGATGCGGTGCTTGTTTTGGTAGGCCACCATCAACGCGGCCAGTGCCTTGTCCAGGGCGATGGTGCTGGCTTCGTTGCGGTACTTCAGGAAGGCCGCCACGGTGTTGTCCACTACTTTCACCATGACGTCGGCCGTCTTGTCATCGGCATCCACGCTGCGATGAATGAAGGGCACGCCCTCGTTCACGGTACCGGCCAGCTTGCGCTTGAAATCCGACAACCCGTCGTAACCGACGCTGCGGCAGAACCGCACCACGGTAGGCTTGCTGACGTGTGCACGATCGGCCAGCACGCTCACCGGCAGCTTGGCAAAGGCGCGCGGGTCAGTCAGGCACAACCGGGCAACGCGCTGCTCGGCGGGGGCCAGGGATGGCATGGCGGCTTGAATACGGTCGAGCATGGTTGGCTTCCAGGTGTGTGCTTGGGACGACGCGGTGTGCAGGTCAATTCTCTTCAGACCAACAAAACGCGTCGCGGGCGATCATGGCACTGGCGGCACTGGGCCCCCAGGTGCCAGCCGTATAGGGGCGCGGGCCCTGCGCATCGGCGGCCCAGTAGTCCAGCATGGGCTCCACCCAGCGCCACGCCTCTTCCTGCTCGTCGCTGCGCACAAACAGGTTCAGCCGATCGTCAATCACATCCAGCAGCAACCGTTCGTACGCGCCGACGCGTTCGGAGCCAAAGCGCTTGTCAAAGTCCAGATCCAATTGCACCGGCACCAGGTTCTGGGCGCTGCCGGGGCGGCTGTTGCGGTTGTTCTGGCCCTGTGCCAGCAAGTGCAGCTCCAGTCCATCCTTGGGTTGCAGGTTGATCACCAGACGATTGACGCCACCCAAATGGGTGTTGAAGATGGCATGCGGGGTGGGGCGAAAGTTGACCACGATGCGTGCGTCGCGGTTGGCTAGGCGCTTGCCCGTGCGGATGTAGAACGGTACGCCCGCCCAGCGCCAGTTGGCGATTTCAGTGCGCAGCGCGACAAAAGTCTCGGTGTTGCTGTGCGCACTGACGCCGGTTTCCTCGCGGTAGCCGGGCACGCGTTGCCCGCCCACGCTGCCGCTGGCATATTGGCCGCGCACCACGTCTTGCGCCAGGGACTCCGGCGTCCACGCCTTCAGCGAGCGCAGCACCTTGAGTTTTTCATCACGGATGGCGTCGGCATGCGCGTTGATGGGGGGTTCCATGCCAATGGCGCAGAGCAGTTGCAAGGCGTGGTTCTGCACCATATCGCGCAGGGCGCCGGTGGTTTCGTAAAAGGCCCCGCGCTTCTCCACGCCCAGGTCTTCAGCAATGGTGATCTGGATATTGGCGATATGTTCGCGCCGCCACAAGGGCTCGAACAAGGCGTTGCCAAAGCGCAGGGCAAACAGGTTTTGCACCGAGGGCTTGCCCAGGTAGTGATCGATGCGGAAGATCTGGCGCTCGTCAAAAAACTCGCGCACCGTGTGGTTGATGGCGCGGTTGGACGCCAGGTCATGCCCCAGGGGTTTCTCCAGCACGATGCGGGTGCGCGGCGTGTTGAGCTCGCTGGCGGCCAGTTGTTCGCAGATGGTGGTGAACAGCCCCGGTGCGGTGGCCAGGTACATCACCACCGTTTCGGCATTGCGCGCCTGCAGGCTGGTGGCCAGGTGGGCATAGTCCTCGGGGCGCGACAGGTCCATGCGCACGTATTCCAGCAGTGCGGCAAAGCGGGAGAACTCCTCGGCGCTGGGGCGCTTGGCCAGGTCCACCTTGTCAAAACGCGACTGGATGAGCGCGCGGTATTGATCGTCGTTGAGGTCGTCCCGACCGACTCCAATGATGCGCCCGCCCGCAGGCAGCGTGCCGTGGCGAAAGGCCTGAAACAGCGCCGGCATCAACTTGCGCCAGGCCAGATCACCCGTGCCGCCAAACAAGACCAGGTCAAAACTCATACAGTCAAAAGTTACATAAAAAAGACGCTGTAATGTAACTTTGTTTCACGGATAATTCAAGCATGAACCAACTCGACGCACTCAAACAATTCACCACCGTGGTGGCCGACACGGGCAGTTTCAAGCAACTGGGCGCCTTCAAGCCCCAGGATGCCACCACCAATCCATCCCTCATCCTCAAGGCTGTGCAGCAGGCGGATTACGCCCCGTTGCTCAAGGCGGTCACCGACCAATACCGGGGCCGCCCGTTGGATGAGGTGATGGACCGCCTGCTGGTGCGCTTTGGTTGCGAAATTCTCTCGCTGATTCCCGGACGTGTATCCACCGAAGTTGATGCCCGGTTAAGCTTTGACAGCGCCGCCACCGTGGCGCGGGCCGAGCGCCTGATTGAGCTTTACCGGGCCCAGGGCGTGCATGTGGACCGCGTACTCATTAAGGTGGCCGCCACCTGGGAAGGCATTCGCGCAGCTGAAGCATTGGAGCGCAAGGGCATCCACACCAACCTGACGCTGCTGTTCAGCTTCTGCCAGGCCGTGGCTTGCGGTCAGGCCAAGGTGCAACTGATCTCGCCCTTCGTGGGTCGTATCTACGACTGGTACAAGAAGGCCGCCGGTACCGCCTGGGTGGAGGCCGACAACACGGGTGTGAACGACCCGGGCGTCCAATCGGTCACGCAGATCTACAACTACTACAAGAAGTTTGGCATTGCCACCGAAGTCATGGGCGCGAGCTTTCGCAACCTGGGGCAGATCACCGCGCTGGCTGGTTGCGACCTGCTGACCATTAGCCCCGACCTGTTGGCCGGACTCGCCGCCAGCGAAGCGCCACTGCCCCGCCAACTCAGCGCCCAGGCAGCCCAAGCCCTGTCGCAGGAACCGGTGCAGTTTGACGAGGCGGCCTTCCGTTTTGCCTTGAACGAAGACGCCATGGCCACCGAAAAGCTGGCCGAGGGCATTCGCGCTTTCTGCGTGGACGCCGTCAAGCTCGACCAACTCTTGCTGGCCGCCTGACATGGAGCGTACCCGTTGTGACCGCACACCGGTCTGGGCGCGGCTGCAAGCGGCCTATCAGACCAGTGGCCGCTGCTTTGATCTGCGTGACGCTTTCGCGCAGGACGCCACGCGGTTTGCGCGCTTCAGCCAGCAAGCGCCGCATGTGTTTGCGGACTTGTCCAAGAACCGCATCGACGACGCCACGGAAACGCTGTTGCTCGAGCTGGCGGTGCAGTGCGGGCTCCCTGGACACCGCGATGCGCTGTTTGCTGGGCAAGCCATCAATACCACCGAGCAACGGGCCGTCGCGCATTGGTTATTGCGAAATTCGGCAGTAGCCCCCGTAAATACTGTTGGCAATGCTATTGAGTTTGTAGCGCAGGAACTCCCCAAGGTCCGCGAAACCCTGCACGCCATGCTGGACTATGCCGAGCAGGTGCGTTCGGACGCGGCCATCACTGACATCGTCAACATCGGCATCGGTGGCTCCGACCTGGGGCCGCAGATGGCGGTGCGGGCGTTGCAGGCTTTTGCCCATCCGACCAAGCGCCTGCATTTCGTGAGCAATGTGGACGGGCATGAGCTGGCGGCGGTGCTCAAGGGATTGAAGGCCGAGAACACGTTGTTCCTGATCGCCAGCAAAACCTTCACCACGGTCGAGACCATGACCAACGCCGCTTCCGCCAAGGCCTGGTTCCTGGCGCAGGGCAGCACCGACACGGCACGCCACTTTGCCGCACTTACCACCAACGTGGCGGCAGCCGAGGCCTTTGGCATCACCACCACCTTTGGCTTCTGGGACTGGGTGGGCGGGCGCTACTCCCTGTGGTCGGCCATCGGGTTGCCGATTGCCATCGCCATTGGTGCCGACGGATTTCGCAGCCTTCTCGCTGGCGCCCATGCCATGGACGAACACTTCCGTAGCGCACCGCTGGCGCAGAACCTGCCGGTGCGCCTGGGCTTGCTGGACCTGTGGTACCGCAACTTCCACGGCTTTACCAGCCGCTCCATCGCGCCTTACCACAGCGCCTTGCAACGTCTGCCGGCCTACCTGCAGCAGCTGGAAATGGAAAGCAACGGCAAGCGCGTGGACGCGCAGGGCGAGGCGCTACCCTTTGGCACCTCGCCCGTGCTGTGGGGCGAACCCGGCACCAATGGCCAGCACGCCTACTTCCAGATGCTGCACCAGGGAACCGACGTGGTGCCGGTCGAGTTCATCGCCGTGAAGAAGGCACGCCATGACCTGGCAGGCCACCACCCCATGCTGCTGGCCAACGCGCTGGCGCAGGCGCAGGCGCTGATGGTGGGGAAGTCGGACCAGGGGGGCCACAAGCACTTCCCCGGCAATCGGCCCAGCACTTTCCTGTTACTCGACGACCTCACCCCCGAATCCTTGGGCGCGCTCATCGCCCTGCAGGAACACCGCGTGTTCGTTTCCGGCAGCCTGTGGGGCATCAACAGCTTCGACCAGTGGGGCGTGGAGCTGGGCAAGGTCCTGGCCTTGGGACTTGAACCAAGACTGGCTACGGGCGATGCGAGCGGGCTGGACGGTTCGACCGCCGGATTGTTGGCTTTGTTGCGGGTGTGATTTCTCTCCAGCAAGCCCGCAACCTGCACCTGGCAGCCCAGGGCTTGCTTGCGCCACCTCCGCAAAAACCCACGCGCAAGCATCTGCTGGCAGCCATCGACCGCATGGCTTTGCTGCAGATTGACACCATCCATGTGGTTGCGCGCAGCCCCTACCTGGTACTGCATGCCCGTTTGGGGCACTACCCAACGCGCTGGTTGGATGAAGCCCTGGCCCGTGGTGCGATCTTTGAAACGTGGGCCCACGAGGCCTGCTTTGCACCCCGAGCCGACCTGGCCCTGCACCGCAACTACAACCAGGCCACCCGCCGCCACTGGGGGCTGGCACATGCCCAGCGCACCAGCGCCACCCAGCGCAGGGAACTGGATGCGCTGCTGGCGCACATCCGCGCCCACGGGCCGGTGAAATCGTCCGACTTCGAGCGCACCGACGGTGGCGGCGACGCCTGGTGGGGCTGGAAAGCCGAAAAGCGTTGGCTGGAGACCCTGTTCGCCCAAGGCGCGCTGATGGTGGCGCGGCGCGAGAACTTCCACCGCGTTTACGACCTGGCCGAGCGCGTGGCACCGCAGTTGTGCCAAGCGCAGGAGCCGCTGGACGGTGCCACGGTTCACCAGCGCTTTATCGAACGCGCCATCGCCGCCCTGGGGGTGACGCAGGCGCGCTGGGTGCACGACTACTTCCGCCAGAAACCGCGACTGAAGGATGTCGATCTTGACGCCCTGGTTGCCTCGGGCAGCGTGCAACGCGTCGCGGTAGAAGGTTGGGATGCACCGGGTTACGTCCATGCCGACCATGCACCGTTGCTGCGCCGCGCCCAGCGCGCTGCGCTACTTGCCACGCATACCGCGCTGCTGTCACCGTTCGACCCGGTGGCGTGGGACCGCGAGCGCGCGCGTGGCCTGTTTGACTTTGACTACCGCCTGGAGTGCTACACCCCCGAGTCCAAGCGCGTGCATGGCTACTTTGTGCTGCCCATTCTGTGCTGCGGTGAACTCATCGGTCGGCTCGACGCCAAGGCCCATCGCGCCGAGGGCGTATTTGAGATCCGCAGTCTGCACACCCAGCCGGGGCGCACCTGGAGCGATGGCCAGATCCACCAGGTGGCGCTGGCCATTGCCCGTTGCGCCGCCTGGCACGGCACGCCCTTGGTGCGGGTGACCGCGACGAGCCCGTCGCGTCTGAAGGCGGCGCTGCAGCGGGAGTGTCAAAGCCAAACCGAGGGGTAGGCTATGGGCTTTGCAGCGAACGCGTAGTCTGCGGTGGACGGTTCACCACGCGCTGCACCGCTGTGAACGGGTTCGTAGCTTGCTGCGGCTGCCAGGTTCAATCCAATCAAATATTCGCAAACAAAACCAGACATAGCCCCCCGTAAATATTGGCTATACAGCTATACAAATAATAGCAACTGCCGGACGCTCAGCGGGTCAGCTGCACCGCGAGCATGTTCACCACTTCGGCTCAGTCAGCGGCTTCACTTGGCGGCAGGTACCTGCATGCGGTCCATCATCATCTGCATCATGGACTGCATCATGTCCATGCGCTTTTCCATCATCTGGTGCATGGGGCTCATGCCCATGGGCATCTTGTCCATCATGCCGCCCTTGCCGGCGCTGCCCATCATGCCCATGCCGCCTTTGTCACCCATCATGCCCATTCCCATGCCGCCGCTGCGCATGCCCTCCATCATGGTCATGGCCTCCTGCATGGTTTTCATCTGCTCGGGCATCAGGGCCATGCGCTCTTCCGGTGTCTTGGCGGCCATGAATTTCTCGTGCATGTCCTGCATGGCTTTCATCTTGGCGTCCATCTGGCCCATTTTTTCCATGGCTCCTTGGTCCATGGCTGCGGGCTGGGCCTTGGCTGGAGCGGGCTTGGGCTCGGCGGGTTTCGGCGCAACGGCCTTGGGTGCAGGCTTGGGGTTGGAGGCGGCATCGGCCGGGTGGTGGGCCGTGTGGTCTTCGGCCTTGGTGGCCTGGGCCCACACCCCCGCGCCCGCGAAAGTCAGCGACAGGGCCAGTAGCAGACGCGAAGCGGTCAAACCAACAGTACGGGATTGCATGGTGAATTTCCTTTCGATGTCGCGTTGCCGCCCCGGAGCAACCAAGGTGAATGGGGCCATGGCCGTTACTACGTCTTGCTTGGCACTGCAGTGCGGCGCAGCAGCAAACCACCCAGAACCATGAACAGCACGGAGCCAAAGCCCCAGACCCAGGCATAGCCGATCATGTCGCCCCATGGGGCCAGGGCATACAGCACGCCCAGCACGGCCCAGACCACGGCCACCGGAACGACGAGCCAGAAATCTTCATTCATATGCAAGCTCTCTTTCCTGAAATCAATGACCACCGCCGCCCGAGGCACTGAGGGGCAGGGACTGCATCAGCTCAAACCCGAGGGCGGAAAACACGTACATCGCCGCCACGATGACCAGAATGGATACCGGGCCCACCCAGGCTTGCGTGCCCACTTTCACGGTCGTTCCACCCCAGGACAGCGCCATCTCGGCCCCGGATGTGCCAGGGCGGCGTGCGGGCAGCAGGCTGGTGGCGATGCCTCCGGCGAATACCAGCAAGGCCGTCGCCATGATGCTTCCGCCCACGGCCACTGCCAGCATCAGGCTGTGCCACAGGGCCGGTGCCTGCTGCTGGTAGCCCACATCCATGACCCGGCGCGGCACGCCCAGGTAACCTGCGGCAATCCCCGCAGCGCCGAACACCAGCAGGCCCAGCAGGGCCAGCCACGGCATCCAGCGCAGCAGTTCCGGCTTCCACAGTGTGCGGCCACCGATGGCGGGCAAGACCACCGACAGGGCGGCCAGCAGGGTCAGGCTGACGGTGCCCACGGTGAAGAAGTGGAAATAGCCGGGCACGAAGAAGGTGTCCGAGAGCAGCGGCGCCAGCTGCCCCTGGATCAGCACAAAGGCGAACACCAGGCCAAAAGCCATGCTCAGCACCGCCGCGCCCATGGCGGCCATGGCCGGGTTGCGCCAAGGCAACATGGCGATCCAGCCAAACAGGCCGCGCCCACCCTGCGAGCGGGCATGCACTTCCAGCGAGGCCACGATGATCAGGAAGGCCGTCAGCGTGGGCACGCTGACGAACAGCGACAGCATGGAGCCCGCCACCTGCACCACCTTGGGCAGATCCGGCTCCAGGAACATGTGGTACAGCGAAGTCGGCGGCACGAACACCAGGTACATGGAGAACACGATCTTGGAGAAGCGCTCGCCGAACACCGACTTCACCCCGGTGAGCGCTTGCATCAGCACGTACCACAGGATGACCGTGGCCATCAGTGGCAGGTAGTGCATGTTGTGGAACACGATGTGCCAGCGCGTGCCGTGGCTCTGCGGGAATGGCCCGGCACTGAGCGCCCACAGCACGCCGGGCACGAAGGTGTAGAGCGCGGCAAAGCCCGTGACGACCAAGAATCCCGCCCAAGCGAACAGGGCAAACCCCACGGCACTGAGTTTGTCCTGCTGGCCCTGCCAGCGCGGGCGCAACAGGGTCACGATGGCGCTCAGGGGCAGTAGCAGCAGCCCCAGTCCCAGCAGGCTGTAGCCGGTGTTGAACAGCAGCAGCTCACGCGGGTTCTCGCGCACCAGTTCGGGCGAGCCGTTGTAGAGCAAGGGGGTGCCGGACACGGAGCCCGCCATGCTCAACACCAGCCCCAGCAGCATCAGGCCAAAGGCCGCCCAGGCCAGGGGGCGCCAGGCCAGGCCGTGGCCCTGCTCGCATGCCGCCAGCGCCAGCAGCAAGGCGGTCTGGGTGGTGAACAGCCAGTAGAAGAAGATGCCGACCCCGTGCACGGTGAGAAAGCGGTAACCGTCGGCCATGGGCACGCTGAGCACGCCACCGCGCACCAGGGCGGTGGCCACACCGGCCAGCACGCCGATAAGCAATGCCAGCAGAGCCGCGGCGGCCATGGCCTTGAACAAGCTGCGGTCGGCCCCAGGCAAAGCGGCCAGGCGTTGGGGATAGGTAGGAGCGCGTGCCATGGTCATACCACCTCGATCGTGGCTTGCATCAGTTGATGGGCTTCACCGCAGTACACGCTGCAGAGCATCAGGTAGCGCCCCGGCTTCTGGAAAGTGAGTGCGGCTTCGGTGATGCGTCCGGGCTGCAGGCGCATCATGCGTCCGCCCTGGCCCAGCTGGATGGAGGCTCCATGGGCAATGTCCACCGCCATCATCTTGAAGCGGTAGGCCTGGCCTGCGTCCAGGCGCAATGCATTGGGCAGGTAGTACCACTTGCCCGCCGTCATCAGCACGTCGATGGGTTGGTCCTTGTCCGCCGGTGCCGCGCTGGCCGCGTGGTCGCCCTGGGCCTGCGTGGCCGCTGGCGATGGGGTCGCTGGTGCGGCATGGTCGCCGTGGCTGCCATGCTCGCCGTGCGCGGGAGGCGCCGGGGGCGCAGCAGGGTCTGCCGCCATGGCATGCCCGGCGTGCGGGTCGCTTGGGGCCATGTTGGCGGGAGCCAGGTGGCGTGGGTAGACGCTGCCATCGGGCATGCGATAGCGCTCGGCAAAGGCTGCGGTCATGCGGCTGAACTCCTCGGCCGAGGGGCCTTCGGCGGCAGCACCGTGGCTGGCATGGCCTCCAGCACTGGCCGCCGGGGCCTGCGCCGTGGCTCCGTCCCCTTCGTGTCCGCCTGCGCTGGAAGGGGGGGATGGCGGATGTCCGTCCAGGCCCAGCAGGGCCAAGGGGCCTGGTGCTGCGCCATAGGCAGCCCACAGGCCGTACAGGCTGATGCCACCGAAACCGCTGGCCGCGATGAAGCCACGCCGTGTCGTGAAATGGGTTTGGTGTTGCATACGCAGGTTCTCACACGTATTTTTCGTATACCGAGGTCTGCCCGTTGGGCAGCACCAGCAAGACCGAATAGGGGTCTTTGCGGCCCTTGTAGACCGGGCCGTCCATGCCGGGTGAGCCGACGACCATGCCCGGCACCGTCAGTCCGATGGCCTGGGGCTTTTCGCGCAGCAGGCGCTGGATTTCGCGCACGGGCACATGCCCTTCGATCACGTAGCCGCCCACCGTGGCGGTATGGCAAGACCCCAGCTTGGCGGGCATGCCCAACTGGGCGCGTTTGGCGTTGTTGCCCACATCGAACACCCGCACGGGGAACCCGGCCTTTTCCACGATGGCCACCCAGTCCTTGCAGCAGCCGCAACTGGGGTCTTTCCAAACTTCGACCAAAGGCATCGCGGGCTGGCTGGCCCAGCCCACGAGCGGCACCAGAAGGGCACCGGTCACAAGGTGGCGCCGATTCATGGATACGGGGGTTGTCATCTTTGTACTCCTGCAAGGCGTGGTGGGGTTGTAGGCAGTGTATGGACCAATCGCGCCCGCCAAGATGACGGCCAGATTACGTTCTTGTCAGCTTGCACACGGGGCCTGAATCCAAGTGCCACAAGAACCCACCACTGCGAGCAAGCGGCCAGTTGCGGTTAGCAGACTCAGTGCTTGTGGTCGGTATGGCCATCGGCGTTGCCCGCCATGGGTGTGAATCGGGCCTGCGCGGTGGCTTTGCCCGGCAAGGTGATCGCGACGATGGCCTTCAGGGCCGGGTGGGACGCGTATTGGCCCACGCCCTTCATGCGGTTGTCGCCGTCGGGTGTGAGCGTCACGACGACCTTGTCCTTGCCGCTGAGCAACGTGGCCGTGCCGGTGGCACCGGCGCTCGGCAGCTTCTTGCCGTGGTCGTCGGTAACGAACACCGTTACCGGGTTGTCGCCGACTTTCTTGCTGTTTTTGACCACCACCAGCTCCAGGAAATTCACGCCCGCCCGCTGCACCTGCCCGCCGTTGGCGACCTTCGGAACCTCGGCGTGTACCTCATCGCCATGCGCGTGGAGGGTTCCACTGCCAAGCAGAAGACCCACGGCCACTGCAGCCCCTACAGCCCACTTTTCCATAACCTACTCCTTCTTCAAAAAAATCAGAAACTCTCGGGTGAGTGCTCGTCGGCCTTGGCGCTCAACAGGCGCTCCAGCGGCGCGCGACCCCAGCGCCAGAACATCAGGGGCGTCAACACGGTGTCGAGCAGGGTGGAGCTGACCAGCCCACCAAAAATGACCACGGCCACCGGGTGCAGCACCTCCTTGCCCGGGGCATCGGCCGACACCAGCAGCGGCACCAGGGCAAAGGCCGCGACCAGCGCCGTCATCAGCACGGGGGTCAAGCGCTCCAGCGAACCGCGCACGATCATCTTTTGGCTGAAGCTCTCGCCTTCAAAGGCGCACAGGTTGATGTAGTGGCTGATCTTCAGGATGCCGTTGCGGGTGGAGATGCCCGTCAAGGTGATGAAGCCCACCAGGGCTGCCACCGACAAGGGCTGCCCCGAAATCCACAGCGCAATCACGCTGCCCACCAGGGCCAGCGGAATATTGCCCATGATGATGAGCGTGAGCGCGGTGGAGCGGTAGCGGCTGTACAGCACCAGGAAGATCAAGGTCAGTGAAATGGCTGCGAGCAAGGCAATCAGCCGGGCGGCCTGCTCCTGGGCCTGGAATTGCCCTTCCAGGGCGGTGAAATAGCCTTCCGGCAAGGGCTTGGCGGCCATTTCGGCACGGATGTCGGCAATCACCCGCGCCATGTCGCTGCCGTCGGTATTGGCCGAGATCACGATGCGCCGGCGCGAATTCTCACGGCTGACCTGGTTGGGGCCGTCGCCGTCCTCGATGCGCGCCAGTTTGGACAGGGGCACCGAGCCGGTGGGGGTCTCGATCAACAGGTTGGCGAGTTCCTGCAGGCTGCGGCCCTGCTCGGGCAGCCGCACCAGCAGGTCAAAACGCCGGTTGCCCTCCACGATTTGCGTGACACGTTCCCCCTCGATCATCTGCTCCAGCGAGCGCAGCAAGGCCCCCGGTGCCACACCGTACTGGGCCACCTGTTCGTAGTCCACATGGATCTTGATTTGCGGAATCAAGACCTGCTTTTCCACGGCCAGATCGGTGATGCCTGGGATCTTGGACAGGCGGTTGCGCAAGTCACCCGCCAGACTGCGCAAGGTATCCAGGTCGTCGCCGTAAATCTTCAGGGCAATTTGGGCGCGCACGCCAGACAGCAAGTGATCCAACCGATGCGAAATCGGCTGGCCGACGTTGCTGACCGCTGGCAGAACTGCCAGACGGGTGCGCAAGTCGTTGATGATCTCTTCCCGGCTGCGCTCAGAGGCCTTCAAATCCACGTCCATCTCGGTGTAGTGGACCCCTTCGGCATGCTCATCGAGCTCGGCACGGCCGGTGCGCCGCCCCACTTGGGTGACTTCGGGAACACTGGCCACAATCTGCTCGGCCAGGGTGCCGATGCGGTTGGACTCGGCCAAGGAAGTGCCCGGATTCAGCACCACATTGACGGTCAGCGTCCCCTCATTGAAGGGCGGCAGGAAGGCCTTGGGGAAGAAGGGGATGGTGGCCGCAGCGGCCACCACGGCCACCAGGGCGATGGCGAGCAGCGTGCGGGTGCGGGCGAACGACCAATGCAGCAAGGCAGCGTCCCAGCGCTTGAGCCGGATCACCAGCGGACTGTCGCCATGCCCCATCTGCTTCATCTTGGGCAGCAGGTACAGCGCCATGACCGGGGTGATGGTGACGGACACCACCATGCTCGCCAGGATGGAGACGATGTAGGCAATGCCCAGCGGGGTAAACAGGCGCCCTTCAATGCCCGGCAGCACGAACAGCGGCACGAACACCAGCACGATGATGACGGTGGCATACACAATGGCCGAACGCACTTCCAGGGTGGCGCTGGCGATCACCTCTTGTACCGGGCGAGGCTCTTTGAGCGCGCTATTGAGCTTGAGGCGACGCAGCACGTTTTCCACCCCCACCACGGCGTCGTCCACCAGTTCGCCAATCGCAATGGCCAGGCCCCCCAGCGTCATGGTGTTGATGGACAAGCCGAAATAGTGGAACACCAGCGCCGTGACCAGCAGGGATACCGGAATCGCCGTCAGGGAAATGAGCGTGGTGCGCACATTGAGCAGGAACAGGAACAGGATCACGGCCACCAGCACCGCCCCATCGCGCAGGGCTTCCTGCACAT
Source organism: Rhodoferax sp. (assembly GCA_046348185.1). GTDB lineage: Bacteria > Pseudomonadota > Gammaproteobacteria > Burkholderiales > Burkholderiaceae_C > Allorhodoferax. The sequence goes on along the minus strand of JAXMER010000013.1, from coordinate 2,406,523 downwards.
TGGAGACCGAATGCTCGATGAAGTCCGCCTGCTTGAACAGGAACTGGGGCGCCTCGACGCCCGGCGGCAAGCTCTTGCCCAGTTCGGCGATGGCACGTTCGACCTCGCGGGTGACGGTGACGCTGTCGGCGCTGGGCTGCTTTTGCACCGACAGGATGACGGCCGGTTTGCCGTTGTAACCGGCATCGCCGCGCTTGAGGGCCGGCGCCAGCTGCACGTCGGCCAACTGCTTCAACAGGATGGACTGCCCGTTCTTGACGGCCACGACGACGTTCTGCACATCTTCAAGCCGGCTGGTGCGCCCCATCTGGCGAATCAGGTATTCCTTGCCCTGGGATTCCAGGAAGCCGCCACTGGTGTTGGCACCAAAGTCGCGCAACGCCGCTTCCACTTTTTCACGCTCGATGCCGAGTGCCTGCAATTGGGTGGGCTTGATTTCCACCCGGTACTGGCGCACTTCGCCACCAATGGGCGTGACCTGCGCCACGCCAGGGATGGTCAGCAGGCGCGGGCGCATGACCCAATCGGCGTACTCGCGCACCTGCATCGGGCTGACCTGGGCCGGATCGGCCGGCAGTGCCAGCAACAGGATTTCCCCCATGATGGAGGAAATGGGCCCCAACTGGGGCACCACGCCTGGGGGCAACTGCTCGCGCACCAGGTTCAGCCGCTCGCTGATCTGCTGGCGGTTGCGGTAGATGTCCGAACCCCACTCGAACTCCACGTAGATGATGGACAGGCCAATGCCGGAAACCGAGCGCACCCGGGTCACGCCCGGCATGCCGTTCATGCTGGACTCGACCGGGAAGGTCACCAATTGCTCCACCTCTTCCGGGGCCATGCCCCCGGCTTCGGTCATCAAGGTGACGGTGGGTTTGTTCAGGTCGGGGAACACATCGACGGGCATCTTCTGCACCGTCATGACCCCGTAGATCACCAGCAGCAGGGAGATTCCCAGCACGATCAGGCGCTGGCGCAGGCTGGTGTGGATGATGAAATCAAACATGCTGCATCACCTTCGTCACTTCACCTGGGCCAGCAAGCCGGCCCCCTCCACCACGACCCGGTCGCCCGAAGACACGCCGGAGGTCACCACCACCCGGCCCGCATCCAGGGCCTGGACGCTGACCTTGCGCAGCACAAAGCGCTCGGGGGCGGTATGCACCCACACCGAGGCCTGGCTCGCACTGCCTTTGACCAATGCGGCCACCGCGACCGGCGCCCCCTTGACCTTCCCGGTCGTCTGCGCAATGACCTTGACCGGCTGCCCAATCGCGACCGGCGCTTTGGCATCCTTGACCCTGAACAGCAGCGGCAGGGCCTGTTCGCGCAACTGCTGGCCGCCACCGACATACTGCAAGTCCAGGGAGCCGCCTGGAATGACGGCGCTGGCCGACGCCAGCCCTTTCAAGACCTGGGCGTCGTAGGCCAAGGCTTCGACCCCCAGCCGCCCGGCATCCACGATTTCAAACAACACATCCTTGGCATCCACCACCTGGCCGATGACGGCACGCACGGCACTGACGGTGCCGGTGACCGGTGCCAGCAGCACCTCCGATGCCTGCAGCCCCGCTGCCACGGCCTGGCGGCGTTGCTTCAGGGCCTCCCATTCGATGCGCGCCGCGTCGATGCTGGCCTGCGGCACCGAGCCTTCCAGCTGCGCGTAGCGCTGTACCTTGCGTTCGGCAATGTGCAGCTGGGCCTCCAGTTCGGCCAACTGCGCCAGATTGGCACTGCGCTCCAGGCTGCTGAGCTGGGGGCGCAGATACGCAAGCGGCTGGCCCTTGACCACTTTCTGGCCCAGGGTGGGCAGGCCTTTGGGGCCGGGCTCGATGCGTCCGGCCTGGCTGGCCTGCACGATTCCTCCCGCGTTGGCGTCGGCCACGACTTTGCCGCTGAACTCGACGGTGGCGGAGGCCTCCTGCAAGGCGACCTGGGCCGTGCGCAGCCCCCACTGGTGCTGCACGCTCTTGGGAACAAACAAGCTGCCGTCGGCCAGGCGTTGCGCCGCCGCCACCTCCAGGCCTTTGGCGGCGGCTGGGGTTGCCGCGGTGGTCGGGGGCTTGCTGTCGTGGCTGTGGTCTTCGCCGCCATGGGCGAAGGCGGGGGCCGAAAGCGCCGCCGTGGCGAGCGCCACGACGCTCCATCGTGTGGTTTTCTTCATGGTGTTTGCAATGGGGGAGGTGGGAGGTGGTTTCATCGGGGATGCTGGCGCGCCCTGCGGCGCCGACGCATCACCACCAACGCCAGGCCCGTGGCGAGGAACGCCCCCGATAGTCCCCAGCTTGCCCACTCGCTGCGGCCGTGCGTGTGGGCCACGCCGGGCGTGGCGGCGGCAGTGTCCAGCGTGGCGGCGAGCAGGTCGGCGGTGTCATCGGTCTGGATGGAAAAGCTCAGGGCGTGCTGGCCGGGGGTGGCCAGCGCCTGGGCATGGACCGTGTACACGCCGGGTGCGGTCTGCTGCGCGGGGGCCTTGAATGCCGTGCCGCTTTCCACTTCGATCTGGGCGTTGGCCACGGGCTCGTTGGTGGCAAAACGGTCCAGGTGGATGCGCAGCTCGGTGCCCGAAAGCTGCGCCACCAGTTCAAAGTCTTCGGTTTGCGCGTAGGCCCGTGGTGCCACGGCAGTGCTGATGGCGGCGGGCGTTTCGCTGGCGTGGTCTTCGCCTTCGTGGGCTGCCGCGTACCAGGGGGCACTGGCGAGCGCCGCGAGCACCAGGATGGAGCGGCATACGCTGCGCGGCGGCGCGCTGGTCAGGAAGTGGGGCAAAGTCAAGGCAGGACTCCAAGGGATTGGTTGAAGCGGGACACGGCGGCGTGCACCTTGATCTGCTGGTGCTGCGCCTGGGCCTGGGCGTCGAAATGGGCGGTGCGCGCCTTGAGCAAGCTTGGAAGGTCGGACTCGCCCAGCGCAAAGGACTTTTCCACCAGGGTGAGGTTGTCCTGTGCCAGGGCTGCGCGGCGTTGGGCCAGCTCCAGTTGCCGTTGGCTGGATGCCAGCGCGCGCCGCCCCGTTTCCCCGGCGGTGTGGGTGCGGCGCAGCGTCTGCTGGTAGTCGGCCTCGGCTTGGGCGAGCAGTGCGCGGTTGCTGTCGATATCCTGGCGCACGCGGGCACCCCACGACAGAGGAATGGTGAGCTTCACGCCGATGGCGTCCGCGTAGGAGTCGGCAAAGTCGGCACGGTCTCGCACCACACGCAGCGCCAGGGTGGGGGCGTCGCGCGGGCTTTTTTCTGCCAGGGCCAGCTTGGTCTGGGCCGTGACCGCACCCGCCGCAGCGGCTTTGACTTCGGGGTGGGCCTGGGCGGCAGACTCGGTGGAGGCCACGGGCTCGGGCGGCAGTTGCGTCGGCGGGGCTTCGCCGGTGAGCACAAGATAGCTTTGCTCTGCCTGCTGCAGGGTGGCCTGCGCACCGTCCAGTTCGGATTGGATGGAAAGCTGCTCGATCCTCGCCAAATTCAGATCCACCCGGGCCAGATCCCCCGCGCGCACGCGGCGTTCCACGTCCTGCACCAGGGCCAAGGAGGCCTGGTTGCGGCCCGATAGCAGGGCAAGATTGCTGCGGGCTTCGGCCACTGCCCACCAGGCATCGCGCACGTCACCGGCCAGTTGCAGTCGCAAGGCCAGTTGCTGGGCCTCGAACTCGGTTTGTGCGGCTTGGGCCTGTGCCTGGGCGGCGCTGCGCTGGCCGGGGAGCCACAGAGGGGTTTCGACTTCCAGCTCCCATTCCCGCTTGCCGCGGTTGGCACCGAGCTGGTCGTCCAGGGTGGACAGGGACAGCGATGCGGGTCCGGGGGTGAGGCCGTTGGCCATTTCTGCCTGGCTCTGGGCGGCTGTGCGGGCATGTACCGCAGAAGCGGCCCCCGGGTGGCGCGACCAGGCTTGCTCCAGCGCCTGGTTCAGGGTTTGCGCCTGCACAGGCCAGGCAATGAGCAGCAAGGCTCCAGCCCAGGGCGCGACAAGTTTTGCGAACATCAATGCCTTCATCGTTCTTGGTGAATGGCGGGCATGATGCAAGGGTGCGTCCGTCATTTGACTGACGGTGACATTACAGTTTTGTCATCTTGCCCGGGTGGCGCCGCGCGTCGGCACAATCGGGCGTTGACGACGTGTTGAACCGGAGGCCATTGATGAAGATCCTGATCGTCGAAGACGAGCAAAAGACGGGCGACTACCTCAAGCAAGGCCTGTCCGAGGCGGGCTTTGTGACGGAGCTGGCTTCCAATGGCGTGGACGGTCTGCACCTGGCCTTGACGGGGGACTTCGATCTGTTGGTGCTGGACGTGATGCTGCCGGGGCTCAACGGCTGGCAAGTGATGGAGCGGCTGCGCCAAAGCGGCAAGAGCCTGCCGGTGTTGTTCCTGACCGCCCGGGACCAGGTGGAGGACCGGGTCAAAGGGTTGGAATTGGGCGCGGACGACTATCTGGTCAAGCCCTTTGCATTTTCTGAATTGCTGGCGCGCGTGCGCACGGTGTTGCGCCGGGGAAAAAGCAGTCTGGAGCCCAGCACTTTGCAGGTTGCCAACCTGGAGCTGGACTTGCTGCGAAGGCGTGTGGTGCGGGCGGGCGATCGCATTGAACTCACCGCCAAGGAGTTCGCCTTGCTGGAGCTGCTGATGCGTCGCCAGGGCGAAGTCTTGCCGCGCTCGATGATTGCGTCCCAGGTCTGGGACATGAATTTCGACAGCGATACCAATGTGATCGAGGTCGCCATCCGGCGGCTGCGCGCCAAGGTGGACGATCCCTACGAACCGAAGTTGATCCGCACGGCGCGCGGCATGGGCTACGTGCTGGAAGGGCCGCAAAGCTGATGATCCAGCGTCTTTCCCTGACGGCCAGGCTGACGCTGTTGTTCGCCCTCAGCGCCAGTGCGGTGCTGCTGGTGCTGGGCTGGCTGACCGGGCTTGCCGTTGGCCGCCATTTCGAGCAGCAAGACCTTGATGCGCTGCGCGGCAAGATGCAATTGGCCCAGCACGCCATTGAGCGGGTGACTTCAGCGGCGGAATTGGACGCTCTGCGCATTCAACTCAACGATGCGCTGGTGGGCCACCACGATTTGGTGGTGCAGGTGCGCGGCCCGGACGGTGGCGTCTTGGTGGCAACGCAAGGCACCGAGTTTCCCGAAGAATGGTTGGCCGATGCACCCTCGACGCGCGTGGGCAAGCTGTTTCAGTGGGAGCAAGGGGCGCGCAGTTACCGTGGCCTGGTCCGGGCAATCCCCTCACGCATGGCCGATGGTCGGCCCCTGGTTGTGGCGGTGGCGGTGGACATGGAGCACCACAACGTTTTCATGCGCAGCTTGATGCGCGCTTTGTGGGTGTTCGTGGCGTTGGCCGCTCTGGTGACGGGCTTTCTGGGTTGGGTGGTGGCCAGCCGCAGTCTGGCGCCCCTGCGGGCCATGCGCGAGCGGGCTGGCGCAGTGACCGCACACAAACTGGACCAACGGCTCCCGGTGAATGCGGTGCCGCCAGAGCTGGCGGACTTGGCCAAATCGTTGAATGAGATGCTGGCGCGCCTGGAAGATGCCTTTCGCCGCCTGTCCGACTTCTCTTCCGACATCGCCCACGAACTGCGCACACCCGTGAGCAACCTGATGACCGAAACCCAGGTGGCTTTGTCGCGCGAACGCGATGCCGCCAGCTACCGCAGTACGCTGGAATCCAATGCGGAAGAGTACGAACGGCTGGCGCGCATGATCTCCGAAATGCTGTTCCTGGCCAAGACCGAATACGGCCAGATGGCGGACTGGATTGCCCAGCACGGTGAAACGGTTCGTTTGGCGCAGGAGGTACGCGACCTGTTTGAGTATTACGAAGCCTATGCCGATGAAAAAGGGGTGCGCCTCGCGCTGGATGGGGATGGAGAGGTCTGGGGCGACCGCTTGATGCTGCGCCGTGCCATCAGCAACCTGCTGTCGAACGCGCTGCGCTACACACCGCAGGGCGGTACGGTGAAAGTGGGCTTGTCGGTGGTGGACGGGCTCTGCCAACTCACGGTGGAAAACCCGGGGCCAGACATCGCCCCCCAGCATCTGGAGCGCCTGTTCGAGCGCTTTTACCGTGCCGACCCCTCGCGCCAGCAATCGACCGGCGAGGGCACCGGGCTGGGCCTTGCCATCACCCAGGCCATCGTCCATGCCCACCAGGGGCAGATTGCGGCCACATCGCGGGATGGCTGCACCTGTTTTGTTGTGCGCCTGCCGCAGCAACCTGGCACCGCGTCATAAAAAAAGCCCGCAAGGCGCAAACCTTGCAGGCTTTGGTGTCGTGCAGCGAGCGCCTTGCAGCGCCCGGCAGCCGGGCTATTACATGCCCATGCCGCCCATGCCACCCATGCCGCCCATGTCACCGCCGCCCATGGGGGCGGGAGACTCGGCCTTGGGAGACTCGGCCACCATGCACTCGGTGGTGAGCATCAGGCTGGCTACGGAAGCGGCGTTCTGCAGCGCCGTGCGGGTCACCTTGGTGGGGTCCAGGATACCCATTTCGATCATGTCGCCATAGGTGTCGTTGGCGGCGTTGAAGCCGTAGTTGCCCTTGCCTGCCAACACAGCGTTCACCACCACAGAGGCTTCACCGCCGGCGTTGTAAACGATCTCGCGCAGGGGGGCTTCGATGGCCTTCATCACCAGGGCAATGCCGTGGTCCTGGTCGGAGTTGGCGCCCTTGACGGAGCCCACCGACTGGCGTGCGCGCAGCAGGGCCACGCCACCACCGGCGACGATGCCTTCTTCCACCGCAGCGCGGGTGGCGTGCAGGGCGTCTTCCACGCGGGCCTTCTTTTCCTTCATTTCGACTTCGGTGGCAGCGCCCACCTTGATCACGGCCACGCCGCCAGCCAGCTTGGCCACGCGCTCTTGCAGCTTCTCGCGGTCGTAGTCGGAAGTGGCTTCTTCGATCTGCACGCGGATTTGCTTGACGCGGGCTTCGATGTCAGCAGCTACGCCAGCGCCGTCGATGATGGTGGTGTTTTCCTTGCCCACTTCGATGCGCTTGGCAGAGCCCAGATCGGCCAGGGTGACCTTTTCCAGGGACAGGCCCACTTCTTCCGCGATGACCTTGCCGCCCGTCAGGATGGCGATGTCTTCCAGCATGGCCTTGCGACGGTCGCCGAAGCCAGGGGCCTTGACCGCGCACACCTTCAGGATGCCGCGCAGGGTGTTCACCACCAGGGTGGCCAGCGCTTCGCCGTCCACGTCTTCGGCAATGATCAGCAGCGGACGGCCGGCCTTGGCTACTTGCTCCAGCGTGGGCAGCAGGTCGCGGATGTTGCTGATCTTCTTGTCGAACAGCAGCACGAAGGGGTTGTCCAGCAGGGCGGCCTGCTTCTCGGGGTTGTTGATGAAGTAGGGCGACAGGTAGCCGCGGTCAAACTGCATGCCCTCGACCACGTCGAGTTCGTTTTGCAGGCTCTTGCCGTCTTCCACGGTGATCACGCCTTCCTTGCCGACCTTGTCCATGGCGTCGGCAATGATCTTGCCGATGGACTCGTCGCTGTTGGCGGAAATGGAACCCACCTGGGCGATTTCCTTGGAGGTGGTGGTGGGCTTGGAGGCCTTCTTCAGCTCAGCGATCAGGGCTTCCACAGCCTTGTCGATACCGCGCTTGAGGTCCATGGGGTTCATGCCGGCGGCCACGTACTTCATGCCTTCGCGCACGATGGCCTGGGCCAGCACGGTGGCGGTGGTGGTGCCGTCGCCAGCGTTGTCGGAGGTCTTGGAAGCCACTTCCTTGACCATCTGGGCGCCCATGTTCATGAGCTTGTCTTTGAGTTCGATTTCCTTGGCCACGGACACGCCGTCCTTGGTCACGGTGGGGGCACCGAAGGAGCGCTCCAGCACCACGTTGCGGCCCTTGGGGCCCAGGGTGACCTTCACTGCGTTGGCCAGGATGTTCACGCCTTCAACCATGCGTGCGCGGGCTTCGCCGCCGAAAATTACGTCTTTTGCTGCCATGTTAGGCTCCTAAAAATATGTCAAATATGCCGCTAGCCCGCGTGGATATTGCGTAACCAGCTACGAAATCAATAGCGAATTGATTGGGGAGGAAAGAAAGCGTAGCGAGCGGACGTCAGGCCAGGCGCACCGCGCACAGAAACCGGAACGCACTTCCGTACGTGAGGATTTCGAGCACGGAGCAACGACGCATGGCGTTCGCGCAGTAGCTTTATTGCTCCACAACGGCGAAGAGGTCGTCTTCCTTCATCACCAGCAGCTCGTCGCCGGACACTTTGACGGTCTGGCCGGAGTACTTGCCGAACAGCACGCGGTCACCGACCTTGACGTGCATGGCGATCAGGTCGCCCTTGTCGTTCTTCTTGCCGGGGCCCACGGCCAGCACTTCGCCCTGGTCGGGCTTCTCAGCGGCGCTGTCGGGGATGACGATGCCAGAGGCAGTCTTGGTTTCATTTTCAACGCGCTTGACGATCACGCGGTCTGCCAAAGGACGCAGTTTCATGGGAAATCTCCTAAGTTTGAAACAGTGGGGAAGAACCGGCACCAGCCAATTAGTTGGTGCTTATTAACTTGCCGGGGAGAAAATGTTAGCACTCCTCCCTAACGAGTGCTAATGATAAGGGCTTTCCGCCGCGTTTCAAGTCACTTGCCTTCCGTGGGTTCTGAAAGAGGTCAGCGTGAGCCGCTGCCCCCAGTGGGCCGCGTACAAGCGCGCAGTTGGTGGCTCTGCCGTTTGAGCTGTAAGGATCAAAGCCGCGGGGTGGCGCGGTCGATGATGGCTGCGCAGTCGATGCCACGGGGCAGATTGCCAAAGGCCAATCCACTGTTCTGCCGGGACAACCGGGAAGCGCAGAAGGCATCCGCTACGGCGGCATTGCCCTGGCGTACCAGTAGCGACCCCTGCAAGGCCAGCGCCATGGTCTCGACCACACCCCGGGCGCGGTATTCCAGATCGGCGGTGTCGGCCAGCTCCTGACCCAGCGTGGCGATGGCCGCATCCAGTCGGGCATCGGCACCGCGACCCCGATGGACTTCGCGCAGGAAGGCGTCTACCGCACCGGGCGTGCGGTGCATGGCGCGCAGCATGTCCAGGCACTGCACGTTGCCGCTGCCTTCCCAGATGGAGTTGATGGGGGATTCGCGCAGCAGGCGCGGCATGATGCAGTCTTCCATGGTGCCGCTGCCGCCTATGCACTCCATGGCTTCGGCGGCATGCGCGGGCGTTCGTTTGCAGATCCAGTACTTGCCCACGGCAGTGCCGATGCGCACCAGCATCTTCTCGTGTTCGCTGCTGGCGCTGCCATCGAGCGCGCGCGCGATGCGCAGCGTCAGGGCCAGGGCAGCCTCGTGTTCGATCACCAAATCGGCCAGCACGTTTTGCATCAACGGCTGCTCGGCCAGGCGTTTGCCAAAGGCATGGCGGTAGGCACAGTGGTGCAGCGCTTGTGCAACGGCCTGGCGCATGCCGCCGCTGGAGCCCACCATGCAATCAAAACGCGTCATGGCCACCATGTTCAGGATGGTGGCTACGCCGCGTCCTTCAGGCCCGATCATTTGCGCCCAGGCGCCGCGCAGCTCGGTTTCGCACGACGCATTGGCCACGTTGCCCATTTTGTTCTTGAGCCGTTGGATCTGCATCGGGTTCTTGCTGCCGTCAGGGCGCCAACGCGGCAGCCAGAAGCACGACAGGCCGCCCGGCGCCTGGGCCAGCACCAAGAAGGCGTCGCACATGGGGGCGGAAACAAAATACTTGTGCCCGACCAACTCGTAGGTCTGGCCGGGGCCGCCCGCGCCCAGGGGGTGTGCCCGCAGCGTGTTGGCGCGCACGTCCGAGCCGCCTTGTTTTTCCGTCATCGCCATGCCCACGGTGATGGCAGATTTGCGCTCCAGCGGGACATTGCGCGGGTCGTACTGGCGCGCCATGATCTTGGGCAGATACTGCGCGGCCAACTCAGGCTGTTGCTGCAAGGCCGGAACGACGGCTGACGTCATGGTGACGGGGCAGCCGTGCGCCGCGTCCACCTGGCTTTGCAGGTAGAAGGCTGCAGCGCGCGCCACGTGCGCACCGGGGCCGGGCTGCGTCCAGTGCGCACTGTGCAGGCCATGCTCCAACGACATCTGCATCAACCGGTGGTAGGCCGGATGGAACCGCACTTCGTCGATGCGGTGGCCGTAGTTGTCGTGCGTGAACAGGACCGGTTTGTTTTCATTGGCCTGAAAACCCAGTTCAATGACTTCAGCAGACCCGGTGAGCGCGCCAAGCGCGCGTAGTTGCATATCCGCCCAGGCACCACCCTCACGTGCTACGCCCTCCACCAACGCTGTGTCTTGTATGTAGGTGTTGTAGTCGCGCAGGGCCGGGGGTTGGTTCTCCACTGTATGGGTTTCTGCAAGATGGCCGTAGCGGGAGAGCGCCTGGTGGTGAGAGTCGGCTGTTTGCAGCATGAACGTTCCTCAAAGATGCCGGTTGGCAATTAAATGAATTCAAATTCACTTTATCGTGCGCAGTAGACCATATTGCCATTTTGCTGTCAACGATATGTGCCAAACCCATGGCGCGGAATCACTCGGGTACAGTGGCGCGTTTTTGGAGAATCTGCACCATGGCCTACCGCCCCACCGCAAAAACCCAAGCTCGCAAGGCCGAAGTACGCCAGCGCGTGCTGGATGCTGCCTTGGCGCTGGTAGGGGCGGGCGGATTTGGGGCACTCTCCATCCAGTCTGTGGCTACGGGCGCTGGCATCGCCACCGGCGCGGTCTACCTCCATTTCCCTTCCAAGGCTGAGCTGTGCGCCGAGGTTTTTCGCATGGCCACCGAGCGCGAGGTGACCTTGGTGCGCAATGCCGCCCAAGCCGCCGGCACACCCGCACAACGGCTTGCACAGGCCGTGCTCGTGTTTGCCGAGCGGGCATTGCGGGGCCAGCGCATGGCTTATGCGCTTATCGCCGAACCGGTGGACCCGGTTGTGGATGTCGAACGCCTGCGTTACCGCCAGGCCTATGCCCTTGTGTTTGAGCAACTGGTGCGCGAAGGCGTGGATAACGGTAGCTTTGCCGATCAGGACGCTACGGTCAGCGCTGCTGCACTGGTGGGCGTGATCGCTGAAGCCTTGATCGGTCCTTTGTCAACACAGGCGCCCGCTGGTGCAGGGCCCAACCGGGTGATAGCGTCGATCCAGGCCTTTTGCCTGCGCGCTGTGGGCGCGGCTGCCTGAGCCAAGACGCGGTCTAGCGCTTGGCGGCAGCGCGACGCGCTTTTTGCTGATCCAACGTTTCTGTCGGCCCGCCCTGGCGCACCCATTCGGCAAATCCACCGTCGATATGAGCCACGTTGGTCATGCCCATGTCTTGCAAGGCTTTGGTGGCTAGGGCGCTGCGCCAGCCATGGCCGCAAAACAGGATGTATTCCGTGCCTGCATCGCCGAAGAAGGGCTTGTAATAGGGCGATGCCGGGTCCACCCAGAATTCCAGCATGCCGCGCGGGGCGTGGTAGGCGCCCACGGCCGTGCCGTCGGCGAGCTCACGTACGTCGCGTATGTCGACCAGCTGGACGTGCGGATCGTTCATCCGTGCAACCACGTCGGCCACCGGGTAGGTACGAACTTCCTCCATGGCTTCATCAACCAGGTCGCGGGAAGATTTGGTAATAGGCATGTAACTCCTCATGGGGTAAGCCCCATGGTTGGGGCGGCGCTTTCCCCCGATACTACCCGCGCCGTGCAGGGCGCGCTATCCGTGCCACAGGTGCGGCACCGGTTTTCCCCGCCGAACCTGCGACCCTGACTGTGAACTGGTACCGATGACCGCTTTGCCTTTTTCCCTACTTCGCACCCGCTGGATATTGACGTTGCTTGGGCTATTGCTGCCAACCCTGGGCGCACTAGCGCAGTCGCAGAGCAATGCTACGCCTGCGGCGACCGATGCAGCTGCCGAACGTTCACAGCGTCAGTCAGAGAATGTCTACCGCTGGATCAAGCTCCTTGCCGAGCCGACCCGCAAGGCCGAACCCGCCAAGGCTGAGCCTCCCCGTGCTCGGGCCAAATCCGAACCTGCCGCCGCTGCAGCCCCGGCTCCCGCCTCGGTAGCTCCCAGTCGCACGGTTGCCCCCGCGCCTGCAACCGCTGCGGCGCCTGTTGTGCCTGCCCCGGCCCCGTCCGTAGCGGCCTCGGCCCCTGCCCAAACAGCGGCTGAACCCACCCCCCCTGCGCAGGAAGCCATCGCCGCCGTGCCCCAGGCCCCGACCGCGCAGCCGGAGCCGGAGCCAGAACCGGAAGAAGAGCTCAAGGTACTGGAACAACCCCAGCCCAACATCCCTCGCGATCTGCGTAGCCAGCAGGCGATCGGTAAAGTCAGTTTGGCCTTTACGGTCCAGCCCGACGGCAGCGTAAGCGATGTCAGTGTGCTCTCCAGCAGTCACCGCCGTCTGAACCGTCCCGCCCAGGACGCTGTGGCGCAGTGGAAGTTCGCACCCATCAAGACCGCGCGCGCGGTCAAGGTGGAGCTGGAATTCGACTTGCAATAGGCCGTGCGGGACCGTGCCCCCCAAGAAAGGGAGGCGGCCGTCAAATTGCGCGCTGGATGATGATTTTCTGCACGTCGCTGGTGCCCTCGTAGATCTGGCACACGCGCACGTCGCGGTAGATGCGCTCCACCGGGAAGTCACTCACATAGCCGTAGCCGCCCAGGGTCTGGATGGCGGCCGAGCACACGCGCTCGGCCATTTCGCTGGCGAACAGTTTGGCCATGGCGGCTTCCTTGAGGCAGGGGCGACCCGCGTCGCGCAGGCTGGCGGCATGCCAGATGAGCTGGCGCGCTGCTTCGATTTCGGTAGCAGCCTGCGCGAGCCGGAAGCCGACGGCCTGGTGGTTGAAGATGGGCTGGCCAAAGCTCTCGCGTTCCTTGGCGTAGGCCACGGCCACATCGAGTGCGCTGCGCGCCATGCCCACGCTCTGCGCGGCAATGCCGATGCGTCCGCCTTCCAGCCCCCCCAGGGCAATGCCGTAGCCCTCGCCTTCCTTGCCAATTAGATTCTCGGCCGGGATACGGCAGTTGTCGAAGTTGATCTGGGCGGTGTCGCTGGAATGCTGGCCCAGCTTCTCTTCCAGGCGCGCCACCACGTAGCCCGGGGTGTTGGTGGGCACCAGGAAGGCGCTCATGCCCTTCTTGCCCGCACCCTTGTCGGTGACGGCGATGACGATGGCCACGTCGCCGTTCTTGCCGCTGGTGATGAACTGCTTGACGCCATTCAAGACGTATTCGTCGCCCTCACGCACGGCGGTAGTGCGCAGGCTTGATGCATCGCTGCCCACATGCGGCTCGGTCAGGCAGAACGCGCCCAGCATCTGACCCTGGGCCAGCGGCGCCAGCCACTTCTGCTTCTGCGCTTCGGTGGCGTACTTCATCAGAATGGCGTTGACCGGGCAGTTGGTTACGCTGATCGCGGTGCTGGTTCCACCATCCCCAGCGGCAATTTCTTCCAGAACAAGCGCCAGCGTTACGTAATCCAGACTGGCCCCGCCATAGGTTTCGGGCACGCAGATGCCATAGGCACCCAGCGCTGCCAGGCCCTGGTGCACGTCTTTGGGAAAGTGGTGCTCCTTATCCCACTTCGCCGCATTGGGCCAGAGCTCGGCCTGTGCGAAGGCGCGCACCGCGTCGCGCACCATTTCCTGGTCTTGGGTCAACAACATGGGAGTCTCCTGAAAAAGCTTGGTTTACCAGCCCGCAAACGGGCGGCCGTCTTGCATGAAAAAGCCGCCACTGTCGGCTGGGGTCAGACCCGCGACGGTATGGCGCATGGCGGCCACACTGTCCTGCACGGTCAAGGGGGCATTGGATCCGCCCATGTCGGTCTGCACCCACCCCGGCGACAACGCCACCATGGTGGCGCGGGGGTAGTCAAAGCGCGCCGCAGCCACCGCCATGTTGAGTGCGGCCTTGCTGACGCGGTAGGTCCAGCTGTAACTCGACGGAACCCCGGCAATGTGCCCCATCTCGCTGCTGATGAGGGCAAAGCGGCCATGCGCTTCCTCGACCAACGGGGCCACCTGCGGAATCACCTGCATCGCACCCAGTACGTTGGTGTGCATGACCCGGTCAAAGTCAGGCTGGGTGGGCGGCATGCGGGCGTCGCCGCGCGACATGACACCGGCCACATACAGGGCCACATCGAGCTTCTCGCCGTCGAGCTGCCAGGCCAGGCCGCTCACGCTGGCCGGGTTGGCCACGTCCACGCGCAGCGGAATGGCACCCAGTGCCTGCACCGCCGCCAGCCCCGCGTCGCTGCGCGCAGTGGCAATGACGCGGGCACCGGCCTCGCGGTACTGGCGCACCAGTTCCAGGCCAATGCCGCGCGATGCCCCAATGACCAGAACATTCAGTGCCATTTCAGCCTCCAGCCCGCATGGAATGTGCGCAAGCAGCTAGTAAATTTATAGCAACTCCAAGGCCACTGCGGTCGCCTCGCCACCGCCGATGCACAGCGTGGCCAGGCCCTTCTTCAATCCGCGGGCCTTGAGCGCGTGGATCAGCGTGACCATGATGCGTGCGCCAGAAGCACCGATGGGGTGACCCAGCGCACAGGCGCCGCCGTTCACGTTCACCTTGTCGTGCGGCACGCCCAGGTCTTTCATCAGGGCCATGGGCACCACGGCGAAGGCTTCGTTCACTTCCCACAGGTCCACATCGCCGACGGCCCAACCGGCCTTGGCCAGGGCCTTTTCGGTGGCGCCCACGGGGGCGGTGGAGAACCATTCGGGTTCCTGGGCGTGGGTGGCATGGCTCACGATGCGCGCTAGCGGCTTGCAGCCGAGCTTGGCGGCGGTGGACGCACGCATCATCACCAGGGCGGCGGCACCGTCGTTGATGCTGGAGCTCGACGCCGCCGTGATGGTGCCGTCCTTCTTGAAGGCAGCCTTCAGCGTGGGGATCTTGTCGAGCTTGACCTTGCCCGGGCCTTCGTCGATGGAAATCACAGTCTCACCCGCACGGCCCTTGACGGTGACGGGGGCAATTTCTGCGGCGAAGGCACCGCTCTCGGTGGCCGCCTTGGCGCGCTGCACGCTGGCCGTGGCAAAGGCGTCCTGCTCGGCGCGGGTGAAGCCGTACTTGGCGGCGCAGTCTTCGCCGAAGGTGCCCATGGAGCGGCCCGGCTCGTAGGCGTCTTCCAGGCCGTCGAGCATCATGTGGTCGAAGATGCGGTCATGGCCGATGCGGTAGCCGCCGCGCGCCTTGGGCAGCAGATAGGGCGCGTTGGTCATGCTTTCCATGCCACCGGCCACCAGCACGTCGTGCGTGCCGGCCACCAGCATGTCGTGCGCGAACATGGCCGCGCGCATGCCCGAGCCGCACATCTTGGACAGGGTGACCGCCCCTGCGCTCTTGGGCAGGCCGCCCTTGAACGCCGCCTGGCGCGCCGGGGCCTGGCCCTGGCCAGCCATGAGGCAGTTGCCGAAGATCACTTCGGTCACCAGTTCGGGGCTGATGCCGGCGCGCTCCACGGCGGCCTTGATGGCCACGCCGCCCAGGTCATGGGCCGCCAGCGAGGCGAAATCACTCTGGAAGCTGCCCATGGGGGTACGGGCGGCGCTGACGATGACGATGGGGTCGGACATGGAGGGCTCCTTGAAAACGGGAAAACGAATTGACGTTTACGTAAACGTCAATTGTGACAGAGATCGGTCAATGGCGAAAGGCAGCCCGCGCAGGCAGTTGCTAGCACAGTGCAGCATGGCACCATGCATTGAAAAGCAGGGTCAAAATGCCTAGAATCCGGGCATTGCCATAGGAGGCGCCGGTATGGAAATCAATCGCAACAAGCCAGCGTCACCGCCGGTTCCTGTCGCTACGCAGGTTGCCCAGGCAAAAGACGCCCGTGCCCGCGCTGCGGCGCTGGCTGCAGAGACGGCCAAGTCCCGCCAGGAAGAAGCCGCACGCCAGGTACAAAACAAGTTGCGCCAGCACGTCAATGGGCAGGGCCAGACGGTTGGAACGCGGCTCAACGAAGTCGCCTGATTCGTTCGGGCGCCGCAGGACTTCACCATGGCCACCATCGCAGCAACCAACAGCGCCACCCAGTCGGTGCAGTCGTTGCTGCTGCAATCGCGCATCGAACAGGCACGCCGAGAGGCCGATCAGGCCGAGTCGCGCGCACATGATCTGCGTGCGCAAGCCGACGATGAGCAGCGCAAAGCCGATCAGGGCAACAACCGGGCGCAGCAGCTCACAGCTGAGCAGCAACGCCTAGGGACAGTGCGCAAGCGCCCGACAGACTCTACCTACAGCGCACCTGTGCGAGCGCCCAACCCGGAAACACCGGCCCACGTGGAAAGCCCCCAAGCTTTGCAGACCATGGCCATCGCCAGGTCGGTGGGTAGTCTTTCGGGTTCCGCTTTGTTTGCAGCCTATGGTGCCAGCGCCGGTGCTGGGCGCGTGCTTAGTGTGACCGCCTGAATCGGCTCGCGGTTGCCAAAACAAGCCCATTGCCTTAAAATAGCAGGCTTCGCAGCGATTTTGTGGCTCCGCGACGAAGCTTGTACTCCCACCTAAGAGGTTCCCTTCAGAGGAACACCGACCGTGGAAAAGAGCCCGCCAAACCTTTCTTTCAAGAGAAAACTCATGACAACTTTCAGCGCAAAACCCGCTGAGGTCGTGCACGAGTGGTTTGTGATTGACGCCACCGATAAGGTGCTCGGACGGGTAGCCAGCGAAGTTGCCCTCCGTCTGCGCGGCAAGCACAAGGCCATTTACACGCCTCACGTTGACACCGGTGATTTCATCGTCGTCGTTAACGCATCCAAACTCAAGGTTACCGGCACCAAGTCCCTGGACAAGGTGTATTACCGCCATTCCGGCTATCCCGGTGGCATCACGGCCACCAATTTCCGTGACATGCAAGCCAAGCATCCCGGCCGCGCTTTGGAAAAGGCCGTCAAGGGCATGCTGCCCAAGGGTCCCCTGGGCTACGCCATGATCAAGAAGCTCAAGGTGTACGGTGGTGCCGAGCATCCCCACAGCGCCCAGCAACCCAAAGTGTTGGACATCTAAGGAGCCGTAAATGATTGGTGAATGGAACAATGGCACCGGCCGTCGCAAATCCAGCGTCGCCCGCGTGTTTCTGAAAAAAGGCTCCGGCAAGATCACGGTCAACGGCAAGGACATCGAACAGTTCTTTGGCCGTCAAACCTCCATCATGATCTGCAAGCAGCCCTTGGTGCTGACCAACAATACCGAAGCATTTGACGTTCAGGTCAACGTGCACGGTGGTGGTGAGTCTGGCCAGGCCGGCGCAGTGCGCCACGGTATCACCCGTGCCCTGATCGATTACGATGCATCCCTCAAGTCTGAGCTGAGCAAGGCCGGCTTCGTGACCCGTGATGCACGTGAAGTCGAGCGTAAGAAGGTCGGTTTGCACGGCGCCCGCCGTCGCAAGCAGTTCTCCAAGCGTTAATCCGCTTCGCGCTCTGCAAACAACCGCCCTGGCTGTCTGGCTTGGGCGGTTTTTTCTTGGCCCCATCCTTCTTGTCAGGAGACACCCGGTATGCGATTTCGTTTGCTGCGTCGCCGCTTGACCATCAGTGCCCCGCGTATGGCCATTCGCAGCGCGCTGCCCTGGCCGTTCCGCTGGGCCATGTTGGCCCTGGTCATGGGATTTTGTGCCGCCATTGGCTTGTGGGCTTTTGAACTCGGCAAGGACATTGCTGGCCTGGAGCGTGGTTCCAGGGAGGAAATGCAGCGCCTGCGGGCCGAGTTGACCACCACGCAGGCCGAATTGGCTGCTGCCCGTGAGGCGCGTGACAAAGCCCAATCGGTGGCCAACACGGCGGATGCGTTGGTGACCACCGAGCGCGCTTCCCGTGAAGGCCTGCTCGCGCAGGTGAAAATGCTCGAACAAGAGAACCGCAGCTTGCGGGATGATCTGGGTTTTTTCGAGAAACTGGTTCCCGCCAACGGAGTGGATGGCCTGGCCATTCGGGGCTTGCAAGTCGAGCCACTGGATGGGGGGCGCCTAAAATGGCAGGCGCTGGTTGTCCAGTCGGGCAAGAATCCGTCAGAGTTCCATGGGCGTTTGGAGCTGACGTTTTCCGGCGTGATGGCGGGTAAGCCCTGGAGTGCAGAACTGCCGGGCGAGCCGCCCTCCGTGAAGGTGCGTCAGTTGGGCCGCATTGCGGGTGAGTTTGCCGTGCCGGCACAGGCGCAGGTCAAATCCGTGGTCGCCCGCGTTCTCGATGGATCGGTGGTCAAGGCCACACAGACTATCAAGCTATAGCCATAACCGAGGAGTCGTGATGTTCAACAAGAAAAAGCAACCCCCCATCAAGAGCCTGATTGCCGAAGGCAGCGTCATCACCGGCAATATCGTTTTTACCGATGGGTTGCGCGTGGATGGAACGGTGACGGGCAATATCGAAGCCGCGCCAGAGCAATCCAGTATTCTGGTCATCTCGGAAATTGCGCATGTGTCCGGCGATGTGTCCGCCGATCACATCATCATCAATGGTTTCGTCAAGGGCCCGGTGCATGCGCGACGCATGCTCGAACTGCAGCCCAAGGCGCGCGTAGAGGGCGATGTTCACTACAGCGCACTTGAAATGCACCAGGGGGCCTTGATTACCGGACTGCTCAGCCCCATCCTGGAATCCGAAGAAAAACCCACGTTGAAACTGGCGGCCAATAACCAGTGACCTGAATTCCCGAGCGATTTGCTGTACTATTGGCCCAACCTTTGATTTTTCTGGAGCCGCTCCATGAACGCCGTAGCCGAAACCGCCCCCACCGAAATGCCTGCCCCGATCCTGTTTACCGACAGCGCAGCGGCCAAGGTGGCCGACCTGATTGCTGAAGAGGGAAACCCTGATCTCAAGCTGCGGGTGTTTGTGCAAGGCGGCGGATGCTCAGGCTTCCAGTATGGTTTTACCTTTGACGAGATCACCAACGAAGACGACACCACCATGACCAAGAACGGTGTGTCCCTGCTGATCGACGCCATGAGCTTCCAGTACCTGGTCGGTGCCGAGATCGACTACAAGGAAGACCTGCAAGGCGCGCAGTTCGTCATCAAGAACCCCAACGCCAACAGCACCTGCGGGTGCGGATCGTCGTTTTCTTAGCCCCCTGGGGGCTCTTAGGCCAGATAAATCCCACCCAGCACACGGGCGCCTCGGGCGCCCGTTGCGCTGGGGAGGCTGCTTGGCTCGCCACGGATGGTCTGGCGGGCCAGCCAGGCAAAGGCGGTGGCTTCCACCTGCAAGGGTGGCAACCCGAGGGCTGCGGAGTCCAGCACCTCGCAGTCGGGCAGGGCGCGCTGCAGCATGCTCATCAAATGACCATTGCATGCACCACCACCGCACACGATCAGTTGCCGCGCGTCGGCTGCGTAGTCACGCACGGCTTGCGCGGCGCTGTGCGCCGTCAACGCAGCCAGCGTGGCTTGCACGTCCTGCGGCGCCAAGCCAGGGTATGCCACCAGATGGTGCTGCAGCCATGCGCTATTGAACAGATCACGTCCCGTGCTCTTGGGCACCGGCAAGGCAAAGAACGGCTCGCGCAGCAGGTTCGCCAGCAAAGGTTCATGCACGGTGCCGCTGGCAGCCCAACGGCCATCGGCGTCGAACGGGGCGTGCGTATGCGCCTGACACCAGGCGTCCATGAGCATGTTGCCGGGACCACAGTCGAAACCTTGCACGTCTGTTTGCGTTGGCCGCAGCACCGTCAGGTTGGCGATGCCTCCAATATTGAGCACGGCGCGGGTCTGCGACGTATCTGCAAAGAATGCCTGGTGAAACGGCGGCACCAGCGGGGCACCTTGGCCGCCCGCGGCCACGTCGCGACTGCGAAAGTCGGCCACCACATCGATGCCGCACAGCTCGGCCAACAGCGCCGGCGCATTGAGTTGCACCGTGTAGCCGGTTCCGTCAAACGCCTGTGGGCGGTGCCGTACGGTCTGGCCATGCGCGCCCACGGCGCGCACCTGTGCAGCGCTGGCACCCGCGCGCAGCAACACATCCTGCACCGCTTGCGCATACAGGCGTGCGAGCGCATTGCCCGCCAGGGCCGAGCGGTGGATTTCGTTGTCACCCGCCTGATTGAGCGCCAGCAGCTCGGCCTTGAGGAACTCGGGCAGGGATAGACTGCCATGTGCCAAAACCCGGGTGCGTGTGCCACCAAAATCGGCCAGCACGGCGTCCACGCCGTCCAGCGAAGTGCCGGACATCAGGCCGATGTACCACTCGGACATGGTGTTGCCCAAGGGGCTTACTGCATGGCGCTCGGAACCAGCTGCGCGGCGGCAGCCAACTGGGCGCGCACCTGGGCGGCGGCCTGATTGAAGGCCGGACGTGCCGATGCGGCTACCGGTACCGCCTCGCTTTGGCGCGCAATGGTCTGCGGGTCGCGCTGCTGGCCGTTCACGCGGAATTCAAAGTGCAGGTGCGGTCCGGTGGCCCAGCCCGTCTGGCCCACGGCGCCGATGTTTTGCCCCTGGCTCACGTTTTGTCCTTGCTTGACCGCGATGCGGCTCAGGTGCGCGTAGACCGTGGTGCTGTTGTTGCGGTGCTTGACCATGACCACGTTGCCAAACCCGTTCTGCACCCCGGCAAACTCCACTACACCGTCGCCCACCACACGCACCGGCGTGCCGGTAGGGGCGCCGTAGTCCACGCCCAGGTGGGCGCGCCAAGTCTGCAGGATGGGGTGAAAGCGCATTTTGAAGCCGCTGGTCACACGTGAGAACTCCAACGGCGAGGCCAGGAACGCCCGGCGCAGGCTCTCGCCAGCCAGCGTGTAGTAACCCCCCTTGGTGAGGGTGTGGCTCGCGCCGGATGCCATGGCGTTGCCAGCACTGTTGCCAACTGGCTCCTGGAACCAAATGGCTTGGTAGGCCTTGCCCGCATTGACGAACTCGGCGCTCAGTACGCGTCCAGCACGCAGCGGTTCGCCGTCGCCCTCTAGGGTCTCGTAGGTGACGGTAAAGTGATCACCCTTGCGCAAGGCCCTGTGAAAGTCGATGTCGCCCGAGAAGATTTCGGCCAACTGGATGGCGATGGAATCTGGAATGCGTGCCTCGTCGGTGGCGGCGAACAGCGAAGACTGGATCACGCCACCGGTCATGCGCGCCGATGCGGTCATGGGCAGCGTCTCGATGCGGGACTGGAATCCGGTGGCGGTTTTGTCCACCGTCAGGCGCTTGAACATGCCGTCGTCTTCCGGGCTCCAACGCGCCACCAGGCGCAGCAGTGACTGGTCGGCAGCGGCCTCTGCCGTCACGTTGCGGCCTGCGCGGCCCATCAGGGTTTGCTGCACCACGCTGTCTTGTCGCAGGAACGCGGCCGCAGCGGGGTCAAATACCCCCAGGCGTTTGAGCAGGCTGTCCGCCGTATCGCTGCTGCGGGTTTGTTCGGAGCGGTAGAGCCGTAGGGTTTGCTCTTGAACTGCATCGTTCAGTGCCAAGGCGCTCTGGGGTGTCACATTCTCGACCACGGTGCGCTTGGGCAGGTCGGTGTCTTCAGGGGCCAGGTTGGCCACGGCGAAAGTGGCTCCGGTTCCTCCGACCAGCACGGCGGCAATGATGGCCGTGATCTGGCGGGGGTAGCGCTGTACCCAGCGCTGGGCGAGCGCACGCGACTGCGTGGCAGCCTCCAACAGGCGTTTGATCAAAATTCGGGCTCCTTGGGAGTGGGTCGCGAACCCCGCCTGCGCGGTGGGATGCACGGCCCCTGACTGCGTCGGGGCGGCGACTAAAATCCAGCCGCTGGCCCTACAAGGTCGCAGGAGAAGCTGGGCAGTATAACGGCCCCCTGTGCACCGGCAACCTGAATTACCCTTATGAATCAAGCGACTCCCCATCCCCCCGCCGTGCACCCGGTGACCGACCGCGTCCGTGAAGCCCTGGCCATCACCTTGCGTGGCTGCGAGGAACTGATCCCGCAGGACGACTGGGTGAAAAAACTGGCCCGCTCCGAAGCCACGGGCAAGCCGCTGCGCATCAAGCTGGGGCTGGACCCCACGGCGCCGGACATCCATATTGGCCACACCGTGGTGTTGAACAAAATGCGCCAACTGCAGGATCTGGGCCATACCGTCATCTTCCTGATTGGCGACTTCACCAGCATGATTGGCGACCCAAGCGGGCGCAACAGCACCCGCCCGCCGCTCACGGCCGAGCAGATCAAGGTCAACGCCGAAACCTACTACCGCCAGGCCAGCCTGGTGCTGGACCCGGCCAAGACCGAGATCCGCTACAACAGCGAGTGGAGCGACCCGCTGGGCGCGCGCGGCATGATCCAGCTGGCCAGCCGTTATACCGTGGCCCGCATGATGGAGCGCAACGACTTCCACCAGCGCTACACGGCTGGCACACCGATTGCGGTGCACGAATTCCTGTATCCGCTGATGCAGGGTTACGACAGCGTGGCGCTGCACAGCGACCTGGAACTGGGCGGCACCGACCAGAAGTTCAACCTGCTCATGGGGCGCACGCTGCAGGCCGAGTACGGCCAGGAACCGCAGTGCATCCTGACCATGCCGCTGCTGGAAGGTACGGACGGCGTGGAGAAGATGTCCAAGAGCAAGAACAACTACATCGGCATCAGCGAAGACCCCAACACCATGTTCGCCAAGGTGCTGTCCATCTCCGACGTGCTGATGTGGAAGTGGTACACGCTGCTGAGCTTCCAGAGCGAGGCGGCGATTGCCGCGCTCAAGGCCGAAGTCGAAGGCGGACGCAACCCCAAAGACGCCAAGGTGGCGCTGGCCAAGGAAATCACGGCGCGTTTTCACAGTGCGGCAGCGGCCGATGCGGCCGAGCAGGACTTCATCAACCGCTCCAAGGGCGGCATCCCCGACGAAATTGCCGAGCTCAGCCTGCCGCTGGGTGAGGGCGGTGCGGCAGTGGGTATCGCCGCACTGCTCAAGTCAACCGGGCTGGTGGCTTCCAATGGCGAGGGCAACCGCCTGATTGATGGCGGCGGCGTGCGCGTGGACAGTGTGGTGATTTCAGACAAGGGCCTCAAACTGGCTGCCGGCACCTATGTGCTGCAGGCGGGCAAACGCAAGTTCGTGCGCGTCACGCTGGCGTGAGTGTGTGGCAGGATTGCTGCATATTTAATAGCAATGCATCCATATTATTCGGGGGCTAGAGGCCGATTTCTATGATTGCCGTGCTGCAGCGTGTCAGTTCTGCCCGTGTCGATGTTGGTGGTCAAACCGTGGGCGCAATCGGGCCCGGCTTGTTGGTGCTGGTCTGCGCCGAACAGGGTGATACCGAGGCCGAGGGCGAGAAGCTGCTGGCCAAGATCCTCAAGCTGCGTATCTTCAGCGATGCCCAGGGCAAGATGAACTTGAGCGTGCAGGATCTGGATGGCGCTGGCACCCCCGGCGGCCTGCTGATCGTGAGCCAGTTCACCCTGGCGGCCGACGTGCGTGGCGGCAACCGGCCCAGTTTTACCCAGGCGGCTGCCCCCGATGCGGGGCGGCGCTTGTACGAGCGCTTGGTCGAACAGGCACGCAAGGCACACCCCATCGTGCAGACCGGGCAGTTTGCGGCTGACATGCAGGTCAGTTTGGTGAACGACGGGCCGGTGACGATTCCGCTGCGCATGCCGCCGCAGGCGCACTAGCCCACTGCGCCTGCACCCAGCCGCGCAGGCTGTTGATGAAGGCCAGCGCCTGCACCCGCGCCAGGTCGTCCAGGCGCACCACGGCCTCCTGCACGCGCCCCTGCGCCAGCCAATGGGCACGGCCCACGCCGGGGAGCAGGCCGCAGCCTGCCTGCGGCGTGACCCAGCGGCCATCGAGCAGCAGCGCGATGTTGCCGCGCGTGCATTCCGTGATTTCGCCCTGCTCGTTCCACAGCACCGTGTCGAATACCTCATGCGTGGTGGGCGCGAAGCGCTCGTAGTGGGCGCGCCGTGTGGTCTTGTGGCGTACGAATTCGCCTTGGGCTTCGATCAACGCTTGCGGTGCCAACTGCAGGCGCACGGTGGCGGGCGTGGGCGCCTGGGCAAAGGCTTGGGCCTGAAGCTGCCCACTGGCGTTTAGCAACAGGCGCACGCGCCAGCTGCCCAGGGGGTGCTGGCGGCACAGGGCGTCCAGCGCTGCGCGGGCGGCCTGGGCATCCCAGGCAAAGCCAAAGTGCGCGGCCGAACCCGCCATACGTGCCAGATGGGCATCCATCTTGGGCAAGACGCCATCCTCCAGGGCCAGCGTTTCCAGCAGTTCAAAACCCTCGCTGGCACGTTGTAAAAAAGTCTGCTTGTGGCGCCACTCCTGCCATTCGGCATCTGCGGTGGCGTCCCAGGTGATGCCGCTGCCGGTGCCAGCCCACAGGCGGTTGCCCCGCGCCAGCACGGTGCGGATGGGCACGTTGAAGGTGGCGCTGCCTCCGGGGCGCACCACGCCCACGGCGCCGCAGTACACGCCGCGCGGCGTAGCCTCCAACGCGCGGATCAGGCGCATGGCCTGCACCTTGGGCGCGCCGGTGACCGATCCGCAGGGGAACAGGGCGCCGAACACGTCCGCCAACGTGGTACCGGGGCGCGTGTCGGCATGCACGTCGCTCACCATCTGCCACACCGTGGGCAGGGCTTGCACGCGGCACAGGCCGTCTACCTGCACCGAATGAGCTTGGGCGATGCGCGAGAGGTCGTTGCGGATCAGGTCCACGATCATCACGTTTTCTGCGCGCTCTTTGGGCGAGGTGCGCAGCCCTTCAGCCAGGGCAGCGTCGGCTAGTGGGTCGTCGGCGCGCGGGGCCGTGCCTTTCATGGGACGGGTGATGAGGTGACCGTCGTGCCAGTCGAAGAACAGCTCGGGCGAGGCCGACAGCACCTGCTCTTCGCTGGTGTCGATGTAGGCGGCAAAGCCGCCAGGCTGGGCTTGGCGCATGGCCTCGAACAACGCCAGCGGGGTGGTCTGCAGTTCGCCTTCGATGCGGGTGGTGAAGTTGGCCTGGTAGATCGCGCCCTCGGCAATGGCCTGGTGCAGTTGGGCCAGGGCAGCATCGAAGGTGTCGCGGGCCATACCTGCGTGCCAGCGCGCGCGCAGGGTATCGGGCAGGGCGGGTGGAGTTGGTTCTGGGGCCAGGGGCGTCGTGGGTAGTGGCGCATCGTGTACGCCAAACCAGGCCAGTGGACCGTCACCGTGCGGGTGCACGGCCAATGCTGGGTCAAAAGCCGGGGCCGCCTCGTAGCGCACATAGCCCACGCACCAACGGCCTTCGAGGGCGTGCTGCTGCACCGCTTGCAGTACCGCGTGCACCTCGGCCAGGGTGTGGGCCGCCAGCACGGTGCGTGGTGCGCCAAAGGCCATGCGCAGGGCCGACGAGCCGCCGGGCAGGCGGGAGCCGGGCGCGGCGACGGCAGCGAAGTCGATCAGGGCTTGCACAGAAGAATGCTATGAAAATAGTAGCTGTAACCCAAGTATTTACGGGGGCTACTATGGTGTTTTGACTAATAGGGGTTGGGGAAGCCAAGCCGCGCCAGGATCTGAGTTTCGTGCTGCTCCATGGCCTGCGCATCGGCCTGGCTGGTTTCGTGGTCCCAACCCTGCGCGTGCAAGGTGCCGTGCACGATCAAGTGCGCGTAGTGCGCCTGCAGTGTCTTGCCTTGTTCGGCCGCCTCGCGCGCCACCACCGGCGCGCACAGCACCAGGTCGGCGCTGACCACGGGTTCTTGGGTGTAGTCGAAGGTGAGCACGTTGGTGGCGTAGTCCTTTTTGCGGTAGTCGCGGTTCAGGGACTGGCCTTCTTCGGTATCGACGATGCGCACGGTGATCTCGGCATCGCGCTCCAGGGCGTGGCGGATCCAGCGCGCCACTTGGTGGCGGGGCAGGGCGGCACGGTGCGCAGGTGCGTCGGCCAGGCGCGCGAATTGCAGGGAAAGCGAAAGTTGGGCAAGCATGGTGCTGGGCCTTGGGGTCAGGTGCGTGCAGGCGCCGTGCGGGTGCGCCGAGCGGGGGGCGGTGGTGGTTCGGCGGGTTCAGCCGGTGCGGCCAACGGCTCCAGGCGCCTTGCGGCGTCGTAGGCGTCTACGATGCGGGCCACCAGGGGGTGGCGCACGATATCGGCACTGGTCAGGTGCGTGATGGCAATGCCCGCCACGCGGCGCAGCACGCGTTCGGCCTCCACCAGCCCGCTCATCTGCGTTTTGGGCAGGTCGATCTGGGTCAGGTCGCCGGTGATGACGGCCTTGGCTCCAAACCCTAGGCGGGTGAGGAACATCTTCATCTGCTCGGGTGTGGTGTTCTGCGCCTCGTCCAGGATCACAAAGGCGTTGTTCAGCGTGCGCCCGCGCATGAAGCCCAGCGGGGCGATTTCCAGCTGGCCGCGTTCAAACGCCTTGCTCACCTGGTCAAAGCCCATCAGGTCGTACAGCGCGTCGTACAGCGGGCGCAGGTAAGGGTCCACCTTTTGGGCCAGGTCGCCGGGCAGGTAGCCCAGGCGCTCGCCGGCTTCCACCGCCGGGCGGGTGAGGATGATGCGCTGCACGGCGCTGCGCTGCAGGGCGTCCACGGCGGCGGCCACGGCCAGGTAGGTCTTGCCCGTGCCTGCTGGGCCGATGCCGAAGGTGATGTCGTGCTCGGTGATGTTGTCCAGGTAGCGCGCCTGGTTCTTGCTGCGCGGCTTCAGGTCCTGGCGGCGCGTGGCCAGCGAAGGCCCGGTGTCGCCCAGTTCACCGTCGCCACTGAGCATGAGCTGCACCGTGGCTGCGCTGATGGGGCGCGCCGCGCGCTCGTACAGCGCCTGCACCATGTCCATGGCGCGCTGGGCAGCGGCCTTGGGGCCTTCCACCTTGAATTGTTCGTGCCGGTGGGCAATGTGCACGTCCAGCGCTGCCTCGATGGCGCGCAGGTGCTCGTCCGTGGGGCCGCACAGGTGCGCAAGGCGCGTGTTGTTCAGCGGGGTAAAGGTATGGCGCAGAATCAAGCTGATAATTCCAGAGAAGGGCAATACCCCAATGATAGGCACCCTGACCGCCCGCGTCTGGCCTACCGATCCACCCACTGACCCCGCAGCACCATGATTGGCAAACTCACCGGCATACTGAGCGACAAGAACCCGCCCCAGGTCATCGTGGACTGCAACGGCGTGGGCTACGAGGTGCAGGTGCCCATGAGCACCTTTTTCAACCTGCCCGCCGACGGCACCAAGGTGAGCCTGCTCACGCACTTTGTGGTGCGCGAGGATGCGCAGATTCTGTACGGCTTTGGCACGGAGGCAGAGCGCGCGGCGTTTCGCGAACTCATCAAGATCAGCGGCGTGGGGCCGCGTACGGCGCTGTCCGTCTTGTCGGGTATGAGCGTGGCCGAACTGTCACAGGCCGTTACCAGCCAGGAGGCGGGGCGCTTGGTGAAAGTACCGGGCATCGGCAAGAAGACCGCCGAGCGCTTGCTGCTGGAACTCAAGGGCAAGCTCGGTGCTGACCTGGATACCCCCTCACACGCCGTGGGCGATACCCACGCCGACATCCAGCAAGCCCTGCTGGCGCTGGGCTACAGCGACAAGGAAGCCGCCGCCGCGCTGAAAGCACTGCCCAAAGAGGTGGGTGTGAGTGATGGAATCAAGCTGGCGCTGCGCGCGCTGGCGAAATAGTGCCATGAACAACATGACCTTTGACGAATTCCGTCGGCTTAAGCTGGCCCAGGGATTTGACCAGGTGTTGGAGCGTGAATGGGAGGCGCTGCTGGAATACAGCGAGCACCAGCATCCCTTTGATACCGACGCTCTGGTGGTGCGGGGGGAGTTTAGGTTGACGGTGGGTGGTCAGACGCGACATGTGAAAACGGGCGACACCTTCACCATGGCGCGGGGTGTCCTTCATTCGGAGAGCTATGGCCCTGAAGGCGCCACCTTCTGGGCTGCCCGAAGGAACTAGGCCGTGGCGGCTACTGCGCTTCGCGCACCACGCGCCCATTGAGCGGCTGCACCGGTCGGGCATTGTTCGGATAGAGCTGGGTAAACAGCTTGAACTGCGCCTTGGACAGCGTAACGGGCGCTTTGAGCACGATCCACAACACGTTTTCGCTGCACGGCGGGGTGGTGAGTGAACCCATGAACTGGTAGTAGCGCTGGTCGGTGGGCAGGAAGTCGGCCAGGTTCAGCAGGCCCGCGGGCATGCGCACGCTGTCGCCGACGTCTAGGGGCATGTAGGTCCAGACCTTGTCGATGACGGCGTTGGTCGCCCCTTCATCCAGCAAAATGGCCACCACGGCGAGTTGGCCCTCACTGTTCTTGTGGACCAGGTGCGCCACCAGCGGGTAGCGACGGCCATTGACCTGCTCTTCCGACGGCGTGTGGAAGTGGAACTGCAGCAGCCGGTAGGTGGCGCCCCGTACTGTGATCTGGTTGTCACCCTGGATATCTACCTGGATGGTGTGGCCGTTGTTGACCACCGTGCCATTGCTGGGTGCATAGGCAAACTGGATGGGTTCGGCCGGGCCTTGCAAGGTGGCGCCGTCTTCGATGGCGATGGGTGACTGGCGTTTGCCCTGGGCGCATACGCTGAACTCGGGCTTGAGCTTGCCCCAGGCCTGCGGCCCGGTGTTGCCCTCGTAGGCCCAATGGACTTCGCCGCCGTGGCTGTCGGCCTGGGGTTTCTCGGCCGCAGCAGCACTGGCGCCACTGTGGCCCGACACGGCCGCGGCACGGGCCTTTTTGTATTGCGCCGTGCTGGTGGCGGGGCTGGGTGTTGGCAATGCGCGCACGGGCTCGGGTTTGCTCTCCAGGGTCACGGTCATGCGTTTGCTGGCCACGGCGGTGCCCGCCAAGGCGGCCCTGATTTTGTCGGCCAGGGGGGTGTTTTTGCCTGCGGGCAAGGTGTCGCCCGTAGCTGCCTCACCCGAGGACGCAGACCGGTTGGGCGTGGAGGCCTTGGGTTCGGGTGATGATGCGGCCGCTTTGGGCGGCGTGCCGTGGGTGGTGTGCTCGGGTTCAGGCTCGGCTGCAAAGGCGCTGCACGCCAGCGCCAGGCATGCAGCGGCGCCGCACAGGGTGGAGGCCCAGTGGGCATCAGGGGTGAGGCGGACGGCAACGGGTTTCATGGGCGGGCCTGGGCAAGTGGATGAACGCGCGTCGGGCAAGGCGCATCCCTTTCATGCTATCGGCTTTTGGGCGGGGCAACTTGAACTGGCACCGCGGGTGCTACAGTGGCCGTCTAGTCATTGAGCGTGTCGCCGTGAGCATCCATACCGACGATTTTTCCCCCGCCGCACCGCGCATGGTGTCGCCTGCGCCTACGTCTCCTGGTGAGGAGGCGTTGGAACGCGCCCTGCGCCCCAAGTTGCTCGACGAGTACGTGGGCCAGGCCAAGATCCGCGAGCAACTGGAGATTTTCATTGGTGCAGCCCGAAAGCGCAGCGAGGCGCTGGACCATGTGCTGCTGTTCGGCCCGCCGGGGCTGGGTAAGACCACGCTGTCGCACATCGTGGCGGCCGAACTGGGCGTGAACCTGCGTCAAACCAGCGGGCCGGTGCTGGAAAAGCCCAAGGATCTGGCTGCGCTGTTGACCAACCTGGAAAAGAACGATGTGCTCTTCATCGACGAAATCCATCGCCTGAGCCCCGTGGTGGAAGAAATCCTCTACCCGGCGCTGGAGGATTACCAGATCGATATCATGATCGGCGAAGGCCCGGCGGCGCGCTCCATCAAGCTCGACTTGCAGCCCTTCACGCTGGTGGGTGCCACCACGCGTGCGGGCATGCTCACCAATCCGCTGCGCGACCGCTTTGGCATCGTCGCACGGTTGGAGTTCTACACCCCCGAGGAACTGGCCCGCATCGTGAAGCGCAGCGCCGGCCTGCTGAATGCGCCCATCGACGCCGACGCGGGTTTCGAGATTGCCCGGCGCAGCCGTGGCACGCCGCGCATTGCCAACCGCCTGCTACGCCGCGTACGCGACTATGCCGACGTCAAAGGCAGCGGCCACATCACGCTGGACATGGCGCAGCGCGCCTTGGCCATGCTGGATGTGGACCCGCAGGGCTTTGATGTGATGGACCGCAAGTTGCTCGAAGCCGTGGTGCAGCGCTTCGACGGCGGTCCGGTGGGGCTGGACAATATTGCGGCCAGCATAGGCGAAGAGCGCGAGACCATCGAAGACGTGATCGAGCCCTACCTGATCCAGCAAGGCTACCTGCAGCGCACCCCGCGCGGGCGCATCGCCACGCTGGCGGCCTGGCGGCATCTGGGGTTGACCCCACGCAATACGCAGGGTGGGTTGTTGGATGAGTGAGCGGGACGTGTGGGCGCTCTATTGCACCGCCACCGTGAAAACAATCTCCAGCAGGTAGTCCGGGCTGGCCAGCTCGGCGCTCACGCAGGCGCGTGCCGGGGCGCAGCCGTCGGGCAGCCAAGCCTGCCACAGGGCGTTGAAGGCGGCACGGTCGCCCATGTTTTTCAGGTAGATCGTGGCTAGCAAGACGTGGCGTTTGTCGGTACCGCACAGCGCCATGGTGCGCTCGGCTTGCGCCAACAGCGCTTGGGTCTGACTGGCCAGGTCGGTTCCAGAATCAGGCACTTCCACGAAATAGGCTGTTCCGTTGTGCACCACGGCGTCGGACCACTGGGCTTGTGGGTGGATACGGGTGATGTCGGTGTTCAATGTGAGGTGCCTTCCGAGCGTGAAATCTTGTTCCACACGTTGTACTTGCCCACGGGCTTCTTCATGGGCAGGCGCTTGACTTCCTTGAGCGTCTGCGCGTCGTACACAATCAGGGCGCCGTCCATCTCCCAGACGCTGGCCAGGGCGTAGCGGCCGTCCTTGGTGAACTCGATGTGCGCCAGTGTCTTGCCCGGTTCGCGCACGCTGGCTACGGGCTCCAGCGTGGTTTTGTCGATCAGCGTGAGGGTGTCCTTGGCCTTGGGGCTCATCATGGAGTCGGTCCAGGCGTAGCGCGTGTTCTCGTGGCTGCGCATGAAGAAGCCCGGTCCCGGAGTGGGAATGGTCTTGACGGTGCGCCAGGTTTTCATGTCAATTACGTCGATGGCGCCATCCTTCAGGTTGGGACTGGCCAGCACGGTCGTGCCGTTCCAGGCGAAAGTGATGCCCGAGCCCAGGTGCGGCATGCCCGCAATGGGCAGGTCGGCAATCTTGCGGCGCACGTCCAGGTTGATGACCTGTGCTGTGCCCGGTGCCGCAGGGTTCTCCGCCTTGGGTCGGGTTGTGCCGATCAGATGGTGATAGCTCTGGTCAAAGAAGAAGTCATCCAGTGGCTCCTCCAACTGTGTGCGGCGCACGTTGTGGTAGCCTGGCTTGCCAAGGGCTTCACCCATTTTGTAGTCGTGCACCAGGCCTTCAAAAATAGGCGCTGCCTGGGGGTCGTAGGAAATCTCCCACAGTTCCGGGATGTCCTTGAGTGCGACCACAAAGCTCTTTCGTGGGGCGGCGTCATACACCGCCGAGGCGCGTGAGGCGCTCTTGCCATCCAGCGTGGTGATGTCAAAGTGCTTGACGAGATTGAGGTTGGCGTCGAACAGCACCACCGTGCGTGGCAGGTAGTTGGCCGCCATAACCCAGCGGCCGTCGCCGCTCACGGCCACGTTGCGCATGTTCAGGCCCGCGCGCACCTCGGCCACCACGGCCAGGTTCCACAGGTCGTACTTGGTGATCCAGCCATCGCGCGAGCCGAAGAATACGTAGCGCCCGTCTGGGGTGAACTTCGGCCCGCCATGCAGGGCGTAGCGGCTGGCAAAGCGCGTGAGCACTTCAAAGCGGTCACCGTCGAGCACCGAGACATGGTGGTCCCCGCCTTCCACCACCACAAACAGATTCATGGGGTCGGCCTTCCACTGCGGCTTGTCGGCCAGGGGCTTCTCCAGCGTGGGCACGGTGCGCGATGCGCGGATGTCGGCATCGTTCCAGCCGGGTGCGGGCACCACGGGCTGGTAGATCCAATTGGCTAGCGCGGCGATTTCAGCTTGCGACAGCGCGGCGGCAAAGCTTTGCATCTGCGTGGCAACGCGGCCTTCGCCAATGACCTTGAGCGCCTCGGGGCGGCGCAGGCGCTCCAGGCTTTCGGGCAGCAGGGCCGGGCCCATGCCGCCGGTGCGCTGTGCACCGTGGCAGGTGGCGCAGTGCTGTTGGTACAGCGCTGCTGCGTCTATGCTGGGGGCGGTTACAGCGGGCGGGGTGCCGGGAGCGGGTTGTGCATGGGCCAGTTCAACGCCTATCCACAGCAGGCCCAAGGCCAGCGCTGGGCTAAGCCAACGGTACAAGTGCTCACGCATGGTGGGACTCCGGAAGGATTTCAATGGTGCGGTGGTGGCTGAAGGGTGTGACGGCCACGCGCTGCGCGTCACTGCCTGTGGTCAGACCGATCTCGTCGTCGCGCAGGTAGCAGCCGGGGTCTTCGGCCCAGGCGTTGCCCGTGAGCTGCTGGGCGCGCACGCGCGTGTTGCCGCCGCAGATGCTGAAGTAGTGGCAGCTGGCGCATCGCCCACCCACTGGGCGCGGCTTGGCTTTCAGGCCTGCCATCAGCGGCTCGGAGGTGTCCGACCAGATGCTTGAAAACGGGCGCTGGCGCACGTTGCCCAGGTCGTGGTGCCACCACATGGTGTCGGGGTGCACGCTGCCCAGGTTGTCGATGTTGGCCACGTTCACGCCGCTGGAGTTGCCGCCCCAGGCGACGAGGCGCTCACGCAGCGGTGCCTCCCACTGCGGCATGCGTTCGCGCACCCATTGCAGCAGGTAGGGGCCGTCGGCGTCGTTGTTGCCGGTCACGTAGTCTTCCTCGCGGCCTTCCAGCGCGGACTGCCAGGCGCGCTCGAATAGCAGGTCGAGCGCGTCGCGCGTAGCCTGGAATTGCGCGTCCTTGCCACGGTGGATGTTGCCGCGCCCGGCGTAGTTGAGGTGCGAGAAATAGAACTTGTCTACGGCCTCGGTGCGCATCAGGTCGAGCAGCGCCGGGAAGTCGTGCGCGTTCATGGCCGTCATGGTGAACCGCAGGCCCACTTTCACGCCGCGCTGGTGCAGGTAGCGTACGGCGGCCAGGCTGCGGTCGAACGCGCCATCAAGGCGGCGGAAGAAATCGTGCGTCTCGCGCAGGCCGTCCAGGCTGATGCCCACGTAGTCGAAGCCCATGGTGGCGATGCGGTCGGCCATGGGTTCGTCGATCAGCGTGCCGTTGGTCGACAGGCCCGTGTAGAACTTCATGTCCCGGGCGCGCTCGGCGATCACGAAGATGTCGGGCCGCATCAGCGGCTCGCCGCCCGAGAGGATGAGCACCGGCACCCGGTAGGCCTTGAGGTCGTCCATCACGCCAAACACTTCCTGCGTGGACAGCTCGCCCTCGTAGTCGTGGTCGGCCGACAGCGCGTAGCAGTGCTTGCAGGTGAGGTTGCAGCGGCGGATCAAGTTCCAGATCACCACAGGGCCGGGCGGCTGACCGCTGCCCCGGCGGGCGGGAACGGGGTAGGTGCCCGTGGCCTGGGCTTGCGCGAGCTCGCGCATATATTGGCTGATGCGGAACATGGTTAGCTTTCTTGGCTTTGCCGAAGACGCAGGCCGGTCTTCTTGAGGATGGCGGTGGAGTAAAGAATGTCGTGACCCCGGCAGGCGGTGCCCAGCAGTTCGCGCAACTGTACGGCCTGCTGTTCGACCTCGGCGCGCGTGCGGCCGTGCAGCATGGCGAACAGGTTGTAGGGCCAGCTTGGAAGTCGACGGGGGCGGCGGTAGCAGTGGCTCACGCCGGGCAGTTGGCCGATGCGTTCGCCGAGTTGGTCCACCAACGCGTCGTCCACGTCCCACACGCTCATGCCGTTGGCGGTGAAGCCCAGGCGGTAGTGGTTGGGCACGGCGCCGATGCGGCGGATGAGGCCGGTTTTCAGCATCTGGGCCAGGCGCTCGCGTACCTGCTGGCCGCTCACGCCCAGGCGTTCACCCACGGCATCAAAAGGGCGCGGCACCAGCGGCAGGCCACCCTGCGTGGCGGCGATCAGCTGGCGGTCGAAATCGTCAAGCGCCATGGGTTGCTCCGCTCGTCAGGGGGAGCTTGAGTTCGACGAAGAACTCGCGCTCCTTCGGGAAGGCCAGCACGGGCAAACCCGTCTCGGCCTCGATGCGTTCGATGGCGGCTGCGCACTGCGCCGGCGTCTCGGTGCCCAACACAAACCACATGTTCAGCGCATGGTCGCGCCGGTAGTTGTGGGCGATCTCGGGATGGGCGTTGACCTGGGCCGTGACCGCCTCGTAGCGCTTTTCGGGCACTGCCATGGCAGCCAGCACGAACAGGCCGCCTGCGCGTTCGATCTGGAACAACGGCCCAAAGCGCGTGAGCATGCCGCTTTCCAGCAGAGCCGACAGCCGACCGATGACGTAGTCCTCGGTCCAGCCGAACTCGGCGGCCACATCGGCGAAGGGCCGCTCGGTCAGCGGCAGATCGCCGTGCAGGCGTTCGAGCAGGCGGGCATCATCCTGCGACAGCATCAAGCACCTCCGGGGTCGTGGCGGCATCCGGAGCCGTGGAGGTGGGCAGGGCGCGGAAGCGCCGCGGGCCAGTCTGCTTGAAGCGGCGGCATGAGAACAGAACCTCGTGCGGATATTGCGCCAGGCCAACTTCGGTGATGGCGCGCGCGATCACGTCCCGCACGGCGGCGCGGTCGCGACCATGCACCATGCAGTACAGGTTGTAGGGCCAGTCCTCGGCGCGTTCGCGCCGGTAGGCCAGCGTCACGCCGGTCACGCGCGCTAGCGCCTCGCCACAGGCGTCCACTTGGGTGTCGGGGATGTTGAATACCGTCATGGCGTTGGCGTCGAAGCCCAGTTCGTGGTGGCGCACGATGGCGCCGATGCGTTTGAGCGTGCCCTGGTCCAGCCACTGTTGCAGTGTGTGCAGCACGGATTCAGGCGTGCGGCCCAGCGCCTGCGCCCAGGCGTCGTAGGGGCGCGGCACCAGCGGCACGCCGTCTTCGAGCAGGGCGGCGAGCGGCCGGTCGGCATCGAGCACCGGCGTGGCCTCGCGCGCGGCCGCCATGGGCGTGGGGGCGGTGCTGCCGCGCAGGTCAAAGCCCAGGTCGATGCGGTAGGCGCGCTGCATGCGCAGTTGCAGGGCGGAGAGGCCCGTAGCGTCTTCGAGCGAGCGCATCGCCGCACGCACGGCGGCATCGTCCTGCCCGGTCATTACGAACCAGAGGTTGTAGTGGTGCTCGCGCTGGTAGTTGTGGTTCACGCCCGGGTGGCTGGAGACGATCGCGGCCACCGCATCAAGCCCTTCGGGTGGTACCGCCATGGCGGCCAGCAGCGCGGCACCGCCGGCATTGCCCGCGAACACGCCGCCGATGCGGCTCAACGCGCCCTCCTGCTGCAGCCGGGCATAGCCCGCCAGCACATCATCGGTGGGCAGGCCCTGAATGCCCGCGATGTGCGCGAACGGCTCGCGCACCAGCGGAAAGCCGCGTTGCCACGGGTTGAGCAGGCTCAGGCGCAGAGGATCGTCGGTGCCCATGGCGCGCTCAAAAACCAAGCCGCGCGGCGCGGGACGTGAAGAAGATCCCGCTGGGAGAGTCTACGGTGATGGTGGCCTGGGTGGCGAAGGTTTGGGTATCGATCACGCTGACGCGGTGGTCGTCGCGTGAGCTGATCCAGACCGATTCGCCACGCGGCGTGAACTCCATGTGCAGCACGGCCTTGCCGGGCTCCAGGGTGCGCACGATTGTCTGTGTGGTGGTGTCGATGACCTGCACGCGGTGGTAGTCGGGCACCGCAAAGTTGACCCACACCTGGCGGCCATCGGGTCGGGCGATCACGAACACGGGTTGGCCTGCCACGGGAATGCGACCGACTTCCTGCCAAGTGTCGGTGTCCACCACCAGCACCTCGTGGCGGCCGATGGCCGGCAGGTAGGCACGGCGTCCGGCCACGGCCCAGCCGCGCAGGTGCGGCATCTTGTACACCGGCAGCGGCTCCTGGCCCCGCCCGTAGCCCGCGAGGATGCGGCGCACGGTGGGCTTGTCTTCCCACAGGTCCACCATGGCCAGGCCGTCTTCCCCAAAAAGGCCAGCAATGTAGTGGCGGCCATTGGGCGTGACCAGCGCGTCGTAGGGCTGGCGGCCAATATTAGGCAGTTTGGTGGTGACGGGGTGCGCGGGGTTGGACAGGTCGGTGATCCAGATGGCGTTGGCGTCGAACAGGCTGTAGGCGAAGCGCTGCCCCGGCAGATCAACCAGGCCGACGATGCGCGAGCGCTTGCCGTTTTCGTGTTCGGCGGGCACGTCGGCCACCAACTCCAGCGTGTCGGTGTCAAACGCCTTGATGCCGCCGGGCGTGTAGTTCTGCGCCACCACCAGGCGGCCATCGGCGCTGATCGCCCCGCCGATGGAATTGCCTGCCTGCATCACGCGGCCGACGATGCGCTGGGTCAGCAAGTCCACTTTGGTCAGTCCGCCATCGCGCCCAAACACAAATGCATGGCGCGCATCGCGCGAGAACACCACCGATGCATGCGACAGGTCGCCCAGCCCTTGTACCTGCCCCAGCAGCTTGCGCGAACTGGTGTTGACAATGGCCAGCGTACCCGTAGAACGGGCAACCACCACGCCCAGGTCGCCCGTGCCCATGGCAGGGGGGGCGCTTGCACATCCCACCAGCGCAAGCGAGGCGGTGCCCATCAGGGCCAGGCAATCGCGGCGGTTCATTCGGAGCCTTTCTTGAGTTCGGGAAATCCGTCCAGTAGTTGTGCGGCAATCCAGTGGGCTTCGTCTTCGGTCAGCATGGCTTTCCATGGGGCCATGGGAGTACCTGGGCGACCGCCATAGATCGTTGATGCCATGGATTCCAGCGGCTTGCCGGCCAATGCCTCGCGTGTCAGTGCGGGACCCAGGCCGCCGGTCAAGTGTAGGCCGTGGCAGGAGCCGCAGTCCTGACGCACCATGCGCACCAATTCGAGCTGACGGTCCGCGCTGGGTGGGGCCGCATGGGCACAGCCCCACCCAGCGATCAAAGCCAGAGGCAGGGCGCGCAAGACAGGCTCCAACTTGAAGCGGACGATAGCAACCGACATGAGGGGGCGGACCAACGAAAATGTGCAAGGGGTCAATGTTCGGTCATAATTTTCCGGTTTGACTTGATGCCAGTTAAGAAAATAAGGGTGAACCCTTCTCAAAATCGAGGTTTGTGCGGCTGCGCCGCTGTTCGAACGGAGTATTGATGGATTTTTCAGGTAAAAGCAGTTCCGTCGCGGCCCCCAACCGGAATTTCGATGTTGATATGAAGCCCGCCGATCTGCCGCCTTCGCAGTGGGGGCGTGTCGCTTTGGTGGGAGCAGGTCCGGGCGATGCTGAGTTGCTGACCGTCAAGGCCGCGCGGGTGTTGGCGCAAGCCAAGCTGGTGCTGTACGACAACCTGGTATCGGATGAGGTTCTGCGCCTTATCCCGGATGATGCGGAGCGCATCTATGTGGGTAAACAGAGCAGCAACCATAGCCTGCCACAGGACGCGATCATTGAACTCATGATCCAACTTGCCCGC
Source organism: Rhodoferax sp. (assembly GCA_046348185.1). Classification (GTDB taxonomy): domain Bacteria; phylum Pseudomonadota; class Gammaproteobacteria; order Burkholderiales; family Burkholderiaceae_C; genus Allorhodoferax. The sequence continues at coordinate 2,369,117 of JAXMER010000013.1, read as the reverse complement.
AGTGGCCGGTCGCTGGTGCGGCTCAAGGGAGGTGATCCCTATATTTTTGGACGCGGTGGCGAAGAGGCTGAGGAACTTGCACAGGCGGGCATTGCATGTGACACCGTTCCGGGAATCAGTGCCGCACAGGGTGCCGCCGCAGCCGTCGGCATTCCACTGACCCATCGGGACCACGCCGGCATGCTGGTGCTGGCTACCGGTCATTTGCAGGGAGAAGGTGCAGAGCGTAGCGTGGCGTTGGACTGGGCCGCTTTGGCGCGTCCCCGCCAGACGGTCGTGATTTATATGGGGATGGCGACGCTGTCGACCATCTGTTGCAAGCTGGCCGAGCATGGCCTCTCCCCCGACACCCCCGCGGCCCTCGTGCAGCATGCCACCCGAGCCCAACAGCGCTGCGTGGTTGGATCGGTTGCTACCTTGCCCGCACTGCAGGTTGCCCATGCGGTGGAGTCCCCGGCTTTGATCGTCATTGGGAACACGGTGTCGTTGCAAGCGTGTATTGGCACGATTGCCGCGTTGCGGTGATGCGCACGGTTGGCTGTACGCCAAGATTACTGATATTCGGCCTCTAGCCCCCGAGAAATATACGCTTAGTGCTATAAGAAATAGAGCAAATGGAGGTCTTGATCGAGTTGCTGCTGGGGTTCTTCGGTGAACTGGTGCTGCCGCTGATCTGGGAGATCTTTGCAGAAGTGGGGCTGCGATCGCTGGTGGAGCCCTTCAAGAAAGAGCCAAGCCCCTGGGTGGCGGCCTTGGGCTACAGCGTGTTTGGCGCGGCGTTGGGTGGCCTAAGCCTGCTGGTGCTGCCGCGCCACATGCTGGGCAGTCACGGCCTGCGGGTGGTCAGTGTGGCACTGTCACCGGTGGTGGCAGGATTTGGCATGGCGGCTGTCGGGGCTTGGCGGGCCCGGCGTGGCCAGCGTGTGTTGCGCATCGACCGGTTTGCCTACGGCTATGTGTTTGCGCTGGCGTTTGGGTTGGTACGGTTTGCGTTTGCGGCCTGAGCGATGCGCGTGTCCGGTGCGGCGACATGGAACACGATCAGCAACTGCGCAGCGTAGTAGGTGGACAGAATCCAGAATTCCGACCACGGCACCGGCATGACAAACTTGTTGATGGCAATGGTGGAGTCGCTCACCATGAAGATGCAGGCGCCCAGTGCAACGCGCCAGGCCGCTGTGGTACCCAGCGTGATCGCACGCCCCAGCGCCTGCGACGCCATCAGCGCAATGACCACTACATAGGCGGCCACGGCGCCCTTGAGTACGGGGTCGGCCAGACCGCCCCACACGATGGCGTACATGCCCGCGCCCACGGCCAGCACCGCAGCCAGCGCGGCCTTGCTGGGAAACCAGCGCTGCCCCTGGTGAAACAGGGCGATGTAAAACAGGTGCGCCACCAGGAACGAGGCTAGGCCGGAAATGAACAGGTTGGGCGACAACATCAGGAACACGTCCCCGGCCAGCGATCCGACCAGTGCGCCCAGGAGCATCAGGCGAAATCGCCCATTAGCCCCCGTGAAATAAGGTGTTGCTGCTACAAAGACAATAGCAATCAGCATCGCACTGGGTTTGAACACCCAATATCCTGGCAGCCACCCCATGCCCGACGCGGTGGACAGTGTGGCGGCAACCAGCAGGGCGATGGGCCAAAGTGAAGAAGGGCGGTTCATGCGCTGCATTATTGCCGGGCGTGCGCGCGTCAGGTGCTCTGCTCGTCCAGCGACGCCGCATCCAGGTGCCGGGTGTCCGACCAGCCCACCACCGTCAGGCTGTCGGGTGTCCAGAGCAGGCGGTTGATGGCGGCATTGCCCAACTCCCAGGTACGTGGGGCTTGCACGTCCTGGCCGGTGGCCAGGCGGTACAAGGCGTCCATGACGCCGCCGTGGGCAACCAGCACGATTTGTTCGCCCGTGTGGGCGTGGGCCAGGGACTGTAGGGTGTGGGCGACGCGCGCGCGCACCTGCAATAGGGTTTCGCCGCCAGGTGGGGCGTAGTCGGGGTCACGTCGGCGCCAGCGCTCCGACCCCTCCGGCCAATCGGTGGCGATCTGGGCGTAGGTCTGGCCCTCGAAGATGCCAAAGCCACGCTCACGCAGGCCCGGTACGGGGCGCACGGTGCGCGCCTGGTGGTTGGTGGTGCGCTGGGCGATGGCTTCAGCGGTGGCCCGGGCACGCGTCAGGTCGCTGGTGTAGATGGCGGCGATGTCTTCGTCGGCCAAGGCCTCGGCCGTGCGCACGGCCTGCCACTGGCCGTGGGCGTTGAGGGCAATGTCCTGGTGGCCCTGCAAGCGCGTTTCCACGTTCCAGGCGGTCTCGCCATGGCGGATGGCGATGATGCGCGTGGCCTTGTCCATTCGGACCTACTCCAGCGTCACCACCTGCATGCCGGGCAAGGCAGCGGTGGGGAATTCTTCCTCGTCAAAGGCCTTGTCGCCGTTTTCATCGGCCACGCCGGTGGCGCGCACGTTCTTGAAGTCGAACTTGCTGTGGTCCATCAGGTGCGACGGCACTACGTTTTGCAACGCCGTGAACATGGTCTCGATACGGCCGGGAAACTTCTTGTCCCATTCGCGCAGCATGTTGCCCACCTGCTTGCGCTGCAGGTTCTCCTGGCTGCCGCACAGGTTGCAGGGGATGATAGGGAACTTGCGGTGTTCGGCCCAGCGGATGATGTCCTTCTCGGCCACATAGGCCAGGGGGCGGATCACCACATGGCCGCCGTCGTCGCTGACGAGCTTGGGCGGCATGCCCTTCAATTTGCCGCCAAAGAACATGTTGAGAAAGAAGGTCTGTAGCATGTCATCGCGGTGGTGGCCCAGGGCGATCTTGGTGATCTTCAGTTCGTCCGCCACGCGGTACAGGATGCCGCGGCGCAGGCGTGAGCACAGACTGCACATGGTCTTGCCCTCGGGCACCACTTTCTTGACGATGCTGTAGGTGTCCTGGGTCTCGATGTGAAAGGGCAGCCCCAGGCTCTTCAGATAGTCGGGCAGGATGTGATCAGGAAAGCCTGGCTGCTTCTGGTCCAGGTTGACGGCCACCAGCGTGAAATCCACCGGCGCGCGTTGTTGCATCTTCATAAGGATGTCGAGCATGGTGAAGCTGTCCTTGCCGCCGGACAGGCACACCATGACTCGGTCGCCCGCTTCTATCATGTTGAAGTCCATGATGGCCTGGCCGACCTGGCGGCACAGGCGCTTCTCCAATTTGTGCGTTTCGCGCTCGATCTTGAGACTGTTGGTGGGCGCCGCGGGAGGTGCATCAGCCCAGGCAAGGGATTCGGTGGTGGCGTTCATGTCGACGAGGGGTGGGAGTGGCGATTGCGCGGGACGTGGGTGGGGCGCACGGTCCGGCGCTGGCAGACCGGTTTCGGTCACTAACCGTCCATTTTAGTTTCCCCGGATACCACTCGAAAAGGACTGCTACTTGCATACCCCACGGGGTATGTATATACTGTGCAGGGTATTTAGGAGATGTTATGCAAGCCACGCCCCTTCGTTCGGAACTGCGCCACACGGCGCTTGCTGTCAGCATGACGGTAGCACTGTTCGGTCTTCATGGTGCCAGCCTGGCCCAAAGCCCCGTACCGACCGCCGTTGTCCAGTCCAGCGCTGCTGCAGCAAGCTTCAGCTTGGATGGTGTCATCCAGCCCGTGCGCCAAGCCACGGTGGCGGCCCAGGCGTCCGGACGCATTGCAAGCCTGTTGGTGAAGGCTGGCGACAAGGTGCGTGCCGGGCAGCTGCTGGCCACGATCGACGACCGCGAGTCCGTGGCAGGGGTGCAACGCGCCCAGGCGCAGGTGCAGCAAGCCCAGGCTGAGCTTGCCAATGCCCAGGCGCAGCTGGATCGTACGCGCGATCTGCAGGGCAAGGGGTTCGTCAGCAAGTCGGCACTCGACACCGCAGAGACCCAGTACCAGGCGGCCCTGGCGGCGCGGGCGCAAGCCACCGCCGTTGCCACGCAGTCGGGATTGGCCCAAAGCTTCACCAAAGTAACGGCACCCTTTGATGGCTGGGTGATGCAAACCCTGGCGGACACCGGTGATCTGGCTGTGCCGGGTAAGCCTCTTGCGGTGGTGTATGCACCGCAGCCGCTGCGCGTGGTGGTGCAGGTTCCGGCCTCGCGCAGCGATGCGTTGCTGTCGGCGGGGGATGTTCAGGTTCTGGTGGATGGCCCAGCGGGCGCGGTGCGTACCGTGCAGCCCGTGGCGCGCACGGTGATTCCGTCAACCGACCCGGTTGCTCAGACGGTGGAGTGGCGTTTTGACCTGGCAGCCCAAGACACGGCGCACATGGTGCCGGGCCAGCAGGTTCGTTTGGGATTTGGCCGTGCGGCAGCTGCACCGACCGCAACAGCCCCGCAACGCCTGGTTATACCGACCAAGGCGGTTTTGCACCGGGGGGAACTGAGCGCCGTCTACGTGGCCAACAAGGACGCGTTTGTGCTGCGTGCCGTGCGCACCGGCAATGCCGTGGGGGCCGATGGCGTCGAAATCCTGGCCGGGCTGCGAGCGGGCGAAACGGTTGCGCTGGACCCCGTGCGCGCCGGTATGGCTCAAGGGAAGTGAGTAGGCCATGACACAAGCGTCTTCCATGGGTATCAGTGGTCGCATTGCCGCTGCCTTCCAGACGAATGCTCTCACGCCGCTGCTCGCCCTGGTGGCCATGCTGCTGGGACTTTTTGCGGTGCTCGTGACGCCGCGCGAAGAAGAGCCGCAGATCAATGTCACCATGGCCAATGTGATCATCCCTTTTCCAGGGGCCAGCAGCGTCAACGTGCAAAACATGGTGGCACGTCCCGCAGAGCAGGTGTTGGGCCAGATTGCCGGTATCGAGCATACCTATTCGGTGTCGCGTCCTGGCGTAGCTGTGTTGACCGTGCAGTTTAAGGTGGGGGTGCCGCGCACCGAGGCGCTGGTGCGCCTTTACGATGTGCTCAACGCCAACCAGGATTGGCTGCCGCGCGATTTGGGTACCTTGACACCCATCGTCAAACCCAAGGGCATTGACGATGTGCCCGTGGTGGCTGTCACGCTGTGGAGTCCGCAAGGCAGCCCGGCAGTAGATTTGGAAGCCGTGGCCCATACGCTGGAGACCGAGTTCAAGGCCGTGGTCGGCGTGCGCGAGGTGCAGACCATCGGGGGACCGGGTCGGGCGCTGCAGGTGGTCGTGGATCCGGCGCGCATGCGGGCGCGGGATGTCGATGTTATGGGGCTGAAGAAGGTGCTTGCTGCAGCCAACCTGGCACAGCCCGCGGGCAGCGTGGTCGGCGACCGCCCAGCCGCTACAACGCAGATGCTGACGGTGGAGGCCGGCGAGTACCTGCACAACGCCGACGAAGTGGGCGATCTGGTCGTCGGTTCGCACCAAGGCAAACCCGTGTTCCTGCGTGACGTGGCACAGGTGGTGGAGGGCGCTCAACAGGCCCAACGCCATGTCTGGATGACGCAGGGTGCCGCTCCAGCAGACGGACCGACTGCTGCATCGGCTGGACAGAGCTTTCCGGCGCTGACCATCAGCGTGACGAAGAAGCCGGGTGAGAATGCCGTGGATGTTTCCCGCGCGGTTCTGGCGCGCCTGCAGAGCCTGCGCAACACCGTCATCCCGCAAGAGATTCAGGCCACCGTCACACGTGACTACGGCGAAACCGCCGCTGAGAAGGCTAACAAGCTGATCCAGAAGCTCGCTTTTGCCACCGGTTCAGTGATCCTGCTGGTGGGTCTGGCGTTGGGCAAGCGCGAAGCGGTGATTGTGGGGGCTGCCGTGATCCTGACGCTGACAGCCACGCTGTTCGCGTCCTGGGCCTGGGGGTTTACGCTTAATCGCGTGTCCTTGTTTGCCTTGATCTTTTCAATCGGCATTCTGGTAGACGACGCTATCGTGGTGGTGGAAAACATCCATCGTCACCAGCAGCTCGAGCCCCACAAGTCGTTGCGCGACATCATTCCTGCTGCCGTAGACGAAGTGGGTAGCCCTACCATCCTGGCCACGCTTACCGTCATCGCCGCGTTGTTGCCCATGGCCTTTGTTTCGGGTCTGATGGGGCCGTACATGAGCCCGATCCCCATCAACTCCAGCCTGGGCATGGCCATTTCGTTGGCTATCGCCTTCTCGGTCACCCCCTGGCTGGCGCTCAAGCTCCTGGGCGGGCATGGCGCTGCATCCGTTCAGGGTGATGCGACGCACGCCACGGGCGGCAATCCTCGCATGCAGCGACTGTTCAACGCGGTACTGCTGCCCTTCCTGCAAAGTGCGCGCAAACGCTGGTTGATGCTGGCAGGCATCCTGGCGGCGCTGGCGCTGTCGGTTGGGTTGGCCGTGGTGCAGTGGGTGGTACTGAAGATGCTGCCCTTCGATAACAAGAGCGAGTTTCAGGTGGTGGTTGAGATGCCGGCGGGTACACCCCTGGAGGACACGGCAGCTACTCTGCAGGAACTGGGTGCATTTCTGGCACAACAGCCCGAAGTGCGCGACTTGCAAGGCTATGCGGGAACTGCGTCGCCCATTACCTTTAACGGATTGGTTCGCCAGTATTACCTGCGTGCCGATGCTGAGCAAGGCGACCTGCAAGTGAACCTGGTGGACAAGCACCACCGTAGCGAGAAGAGTCATCTGATCGCACAACGCCTGCGCCCGGAGTTGGAGGCCATCGGCAAGCGGCACCAGGCGCGCGTCAAGGTGGTGGAAGTGCCGCCGGGCCCGCCGGTGATGGCGCCTTTGGTCGCTGAGGTTTATGGCCCCGACGAAGCAGGCCGTGAGGCCCTGGCCCAGCAACTGGCTCAGGCGTTTGGTGACACGGCTGATATCGTGGGTCTGGACACCAGTCTGCGCGAGGACGCCCCGCGCGCCTTTCTGCGTGTGCGCCGCCAGCGTGCCGAGTCGCTGGGCATTCCGGTGGCAGTGGTGGCCCAGACGGTCGCTGCGGCGCTTTCGGGCACCGACGCCGCCTATCTGCACGACGGCAAGAGCAAGTATCCGGTTCCGGTGCGCATCCAGTTGCCGCGTGAGAAGCAAATCGGTCTGGAGTCCCTGTTGGCTGTGCCGGTGCGTTCTGGCAGCGGCGTGCTGGTGCCGTTGTCCGAACTGGTGCAGGTGCAGTATGGCGTAATCGATAAACCGCTGTTCACCAAGGATTTGCTAGGCGTGAGTTACGTCATGGGAGACATGGCGGGCAAGCTCGATTCGCCGCTGTACGGATTGTTCGCCATTCGCAGCACGTTCCAGGATGCCGCACAGAAAGCGAAGCAACGCGCCAATGTAACGGATGAATACTGGATCCGCCAGCCTGCCGATACCTACCGCAGCTATGCCCTGAAATGGGATGGTGAGTGGCAGATCACCTACGAGACCTTCCGTGACATGGGTGCTGCCTATGGGGTGGGCCTGATCCTGATCTACCTGCTGGTGGTTGCACAGTTCAAGAGCTACTTGACGCCGCTGGTCATCATGGCGCCCATTCCGCTCACCATCATTGGTGTGATGCCTGGGCATGCGCTCCTGGGGGCCCAGTTCACTGCCACCAGCATGATCGGCATGATTGCGCTGGCGGGGATCATCGTGCGCAACTCCATCTTGCTAGTGGATTTTATTGAGCTGCAGGTGGCCCAGGGCGTGGAGTTTCAGCGCGCGGTGCTGCAGTCCGCGGTCGTGCGGGCGCAACCCATCGTGCTGACGGGAGTGGCAGCCATGATTGGCGCCTTCTTTATCCTGGATGACCCCATTTTCAACGGCCTGGCCGTTTCGCTGATCTTCGGCATTCTGGTGTCCACGCTGCTCACGCTGGTGGTTATCCCGGTGCTGTACTACGCCCTGTACCGGAATCGCCCCCCGGTGCGCGAGGGGTTGCAGGCGGCGTAACTTCAAGGAGACAAGCATGGCCCACATCGTCATTATTGGCGCCGGTATCGGCGGCATGCCCGCCGCGTATGAAATGCGCGATGCACTGCCCAAAGAGCACCGGATTACGGTTGTGAACGCGACCGACTACTTCCAGTTCGTGCCCAGCAATCCCTGGGTCGCGGTGGGCTGGCGTGGACGCGAGCAGATCACGCTGCCCATTGCGCCTCTGCTGGAACGAAAGGGTATCGGCTTTGTGGCCAAGGCGGTTACGGCCATCGATGCTGCGGCGAACAACATTACCCTGGATGGTGGTGAGCGTCTGGACTACGACTACCTGGTCATCACCACCGGGCCCAAGCTGTCGTTCTCCGAAGTTCCGGGAGCAGGGCCTACGTCCGGCGGCGGCGGTGGCTTTACCCAATCCATTTGCAGCGTGGACCATGCCATGGAGTTCTGGGGCGAATACCAGAAGTTCCTGGAAAACCCCGGCCCGGTCGTGATTGGTGCCATGCCGGGCGCCAGTTGCTTTGGCCCCGCCTACGAGTTCGCCTTCATCCTGGATACCGACCTGCGCAAGCGCAAGCTGCGTCACAAGGTGCCAATTACCTATGTCACCAGCGAGCCCTACATCGGCCATCTGGGGCTGGGTGGCGTGGGTGACAGCAAGTCCATGCTGGAGTCCGAAATGCGCAACCGCGACATGAAGTGGATTACCAACGCCAAGACCACCAAGGTTGAGGCGGGCAAGATGTCCGTCACCCAGCTCGACGACCTGGGCAATGTCTACAAGGAGCACGAGGTGGCCTTTAAGCTGTCCATGATGTTGCCAGCCTTCAAGGGTGTCGATGCAGTGGCAGCCGTGCCCAACCTGTGCAACCCACGCGGCTTCGTCCTGATCGATGAGCATCAGCGAAGCAAGGCCTACAAGAACATCTTTTCGGCAGGTGTTTGCGTGGCCATTCCCCCGGTGGAGGCCACACCGGTGCCCACGGGCACCCCCAAGACCGGCTACATGATCGAAAGCATGGTGACCGCCATCGTGCACAACATTGCCGATGAGATTGCCGGAAAACCCGCCGCCGCCAAGGGCACCTGGAATGCCATCTGCCTGGCAGACATGGGCGACACCGGGGCCGCCTTTGTGGCGCTGCCGCAAATCCCGCCGCGCAATGTCAACTGGTTCAAGAAAGGCAAGTGGGTGCACCTGGCCAAGATCGCGTTCGAGAAGTACTTCCTGAACAAGATCAAGAGCGGCACGTCCGAGCCGGTTTACGAAAAGTACGTGCTCAAGGCGATGGGCATTGTGCGCCTGACCGATCGCAAATCCTGATTCATCAACCTTTTCATTTCGAAGGAGCACACCATGACTGTCGAACGCTATATCCGCATCATGGCCGGATTTTTCATCATGTTGTCGTTGGCCCTGGGGCTGGCGGAAAGTCCGATCTTTGTCAGCAAGTGGTTCCTGGCCTTTACGGCATTTGTCGGGTTCAATTTGTTCCAGTCGGGGATTACTGGTTTTTGCCCACCGAGCTTCCTGCTGAAGAAGCTGGGAGTGCCGGAGGGGGGCAATGTCTGCAGTCGTTAAGCCTCCTGCACGCTCTGGAGGGAAAATGGCGACCTCGCCCCCCGCCGGAAATGGCACCGACCCACAAGAGGATTGCGCAGTGAGCGTACTGAAAGATACCCAGGCCCGCACCGATGTACTGAACCGACTGCGCCGGGCAGAGGGACAGATTCGTGGCATTCATCGTATGGTGGAAGAGGGAGAGGACTGCCTGAAGATCGGCCAGCAGTTTGCCGCTGTGCGCAAGGCGTTGGACAGCACCTACTTGCGCATGACAGTCTGCTTTATGGAGCAGGAACTGCAGAACCGCATCAAACCCGACGCCAGCCAGCAGGCCGATCTAGATCACATGCTCAAGGACATGGAAACCCTGCTGGCACGGCTCGGTTAACGTCTACGACGCCGATGATGCCGATGATGCCGATGATGCCGATGATGCCGATGATGCCGAAGTGATGATGCCGCCACCTAGGCAGATGTCGCCGTCGTACACCACAGCCGATTGGCCCGGTGTCACGGCCCACTGGGGTTGAGGGAAGGACAGGGTGAACTCGGTCGGCCCGATATTCTGCAGTTTACAAAGGGCGTCGGCCTGCCGGTACCGGGTCTTGGCGTGCAAGTCTGGCAACACCGGGGGTGTGCCAGCCACCCAGCTAGCCTCCTGTGCTGCCAGAGTGGTGGACTGCAGCCAGGGATGCCCATGACCCTGCACTACCCACAGCGTATTGCGCTCCATGTCTTTGCGCGCCACAAACCAGGGCTGATGCTCGCCGCCGCCTTTCTGAGCGCCTTTGGGTTTGACGCCGCCAATCCCCAATCCCTGTCGCTGACCCAATGTGTAAAACGAAAGGCCCACGTGCTGTCCGATGATGCGGCCATGGGCGCGGCTACCGACCGGTTCGGTACCGTCGCGAATCGGTCCAGGCTCCTTCTGGATATAGCGGTTCAGGAACTCCCGAAACGGGCGCTCGCCAATGAAGCAGATGCCGGTGGAGTCTTTCTTGCGTGCGTTGGGCAAGCCTGCTTCGGTGGCGATGCGTCGAACCTCGGTCTTGAGAATCTCTCCGACTGGAAACAGGGTCTTGGCCAGCTGCGCCTGGTTCAGACGGTGCAGGAAATAGCTTTGATCCTTGGATGGATCCAGGCCCTTGAGCAACTCATGTAGCCCGGTGCTGGCATTGAAGCGAACCCGCGCATAGTGACCAGTGGCGATTTTCTCCGCACCTAGGCGCATGGCGTGGTCAAGGAAGGCCTTGAACTTGATTTCGGCGTTGCACAGGATGTCGGGGTTGGGCGTACGCCCGGCCAGGTATTCGCGCACAAACTCAGAGAATACGCGGTCCTTGTACTCCGCGGCGAAATTGACGTGCTCCAGTTCAATCCCGATCACATCGGCCACCGCGGCAGCATCCACGAAATCCACGTTGGAAGAACAGTACGCGCTGTCATCGTCATCTTCCCAGTTTTTCATGAAGATGCCGATTACTTCGTGGCCCTGCTGTTTGAGCAGATAGGCACTCACTGCCGAATCCACTCCTCCGCTGAGACCCACTACCACCCGTTGTTTGCGCATACAGCGATTTTATGAGCCGATCCGAATGCTGGAATGCGCGTGAATGAGCTCCAGCGGGTAGCGCTGCCCATTCAGGTAATCGTGCACGCCTTGCAGGAGCATGGGACTGCGGTGACGGTGGGCGCTGGCCTGGATTTCTTCATGTGTCATCCAGAGGGTGCGGACAATCCCTGTGTCCAAAGAACGATCAGGATGGAAGGCACCTAGGGTTCCGCAGAAAGCAAAGCGCAGATAGGTTGTGTCAGTACCGTTGGCTTGAATTTGCCGGGACATATAGATTCCCACGAGTGAAACGGGACTGAACGCGTAGGCAGTCTCTTCCAGCGCTTCACGCGCGCAGGCCTGGGCTGGAGTCTCCCCAGGGTCAAGGTGCCCCGCGGGGTTGTTGAGCCGAAGACCATCCGCAGCCTGTTCTTCCACCAGCAGGAAGCGTCCATTAGTTTCAATGATGGCGGCGACGGTGACATTCGGTTTCCAGCGCAAATCCATGGCAACAGCGAAAAAAGTAGGGGTTGGGGTCACCCACCCGACGCAAATCGTGGGGGTGGTCGTCAGAAATGCTGTCATTTTCGGGTAAGCTGACCGGTGCTGCACGTGGGGCAGATGCTCTAGGTGCCTTGCAGACGCTAAATATTCCACATTTGAGCCAAGGAGTTGCTGTATGCAAACGGGTGAAGCTGCGCTCGCCGGACAACGCATCGGGGTCGCGCGCGAAAGTTTTGCGGGCGAGAAACGGGTTGCCACCGTGCCGGACGTAGTCGAGAAACTCATCAAGCTCGGGTTTCGCGTTGTTGTCGAGTCGGGTGCGGGCGATTACGCCAACTTTTCGGACGATTCCTACCGCGCTGCGGGAGCTGAGGTGGTAAGCGATGCTGCCGAAGTCTGGGCGTCAGACATCGTGTTTCGTGTACGACCGCCAACGCTGCAGGAAGTGGGCTATTTGCGCGAAGGCGCCACCTTGATCGGATTTGTCTGGCCTGCGCAGAATCCTCAGTTGATGGAGAAGTTGGCAGCCCGCAAAGTGACCGTGCTGGCGATTGATTGCCTGCCGCGCACGCTGAGTCGGGCACAGAAAATGGACGCGCTGACGTCCATGGCGGGCGTGAGCGGTTACCGTGCGGTAATCGAGGCTGCCAACGCGTTCGGTCGCTTTTTCAACGGCCAGATCACAGCTGCTGGCAAGGTTCCCCCAGCAAAAGTGTTCGTGGCAGGGGCTGGCGTGGCGGGGCTGGCTGCCATCGGCACTGCGGCGGGCCTTGGTGCAATCGTTCGCGCCAACGATACACGGGCCGAAGTGGCAGATCAAGTCGTCTCGCTCGGTGGCGAGTTCGTCAAAGTGGACTACGAGGAAGAGGGCTCGGGCGGAGGTGGCTACGCTAAGGTGATGAGCGAAGGCTTTCAACAGGCACAGCGCGAGATGTACGCCAAGCAGGCGCGCGAAGTTGACATCATCATCACCACGGCCCTGATTCCCGGCAAGCCCGCCCCTAAGTTGATCACCGCCGAGATGGTGAAAAGCATGAAACCGGGAAGTGTCATTGTCGACATGGCCGGTGAACAGGGTGGCAATTGCGAGTTGACCGTGCCCGGCGAGGCCGTCGTGCGCCATGGGGTCACCATCGTTGGCTACACCGATCTGGCGTCACGCTTGGCCAAACAGTCGTCTACCTTGTACGCGACCAACCTGTTTAGGCTGTCCGAGGAACTCTGCAAGACCAAAGATGGCGTCATCAACGTCAACATGGAAGACGACGCGATTCGTGGATTGACCGTCATTAAGGATGGTGCTGTTACATGGCCGGCTCCACCCATCAAGCAAGCGCCAGCTCAGGCCGCCAAGCCCGCGGCGGCGCCGGTTGCCAAGAAGGGGCACGGACACGGTGGAGCCAGCGAGCCGATGGCAGGAAGCACCTTGGCAATTGTTTTTGGGGTGGCCGCGGCATTGTTCTGGCTGGTTGGTGCGTATGCACCAGCGGCGTTCCTGGGGCATTTCACCGTCTTCGTGCTGGCGTGTTTTGTGGGCTACATGGTGGTTTGGAACGTCACTCCGTCGCTGCACACACCATTGATGAGTGTTACTAACGCCATTAGCTCCATCATCGCCATTGGGGCTCTGGTGCAGATTGCACCTCCGCAAGGCACACAAGAATGGATTCGCTGGCTAGCAGTGGCTGGCGTGGTATTGACCACCATCAATATGTTCGGCGGCTTCGCTGTGACTCAGCGCATGTTGGCCATGTTCCGAAAGTAAGCAGGAGACCCAAATGAGCGAAGGATTGGCAACCGTCTCCTATATCGGAGCTACGATTCTCTTTGTGCTGAGCCTGGGTGGGCTCTCCAACCCCGAGACAGCACGCCGTGGCAACCTGTACGGCATGATTGGCATGGCATTGGCCGTGCTGGCAACGGTGCTGGGACCCAAGGTGGCAACGGCGACCGGGCTCCCATATATCGTGGGCGCAATGGCTGTCGGCGCAACGATTGGTGTTTATGCCGCACGTACCGTGCAGATGACGCAAATGCCAGAGCTGGTGGCACTGATGCACAGCCTGGTGGGTCTGGCTGCCGCACTGGTGGGTTTTGCCAGTTATTTTGACCCCACCTCCCAGCTCTCGGGTGCCGAGAAGGCCATCCACGAAGTCGAAATCTACGTTGGCATTCTGATTGGCGTGGTGACTTTCTCCGGATCCTTGATTGCCTTTGGCAAACTCAATGGCCGTATTGGTGGCAAACCTCTTTTGTTGCCGGGGCGCCATTGGTTCAATCTCACGGGATTGGTTGTCGTCGTCTGGTTCGGACGCGCATTCTTGCAATCCCACAGCGTGGCAGATGGCGTTGTGCCCCTTGCGGTCATGACCGTCATTGCGTTGTTGTTCGGTGTACATATGGTGATGGCGATCGGCGGTGCAGACATGCCGGTGGTGGTTTCCATGCTCAACAGCTACTCCGGTTGGGCCGCTGCTGCCACGGGCTTTATGTTGAGCAATGATTTGTTGATCGTCACGGGGGCTCTGGTAGGGTCCAGCGGCGCGATCTTGTCCTACATCATGTGCCGTGCGATGAACCGTAGCTTTATCAGCGTGATTGCTGGCGGTTTTGGTACTGGCGCTGGCGCTCCCGCAGCGGCATCTGCCAGTGCGGGCCAACCTGCGGGTGAAGTGGTCTCAGTCTCTGCTACGGAAACGGCTGAACTTCTGCGTGAGGCCAAGAACGTCATCATTGTCCCTGGCTACGGCATGGCGGTGGCGCAGGCTCAGCACACGGTTTTCGAGATCACAAAAACGCTGCGTGAAAAAGGCGTCAATGTTCGCTTTGGCATACATCCGGTTGCCGGGCGCATGCCTGGGCACATGAACGTGCTGCTGGCAGAGGCCAAGGTTCCCTACGACATCGTGCTGGAAATGGATGAAATCAACGAGGACTTCGGTGACACCGATGTCGCCATGGTCATTGGCGCCAACGACATCGTTAACCCGAGTGCGATGGAAGATCCCAACAGTCCCATCGCGGGCATGCCGGTCTTGGAGGTCTGGAAGGCCAAGACCTCCATCGTCATGAAGCGCAGTATGGCTTCGGGCTATGCGGGAGTAGACAACCCGCTGTTCTACAAGGAAAACAATCGCATGTTGTTTGGGGACGCCAAGAAGATGCTTGATGAGGTGTTAGTGGTGCTCAAAAGTTGAAAGGAGCCTAGGGAAAGTACCGAGCTTGCGCTTGCTGCGGCGCTTGAACTTTCACGGGCAAAATAGTTAGTTCGCTTACCGTTGGGAACGTATCGCATGACAGAACGCATTTGGCTCAGCAGTTACCCGAGCGGCGTGCCCGCTGACATTGATGTGGCGCAGTACACCTCGTTGGCGGCGCTCATGGAAGACAGCTTTAAGCAGTACGCCAGTCAAACCGCTTACAGTTTCATGGGCAAGGACATCAGCTACGCGCAAACGGATAGCCTGAGCCAGGCATTTGCGGCGTATTTGCAGAGTCTGGGGTTGTCCAAGGGCGACCGCGTTGCCATCATGATGCCCAACGTCCCGCAATACCCGGTGGCAGTGGCGGGCATTCTGCGCGCTGGTTTCGTAGTCGTGAATGTCAATCCGCTGTATACCCCGCGGGAACTGCAGCACCAGCTCAAAGATTCCGGCGCAAAGGCGATTGTCATCATTGAAAATTTTGCGACCACTTTGGAAAAGTGCATTGCCGCAACGCCGGTCAAGCATGTGGTGCTCTGCGCCATGGGTGACCAATTAGGCCTGTTGAAAGGTGCGCTGGTCAACTATGTGGTGCGCAACGTCAAAAAGATGGTGCCGGAGTTCAGCTTGCCAGGTGCCGTGCGCTTCAATGCGGCGATCGCCATGGGGACGAAAGCTCCATTCAAGAAGCCTGACGTTAAACCCGATGATGTTGCCGTGCTGCAGTACACCGGAGGCACGACCGGTGTATCCAAAGGCGCGGTTCTGCTCAATCGCAACGTCATTGCCAATGTGCTGCAGTCGGAAGTCTGGAACAGTCCCGTAATGGGGCAGATCCCCAAAGGCGAGCAACCGACGGGCGTTTGTGCCCTTCCGCTGTATCACATTTTTGCATTCACGGTTGGGATGATGCTGTCGCTTCGCATGGGTGGGAAGCTGATTCTGATTGCAAACCCTCGTGATATCCCGGGCGTCCTCAAGGAACTACGCCCTCACAAGATCCATTCGTTTCCGGCAGTCAATACCCTGTTCAATGGATTGGCCAACCATCCAGACTTCCCAACGGTGGACTGGAGTCATCTCAAGGTGGCGGTTGGTGGCGGTACCGCGGTTCAGAGCAGCGTTGCCAAACTTTGGATGGATCGTACTGGATGCCCGATTTGTGAGGGTTACGGGCTTAGTGAGACCTCGCCGTCCGCAACATGCAACGTTGTGACCGCAAAAGAGTACACCGGAACGATTGGCGTTCCACTGCCGAACACCTATCTCAAGTTGTTGGATGACGACGGCAATGAGGTACCCATGGGGCAGGCAGGGGAGATTGCCATCAAGGGACCGCAAGTCATGGCAGGGTATTGGCAACGGCCCGATGAGACAGCCAAGGTGATGACCGGTGACGGCTACTTCAAGACGGGTGACGTGGGAGTCATGGACGAACGCGGTTTTTTCAAGATTGTGGACCGCAAGAAGGACATGATTCTTGTGAGCGGATTCAACGTATTTCCAACTGAATTGGAAGATGTGCTCACGCAGATGCCGGGGGTCATGGAGTGTGCGTGCGTGGGAGTGCCTGATGCCAAGTCGGGCGAAGCCGTGAAGTTGGTCATCGTCAAGAAAGATCCTGCATTGACCGAAGATCAGGTGCGTGCGTACTGCAAAGACAACCTGACCGGCTACAAGCAGCCCAAGGTGATTGAGTTTCGTACCGAGCTTCCCAAGACTCCGGTGGGCAAGATTCTTCGTCGCGAACTCCGGGAGAAGTGAACGGGTTTCGGCGCAGCCACTGCGCCGAACGCCCGGAGTCTGACGGACATCGCCTGCCGCGATGATGGTCATCCAATCAACCTACCGGTCGACTGCTGACAGTTGGTTGACCGTGTGCACCAGCACATCCGTGACTTTGCGTGCGTTTTCGCGAAAGACGGTGAGAATCGCATCCCAGCTGACCGGTTCCTCGTCAGTTTTCCAGCAGTCGTAATCGGTGCTCATGGCAATGGCTGCGTAGGGGACGCCGGCTTCGTTGGCCAAGGCAGCTTCGGTTGCAACCGACATGTTGATGATGTCGGCCCCCCAGGCTTGGAACATGCGCGACTCCGCGCGGGTGGAAAATCGCGGGCCTTCGATGGTGACAACGGTGCCACCCACATGATGGCGGAGTCCCAGGTGCTGGCAGCTTTGCGCCAGCAAGGAACGCAAGCGGGGGTCGAAAGGTTCGGCCATGGGGGTGTGAATTGGGTGATGGGGTTCGAAGGCCGTGTGAAAGCTCATGGCGCGTTGTTTGGTGAAGTCGATGAACTGGTCGATGATGACCAGATCGCCCCGTCCGATGTGCTCACGCAATGACCCGACGGCAGTAGTCGCCAAGATATGGCTGCAGCCCGCGTCTTTCAGGGCTTGGATGTTGGCTCGGTAATTGACCTGGCTAGGAGGAATCGTGTGCTCACGGCCGTGGCGTCCGAGCAAGGCGACGTCGACGCTGCCGATGCGTCCAAGTCGCAGTGGAGCTGACGGCGCACCCCAGGGGGTGGTGCGCGATTCGTCGCGCGAATCCTGCAAGATGTCCGGGTTGTCCAGGCCGCTGCCACCAATGATGCCGATACGTTGCATAGCTTAAGTTCCTACTGAAATTTCTTGAAAAGCGCCAAGTAAATGCGCAAGTGTGGTCTGCACGTCGGCACCAAATGCCACCAACCCTTCGTCGTGTCCTGCCATTACCAACAAGGTCGGCAATCGGCTTTGCGATCGGGCTAGCGTTTGAACGGCGTAGGCCATGTCCGGTGTTCCATACGGTATGTCGGGTGCTGTGGCGGGTGCGTGCTGCCGCAACAGTTGGTCGAACATGCTGCGACTATGCACATGCATGACACAGCTGACGTCGGGACGGGCGGCGTATAGAGCGCCATGGGTCATGGACTCGGATGACGCGTCGATGCGCCCCAGGGCCCACACGCGGTTGTCGGCGAGGGAGAAACGTTCCACCAGGCAGTATTGGTCTGGGCGCAGCACCCGTTGGGTGCCAGTGCCACTGCCGGTGATGACAAAGCACCCACCAGGAGCGCGCAGGCTCAGGTTTCCGTAGCCCACGCCATCAGGGTAGGCCCCCACGAGCCCGCAGTCAAAGAGCTGCGTTCGAGCCGTGTTCAGTGCCTGCAATGTCGGCGTCCAGGCAAGCGATCCTTCGCGACGAACGCCCTGGTAGTGAATGACGCCGTCTTGTGCCGTCATTGAAGATCTCAGCGGTACTCTGGAAACAGTGCGAGGATGCCAGCCTCGCTGGCCTCGCACACCCCGCGCTCACACAGCAGGCGTGTAACCAGGCGTGCCGGTGTCACATCAAAGCCCCAGTTGCGTGCAGGTGTGCTCTCCGGACAGATGCGCACGTTGCGCAGGGTGCCGGTGTCATCGAGTCCCTGGACCCAGCGGACCTCGTCGGCATTGCGTTCTTCAATGGGAATGCCATGAACGCCGTCCGTTAGAGTGAAGTCAAATGTGGACGAGGGCAGCGCGACGAAAAAGGGGATGTTGTTGTCATGCGCCGCCAGGGCTTTCAGGTAGGTTCCAATTTTGTTGGCGACGTCGCCTTGCCGTGTGACACGATCTGCACCGGTGATAACCAGGTCAACCTGCCCGTGCTGCATTAAATGTCCGCCTGCGTTGTCGGCGATCAGGGTGTGCGGTACCCCGTGCTGGCCCAACTCCCAGGCGGTCAAACTGGCGCCCTGGTTGCGCGGACGGGTTTCGTCGACCCAGACGTGAATGGGGATACCCGCAGCGTGTGCGGCATAGATGGGCGCGGTAGCAGAACCGTTATCCACAAAGGCCAGCCAGCCGGCGTTGCAGTGGGTGAGGATATTCAGCGGCGCACCATTCTTGACTTGTGCCATGGTGGTCAGCAAAGGCAGGCCATGCTGACCAATGCGCGCACAATAGTCCGCATCCTCGTCTGCGATGGCCTGTGCTGCCTCGCGGGCAGCGACACGACAATGTGCAGGGCTGTGAAACGCTTCTAAAGTGCGCAGCATGCGGTGAACGGCCCATGCCAGATTGCTGGCCGTGGGACGGGTCGCTTTTAGTGCATGTGCCGCGCGCTGCAAGGACAACGGCATGTCGTCGTCCGGTGCGCCCAGCGCCGCGAGGTACATGCCGAACGCTGCGCAAGCGCCGATCAACCCGGCACCGCGCACGGTCATGTCGCGAATGGCGGTGCAGGCATCTTCCAGTGTTCGTAGTTCGACGACGGAAAAATGGTGTGGGAGGCAACGCTGATCAATGATCAGGACCACGCGGGGGTCGTCTGCCTTGAGCCAGATTGTGCGGGTTTGGACTCCGTTGACACGCATGAGCTTTGCGCCGTTACTTCAACCAACCCCGCCTGCGGAAGTACCACATGGGAATGACTGCGCTGGCCACCATCAGGACGATGGCATAGGGGTACCCCCAGGTCTGCGATAGTTCAGGCATGTGCTGGAAGTTCATGCCGTAGATGCTGGCGATCAATGTTGGCGGAAGCAGTGCGACGCTGGCGACCGAGAAGATCTTGATGATCTTGTTTTGGTTGATGTTGATAAAGCCGACTGTGGCGTCCATCAGGAAGTTGATTTTGTCGAATAAGAATGCGGTATGTGAATCCAGCGAGTCAATATCGCGCAGAATTTGACGTGCCTCTTCGAACTGTTCGGCGTTGAGCATCTTGGCGCGCATCAGGAAGCTTACCGCACGGCGGGTATCCATCACGTTGCGCCGAATGCGACCGTTCATGTCTTCGTGTCGGGCGATCGAGCCCAATACCTCGCCAGCCAATGCATCGGTCACATCGCCAGACAGCACCTTGGCGCTGACATTCTCCAGATCGACATAGATCTCCTCCAGCGTGTCGGCAGAGTATTCGGCGTCGGCATCAAACAGCTTCAGCAGCACTTCCTTGGCGTCCTCGATCAACCCGGGTGCACGCCGCGCGCGCATGCGCAACAGGCGAAAGACGGGTACGTCCTCGTCGTGGATCGAAAACAGCACCCCTTTGCTGCGCAGTTCGGCGTTGGTACGGTTGAGAATGAAGGCGACCCGAACGGTTCGGGGGTCATCGGCGTCGGCAATCAGGAAGTCGCTACGAATATGGAGCTCGCCGTTGTCCTCTTCGTAGAAGCGGGCCGACTCCTCAATATCCTCGTCCATGGCATCTTCTGGAATGGACAGCCCGTAATACTGCTTGACCCAACGCTTTTCCTCTACCGTGGGGGATTCCAGGTCCACCCAGATGGGTTGAAAACGTTCCAGCTCTTCCAGGGATTCGATTTCCTCCTGAAAAAGCCGTCCGTTGGCAAGTGTGAAGATGTTGAGCATGGCCAATCCATCGGGGGTGGTCGTCAAGTAGTACCGGGGAATTGGAATCTGACCCCCATTCCATGCGGAACCGATGCTCTCGGAATTATGGCACCGCCAGGCCTCTTCAGACGGGGTTTTTTGACTCCGGAAATCCACGTCCCCGCCAGGCGTAGGGGGTTAGCAAAAAGGCATTGCAATTCCGTTAAAACCGGCGCATAGTGACCTTACGGTGGGTCGATGTGTTGGGTTTCCCCATCGTGATTCCCAAGACGGGAATGGTATTCAACCCGGTAGAAATTGGAGGCTTTTTTATGAATCTGACGATCAGCGGTCACCATCTGGAAGTTACACCGGCTCTGCGCAGTTACGTTACGACCAAGCTTGATCGGATCATGCGGCACTTCGACCAGGTGGTCGATGTCAAGGTTCTCCTCACAGTCGAGAAACAAAAGGAAAAGGAGCGACGGCAACGCGCAGAGTGCAATATCCACGTTAAAGGTAGCGACATGTTTGCCGAGAGTTCGCACGAGGATTTGTATGCAGCAGTGGACGAACTAGTCGACAAGCTGGACCGTCAGGTGGTCCGTCACAAGGACCGAATGCAGGATCATCACCATGAGGCGCCGAAGCGCTTGATGTAAAGCCGCCTTCACCGCAAGGCTGTCAAACCGCCCGCCCAGGGCGGTTTTTTTTGTGCATAATCGCGCCACACCATGAACCGTTTAGCCAGCATCCTGACGCCCGAGCAAGTGCTTGTCCAGGTGGAAGTCACCAGCAAGAAGCGCGCGTTTGAAGAGGCCGGACTGCTGTTTGAAAATCTGCACGGACTCAGCCGTGCACTGGTGACCGATAGCCTGTTTTCGCGGGAGCGCCTGGGTTCCACCGGGCTCGGACATGGGGTTGCCATTCCGCATGGTCGAATCAAGGGGCTGAAGTCGCCCATGGCTGCCGTTTTCCAGCTGGCGCAACCCATTGGATTCGACGCGCCAGACGATCTGCCTGTGGGGCTCCTGATCTTTCTGTTGGTGCCGGAAGCGGCAACGCAGAAACACCTGGAAATCCTGTCTGAGATTGCGGAACTCTTGAGCGATGCCGATCTTCGGGGCAAGCTGCTTGCGAGCTCAGATGCATCCAGCATGTTCGGATTGATTGCCGCATGGCAGTCTGCACAGTTGGCGTGATCATTCCGTTAGTCCCGTGAAACCCACTGCCGTCAGCGCTGACGTTCTGTTTGAGGAATTCCGTGCACGTCTGCGCTGGGAATGGATCGCAGGCTTGGGGGCTTCCGAGCGCCGTTTCGATGAAGTGGCTGTGCGGGCGGCGACCTCGGGTGCCGATCTGGTCGGCTATCTCAATTACATCCATCCTTACCGGGTGCAGATTCTGGGCGAACGCGAAGTGGCGTACCTGACGAATGCTTCGGCAGAAGACTGCGCGCGCCGAATCTCCCGCATCGTCACCCTGGAACCACCGGTCCTGGTCTTGGCCGACAGCCAGGTCGCTCCGGAAGCTCTGTTGTCGATGTGCGAGCGGGCGCAGATTCCGATGTTCGCCACGCAGGAATCGTCGGCATTTGTTATCGACATGCTGCGGGCGTACCTGTCCAAGCATTTTGCCGATCGCTCCTCTATGCATGGTGTCTTCATGGACATCCTTGGGCTGGGCGTACTCATTACGGGCGAGTCCGGCTTGGGCAAGAGCGAGTTGGGCCTAGAGCTGATTTCGCGCGGCAACGGCCTGGTGGCAGACGATGCCGTGGACCTGTACCGCATCAACCAAACCACCATTGAGGGGCGCTGCCCCGAACTGCTGCAGAACTTGCTGGAAGTGCGCGGCATTGGTTTGCTCGACATCCGCTCCATCTTTGGCGAGACGGCGGTGCGTCGCAAGATGCGGCTCAAGCTCATCGTGCACCTGGTGCGCCGCGAGACGCTGGAGCGCGAGTACGAACGCATTCCTTATGAACCGTTGACGCAGGATATTCTGGGGATTCCCGTTCGCAAAGTGGTGATCCAGGTGGTGGCTGGACGCAACATCGCCGTGTTGGTTGAGGCGGCCGTACGCAACACCATCTTGCAGTTGCGCGGCATCGACACGTACCAAGAATTTGTGGAACGCCACCGCAAAGCGATGGCACAGGATCACTGAGCTAGGCGCGATACGCCCTTGGCTGGGCGGTTGGGGCAGTTGGCCTTGTTACAGGTGGCGTACAGGCTCAGCGCATGGTCGGTAATGGTGAAGCCCTTGGATTTGGCGACGGCTTGCTGGCGCTTCTCGATTTCCGCGTCGTAGAACTCTTCGACCTTGCCGCAATCCAGGCAGACCAGATGGTCGTGGTGCTGTCCTTCATTGAGTTCATACACCGCCTTGCCGCTCTCGAAGTGGCTGCGGCTGAGGATGCCTGCCTGCTCGAACTGGGTCAATACGCGGTACACCGTCGCCAGCCCGACATCCGAGCGGTCATCCAGCAGCACGCGAAATACGTCCTCGGCCGTCATGTGGCGCTGATGGGCGCGCTGGAACACCTCCAGAATTTTCAGGCGCGGGACTGTGGCCTTGAGTCCGGTGTTCTTCAGCTCGTCAATGGTGGTCATGGGGGTGTCTCCGACGGGGGCAGTGCCTGGCCAGCAGGGGCCCAACCGCTACAATGCCGCGATCATAGCTTGCAACCGTCGCCATGTCTGAATCACGACTCCTTTCCCTGCGCATCACGGTGATCGCGTCCCTTGGCATCGGTCTGATCGGTTGTGGCAGCTTCGACAGCGCCAGCAACCGGGTAGCCAGCATGGTGACCCCTTACAAGATCGATATCGTCCAGGGCAACGTCGTCACCCGCGAGCAGGTGACCGCAGTGAAGCCCGGCATGCCCAAGGCCCAGGTTCGCGACATCATGGGCACCGCCTTGCTGACCAGCATTTTTCACGCGGATCGCTGGGATTACGTGTTCACGCTCAAGAGCCAAGGCGTGGCGCCTCAGTCTCGCCGTGTCACGGTCTACTTCACCAAGGATGGCGTTGTCGATCGAATCCAGGCCGATCCTTTGCCTAGCGAGGCAGAGTTCGTGGCCAGCCTCAAGTCACCTGTGACCAACCCGACGGCGGTGCCCTTGGAGGCATCACCGGAAATGTTGCAGAAGTACCCACCGCCGAGCAAGCCACAAATGAGCGTTCCACCAGCCTTGGCGCCCGTGGACTATCCACCTCTGGAATCTCCGCGCCGCTGAGTCGGCATTCACCTAGCAAAGGAAGTCGCTGCATGGTGCATCGCATTTGCGTGGCCGGCGCATCCGGTCGCATGGGACGTATGTTGATCGAGGCGATCAGCGCCGCTGACGACTGTGCGCTGGCGGGCGCGCTGGACCAGCCTTCCAGCCCCTGCATCGGCCAGGACGCTGGTGCAGGGCTGGGGCAGACCCTGAGCGTGCCCATCACCGCCGACTTGACGCAAGGCCTGTCCGGCAGCTCCGTGCTGATCGACTTTACCCGCCCGGAAGGCACGCTGGCGCATCTGGCGGTCTGCCGCACCCTGGGCGTGGCGGCCGTGATTGGCACCACCGGTTTCACCGACGCACAAAAGGCAGAGATCGCAGCAATCGCCCGTGACATTCCCATCGTCCTGGCGCCCAATATGAGCGTGGGTGTCAACGTCACGCTCAAGCTGCTGGAAATGGCGGCCAAGGCCCTGGCGACGGGATACGACATTGAAATCATCGAAGCGCATCACCGTCACAAGGTCGACGCTCCATCGGGCACCGCGCTGAAGATGGGCGAAGTCATTGCCGATGCGCTGGGGCGCGACCTCAAAGAATGCGCGGTCTATGCCCGCGAAGGTGTGACGGGCGAGCGCGACCCATCTTCCATCGGATTTGCCACCATCCGCGGGGGCGATATCGTGGGTGACCATACCGTGCTGTTTGCTGGTATTGGCGAGCGTATCGAGATCAGCCACAAGTCCTCCAGCCGCATTACGTATGCACAGGGCAGCCTGCGCGCCGTGCGGTTCTTGGCCGGACGCAAGGCGGGTCTGTACGACATGTTCGACGTGTTGGGTCTGCGGTGAGCCCTGTCGATCTTTTGTTGCACGGCGATGCCGTCAGCGCCACCGTGGCGTGGGTGCTGCTGTTGATGTCGGTTTGCAGCTGGATCGTCATTGTCTGGAAATCCTGGTTCCTGTACCGTGGCCAACGCGCGTTGGCCCGCAGTGTCGCGGCGTTTTGGCAGGCGCCCGATTGGGGCAGCGCCGTGCGCGCCGTGGATGCCTTTGATGGCGAAGACCTGATTGGCCCGTTGTTGCGCGCCACGCAGCAAGACTGCGCCGCCAGCCTGGCGGGATCGACGGCGCGCAGCCAGCAACTAACGCGCGTGCTGCGCGATGCGTTGCATGCGGTCGTGCACCGCTTGCAGGCAGGGCAAGTGGTGCTCGCCACGGTGGGTTCCACGGCGCCGTTTGTCGGCTTGTTGGGCACGGTCTGGGGTATCTATCATGCCTTGCTGGGGCTGTCCGCATCCGCGCAGATCACCGTCGACCGCCTGGCCGCCCCGGTGGGTGAGTCGCTGGTCATGACAGCCGCTGGCTTGGTGGTGGCCATCCCGGCAGTGCTGGGCTACAACGCCCTGGGCCGCAGCGTGGGCCGCATGGAGGCTGATCTGGAGGGCTTTGCCTACGATCTGCGCGAACTGCTGTCGAGCGCCGAATCATGACCACCACGCGCCGCCGGTCCGCCCCCATTCGAGCGAGCGGCGCGCAGCGGCGTAAGCGGGGCACGCCATGACGTTTGGTCGATTGGAGCGCACCGCCCAGCCCGAACCGATGAGCGACATTAACATGACGCCTCTGGTCGATGTCATGTTGGTCCTGGTGGTTATCTTGATCCTGACTGCCCCCCTCCTGGTGCAGGCCATTAAGCTCAATCTGCCGCAAGCCCCCGCAACTACTGCTTTGATTGCTACACAGTTTGTAGCAATTGATATCGATGCAGAGGGTCGGGTCTGGGTGGATGGCGCCTCGGTCGACGATGCGCGCTTGCTGCTGGTCTTGCAGCTGGCGCGCCTACGAGGCGCCGATGTGCAAGTGCGTCTACGGGCAGACGCGCGCGTGCCCTACGGACGTGTGGTGGGCGTGATGGGCGTCCTGCATCAAGCCGACCTGCACCGCATTGGCTTCGTGGCCGAGCCGCGCACCCCCTAAAATCCCCGCAAGCACCAGTACTGGCGGCCCTGTGCGGCTGCAATCACCCATGCAAGACAAATACCAACACCTCGATATCGAGAAGGCGGCCCAGGCCCATTGGGCGCAACCCTTGTGGAACGGCCACAACGCCTACCGCGTGACCGAAGACGCCGGCAAGAAGAAGTTCTATGCCTGCTCCATGCTGCCCTACCCCAGCGGCAAGCTGCACATGGGCCACGTGCGCAACTACACGATCAACGACATGCTCACGCGCTATCTGCGCATGAACGGCTATAACGTTCTGATGCCGATGGGTTGGGACGCCTTCGGCCTGCCCGCCGAGAACGCGGCGCTCAAGAACAAAGTACCACCGGCCAAATGGACCTACGAGAACATCGCCTACATGAAGGGCCAGATGCAGGCCATGGGGCTGGCCATTGATTGGAGCCGCGAGGTGGCTACCTGCGACCCCGATTACTACAAATGGAACCAGTGGTTGTTCCTGAAGATGCTGGAAAAGGGCATCGCGTACCGCAAGACCCAGATCGTCAACTGGGACCCGGTGGACCAAACCGTGCTGGCCAACGAGCAGGTCATCGACGGCAAGGGCTGGCGCACCGGCGCGACCGTGGAGAAGCGCGAGATTCCTGGCTACTACCTCAAGATCACCGACTACGCGCAGGAGTTGCTCGATCACGTGCAGATGGACAACGACAAGGCCACGCTCCATGGCTGGCCAGAGCGCGTGCGCCTGATGCAAGAGAACTGGATTGGCAAGAGCGAGGGCGTGCGCTTTGCCTTCACCCATGACATCCGCAACCACAGTGGCGAGCTCATTGGTGGCGGGCGCATGTACGTGTTCACCACCCGCGCCGACACCATCATGGGTGTGACGTTCTGCGCAGTGGCACCTGAACACCCGTTAGCCCAGCACGCTGCCCAGGCCAATGCCAAGCTGGCCGCCTTCATTGAGGAGTGCAAGGCCGGTGGCACCACCGAGGCCGAGTTGGCACTCAAAGAGAAACTGGGCATGCCCACGGGCCTGCAGGTCACGCACCCGCTCACCGGCAACCCGGTCGATGTGTGGGTGGGCAACTACGTGCTCATGGGCTACGGCGATGGCGCCGTGATGGGTGTGCCTGCGCACGATGAGCGCGACTTCGCGTTTGCCAAGAAATACGGATTGCCCATTGACGACGTCGTGCATGTGGATGGCCTGGTGTACGACCACAACCAGTGGCAGGACTGGTATGGCGACAAGCAGCGCGGCATCACAGTCAACTCGGATGTCTACAGCGGCCTGACTTATCAGGAAGCCGTGGATGCCGTTGCCGAGGCGCTGGCTGCCAAAGGCCTAGGCGAGAAGAAGATCACCTGGCGCCTGCGCGACTGGGGCATTAGTCGCCAACGCTACTGGGGCACGCCCATTCCCATCATCCATTGCCCGGAGCATGGCGCTGTGCCCGTACCCGCGAAAGACCTGCCCGTGGTGCTGCCGCAGGACTGCGTGCCCGATGGCTCGGGCAACCCGCTGCACAAGCACGAAGGCTTCCACGCCGGTGTGACCTGCCCGGTGTGCGGCAAGCCGGCCCGGCGCGAGACCGACACCATGGACACCTTCGTGGACTCGTCCTGGTACTTCATGCGGTACTGCGACCCGACCAATGCGGACAAGATGGTGGCCGAGGGCGCGAACTACTGGATGCCGATGGACCAGTACATTGGCGGCATCGAGCACGCCATCCTCCACCTGCTCTACGCGCGCTTCTGGACCAAGGTGATGCGTGACCTGGGCCTGGTCAAGGTGGACGAACCCTTCACCAAGTTGCTTACCCAGGGCATGGTGCTCAACCACATTTACAGCCGCCGCACCGCCAAGGGCGGCAAGGACTACTTCTGGCCGCACGACGTGGAGCAGGTGTTCGACGACACGGGCAAGGTGGTCGGGGCCAAGCTCAAGAACGAGGCCGATAGCGCCGATGGCCGCCTGCCTGTGGGCACACCCATCGACTACGAGGGCGTGGGCACCATGTCCAAATCCAAGAACAACGGCGTGGACCCGCAGGACCTGATCGAGAAGTACGGTGCCGACACCGCGCGCCTGTACACCATGTTCACGGCGCCACCCGAGGCCACGCTGGAGTGGAACGATGCCGCCGTGGAAGGCAGCTACCGTTTCCTGCGCCGCGTCTGGAACTTCGGTGTGAAACTGAATGCTATGAACTTGGTAGCGCAACATGCAGCAAACACGGGGGCTCCTGGCATAAACAGCCTGAAACTTTCGAAAGAGGCCAAGCAACTGCGCCACGAACTGCACAGTGTGCTCAAGCAGGTGGATTACGACTACCAGCGCATGCAGTACAACACCGTCGTTTCTGGCGCCATGAAGATGATCAATGCGCTGGAAGATTTCAAGACCGTGGAGGCCGATGGTGCAGGTGCCGCTCTGGTGGAAGGCTTCTCGCTCTTGATCCGCGCGCTCTATCCAGCCACTCCTCACATTGCCCATACGCTGTGGAGTGAGTTGGGTTATGCCAAGGCGCTAGGCGATCTGGTGGACGCTCCCTGGCCCAAAGTGGACCCTGCCGCGCTGGCCCAGGATGAGATTGAACTGATGCTGCAAGTCAATGGCAAGCTGCGCGGTTCGGTGTTGGTGCCTGCCGGTGCGGACAAGGCCGAGATCGAGCGGCTGGCTGTGGCCAGTGCCGCCTTTACCCAGTTTGCACAGGGTGCACCGGTTAAGCGCGTCATCGTGGTGCCCGGGCGGCTGGTCAACGTGGTGATCTGAGTCGATGGTCGTGCTGCGTCGCCTGTTTCTCGCCGCCACTGTGTCGGCCTTGGCCGGTTGCGGTTTCAAGCTACGCAGCAGCCAGGATTTCGTGTTTCAAACCCTGGCGGTCACACCCGAGAAGAACGGCCTGGTGGCTGCGGACCTGATCCGCTACTTTGACAAGGCCATCGTGCCCATCACGCCGCCCAAGGGCGGGCAGCCGCCGCAGGTCATTGTCGACGTGCTGCAGGAAAACCGCGAAAAGATCGTGGTGGGCGTGAACTCCTCGGGCCAGGTGCGCGAGTTCCAGCTGCGCATCCGCCTGCAGTTCCGGGTGCGCGTGCCCGATGGACGCGAGATCATCGCCCCGACCTGGGTGGTGCAGCAGCGCGACATCAGCTTCAACGAATCGGCCGTGCTGGCCAAAGAAGCGGAAGAAACGCTGTTGTTTCGCGACATGCAAGCCGATTTGCTGCAGCAGTTGTTGCGCCGCCTGGCAGCCATCAAGTCGCTGGACTGACGCCAGCGCCGAGCTCCATGCAGATCCCGCCCCAGCAGCTCGCCTCGCACCTGCAGCGTGGCTTGCGCAGTCTCTACACCGTACACGGCGACGAGCCGCTGCTGCAGCAGGAGGCGCTCGACGCCATTCGCGCCGTAGCGCGCGCGCAGGGCTACACCGAGCGCACGTCGCACACGGTGGCGGGCGCGCATTTTGATTGGAGCGAGGTGCTGGCAGCGGGTGGATCCCTGAGCCTCTTCGCCGACAAGCAGATTGTTGAAATCCGCATCCCCAGTGGCAAGCCTGGCAAGGACGGCAGCGTGGCGCTGCAGCAGTTGGCGCAAGCGGCCCGCGGCAACGACAGCACACTCACCATTGTGCTGCTGCCGCGTCTGGACAAGGCCACCTTGGCCAGTGCCTGGTTTACGGCACTGGATCAGGAAGGCGCTACCGTGCGTGTGGAGC
The DNA here is from genome assembly GCA_046348185.1 of Rhodoferax sp. Classification (GTDB taxonomy): domain Bacteria; phylum Pseudomonadota; class Gammaproteobacteria; order Burkholderiales; family Burkholderiaceae_C; genus Allorhodoferax. Next base: position 2,340,224 of record JAXMER010000013.1, on the reverse strand, counting down.
CGGTCGATCGTGCCGCCTTGCCGCAGTGGATTGCCCAGCGCCTGGCAGCGCAGGGGCAGCGCGTGGTGGCGGGCGAAGAGGGCCAGCGCAGCCTGCAGTTCTTTGCCGACAAGGTGGAGGGTAACTTGCTTGCTGCGCACCAGGAAATCCAGAAACTGGCCTTGCTCCACCCGCCGCAGCCCGGTGCGGGCGAACTCAGTTTCGAGCAAATCGAAAGCGCCGTGCTGAACGTGGCGCGCTACGACGTTTTCAAGCTATCTGAAGCCGTGCTGTCCGGTCAGGCCGCACGCGTGCAGCGCATGCTCGATGGGCTGCAGGCCGAAGGCGAGGCCGAAGTGCTGGTGCACTACACGTTGGCTGAAGACATTCGTGCCCTCAAGCGGGTCAAGAATGCCATGGCCCAGGGCCGACCGCTACCCATGGCTCTGCGCGAGAACCGCATCTGGGGTGTCAAGGAGCGGTTGTTTGAGCGTGTGCTTCCCCGGCTTAGCACCGGGCAGCTGACCACCCTGGTTCGCGACGCCCATGTGGTCGATGGCATCGTCAAAGGGCTCAAGCAGCCCGATTGGCCAGCCACTGGCTGGGCGGCCCTGCAACGCCTGGCGCAGCGGCTGTGCGCCTTGTGTGCGCCCACCCCGCAGGCTGCAGGGCGCGCGTCGCCACGGTAGTGTCGGCGCGCGAAAAAACTCAACAATGGGAGGCACAGTGAACCGATCCTTTCAAGCCGCGTGGGTGCTTGCTCTGGCCACAGGCGCGCATGTCGTGCCAGCTGTTGGTCAGGAGATGCCTGCGGGGCCGGGCGAACCCGGTGCGCGCGCGCCGGGTGGTCGCCTCGAACGGGTGGAGATCCTGGGCAAGCAGCCCGCCGACAACGAGCTGCGTCGGCGTGCGCAGATCGCCAAACAGGTGTACGGACGTGAGGAGCTGGACCGCCATGGCGACACCAACATCGCCGATGTGCTGCAACGCCTGCCCGGGGTCACCATGCAGGGCAACCAGCCACGTATGCGTGGCCTGGGCTCGGGCTACACGCTGGTCCTGATCAATGGCGACCCGGCCCCGCCGGGATTTGCCCTGGACCAGCTCGACCCCGCGCAGGTGGAGCGAATCGAAGTGACCAAGGGGCCCGTGGCCAGTCAAAGCGCACAGGCCGTTGCGGGTGCCATCAACATCATCCTCAAGGAAGCGCCCAAGTCGTCGCAGCGCGATGTCCGGCTGGGCATGGGCTACAACGCCGATCGCCCCACCCTGGCCGGAACCTTCACGTTCGGCGAAAAATGGGCGGGTTTCAATCTGTCGGTGCCGCTGTCACTCTTTGAATGGCGCGGCCGCTACGCTACGGCCATCGCCCGCGAGGGGTTGGGTAGCGACGGCACGTATGCCAGTGCGCAGCAGTCGGGCGACTGGTCGTACTTCGGCCATGGCTTCAACCTGACCCCGCGTCTGAACTGGAAGATCAGCGACGACGAGAGTGTGACGTGGCAAACCTTCCTGCAACGCGGTCAGTGGAACAACCGCTCGGTCTACACCAGCCAGGTGCTGGCCGGGTCGCCCAGCCTGGATGACGACGGCACGATGGCGGGCACCTGGCAGATCGCGCGCAGCAACGTGCAATGGGTGAACCACCTCAGTGCCGAAGAGCGCCTGGAGATCAAGGGCGGCGTCTCGTCTTCGCAAGGCACGTTCGATGTGCAGGGCGTGGGCGTGACCCAGCCTGCGCGCCGCACCTTGGGCGACAACACCGATCTGAGCTTGACCCAGGGCGGCAACTACAGCCACCTGGTCAACGAGGCCCACAGCCTGTCCGTGGGCTGGGACCTGGAATGGCGTGAGCGCAACGAAAAACGTTCGGTGACTGTGCAGGGTCTACCGCAGACCGCCGATTTTGAGGGGCAGCCGTTTTCCGCACGCATCCAGCGCCAGGCCTTCTATGTGCAGGACGAGTGGGAGATCAACAAACAGTGGTCCACCTACCTGGGCCTGCGCTCCGAGCGCATCGCCACCAGCAGCCAGGGTGCGGGTGACGCGGCAACCAACACCAGCAGCGTGACCACGCCCATGTGGCACCTCAACTACAAGCTCGACGCCGCCGGCAAGGACCTCATCCGCGCCAGCATCACGCGCAGCTACAAGGCGCCGGATTTGGGTGCGCTGCTGGCCCGGCCCAGCGTGAATGCCCTGTACGCCGACACCAGCAAGGCCAACACAGAGTTGGCACCCGATCGCATCGGCAACCCGACGCTGCGGCCCGAACTGGCCACCGGACTGGACTTGGCGTTCGAGAAATACCTGCCCGCTGGCGGCCTCTTCAGCGTCGGGGTGTTTTACCGCCAGGTCAGCGATCTGGTGCGCAGCGTAACCACCTTGCAGACGGTGTCGTGGGCTGGCGTGCCGCGCTGGGTGTCCCAACCGGTGAATTTCTCGGTCGCGCAGACCAGTGGGCTGGAGTTTGAACTTAAAGGGCGGGCCGGAGAACTGCTGCCCGGCTGGGTCGACGCCAAGCTGCCGCTTAACCTGCGCGCGTCGCTGAACGTCTACCAATCGCGGGTGGATGCCCTGCCGGGGCCGAACAACCGACTGGACGGCCAGCAGCCGTGGTCCAGCACCCTCGGCGCAGACTACCGGCTCAGCGGCGTGCCCGTCACCATGGGTGGCACCTTGGCCTTTACGCCGGGCTACACCACGCAGCAGACGCTGAGTCAATGGCAAGACCAAAGCCGCAGCCGCAGCCTGGACCTGTACGCCCAATGGGTGCTCAGTCGTAGCGTGACAGCGCGCCTGGCGCTGGGCAATGTGCAGCCGGTGGCGTCGGGGTCGCGCGTGTTTGTGGGTGATTCCAGCAGTGTCGAGACCCTGCGCACGGGGCGCACCAACCTCAACCTAGGTGTCGAGATCAAGTTGTAGGGGCGTGCGAAAATGGAAGCATGAATGCCTCCGATACCCTGGCCTACACCCATTCCTTAGGTTTGCAGGCAAAAGTCGCGTCAGCCCTCATGGCTAAAGCGTCTACAGCTACAAAAAACAGAGCGTTGCGGCATCTGGCCACAGCATTGCGGCAGCAGCAAGGCCCCTTGCAGGACGCCAATGCGCGCGACCTGCAGCGTGCTGTGGCCGGCGGGCTGTCCGAGCCCATGGTGGACCGCCTGCGCCTGACGCCGTCGGTGCTGGAAACCTGCGCCCAGGGTTGCGAGCAGCTGGCCGCCATGCCCGATGTGATCGGCGAGATCTCGGGCTTGCAACAACAGCCCAGCGGTATCCGCGTGGGCCAGATGCGCGTGCCCATCGGCGTGTTCGGCATGATCTTCGAGAGTCGGCCCAACGTCACCATCGAAGCGGCCAGCCTGTCCATCAAGAGCGGCAATGCCTGCATCCTGCGCGGGGGCTCCGAAGCCATCGAGTCCAACAAGGCACTGGCCGAGCTGGTTCAGCAGGCGCTGGTTGCGGCAGGGCTGCCTCCTGAGGGCGTGCAGCTGGTGCAGACCACCGACCGCTCGGTGGTGGACCATCTCATTGCCATGCCGCAGTTCGTGGACGTGATTATCCCGCGCGGCGGACGGGGCCTGATCGAGCGCATCAGCGCCGGTGCCAAGGTGCCCGTCATCAAGCACCTGGATGGCAACTGCCACATGTACGTGGACGACCCCTGCGACCTGGACATGGCCGTCAGGCTGGTGGACAACGCCAAGACGCAGAAATACAGCCCCTGCAATGCCGCCGAGAGCCTGCTGGTGGCCCGAGGAGTGGCGGCAGACTTCCTGCCGCGCATAGCCGCCGTCTTTGCTGCCAAAGGGGTGGAGATGCGTTGCGACGCCGAGGCGCACGCGCTTTTGCAGAAAAAATGGCCATTGGCCCCCGTAAATTCTGGCGATGGTGCTATAAAAGATGTAGCGCACGCTGCTGCGCAACCGTCGCTGCGCCTGTGCCCGGCGCAAGAAGAAGACTGGTACGCCGAGTACCTGGCCCCCATCATCAGCGTGAAGGTTGTCGATGGCGTGGACGCTGCCATCGCCCACATCAACCAGTACAGCAGCCACCACACCGACGCTATCGTCACCAACGACCACCGCCATGCCCAGGCTTTTTTGCGTGAGGTGGACTCCAGCAGCGTGATGGTCAATGCCAGCACCCGCTTTGCCGACGGATTTGAATACGGGCTGGGCGCCGAGATCGGCATCAGCACCGACAAGTTCCATGCCCGTGGCCCAGTGGGCATCGTGGGCCTGACGTCGCTGAAATACGTGGTCCTGGGTAGCGGCGAGGTTCGCGGCTGAACCTAGAATGCCCCTAGCATTCCCTCTTCGGCAAAGGCACAACGCATGGTTCCCCACCTGGTTACCGGACTGAACGGCCCTATCAACGAGCTGGAGCAGCGCATCCTCGATTCGACGCCGTCCATCGAACGGTGGTTCCGGCTCGAATGGATGGAGCACACGCCCACCTTCTACTGCGCCGTGGATGTGCGCAATGCTGGTTACAAGCTCGCACCCGTCGATACCGACCTCTTTCCGGAGGGCTGGAACAGCCTGACACCGTCGATGCTGCCGCTGGCCGTGCAGGCCGCCATGGCAGCCATCGAGAAGATTTGCCCCGAGGCGCGCAACCTGCTGATCGTGCCCCGCAACCAGATGCCCAGCGCTGCCTACCTGGCCAGCCTGTCGCAATTGCGGCAGATTTTCCACATGGCGGGCCTGAACGTGCGCCTGGGCTCCATTAGCCCGGACCTGAAGAAGCCCCAGACCCTGACCCTGCCCGATGGCGAAACTCTCACGCTGGAGCCAGTGGTGCGCGTGAAGGGGCGCGTCATGGTCAAGGACTTCGACCCTTGCACCATTCTGCTCAACAACGATCTCAGCGCCGGGGTTCCCGGCATTCTGGAAGACTTGCATCTGCAATACCTGCTGCCGCCCTTCCATGCCGGTTGGTCTTTGCGCCGGCGCAGCAACCACCTCAAATGCCTGGAAGAAGTCTCCAAGCGCTTTGGCAAGCTCATCGGGGTGGACCACTGGCTGGTAGCCCCTATGCATGACAAGTGCGCTCAGGTCGACTTTGCCAGCGATGCGGGCGTGCAGGAGCTGGCCCAGCGCGTGGATGCCCTGCTGACCAAGATTCGCAAGAAGCACAAGGAATACGGCATCAAGGAAAAACCCTTTGTGGTCGTGAAGGCGGACAACGCCGATCCGGCCCTGGCAACGGCCCTGGTGCGCGATGCCAAAGATCTGCTGGCCCAGCGCGCGGCCATGGTGCAGGCTCTGCCACCCAAGCGCAGCGCCGTTTTTGACGTGGTGCTGCAAGAAGGTGTGCCTGCCAGCGAGCGTGTCAACGACGCCGTGGCTGAACCGGTGGTTTACATGATGGATCGCTATGTGGTGGGGGGGTTCTACCGTGTGCATGCGGGCACGCCCCAGGGCGCGGCGCAATCGGGCTTCGTGCCGCTGGCCTTTGCCGACAGCGCCCAGCTACCTCAGCCCGGCGCCAAACCGGGGGCCAGCGCGCCCAATCGGTTCTATATGTACGGCGTGGTGGGGCGCCTGGCCATGCTGGCGGCCAGTTACGAACTCGAAGCCACCGACCCGGACGCCGAGCGCTATAACTGACGCCAGGCTTGCTGCCAAGGGGCAGTTGCTGCATTGCAACATTGGCGCCGCATTTGTATTGGGTGCGGGCTTGCAAGTGCGGACACCAAGCGCAAAATAGCGATCCCCAAAGCAATGGAACCCGATCCCACCGTGGACGGGGCAATGTGTGTCAGCTTCCAAATCGTCACTAGGTGCGCTCACTTTGGGCGCCATCGGCGTCGTCTACGGCGACATTGGCACCAGCGTCCTGTACTCCGTCAAGGAAGTGTTCGGTTCGGGCCACGTGCCGTTCACGCCGGACAACGTGTACGGCATCCTGTCCATCTTTTTCTGGACCCTGACCATCATCGTCTCCATCAAGTACGTGGCCCTGGTGCTGCGGGCCGACAACAACGGCGAGGGGGGGTTGGTGGCCATGCTGGCGCTGGCTTCCCAGTCCGTGAAGGACCGGCCCCAGTTGCGCCGTGGGCTCTTGCTGGTGGGCGTGTTCGGCACCTGCCTCTTCTATGGCGATGGCGTCATCACGCCAGCGATTTCGGTGTTGTCGGCCGTGGAGGGCGTGGAGGTGATCTCACCGGCCCTGCACCGATTCATCATCCCCATCACGCTGATCATCTTGCTGTGCCTGTTTATCGTGCAAAAACACGGCACCGCGGGCATCGGCAAGGCCTTTGGCCCTATCACGCTGGTGTGGTTCGCCTGTATTGCGTCGCTGGGTGTGGTCCATATCGCCGACCGGCCGGGTATCTTGTGGGCCATCAGCCCGCATTACGCACTGGCGTTCATCCTGGCGCAGCCCGGGGTTACCTTCATCATCCTGGGGGCGGTCGTGCTGTGTGTCACGGGGGGCGAGGCGCTGTATGCCGACATGGGGCATTTTGGCAAGAAGCCTATCCGCCTGGCCTGGTTCAGCGTCGTCATGCCCTCGCTCACACTCAACTACTTCGGGCAAGGCGCTTTGCTGCTGGACAACCCCGAGGCCGTGAAGAACCCATTCTTCATGATGGCGCCAGACTGGGCACTGCTGCCACTGGTGGCGCTAGCTACCATGGCCACGGTCATTGCGTCGCAGGCGTTGATCTCGGGGGCGTTCTCGGTCACCAAGCAAATCATCCAGCTGGGCTACTTGCCGCGACTGCAGGTGCTGCACACCAGTGTCAAAGACACCGGGCAGATTTACCTGCCGCTGGTGAACTGGGGTCTGTTTACGGCGATCGTGATGGCCGTGGTCATGTTCAAGTCGTCCAGCAACCTGGCCGCCGCGTACGGCATCGCTGTCTGTACCGACATGCTGATCACCACGGTGCTCACTTTCTTCGTGATTCGCTACAGCTGGAACTACCCGCTTGCCTTGTGTCTGGGCACGACGGGTTTCTTTTTCCTGGTGGATTTCGCCTTTTGGGCGTCCAACCTGCTCAAGCTGCCAGACGGTGGCTGGTTCCCGTTGTTCATCGGTGGGGCCATCTACCTGCTGATGCTGACCTGGAAGGACGGACGACGCCTGCTCAATGAAAAACTGCGCTCTGACGCCATTGATCTCCAAAGCTTTCTAGAAGCCGTGTTCGTCAGCCCGCCCGTGCGGGTGGAGGGCACGGCCGTGTTCCTGACCGCCGAGATCGGAACCGTGCCCAACGCCATGCTGCACAACCTCAAGCACAACAAGGTGCTGCACATGAACAACCTGTTTGTCACGGTCCGCAACCACGAGGTTCCCTGGATCGGCATGGACAAGCGCTTGCAGATCGATGCGCTAGGGCACGACTGCTGGCAGGTGGTGCTGAACTACGGTTTCAAGAACGACCCCGACGTGCCCAAGGCGCTCGAGCACATCAAGGCACGCGGCTGCGAGATCAACCCCATGACCACCAGCTACTTCCTTTCGCGGGACACGGTGGTCCCCACCCTGGGCGAAGGCATGGCGCCCTGGCGGGAAAAACTGTTTGCCCAGATGCACCACAACGCCAGCGCTGCCGCGGACTTCTTGAATCTGCCCAACAACTCGGTGGTGGAGCTGGGCAGCAAGATCGAGATTTAATGGCGGCGCCCGAACCGGTATTGACCACGTCACGGTGCGTCATGCGCCTGTTGGGGGCGGACACGCTGCAGGCGTACACCGACTACCGGAACCGTAACACTGCCCATTTGGCGCCATGGGAGCCCGCCCCGGCCGACCCGCTGCAATCCATCGCCCAGGCCTGCGAACGGTCGGTGCAGCGCGCGATGGACGGCCACGCCCAGGGCGTCAGCGTGCAGTTCGTGGCGTTGCATCCCGAGTCGGGTCTCATGTTGGCTGGCTGCAATTTCACCAACATCGTGCGTGGCCCATTCCAAGCCTGCCATCTGGGGTACTCGGTGGACCAGCATTGGCAAGGCAAAGGACTGGCCCAGGAAGTGGTGGCGCGAGGCATTGCTTATATGTTCGACGAGCAGCGGCTGCACCGTGTCATGGCCAACCACATGCCCACTAACACCCGCAGCGCACGTCTGCTGCAGGCGCTGGGTTTTGAACGTGAAGGGTATGCGCGTGCCTACCTGCAAATCGCTGGTGCCTGGGAAGACATGGTTCTCAATGCCCTAATCAACCCGGCGACCTGAACGGGTGCCTGGGGCGATTGGGTGCCACAATCGCCGCATGCTCTTCTTCCGCGATCTCAGTGTTTCCGCGTTTACAGCGGGTTTCGTGGCCGTGCTGGTGGGTTTTACCAGTTCCGTTGCCTTGGTGTTTCAGGCAGCGCAAGCCCTGCACGCCACGCCCGAGATGCTTGCCTCGTGGATGTGGGCGCTAGGCCTGGGTATGGGGCTGTGCAGCCTGTTGCCATCGCTGTGGTGGAGGAAGCCTGTGATGGTGGCTTGGAGTACGCCCGGCGCCGCTGTGCTGGCTGCGGCGGCGACGGCGGGCAACTTCAGCATGGGGGAGGCCATTGGGGCATTCATGGCCTGTGCGGCCCTGATTGCCCTGGCCGGATGGACAGGGTGGTTTGAGCGCGTCATGAGCCGCATCCCGGTGGCGCTGGCGTCTGCGTTGCTCGCGGGCGTGCTCACGCGCTTCGGTCTGGCCGGCTTTGCCGCTGCCCAGAGTGCGTTGCCGCTGGTGGTGGTGATGCTGCTGGCCTACCTGGCGGGGCGGCGCTGGGCTGCACGCTATGCGGTACCGCTGACTTTGCTGGTTGCTATTGTTTTTGTAGCTTTAACGTCAGGTTTTACGGGGGCTAACATCACATTTGATTTGGCACGTCCGGTGTGGGTGGCGCCGCAGTTCAGTGTGTCGGCGTTGGTCAGCCTGGGCCTGCCGTTGTTCATCGTGACCATGGCTTCGCAGAACCTGCCTGGTGTGGCGGCAATCAACGCGGCGGGGTATGGAGACCGGCGTGCGCAGGGCGGAGATGCAGGCATCCCGATCTCCAGAACCATCACCCTGACGGGTTTGGTGACGCTGGTGCTGGCCCCGTTTGGCGCGTTTGCCCTGAATCTGAGCGCCATTACTGCTGCCATCTGCATGGGGCCCGAAGCCCACCCCGACCCGGCGCGCCGGTATACCGCGGCCGCATCTTGCGGTTTGCTCTATCTGTTGATCGGAGTTTTCGGTGCCACCATCACCGGATTGCTGTCGGCGTTTCCCCGCGAGCTGGTGGCGGCAATCGCTGGCCTGGCGCTGCTGGGCACGATTGCCAACGCCTTGGTGTTGGCGTTGGAGCAATCGGCGCATCGGGAGGCCGCGATCATCACGTTTCTGGTCACGCTCAGCGGCGTGGTGATTGCAGGCGTAGGTTCGGCTTTTTGGGGGGTGGTTGCTGGGGGTGTGGCAATGCTGGTGCAATATGCCGGTCACGCTGGCCAGTTGCAGTCCGGGTCCGGGCGCTGATGGTGGCCGCAATGTCGCCATTGCCCCCACGCCGGGGCAGTGGGTGGTCGGCGCGGTAGAGTCAGGTCTTTGCCAAATTCATCGTCTGGGTGCTGCCATGGAAATCCTGTTTGTTTGTGATCCGCTGGAATCGTTCAAGGTTTACAAGGACACCACCTTTGCCATGATGCGCGAGGCCCAGCGTCGTGGCCACGGCATTGCGGCGTGCGAACCACGTGATCTGGTATGGGAGCGTGGCGGTGTGGTCCAGGCGTCGGTGCGGGCCATCACCTTGACGGGCGACGTGCAGCATTGGTTCGCAGAAGCTCCTGCCCGTTCTGCGCCCCGGCCCTTGCACAGCTTTGCCGCGGTGGTGATGCGCAAGGACCCCCCGTTTGACAGCGAATACTTCTACGCCACCCATCTGCTGGAGCAGGCCGAGCGCGAGGGCGCCCAGGTGTTCAACAAGCCCCGCGCCTTGCGGGATCACCCGGAAAAGCTGGCCATCCTGGAGTTTCCCGCCTTCATCGGCCCGACCCTGGTGACCCGCGATCCCCAGGCGATACGCGCCTTCCATGCGCAGCACCACGACATCATCCTCAAGCCGCTGGACGGCATGGGCGGCATGGGCATCTTTCGCGTCAAGGACGATGGCCTGAACCTGGGCAGCATCATGGAAACCTTGAACCAGGATGGCGCCCAGACGGTGATGGTGCAGAAGTTCCTGCCCGCCATTGCCCAGGGCGACAAACGGGTGCTGGTTATTGGTGGCAAGCCAGTTCCCTATTGCCTGGCGCGCATTCCGCAAGGCGGCGAGGTGCGCGGCAATCTGGCCGCGGGTGGCAAGGGTGTGGCGCAACCCTTGAGTGACGCAGACCGGCGGATCGCCGAAGCCCTGGGGCCGGTACTGGCCGCACGCGGTTTGTTGCTGGTGGGGCTGGATGTGATAGGCGAACACCTCACCGAGATCAATGTCACCAGCCCGACTTGCTTTCAGGAAATCACCGATCAGACCGGGTTTGATGTGGCGGCGATGTTTGTGGATGCGCTGGAGGCCGCCCTCTCGGGGGTGTAGTCCGGACGACTGATCGCTTTGCTCCGTGTCCCCCGCCCGCTACGCGGGCTCCTCCTTTTCCTGCGCAAAAAGCCCAGCCGCCCAGCCTATTGGGCGATAACGGGCGCGCCGTCCACAAATACCTGCAACTCGCCGGGCGCCATGGGGACCCAATGTTCGTTGGTGGTAAGGGGTTCGGTCACCACGATCACCAGGCGGTCGTCCGGCCCGTTCAACTCCGACAGATCAACGCTCACATCTTCGTCCTTGAGTTGCACATGGGCGAACGGATGCTGGCGCTGCACGTAATGCAGCTTGGTGCTGGCGTGGCACCACAGGGCCTGGCCGTTGCTGAGCAGGAAGTTGAACGTGCCATGCCGGGCGATCTGTGGTACCAGTTCGCGCAGGGTGTGGCTGAGTTCCTGCACGCTGGGTACACCGGAGTGCGACTTGTTGAGTTCCTGCAGCAGCCAGCAGAAGGCCAGTTCGCTGTCGGTACTGCCCACAGGCCGGAAGCTGCCGTGCAGCCGGGGTTGGTAGTCCTTCAAATCCCCGTTGTGCGCGAAGAACCAGTAGCGCCCCCAGAGTTCACGCACGAATGGGTGGCAATTCTCCAGCGTGACAGCGCCCACCGTGGCTTTGCGGACATGGGCCACCACGTTGTGGCTCTTGATGGGGTAGGAGCGCAGCATCTGCGCAATGGGGGAGGTGGCTGCGCTCTCTTTGTCCACAAAATAGCGTGCGGCCTTGCCCGGCGCCTGGCCATCGGCCTCGAAGAAGGCGATGCCCCAGCCGTCGGCGTGGTGGTCGGTACAGCCACCGCGCTGGGAAAACCCGGTAAAGCTCAAGGTCAGGCTTGCCGGTAGCCGACTGTTCATTCCGAGGAGTTGGCACATGGGTTGCAGTTTAGCGCGCTGGACCCGGCACGTTTGCACGGGCTGGGTGACAATGCAGCAAGCAGGCCATCGGTTGGCCTGCAGTCGTTTCTGATGGGCGCGGTTTGACGCATTCTGTTCATTCTTCATTGCCGGTACACGCACTTTCCCTGGTTGGAATGGTGGCTGCCTACGTGCGCTTGAATTGGCGGCCATACGTGTTGGCAGGACTGATGCTGGCGTGCGTCAGTGCCCTCACGGTGTTTATTCCCCGCCAGGTGGGGCATGTTGTGGACCAGTTGGCCGCTGGGCGCATGGACGCGGATGCACTTGTGCACGAACTCGGCTGGATCGTTCTCGCGGGGGTGGTCATCTATGGTTTGCGGGTGGCGTGGCGGCTACAGTTGTTTGCCGCCAGCTACCGCCTGGGGGCGCAGCTGCGCGAACGCCTGTACGTGCGCCTGTGCGAGCAAGGCCCCCAGTATTTCCAGGAGCGTCGCACCGGGGATCTCATGGCGCAGGCGACCAATGACATTGATGCGGTGGAAATGGCCTCTGGCGAGGCCATGCTGGCTGGATTCGACGGCACGCTGACGCTGGTGATGGTGGTCGCCATGATGACGGTGGGTGTCGACCTTCGCCTGGCCCTGGCTGCGCTGTTGCCATTCCCTTTCATGGCCTGGGCGTTCTGGCGCATTTCCAATCACATCCACCAGGCTTCCGCGGAGGCCTTGACCAGTTTTGGGCGTCTCAACGACCAGGTGCAGGAATCCTTGGCCGGTGTGCGGACCTTGCGAGCGCTGGGGCTGGAGGCGCACAGTTCCCAGCGTTTTGGTGTGCTGGCGCAGGCGGCTGCCGACGCGAGCTTGCGTGCCCAGCGCTGGGAAGCCGCATTTGAACCGGTCGTGGGCATGACCCTGGTGTCTGCGACGGTGCTGACTCTGGGACTAGGGGGCGCCCTGGTGTGGCAGGGCGCTCTGTCGGTCGGGATGTTGACCGCCTTTAGCATGTATCTGGGGCAACTCATCTGGCCCATGTTTGCGGCAGGATGGGTGCTGGCCTTGATAGAGCGGGGCCGCGCAGCGTGGGCTCGCCTGCAACCCACGTTGGATGCCCCCTTGTCCGTGGAAGATTGCGGTCAGCAATCGGTTCGGCCGTCCGGTACCCTGCGCCTGACAGGAGTGGGTGTGGTGTACCCAGGCCAGTCGCGCTGGGCGATTCGCGACCTCAACTTGGTGGTGCCTGAAGGGCATACGGTGGGTTTGGTGGGGCCTACAGGTTCGGGGAAGTCAACGGTGTTGCGGTTGATTCTGCGGCAGTATGCGGCGCAATCTGGGGCCATGCTGTGGGGTGAGCATGCGCTGGATGCCTACCGGTTGGAGGCCCTGCGCCAGTCCATCAGTTGGGTGCCTCAGGAGCCTTTCCTGTTCTCCAGCACGCTGGCGCAGAACATTGCCTTGGTGTGCCCGCAGGCCGACCGCCAGGCCATTGAACGTGCAGCGCGACTGGCGTCGGTGCATGAGGATATTGTGCGCATGCCACAAGGGTATGACACACCCGTCGGCGAAAAGGGCATCACCTTGTCGGGCGGGCAGCGTCAGCGCGTGGCCATTGCCCGTGCGCTTTTGACGGACACACCCTTGCTGCTGCTGGACGATGCGCTTTCGGCGGTGGACACGCAAACCGAGACGGAAATCTTGCGCCACCTGCGCGAAGAGCGGCGCGGGCGCCAAGCGCTGATCGTCAGCCACCGCCTCAGTGCGGTTGCCGACGCCGACCATATTGTGGTGTTGTCGGATGGATCGATCCTGGAGCAGGGCACGCATGACGACCTGATGCGCGCGGGCGGATGGTATGCCACCCAGTGGCGCTACCAACAACTGGAGGCCAGTCTGGATGCAGCGTGAAACCCAACCTTCCAAGTCCTACCGGGCGCTGGCCTTGCTGGCCCACGCGGCCCGGCCCGAGCGACGGCATGTGATCTGGGGTTCGGTCTGGCTCATCGTAGCGGCGTTGCTGGAGGCGCTGGGGCCGCTGTTGGGCAAGCATTTCATTGACAACTACTTGCTGCCCCGAGCCTGGGCGCCATGGGACATGGCCGCCTTGCTAGGAGGCGTGCTGCTTGCCGGTTGGGTGGCCAGCCTCATCCGGTATGCGCAGTTGACGCGGTTGGCCGGTGTGGCCATGCGATCGGTACGCCGTCTGCGGGAGGAGGTGTTTGCGCATGTCTTGCGCCTGCCCATGGCCTTTTTCGATAAGGCTATCACGGGGCAGCTGGTGAGCCGGGTGACGAACGACACCGAGCAGGTCAAGAATTTGTATGTGCAGGTGTTGTTTGTCATGCTGGACAGCAGCATTGTGGTCGTCGGCGCCATGCTGGCCATGGCTTGGCTGGACTGGCAGCTGATGCTGATCGTGCTGGTTCTGGTACCGACGGTCGTGGTCATTGTGTGGTTGTATCAGCGCTGGAGTGCGCCGGCAGTGACACTGGCGCGTCAGCTGCGCAGCGACATCAATGCGCAGATGGCAGAGTCCATTGCGGGCATGCCGGTGCTTCAGGCCAGCAATGCCCAAGGGCGATTCCAGGACCGGTTCCAATCGACCAACCGCGCCCATTTGAGTGCCCGTATGACGGAAATGCGGGTCAACGCGTGGTTGTTGCGTCCGATGCTGGATCTAGTCAATGTGCTGCTGCTGGCAACCGTGCTGTACCAGTTTGGTCAGCGTGCCCTCAGTACCGCCGAGGTCGGGGTACTGTATGCGTTTGTGAGTTACATCGGCCGTGTAGTCGATCCGCTGATTCAAATCACGCTCCAGTTTGGTCAATTGCAGCAGGCCGTCGTGGCGGCCGAGCGTGTGGATGCATTGCTGCAGCAACCCCAGGCGGCGGCTGCAAAAGGCCAGGCGCTCATTGGCGCTGGCACAATTCGATTGGAGCAAGTGCGATTCGGCTATGTTCCCGATCATCCGGTGCTGTGCGATGTGACCTTGGAGTTCACTGCGGGCGGTTTCTATGGCCTGGTTGGCCATACCGGCAGCGGAAAGTCCACGCTGCTGAGTTTGCTGCTACGGTTTTATGCCGTCGAGCAAGGATGCGTCACGATCGACGGTGTGGACATTGGGCAGTTCAGTCCCGACCATTTCAGTGCAGCGGTTGGATATGTGCCGCAGGACCCGTTCTTGCTGGCCGCCAGTGTGCGCGAGAACATTTCCATGGGGCGTGATCTGTCCCAGGAGGCGATCGAAACCGCTGCGAAAGCGGCCCACTGCCACGATTTCATCCAGAAACTGGAAAACGGCTACGAATGTGTTCTGGGTGAAGGAGGGGCCCGACTGTCAGTGGGCGAAAAGCAGCTGATTGCCATAGCGCGCGCGCTGGCGGGCCAACCCCGCATATTGTTTCTGGACGAAGCAACCGCTCACATCGATTCGGCTACCGAACAGATTGTGCAGTTGGCGCTGAGTGAACTGCGAGGGCAGGTCACTGTGGTGGCGGTAGCCCACCGGCTTTCCACCATTCGAAATGCGGATGCGATCATGGTGCTGAACCATGGACGGGTTCATGAGCAAGGCACCCACGAGGATTTGATGCGTATCGATCGGGGTGTCTATCAGCGGTTGTACTTGTTGCAGCAGATGGGAGAGCTGGCATCCACAGCAAAGTGCGCTTAAGAGGCGGCTTTGTACCGGCAAATAACGTCTGCATTTGTAGGTACTCACTTTCATAAAAATGGACTATTTACAAAGGGTGCGATAAAAAGGGGGCTGCCTTTTTTTGGTTGGGATAGTTGAGAAATGCACCGAAGTGGTGCATTGCAGAATAGAGCCCTAGACGGTCGTCTTGAGCCAAACTGTTGGCAATCAATCAGTTCCTATTGCATCTAGTAACCTGAAAACTCAGCTTGGATGCAATCTGGATACCGATATACTGAACAGCAAGTGATGCCTGCCCCATGCAGCGGCCCGCCAAGGGGCAGCTGCAGTTCGCAGTTTGGAGGTCGGATGTCTGGGAGTGAGCGCTTCGCGGCGAATGTTCTCTTAGCGTGGAACGCACAGCTGGATTTTTCAGGACTGATCGCTTATGCGGCCGAGCTGGAGGCAGCGGACCAAGCCCCACTGTCAGCTGTTCTCTATCAGACGTGGTTGTCCCGTGTTCAGTCGCCGTACTCGCACCCTGTCTTCTTCAACCTTGGCGCAACCCTAACGAACCTTGGTGACCTGGTCGGCGCTGAAACTGCGTACCGGCGTGCTATTGATGTTGCGCCCGGATTCCTGCATCCTCGGGTCAACCTTGGGTTGTTGTTGGAGCGATCCGGAAAGCACGACCTGGCCATGCAGGAATGGCAGTGGGTTGTCGACCACGGCGCACGAGACGATGCCAATCGGCCGCTTGTGGTGTTGGCGATGAACCACCTTGGGCGCGTTCTGGAGGGGATGAAGCGATTCCCCGAAGCAGAGACCAACCTGACCAATAGCCTGTTGCTGGATCCCAAGCAGCCGGATGTGTTGCATCACTGGGTTTTTCTACGTCAGAAGCAATGTGCATGGCCAGTCTATCGAGAGATTCATGGAGTTGGTGAACGCGCTATGCGAGAGGCAACATCGGCTTTGGCTATGCTTAGCGTGTCGGACGACCCGGCTGAACAACTGATCGCGGCGCAGAATTTCGTCAAGTCAAAGCTCAACACCGAGTTGCCAGCTCTGACCCAGAAGCGACGATACGGGCACCAGCGCATACGGGTAGCGTATTGCTCGTCTGACTTCTGCCTGCACCCGGTTTCGTTGTTGATGGTTCAATTGCTTGAACTGCATGATCGCAGCCAATTTGAGGTGTTCGGGTTTTGTTGGAGTCCCGATGATGGGTCTGTCCTTCGAAAGCGTGTGGTCGCGGCAATGGACCACTATTTCGCAATCCACCAGCTAACAGATGAGGCAGCTGCGCGGTTGATCGCCTCGCAAGAGATAGATATTCTGATTGATCTGCAAGGACAGACATCGGGTGCCAGGCCCAACATTCTGGGGTATCGGCCAGCACCAATACAAATCACGTATCTGGGGCTGCCAGCCACAACCGGGCTTCCATCGATTGACTATGTCATCGCGGACCGATTCCTAATACCTGAGCAATATGCACGCTTTTACTCAGAGACACCCCTGTATATGCCAGATGTGTATCAGGTGAGCGATCGGCTAAGGGTGCAGGGTCCAGAGCCGACACGAGCCAGTTGCGGGCTTCCAGAGCAGGGTTTCGTTTTCTGTTCTTTCAACAACAGCTACAAGTACACACCGGTCGTTTTCGACGTCTGGCTTGGGTTGCTGAGCGAAGTTCCAGGTAGTGTCCTTTGGCTGCTCGCTGACAATCCTGCCGCGGAAGCTAACCTTAGGACGTATGCACAGACCAAGGGGGTAGCTCAGGAACGCCTAGTGTTTGCAACTCGCGTGTCGCCAGAAAACTACTTGGCCCGCTATTTGATTGCGGACCTGTTTCTGGATACCTTTCCGTTTAACGCGGGAACCACAGCGAATGATTGTCTTTGGATGGGCTGCCCGCTGTTGACATTGAGTGGGCGCTCTTTCGCATCGCGCATGGCTGGTGCTTTGTTAACCGCGGCCGGTCTGTCCGAGTTGATCGCGACGACTTTGGCTCAATACAAGGCGATAGCCCTTGCGCTCGCAACGGATCCCGCTCGATGTCTTTCCATCCGTGACCGGCTGCGTGCCGTACGCCAGGGAGGAGCGTTGTTTGATACAGCGCGGTTTGCGCGTGCACTAGAAGACCGTTTACTGGACTTGGTTTCACGCCTGCCGGCACCAGATCAAGGGAGTTCGAGTCCCACATGAAGTCATCCATGCCGCCCATAGGTGACAAGCGCGCGCTCGCACGTCGGTTGAAGGAAGCAAGGATTGGCGATGTTAGGGCGCAGTACGATGTGGCGCTTATGTATGCCAATGGTGCGGGCGTTGCGAAGAACCCCGCACAGGCCTTTCATTGGACGCAAACTTCGGCTGAGCGTGGATATGTTCCTGCGCAGTACCTCTTAGGTTGTGCCTATGCCGCTGGGCAAGGGACCGATCGAGATGAGCTCAAGGCCTTTCAATGGTTGCTAAAGGCTTATGTTGCGGGTTTTGGCAAGGCGGGCTTTCGTTTGGCCAAACTGCTCTCAAGTCAGAGTGGAAGAATCCCGTTCAGACTCGCGTTGGAAGTGTCTGAGCAGGGCAATGTGGATGCCATGTCCTACGTGGCGGAATGCTATGCCGAAGGCTTGGGTGTGCCGCGCGACAATGCTGCTGCGCAGCACTTGTATGCCGTTGCAGCCCAAGCAGGCCATGCGCAGGCGCAATTCGAGCTTGGCCGAATGCTGCTGGATGAAGTGGATGCCCCACAAGATGAACCGACGGCACGGTCCTGGATGCGCAGAGCGGCACGGCAAGGTCACCCGGGGGCCCGGCTGGCGTTGGAGTCGCTGGATGAGCGCTTAGACCGGCCAGCGCAATCCATGTCGTCAGTTCCGCCATTTGGTGGCAAAGAAAGGCGAAACCTAGAGGAACAATGGATCAAGTACGTCCAACAGCACGGACGTGCGCGTGACGCGTTTGACTTGGCGGTCATGTACGCCCAAGGTGTGGGAGTCGAACGCAATATGCGGCAAGCGCGTGCTTGGTATCGCCGGGCGGCTGACATGGGGTTGGCCGATGGCCAGTACCAGGTTGGCTTGCAGAAGCAGTCAGTGGACTCAATGGAGGCCACTGATTGGTTCAGGCGCGCTGCCGAGCAGGGACATGTTCAGGCTCAGTTGGCCTTGGCTGGAATAGTCGCAAACGTGGATGGAGCCGCAGCGACCACCACAGAAGGCCTGTACTGGACAACGCGCGCGGCGCTTGCGGGCAATCCCGCGGCGCTGTATCGGTTGTGGGATGAAACTCGTGGCCAGAACACGCATGCATACGATGCGTTGCTCGAGCAGGCGGCCACCAAGGGCCATGCATCGGCGCAGTTTGATATGGGCGAACGCTGCGCTTCGGGTCCGGCTAATGGGCGCGACTGGGCTGCGGCTTTTCGTTGGTACGAGGCTGCCGCTCTGCAGGGGCATGCACTGGCGCAGTGTGCGCTGGGCGACTGCTACGCTAGCGGGAAGGGTACTCGGCAGGACAAGCGCAAAGCATTCTCGTGGTATGCGCTTGCGGCGGAGCAAAACATTCCGCGGGCGATGTGGAACCTTGGTGAGATGTATGCGCAAGGACTCCCAGGAATTGAACCGGATGCCAAGAAGGCGGCTTCGTTGTGCAAACGGGCTGCGAATGCTGGGTTTGCGCCAGCGCGCTCGACATTAGGCGCTTTGTTCGCCAAAGCTGGCAGACTCGATCGGGCCGTGCACTGGTGGAGTCTCGCAGCGGAACAGAGCGATCTTGAGGCTACTTTCAATCTGGCCCAGTGTTATCGCTCCGGCAAAGGCGTTACTCAGGATATGGATGTGGCTTTTGAGCTATTCTTGCGTGCTGCTGAAGGCGGGCTTCGCACTGCACAGTCTCGCGTTGGGCTGGCATTCGCAACTGGAGAGGGTGTGGCGGTAGACCTTGTCGAAGCCTGCAGGTGGTTTGAGTTGGCGGCCAAAAGGGGCGACGCTGCAGCAATCGCAAACCGTGACCGTGCGCGGAAGATGCTTAGTCCGGCGCAATACAAGGAGGTTCTACGCCGCTTGCGCGCACGCGCTCCTTCAATGAAATAGAGTACCAAGCAGGGTCTTTTTTCTGCTTTAGTTTCGCCTTAGGCGTGGGAGGATGGCCGGGTCCGACGACTCAAGCCGCATTGCCCTCTATCCTCACATGGCCGAACAGTCTTCCCACTCGGTTGTGCAATGCCTGACTGCCATTGCGCAGCACCATGGCCTGCAAGTCAATCCTGAGCGATTGATTGAGGAATTTGCCTTGCCCGATGACGAGCCACGGCCCGCGCTGGTTGTGCGCATGGCGGCAGCCATTGGGCTCAAGGGCAAACTGGACAAGCTCAGTTGGAAAGGGTTGTTCGCTCAGGAAGGGGTTTTTCCGTTCATCGGTCTGATGCGCGATAACCGCGCGGTGATTGTGGTTGGAGTACGTGCGGGTGGAGAGGGCGTGGAAGGCGAGGTGGCAGTGCTGAACCCAGCACTGCCAAAGGCTAGGGTGCATTTTCTCGACAAAGACACCTTTGCCTCCAGTTGGAACGGGCACGTCATTTTTCTGAAGCGTAGCCATGCGTTAACCGACCCCAAGCAGCCGTTCAGTTTTCGATGGTTCATCCCGGAAATCATCAAACAACGCACAGCATTTCGAGACATCGCAGTCGCCGCAGTTGCGTTGAGCGTGCTGTCCATGGCGTCGCCAATCTTTTTTCAGTTGGTGATCGACAAAGTTCTTGTACACCAGAGCGTATCGACGCTTTGGGTGCTGGCCGCGGGCGTTCTCACGGCCTTGGGGTTTGAAACTGCATTCGCCTATGTCCGTCAAGTGCTGATGCTCTCGGCGACCAACAAAATCGACATGCAGATCACTCGGCGTGCGTTCGCCCACCTGCTGTCCTTGCCGATCGATTACTTCGAAAGCACCTCCGCCGGCGTTGTTGCTCGCGTGATGCAGCAACTAGAAAGCATTCGCGGCTTCCTCACCGGGCGCCTGTTCTTCACGTGCCTGGACACATTGACCTTGCTTATCTATGTGCCGTTGCTTTTTTCGTACTCTCCCAAGTTGGCATCAATGGTGATGGTGTTTGCAATGCTTATTGCCTTGATCATCGCGGTGATGCTCCCCACTTACCGCAGGCAATTGGATGCACTAAATGCTGCCGAAGGTTCTCGCCAGGCGTTGCTTATTGAAACCATCCATGGCATGCGCACTGTGAAGGCTTTGGCCATTGAGCCGGCGCAACGTCGGACGTGGGATCAGCTATCGGCCCAGACTATTACATCGCACTTTCGTGTGTCCAAGACCGCGTTGACCGGAAACGCATTGACGGAGTTTCTTGGCAAGCTTCTGCCCATCTTGATAATTGTGATTGGTGCGCAGGGCGTATTTGACCAAACGCTTTCTGTTGGCGCGCTGATTGCGTTCCAGATGTTTTCCGGACGGGTGATGGGCCCGCTGACACAGATCGTGGCTCTCATCAATGAATACCAACAGGCAGCTGTGTCGGTACGCATTCTGGGTGACGTTATGAACCGGCCATCCGAAGGGCGCGGTGGTTCCGGCGGGCTCAGACCCACACTTACTGGCGACATCAGCTTTGACAACGTGACTTTCAAGTACCCCGGCAACAACATTGCAGCATTGGATCGCACGACGTTTCGGATCAATCCGGGAGCTGTAGTCGGCATTGTCGGGAAAAGCGGTTCCGGAAAGTCAACGCTCACCAAGATAATTCAAGGGTTGTATCCGGTCCAGGATGGCATAGTCCGGTTTGATGGGGTCGACGCGCGCGAAATTGAGCTCTCGCACCTGCGGCGACAAATCGGCATTGTTTTGCAAGAGAATTTCCTGTTTCGTGGTTCGGTTCGCGACAACATCTCTATCGCGAAACCGTCGGCGACGTTCGAGGAGATTGTGGCTGCAGCGCAGTTGGCGGGCGCGGATGAATTTGTGGAACGCCTGCCGCAGGGTTATGACACCATCCTGGAAGAGAACGCGTCAAACTTGAGCGGGGGCCAGAAGCAGCGCCTTTCGATTGCACGTTCTTTGCTTTTGAAACCGCGAGTCCTGATCCTGGATGAGGCCGCGAGTGCTCTTGATCCTGAGAGCGAGGCGATCTTCATAGGCAATCTTTCCAAGATGGCTGCTGGCCGCACGGTGATCATGATTTCGCATCGCTTGTCCACGCTGGTCAATGCAGACGCCATCTTGGTGATGCAGCAAGGGAAGCTGGCTGATAGTGGGCGGCATGAAGAACTGCTTGCGCGTTGCACGACCTACCAACAGCTATGGCATCAACAGACAAGTCACCTGTAGCGTCAAGGGCGGTGGGCGACGGAACCCACCAAACAGCCATCGACTTCCTCCCGGACGCCGATGAGATTGAGCGGCGCCCGCTGCCGATCGTTGCACGAATGACAGTGCATTTGTTGGTGGCAGCGCTGTTGGTTTTTCTAGTCTGGGCGTGGCTTTCGGAGGTTGATCTGATTGTCAACGCGAAGGGCCGCATTGTTACGCCACTGCCGAATATTGTGGTGCAGCCTCTGGAAACGTCCATAGTTCAGTCGATTGATGTGCGTGCGGGGCAGGTTGTGCGTAAGGGTGATCGTCTTGCCGCACTCGACCCGACTTTTGCGCAGGCAGATACATCGCAACTACAAAGCAAGCTCGATAGCCTCAATACCCAGTGGGCCAGTCTGGACGCGGAGCTATCCGGTGAACGGCTGGAGCGTCGTCAAGACTCGCCGGACAGCCAAATCCAGTCGCGCTTGTCGCAAGAGCGGCAGGCCACTTATGCCTCACAGGTGCGAAAGCAGCAAGAGTCGATCGGGCGTCTTCGTTCGTCTCTGGAGACCGCACGAAAAGATGAGGAAGGTCAGCTAGCACGCGTCAAAGGTCTTCGAGAAATGGAGGCGATGACGGACGATCTTGTGAATAAGAAACTTGCTGTGCGCAGTCGCTTGTTGGAGGTGCGAGATCGGTTGTTGGAGGCAGAGCGTACCCTCGAGACTTCACGCAATCGGCAAGTTGAATTGCGCAAGGAACTTGCCGCATTGGAGGCGGAAAAGACTGCCTATGAAACGGGGTGGCGTCAGAAGCTCCTTGAAGAAATGCTGGTCGTCTCGCGCGAACGAGATGCCGTCAGTGACCAGCTACAAAAGGCAAGTCTTCGCCAGAGTCGAGTGGTTCTGACTGCGCCGGCCGATGCCGTGGTCCTGGATGTTGCAAAACTGTCGCCGGGATCTATCGTCAGGGAGGCAGAGTCTTTCTTTACGCTGGTCCCCATTAGCGACACCTTGGAGGCCGACGTTCAAATCGACTCGATGGATGTCGGTTACATCAGGGTTGGATCGACTGTCACTGTCAAGGTAGATGCGTTCCCTTTCCAGAAGCATGGAGCATTAGATGGCACGCTGCGAACGCTGAGTCGTGACTCCTTTCGCCGCAACGAGTCGGCGCCAAACGTGGCGAGCGAGAACTACTACAGTGGGCGCGTCACCTTGCCCAGTACGCAACTAACGGACATGCCGCAAGGCGCGACGGTCCTGCCCGGCATGACGTTGACGGCAGAGATCCTGGTTGGCAAACGGTCGGTCCTGTCCTACCTGATGTGGCCTTTGACGAAGGCCGCCAAGGAAGCGCTGAGGGAACCTTGACGATGAAGAACCCAGTTCGGCACTGTCCGGGTCTCGATCAAAGCGCTCCCGGCTTGCGGGTGGTATTCCTAGCGGTCAGCGTGGCTGTCTTGGCGGGCTGCCAAACTACCCAGCCAAACGTGGCAGATATTCAGAGCGAGCTGCCCGCAAGGTATCGCAATGCAGTTGATGCAGTCGTCGCGAGCGCTAGCTCGGAAACGGCGAGTGTCGAGTGGTGGAAAGCGCTAGGTAGCCAGGAGCTCAATGCGCTGGTTGCGCAGGCTCTAGCCACCAATCCTGAGTTACTGGGTGCTCAACATCAGGTTATCCAGGCGCAGACGCGCGAGCAACAGGCCCGTGCCGGAATGTTGCCCACGATTACTGCACCTATTCGTGCCGTGGAACAGAGTCAGGGTAACCGGACCGACTCGCAGAATTCGTCTCAACTGCTTGTGGCTGGGTCCTATCGTCTAGACGTTTGGGGAGAGCAAAGCGCCTTGGCAACGTCGTCAAAGCTGCAAGTGCAGCGCGCATTGCACGACAAGGAAAACTTGCAAAGGTTGCTAGTCGGGGGCTTGGTTGATACCTACATCACTCTACTAGCGACTAAAGATACTCTAGACAACGCACGGCTGACTGCGCAATTGCTGCGTCAGGGCGTGCTGGTCGCGCAGCAGCGTCTGGCCCTGGGTGACAGTACGCTCGACGAACTGGAGCGTCAGAAGGGCGCTATGGCTGCGCAGGAGGTCACCATTGCAGGGATTGAGAACCAGATTGACGAGCAACTCAGTACGCTGTCGCGATATCTTGGTGTCTTGCCTGGCAGCGTGCGGGTGGACGCGAGCGGGTTGGCTGAATTGAACGCACCCAAAGTTCGCATGGGAATTCCGTCGGACCTGCTGCTCGGTAGACCTGACATTCGCGCGATGGAGGATCGCATGTTGGCTGCTGATGCCAACATCGAGGTTGCGCGTGCGCGTTTGATGCCATCCATCGATTTGGCGTCACAAATCGGCTACACGGGAACTTCCATCGCGGGACTCTTGCAACCCCAGAATCTTGCTGTGAGCACGGTTGCCTCTCTGGTGGTTGCGATCTTCGATGGGGGTGCGAGAAAAGCTGAGCGAGCCTTCGCGCAAAGCTATTACGATGAGATGGTCATAACGTACCGCAAGACGATACTTCAGGCTGTTCGTGAGGTCGAGAGTGCGCAAACAGGGGTCCGCACCGCAACACGTCGATACGAAGCGCAGGCCATGGCTTTGCAATCCGCACAGCAGATACTGAAGTTGGGTGGTGATGCATACGGCATTGGTGCCATCGACCAGGCTGGTCTTCTTGAGCAACGTAAGTACTACCAGCGCGCATTGGATGATGTCAAGCGCGCCAAGGCGGATGTGTTGCGTGCACATGCCAACTTGGCGGTTGCATTGGGCCTGGGTGGAAGTTTGACCACACAGCAGGTTGGTAACTTGACCGCACAAGGGCATACTGTTGCAAGTCGCCTCGACCGCTAGGAACGTACGCAGCTCGTTGGCGTTAGCGCGGGGTCAATCGGAGGTGGGCAAATTATGTCGTTAGTAGGTGTCTCAATTCATCCTCTTGCCGACTGTCAGTGTTCTGACATTGGTGCGGGGACGCAAATCTGGCAATTTACGGTCGTATTGCCGGGTGCTCGTATTGGCAGTGACTGCAATATCAACAGCCACTGTTTTGTCGAAAACACCGTTGACATTGGAAACGGCGTTACCGTCAAGTGTGGAGTCTATCTTTGGGATGGGGTGACCCTGGAAGATAACGTGATGGTTGGGCCCAACGTGACATTTACGAATGACAAATGGCCACGTTCAAAGCAACCCTATGAACAGCTGCACACCTTAGTCAAGGAGGGAGCGTCCATTGGAGGAGGGGCTGTCATCCTGCCAGGCGTAACGATTGGACGGCGTGCGATGATCGGCGCCGGGGCGGTCATAACCAGAGATGTACCCGATGATGCCGTGGTATTTGGTGACGCTGCGCGCATTCGTGCCGTACATAATAGATGAGCAAGCTACGTAGGCGGAGTTGGTATGTCCATTGATCGTTGCCAGATGATTGACCTGCCCAAGATCCATGATCCAAGAGGCAATCTGACTTTTATTGAGGGTGGCGTACACGTCCCGTTTGATATTCAGCGGGTTTACTACCTTTACGATGTCCCCGGCGGGTCGGAGCGAGGTGGGCATGCACATAGGCGATTGCATCAGTTCATTGTTGCGATGTCAGGCAGCTTTGATGTCGTTTTGGATGATGGCAAGGACAAGAAACGGGTTCACCTGAATCGCTCATATAACGGACTGTACGTTTGCCCCATGATGTGGCGTGAATTGGACAACTTCTCGTCAGGGGCCGTTTGCATGGTCCTCGCGTCAACTCACTATGACGAGTCTGACTACTATCGGGACTACGCCGCCTTTATGCGGGCTCGATGGGCAGGAGACGCAGCGTGATTGCCTTTCTTGATCTGAAGCGCCTGAATGCTTTCTACAAGTCGGAGATTGATGCGGCCATCTCACGGGTTCTGGACTCGGGTTGGTATGTGTTGGGTAAAGAAGTTGCGGCATTCGAGGAGGAGTTTGCTGCGTACTGCGAAGTCGAATACTGCGTAGGTGTTGCCAACGGGCTTGACGCGCTTTACTTGATACTCCGGGGGATGGGTATAGGTTCGGGCGATGAAGTGATCGTTCCGTCCAACACCTTCATTGCTACTTGGCTGGCTGTCAGTCAGGTGGGTGCGCAGCCGGTTCCCGTGGATCCAGACCCTGGAACCCACAACATAGATCCCAATCTGGTTGAGCGTGCGATCACCCCCAGGACGCGTGCCATCCTGGCGGTTCATCTCTACGGGCAGCCTGCCGATATGTGGACGCTACGCGAGATTTCCCAGCGGCATGGGCTGCGTCTTATCGAGGATGCTGCGCAAGCGCATGGTGCGCGGTTGGGTGGACGTAGTGTTGGTGGGCTCGGGGATGCGGCCGGATTCAGTTTCTACCCGGGAAAGAATTTGGGCGCCATGGGCGATGGTGGTGCCATTGTCACCAACGACGCAAGCCTCGCGAAGCGACTGCGCATGCTTCGCAACTATGGGTCTGAAGTCAAGTACCAACACGAAGTTGCGGGGGTGAATTCTCGACTGGACGAGATTCAAGCGGCGATCCTGCGTTGCAAGCTATCTGGGCTGGATGTCGACAACGCGGCAAGACGGCGCGTGGCACACCGTTATTTGCAGGGGCTCCAGGGGCTACCCATGGGGTTGCCTCAAGCGCTGGCTGGGGCGGAACCCGTGTGGCATTTGATGGTGGTTTGCTGTCCGCAGCGAGAACAGATTCAAAAAGCGCTTACGGAAGCGGGAATCGGGCATTTGGTGCACTACCCAGTGGCCTGTCACCGTCAAGGTGCCTATGCAGGCGGGAATTGGCCCGCGTTGCCGGTAGCAGAGCGTTTGCAGCATGAGGTCTTGAGTCTGCCGATGGCCCCGTATCTGTCTGACGAGGAGGTCGACTCCGTGGTGGGTGTCATTCGATCAGTTCTTGCCTAAGCGTAGCCCATGCGGATTACCACGCTGATCCCTGCGTACAAGCCCAAGTACTTGGTGGAGTTGCTGACCTGCCTGCGACACCAAACGGTCAAGCCTGCTCGAATTATTTTTTCGGATGACAACCCACAGGGCGCTTTTACCCAGGCGCTTGGGTCGGAGCCTCTCAAGTCCTTGGTGGCGGATCTTAATGTTGATGTTATTCAGGGGCCTCGCAATGGGGGTTATAACAATTTTTGCCATCTGTTTCGCTACTTCAGCGCATTGCCAGATCGGACGGAGTTGTTCCACGTCCTGTTGGACGACGATTTGATTTATCCATCGTTTTACGCTGAGCACGTACGCGCCCACCAGATGGCGCCAGTTGCGTGTGTCATCAGTCGTCGCTGGGGGGCAATCGAGAGTGGTCAACCTACCCGTGACAATCTTCCGGTGCCACCAGCGATTGCAAACAATAGTTTGCACATGATGGCCCTCAGTGCTGATGTATTGTTTCAGTACACGGTGGGTGCAGGAATGAACTGGCTGGGTGAGTTTTCCAACGCGACCTTTCGGGCAGAAGTGGCGCTGGAATTGGTGGATACCGAAATAGCCGGAATTAGCTATGCCGGGCTTGAGGACTTGGCTGCTTTTCTGAGGGCCGGGCTGCGGACACATGTGGGGTACATCAATAGCTACTTGGGAGCGTTTCGCTACAGCAGCGAGCAGAACTCTGCCCAAACCATGGGACGCCCACTAAAACTGGCCTTTCTGGCCTATATTGCTTTGGCAATTGCTGGTCGCAATTTGGGTCGCCTGACCCTTGGGCAATGCCGAACACTCATGGGTGTTGTAAGCGCAACAATTGAGTTGCATTACAAAGATCAGGAAGACATGCGGGATTTGTGCAGGTTGATGCCTGCCTTGCGCACGCACAGTGCGTCTAATGAGTTGGAGTTCTTGCGGCAATGGCATGCCTATAGTAGAGCAGCATCTGCCTTCAGTCGACCCTTGGTCACCGTGCTGATTCCGGTGTACAACGGTGAGCGCTATCTATCGAAAACGGTTGCTTCGTTGCAAGCACAGGAATTCCGGGAGTTTGAGGCATGGTTCATCGACGATGGTTCGACGGATGGATCCGTTGCGGTGCTTCAGCCAATCGCTGAGCGGGATCCTCGTATCCGCATTTTGCGACTGGATCAGAACCTGGGCAGCGCTCCCAGGGTTTTGAATCAAGCGCTGGACTATATGCAGGGTGATTACTATGTCTATGCGTCCCAAGATGACCAGTTTTCACCAGATTGGCTGGCAAAGCTGCATGCGAGAGCGTTGAAAAGTGGCGCTGATGCCGTGATACCGGATGTCATTCTGTTTCACGAGCATGACCCGGACAGAAACCTAGGCATCGTCGGTTTGCATGGCAATCGTGATGTTGAACTGACTGGCGCTCAAGCAGCACTACATTCCCTGGATTGGCATATCGCTGGCAATGCACTCTGGAAGGTTGATGTGATCAAACGGCTTCGGTATGACGAATTTGCCTTTAACGCCGATGAATTCTCAGCTCGTAAATTCTTTTTGCACTGCAATAAAGTCGTATTTTCTGAGGGGCAGTTCTTATACCGCCAAGACAACCCCGACGCGATTACCAAGGCGGTGACTCCGCGACGCTTTGAGGGCGTCGAGACGTACCTACGGCTTGCAAGCTTGTTCAGGAGTCATGGTTTTGAAGACCGCGTTTGGCAACGCGAAGTGCGCAAAGCATACACCCTGTGGGAGCAGCTTCGTTCCTGGTTCGAGGCACACGCATCAGACCTGCCTGCTGGCCAAAGTACTTTGGCCCAGGAAGCGGCAAATCGCCAAGCCGTTCTTTTACGCGAATACCCGCAACCGGCAGGCATGGATACAAAATTTGAGGAGGTTGCATGACAAAGACTCTGGACCTGGGCTGTGGCAAACGCCCCAAAAACCCTTTTAATGCCGATGAGTTTTTTGGTGTCGATGTCCGTAGTGATCTAGACCGTAATATCAAAAGTGCCGATCTGATCATCGAGCCTATTCCATTTGAGGATGAGATGTTCGACTATCTGACGGCCTTTGATTTTCTGGAGCACATACCCAGGGTCGTATATGTGCCGCACCGCCGCAACGCGTTTATCGAATTGATGAATGAGGTTTACCGCGTACTCAAGCCGGGGGGCCTGTTTTTGTCCATGACGCCAGCCTATCCACATGGCGTCGCTTTTCGCGATCCCACGCACGTGAACTTCATTACGGAGGAAACATTCCCAATGTACTTCGACGATGAAAAGCGCTGGGCCTCCATCTATGGCTTCAAAGGAGCGTTTAATATGCGTGTGCATGAGTGGCGTGGTCCTCACATCTTTGCAGTCATGCAGAAAGTACCGGTGCCTCCGATCTCACACGATGACTTGGTGGAGTGAGCCGCGCCATGCAGCAAACACCGATTCACGAGACACCAAATCCGGACCTACTTGGCGTTATGCGCTCTAGGTATGAGTGTGTAGTGGAGGTTGGTTCGAGCAGTGGTGCATTGGCGCGATCATATCGAGAGGCGAATCCAGATTGTCACTACGTCGGAATCGAAATCGACCCAGCTTATGCAGACGCTTCGCGAAGGTATTGCTCAGAGGTCCTTGTAGGCAACGCAGAGTGTTTGGATGACGCTACGCTGCATGGTTTGTGTTTACGCGCTCAGTGTTGGGTATTTGGGGATTCTCTGGAGCATTTGTATGACCCTTGGAAGTTGCTGGAAAAGATCCGTGCTTTCAGCCCAAAAGGAATCGATGTTGTCGCGTGCATACCCAACGCTCAGTACTGGGCAATACAGTCGGTTCTCAATTCAGGAAGGTTCTATTACCAAGATTCCGGGCTGTTGGAGCGAACACATATTCGTTGGTTTACGAGGCTGACGATTACGGATATGTTTGAAGAGGCCAGTTTCAAGATAGTTGATTTCTTGGGAAAGATCGGCAACATGCCAAGCTCGTTGCAGAAGTCCGCAATTAAGAGTATGGCCTCGGCCTCTGGAAAAAACCCGCTGATCGCTCTGGCAGACGCTATTCCCTATCAATATGTGCTGCGTGCCGTGGCCGTATAAGTCTGCGCTGGTAGTGGTGTTTCGGCAAGCAAGACATGTCCAGTCGGAAAAATAAGGTTTCCGTCAGAGTCTATATATGTCATCGTCGTCTTGACGGGCCGACGGTATTTTGCGAAGTACGCACGGGCCGATCTTAGAAACGTGAGGTCCGCGCTGGGCTCGTAATTTTCTCGCTGGCATAGATGAGCAACCTGATTGCGAATGGCCAAAGCTGGCAATCCATGCATCTGAGCTAGTGTGCATGCTTCTGCCCCATACATATGCCATCCCAACTCAGGACTGAGGCGAATCGGCGTATTCGAGGGGAATGCGAGAAGCAACTCGTCTAGTGAGTCAACTGGGGCGGGCAGGCTGCCGATATTGAAGTCCAGATAGTGGTTGGGACTGGCATACACATCGGCAAAAAAACCGGCAGACGTTGCACCAACACAACCGGCAACGCCGAAGGCTGTGTGGTCAAAAATGGCCTCCATTCGGTCTGTCCACCCAGGTGGAAGGTAAACATCCTGATGTACCAGAACTGTGATTGCATCCCTGGGGTGGGAGCCCACGTGTGCATTGAACGCTTCCGCGGCGGAACCCGCGCCCACGACCTTGGTGAGGGAGGCATGACGATTCTGTTCTAGCGATCGCAGCAACACGCGCTGGAACACCTCTTCCTTATTCACAGCGCATATGAAATGAATGCGAGAGGGTCTCGCATTCATTTCGTCGACCGCGTCACGAGTGAAATGGCCCATCTAACTGGAGGGCCTTGCCCGCATCCAAAAGCGCACAGCCTGTGCGTCCTGGGCCGCTAGTTCCACCGAACCCTCCGCGGCTTGAGTCAGTTGCTGCAGGGCTGGCAGGAAGCGCAGGCCAGGGTCGTTGCCGGTCTGAACTGTGCCTTTTTCGCCATGGAATCCAGATTGCTGTAGCAATGCAAGCAGTGTGGCGCGGGTAAACCACCACCGTGGTCGGCGGGGCCCGGTTTGGTCGTCGTGATCTAGCAGCCCCTGGCTCAGCCGTGCCTGGACACTCCAGTGCTGCATGTTGGTGCAGCTGAGAAGGACGCAGCCCGTAGGGCGCAAAGTGGTCCGAATGCGCCGTAATAGCGCCCAAGGATCGGTTATTTGCTCTAACGGTGTCGAGATCACCCAACAGTCACAGGGGGTGGCGTGATCAAACAAGCGTTCATCGGCGATGTTGATGTCCTGGTGAATCACAAAGTCGCAAGGCTTGCGCGCGATGTGGACGGCACTGGCATCGGTCTCGAGCCCCGTCCATTCGCAGGCGGGGTTCTTCTGCTTGTAGGCTCGCGCCAAGGTTCCGCTGCCGCATCCAATCTCAATGATGGTGCGTGCGCGATCGGGGATCAGCGCCAGCATGTGGGCGTCGGGCACCTCTTCCTTGGTCGGAGGTGCGTCATAGTGGTACCCGGACGTACGTCGCACGGTTCCTTGCCAGTCATGTCGCATGAACCGTTTGACGCTGTCGTGGGTGCAATCGTTTTCAATCCAATCCACGTGGTGAACCAATGCACTCTGGCCAGACTCGGCTAGGGCGATCATGGGCGTAATCATGGGCGCCCCATGTTTGATGGGCAGGGGCCACTGGCGCATGACGTCGACATTACACAGCATGCACAGTGGGCTCAGGTACGGGAAGCGATTTTCGGGGCTGTCAGTGCCAATCAATGCCGGATGGGTGATCCAACCGACCCCGTAAAGATGGGGCTCCAGTTGCTTCGCTAGATCTTCCAGCATCCCGGGATGTAAGACTTCCACATCTGAATCCAGGAAAAGGGCTGGGCCGGAAAGGCCAAGGTTGCGAATAGCCCATGCCATGCCTGGGCCATGATGGATGTTGTAATGAAACGGAATGAGTTCGACGTTGGTGAACTTGTTGGTGACCGCGGCAATTTCTGGGACGATGTCAGGGGCAGAGCCATCGATGACGTACACCCTGTTTGCATAGAACAGTCTAAGCGAGGTAAGCAGGACGTCGATCAAATCTGGTGAGTTATATGAAACGGTAATGATCGGGATTTGCGAAACATCCATGGCGGGTCCACGTCTCAAACTTGCATATTCATAATGTCAGTGTAAGCCTGCACCATGCGATTACGAACATGTAGTGTTGCCTGAAAGCCAATCTGCGCCTTCTGGATGGCAACCATTGTTTCTTCCAGGCTCACTTTTGGATTCTCCATCTGCACCTCTTGCTGAAGTCGGGATGCATCTTGTTGCGCAGCGCTGACCGATGTCAATGCCGATTTCAAAGCGCCAGAGAAACCAGCACTCTCTGATTTGACGGCTGGTTGCGTGCTACCAGGCTTGGCTAGATTGCTTACGCGTGGCGTGAATGTGGAGGAAAGGTTGTTGAGTCTGAGGTCCATTGGATGCCTCCGTAAAACTGTGCTGCAATGCTAAGAGGGTGCGAAATGCGCACTTTTTCGAATTGAGGGGTGAATTCCTGGCTTTTTCACCTAATGTTTCGGTAGTTGGCTCAAATAATCCAACTCATCTGTGGGGTACGTCCCCCTTCTCCTTTGGATTCCCATATTGCCATGTCCGCAGCTACCACGCTTCCTGTCAACCCAACACTGGCTCAGCGCTTGGCCGGACTAGATCGGGGGCAGCGTTTACGTTTGGTGCTGGGCTTGGTTTTGTTTGTCGCGGTTGCCATCACGGGTCTTGTGATGGGGCGGCAAGCGGAATGGCGCGTCTTGTATTCAAACTTGGCCGACAAAGATGGAGGCGCCGTGATTTCCCAGTTGAGCACAATGAACGTGCCTTATAAGCACTCCGAAGGCGGTGGTGCCATTCTTGTTCCAGCTGACAGGGTTCATGATGTTCGCCTCAAGCTCGCATCAATGGGGCTTCCGCGAGGCGCTGTCTCGGGGTTTGAATCAGTAGACAGTAATCGATTCGGAATGACGCAATTCCAAGAGCGTTTGACGTTTCAGCGGGGTTTGGAGGGGGAACTGACTCGTTCGATCCAGTCGTTGTCGTCTGTTCAAAATGCACGTGTACACTTGGCATTGCCAAACCAGAATGGCTTCTTTCGCGAGCAGCAAAAACCATCTGCATCGGTTCTGTTGACTTTGCATCCGGCTCGCACCCTTGATCGAACCCAAGTCGCTGGGATTGTGCATCTGGTTGCCTCAAGCGTTCCGGAAATGAATCCTTCCGCCGTCAGCGTTGTTGACGATTCGGGAAAGTTGCTGTCGGGGTCCTCCGATGCCTCTGGCGGCAATGGCTTTGACGCCGACCAGCTTCAATACGTGCAACAGATTGAACTGTCATACCGCCAGCGGATCCTGGAAATTCTAGAACCCGTTGTCGGGCGCCAGAACGTCAAAGCTCAAGTCACTGCTGAATTGGATTTCTCTCAGACCGAGGCAACGACGGAGTCCCACAAACCCAATCAGGCGCCAGAGAGCAGCACTGTCCGGAGTCAGCAGATCGTGGAAAGCGCTGGAGGTAGTGCTACAGCCAATGCGACGGGTGTTCCCGGTGCAACTACGAATCAGCCACCGTCCTCGGCGAGTGCGCCCATTAACGGTACGGCCCAGACGCTTACGGCTGCGGGGACTGCGCCATTGGCAGCAGGGGGAAAGCGCGAGTCCATTGTCAATTACGAGGTGGACAAGACCGTTCGGGTCGTCAAAGGTGCCAGCGGGACAATCAAGCGTCTTACGGCTGCTGTCGTCGTCAACAACAACGTTTCGACCAATGACAAGGGGAAGACCACCAGTACGCCGCTGTCTGATGCGCAGTTGGAAAAGATGACCGCGCTGGTTCGCGAAGCTATCGGATTCAGCAAGGATCGAGGAGATTCAGTGAATTTGATGAATGCGCCGTTTGTCCCCGAAAAGGTTGAAGTGGCCGATGTTCCGCTTTGGAAGCAGCCTGTTTTCCTTGACCTCGCCCGCAGTTTCGCCTGGCCCATTGGAACTCTATTGTTGGCAGGCTTGGTGTTAGTCGGTGTTGTACGGCCAGCTATCAAGTCACTAAGTCAATTGCCAGCGGGATCTGTTGCCCAGCGTACCTCCGTCGCGCAGTTGGATGCTCTGGAGTCAGAGGTACCTGATCGTCCCAATCTCGCCTCGCTAGCTTCTCCCGCCAATCTGGCGCAGGTTACAGCGGCGGAACAGCAACTGGAAGATGCGCGCAAGCTGACGCGGGACAACCCGGCTGCAGTGGCCAATATCATCAAAACCTGGATCAACGGGGAAGCACCGGCCTAAAGTCGGCGTAGAGTACCACCATGAGCCAAGAAGATGGTCTGCAAGATGCCGCAATCCTCATGATGTCTTTGGGGGAGGCGGAAGCATCGGAAGTATTCAAACACTTGTCTCCCAAAGAGGTGCAGAAGCTTGGAGAGGCGATTGCCAAGACGACCCAGATAACCCGGGATCGCGTAGACGGTGTCGTCACCAAATTTACTGGCATTGCTGCGTCCCAGAGTCTGTTGGTTTCCAATTCTGGAGACTACGTACGCTCAGTATTGAAGCTGGCTTTGGGCGATGACAAGGCTGCACTGCTGATCGATCGGATTCTGCAGGGTGGCGACGTCTCGGGAATTGAGAGTCTGAAATGGATGGATCCGCTTTCCGTTGCGGAACTCCTGCGCAATGAGCACCCCCAGATTGTTGCTGCCATCATGGTGCATTTGGACTATGACCAAGCTGCTGACGTGCTCAAGAATCTCACGGAACGGCAACGCAACGAGGTCATGTTGCGCGTGGCGACTATGGAAGGCATTCAGCCAACCGCGCTGAAGGATCTCAATGAGGTCTTATACAAGGTGCTGGCTGGCGGTGACAAGATTCGCAAATCGTCACTGGGGGGCGTCAAGACGGCTGCTGAAATGATCAACCTGATGGGGACAGCCATCGAAGGCACGGTTATTGAGTCCATTCGGAATCACGATGCGGACTTGGCACAGAAGATCATGGACAAGATGTTCGTCTTTGACGATGTGCTCAAACTTGACGACAAAGCCATCCAGATGGTACTTAAAGAGGTTTCGTCCGATGTGCTCATTGTGGCATTGAAGGGCGCTCAACCAGAGCTGAAAGAAAAAATTCTCTCCAATATGTCGACCCGCGCCGCGACGGCACTACGGGAAGATTTGGAGTCGCGTGGCCCCATGCGCCTGTCTGAGGTAGAGGCACAGCAAAAAGAAATCCTCAAAACGGTGCGCCGTTTGGCAGACGAAGGGCAAATTGTCATTGGCACTGGAGGTGGCGACGACGCCATGGTTTGATGCATCACACACGCAACCGATTTGTCCCGAGTGACGCAATCGACTCGTTTGCGGGCTGGACCTTTGAAGATGTTGATCAAGCGGCAGTTCGTTTTGCGAGCAAACTGCGTGAACAAGAGTTGGCGGAGGAAAAACTGCGTGAGAGCGGCGCTCGAGAGGCAGGCTATGCACAAGGCTTCGAGGAGGGGCGAGCACTCGGGTTGCAAGAGGGACTCCAAAAACTTGATGACTACATTGCAGGCAAAGGACAAGAGGCAGCGCAGCATTTTGCCCAAATGTTCCAGACTGCCAGCGATCAAATTGAGCAGGCTCAGCAAGCGATGGCTCAAGGCGTTCTTAACTTGGCTTGTGAAGTCGCGCGGCAGGTTCTCAGAAGAGAGTTGGAGGTGAATCCCGATGTGTTGCGCCCCGTGATTCGGGAAGCTCTAGGATTGCTGACAACGGATGGAAAGGCGATTGCGGTTCGCTTGCATCCGATGGATTTGGAGGTTCTCCAGTCCACGATCACGCAAGATCATCCGGGTATGACGTTGACTCTAAAGAGTGACCCAAGCGTATCGCCCGGAGGCTGTCTGGTCGAGGCGGCAGGTACAGTGGTTGACGGCACGTTGGAGCGACGTTGGGAACGTACAGTTGCTCGGTTGGGTCTCGAATCGACGTGGAATGTACATCATGCAAACGGGTGATGTTTCCAACCAGGCATGGTCTCAGTATCTTGATCATGCTTGCGACCGACTTCGACAAGGCACCAGTCTAGAAGTACGAGGAACGTTAACCCGACTGGCAGGACTGGTCCTGGAAGCCGCCGGCATGCGCGCTCCAGTGGGATCGCAGTGTGTGGTATCCATGGAGCAGGGTGAATCGGTTTTGGCAGAAGTCGTGGGGTTCAATGGTGGGCGTGCCTACTTAATGCCCGCTGGAGACGTGTACGGACTTGCTAGTGGCGCAAGTGTCGCAATGGCGCCTCCCTATATTCCTATTCCCCAATTTGGAGTTGGCATCCAAGCACAGCCTGAATCCGATTCCAGTGGGTTGCGCTTGCCGCTCGGCGATGGCTTGCTGGGTCGCGTGGTCGACGCGCAAGGAACGCCCCTGGACCGCATGGGGCCTCTCGCCATGGTGGGGGCAAGGCCTCTGGATCGGTCACCGATCAACGCAATGGATCGGGATCCTGTTCGTGAGCCGTTAGATACCGGGGTGCGCGCGATCAATGCCTTGCTTACGGTGGGGCGGGGACAGCGAATTGGACTTTTCGCTGGTTCGGGCGTTGGAAAGAGTGTGTTGCTAGGCATGATGGCGAGATACACACAGGCCGATGTCATCGTCGTGGGGCTAATTGGTGAACGCGGCCGTGAGGTGAAGGAATTCATTGAGGACATTTTGGGAGCGCAGGGGCGAGCGCGCTCGGTTGTTGTTGCGGCCCCTGCCGATGCACCACCCTTGTTGCGTTTGCAAGGCGCTTCCTACGCTACTGCTATAGCGGAGAGTTTTCGAAATCAAGGCAAGCACGTATTGCTTCTCATGGATTCCTTGACCCGCTATGCCATGGCGCAACGGGAGATCGCATTAGCCATTGGTGAGCCTCCGGCAACCCGTGGCTATCCCCCATCATGCTTTGCAAAATTACCACAGTTGGTTGAACGTAGCGGAAACGGGTTGGCAGGCGTTGGCTCCATCACAGCGTTCTATACCGTCTTGGTCGAAGGTGACGATCAACAGGACCCCATTGCCGATGCAGCGCGCGCCATACTGGACGGGCACATCGTTTTATCGCGCACGCTTGCTGAGGCAGGACACTACCCTGCTATCGACATTGAACAATCCGCATCCAGGGTGATGCATAACGTCGTATCGAGGGAACACTTCGAATTGGCACGCCGCTTTCGGGCCATCTATTCGAGGTATGCGCGCAGTCGGGATCTCATTCAAATCGGTGCCTATGTCCGTGGCTCTGATCCGGCTCTTGATGACGCCATTGCGTTGCATCCTACGATGAATCATTTCTTGCAGCAAGATATGTTGGAGGCCGCACCGATGCATTCCATAGAGCAGGGGATGCTTGAGGCGACGACGTTACCCAACCTGTAAGGTGTGCCGAAGATGACGTCATTTCACGGACTGCAACTGGCAATAGAGCAGGCTGAACGCATGCGCGACGAACGTGCCAAGGTGGTTGCACGACTAGAGGCGCATCTTGGTTCATTGCAAGCACAGCTATTTCAGTTGGAGACCTATGCCCAAGAGACAGAGAAGCGCTGGATGAATGGCGCTCATTCGCAGATTTCCGGCGAATTGCTGCGGCATCATTACCAATTCATGGGGCGCTTGCAGCATGCCATGAGTTTGCAAATGGATGTGATTTCCGCCGCTCGCAATGACATCGCCGTAGCGCGCAGTGCACAAATGTTGGTGGAGGTGCGACTGCACGGTTTACGCGAAGTGTTGAACAAGCGTCGCAAGCATATGGAGCGAGTGGAGGTGCGTCGAGAGCAACATCGCAGCGACGAGTTTGCTGCGCTCGCTCACGCGCGTAATGTCAAGGTCGGAGAGCACTATGACGATTGAAGCAGGTAATGCCAGCCAGACTGTGCGACATTCCAGGCACGCTGAGAGCGGGAAACATTCAAAAACGCAGCAATCCGTTGGCGATGCGGGCGGTGGTGTGGACTTCATGACGCTGTTGGCGGGCTTGGGTGAAGAGGATGGAACTTCCACCGCTGAAGCACAAGGCGTGTTGAACCTTGGTGGCAGTGATTCAATGGCGGTAAACCCATTGTTCAATGCGGGTGTGGAGATTGGCGTCGCTTC
Organism: Rhodoferax sp.; assembly: GCA_046348185.1. Lineage (GTDB taxonomy): Bacteria > Pseudomonadota > Gammaproteobacteria > Burkholderiales > Burkholderiaceae_C > Allorhodoferax. The sequence goes on along the minus strand of JAXMER010000013.1, from coordinate 2,302,849 downwards.
AGAAGCCAGTTCCGGGAACCTAGTCAACTCTGTCAGTAGTGAGCCACCGCCATTGGTTCAAGACGTCGCAAGACTAAGGTCTGCCACGGTTGGTGCAACGGACTCGGTCACTGAGCGCGCCCGTGTGTCAATACTGACAGACTCCCTTGAGCAGGGCGAATCGCCCGCGTCGATGGTAGATGGCGCGGGTTCCGTAAACGAGATCATGTTGGCCTTGGAAGGCGCTAGGATTCAGCCTGGCGACCAAGTCCTCGGCGCTCCCAAGGCGGTAAAGCAGCTGTCACCTGGCATGACAGAACCCTTGATGACAAAGGACCAGAACTTCGTTGTCGACCGGGATGCGAAGCGGTCTCTGATCGGGATAGAGGCGAAGGTTTCGAGACCGTCTCCATTGGATGACACAGCGGCCTATGCCAAAGGAGTCCTTTCGGCAAATGAAGCTAGCAAAGCCAACGGTGACGCTGAGACGCGACTTGCAGCGAGGTTCTTGCGAAATTCCGAGATGCAGCCAAACATTCAGTCTCCCAGCCCAAGCCTTGCCTTGGAGCCCTTTGGCTCACTACGTGAAATTGCAAAGGTGCACCATAGCGAAAAGCGGACCAATACTGAGGTGCTGAGTGCATCGTCGTTGGCATCACCTGAGTCCGTTGGTGTCAGTGCCGCTGAAGCTGCGGTGCCGGTTGATGTCGCGGTTGCAGAAAAGGTTGCGTTTTGGCTGACGAATGACGTCCAGAATGCAGAGCTGAAGCTTGACGGATTGGGTGAGCAGCCCGTTGAGGTGAGCATTCGACTGCAAGGCAATGAAGCCCATGTTGCATTCAGGACTGATGAAGCCCAAGCACGCAACGCACTGGAGCAAGCGGGAACGGCTTTGCGAGATCTGCTACATCGTGAAGGTTTGATGCTCACCGGGGTTTCGGTCGGTACCACTGGGACGGGTGACGGTCAAAGGGAGCCAACACGCGATGGACGCACGACGGGACGAAAAGGCAGTGCCGAAGTGGTTGTGGGAATTGAGGCCGACCGAATCCGTCCGCCAGGTGTGTCGGTTGGGCGATCGGTTGATTTGTTTGTCTAGACCCCATTTTTGGCCTAACTTGGACCGCTACTAGGTCCAAGATGGTTCAAAATAGGCCACGTTCATTGACAATTGAATCTCGGGGAATGACTGTGGCCGGAAAATCTGACGATGCACATGAAGGAGGCGATGCCAAGGCACCTGCCAAGAGCAAAAAGCTATTGCTGATCTTGGTTGGAGTTGTTCTCTTGCTGGCCATTGCGGGTGGTGGTGCATTTTTCTACATCAGCAAGCAACGAGCGGCTGCCGAGGACACCGAAGATGCACCTGCTGCAAACCATGCATCGTCAAAACCCCACGCCCCGCCCGTTTACCTTCCGCTGGAGAACATGGTAGTGAACCTGGCGGACCCAGGTGGAGAGCGCGTGGCACAAGTTGGTATCACACTAGAGGTGCTCGACGTCAAGGCCAGCGAACAGGTCAAAGCGTATTTGCCGACGATTCGAAGTGCCGTACTTCTGTTGATTTCGCAGCGTACTGCCGATGAGCTGCTTTCTCAAAATGGCAAGCAACAATTGGCCAAAGATATTCTGAATGAAACGCTCAGGCCATTCGGTGGTGGCGATGATGCGCGCCAGGCGCAGGAAAAGACGAAAGAAAAGAAGACCAAGAAGGCGAACGCGGACAGTCACGGAGATATGCCAGTGGTTGGCGTCTTGTTTTCAAGTTTTATCGTTCAGTAGGTGGTGTAAGGTACCAAGGCATGAGCGAATCATTCCTTTCCCAAGAAGAGGTCGATGCCCTGCTGGAAGGCGTCACCGGAGAAAGCCAGAAGTCTGTAGAAGAGGCTGCTGAGCACGGCGAAGTTCGCCCTTACAACATTTCCAGCCAAGAGCGAATAGTGCGTGGGCGTATGCCCACCATGGAAATTGTCAACGAACGATTCACACGGAATCTGCGCGTAGGGCTATTCAACTTTATTCGACGCAGTCCCGAAATTTCGGTCGGCCCTGTAACTGTTCAACGCTACAGCGCATTCTTGCGTGAATTGGCGGTACCCACCAATTTCAATATCGTGGCCATTCGACCGTTACGTGGTAGTGGGTTGGTGGTTTGCGAGCCCGCATTGGTGTTTGGTGTCATTGATACGCTGTATGGCGGCATCGGGAAGTTTCAGACTCGAATTGAGGGGCGTGACTTTTCTGCTACTGAGCAACGGGTGATCAACCGCTTGGTTGATGTCATCACGGCCGAGTACAAGAAGGCATGGAAAGGCATCTATCCTTTGGAGTTGGATTATCAACGCTCCGAGATGCAGCCGCAGTTCGCAAACATTGCCACGCCAAGCGAAATTGTTATTTCCACCTCGTTCCAGCTTGAAATTGGTGACATCACTGGCGCCATTCACTTTTGTTTTCCATACTCGACACTGGAGCCGATTCGTGATGTCCTGTATTCGTCCACGCAGGGAGATTCCATCGAAGTCGATCGTCGATGGGTCAATGTGCTAACACGCGAGATACAGGCGGCCGAAGTCACGTTGGTCGCGGAACTGGCGCGTGCTGGCGCTACGGTGGAACAACTGCTTTCGATGAAGAAAGGTGATTTCATCGAATTGGAACGTGAGCCGCGCATCCAAGCTACCGTCGATGGTGTTCCTATTTTTGAGTGCCAGTATGGAACGCACAACTCCAAGTACGCCATCCGCATAGAAAAGATGTTGCGGGGCAACGATCAGAATTGGCTGGGAGAGCGAAATGACTTCTGAAGACAAACCCGACGAATCGATCGACGACGGAATGGCTGATTGGGCTGAGGCGCTGCTGGAGCAAAAATCGTCAGAATCGGGCGATGCCGCCGGTGCTGTTCTATCCGACGAAGCACCCAAGCCGTTTACTGCGGGAACAGGCTCTGACGCGCCGGTTAATGACATTAACATGGTGCTTGATATCCCAGTCCAGCTGTCTGTGGAGTTAGGGCGTACCAAAGTGCCGATCAAGCACATTCTGCAGCTTGGACAGGGTTCGGTTGTGGAGTTGGATGCGTTGGCTGGTGAACCCATGGATGTGCTTGTGAACGGCTATCTCATTGCGCAAGGTGAGGTGGTGGTTGTGAATGACAAATTTGGCATTCGATTGACGGATGTGGTCACTCCGTCCGAGCGGCTGCGGCGGGTTAGCAAGGGATGAAGGCGTGAGCATGTCGCCGTGGATATCGGTCGGACTCTTCCTGCTGGTGGTTGTCTGTATTCCGATTGCGCTGAAAGTTGCGCAGAATCGATACGGTTTAGGACTCCCTGCTCAGGTTCATGGGCAACCACGTTTGGTCTCGGCATTGTCCTTGGGTGCGGGGCAACGGTTGGTGGTAGTGGAGGTTGGTCCCGACGAGGCGCGTGAGCGGCTGACTTTGGGTGTTACTGCACAGGGTATCAACTGCTTGCACCGATTTCCAGTAAGCGCTGCGCCCAATGCGACGACGGTGCCCCAATGAGCCGACACTTGCATCGTTCCCAACTATTGATTCAGGCACTGGTCGCTGGGCTGCCCTTGCTTGCAGCCGCTACGGCAGGAGCCGCAGAGAACCCGGGGCAACTGCCGCTGGTGATAGGTTCTACGGCATCGGGGACCACGTACTCGGTACCTGTGCAGACCCTGCTGTTCTTTACAGCGTTGTCATTCTTGCCAGCGATGGTGCTCATGATGACGGGGTTCACACGCATCGTGATCGTGTTGTCGTTGCTGCGCCAGGCTTTAGGTACGCAGTCCTCGCCGCCCAACCAGGTGATTGTGGGCTTGTCGCTATTTCTAACGCTTTTTGTAATGGGGCCCACGTTGGATCGTGTTTACGACAACGCCTATTTGCCCTACACCAAGAACGCGATTTCATTTGATCAAGCTCTGGAGCGCGGTGAGGTTCCAGTGCGGGCATTTATGGTCAAGCAGACACGACAATCCGACTATGCGTTGTTTGCAAGACTTGCGAAGTTGGATCAAAAAGTTACCGCAGAGCAAGCGCCCATGCGGGTGCTGATTCCGTCCTTCGTGATTAGCGAGTTGAAGTCAGCCTTCCAGATTGGATTCATGATCTTCATTCCGTTTCTGGTAATTGACATCGTAGTTGCCAGCGTATTGATGTCGTTGGGCATGATGATGTTATCGCCCGTGCTTGTGGCGCTACCATTCAAACTCATGCTTTTTGTACTGGCGGATGGATGGAATTTGTTGGTTGGATCACTGGCTGCAAGCTTTGTCAGCTAAAGGAGCGCCGAGATGAACGCACAGTCCGTCCTGACCATGGGGCAAGAGGCTCTGATGCTGCTTATCATTGTGTCAGCACCGGTTCTCGGTGCGGCATTGGTTGTCGGCTTGCTGGTGAGTTTGTTCCAAGCTGTCACACAGATTCATGAAGCTACCCTTGCCTTCGTGCCCAAACTGCTATCTGTTGTGGCTGTTCTCGCCATTGCAGGTCCGTGGATGTTGACGATGCTGGTTGAGTACATCCGAAGGATTCTGATGGGTATACCCGCCGTTGTATCCTGAATTCGTGCAGGCGTCAAAATGCTCACGATCAGCGAAAGCCAACTTGCTGCGTGGCTGTCACCGTTGTTTTGGCCCTTCCTGCGAACGCTGGCCGTGTTCACTTCTGCACCCGTGATTTCGTCGCGCGCATTTCCCTTGCGGGCAAAGATTGCACTGGCATTCTTGATCGCTCTGGCGGCTCAGGCAAGCCTTCCGGAGATGCCTGTAGTTGCGCTAGACAGTGCTTCGGCCTTTGGTGCGGTTGTTCAACAGGTTGGTGTTGGCTTATCTATCGGCTTCGCGGTTCGCTTGGTTTTCTCCTCTGTGGAGCTCGCAGGTGAAGTGATTGGGTTTCAAATGGGTCTTAATTTCGCGTCATTTTTTGACCCGATGATCAATGCCCAATCCAGCGCAACGGCCCGCTTCTTTGGGCAAATGGCTGCCCTGCTGTTCTTGGCCGTGAATGCACACTTGTGGCTGGTCATGGCCATCACCCACAGCTATCATGCATTCCCGCTTGGTCAAAATTTCTTACATGCAGCACAGGGGATGGCAATGCACCGCCTGGGCGCTGAGCTTTTTGCCAGTGCATTGTGGATTGCATTGCCAATGGTCGGGATCATGCTGTTCGTCAACTTGGCACTTGGGATCATCTCCCGGGTCGCACCCCAAATGAACATCTTCGCCGTGGGATTCCCGGTAACCCTGGTTGTTGGGATGCTTGGGATCGCCGCGACCTTGCCGATGTTGGATCGTCCGTACATGGCGCTCATGGAAAAGGCGATCACGGTATTTAACGGTGGTTGACACTTATGACCGGATTGGTCTCCAGTTGTCAGCTACGCAGGACTAGACCAGATTGTTTCGAATCGCGTAGACAGCAAGTTCTGCATTGGTAGAAAGTTTCAGTTTCTCCAGCAATCTGGCCCGGTAGACGCTGACCGTTTTTGGGCTCAACATCAACTCTTCGGCAATCTCTGACAAGCGCTTGCCTGAAGCGATCAGCAGCAGAGTCTGCAGCTCGCGCTCGGACAATGTATCGTGAAGGCTGGGGACGGCCGGTGTGGACAGATTGCTGACCAACATCTCCGATACCACTGGCGTAATGTACTTGCGCCCGCTGGCCAAGGTTCGTACCGCTGTAACGAGCTCAGAGGGATCGCCAGTCTTGCTGAGATAGCCATCGGCACCAGCGCGTAAACAGCGAATGGCAAACTGGTCTTCGGCATACATTGACACAATCAGCACCCGAACGGGGCAAGCTTCTTCGCGCAAAGACGAGAGAATCTCCAATCCGCCGCGTCCAGGTAAGTTCAAATCGAGTACCAACACGTCGCACGGAGTCGCTCGCAACAGACTTCGGACCTCTGCGTAGCAGGCCGCCTCACCGACAACTGTGATATCTACAGCTTCGGACAACGTGTCGCGGATACCGCGGCGCACCATCGCGTGATCATCGCAAAGAGCCACTTTGATCATGTTGAGAGCTCCGTATCGATGGCTGATTGCGCGTTCATGGGGATGGTCAAAATGATACTGGTACCCTTTCCCACCTGGGAGCTGATGTCCAACCATCCTCCAGCGATTCGTGCTCTTTCTTGCAGCCCATTGAGTCCAAACGAATGGCACTTCGTTCGATCCGCTTCGGAGATCCCGCGCCCGTTGTCGTTCACTTCCAATGTCAGCGCACCCTCGCCCGCAGAAACTTCGATGCGAACTCGGGAGCACTGGGCATGCTTGCCGATGTTGGTTAGCGCCTCTTGCGCAGTCCGATAGGCGACAAGCTCAATGGGCTTTGGGAGTGGCGGAAACGCGTCGTCCGTGCGTACGCTTACCACGATACCCGTCCGCGCCTCGAAATCACGACCTAGCCACTGGACCGCAGCGACGAGTCCTTGGTCGAGTATCGACGGGCGTAAGTTCAACATGATGCGTTGACTAGCGCCTAGTGCATGCTGCAGCATGTCGTTTGCTGCCTGGATGTGTGATTGAGCTGCATGGTCATGAATATGACGTCGCAACCATCCCAGGTCCAGTTTTACGGCAGCCAGTGAGCCACCAATGTCGTCGTGAATTTCTCGTGCGATGGCTGCTCGTTCTTGCTCGATGGCGGTCTGCAGATGCTCCGCAAATGCAGACAATCTCCTCTCGGACGCAGCGAGTTCAGTCTGCGCCTTTTCGCGAGCCTTTTGCGCGACATCAACCTCAATGGCTCGACGAATCACCCGCGGCAAGCTGGATAAATCGTCTTTTCGGACATAGTCGCTCATCCCTTGATGAATGGCAGCCACAGCAGCTGTCTCCCCTATGGCGCCGGATAGGAGAACGAACGGTACCTTGCGATCCGAAGCCTGCAGCAGTCGCCAGGCATCTTCGGCATTGAATCCAGGCAGGCGATAGTCGGCCAATATGATGTCAAAGGCGGTAACGTCAATGGCGGCCTGGAACCCTTCCAGGGTTTCGACCCGTTGAATGGAAAAATCCAGGCTCGAACGTTTGAGTGCCTGGACAATCAGTTGGTGATCAGTGGCCGAGTCCTCCAAGTGAAGAATCGAAACGTGACCGTCGATGAACGTTGATCGGGGTTGCATGGGAAGTACTGTTGGGGACTCACCGCCTTGTCAACAAGGATTGTTGATTGTGGCGCAACTCTACTGGCGATATATTTCGCGGAAGAAAAAAGCGAAACTTCCCAAACTTGATTGATTCCTGCTAATCTAGGCCCCGTAATTGCCAAGGGACATTCCAGCACACCGGCGCATTTGGAAACGCAAGGTCTTTGGAGTTTTTCACTATGCCACCATCAATGACAACACCTACTGTTCCTGCAGTGGAAATGCCGGTCATGCTCGTTGCGGAGGTGCAGGATTCATTGCTCGTGGTTGTGCACGACTTGGCGCGTCTGGACGGATTGTTGGCGCACACCATGGAAAACCTCATGGAACGCTTCACCAATGCAAGTGCCAATCTCGCTTCGCCGAGCCTGATGTCCTCCCCGGAGCTTGACGAAGTACGCAGCACCCTGCGTGCTGCCGTCACTGAACTGCAATTCCAGGATATGGCCTCCCAGTTGATTACTCATACTTCCAAGATTCTGCAGGGCTGCGCCTACCGTCTGGCGTCAGAGTCCATGGGTGCGGAAGACGGAGAAGCGGTCCCCTTTGTCGAAGAAGTGCCCGACCGGCCCAACCCGGTCACGCAAGACGAAATGGACGCGGGTTCGATAGAGTTGTTCTAATTCGTATTACTTAGCTGGTTGAAATAGTCGGAGCTACAAATGCCATTAATTCTCGCCGTTGATGATTCGCCTTCAATGCGTAAGATGGTTTCCTTCACCCTTACGGGTGCGGGCTATCAGGTTGTTGAGGCGGTTGATGGGCAGGATGCCTATGAAAAAGCCCAGGCGCAGAACTTTGATTTGGTTCTGACGGATCAGAATATGCCGCGTCTGGATGGGTTGGGCCTGACTCGCAAACTGCGGGAGCATCCGCAGTTCAAGACCACGCCGATCCTGATGTTGACAACCGAATCCAGCGACTTGATGAAGCAGGCTGGGAGAGCAGCAGGTGCTACGGGATGGTTGGTCAAACCTTTCGACCCGGCTCGGTTGTTGGAAGTGATCAAGAAGGTTATCAAATAAAAAACCGGGGATGCTCGTCGAGTAGACGTAGGAGTTGGCTATGGCGGAAATGCACCAGGACAGCAGTGGTGGCGGAGATTTTGACCTCACGCAGTTTTATCAAATATTTTTTGAAGAGGCTGGTGAGAATCTTGATCAGATGGAGCATATGCTGCTCAATCTGAACCTTGAGACTGCAGATGACGAAGTGCTCAACGGAATTTTCCGATGTGCTCACTCGGTCAAAGGCGGTGCAGCAACGTTCGGTTTCGCTGATGTGGCGGAGTTGACGCACCAGATGGAGTCCCTGTTGGATAAGCTTCGTCGTCATGAACTGCAGCCCAATGCGGCCATGGTCGACGTGTTGCTGGAGTCGGCCGATATTTCCCGTAGCTTGCTCGCACGGCACCAAAGTGGGGATGAAGGAACGGCGCCTCCAACGGCAGACTTGGTCCGGCGCATCAGCGAGCTAGCCGCCGGGGGTGATGCGCCATCTGCGGCGGCACCTAAAGTCGCCGCTCCGCCGCCCCCCCCCCCGCCGCAGCCAGTATCGTCTGAGCAGGGTGTTTCCAGCACTGGTAAAGGCGTACGTAAGCTACGCATTGACATCGGTCCCATCGAACGACCTGAGCAGGCTGATGCCATCCAGGAGCTCTTCCGCGATATTCCGGGCCTGGGAAAGATCACCGCGCTTGCCACCGACCAAAAGAATACGCGCTCCTTTGCGGTGGAGACGGCATCCACCGACGAAGATCTGCTCGATTTGTTCGCCTTTCACGTATCGCGTGATTACGTTGCCATCAAGGCGGAAGATGTTGCGCCTGCCGCCGCCGTAGCGGCGCCGACGAGCGTCAAGCCTATGGAGGAGGCCCCAGCGGGCGCAGGGCAGGGTTTTGGATTTTTCGATGGCGCGCCAGGCGCTCCGGTGGCGGCACCCGCCGAGGAGGCCAAGGCTGCGCCCAAGGTTGTCCCCAAGGCCAGCCCCGGTGCCGCTGCGGCCCAACCCGAGGCAGCGACGATTCGTGTCGCCATCAGCAAGGTCGATCAACTCATCAATCTAGTGGGCGAACTGGTAATAACCCAAGCTATGCTGGCTCAGAACAGTCGCACACTGGACCCGGCTGTCTACCAGCAGTTGCTGTCAGGCTTGGCAGACCTTGATCGCAATACGCGGGATTTGCAAGAGTCGGTCATGTCTATCCGCATGATCCCCATGTCCATTGTGTTCAGCCGGTTCCCACGCATGTTGCGCGACTTGGCCAGCAAGCTTGGAAAGAAAGTGGACTTCGTGACCCAGGGAGAGGCAACCGAGCTCGACAAGGGATTGGTCGAGAAGATTACTGACCCGTTAACCCACTTGGTTCGCAACAGTTGTGACCATGGCATTGAGTCACCTGCTGACCGTGTAGCCGCTGGAAAGTCGGAAACCGGAACGATCACCTTGTCGGCCTCGCATCAGGGTGGTTCCATCGTGATCGAAGTGCGAGACGACGGGCGTGGCATGTCCCGCAGCAAGATACTGGCAAAGGCGCGGGAGCGAGGTCTGGATGTCTCCGATCAAATGTCGGATAGCGAGGTCTGGCAGCTCATTTTTGCTCCGGGGTTTTCCACGGCCGATGTGGTGACGGATGTGTCCGGCCGCGGCGTCGGAATGGATGTGGTGAAGCGGAATATCACGGCACTTAACGGAACGGTGGACATCGATTCCGCCGAAGGGTATGGAATGAAGGTGTCCGTGCGCCTGCCTTTGACGCTGGCCATTATGGACGGCATGTCGGTTGGCGTGGGCGGGGAGGTCTACATCCTGCCATTGTCCTCCGTGGTGGAGTCCTTCCAGGTCAAGGGCGACGCGGTCAGTACCGTGGGCCAAGGCTCGCAATTGGTGAAGGTGCGGGACGAGTACATGCCCGTTGTCGAACTGGAGAAGCTCTTTCAGGTGCCGCGCTTTGATTTCGATCGACAGTGCGACATCATGGTTGTGGTCGAGGCCGACGGAAGTCGGGTAGCCTTGTTGGTGGATGAATTGCTGGGTCAACAGCAAGTAGTGGTGAAAAACCTGGAAACCAACTACCGCAAGGTCCCCAATGTGTCAGGTGCAACCATACTGGGTGATGGCAAAGTAGCCTTGATTCTGGATACCGGTGCCCTGGTCCGTCGTTCTCGGCATTAGCCCGAGGCGCATCAGAAGGAGTTCGACATGGGGATGATGGAAAAAATGGAAGAAGTGACCTCAAGTGGCGCACGCGAATACCTGACCTTCAAGCTGGATCAGGAAGAGTACGGAATCGACATCCTGAAAGTGCAGGAAATTCGTGGGTACGAACCTCCGACCCGCGTTGCCAACGCGCCGAGCTTCATTAAAGGGGTTATGAATCTACGTGGAACTATTGTTCCTATTGTGGATTTGCGTTTGAAATTCAATTGCTCCAAGGCGGAGTACAACACCTTTACCGTGGTGATCATCCTCAACTTGCGTAGCCGCATCGTTGGTGTGGTTGTGGATTCCGTCAGCGATGTAATGGAGCTACAGCCCGAAAACCTGAAGTCCGCGCCCGAAATCGAAAGCGCTATCGATAGTTCAGCCGTGCAAGGTTTGGGATCGTTAGGTGATCGCATGCTGATTTTGCTGGACATCGAGCGACTGATGCTGACGCCGGACATGGGCTTGGTTGGTTTCTCCGAGTGAGCAGGCGTCACATTCATGTGCGCGTTGAGCAAATGGGACGACAATGAACGAACAGATTGGGGCCCAGCGATTCAGCGCCAGCAAGCTCCCAGCCGACATGGGGAGCATGGCTGGGCAGCAAGGGCGTGAGTTTGAATGGTCGGATGCGGATTTCAGCCGTGTACAAAGCCTCATCTACAAGCGCGCCGGGATCAGTTTGCATGATGGCAAGCACGCCATGGTGTATAGCCGTTTGTCCCGTCGGTTGCGGGATACAGGTTTTCAGAGCTTTCGGGAGTACTTGAGCTGGCTGGAGTCCACGGAGGGCCCCGAATGGCAAGAGTTTGTAAATGCACTGACAACCAATCTCACTTCCTTTTTTCGAGAGCAACATCACTTCGAGGCTTTCTCGGAGCTATTGAAGTCCAAAGCCAGCGGGCCCTGGCGCGTGTGGTGCAGTGCTGCATCCACAGGAGAGGAGCCCTATTCCATTGTGATGACGGCGCTGGATGCCTTGGGAACACGGCCGAATTTCACCTTGAAGGCCAGCGACATCGACTCCAAGGTCTTGGCGACCGCATCCAAGGGCGTATACCGACTCGATGGCATGAAGGGCGTGGACACGGCGCGCATGCAGCGGTATTTCATGCGTGGCACTGGCGCCAACAGTGGCATGGTGCGGGTCCAGTCGGAACTGCAAAAGTACGTTGAGTTTCTGATCGTCAATCTCATTCGGGACGATTGGCCGTTCAAGGAGCCCTTTGACGTCGTTTTCTGCCGCAATGTGATGATCTATTTTGACGCTGCTACCCAGCGCAAGGTGCTTGAGCGCATCCATCGGGTTATGAAGCCTGGTGGAACCCTGTTCGTCGGTCACGCAGAAAATTTCACTGATTCGCGCGATCTGTTTGTGCTCAAGGGCAAGACCGTGTACGAGCGGCGTTGAGGACACATTTATCAATCACTGATGACACAAGGTCTGCATGAGCTTCAACTCCTTTAGCGCTGGATCGGGTGTATCCGGGACGCCGACCCCAAAGATACTGGCCAATGGTCGTATTTCCCGCGTCGATCAACTCAAGGCCATGCCACGCAAGCCTGGTGAGGCTTCGTTCTTTTATGCAGATCATCACTTTCAGTACGACGCCGTCAAGGTGCTGCCCGGTGAGTACTACGTCTCCAACGAAGATCTGGTGGTCATGACGGTTCTGGGTTCCTGCATCGCGGCGTGCATCTGGGACGGCAAAGCCCGCACCGGGGGCATGAACCACTTCATGCTACCTGACAGCGATGGCGGCGAAGGCTCAGGGCGTTATGGATCCTATGCCATGGAACTGCTGCTCAACGAAATGTTCAAGCTTGGCGCCCGGCGGGAATCCATGCAGGCCAAGGTTTTTGGCGGTGGCCAGGTCATGGCGGGCTTCACCACCATGAATGTGGGGGAGCGCAATACCCAGTTTGTGATGGACTACCTGGCAACTGAGCGTATTCCGGTGGTGTCGCAGGACGTTCTGGACATCCACCCCCGCAAAGTTTGCTTCTTCCCCGTAACCGGCAAGGCGCTGGTCAAGCGCCTGGCCCACTCCCATCCGGAAACGCTGGCGGTCGAAGAGCGCCGCGGCAATGCGGCTTCGGTGGCGAAGTCCACTGCCGGTGGATCCATTGATTTGTTCTGAGGTGCGGTTTGAAAAAAATACGTGTCGTCGTTGTAGATGACTCTGCGTTGGTGCGGGGTTTGCTTACGGAAATCATCAACCGCCAGAGCGACATGGAGTGCATCGGGGCTGCCAATGACCCTCTGATCGCGCGCGAGATGATTCGCGAACGCAACCCCGATGTCATTACGCTCGACATCGAAATGCCCAAGATGGATGGGCTTGACTTTCTGGAGCGGCTGATGCGCCTGCGTCCGATGCCGGTGGTGATGATCTCCACCTTGACCGAACGGGGCGCTGAGGTCACGATCCGGGCGCTGGAGCTGGGTGCCGTGGATTTTGTCTCCAAGCCAAGACTCGGTTTGGCCGAGGGCATCAACGAACTTGCGGGACAAATCGTCGAGAAAATTCGGGTCGCAGCAGGGGCGCACATTCGCCGCCTGACCCCGGCAGCTACGCCTGCGGCCGGGGTCGGCGCAACACCGCCAGCGGGCAGTGCCCCTTCCGCTCCGATCAGCATTGGGCGGGTTTCCACCGAGAAACTCATTGCCATTGGTGCTTCAACTGGGGGGACCGAGGCCATCAAGGAGATTTTGGTCCGGATGCCCGCCAACGCGCCAGCCATTGTCATTACGCAGCACATGCCGCCGGGCTTTACCACCAGTTTCGCTGCACGTCTGAATGGTCTGTGCCAGATCACGGTGCAGGAAGCCGAGAACGGAGCCCGCATACTGCCTGGGCATGCCTACATCGCTCCGGGTGGCAAACAGTTTCGGGTGGACAAGAGTGGCGCCAACTATGTGTGCGTCGTGGAGGATGCCGAGGCGGTCAATCGCCACAAGCCGTCTGTAGAGGTCCTGTTCAAGTCTGTTGCCAAGGTGGTGGGGCGCAATGCGCTGGGTGTCATGCTGACCGGCATGGGCAATGACGGTGCCAAGGCGATGAAGGAAATGCGCGATGCGGGCAGCTACAACTTCGTGCAGGACGAAGCCAGTTGCATCGTTTTTGGCATGCCGCGCGAAGCCATCTTGCACGGCGCCGCTGATGAGATTCTGCCCTTGCAGGAGATTGCAGCGGCCTTGTTGAACAAGCTGGCCAGCTCAACCGACCGCTACCGGATCTGATCGACTGGCGGTCGTCAGCGCGCTATTGAAACGCCACCTCAGAAAAGCTGCGCAGCTTGCGGCTGTGCAATTGCTCCGTGCCTTGCAAGCGCAACAATTCCAGGGCACGCATGCCGATGCGCAAATGCTGATCCACGCGTTCGCGGTAGAAATGGTTTGCCATACCGGGTAGCTTGATCTCACCGTGCAACGGCTTGTCGCTCACGCAGAGCAAGGTGCCGTAGGGCACGCGAAAGCGAAATCCATTGGCGGCGATAGTGGCACTTTCCATGTCCAGCGCTACGGCGCGGCTTTGGCTGAAACGGCGCTGGGGCTGGTTGTCGGGCAGCAGCTCCCAGTTGCGGTTGTCCGTGCTGGCCACGGTGCCGGTGCGCATGATGCTCTTGAGCGCTGCTCCCTTGACCTGCGTGACATCGGCTACCGCCTGCTCCAGTGCCAGCTGAATCTCTGCCAGGGCGGGTATGGGCACCCAAAGCGGAAGCTCTTCGTCCAAAACATGATCCTCGCGTACGTAGCCATGGGCCAGCACGTAATCGCCCAACTGCTGGCTGTTGCGCAACCCGGCGCAGTGTCCCAGCATGATCCAGGCGTGCGGCCGCAGCACTGCAATGTGGTCTGTAATGTTCTTGGCATTGGCCGGACCTACCCCGATATTGACCATGGTGATGCCCGAATGTCCCTCGCGCATCAGGTGGTACGCGGGCATCTGGGGTAGGCGCGGGGGCTCTTTGCCCAGCGCATCGTTGGCGTGTGAAGGCAGCCCGATGCGGCGGGTGACCACGTTGCCCGGCTCCACAAATGCGGTGTAAGGGCTGCTGGGGTCCTGCATGGCCGCGTGGCCGAGGGCGATGAACTCGTCGACATAGAACTGGTAGTTGGTAAACAACACGAAGTTCTGAAAGTGCTCCGGACTGGTGCCGGTGTAATGGCGCAAGCGGTGCAGTGAGTAGTCGACCCGCGGCGCCGTGAACAGCGCCAGGGGTTGGGCTTCGCCGGGACGCGACTGGTAGGTGCCGTTTGCAATGCCGTCGTCCATGGCCGTGAGGTCGGGCAGGTCGAACACATCCCGCATCAGGGTTCGCCGCTGCTGCGTCAAGTTGCCTTCCACGTGATCATTCTCCGCAAAGGAAAAATGCACGGGAATGGGCTGCGAACTGGTTCCAACCTCCAACTCGACACCGTGGTTCTGCAATAGCAGGCGAAACTGCTCCAGGTAGTAGTCGTGGTACAGATCGGGGCGTGTCAACGTGGTTTCAAACCGTCCCGGACCTGCAACGAAGCCATAGCTCAGATGGGCGCTTTCATGCGCCAGGGTGCGAAACACGGTGTCGGTGTGGATGCGTACCAGGGGATAGCAAGCGCGCACATGGCCCAGGTCGCTGTTGCCCGCCACAAACTGCTGCATGGACTGGCGCAGGTGCGCGATGCTGGCGTCGTAGATGCGATGCACATGCTCCAACGCTGCAGCGGCGTCGGTAAACCGCTGGGGAGGTAAGAATGGAGGAACGTTCTTCATGCGCTATTGTGCCTGGGTTGGTGCCCAGGCGAGCAGCGGTCTTTGATAGAACCGTAACCCTGGGTTTTACCCAGCGGCCCGCTCGGACATTTGCGGAATAATAGGGACCACTTTTTACGTTGCCCACTGCCAGGCTCGCCCGTGCCCGATCCCAACGATTCCCGCTTTGTCGAAACCGGATTTCCATCCCTGCAATGGGAGGACGATGACCTGCCGACACGTCCCATGCCCCTGCATGAGCGGCCCTTACAGGCGCGCATTGACCACGAGATGGCCATCATCGCCGAGCGCCATGTTCGTATTGCGTTGGCCATCGAGAAGTTCTGGGGGCACCGCGATTGTGTGGAGTACCTGCAAAAACTCATCATGAGTGGTGGGCACCAGGATGGTACGGTTCGGGTGGGCTTCAAGCCAGAGGTGGTTTCGGCGCTGATGAATCTGGTCTCCCTGCACCAGCTGGAGCCCTAGCCAGTGTCCGTGTTCAGGAAAGTGCTGCTGGGAGCTGTCCTGCTCTTGGCCGTGGGCGTTGCTGTCTTGCTCCAAGTGCCCGATTGGGTGGATGCGCGCATGAACAGCCTCATTCACCGGCCTCCCTATCCAGCGAGTGCCGAGGGTTCTGCTCTGCATAACACCTTGTGGGTGGCCGACCTGCATGACGACGCCCTGCTGTGGAATCGCGACATCCTGCAGCGATATGACCGCGGACACACCGATGTGCCGCGCCTGCTCGACGGCCACGTGGCACTGCAGGTCTTTGCCACGGTAACCAAGACACCCAAAGGCCTGAACTACGAACGAAACGCGGCCGACTCCGACAACATCACCTTGTTGGCGATGGCGCAGCGCTGGCCGCATGCGACCTGGAATAGCCTGCTGGAGCGTGCCCTGTACCAAAGCGAGAAGCTGCACCTCGCCGCTCAGCAGAGCCAGAGTCGGCTGACCATCGTTAGAACCCGAGAAGATCTCACTGCATCGATCCGTGACTGGAGCCAGGACCATCAGCACCTGGCAGCGATCCTGGTCACGGAGGGACTTCACCCGCTGGAAGGAAAACTTGACAACGTGGATCGTCTGTTCGATGCAGGGTTCCGTATGGCCGGGTTAACCCATTTCTTTGACAACGAAGTAGGCGGCTCGGCACATGGTCTGGAAAAAGGCGGTTTGACACCCTTTGGGCGGCAGGTGGTGCAGCGCCTGGAAGCCAGGCACATGCTGATCGACCTTGCCCACGCTTCCAGGCCCCTGATTAACGATGTGCTGGCCATGGCGCGCCGACCCGTGCTCGTGTCGCACACGGGCGTGGAGGGCACCTGTCCAGGCCCTCGCAACCTGACGGACGACCATCTTCAGCGTATTGCCGCTACCGGTGGCGTGGTGGGCATCGGGTATTGGGAAGGCGCCGTATGCGACGCCTCTCTGGCCGGTGTGGTGAAGGCCATTCGCTACGCAGTGGGCAAGGTGGGCGTGGCCCACGTTGCCCTGGGTTCCGACTTCGATGGCGCCACGCGAATGCCTTTCGATGCCACCGGTCTGCCCGCCCTCACCGACGCCTTGCTCAAAGCCGGTTTCAGCATCGGCGATGTCCGCGCGATCATGGGCGGCAATGTTCAACGCCTGTTGTTTCAAAGCCTGCCCAGCATCCGGTCTGTTGAATAAAAGACATGATAGCCCCCGTAAAATAAGCGTTAATAGCTACTAAATTGATAGCATTCGAGTAATGACCAGCTCACTCAACCCCTCTCACGCCTTCGATGTCCTCATCGTCGGTAGCGGCCTTGCCGGCCTCAGTGCTGCCCTGCGCCTGGCTCCCACGCACCGGGTGGCCATTCTGACCAAGCGCGCACTCACGGATGGCTCTAGCGCCTGGGCTCAGGGCGGGATCGCTGCTGTGCTGGCACCTGACGACAGCTTCGATGCCCATGTGCAAGACACGATCATTGCGGGCGCGGGTTTGAACGATCCTGCTGCCACGCGCTTTGTGGTGGAGAACGCGCCCCAAAGCATTGCCTGGTTGCGCGCGTTGGGGGTGCCGTTTTCGGAAGAAGAAGGTCATCTGCATCTGACCCGCGAAGGTGGGCACAGTGCGCGGCGCATCGTGCATGTGACCGACGCCACTGGTGCAGCGGTGCAGAAGACCTTGATTGCCGCCGTGCGCCAGCAACCCAATATCACGGTGTTTGAATACCACATGCTGGTGGATGTGATCACCTCCCGCAAGCTGGGGCAGGCTGCGCCAGCGGACAACCGCTGCCTGGGCTTGTACGCCCTGGACGAAGCCACTGACACCGTGCATACCTTCCGCGCGCCGCACACCATCCTGGCTACCGGCGGGGCGGGCAAGGTCTACCTCTACACCACCAACCCCGACACCGCCACGGGTGACGGCATTGCCGCAGCCTGGCGCGCGGGCTGCCGCGTGACCAACATGGAGTTCATCCAGTTTCACCCGACCTGCCTCTACCATCCGCAAGCCAAGTCATTCCTGATTTCGGAGGCGGTGCGTGGTGAGGGTGGACGCCTGCTGCTACCCGACGGCACGCGTTTCATGCCGCAGCATGACGCCCGGGCCGAGCTGGCACCACGCGACATTGTGGCCCGCGCCATCGACTTCGAGATGAAGAAGCACGGCGTGGACTGTGTGTACCTGGATATCTCGCACCAGCCGCTGGCCTTCATTCAGGAGCACTTTCCCAACATCTACGCACGCTGCCTGGAGCTGGGCATCGACATTTCCCGCCAGCCCATCCCGGTGGTGCCGGCGGCGCACTACACCTGCGGGGGCATCCACACCGACCTGGCCGGACGCACTGATGTGGTGGGCCTGCACGCTATTGGCGAGGCCACCTACACAGGCTTGCATGGCGCCAACCGGCTGGCTAGTAATTCGCTGGTGGAATGCATGGTGTTTGCGCAAGCGGCCACGGCCGACATCGTCGCCCACCCCCTGCCCGTGGTGGCCACGCTGCCCGACTGGGATGACAGCCGCGTCACCGATGCCGATGAGACGGTGGTCATCTCCCACAACTGGGACGAACTGCGCCGCTTCATGTGGGACTATGTGGGCATCGTGCGCACCAACAAGCGCCTGGAACGCGCCGCCCATCGTATTGCACTGCTCCAGGACGAAATCCAGGAGTTCTATGCCCACTTCCACGTCACGCGCGATTTGCTGGAACTGCGCAATCTGGTCCAGGTGGCCGAGCTCATCGTGCGCTCGGCCCAGGCACGCCACGAAAGCCGCGGCTTGCACTTCAGTCGCGACTATCCCGATCTGGCACCCACTGCCCAACCCACCGTGCTGGTACCCAGCGCCTGAGGCAGGCTAGAGGCGGTTGCGCGGCTTGAAAAAGCGGTAGTTGGCGTAGGGCTCAAAGGCTTCATACACGGCGCAACTGTGCGGTGCCAGCTGCAGCCGCACACTGGCGGCTTGGACGCGAGTGTCTGGCGCCTGCCCCAGGGCGTCGCGCAGAGGAACGCCGTCATACCAGTGGGAATAGGGCAGCAGCAACACCTGCTCCAGGGGCTGGTCGCTCAGATTCACCACTACCAAAGCGGCTTCGCCGGGGGCTTGCGTGTGGCGCAGGAACACCAGCGCATTGCCTGCCAGCCGGTCTCCCAGTACGGTCACGTCGCCATATTGCAGCGCGGCGTTGGACTGGCGCACCCGGATCAACTGACGCACCCAATCGCGCTGCACCGTGTTCCAATCGCGCGGATTCCAGCGCATAGGGCGGCGGCAATCGGGGTCGTTGCCACCTTCCATGCCAATTTCTTCCCCGTAATACACCAGGGGAACGCCCGGCAGGGTGAACTGCAGCAGCAAGGCTAAACGCGCCAGATGCGCATCGCCGAGCGCTGTGATCAGGCGCGGCGTGTCGTGGCTGGAGAGCATGTTCCAGGAGCACAGCAGTCCACGCAGCCCATAGCCCGCGCGGGCATCGCGCACCGCCTGGTTCATTTGCACAGCGTCGATCTCGCCGCGCAACCAGGCCAGCATGGCAGTGCGGTACCAATAATTCATCATGCCATGGAAGCCATCGCCATGGGCAAACCAGCTGCCCGCAAAACCATTGAGCTCCCCGAGCAGATTGGCCGCAGGAAAGCGTGCACCGACGATGGCGCGCATCTCTTGTGCTACGGCGATGCCTACATCCTGCGCCACGTCAAACCGCCAGTGGTCAATGCCTCGCGCCAGCCAATGTTGCACCAGGCTGTCCGGGCGGCGGTAGAGCACATCGCGCACGTGCGGGTTGGACAGGTTGAGTTCCGGCATTTGGTCAAAATCTTGCCAACACTGGTAGCTGTCATCGGATTGGAAGCTGAACCAATCGCGCTTGTCCGGGTCGCCGGCCTGCGCCGCTACAAACCAGGGGTGGCGGTTGGAGACATGGTTCAGGACCGCATCCAGGGTGATGGACATCTTGCGCGCGTGCAGGGCGTCACACAAGCGCTTGAGGGCTGCCTCGCCGCCAAACATGGGATCGATGCTGAAGAAATCTGTGGCGTCGTACTTGTGGTTGCTGGGTGAGGAAAAGATGGGCGTCAGGTAAATGCCGGTAACGCCCAGGTCGCCCAGGTAGTCCAGGCGGTCGGAAATGCCATCCAGATCGCCCCCGAAAAACTGGTCCCCGCAGGATTCGGCGCTGGGCAGTTCATCCCAATCACGCTGGATCACGTTGGGCAGGTCGTACGCCGACTGCGCCAGCTTGTTCGCGCTGCTAAGTCCGCCGCCGATGGCAAAGCGTTCAGGAAAGATCTGGTAGACCACCTGGCTGGCGGTGTGGCGGGTAAAGGCATCAACAGTGTGGTTTGGCATGGCATGGCTCCGCGGTGGCGAAACCATAGCAGCAAATCCCCGCCCCAGCCTATCGCCGGGTTACCAACGGGGAACGAAAAATTGTGCGTTCCGTCAGGCCGCGCCAATGTGGGGAACCAGCGCACCGACCGGCTGGCCCGCCTTGAGCGCGGCGGTGAATGCCAGCATGCGATCAATGGGCTGGCGTGCGCGCGGAATCAACATGGGGTCCACATGGATGGCGTTGCTGCCCGTCTCCAGCGCCTGAGCCACTGCGGCCAGGCCGTTCATGGCCATCCATGGGCAATGTGCGCAGCTCTTGCAGGTGGCACTGTTGCCGGCGGTCGGGGCTTCGATGAAGACTTTGCCGGGGTTGAGTGTGCGCAGCTTGTGCATCATCCCGTTGTCGGTGGCCACAATGAACTCGGTGGCGTCCAGCGTACGGGCCGCTGCCAGAATAGCCGACGTGGAACCCACCGCGTCCGCCAGGGCCACTACCTCGGCCGGGGACTCGGGGTGCACCAGCACCTTGGCTTGGGGGTGCTGTTTTTTCAGCTCGGCCAATTCGAACGACTTGAACTCGTCGTGCACGATGCAGGCACCGTTCCAGAACACCATGTCGGCACCGGTTTCGTGCTGGATATAGGCACCCAGGTGGCGGTCAGGGGCCCACAGAATCTTCTGGCCGGCATCTTTGAGGGCGCGCACGATGTCCAGCGCGCAACTGCTGGTGACCAGCCAGTCAGCGCGGGCTTTTACGGCGGCGCTGGTGTTGGCGTAAACCACCACGGTGCGATCAGGGTGGGCATCGCAGAAGGCGCTGAACTCGGGTTCCGGGCAGCCCAGGTCCAGCGAGCAGGTGGCGTCCAGGTCGGGCATCAGCACGGTCTTCTCAGGCGACAGAATCTTGGCCGTTTCTCCCATGAAGCGTACGCCCGATACCACCAGCGTCTGGGCCGGGTGGTCGCGCCCGAAGCGCGCCATTTCCAGCGAATCGCTGACGATGCCGCCGGTTTCCTCGGCCAGGTCCTGCAAGTCGGGGTGCACGTAGTAGTGCGACACCATCACAGCGTTCTTTTCCCGCAGCAGGTGGCGGATGCGGTCTTTGAGCGCGGCGCGCTGGGGTGGTGTGGGCTCGGTAGGTACGCGCGCCCAGGCGTGGCGGGTGCTGCACAGGGCCCCTGCGGTTTCCGGTTGCTCGTAGTCCACCGTGATGGTGTTGGCAGTTGGCGTGCTCATGGTTGGGGGGCGAAACGCATGGAGTAATCGATGGCCTGGATGTCCTTGGTAAGGGTGCCGATGGAGATGCGGTCTACACCCGTTTCGGCCAGTGCGCGCAGGCCCGACAGGGTTACTCCACCAGAAATCTCCAGAATGGCCGGTGTGGGGCTGGCGGCGTTGATGCGCACTGCCTCGTGCAGGGTGGGCAGGGGCATGTTGTCTAGTAGCACCATGCGCGCGCCGCAGGCCAATGCCTCGCGCAGCTGGTCTAGGGTTTCCACCTCGATCTCGACAAACTCGGCATGGGCTGCCACGGGCGCGGCCTGGGCCAGCACCGGGGCAATGCCACCAGCCGCGGCGATGTGGTTTTCCTTGATGAGTACGGCGTCGAACAGGCCGATGCGGTGGTTGGTGCCACCTCCACAGCGCACGGCATATTTTTGTGCCAGGCGCAGGCCCGGCAGCGTTTTGCGGGTGTCCACAATGGCAGCGCGGGTTCCGGCCACCGCAGCAACATAAGTGGCGGTCTTGGTCGCCACGGCGCTGAGCAATTGCAGAAAGTTCAAGGCTGTGCGCTCGGCAGTCAATAGTGCCTGGGCGCGGCCTTGCACTTCGAACACCGTCTGGTCAGGGGTGCAGTGACCACCGTCGCCCACATGCCAGGTGATGTGCGCCTGGGGGTCCAGTGCCAGAATGGCGGCTTGCGCCCAGGCCTGGCCACAGACAACGGCCGACTCGCGCGCCACGACGCGGGCCTGGGCGCGCAGGGCGGGGTCCACCAGGGCGGCGGTCAGGTCGCCTTGGCCTACGTCTTCGGCCAGGGCACGCGCCACATCCGCCTGGGCCAGTTCGGCCAGGGCGGCGGGAGAAAAATCAAAATGTTGTGTCATAGTGGAAACCGTCCAAAACCGCCGACACAGCCTGCCATACACTACGGCGCCGTTGGGGCGGACTGCGATGGTACACATCTCGCCGCCGGTTATCCGTTTTTCAAGAGGCGCCTACCATGTTTCGAACCTTGCTCAAATCCAAGATCCACCGCGTGGCCGTGACCCAGTGCGAGCTGCACTACGAGGGCTCCTGTGCCATCGACGAGGACTTGCTGGATGCCGCCAACCTCTGTGAAAACGAGCAGGTGCACATCTGGAACATCAACAATGGCGAACGCTTCGTCACCTATGCCATCAAGGGCGAGCGCGGCAGCGGCATGATCTCCGTCAACGGCTCGGCGGCTCGGCGCGCCAGCAATGGCGACCTGCTCATCATTGCCGCGTTTGCCCAGGTGCATGAGGACCAGGTGGCCGCGCACCGGCCCAAATTGGTTTTTGTGAACGACAAGAATCAGCAGGTGGAATTGCGCGACAAGGTGCCCACCCAAGCCGCGCCGCGCACCTGATTGATCGACTTGCCCTACGGGGTGACCTTGCCCAGGTAGCGCACCGAGCCCGAGCCGGCAATGGATTGGGTCACGGCGGCGTCACCGTAGTAACGCACGTCGCCCGACCCGGCGACGCTGATGGTCAGCGACTCTTGCGCAAATACGGTGGCATCGCCCGAACCCGCCACACTGACTTTCGCCTGACGCGCCAGCAACTTGGCGGCACGGTAGTCGCCGGAACCGGCCACGCTGAGTTCGGTCTTGTCGGCGCGGCCGGCTACATCCATTTCACCGCTACCGGCAATGGAGGCCTTGAAGGTTTCGGCATCTAGGTTGTCGACGCGCACGCGCCCGGAGCCAGCTACGCTGGTCTTGAGGGTGGCGGCCTTCAGGGCCTGAGCACGCAGGCTGCCCGAACCGGAAACTACCAGTCGCTCAAACGTGGGGGCTGTCACGGTCAGGCGCAGGGTCTTGGCACGCAGCTCGCCTTGCTTTTCGGCCTTGCGGATGTGCAACTGGCCGTTCTCGACCACCGTTTCCACCAGCGGGACCAGGTTGTCATCCGTTTCCAGCGTGACACTTTCGGTGGCTGCTTGCACCAAGGTCACCTCGGCCGGCAGTTCCACCGAGACCCCACGGATGCCGCTGACCGTGCGATTGACCGTTACAACCTGCCCCGAACCTTGCACCGCCGAGGAAAATCCCCAAGCCATGGCGTTTGGAGCGCCCAGCAGTAAGACGGTGGATGCGATGCAAGCTAGCAGTTTGGCGTGCAGGAAACGGGTGCGCAAGGGGTTCATAAAGGCTCCACATGGTGTTGGTTGTGCAATGGGGTCCACTGTAAGGTGTCACTGCGCGTGATGCAGTTGGGGTGCGACGAACTGCATCCCTAGTGCGACGGACTGTCACATCAGGGAGCCCAGCTGACTAGCGTTTGCCGCTGCCCCGGTGCGCCAGGAGCCATGCACAGGCGGCATCGGCCGGCAAGGGGCGGCAAAACAGGTAGCCCTGTAAGCTGTCGCATTGCAGGCCGGCCAGGTAGTGCTGCTGGGCGGCCGTTTCCACACCCTCGGCCACGACCCTGAGCCCCAGGTTGTGGGCCAGGCCAATGGTCGCGGCGCAGATGGCGGCATCGTTGCTGTCGTTTTCCAGATCTTGCACAAACGCGCGGTCCAGCTTCAGGTAGTCCAGCGGCAGGCGTTTGAGGTAGGCCAGCGAGGAATAGCCGGTGCCGAAATCGTCGATGGCCAGGCCCACGCCCAATGCGCGAATGGCTCCCAGCGCCTTGATGGAGGCCTCAGGGTCGGCCATGGCTGCGGATTCAGTGATTTCCAGCGTCAGGGCGCGGGGGTCTAGCCCGCTGTCGGCCAAGGCCGCGGCAATGCGCTGGGGCAGTGCGGGGTCGCTCAACTGCACGGCGCTGAGGTTGACCGCCACACTCAGGCCGGACAAACCTTGGCGGTGCCAGCTGGCCATGTCGGCGCAGGCTGTGCGTAACGCCCATTCTCCTATGGAATGGATCAGGCCCAGTTCTTCTGCCACCGCAATGAACTCCAGCGGCGAAATCAGGCTGGCATCCGCTTGCCGCCAGCGGATGAGTGCCTCCACCCCCAGGGGTCGCAAGCCGCGCGCCTGCACCTGTGCCTGGTAGTGCAATACGAACTGGCCACACCGCGTGGCCTCGCGCAGGCGCTGCTCCAGGCTCAGGCGCTTCGTGGTGGCGGCCATCATGGCGGGGTCGAAACATCGGAACACGCCCTTGCCGGCCTTCTTGGCGTGGTACATCGCGATGTCGGCGCTTTGCATGAGCGCGCCGCGATCCACACCGTCGTTGGGGTAAAAGCACAGCCCGAGCGAGGCCGATGCATGCAGATGGTGGCGGTCGATGCTGATCGGTTGGGACAGCGATTCAATCAGCTTGGCCGCAACGGTGCTGGCATCTAGCTCGTTCTCCAGTTCACCCAGCACCACCACGAATTCATCGCCACCAATGCGCGCCACGATGTCGTTGTCGCGCACGGCGCTGCTGAGCCTGCCCGCCACCTCGCACAGGAAACGATCACCCACCGCATGGCCCAGTGTGTCGTTGATGGCCTTGAAGTTGTCCATGTCAATGAACATCACCGCCAGGCGGCGGCTGTGGCGACGCGCATCGGCCACCAGCTGGTCTAAGCGCGCCTCCAGTGCATAGCGATTGGCCAGTCCGGTCAGTGTATCGCTGTGCGCCAGGCGTTCGATGGCTGCCGCCGCCCGGTGCTGTTCGGTGACGTCGGTGTAGATGGTGACGAATCCTCCGTCTGCCACGGGCAGCCCGCGCACCTCCAGGATGGTGCCGTTGGGCCGGGTGCGGGTGAACTGGTGGGGCAGGCGTTGGCGTGCACGTGCCAACAACTGCTGCACCTGGGCTTCGGCATCTTGGTCCGTGCCGTATTCCCCACGCGCCACGTTGTAGCGAAAGAACCGCTCCAGCGTGGGGCCGTTCTCGAATAGGTCGGCTGGAAAGTCCAGCAACCGTGCATATTCCTTGTTGGAGGCCAGCAACCGCATCTCGGCATCAAACAGCGTCACGCCGCCCGGAATGTTGTCCACTAGGGTCTGGAACACCTCACCTTGGTAGCGTAGCTCGCGCTCGATTGCCTTTTGCTCGGTGATGTCGGTGTAGCTGGTGACAAAGCCCACTACGCGGCCGTCCATCTCCATGGGCCGACCTTCAACCAGATGGGTGCGGCCGTTGGGGCGGGTGCGTTCAAAACGGTGTGGGCGGAACTGTAACGCCATGGCACGGCGCTGTGCGACCTGCTCGGCGGGGTTGCCCGGACCGTATTCGCCGCGACGGGCGGGATACATCAGCAGCTCGTCAAATGACACATCCGCATACACGGCATCGGCCGGTAGCTCTAGCACTTGCAGCAGTATGTCGTTCCAGCATTTCAGACGCAGCTGGTCGTCAAATACCGATATTCCCTGGGGCAGGTGGTCGACGATGCTGCGCAGGTACAGGGCCTGCTCCTGCGCCGCTGCCTGGATACGACGCTCGTCGGTAATGTCCTGATAAATGCTGACAAAGCCGCCGTCGGGCAGGGGCTCGCCGGTGATTTCCAACACCCGGCCATTGGGGCGCTGACGCTGGAACCGATGCGCGCGACCCTGGCGCGCCCGTACCATGCGCTCGCGCGTCAGCATTTCTGGGTCGCCCGGACCATATTCCCCGCGTTCGGCATTGAACCGGGTGACTTCTTCCAGCGAGGGCAGCCGGGGCGTAAACATGGCCGCAGGAAGCTCCAGCATTTCGATGAAACGGCTGTTGACACGCACCACCTGCAATTCCCGGTTTATGACGGTGATGCCAACGGGCAGGTGATCGAACACAGCATCCATCACCCGGGCTTCGGGTGCCGCAGCGGCGCCGGACGATTCGGGGTGTGACACGATGACTCCTTGTCTGCCCAATGTGTGCGGTTGCTCCCCGCGCCATGATGGCAGAAAAAGCAGCGCAAGGAAATACATAGAGGCGAAGGGTGGTTGAGAGGCAACCATTGCCGCTAATGGCCATTAGCCCCTGAATTCATTGCGCTTCTAGCTACTAAAAATGTAGCATTTGCAAAGTTGGGGATGATGAGACCTTGGCTGATGCGCAGCGTCGCAATCAAGTCGGCCGACTTCTCGCTCCCTGATCAGCGCGCCAGGCGCATGTACGGCGCGGTGGGTACGTCGATAAAACCAGCGCAAGCGTCGAATTTGCACGACCCAGCGGGTGGATGCAGGCGCTCGCATGGTTCTCAGTTTGAGTATCTTCCAAGCTGAGGAGCTGCAGTACGCCAGCGACGACACCGCACGTTTGCAGGCGCGCACCGACTTGCTGCGCGGCGTGGCCCAGATCCTGGCGCTCACCGACGAGGCGCATTGGCTGCACAAGGTGGGTCTGCGGCCGTGACCCGGTGAGTTTTTGCAGCACCTGTAGCGTCTTCTGCTTGGCTGGGAACTTGATGCCAGGATTCGGGCACTAAACGTTCCAACACGGGCAGCAGCTGGTCAGCGCTCGCGTTGCGTCGCGTATGTCGGCAGGTGGGTTTGCCAGCGCCAAACGTTGCGATACGAGCGTAAAGGCAAACTGCACGCTCGCCAGCTGCTGCAGCGTGCTATTGTCTAGAAACACGAACGGCACCCGACGGTGCCGTTCACTGGCAAGGGGCACGTGCCAAATTGGCCCTTAGCCCTCGTGGAAGCTGCGCAGCGGTGATGCCGCTTACTTCGCCTTCACCTTCAGACGCCAGGCGTGCAGCAGGGGCTCGGTGTAGCCGCTGGGTTGTGCCAGGCCCTTGAACACCAGGTCGCAGGCGGCCTGGTAGGCGGCGCCCTTCTCGTTGCCGACCATGGGAGTGTAGGCCTTGTCACCGGCGTTCTGCTTGTCCACCTTGGCGGCCATGCGCTTAAAGGTTTCCTCCACCTGGGCCTTGGTCACCACGCCGTGGTGCAGCCAGTTGGCCATGTGCTGGCTGGAAATGCGCAGCGTGGCGCGGTCTTCCATGAGGCCGATGTCGTTGATGTCGGGCACCTTGGAGCAGCCCACACCCTGGTCGACCCAGCGCACCACATAGCCCAGGATGCCCTGGGCGTTGTTGTCGAGTTCGGCCTGTTTCTCGGCCTCGCTCCAATTGGGAGTGGCGGTCACGGGGATGGTGAGCAGGCCGTTCAACAGCTCTTCACGCACCTTGGCGTACTTGGTCTTTTCCAGGTCCTTCTGGATGTCGGAGACCAGCACCTGGTGGTAGTGCAGGGCGTGCAGGGTGGCGCCGGTGGGGCTGGGCACCCAGGCGGTGTTGGCACCGGCCTTGGGGTGGCCGATCTTCTGCTTCATCATCTCGGCCATCAGGTCGGGCATGGCCCACATGCCCTTGCCGATCTGGGCCTTGCCACGCAGGCCGCAGTCCAGGCCCACCAGCACGTTGTGGCGCTCGTAGCTCTGAATCCAGGCGCTGGTCTTCATGTCGCCCTTGCGCAGCATGGGGCCGGCCAGCATGCTGGTGTGCATTTCGTCGCCGGTGCGGTCTAGGAAGCCGGTGTTGATGAAGGCAACACGGCTGGAAGCGGCGGCGATACAGGCCTTCAGGTTCACCGAGGTACGGCGCTCTTCGTCCATGATGCCGAGCTTGACGGTGCTGTCGGCCAGGCCCAGCACCTTTTCAACGCGGCTGAACAGTTCGGCAGCGAAGGCCACTTCAGCGGGGCCGTGCATCTTGGGTTTGACGATGTAGACCGAGCCCTTGCGCGAGTTGCGGATCGCGTCCTTCTTGCTGCGCTTGAGGTCATGCAGGGCGATGGTGGTGGTCACCATGGCGTCCATGATGCCCTCGGGGATTTCCTTGGTGGAACCGTCGGCAGCGGTGTACAGGATGGCCGGGTTGGTCATCAGGTGGCCCACATTGCGCACGAACATCAGGCTGCGGCCGTGCAGCTTCACTTCCTTCTTGCCATCGGCGCTCTTGTAGATGCGGTCGGCATTCAGCCCGCGGGTCAGGGTCTTGCCGCCCTTCTCGAAGGACTCGGTCAGTGTGCCCTGCAGGATGCCCAGCCAGTTGCTGTAGCCCAGCACCTTGTCTTCGGCGTCCACAGCCGCGACGGAGTCTTCCAGGTCGAGGATGGTGGACAGGGCGGCTTCGACCACCAGGTCGGCCACGCCGGCGGTGTCGCTCTTGCCGATGGGGGTGGCGCGGTTGATGATGATGTCCAGGTGCAGGCCGTTGTGCTGCAGCAGCACGCTGCTGGGGGCCTTGGCGTCGCCGGTGTAGCCGATGAACTGGTCCTTGTCGGCCAGCTTGGAGGTCGAGCCATCCTTCAGCGTGACGACCAGATCACCGCCCTTGACGGCGTAGCCAGTGGAGCCGACGTGCGAGCCCTTCTTCAGCGGGGCAGTACGGTCCAGCACATGGCGTGCGTATTCGATGACCTTCTTGCCGCGCTTGGGGTTGTAGCCAATGACTTTTCCATTTTTCTGGCCGACTTTCTCGCAGCCCTTTTCTTCACTGATGACGTCGGTGCCGTAGAGCGCGTCGTACAGCGAGCCCCAGCGGGCGTTGGCGGCGTTCAGGGCGTAGCGGGCGTTCAGGATCGGCACCACCAGCTGCGGGCCGGCTTGCTTGGCCAGCTCGGCGTCCACATTGGCCGTGGTGACCTTCACCTTGGCGGGGTTGGGCACCAGGTAGCCGATCTTTTCCAGGAAGGCCTTGTAGGCGGGCATGTCGGCAATGGGGCCGGGGTTGGCCTTGTGCCAGGCGTCGATCTCGCTTTGCAGGCGGTCACGCTCGGCCAGCAGGGCGATGTTCTTGGGGGCCAGGTCGGCCACGATGGCATCAAAGCCCTTCCAGAAGGTCTCGGAAGACACGCCGGTGCCGGGCAGCACCTTCTCTTCGATGAAGGAGTGCAGCTGCGTGGCCACTTGCAGGCGGTGGATGGCGGTACGTTCGGTCATGAAAAGTGCCTTTCTAAGTGCAAAGAATCAAAGGGAAACTGGAAAGAAGCTGAGTACGTCGCGCAGACTTGTGCCTGTGCGTGTAGGTTGTGTGCCCAGTTCTTCAAAGGGTTGCTTGCTGCGGTTGACCCACAGCGTCTGGTAGCCGTGCCAGGTCGCGCCCAGCGCGTCCCAGCCGTTGCTGCTCACAAACAGAATCTTGGATGCGGGCAGGCCCAGCGTGCTTTCACCCAGGGCATAGGCCGCCGGGTGGGTCTTGTATTTCTTCACCGCGTCCACGCTGATGATGTGGTCCACAAACGGGTGCAGACCGCTGCTCTTGAGTGCCAACGTGAGCATGGCCACGTCGCCATTGCTGAGGATGCCGGTGGGCACGCCCTGGGCCTGCAGGGCCTGCAGCACCTCCCGGTTCTCCGGGAAAGCGCTCAAGGACCGGTACTGGTTCATCAGCTGCTCGATCTCCGACGAAAAATCGGCATCAGCCCGCGTGGAATCTGCGTGAGCTGCTAATTTTTTGATAGCGAATGTGAGCGCTGCCTGTGTCAGTTCCCAGAACGGGCGGTAGTGGGCACCGTCATTGCAGGTGGTGACCAGCCGGGTGTATTCGATCTGCTTGTCGCGCCACAGCACGCTTAAATGCTGGCCCTGGCCCGGAAACAGCTGCTCGGCCAGCAGCGCCACGCTGTACACGTCAAACAGCGTGCCATAGGCGTCGAACAGCACCGCTTGCGGGGCGCAGGGGACGTTCGCTTTGCCTTTGGACGTGGCGGTGGCGAGGGTTTTGGACATGGCTCTACTGTATTGGATACTTTGAATGGTATTTATTCGGTAATATTGAATTTATTTGTGACAAAAACAGAGGTAATTGATGAGCGCACCTGAAGCTGCACTGGCCACCGAGCCCTCTCGCCCCCTGCCGCTGGCCGGCGTGCGCGTGGTCGAATTCACCCACATGGTCATGGGTCCCACCTGCGGCATGGTGCTGGGCGACCTGGGCGCCGAGGTCATCAAGGTCGAGCCGCTCACGGGCGACAACACACGCAAGCTCTTGGGCAGCGGTGCGGGCTTTTACCCGCTGTTCAACCGCAACAAGAAGAGCATTGCGGTGGACATGAAAAGCGCCCAGGGGCGCGAAGTGGTGCTCAAGCTGATCGCCACCGCCGACGTAGTGAGCGAAAACTTCAAGCTTGATACCATGCAGAAGCTGGGCCTGGACTACGCCACGCTGTCCAAGCTGGACCCGCGCCTCATCTACGTGAGCCACAAGGGCTTTCTGCCCGGCCCCTACGACCACCGCACGGCGCTGGACGAAGTGGTGCAGATGATGGGCGGCCTGGCCTACATGACCGGGCGCCCGGGCGACCCGCTGCGTGCGGGCAGCAGTGTGAACGACATCATGGGCGGTGTGTTCGGCGCCGTGGGCGCGCTGGCGGCGCTGATGCAGCGTGCCCAGACCGGCCAGGGGCAGGAGGTGCAAAGCGCCCTGTTCGAGAACAACATCTTCCTCGTGGCCCAGCACATGCTGCAGTTCGCGGTGACCGGCAAGCCCGCCGCGCCCATGCCCGAGAAGATTTCGCCCTGGGGCATCTACGACGTGTTCAAGGTGAAGGATGGCGAGCAAATCTTTCTGGCCGTGGTGGGCGACGGCCAGTGGAAGACCTTCTGCGACGCCTTTGGCTTTGCCGATCTGTTCGCCGATGAGCGTATCGCGACCAACAATGGCCGGGTACTCGCACGTAGCTGGCTGATCCCCATGTTGCGGGAGCGTCTGGCCGACCGCGTGGCCTCGGAGATTGCTGCAGTGTTCGAGCAGCATGGCCTGCCCTTTGCCCCCATTACCGACCCGCAGTACCTGTTTGACGACCCGCACCTCAATGCCACGGGCGGCTTGGCCCCGATGGAGCTGCCCGATGGGCGCGAAACGAAGGTACCGCTGCTGCCGATCAAGCTGGGTGGCGAACGTCTGGGCCTGCGCCTGAATCCTCCGAAACTGGGCGAACACACCGACGCACTGCTGCGTTCATTGGGCTACAGCGAAGGCGAGGTTGCACAGCTTCATACGGATGGCGTGGTGCTATGAATAATATAGCTGACTGCACATGTTTAACGTGGGCTAAAGGGCTGGGTGACCATGCGTTTTGCGTAGGTAAAGGAGGAGCCCGCGCAGCGGGCGGGGGACACGGAGCAAAACGCATGGCCACCCAACCCGGCACTAAATGAGATGGACAAGCTCAAGCAGCTAGAAAGCTTCGTCTCGGTGGCTACGCGTGGCAGCCTCACCGCCGCCGCCCAGGCAGAAGGCGTGGCTCCCGCCATCATGGGCCGCCGCCTCGATGCACTGGAAGAGCGCTTGGGCGTGAAGCTGCTGCTGCGCA
Source organism: Rhodoferax sp. (assembly GCA_046348185.1). Taxonomy (GTDB): domain Bacteria; phylum Pseudomonadota; class Gammaproteobacteria; order Burkholderiales; family Burkholderiaceae_C; genus Allorhodoferax. The sequence continues at coordinate 2,271,496 of JAXMER010000013.1, read as the reverse complement.
CCACGCGCAAGCTCACGCTCACGCACGAGGGCAGCGCCTTTCTGGAACACTGCCAGCGCATCCTGGCCGACGTGTCCAATGCCGAGGCCAGCATCAGCGCCGGCGGCGTCAAGGCCAGCGGGCACCTGCGCATCACGGCCCCGGCGGGTTTCGGGCGGCGCCACGTGGCCCCGCTGGTGCCGCGCTTCCATGAATTGCACCCAGACGTCACGGTCTCGCTCAACCTGTCCGACCGCATCGTGGACATCGCCGGGGAGGGCTTCGATTGCGCCGTGCGTGTGGGTGACATGCCGGACTCGTCCCTGGTGAGCGTGCGCCTGGCCGACAACCGCCGCCTGTGCGTGGCCACGCCCGACTACCTAGCGCGCCACGGCACACCGCGTGCGCCGGGCGACCTGGCACGCTTCGACTGCCTGACCCTGTCCAGCGACGCCTCCCAGACCCGGGGCTGGGCTTTTCGCGAGACGCCGGGCAGCACCACCGTGCACTACATCAAGCCTTCCGGTCCGCTGGACTGCTCCGATGGTCAGGTGCTGCACGACTGGTGCCTGGCTGGGTACGGCCTGGCCTGGCGTAGCACCTGGGAGGTGGAGGCGGAGATTGCCGCCGGGCGCCTGGTGGCGGTGCTGGAAGACTACGCTGCGCCGCCCAACGGCATCTATGCCGTGTTCCCGCAGCGCAAGCACCTGGCGCTGCGCGTGCGGCTGTGGATCGACTACCTCAAGCACCACTACAGCATGCCGGGGTTCTGGTAACTGCTTCCAAAATAGTAGCAGCAAACTCAATGAATACGGGGGCTGATGGCGTTAATTGCCAAACTCGCGCCCCAGCTCACCCGCACGGCGGTGCGCTGCGAACAAGGCCTGGGCAAACAATTCTTTGACATGGTTGTGCTCCATGGAGCTGATGGCCGCGTACGTCGTGCCGCCTTTGGACGTCACGCGTTCGCGCAATACGGACGGCGGCTCGGTGGAGGCCCGCGCCAGCTCACCCGCGCCGATAAAGGTGGCCACGGCCAGTTGGTGGGCTTGATCGTGCGGCAAACCCATTTGCACACCGGCTTGCGTCATGGCCTCCATGAAGTAAAACATGTAGGCTGGCCCGGAACCGGAAAGGGCGGTTACCGCATCGAGTTGCGCTTCGGTAGTCAGCCAAAGCAGCGCACCCGTGGTGCCCATAATTTTGTCTGCCCAGTCACGATCCGCCGCCGTGACCGCAGTACGGGCATACAGAGCGGTAATGCCTTTGCCAATCAGTGCCGGGGTATTGGGCATGGTTCGAATGATGCGTTCGTTGCCCAACCAGTCTGCAATGCTGTCCGTGCCAATTCCGGCCGCCACGCTGAGATGCAGGGCAAGCGCCGTATAGGGTTGAACGGCAAGTGCCGCCTCCTTGAATGTTTGCGGCTTGACCGCCCATACGACCAACCCGGCATCAGACAGGAAGTCACCAGCCTGTGCATGGGCGGCGAGGCCAAAGTCGGCGTGAAGCTTATCCCGCGCGGGCGCATAGGGCTCTACGACCTCGATTTGGTTTGCGGGTACGCCCTCTCGGATCAGGCCACCGATGATGGCGCTGGCCATGTTGCCGCCGCCAATGAATGCGATCCGTTGCTGCTGTGTCATGTGCGCGAGCCTATGGGGTTGGGGAAACGGGGCGCCATTGTCACCCAGCCACAGGAAAAAGAAATTCCACCAAGGTGTTGACGATTCGTAGCGGATTGGTGCATAATCGAACGCTTCGCCCGTATTGGCGGGTGAAGTTTCTGCCCAAACGGCGCATTGCAAATGGTTTGTGGTGTAGCCGACGGGCCCAAGACTGACTCGGTGCTTTGGCTGCTAGCGGCTGCACCAGGTACAAGTTGGGAATATTGAAATGATCCAGACTGAATCTCGATTGGAAGTCGCTGACAACACCGGCGCGAAGTCTGTCCTGTGCATCAAGGTGCTGGGCGGTTCCAAGCGTCGCTATGCCACGGTTGGCGACATCATTAAGGTGAGCATCAAGGAAGCTGCGCCTCGTGGCCGCGTCAAGAAGGGCGAGGTTTACAGTGCAGTGGTGGTGCGTACAGCCAAGGGTATCCGTCGTGGCGACGGTTCCCTGGTCAAGTTTGATGGCAACGCAGCTGTGTTGCTCAATAACAAGCTGGAGCCGATCGGCACCCGCATCTTCGGACCGGTGACGCGTGAGTTGCGTACCGAGCGTTTCATGAAGATCGTGTCCCTGGCTCCTGAAGTTTTGTAAGGACACGCCATGAACAAGATTCGTAAAGGCGATCAAGTGATCGTGATTGCTGGCCGCGACAAGGGTAAGCGCGGTACGGTAGCGCTGCGCGCTGATGACTCCCACGTGGTGGTCGAGGGCATCAATCTGGTGAAGAAGCACACCAAGCCCAATCCCATGAAGGGGGCCACGGGTGGTATCGTGGAGAAGGCTATGCCGATTCACCAGTCCAACGTGGCAATTTTCAACGCTGCGACCGGCAAGGCCGATCGCGTGGGTATCAAGGTGTTGGTTGATGGCACGCGTACCCGCGTGTACAAGTCCAGCGGCGAAGAAATCAAGGTGGCATAACCATGGCACGTCTGCAACAACATTACCGCGAAAAGCTGACTCCGGAGTTGATGGCTAAATTTGGCTACAAGTCCGTGATGGAGGTGCCGCGTCTGACCAAGATCACTCTCAACATGGGTGTGAGCGAAGCAGTGGCTGACAAGAAGGTCATGGATCACGCTGTGGCGGATCTGGCCAAGATCGCTGGCCAGAAGCCTGTGGTCACCAAGGCTCGCAAGGCTATCGCCGGTTTCAAGATTCGCGAACAGCAGGCCATTGGCTGCATGGTCACCCTGCGTGGTGTGCAAATGTACGAATTCCTGGATCGTTTCGTCACGGTGGCTTTGCCCCGCGTTCGCGACTTCCGCGGTATTTCGGGTCGTGCTTTTGATGGCCGTGGCAATTACAACATTGGCGTCAAAGAACAGATCATTTTCCCTGAGATCGAATACGACAAGGTCGATGCCCTGCGCGGTCTCAATATCAGCATCACCACAACGGCCAAGACCGACGACGAGTGCAAGGCGCTCCTCGCTGGCTTCCGTTTCCCGTTCAAGAACTGAGGTGACTTGTGGCTAAAGTAGCTTTGATCGAGCGTGAGCTCAAGCGTGACAAGTTGGCTGCAAAGTACGCCAAGAAGTACGCAGAACTGAAGGCCATTGCCGGTGACGCCAAGCGCACCGATGAGGAGCGTGCTGCTGCCCGTTTGGGTCTGCAAAAGCTCCCGCGCAATGCCAATCCCACCCGTCAGCGCAACCGTTGCGCCATCACGGGCCGTCCCCGTGGCACGTTCCAGCAGTTTGGTCTGGGTCGCGCCAAGATCCGTGAAATGGCCTTCGCTGGTGAGATTCCCGGCGTGACCAAGGCCAGCTGGTAAGCCGTAGGAGAACCGAATATGAGCATGAGTGATCCTATTGCTGATCTGTTGACCCGCATCCGCAATGCGCAGATGGTGGCTAAGTCCACCGTGTCTGTACCTTCTTCCAAAGTCAAGGTGGCAATTGCCCAGGTACTGAAGGACGAGGGCTACATCGACGGCTTCAAGGTGTCGACTGAAGGCGGCAAGTCCGAGTTGGAAATTGCCCTGAAGTACTACGCCGGTCGTCCGGTTATCGAGCGTATCGAGCGCGTCAGCCGCCCAGGTTTGCGCGTGTACCGTGGCAGCGATGCCATTCCCCAAGTCCAGAACGGTCTGGGTGTGGCCATCGTTACGACCCCCAAGGGTGTCATGACCGACCGCAAGGCGCGCGCATCCGGTGTGGGTGGCGAAGTGTTGTGCTACGTCGCTTAAGTTTGCCTGAAGGAGAAATAGCAAAATGTCCCGTGTAGGCAAACTTCCTGTAGCCGTACCTGCTGGTGTGGATGTGTCCGTGAAAGACGGCCAGATCCAGGTCAAAGGTGCCGGCGGTGCGTTGCAGCTGTCGCTGAACAAATTGGTGTCCGTAGTGTCTGAGGGTGGCAAGCTGAGCTTTGCGCCTGTGAATGACAGCCGCGAAGCCGATGCAATGGCTGGAACCATGCGCCAATTGACCAACAACATGGTGATTGGCGTTAGCAAAGGCTTCGAAAAGAAGCTCAGCTTGGTTGGCGTGGGTTACAAGGCCCAGGCGTCCGGTGCCAAGCTCAATCTGGCTGTGGGCTATTCGCACCCTGTCAATGTCGAGATGCCCGCAGGCATCACGGTTGCGACGCCGACGCCTACTGAAATCCTGATCAAGGGCGCAGACCGCCAACGCGTGGGTCAGGTCGCCGCTGAGATTCGTGCTGTTCGTCCTCCCGAGCCCTACAAAGGCAAGGGCATCCGTTACGCGGACGAGAAGATCACGATCAAAGAAACCAAGAAGAAATAAGGAGCTGCAACATGTTGACCAAGAAAGAGCAGCGTCTTCGTCGTGCCCGCCAGACCCGCGTGCGTATTGCCCAGCAGGGCGTCGCACGTCTGACGGTCAATCGTACCAACCTGCATATCTATGCCAGCGTTATTTCTGGCGACGGTGGAAAGGTCCTGGCGTCTGCTTCGACCGCCGAGGCCGAAGTCCGCAAGACCTTGGGTGGTGCAGGCAAAGGTGGCAATGTTGCCGCAGCCCAGTTAATTGGCAAGCGCGTGGCTGAGAAGGCCAAGGCCGCTGGCGTTGAAAAAGTCGCATTTGATCGCGCAGGGTTCGCGTACCACGGCCGCGTCAAGGCGCTGGCTGATGCCGCACGCGAAGCAGGCTTGCAGTTCTAAGCAGATCGGAAATCACAATGGCTAAAGTTCAAGCGAAGATGCAAGGTAAGGCAGAAGGTCCCGAGGACGGTCTGCGCGAGAAGATGATCGCGATCAATCGCGTCACCAAAGTTGTGAAGGGCGGCCGTATTCTGGGCTTTGCCGCACTGACGGTGGTCGGCGATGGTGACGGCCGTATCGGCATGGGCAAGGGCAAGTCCAAGGAAGTGCCCGCTGCCGTGCAGAAGGCCATGGAAGAAGCTCGTCGCAACATGATGAAGGTGTCGCTGAAGAATGGAACCATCCATCATGAAGTCAAGGGCCGCCACGGTGCAGCCTCGGTCATGATGGCTCCGGCTCCCAAGGGTACCGGCATCATTGCAGGCGGCCCCATGCGTGCAGTGTTTGAAGTTGTGGGTATCACCGACATCGTGGCCAAGAGCCATGGTTCGACGAACCCTTACAACATGGTGCGTGCCACCCTGGATGCATTGTCGGTTTCGACCACGCCGTCGGAAGTGGCTGCCAAGCGCGGTAAGACGGTTGAAGAACTGTTTGTCTGAAAGCGAGCCCCAGAATGACGACACAACAAACCGTAAAAATTCAATTGGTTCGTAGCCCGATTGGGTGCAAGCAATCCCACCGTGACACCGTGCGTGGCCTGGGACTGCGCAAGCTCAATAGCGTGAGCGAACTCGTCGACACACCTGCTGTGCGCGGCATGATTAACAAGATCAGCTACCTGGTCCGGGTACTGTAAGAGGTAGGTATGGAACTCAATAGCATTAAGCCTGCTGCCGGTGCTAAGCACGCCAAGCGTCGCGTTGGACGCGGCATTGGTTCTGGCCTGGGTAAGACCGCTGGTCGCGGTCACAAAGGTCAGAAGTCCCGTGCGGGTGGTTACCACAAGGTGGGTTTCGAGGGCGGCCAGATGCCCATGCATCGTCGCTTGCCCAAGCGTGGTTTCAAGTCGGCTCAGCTGCAGTTCAATGCAGAAGTCACTCTGTCCGCGTTGGAAGCGCTGGGTTTGGCCGAGGTGGATCTGTTGACGCTCAAGCAAGAAAAGCTGGTTGGTCAGCTGGCCAAGGTTGCCAAGGTTGTGAAGACCGGTACTATCACCAAAGCCGTGAAGCTTACTGGTATTGGTGCCACGACTGGTGCCAAGGCCGCCATTGAAGCCGCCGGCGGCAGCGTAGCCTGATTCGGATCCGGAAAGAGGCACACGTGGCAACTAACGCAGCCCAAATGGCGAAAACCGACAAGTTCGGCGACTTGCGTCGTCGACTTGTGTTTTTGCTACTCGCGCTGATTGTGTATCGCGTCGGTGCACACATTCCGGTGCCCGGTATCGATCCCGCTCAGTTGCAACAGTTGTTCAAGGGGCAGCAAGGAGGCATCCTTAGTCTCTTCAACATGTTCTCCGGTGGTGCATTGTCGCGGTTCACGATCTTTGCGCTAGGCATCATGCCGTACATCTCGGCTTCCATCATCATGCAGTTGCTGACCTATGTGTTGCCTGCATTTGAACAGCTGAAGAAAGAGGGCGAGGCGGGGCGTCGCAAGATTACCCAGTACACCCGTTACGGCACACTGGGCTTGGCCCTGTTCCAGTCGCTGGGCATTGCTTTGGCTTTGGAGTCTTCAGCTGGTTTGGTGATTGCGCCGGGGTTTGGATTTCGCCTCACGTCCGTCGTCACTTTGACCGCGGGCACCATGTTCCTGATGTGGCTGGGTGAGCAGATCACCGAACGCGGCCTGGGCAATGGCATTTCCATTCTGATTTTCGGTGGTATTGCAGCTGGCCTTCCCAATGCCATTGGTGGCTTGCTCGAGTTGGTACGTACCGGCGCCATGAGCATCATCATTGCTTTGTTGGTGGTTGTGCTGGTTGCGGTGGTTACCTGGTTCGTGGTGTTCGTCGAGCGCGGCCAACGCAAGATCCTGGTGAACTACGCACGTCGGCAAGTTGGGAACAAGGTGTACGGTGGTCAGTCGTCTCACCTTCCATTGAAGCTCAATATGGCTGGCGTGATTCCGCCGATCTTCGCGTCAAGCATCATTCTGATGCCTGCAACCGTTGCTAACTGGTTCAGCTCGGGCGACTCCATGCGTTGGCTGAAAGACATTGCAGCAACCTTGAGTCCTGGGCAGCCGGTCTATGTGATGTTGTATGCAACCGCCATCGTTTTCTTTTGCTTCTTCTACACGGCTCTCGTGTTCAACAGCAAGGAAACGGCCGAGAACTTGAAGAAGAGTGGTGCATTTATTCCAGGAATTCGACCGGGCGACCATACGGCAAAATTTATTGATAAAATATTGCTCCGTCTCACACTGGCAGGCGCCATCTACATTACGTTTGTGTGCCTGTTGCCCGAGTTTCTGATTCTCAAGTACAACGTGCCGTTCTATTTTGGTGGCACGTCGCTGATGATCATTGTGGTGGTGACCATGGATTTCATGGCTCAGGTTCAGAACTACATGATGTCTCAGCAATACGAATCACTGCTTAAAAAGGCCAATTTCAAGGCGTCTTGAATGGGGCGGTGAACTGATATGGCCAAAGATGATGTGATTCAGATGCAGGGCGAGATCGTCGAGAACCTGCCGAACGCAACGTTTCGTGTCAAGTTGGAAAACGGGCACGTTGTTTTGGGTCACATTTCGGGAAAGATGCGGATGCATTACATCCGTATCCTTCCCGGAGATAAAGTGACAGTTGAGTTGACGCCGTACGACCTCACGCGTGCGCGCATCGTGTTTAGAGCAAAGTAAGTGGCGCAGGTTCCGGACGAATTTTGAAGTCGGAACGAAGCAAAGAGTTTTAGGAGAAGAAAATGAAAGTTTCGGCTTCGGTCAAGAAAATTTGCCGTAACTGCAAAATCATCCGCCGCAAGGGTGTGGTTCGTGTGATCTGTACAGATCCGCGTCACAAGCAGCGTCAGGGTTAATTGCAAAGGTTTTAGAGGACGAATATGGCACGTATTGCTGGCATCAACATTCCGCCGCATCAACATTCTGAGATTGGCTTGACGGCCATTTTTGGTATTGGCCGCTCGCGCGCTCGCAAGATTTGCGAAGCTTGTGGCATTGCATACTCCAAGAAGGTCAAGGACTTGACCGACGGCGATTTGGAAAAAATTCGTGAGCAGATCGCTCAGATCACCATCGAAGGTGATTTGCGTCGCGAAACCACGATGAACATCAAGCGCTTGATGGACATCGGCTGCTACCGTGGTTTCCGTCACCGTCGCGGTTTGCCAGTGCGTGGCCAGCGTACCCGTACGAATGCCCGTACCCGCAAAGGTCCGCGCAAGGGTGCAGCCGCTCTGAAGAAATAATTGGGATTGAGAGACCAACATGGCAAAAGCACCTGCAAATAACGCCGCACAACGCGTCCGCAAGAAAGTTCGCAAGAACGTTGCTGATGGCATCGCTCACGTGCACGCATCATTCAATAACACCATCATCACCATCACGGATCGTCAAGGCAATGCGTTGTCTTGGGCTTCGTCGGGTGGCCAAGGCTTCAAGGGTTCGCGTAAGTCCACGCCGTTTGCTGCCCAGGTAGCATCTGAAGTGGCTGGTCGTGCTGCTCTGGAGCAGGGCATCAAGAACCTCGATGTCGAAATCAAGGGTCCTGGACCCGGCCGTGAGTCGTCGGTTCGTGCCTTGGCTGCACTGGGCATTCGCATCAACATGATTGCCGATGTGACTCCAGTTCCACACAACGGTTGCCGCCCTCAAAAGCGCCGTCGTATCTAATTCTTTCAACCAAGCCCACCGCCGTCTGCTATCGCTGACGGCTCCCGTGTTTCTACACGGAAGATGACATAAAGGAAGTTCAAGTGGCACGCTATCTCGGCCCCAAGGCCAAACTCTCTCGCCGCGAAGGCACTGACCTGTTTCTGAAGAGCGCCCGTCGCGCGATCGGAGACAAGGCCAAATTCGACTCCAAGCCCGGTCAACACGGTCGCACTTCGGGTGCGCGTACATCCGATTTCGGCCTGCAACTGCGTGAAAAGCAGAAGGTCAAGCGCATGTACGGTGTTCAAGAGCGTCAGTTCCGCCGCTACTTCGAAGAAGCCGATCGCCGCAAGGGCAACACTGGTGCCAACTTGTTGTTCTTGTTGGAAAGCCGCCTCGACAATGTGGTGTACCGCATGGGCTTTGGTTCAACCCGCGCCGAGGCACGCCAAATGGTGTCGCATAAGGCCATTACGGTCAACGGCGAATCGGTCAACATTCCGTCGTACTTGGTAAAGTCTGGTGACGTGATCGCGGTTCGCGAAAAGTCCAAGAAGCAAAACCGGGTTGTGGAAGCGTTGCAACTTGCTCAGCAGGTCGGTATGCCGGCTTGGGTTGAAGTGAATTCCGATAAGGTAGAGGGCGTGTTCAAATCCGTCCCCGATCGTGACCAGTTTGGCGCAGATATCAACGAGTCGTTGATCGTCGAATTGTATTCACGCTAATAACGTTGGAAATCAAGAGTCGGCCCCTTGTCGCACTGTGGCGATGAGGGTGCCACATCAGCCTTACCGGTGTAACGAGCCGGGGGTATTGAGAGGAAGATTGCATGCAAAACAGTTTGCTAAAGCCCAAGTCCATTAGCGTAGAACAACTCGCTCCCAACCGTGCCAAAGTGGCGCTCGAGCCTTTCGAGCGTGGCTATGGGCATACCTTGGGGAATGCGCTACGTCGCGTTTTGTTGTCTTCCATGCCGGGTTTTGCACCGACTGAAGTCACTATCGCGGGTGTCTTGCACGAGTACTCGTCGCTCGATGGCGTTCAGGAAGACGTTGTGAACCTCTTGCTGAACCTCAAGGGTGTCGTGTTCAAACTGCACAACCGCGACGAAGTCACACTGAGTCTGCGCAAGGATACCGAAGGTGTCGTTACAGCAGCCGACATTCAAACGCCGCATGATGTCGAAATCATCAATCCTGGCCACGTCATTGCCACGCTGTCGCAAGGCGGCAAACTGGACATGCAGATCAAGGTTGAGAAGGGACGTGGTTACGTTCCCGGGACCATGCGTCGTCATGGTGATGAGCCCAATAAGTCGATTGGCCGCATCGTCCTGGACGCTTCCTACTCACCCGTCAAGCGCGTCAGCTATACCGTTGAAAGTGCGCGTGTTGAACAGCGTACCGATCTCGACAAGCTGGTTGTTGAAATCGAAACCAATGGTGCTATCACTGCTGAGGACGCTGTTCGCGCATCGGCCAAGATTTTGGTCGAACAACTAGCTGTGTTTGCCCAATTGGAAGGCAGCGAGCTGGCGGCCTTTGATGCACCGGCTCCGCGCGGCAATGCGCAGTTCGATCCGATCTTGCTGCGCCCTGTGGATGAGTTGGAGCTCACGGTTCGTTCTGCCAACTGCCTCAAGGCCGAGAACATTTACTACATTGGCGATCTGATTCAGCGTACCGAGAACGAGTTGCTCAAGACCCCCAATCTGGGGCGCAAGTCGCTCAATGAAATCAAGGAAGTTCTCGCTTCTCGTGGCTTGACTTTGGGCATGAAGCTGGAAAGCTGGCCGCCCGCGGCACTCGAAAAGCGCTGATTCAGCCTTTCCAAGAAAAACCATTTTTACCCATTGAACCCTAACGGGTTCAGCGCCAACGGCAGTACCTGATACGGCTGCCTGTTTACAACATAAAGGAAAACTACCATGCGCCACGGACACGGCCTTCGTAAACTCAATCGCACCAGCTCGCACCGATTGGCGATGCTGCGCAACATGATGAACTCCTTGATCGCCCACGAAGCCATCAAGACCACGGTGCCCAAGGCCAAGGAGCTGCGTCGCGTGGTGGAGCCTATGATCACCTTGGCCAAGGAGCCAACCGTTGCCAACCGCCGTTTGGCATTCGACCGTTTGCGTGATCGTGACAGTGTTACGAAGCTGTTCAATGAACTCGGCCCGCGTTTCAAGACACGCCCGGGCGGCTACACACGCATTCTGAAGATGGGCTTCCGTGTTGGCGACAATGCGCCCATGGCACTGGTGGAATTGGTGGATCGGGCCGAAACGACCGATACACCGGCTGCAGCAGCGGAATAATTCTGATATAATAACTAGCTTGACGCGGAGTGGAGCAGCCTGGTAGCTCGTTGGGCTCATAACCCAAAGGTCGTTAGTTCAAATCTAGCCTCCGCAACCAATTCTTCATGCGGGTTTCCGTTTAATTAAGGGCTCACTTCGGTGGGCCCTTCTTCTTTTGTGCCCACGCCGTGCCCAGGAGATTCTTGTGTCTTCCGAAGTGACCCAAGCTGAGAAAACCGAAGCCATTAACGAAGGCTCTTTGCGCGAGCTCGATGCCCGCGTTGCGCGTAGCGAACTCACCGGTTCCATCACACTCAAGGACCGCAGTGCTGCGCTGTTCTTTGACCGCAGTACCGGCAAATTCTCGATGCTGGAAAAATCCGGTCCAGAAGAAGCAGTCTCGATCTTCGATGCCGTCCAGCGCGAACAGTGGGGGCGCCAGGTCATGGTTTTTGGACACGAGACCGATACCGGTGGCTACATCGCATCAGGCCACGGAACCTTGACTGGCGATCAGTTCACCATCCGACTGGCCAATGGGCGTTACTACCGTCTGACCGTCGATCCTACGCTCCCACACCTTGCGCCCTATTTTGTCGAGCGCAGTGCGGAGAAGCCCAAGCCTGAGCGCCAACCAAAGGGCAAGAAGCCCCAATCGAAAGGCCGTACGGAGCACCCCGAGCCCGGCAACCGCGCCGATGGTGCTGCCGCGGATGCGCGTGGGGATAGGCCCCCTCGCAATCAACGCAACCGGCCAACCTCGGATGCAGCGGGCATCAGCCCAGGTAACCGCGGCAACGATCGTGGCGAAGAGCACGAAGACTTCGATGAAGACGATCTGGCGCGTTTGCGGGGAGAAATCCCCATGGCTTCCAAAAAGAGCAAGCGCAAGCGCTAAGGACTACGCCTCGCGTGCGCTGGCCATGAGGGCTGCGAAACCCACGAAAACACCACCCGTGACCCGGTTGAAAAGTCGCAGGATGCGTGCCTCCTGCAGATAAACGGATAGGCGCTTTCCGCTTATCGCGTAGACGAAATACCACCCGATTTCGATGGCACTGAACGTGCTCAACAGGATGGCAAACTGCGTCCATTGACCCTGGTCGGGATTGATGAACTGCGGAAAAAACGCCGCCGCAAACAAGATTGCCTTCGGATTGCTAGCCGCCACCAGGAAAGCCTGTCGGAACACGCTGTGGGCTGACCGCGCACTCGCTTCGGTGATCGTGGCCGTTTGTGCGGATGCTGGCGGCGTGTTTTCAACCGGTGCGCGCCAGCACTTGACTCCCAAGTAGGCGAGATAGGCTGCGCCCGCGAGGCGCAACGTGTCAAAGACCGCCGGAAACGACTGCAGCAAGGCACCCAAGCCTGCAGCCGACAGACTCATCATCGCCAGCAGTGCCGTCATGCAGCCTGCCATCGCCCTGATGGCGCTGCGCACACCCGAACGCGCACTGACACTCATTACATACAACATGTTGGGCCCGGGTGTTGCGGACACCACGAACGTCATCAACACGAACAACCACCAAGTACTCAGGTTCATAACACGCCACTCCATGCTCTACTGAGCGGCAAGGGTAGCAGACGCATGCAATGCACCCCTACGGCACCAGACTGCCGACACCGGCATGGCGTCGGAAATCCCCTGGTGACTGGCCTGTCCAGCCTTTGAATGCGCGGATAAAACTCTTCTCGTTGCGAAACCCTGCTGCTTCGGCAACCTGCTTGATGGGGCGTTCGGTCCGCTGCAGCAAGTCTACAGCGCGCACGCGGCGTGCTTCGTCTTTCAGCCCCTGCAGCGTCGCGCCTTCCTCCTTGAGTTGGCGGTGCAGGGTACGCTCAGACACGTGCAGCAGCTGTGCCAGTGTCTGGGCGTTTTGCATGCCCGCGCCGTCCGCGGCCAGTGTCTGGCGCACCCGCTGCACTAGCAGACGGTCGCGCCGGTATTGCAGCACGGTCAGGGGCAGAGCGTGCTGCAGCATCTGGCGCAAGGCGCGTTCATCGCGGCGCAGGGGTAGGTCCAGGTACTGGGCGTCGAAGCGGATATTGGCCGGGCCCGCCGCGAACCGGGTGGGGCCAGAGAACAGCACGGCATAGGCCCAGGCATGCGGTGGCGCGGCGAAGGGGAACTGCGTCTCCAGCAGGCCGATGCGCGAATCCACCAACCAGCAGGCCAGCCCGTGGATGTTCCGTAGCACCGAGACCAGGCAAAACTCGCGCAGCGCACCCAGTTCGCTGCGCTCGGTGACGGTGATCGACGCCGTGCCGGCCTGTACCTGCAGTTGCAGAGCAATGTCGTCCGTCAGCAGGCCGTGGTGGCGGCACCAGCGCTTGAGCGCCACGCCCAGGCTGGGCGCGCTGATGGAGGCGCGTGCCAGCATGCCGTAGCTACCCCAGGGCAGACGTCGGCCAAACCAGCCCAGGGCTTCATCGTCCAGCTCCTGCATGGCGGCACCGGAAATCTGCTCCATCTGCCAGGCGGTGATGCGGGCGTCGCTGTCCTGCAGCATTTCTGGCGCAATCTGTGCCAGATGCAGGGCTTCAGACGGGTCTTTGCCGTAGCGCCAGTAGGCCAGGGTAATGGCCCGCACAAAGGCGACTGGTGTTGCGGCAACGCCTGTAAGCGGGGGCGGAGAAGGGGCGGCGACTGCGGATCGGCGTGGCATGCCGTTACTGTTCCAGAACTTGGCGTGATTTGCAACCTCTGTGGCGCTCGGACTTTGCCAGCCGGCCACTATCCTTGCCTGCGAACCCTTGCACGATGGACGCTTTGCCACAGGACCCGCCATGACCGCGTTGACCCACAGCCTTTCCCAAGGCAGTACCGATGTACCGCTAATCGAACAAACCCTGGGCGACTTCTTCGACGCCATGGTGGCGCGCCAGCCTGCGCACCCGGCGCTGGTCAGCAAGCACCAGGGCCTGCGCTACAGCTACCGCGAACTGCAAACCGCCAGCAACCAGCTAGCGAGCGCGCTGCTGGACCTGGGCCTGGTGCCGGGCGACCGCATCGGCATCTGGTCGCACAACAATGCGCAGTGGGTGCTGATGCAGCTGGCCACGGCCAAGGTCGGCCTGATTCTGGTCAATATCAACCCGGCCTACCGCGTGGCCGAGGTCGAATACGCGCTGAACAAGGTGGGCTGCAAGGCGCTGGTGAGCATGCCGCGCTTCAAGACCAGTGACTACCTGGGTATGCTGCGCGAACTCGCGCCGGAACTGGCCAGTGCGCAGCCGGGTGCCCTGCAGGCCGCGCGCCTGCCGCAGTTGCGCAGCGTGGTCTGGATCGACGAACCCGGCCAAGCTGACGAGGCGGGTGGTGTGCTGCGTTTCTCGGAGCTCATCCAACGCGGTCGCGCCGACGATGCGCGCCTGGCCACCATTGCCGCCACACTGAAAGCCACGGACCCCATCAATATCCAGTTCACCAGCGGCACGACCGGGTTCCCGAAGGGCGCCACGCTGACACACCGCAACATCCTGAACAACGGCTTCTTCATCGGCGAGGCCATGCGCCTCACCCCGGCCGATCGTCTGTGCATCCCCGTTCCGTTGTACCACTGCTTTGGCATGGTGCTGGGCAACCTGGCCTGCTTCACGCACGGCGCCACCATCGTCTACCCGAACGATGGCTTCGACGCCCTGTCCGTGCTGCAGGCGGTGCAGGACGAGCGCTGCACCGGCCTGCACGGCGTGCCCACCATGTTCATCGCCGAGCTGGACCACCCGCGCTTTGCCGAGTTTGACTTGAGCAGCCTGCGCACCGGCATCATGGCCGGTTCGCCCTGTCCGATCGAGGTGATGAAGCGTGTGGTCGGCGACATGCACATGGCTGAGGTCACCATCGCCTACGGCATGACCGAAACCAGCCCGGTGAGCTGCCAGAGCAGCACCAGCACACCGCTGGAAAAGCGCGTGGCCACCGTGGGCCAGGTGCAGCCGCACCTGCAGGTGAAGGTGGTGGACTCCGAAACCGGCGCCGTAGTGCCGGTGGGCCATTCGGGCGAACTCTGTACCCTGGGCTATTCCGTGATGCACGGCTACTGGGACGACGCAGCCAAGACGGCCGAGGCCATCGACGCAGAGGGCTGGATGCACACCGGCGATCTGGCCACCATGGACGCAGAAGGCTATGTGAACATCGTCGGCCGTATCAAGGACATGGTGATCCGTGGCGGCGAAAACATCTACCCGCGCGAGGTGGAGGAATTTTTGTACCGCATGCCCCAGGTGCAAGACGTGCAGGTAGTGGGCGTACCCGATCAAAAGTACGGCGAGGAGTTGTGCGCCTGGATCATCGTGCGCCCCGGTCAGAGCCTGGACGAAGAGGCTGTGCGCGCCTTCTGCAAGGGGCAGATTGCGCACTACAAGGTCCCCCGTTACATTCGCTTCGTGGCCGAATTCCCCATGACCGTGACCGGCAAGATCCAGAAATTCAAAATCCGCGATGTGATGAAACAGCAGCTGGGGCTGCACGAAGCAATCACCGCCTGAGCTAGAAAGAGACGAACCCGCCATGCCTATCCTCGACACCCAACTCAATACACGCTCTGCCGATTTCCAGGCCAACGCAGCCGCCATGCGCGCTTTGGTGGACGACCTCAATACCCAGATCGAGAAGGCAGCCCTAGGGGGAGGCGAATCGGCCCGTGCCAAGCACACGGCCCGTGGCAAGTTGCTACCCCGCGAGCGCGTGCACAACTTGTTGGACCCCGGCACTCCTTTCCTGGAAATTGCACCCTTGGCGGCCATGGGCATCTACAAAGACCCCGACGGCAGCGACGCAGCGCCCAGCGCAGGGGTGGTGGCCGGTATCGGCCGGGTGAACGGGGTGGACTGCATGATCGTCTGCAATGACGCCACCGTCAAAGGCGGTTCGTACTTTCCGCTCACGGTCAAAAAGCACCTGCGGGCGCAGGAAATCGCCGCGCAAAACCGGCTCACATGCATTTACCTGGTGGATTCGGGCGGCGCCAATCTGCCCACGCAAGACGAAGTGTTTCCCGATCGCGAGCACTTTGGCCGCATCTTCTACAACCAGGCCAATATGAGCGCCCAGGGCATCGCCCAGATCGCCGTGGTTATGGGCTCGTGCACGGCGGGCGGTGCGTATGTTCCGGCGATGAGTGATGAGACCATCATCGTCAAGAACCAGGGCACCATCTTCCTGGGCGGACCGCCTCTGGTAAAGGCCGCCACCGGCGAGGTGGTAAGCGCCGAAGACTTGGGTGGCGGCGACGTCCACACGCGGCTTTCCGGCGTGGCGGATCATCTGGCGCAAAACGACTTGCATGCGCTCTCTATTGCCCGCACCGCAATTGCCAATCTCAACAAAAAGAAGCCGCTAGCCCCCGCGCTAAAAGCTCCGGTTGCTCCTAAATTTGCAGCAAACGAGCTGTACGGCATCATTCCTACCGACACCCGCAAGCCCTTTGATGTGCGCGAAATCATCGCCCGCATCGTCGACGGCAGCGAATTCCACGAGTTCAAGCCCCGCTTCGGCACCACGCTGGTCACCGGCTTTGCGCACATCGAAGGCATGCCGGTTGGCATCATTGCCAACAACGGTATTCTGTTCAGCGAGTCGGCCCTGAAGGGCGCGCACTTCATCGAGCTGTGCTGCCAGCGCAAGATTCCGCTGGTGTTCCTGCAGAACATCACCGGCTTCATGGTGGGCCGCAAGTACGAAAACGAGGGCATTGCCCGCAACGGCGCCAAGATGGTCACGGCTGTGGCCACGGCCAACGTGCCCAAGTTCACCATCATCATCGGCGGCAGCTTCGGCGCGGGCAACTACGGCATGTGTGGCCGTGCCTATAGCCCGCGCTTCCTGTGGATGTGGCCCAACGCCCGCATCAGCGTCATGGGTGGCGAGCAGGCGGCCAGTGTGCTGGCCACGGTGCGCCGCGACGGTATCGAGGCCAAGGGCGGCAATTGGAGCATGGAAGAGGAAGAGGCCTTCAAGACCCCCATTCGCCGCCAGTACGAAACCCAGGGCCACCCCTACTACGCCACCGCGCGCCTGTGGGACGACGGCATCATCGACCCCGCCGACACGCGCCGCGTGCTGGCACTGGGCCTGTCGGCGGCGCTTAACGCACCGATCGAGGACGTGAAGTTCGGCGTGTTCCGGATGTGAGTACCCCCTTGCGCACGGCACAGCGACAACTCCTGGCACTGGCCCTGTGGTCGGTGGGCGCCATCGCGCGCGCCGAAGACGTTCCCGTGGCACCGGAGTTGGGTGAGTCGGTGGTGTTCATCAAGAATGACCGACTGTTTGCGGTGGAACTGGAGACCACGGTCTTTCGTCCGGAGGGCGGTGGGCCGTTTCCGGTGGTGGTCATCAACCATGGCAAGGACACCGGCAACAACCACCTGCAGCCCCGGGCCCGGTACCTGCCCGCTGCGCGTGAGTTTCTGCAGCGTGGTTACGCTGTGGTGTTGCCCATGCGTCAAGGGTTCTCCAAGTCGGGGGGCTCGGCGGTTGGAGCAGGGTGCAACATTGCGGCCAACGGCGAGGCGCAGGCTGACGAGGTGCGTCCCGTCGTGGCCTGGATTGAGAAGCAGCCCTGGGCAGACGCCAGCCGCATGGTGATGCTGGGGCAGTCCCATGGCGGGCTGACCACGCTTGCCTATGCGCAGAATCCCCATCCAGGCTTCAAGCTGTTCGTGAACTTTGCCGGTGGCCTCAAGTACACCGACAACTGCCCGTGGGAACTGGCCATCAAGAACGCCTATGCTCGCTATGGCGCCCGCACGCAAGTGCTGTCGCTCTGGTTTTATGGCGAGAACGACAGTTACTTTCCGCCCCCGGTGATTGGTCCGGCCTACGAGGCCTACCGTGCAGCGGGCGGCCAGGCTGAGTTGGTGGCATTCGGCGTGTTTGGGCAGGACGCCCACAGCATGTTTGCCAGCTACGATGGTCTTCCCATCTGGTGGCCCAAGGTGCAGTCCAAGCTGGAGTCCTTGGGTCTGCCCACGGCCATCATCCACACCCAATATGCACGGCCCAAGCGCATGACGGCGCCCGCTGCCACCGGGTTCGCCGTAGTGCAGGATGTAGATGCCGTGCCGCATGTGCGCCCCAACGGGCGTGACGGCTACCGGACATTCTTGGAGAAGACCAAACCCCGGGCCTTTGCCCTGGCACCCAACGGCGCCTGGGGCTGGGCCAATGGCGGCGACGACCCGCTGCAGCGCGCGTTGGACAACTGCAACCGCAACGGCAAAGGCGCCTGTCGGTTGTATGCGGTCGACGACCAGATGGTCTGGAAACCCGACGCGCCGTGACACCCTATATCGACACCACCCCACAACGAACCGATTGACGTTTTCAGGAAGTCCGACATGTTCAAGAAAATTCTCATTGCCAATCGAGGCGAAATCGCCTGCCGCGTGGCGGCTACCGCGCGCCGCCTGGCCGTCAAGACCGTGGCCGTGTACTCCGATGCCGACGCCGGTGCCAAGCATGTGGCCGCGTGTGACGAGTCCGTCCACATCGGCGGCAGCGCGCCCAAGGACAGCTATCTGCGCTGGGAGCGCATCATCGAGGCCGCCAAGGCCACGGGTGCCCAGGCTATCCACCCCGGCTACGGCTTCCTGAGCGAAAACGAAGACTTTGCCCAGGCCTGTGCCAAGGCTGGGTTGATCTTCATCGGCCCACCGGCTTCGGCCATCAAGGACATGGGCCTCAAGGCCGAATCCAAACGCCTGATGGAAGCGGCAAATGTGCCCCTGGTGCCCGGCTACCACGGCGCCAACCAGGACCCGGCGCTTCTGCAGGCCGAGGCCGACCGCATTGGCTACCCGGTGCTGATCAAGGCCAGCGCCGGCGGCGGCGGCAAGGGCATGCGCGCGGTGGACAAGTCGGAAGATTTTGCGGCAGCCCTTGCTTCGTGCAAACGCGAAGCCATCAACAGCTTTGGCGATGACGCGGTGCTGATCGAGAAATACGTGCAGCGCCCGCGCCACATCGAGATCCAGGTGTTTGGCGACACCCATGGCAACTACGTCTACCTGTTCGAGCGTGACTGCTCCGTGCAGCGCCGCCACCAGAAGGTGCTGGAGGAGGCCCCCGCACCCGGCATGACCGAGACCCTGCGCCACCAGATGGGCGAGGCGGCCGTGGCCGCGGCCCGTGCCGTGAAATACGTGGGCGCGGGCACGGTGGAGTTCATCGTCGAGCAGCCTGGCGGCTACGACGCGCCCGAGCAGATGAAGTTCTACTTCATGGAGATGAACACCCGGTTGCAGGTGGAACACCCGGTGACCGAGGCCATCACCGGCCAGGACCTGGTGGAGTGGCAACTGCGCGTGGCGTCGGGCGAACCGCTGCCGCTCAAACAGGACGAGCTGCGTATCCATGGCCACGCCATCGAGGCCCGCATCTGCGCCGAAAACCCCGACAACAACTTCCTGCCCGCCACCGGCACGCTGCATGTGTACGCCCAGCCGGCCTGCACCACGTTTGAGCGCGCGGACCACGGCGTGCGCATCGATGCCGGCGTGCGCGAGGGCGACACCATCAGCCCCTTCTACGACTCCATGGTGGCCAAGCTCATCGTGCACGGCACCACCCGCGAGCAGGCCCTGGCCCGGCTGGACACGGCCCTGGCACAGACCCACATCGTGGGGCTGGCGACCAATGTGCAGTTCCTGCGCCACGTCACCACCAGTGCCGCCTTTGCCCAGGCCAAGCTGGACACGGCGCTGATCCAGCGTGAGACGGATGCGCTGTTCAAGCAGGAAAAGGTCGGCTTGCGCATGGCCACCGCCGCCATGGTGGCCGAGATGCTGGTGTCCGAAGCCAGCCTGGCCGCGCAGGCGGACGCCAGCGGCTGGATTGACCCCTGGGCCCAGCGCGACGGCTGGCGCTCGCACGGCGCTTCTAACCGCGACTTCATGCTCGAGTTCCACGGCGAACCGCACACGGCCCAATTCACCCGCCTGCACGACGGCGGCCTACAACTGACAGTGGACGGCCACACCGCCGCGCTGCACTACACACCGGTGGCCGGTGGCGCCCTGGATGTGCGCTACGGCGACCTGCGCTCACTCGTTCATTTGTACAAAAAAGGCGAGGTAGCCCACGTATTTACTGCGCAGGGCGCTACACAAGTTGTAGCAATCGATGCCTTGGCCCACTCGGGTGACGCCCATGCGGAAGGCGGCCGCCTGACCGCGCCCATGCCGGGCAAGGTGGTGTCGTTTGCCGTCAAGGCCGGTGATGCCGTGAAGAAGGGCCAGGCGCTGGCGGTGATGGAGGCGATGAAGATGGAGCACACCATTGCAGCGCCCGCCGATGGCACGGTAGCCGAGTTGCTGTTCGCCCCCGGTGACCAGGTCGCCGAAGGCGCGGAACTGCTCAAGCTCACCACAGCCTGAGCACTTGGCTGGGCGACAAGCCCGGCGGTGCGGCACTGCAGTTGGGGGATACTTGGCTGCAGTTTTCGCACCGGTTTCCCCCCTTTTGTTCCTGAACCCACGGAGTCGCCCATGAGCAAGCAAACCAAGTACCTGCTGTCCGAAGACCAGATGCCGCGCCACTGGTACAACATTCAGGCCGACCTGCCCCAGGCTGCCCCCGCAGTCCTGCACCCCGGTACCCTGCAGCCTGTAGGCCCGGCCGACCTGGCGCCGCTGTTCCCCATGGACCTCATCTTGCAGGAAGTCAGCCAGGAGCGCTACATCGACATTCCCGAGCCAGTGCGTGACGTATTCCGCCTGTGGCGCCCGGCCCCGCTGTACCGCGCACACGGCCTGGAGCGCGCCCTCGGTACCCCCGCCAAGATCTTCTACAAATACGAAGGCGTGTCGCCCGCCGGTAGCCACAAGCCCAACACCGCCGTTCCGCAGGCCTTCTACAACGCGCAGTCGGGCACCAAGCGCCTCGTCACCGAAACCGGAGCCGGGCAGTGGGGCACTTCGTTGTCGTTTGCCGGTTCTCTCTTTGGCCTGCAGGTGGAGGTGTTCCAGGTCCGCATTTCCTACGATCAGAAGCCCTACCGCCGCGCCGTGATGGAGACCTACGGCGCGCGCTGCGTCGCGTCGCCTTCCAATGAAACCGCCTATGGCCGCTCGGTACTGGCCAAGAACCCCAACCACCCCGGCAGCCTGGGCATTGCCATTTCCGAGGCGGTGGAACTGGCCGTGCAGCGCGACGACACCAAGTACGCATTGGGCTCGGTGCTCAACCACGTACTGCTGCACCAGACCATCATCGGCCTGGAGGCCATGGAGCAGATGAAGATGGCCGACACCTGGCCCAACGTGGTCATCGGTTGCGCCGGAGGCGGTTCCAACTTTGCCGGTATCGCATTCCCCTTCATCGGCCATGGTCTGCGTGGTGGCGAGAAGTCGCGCATTCTGGCCGTGGAGCCTGCCGCCTGCCCATCGCTTACACGCGGCACCTACGCCTACGATTTTGGCGACACGGCTGGCATGACGCCCCTAAGCAAGATGCACACCCTGGGCAGCCAGTTCACGCCGCCCGGCTTCCACGCCGGGGGTCTGCGCTACCACGGCATGGCGCCGCTGGTGTCGCACTGCAAGGAATTGGGCTTGCTGGAAGCGGTGGCCTACAACCAGGTGGAGTGCTTCGAAGCCGGTGTGCTGTTTGCCCGCAACGAGGGCATCGTGCCTGCGCCAGAGTCCAACCATGCCATCAAGGGCGCCATCGAGGAAGCCCTGCGCTGCAAGCGCGAGGGCAAGGCCGAGACCATCCTGTTCTGCCTCTCGGGCCACGGCCATTTCGACATGGCGTCGTACCAGAAGTTCTTTGCCGGTGAACTATCTGACGAAAGCTACAACGAGAGTGAACTGCAGGCGTCGCTGCAAGGCCTGCCCAAGGTTGCCTGAAGCGTCTTTTTGCGGCAAACGCAGCCATGCGAGTGAGCTTTTGTTGTCCCGGCCTGGATAACACCGCGCCCTGGCTGCAGGGCCTGAA
This sequence comes from Rhodoferax sp., assembly GCA_046348185.1. Taxonomy (GTDB): domain Bacteria; phylum Pseudomonadota; class Gammaproteobacteria; order Burkholderiales; family Burkholderiaceae_C; genus Allorhodoferax. The sequence goes on along the minus strand of JAXMER010000013.1, from coordinate 2,249,743 downwards.
CAAAGCCCTCGGCGAGCCTTGCACCACGCTATGGCAGCCGGGCGATCCCTGTGCCGATTTTGCCGTCGCATGGGGGCCACCGCAGCAGTTCTTGGATGAGCAGCGTCATGTTCGGGCATTGTTTGCCATGGGGGCGGGTGTCGATGGGTTCATGCGGCTCCAGATCCCCGAAGATTTGAAACTCATTCGGGTGGAGGACGCTGGCATGTCCGCCCAGATGGCCGAGTATGTCTGTCACGCTTTCATTCGCCATTTCCGCGAACTCGATGTTTACGAGGCCGATGCCAACAAGGGCATCTGGGCCTACCGCAAGCCGCGGGTGCGTTCGCAGTTTCCCATTGGCGTGATGGGTCTTGGCGTGTTGGGGCGCCGCGTGGCACAGGCCTTGGCGTCATTTGATTTTCCAGTCAACGGCTGGAGTCGTACGCTGAAATCCGTGCCTGGTGTCCGTTGCTTTGGGGGGGATGCAGGGCTTGCGCAATTCCTGGCCGAAAGCCGTGGACTCGTGTGCTTGCTACCACTGACTGCGGCGACCCGAAACATCCTCAACCATACAACTCTGAGTCAGCTGCAGCGCGGCGGCTATGTGGTGAACGTGGCGAGGGGTGCCCATGTAGTGGACGAAGACCTGATTGCATTGGTCGATAGCGGGCATCTGGCAGGTGCCACGTTGGATGTGTTCAGAACCGAGCCTTTGCCGCCTGAGCATGCCTTTTGGCAGCACCCCCGCATCGTCGTCACGCCCCACATGTCGGCACGCACATTGCACGAAGAAAGCATTGCGCAAATTGCCAGCAAGATCATTGCCATGAACCAGGGGCAAGCGGTATCGGGCGTGGTCAATCGTGAGGCGGGGTACTGAATGCGCCGATGGGCCTTGATGGTGGCGGTGGTGGTTGGCGCTGTATCGCAGGCATTCGCGCAAACGCCGGACGCTCCTGCTGCAAGCGCATCGCCGCGGGCAGGGCAGGTTCACCGTGTTCCAACCCGCGCTGGCGTCACGGTTCCGGTGTATGCCATTTGGCGTGCCGACGCGGCCGCCAGCGTCGTTCTGTTTTCGGGCGGTGGCGGAGGCTATGGCGCCATAGGCCCCGACGGTTGGCCGAGTGGGGGAAACTTCTTGATACGGACCGGCCAACGTTGGGCGCAGCACCCCCTCAATGTCATTATGGTAGGGCGCCCGTCCGATGGCTTGGACCTTGCCCAGGGGTGGGTCCGTGCCGGTGAGCAGCACACCCAGGACAACGCGGCGGTCATTGCGTTCGTGAAAGAGCGCTCGGCCGCACCCATCTGGCTGGTGGGAACCAGCATGGGCACCATTTCCGCGGCGGCAACCTCCATTGCCGATACGACGGGTCAGGTCGCGGGGCTGGTCCTGACGTCGTCGGTATTGGCCTACAAGATCCAGGGCGCGGTCCCTTCGCAGCGGCTCGACCGCGTGCGTGTGCCGGTGCTGATCGTGCACCATGCCCAGGACGCCTGTTGGGCCTGCGCCCCGGCGGAGGCCCAGCGCCTGGGCACCGCTTTCAGGCATGCGCCCGTAGTAAAGACCTGGATGGTTACAGGGGGAGAAGGCATTGCCAGTGGCCCCTGTGATCCTTTGCACTACCATGGCTACGTGGGGCTGCAAGAGGCCGTTGTCGACGGCATCGCCACCTGGATCATGGCACCACAACCGTAAATTGAATTGACATGCAACTGCCCTCCCAAGTTCGAGTGATCGATGTCGGCCCGCGAGACGGCCTGCAAAACGAAAAACAACCCGTGCCTGCCAGCGCCAAGATCGAGCTGGTGCACCGCCTGCAAGAAGCTGGCCTGAAAGAGATTGAGGTCACCAGCTTCGTCAGCCCGAAATGGGTGCCGCAGATGGCCGACAACGCAGAGGTCATGGCCGGCATCCAGCGCCAGAGCGGCATCCGCTACTCGGTGCTCACACCCAACTTGCAGGGCTTTGAAGCGGCCCTTAAAACCCGCCCCGACGAGGTGGTGGTTTTTGGTGCCGCTAGCGAGGCCTTCAGCCAGAAGAACATCAACTGCAGCATTGCCGAGAGCATCGAGCGCTTCCGCCCGGTGGTGCAGGCGGCACTGGCGGCAGGCATTGCCGTGCGCGGCGCCATGAGCTGCACCGTGGGCTGCCCGTATGAGGGTGACATTGCTCCCGAGCGCGTGGCCTACCTGGCCGGCCTGCTCAAGGGCATCGGCGTGCAGCGTGTGGACGTGGCCGACACCATTGGCGTGGGCACGCCGCGCAAGGTGCAGCGCGCTATTGACGCGGCGCTGCAGCACTTCGATATCGATTGCGTCTCCGGACACTTCCATGACACCTATGGCCAGGCGCTGTCCAACACCCTGGCCGCGATGGAGGTGGGCGTGTGGAACTTCCAGTCTTCCGTGGCCGGCCTGGGCGGCTGCCCCTACGCCAAGGGCGCCACGGGCAACGTGGCGACGGAAGATGTGGTGTACCTGCTCCACGGCTTGGGTATCGAAACCGGCATCGACCTGGACAAGCTGGTGGATGCGGGCAAGTTCATCAGCGATGTGCTGCAGCGCAAGCCCCATTCCCGGGTGGCAACGGCTATTTTGAACAAGCGGCAAGGTTGAGAGGTGGTGATGGAGAACCAGAATCTACCGGAGGGTGTGCAGCGGGTCGCCGCGGCGCTGAAAGCCAAAAACCACCCGCACGCACCCGTCATGCTCAGCGATGCCGCGCGCACCGCGCAGCAGGCGGCCGACGCCTTGGGCATTGGCGTGGGCCAGATCGCCAAGAGCATCATCTTTCGCCGCAAGGCCGACGATGTGGCGGTGCTGGTCATCACCTCGGGCGACCGCCGCGTGGACGAGAAGAAAGTCGAAGCCCTGGTCGGCAAGCTCGGGCGTGCCGATGCCGAGTTCGTCAAGGCCAAGACCGGTTTTAGCATCGGCGGCGTATCGCCCCTGGCCCATGCGCAAGCGCCGGTGACGCTGATCGACGCCGAGCTGTTTCGCTTCGAGGAAATCTGGGCCGCCGCTGGCCACCCGCATGGCGTGTTCAAGCTGCGCCCGCAGGATCTGGCGTACCTGGCCGACAACGCGCCCACCGCCGACGTCACCCAGGTGGTGCAGCCATGAGTCTGCCAAATGCTATGGAATTACTAGCATCCCGTGCAGCTGTTGCGGGGGCTACTGCCGAAAATGTCCCATCACCCTGCGTGTCCGTGTGCCGCATGGATGCGCAGGGCCAGCTGTGCGAAGGCTGCCTGCGCACGATCGATGAAATCCGTCTCTGGAGTCGCGCCAGCGATGCCGACAAGCGCGCCGTCTGGTGTGCCATCGCCGAACGCATCGCGGCACGCCAGGCCGTTGCGTCCACCCCCAGCACCGTGGCACCATGAAGCACATCACTTTCTACCTGGACTTCATTTCTCCCTATGCCTGGCTGGCGTTCAACGAGCTGCCGCGCACGCTGATGGGGCTGAGCTACGGCGTGCAGTACCGGCCCGTTTTTCTGGGCGCACTGCTCAAGCACAATGCCTTGCTGGGTCCGGCCGAGGTCCCACCCAAGCGCGACTGGATCTACCGCCACGTGCAGTGGCTGGCCCAGCAGCAAGACGTGGTGCTGGACCTGCCCGCCGTGCACCCGTTCAATCCCCTGGGCCTGCTGCGCCTGGCGGTGGCCACCGACCCGCAGGGCTTTCCCAATCGGTATGTCTGCGAGACCTTGTTTCGCCATGTCTGGGTGGGCGGTGCTGATGCGGCGGACGCGCAGCGCCTGGCCGCGGTTGGTGCGCAGCTTGCGCCCGCGCGCGACCCGGCCAGTGACGCGGTCAAGGCCCAGCTCAAGGCCCACGCCGACGCGGCCATGGCCCTGGGTGTGTTCGGCGTGCCGTCGTTTGAGGTGGATGGCAAGGTCTTCTGGGGGCTGGATGCCCTGCCCATGCTGCGCCAGTATCTGGAGGGCCATGCCTGGTTCGAAGGGCCGGGGTGGGACGCCGTGCAGCGCATTCCATCGGGCTTGCGCCGTCAGTAATGTGAGGGCTACGCATCGCACAATGCGCCATGCCCAGCGCCTTCAACTTCACCGCCTCGCCGTTTGACTGCCTGACCCAGGACGAGCAGCGCCTGGTGCGCAGCCACCTGGACATTGCCTACTTTCCGCAGGGCGATACGGTGCTGGCCCCCGGCAGCCAGCCCACGCACCTGTTCGTCATCATCAAGGGTCATGTGCAACAGTGGGACGGCAACGAAGTCATCACCACCTTCGGCCCCGACGACACCTTCGACGGGCGCGGCCTGGTAGCGGGCAAGGTCAGCAGCCGGTTTGTGGCCGCCGAAGAAGTGGTGGCCTACCAGCTGGCCCGCCAGGCCGTGACCGAGCTCATTGCCAGCAACGCCACCTTTGGCGCGCTGCTGTTTTCGGACCTGTCCAACAAGCTCAGTGCGCTGTCCGAGCGGCAAAGCCGCCACGAACTGCAGTCGCTGAGCATGGCGCGGGTCGACGAGGCGGTGGTGCGCCCACCCTGCTTTGTCGATGCCAGCACCAGCATCGTCGACGTGGTGCAGCAGTTCCAGACGCACCGCATCCGCAGCGTGCTGGTGCGCGACACCACCCAGACCCCGCCCCGGTTGGGGATCTTCACCACCACCGGGCTGCAGCGCGCCATCCTGAGCGGCACGCCTTTGCACACGCTGGCGGTGGGCAACCTGGCCAACTACCAGCTCATCACCGTGCGCCCGTCCGACCCGATCGGCGAGGCGCTGGCCGTCATGATCAAGCACAACGTGCACCGTGTGCTGGTGGCCGAGGGCGAACAGGTGCACGGGGTGCTGGAGGCACTGGACCTGTTCGGGTTCCTGTCCAACCAGTCCTACCAGATCAATGTCCGCATCAACGACGCGCAAGACCTCCCCACCCTGGCCCAGGCGGCGCAGCAGATCAGCAAGCTGATCGCCGTGCTGTACCGCAACGGCACCAAGGTCAATCTCATTGCGCGGCTGGTGCAGGAGCTCAACGCGCGCCTGTTCGAACGCACCTGGAAGCTTCTGGCGCCGCCCGACCTGGTGGCCAACAGCTGCCTGTTCGTCATGGGCAGCGAGGGGCGTGGCGAGCAGCTGCTGCGCACCGACCAGGACAACGCCCTGGTGCTGCGCGATGGCTACCGGCCCTCGACGGACGTGGCTGCCGTGTGCGTGCGCTTCTCGCAGGCCCTGGCCGACTTCGGCTATCCGCCGTGCCCCGGCGGCATCATGGTCAGCAACCCGCAGTGGTGCCAGCCGGTGGGTGAATTCAGCCAGATGGTGCGGTTGTGGTCGGCCACCGCCCAGCCGGAAAGCCTGATGGCGTTGGCCATCTTCATGGATGCCCACGCCGTCTGCGGCGACGCCAGCCTGCTCGATGCCGTACGCCAGTCCATGTTCTCGCTCACCACGGGCAATGACGCCATGCTGGCGCGCTTTGCCTCGGCCATCAACCTGTTCAACACCAGCAGCGGCTGGTGGAACAAGCTGTTTTCGTTGGGCGACAACGATCGCGACACCCTGGACATCAAGAAAGTGGGCACCTTTCCCCTGGTGCACGGCGTGCGCAGCCTGGCCTTGGCGCACCAGTTGCGCGAAACCGGCACCACGGCACGCATTGCAGCCCTGGTTGCGCTGGGGGCGCTGCCCGAGAAGCTGGCCGCCGACCTGGTCGACAGCCTGCACTTCTTCATGGGCCTGAAGCTCAAGGTGGGCCTGCACGCACTGGCCCTGGACCACCCGTCGCAGGGCGGTGTGGCGCTGGAAGCACTTAGCACCCTGGACCGCGACCTGCTGAAGGACACCTTGGGGGTGGTCAAGCTCTTCAAGCAACTGCTGTCGCACCGCTTCCACCTGGAGGCAGTCTAGCCATGTCCGACCGGACCCTGCCCAGCGCCTGGGCGGCGCTCAAGCGTGGGTGGATGCTGTACCACCTGGGCGACCCGCGTTTCCGCTTCATGTGGGATGCGCCGCCCAAGGATGAGTGGGTGGCACTGGACTGCGAGACCACCGGCCTGAACGTGCGCACCGACGAGATCATTTCCATTGGTGCAGTGCGCATCCAGGGTAACCGCATCCTCACCAGTGAACGGCTGGAACTGCTGGTGCGCCCACAGGGTGCGGTGTCGGCCGACAGCGTGCGCGTGCACCGCCTGCGCGCGCAAGACGTGGCCCAGGGCATGAGCGCCGACGAAGCCATGATGCGCCTGATGCACTTCATCGGCAGCCGCCCCCTGGTGGGCTACTACCTGGAATTCGACCTGGCCATGATCAACCGTGTGCTGTTTCCCATGCTGGGCATGGGCTTGCCCCAGGCGCGCATCGAAGTGTCCGGCCTGTACTACGACTACAAGTTCCGCCAGTTGCCAGCGTACCAGCAGCAGGGCAATGTGAACATCGACCTACGCTTTGCCACCATGATGCAGGACCTGGGCCTGCCGCTGCGCGAGGCGCACGATGCGCTCAACGATGCGGTCATGGCGGCGCTGGCGTTCATCAAGCTGCGGGAGCTTGGGCGCTGATGCGTTTGCTGGGTACGAAGTTCCATGCGTTGCTATATATTTGATAGCTTTGTATGCCCATTTGACGGGGCTTATGGCCTATTTTGCCTGTTAGTCGTTGGTTGATGATCTGGCTGTGCCCAGCATGGGTACGCTGAACTCCAGTTTGGGCAAAGGCGTCGCCAGTTGGAAGCCTTGCAATTGGCCAGCATCGACAAAACGCTTCCACTTCCGCCACGCCCATGTCCTTGGGATGGCGCATCCCCCCTTGGCGGGCCGACCAGAGGACGAAGAACCGCACCCAGTACAGGTAAGCCTTCTCGGTTTTGAGGCTATAGTGCAAATAGCGAATCCGCTCGCGCACCTGATCCAGCAGGCGCTTGGAAGCCAAGGGAGGCCCGGCGACTTTCTCGGTTTTGTTATACCTGTACATAAGTACAGTATTTCACTTCAAGCCTATGATGTCAAAGACTTTTTTGCCAAGTGTGAGCCATGTTAGACAGCGATTGCAATCGCCCTCGCACGCGACTATCGCGCAGGATCAATATCTGCACTGAAACTCAAGCTACGATTGCGGCGATCAAGTTCGATGGAGAACCTATGCGCATCATGTTGAGAGTACTTCTCGCTTCGGGAATTTCGCTTCTACCGGCGCTGTCACTGGCCGCCGAAGTATGGCGCGTTGCCCAAGAGGTGAATGATCATGACTTTACTCTGCTAGTCGAGCCAAGAATCGGCCAGGAGTCCACGCGAGATGTTGGTGATTCATTGGTTCGATCGAGTTTCAGCAGGACCAGAACAACGAAGTCATGGGAAGTGACACTTAAGAGCGACGCATCGGGCAAGTTCGGTTTCTTGGCTGGATACAGAGCTGTCTCCGCGCCGTCCGGTGCAAAAGGGCCGTTGCTATACCACTCGGCCGAACACAATCCCATGTTTTGCGTCACGCCTCGTGGCGAAGCGTCAACAAGCCCACCGAGTATGGCAGGCTGCTTTGTTGATACAGACAAGGATGGAAAGTTCGATGCAATTGCCTTTCCTGGCCACACGGTCGACAAGGATTTGCCTCAGCCCGTACCGTACACTCTAGCGGAACAAGTTAAGTCAGAAGAGATCGTCGATTCTCGGAACTACCAAGTCGAAGTCTTGTACCAAGGGGTCTCAAAGGGCGAGGCTAAGATCTCTTATCGAGAGTTCAAGGGCGGAATTGCCCGACCCGCATTCACGCAGGATGTCTCCTACGAACTCGAAGCAGACGGAAGTGGCGTCATCGCGTTTAGGGGATTGCGAATTCAGATCATTAAAGCAACGCGCGAGAGTATTACCTACGTTGTACAGAAGTTGGGCTCCGCACCAACATAGAGTCACGAAACTAGTCGCTGTCTAACCCGTCGTATATGGACTCCCCCCAAACTGCAAGAAACTGATCGATATGTTGGCTGTTGGGGAAGCGCCTGCTTCTCGTTATCCGGCATCTAAAGTGGACTCTGCTGTGGTCCGTGCCGACATGGAATCTGCGTCACCGATGCGCCACACGCTACAAGCGGCAGGCAAGCTGCCGGAAGAGTTATCGGCGTCAGTCAGTGTGGGGTGAACCCTATTGGCCATGATGGTCGATCAATCTCGTCGCAACGCGTGGAAGGGTGTTCAGTTTCTTCTTGGTGACGGCTGTTTTGGATGTTTGCCCTCAAGCTGGCATCGCAAAACTCTCCCTGCTGATCTTCTTGTTTAACCGCACGGTCGGCTCACCAAACGGTTCCTTGTCCCTGAGCGTGGCATAACAAATGCGCGCCAGCTTGTTAGCCAGTGCACACGCCGCCTTGTTGTGGTTGCTGCGCGCCTGCACATCCAGCGCCCAGCGGCGCACACCGCACACTTCGCGCCCAGCATCTTGAGCCACCTTGGAGGCGCGCAGCACACTCCTGGCCCCGTGGGTGAACAACATGCGCAAGTAACGATCCCCCTTCTTGGAGATCGAACCAAGATGGCGACGGTTGCCTGAGCTGTACTCTCTGGGCGTCAGACCAAACCAGCTGGAGAAGTGGCGCGCATCCTGGAAATGACTCACATCGCCCGAGGTGGCAGCCACCAGGGCGGTGGCTGTCAGCAGTCCAATGCCCGGAATTGACAGCAACATGGTGCACGCTGGGCTGTGCTTGGCGCAGGCAGCCAACTCTCGCTCCAACTGCGCAATGCGTGCTTCCAGCAAGCGAATCTCCTCCACGAGCAGCCTGGCCGTGCCACGGATCAGATCGGGCACGGCTGTGTGCGAATCAGCCAACACCCGGCTGATAGCCTCCACGCCCGTGCGTGCACCGACGGGGATGGCAATGCCAAACTCGCGGCAGAACCCACGCAAGGCATTGATGCGCGAGGTGCGTGTGCCCATCCAAAGACTGCGAATGCGGTGCATGCCCTGCAACGCCTGCTGCTCCACCGACTTCACCCGTACTGGGCGAATGTCGGCACAACGCGCTGCCTCCAACAAAGCGGCGGCATCGGTGGCATCGGTCTTGTTGCGCTTGACGTAGGCGCGGATGTACTGGGCAGGTAGTAGGCGCACCTCAATGCCCAGGCCATTGAGCCAGCGACCCCAGTGGTGGGCTGAGCCACAGGCTTCCATGATGACCAGGCTCACATCCCGGTTGGCGAACCAGCGCTCGAACTGGGTGCGTGTGAGGCGCTGGGTTTCGAGCACGCGCCAATGTTCATCGGCAACGGCGAGTTGAAAAACAGACTTTGCAAGATCGACGGCAACGGTAGTAGCATGCATGTCGGACTCCTTACGTTGAATGATCTGATCCCCATCCCCATGACGACCAGTACGCAACTGTTGCGCAAGAAAACGGGGGAGTCCATCCCATCATTCAAGCGGGCCCGGGCGCGCTCTTTTATTTATGCGGTACCACGGCCTGCGATAGACACCACAATCGAATTGACTGGTCACTCCACGGCGGACTCGACCTTCAACTTCCCGTCCTCGATGCGCAGGATCGAGCCGCCGGCGCTGAGGCAGAACCAGTGCTGGCCGTCCTCGCTCTTGAGCGTACGTCGGCAGGCAGCCGGAGCGAACTCACCGACCTTGGCCCACTTCGCGCCCTCAAGGCTCAGGATCTCGATGTTGGAGCTGAAGGCGCCCATGCTGAAACGTGCGGCCAGCCCATGGGTTGCGTCCTGAAGCTGGACGTCGGCGACCGTATAGGGCGGTGTATCGAGCGACTTCCAGCTGGCACCGCTGTCTTCGGATACGCTGAGTTTGGAGAAGCCACCCTGCGCCTTAAAGGCGGTCAAGGTGCCAGTGGCTGGCGTGATGCGCAGATGGGTCACCGCGTGGCCCGGCTTCAGCGCATGCCATTCGGCGCTGTCGCCCTCGAAATAGCCGAAATCATCATCCGCGTTCAGGTAGTAGCGTTCGCCCTGCACCTGGCCGCGAATGCGGTTGACCGGTTGCAGGATCTGCCGGCCGGAAATACGGCGCAGCGGGCTCAGGTCGCTGAAGTCGTCGGCGCTGCCGCTGTAGAGCACCACTCCATCGACGGAGCGCAGCACGCCGAGTGGTTTGCCGGCCCGCCCAGCGAGCACGAACCAGCGTTTGCCGAGACGGTCGATGTCGAGTACTACCTCAGTAGGGTCTAGTCGGCGCTGGGCTTGCCAGCGACCGTCGGCCTGGCGTGCCAGCAGGCGGCCATCGGCTGTCCCGACCACCCGGGTGCCCGCCCCGGCATACACGGCTGTCAGCGCCGAGGCCGTGCCGGTATCGATGGCTGTCCATTCGCCGCTGGGCTTGCGCTCGCGCAGCTGTCCCATCTCGGCGCCGACCAGTAGGTTGCCATCGGCATCACGACTCAATTCATCGTAGGTGGGTGTTGCAACCAGACGGGCCAGTTCCAGCAAATGGGCTGGACTCTTGGCCTGATCGAGCTGCTGCTTGACCGAGGGACGGTTCACTTCCTTTTCGTACAGGCTGATGAGGTCGGCGATCAATCCCAAGCCAGACAAGGGGGCGTCTTGGGTGACGTTCACTTTGATCGGCAGGCGGTCTTGGGTCCACTGGCTGCGCGGGCTGTCCGGCCATTGGCTGGGCCAGGCTTTCAAGGCGGCGCTGGCGTCGGCGTGGGGCTCTGCGATCAACGCACGCTCGTGGTTGCCGATGTCGATCCAACGCAGGCCGCCCAGTTCGGTAACTTGATGGGCGCGCACCTCAATCGGCGCATGCGCGATGTCCTTGCGGCTGCGCACCATGTCGTAAATCCAGTAGCGGCCTTCGGGCAGGCTGGCGGCCAGCACCTGCGGGTGCCCGGGTTGGATTTCCAGCGTGAATTTCTCGTCGGTATCGACCGAATTCAGAACCACGCGTTCGAGACGCGGCACCGTGACAGCAGGAATTGCATAGGCGGCGACTTGGCCCAGTTCAGCGGCGAAGGCAGTGCCCATCAGCAGGGCAGCGGTGGCAGCGAGAAAGCGAGAAAACGGAAGCATCTTGAACTCTTAACCCCTCAATGGTTGCGGTTGGCGGTAGTGGAATGGTGCTTAGGAATTTCATTCTCATGAGACCCGCGTATGGTACGGGTATTGGGTAGCTTGAGAATTTGATCTACCCCACCAGTCGCTTCCCCCATATTTCGCTTGCAGCACGGAGCTCAGGCACAAAAAAAGGCCGGGTCACCCCGGCCTTTTTGCATGAAGCGTGCAGGTTCAGTGCCCCGATGCGCCTGCGGCACCCAGTCCGGTTTCCGAGCGGATCTGCTGGGCCTTGAAGGCGGCGCGTTCCTTTTCGGCTTGCGCACTGCGGTCTAGCACCGAGAACAGCCACACGCCCACGAAGCCGATGGTCATGGAGAACAGCGCCGGCGAGGTGTAGGGGAACCAGGCCGAGCCCTTGGGGTTGCCCAGCGTGGCTTCCCACACCGAGGGGCTCACCACGGTCAGGGCCACTGAAGAGATCAGGCCCAGGAAGCCGCCGATGACGGCGCCCTTGGTGGTGCAGTCTTTCCACAGCACCGACATGAACAGCACCGGGAAGTTGGCCGATGCGGCAATGGCAAAGGCCAGCGAGACCATGAAGGCGATGTTCTGCTTCTCGAACGCGATGCCCAGCACCACGGCCACGATGCCCAGGGCGATGGTGGTCAGGCGCGACACCTTGAGTTCGGACGCGCTGTCGGCCTTGCCGGCCTTGAGCACGGTGGCGTAGATGTCGTGCGACACCGCCGAGGCTCCCGACAACGTCAGGCCCGCCACCACGGCCAGGATGGTGGCAAAGGCCACGGCTGAGATGAAGCCGAAGAACACGTCGCCGCCGACCGCCTTGGCCACCAGCACGGCGGCCATGTTGGCCGCTCCACCGCCGCCCTTGATGATGCCCTTGGCGGTGTCGGCAAACTCGGGGTTGGTCAGCACCAGGGTTATGGCACCAAAGCCGATGATGAAGATCAGCACGTAGAAATAGCCGATCCAGGTGGTGGCCCACAGCACCGACTTGCGGGCTTCCTTGGCGTCGGGCACGGTGAAGAAGCGCATCAGGATGTGCGGCAGACCGGCGGTACCGAACATCAGCGCCATGCCGAAGGAGATGGCGGAGATCGGGTCCTTGATGAAGCCGCCAGGCCCCATGAGCGAAAGGCCGACCTTGGCGGCTTCTTCAGCGGTCTTGCCGCCGTTGGTGGCAATGTCGGTCTTGACCTTGACGCCAGCCGCGAACAAAGCCTCGGGGCTGAAGCCGAACTTGGACAACACCATGAAGGCCATGAAGCTCACGCCGGCCAGCAGCATCACAGCCTTGATGATCTGCACCCAGGTGGTAGCCGTCATGCCGCCGAAGAGCACATACACCATCATCAGCACGCCCACGATGATCACGGCGTAGATGTAGTCCAGGCCGAACAGCAGCTTGATGAGTGAGCCCGCACCCACCATCTGGGCAATGAGGTAGAAGGCCACCACCACCAGCGTGCCCGAGGCGGCAAAGATGCGGATGGGCTTTTGGGCGAAGCGGTAGCCGGCCACGTCGGCAAAGGTGAACTTGCCCAGGTTGCGCAGGCGCTCGGCCATCAGGAAGGTGATCACAGGCCAGCCCACCAGGAAGCCGATGGAGTAGATCAGCCCGTCATAGCCGGTGGCCATCACGGCCGCGGAAATGCCCAGGAAGGAGGCCGCCGACATGTAGTCGCCGGCAATCGCCAGGCCGTTCTGGAAACCGGTGATGCCGCCGCCGGCGGTGTAGAAGTCGGCTGCGGACTTGGTGCGCGAGGCGGCCCATTTGGTGATGAACAGTGTGGCCACCACAAAGATGGCAAACATGGCGATGGCGGTCCAGTTGGTGGCTTGCTTGTCCACCGCGCCCAGGTCGCCACCGGCGGCCAGCGCGGCGGATGTGGCAAGCAGGGCCGCAGTGGCGCCCAGGGTTCGAAGTGCAGTCTTGGTCATTTGGAAGCCTCGCGCAGGATTTCAGCGTTGAGTCGGTCGAACTCGCTGTTGGCGCGCTTGACGTAGATGCCGGTGATGGCAATGGTGAACAGGATCACACCCATGCCGATGGGAATGCCCAGGGTGGTCACCCCGGCGCCGATGGGTTGCGCCAGGAAGGGCTTGTTGAAGGCAATCAATGCGATGTAGCCGTAGTAGACCACCATCATCAGCAGGGTCAGGATCCAGCCAAAGGAACTGCGTTTGCGTTTGAGTTCGTGGTACTTGGGGTTGGCCTCGATACGGGCCACGATGGGGTCTGTCATGTAGTTCCTCAGGTGATGGTTGCCAGGGTCCGTGACAGCGACCGGGGTCGCTGTCGGGTGCGGATGATGGGCTGCGGCTCTGACGAAGTCCTTACGTTTCAGTCGGAAATATGGGGACTTTCACTTAGGGGTTCTCCCGCGAGCAGGGCCATGTGTGGGGGCATGGCGAGCTCGATTTTTCATATCGAAAAACAGGCACCAAGGGTTACTGCTGATCGCGTAAGTTTCCGTTCAGTACGCTGTCAGTTGCTGTTGGAGAAGCGTCAGAACAGGGTCAGAAGCGGGCTTGATAGTGCGCTCACCACCGGCTCCGGTTGGACGTAAATTTTTTCTTACGAGGAGACAAAAAATGGCAACTGCTACGCCCCGCCCGATGACGGCGGAAGAGAAGAAGGTGATCTTCGCCTCTTCGCTAGGTACCGTTTTCGAATGGTATGACTTCTACTTGTACGGCTCGCTCGCAGCCATCATTGCCAAGCAGTTCTTCAGCGGCCTGGACGAAGGCTCCGCCTTCATCTTCGCGCTGCTGGCCTTCGCTGCTGGCTTCATCGTACGTCCCTTCGGCGCCCTCGTGTTCGGCCGTCTGGGCGACATGATCGGTCGCAAGTACACCTTCCTGGTCACCATCCTGATCATGGGCTTGTCCACCTTCGTGGTGGGCGTGCTGCCCAGCTACGCCAGCATTGGCGTCGCCGCCCCCGTCATCCTGATCTGCCTGCGCCTGCTGCAAGGCTTGGCGCTGGGTGGTGAGTACGGTGGTGCCGCCACCTACGTGGCCGAGCATGCCCCGCAGGGCAAGCGCGGTGCCTACACCTCCTGGATCCAGACCACCGCCACGCTGGGTCTGTTCCTGTCGCTGATGGTGATTCTGGGTACCCGCACCGCCATCGGTGAAGCCGCATTTGCAGACTGGGGCTGGCGCGTGCCGTTCATCGTGTCCATCTTGCTGCTGGCCGTGTCGGTGTACATCCGCCTCTCCATGAATGAGTCGCCCGCTTTCACCAAGATGAAGGCCGAGGGCAAAACCTCCAAGGCCCCACTGTCGGAGTCTTTCGGTCAGTGGAAGAACCTGAAGATCGTGATTCTGGCCCTGATCGGCTTGACCGCCGGCCAGGCCGTGGTGTGGTACTCGGGCCAGTTCTACGCGCTGTTTTTCCTGACCCAGTCGCTCAAGGTAGATGGCGCAACCGCCAACATCATGATTGCTTTGTCGCTGGTGATCGGCACGCCGTTCTTCATCGTGTTTGGCGCCTGGTCCGACAAGATTGGTCGCAAGCCCATCATCATGGCCGGTTGCCTGTTGGCCGTGGTCACCTACTTCCCCGTATTCCAGGCGCTGACCAAGGCCGCCAACCCGGATCTGGCCAAGGCGCAAGCCGCCAACAAGGTGGTGGTGCATGCCAACCCTGATGAGTGCTCGTTCCAGTTCAACCCCACCGGTACCCTCAAGTTCACCAGCTCCTGCGATATTGCCAAGCAAGCTTTGGCAGCTGCGTCGGTCAGCTATGACAATGCCGCTGCGCCGGCGGGCTCCGTAGCCACCGTCACCGTGGGCTCCACCGTGATCGAGAGCTATGGCATCAAGGGTCTGTCCAAAGACGAAGTCAAGGCCAAGGGCGACGCCTTCAAGAAGGGTCTGGCCGATGCGCTCAAGGCTGCTGGTTACCCCGCCAAGGCCGACATGAGCAAGTTTGACACCGTGACCGTGGTGGCGATCCTGACCTACCTGGTGATCCTGGTGACCATGGTGTACGGCCCCATTGCTGCCATGCTGGTGGAAATGTTCCCCACCCGTATCCGCTACACCTCCATGAGCCTGCCCTACCACATCGGCAACGGCTGGTTCGGCGGCTTGCTGCCCACCACGGCGTTTGCCATCGTGGCGCAGACCGGCAACATGTATAACGGACTGTGGTACCCCATCATCATCGCAGGTATGACCTTTGTGGTGGGCATGCTGTTTGTGCGTGAAACCAAAGACGTAGACATCTACGCCAACGACTGATTCGCTGAGTGAGTTGACGGCCCCGGGGTCATACCCGGGGTCTTTTTTTTAGTACTTAAACTTTGCGGGGCAGATTTTTAGCTTTGACCCCAACTTAGGAGTATTTATGTGGAAGATTGCTGTAGGGTTTGTTGTTTTTGCCGCTTTGGCCATGTTCATCCTGACCAAGTCCGGTGGAAATATTGACATGGGTGGCGAGAAGCATGGATCGGAAGCCGTTCACGAACCCGCACCTGCGGCAACCGCACCCGCTTCGGCACCCGCATCCGCGCCAGCGGCACCGGCGTCGAACCCCGCATCTGCGGCATCGGCTGCCAATACGTAATTCTCCCTTTTCCACAATTCGGGGGGTATGATGAAGCACGCGTACGACCCAGCCGCCATTGGTGGCCGCAAAGAGGAAGCCCGCATGAAATACATCAAAACCGAGTTGGGACAACAGGCATTCAAGGCGCGCTCGCCCTTGTTCTCGGTGCGCCAGCGCACCGCCTTCATCATGTTCGACGGCCAGAAGTCTGTGGAGCAGGTGCTGGCCTCAGGCGCCGCACTGGGTCTGACGCAGGACGATGTAGACCACATGGTGGCGCAGGGCTTCTTGGCGATGGCGGCGGGCGAGGCCCAAAAGGCCGCAGAGGCGGCCACCAAGGCCGCTGCTGCGCAGGCGGTGACCGAATCCTTCAAAACCCACACCGCCCAGGACCGTTACAAGGAAGCCCTGCCCATTGCCACCAAGTTGACGGCGTCATTGGGGCTGCGCGGGTTCCGGTTGAACCTGGCCGTGGAGGGCGCATCCGGCTACGACGAACTGCTGGCGCTGCTGCCCAAGATCAAGGAAGCGGTGGGCGCAGCGGCCTGCGCCGAACTGGAGCGCACGCTCACGCAGTAGCCCATGGCACTGTCGTTTCGCCGCCGGGGCCGATCTCAAGGTAAAAGAGCCCCCGTCAGAGGGCACGTGACGGCCTGTTTTTTCAACGACGGAACTTGCCGTCGCTGCCGATGATGGACAGGTCGGCAAACTCCAGGCCCGTGTGGTCGTTGGGACTGTAGTTCACTTCCAGGCCACCCAGGTCGTACTTGTTCATACCCTCCAATGCATCGCGCAGGCTGGCAGGCGTTGGCTTGGACCCGGCGCGGCGCAGGCCTTCCACCAGAACCTTGGCCGCGGCAAAACCTTCCATCATGGCGGGAGAAATGCTGTTCAGACCTTTGGCCTTGGCCAGTTCCAGCGCCTCCTTGATCAAGCGGATATTGACCGCGCGTTCGTTGGGAAACACTTGTGTGACGATGACGCCATGGGCGTGCTCCCCCAGCAGTTTGATGAAGCCTTCGGAGGCATTGTTGGACAGGGTGACGACCTGGGCGCTGGAACCGGCGGCGCGCAATGCCTTCACGCCGCTGGCCACCGTGCCCGATGAGCCGATGTACAGCACCGCCTGGGCTTGGCTGCGCACCACCTGAGCGGCCAGGGCGGCAAAGTCGGCCTTGTCGCGCGGAAACTTTTGCAGCAGCACGGGCTTGATGTTGGCGGCGGCAAAACCCTTCTCGGCGCCAATGACCGAGTCGGCACCGAAGGAGTCGTCGGTTTGCAGCACTGCAATGCGGTTGATGCCGATGCTTACCAAATGCCCCACCGCCTTGATGGCCTCGCGTTGGTACGGCGCGCGCACATTGAACACCCAGGGGTTGACTGGCTCGTGCAAGGCCATGGCGCCGGTGCTAGGGGCCACCAGCGGTACGTGGTGCTCGGCCAGCAGGGGCAGCAGGGCCTGGGCATGCGGGGTGCCTCGGTTCAGGAACAGGGCCAGCACATGCTGGCGCGTGATGAGGTCGCGTGCCACCTCCACCGTCTTGGCCGGGTCGAACTGGTCGTCCACCGAAATCAGTTCCACCGACTGCCCATGCACGCCGCCCTGGCGGTTGATGGCGTCGAAATAGAGCTTGGCGCCTTCGGTGTTTTCTTTCACGCCCGCGGCTACCGAGCCGGTAAAGCCCGATGGCTGACCAATGCGCAACTGCGCATGCGCTGCGCCCCCCGAAAGACCCAGGGCCAGCAGGGCGATACCGGTGAATCGTGCGATGGTGGGCATACGCATCTCCTCGCTAAGAACGGGTGCGAATGATGCGGCTGCGATGGTTGGACGCCAAGTGTGGACTACCACATCCGGGTTTGCCCTAGGTGTAACGCAGCCCGGACAAGCGCGCGCAAGCAAGACTCCCTAGAATGATCCGCCTCATTGAAGAACCACCACACCATGACCCAGGGAATCATCCGCATCCGCGGCGCACGCCAGCACAACTTGAAGAACCTGGATCTGGACATCCGCACTGGCGAACTGACGGTGGTGACCGGCCCCAGCGGCTCGGGCAAGTCCAGCCTGGTGTTCGACACCCTGTACGCCGAAGGCCAGCGCCGCTACGTCGAAACCTTCAGTGCCTACGCTCGCCAGTTCCTGGACCGCATGGACAAGCCCGCCGTGGACAAGGTCGAAGGTGTGCCTCCGGCCATCGCCATCGACCAGACCAACCCCGTGCGATCCAGCCGCTCCACTGTGGGCACCATGACGGAGCTCAACGACCACCTCAAGCTGCTGTTTGCCCGCGCCGGCCAGTTGTTCGACTGCCAGACCGCGGAGCCGGTCCAGCACGACACGCCTGAAACCATTTACGCCGAACTGTGTCGGCGCGCAGCCGCAATCGCCCCCCTCGGGGGCAGCGAACCCAGCAGTCCCCGCCTGGTGCTGACCTTCCCGGTCGAGCTACCCGTAAGCACCACGGCCGAGGAGGTGACACAGTGGCTGTCGGCCAGCGGCTTCACGCGCGTGCACGCCGAGCGCGAGGTCGCAACCCCAAGCGGCCCCCGAAAAGTGCTGGACGTGGTGGCCGACCGCTTTCGCATCGCCACCGTGGAGAAAGCGCGCGCGCTGGAGGCGATCGAGGTGGCGATCAAGCGCGGCAGCGGCCGACTCAATGTTTATGTGCAAAACGATGCTCCAGCCCCCGTAAATGCTGGTGATATAGCTATTGAAATGGTAGCGCATGTGGAGCCGATCGTATGGCGCTTCTCCACCGGCCTGCATTGTCCCCAGAGCGATATCCGCTACCAGGACCCGATCGCCTCGCTGTTTTCATTCAACTCAGCCGTGGGGGCTTGCGAGTCCTGCCGTGGCTTTGGCCGGGTGGTGGGGGTGGACATGGGCCTGGTCATCCCCAACGACAAGCTCACCTTGCGCGCGGGGGCCATCAAGCCCATGCAGACACCCGCCTGGGCGGAATGCCAGGACGACCTGATGCGCCACGCAGAAAGCGCAGGCATTCCGCGCGACACGCCCTGGTACAAGCTCACGCCCGAGCAGCAGCACTGGGTCATCAATGGTTCGCCCCACTGGAATGGCAAGTGGAACCAGCACTGGTATGGCGTGCGACGGTTTTTTGAGTACCTGGAGAGCAAGGCGTACAAGATGCACATCCGGGTGCTGCTGTCCAAATACCGTAGCTACACCGAATGCCCCACCTGCGCCGGGGCGCGCCTGAAGACGGAGAGTTTGTTGTGGCGCATTGGCAGTAAGGAGCAGGCGGATACTGTGTTGGCGCCCTCGAAGCGGTTCATGCCGCAGGGCGTGCAGTGGAGCCGTGCCCAACTGGAGGCGTTGCCGGGGCTGTGCCTGCATGACCTGATGCTGCTGCCACTTGAGCGCTTGCGGCGATTTTTTGATGCGCTGGAGGCGGGTTACGGAAATCAGCCCATGGCCATGTCCACCTCTGAGGCCGAAATCAAGACCCTGAAGCTGCTGCTCGACGAAATCTGCACCCGCCTCAAATACCTGTGCGATGTCGGCATCGGCTACCTCACGCTCGACCGCCAAAGCCGCACCTTGAGCGGCGGCGAGGTGCAGCGTATCAACCTCACCACCGCGCTGGGTACCTCGCTGGTCAATACCCTGTTCGTGCTGGATGAACCCAGCATCGGCCTGCACCCGCGCGACATGGACCGCATCGTCAAGGCCATGCAACGCCTGCGCGATGCGGGCAACACGCTGGTGGTGGTGGAGCACGACCCGGCGGTGATGCTGGCGGCTGACCGCATGATCGACATGGGCCCCGGCCCCGGCGAGAAGGGCGGCAGCATTGTCTTTGATGGCAGCACCGAAGCCCTGCGCCGCGCCGATACCCTGACTGGTGCCTACCTGGGCGGACGCAAGCAGGTGGGCTTTGGCTTCAAGCGCATGGTGACGGCGCAGACGCCGCGCCTGATTCTGGAAGGCGTTACCGAGCACAACCTGAAGGCCGTGCAGGTGGAGATTCCCCTGCAGCACCTGGTGTGTATCACCGGCGTCAGCGGTTCAGGCAAATCCACTCTGGTGCAGGATGTGCTGGCGCCGGCGCTGTTGCGCCACTTTGGCAAGGCCACTGAAACGCCCGGTGCGCATGAGCGCCTGCTAGGGGCCGAGCAGTTGAGCGAAGTGGTCTTTGTGGACCAGTCGCCCATCGGCAAGACGGCGCGCTCCAACCCGGTGAGTTATGTGGGGGCGTGGGATGCGGTGCGCGAGATCTTTGCCGACGCCGACCTGTCCCGCGAACGCGGCTACACCGCCGCCAAGTTCAGCTTCAACGGCGGGGACGGACGCTGCCCCACCTGTGGCGGCTCGGGCTTTGAGCACATTGAAATGCAGTTCCTGAGCGACGTCTACCTGCGCTGCCCCGACTGCGATGGCAAGCGCTACCGGCCCGAAATCCTGGAAGTGACTCTTGAGCGCGGCGGCCGAAGGCTCAACGTTTCGGATGTCCTGGACCTCACGGTCAGCGAAGCCGCCCAACTATTCAAGAACGACCGCGATGTAATCCGTGCTTTGCAGCCCATCGTGGATGTGGGGCTGGAATACGTCAAACTGGGCCAGCCCGTGCCCACACTGTCTGGCGGCGAAGCGCAGCGGCTGAAGATTGCTGGCTTCCTGGCCGATGCAGCCAAGGCCGGTAGCAGCAGCCGCCAGGCGCTGGCGCGCAAGGGTACGCTGTTCATGCTGGACGAGCCCACCACCGGCTTGCACTTTGACGACATCGCCAAGCTGATGCGCGCACTGCGCAAGCTGCTCGATGCAGGCCATTCACTGCTGGTGATCGAGCACAACCTGGACGTGATTCGCGCCAGCGACTGGCTCATTGACTTGGGGCCGGAGGGCGGTGATGCCGGTGGCGAGGTGGTGGCCTTCGGCACGCCCGAAGACGTGATGCTGCACGCCACCTCCCACACCGGGCGGGCGCTGCGGGAGTATGCCGCGGCGATGGGGGTGGTGCATGAGGTGCAGGAAGCGCGACCTGCTTACCGAGCGGTAGCTGCGGTGACTGGGCTGGCACCCGGCGCCTCATCAACTCGCTGCGCGAGTAGCAAATCGGCACCGGGTGCCAGCCCAGTCGCCGCAGCGGGTATTGGGGGCGCCGCATCAAACGCCATCCGCATCGTCAACGCCAAGGAACACAACCTCAAGTCCTTGTCGGTCGACATCCCGCGCGGCAAGTTCAATGTCATCACCGGCGTCTCGGGCTCGGGCAAATCCACACTGGCCTTTGACATCCTGTTCAACGAAGGCCAGCGCCGCTACCTCGAATCCCTCAACGCCTACGCGAGAAGCATCGTGCAACCGGCGGGGCGTCCCGAGGTGGACGCGGTGTATGGCATACCGCCCACCGTGGCGATCGAGCAGCGTCTCTCGCGCGGCGGGCGCAAGTCCACCGTGGGAACCACAACCGAGGTCTGGCACTTTCTGCGTCTGCTGTACGTGAAGCTGGGTACGCAGCACTGCATCCATGACGGTGCAGCGGTGCAGCCGCAGTCGGCCGACAGCATTGCCGCGCAACTGTTGAAGAACTTCCGCGGCCAGCACATTGGCTTGTTGGCACCCTTGGTGCAAGGGCGCAAGGGCGTCTACACCGAGTTGGCCGACTGGGCGCGACCCCGCGGCTATACGCACCTGCGGGTGGATGGCAACTTCCTGCCCACCACCAATTTCCCGCGCATCGACCGCTTCAAGGAACACTCCATCGAGCTGCCCGTGGCCAGCCTGGACGTGGACCCCGCGCACGAGGCCGAGCTGCGCCAGGCCCTGGCCACCGCGCTCACACACGGCAAGGGCGTGGTGCATGTGATGAGCGAGTTGGATGGGCTGGAGGCTGCCTTGGCAGCCGGTGCGCTGACCGCAGCCATCGGCCGCGTGCAGGTGTTCTCCACCAAGCGCGCCTGTCCGGTGTGCGCCACCTCCTACATGGAGTTGGACCCGCGCCTGTTCTCCTACAACAGCAAGCACGGCTGGTGCCCGGACTGCGTGGGCACCGGCGTGGCGCTGACCAAAGAGCAGCGCAAGGTGTTTGACGATTCGGTGCAGGACGACGACAACAAGGGCCGCGAGCAAACCTTTGCCGAGGCGGATGTGGAAGACCTGGTTGATGCCGTCTGCCCCACCTGCCAGGGTACGCGCCTGAACGCGACCGCGCGGGCGGTACGATTTGCTATCACTAATGTAGCATCAACATCAACAAACACGGGGGCTAAAGGCCATATTTCGAGTTGGAGCATCACCGATCTGGCTTCCTGGAGCGTGACCGGCATCCGCCGCTGGGTGCAGTCGTTGCGGCAGGAAGGTGCACTGGGCGCGCGCGAAGCCGACATTGCCCGCGATCTGGTCCCCGAAATCCAGAGCCGCCTGGAGTTCCTGGAAGCCGTGGGCCTGGGCTATCTCACGCTGGACCGCGGGGCGCCCACGCTCAGTGGCGGGGAGGCGCAGCGCATTCGCCTGGCAGCGCAGCTGGGCAGCAACCTGCAAGGCGTGTGCTATGTGCTGGACGAGCCCACCATCGGCCTGCATGCTCGCGACAACCAGATCCTGCTGGGCGCCCTGCGTAAATTGAGCGACAACGGCAACACGCTGGTGGTGGTGGAGCATGACGAAGACACCATCCGTCACGCCGACCACATCATCGACATCGGTCCCAGCGCGGGCAAGCGCGGGGGCAAGTTGGTGGCTGAAGGCTCTGTGGCCGAGGTACAGGAGGCAGCCGATTCGCAGACAGGGCGGTATTTGCTGCATGCGATGAAGCATCCCTTGGGGGCGCGGCGGTTTGTGGAATATGCAGCAGCGGGAGGCATGGCGGTGGGTGACGATTTCGTGGTCGCGCGGCGACCTCATGAGGAGCCCGCCGCCATGCTCTGCGCTGCGCAACCGAAGGCGAAAGAATTGGAATCTGACCCCAATTCTTCTGTGCAATGGCTCACCGTCCACAACGCCAACCTGCACAACCTGCAGAACGTCACCGCCCAGGTGCCGCTCAAGCGCCTGGTGGCCATTACGGGCGTTTCGGGTTCGGGCAAGTCCACCCTGGCGCGCGACGTGCTGCTGACGAACGTTCAAAGCGTGGTGAGCCTGCAGGCCTCAAAGGCAGGGCGTGACGCGCTAGCAAAAGGAGAGCATCCCGCCTGGACGGGTTGCACGGGCGTAACGGGTTTCGAGGCCGTGGACCGGGTGCTGGAAGTGGATCAGACGCCCATCGGCAAGACACCACGCTCCTGCCCGGCCACCTACATCGGCTTCTGGGACACCATCCGCAAGCTCTTTGCCGACACGCTGGAGGCCAAGGCGCGCGGCTATGCGGCAAACCGCTTTTCCTTCAACACCGGTGAGGGGCGCTGTCCCAGCTGTGAAGGCCAGGGTATCCGTACCATCGCCATGAGTTTTCTGCCGGACGTGAAGGTGTTGTGCGAGACCTGCAAGGGCGCCCGTTTCAACCCCGAGACCCTGGCTGTCACCTGGCGCGGCAAGAACATCGGTGACGTGCTGCAGATGGAGGTGGACGAGGCGGTGGACTTCTTCGCCGCCATGCCCAGCATTGCGCACCCGCTGCAACTGCTGAAAGACGTGGGTTTGGGGTACCTCACGTTGGGCCAACCCTCGCCCACGCTCAGCGGTGGCGAGGCGCAGCGCATCAAGCTCGTGACGGAACTCTCCAAGGTGCGCGACGACATCGGCCGCCGGGGCCAGAAGGCGCCGCACACGCTCTACGTGCTGGACGAGCCCACCGTGGGCCTGCACATGAGCGATGTGGAAAAGCTCATCCACGTGCTGCACCGCCTGGTCAATGGCGGCCACAGCGTGGTGGTGATTGAGCACGACCTGGACGTGATCGCCGAGGCCGACTGGGTTGTCGACCTGGGGCCCGATGGCGGCAGCGCCGGTGGGCAGATCGTGGCCGCTGGAACGCCCGAAGACCTGGTGCGGCTGGGCACGCATACGGGCAGGGCGCTGGCGGGGGTGTTGAGCCGACGCTGACGCAGGCCGACGCGTATTCCCGCTGGAGGCCTGCTCTTTACGATGGATGCTGGGTGCAAGAAAATGCTGCAGAAACGCAACTCGCGCAAGAACACCGGACCAAAGTGCACAAGTGACACATAAAGATCGCGATTAAGTCCGGCTGCATCGGCTATGCTTTCAGTAGCGTCGTTGGAATGACGGTTTATTTGCCGGACAGGAGGTGGCATCGTGGTTAGTCCTGGTGGGTTCTGCACGATGCGTGCCGCCGTCATCAGCCTCTTGTGGTATGGGCGCAGGGTCGCGCATGGGCTGGTTGCCGGTATGGCCATGGTGCTGATTGCGGGGGCGGTGCAGGCGCAACCTGCACCGTGGCGCATGGCCTTGATCCCCTATCTGTCGCCCAATGTCTTGATTCCGCTGTTCCAGCCACTGGCCAGCCACCTGGCCCAAGATACGGGGCGTGGTGTTGAGCTGTATTCGGCGCCCAATATCCGCGCACACGTCGAACGCATCGTGCGGCCTGAGTTCGACATCATCTTTACGGCACCGCACATGGGGCGGCTTTCGCAGTTGGAAGCGGGCTACGTGCCCATCGGCAGCTTCGAGCGCCCCTTGACGGGCGTGATCTCGGTTCGCAAGGACAGTCCGATCCAGCGCCTGGAGGAGTTGCGCGGCAAGACGGTGGCCATTAACGACCGTCTGGTGCTCAACTCGATCCTGACGCTGACCGAGCTGGAAAATCGTGGGGTTCAGTTGGCCGACCTCAAGATTGTTCCCGCAGCTTCGCAAAACTCGGCATTGCTGTCTGTTGCCGCGGGGGATGTGGACGCCGCAGTTACGGTCAACTTTGCCGTCGGGCAGATTCCCAAAGACAAGCAAGCGCAATTGCGTGCCTTGTTTCAGACGGAGGAAACCCCGGGTATGCCCAGCACGCTGATTTTGGTCCATCCTGCCATGGCGGCCTCGGATCGGGAGCGCCTGGAGGCCTCCCTGCAGCGCTTTGCTGCCACGGACGAAGGAAAGCGGTTTCTGCAAGCCAGCCAGTACAAGAACGTCATCCGCGTGTCACCGGCGAATTTGAAGAAGCTGGATGTGTACTTGCCGGAACTGCGGCGTTTGTTGGCAACCCGACCGGAGTAACGAGCAGATGCCCATAAGCTGGCGGTCACTGTCGTTGCGCTGGAAGCTGGTGCTGGGTAGCGTGCTGGTCGAAGTGATCATGCTGACCCTGCTGGTGGTCAACAACGTGCGCCTGATTGAACAAAGCTTGCACGAGCAGGTCGATCTGCGCCTGCGCGAGTTGTCGGTGTTGCTCAATGCGTCCATTGCCCCCTCGATGGCGCAGTTGGATTATGGCCCTATTCTGGGCGTGTTTGCGCAGAGCCGCCGCAAGGAAGGCATCGTCTACTTCGCGTTGTTTGATCGGCACGGCAAACAGGTGGCGGTGGATGGTTGGCCGTCTGGCGTGGCCCTGCCCAGCGTGCAGGAGCACCCCGATACGGGCGGCGCCAGCCTGCGGTTTGATGCAGAGATTCCCATCTTCATTGGCAGCCAGGTGTATGGCCGTCTGCAGTTTGGATTGTCGACCGAGTTCTTGGTCCAGGCGCGTGCCCAGTTGGTGCGTGAAAGCGTGGCAATAGCCTTGGTGGAGGTTGGTCTTTCTATTGTGTTGCTGGTCTTGCTGGGCACCTGGCTTACGCGCCATCTGGCAACACTGGAAACCGCCAGCCGCGAGGTGGGGCGGGGCAATTTTGATGTGAATGTGACCATCGCCGGTAACGACGAAATTGCCCATGCGGGCCGTGCCTTCAATGCCATGACGGCAGAGATCAAGTCCCGTCTGGACGAACTGGTCAAAAGTGAAGCGCGTTTTCGTATGCTGATCGATCGCGCGCCCGATGCCATTGTGGTGATCAACACCACGCTGCAGCGCATCGTCGAGGCCAATCCCCAGGCTGAACGGCTGTTTGAGTACACGCGTGAAGAGTTGCTGCAGGGTGGTCTGGATCGTTTGTATGCACCCGATCCGGCAACGGCAGAAGGGGATGTCATGGCCAGTGTCTTGGCTGTGCAGCAACGGGTACTGGGCGGAGAGTCGGTGGTGGTCGAGCGCCGGATTCGCACCGCGCGCGGGCGCGAGCTGATCGCCGAAGTACGTGCCGATGACATTTCGGACGGCCGCCAGTCTTTGGTGCGCGGCAGTTTCACCGACATCACCGAGCGCAAGCGTGCCGAAGGCGCCTTGCGCGAGAGCGAGATGTTCATGCGCGGAATTTTTGACAACGCGGCCGAAGGCATCTGGGTGATCGACACCCAGCGTTGCACCATCAAGGCCAACCGCGCGATGTGTTCGATGCTGGGAACCTCGGAAGACGCCATGAAGGGCGCTTCGATCTACCAGTTTGTCGACACGCAGAACGCTGAAATCTTTCGCTCCCGCTCAGCCATCACACAGGAAGGCGGTGTTGGGACTGCGTACGAAATCGAGCTGACCAATGCACAAGGGCGCAAGCTCAGCTGTCAGTTCAATTCATCCCCGCTGCGCGATGCCGACGGCAACATCTCCGGCTCCTTCGCGGTGGTCAGCGATATCACCCCCATGAAAGAACACCAGCGGCAGTTGGAGCACATTGCGCACTACGATGCCCTGACGGGGCTTCCCAACCGCGTGCTGCTTGCCGATCGCTTGCGGCAGGCTTTGGCCCAGACCGGACGGCGTCAGACCTTGATGGCCTTGGTGTATTGCGATCTGGATGGATTCAAACCCGTCAACGACAACCATGGTCACGAGGTGGGCGATGCATTGCTGGTCGCGTTGTCCAACCGACTGAAAGAGACGCTGCGTGAAGGTGACACGCTGGCACGTCTGGGTGGCGACGAGTTTGTCGTGGTTTTGACGGACCTGACCGAAGTGGCCGAGTGCGAGCGCGTGCTGGCACGCATGCTCGCAGCAGCAGCGTTGCCGGTTTCCATTAAAGACCTGGTGCTGAAGGTTTCGGCGAGCATGGGTGTCACCTTGTTTCCGCTGGATAACAGCGATGCCGACACCTTGCTGCGTCATGCGGACCAGGCCATGTATATCGCCAAGCAATCGGGGCGCAACCGCTACCATCTGTTTGATGTGGACCAGGACGTGGCCATCAAGATGCGCCATGAAAGCCTGGAGCATATTGGTCGGGCGTTGGATCAGAGCGAATTCGTGTTGTTTTACCAGCCCAAGGTCAACATGCGTACCGGCACTGTCATCGGGGCGGAGGCGCTGATTCGCTGGCAGCATCCACAGCGTGGTTTGCTCTTGCCCGGCGTATTCTTGCCGGTGATTGAGGATCATGTGATCAGTGTTGCGGTGGGTGAATGGGTCATTGCCACGGCACTGGCACAGATGCGGGAATGGAATGCCGCCGGTCTGAATATCACCGTCAGCGTGAATGTGGGAGCGCGGCAATTGCTGCAACCCGATTTTGTGCAACGCCTGTCAGCCTTGTTGGCGGCCTGCCCGCAAGTGCAAGCGCAGCAACTGGAACTGGAAATCCTGGAAACCAGCGCGTTGGAGGATCTGGCGCAAGTGTCCGAACTCATGCATGCGTGTCGCGCGCTTGGTGTGGGGTTTGCTCTGGACGATTTTGGCACTGGCTATTCCTCATTGACCTACCTCAGGCGTCTACCGGCAGAATTGCTCAAAATTGACCAGAGCTTTGTCCGCGCCATGCTGGAGGACCCGGACGATTTGGCCATCGTAAAGGGCGTTGTGGGTCTGGCGCAGGCCTTTCACCGCAGGGTATTGGCCGAAGGGGTGGAGACCGTCGCACACGGTGCCGTGCTGTTGCCGCTGGGTTGCGAACTGGCGCAGGGCTACGGCATTGCGCGTCCCATGCCCGCGCACGATGTGCCGCGCTGGATGGACACCTGGCGCCCTGACGCTGCCTGGACCACCTGAAAAAAAACGATACAAACCGCAACCCGCCTTACCGCCTGCGGGCATCACCTCCACCACGCGTCCGGCTGGGCACGCATACGGGACGGGCGTTGGCAGGGGTGCTGGGGCGGGGGTGACGCAGGCCTACGCGTATTCCCGCTGGAGATCTGCTCGAAATGTGCCTAGACTGGCGCGCATGTATTTGAGCGCCAGCGAGAGTCGCACCCTGTCTTGCCTGTTTGGCCTTCTGTCCGAGGACTTGGCCGAGCGGGAGGTGCGCGAACGTCTGGGTCAGGCCCTGCTGGATCTGCTTCGGGCGGATTTTTTTGCGTCGTATGTGTGGGACGATGCCCGCCATTGTTTTGGTGACCGCGTCACCGTCAACATGAGCGGCGACAACCTGGGCAGCTACGAGAGCTACTACCAGTTTCACGACCCCATCACCTATCGACTGCAGGCACGGCGCGTGCCAACGCTGGTCAACCAGGTCATGCCGCAGTCGGAACTCATGCGGACCGAATTCTTCAATGACTTTCTGGCGCGTGACGGGCTGCATTGGGGGGTCAATGTCTACAGCTATGCCGCTGGGCGCAATGTGGGCGACTTGCGCATCTGGCGCAGTCGCGCGCGGGAAAACTTCGATAGGCACACCCTGGACGTGCTCCACCTGATTGAGCCGGCATTTGCACGTGCGATGCACCGCAGTTCACAGCGTATGCCACGCGCTGGCGCAACATCGACCGCTGTGCCGACGCTTTCCCCGCGTGAACTGGAGGTGGCACGGCTGGTCGGGCAGGGACTGACCGACAAACAGATTGCGCAGCACTTGTGCGTGGAACTGTCAACGGTGCGGACCTACCTCAAACGCACCGTTGAGAAGCTGGGCGTACAGCGCCGCAGCGGTGTTGCCGCCGCCATTGCGCATGGCGACGCGCGACAGTAGCCGCTCAGCGTTTGGGTGCTGCCAGGCGCCCCAGCACGGGCTCCAGTGCCATCGCAATGGCCAGTAGTCGCCGATCACTGCCTGCGGGGCCATCCAGTTCCAGGCCGACCGGCAGTTTGCTTTGTGCACCCAAGGCCATGGGCATCTGCAGTCCGGGGAGACCGGCATTGCTGCCCGGATCGGTGTTTTGGATGTAGGTCATGAAGTTGGGCACACTGCTGGCGTCCGGCGTTGCGTCCATGGCCACCCGGGGCACCGTCGGGAAAATGAGGGCATCGAGTTGGTGCTGCCTGAAGGTGCGTTGGTAAAGCTTCTGTAGCGCAGGGCGTGCTGTTTTCATGGCGGCTGCGTACGCAGGTTGCGCTGGCACCAGCGTATTGTTCGGGCCTGGCAGCTTGCGCGGGATGACCAGCGCATCGTAAGTTCCCTTGACGTCAGGACTCGATATCTCTTTGGCCAGTGCCGCCATGGTCAAGCCGGAGCCATTGGTCTTCAGGTAGTGCACCATGTCGTCAAAGGCTTCGTACAACGCCAGTGGAAACCCGATGGCACCGTTGATCTCCATGAGTTGGGGCATGTCCACCGGGACCACGGTGACACCGGCTGCTTTCATTTTTGCTAGCGCAGCATCAAACGCGGCCTGGGTGTCGGCATCCAGGTTGGACAGGAACGCTTGCGCAACGCCCACGCGTACCTTGCCCAGTGCAGCGGGCTGAATGGCATTGCCCCCCGCTATGGTGCGGTCCAGCAGCGCTACGTCGGATACCGAAACACCCATGGGCCCAGCGGTGTCGCGGGTGTGAGAAATGGGCGCAATCCCCTTCTGGCTGTAACGGCCCACGGTTGGGCGTAAGGATACACAGCCATTGAGTGCGCAAGGTATGCGTACGGAACCACCTGTATCGGTTCCCAGCCCGATCATGGCAATGCGAGAGCCAATCGCAGCACCGTTGCCCGAGGAGGACCCGCCGGCAATTTTGCTCACATCGTAGGCGTTGCGTACCCCCGTCTGGGGGCCACTTTGAAACGCGGTGTTGTAGCCCGAAATGCCAAAGGCCAGCTCATGCATGTTGGTCTTGCCCAGCACGATGGCACCTGCGGCGCGAAGCTTTGCGGCAACCGGTGCGTCGGTCTTGGGCCTGAAGTTTTTCAGGGCGGGTGTGCCCGCGCTGGCCGGCAGGCCCGCCACTTCAATGTTGTCCTTGATGACTACCGGCACGCCTTCCAGGGGCTTGCAACGGCCGCGTTTGCGTGCAGCGTCCGCCGACTTGGCTGCGCGAAGAGCGCCAACCTCGTCCAATGTAATGAAGGCATTGAGCTCTGGATGCGCTTTGGCACGTTCCAGAGCCGCTGTAACCAGTGCTTCACTGGTGTACTTGCCTGCGCAGATGTCGGCAGCGGCTTGCGTGGCAGTCAGCGTTTCAAGGTCCAATGTGGCATGCGCAGCGGGGGCCAGTGATGTGACAGCGATGAAGGTTGTTGCGAATGAGAGTCGGGTCTTGGACATCGGGGGTGCTCCTCTTCTTTTGTGCGATGGATGTCGGGTACAGGAAAATTCTGCGACAGCGCAGCCGGGTTGTATGTCCCCAGGAATGGGGACAACGCGGGGCCCGTGCGGGATGCAAGTCTTCGACCCTGAAAAAAAACGATACAAACCGCAACCCGCCTGACACCCCCCCTACACGTCCCGGCGCGACGATACGGCCATCAACCACTGCGACCCGTCGGGGTCAGAAAGGCCGTCATGTTTCACTTTCACCCACACCACATCAAGCGCACCCTGTTGGGCCTGCTGGGCATCACCCTGGTGGCGGGCAGTCTTACCGCCTGCGGCCACCACCATGGCGAATACGGCGCCAACATGACCGCCGAGGAGTTCGCGCACAAGCGCGACAAGGTGGTGAACAAGGTCGCCAGCCGCCTGGACCTCAACGACGCGCAAAAGCAAAAACTTGCCGCGCTGGGTGATGTGCTGCACGCCCAGCGGCAGGCCATGATGGGACAGTCCCAAGACCCGCGTGCCGAGTTCAAGGCCCTGATCGCCACTGACAAGTTTGACGCCGCCCGTGCCCAGTCGCTCGTGAATGAGAAGGCCAACGCTGTGCAAGCCCGCAGCCCGGAGGTGATTGCAGCCCTGGCCGCGTTTTACGACAGCCTGAACCCCACGCAGCAGCAGAAAGTGCGCGAGTACCTGGATGGCCGGGGTCACTGGTTTCACCGGGGGTAAACAGCATGTGTTCGCAAGCCCTGCAATCTGTGGTCGCACCGGTTCGCGCCTACGGGCCGGTGGTGTTTGACGCCCTAGAAGACCCCCATGCCGAAGTCATGGCCCTGGTGTGGGGGCCGCGCTTTGATCGCGAAGCTGCACGCACCCTGCTGGACCGCAAGCCCGGTTACGTGCCCAAAGTGCTGCAATCGGTGCAGCACGCGGCGGATCGGTTCGACCAGCTTAAGCCCGCCGAGCAGCAACGCCTGCGCTTGCTGATCCTGCGCCACCAGCGGCGGTGGGACAATGCCACCTTGACCCATTGAAACCGCGCATGCACCGCATTTTGCTCATCGACGACGACGTTGAACTGGGGCCGCCGCTGGCGGCCTACTTCGCACGCTTTGACCTGACGCTGGAATGCGCCCTGACCCCCAGCGCAGGGCTGGAACGATTGCGCCAGGGCGGCATAGACTGCGCCATCCTGGACGTGATGTTGCCCGAGATGGATGGCTTTGCCCTGTGCCGAGCCATCCGCAAGGACAACGACCTGCCCATCGTCATGCTCACCGCGCGCGGCGAGGTGATGGACCGCGTAGTCGGCCTGGAGCTGGGCGCGGACGATTACGTGCCCAAGCCGTTTGAGCCGCGTGAACTGGTCGCCCGCGTGCAAACCGTGCTGCGCCGGCGCAGGCCTGGTGGCAGTCGCACCGTAGCGGATGGGGCCTTGCAATTTGACGGCCTCAGCATCGACCCGGTTACCCGCACGGCCCAGCGCCAGGGCCAGACGCTGGAACTCACCAGCACCGAATTCGATCTGCTCGTACTGCTGGCCCGTGCGCCGGGCAAGGTGTTCAGCCGTGACGACATCCTGAACCAGCTGCGCGGCGTGGATGCCGAGCTCTACACCCGCGCGGTGGACATCGTGGTCAGCCGCCTGCGCAAGAAGCTCGAACCGCTGGACTGCATCAAGACCCTGCGCAACGCTGGCTACACCCTGGCGCTGGCCCCGCGCAGCTAGGGCTCGCAAGCACCATGTCTCCCTTGCGTTTTCTCCCCTGGTGTCGGCACATGCAGCACGAAGCGCGTCATGCGCTTTCGCACTCCTTGCGCATCCGCCTGGTGGTCATGTTCTTGCTGTTGGCCCTGGCCATGACAGCTACCTTCCTGATCGGGATGAAGACCGCGCTGACCATCGGCTGGCAAGATGCTGCAAAACCTTTGGTGACGGACTATGTGGGCAAACTGGCGGAAGAAATTGGCAGCCCGCCCAGTGTGGAGCGCGCGCGGGCGTTGGCAGATCGCCTGCCCCTGAGCGTGCGCATCAGTGGACCGGTGGTCAACTGGAGCAGTCTGGCGCCGGACACTGATCCGCTGCAAGGCTGGCACGACGCCCACATGGCCGACAGCCACTGGGACGGCGAAAGTCCCCGCGTCTTCGAGCGCACCACGGCAGACGGCCACCGCATCCGGTTCGGGCTCAATGTGCTGGTGTGGCATGACCGGCCCCGCTCGGTGGGCTGGATCACCCTGGGCGCGCTGTTGTTGCTGACAGCATTGCTGTACCTGCGTGTGCGACGCATGCTGCGCCCGCTGGACGACATCCGCGCCGGTGCCCAGCGCTTTGGCGCGGGCGACTTCACCCAGGACATCCCTGTGCGCCACGCCCACAACCCCGATGAACTGGGCCAGCTGGCGGCGACCATCAACACCATGGGGGCCGACATCCACCAGATGCTGGAGGCCAAGCGTGCGCTGCTTCTGGCCATCAGCCATGAGTTGCGCAGCCCGCTGACGCGCGCGCGGCTCAATACCGAACTGTTGCCCGACAGCGCCGAAGTGCAGGCCAGCCGCGACGCCCTGCTGCGCGACCTGGGGCTGATGCGCGACCTGGTCACCGACTTGCTGGAAAGCGAGCGCCTGGCCAACCGCCACGCCCCCCTGTACCGCGAACCCACCGACCTGGCCGCCTTGGCCCACGACGTGGTTGCCAGCCTGCACGGGGCAGCCGGTGTGCAGGTGCAGATCGACCCCGGCTTGCCCCTGCAATCGGTCGACCCGCACCGCGTGCGCCTGCTGCTGCGCAACCTGCTCGACAACGCCCTGCGCCACAGCGCCCAGGCCGTGCAAGGCCCGCAATTGCAGATGGTGCCGCTGCCCGGCGCGGCAGGCGTGCGCATCACCGTGCGCGATTTCGGCCCCGGCGTGCCCGACGCGCACCTGCCCCACCTGGGCCAGCCCTTCTACCGCCCCGAAGCCGCCCGCACCCGCGAAGGCGGGGGCGTGGGCTTAGGGCTGTACCTGTGTCGCCTGGTGGCGCAGGCGCATGGCGGCGCGTTCTTTGTGCGCAATGCGCAGCCGGGGCTGGCGGTGCAGGTGGATGTGCCCGCGCCCGCGACTTGACCACGCCCGGCTTGACCACGCCCCGCTTAGCGGTGGCGGTTGCCCGCCTGCGTAAAGAAAGCCCCAATCACCCGGCTGGCGTCCAGCGCCTGGCTGGCGTGCGGCTTGCCCTTGCGCACCACGCCGGCACCCGGCCAGCTGTGCCCGCCGCTGTCGGTGGTGCACAGTTCCACGACTGCGTGATCCCGGCAACCGGGGTAGATGTCGCAATGGGCGCCGGGCTTGTCCCAGATGCGCTGCGGCGTTGCCACGCACTGGTTGCGCGCCACCCAGCGCGCAATGGTGTCGGGCACGGACACGAAATCCATCACCTTGCTGGCATCCCGAAACGCATCGGGGCCCGCGCCGCCGTTGTAGAGCACATGCGTGTCGTCCTTGGCATGGATGTGCAACACCGCCACGGTACGGCTGGGTTGGCAGGTGGTGGTGGCGTCGGTTCCGGCAACCGACGCTACGGCGCGGAACAGGTCGGCTGCGTCGCAGGCCAGACGGTGGCTCATCATGCCGCCGTTGGACATGCCGGTGGCAAAGATGCGGTTGCGGTCAATCGCCCGGTGCCGCTGCACATCGGCCACCACGGCACGGGCAAAACCCACGTCGTCCACGCCGTGGTCGCGGGCATCGCCGCAGCAGCCCCCGGCGTTCCAGGTGGCGAACTTGCCTGCGGGCAACTTGCTGTACCCGTTGGGGAAGGCCACGGCAAAGCCTTCGCGCTCGGCCATGCTCTGCAAGCCGTAGCGGGCATCGTTGGCCATGTACTCGGCATGTCCGCCGCCACCATGAAAGGCCAGCACCAACGGCACAGCCTGGCTGGCGGGCAACCGCGCGGGCACATACAGCAGATAGCGCCGTTGCAGGCCGTCATGCGTCAGCACGTATTCCTGCAGGTTGGCGGCGGCGGGTGCGCGTTGGGCGGCGCGCGCGGCCAGCCGCTCCTGAATGCGCTCGCGCAGGGTCTGGGCCTGTAGCGGCCAGCTGACCAGCAAAGTGCCCAGCAGTGCCAGGGCGGTGGCTCGGTTTCGGATGGGCGTGGCGGATTTGCGCATGAGGGGGCCTTTCAACAGATTGCAGCGGTGCCTGCGGCGGCACAAGGACCGGTGGTGCCTTTGTATCCGATGGTGTGGCGCCACCGTTTAAACCGCCTGTAAAGCGTGGCAACACGGCGTAAGCAGCTGCTGTCTGTGTGGCACCATTGCGGCATGCCTGACCCCACCCTACACGCACTGACCTTGGCCCTGCGTACATTTGCCCAAGAGCGCGATTGGGCGCAATTCCACGCCCCCAAGAACCTGGCCTGCGCCCTCTCGGTGGAGGCAGCCGAACTGCTGGAGCACTTTCAGTGGCTGACCGAAGACCAGAGCCGCAACCTGACCAATGCCCAACGCGCCGAAGTTGGCGCCGAGGCGGCGGACGTCCTCTTGTACCTGCTGCAATTGTGCGACCAACTTGGGATAGACCTGGCCGATGCTGCGCATGCCAAACTGCAGGCCAACGCCCTGAAATACCCGGTCGACAAAGCCCGCGGTCGCAGCGCGAAGTACACGGATTTGTAGTGCATTTGCTATCATAACGATAGCTGAATACGTAATGATTACGAGGGCTAATAGCCTGTTTGGTACGCAATCTAGAATAAAGGCCTTACCGGGGGGCAAGGGATGACGCCAGAGCAAAAAGCCAGAGTCAGCATCGACGCGCTGCTTGTTGCAGCCGGTTGGCACGTCTGCAACGTCTCTGATGCCAACATCCACGCCGCGACTGGTGTCGCCATCCGCGAATTCCCCCTCAACCCCGGCTTTGGCTTTGCCGACTACTTGCTCTACGTGAACGGCAAGGCCTGCGGCGTGATCGAGGCCAAGAAAGAGGGCGCCACGCTCACCGGCGTGGAGTTGCAAAGCAGCCGCTACGCCCAAGGCCTGCCAGCAGCCTTGCCCGCCTGGCGCCGCCCGCTGCCCTTTGTGTGGGAAAGCACGGGCGTGGAGACCCACTTCACCAACGGCCTGGACCCCGAGCCGCGCGCCCGCAGTGTGTTTGCCTTCTTCCGCCCCGAGCTGCTGGTGCAGTGGCTGGCCTATCTACCCAATCCCGCGAATGGAGCCGCAGCGCAAGAAACCCCCGGCACCTTCCTGGCTCGCATGCGCAGCATGCCCCCGCTCGTCACCGAATGGGGCGCCGGCGGTGCGCATTACCAGCTCTGGCCCGCGCAGATCAGCGCCATCACCAACCTGGAAAAGTCCCTCGCCGCCAATAAACCCAAAGCCCTGATTCAAATGGCCACCGGCAGCGGCAAGACCTTTACCAGCATCGGCTTCATCTACCGCCTCATCAAGTTCGGCGGAGCCCGGCGCGTGCTCTTCTTGGTGGACCGGGGCAACCTGGCCCGCCAGACCAAGAAAGAGTTCGACGCCTACGCCAGCCCCTACAACGCCTACAAGTTTGGCGAGGAATACATCGTCCAGCACCTGCAGGGCAACCAGCTTGACTCATCAGCCCGCGTCGTCATCTGCACCATCCAGCGCATGTTCAGCATGCTCAAAGGAAGAGAGCTGACTGAGGAGGCCGACGAAGAATCCACTGCAGCAGCAGAGGCCCTGTTCAAAGATCCCGAGCCCATTGGCTACAACCCGGCCATCCCCATCGAGAGCTTTGACATTGTGGTCACCGACGAGGCCCACCGCAGCATCTACAACCTGTGGCGCCAGGTGCTGGAGTACTTTGACGCCTACCTCATTGGCTTGACCGCCACGCCCAACAAGCAGACCTTTGGCTTCTTCAACCAAAACCTGGTCATGGAATACGGCCACGCCCAGGCCGTGGCCGACGGCGTGAACGTGAACTACGACGTGTATCGCATCAAGACGGAAGTGAGCGAGCAGGGCGCCAAGGTGGACAAAGGCTTCTGGCTGGAAACGCAAGACAAAGCCACCCGCCGCAAGACCGCCTGGCAGCTGGACGACGATTTTGAGTACCAGCCCGAAGAGCTGGACCGCGCCGTGCAAACGCCCGACCAGATCCGCACCGTGGTGCGCACCCTGGTTGAGCGCTGGCAGGCCGACATGTTCCCCGCCCGCACCGAGTTGCCCAAGACCCTGATCTTTGCCAAAGACGACAACCACGCCGAAAAGATTGTGGAGATATTGCGCGAAGAGTTTGGCCGTGGCAACGAGTTCGCGCAGAAGATCACCTACCGCAGCGCCCAGGGCGGCGGCACCAGCCCGGAGCAACTCATCAAAGACTTCCGCACCGGCTACTACCCCCGCGTGGCCGTCACGGTGGACATGATCGCCACCGGCACCGACATCAAGCCGGTGGAAATCGTCGTCTTCATGCGCAGCGTGAAAAGCCGCAGCTTCTTCGAGCAGATGAAAGGCCGTGGCGTGCGCGTGTGCAACCCCACCGACCTGGCCGCCGTCAACCCCGGCGAACACATCAAAAAAGACCATTTCGTCATCGTCGACTGTGTGGGCGTGTGCGAGCGCGACAAAACCGACAGCCGCCCCATGGACACCAAGAAGAGCGTGCCCCTGGACAAACTGCTGCAAGCCGTGAGCCTGGGCAACGTGGAAGACGAAGTGCTGAGCAGCATCGCCGCCCGCCTGGCCCGGCTGGACAAAGACGCCAGCGATGCCGACCGGGCCAAGGTGGTCGAATTGAGTGGCGGCAAAACCCTGCGCGACCTGGCGCGCGGCATTGTGGAAGCGCTGAACATAGACGCTACCCAAGACATGCCGCCTGCCGAGGCAGACCAGCGCCTGCGAGACGCAACCAAGCCCTTTGCCTCGCCAACATTGCGTGAGCAGCTATTAAAAATGAAGCAGAAGGCAGACCTGGTGATCGACGTGGTTACCCAAGACACCCTGCTGCATGCCGGCTTTAGCGAAGGCAGCGACAGAGCCACTGCCTTGGTGCAAAGCTTTGAGCAGTTCATTGCCCAGCACAAAGACGAAATCACCGCCCTGCAAATCTTGTACAGCCGCCCCACGCGTGCCCCGCTCAAGTTTGAAGACGTCAAGGCCTTGGCCGACGCCCTGCACGCCCCGCCGCTGAACATCTTTGAGACCGCCCTGTGGCAGGCCTACGCCACGCTGCGCAAAGACAAGGTGAAGGGTGCTACGCAGCGCCGCCTGCTCACCGACCTGGTCAGCCTGGTGCGCTTTGCCATGCAGCAGACCAACGAGCTGGTGCCCTACCCCGAGCGCGTGCAGGCCAACTTCAAAGCCTGGCTGGCCCAACATCAACAGTCCAGCGGCAACACATTCAATACAGAACAACAACGCTGGCTAGAAATGATCCGCGACCACATCGCCGCCAACCTCGGCATTGAAATTGACGATTTTGAATACGCCCCCTTCAACGCCCAAGGCGGCCTGGGCAAAGTGCACCAGCTCTTTGGCGCGGAACTGCCCAAGGTGATTGAGGAATTGAACCGGGAGTTGGCGGCGTGAGTGCGAAGCAAACCATTTTCATCAGCTCGGTGCAAAAAGAGCTAGCGCACGAGCGCCGGGCGGTCAAAAACTTTGTCCATGCCGACCCACTGCTGTCCCGATTTTTTGAAGTCTTCTTGTTTGAAGACCTGCCCGCCGCAGACCTACGTGCCGACGCGGTGTACCTCAGCGAAGTAGACCGCTGCACCCTCTACCTCGGCTTGTTTGGCAATGACTATGGCTTTGAGGATGCCCAAGGCATCTCGCCCACGGAGCGCGAGTTTGACCGCGCCACCGCCTTGGGCAAACCCCGCCTGATTTATGTGCGTGGTGGTGATGACAGCGCGCGCCACTCCAAAATGCGCGCACTGGTGCGCAAAGCGGGCGACCAGCTTATTCGCCGCCGTTTCGCGGATACGGCAGAACTGTTGACGGCGGTAAACGCCAGCCTGGTGGAATATCTGGCTCAACGCGGAGCCATACAGACGCGCCCCTACGAAGAACAGCCCTGCGCACAGGCAAGCCTGGATGACATTGATGTGCAGACGCTGGCCGATTTTGTGCGGCGCGCGCGGCATGAGCGTCAGTTTCCTCTGGCGGAGCACACCCCGGTTGCACAAGTCTTAACCCATCTCAACTTGCTGGACGGCGCACAGCCCACCCATGCCGCAGTGCTGCTCTTTGGCTCCAATCCCCAGCGGTACATGCCTGCGGCAGAAATTCGGTGTATGCACTTCCATGGCACGCAAGTGCAGCGTCCGGTTCCGTTCTATCGTATCTACAAAGGCACACTTTTCCAGCAAGTGGATCAGGCGACAGACTTTGTGTTGTCGGTGCTCAACCGCGCAGTGGGCACACGTTCAGAGAGTAGCCAGGCCCCGGTGACTTACGAGATACCGCCCGATGTGATTCGCGAAGCCATCATCAATGCAGTGGCACACCGCGACTACGCGGCCTCGGGTGAGGCGATTCAGGTTTCGGTGTTTGTGGACCGTGTGGAAGTCTGCAATCCCGGTGCCTTGCTACCTCCACTCACCCCTGATGACCTGCGCAAAGCGCACCGCTCGGTGGCGCGCAATCCCCGCCTGTGCGATGCCTTGTTCCTGGCCCATTACATTGAAAAATATGGCACAGGCACGTTGATGATGGTGGATGAATGCCACCGCCACGGCTTGCCTGAACCCCGCTTTGGGCAAGACGGCCGGGAATTTTTGGTGACCCTGTGGCGACACTGGCTCACACCCGAGCGCATGGCTCAGCTGGGGCTGAATGATCGGCAACGTCAGGCTATAGATATGCTGCGCACCCGACAGCGCATTACCAACACCGAATACCAGGCCGCATTCAGAGTGGCCAAACGCACGGCGCACCGCGACCTTTCCGATCTGGTGGAAAAAGGGCTGGTGACCATGGTCGGCAACACGGGCATGGGCACCTATTACGTTCTTGGACAAGGGGCCACAAAGGGGCCAGACGGGCCACAGGCATCAGAAATCACACCGTCCGCGCCAAAAAGCAAACGGGCCATAAAGGGGCCAAAGGGGCCATGAACGCTATGAAACATCAGAACCCCACCAACGCCCAAGGCGGCCTGGGCAAGGTGCACCAGCTCTTTGGCGCGGACCTGCCCAAGGTGATTGAAGAACTGAATCGGGAGTTGGCGGCGTGAGTGAGGTCGTTGAGCAAACTTCCGCTAGCTGGCCACTGGTCCTTGTCAGCGACGTTTCAGAGTTGATTCGCGGCGTCACATATTCAAAAGAGCATGCGACCGACAAACCGCAGGACGGGTACATGCCTGTCTTGCGCGCCACCAACATTCAAGAATCGCGGCTCGTCCTCGAATCGGATTTGGTGTTTGTGCCGGACAGCAATGTGTCTGCAAATCAACGTCTGCGGGCGGGCGACATTGTTGTCGCTACATCCAGTGGCAGCAAACACTTGGTCGGCAAGTCTGGGCTTGTTCACAAAGACTGGCCTGGCTCATTCGGTGCGTTTTGCGCAGCCATCCGCCCAAAGTCAAACATCGAGTCCCGATACCTAGCTGCGTTTCTGCAGTCGCCCAGCTATTGGAAGCAAGTCGGCAAAAAGGCACTTGGCGTCAATATCAACAACCTTCGGCGTGGCGATATTGAGTCGCTCACGTTGCCCTTGCCCCCGCTGGCGAAGCAGCGCGAAATCGTCGCCGAACTCGAAAAGCAGTTCTCCCGCCTAGACGAAGCGGTCGCCAACCTCCAGCGTGTCAAAGCCAACCTCAAACGCTACAAAGCCTCCGTCCTCAAAGCCGCCGTCGAAGGCCGCCTCGTAGAAACCGAAGCCACCCAGGCCCGCCGCGAAGGCCGCACCTACGAGACTGGCGAACAGCTTTTGCAGCGAATTCTTGAGGAGCGGCGAGCGAAGTGGGCGGGGCGTGGAAAGTGGAAAGCGCCCGAGGCACCAACAGTGGAAACGACTTTGCCCGAAGGTTGGACCTGGGCCAGCGTTGATCAGCTGGCAGATGTTGGAACTGGCGCAACTCCAAAGCGCGACAAGGCAGCGTATTGGAATGATGGAGATGTGCCCTGGGTCACGAGTAGTGTTGTGAATGGCGACTACGTTGATCAAGCATCTGAGTTTGTGACCAAGCTGGCGCTTGCAGAAACCAATCTGACGCTCTACCCGATTGGGACCCTCCTGATCGCCATGTATGGCGAGGGCAAGACACGTGGCAAATGCACTGAGCTTCGCATTCCGGCATCGACAAATCAGGCGCTGGCTGCCTTGCAGGTTGATTCGTCCATCCGTGGCTATTTGCGCCACTTTCTCGAACTCAACTACGAAGAGATGCGCAAAGTGGCGTCTGGTGGAGTTCAGCCGAATTTGAATTTGAGCTTGGTCAGGGCAGTTTGTGTGCCATTGCCACCGCTACCTGAACAAGTCCGAATCGTCGCCGAAGTCGATCGCCACCTGTCCATCATCCGCGAAGTCGAAGCCGAGGTCGATGCCAACCTCCAGCGCGCGCAGGCGCTGCGGCAGGCTACATTGCAGAAGGTATTCCAGCCATGATCAAACTTGAGTTTAACGGCAGGCCATTCGATCCAAAGACGTTTGAGGAGCAAATTTTGCGTGCTGCAATGGAGCAGGTTGCAAACGAAATGCACGAACGTGTAAGTTCAATTCGACACCCCGGAACCGGCGAATTTCCGACGGTGGTAGTGAATGGAACTTCTCTTGAGGATATGTCGATGCGGATCGACGGGTCACCGGAGCTACTTCAAATCGTGAATGAACGGCTTGGTGCTGCAGTGGTTGGCGAAAGTGATGACGCGGCTCCAAGCCTGGGGGCACAACCGAAAGTGTTTTTGAGTTGGGGTTGGGAGGATCGCTCACTGGCAGAACCAATTGCGAACGCGCTTATGGCCAAAGGTGTCGATACATGGTGGTCTGAATGGTGCATCAATGCAGGTGATAGCCTGCGTCAGAAAATCGATGAAGGCCTGAACGACTGCACGCACTTCGTCGTGTTGTTGACCCCGCAGTCGATCAGAAAGCCTTGGGTGAATCAAGAGATTGAAGTTGCCCCTTTTTCGCGGACACCTTACCGTTATGGAAGAAGGAGTCCAAAATGCCCAAAACCAAGCCACCGTATCCGGTGCAATTTCGACAGCAAATCATCGAACTGGCGCGAGCAGGCAGAACGCCAGCGCAGCTATCGCGTGAATTCGGGCCATCGGCCCAAAGCATTGCCAACTGGATAGCACAAGACATGCGTGACCAGGGCACCCCACTGTCTGGCAAAGAAGGCTTGAGCAGCGCCGAACGCGAAGAACTGGTGCGTTTGCGTCGCCAACTGCGCCAGGTGCAACTGGAGCGCGACATCTTGGCAAAGGCTACGGCCTGGTTTGCCAGCAAAAGCGAGCGGACGTCCACACCGTCTTTGAGCTCGTGAGCACAAACCAGGCCGACGCCAACCCAGTGAGCGTGCGCGCAATGTGCCGTGTGTTGGGCGTATCACCCAGTGGCTATTACGACTGGCGCAGGCGAGCCCCCAGTGCGCGTGCCACGGCCAATGCGGTGCTCAGCGAAGCCATCCGCCAGATCCACAAGGACAGTGACGAAACCTACGGCATGCCTCGAGTTCACGCCGAACTGCGCGACATTGGCCAAGTGGCAAGCAAGAAGCGAGTGGCCTGTCTGATGCGCAAGGCTGGCATCCGTGGAGTCAGTCGCAGGCGCAGCTTCACCGTCACCACCGAACGCAACCACCGCCAACGCCCGGCTCCAGATCTGGTCAAACGCCAGTTTCACGCTGCTGCGCCCAACCAGCTCTGGGTGGCAGATATGACCTACATCCCCACCTGGACAGGTTTTTTGTACCTGGCAGTGGTGATCGATGCCTTCAGTCGCAAGGTGGTGGGCTGGGCCATGGGGGAGCGCATGACGAGCGAACTGGTTCTGGCGGCGTTGAACATGGCGCTGCACATACGCAAACCCACCAGCGTTATTCACCACTCCGACCAGGGCAGCCAGTACACCAGCATTGCCTTTGGCAACCGCTGCAAGGAGATGGGTGTACGACCTTCCATGGGTACGGTGGGCGACGCCTATGACAACGCCATGGCTGAGAGTTTCTTTGCCAGCCTGGAGTGCGAATTGATCAATCGGCGCAGCTGGAAGACCCAGGCCCAGGCACGCACAGCCCTGTTTACCTGGATCGAGGGTTGGTACAACCCGCGCCGACGCCACTCGTCCATCGACTACCTGTCGCCCATGAACTTTGAAAGGAAATACAACGAACCAACCGCTCACACCCAACACGGGTTGCCCACCGCGGCGTCGCGTTCGTCGCAGGCGACGCACGCCGCCGTGGACAACCCTGCGCCTGTGTCATCATCCGCTTGAGAATCAAGCCAATACCTGTCCGTGGAATCGGGGTAAGTCCAGATAGACGCGGGATTCGCTTTGATGTTGAGCCAGAAGAAGGTTAAGTTCATCGCTTTACGACATGGTTTGCAAATAGGCGAATTGCCTCCGCTAATGCGAGGCATGTTGTCGCCCGAAGTAAGCGGCCCTGAACACGACCTGACCCACCTTGTAAATGAAATACATGGTGTTTCCAAGAAGCCGCCACTTGGTCCACCGCCGCTTGCTGTGAAAGTGGCCCAGCAAAGTGCAACGGGCTATTCAGCTGCGGCAACGGCTATTCTCAAACTGTTCTCAGATAGTGCAACCGATGCGTACTTTGGCGATCCGACTTTCACAGAAGGTGAATTGGCGGAAAAGCTCGAACTAACTTCAGACGATGTTGCTGACGCACTGCATGAACTTAGAAGCTTCGTGAAAGTGACCGTTGGGCATGTGAGGCCGGAAACTGAGCTGTTTGCGTCTTTCGACAAGCACTGGCGCGATTGGAGTCCAGAGCAGGATGCGATAAAGCTAGCGACTGATTTGGTGCAGGACGCATCGTTCCCTTCTCAAGCTGCCGATATTGCGGCGAGATATGGTTGGCAGCCGCGTCGTCTCAACCCTGCTTTGGCTTACTTGATAAATAGAAAGATAGTGATGGACAGTAAGGCTTACGGAACTATGCCTTGGTTGACCCATTGGATTGGGCGGACGGACGAGACTCGCCGTTTTGCGCGCAGTCGAGCCAGTTGAATTATTCGTGACTGATCAAATGCGCCAACTTGACCTTTTCTCTGCCCTGCAGTCCAGCACCGAGGGCATCGACACCGAATTCAAGTCGGCGCGCGGTGGCATGCCCGGCAGTTTTTGGGAGTCCTATTCCGCCATGGCCAACACCCAGGGCGGCACCATTGTGTTGGGTGTGGCCGAAAAGGCCAGCGGATTGGTGTGGGAGGGCGTGCCCGATGCCGCGCAGTTGCGCACCGTGCTGTGGGGCCAGTTGAATGATCGGAACAAGGTCAGCGCCAATCTGCTGCGCGATGACGATGTGAGCACGGTGGAAGACGAGGGCCGCCAGTTTGTGGTGGTGAATGTGCCGCGTGCCTCGCGGCTGCAGCGCCCGGTGTTTGTGGGGCCCAACCCCATGACGGGCACCTACCGCCGTGCGGACGAGGGCGACTACCGCTGCACGGACGACGAGGTGCGCCGCATGCTGGCCGACCAGTCCGACACGCCCGCTGACTCGCAAATCGTGGAGCATTTTGGTCAGCCTGACTTTGACCCCGAGACGGTCAAGCAATACCGGAACCGCTTTGCCTCCCGCGCGCCAGACCATCCGTGGCTGCTGTTGGACGATGCGCCGCTGCTCACCAAGCTAAGCGCCTTGCGCCGTGACCGTGCCACGGGGCTGGAGGGTGCCACTGTGGCGGGCCTGCTGATGTTTGGCCGGTTTGAGGCGTTGCGCGATGCGCTGCCGGGCTTTCATGTGGACTACCGCGAGCGCCTGTCCGACGACCCTGCCGTGCGCTGGACTGACCGGGTGGTGCCCGATGGCACCTGGGAAAACAACCTGTTCCAGTTTTATTTGCGGGTGATGCAACGCCTGTCGGGCGATTTGAAAATCCCTTTTCAGCTGGACCGCGAGCTGTACCGCAAGGACGACTCTGCCGTGCACGAAGCCCTGCGCGAGGCGGTAGTCAACGCCCTGGTGCATGCGGACCATCGCGGGCAGGGCGGCGTGGTGATTGAGCGCTACCCGGACAGGATTGAGTTGTCTAACCCTGGCTCGCTGTTGGTATCCCGCGTGCAGTTGC
Source organism: Rhodoferax sp. (assembly GCA_046348185.1). Taxonomy (GTDB): domain Bacteria; phylum Pseudomonadota; class Gammaproteobacteria; order Burkholderiales; family Burkholderiaceae_C; genus Allorhodoferax. The sequence goes on along the minus strand of JAXMER010000013.1, from coordinate 2,205,632 downwards.
TGCAAGGCGGCGTGAGCGAGTGCCGCAACAAGAGTTTGCAGCTGATGTTCCAGCTCATGGGCGGCGGTGACAAGGCGGGCTCGGGCATGGACAAAATTCGGGCTGGTTGGCGCGCGCAGCATTGGCGCTCACCCCGGCTGGAAGAGTCTTTGCAGCCCGACCGGGTGAAGCTGGTGCTGCCCATGGTCAGCCTGATACCGGACGAAGTGGATCGGGCCTTGCGCGTACGCTTCGGCGACCGGTTTGCCAAGCTGGACAAGACGGCGGTGCAAGCAGTGGTGACCGCGCAGGTGGAAGGCAGCGTGACCAATGCCCGCATGCAGGAAATCACCGGCGAACACTCCAAAGACATTACTGGCGTGCTGCAAGGGCTGGTGCGCGATGGCTTGCTGACGCAGCAGAACCAGCGGCGCTGGGCGAGCTACCGCGTGGCAGAAGACTCCCCCCAATCCGGCGAGGACTCCCCTCGTTTGGAGGGGGACTCCCCCCAAAGCTCCCCTCATTTGGCTGTTAGCTCCCCTCATTTGCCCCCGGAACTCCTGTCATTGGCGGAGCCAGCACGCGTCAAGGGAAAGCTGCCTGCGGCTGAAATGCAGGCGTTGGTATCACGCCTGTGCGCTGACCGATGGCTGACATCCAAGGATTTGGCTGCGCTGCTGAACCGCGATGCGGAAAACTTGCAGGGTCGTATTCTTGGCGGGATGGTGAAGAGGGGGCTGCTGGAGTTGCGATTCCCGGATGTGCCGAATCGGCCGGATCAGGCTTACCGCACGGTCGCTGCCGGAAATGAATGAACGATATTGGCATGACTGAATTCAACATTTATTGCGACGAAAGCCGCCACACCTCCGACCCCACGCAGCCTTTCATGGTGATCGGCGCCGTGCGTTGCCCGCGCGAACGCAAGCATGAACTGGTCGGCCAGATCCATCGCATGCAGGCACGGCACAACGCGCATGGCGAGTTGGGCTGGAAGCGGGTTTCGCCTAACAAGGCGGCTTTTTACGAGGAGCTGTTGACGCTGTTTGCCAATACGCCCGACCTGGCTTTCCGCTGCATCGTGGCGGATCGCAACAAGCTGGACCATGACAAGTTCAACGACGGCGATGCCGAGTTGGGCTTTTACAAGCTCTATTACCAAATGCTCGTCCACTGGTTGCAGGCTGGAAACTCCTATCACATCTACCTGGATTGGCAGCAAAACCAGGCCCAGAATCGGTTCCGCGATTTGGCGACGGTGCTGACCGCCAGGTTGCGCAATAAGGCCTCCATCGCGTGTCTGGAGCCGGTCACTTCATCCAATCTGCCTTTGTTGGGGTTGGCGGATGTGCTGATTGGCGCGGTCGGCTATGCGTGGAATGGCTTGGGCAGCAGCCCCGCCAAACTGAATGTGGTGAAGTTGGTGGCGCAGTCTGCCGGGCTAGGCACACTGGCACGTGGTACGCCGCTCACGGCGCAGAAGGTCAACATCTTCTGTTTTGACGGGGGCCCGCGTGGTTGATCCCGGTTGGCCGCTGTGCGTCATTGAGGACGAAGACGAGGACCGGCGGATTGCTGCGTATCGGCAGATTTACCTGGATGAGTATGTGCGCGCTGATGTGCGCGACTGGGCGGGCCGGAGGGTGAGATTTCATGCGCCGTCGTTCGCACATGCCTTTTCCGAGGCAAGCAATTACCGGCTTTCTGCTGGCGTGCATGATGTGCCGCTATCACCGAAGCGCCTGCAGCGCATTCGCTGGATCAAGATGGCATTGGCGGGTGCCGGTGTACAGATCGAGGTGCTGGCGCAGACGCGGCAGGACAGCCGTGGCCGTATGAAGCGGCGGCGCAGTTTGATTGTGCTGGATAACCGTTACGTGGTGGTGCTGGAACCGAGTGAGGAAGATGGATTTGCATTTGTCTTCATCACGGCATTCCCGGCAGACCAGAGCTATTTGGACAAGATCCGGCGGGGCGCGACGGTGCTGGAGCGGCGCGCGCGGGCATAAAAAAGCCCCAGTCTTATGGCGACTGAGGCGATGCCACAACCCAAGGCCTTAGGCGAAGGATTGCCGAGAGTATAGGCGGATGGGGTAGCTTTCGGCAAGGAAATCATTGGGGTGGAAGCCCTATCTGTAGGGTTTTAGGTATTGATGGAGTGGCTTAAATGCAATCCGGCTTTGACTGTTCAGCGTGAAAAATTCGTTTTAAATCAACGGGTTAAGTGCTTAATTTCTAGCTTTGTAGTGTCGACGTGATCCAAATGACACCTTTCTCCCTCCGCATCTTCGTAGCCGATGGTGACCCCGACGGCCTGCGCATCGTCGACAAGTCCAACTGGATCGGCAAGGCGCTGGTGTTCCCGCGTGCGCTGCTGCCGCAGGTCAAGGCCCGGCCCGCGCTGGCGCAGACCGGCGTCTACCTGCTGCTGGGGCCGCGCCCGGACGGGGAGGGCGACATGCTCTACGTGGGCGAGGGCGACCCCATCCGCCCCCGGCTGGAGAGCCACTATGCGCAAAAGGACTTCTGGACCCGCGCCATCGGCTTCACCACCACCACGGCCGGGCAGCTCAACAAGGCGCATGTGCAGTTTCTGGAGTCGCGCCTCATCGCTCTGGCCCGCGCCGCCAAGCGCATGCCGCTGGACAACGCCAACCAGCCCGCCGAGCCGTCCCTGAGCGAGGCCGACCGGGCCGACATGGAAGTCTTCTTGGGCCACATGCTGGGCATGCTGCCGGTGCTGGGTGTGCATGCGTTTGAGCAGGCGCCCAAGGCCCCCGCCGCCAAGGCTGGCCCGGTGCTCACTTGCAAGGGCAAGGGCGTGCAGGCCACAGGCTACGAGGCCAGCCAGGGCTTTGTGGTTCGGGCGGGTTCGCAGGCGGTGCTTGAGACCGTGCCCAGCATGGCGCAGCACGTGCGCGGCATGTTCGATCTGCGCCAGGAGCTGATCAGCAACGGCGTGCTGGCCATGCAGGGCGCTCTCTACCAGTTCACGCAGGACTACAGCTTCAGCTCCCCCAGCACTGCCGCCGCCGTGGTCCTGGGCCGCAGCGCCAATGGGCGGGTGGAGTGGAAAGCGGCGGATGGCCGCACGCTGAAGGAGCTGCAGGAGGCGGAGGCGGGGCAGTAGACTTGCTTCTGTTTTGATAGCTGCTTGCGCACATTCTACAAGGGGCGGTCTCAACCCGAAGTGCAACACTGAGATAGTTTATTGGATGGAGTCGGGCGAGTGTTGGAGCTTGTGCAGCCACTGCTCATAGACCTCCAATGGCGTCTGCCAGCCCAAGGTTTGACGAGGCCGTCCATTCATCAGATCGGCGATCTCATCGAGTTGGTGCTGGCTGTATACCGATAGATCCGTCCCCTTGGGCAGAAACTGACGCAACAGCCCGTTGGTGTTCTCGTTGGTACCACGCTGCCAGGGGCTGTGCGGGTCACAGAAGTACACAGCCACACCCGTGTTGGCTGTCAGTTGCTGGTGGTGCGCCATCTCACGCCCGCGATCGTAGGTCAGGGTTTTACGCATTGGCCTGGCAATGCTATTGAGCTTGTCCGTAAATGCTTGCAAGACGTGCGCTGCCGTGGCCGGATGTGGGTGGGGTAGCTTGACCAGCATCACAAGCCGGGTGGATCGCTCAACCAAGGTTCCCACAGCACTGAGATTGCCCGCCCCCTTGATCAGATCGCCTTCCCAGTGGCCAGGGAATTGGCGATCCTCTACCTCTGGGGGACGCACATGAATGCTGAGCAAATCGGCAATCTGGCCACGGCGATCTTCGCCACGTGAGCGCGGCCAGCGCTTGGCGCGAGCCATGCGCAAGCAGGCAATCAGTTCGCGGCGAAGTTCCCCTCGGGGTTGGGCGTAGATGACGTTGTAGATGGTTTCGTGTGAGACGCGTTGGGCAGCCTCATCGCGGTGCAGTGTAGCCAGGCGGGCGGCTATTTGTTGGACTTACCCCGATTCCACGGACAGGTATTGGCTTGATTCTCAAGCGGATGATGACACAGGCGCAGGGTTGTCCACGGCGGCGTGCGTCGCCTGCGACGAACGCGACGCCGCGGTGGGCAACCCGTGTTGGGTGTGAGCGGTTGGTTCGTTGTATTTCCTTTCAAAGTTCATGGGCGACAGGTAGTCGATGGACGAGTGGCGTCGGCGCGGGTTGTACCAACCCTCGATCCAGGTAAACAGGGCTGTGCGTGCCTGGGCCTGGGTCTTCCAGCTGCGCCGATTGATCAATTCGCACTCCAGGCTGGCAAAGAAACTCTCAGCCATGGCGTTGTCATAGGCGTCGCCCACCGTACCCATGGAAGGTCGTACACCCATCTCCTTGCAGCGGTTGCCAAAGGCAATGCTGGTGTACTGGCTGCCCTGGTCGGAGTGGTGAATAACGCTGGTGGGTTTGCGTATGTGCAGCGCCATGTTCAACGCCGCCAGAACCAGTTCGCTCGTCATGCGCTCCCCCATGGCCCAGCCCACCACCTTGCGACTGAAGGCATCGATCACCACTGCCAGGTACAAAAAACCTGTCCAGGTGGGGATGTAGGTCATATCTGCCACCCAGAGCTGGTTGGGCGCAGCAGCGTGAAACTGGCGTTTGACCAGATCTGGAGCCGGGCGTTGGCGGTGGTTGCGTTCGGTGGTGACGGTGAAGCTGCGCCTGCGACTGACTCCACGGATGCCAGCCTTGCGCATCAGACAGGCCACTCGCTTCTTGCTTGCCACTTGGCCAATGTCGCGCAGTTCGGCGTGAACTCGAGGCATGCCGTAGGTTTCGTCACTGTCCTTGTGGATCTGGCGGATGGCTTCGCTGAGCACCGCATTGGCCGTGGCACGCGCACTGGGGGCTCGCCTGCGCCAGTCGTAATAGCCACTGGGTGATACGCCCAACACACGGCACATTGCGCGCACGCTCACTGGGTTGGCGTCGGCCTGGTTTGTGCTCACGAGCTCAAAGACGGTGTGGACGTCCGCTCGCTTTTGCTGGCAAACCAGGCCGTAGCCTTTGCCAAGATGTCGCGCTCCAGTTGCACCTGGCGCAGTTGGCGACGCAAACGCACCAGTTCTTCGCGTTCGGCGCTGCTCAAGCCTTCTTTGCCAGACAGTGGGGTGCCCTGGTCACGCATGTCTTGTGCTATCCAGTTGGCAATGCTTTGGGCCGATGGCCCGAATTCACGCGATAGCTGCGCTGGCGTTCTGCCTGCTCGCGCCAGTTCGATGATTTGCTGTCGAAATTGCACCGGATACGGTGGCTTGGTTTTGGGCATTTTGGACTCCTTCTTCCATAACGGTAAGGTGTCCGCGAAAAAGGGGCAACTTCATGTTGCGGTGACCAACCCCGCTTGAGCAGTGCCTTGACCGTTTCGAACAGCATGTTGCCAGCAACAAGCTTGTGGCCAGGGCGCCCCATTCGACGTCGGCGCGCACAGCGCTGTTGGGCAAAGCGGCAAGCATAGGTAGCACCACCGCAATTGCGTTCAATCTCTCGGCTTATGGTGGACGGAGCGCGATTGAGTATTCGGGCAATTGCCCGAATACTCAATCCTTGTTCCCTGCCGATTGCTATGGTCTGGCGCTCTTGGTAATCGAGCTGTTGATACTGTCGTGCTTGTTTCATGCTTACACCTTATCGAGTTTTCAACGGTGTGTTGCACTTCACTTTTGAGCCGGCCAGGGCTAGCGGCCAATGTTGCTCCCAGTGCGCGGGTAATCTTTCGGTTAGGCGTCATTGACCAACTTAACGAACTATCCAAAATAACCCAGATGAACTAAAATCAAACCATCAACGCAGTGGCGTACAGGGCTCTCAACAATGTGCGGGCCCATTCGCTGTTGTGATGTTGGTCTTGAAAGGGTTCACATGATCGTTCTCAAAGCAACGCAAGACAAAATTCTTAGCGTCCTGCAATCTGTAGCTGGCATCGTTGAGCGGAGGCACACGCTACCCGTTCTTGCAAATGTCTTGCTGCGCAGGACCGGCGTGGTGGATTCAGGGAAAGTAATTTCGCCTGTCGCCAGCCAATTAGCCGTTTTCCGGCAGTCTTTGACATCCGCTTCTTTGGGCGGCCGCTCGAGTTGGGCAACGTTGGGCGCGCGTCCCAACGGCTTTTACTCCGCCAGCAAAGCCAACCTGCGTAACGCGCCCTGAAGCGCATTTATTCCGGATACACGCATGAACACCTTTACCCTCACCTCACCGTTTGCCCCCGAATCCACCCAGCCGCGCCATGACGCCAATGCCAGCCCTTATGCCACCGCGGCGCAGACGGCTGCCGTGCTGCGCTCTGGCGCGCAGTACCGCCGCGAGCGCCTGGACGCTGCCGACATGATCACCACCGACGAAGCCGCCACATTGGCAGGCACCACGCGCGTGACCATCAACGCCTGGATCAAGTCTGGCCGCTGCATTGGCGTCTCGCATTTGCGCCGCGGTTTCAAGCTGCCGCGCTGGCAGTTTGAGCCCGCCATCTGGCCCGCGCTGCAGCCTGTGGCCAAGCAACTGGGCACGTCCGATGGCTGGCAACTGCTGGCGTTTCTGGAGTCCCCCGCCACGGCGCTGGACGGCCAAACGCCCCGCGCCGCGTTGGAGCAGGGCGCGCCGCTGGACCGCATCGTGGCACTGGCAACGGCTGAGGCACATTGACCTCACCCCATGAATTTCAAAACACCACCATTACTGGGCCACACGCCGCCGATCCTCGAAGTTCCCGCGCACCAGGTCTGGCACCGGGTGCAGCGCAAAACCGCCCGTAAAGACAGCGTGCGGCACAAGGGCTATGTGCTGGCGCCGACGGGCGGGTTGGCCGGGCGCTTTGATCTGGCCGACGAGGCCACTGCCTATTTGGCTGACAGTCCGGAAACTGCGCTGTATGAAAGCCTGTTTCGTCGTGAGGTGCGTAGCTGCCACGTCAGCCGCATTGAGCAGCGCGCGCTGCTGAGCTTTGAAACCCAGGCCCCGCTGCGGCTGGTGGATTTGCGCGGGCTGGAGGCGCACTACCCGGTGCTGCAGTCCATGCGTTATGAAACCAGTCAGGCATTTGCCGCCGCTTGCCGGCAGCAAGGGTTGCATGGCGTGCTCTACGCATCAGCGCAACACCCCAGCCATAGTTGCATTTGCCTTTTTGGTGCAGGAATGGATCGCACCAAGAAGGTGGCGGCAGTTGATCTGGTGCAGGCAGGCACCGGGCTGCTGCACAAAGCCGTGGTGTTAGCTGCGCGTGGGTCGCAAGTGCCACTATTGCGCGAATGAAAACACTCCCGATCCGCCTCACCCCCGGCCAAGACCTACGTGCCGCGCTAGAGGCGGCAGTGCTGGCCCAAAACTGCCGCGCAGCCTTTGTGTTGTCCGGCATCGGCAGCCTGTCCACCGCAGGTATCCGGCTGGCGGGAGCGGCGCAGCCCACACGGTTGACGGAGAGCATGGAGATCCTCACGCTGTCTGGCACGGTGGCTGCCGATGGCGGCAAGACCGGATCCCACATGCACATGGCCATTTCCACTGCCACAGGCCAGGTGCTGGGCGGGCATGTGGCGCCGGGCTGCATCGTGCTCACCACCGCCGAGGTGCTGCTGGCCCTGCTGCCAGACTGGCAGTTCACCCGCGCGCCGGATGTGGCGACGGCGTATGACGAGCTGGTGATCCGGCCCTATGGCTGATTTGCTATTTCATTGATAGCTGCTTGCGCACATCCAGCGGGCGCTAGAGGCCAATTTCATTCATAACTTGCCTTTACACGGCAATTCATTTACATTCAATATTCGCGATTCACGAATATTGAATGTAAATGCAGCTCAAACCCCAAGACTTCCTGGTAGCCCTCAAGCTCGTGGCTTGGGGTGAGCAGCGCTGGACGTATGCGCGGCTGGCGCAGGAGCTGGGCATTAGCGTGTCCGAGGCGCATGCCTGCATCAAGCGCGGGCTGCAGGCGGGGCTGTTGTTGCCTAACCGCGAGTTGCCGCCGCAGCCAGCAGAGGCCGGTAGCAATGCAGCGCTGGGTGTTCAAGAGGCATTGGGCATATATCGGGTCACTCGCAAGCGGGTGCGTCGCTCGGCGTCGCCTGATAGCGAAGCAGTAGCTGACAACGCAGTGCGGCCCCATTCACATAACTTGGCCGAATTCGCATTGCACGGGGCCAAGTACGCCTTTCCCGCAGAGAAGTTGCCGTTGGTCATCGGCGTGCCCACCAGCCACAGCGCGCCTGCGTTTGCCGGTGTGTTTGCACCTGGCAGCACCGACTTTGTGTGGCCGCACCCCAATGGCTCGGTGCGTGGAGTGGGGGTGGAGCCGCTGCACCCCTCCGTGCCCTTTGCGGCCATGCAAGACGCCAAGCTGTATGAGTTGCTGGCATTGTTCGACGCGCTGCGGGTCGGCAAGGCGCGCGAGCGCGGCATGGCGCTGGAGCGCCTGCAAGCGCTGATCGATCCCAACGCGCCCAAGCCGGTGAAAGGCCCCCTTTATGGCTAACCCCAATTTGGAACTGCTGATCGCCATGGCCCGGGCCATGGGGCCGCTGTGTGAGCAGGTGGTATTCGTAGGCGGGTGCGGCACTTGTCAGCGCCTCACTTTTTGGCAACCAAGTTCGAAGCCTTCAAAGACAGAGGGCAGAACGATGTGTACCTGAGCCACGACCTGGAAGACATCATGACCGTGATGGAAGGGCGCTCAACCGTCGTGCAGGAATTGGTTGCTGCGGATGAAGCCGTTCGCAAACACGTCGGCCAGTCCGTCGCAGCGCTGCTGGACATGCCAACTTTTCACAACGCGCTGCCCGGCCTGCTGAGCGAGCCGGAAAGAGAACAATCTATCAAGACACGGTTGAAGCAGATTGCACAATTGAAGGACCTATGAACACCACCACCAATTCCCTCGTCCAGAAGCTCTGGAACTACTGCAACGTGCTGCGCGATGACGGCATGAGCTATGGCGACTATGTGGAGCAACTGACCTATCTGCTGTTCCTGAAAATGGCCGACGAGCGCGCTCAGCCGCCCTACAACCAGCCCAGCATCGTGCCAGCAGCATATGCCTGGCCCACGCTGCTGGCCAAGGATGGCGATGAGCTGTTTGACCATTACCGCCACGCGCTGGAAAGGCTGGGACAAGAGAAGGGCACGCTGGGCCTGATTTTTGGCAAGGCACAAAACAAGTTCCAGGACCCGGCCAAACTGCGCCGTGTGATCGTCGATTTGATTGGCGCCGAGACCTGGACGATTCTGGGTGCCGATGTGAAGGGCGATGCCTACGAGGGCCTGCTGGAGAAAAACGCGCAGGACACCAAGAGCGGTGCGGGCCAGTACTTCACGCCCCGTGCACTGATCCAGGCCATGGTGGACTGCATCGCCCCGCTGCCGGCCGAGCGCATTTGCGACCCGGCTTGTGGCACGGGTGGTTTTTTGTTCACCGCGCACAACTACATCACCAGCCACAACAAGAGCCTCACACGCGACCAGCTCAAGCACCTGAAGGAAAAGGCCTTTACCGGCTACGAGCTGGTGCAGGGCACGGCGCGCGTGTGCGCCATGAACATGATGCTGCATGGCATTGGCTCCGAAAAGTCGGTGCCCGTGGTGGTGGGCGACGCGCTGGCCGCCGACCCCGGCGAGCGTTTTGAGGTGGTGCTGGCCAATCCGCCCTTTGGCAAGAAGAGCAGCACCGTCATCGTGGGCGAAGACGGCCGCACCAGCACCGAGAAAGACACTATCGAGCGGGACGACTTCTGGGCTACCACCAGCAACAAGCAGCTCAACTTTGTGCAGCACATCAAGACCCTGCTTGCCACCCACGGCCGCGCAGCGGTGGTGCTGCCGGACAACGTGCTGTTTGAAGGCGGCGCGGGCGAAACCATCCGCAAGAAGCTGCTGCACGAGTGCGATGTGCATACGCTTCTTCGCCTGCCCACCGGCCTGTTCTACGCCCAGGGCGTGAAGGCGAATGTGCTGTTCTTCGAGAAGAAGGGCGCAAGTGAAACGCCGTGGACCAAGCAGCTCTGGATTTACGACCTGCGCACCAACAAGCACTTCACCCTCAAGACCAACCCGCTCACCCGCGCCGACCTGGACGAGTTTGTGGACTTGTACCAGGTGGGCAACCGGCACCAGCGCCAAGCCACCTGGTCGCCCGAGAACCCCGAAGGCCGCTGGCGCGCCTATGGCTATGAGGAGCTGGTCGCGCGGGACAAGACCAGCCTGGATATCTTCTGGCTCAAGGACGAAAGCCTGGCCGACAGCGACAACCTACCCGCGCCGGGCGTGATCGCGCAGGAGGTTGTGGAAGACCTGCAGGCGGCGTTGGAGCAGTTCAAGCTGATTGCGGGCGATTTGACTGAAAATGCTATCGATTGAGTAGCTGCCCACGCACATTCCACGCGGGCCAGGTGCCAGTTTGACCAATGAAACTGCCATGAAAACCTTCTACAACCACCTCCACGCCCAGCACCAGGGCAAGGTCGAGATGTTCCGCGGCGCGCTGGTGCCGTGTTTCGAGGTACCGGCCCGCGCCGACCATGTGCTGGCCGAGTTGCAGCGCCGCCCCTTGGGGCCGGTGCTGGCACCCGCGCAGTGGGACGAGGCGCTGCTGGCGCAGGTGCACAGCGCGCGCTACCTGCACTTCCTGCGCACCGCCTGGGACCAGTGGGTGGCGCTGGACGGCGCCAATGCGGACAAGGACATCCTGCCATCGGTGTGGCCCACGCGCACCTTCCGCAGCGACATCGAACCCGACAACTTCGCCGCCAAGGTGGGGCTGTACTCGTACGATGCCGGAACGCCGTTCACGGCCGGTACTTGGGTGGCAGCGCGGGAAGGTGCGATGTGCGCCCTGAGCGCGGCGCAGGCGGTGCTGGATGGCGACGGTGCTTCCTTTGCGCTGAGCCGCCCGCCCGGCCACCACGCCGGGGCGGACTTCTTCGGTGGCTACTGTTTTCTGAACAATGCGGCGCTGGCTGCGCAGCACTTGCGCAATGGGGGCTGCCGGAAGGTGGCGGTGCTGGACATGGACTACCACCACGGCAACGGCACGCAGGCCATCTTCTATGACCGCCCCGACGTGTTCTTCGCCAGCATCCACGGCGACCCGCGCACCGAGTACCCGTTCTACCTGGGCCATGCCGATGAAACCGGCGCTGGCGCAGGCTTGGGGGCCAACCTGAACCTGCCCCTGCCGCGCGGCAGCACCTTCGCCACCTGGAGCACCGCCCTGGACACGGCGCTGGCCGCCATCGCGCAGTACGGTGCCGACGCGCTGGTGGTTTCGCTGGGGATGGACACGTATGCGGGTGACCCGATCTCGGGGTTCCAGTTGCAGAGCGACGACTACCTGCACGTGGGCGCGCGCATCCGCCGGGCCGGTTTGCCCACCGCCTGGGTGTTTGAGGGCGGCTACGCGGTGGCCGAGGTGGGCGTGAACGCCGTCAACGTGTTGCAGGGCTTCCAGTCTTCAGCGGGCTGAAAGAATGGCACGCGCCACATCGGCAAACCCTGCGCCGCGCGCACTGGGCGCAACAAAAGTGGGCAGGTGGGTCAGGCGCGCCGCGCAGTCGCGGATGTTGGCTACGCCCACGCTGTGCGTGAAGTGCTGGAACATGACCTGGTCGTTGCCCGAGTCGCCCACAAACACCCAGCGATCCAGCTCCTGGGCCAGTTCACGCCCGTACCGTTTGCGCACGATCCACTGGGCTCCTTGCCACTTGTTGAAGTCGCCGAAGCAGCCATGGATGTGGATGCTGCTCACGGTGGTGCGCATGCCGGTGCGCTCCAGCACCGCCAGCACCTGCGCCACACCCTCGGGTGTCATGTGGTGGTGCTCGGCATAGTCAAAGGCGAGATCGGTTTCGCGCCCGCCCGCGTCGTCGGTGCGGCGGGCCGTCGGTACTTCGCGCAGCACCTGGGCCGCCACGGCTTCCATGGCGGCGGCGTTGGCCGTGCGCGTCGCTGCATCCTGTTGATACAGTTTTGATAGCACGCCAGACCCATTTGACGGGGGCTGGTCGCTACTTTTGATCCAAGCCACGGCGCCGTTCTCGGCCACCATGGTCTCGACCGGCCAGGGTGCCTGGTCTGTACCGCCAGCCATGAAGCGTTTGCACCAACCGATGGGCCGCCCGGTAATGGGGATGACGGTCAACCCCGCTGCGCGCAGGTCGGCCAGCGCCTGCAGTGCATCGGGCGTGATGGCGCCGTGGGTGGTGAGCGTGTCGTCAATGTCGGTGAATACGCCCCGGATGCCACGGCGCTCCGTGGCGCCCCACTCGCTTAAAGGAAGCATCAGGCGTTCTGCAGGGCCAGCCCGGCGTGCTCACGCAGCGGTTGGAAATGGATCTTGGGAAAACGTTCCTGCGCCAAGCGCACGTCGTAGGGGCTGGTGCACAGGTAGGCCAGGGTGTCGGCCGCATCACGTGCCAAGCGCTGGGGGTAAGCGTCGCAAAAGGCTTTCAGGTCCTCGGGCTTGTCGGCGGTGATCCAGCGCGCGCCGGTGTACTGGCAGCCTTCCAGCCGGATGTCGGCGTCGTACTCGGTCTTCAAGCGGTGCTGCACCACTTCAAACTGCAGCTGGCCCACGGCGCCCAGGAGCATGTTGCCGCCCATTTCGGGCTTGAAGACCTGGATGGCGCCTTCCTCGCCCAGCTGGGCCAGGCCCTGCTGCAGCTGTTTGGTGCGCAGCGGGTTCTTCAGTACCACGGTCATAAACATTTCCGGGGCGAAGAAGGGCAGGCCAGTGTAGAGGCGGTTGACCGTGCCGTCGGTGATGGTGTCGCCCAGCTGCACGCCACCGTGGGTGGTGAAGCCAATGATGTCGCCTGCATAGGCCTCATCCACGGCTTCGCGGCGCTGGCTCATGAAGGTGACCACGCTGGTGGGGCGCAGCTCTTTGGCGGTGCGCATGACTTTCAGCTTCATGCCGGGGGTGTACTTGCCCGAGGCCACCCGCACGAAGGCAATGCGGTCGCGGTGGTTGGCATCCATGTTGGCCTGCACCTTGAACACCACGCCGGAGAACGCGTCGTCATCGGGCTGAACCTCGGTCACCACGGGCTGGCGGTTCACCACCGCCGTGCTGGTGCGGCTCTTGGGGCTGGGGGCCAGGTCCACCAGGGCGTCCAGCACTTCCATCACCCCGAAGTTGTTCACGCCGGAGCCGAAGTACACCGGGGTCTGCTTGCCAGCCAGGAAGGCCTCGCGATCAAAGGCGGGCGAGGCGCCGGTGGCGAGCTCCATGCCATCGATGGCGGCCTCAAAGTCCATGCTGAAGCGGGCCTTGAGCACGTCACTGTCGGCTAAGCGAATGTGCTCAAACTCCTGCGGACGGCGTTCGCTACCGGCTTCGAAGACCGACATGGTCTGCGTGTGCAGATTGATGATGCCGCCAAAGCTCTTGCCCTGACCCACGGGCCAGGTCATGGGCACGCAGGGCATGCCCAATTCGCGCTCGATTTCGTCCAGGATGTCCAGCGGGTCGCGCACTTCGCGGTCCATCTTGTTCACGAAGGTGATGATGGGTGTGTCGCGCTGGCGGCAGACCTCGATCAGGCGGCGGGTCTGGCTTTCCACACCGTTGGCCGCGTCGATCACCATCAGGGCAGAGTCCACGGCGGTCAGCACGCGGTAGGTGTCTTCCGAGAAGTCCTTGTGGCCGGGGGTGTCGAGCAGGTTGATGACGTGCTCGCGGTAGCTCATCTGCATCACGCTGGAGGCCACCGAGATGCCGCGCTGCTTCTCGATCTCCATCCAGTCGGAGGTGGCGTGGCGGCTGGCCTTGCGTGCCTTCACCGAGCCCGCGATCTGGATCGCGCCGGAGAACAGCAGCAGCTTTTCGGTCAGCGTGGTCTTACCAGCGTCCGGGTGGGAAATGATGGCAAAGGTGCGGCGGCGGCGGGTTTCGTCGAGGAAGGACACGGGATGTTCCGAAAAATTAGGTGCCCAAATGGGCAGGGATGTCCGCCGCCTGGTGCAGCACACGGATGACTACAACACAGTTGGCTTGTTGAACGTAGAAAATGACGTAGGGAAACTTCTTGACGGTCCAGCTGCGCAAGCCTGCGAATCCGATCTGCAGTCCGTAGCGCGGTGACCCGGTGGACGGGTTGCGCCGCAAATGCAGTAGTTCGGCATCAACGGCCAATGCGAAATCGCCCACCACGTGCGGCGCTTCCTTGCGGTAATAGGCACGCGCTTCGGCCAGATCACGCAGGGCGTGACGTTGTACGAGAAGGCGTTTCATGCAGAGCGTTTGCGGGAGACGGGAACGCCAGATTCAGCGAGAAAATCCTTACGCAAATCGTCCCAATCCCCGGCCGAACCCGACTGCATTCCGTCTTCAAGCAATGCCTTGAACCGCTCCTCGCTGGCGCGCTCTTCATCACGGCGCACCAGGTCGCGCATGTATTCGCTGGCAGAGCTGTAACCCCGTGCCTGAATGCGGGCCTCCACAAAGGCCTTGAGGTCGTCGGTCAGCGAGATGTTCATGGTCACGGTACTCATGCACGGATTTTAGTCGGCTTGGCAAAGATTGCCAAAAAGAAATCCTCCGCGTAGGTATCACGGCGCGACGCGTATGCGGCACACTGCACCCATGGAACTGATCACCGTACACACCACCCTGCCCGGTGCCGACCAGGCGCGCGCCCTGGCCCGCATCCTGATCGAGCGCCGCCTTGCGGCCTGCGTGCAGCTCGAGCCCATCGAAAGCCTGTACATCTGGCAAGGCGCCATGCAGCAGGAGAACGAAGTGCGCTTGGTCTGCAAGTCATTGGCCAGCGTGCAGGAAGACCTGACAAGCGCGATTCGCGAGCTGCATCCTTACGAGGTGCCCGAGGTGCTGGTGTTTCCTATCAGCCATGCCGATGCAGCCTATGCGCAGTGGGTGGCGCAGGCTTGTGGTCGTTCCTAGCGCGGTGTTTGCGCATAGCGGCGAATGGCCGCCAGGGACAGGCGGGCCGCGTGCTCGATCTGGCTGGTCTCGTATCGATGTTCGATACCCACCGGACACGACAGGCGCGCGTTGCACGCCAGGGCGCAGGCAGAGTCCGGTTGCAGCCGTTGGCTCAGGCAGGCCTGGAAATCCATCGTGCCCTGGGTCAATGCCTGGCCCAGGCAGCCTTGGATGCACGGTTTGTCCGTACAGTTTGCACAAGGGTCGCCCGAGTCCATTGTTTCGGAAACGGGCAAGTGGGTATCGGTCAGGATGGCGGCCCGGTAGGCGAACCAGCTGCCCCATTGGGCATCCACGCCCACCATGAAGGGCGATGCGTGGTGCCAGCCTGCCAGTTGCCCCAGGCGTTGCAAGCCCACATGTTTTCCGGGGGGCATCCCCACGGGGTAGACAAAGCGGGATCGGGCATCAGGAACGGCTTGCGCAAGCCATCGCAGGACGGTTCGCACGCTGTAGTCGTCAATGGGGTGGGCCTCATCGCCGCGCTGGGCCTGAACCCGTTCCCACAGGCGCCGACCCGCATGGCCAAACAGGATCAGCTGCGTTTCCTCCGTGCTGGGCGACAAGGGTTCCAGCACGTCCTGCGGGAGCGCAGCCACGTTGAAAACATGCAGGCGATTGAGGCCCGCGTGATCGAGGAAGTCGTGCAGGGGAAGCGTCATGGGCGAGCGGGGTCTAGTCGATGGTTACACAGTCTGCCAGCGCGCGGCCCAAGGGGGCACGTCGGTGTGCAGCATATGCAGTGAGGCCGAAAGCGATGTGCACCGCCAGCCGTGCTGCTGCGCCAAACGGTTCAGACTGGCAGCGCTGTATAGGCACACGTGTCCGTTGCGCGGCGCGGCGTACCACCAGGTCAAACGCTGGTTCAGGGCAATATGACCGTCCGACAGCAGGGTGGACAGCAACACCACGC
This sequence comes from Rhodoferax sp., assembly GCA_046348185.1. Taxonomy (GTDB): domain Bacteria; phylum Pseudomonadota; class Gammaproteobacteria; order Burkholderiales; family Burkholderiaceae_C; genus Allorhodoferax. Next base: position 2,189,815 of record JAXMER010000013.1, on the reverse strand, counting down.
CACCCGGCTGCAGTAACGCGCGCCATTGGGCCATCAGGGCCTGGGGGTCGCTGGCGTGTTCGGCCACCTCAAAGGCGGTAATCAGGTCAAAGCGACCCAGTGTGCGCAGATCCTGGGCGCCGACGTGCATCGGGTCCCAGTTCACGCTATTCCAGCCGGACTGTGCCAAAGCTGCTGCCAAAACACCCTCTGCGCCACCATAGTCCAGGTGCCGAAGTGCCGTCGCGTGCGGCCCCACGCTCTGCAGGAGCAGGGTGGCATTGGCCAGGGGGCGGCTCTGGCGATGGTCCGGGTCCACACGCGCGTAGTCAGCGTTGTAGACGCGCTCTTTCCATTGCGCGGGCGTCCAACGCCGCATCTGCGGTGCACAGGCAAAGCCGCATTGCGGGCACAGCACGTAGTAAATGGGGATGCCGCTCAAGGCAAAATGCCTGCCCCGCGCCTGCTCGCATGAGGTGTTGAAGTCCAGCACGTCCAGCAGTTCGGCCGGATGCTGGCACACCGGGCACACCAGATCGGATGCCTCAACGCTGGGTTGCACGAGCCTTCTCCGTCGAAGCTTGCCATGCGGCCAACGCGTTCGCCATGGCCTGCAAAGGCTGCGCCCATTGGCCGGGCGCTGATTGGCGGAAAAGTCGCACACCGCTGTACCACGGGCTGTCGGCACGCTGCAACTGCCAGCGCCAGTCGGGGGCGTAGGGCAGCAGCACCCAGGTCGGCGTGCCTAGTGCCCCAGCCAGATGCGCCATGCTGGTGTCAACCGTAACCACTACATCCAAGGCCGACACCAGGGCCGCCGTGGCATTCCAGTCTGAAATCTGTAGTTCGGGCAGATGCATGTCTGCGCGTGCGCTTAGCGCCGCGCGCTCCCCATCGGTCAAGTCGGCCTGCAAGACCCCATAGTGCGGCCCCACGGGGAGGCAGGCGAGCCAGTCCGCCAACGCCGTGCTGCGCCGATGGTCATTGGGGTGCCGGTGCGAGCCGCGCCACACCAGGCCGACACGCAGCGCCACAGGCGCACTACCGGACGGCGCCCAGGACGGCCGCGTGGCCGGGTTGGCACGCAGGTAACCCTGCGCCCCCACAAAGGGCTCGGAGGTGGCCGCCAGCAACCGGGGCAGGTCGAGCAACCCGCACCGGAAGTCGCACCGGGGTAGGGGAGTGTCCGTGGCAAAGACCGCTATCGGCTCTGAAAAATTCGCGCTCAGCAGGCCGGCCAGAGGGGGTTGCACCGCCAGCGCCACGCGGGCTCCCCGTGCTGCAACGCCGTGGGCAAACCGGCAGAACTGCAGCGTGTCGCCCAAGCCCTGCTCGCAATGGATCAGGATGCTGCGCCCTGCCAACGGCTGTCCCTGCCAGACGGGCAATTCCAACAGGGCAGGCGGCAAGGCAAACATGGGCTTTTTCCAGCGCCATACATACTCCTGCCAGCCCAGGGCGTAGTCTCCTTGCAGCAGGTAGGTCCAGGCACGGTCTGCGTGGGCGTCGGCGCTATCGGGGTCCAAGGCCAACGCGCGGTCGTAGGCGGCCAGCGATTCGGCCAGCGCACCGCGCTCGCGTTCAATCAAGCCCAGGTTTTGCCACGTGGGCGCCAGGTGCGGGGACTGTTGCAAGGATGCGTGGCAGTCCGCGCGCGCCGCGTCCAGGTCATGACACTGCAGGTGCGCCACCGAGCGGTTGCGCAGCAAGGCAGCGTCCGGGCCACAGAGGTGCAGGGCCTGCGTGTAGGCGTCGCGTGCCTCGGCCCAGGTTTGTTGACTCATGCAGACGTTGCCCAGCAGAAACCAGCCCTGTGCATGCTGCGGCGTGTGGCTGACAACCTGCGTGAGTACCCGGTGTGCACGCTCGAACTGACGTGCCTGGTGCAGTGCCAGGCCCAGGTTGCATTGGGCAGTGGGGCTGTCTGTCGCCAACTGCAGAGCCTGTTCAAAGCAGGTGATGGCGTGCTCCCGGTCGCCGCGCCCGCTGGCAGCCATGCCCAGCGCGGTCCAGTCATCGGCGCTGGTGGGTTTCGCTGCTGAGACGGGTGGGTGCGGCATGGTTGGGGATTATCGGTTTGTATAATCGGCGCATCCGAGGAGCGTTGCAGCGCTGGGGCCGTGCGGCCCAACCAGCGTGAGGCTCGGCAAGTTTTGCAACGACGCTCACCCACGAATCCGGCGGGGTGAGTCACAAACATCCCCCTCCGTGCTCGTGGTCCCTTTCACTTTTGTGCCAGGAGCCCGCCATGAACGCACCCATCACCAATCCCGTTGCCAACGACAGCGCCATCGCTGACATCACCCTTGCCGCCTGGGGGCGCAAGGAAATCCGTATTGCCGAAACCGAGATGCCCGGCCTGATGGCCATCCGCGAAGAGTTTGTGAAGACGCAGCCGCTGAAGGGCGCGCGCATCACCGGCTCGCTGCACATGACCATCCAGACGGCCGTGCTGATCGAGACGCTCAAAGCCCTGGGTGCCGACGTGCGCTGGGCCTCGTGCAACATCTTCTCCACCCAGGATCACGCCGCTGCGGCCATTGCCCAGGGCGGCACCCCGGTATTCGCCATCAAGGGCGAGAGCCTGGAAGACTACTGGGACTACACCCACCGCATCTTCGACTTTGGCCCCAAGGGCTCTGCGGGCGAAGGCCCCAACATGATCCTGGACGACGGTGGTGACGCTACGCTGCTGATGCACCTGGGTCAGAAGGCCGAGAAGGACGCATCGCTGGTGGCCGGCAACGGTGGCAGCGAGGAAGAGCGCATCCTGTTTGCATCCATCCGCAAGAAGCTCTCCGAAGACCCAACCTGGTACAGCCGCAAGAGTGCCGAGATCATCGGTGTGACCGAAGAAACCACCACCGGCGTGCACCGCCTGAAGGAAATGTCGGCCAAGGGCACGCTGCTGTTCCGCGCCATCAACGTCAACGACTCGGTAACCAAGAGCAAGTTTGACAACCTGTACGGTTGCCGCGAATCGCTGGTGGACGGCATCAAGCGCGCCACCGACGTGATGGTGGCCGGCAAGATTGCCGTGGTGGCTGGCTACGGTGACGTGGGCAAGGGCAGCGCCCAGGCCCTGCGAGCCCTTTCGGCCCAAGTGTGGGTGACTGAAATCGACCCCATCTGCGCCCTGCAGGCCGCCATGGAAGGCTACCGCGTCGTGACCATGGAGTACGCCGCCACGCAAGCGGACATCTTCGTCACCACCACCGGCAACAAGAACGTGATCCGCCACGAGCACATGGCCGCCATGAAGGACCAGGCCATCGTCTGCAACATCGGCCACTTCGACAACGAGATCGACGTCGCCTCGCTCGAAAAGTACGAGTGGGAAGAGATCAAGCCCCAGGTGGACCATGTGATCTTCCCGGACGGCAAGCGCATCATCCTGTTGGCCAAGGGCCGTCTGGTAAACCTGGGCTGCGGCACCGGCCACCCCAGCTATGTGATGTCCAGCTCCTTTGCCAACCAGACCATCGCCCAGATCGAGCTGTTTGCGCACAAGGACGCTTACGACATCGGCAAGGTGTACGTGCTGCCCAAGCACCTCGACGAGAAGGTGGCGCGCTTGCAGCTCGCCAAGCTCAACGCCCAGCTGACCGAGCTGACCGACGAACAGGCCGCCTACATCGGCGTGCCCAAGACAGGCCCCTACAAGGCCGATACGTACCGCTACTGATGCGCGCCGACCAGTTCCTGGTGGATGGCGGCCATGCCGCCTCGCGCGCCCAAGCCCAGCGCCTGATTGCGTCGGGTGTGGAGTGGCGCCTGAGTGAAGCCTCGCCCTGGCACAAGGTGGCCAAGAACGGTGACGACATTCCGGTGGGCGCGGAGGTGCGCCTGCTGGATGCGGCCGAGGCACGCTTCGTTTCGCGCGGCGGCCTCAAGCTCGAAGGCGCTTTGAAGCTGGCCGGGCTAACCGTGCAGGGCCTGCAGTGCCTGGATGTGGGCCAGTCCACGGGCGGCTTTACGCACTGCCTGCTGGAGCACGGCGCGGCCCGTGTGGTGGGGGTGGACGTGGGCCACGACCAGTTGCACACCAAGCTGCGCGCCGATGCGCGCGTGGTGTGCCTGGAAGGGCTCAACGCCCGCGCCCTCACGGCAGACGCCCTGGTTGCGGCCTGGGACGACGCCTGGAGCGAAGACGTCGAAGACGAGGAAGACAACGAAACCCAGCCCAAGGCGCCCTACGCCTGGATGCGCAATGGCGGTGAAGTGTCCGACGAGTATGACGACAGCGACGACGCCAAGGAGCATGAAATCGAAGCCTTCAAGGCCGAGCGTTCTGCCCGCAACAAGGCCAAGGCGGCCGGTACGCTGCCGGTGCAGCGCCGGCGCAAGGCCGAGTTTGCCGACCTGGCCGTTTCGACTCAGTTCCCGGTCATTACCGGCGACTTGTCCTTCATCTCGCTGACCCTGGTGCTACCTGCGCTGGTGCCTTTGCTGCAGCCCGGTGGCACGCTGCTGATGCTGGTCAAACCCCAGTTCGAGTTGCAACCCTCCGACATTGGCAAGGGCGGCATCGTGCGCGATCCGGCACTCTATGCCCAGGTGGAAAACCGTCTGCTCGAAGCCTGCGCGGCATTGGGCCTGCAGGTTCGGGGTTGGTACGACTCGCCCATCGCCGGTGGCGACGGCAACCGCGAATTTTTCTTGCATGCATCTTTGAAGTGAGGCAACCATGGCCCCTGACCGCCATTCCGAAACCCGTTTGCCCATCAGTCTCGAATTCTTCCCCCCCAAGACGCCCGAAGGCGCCGACAAGCTGCGCGCCGTGCGCGAAAAGCTCTATGCCCTGAAACCCGAGTTCTGCTCGGTCACCTTCGGCGCGGGGGGCTCCACCCAGGACGGCACTTTCAACACCGTGCGCGAAATCCTGGCCGAGGGCGTGGACGCCGCCTGCCACTTCTCGTGCATCGGTGCCACCCAGGACATCGTGCGCCAGAACCTGACCACGCTGCAGGCCATGGGCGTGAAGCGCCTGGTGGCCCTGCGTGGCGACCTGCCCAGCGGCTACGGTCTGGGCGGCGCCTTCCAGTACGCCAGCGACCTGGTGGCCTTCATCCGTGCCGAGACGGGAGACCACTTCCACATCGAAGTGGCCGCCTACCCCGAAATGCACCCACAGGCCAAGTCGCCGCAGTCGGATCTGCAGGCCTTCGCGGCCAAGGTGCGGGCCGGCGCCAATTCGGCCATCACCCAGTACTTCTACAACGCCGACGCCTACTTCCGCTTTGTCGAAGAGGTGGACGCACTGGGCCTTAGCGTGCCTGTGGTGCCGGGCATCATGCCCATCTCCAGCTCCACGCAGCTGATGCGCTTTTCAGACGCCTGCGGTGCCGAGATTCCGCGCTGGATTCGGCTGCGCCTGCAAAGCTTTGGTGACGACACGGCCTCCATCAAGGCCTTTGGCCTGGATGTGGTGACCGATCTGTGCGAGCAGCTGGTGGCCGGTGGTGCACCGTCCATCCACTTCTACACCATGAACCAGAGCGCCACCACGCTGGCGCTGTGCGATCGCTTGGGTCTATAGCGTTTTTGGCCACTGGCCCCCGTGGATATTGCCTGAGAAGCTATAAATTTTGTAGCAATCCCAGTTCCTATTGGGCGACAAGTGTTGGCGCTATTGACAACATATTGCTTGCGTTGGCAAAATCGCCTACATGGATGCGCAACTCATCACCCGGCTCAAGGATGTTGGCGCTGATGGCTCAATCATGGAGGTTGTTGTCTGGCGGGTTCCAGAGCCTGTGCCACCGACGGACCATGGGTACAAGTACCGGGCGGTCTTTGTCGTAGATGGCGTTCGGGTAGTTGGCTTCGACAACGAACGCGGCAAGGGGGATCACTGTCACCTGGACGGTGTAGAAGTGCCGTATGTGTTCCGAAGTGTTGAGCAACTGATAGAGGATTTCATCGCAGCGGTAGATGCCAGGAGGAAGCCATGAACCGAACACTCACCATTACTTTGCAGTCAGACTGGAAAGGCGCGTTGCGCGCGATGGTCTCCTACGCAAAGGCCAAAACTTACCAAGGCGAGGTTCTGAACTTCGAAACGCCGGGCCAGTTCTTTGGGCAGTTGTCGGCGAAGCGCTGGGCGATGGTGCATGCTGCCCAGGGCAAGGGAGAGATGTCTGTGCGCGAGTTGGCCAGACTTGTTGGGCGTGATGTCAAGCGCGTGCATGAAGACATCGGAATCCTTGCCGACCTTGGCATGCTGGAACGTACGTCGTCAGGTGGTGTGGTATGCCCCTACTCTGCGATGCACATTGATATGCACCTGCTGGCACAGGCAGCTTGAAAGTGGCCAGTGGCGCTGTGCGAGCGCCTGAGGCTCAACCCTGAAGCGTGATCGAAGGCAACTCGCCGTACCGTGCCCGGTAGTAGCTGGCAAACCGGGCCAGGTGCACAAAGCCGCAGTCGTGCGCGATGTCAATCACGCGCTCGTGCCCGGTGGGTTCAAGCAGGCGTGTGCGGGCAGCGGCCATCCTTTGTTCAGCCAGCCAGCGCATGGGCGAAAGACCGTGCCGCTTGAGAAAAGCCTGGTGCAACCCCCGCGGCGTGACACCGGCCATGGACGCCAAGTGCTGCAGCGAAAGGGGCTCGTCCAGGTGGCTCTCGATCCAGTTCTCCACCCTGTTCAGGCGGTTCCGCGCGGACCACTGGGTGCGCGTGCTCGCGGGTGATTCAAACCGGTCCGCCAGCCACTCCCAAATGTCGATCTCCAGTTGCACGGACAGGGTTTGGGGCTGCGCCAATGCTTGCAGCAAGAAAGCACGTGACAGCAAGCCTTGCAACTGGATCAGGGATTCGGGAGTGCACAACACCTGCCGGATCTGTTGCTCAGGGATGGAATCCAGCACCAGATCGAAGCCCGGAATAGACCGGTCGCCGGGCAGAAAAAAAGCCATCACCTGTACGTCGTTGCCGTTGAACACCGTGTACTCGGTGTGGGGTGCAATCAATACCGGTCGATCGGGCGTAGCTTCGACATACTGGCTGCCCACACGGTAGGTTGCCACACAACCCGCGGGAATATGCAGCAGATAGCCCCCGGCAGCAGCATCCACCCGCTGGCGCGACTGGCTGACAACCACGCCAATGGCTGCACGGGAAAAGTTCATCCACCGCAGGCAGACGTGGAAGGGTGTCTTGCCCAGGCACTCGCGCCGGTGGTGTCCATAGGTGCGGTACACCGCATGCACCTCATCGAGGTCACTGGATTCGAATCGCTCCCACGCGTCCGGCACGGCGACATATTTCACGGCTTTTCCCTGCGCAGTTCCATTTTTGGATATCTTCGAATGGCGTTGATCGGTACATTTTCCCGCTGAAACCCTATCTATTTTGACCACTTGGCGCGTATGAAACCTATCAACTCCCGTAGCCCCTTGGCGGCAGGCCTGTTCGCATTGTTGTTGGCCGGCTGCATCGGCGGCGGCTCCAGTACAGACGTCGCTGTCACCCAGGCCGACATTGTCGCGCCACAGGGCCTGCAGGCCGTGTCCACCCAGACCGGGGTGGCGCTGAGCTGGACAGCCTCGTTCGGCGCTGCCGCCTACAACGTGGCCCGTTGCGACATCCCCTCCAGCAGCCCCATCACCGACCTGTGCCAAAGCGCCGAGGCTACCAGCTGCAAGACCATTGCCACGGTTTCCACCACCACCCACGTCGATGTGCCTGCCTCCACCTCCGGGCACTGCTACCGCGTGCAGGCCTGTACCGATGGTTCGGGCAAGAAATGCGGTTACCTGAACGACGATTCCAAGCACGGCAACGTCAACCCTGCTGCCCAACCCGTGGTGTACTTCGAATCCCCTGCGCGCACCTACTCAGAGCAACAAACCATCCTGCATGGATACGCCCGCAACGTGCCGGGCACCGTCACCTACGAATGGCGCCTGCCCGATGGTGTTTCCGTGTGTCCGGGCAAGACCAAGACCGAAACCGACCTGTGCTTTGTGGCCCCCAAGGTCACTGCCAACCAGCTGATGGCGTTTGAACTGGTAGCCAACAGCAACGGTGCGTTTTTGGTGAAGGGCAAGACATCCATCACCGCCGAGCCCGTTGGCAATGTGCTGGTCGCCACGCAGGACACCCGTGTGGTGCAGCCCGGCCAGACCGTGAGCCTGCATGTGCAGGGCGCAGGCGGCAGCCAGTACAGCTGGGTGCAGACCGGCCCGGTTGCGCCTTCCACCGGCCAGATTCCCACGGCGCTGCGCGTGACTTTGACCGGTGCCACCACCGCCACCCCCACCTTTGTGGCACCGGCGGGCATCGACACCAACCAGCTGCAGTTTGCCGTGACCTACACCGATGCCACCACCGGCAAGACCACCACACAAACCTATGCCATCGGCGGCCGCGCGGCTGCCACGGCGGCCACCGGCCAGCCGCTGCAAACCGCGCAATCGGGCACGCCTTCGCCCACCGGCGTCATTGCCCCCAGCATTGCCCCGCAGCCGCTCACCCTGGTGGCACCGCCCCCGGCCCAGGTGGTTGGCGGCTCGCCCGTGGCGCTGACCATGACGGCCGCCCACGGCAGCACCGCCAGCCCCTACCGCTGGCAGTGGACGCAAAAGGGCGGCATCAGCGTCTCCAGCACGCTGCAAGGTGCCAGCACCAGTCTGGTCAAGTTCACCGCGCCTACGGTTACTGCTGCGCAAGAGGTGGTGTTTGAAGTAACCGTATCCGACGGTACCACCACCCGCACCGGGCAGGCCGTGGTACGCGTTATTCCCACACCCACGGCCACGCCGCCCGCACCCGGTGCCACGCCGTCCGTCAAGGTCAATACCCCCTTGCGCCTGTCCAACATCCCCAGCCCCAACCAGATCACACCCAACAAGGTGGTCACCTTCGGCACCACTCTCAAGAACGTGCAGGTGGCCCAGGTATCGGGCTACACATGCGCCAACCTCAAGGCAACGGCCAATGCCGATGGCTCGGGCAGCACCATCACCTGCACCGCGCCGCGCCTGCCGGTGGACACCGCCACCCTGCGTTTCGAAGTGAGCGGCATCACCAGCGTGGGTGTGGCTGCCAAGGAAATCCAGGACGTGCAGGTGACCGAGCCGTTCCCCATCCCCGCAGCCCAGGCCCCGGCTCTAGTCACCCCGCCACCTGCACCCAGCGTGCCCGAGCCCCTGCACGCCACCAACTGTGGCCAGCAGCAGGCCCAGGGCGGCCAGCCTGATGACGTGATTTTGGGCATCTGCGTGTCGGGTGGCACCGGTGTGTACCAATACGCCTGGACATTCGCTGCGGCACAGCCGCGCGGCGTGGGTGCAGACAGCATCACCCTGCGCGACGCCACCACCAAGAACCCGCGCTTCACCGCCCCGGCCGTTACCGCGGCCAAGGTGGCGCTGGGCTTTACCGTCAAGGTCACCGACGCCGGCAACCCCAGCGCCACCCAGGCCCTGAACATTGCCCACACCCTGTACAACGTGGGCGGTACCAACCCAGGCAGCACGGCACAAACCGTGACTGTTGGCTCGGGCCAGACCGTCACCCTGCACTTGCCCGCGCCCTTTGGTGGTACACCGCCCTACACCTACAGCCTGGATTCGGTGAAGGATTCCAACGGTGCCACCGTGGGTGGCATGACCCAGGGTAGCGGCCCCGGCTGCCCGGGCAGCGGTTGCAGCAACTGGGTGTTCACGCCGCCTACGCCAGCTGCCGGCACCACGGTGACCTACACCGCCACCTACACCACCACCGATGCCGCAGGCACCCGCCAGACCGACACCACCCAGGTGACCGTAAAGGCACCAGCGGCCACCACCGGCGTAGCGTCCGCACCCGGTGCCCCCACGCCCGAGCCAGCGCCCGTCGGCCCGACCGTGACCCTGCCATCGCCACCGGCTGCCCTCACCGCCAGCATCAGCGCTGCCGATCCGGCCGCCACGGCCCGGGGCCTGACCATCCAGGGCGCCTATGCCAACAAGGCCGTGGCATCCAACACCATCGAGTTCATCAACTGGACGCTGACCTGCCAGGAAGCCCTGCCCGACCGCCACCCCATCAACCCCGACACCGGCACACCCGTCAGCCCCGGCACCATCTGCCCGGGAACGACCGAGCGCCTGCTGACGGCCAGCGGGGACGGCTCGGCCGTCACGCTGAACGCGCTGCCGTTTGTGGAAAAGCCCGCCACGGCCTCGGGCGGTGGTGGTTTGAACGCGGGTACCGCCACCAAGACCATGACCGTGAAGGTCACCGTGGTTGAAAAGGGCACCTGGCCCAATGGCGATGCGCTGGTGCGCCTGGCCAAGGCTGAAAAGACCATCACCGTGCGTAGTGTCAAGAAGGGCTCATCCTGCTACACCTGTGGTGACTACAACGCCGACCCCAGGAAGGAATGCAGCCGCATCGACATCATCACCCGCCACAAGGAAACCTGTTCCGACGCCACGCCTTACTGCATGAACGACATCTTCCAGGCGGCGGGTGAGACGCCCAAGCTGTACAAGCGCTGTGTCAACGAGGCTGATGCCAAGGAACTCTGGTTCATGCAAAGCTCCGACAAGGTCGCTTGCTTCCATTACGACTCCAGCACCTTCCGCGACGATCTGGTGTGCCACCTGGCCTGCTATGGCGACGATTGCAATGCCAACGCGCTGCCTCCGCAGGATTCGCTGTACCATCCGTAACATGGCCATGCCCCAGCCCGTTCGGGCTGGGGCTGTTCGCACCGTTCAGCACGAATCTATCGGTAAAAATGGACTCTAGCCCCCGTAACGATTGCGTAAACAGCTATAAAAACCATAGCGAACATACCTGGCCTTCGTCGGCAATGGTCTTGCCCAGCCCGGCACTGGGCATCACGCTTACCAACTTCGAATTCATGGGCTAGAAGCGCTCAAGGCGATCAACCCAAACCTGGACGCCCTGACTGCGGTTGACCTGGCCTCTTGCGGCGAAGCGGTTTTCTTGCTCAAAGCCTATTTCTTCATCTATCTGGGGTTGTCGATGCGCTTTAACGTCCAGTCGCTAAAGCTGATCAGCGGGACTGCGGGACTTATCGCGCTCGTTTTACCTGGGGCGCATGCTGTTTGCCCGCTGCCATGCTGGCAGGTGTGCAGCTGCAGCATGGCGTGACAGGTGGTAAATTGATTCGCGAAGCGGCCCACATGGTGGTGCTAGTTAGCATTGCGCTGACGGCGCTGTTGATGATGGCGCATCCATTTTCCCTGCGGCAGTGGGAGTATGCCTTGCTGCTGGGCAACGAAGTAGACTCATCAACTAAAGGGAGTGCACCATGAACCATTCGCTGGATTTCACCCGCAAACCTACCATCCTGGTGGTGGACGATACGCCGGATAACCTAACTTTGATGTCGGGTCTGCTCAAGGGCATCTACCGCATCAAGCTGGCCAATAGCGGCGAAAGTGCCCTCAAGATCCTGGCCGCCGATGAACTGCCTGATCTGATCCTGCTGGACATCATGATGCCGGGGTTGAACGGCTATGAAGTGTGTCAGTGGGTCAAGGAGAATCCCAGGACACGCGACATTCCCATCATCTTCTTGACTGCCATGACGGCAACGGAAGATGAGAAGAAGGGCCTGGAATTGGGCGCTGCGGATTTCATCACAAAACCGATCAATCCGCCCATTGTGATGGCACGGGTGGCCACGCAGTTGCAGGTCAAGGCCGCGGCGGATTTCCTGAAGGACAAGAACGACTATCTAGAGGCCGAGGCCGTCAAGCGCACCCGGGAGCTGGCGGCCATCCAGGACGTGACCATCCTGGCCATGGCGTCCCTGGCCGAAACGCGGGACAACGACACGGGCAACCATATCCGGCGCACCCAGCACTATGTGCAGTTGCTGGCCCGGCACCTAAAGGACCACGACCGCTTCCGCAGCTTCCTGGACGAGCGCACCATCACGCTGCTGTTCAAGTCGGCCCCGTTGCACGATATCGGCAAGGTGGGCATTCCGGACCGCATCCTGCTCAAGCCCGGGCGCTTCGAGCCACACGAGTTCGAGGTCATGAAGACCCATTGCCAGCTGGGCCGTGATGCCATCCAGCACGCCGAGGACCAGTTGGGCCTGGAGGTGGATTTCCTGAAGTACGCCAAGGAAATTGCGTACGGCCACCAGGAGAAGTGGGACGGTTCGGGCTACCCCGAGGGGCTGGCTGGCGAGGCCATTCCCGCCTCGGCGCGCCTGATGGCGGTGGCCGATGTGTACGACGCGCTGATCAGTCGGCGCGTGTACAAGGCGGGCATGCCGCATGAGAAGGCGCTGGCCATCATCCGCGAAGGGCGGGGCAGCCACTTCGACCCGGATATCGTGGACGCGTTTCTGGTGCTGGCCGACCAGTTCCAGGCGGTGGCGCAGCGCTATGCCGACAGTGACGAGGAGCTGGCGCAGAAGGCGGCGTCGCTGAAAGTCATCACCGGATGAGGGCGCTGCTGGCAGCGCTGGAGCGGCGCAGCCTGGTGAGCAAGCTCGCCCTGGGCTTTGGCAGCCTGCTGGTGCTGGCGGCATTGATGGGGGCTTTTGCGCTGCGCGCCCAGTTCGTGCTGAGCGCCCAGATGCAGCAGGTGTACGAGGACGAGCTGCTGGGCGTGGCGGTTGCCAAGGACATGCAGATCCACTTTGCGTCCATCGGGCGCATGCTGGGCCAGGCGCTGCTGGCCTCTTCCACCGAGCGGCGCAGCCAGAATCTGGAGCAGGTGGCCTACTTCGAGCGGCAGATGCAGCAGGAGCTGGAGTGGCTGCGCCCACGGTTGTTCCGCTCGGAAGCCAAGGTGGCGCTGGACCGCTTTGTCAGTGAATTTGGCCGCTACAAGGACCATGTCGATGCCGCCATCGGCCTGATCCAGCAGGGGCGTCCCGAGGAGGCGATGCGGTTCGTCAGCTCGGAGGCCTTCCGGGACTCGGAGGCGGTTGCCTCCTCCGCCATTGCGTCCATCATCCACATCAAGGAAGAAGGCACACGCCAGGAGACCGAGACGGCCCGGCGTCTGGCAGCGGACACCATGCGCGTCACCGCCGTGCTTCTGGTGGCCACCTTCGGGGCCGGTGCCTGGCTGGCCTGGCTGATCGCCTTGTCGATCCGGCGTCCCGCCGAGCACATCCGCGTTGCGGTGGAGTCGCTGGCGCAAGGCGATCTGGACATTACCGTGCCGCATGCCGAGTTCACCAACGAAGTCGGCACGATGGCGCGGGCCGTGCAGGTCTTGCAGTCCGGCGTGCAGGCGGCCCGGTTGGCCGACGAGGCCGTGCGCGCGGCCAAGGAAGTGGCCGAGGAGGCGACACGGGCCAAGAGCGAGTTCCTGGCGAACATGAGCCACGAGATCCGCACACCCATGAACGCGATCATCGGGATGAGCCACCTGGCCCTGCAGACCAACCTGGACAAGCGCCAGCGCAACTACATCGAGAAGGTGCACCGCTCGGGGGAGAACCTGCTGGGCATCATCAACGACATCCTGGATTTCAGCAAGATCGAAGCCGGCAAGATGGGCCTGGAGACCATTGCCTTCCGGCTGGAAGATGTGATGGACAACCTGGCCAACCTGGTTGGCCTGAAAGCCGAGGACAAGGGGCTGGAGCTGCTGTTTCGCATCGGTGCCGATGTTCCGACGGCCTTGCTGGGCGACCCCCTGCGGCTGGGCCAGGTGCTGATCAACCTGGGCAACAACGCCGCTAAGTTCACCGAAAAGGGCGAAATCGTGGTGGGTGTTGAAACCGTGGGCCAGGACGCTGCCGGTGTTGAACTGCACTTCTGGGTCCAGGACAGCGGCATCGGCATGACGGCCGAGCAGTGCGCCCGGTTGTTCCAGAGCTTCAGCCAGGCCGACGCCTCCACCACCAGCAAGTACGGTGGCACCGGACTGGGCCTGGCCATCTCGAAGAACCTGGTCGAAGCCATGCAGGGCCGCATCTGGGTCGAGAGCGTGCCCAACCAGGGCTCCACCTTCCATTTCCACGCCCGCTTTGGCGTGCAGGCCCAGCCCATGGCGCTGGCCGAAAAGGCCGACCAGGCCAGTGATGCCATGGCGCGCCTGGGAGGCGCGCGCATCCTGCTGGTGGAAGACAACGACATGAACCAGGAGCTGGCCATGGAGCTGCTGCAGGCCGCCGGGGTCGAGGTGGTGCTGGCGCGGCATGGGCAGGAGGCGCTGGACACGCTGGCGCAGGACACGCGCTTCGATGGCGTGCTGATGGACTGCCAGATGCCGGTGATGGACGGCTATGCGGCCACCCGTGCCATCCGCCAGAACCCGGCATTCGAAGCCCTGCCCATCATCGCCATGACGGCCAACGCCATGGCGGGCGACCGGGAGAAGGTGCTGGAGGCCGGAATGAACGACCACATAGCCAAGCCGCTCAACGTGGGTCTGATGTTTGCCACCTTGGCCCGGTGGGTAAGGCCGCTGTCTGCTACAAAAGTAAGAGCTTTTCACGCAATATCTACGAGCCCTGGCGGCCAAAACAACGCCCAATCCCCTGGCGACGCGGGGTGGGCGGACTTGCCCGGTATCGACATGCGGACCGGGCGGGTCGCCGCACTGAACGACGATAGGCTCTATACGCGGATGCTGGTGAAGTTCCGCGACGGCCAGGGTGATTTTGCGCGACTGTTTGCGGCGGCCCGCCAGGATGCCGACGCCACGGCACCCACGCGCGCAGCCCATACCCTAAAGGGAACAGCGGGCAACATCGGGGCCAGGGCGGTACAGGCCGCCGCGGCCGAACTGGAAGCCGCCTGCCAGTGCGGTGCCGCACCGGAAGTGATCGACCGCCTGCTGGCTCTGACCTTGGCGCAACTCGCCCCGGTGATAGAGGGGCTGCGCGGCATCAGCGAAGGGGCACCACCGCCCAGGCAGCCAAGTGGGCACGCGGGCGCAGATCCTGCAGCCGTGCTAGCAGCAGTGCAGCGCCTTCAGGGCCTGCTGCAAGACAGCGACGCCGAGGCGCTGGAGGCGATGGATGCCTTGGTTGAACTGGCACAGGGGACGCCGTGGGCGGTGACCTTGCCTCGTGTTGCTGCGGCACTAGCGGCGTTCGATTTTGATGGGGCACTGGCCGCCTTGCAGCATGGTGGTACCTGATGATTGCCATCTACAACCAGCCCCACGTTACTACGCTCGACGAGTCGCGGGCATTCCTGGTGATGAACGATTTCGAGGCCAAGCGTCGGGTGACGGCGAATCAGCTGCGGCAGTTGGGCACCGAAAAGGTCGCGACCGCCAGGGACGGCAAGGTAGCCATGCGGGTTTTGCGCAGCCAAAACGTCATTGTTGTCCTGTCCGACTGGAACATGACGGTCATGTCGGGTCTGCAGTTTCTCAAGGCCATCCGTGCGGACGCGAAGGTGTTGGCGCTGACTTTCATCATGATCGCGGCCAGGCCGGTGGTCGCTGCACAGTCCGGTACCGCAGCTGCCGTGACGAATAGGCCCCGTGAGCTCCAGCGACCGACCGTTCTGGTAGTAGACAAAACGTCGGACAACCTGATCCTGCTTTCGGGCTCGCTCAAGGAAGTCTATCTTGTGCGACTGGCGCAGAATGGCACCAAGGCGCTGGAGATGGGTACCTCTGACAATACGCCCGACCTGGTGCTGCTGGGCAGCATGATGTCGGGCATGGATGGTTTTGAGGTGGCCCCGCACACGCGTGAGCCCCCCAATTCCAAAGCCATCCCGGTGATTTTCGTGACCGCAATGACCTCGGCCGATGCACGGTGCGAGGGCCTGGATCTGGGTGCGGTGGACTTCATTACCAAACCAGTGGGCCCGGAAACCCTGAAGCTGCGCGTACGCCACTGCATGCGCTATGAGCAAATCTGCAAGAACCTGCAGGCCGTGTAAGACAGCATGGTGGAATTGGCACAGCTTAAGGAGGATGTAGCCCGCATTACCCGCCATGACATGATGGCCCCTTTAGCGGGCGTGTCGGGCATAGTGCATGTGCCGTTCGAGGACTCTTTGGTGCGGCGGCAGTTGGAGCAGTTCCGCCTGGTGGAGGATACCGCGCTGCGCGAGCTCAACATAATCAACCTGTCGGCCGAACTGCTGAAGATCGAGGCCGGACGGGTTGAAAGGCGGGCGGTGCCGGTGAAGGTCGGCGACATTCTGTGGCGCATCGCGGAAATCAACCGCAACACCCCCAGCGGCAAGGACTTGACGAGCTCGATGGACACCGATGTGTCCATGGACATGCGTGACCGGTTCCTTGGCAGGTATGCGACCAGCGGCAAGGTGGGCGAGACGGGTCCTCCGGGCACCTGTTCCGCCCGGCTGCTAACTAAGGTCCAGCTTGGCAGCACCGGCTGTCGATTCCCGATGCCACTAATTCGACTGCCATTACGGTGGAACTGCCAAGGGCAGAGGAAGCGAACGTCTAGGAGAGGTGTCTTGACGGGCAAGGTTGAAAAATTGTTGGCAATATTTCTGTGCGCGATTATGGGCGTTGCTTCGGCGGAAAACCGCCCCAAGATCGGTCTGGTCCTGGGCGGGGGCGGGGCTCGTGGTGCCGCGCACATCGGGGTGCTGGAGGAGTTGGAGCGGCTGCGCATTCCGGTCGATTGCGTGGCCGGTACCAGCATGGGCGCGCTGGTGGCGGGGGCCTGGGTGGCCGGGCGCGACGCGGCTTCCTTGCGACGCGAAATGGCGCAGGCCGATTGGAACGATCTGTTTCAAGACAACCCCGGCTACAACGACATTGCCTACCGCAACAAACGCTTCGACAAGCGGTTCCTGCCGGGCAGCGAAGTGGGTGTGACGGCGCAAGGGCTGGTGACACCGCCGGGCGTCGTGCTGGGCCAGAAGATCAAGCTGTTCTTCAACCAATTGGTCGGTGCCGACGCAGGTGAACGCCTGCTGGAGCACCTGCCCACGCCGTTGTCCATTGTGGCGACCGATATTGGCACCGGCGAACGCGTCGTGCTGCGCGACGGCAGCCTGAGCATGGCCATGCGCGCCAGCATGGCAGTTCCGGGACTGATGACACCGCTGGAGTACCAGGGGCGCAAGCTGGTCGATGGGGGGCTCGTGGACAACCTGCCCATCCAGGAGGTGCGGGAGCGTTGTGGTGCAGAAGTGGTAATTGCGGTCAACGTCGGCTCGCCCATGTTGCCCGCCAGCGAGGTCAGCGGCCTGCTGACGGTGTCCACGCAAGTCATCTCTATCCTGACCGAGCAAAACGTGACCCGCTCGCTGGCCGCCTTGCGCCCGACCGACATCTACATCAAGCCCGACCTTACCGGCATTACGGCTGCGCAGTTTGATCGCGCTGGCGAAACGGCCGACCGGGGTCTTGCGGCGGCGCAAGCGGCCAAGGCGCTGCAACGCCTGTCGGTGTCCAACGCGGCCTACCAATCCTGGCGGCAGGCGCACGCAATGCGCGTGGCTGCGCCGCCCACGGTAGATGCGGTGGAGATTGCCGGGCTGCGGGCGGTGAACCCGGCTGCCGTGTCACGCCATATCCACCAGGAGCTGGGTCAGCCGCTGGATACCGCGCAACTGCAGCGGGACTTGCTGCGTGTGTACGGCGACGGCGATTTCGAACGGGTGGACTACCGCCTGAGCGCTACGCAGGGGCACACCACGCTGCATATCGACGCGGTGGAGAAACCCTGGGGGCCGAACTATGCCCGCCTGGGCCTCAATCTGAACACCACGCTCACCGGGCGTTCCACCTACAGCCTGCGCGGTGCGTACCAAAAGGCTTGGATCAACGCGCTGGGTGGCGAGCTGCTGTTCACCGCCGAACTGGGCACCCACACCGGCTTGGGCGCCGAGTGGTACCAGCCGCTGGAGACCACCCAGCAGTACTTCGGCTTCACCGCCGCAACCCTGCGCCGCGAAAACCTGGCGCTGTTTGCCAACGACTTGCGCATCGCCGATTACCGCGCCAGCCTGTTGCGGCTGGATGCCGCGCTGGGGCGCAACCTGGGCCTGACCGGGCAGCTGCGACTGGGTGTGCGCAGCGAGCACCAGTCGTTGGCCATTGAAACCGGTTTACCTCTCTTGCCCACTGAAGGCTTGCAGACCGCCGGCACGCTGCTGAGCTGGGAGTCGGACCTGAAAAACCAGCTGCACATTGCCACCACGGGGTGGTCGGGCAAGGCCAGTTGGTACGCCGATCTGCAAGGCCGCTACGACCTGCTGTCGGCTCAGTTGGATGGGGCTTGGGCGCAGGGGCCGTGGGTGCTGGGTTCGCGTGCGAGCTATGTGGGCTCCACCTATGGCGTGCCGCCCGTGCAGCACCTGGGGCGCCTGGGCGGATTCCTGAACCTGTCGGGCTACGCCAGCGACCAGCTCATGGGCAACGGTACTGCCTATGCGCATGTGCGTGCCGAGCGCATTCTGGGACGCATGCCGACCGGCCTCACAGGCGATTTGCGCGTGGGCTTGGCGCTGGAATATGGCAAGGTGGCCGAACCGGTTTCCGAACCGGGGCGCACCGGGCTGTTGAATTCCCTGGTGATCTATCTGCGCGGGGAAACACCCTTTGGTCCCGCCTACGTCGCTTTGGGGCGATCGGCCACCGGCCAGACCAACGCCTACCTCTTTATTGGCACGCCTTAGCGTTGCAATTAGGCGCCTGATTCCAGCGTGAAGGCCGCGTTGCGGTCCTGTCCCAGCGCCGCCACCAATTGGGGCAGTGCCAGCTTCAGGCCGTCTTTCAGGGTGTAGGGCGGGTTGATCAGAAGCACCCCGCTGGCAGGCAGGCCGGGGCGCACGGTTTCGCCGTCTTCGTCGCGCGTGAGCTTGCTGCCCTTGACCGTCAGCGTCGCGGCCAGCCAGGGCTTGCCCGCGCGCTGCGCCAGCGTGCGCAGCCGCTTGGGCAGGTCGTGCGCTTCGGCGCGGGCCATAAGCGGGTGCCACACCATGTACACGCCAGTGGCAAAGCGCTGCAAACTGTCGGCCACCAGGTGCTGCACCTTGCCGTAGTCGTGCTTCATCTCGTAGCTGGGGTCGCACAGCACCAGGGCGCGGCGGGTGGGTGGGGGCAGAAACGGTTTCAGGCCCTCAAAGCCATCTTCCATGTGCTGGGCAACTTGGCGCCCCGCTTCCAGCTGCGCTACGTTGGCGGCCAGGGTCTTGGTGTCGGTGGGGTGCAGTTCAAACAGTTTGAGCTTGTCGCGTTCGCGCAAGTGGCGCTGGATGATGAAGGGTGAGCCCGGGTACACGCGCCGACTACCGCCCGAATTGAAACCCGCCACCATCTCCAGGTAGTCCTGCAGCAAAGGGGCGGGCTCGGCGGGCAGATGGTCCAGCAGGCGCAAATAGCCTTCGGCCGCCTCGGCGCTGGTCTGGGCGTAGTCGCCATCCAGGCGGTACAGGCCTGCGCCCGCATGGGTGTCGAAGACCGTAAAGGGCGTGTCCTTTTGCACCATGTGGCGCATCACCGCCTGCAAAACCAGGTGTTTGAGGACGTCGGCATGGTTGCCGGCGTGAAAGGCGTGGCGGTAACTGAACATGGGCCGATGGTAACCGTGCTGGCCTATCTTGGGCCTGCTTCAAGTCCGCTCACAGGCAGGGGACTAGCCGCAGGCCCTACCATCGCCCCCTATGGCCGCATCCACCAGCTCCGACCGTCCCGTCTCGTCGTCCCCCAGTGCCTTGGGCGGTTTGTTGCCTTTTCTGCGCCCGTACCGGGGCCGCATTGCGCTGGCGCTGCTGTTTCTGGTGCTGGCGGCTTTGGCCACGCTGGCCTTCCCATTGGCCCTGCGCAACCTGATTGACGGTGGCCTGGTCTCCAGCGACAAGGGCGAGCAGGTGATGGCGCTGCGCGCGCACTTTGCCGAGCTGTTTGGCGTGGCGGTGGCGCTGGGTATCTTTTCGGCGAGCCGCTTCTATTTGGTGAGCTGGCTGGGCGAGCGTGTCACCTCCGACCTGCGCAACGCCGTCTACGGCCACGTGCTGCGCCAGAGCCCGCAGTTCTTTGAGACCACGCAGACCGGCGAAGTGCTCTCGCGCCTGACCGCCGACACTACCTTGGTGCAGACGGTGGTGGGCTCGTCGCTGTCCATGGGCCTGCGCAACGCCGTCATGGGCGCGGGTGCGCTGGCCATGCTGGTGTGGACCAACCCGGTGGTGATGCTGCAGGTGCTGGCGGTGCTGGCCCTGGTGGTGGCACCCAGCCTGTGGTTTGGGCGGCGCGTGCGCAAGCTCTCACGCGCCAGCCAGGACCGCGTGGCCGACGCCAGCGCCATTGCCGCCGAGGTGCTCAACGCCATTCCCGTGGTGCAGAGCTACACCGCCGAAAGGCGCGAGACCACGCGCTTTCAGACCTCTACCGAGCACGCCTTCGACACCGCCGTGCGCCGCAGCCGGGCGCGCTCGGTGCTGGTGGCCTTCATCATCATCGCCACCTCGGCCGCCCTGCTGTGGGGCCTGTACCAGGGCACGCAGGCGGTGATGGCCGGGCGCATGAGTGCGGGCCACCTGGGGCAGACTGTGGTGTACGTCATCATCCTGGCCAGCGCCTTTGCCGTGCTGGGCGAGGTGTACGGCGATTTGCTGCGCGCGGCCGGCGCCACCGAGCGGTTGATGGAGCTGCTGACCACGCGCTCACCCATTGCTTCACCACAAAATCCGGTGTTAGCCCCCGTAATTGCTGGCGGTAGCGCTATCAAATTCGAAGCAATTCAATTCAACTACCCCTCCCGCCCCCAGCAGGCGGCGCTGCGAGATTTCAGCTTGGATGTGCATCCTGGCCAAACCGTGGCCATCGTCGGGCCCAGCGGTGCGGGCAAGAGCACGGTGTTCCAACTGCTGCTGCGCTACTACGACGCGCAGGCCGGGCGCATTCTGCTCGATGGGGTGGCGGTACAAGACCTGACCCTGGAAGCCTTGCGGGGGCGCATCGGCATCGTGCCGCAGGATGCCGTCATCTTTTCGGGCAGCGCCTTGGACAACATCCGTTACGGCAAGCCCGATGCGAGCGACGACGAAGTGATGGCCGCCGCGCGCGGCGCCTTTGCCCATGACTTCATCAGCGCCTTGCCCGAAGGCTACGCCACCTTCCTGGGGGAACGCGGCGTGCGCCTGTCGGGCGGGCAACGCCAGCGCATCGCCATCGCCCGCGCCATGCTCAAGAACCCGCCGTTGCTATTGCTGGACGAAGCCACCAGCGCGCTGGACGCCGAAAGCGAACGCATGGTGCAGGCTGCCCTGGAAAGCGCCATGGTGGGGCGCACCACCCTGGTCATCGCGCACCGCCTGGCCACGGTGCAAAAGGCCGATCACATTGTGGTGCTGGACCACGGCCGCATCGTGGAGCAGGGCACGCATGCCACGTTGGTGGCGCAAGGCGGCATGTACGCGGGGCTGGCGGCGCTGCAGTTCAATGCGTAGTCAGTGCACGTGCTACAAAGGCATTCGCTAAGCCTGTGCAAGCCAAGCGGCTGAGGCACAATGCCCCGTTGTGTGCGCCCATTTGGAGAAAACCATGAACCGAATTACGCTGGAGCCGGGAAAACGCGGCGGCAGACCCTGCATTCGCGGTTTGCGCATTACGGTGTATGACGTTTTGTCCATGCTGTCCGGCGGGATGAGTCATGCCGAGATTCGGGATGATTTCCCGGAACTGGCCGAGGAAGACATCCTGGCAGTCCTGGCCTACGCGGCAGATCGTGAACATCAGGTCTATTCACTGAAAGTGCAATGAAACTGCTCTTGGACGAGAACCTGTCGCGGCGGCTGGTTCCGTTTTTGCAGCACGACTACCCGGGTAGCACGCAGGTTGTCTTGATAGGCCTGGAGTCTGCTTCTGACACCGACGTATGGCAACGCGCCAAAGACGATGGCTACGTGATCGTCACCCGGGACGCGGATTTTCAGGAACTCTCGCTGGTGTGGGGGTAGCCCCCGCAAATCATCCGCCTAAAGACACCCAATCAAACACGAGCCGCGACGCTTAAGGTTCTTATAGACAGTAAAACCGCCATTGACGAAGCGTTGGGCGAACAGGGGCTGGCGTCCGTCGAGATCGTCGTGTAGCCCCGTCTGCCCAAGCACCGTGACCTGGGCGGAGGCGCTAAACGAAGCAACTCCCGAGCCAGTCAGAATTTCCGTGCTAAAGGCATTACCCGACGATACCCTTAACGCGTTGAGCCTCGATGAACCCCGGGGCGTATTCGTGCGCATCGGCATCGTGGGACTGAGCAATTACGCCACGTTGGTGGCGCAAGGGGGCATGTATGCGGGGCTGGCGGCGCTGCAGTTCAATGCTTGAACTGCCTACGCAATCAGTGCTCGCAGTTCATCATCCAGGGCACACCAAAGCGGTCAACCAGCATGCCAAAGCCTTCGGCCCAGAAGGTCTTGGCAAACGGCATGGTCACCTGACCACCTTCCGCCAATGCCTGGAACACGGCCGCACCGGCGTCCACGCCCTGGCGCTGCACGGACAGTGAAAAGCCCTTGAACCCCTCAAAGGGCATGCCGGGCATCAGGTCGCTACCGAACAGCGTGGCGCCATCGGCTTGCAGCGAGGTGTGCATGATGCGGCCGTGCGCCTCCTTGGGCACGTCACCCGCCATGGGCGACTCGCCAAAGGTGTGTGAAAACGTGATCGTACCGCCGAGTGCCTTGGCCTAGAACGCAAAGGCCTCGGCGCAGTTGCCGTTGAAACTCAGATACGCCTGCATGGTGATGCTCCTTTTCGTACGGGTTCAAGGAGGCGCAGGGTAGCACCTTGCAGCGCTTGGCGATTTTGGATGTTCGTGGTTTGACATGTGCATCCATCACTCAATTGAAGCGCCAGCTACCGCGCTCCGTGGCGAGTTCTGTGCGCCTTTTGGCTCGCTCCACGTTGCAGGGCTTACTCGGCAGCAGGCCGCCATCGATCTCCCATTGCACCTCCTTTGGTTCACTTCCGAACCAAGCTCCGGCAAGAATCAATGTTCGATCGTAGCCATGTTCGATAAACCAGCGTCGAACCGACTCAACTCGGTTCTTCACAATTTCTCGCGCTTTGGCGTCTTGATCGCGTGCGCCGCTAACATGCAGAGTGAGTGTGCAGTAGGCGTCCTTGTAAGGGGCTTTCAGGTTCAATATGTTGTCCATCTGCTTGGCAAGGGCTTCGCGATCTCGTGCCGACAGGCCAAAGTCGTCGCTGTTAAACCATGCGCTCCCCGATGCTTTGAAGTCCCAAGGGATGGTGGCCCCACTTCGGGAACGTCCAGCCGCAGCGACATTTTCCAACTTGGCCTTCCACTGGTCTTCCGTCAGATCCATTGGTTGCGTCAACCCATACCGATCAAATACAGGCCCACTTCTCGCCTGGACGGAAAAAAGCGCAAGCGTAATTAGTACGTTTCCCGCGAAGACTCGAAAAATCCTATTTGGATGCATGTGCTTCTCGTTTTCTATCAAATCCCCAGCAACTGCTGCACTCGGCCCCTCAGCAACTCGGGCTGCACATCCTGCGGCGCCATCGCCGGTCCCACATTCAACCCCACGCGGCTGAACATGCCGCGCCTAAATGGCCGCACCATGGCGCCGCCCTGTTCGATACGGCTGAAATACGAGCCCCACAGGTTGGTCAGCGCCATGGGAATCACGTTTACCACCACACCGTCAGCCTGCGCGCGCTCCAGGATCTTCATGATGCCGCCCTTGAACTCTTGCAGCTTGCCATCGCGGGTGATGCCGCCTTCGGGGAAGATGCACAGCAGGTCGCCCTCGCGCAGCACCTGGGCGGCGGCATCAAAGGCAGCCTGGTAAGCCTGTGGGTCTTCTTTCTGAGGTGCTACGGGGATGGCCTTGGCCAGCTTGAACAGCCAGCCCAGCACCGGCACCTTGAAAATGCGGTGGTCCATGATGAAGCGGATGGGCCGCGGGCTGGCGGCCATCAGCAAGACGGCATCGACAAAGCTCACGTGGTTGCAAACCAACACGGCCGCGCCTTCGGTGGGAATGGCTTCGTCCCCCTGCACCTTGAAGCGGTAAATGCAGCGCGACGCCACCCACGCCACAAAGCGCAGCAGGTACTCGGGCACCAGCAGGAAGATGTAGGCCGCCACCACCGCATTGGCCAGGCCGGTGAACAGGAAGATCTGGGGGATGGTGAACCCGGTCTTGAGCAACGCACCGGCAATGACCGAACTGGCAATCATGAACAAGGCGTTCAGGATGTTGTTGGCCGCGATGATGCGGGCGCGGTGTGTGGGTTGGCTACGCATCTGGATCAGGGCGTACATGGGCACGCTGTACAGGCCGGCAAACAGCGAAAGCAGCAAAAGGTCGGTCAGCACGCGCCAATGCGCACCCACGGCCAGAAAGCCCGCCACATCCATGGCAGCCGAAGCGGGCAGGGCGTGGGTGGCTGCGTACAGGTCGATGGAAAACACGCTCATGCCAATGGCGCCCAGCGGCACCAGGCCAATTTCCACGTGGCGGCGGCTCAGCACCTCGCACAGCAGCGAGCCGATGCCAATGCCAATGGAAAACACCACCAGCAACAGCGAGGCCACATGCTCGTCACCATGCAGCACCTCCTTGGCCAAGCTCGGGAACTGGCTCAGGAACACGGCGCCAAAGAACCACATCCAGCTGATGCCCAGCAGCGAGCGGAACACCACCACGTTCTCGCCGGCCAGCTTCAGGTTGCGCATGGTCTCGCTCACCGGGTTCCAGTTGATGACCAGTTGGGGATCGGTTGCGGGTGCGGCGGGGATGAAGTGCGCCACCACGCGCCCCACAAGGGCCATGCCGACGCAGGCCAGGCCCACATGGTGTGCGCCGATTTCCGGCACGGCAATGATCAGGCCACCGGCCACATTGCCCAGCAGAATGGCTACAAAGGTGCCCATCTCCACCATGCCGTTGCCGCCGGTCAGCTCGCGCTCAGACAGCACCTGCGGCATATAGGCAAACTTGACCGGGCCAAATAGTGTGGAGTGCACCCCCATCAGGAACGTGCAGCCCAGCAGAATGGGCACATTGGTCGAGAAGAATCCCCACGCGGCCAGCGCCATGATCACAATCTCCAGGCGCTTCACAAAGAGGATGAGCGTGCGCTTGTCGTACTTGTCAGCCAGTTGCCCGCTGGTGGCAGAGAACAGCAGAAACGGCAAGATGAACAGCGCACCAATCACCAACCCCGCCATGGCAGGCGCCATCCAGGACACCTGCAATTGGTAGGTCACCATCACGGTGAAGGCAAACTTGAACAGGTTGTCGTTGGCAGCGCCCGCGAACTGTGTCCAGAAGAAGGGCGCGAAGCGGCGCTGGCGCAGCAGTGCAAACTGGTTGGGGTGCGCGTGGGCGGCTGGGACGGGCGCCGCCACGGGGCTCAGGGTCTCGGTCGTCACGGTGTTTCCTCTCGTCTGTTGTCTCTGTTGTTCTGGGACTCAGGCACGGGCCGCGCGGGGCTGCCAGGGCCGGGCTTGCGCTCCATTGTGCATGAGGGCGATGACAGGCCAGGCGGCCAGCGCGGCGGCCACATGCTTGAGTGTGTGGCCGGAAACCAGCCCCTGCGTCAGATCAAACACAGCGTGGTCACCGAGCTCCAGCGCTTTGGCCAGCACGTACCAGGCGATTACTGCAGCCAGCGGCAGACCCCAGGTGCGGGGCAGGGGCTGGCGCAGTGCCAGCAGCACGATCAACAACATGCCGCCACCCTGTAGCAGGCTCCAGGGCAAAAGGTTGCCGTTGCTGAACCACACCAGCACGGTGATCGGGCCCAGGGCCATCACGGTGCCAGCCGTCCACATCCCGGCGCGCGTGCTGATGCGGTCTGCAGCGGCCAACCCCAGGAGGCCCGCGAAGGCGCTGACCATGCCCAGGCGGTCTACGGCCAGGCCCGCATCATTGGCGCGCAGGTGGTACCAGCCGGAGCACAGCGCGGTCAAAACCAGACCGGCAAAGAACAGGGCGGCCAGAATGCGTTGCTCGCCTGCGGGTTGGCTGCCTTGGCCATTGCGCAAACGAAGCATGCCCCAGCATCCAAGTACCGCAAAGGGAAGATTGCTGAGCACGTCGAACGCGCAAGGCAAACCCAGCCAGGGGCGTTGGTCGGCAAATGCGTGGTAGTGGTCGAACTGCGCGACCGATGGCCCCAGGCAGGCGGTGGCAATGGCAAGGGCAAGCGCGGCCACCAAGGCTTTTTCACGGGTGTTGAGCGGATGGTGCATGACAGGTTCCTTGAATGAAACAAAAGAATTCAATGAACCCTCAGTGTCTGCAAGGCCGTTCAGGATCGAAGTCAAAAAGTAATACGTTGACTAAATTTGGTCATTTAAGTATCGATAATTGATACCCATGAGCACCACCGCCGACCTCGTTACTGCGCTCAAGCGCGAACTCAAAGCCGCCCAAATGACCTATGCCCAGCTGGCCACCGAGCTGGGGCTGGCCGAATCCAGCGTCAAGCGCATGCTGGCCCGGGGCGACATGCAGCTGTCGCGCATTGATGCCATCTGCCGCGCCCTCAAGCTCGACTTTGCCGACCTGGCCCGTAGCGTGGCCGATGCCCAACCCCTGCTGGCCCAACTTTCGCAAGAACAAGAGCGCGCCGTGGTGGCCGATAAAAAACTGCTGCTGGTGGCCATCTGCGTGCTGAGCCAGTGGACGCTGGAGCAAATCGTGGGCACCTACCGCTTAACCGCGGCTGAGTGCATTCGCTACCTGGTGCAGCTGGACCGCATTGGCATCATCGAACTGCGCCCGCTCAACCGCTACCGGCTCAAGCTGGCCAAGGCTTTTCGGTGGCGGCCGCACGGGCCGGTGATGGACTACTTTCGCGAACACGCCTTGCTGGACTATTTCTCGGGCGGCTTCGAGGGGCCCAGCGAAGGCTTGCTGCTGGTGCACGGCTCGGTCAGCAAGGCGCTGGCGGGGGCGTTCCTGGAGCGACTGCAGCGCGTGGCGCAAGACTTTGCCCAGCAGCACCTGGCCGATCAGAAACTGCCCGAAACCCAGCGCGAGGGCTATACCCTGCTGCTGGCCATGCGCAGTTGGGAGTTTGAGGCCTTCAGCCAGTTGCGCCGGGTGTAAGGATGGACGTTTCTTGGGATACTTGTGCCATTCCTGACTTGCACCACACCGCCATGACGACCCCTGCCGCTCCCCAACCCCGACTCACATCCCTCTCCCACGGCGGCGGCTGCGGCTGCAAGATCGCCCCCGGCGTGCTCTCGCAAATCCTCAAGTCCACCTCGGGCATGCCCCTGCCGCCCGAGCTGCTGGTGGGTATCGAAACCGCCGACGACGCGGCCGTGTACCGCCTGAACGACGAGCAGGCGCTGATTGCCACCACCGATTTCTTCATGCCCATCGTGGACGATCCGTTCGACTTTGGCCGCATTGCCGCCACCAACGCCATCTCGGACGTGTACGCCATGGGTGGCACGCCCATCCTGGCGCTGGCCCTGGTGGGCATGCCCATCAACGTGCTGCCGCTGGAGACCATTGGCCGCATCCTCGAAGGCGGAGCATCCGTCTGCAAGGCAGCCGGTATACCCATTGCCGGGGGGCACACCATCGACTCGGTCGAACCCATTTATGGCCTGGTGGCCCTGGGCCTGGTGCACCCCAGCCGCGTCAAGCGCAATGCCGATGCCCGCGTGGGCGACCGCCTGGTGCTGGGCAAGCCGCTGGGCGTGGGCATCCTGTCGGCCGCGCTCAAGAAGGAACAGCTCGACGCCGCCGGTTACCAGCGCATGATCGCCACCACCACGCAGCTCAACACCCCTGGGCCGGAACTGGCCGCGCTGCCCGGCGTGCACGCCATTACCGATGTCACCGGCTTTGGTCTGGCCGGTCATGCGCTGGAAATGGCGCGTGGTGCCCGCTGCACCGTGCAGGTGGATTGGGCGCGGGTGCCCTTGGTGGAGGGGGTGCGCGATCTGGCCGCTGCGGGCTATGTGACCGGCGCGTCCGGTCGCAACTGGGCTGCGTACGGGCACGAGGTGCAACTGCCCCCCAACTTTGCCGCTGTGGACCAAGCCTTGCTCAGCGACCCGCAGACCAGCGGCGGCCTGTTGGTGAGCTGCGCGCCGCAGGCGGTGGACCAGGTGCTGGCCGTGTTCCGGCGTCACGGGTTTGAGGGGGCGGCGGAGATCGGGGTCGTGCACCCGGCGGATGCGCATGCCGGTGCGGTGTTGAAAGTGGTCTAGGCCTATAGCTTGATATAGACGCGGTGGCGGTCCATCACCCCCACCACCCCGGCAAACAGCGCCACCCATGCCAGCGCATAGGCGTGGGATTGCAACAGCGGGGCGCCGCTGAGCCAGCCAAAACCCGTGGCATAGATGGACGCACTCCAGCCAAAGCCTTCCACCACGCAGGTCAGCAGCCACGACAGGGCGTAGGCCGCGATGGCGTTGCGGCCAAAGGCGCGGCCCACGGCGGGCAGACCCTGGCGGTCGATCGCCCAGTGGGCTAGCGCCACAGCCAGGCTGGCCCAGCCCGCGGTCCACAGCGTGAAGGATGGGGTCCAAAGATTCTTGTTGAAGGGAATGGCATAGGACGATGCCCAGCCAGCGGCCAGCAGCAGGATGCCGCTCACCACCAAGGCCTGAATGCGGCGTTGGCGCAGCCAGCTGCCCGCGCGGTAGCCTAGCAGCGTGGTGGCAATGGAGGGCAGGGTGCTGAGCAGCCCTTCGGGTTCATGGCCCAGGCCGGTGGCCGGATCGAACTCGTACGCCCAGGCGCCCAGGATGCGGGTATCGAACTGGCTGGCGATGTTGCCCGCTTTGCTCAGGTCTCCCCCGGCTAGCAGCAGCGCGCCATAGCCCAGCAGCAGCGCGCCGATAACGAGCCACTGGGTGCGCACCGTGGTGTAGAGCGCCAGCAGGCCGACCACGGCAAAGTCAATGCCAATGCGCTGCAGCACGCCCAGCGGGCGGTAGTGGGGCTTGTGCATCAGCCAGTAGGCCACGGCGTGCAAGACCAGGCCCACGACGACGATGCGTGCGGCGCGCACCAGCAAGGGGCCGCGCAGCTGCCCAGGCGGCGTGCCTTGCTCTAGGCGCGCGCCGGTGCTCAGGGCCAACGACACGCCCACGATAAACAGGAAGAACGGAAACACCAGGTCGGTCGGGGTGCAACCGTGCCAGGCAGCGTGGTCAAACGCCCAATACACGTGCTCCCACGAGCCGGGGTCGTTGACAAACAGCATGGCCGCCACGGCCAGGCCGCGCAGGGCGTCGATGGAGTCCAGTCGGGTTGCCGTGCGCATGGGGATGCCTTTCGGGAACGGTGCGTGGTGGCGCGCAGGCGCGCAGGCGCTAGCGCCCGGTCACCATGAAACGATTCACCTGCCGCCGGTCCAGGATGCGCTTGAGCAAGCCCCAGACATACCCGTGTGCGCTGAAGCCGCCCCAGTCCAGGATGGCCCTGCCATCGCCACAACCCAGCAGGCTCAAGGTGCGCGCGGGTGCATGGTGTTCGGCAGGCGCCTGCCCACTGGCGATGGCAACCCAGTTGCGCACCAGTGCGGTGGCTGCGTGCAAACCGTGGGTGCCGGTGCGGCTACTGGCATCACCCACCGCCATCACTTCCGGGTGGCTGGTGCTGCGCAGGCAGGCATCCACCATCACGCATCCGCGTGCATCCAGCGCCAAGCCACTGCCGTGCAGCCATGCTGGTGCATGGGTGGCCACGGCGATCAGGGGCACGTCGCAGGCCAAGGTGGCGCCACATCCCAGTTGTACCACGCCATCGGCAAAGCTTTGGGCACCGCCTTGCAGTACGGTGATGCCGCGCCGACGCAGCGTGGCGGCAATGCGCTGCTGCGTGCGGGGGTTGAGTTGAGCGCCCGGTGGGCCATTGCCGCAGACCAGCGTAATGGCCGACTGCGGCAGCCGTGCGCGCGCGGCCAGGGCTAGTTCGATGCCCGCGCCACCGCCACCGATCACGGCCAGCCGCAGGGGGGCTTCATCACCCTTGGCAGCGACCTGGGGCCAAAGTGCGACAAAGCGCTCGATGGGGCGCACGAACAACCCCTGCGCACGCACGCCGGGCATGGTTTGTTCGAGCCATTCGCGGTTGTGGGTGGGGCCGGTGTTGATGCTGAGCCAGTCGTAGGACAAGGAGATACCCTCGTCGAGCACGACGGTACGCGCGTTGGCGTCCAGCCCCTGTATGCCACGCTGCTCCCAGCGGACCCCGGCGCGTTGCACCAGCGGCTCCAGCGCCAGGGTGCAGTCCTGCAGTGCTATGCGCCCGGCGATCCAGGCGGGGATGCGCGCTGCCACGATTTGCTGGGCATGGGGTGCCACCAGCACCACCTGTACGCCAATCAGGGGCTTGTCTGCCAGCTGACGCAGCATCTGCAGGTGTGCCAGGCCTGCGCCCAGCAGTACCAGGGTGCGCGGAAGGTAGCCCGGCCCGGTGGCCGGTGCGTCGTCGTCAGGGAAGGTGCTGGGGCTGGAAGGCTGCATGGCGCGCATTGTGGCAGCAGTGCGGTTGGTGCAAAAGGCCTTCAGTTCGGCAGCAACTGCACGTCACCGATATAGGCCAGGCTGCTGCTGGCGGTGTTGTCGGCATCGGCCCCCACGGCAATGGCCAGCAAGGGCGGTACTTCGTCGGTCACGGATCCGAAGCTGCGCAGGAAGTCCGCCCGCAAGTCGCGGGTGTGCTGGGTCCAGGTCTTCAGGGGCGTGCCACCCGACTCCAGCACTACGTACGACAGGCGCTGCGTGAACGGGCTGGGCAGTTCGGTGCCCACGGCCAGCTTCTGGTCCCAGACGTAGCACACCGTGGCGCCGGGCAGGTGTTCACCACTGGCACTGCGGGCCACGCGCAGCAGGTTGCGCTCCATAAAGCCAAGTTTTTCCAGCGGCAGATCGAACAGGGCGCAAACCTTGATCGGGATGTCGTCGCCCTTGCGCGTGCGCAGGTCGGCGTCCTGCACCGGCTGGTCCAGCCGCCAGCGCCACTGCAGGCGGCCTGCGGCTGTGCCGGGTGGCAGGCGGTGCGAGAGGTTGGCGTAGGAGTGGTCGGCGCGCACGCGCAACACGCGCTCCGCGCCCAGCTGGACCACGTCAAACTGCGTCAGGGGCTTGCTGCTGCCGGGCAGACCAATCACGCGCCAGGGCGCCGGTGGCGAACCCTCGGTCGCGCTGGAAAACGGTTGCAGCCCGGCGGCGGCTGCCGGGACACTCTGCGCCTGGGCATGCAATAGAAATAGGCCGGTAGCCCCCGAAAAACATAAACATGCAGCTATCGAAACAATAGCATGCGCGACTCGCAAGAGCACCACGCGTGTCACGGTGTGGCCTCCAGGGGCACGACCGTGAGTTGCTGGCGCAGCGTATGGGTTTGCCCCGGCGCCAGTGCGACTACATCCGAGCCGGCGTTGGCGGCCTCCAGGCACAGGAACCGGGTCCAGGCTGCGTCGGGCATGTCGGCCATGGCGTGTGCGCCCTCGGCACCGGGGTTCCACAGCACCACCGTGCCGCTGCCTTGGGTTTGCAGTTGGATGCCGCGTTGCCCGGCGGGATCTTGTACGGTGTAGACCGCATCGCCGTGCGCAGCTACGGCGCTGTCGGGTGTGCGCTGGTAGATGCGGTCGCAGGGGCCGCCAAATCGCCACGGTGCTGCATGGGTCTGGTGGGTGCGCTCGGTCAGTTTGTCAAGGAACGGCAGATGAGCCAGCTCTGCAATGCTGACCCTGCGCGTATCGCCCACGGCCAGGTAGGTGTGCAGGGCCTGCGTCAGCACAAAGGGCGTGGCACCGGCGTTATGGGTGGTGAGCTCCAGCGTCAGCGACTCGTCGAGGGTGATGCGCAGGTGCAGCTCCAGCGCTGGCGCGTGGCGGGCCAGCGGATCGTCCAAGTCTTTCGCCGGTTCCGGGTGCAAGGTGAGGACGATCTTGCCGTCGGTGGCGGAGGGTTTGCCCAACACACGCCAGCTGCGGTTGCGCACCGGGCCGTGCTGCATGGCGCCTGCGGGCATGCCTTGCTTGCCAAACCAGGGCCAGCACACCGGTATGCCCCCCCGCGTGGCGGCAGGGGGGGGCAGGGCCTGTGGTGACAGCCACAGCACCTCTTGCGCACCGGCCGGTATCCAGGACAGTACCTGCCCACCGTGCTGGGCTACCACGGCGCTGCCCTGGGCACCCGCGAGACGCCAGCAGGTACGGTTGGCATAGTCGATGGTGGTGATGTGGGGTGGTGCGGGCATGGGGTCGGAAAGCGGTGGGCGAGGGTTTAGCGCAGTCCCTGGGCAAAGGCATGCGAAAACGCAAGGGCATCGAGCTGGTTCAGGCTGCTGCAGGTGGATGTGACGGCGGTGGCGCCGCCGGGGCACGGTGTGTCGCGGTCAAGCGACCAGAAGTGCAGGCCACCCAGCGCGAGTGCCTGGGCTTGGCGTGCCAGTGTCTGGGCATCTTGCGGTGTGAACACGTTGTCTACCACGTCGTTGACGCCGATCATGGCAGTGAGCTCGATGTATTGCAGGGGGACGCCGTGCACAGCGTGCAGATTGCGCGCAGCCTGCAGAGCCGAAGCGGCCATGTCACAGCGGGCATCGCGCACCACGCAGGCGGCGGCGCTGGCCGCGCCATAGTCCATGACCATCAGGTTGATGTACACCCGCTGCAGTTGCGCTTCGCGCAGGGTGGCCAGCACCTGCAGGCCCAGCGGGTTGAGGCTGCCGCGGCTGGCATCGCTGGCGGCAAAAGTGGGCAAGGTGAAGCTCCAGCGCAGTGTGGGGTGGCGCGCCTGCGCCGCCTTCACGCGCGCCACCAGGCTTTGGATAGCGGCCAGCGTCTGGGTGGATTCGATGTCAAAGTCAAAACCCAGCAGGCTCGAACTCCGGTAGCGCTGAATGAAGCGCTCCATGCCCTCGTCGGTGGAGCAGGTAAAGACATTGCCTTCGCCCCCGGTCGAAATGATGTAGGGCAGGCGGGCCTTGGCAAAGGCCGCAACATTGGCATCGGCCACGGCCTGGGCGTCCAGGTCCACGCTGGCGCGGTGCGTCAGGGTTTGGCCCTGGGAAGGATCAGGATGGGCCATCCATACGTCGGTGGCTTTCCAGCGCTCCTGCCCGCATTCGCCCGAGGCAAATGCCAGCGTGACGGCGCGCACACCGGGCAGCAGGGTGTCGCGCGACGCTTCGGCCAGACGCAGCGGCTGGCCGGTCACATGGGTCGTGGCGGCGGGGTGGGCAGGGTTGACTCCGGTGTTCAGATGCTTGTAGGGGCCGTAGACCAACGTGGACGGTTGGGGTCGGTGGTCTTGCGCGTGCGCGGTGGCCAGCACGCAGGCCATGAAGAGCAGGCCCTGCGCCCAGGCGGCTACGGTTGGCAGGAAACGAAAAGAATGGTCAGCGGCCATGGTGGAATTCAAACATAAAAAAAGGGCAGGAAAGAAGCTTTCCTGCCCATCAAAATGACTGCGTTCGCCCCCGATTCAGGCAGCCCCCATCGATTTCTTGACTCGCTGCAGCTTTAGAACTTCAGCTTGACACCGGCGTAAATGGTCTTGCCATTCTTGTACACGCCGGCGATCTGGGTCTCGTCATCCTTGTACACGGTTAGCAGCGGGTCCAGCAGGTTCTGCGCTTCCAGGGTGAACTGCACGTTCTTGTTGAGCGTGTAGTTGAAGGATGCGTTCAGCGAACCATTGGCGCTCTGGAAGTAGTCGGCGCCGCCGCGGTTACCCAGTTTGTACTTGGTGCGGTAGCTGTAGGCCAGGCGGGCGCTGATGGCGTCGTTCTCGTAGTACACGCCGATGTTGTAGGCATTCTTGGAGGTGCCGTACAACGTGCAGTCTTCGGTTGCGCTGCCATTGCAGGTGGTGCCTGCGGTGGTGCTGAGCTTGCCATTGACCACCGTGTAGTTGGCCATCACGCCAAAACCACCGCCCAGGCCCGCCTGCACGGACAGGTCCATGCCCGAGAGCGTGCCGCTGGTGTTGACCGGCGAGGAGATGTCGTAGTTGGCAATGACGCCGCCTTTGGAGTTGTCGGCATAAGGAAGGGTCTGGTGGCCGTAAGCCACGGCGCCATCGAGGTTGCTGTAGAACAGACCCAGGGTGGCCGCGGACTTGGGCGCGAAGTACCACTCGAAGCTGGCGTCGACGTTGTCGCTGCGCGTGGGCTTGAGGTAGGGGTTGCTGCCCACGCCATTGTGCTGCGTGTCGCGCAGGTCGTTGCCGGCCAGCATGCCGAAATCGGGACGCGACATGCCGCGGTTGACGGAGAAGCGTCCCACCACATCCTTGGACAAGTCGGCGCGCAGGTTCAGGCTGGGCAGCACGTCGTCGTAGCTGGATTCGTAGTTGGGCTTGCCGCCGGGCAGGAAGGCGGTGATGTTCATCTTGGTGTTGACGAAGCGCACGCCGACGTTGCCGCTGACCTTGTCGCTAGGCTGCAGGGAGGCCATCACGTAGGCGGCGGTTGTGTCTTCCTTGATGTCGAAGTTCTGCTGCACGGCCGGGGTGGTGAAGGTGGCGTACTGCGCTACCCACGATGCCACGTAGTCGTTGCTGATCTTGAACGGCGAGAAGCCTGGCGTGGGGTTCACCGGCAGGTTGCCATACCAGTTGCTGGGATAGTTGCCGATGGCGCTGTCGGGGATTTGGGCCTCGTTGTCTGCGCCCTTGGCCAGGGTCATGCCCAGGCGATCCAGGCTGCGCTGGTGGCTGGCGCTGCGTACGCCAAACTGGATGGAGGGAACGGCGTCGAAGTCGAGCTTGTACTCGCCGTCGATCTGGCCGTAGTTCTCCTTGTCGGTGGAACTGGAGCGACCGCCCCAGCCACCGATGCCGCCACCGGCGCGCACGAACTTGTCGCCACCGGGCACGTTCAGAACGAAGATGCCGTCCGAGGTCAGCGAGTAGCCCGCCCCCTGGTTCCAGGCGCTCAGCACTTCAAAGCCCACATCGGTGGTGGCGCCCGTGCCCTTGGTGGTGCCGAGCTTGCCCTTGAGTGTCAGGGCGTCATTGACGACCCACTTGGCGTCCAGGTTGGTGAACTTGGAGGTCATCTGCGCGTCGGGGCGTGCAGCCACGTCTTCCACCACCGACCAGGCACCGGCGCTGCTGGCACCAAATGCGTCCTTGCCGTAAAACACGGAGCCAATGGTGTTGCCATTGACGACGGCAGGGCTGCTGGGCGCCACCGACTTGCCGTTCCAACTGGGACCGTTGGCCACGTTGATCAGGTCGGCCATGTAGTTGGTGTTGTAGTTCTTCGCGTCCACGGTGGAGTCGAAGTTCGACAGGTTCAAGGTCACGTTCTTGGCGGGCTTCCACTCGGCCTCGAAGTACGAACCCGAGCGCTTGCGGGTCTGCTCAAACATGACCGCGCCGCTCAACAGGCTGATGTTCTTGCCCGCCAGGCTGGGGTCGGCGTAGTTGGCGGGAGTCTTGTCCCACCACACGCCCTCGGAGCCCGAGCGCAGCAGCTTGCGGCTTTGCGAGAACACCTGGCCCAGGATGCCGAAGGTGTTGTCGTCGTTCTTCCAGTTCAGCATGGCCGTGATGGCCGGGTCGGTGGACTGGGCGTTGGTGGAGTAGGCCGCTTCCAGCGTGGCCGCACCGGTCAGCTTCTCTTTGAACGACAGCGGTGTGCGGGTCTGAATGTCAACGGTACCGGCCGCACCACCTTCGATCAGGTTGGCCTGTGACGAGCGGTTGACGACGATGGTGCCGACCAGGTCGGAGGGCAGCAGGGTGTAGGACACGCTGCGGCCCCCGTTGGCGATGTTGGGGCCGTACCAGTCGCCGCTGGACACGGTGTGTCCGTTGAGCGTGGTCAGCGTCATCTGCGATGAGAGTCCGCGCAACTGTACGTGCTCGTTTTCGCCGAAGGAGCCCTCGGCAGAACCCGCGCTGGTGGTGGTTACGCCGGGCACGTGGGCCAGCGAATCAGCCACGTTCTTGTCGGGCATCTTGCCGATGTCTTCGGCGGTGACCACTTCGACGATGGATTCGGCATTGCGCTTCTTGGTGAGCGACTGTTCCAGCGACGCGCGGATGCCGGTCACCTTGACCGTGCCCAGTGAGGCGTCGGCAGGCTTGTCTGCACTCTGTGCGTGGGCGGCTGCCATGCTCAGCAGCGTCATCGCTACGGCAGCAGCGATCGGGGTGGGGTGGAGTTTCATGTCTTCCTTTTCTTCAAGTCAAAGTTGCGCCACTAGGTAATACCACATCAAATCACACAGATGCCACTATGCTACCAATTATGCGTTTATGCAAGACCAATTATCGGCAAGTGGCCTAGGAAAAACCCTAGTTGTCGCATTTTGGTATGCGGGTTTTGCGCCTTCAAGGCAGACCGCGGCTCAGAAATCGCAGGGGCTGGCCAGTGCCGGTGTGGCGGCGCCCACCGTGTCGACAAATGGAACCTGTGCGCCGCGCAGTGCCTGCACCTGCTGCGCAACGCCTTCGGGGCTGAGTACCTTGCCCTGTACGTGAAAGACCCAGTCCACATCCATCGTGTAGACACGGGCTTGGTCTGATACCGGTAGCAGACCACCTGGCGAAAACCACTGGTTGAAGTTCAGTGCCATCGGAACCACCGGGTAGTTGCGCCCACCATGTTCGGCCAGCGTGACGCCATCCAGGATGTGGCGTGTGCGCCCGCCCTGGACCTGCACGATCAGGGTGTGCCAGCCGTCCAGGGAACGGAATTCCTGGTGCGCCTGGTTGTAGGCGCTCCAGGGTTCCAGGCGGGCGGTCTGCCAGGTGATGCCATACAGGCGGGTTCGGTCATCACCCCAGCCACCGTTGGGCAGGTATTCCCAGTCCACTTCGCTGAACTCGGGGTCGAAGTCAAAACGCAGGGGGCTGACCAGGTAGAAGGCCTGCACCACCACATCGCCGTCCGCGCCCTGCACCGGCGCGTCGCTCAAGCGCACGCGGGCGGCGGTGGTGCCTTCAAAGAACTTGCGCTGGTGGCAGATCTGCGCCTGTACCGTGTGCTCGGCTCGGCCATCGGTGCGGGCCTGTAGGCGCAGCCAGTGTTTGGTTGCCGGGGCTTTGGGGTCGCTTGCTGCAACCAGGCCCACGCTGTCGGGGCCCCATTGCGCCCCAGCAATGCCGGGGTGACCCTGGGCGCTGCGCACGGTCCAGCCATGGGCAGTCAGCTCGGCCAGTTGCGACGTGTGAAAGTCTTCAAAAAAAAGGCCGCTGTCGGTGGTGGCTAGCGCACTGCTGCAGACCAGCACCACGCCATACCGCAGCAGACCCTGCACGCGGTTCATGGCTGCGAAGCTGGTGCGGTTGCCGGGAACTTCACAAAGGCCATCAACACCAGCGCTGGAATACCGCACAGGATGGTCCAGAGAAAGAAGTCCGCATATCCCAGGTGCATCTGGATGTCGCCGCTGATGGTCTTGGAGAAGATAAAGCCCAGCTGCATCACACCCGAGCCCAGCGCGTAGTGCGCCGTTTGGAATCGTCCCGGCGCCACCGCCTGCATGATGAAGAGGATCATGCCCACAAAGCCAAAACCATAACCTGCCATTTCCACCGCCACGGCAAGGCCGATGTGCAGCAGGTCTTGCGGCAGCACCGTGGCCAGGTAGTAGAACACCGCATTGGGCACGGCCATGGCGATGATGAGCACGGGCATGGCCCGGCGCAGGCTCAGCCACGACGTGAAGTAGCCCCCCAGGATGCTGCCCACCAGGAAAGCGGCCGTACCCACGGTGCCATAGATGCCGCCCACCTGTTCGGTGGTCAGGCCCAGGCCACCCTTGTCGCGCGCCTCAATCAGGAACAGCGGGCCGATGGTTTGCACCTGGCCTTCGGCAAACCGGAACAGCACGATGAACAGAATGGCCAGCCAAATGCCGGGCTTTTGCAGGAAGTCGGCCACCACTTCGCGTAGCGTGTCCCACACCCCGGCGACGGTCAGGTCGGCATGTTCGGTATTGAGCGCGCCGGGCAGGGCCCAGGCGTTGTAGCCGGCCAGGAGCGCCAGCAGCACGGCCAGCAGCACAAAGATGGCGCTCCAGGCGTTGAATACGCCAAACTGCTTTTCCAGCGCACCGGCCAACACCAGAAGGCCGCCGAGCGTGAGGAACTTGGAGGCGTTGAAGAACGCCCCCTGCCAGCCCGCATAGGCTGCCTGCTGCTTGTCGGACAGGCTGGCCATGTACAGGCCATCGCAGGCGATGTCGTGCGTGGCCGAGGCGTAGGCCAGCACGAACAGCACCGCAATGGCGGCGGCGAAGTAGGCGGGCAACTGCAACGCCAGCGCCATCGCAGCCAGGCCTGCGGCACTGGTGAACTGCATGGCCACCACGATGAGCTTCTTACTGCGCGCCATTTCCAGGAACGGGCTCCACAGGGGCTTGAACGCCCAGGCCAGGCCCAAGAGGCCGGTCCAGCGGGCGATCTGGTCATTGGCCACGCCCATGTTCTTGAACATCAGCCCGGCAATGAGCATGACCACAAAGAACTGCATGCCCTGCACGAAGTACAGGCTGGGCACCCAGCGGATGGGCGAACGCAGCGGTGCGGCGGTGTCTAGCATGGCGGGGTTTCTCCTAGGGGGCGGTGGCCAGGGGCACGGGCGCGTGGGCATGGGCCTCGATGCGGCCCTCCAACCAATCCTTGACGGCGGACAGGGCACCGTCGGCGTAACCCCAGGTGACCACGGCGGGGGCGGCAACGTCCAACACATGGAACGGGTTCCAGACGGCCAGATGCAGGTCCACCGCATGGGGCGCCAATGGCGCGGCATAGCGTGCATGGTGGTTGGACACCAGGACGTTGACACGTCCGTCGCGTGGCAGGTCTTGCGCACGCAGCTGGCGCAAGTCGGCCACGGCGTGAACTTGCACATCGGCAAAGCCAGCAAACAGGGTGCGCACCGATTCGAGTGGCAATCCGGCCTCGGACACGCCATCGCTGTCCACCCGGTCTTGCGCGATGAGACGAATGGGTGCCGTCAGTGCTGGGGCGGTGGGTTGGCCCACGCCTGTCAGCCCGCGTGCCCAGGCGCGGCGCATCAAGGCTTCGTCCTGCAGGCGCTGGGCGGCGGTGTAGGCACTGGTGTGCAGCGGGTAGCGGGTGGCCAGTGCGTCGATGCGTGCGCGGGCCTGGGTCAGGGCCGTGGCGTCCAGCGCGCCGTTTTGCAGGGCCGCTTCAATGCCCTGCAGGGCCGCTATCTGTTCGGCGCGGTGGCCCTGGGCCAGCACCAGGTCGGCTCCGGCTTGCAGCGCCAGCACGGCAGCACGGGCGTGGCCGTAGCGGTCGTGCACGGCCTTCATCATCAAGGCGTCGGTAATCACCACGCCGCGGTAAGCCATGGATTCGCGCAGCACCCCCGTGAGCATGGGTTGGGACAAAGTGGCGGGGTGCTCGGGGTCAATCTGCGGATAGACGATGTGCGCCGTCATGATGGCCGGTGCGCTGCTGGCCAGGGCGCGGAAGGGGCGCAGTTCCAACGCTTCCAGTTCGGCCAGGGACTTGTCCACCGTGGGCAGGGCATGGTGGGAGTCGGTGTGGGTGTCGCCGTGGCCGGGGAAATGCTTGGCGCAGCAGGCCACGCCTTCGGCCAGCGAGCCGTCCATCCAGGCCTGGGCCAGGCGCGCCACTTCGTCCGGATTGGCAGAGAAGCTGCGCTCCGCAATCACGGGGTTGGCCGGGTTGTTGTTCACGTCCAGCACCGGCGCGAAGTTCCAGTTGATACCCAGGCTACGCAGGCCGCGTGCCACGGCGGCACCTACGCGGGTGGTCTGCGCGGCATCGGCACAGGCGCCCAGGGCCATGGCGGCAGGTGCCTGCGGCAAGGTCGTGCAGCGGATGACGGAGCCGCCCTCCTGGTCGATGCCGATCAGGGCGTGCTCGCCCATGGCCGCACGCAGGTCGGTGGTGAGTTGGCGAATTTCGTCTTCGGTGCCCAGGTTCTTGCGAAACAGGCAGACGGCGCGGATCTGGTGCTGGCGCAGGAAGGCAGCGGTGTCGGCATCCAGGCGCGTGCCTTCGATGTCCACCATCACCAGATGGCCGGGGTGCAGGGGGGTGGGGTTCATGGCAGGGCTTACACCATCAATGCGTCTTGGTGACCTTGGCCAGGAAGCGGGGCTCGTCGGGGTTGCGTCCGCGTGCACGGGCCAGGGCTTCCACCATGGGGTAGAAGCTCTGGATCAGGGCAATCGGGTCCAGGTCGATGGCACCGGTTTCCACCAGCGGCAGATTGGCACCGGGCGTGCCTGCCGGGGCGGCCAGCAGCACCTTGGCACCACGCAGGCGCATCTCGTCGGCCAGGGCCAGCAGGCCTGCCTGTGCCGGTCCGCGCGGGGCGAAGACCAAGAGCGGGTAGCCTTCTTCGATGAGTGCCATGGGGCCGTGCTTGACCTCGGCGCTGGAAAACGCCTCGGCCTGGATGCCGCAGGTTTCCTTGAACTTGAGCGCGGCTTCCAGCGCCACCGGCATGCCGGTGCCGCGCCCGATCACAAACAGGCGGTCCACGTCGCACAGCGTGGGCACCGCCACCGACCAGTCCATGTGCGCCGCGCGCGACAGCACGCCGGGCAGCGCCGACAGCGCCGACTGCAGCACCAGGTCATCCTGCCAGGCCGCCACCACCCGCGCACCGGCTACCAGTTGGGCGATGTAGCTCTTGGTGGCCGCCACGCTGGCTTCCACACCAGCGTGCAGCGGGAACACCCACTGCGCTGCTTTGGCCAGGGGCGAATCGGGCTTGTTCACAAATGCCGCCGTGGTCGCACCGCCGTGCGTGAAGAACTGGGTAGGGGCCACCAGGTCGGGGCTTTGACCGGACTGCGAAAACGCCAGTGACACCAGGCCCTGGCAGGCGATTTGCGACTGGTACAGCGTAATCAGCGACATGGGCAGCGAGGTCACCAGGCGGCCCATGCGCGCCATGACCAGGTAGGCCAGAAAGTGGGCCGCGTGGTCGGAGCTGCCTCGGGCCACGGTCAAGAGGGCAGTGGGGTCTTGTTCACGCAGCAGCGCGCCAAAGCGGGCGTAGTCGGTGTCGTTGTGGGCAAGTTGGCGTGCAACGGCCTCGGGCGCTTCGCGCGCCTCGTCGAGCATATGGGTGTTCAAACGGAATGTCCTTCGATGATGACGGATTGCAGGTGCAGGTCGCGGTCCAGCACCACCAGGTCGGCCCACGCCCCCAGTGACAGGCGGCCGCGGTCGCCCACACCCAGGAGGTCGGCCGCGTACGTGGATACGCGCCGGGACGCGTCGGCCACGGTAAGGCCCAGCTCGTCCACCAGATTGCGCAGGGCCTGGTCTAGCGTGAGGGTGGAGCCCGCCAACGTGCCGTCGGCCAGGCGTACACCGCCCAGGCACTTGTAGACGGTGTGACTGCCCAGGCGGTACTCGCCATCGGGCATGCCGGTGGCAGCGGTGGAATCGGTCACGCAGTACAGGCAGGGAATGGCGCGCAGGGCCACGCGGATGGCACCGGGATGCACGTGGATCAGGTCAGGAATAATTTCTGCGTATTGCGCATGGGCCAGCGCCGCGCCCACCATGCCGGGCTCGCGGTGGTGCAGGCCGCTCATGGCGTTGAAGAGGTGGGTGAAGCCCCGTGCCCCGCGGGCCATGGCCTGCACGCCTTCGTCGTAGCTGCCCGAGGTGTGGCCGATCTGAATGCGGTAGCCCGCATCGCACAGCGATTCAATGATGTCCATGTTGCCCGGCACTTCGGGGGCCAGGGTGATGAGGCGAATGGGCGCCAGTGCATTGAGCTGGCTGAGTTCGTGGGTCTGCGCAGGCCGCGCGAACGCCGGTTGCGCCCCGAGCTTATGGTCGTTGATATAGGGGCCTTCCAGGTGTACGCCCAGTACGCGCGCGCCGCGCGGCTGGCGCTGCTGGCAGACCGGCTGCAAGGCCGAAAGTGCGGCCACCAGGTCCTGCAAAGGGGCGGTCATGGTGGTGGCCAGGAGGGACGTGGTGCCATGCTGGGCGTGCACCTCGCTGATGCGCAGCGCGGCGTCACCGCCTTCCATGATGTCGCGCCCGCCCGCGCCGTGCACGTGCAGGTCGACAAAGCCGGGCAGCACCAGCGGTTTGGCCGAGGCACGCGCGGCCTCTTCGCTGATGGCCTTGCCCTGGATGCGCTCGATGCGCCCATCGACACCCACGGTCAGCGAGCCGCTGACAAAGCCGTTGGGGGTGAGGATGTTGCCCTGGATCACGCTCATCGGTCGCGCCTCATTTCGGCCACGAAGTCGTAGTAGTCGCTGCGGCAGTAGGAGTGGGTCAACTCCACGGCCTGGCCCGATTCCAGGTAGCCGATACGGGTGATGAACAGTACGGCCTGGCGGTCGGGGATGCCCAGTTGCTCAGCCAGGCGCGGCTGTGCGTTCAGGGCGCGAATGTGCTGCAGGGCGCGCACCGGGGCCTTGTGGATGCTGTCGAGGTATTCGTACAGCGAAGTGTTCACGGCCATGGGGTCGGCGATCACGCTTACGGGCAGCACGCTCATCTCATAGGCCATGATCACGTCGTCGGCCAGACGCAAACGCTCCAGGCGCACCACGCGCGCGCCGGGTGAGAGGCCCAGGGTGAGCTGCTCGTCGGTCTGGGCGGCGTCGATCTTGCGCTCCAGCCAGCGCGAAGAGGGCTGGTAGCCACGGCGTTGCAACTCTTCCGAAAAACTGGTGAGCTGCGACAGCGGCTGCTCCAGCATGGGGGCGATGTAGTTGCCCGAACCGCGCTTGCGCACAATCAGGCCCTGGCTCACCAGCTGGTCGATGGCCGAGCGGGCGGTGACACGCGAGACGTTCAGGGTCTCGGCCAGCAGGCGTTCGGAGGGCAGAGCCTCGTCGGCCTTGTAGCGGCCTTCGCGGATCAGCTGCGCCAGACGGCGCGAGAGCTGCATGTAGATGGGCGAGCTGTCGCGGGGATCGGGATCAAAAGTCAGAACGTCACCAGTACTCATACCGTCTTTTCCAATGTCTGTCGGATCAGGGTCAAAGCGCCTTGGGCGGCTTCGTTGTCGCAGGCCACGCAGCGTGCGCGCGTGGCCGCTGTCATGCGCGATTGCAGGGTACGACCGATACTGCCGCACAGGGCCAGGGGCAGGGCGCCATCGGGGTCCAGGGCCAGGGCCATGCATTCGAGGGCGGTGGCAGCATCAAAGAGCAGCGCATCGGCCTCGGCATCGTGGCTGGCGTGGGTGAAGACCAGGGGCGCCAGCTGGGCGTAGGCAAACTGGCCAGCGCCCGCGCACCAGGCCTGCACGGCGGCGTGGTTGCTGCCGCAGTGGGCCTGCACCGCGGCCGCCAGGGCGCCGCCCTGCGAGCGGCCATCCATCACCTGCTGGGTGTGGGCCATGGCGCGCAGGCCCAGCCAGGCGCCGCTGCCTTCATCTCCCACCGGAAAGCCCCAGCCTCCAATCTGGCGGCGGCTGCCGTTCGGGTACAGGGCCTCGGCCACGCTGCCCGTGCCGGCAGCGACCATGATGCCGGGTTTGCCGCCGTGGGCGGCGAGCAGGGCCGTATGGGCATCGCTGTCGATGGCTAAGCGGGCAAAGCCGGGGTTGACTGCTACAAAGGCATTCAGCCAGGGCTGGTGGTTGACGCCCGAGAGCCCCGCGCCCAATGCACAACGCGACCAGTTGGGGATGTACCCGGCCTGTGCAAACGCATCGCGCGCAGCAGCTTCGATGGCGCGCCAGGCGGCATCCACCCCCTGGCCCAAGGCCGAAGGCCCGGCGCTGGCGCGCGCCAAAATGGCCCCAGCCGGGTTGGACAGCACCACCCGTGTGCCGCTGCCTCCGCCATCCACGCCTAACAAGAATTCAATCATGCAGGCATAGTAACATACCAATTGAATACCAATGTAAAGAATGTTGGTGTTTTGGTATGAAAATAAGGGAATTCCCTAGGATTTTGCCGTACCGCAAGCATACCGCCTACAGGCGGATGGAGTGTTGCTTAGCAGGCCGGCCCAATCCGCAAGAGGCCGGTTTCGTCGCAGACCAGGGGCACGGCCAGCAGCCCCTTGCCACCGCACTCGCCCGACTCGCAGCTGCCGTCGCTCCAGCGGTAGCGCGCATAGTGCACGTTGCAGGTCAGGCGTTCGTGCGGGGTGAACAACAAGTGCTCCTGGCGCTGCGCCAGCGGTACGCCAAAGTGCGCGCAGCGGTTTACGTAGGCCA
This sequence comes from Rhodoferax sp., assembly GCA_046348185.1. Lineage (GTDB taxonomy): Bacteria > Pseudomonadota > Gammaproteobacteria > Burkholderiales > Burkholderiaceae_C > Allorhodoferax. Next base: position 2,145,809 of record JAXMER010000013.1, on the reverse strand, counting down.
GCACCTGGGCTCCACTACGCGCCAGGATCAGGCGAAACGGCGCGGCTGGCGCGCCCTGGGCATCCACGCGGGGCGGCAGGTCGACCAGGCGCGCCTGGCCGTCGTCCAGCTCGGCCAGGGCCAGCACGGCGGTGCCCACGGCCGGGGCGTTGGGCAGTTCCTGCCAGTGCTGGGGGGTGGCGGATTGGGCGGTCATGAGTAAAAAGTGCCAGTGGCCCCCGTGAATGCTGTAACAGTCGCTATAAATGTAATAGCAACTATGCCTTGGGCGGACGGTGCAGGGCGCAGAGCTTGTTGCCGTCGGGGTCGCGCAGATACGCCAGGTACAAGCGGCCCGGCCCCTCGCCGCGCCAGCCCGGCGCGTCTTCGCAGGCCACGCCGCCGTTGGCCAGGCCGGCGGCATGCCAGGCGTCGGCCAGCTCGGTAGTGGCAGCCGCAAAGCCGATGGTGCCGCCGTTGGCATGGGTGCAGGGCTCGCCGTTGATCGGGATGGTGATGCCGAACACGCCCGTGGGGCTGCGCCAGAAATAGCGCTGTTTGTCGGGGTTGCCGGGCTTGATGCCCAGTGTGCCGAGCGTGGCGTCGTAGAACTTTCGGGAGGCTTCGAGGTCTTTGACCCCGACCATGACGTGGCTGAACATGGGTTGGTCTTTCTTGCAAGGGTAGGCCCACGGCGGGCGCGACCGCCATGGTAGTGCAAGGCAACGGCGCTGCCTGTCCCCGCAAGCGCACGTGCGCTGCGCCCCATCAATGGATGGCGCAGAGCAGGTGGCCGCTGCCCCCTGTGCGTAGGCCGTCGCGGCGCTCGGTGAAGTAGGTGCGGTTGATGGCGTCGCCGTCCCAGTCGATCACGGTGTGGTAGCCCATGGCGCGCAAGGACTGCGCCAGCAAAACGGGGTCGAAGAAGCCGCGCCAGGGTTCGCCGTGGGCGGCTACGCCCAGTGCCAGCACGCCCAGCGCGGCGCGCATAGGCCACGGCTGCTGGGCCATGGGCAGCATGTAGTCCATGGCAATCCCCGAGCCCGGAGGCGTGGCGGTGGCCACCCAGCGCAGCGTGTCGAGCACCGTGGCAGGTTCCAGGTACATGCTGACTCCCAGCCAGGAAAAGAAGCTGGGCAAGTGCGCATCGAAGCCGTGGCGCTGCAACTGCTCTGGCAAAGACTGGCTGCGAAAGTCGATGGGAACGTACGTGGTGTTGTCCGGTACCGCAATGCCCGCGGTGGCCAGCTGTTCGCGTTTGTAGGCCTGCGTGGCCGGGTGGTCCACCTCCCACACCCGCAGCCCGGCAGCCGCGTGCGGGTTGCGGTAGGCAAAGGTATCCAGCCCGGCACCGAGCACCACATACTGGCGCACGCCGCGTGCGAGCGACTGCGCCAGCTGGTCTTCGGCAAAGCGGCTGCGCGCCACCAGAAACGCGCGCAGGCTGCGCGCCAGCCGCGAGTGCTTTTGCAGCCCGCCACGCGCCAGGGCGGCACGTGCCTGCACACCTACCAGGCGCAGCGCCACCGGGTCGTCCAGCACGCGGGGCGAGTCCCACAACTGGTGGGCGGCGCGGCTCAGGGCCACGCGCCGCGCGGTGGCGCTGGGGCTGAAAGGGAGCATGGTGGTTCGTGGTGGTTTGCGTTGCCAGCAGTGTCCGCCGTGGGTGCCTGCTTGTAAAGCCAATCGCGCATACCTGAGACGCAGGCCATTTACGACAAATTTACCCAGCGCAAACAAGCCAGTACAGAGCGACTGGCCACCATCCAGCTCAGTGAACACTTTCCGGTGGTGGACAGGTGCTGCCGGAGCAGTATCCGCCACCGAATTAGGTGCCATAGTGGCCGCCAGCCCTCGTCGAATTTCCCCAAGCAGCTACCAAAACCGTAGCAACTACGTCATGGCCGCTGCATACATGCAGGTTGCGCCCTGCGGCAATATTCGCCGCACATAACGCGGCGAATGTGCGACATAATCGCCGCATGCGCGCACACCGCCCTACCCGCACACCCCGCTACATCTGGCAGTTGCAGGACTGGCCACACTTTTGCTTTGATGCTGCCGCATTGGCCATGCCACTGGCCCAGGTGCACCGCGCGCAGGGCATGCTGGCGGGGCGCATGGCCGAACTGGGGCTGGCGCAGCGCGATCAAGCCACGCTACAGGTGCTCACGCAAGAGGTCATTACCACCAGCGCCATCGAGGGCGAGCGGTTGGACCTGGATGCCGTGCGTTCGTCCGTGGCCCGCAGGCTCGGCCTGGACATTGGCGCGCTGGCGCCCAGCGACCGGCATGTGGACGGCGTAGTGGACGTGGTGCTGGACGCTACCCGCAACTTTGAACAGGCACTGACCCCGCAGCGCCTGCTTGGCTGGCACGCAGCCCTGTTCCCCACTGGCTACAGTGGCCGCGTGCGCATCACCGTGGCGGCGTGGCGCACGGACGTTGGCGGCCCCATGCAGGTAGTGTCCGGCCCCGTTGGCCGGGAGAAAGTGCACTTTGAAGCCCCCCCTGCGGCCACCTTGCCCGCGCAATGCGCAGCATTCTTTGACTGGTTTGAAGCCCCACCGGTAGGTGACGCGCTCATCAAGGCGGGGCTGGCCCATTTGTGGCTTGTGACCCTGCACCCCTTTGACGACGGCAACGGCCGCCTGAGCCGCGCCGTGGGCGACATGGCACTGGCGCGCGCTGAAGGCACCAGCCAACGTTTTTACAGCTTCAGTGCCCAAATACAGCACGAACGCAGGGACTACTACGAACAGCTGGAGCGCGCCCAGAAGGGGCCGCTGGACGTGACCCCGTGGCTCCAGTGGTTTCTGGGCTGCCTGCTACGCGCCGTGCAGGGCGCGGACACGCTGCTCATGGGCGTGCTGAACAAGGCCCAGTTCTGGCAGCGCTGGGCGGGCACACCCATGAACGCGCGCCAGACGCTGGTGCTGAACCGCGTGCTGGACGGCATGGAGGGCAAGCTGACCAATGCCAAGTGGGCCGCCATCGGCAAATGCTCGGCGGACACGGCGCTGCGCGACATCAGCGACCTGCTGGCGCGTGGCGTGCTGCGCAAGCTGGAGGGCGGGGGGCGCAATACGGGTTATGAATTAGTGACCAAATAGGCCGATAGCCCTCGTGGAATAGGCGCAAGCAGCTACCAAAACAGTAGCGTCTACGCCATGGGCGTGCACAGCTCCACCAGAAAGCCGTTGATGTCGGCGACGTAGGCAATGGTCTGGCCCCAGGGCATGACCTCTGCGGGACGCACGGGCGTGGCCCCGGCGGCCAGGGTGCGCTCCAGCGCGGCGGGTGCGTCGGGGGTGTTCAGTGAATGATGCTAAGTGCTTGTTTTTATTTGATTTTCGGTACAAAATGCAATTTGCTGAATGCGTACCGAAATGCAGGAACTCAGCCCCGCCATCACCCGCCAGAGCATCGATGCCATTGCAGTCTTTGAAGCGCTGGAAGAAGCCACTGCGGATGCCGCACAGGTGCGGGGCGGCATGTACTGGCACGCGGGCCCGGCATCGGCACCCGAGCGCAGGTACCTGGTGCGCACTACCCCTGCCGGGGCCGAAACCAGCCTGGGGCCGCTGTCCCCCGAAACGCAGGCCATCTACGACAAATTTACCCAACGCAAGCAAGCCAGCGCCGAGCGGCTGGCCGGCTTGAAAGCCGCGCTGAACCAGCACCAGCGCCTGAACCGTGCGCTGCGCGTGGGCCGGGTAGACCCGCTGGTGGTGGCGCTGCTCAACCGCCTGGCCAGCACCCAGCTCAGCGAGCATTTCCGGGTGGTGGGCACCCACGCGCTCTACGCCTATGAAGCCGCCGCAGGCGTGCGACTGGACGCCGACGCCCTGGCCACGCGCGACATCGACCTGCTGTGGGACACCCGCAAACGCATCGTCTTCTCCACCCAGCTCGCGCGGGTGGACAGCTCCATGCTGGGCGTGCTGCAGAAGGTAGACCCCACGTTTCGCATGCGCCAGAGCCAAAAGTACACCGCCGTGAACCAGGACGGTTTCGTGGTGGACATCATCCGGCGCGAGCAGGTGGAAGACGACACGCACCCCATCAAACTCAGCGACGCGGAGGAAGACTTCTGGGTGGCCCAGGCCCAGCGTGCCAACGTGCTGCTGGACGCACCGGGCTTCACCGCGGTGATCTTTGCCACCAACGGCACCATGGCACGCATGAACACCGTGCACCCCGCCACCTTCGTGTCCTTCAAACGCTGGCTGGCCGGGCAAGCGGGCCGCGAGCCCCTGAAGCGCCGCCGGGACGTGCTGCAGGCCGACGCCGTGCAGGTGCTGCTGGAGCAGTATTTGCCACCGAGTTAGGTGCCAAACTGGCCTCCAGCCCCCGTGAAATATGCGCAAGCAGCTACCAAAACAGTAGCACCTATGCCATGGACGTGCACAACTCCACCAAAAAGCCGTTGATGTCGGCCACGTAGGCAGTGGTCTGTCCCAGGCCAGTTTTTGCTGTCAGAGGGGTCAAGAACCAGAACTGCGATCCACCCAGTAATCTGGAGCGCGGTGCTGATGCGACACGGCTACGACGAGAGCCAAATCGCCCCGCACGGCATAGCGAAGTGTGTAGGGAAACTGTCTGAGCAAACAGCGTCGAATGTCGCCCATTTCCAGTGGGTACATCAGCGGCATGTGCGTGATGCGCTGTGTGGCGATGCGCACCTCTTGCGAGAACGCGCGGCCCAGCTCGGGGCGAATCGCTCGATACCAGGCGCGGGCCTCGTCAAATTCGAGCTTGGCAAGCTCTGTAAATCGAACCTGCATCAATCTTGGCCAAAAACCTCCTCGGGGGAATAAGTTTTGCCTCGCCCTGCGTCAAAACTGGCCAGTCGCCGCACGGCTTCTTCGCCCCAGATGCGGTCAATTTCAGGGTCTGGCTTGTCAAGGCTTTGCATGAGCTGGTCAACGATCTCAAACCGCGCTGTGGCTGGCAGGCGCAGGGCCTCTTGAATGATTTCATTGACTTGCATGGCGACATCTCCAATGGTTGAACGCAAAGCTGAATTTACACCGTCAACGGCATTTGGCAAATCGAACCTGCTCCGTAAGGATGGAATTGGCCTACAGCCCGCGTGGAATATGCGCAAACAGCTACCAAAACAGTAGCGACTACGCCATGGGCGTGCACAGCTCCACCAAAAAGCCGTTGATGTCGGCCACGTAGGCAATGGTCTGACCCCAGGGCATGACCTCTGCCGGGCGCATGGGCGTGTCGGCATACCCCGCCTCGTCAATCTTGAAGGCTTTGCTGCAGTGGGGGCAGATTATTTCGTGCTTGGGGATGGATCGCTTTTTGTGCGGGGAATGCTGAGGATTGGCTAGACCGACTGTACGAGACTTACGCCCCACTACACTTCAGTTATGGCTGAAACACTCCCTTCCATTCCCATGCTTAACACCCCCAGTCCTGCGGCTCAAAAGCTGGAATTGCTGCGTCAACTCTTCCCCCAAGCGGTGCAAACCGACCCAGACGGCAGCCTGCGGGTGGATGTCGCGCAAATCCAGCGCGCGCTGGACCCCGCCAACGCCCACGGCATACGGGTGGAAGAAACCGGCTACGAGCTGCGCTGGGTAGGCAAGCAAGAGGCCTACCACACTGCCTTTGCGCGCACTGACAAAATCGTGGCCCCTGCGCCTGCCGACAGCAAAGCGTGGGGCAGCACAGGCAATTTGCTTATCAAAGGTGACAACCTCGATGCCTTGAAGCTCCTGCGCCAGAGCTATTTTGGCCGGGTCAAGCTCATCTACATTGACCCGCCCTACAACACCAAGAGCGACGAATTCATCTACCGCGACGACTTCACCGCCCGCCAGACCGATATCCTGGCCCAACTGGGCTACAGCGCCGAGAACGTGGAGTACATCCAGAACATCTACGGTGCCCGCACCCATAGCGGCTGGCTCTCGTTCATGTACCCGCGTTTGCTGCTGGCCAAAGACCTGCTGAGCGACGATGGGGTGATCTTTATCAGCATTGACGACAACGAGCAGGCGCAACTGAAGCTGCTGTGTGATGAGGTATTTGGGCAGGATAACTGGGTAGGAAACATAATCTGGAAAAACGTCACTGATAACAATCCTACGAATATTGCAATTGAGCATGAAAACATGCTTTGCTATGCCCGCGATAAAGGTGAGCAGGAAACGGCTTGGAAGAGCGCCATATCAGACGTCAAAAATAAGCTTATTGAAATCGGAAAAGAGCTAGTTTCAAAGTTCAAAAATCCAAGTGATTTGGAGAACGCCTACGCGCAGTGGTTTAAAGAAAATAAGGCATTTCTGTCTCCGCTCGATAGGTATAAATACATTGACCAAGACGGTGTCTACACCGGAAGTCAAAGCGTTCATAACCCTGGACGCGAAGGCTATCGTTATGACGTATTCCATCCAGAAACTAAGTTGCCGTGCAAACAGCCTTTGATGGGCTACCGATTCCCAAAATCAACGATGGATGATTTGCTCGCGAAGCAAAAGATTCTTTTTGGAGATGATGAAAGCAAAATTATTGAGTTGAAGGTGTATGCAAATGAATATGAAGACAAACTCGCTAGCCTCATTACGCTAGATGGCCGTGTTGGTTCATACGAATTGCGAGAGCTATTTCCTGAGATAACAAAAATCTTCGACAACCCAAAACCGCTACAGCTATTGACTCAGCTACTGAGTTTCACAACTGAGAGCGACAGCATCATCCTAGATTTCTTCGCAGGCAGCGGCACCACCGGCGAAGCCGTCATGCGCCTGAACGCAGAAGACGGCGGCAATCGCCAGTTCATCCTGGTGCAAATCCCCCAGCCCATCGACCCCAAAAAGCAGAAAGAAGCCCACAGTTTTGTGACCCAAACGCTGGGTAAGCCCGAGGCGACGATTTTCGAGATCACCGCCGAGCGCCTGCGCCGTGCGGGCGAGAAGATCAACGCCGCTCAACGCAGCCAAGGCAAGCCCGAAGTGGATGCGGGCTTTCGCGTCTACACGCTGGCCGACGACCCGCATGCCCTGGTACACCGTACCCCGCTGGACCAGGCCACCCAGGCCGATGTGGCGGCGCTGCAAACGGCTATTGCCACGCCCCAGCCCGAACAGCGCCCCGTGGTGCTGTCCAACCTGCTGCTGACCGAGGGCCTGCCCCTGTCGGCCACGCTCACGCCCCTGGCGGCAGGCGGCGTGGCAGATGCCCTGTGGCAAGCGCAAGACACCTTGCTGGTGCTGGACGCTGTACCGCTGGACGCTTTGATTGACCTGCTGCGCCAGCGCAAGGCGGCGGGCACCCCGGTGCACCATGTCAGCGTGTACGCCCCGTGGGTGCACGACGACAACTTTTTGCAAGGCGTGCAAACCTTGCTGGAGGCAGAGGGCTTTAGCGCGGACCGCTTGCGGCTGCGGGGGTGATGGACGTGGCCAAGACAACGCTGACACCGCAGTTTCAGTACACCCGGCTCGAACACCAAACCCAGGCGGTGGACAGCATTGCCAGGGTGTTTGAAAACGTGCCCTTTGTGGCTGCCACCGCCAGCCATGCCAACCCCACCTGGGTGCCCGCACGCGCGGGCGACACGATAGAGGCCAACCTGCGCAGCATCCGGGCGGGCAACCAGGTGACGGCGGGAACGGTGACGGTGCCCTACACCGCAACGCCTGCGCTGAACCTCGATGTGCTGATGGAGACAGGCACGGGCAAGACGTTCACGTTCATCGAAACGATGCACCGGCTGCACCAGCGCTACAAGCTGTCCAAATTCATCGTGCTGGTGCCCACCAACGCCATTCGCCAAGGCACGCTCAAGAGTTTGCAGACCACGGCGGCGTTTTTTGCACGCGAGTACAACAACCAGAAGATCAATGTGTTCGACTACTCCGAACGCACGGTGGCCGGGTTTGTGAATTCGGCCAATGCGGGTATCAGCGTGCTGGTGGCAACGTTTGGCTCGTTCAACAAGCAAAAAAACGTCATCAACAAACGTGGCGTAGAGGCAAACCTTTTTGGCCATGCCAAGAGTTACATGGAAGGGCTGGCCGCGTTGCGCCCGGTGCTCATCATTGACGAGCCACACCGCGCCGAGGGCGAAAAAACCCAGGAGTATTTGCCCAAGTTCAATCCGCTGCTGACCATCCGGTTTGGTGCCACCTTCAAGAACAAGGAATATAAAAATCTGGTGTACGCGCTGGATAGCGTGCAGGCGTTTCGCAAACGCCTGGTCAAAGGCATTACGGTGGACAGCGTGGGCGCTGGACAGGCCGCCATGCATGCGCTGGTGCTGAACCGGGTGAGCGGCACGGCCAGCGCCCGCGTGGCGCACCTGGCCTACCAAAGGCCCGATGGCAAATCGGCCAGTGTGGAGCTGGCCAAGGGCGACAACCTGGGCGAGAAAACGGCGCTGGGCTATTTGCGCGGCCATGTGGTGGATGCGGTGACGGCCAAGGAGCTGCGTTTTACCAACGGCTTTTCGGTGCTGCTGGGCGAGGCGACGAACTATGGTGTGCTGGCCGATGAGGTGCAGCAGCTCATCATCCGCACCACCATTGCCAACCACTTTGAGCGCGAAGAGGCGCTGTTCAAGCGCGGTATCAAGGCGCTGAGTTTGTTTTTCATCGACTCGGTGGGCAAGTATTTGCCCGAAGGGGGCAAGCCCGCCGTGCTGCGCGATGTGTTTGAGCGTGAGTACGCGGCGCAGTTGGCGCTGGTGCTGGCAAAAGGCGACCTGGACACGGACTACCGCGCTTACCTGGAGCGCACACAAAGCCGCGTGCAGGATGTTCATAAGGGCTACTTCGCCCGCTCGCTGACCGAGAAGGGGCAGGAAGAAGCGGTGCAGCTCATCTTGAAAGACAAGGAGCGGCTGCTGTCGTTTGACACGGATTTGCGCTTTATCTTTTCGATGTGGGCGCTGCAGGAGGGGTGGGATAACCCCAACATCTTCACGCTGTGCAAGCTGGCCCCCAGCGATTCCAGCATTACCAAGCTGCAGCAAATTGGGCGTGGGCTGCGCTTGGCGGTGAACCAGCAGCTAGAGCGCATTGAAAGCAACGACTCCACGTTTGACGAAGTGAATGAGCTGGTGGTGGTGGTGCCGCAGAGTGAAGGTGATTTCGTCAAGTCGATTCAGGACGAGATCAAAGAACACAGCGTGGGGGGCGTGGCCGCTGAGTTTGATGACGTGACATTGCAGGAGTTTGGTGCCGCGCCCAGCACGCGGGTGGCAGGCAAGGTGCTGGACTTGCTGGTGGAGATGAAAGCCATTGATTTGGACGAGGTGTCGGGCCAGGCCACTTTGCGATGGACGGAAACTGAGTTTTCAGCCCAGCGCGACAAGCTCCGATCCGAATGTTTGCGGGCGGCAGGCATGACCGCAGCGCATGCAAGCAGGGTGCTGGAGTATTTCGACCAGTATTTCGGCAGCAGCGGCCGCATCAAGCACAAAACCAAGCGCCCGGTGCAGGTGCTCACGCCACGCGCAGACCAGTTCTCCAAGTTCAAGCACCTGTGGCAGGAGCTTAACCGTGAGGCGGTGCTGAAGTACGAACTCAGCACACCGCTCTTGATTGACAACATCGTGGCGGCTATTGCTCTAAATTTCAACGTGCGGTCTTTGACGCTGGATGTCACTCGCACCCAGCATGCACAAGAGGCCAATTTGGCACGTAGTACGCAGGCCAGCTATACCATGAAGCCGCACACGATTTATTCGTTGAGCGAGTTTGTGCGGGAGTTGAGCCAAGGCACCAAGCTGTCTATGGCCACCGTATGTGCAGTGCTGCAGCGCATGCCCGCCGAAAAATTTGCATTGATCGCGAAGAACGAAAACCGCGCCCTGGCAGCACTCAAGGATATTTGTCTGCATTGCGTGTACGACACCATCATCAACAAGCTGAGCTACGAGTTGCGCGAGGTACGCATCAAGACCGGGCTCACAGACGCCAAGGGACACCTGTTGCCCGAGGTGGCTGTAAGCGAGATGGGTAAAGAGCTTTACGCCATCGCCAACCCAGCGGTGAAAGAGCGCTCCCTGTACGCAGAACCCCAAATGCCCTTGGACAGCACGATTGAGCGCACTACAGTGGACGAGGGCTACCACAAGGATGTGCGGGTTTTTGCCAAACTGCCGCGCATCCGGATCCCCACTCCAGCGGGGGAATACAACCCCGACTTTGGCTATGTGGTGCAGCGCGATGGCAAAGCGCAGGACCTGTATCTGGTTGTGGAAACCAAGGGGTACGACCAGCAAAGCGGGATTGCGACCCGAGAGAAGCTGAAGATTGAAGCGGCCAAACGGTTCTTTAAGGCATTGAAAGATAGTGGGGTTCCAGTAACGTTTGACACCAAGCTGAACCAGGAAAAGTTGGCGGAATTGATTGAACAGCTGGGCGCGCCGGCGCCTTAGCGACACAGGTTCAAATGGGCAGCGAGACGCCCCTCGCCTCCCACCCCTACCATCAACCTCTGCGTAGCCCGCGTAGCCGCCACATAAAACACCCGCGCCGCTTCCTTCTCGTCCTCGCCCTTTGCTGGCATATGCCCCACACCGGGTAGCGCCACCACGGGGAATTCGAGGCCCTTGCTGGCGTGCATGGTCATGACCTTGATCTTGTTGCTGCGGGGGTCGAAGTCACCGCTCTTCACGCGGTTTTCCAGCGGCAGCTTGCGCTGGTGCAGCACCTGGGCGCACAGGTCGCGCGTCTTCCAGTCGGCGCATAGCACGGCCATGTCGCCCCAGGCGTGGCCTTCCTTGTGGGCCTGGGCCAGGTGGTCGGCAATGGCCTCGGCCTCTTCGCGCAGGGTGGGCAGCTGGATGATGATGGGCTCGGGGCCGTCGCGGCCGCAGCTCACGGGTTTGAGCAGGGGCACGCCATCGTCGTCGCAGTCGTCGGCGGTGAGCAGGTCTGCGGCCACCAAGCTGGCGGTGTGCAATATCTGGCGCGTGTTGCGGTAGTTGATCTTCAGGATGGTGGTGCGGCCCTGGGCCTGGATGCCCACGCTCTTGAAGCTGAACTGTTTGTTGCGGGCACGTTCGTAGATGCTTTGCGCGTCGTCGTACAGCACCAGCAGGCTGTTGGTGGCCGGGTCCACCATCTGCACCACCAGCCTGAGCCACTCGGGCGCAAAGTCGTGCCCTTCGTCGATGAGCACGGCCTGGTACTGGCCGCTGGGGATGTGGCGGCGGTCCACGGCGGCAATCACGCGCTGCACCATGTCGGCCATCTTGGCATCAAGAGTCTGGTTTTCGGCAGGCAGTGTCTGCCCGTAGGTGACCAGCTGCTGGCGGCACCACTTGTGGAAGTGGCGCACATGCACCCGGTCTCTCAAGCCCTTGGCCTCCATCACACTGGCGAGCTTTACGCCCAGCGGCTCGTTGAAGCACAGGATGAGGATGGGTTTGCTGGCGGGGCCACCCGCGCGGGCCAGGTATTCGGCGCGGTAGCCCAGAATCATGGTCTTGCCCGAGCCGGCCACGCCGTGGATCACGCGGTGGCCGTCGCCCAAGGACCGGGCCAGTTGCTCCTGCTGCAGGTCCATCACGCGCAGGATGTCGGGCACGGTGGCGGCCTCGTCGTGGTCGTCAAACAGGGTGTCTTGCGTATTCACCCGCACCTGGGGGAACAGGTTCCAGCGCACGCGGTCGATCTGCGGCTGGCTCAGTTGGCCGCGCATGCCGTAGGGGAACATGCCCCACAGGCGGCTTTGCAGTTCTTCGGGCTCCACGCCTTCCAGCATTTCGTCCTTGCACAGCACGCGGTGCGGCTCCAGGGCGTGGTGCAGTTCGGCGTCCATAAACTGCTTGCGGGTGATGTTGGTCAGCACCACGCCAAAACTCCACGGAAACGCCAGCTTGCCCTGGTGGGGGCCGGGGCCTTGCACTAGCTGCGGGTCGCGCTGCAGGGCGTTCACCACCTGCAGCGCGTACTGGCGCGCCTGCTCCAAGGGGCTGGCCACGGTTTTGGGCACGCCGTCGGGGGCGATCACCCAGTCGGTCTTGTCGGCCTGCTGGATGGTGGAAAGCTTCCAGTCTTTCACCTCCAGCACCAGGATGCCGCGGCTGGGGTGCAGGATGCAGAAGTCGGGGTAGCACTGCCTGGGGCCCACGGGAACGTCGTACCAAAGCAGGTAATCGGCGTCGAGCTTGTCTTCCAGGCGTTCGGCCAGGCGTCGCTCGCCGCTGGTCATGCGTGCAACACAACTACCCAATGCTGGAATCAAAGTCGCCATTCCCAAGCTACCGCCCTGTGCTTTTGTTTGTGCAGGCGCATCATGCCGCAAAAACGGGGCGGGTTGCCAGGGCGTTGTTTGCGCTGGCACAAGCTTTGAACAAAATGAGCCGACAGCCCCCGAGTAATTTAGCTCGATAGCTATCAATACAGTAGCAATCTGGGGCGTTGACCGCATCGGCAGGCTTGCTTGCGGTAACTTTTGCATGCCGGGTTTGCACCAGCTTTACGTTGACAGGTCAGCGGTGATGCGTGGGCTGCGTTGTACAACCATCATCGTCCCTGATTTTTGTTCGAAGGAACTGCGCCATGACCCATGCAAGCACCGTTTTTTTGACCGCCGTTTGCGCCGCCGCGGCCCTGAGTGGCTGCGTGGTGGCACCCGTAAGCCCACCCCCGCATGCAGCCTATGTGGCGCCACCCGGCGTGGTGTATGTTGCGCCTACCTATGCGGTTCCGGGGCCGGGCTATGCCTGGCGGTACCACGGCAGCTATGGCTGGGGCTGGTACCACGCCGACCGCGGCTGGCATCGCGGCTGGCGGTAGCCGCCGCTACTGCCAGGCCTGCGGCCACGCCGCCAAAGCGATTGCCCTCCACCAGCGTGGCCAGGGGCATGGCGGCCTGCAGGGCGTGTACCAGTGGGCGCAGGGCCGATGAGCCGCCGGTCAGGTAGACGGCGTCCACGCCGTCCAGGCCCGAACGCTGCACGCATTCTTGGGCGCATTGCACTACCTGGTTCACGGCGTTTTGCAGGCTGGTGGCCAGGGTGCTGGCCGATACGGTGGCGCCGAGATGCCCGGTTGTGCTTGCTTGCTCCGTTGCCAGAAAGTCCAGATTCACTGGGGCGTTCTCACCGGTGATGGAGCAGGCGATCTTGGCCGCTTCTACCTGGGCCAGCATGCGGTGACCGTGCTGGCCATGTAGCGCGTCCATCAGACGCGCGTGCAGGCGGCGGTCGGCATAGTCGCTCCACAGCTCTTTGGCAAAGTGCAGCGCCTTGCGGGTGTAGGCCTGGTGGATCAGGTGCCAGGTAGACAGATCCAGAAACACGCTGCTGGGAACGGGCCTTCCGCCGGTGCCGATGTGCTTGTAGCCCATGAGCGGCATCACGGTGGCCAGGTTGAGCAGGCGGTCGAAATCGGTACCGCCGATGTGCACGCCGGTGGTGGCGAGAATGTCGGCGCTGCGGTCCGCCGCCGTGCTGCGCTGGGGGTTGAGCCGGATGACGGTGAAGTCCGAAGTGCCGCCGCCGATGTCCACCACCAGGGTGGTAGTCTCGCTGGGCAGGCGCTGTTCAAAGTCCAGTGCGGCGGCAATGGGTTCGAACTGGAAGGCGATGTCGGTAAAGCCGGCCTCGCGCGCGGCGCGGCCCAGAGTTTCCTGCGCCAGGGCGTCGCGCGCGTCGTCGTCGTCGACAAAGTGCACCGGGCGGCCCAGCATGGCGCGCGTGAGGCTGTGGCCCACCTGCGCTTCGCAGCAACGCTTGAGTTCCTTGAAGAACAGCACCACGATGTCGAAGAAGAGCACGCTCTGCCCGTTGACGGTGGTGTATTCGTCCATCAGGCGGCTGCCCAGCAGGCTTATTAGGGATCGCAGCAGGCGCCCCTCGGTGCCGGTCAGGTAGGCTTGCATGGCCTGCGATCCATACAGCACGGTGTGGGTTTCGCTGGCGAAGAAAAGTGCGGTGGGCATCTCGGCGCGGCTGCCATCGAGCATCATGGTGTGCATCTGCCCGTCGGGGCCGACCAGTGCGGCGGCCGAGTTCGAGGTGCCAAAGTCGATGCCCAGGGTCAGGTCCGCGCCGTCCTGCGGCGGGTGTTCGGTAGGAGGGCGGGAGTGGGGCATGGACCAGGCGGCGACAAAAAAAAGGGCCTCATTGTCCATGAAGCCCTGGTAAGCGGTGTGACGCGCCCGTGACGGACGCCAAGCGCCGCTTATTCGTAGTGCACGTCGGGGTACATCAGGCGCGACTGGGCCAGTGCACGTTCACCCAGGGCGATGAGGTCGCGCACGCGTTCTTCGGGCACGTTTGCGGTGGGCAGTCCGGCCACTTCTTCCAGGTGGCGGTTTTCCAGCAGCATGTGGTGCAGATCGGCCACGGTCATATCCAGTTGCTCGAAGGCGAGCTGGATGGTGAGCGCACGGCTGCCGTCTTGCCCACGCGGCAGCAGGCCGTACAGGTAAAGCGTGCCCAGGCACAGGGCGTAGATGCCTTCGTGCGTCATCAGGTAACGGCCAATGGCGCTGAATTCTTGCGACTTGGCATCGCGCAGCGACACCATGGCGTTGGACACGAAACGCAACGCAGCCAGTTCGTTGAAGCGAACCTTCTGGAGTTGCTGGCTCCACAGCAAGAGTTCAAGCTGTGGCGTGGGGCGCTGGAGCAGGCTGGTGGTTGTCATGGGATAACCTTTGGTCTGTTTTCAAGGTTATCGGCCATTGCTGCGCAAACTTTACGGGGTCTGCCGTTAAGGATGTGGCAACCATCCCAGGCCATGGGCGTGCAGGCTTTGCACGTACAGGCGGTCCTGGGTTTCGGTGATGGCAGTGGTCTCGGGGTAGGCGCCGCTGGGGTCTTGCAGGTCGGCCACGATTTTGCCGTCTTCGGTGAAGGCGATCACGCTGGCATTGAAGGTGCCACCCCAGTCCTTGGGCGCAAAGCGCATGGAGGCATCGCTGAAGTACATCTTGCCGCTCTTGGCCACGACTACCGCGTCGGCATAGCGGATGGGGTCGTTGCCCACCTTGTCGGCCAGCACGGTGGTGGTCTTGCCGTCGGGTGACACCGACAGCAGGCCCTTGATGGCGTCGGCCGCAATCAGGTTGCCCTGGGCGTCAAAGTCAAAGCCCAGCACGCGTCCGCCGGTGTTGGCAAACACGGCCTGGTTGGCCCCGTCGGGATCCATGCGCAGGATGTTGCCGCTGGCCACGGCAGCGTAGAGCTTGCCGTCGGGGCCGATGGCAATGTGCTCGGGGCCTTCCTCGCCGTGCAGGTCGATCATCTTCAGGTTGGCCAGCTGGGTGTTGACCGCATGCACGCCCTGGTAGCCCGGTGCCTGGGGCAGGTTGAAGGCAACCGGATCGATGGGCACGGGCCACAGCAGCAGGTAGGCGGCCAGGGCCATGATGGCCAGGCCCAGGACTGACAGCACTTTTTTCGCGGGGTTTGTCTCCTTGTGGTTTGCGGCCGGAGCATACGGGCAAACCGCAAAGGCGTGAGGGTCCGTGCGTCTTTCCCGTGACAACGCTCAGCTGTGGGGTAGGGTGTCCTGCGGAGGTAAAGGAGGAGGCCGAAGGCCGGGGGACACGCAGCAGGGCGCCCTGCCCCACAGCGGACTATCACTCGCTCAATTCACGGCGGATGGAGGCCAGGTCTTGCTGTCGCCGCGCCTTGGGGCTGGGTGCATGCTTGCCGCCACCGGACTTGCGCTGCATCAGCGCCAGCGCCACATGGTTGCGCCGCTTGGGCTCTACCGGCGTGGGCTTCTTGCGGGCGCGCTTCATCCGAGTAGTGCCTGGGCAAACTCGCGGGCGTTGAAGGTTTCCAGGTCTTCGAGCTTCTCGCCCACACCGATGAAGTACACCGGCACGGGCCGTTCGCGCGCAATGGCGGCAATCACGCCGCCCTTGGCCGTGCCGTCGAGCTTGGTGATGATGAGGCCGGTGAGCGAGAGCGCGTCGTCAAAGGCGCGCACCTGCATCAGGGCGTTCTGGCCGGTGTTGCCGTCGATGACCAGCAAGACTTCATGGGGTGCTGTGCCGTCCGCTTTCTGGATGACGCGCTTGATCTTCTTCAGCTCTTCCATCAGGTGCAGCTGGGTGGGCAGGCGACCTGCGGTATCGACCAGCACCACATCCTTGCCCCGCGCCTTGCCCGCGCTGACAGCGTCAAAGCACACGGCGGCCGGGTCGGCACCGTCCTGGCTCACGATGTCCACCAGGTTGCGATCGGCCCACACGCCCAGTTGTTCGCGCGCGGCAGCGCGGAAGGTGTCGGCTGCGGCCAGCAGCACGCTCTCGCCCGCATCCGACAGGTGGCGCGTGAGCTTGCCGATGGAGGTGGTCTTGCCCGCGCCGTTGACACCGGCCACCATCAGCACGGTGGGGTTGTGTTCGCCAATGACCAGCGGCTTTTGCAGTGGTGTCAGCATGTCGGTCAGCAATTGCACCAGCACGTTTTTCAGCGCCACGGGGTGGGTGATGCCGCTGTCCTTGACCTTGCGGCGCAGTTCGGTGATGAGGTACTGCGTGGCGGGCACACCGGCGTCGGCCATCAGGAGGGCGTCTTCCAGGTTCTCGTACAGCGCCTCGTCAATGACCGAGCCGCCAAACACGCCCGAGATGCTGCTGGCCGTCTTGCCCAGCCCGGCCTTGAGCTTGTCCACCCAGCGTTGGCGCTCTGGGGGTGTGGCGCTGGGCACCGGGATGTCGATGGGCGTGACCAGGGCGCTGCCGATGAGCGAGCCGCTGGGCAAGGGGGGCGGGGTAGCCACCGGGCTGGTCCCGTTGGCGGGTGCGATCGGCTCGGGCGCGAGTACGGGCGTGGGCGGGACCGGTGGGGAACTGGGTGTGGCCTCGACGGGTGGGGCCTTCTTGCGCTTGAAAAAACTGAACATGGGCGGGGTTTCTAGAATGGCTGCATTCTATGAAACACCCCCTACCACCCCCTGACACCCCTACGAACGCGTTGCAGCACCGGTGTGCGCGCTGGCTGCTCGGCCTGCTGGCTGCGACGGTTGCACTTGCAGACGTTGGCGCTGCGCCACCGGACCAGGCCGTGGACCAAACCGCTGCGGGCGTGCGGGTGGCCACCGTGCGCCAGTTCACGCTGGGCAACGGCATGACCCTCATCGTCAAGCCTGACCACCGTGCCCCGACCGCCGTGAACATGCTGTGGGTGCGGGTAGGGTCGGTGGACGAAGTGGATGGCACCACGGGCCTGGCCCACTTGCTCGAACACCTGCTGTTCAAGGGCACGCCCACAGTGCCCGAGGGCGAGTTCTCCAAGCGCGTGGCCGCCATGGGTGGCAACGACAACGCCTTTACGATGCGCGACGCCACCGGCTTTTACCAGCAGGTGCCCAAGGTGCGGCTGCACGACGTGATGCAGCTGGAGGCGGACCGTTTTGCCCACACCCAGTGGAGCGACGATGCCTTTGCCAAAGAGCTCGAGGTGGTCAAGGAAGAGCGGCGCATGCGCACCGAAGACGATCCCCGCGCCAAGCTGGCCGAGGTGATGGACGCCACCACGTTTCTCACCCACCCTTACCGCCGCCCGGTTGTGGGCTGGATGGCCGACTTGGAAACCGTCACCTCCGACGATGCGCGCGCCTTCTACCGCCGCTGGTACCACCCGGCCAATGCCGCGGTGGTGATTGCTGGTGATGTGGATGTGGAACAGGTGCGCGGCTGGGCCGAGGCTACGTACGGACAGATCCCTGCGCAGGCGGTGCCTGCGCGCAAGCTCATCGGTGAGCCAGTGCAGGCCGGTGTGCGCCGCCTGGCCTTCAAGGCGCCAGCGCAGCAATCGGTGGTGAGCCTGGCATTCAAGGTGCCGTCCATCCATGCCGATGCCGATGGCCATATTGCACGCGACGCCGAAACCGAAGATGCCCTGGCCCTGACGGTGCTGGCTGCCGTGCTGGACGGCTACGAGGGCGCGCGCCTGTCGCGCGCACTCACGCAGTCGGCCGCACCCGTGGCCGATAGTGCCAGCGCAAGTTTCGGGCTGAGCGGGCGCGGACCGCAGCTGTTTACCCTGAGCGCCATCCCGGCCCAGGGCAAGACGGCGCAGCAGGTCGAGGTGGCCCTGCGCGCGCAAGTGCAGCGCATCGCGCGTCACGGTGTGCGCGAGGCCGAGCTGCGTCGCGTCAAGACGCAATGGATGGCGGCGCAGGTGTACCGCCACGATCAGGTCTTTGCGCAGGCCGAGTCGCTGGGGCTGAACTGGGTGCAGGGCTTTGGCACGGAGGTCGACGACGAACTGGTGGAGCGCCTGCGCCACGTGCCTGCGAGTGCCGTACAGGCCGTAGCGGCACGCTACTTTGGCGACGACGGCCTGACCGTGGGCGTGCTGCTGCCCCAGCCGCTAGCGCCCCAGGCCGGTGCCGGGGCACCAGCAGGAGGTCGCCCATGAAAATCAATGCTATTCGTTTGATAGCGAAGTTTGCCCGTTTTACGGGGGCTATCACCCTATTTGGCTTAGGACAGGTGGCTTGGGCCGGGATTGCCATCCAGCACTGGACGCAGCCCACCGGTGCCCAGGTGTACCTGGTCGAAAGCCATAGTCTGCCAATGGTGGACCTGCGTATCGACATGGACGCTGGCAGCCGCCACGACCCGCCAGCGCTTGCAGGCCTGGCCTCGGTCATGGCTGCCTCGATGTCCGACGGCGTACGTGCCAGCGGCCAGGAGCCCGCGCTGGACGAGCACCAGCTGGCCGAAGCTTGGGCAGACCTGGGCGCCGCCTTCAGTGCCGGGGCCAGCGCCGACCGGCTGAGCTTTTCTCTGCGCTCGCTGACCGAACCCGAGCTGCTCGCCGGTGCCGTTGCTCTGGCTGCGCGCCAGTTGGCCGAGCCCGCATTTCCCGCCGCCCTGTGGCAGCGCGACCGCCCCAAGTGGATCGCCAGCCTGCGCGAGGCGCGCACCCGCCCTGGTGTGCTGGCACAGCAGGCCTACAACGCAGCCGTGTACGGCAGCCATCCTTATGGCCGCGAGATAACCGAAGCCAGCCTGCGCCGCCTACAGGTGCGCGACATGGCGGCGCTGCACGCGCAGGTGGTGCGGCCCTGCTATGCCCGCGTGACGCTGGTGGGGGCGCTGGACCGCGCGCAGGCTGATGCATTGGTGGGCAGGCTGCTCGGGCGCCTGCGCGCACACGATTGCCCGGCACGGCCGGTTGTGCCGGAAGTGGCCCCGCTGACGGCGGCACGCGACATCGTCGTGCCCTTTGCCAGCGCCCAGACCCAGATCCTGCTGGGCCAGCCCGGCTACCGCCGCACCGACCCCGATCATCTGGCCTTGATGGTGGGCAACTACATCCTGGGTGGGGGTGGTTTTGCCTCGCGCCTGACCGATGCGGTGCGCGAGAAGCGCGGCCTCACGTATGGCGTCGACAGTCACTTTGCGCCAGGTTTGCACGCCGGGGCCTTCACCATCGGCCTGCAAACCCGCCCGGACCAGGCCGACGCGGCACTGCACCTGGTGCGCGAGATGCTGGCGCAGTTTGTGCAGGACGGCCCCACCGAAGCCGAACTCCAAGCCGCCAAGGACCACCTGGTGGGTAGCTTTCCCCTGCAATTGGATGGCAACCTCAAGCTGCTGGAGACCGTGGCCAGCATTGCCTGGTACGGCTGGCCGCTCGATTACTTGGACACCTGGTCCGAGCGGGTGCAGCGCATCACGGTTGCCGACATCCGCGCGGCCTTTCAGCGGGTGCTGCAGCCCAGCCGCATGGTCAGCGTGGTGCTGGGGCCGGTGCGTCCTTGACGAGATTGCAGCTGACCTCGCAGGCCTTGAGCGCGTTGTCCACTTGCTGACGGGTGCTAGCAATCAGGTAGTCCAGGAATACCCGGGCGCGTTGGGGCATGAACTTGCGACTGGGCAAGGCGGCGTAGAGCGAAAGTTGCCCGGTAATCCAGGGCGGCAGCACACGTACCAGGGTGCCGCTGGCGATAAAACTGGCTGCCAGCTCGGTGGTGGTGCCGGTGATGCCAGCGCCTTCCAGCGCGGCACGCAGCAAGGTGTCTGCATGATTGGCCCAGAGGATGGGATGCAACTCCAGTTCGTGCTCCATCGTCGGGTCGGCGGCCTGGAACAGGCGCAAGGTGCGGGGGCGTTCGCCGCCGGTTTTTACGCGTAGCAGGTCATGCTCACGCAGGTCTTGCGGCGCACGGGGTGTGCCGCGTCGGCGCAGGTAATCGGGCGACGCTACCAAGATGGCCTGGGTGTCAACGATTTTGCGCGCGATCACGTCGCCGTCAAAGTTTGCGTCGGCGGCCATCAGCGTGATGTCAAAGTCTTCAAAGGGCGGCTCGCGGAAGGTGGCCACCTCGACATCCAGCTGGATCTTGGGGTACTGGGAGTGAAAACCTACCAGCAGCGGTGCCAGCACGTGCGTGGCCAGCAGTGGCGGCGCCAGGATGCGCAGCACGCCGGCCAGGTCCTGGGTGTGGGCACTGGCCAGGTTGTGGGCTTCGTCGATGTCTTGCAGGATGGCACGTACCCGTTCCACATAGGCCTCGCCCGCCTCGGTCAGGGACAAGCGCCGGGTGGTGCGGTGCAGCAGCCGCGTGCCCAGGTGCTCTTCCAGGTCGGCCACCAGGCGGGTGACGACCGCCGGGGAAAGATCCAGTGCGCGCGCCGCAGCAGCAAAACCCCCTTCGCTGACCACGCGCTCAAACACGCGCATCGATTGCAGTCGGTCCATGAAGATTCCTTAGATTGCGCTGCCCATTGAGAAATGACGCGCTATCGACCGTTGCCAATGTCGGCAACCAGCGCCTGCACTACGCGCAGGCCTTTGGCCGAGCCTTCGGTCATGAAGCGACCGGCAATGCCCAGCATCGGAACGCCTTCAATTTTGTAGATGTTGGTCAATTGCTTCGCGCGCGTGACTTTGGTAGCCGTGGTGAATGAGTTGAACTGGTCCATGAATCTGGCCCGATCAACGCCCTGTGCTGCCACCCAGTCGGCAACCGTTGCGGCATCGGATAATTTGCGCCGCTCGACGTGCACGGCTGCAAAGACGCTTGCGTGCAGCCTGTCCACCAGGTTCATGGCCTCCAGCGCGTAGAACAGACGCTGCAGAACCTCGAAGTTGGGCAGGAAGGGCACCGGAACCCGACGCACGACGACCCCTCGGGGTGGGCTCTTGGTCCAGGCGTTGAAGGTGGGCTCGAAGTCGTTGCAGACATGGCACATGTAGGAAAAGAACTCCACCACCTCCACCTTGTCTGCAGGCGCCTCGACCGGTGCGCGCTGGTCAAGCACTTGGTAGTCACGCCCCGCCACCGGTTTGGCAGATTGGGCCTGGGCCAAGGATGTGAGTAAGCTCGACGACGCCAGCGCGACGTTAGCGCAGACCAGGGAAAAATCACGACGTTTCATGTGCATGCGGTTTGCTCCAATTGAGCCCATTCTGACGGCAAGGCCAAGAGAAAGTTCCCCAAGGGCGTTGATGCTGTCGGATCAATGGCGCGACGTCGCAACCACCAACCATTCGCGGCGGAACAGCCACTGTTGCGGGAACCACAGGTTGTCCCAGGTGATTTCACCGGCCTTGTGGCGGCTCTTGATGTGCCAGCGCGCACCTAGCACCGTGCAGCGGGGAACGCAGCTGGGTTGGGCTTGCGTCAGGCTGTCCTGCAGCCAGACAACGGCATCAAACCGGCCCAGCAGGTATTCAAGCCGCTCGGCAGCGGGCAGGTCGGGGCGCAGCGCGCCGGTGTTGCGGCCCTCGGCGTCATAGGGGGTGGTGCGGGCACCGGGCAGCACAAACTGGTAGCGCTCGTACTGGCCGGTAAAACCGTTGGGTACGGCCACCTGGTGACCCTGCAGGCGCGTAAGCACCGCAGCGGGGTAGGTGGCCTGTTCGGGTGCACTCAAGGGGTTGACCATGGCGATGAAGCTGGCGTAAACCGCGGCTACCGTGACCAGGGTTGCGCCGCGCACCCCGGATTTGGATAAAAACGCCATGGTAGCCCCCGTAAAACCTAACGATGCCGCTACCAGAACAATAGCAACATCGAGCCCACTGGCAGCACCCAGTTCGTGCAGGGACCAGCCCACGCGGGCCAGCATGGCCAGTGCGGGCAACAGCAGTAGCGCGGTGATCCGAAAGCTCCAGGCCGGGATGCGTTCCCAGCCCAGCGCCATCAGGATGGCCAGTGCGGGCATGGCTGGAATGAGGTAGCGCTCGGAGCGCTGGCTGGGCACGGTAAACACAACCAGCCAGACCAGCAGCCACAACGCCAGGGTGCCCACAGCGGCATGACGCCGCGCGGCGTGGCTGCGCACCCCGCGCATGAGGGCTTGCAGGCACCACACCAGCGTGGGCAGGATCAGCAGGCCTGCGTTGATGGGGTAGGCCAGCAGCTGGGGCCACATGGGATAGGCGCCAAACAAGGCGTTGTGCCAGTAGCCCTGGGCGCTGGACATCTTGCCCGCGTTCTCGGCCACCACGAACTCCTGCCACACCGCTGCGGGATCGGGATCGAGTACGAACCACAAGCCAAACAAGCCCAGCGCCAGCACAGTGCTCCAGGCCAAGCCCAGGCTGACGCGCACGGTGGTACGCAGGTCGGGGCGGCCCAGCGGCAGCAGCAGTGCGCACCACAGCGTGGCCGCAGCCGGCGCAGCCAGGGCAAACGACTTGTAGGCGCAGCCCACCCCGATGGCCAGTCCGCTCAAGGTATAAGGCAGCCAACTCCAGCGCCGGGCGCTGTCGATGCTGGCGCGCAGCTGCTGCGCCAGCAAGGCCCACAGCGGCAGTGCCAGCCAGAAAGTTTCCGGTGCCGACGTGAGGTACACGCGACCATAGCGAAACGTGGAAAAGAACAGCAGGTACAGCGCTGCAGCGAGGCAGCCGGTTTGCATAGGGCGTGCACGGCGCCAGGCATCCGATGCGGCAGGCTGCGCGGCGCCCGTGGTCTGGCCACGCAGCGCCAACTGCGCAGCAAACCACGCCACCAGCGCGGTGGTGGCGAAGGTGTAGAGCACGCTGGGCAGGCGCAAGGCAAAAAGACTCCAGTGCGCGCCCCAGTCTCCGGCCACCATCGCCTGCCAGAACAATAGCGGCGGCTTGGTGTTGCGCGTGTCCACGATGTCCGAGGCCAGGGGCAGCCAGTGCCCGGTCTCGGCGGTCTTGCGGGCGATGTGGATGTAGACCATCTCGTCGCCGTTGGTGGGGGCGTAGGGGCTGTCCAGTCCCAAGAGGTACAACGCGGCCACCAGCACGACCAGCACCAGCCAGGGCCAGTCGGCGCCTGTGGGGTCGGGGCGTCGCAGCGCGGGCATCAGCGCTTCTTGTGTCGCCGGAAGGTCCAGCGGTCGTTGGCCAGAAAGTTGCTCACGCTGGCGGTGGCAATGGCAATGATGTTGGCCAGGCGGTAGTCCATGCTGCTGGAGAGCAACAGGGTCAGCACATACTGGATCGTGCTGCCAAATGCCGACGCGGTGACGTATTGGCCGAACTCGATGCCGATCAGGTGCCAGTCGGGCTTGCCGTGTGCTTCGTGGGCTTCCAGGTGGCGCACGCGGTCGGACCAGGTCCACAGCCGGTTCCAGGTGAAGTTGTTGAGCGTGGCCAGGCCGATGGCCAGCACCAGAGAGAAGTAGGGCTTGTTGTAGCCCGATTCGACGCTGGCAAAGAGGTACTCATGGCCCAGGTGCAGTACGACCAGGTTTACCACCACGCCGCTGGCTCCGACGATGCCGAACTTGATAAAGCGGTAACGTTCCAGCAGGCGCAGGCCCCACAGCACCCGGTGCTGCACGGTTTGAAGCATGGTCATGGATTTGCGGTGCGCAGATAAGCCAGCGCCTGCTCCAGCACCGGGTCGGGCGCAATGCGTTTGAGGCACTGGTTGTCGCCGTCGCAGAAGGTCAGGCGGTGGTTGTAGGCGGTGAGGCAGGGTGAGCAGGCGATGCCGCTTTCCCAGATCATGGTGCGCTTGCCCAAGGGGCCGTACAGCTTGCCGGTCTCGGGCCCGAAGAACACCATGGTCTGGATGGGGGTGACCGTGGCAAAGTGGCTGGGGCCGCCGTCGTTGGTAATGAGCAGCCGTGATGCGTGCATGAGCATCAGCAGTTCGCGGATGCTCTTGGTGTAGCCGGTGAGGTCGATGCAGTTGGCATGATTCACTTGCGCCTTCAGGCTGCGCGCCAGTTCGGCATCGTCCTTCAGACCGATCAGCCCCACGGCGTGACCGGCTGCGCATAGGCCCTCGATGACGCGCGCATAGTGCGCGGCGGGCCAGGCGCGCTCGGGCAGGATGCCGCCACCGGCATACACCAGCACCAGCTGGCGGCCCACGGTGACCGGGAAATCCGCCTGCACCTGGTTGCGGTACACCGCCAGCGCATGTTCGGTAAACGGCACGGCCAATTCGGGCTCGGCGGGAATCGCGCGGATGATGCCGGCGCGGTTGCGCGGCATGGCGTCGGGCGACTGCAGCGCGTCCACCAGCGACAGGAATTGCTTGCTGATGTGCTGGTAGGGGTTGTAGGGGATGCTGTGGTTGATGAAGCTGCCGCGGTACAGGCCTTCCTGTGTGTGCGGCGTAAAGCCCGCACGCACCGGCGCACCGGTGGAAAACGACAGCAGGGCGCTCACGCGTGAGAACAGCTCGCAGTCGATGACCGCGTCCAGCCCCAGGCGGCGCATCTGCAGGCTCACGGCCAGGATGTCACGCACCAGCGCGCCGCCGGAGCTGTCGTCCAGCGTGTGCATGTGCGCCACCTCGGTCAGGCTCAGCAGCTTGGAGACTTCCTGGTTCTTCTTGAGTTGCAGGATGTGGATGGCCACGCCGGGGTACTGGCGACGCAGCGCTGCAAACATCGGGCCAGCTAGCACGATGCTGCCCATCTCGGAGAGCAAGATGACCAGGATGTTCTTCGGCGCCTGGGGCATGCGCGCCGGTGCACCGAAGAGGCCGGTAAATTTCACCCAGGCAGACACGACGCCGCACAGAACCTGGCCGACCCAGCGATCGATGAAGCGTTGTGTCTGGATTTTCATAGGTGCATTGTCTCTGGCATTCGCTGCCTTGTGGCTATGGCACGGCGCTCAAGCGCCTTCACATCGCTGCGCGATATGAGCCACCGCCGCAAAGCCCACAGTTTGCTGCGCAAACGCCGGTCTTACAGCCCGGCCGCTGCACGCAGCGCTTGGGCTTTGTCCTTGCGTTCCCATGTGAATTCCGGCTCTTCGCGGCCGAAGTGGCCGTAGGCGGCCGTCTTTTCGTAGATGGGGCGCAGTAGGTCCAACATCTGGATGATGCCCTTGGGGCGCAGGTCGAAGTGCGCATTCACCAGTTCGGCAATCTTGTCGTCAGGAATGACGCCGGTGCCTTCGGTGTAGATGGTCACGTTCATGGGCTTGGCCACGCCGATGGCGTAGGCCACCTGCACCTGGCACTGACGCGCCAGACCCGCGGCCACCACGTTCTTGGCCACGTAGCGCGCAGCGTAGGCGGCGGAGCGGTCCACCTTGGACGGGTCCTTGCCGCTGAACGCACCGCCGCCGTGCGGGCAGGCGCCGCCGTAGGTGTCGACGATGATCTTGCGACCGGTCAAGCCGCAATCACCCTGGGGGCCACCCACCACGAAGCGACCGGTGGGGTTGACCAAGTAGCGGGTGTTTTGCAGCCACTCCTTGGGCAGCACGGGTTTGATGATTTCTTCAATGACGGCTTCGTAGAAGGCGGGCGTCATCTTGTCGCCCAGGCTCATCTCGGGGCTGTGCTGGCTGGACAGCACCACGGTGTCGATGCTGTGGGGCTTGCCGTCCACATAGCGCATGGTCACCTGGCTCTTGGCATCGGGGCGCAGGAAAGGCAGGCGGCCATCTTTGCGCAACTGGGCCTGGCGTTCCACCAGGCGGTGCGCGTAGTAGATGGGGGCAGGCATCAGCTCGGGCGTTTCGTCGCAGGCATAGCCGAACATCAGGCCCTGGTCACCGGCACCGGTGTTGAGGTGGTCGTCGGACGCGTGGTCCACGCCCTGGGCGATGTCGTTGGACTGCTTGTCGTAGGCCACCAGCACGGCGCAACCCTTGTAGTCGATGCCGTACTCGGTGTTGTCGTAGCCAATGCGCTTGATGGTGTCGCGTGCCACCTGAATGTAGTCCACGTGGGCGTTGGTGGTGATTTCACCGGCCAGCACCACCAGACCGGTGTTGGTCAGCGTTTCGGCTGCCACGCGGCTCTTGGGGTCTTGCTTGAAGATGGCGTCCAGGATGGCATCGGAAATCTGGTCAGCTACCTTGTCGGGGTGGCCTTCAGAAACGGATTCGGACGTGAAGAGAAAGTCGTTCGCCATAAAAATGCTCCAAAAAAAGTTCCGATCGCGTTGCCGGGGCTTTGGGAGCTCTAGCGAACGCTTTAGCAGATAGTCCCTGTTGCCAAGGCACAATGGCGACCGCTGCGATCTGCCCTTGTGGTGTCGCCCTGCAAGTAGTTCCGTAACTCAGCGACGGGCGTGATTTTAGCGTAGCCCCTGCAACCAACTGCCATGCCAACCCTGCCTGCTTTGTGGATGTTGTTACCAGCCTACGGGGGCCGTTCATGCTGACGCGCGCCGCGCTGGCCCTGGTGCGCCTGGCGGCGGCCTTGCCCTTGCCGCTGTTGCGGGCGCTGGGCGCCGGACTGGGGCTGCTGCTGTGGGTGCTGGTGCGTTCGCGCAGGCGCGTGGTGGCAACCAATTTGCATCTGTGTTTCCCGCATTGGTCGGGCGCACAGGTGCGTCGGCAGACGCAGCGCGTGTTTGTGCACTTCATGCAGAGCTGGCTGGACCGGGGTTGGCTGTGGCACGCCCCAGACGCCGTGCTGCGCCAGCGTCTGCGCCTGGAAGGGGCGGTGCAGGAACTGCAGGGTGCGCAGCCTACGGTGCTGTTTGCCCCGCATTTCATGGGTCTGGATGCGGCCTGGACGGCGTTGACCCAACAGGTGCCACGGCGCTTTGCCACCATCTACTCGCCCCAAATGAACGCCGAGGCGGATGCCTGGATCTATGCGGGCCGCCAACGCTTTGGCAAGCC
Source organism: Rhodoferax sp. (assembly GCA_046348185.1). Lineage (GTDB taxonomy): Bacteria > Pseudomonadota > Gammaproteobacteria > Burkholderiales > Burkholderiaceae_C > Allorhodoferax. The sequence goes on along the minus strand of JAXMER010000013.1, from coordinate 2,118,847 downwards.
CGAAATGGTGGCTCGGCTCGACGGCGCCAAACCCATCATCGCCGCCGTGCGAGCGGGTGAGCCGCTGTACTTGTTGCCGGACATGAACTTCGATCCGTCGGAGTCGTTGTTTGTGCCCTTCTTTGGTGTCAGCGCCTGCACCATCCCGTCGCTGTCGCGTTTTGCCAAGCTGGGCCGGGCGAAGGTGGTGCCCATCGTCACTCGCCTAACGCCCCATGGCTACGCGGTGCGCGTGCTACCAGCTTGGGAGCATTTCCCCACGGGCGATTTGTTGGCTGACACCACACGCATGAACCAGGAGCTGGAACGCTACATCGAAACGGACCCCAGCCAGTACTACTGGGTGCACAAGCGTTTCAAAGACCGTCCGAACGGTGAACGTCCACCGTACTGAATGCAAATACTATAAAAAACATAGCATAATCGCCATGTTTTACGGGGGCTACCGCAGAAATTGGTTTAGATGATGCTGCACCAGTGCTGCATGTTCATGCACGATCCAGTGCGAGGCGCCAGGGATACGATGCAGCTGCAGATGGGGAACGTATTGGCCGAGGCCATCCAGCAGGGCCGGTGGCAGCGCCACATCGTCCATGCCCCATAGCACCAAGGTGCTCACCGGGATGGTCAGCATCTTCACGGGCAGGGTCACGGCCGCGGCACCCGGATCGTCACGCCGGGGTGGGCGCAGGGGTGAAGCGCGGTAGTAGTTGCAGCCACCGTGCAGCCCATGGTGCCAGACAGCGCGATATTGGTCTTGCACCGTGGCGGTGAGCCAGGTTGGTAGGGCCCCTGATACGCCCAGGCCGGGCCGGAAGAATCCCCACAGGCGTTCGAAATCATTGGCGCACAGCAGTGCTTCGGCGTCGTCACGCACCAGGAAATTCATGTAGGCACTGGCGGCTTGCTGGGCCGGGCTGTTCTGCAACTCACGCAGGAAGGTGCCGGGGTGGGGCGAGTTGATGATGGCCAGGCGCTGCAGCCGTTCGGGGTGTTGGTTGGCCAGGTTCCAGGCAACGGCGCCGCCCCAGTCGTGGGCGATCAGGCAGGCCAGTGTGGTGTCGCTGCCACCGGTTTCGATGTCGATCAGCGCAAGAATATCCTGCACCAGATGCTTGGGACGGTAGTCAGACACATCTTTCGGGGACGATGACTGCTCGAATCCGCGCAAATTGGGCGCCACGCAGCGGTAGCCCCCGTGCTCGGGTTGGGCAAAGTGCTCCAGCAGGCTGTCCCAGACGAAGGCCCCTTCGGGGAAACCGTGCAGAAAAATCAGAACGGGTCGGCCGCGTGCTCCGGCGGCGCGGCAGCTCAAGGTGATGGCGTGGGGGAGTGGCTGGAGGTAGGTTTCGATCATGCGGCAGGGGCCGGCATGTCGTCAGGGGAGGCCGCAGGCTCGGAATCGGGGTGGGTCCAATCCCACAGGAGCTGGGCCACGCTGTCGATGCCGGTACGTTTGGTGGCAGAGAACAGCATAGCTTCTCCACCACCGGCCTGCAGTCGCGCAATCGACAGTGCCTTGCTGGCCTCGGCACGGGTGAGCTTGTCGGCCTTGGTTAGCACAATCAGGAACTTCAGGCCCTCTTGGACGCGCGGGCGAATCACGTCGAGCAGGATCTCGTCGAGTTCGGTCAGGCCCAGGCGCGGATCGCACAGCAACACCACCCCGGTCAGGTTTTCGCGGCTGACCAGGTAGTTGGCCATCACCTGCTGCCAGCGCAGTTTGTCGGCCATGGGCACGGCAGCGTATCCGTAGCCCGGCAGGTCGGCCAGCACGGCGTCGGTCACGCCCTGTTTGCCCAGCGCAAACAAGTTGATGTGTTGCGTGCGCCCGGGCTTCTTCGACGCGAATGCCAGCTGCTTTTGCTGGGTGAGGGTGTTGATGCAAGTGGACTTGCCCGCGTTGGAGCGGCCCACAAAGGCGATTTCGGGCACATCCAGTGCGGGCAGAAAGTGCAGCTGCGGTGCCGTGGTAAGAAAGCGCGCGGTGTGCAGCCAGCCCAGGGCGGGCAGGGCATCGTTGGGGCGTTGGGAGGTGCGCGCCGACTTGGCGCCCCGGTTGGGGGGAAGTGTTGTCATGTTGGTAAGGGGCCGGGTGCGCCATTGTAGAATGCTGGGGTTCACCCTAACACACCTCTTTGCACTATGAAGTTGCTTGCCCGTTTGATTCTGGCCGCCAGCGTGGTCGCCAGCCCGTTGTTGACCTTCGCCTCTGATGCCACGCCGCAAGCTGCCAAGCCGGATCTTGCCAAGGGTGAAGCCACCTACGCCGCCTGTGTCGGTTGCCATGGCGCCGACGGCAATTCGCCGGTTCCTACCTTCCCCAAGCTGGCGCAGCAGCATCCTGAGTACCTGATCAAGCAATTGCAGGAATTCAAGTCCGACAAGCGCAAGAACGACATCATGAAAGGTTTTGCCTCCATGCTGCAGGACGAGGACATGAAGAACGTCGCGCATTTCGTGACGACCAAGAAGTCCAACGCCGGAGCCTCCGCGGACAAGAGTCTGGCCCAACTGGGTGAGCGCATTTACCGTGGCGGCATTGCCGACCGCGCCATTCCCGCCTGCGCAGGTTGCCATAGCCCCAACGGCGCTGGCATTCCGGCGCAGTTCCCGCGTCTGGCAGGGCAGCATGCCGACTACACCGCAGCGCAGCTGACAGCCTTCCGCGACGGCGTACGTGGCAACAGCCTGCAGATGACCCAAGTTGCTGCCAAGTTGAATGACCGCGAGATCAAGGCTTTGTCCGACTACATCGCCGGCTTGCAGTAAGTTCATATCCCTGGGCCGCGCACTCCTTTGTGGGGTGGGTCGGCAAGAATCTGCCAAATGGGGCAGACTCATCGCAAGGTGGGTCTGCCCCATTGGCGTTTGGGGGTGTAAGAAATGGCCTGCCTTGGCGACCAATGGAAGCAACCAAGGAAACGACCATGCTCATCAAGACACCCCGCAACGGCTTCAACCACCCGGCAGCCAGCGACATCACTGACCGATGCGTCTACGACCAACGGCGTGAACTGCTCCGGTACATGGCCACTGGCGCTGTTGGTTTGGCGCTGGCGGGTTGGGCCTCTCGCCAGGCTCTGGCCCAGGGTGTTACTGTCGGCCCTGGCAAGCTGAAACCACTGCAGGCGCACGCTTCGGCAGTGGCAGGTGCCGCCACCATGGACAAGCCCACCGCCTACAAGGACGCCACCAGCTACAACAACTTCTACGAGTTCGGCACCGACAAGACTGACCCGGCGGCCTCTGCACATACGCTGCAGACCCGTCCGTGGACGGTGGAGGTGGAAGGCCTGGTCAAGAAGCCGGGTCGCTGGGACCTGGACGATTTGCTCAAGCTCAGCCCGCTGGAAGAGCGCATCTACCGTTTGCGCTGCGTCGAAGGCTGGTCCATGGTGATCCCCTGGGTGGGTTATTCACTGGCCGAGTTGCTCCGTCGCGTCGAGCCGTTGGGTAGCGCCAAGTTTGTCGAGTTCGTGACCCTGGCCGATCCCAAGACCATGCCAGGCGTGCGCTCACGGGTGCTGGACTGGCCCTACGTAGAAGGTTTGCGCCTGGACGAAGCGCTGCACCCGCTGACCTTGCTGGCCTTTGGCATGTACGGCGAAGTATTGCCCAACCAGAACGGCGCACCTGTGCGGTTGGTGGTGCCGTGGAAGTATGGGTTCAAGAGCGCCAAGAGCATCGTCAAAATCCGCTTGCTGGAAAAACAGCCTGCCACCGCCTGGAACAAGGCCGCTGCCAACGAGTACGGCTTCTATTCCAACGTCAACCCCAGCGTGGACCATCCGCGTTGGAGTCAGGCCACCGAGCGGCGCATTGGCGAAGATGGCCTGTTTGCCAAGAAGCGCAAGACCCTGATGTTCAACGGCTATGAGGCCCAGGTGGGGCAGTTGTACGCGGGCCTGGATCTGCGCAGGAATTACTGAATGAACAGCCTGCGCGTTTGGATGGGCCATGCCTGGGTCAAGCCCTGCGTCTTTGCGATGGCACTGATGCCCAGCGTCTGGTTGCTGGTTGCGGCGTTGACTGATCAGCTGGGGGCAAATCCGGCCGAGGCATTGGAGCGTGCGACGGGGCTGTGGACGCTGCGGATGTTGTGCGTCGTGTTGGCCGTCACGCCGCTACGCGTGACCTTGCAGCTGGCGGTGTTGGCGCGCTGGCGTCGCATGCTGGGCTTGTTTGTTTTTTACTACGCCGTGCTGCATGCCAGTGCTTACGCAGTATTTGACATGGGGCTGGAGTGGTCGGACATCATGGCCGATATTGCCAAGCGGCCTTTTGTCCTGGTAGGCGCGTTGGCACTGGTGTTGCTGTCGGCACTGGCTTTGACTTCGTTCAATCGCGCCATTCGCTTGCTCGGTGGGCGCCGCTGGCAGTGGCTGCACCGGGCGGTTTATGCCGTGGCCGCGCTGGTGATCCTGCACTTCTTCTGGATGCGTGCAGGCAAAAACAATTTTGCCGATGTGGTGCTGTACGGCGCTGTCCTGGCGGGACTGTTGGGCTGGAGACTGCGCAGACTGCTGGGCGATGGCGCACTGGGCTTGGGCGGCAGGTACAAAGAGCCGGTTTGACCGCAGCCTGCAAGGCCCAACCCGCATAGCAGTAGGGGCAAAGCCCTGGCTAGAATGGATTTGGCGAACAACATGGCGCAGATTCTAATGACCGATACTGAATTCATGGACCGTGCAGAGGCTCTGCTGCGTGCGGTGGAGGCGACGTGCGATCGCATCAACGAGACCACCGATGCTGACCTGGACAACCAGCGCGTGGGTGGCATGGTGACCCTCACGTTTTCTGATCGCAGCCAGATTGTCATCAATCTCCAGAAGCCCTTGCACGAAGTCTGGATGGCTGCCCGGGAAGGTGGTTTTCATTACCGCTGGACGGATGGCACCTGGCAGGACACCAAGGGTCAAGGCGAGTTCTTTAGCGCGCTATCGGCACAAGCCAGTCGCCACGCGGGTCAACCTTTACGTTTTGAACCGAACTAAGAGCGCTGGCACTGGCATTTTCAGTTGCGGAAGAGATCAAGAATGCGTTTCTTTTCTTCCGTCGGAGGCAGGACAATGGTGTCGTGAGCGGGTTTGTCGTCCAGGTTCACGTTGGGAACCCCCTCGCTGCGCGAAAACTCGTCGAAATACCATTCGTTCCCGACCCGAACCACGCCCTCGGGGGCTGATGGCTCCATGACCGGAACGCCATTGAGTGCCGTCTGCATGTAGGTGATCCACACCGGCAAGCTCAGACCGCCCCCCGTTTCCCGATCACCCAATTTGCGTGGTGTGTCATACCCAATCCAGGTCACCGCAGTTAATGTGGGCTGGTAACCGGCGAACCAGGCGTCCATGGAATCGTTGGTGGTACCCGTCTTGCCGTAGATATCCGGGCGCTTCAGTGTCGCCTGCGCGCGTGCCGCAGTACCCGCACGCGTGACCTCTTGCAGCAGGCTGGTCATGAGGAAGGCATTGCGGGGTTCGATGACGCGCTGGCTTTCATCCAGAGGGGATGTCTTAGCTTCTACCAGCACCTTGCCGCGCTGGTCCGATATGCGGCTGATCACCCAGGGATTGATGCGATAGCCACCATTGGCAAACGTGGAGTAGGCAACCGCCATCTGCATGGGCGTTACCGACCCCGCACCGAGTGCCATGGTCAAGTACGGTGGGTGCTTTTCGGCGTCAAAGCCAAAGCGTGTCACCCAATCCTGGGCGTATTGCGTACCGATGGAACGCAGGATCTGGATGGAAATCATGTTCTTGGACTTGGCCAGACCCTGACGCAGGGTCATCGGTCCTTCGAACTTGCCGTCGTAGTTCTTGGGCTCCCAAGGTTGACCACCGGTAACCCCTGCGTCAAAGAAGAGTGGGGCGTCGTTGATCACGGTGGACGGGGTGAACCCTTTTTCCAGCGCTGCCGAGTAGATGAATGGCTTGAAACTGGAGCCCGGCTGGCGCCAGGCTTGCGTGACGTGATTGAACTTGTTCTTGGCGAAATCGAATCCGCCCACCAAGGCGCGGATGGCTCCGTCGCGGGGGTCAACCGCGACAAATGCGCCTTCAACCTCTGGCAGCTGTGTAATTTCCCAGGTGTCTTTCGGAGTCTTGACGACGCGAATGATGGCGCCCCGGCGCAGCTTGATATGGGGCGGCGCCTTGTCGGACAAACCAGACTGTGCGGGTTTGAGTCCTTCCCCCGCAATTTCCACCAGCTGGCCAGCCTGGCGCAAGGCCTTGATGTGCTTGGAGTCGGCCTCCAGAACTACGGCGGCCATCACATCGCCATTGTCAGGGTGGTCATCCAGCGCTTCATCCACGGCGTCTTCCAATTCTTGTTCGGAGTCGGAGGTCGGGAGGTCGACAAACTTCTCGGGCCCCCGGTAGATCTGACGGCGCTCGTAATCCATGATGCCCTTGCGCAGTGCTTTGTAGGCGGTGGATTGATCCGCGGCGCGCAAGGTGGTGGTGACGTCCAGGCCACGGGTGTAGGTTTCCTCGCCATATTGATGAAATACCAATTGGCGCACCATTTCCGCAACATATTCGGCGTGGATGTTGTGGTCGTTGGTACTGTGACGGATCTTCAGGGGCTGGTTCTTGGCAGCTTCCGCCTCCTTTTCGGAAATGAAACCGTTTTCCAGCATCCGGTCAATGATGTAGCGTTGCCGCACGCGTGCCCGCGAGGGGTTGCTGATAGGGTTGTACGCAGAAGGCGCCTTGGGTAAACCCGCCAGCATGGCGGCCTCTGCAACCGTGATTTCCTTCAATGGCTTGCCGAAGTAGGCTTCGGACGCCGCGGCAAATCCATAGGCACGATTGCCCAGGAAAATCTGGTTCATGTAGATCTCGAGGATCTGATCCTTGGTGAAGAAATGCTCCAGCTTGAAGGTGAGCAGAATCTCGTAGATCTTGCGGGTGAATGTTTTCTCGGACGACAAGTAGACGTTACGTGCGACCTGCATGGTGATGGTGGACGCGCCTTGGCTTTTTGCGCGCCCGACGTTGGCCAAACCAGCTCGGATGACGCCGAGGTAATCCACGCCACCGTGCTGATAGAAGCGAGCGTCCTCAATGGCAAGCACCGCGTTGGTCATGACCTTGGGAATTTCGGCGATGGGCGTGTAGTTGCGCCGCTCTTCGCCGAACTCCCCTAGTAGTTCGCCGTCTGCCGAATAGATGCGCAGGGGCATCTTGGGGTGGTAGTCTGACAAATCAGAAATATCGGGCAAGTTGGGAAATGCCATGGCCAGCCCTACACCGATAATCAGTGCCAGCGACAGGGCGCCCGCAATGGCCAGCCCCAGCACCCATCCCAATATCCGAAGCAGCGTGAATTGCAAGGAACGTCCGGATGTGGTTGTTGACGTTTTCCCGTTTGAATCGGGCGGTGTGTTTTTGTGTGACATGGGCTCGAGGATTGATAGCGGCGATTATAAAAATGCGGGTTGCCAGAACGTGCATTGGGCCCAGGGTGATCAAAAGCGTCTGCTTTTGGCAACGGCAGATACCATTGAAAACAGAAAATATCTTTGCCGGACAAGGGGCTTACTGATAGCATTGAAGTGATTTCTTAAGTTCGGCCGACCAATCTACGGCCTGTTTCAGGGGACCACTTTGATCGCATTGGGATCGTTGTTCAGTCGTCAGCCCGCACCAATGTTCGGGTTGGACATCAGTTCCTCCAGTGTCAAGCTGGTGGAGTTGGGCCGCGACAAGGCGGGTACGTTGGTGCTGGAATGTTGCGCCATCGAGCCGCTGGAGCGTGGGTGGATCACCGACGGCAATATCGAAAAGTTCGACGAAGTTGCTGCTGCACTCAAGCGGCTGGTCAAGAAAAGTGGCACCAAGACCAAGAATGTGGCCATGGCGCTGCCGCCGTCCGCCGTCATCACAAAAAAGATCGTGTTGCCCGGCGGCATGACGGATGGCGAACTTGAGCAGCAAGTGGAGAACGAGGCCAATCAATACATCCCGTTTCCATTGGATGAGGTGAGTCTGGATTTTTGCGTCATTGGCCCCAGTGCAAGTTCGCCTGGCGATGTTGAGGTGCTGATTGCTGCTTCGCGCAAGGAGAAGGTGCAGGACATACAGGGTTTAGCCGAGGCCGCCGGACTTACACCCGTGATTGTGGATGTCGAATCCTATGCCTCTCGCCTGGCTGCAGGGCGTTTGGTCGAAAACCTTCCCAATAAAGGCGCAGGCTTGATCGTTGCGCTGTTTGAAGTGGGCGCCTTGACCACCAGCATGCAAGTATTGCGCGATGAAGAGGTCTTGTATGACCGCGATCAGGCCTTTGGCGGAGCGCAACTCACTCAGCTAATCGTGCGCCAGTATGGATTTTCACCCGAAGAAGCTGAAACCAAGAAGCGTAGCGGGGAGTTGCCCGACGACTACGAGTCATCCGTTTTGCGGCCATTCATCGAGACGATGGTGCAGGAACTCGGGCGGGCTTTGCAGTTCTTCTTCACCAGTACGCCACATAACAAGGTGGACTACATCATGTTGGCGGGAGGGTCGGCGGCCCTGCCAGGGCTGACGGCTGCTGTGACGCAGCACACCAGCTTCCCATGCAGTCTTCTTAATCCTTTTGATGGCATGGAAATCGGGGAGGGTGTGCGGCTCAAGAAAATGACCCGCGAGGCACCTTCTTACTTGACCTCCTGTGGTCTGGCTTTGCGGAGGTTTGCGCAGTGATATTGATCAACCTGCTTCCGCACCGCGAAGCCGCGCGTAAGCGTCGTCGAGATGTTTTCAACGTAACCCTGGGTGCGTCAGCACTGCTGGGCGGCTTGGTGGCTGCCGGGGTTTTCCTGTGGTACCAAGGGGCCCTTTCAGCACAACAGGACACCAATTCCTTGCTTGAGAGAGAAATCAAGAAATTGGATAGTCAAATCAAGGATATTGCCGGGCTGGAAGAAGAGATTGCCGCTTTGCGGGCACGCCAGAAAGCGGTGGAGGATTTGCAGTCGGACCGCAATTTGCCGGTGCACTTGCTCACCGAAATTGTGAATCAGTTACCGGATGGAATCTATGTTTCCAAGGTGGCGCAGGCCGATCAGGTTGTCACCATCAATGGGGTGGCGCAATCCAATGAGCGGGTGTCGGAGTTGTTGCGCAATTTGGCAAACAATACGCCCTGGTTTGCAAAGCCGGAATTGGTTGAAATTGTCTCGGGAACCGTGGCGCTGTCCCAGCGCGACCAACGGCGTGTGTCCAACTTCACCATGAAGGTGCACTTGGTGCGTTCCAGTGAAGCGCAGAAGAATATTGCAGCAAGTGCTGCATCCAGTGCATCGGCAGCCAGCGCTGCGGCTAGCACGGCCAAGAAATAGCAAGGTGCGCTATGAAGATTGATGCCGCCCAAATTGCGCATTTGCAGGAAGAACTGACCCGTCAGTTCAAGGATCTGGATCCCAAGGATCCATCGTCTTGGCCTCCAATACCACGGTACATGCTGTTTGTGGCGACCGCCGTCTTGGTAGTGGTGGGCTTGTGGTTCGGTTGGCTCAATAGCTATGACGAGGAACTGGTGCAGTCGCAAGCCAAGGAAGCCAAACTGCGAGAAGAGTACAAGACCAAGTTAACCAAAGCTGTGAACTTGGACGTGCTCAAGAAACAGCGCGAGCAGGTGCAACAGTATGTGACGCAGCTGGAGAAGCAACTTCCCAGCAAGGCGGAGATGGATGCGTTGCTGTCGGATATCAACCAGGCAGGCATCGGTCGCAGTCTTCAGTTCGACCTATTCCGACCCGGGCAGCTCACCGTTAGAGACTACTATGCTGAACTTCCGATCACCATCAAAGTGGTTGGTCGCTATCATGACATCGCCGCATTTGCAGCGGATGTTGCCGCCCTTTCGCGCATCGTGACGCTCAATAATTTGAGCATTGCGCCTCGATCGGATGGTGCCTTGATACTTGACTCAACGGCAAAGACCTTCCGGTACCTCGATCCCGATGAAATTGCGGCCCAACGCAAGGCCACAGGGCCCAAGGGGGCGAAAAAATGAAGCGAATAGCATTAACCTTTTCGTTGGGTGCCTTGCTTGTTCTGCTGTCCGGATGTGGGTCGTCGTCAGAAGAGAGTGTTCGCCAATGGATGGTGGATGAGCGCAATCAGACCAAACCCCATGTCGAGCCTATTCCGGCTCCCAAGCAGTTCAAGCCCGAGCCCTATACCAATGCGGCTGCAACGGAGCCTTTCAGCAAAGAGAAGCTCACCCAGGCCCTGCGCCGTGACTCCAATCAAGTTGCCACCAACGCTTCCCTGGTTGCGCCTGAACTGGCACGACGCAAGGAGCCTTTGGAAGCCTACCCGCTGGATGCCATGACACTGGTCGGTAGCATTCTGAAAGAGGGGCGTCCGGTGGCCTTGGTCATGGTCGACAAGTTGTTGTACCAGGTTCAGGTGGGTAGCTATCTGGGGCAAAACTATGGTCGTGTCATGAAGATTGCCGAAACCGAAGTCACTTTGCGTGAAATTGTGCAAGACGCGGCTGGCGAGTGGATCGAGCGCGCAACGACGCTGCAGTTGCAGGAGAAATCAAAATGAATCAGCGAAAGATCGATATGGGACTGCGCGTCTGGCGAGGGTTAGGTCTTGGGGCACTGCTGTTGGTCCAAAGTCTGGTCGTACAGGCCCAGTCGGCCATCGAAGCCGTTACCGGCTTTCTTCAGGGGGGCGTGGAAGTCGTCCGCATTGACTTTTCGAAGCCTTTGACGACCGCGCCGACTGGTTTTGTCGTTCAATCTCCTGCCCGGGTGGCCCTTGATTTTCCGGGCGTCGTGAGCGCTATGGGGCGTTCAACCGTCGAAATGAATCAGGGCAACTTGAAGTCGGTAAGCGTTGTGCAGGCTGGTGAGCGAACACGCGTGGTGTTGAATCTCAAATCGCCCACTTCGTATACCGCAGAGATCCAAGGGAAGTCGTTGGTTGTTGCGCTGCAATCTGCTGTTGCCGCCGCACCAGCAGTGAGCGTGACAACCAACTTTGCTGAGAATCGGAATCGCGACGTAGTGGCGCTCAAAGATGTGGATTTCCGTCGAGCTGCAGATGGGGCGGGACGCGTCATCGTGGGCCTGCCGAACAATCAGGTTGGTGTCGACATTCGCCAGCAGGGACAGGGTTTGTTGGTTGAGTTTGCGAAATCATCGTTGCCGGAGGGTTTGCGTCGCCGTTTGGATGTTGCTGACTTCGGTACTCCGGTGAAGACCGTGACCATGACGCAAACAGGTGAACGGGTTCGCATGGTGATCGAGCCAACCGGCAATTGGGAGCATAGTGCCTACCAGAGCGACGACCAGTTCGTGATTGAGGTCAAGGAAGTCAAAGTCGATCCTAGAAAGCTCACTGCTGGTGTTGGTTTCAATGGACAAAAACTCTCGCTTAATTTTCAAAACATCGAGGTACGAGCACTGCTGCAGGTCATAGCCGACTTTACGAATTTCAACGTCGTAACATCAGATTCGGTTAACGGGTCGGTGACCCTGAGGCTGCAAGACGTCCCCTGGGACCAAGCCTTGGACATCATTTTGCAGGCAAAAAGCCTTGGGTACCGCAAGAGTGGCAATGTGCTGTGGATAGCACCAAAGGACGAAATTGCTGCCAAGGAAAAGTTGGAACTGGAGTCGACTGCCACCAACCAAAGTCTTGAGCCGCTTAAGACACAGTTCTTCCAGATCAACTACGCGTCCGCTAAGGACTTGGCGACGCAGTTGACCGCAGGGGGTGTAGTAGCTGCGGGCAGCGTCTCCACTCCTAACGCCCGGTTGTTGAGTAGCCGCGGAAGTGTGATTGCTATCGAGCGGACGAATCAGTTGTTTGTGACCGATATTCCCAGTAAGTTGGAGCAAATTCAGGAGTTGGTTGGAAAGGTCGATGTTCCCGTGCGCCAAGTCCTTATTGAAGCGAGGTTGGTAGAAGCTGCGGACTCGTTTGGGAAGTCGTTAGGCGTGAAACTGGGTGCTTCGGATATACGGGCTCAGCGAGGAGGTGACGGCGGATATCAGTTGGGGAATACGGGGGAGCGTGTTGCCTGGGGCACCAGCTATGCCAATGCAGTCGCTACCAGCGGGGCAAGCTCGGGAGTTGACACTGGCGGGCAATTCTTCTCGCTACCAGCTTCCGCATTAGGAGCCAACGCTCCTGCGAGCTTTGCCTTGTCCGTGTTCAACACTGCTGCCAATAGGTTTCTGAATCTGGAAATTTCTGCGATGGAAGCCGACGGCAAAGGTAAGGTGGTGTCCAGCCCACGCGTTGTAACCACCGACAAGGTGCCTGCTGTTATTGAACAGGGTGAAGAATTACCCTATTCCACACTCATTTGTGATGCAACAGGAAAATGTAACCCTGGCGTGGCTTTTAAGAAGATCAACCTTAAGCTCGAAGTAACGCCTCAAATCACCCCTGACGGTGGAGTTATTCTGAAGCTTGATATAAACAAAGATGTGGTTGGTAGAAGCACCCCGGCAGGGTTCGGCGTCAACAATAAGCACGTCAAGACTGAGGTGTTAGTTGATAACGGTGGAACTGTGGTAATCGGGGGTATCTTTGAGGAAGAAGACGCCGATAGTGACTACAAGGTTCCTGTTCTTGGGGACATTCCGGTACTAGGACACTTGTTCAAGACCAAGACCAAGACAAACAACAAGAAAGAACTCTTGGTTTTCATCACGCCCAAGTTGGTGTCTGAACGCAATGTCATTGCTCGATAATTTGAACCGATTGAACGCAAGGTAATTGATATGAGAAGCCTTTTTTCACTGCTGACTTTGTTGGTGTCACTTGTTCTAACGGCCTGTGGTGGCGGTGGCGGTTCGCCAGGGCTGAGTTCGGGTTCGAGTTCGACGTTTACGGTTTTGGCACCTGGCGCTGTTACGCTTCAAGTGGGCGCATTGCAGCAATACGCGATCAAGGGTGGACAAAAACCTTATTCAGTCTATAGCTCGGATCCAGCGGTTGCCATGGGATGGGTTGGTGGGGACGACAATGTCTTTATCGGGGCTGTTGTGGCTGGAAGTGCAGATGTCTTTGTTGTCGACGCAAAAAATACACAATACAAAATAGCCGTCAAAGCGGGGTCCAGCACGGCGTTCTTTACGACCGCAGCCTCCGCAATAACTGTTACTCCGGGCGTTGCGTACGCCCAAACTTACACCTTGGGTGGTGGAACGCCACCGTACTCTGCGACCAGTAGTTTCCCGGCGGTTGCAACAGTCACTGTAAATGGCAATCAGGTGACGATTACCGGCGTGCAGATTAGCGGCACCGGATCAAACATCACCATTCGTGATGCTGCGGGCGCAACTCTATCGGTCGCCGTGACCGTTGGCACGGTACCACTATCTGTTAGTCCAAACAATGTGTCTGCCTTTCTCGGCGACAAGGTTCGAGCGGTGATTACCGGTGGAACGAAGCCTTACCGTTTGTATGGTGGTTTGGATGATTTTATTATCAATGCACAAGTGGTGGAGGGGAATATATTAGAGGTCGTCGGAAACATGGTGGTTGAGAAAATCTCTGTCATCGTGGTTGATGCCAATAATCAGACGGCAGAGCTTACCTTGAAGCTAACGCCTGGTCAGGACGTATTGCGCATGCAACCCAGCGCGCTTTCGATACCGCAAAGCACTACCACGCCCGACATTACTCTGATGGTTTACGGTGCTTCACAATCTGGCGGGATTCAGGTGTTTACGACGAATACGTCTGTCCTAAAGCCGCAGACCCCTGTAGTAAATGTTGACAAAACGGGTTACGCCGTGAAGCTCTTGGGTGGGAATACTTGTTCAAGTGTTGACGCTAATGGTGATGGCGATACTGCAGATGTGGGCGATACGCCTGGTGCTGACAAGATCATTACCATAACAGTGCTCGATGCGAAGGGGAGGGTCGGTACGGCCACAATTACTACCGTTTACACTGCCGGACAAGGTGGTTGCGTGTAGGTCGAATTGTCATTTTTTAGAGTGGGTTCTGTGCTTTTTTGCATGGCATGACAACCACGGTAGTGGAGTCGGAGCATACGCTTAAGCATCGGAGCCACAGTCATTAGGTCGGTTGTGATCACCCTCATCGGCCTCCCCGGCTCCGGTAAATCCACCGTCGGTCGACACCTCGCCAAGCGGTTGCACGTACCATTTCTGGATTCCGACCACGTGATCGAGCAGCGCTTGGGCTGCTCGATTCGCGAGTACTTTGATCGTGAAGGCGAGGATCGCTTTCGCGACATCGAGGAGGCCGTTATCGATGAGCTGACTGCGGCGCCGTCCGGGGTGTTGTCCACCGGTGGCGGCGCGGTACTCCGACCACAGAACCGCCGCCACCTGCGTGATCGCGGCACCGTGGTTTACCTGAATTCCAGTCCTGAAGACATCTACAAGCGCCTGCGCCACGACACGCAACGCCCCTTGTTGCAGGTGGCGGACCCATTGGGCAAGTTGCGGGACCTGCATGCCGCGCGAGATCCGCTGTACCGCGAAGTGGCGCACTTTACGGTCGATACGGGGCGCCCGAGCGTGGCCACGTTGGTCAACATGATCGTGATGCAATTGGAGTTGGCGGGGATCAAACCGCAGTAGTTCCTGGGTTGCCAAGGTGTCTTCTACACTATGCCCATGCAAGCTACACCCTCTCTTCGGCGCGTCGACATTGATCTGGGCGAGCGCAGTTACCCCATTCTGATTGGCCCAGCGCTCCTGGATGCCCCTGGCAGCTTTTCTGATCTTCCCGCGGGCCGTTCGGCCCTGATCGTCACCAATACCACGGTGGGGCCGCTCTACGGCGCACGGCTACAGGCAGCGTTGTCACCCCATTACCGCCAGGTTCATACAGTTGTGCTGCCCGACGGCGAGGCTCATAAGAACTGGGAAACGCTGAACCAGATCTTTGATGCTTTGCTCGAAAGGGCTTGCGACCGCAAGACGACTTTGTTTGCCCTGGGCGGCGGTGTCGTTGGTGACATGACCGGATTCGCAGCGGCCAGCTACATGCGCGGTGTGCCGTTTGTTCAGGTACCTACCACCTTGTTGTCGCAGGTGGACTCTTCCGTGGGCGGCAAGACCGGCATCAACCACCCAATGGGCAAGAACATGATCGGTGCGTTCTACCAGCCCTTGCGCGTGGTGTGCGATCTGACTGTGCTGAACACCTTGTCGCAGCGCGAGCTCAGTGCCGGTCTGGCCGAAGTCATCAAGTATGGCCCCATTGCGGATCTGGATTTCCTCGACTGGATCGATACCCACCTGGACGCCCTGCTGGCACGCGACTCCGATGCATTGGGGCATGCGGTACAGCGCAGCTGCGAGATCAAGGCCTGGGTGGTGGGGCAAGACGAGCGCGAGGCTGGGCTGCGCGCCATCCTGAACTTTGGGCACACGTTTGGTCACGCCATCGAGGCCGGCCTGGGCTATGGGGCCTGGCTGCACGGGGAAGCGGTGGGGTGTGGCATGGTCATGGCCGCCGAGTTGTCCTTGCGCCTGGGGCTGGTGGATGGCGCGTTTGTCGAGCGGTTGCGCCGCCTGATCGAGCGGGCGGGGTTGCCGGTCATCGCGCCGCGGCTGGACGTCCACGACAATGCTGCGAGATACCTGGAACTCATGCGGGTGGACAAGAAAGCGGACGCTGGTGAGATTCGATTCGTCGTTATCGACGGCCCCGCCCGCGCCAGCATGCGCAGCGCACCGGATGCGCTGGTACGCGAGGTGATCGATGTTTGTAGTGCCTAGTGCTATCAAATATATAGCTGCACCGTGATATTCTACGAGGGCTGGAGGCATATTCTTGCAGCATAGTCTGGCTTCCTACGCCTGCGACCCAGCCCAGTCGCGGGGACGGCGTTTTCCGGAACCCCCCGCACCCACGCGTACGGCATTTCAGCGCGACCGGGACCGCATCGTGCATTCCACGGCGTTTCGGCGGCTGGTCTATAAAACGCAGGTATTTCTGAACCATGAGGGTGACCTGTTTCGTACCCGGCTGACCCACTCGCTGGAGGTGGCGCAACTAGGGCGGTCGGTAGCACGGTCGTTGCGGCTGAACGAAGACCTGGTGGAAGCGATTGCCCTGGCCCATGATCTGGGCCACACCCCGTTCGGTCATGCGGGTCAGGACGTGCTCAACGACTGCATGCGTGCGTACGGCGGGTTTGAGCACAATCTGCAAAGCCTGCGGGTGGTGGATGTCCTGGAAACCCGGTATCCGCAGTTCGATGGCATCAATCTGTGCTTTGAAACCCGCGAGGGCATCCTCAAGCACTGCAGCCCGGTCAATGCCGAGCGGTTGGAGTTGGATGAGCCAGGGGGGGTAGGGCGGCGTTTCTTGGACGGCACGCGCCCCAGCCTGGAGGCCCAACTGTGCAACCTGACCGACGAAATCGCCTACAACGCCCATGACATCGACGACGGCGTACGTTCCGGCCTGATCAGTTTCGCGCAACTGGCTGATCTGCCTCTCTTCGCGCAACACCACGAAACCGTGCTGCGTGAGTTCCCGGTATTGCAAGCCGCGCAGCACCAGCGCAGGCTACTTGCCGAAACCATTCGTCGCATGCTCAGCGCGCAGGTTTACGACCTGATTGCCAATTGCCAGCAGGTGCTGGCGCAAGCCCAACCCAACAGCGTGGACGCAGTGCGTGCCATGCCGACGCTGCTCGCATTCAGCGAACCCATGCGCCGTCAGTCCCGCGAACTCAAACGCTTTCTGTTTGCCAACCTGTACCGCCATCCTCAGGTACTGCAAACCCGTGCCAAGGCAACCCAGGTGCTGCGGGATTTGTTTGACGTCTACATGGCCGACCCCCATTTGTTGCCACCGGTGGCGTTCTTGGAAAGCACTCCGCGCACCGAATGTGACGCGGCGGGTACCGCGCGCCAGGTGGCCGACTACGTTGCAGGCATGACCGATCGGTTCGCTGCACACGAACACGAGCGACTCACCGGCCAGCGTTTGCTGGGCACGCTGGGCCTGAACGACTAAACCGCCGCTGTCATGCAAAAAAAGAAACCATCCAATCGGCCCGAGCAAGAAAATCCGTTGGCTGACGTATTGCGTCCCGGCCAGAGCATCGAACTGCTCAAGGAACTCCACATCCTCACCCGCGAAGGCAAGCTCAACCAGGACTCCCGGCGCAAGCTCAAACAGGTCTATCACCTCTACCAGTTCATCGAGAAGCTCCTGAAAGAACTCCCCGATGGCGGTGCGACAGCCACCCTGGCCGACCATGGGGCGGGCAAGTCGTATCTGGGCTTCATTCTGTACGACCTATTCTTCAAGCAACTTCCGGGCGCGCGCATCTTCGGCATTGAAACCCGCGCCGAGCTGGTGCAACGCTCACAGGCGTTGGCCAAGCAGCTGGGGTTTGATCGCATGGCGTTCCTGAACCTGAGCGTGGCGCAATCTACCGAATCCCAGCAGTTGCCCGAACACATTGATGTGGTCACGGCCTTGCATGCCTGCGACACCGCTACCGATGACGCCATCGCCTTTGGCCTGCAAAAGCAGGCGCGCTACATGGTGCTGGTGCCTTGCTGCCAAGCGGAAATGGCACGCCTGCTCAACGCCAACAAGGCATTGGCGCTCAAGCGCACGCCGCTGGCCGAGCTGTGGCGGCGGCCCCTGCATACGCGCGAGATGGGAAGCCAGATTACCAACGTCATGCGATGCCTCTACTTGGAGGCGCAGGGTTACCAAGTCACCGTCACCGAGCTGGTCGGCTGGGAGCACAGCATGAAGAACGAACTCATCATTGCCGAACGCACAGGTCAACGCAACCGCGCCGCCGCGCGCCACCTGCAAGCCTTGATGGAGCAATTTGGCATTCCCCCCGAATTGCATAATTGGGGTCAGATTCCAATTTAGCAGCACCGCTATGGCCCGACTTCCCCGCCTGACCCTGCCGGGCTATGCCCACCACGTCATCCAACGTGGCAATAACCGCCAGCCGATCTTTACCAGCCCGCAAGACTTTCAAACCATGCTGGACCTGCTGGCCGAGAACGCCCGCAAGTTTCAGGTGGCGATCCACGCCTACGTCCTGATGGATAACCATTTCCATCTGCTGGCCACACCCCAGACTGCCGAGGGGCTGCCCCAGATGATGCAGGCGGTGGGACGCAGCTACGTGCGCTACTTCAACGATACGCATCGGCGTACCGGTACGCTGTGGGAAGGGCGTTACAAATCCACCGTGATCCAGACCGAGCGCTACTTGCTGGCCTGCATGGTGTACATCGACCTCAACCCGGTGCGCTCGGGCATGGTGGCGCAAGCACGCGACTACCCCTGGTCCAGCCATGCGCACTACCTGGGGCTGCGTACCGACAAGCTGCTGACGCCACACCCCTTGGTCTGGGCGCTGGGCAATACGCCCTTCGCGCGCGAGGCTGCGTATGCCGAGTTGGTGGCCGCAGGCATCCAGACCGGCCAGCAGCAGGCTCTGACAGACTCCGCGCTGCGCGGCTGGGCACTGGGTGAACCTGCCTTTGTGAAAAATCTACAAACCTTGACCACGCGCCGGGTGACACCCAAGCCGCGCGGGCGACCAGTTTCCAAACTGCCAGCAGGCTAAATATTGGGCTTCAGCCCTCGTATTCATTGGGCCTTTTGCTATCAAATATGATGTGTCCCTATTTAATTATACGACTATCTACAACCAACATAATTGGAATCTGACCCCATTTAATTTGCTTGGCAGCATTGTTGCGATGCAGTATTCTGTGGGTTTGTTGCAATCAGTCAGGAGAGCGCCATGGGTACGGCAGCCGAAATTCAACACTTGACCGAGCACGGTCTGTATTCCAACGCCAGCGAGCACGATGCCTGCGGCGTGGGCTTCGTGGCCCACATCAAGGGCCAGAAGTCGCATGCCATTGTCAAGAATGCGCTCAAGATCCTGGAAAACCTGGATCACCGTGGCGCCGTGGGTGCCGACAAGCTCATGGGTGACGGCGCCGGTATCCTGATCCAGTTGCCCGATACCCTGTACCGCGAAGAAATGGCCAAGCAGGGCGTGGCGCTGCCACCGCCCGGCGAATATGGCGTGGGCATGATCTTCCTGCCCAAGGAGCACGCCAGTCGCCTGGCCTGCCAGCAGGAGATGGAGCGCGCCATCAAGGCCGAGGGGCAGGTGCTGCTGGGATGGCGCGACGTGCCAGTCAATGCCGACATGCCCATGTCGCCCACCGTGCGCGAGAAGGAGCCCATCCAGCGCCAAGTCTTCATCGGCCGTGGCCCTGATGTGATCGTGCAGGACGCCCTGGAGCGCAAGCTATACGTGATTCGCAAGACAGCCAGCGCCAACATCCAGGCCTTGAAGCTCAAGCACAGCAAAGAGTACTACGTGCCCAGCATGTCCAGCCGCACCGTGGTCTACAAGGGCCTGTTGCTGGCCGACCAAGTGGGCGTGTACTTCAAGGATCTAGAAGACGAGCGATGTGTGTCCGCCCTGGGCCTGGTGCACCAGCGCTTCTCCACCAACACCTTCCCCGAGTGGCCGCTGGCCCACCCGTACCGCTATGTGGCGCACAACGGTGAAATCAATACCGTCAAGGGCAACTACAACTGGATGAAGGCCCGCGAAGGCGTCATGTCCTCTCCGGTGCTGGGCCAGGATCTGCAGAAGCTCTACCCCATCAGCTTTGCAGGTCAGTCGGACACCGCCACCTTCGACAACTGCCTGGAATTGCTGACCATGGCGGGTTACCCCATCAGCCAGGCCGTGATGATGATGATCCCCGAACCGTGGGAGCAGCACACCATGATGGATGCGCGTCGCCGCGCCTTCTACGAATACCACGCCGCCATGCTGGAGCCCTGGGATGGCCCGGCCTCCATCGTGTTCACCGACGGTCGCCAGATCGGCGCCACGCTGGACCGCAACGGCCTGCGCCCCTCGCGCTACTGCATCACCGATGACGACCTGGTCATCATGGGGTCGGAATCCGGCGTGTTGCCTTTCCCCGAAAACCGCATCGTGCGCAAGTGGCGCCTGCAGCCCGGCAAGATGTTCCTGATCGATCTGGAACAGGGCCGCATGATCGACGACGAGGAACTCAAGGCTAGTCTGGCCAACAGCAAGCCCTACAAGCAATGGATCGAGAACCTGCGCATCCGCCTGGATGATGTGGTGCAGCCGGTGGCTGGCGAAGGCGATCACGGCCAGCAAGCCACCACCGAAGAGCGCGCGGCTTCGGGTTTGGCCACGGTTTCGCCCACCTTGCTCGACCGCCAGCAAGCCTTTGGCATGACCCAGGAGGACATCAAGTTCCTCATGGCCCCCATGGCCATCAACGGCGAAGAGGGCATCGGCTCCATGGGCAACGACAGCCCGCTGGCCGTGCTGTCCGACAAGAACAAGCCGCTCTACAACTACTTCAAGCAGTTGTTTGCGCAGGTGACCAACCCGCCGATCGACCCCATCCGCGAGGCCATCGTGATGAGCCTGGTGTCTTTCATCGGTCCCAAGCCCAACCTGCTTGACATCAACCAGGTCAACCCGCCCATGCGTCTGGAGGTCAGCCAGCCGGTGCTGGACTTCGACGACATGGCCAAGCTGCGCGACATTGAGCGCACCACGCAGGGCAAGTTCAAGAGCCATCAGATCGACATCACCTACCCGCTGGCCTGGGGCCGTGAAGGGGTGGAAGCCAAACTGGCCTCGCTGTGCGCCGAAGCAGTGGACGCCATCAAGGGTGGCAAGAACATCCTCATCATCAGTGACCGCGCCGTGTCGGCCCAACAAGTGGCCATTCCGGCACTGCTGGCGCTGTCGGCCATTCACCAGCATTTGATTCGCGAGGGTTTGCGGACGTCGGCTGGCCTGGTGGTCGAAACCGGCTCCGCCCGCGAGGTGCATCACTTCGCCGTGCTGGCGGGCTACGGGGCTGAGGCCGTCCACCCGTACCTGGCCATGGAAACCCTGACTTCCATGCACCAGGATCTGCCCGGTGAGCTGAGCGCCGAGAAGGCCATCTACAACTACGTCAAAGCCATTGGCAAGGGTCTGTCCAAGATCATGTCCAAGATGGGCGTGTCCACCTACATGAGCTACTGTGGCGCGCAACTGTTCGAGGCCATTGGCCTATCGAGCCAAACCGTGGACAAGTACTTCACCGGCACTGCCAGCCGCGTGGAAGGCATTGGCGTGTTCGAAATCGCCGAAGAGGCGGTGCGCATGCACAAGGCTGCGTTTGGTGCCGATCCGGTGCTGGCCAATGCGCTCGACGCCGGTGGCGAATACGCCTGGCGCACCCGTGGCGAAGAGCACATGTGGACGCCCGACGCCATCGCCAAGCTGCAGCACTCTACGCGCGCCAACAACTGGAACACCTACAAGGAATACGCCCAGATCATCAACGACCAGAGCAAGCGCCACATGACCCTGCGCGGCCTGTTCGAATTCAAGATCGACCCGAGCAAGGCCATCCCGGTGGACGAGGTCGAGCCAGCCAAGGAAATCGTCAAACGCTTTGCCACCGGCGCCATGTCGCTGGGTTCTATCTCCACGGAAGCGCACGCCACCTTGGCCGTGGCCATGAACCGCATCGGTGGCAAGAGCAACACCGGCGAAGGCGGAGAAGATGCGGCCCGTTACCGCAACGAGCTCAAGGGCATTCCCATCCAGCAGGGCGATAGCTTGAAGAGCGTGATCGGCGCCGAGAACGTGGAAGTAGATCTGCCCTTGCAAGACGGTGACTCGCTGCGCAGCCGCATCAAGCAGGTGGCCTCCGGTCGCTTTGGGGTGACGGCAGAATACCTGTCCAGCGCCGACCAGATCCAGATCAAGATGGCCCAGGGCGCCAAGCCCGGCGAGGGCGGCCAGCTGCCCGGCGGCAAGGTGTCCGAATACATCGGCAAGCTGCGCCACTCCGTGCCCGGCGTGGGCCTTATCAGCCCGCCGCCGCACCACGACATCTACTCCATCGAAGACCTGGCCCAGCTCATCCACGACCTCAAGAACGTGGCGCCGCACAGCGACATCTCGGTCAAGCTGGTGTCCGAAGTGGGCGTGGGCACCATCGCTGCCGGGGTGGCCAAATGCAAGGCCGACCACGTGGTGATCGCGGGCCATGATGGTGGTACCGGTGCCTCCCCCTGGTCGTCCATCAAGCACGCGGGCAGCCCGTGGGAAATCGGCCTGGCCGAAACCCAGCAGACATTGGTGCTGAACCGTTTGCGTGGTCGTATCCGCGTGCAAGCCGACGGCCAGATGAAGACCGGCCGCGACGTCGCCATTGGCGCGCTGCTGGGCGCCGACGAGTTCGGCTTTGCCACCGCACCGCTGGTGGTGGAGGGCTGCGTCATGATGCGCAAGTGCCACCTCAACACCTGCCCGGTGGGCGTGGCCACGCAAGACCCGGTGCTGCGCGCCAAGTTCTCGGGCCGCCCCGAGCACGTGGTCAACTACTTCTTCTTCATTGCCGAAGAAGTGCGCCAGATCATGGCCCAGTTGGGCATCCGCAAGTTCGACGATCTGGTGGGTCGCTCCGATCTGCTGGATATGCGCCGTGGGCTGGCGCACTGGAAAGCACAGGGTCTGGACTTCAGCCGCCTGTTTGCGCAGCCCCAGGTTCCCAGCGATGTGCCGCGCTACCAGGTGGAAACGCAGGAACACGGCCTGGAAAAGTCGCTCGACAACGTGCTCATCGCCAAGAGCCGCGCCGCCATCGACAAAGGCGAAAAGGTGCACTTCATCGAGGCCGCCCGCAACGTGCACCGCTCCGTGGGGGCCATGCTCTCGGGAGCGGTGACCAAGGTGCACCCCGAGGGGCTGCCCGACGACACCATCCGCATCCAGCTCGAAGGCACGGGGGGCCAGTCCTTCGGCGCGTTCCTGTGCAACGGTATCACCCTGTACCTGATCGGTGACGCCAACGACTACACCGGCAAGGGCCTCTCCGGCGGGCGCGTGGTGGTGCGACCTAGCATCGATTTCCGAGGTGTGGCCACCGGCAACATCATCGTGGGCAACACCGTGATGTACGGCGCCACCAGTGGCGAGGCCTTCTTTAGCGGCGTGGCCGGTGAACGCTTTGCGGTGCGCCTGTCGGGAGCCACAGCGGTGGTGGAAGGCACGGGCGACCACGGTTGCGAATACATGACCGGCGGCACCGTGGTGGTGCTAGGCAAGACTGGCCGCAACTTCGCTGCCGGCATGAGCGGCGGCATTGCCTATGTGTACGACGAAGACGGCCAGTTCGCCAAGCGCTGCAACACGGCGCAGGTCGCCCTGGAGCGCGTGCTGCCCGCTTACGAGCAGGAAGCCGCCATCGACCGCGCCATCTGGCACCGCAACCTGAGCGACGAAGCCCAGCTGCGCCGCCTGCTCGAAGAACACAACCGCTGGACCGGCAGCCGCCGTGCCCGCGACCTGTTGGACCACTGGGAGGAATCCCGTGCCAAGTTCGTCAAGGTGTTCCCGCATGAGTACAAACGTGCTCTTGGCGAGCTTCATGCAAAAAAGATGGCAGTGGCCCCCGTGAATGCTGCGGTTAGTGCTACCAAAAAAGTAGCAATCAAGGCGAAGTAAGTCGCAACCGTAACCCGCAATGTTGGGGACAGCGCCAAGGATCTGTCCCGCAAAGGAGTAAGAATGGGAAAAATCACCGGCTTCATGGAATACGAGCGCATCGAAGAGGGCTATCCGGCACCCGCCGAGCGCGTGAAGCACTACAAGGAATTCGTGATCGGACTGGATGAAGCCCAGGCCCGCCAGCAGGCGGCGCGTTGCATGGATTGCGGCACGCCGTTTTGCAACAACGGCTGCCCGGTCAACAACATCATCCCCGATTTCAACGACCTGGTGTATCGCGCCGACTGGAAGCTGGCGCTCGACACCTTGCACAGCACCAACAACTTTCCGGAGTTCACCGGCCGCATCTGCCCTGCGCCATGCGAAGCCGCTTGCACGCTGAACTTCAACGACGACGCGGTGGGCATCAAGTCCATCGAGCACGCCATCATCGACCGTGGCTACGCCGAAGGGTGGGTGCTGGCGCAACCGGCGGCCGTCAAGACTGGCAAGACCGTTGCCGTGGTGGGTGCGGGGCCTGCGGGCCTGGCTGCGGCCCAGCAACTGGCGCGCGCCGGTCACAGTGTGACCCTGTTCGAAAAGAATGACCGTGTCGGCGGCCTGCTGCGCTATGGCATTCCCGACTTCAAGCTCGACAAGGCGCATATTGACCGGCGCGTGGACCAGCTCGTCAAAGAGGGCGTCACCATCCGCACCGGTGTGATGATCGGCGCGCTGCCCAAATCGGGTGCGGCATCCAAGATTGCCAATTGGTCCAAGGAAACCATCACGCCCGAGCAGTTGCGACGCGATTTCGACGCGGTCTTGCTCACCGGTGGTGCGGAGGTGTCCCGCGATCTGCCCGCGCCCGGACGCGAATTGGATGGCATCCACTTCGCCATGGAATTTCTGCCGCAGCAGAACAAGGTCAACGCGGGCGACAAGCTCAAGGGCCAACTGCGCGCCGATGGCAAGCATGTCATCGTCATTGGCGGTGGCGATACCGGCAGCGATTGCGTGGGTACCAGCAACCGCCACGGCGCCAAGAGTGTGACGCAGTTCGAGGTCATGCCCATGCCGCCCGAGCACGAAGACAAGCCCATGGTCTGGCCCTACTGGCCGCTCAAGCTGCGCACCAGCTCCAGCCACGACGAAGGCTGCGAGCGCGTGTTTGCCATCTCCACCAAGGAATTCACCGGCAAGAACGGCAAGGTGACCGGCCTGAAGACGGTGCAAGTGGAGTTCAAGGATGGCAAGTTTGCCGAAGTGGCTGGCACCGAGAAGGACTACAAGGCCGATCTGGTTCTGCTGGCCATGGGCTTTACCAACCCCGTCGTTACGATTCTGGAAGGTTTTGGTGTGGACAAAGACGCCCGCGGCAATGCCAAGGCCACAACCGAAGCCGTAGGCGGCTATGCCACCAATGTTGCCGGGGTTTTTGCTGCTGGCGACATGCGCCGGGGGCAGAGCCTGGTGGTGTGGGCGATCCGCGAAGGCCGCCAGGCCGCAAGAGCGGTAGACGAGTTCTTGATGGGGTCGAGCGTCCTGCCGCGCTAGCGCATCGGTAGCGTTTGGATACTCAGGGTTTACCTGAATCCTTTATCATTCAAAAGCCGGAAACCGTCCGGCTTTTGTTTTGTATGGCCGCCAACAACTCCACAGCCCTTGTCGAACTGCGCAACCTGACCTTCGGGTACGGGGAGCGCGTCATCCTCGATGATGTCTCCCTGATCGTCCCGCGCGGCAAGGTCACGGCGCTCATGGGTGCCTCCGGTGGCGGCAAGACCACCATCATGCGACTCATTGGCGGGTTGTACCGGGCGCAAAAGGGCCAGATGCTGTTTGACGGACAGGACGTCACGGTGATGGACCAGGCCCAGCTGTATGCCGCGCGCCGTCGCATGGGCATGCTCTACCAGTTCGGCGCCCTGTTTGCCGACCTGAGCGTCTTTGACAACGTGGCATTTCCTTTGCGCGAGCACACCGACTTGAGTGAAGACATGATCCGTGACATCGTGCTCATGAAGCTCAACGCCGTGGGCATGCGCGGCGCGGCGGACCTGATGCCCAGCGCATTGTCCGGCGGCGTGGCACGCCGGGTGGCCCTGGCACGCACTATTGCGCTCGACCCGGAGTTGGTCATGTACGACGAGCCCTTTACCGGTATCGACCCGATTTCGGTGGGCACGTCGGCCCACCTGATTCGCCAACTCAATGACACCATGGGTCTGACCAGCATTTTTGTATCGCACGAGACCCAAGAGACCTTCCGCATCGCGGACCACGTCATCATCCTGGCCAACGGCAAGATTGCCGCTGAAGGCACGCCCCAGGAAGTGCTGCACAGTACCGATCCGCTGGTGTACCAGTATGTCAATGCCTTGCAGGATGGGCCGGTGCGTTTCCATTACCCGGCACAAACCGTGGCGGACGACTTTGGTCCTGCCGCCAAGGGTGCAGATGGACGCACATGGAGGGCGGTTGCATGAGTTGGTACAAACCGGCCGATGTTGGCTTTGCCACCCGCCGCAAACTGGCCGACATGGGCTATGGCGCACGGCTGTTCATGCGCCTGTTGCTGGCGGTGGGCCCAACGTTTCGTCGTTTTGGCCTGGTGCGCGACCAGATGCATTTTTTGGGCAACTATTCGCTGGCCATCATTGCTGTTTCGGGGCTATTTGTCGGGTTTGTGTTTGGCCTGCAGGGTTACTACACGTTGCAGCGCTACGGCTCGTCCGAGGCCCTGGGCCTGTTGGTCACATTGAGCCTGGTTCGTGAACTGGGGCCCGTGGTCACAGCGCTGCTGTTCGCCGGGCGTGCCGGTACCTCCTTGACTGCAGAGATCGGCCTGATGAAGGCCGGTGAGCAGATCAGCGTGATGGAAATGATGGCGGTGGACCCGATCCAGCGCGTGCTGGCACCGCGGTTTTGGGGTGGTGTCGTGGCCATGCCGCTGCTGGCCGCCGTGTTCAGCGCCATGGGCGTCATTGGCGGCTGGGTGGTGGGCGTGTTGCTGATTGGGGTGGATGCGGGTTCGTTCTGGAGCCAAATTCAGGGTGGTGTGGACGTGTGGCAGGACGTGGGCAACGGGGTCATCAAGAGCCTGGTGTTCGGCCTGACAGTCACCTTCATCGCCGTGTTTCAGGGTTTTGAAGCCCAGGCCACGCCGGAAGGGGTTGCCAGTGCGACCACACGCACCGTGGTGATGTCTTCGTTGTCGGTGCTCGGGTTGGATTTCATCCTCACCGCCATGATGTTTACGATTTAGGGAATTTATGCAACGCTCAAAAAACGACGTTTGGGTCGGCATGTTCGTAATGATTGGCGCAGCGGCCATCCTGTTTCTGGCCCTGCAATCGGCCAACCTGCTGTCGCTGAGTTTTCAGTCCACCTACAAGGTGTCGGCAAAGTTCGACAACGTGGGCGGTCTCAAGCCCAAGGCCGCCGTACGCAGTGGCGGTGTGGTGGTCGGGCGGGTGGAGAGCATGACGTTTGACGACAAGACCTTCCAGGCCAAGGTGGTTCTGGCCCTGGAGAGTCGCTATGCCTTTCCCAAGGACAGCTCGCTCAAAATTCTGACCAGCGGCTTGCTGGGCGAACAATACATCGGCATCGAGGCTGGCGCGGCCGACACCAACCTGGCAGGTGGCGATGTCGTCGCCGCCACGCAGTCAGCCGTTGTGTTGGAAAACCTGATCAGCCAGTTCCTGTATAGCAAGGCCGCAGAAGGCCCGACGCAGGGGGCGGACAAGAAATGAAATACGGGCAGTTCTTTGGTCGTGCTGGTGTTGTGCTGGTGGTGTGCCTGCTGCAGGCGTGCGCCAGCGTGGCGCATCGCGACCCCCGCGACCCGCTGGAGTCATGGAACCGCGGCGTGTTTGAATTCAATGACGCGCTCGACCGTGCTGTGGTCAAACCCGTTGCTACCGCCTACCGCGATGGTCTGCCGTCTTGGATGCGCACCGGCATTCACAACTTCTTTGACAACCTGGAAGACGTCTGGTCGGGTGTCAACAGCCTGTTGCAGTTCCGTGGGTTGCAGGCGGCCGACAACCTGGGTCGCTTCGTGATCAATACCACCATGGGCCTGGGCGGGCTGCTGGATGTGGCCGGCGAGATGGGCATGGAGCGCCATCCCACCAATTTCGGCCTTACCCTGGGTCGATGGGGTGTGGGGGAAGGCCCCTACCTGGTGCTGCCGTTCCTGGGCTCTTCCACGGTGCGCGATGCCCTGGGTTCGGGCGTGGACCGCGGCTACAGTGTGATCGCCAACCTGCCGGATCTGGGTGATCGCGACCGTTTGACCGTACTCAAACTCATAGACACCCGGGCAACCTACCTGCGCGCCGGTGAGGTGGTTGCTGGTGCAGCCCTGGACCCCTACAGCTTCACCCGTGACGCTTACCTGCAGCGCCGCCGCAACCAGGTTTACGACGGCAATCCGCCCGATGAGGAAGAGGCACCCGACCCGGATGCACCTTCGGAAGATCCCCCACCAAAAGAAAAGTCCAAACCATGAAACGTGAATTTTTTCGCCGCGTGCTGGCCGCTGGTGTGGCCATTGGTGCACTCGCGCTGGCACCCTGGGCCCATGCCGAAGATGAAGCCCCCGATGCCATGATCAAGCGCTTGTCGACTGACGTGCTCGATACCATCAAGGCCGACAAATCCCTGCGTTCGGGCGACCTGACCAAGATCATCGCCCTGGTGGACACGCGCATCATGCCCAGCGTCAACTTCCAACGCATGACCGCGTCAGCCGTGGGCCCGGCCTGGCGCCAGGCCACCCCCGAGCAGCAAAAACGCTTGCAGGAAGAGTTCAAGACCTTGCTGGTGCGCACCTATGCAGGCGCGCTGGCGCAGGTGAGCGACCAGACGATTTCCATGAAACCGCTGCGCGCCGCGCCAGAAGACAAGGAAGTGCTGGTGCGCACCGAGATCAAGGGCAGTGGCGATGCCATCCAGCTGGATTACCGCCTGGAAAAGACGCCGGGGCAGGGCGCGGGCTGGCGCATCTACAACCTCAACGTATTGGGCGTGTGGCTGGTCGAAACCTACCGCAGCCAGTTTGCCCAGGAAATCAACGCCAAAGGCGTGGACGGTCTAATTGCCTCGCTGGCCGAGCGCAACAAGGCCAACGCCAGCGCCAAGAAGATCTGACGTGCTGCGACTGCCTGCTGAACTGACCCACGGTCAGGCCCGGGCCTGCCTGGCAGAACTGGCCCGCGCCATCGGCCAGGAGGGGGCAACCGTGGCGGTGGATGCCGCTGCCTTGCAGCGGTTTGACTCCAGCGCACTAGCCGTCCTGCTGGAACTGCGGCGCATGTGCCTGAGCCAGGGCAAGCAGCTTGATGTGCAGGGTTGGCCTCCGCATCTGGCCGATTTAGCTACGCTGTACGGGATTGACGGCTTGCTGCGCACCTCTTGAGCGGCGACCGCCTAAAATGGCGGGCTCCCATGGCCGCGATCTCCTTTCAATCCGTTTCCAAAACCTATCCCGTGGCACGGGGTTCGGGCACCTTCCAGGCGCTCGATGCCGTGCGGTTTGATATCGAGGAAGGTGAGTTCTTTGGCCTGCTAGGCCCCAACGGTGCGGGCAAGACCACCTTGATCAGCATCCTGGCGGGCCTGACGCGCGCCACCAGCGGTCGCGTCACCGTGCAAGGGTTCGACGTGCAAGACCAGTACGAGCAGGCGCGCCGCAAGCTCGGCATCGTGCCGCAGGAGCTGGTGTTCGACCCCTTCTTCAATGTGCGCGAGGCATTGCGCTTCCAGTCCGGCTACTTTGGCATTACCAACAACGGGGCCTGGATCGACGAACTGCTGGAAAGCCTGGGCCTGGCCGACAAGGCGGGCGCCAATATGCGCCAGCTTTCCGGCGGCATGAAGCGCCGCGTGCTGGTGGCCCAGGCACTGGTGCACAAACCCCCGGTGATCGTGCTGGACGAACCCACGGCCGGCGTGGACGTGGAATTGCGCCAGACGTTGTGGCACTTCATTGCCAAACTGAACAAGCAGGGACACACCGTTCTGCTCACCACGCACTACCTGGAAGAAGCCGAGGCCTTGTGCGGGCGCATCGCCATGCTCAAGGCCGGGCGCATCGTGGCGCTGGACCGCACCACCGATCTGCTCAAGGCCGCCTCGGGCAACGTGCTGCGCTTCAAGACGACGGGCGAACTCCCTTCGGCACTGGCGGCGCGTGCGCGCGTTACCGGTAGCGTGGTGCAGCTGCCGGCGCAGGATGCCCACGAGATCGAACACATTCTGGCGCAGGCGCGCGAGTCGGGCCTGAGCGTGGACAATGTGGAGATTCGCAAGGCCGATCTCGAAGACGTGTTCATTGACATCATGAATCGCCAGCCTGGCGCCGGAGTGCCAGCATGAGCGGCTGGCAGATGCTGTTCTACAAAGAGGTGCTGCGCTTCTGGAAAGTGGCCTTCCAGACCGTGGCTGCGCCGGTGCTCACATCCTTGCTCTACCTGCTGATCTTCGCCCATGTGCTTGAAGGCCATGTCAAGGTGTACGGTAGCATCGGCTACACCACGTTCCTGATTCCGGGCCTGGTCATGATGAGCCTGCTGCAAAACGCGTTTGCCAATAGCTCGTCCTCGCTGATCCAGAGCAAGATTATGGGTAACCTGGTGTTCCTGTTGCTCACGCCGTTGTCGCACCGCGCCTGGTTTGTGGCCTACGTGGGGTCCAGCGTCGTGCGGGGCTTGGTGGTGGGTCTGGGGGTACTGGTCGTGTCGGCATTCTTTGCGCCGTTGATGGCGGCGCAGCCCCTGTGGATTCTGGTGTTTGCGCTGCTGGGTGCGGCGCTGATGGGTTCATTGGGCTTGATCGCGGGGCTGTGGTCGGAAAAGTTCGACCAGCTCGCGGCGTTTCAGAATTTCATCATCATGCCCATGACGTTCCTCAGTGGCGTGTTTTATTCCATCCATTCCCTACCGCCTTTCTGGCAACGTGCTAGCCACCTGAACCCGTTCTTCTACATGATCGACGGGTTTCGCTACGGCTTCTTTGGCGTTAGTGACGTGTCGCCCTGGCTGAGCCTGAGCATTGTTGGTGGCGTGCTGGCGCTTGTCGGTGGGACGGCCCTGTACCTGCTGCGCATCGGCTACAAGATTCGCAGTTAATTTCCCCATTCCTGTATATGAACGCAGAAGACATCCAAGCCTTGATCGTTGCCGGCCTGCCGTGCGAGTTTTGCCACGTCGAGGGCGATGGCCGCCATTGGTATGCCACCGTGGTATCCGCCGCATTCGAGGGCGTGCGACCCATTGCGCGCCACCAGAAGGTGTATGCCACCATGGGCGAGCGCATGAAGACCGACGAAGTCCACGCACTGTCCATCAAGGCCTTTACGCCAGCACAGTGGGCGCAGCAGCAGGCTGATTGATTCCATGGACAAACTTCTGATTCGCGGTGGTCGCAGCCTGCACGGCGAGGTCACTATCTCGGGTGCCAAGAATGCGGCGCTGCCCGAGTTGTGTGCTGCCTTGCTGACGCCCGAGCCAGTGACCCTGCGCAACGTGCCGCGTCTGCAAGATGTGGCCACCATGCTCAAGCTCATCCGCAACATGGGTGTACAGGTGGAGCAGGGTGCGGACGGCTCGGTCACCATCAACGCCGGTACGCTCACGACACCCGAGGCCCCCTACGAGCTGGTCAAGACCATGCGGGCCTCGGTGCTGGCGCTGGGGCCGTTGCTGGCGCGGTTTGGCGAGGCCACGGTGTCGCTGCCCGGCGGTTGTGCCATTGGTTCGCGTCCGGTGGACCAGCACATCAAGGGCTTGCAGGCCATGGGCGCGGAAATTGTGGTTGAGCATGGCTACATGATCGCCAAGCTGCCCCAAGGCCGCACGCGGCTCAAGGGCGCGCGCATTGCTACCGACATGGTCACGGTCACCGGTACCGAGAACTTCCTCATGGCCGCTGCGCTGGCCGAGGGCGAGACCATCCTGGAGAACGCCGCACAGGAGCCCGAAATTCCCGATCTGGCGGAGATGTTGATCCAGATGGGCGCCCGGATCGAAGGCCACGGCACCAGCCGCATCCGTATCGAAGGCGTGCAGTCGCTGCACGGCTGCGACCACCAGGTGGTGGCGGATCGTATCGAGACCGGTACTTTCCTGTGTGCCGTGGCGGCGGCGGGGGGCGATGTGGTGCTGAAACATGGCCGTGCCGACCATCTGGATGCCGTCATCGACAAGCTGCTTGAGGCGGGTGCCCAGGTGAGCGCCATCGACGGGGGCATCCGCATCCAGTCGCAGGGGAGGCTCAAGGCCCAGACCTTCCGCACCACGGAGTACCCTGGTTTTCCCACCGACATGCAGGCCCAGTTCATGGCGCTCAATTGCGTCGCGCAGGGCCACAGCATGGTCACCGAGACCATCTTCGAGAACCGGTTCATGCACGTCAACGAACTGGTGCGCCTGGGCGCCAACATCCAGATCGACGGCAAGGTGGCGGTTATTGAAGGCGTGGAGCGCCTCTCCGGCGCCACCGTCATGGCTACCGACCTGCGGGCATCGGCCAGCCTGGTGATTGCCGGCCTGGTCGCCGAGGGCGAAACCGTGGTGGACCGCATCTACCACCTGGACCGCGGCTACGACCAGATGGAAGCCAAGCTGCGCGGAATCGGCGCAGACATCGAACGCATCAAGTGAGCGACACCATGATCACACTCGCCCTGTCCAAAGGCCGCATCTTTGAAGAAACCGTGCCGCTGCTCAAGGCCGCTGGCATCGAGGTGCTGGACGATCCCGAAAAGTCCCGCAAGCTGATCCTGGCCACCAACCTGCCCGATGTGCGCCTGCTGGTCGTGCGTGCCACCGATGTGCCCACCTACGTGCAGTACGGCGGCGCTGATATGGGTATCACCGGTAAGGACACCTTGCTGGAGCACGGCAGCCAAGGCCTCTACCAGCCGCTGGACCTGCAGATTGCCAAGTGCCGCATCAGCGTGGCTGTGCGCTCTGATTACGACTACGCCAGCGCTGTCAAGCAGGGCTCGCGCCTGACCGTGGCCACCAAGTACGTGGCCATTGCCCGTGAATTTTTTGCCACCAAGGGCGTGCACGTGGACCTGATCAAGCTCTACGGCAGCATGGAGCTCGCCCCCCTGGTGGGTATGGCCGATGCCATCGTGGACCTGGTCTCGACCGGCAACACGCTCAAGGCCAACCACCTGGTCGAGGTGGAGCGCATCATGGACATCAGTTCGCGCCTTATCGTCAACCAGGCTGCGCTCAAACTCAAGCGCGAGCCCATCCGCAAGATCATCGATGCCTTTGCCAGCGCCGTCGCCCAACCGGCCTGACTGCCTCTCACCACCATGACACTCTCTGCCGCCCCCCTGCGTCTTTCCACCGCTGACAGCCAATTCGAGGCAGCTTTTCAGGCCCGCCTGCACTGGGCGGAAGACACGGATGCGGCCATCGAGACCAGCGTGGCCGCCATCCTGCGTGATGTGCAACAGCGTGGCGATGCCGCTGTGCTGGAGTACACCGCCCGCTGGGACCGCGTGCAGGCGGCGAATGTGCAGGCGCTGGAACTGTCGCAGGCCGAACTGAAGGCCGCGTTCGATAGCATTCCCGCCACGCAGCGCGATGCCCTGCAAGCGGCTGCTGCGCGTGTGCGTAGCTACCACGAGGCCCAGAAGAAGGCCAGCGGCGAGAGCTGGACCTACCGCGATGCGGATGGCACGCTCTTGGGCCAGAAGGTCACACCGCTGGACCGCGTAGGCATCTACGTGCCTGGCGGAAAGGCCACGTACCCATCCTCTGTGTTGATGAACGCCATTCCGGCCCATGTGGCCGGCGTTGGTGAAATCATCATGGTCGTGCCCACACCCGGCGGTGAAAAGAACGCCATGGTGCTGGCCGCCGCCTACGTGGCCGGCGTCAGCCGTGCCTTCACCATTGGCGGCGCGCAGGCCGTGGCCGCTTTGGCCTACGGCACAGCCACCATCCCCAAGGTCGACAAGATCACCGGCCCTGGCAACGCCTATGTGGCCGCTGCCAAGCGCCGCGTGTTCGGCACCGTGGGCATCGACATGATTGCCGGCCCCAGCGAGATTTTGGTGCTGGCGGATGGCACGACGCCCCCGGACTGGGTGGCCATGGACCTTTTTTCGCAGGCCGAGCACGACGAACTGGCACAAAGCATTCTGCTGTGCCCGGAAGCCGCGTATATCGACGCGGTGCAGGTGAGCATCAACCGCCTGTTGCCCCAGATGCCGCGTGCGGCGATCATCGCCAAGAGCCTGAGCGACCGTGGCGCGCTGATCCACACCCGCAGCATGGAAGAGGCCTGCGCCATCAGCAACCGCATCGCACCCGAACACCTTGAGGTGTCCAGCCGCGAGCCACACAAGTGGGAACCCCTGCTGCGCCATGCCGGTGCCATCTTCCTGGGTGCCTTCACGTCGGAAAGCCTGGGCGACTACTGCGCCGGTCCCAACCACGTGCTGCCCACCAGCGGCACGGCGCGCTTCTCCAGCCCGCTGGGTGTGTACGACTTCCAAAAGCGCAGCAGCCTGATCGAGGTCAGTGAAAAGGGCGCCCAATCGCTGGGCCAGATCGCCAGCGTACTGGCCCACGGCGAAGGCTTGCAAGCCCACGCCCGTGCGGCGGAAATGCGGCTGAAGTAAAACGTCCGTCGGACGGGGTCTAAGAATGGTCGCCACCTTGCGCCTATTCACCATGCACCCAAAATTCTTCTCTTTCTCCTCTTCCTTTGTTCTCCGCACCGCCTTCCTGGTGTTGGCCGGAGCCGGCCCGACGGCCACCGTGTCCGCCATGTCCTTGCGTGAGCTGCGCGCGCTCAAAAAATCCAACAAGCAGGGCCTTCACTACGCCAGCTACTACCTGGCCGGTGTGATGGAAGATGCGCTGGAGGCCCACACGCACGGTGTGCGCAAAGGCGCCAAACCCACTGTCTGCCTGAACGGCCGCCGCCTGGAGCCGCACATGGCCAAGAGCCTGTATGACACCGGACTCAAACGCAGTTAAGGCCTGTACAAGGCGGACATGCCGGTGCAGTTGGTGATGGTGAATGCGCTGGCTACCGTGTCCGCCTGTCCGGACTAGCGTTGTCGAGGGGGTGATGGCCTGCACCGGGCGAGGCGGACGGCGTGGCTTACGGTCTCCGGCTCGCGTCGCGGGCGGATCAGGATGGGTGCGCACCCTTTGTTGCGTCAACGCCGTGACGGGTTCGCCTGCTCTGGCGCTACCGCGAGTGCGGCCGACGCCCACAAGCCTCGCCATCCGCCTTCGATTGCGATTGTTTGAACGTGTGTATTCAAAGCCTGGCTCTGGGTCTGAGCGATTTAGTGGGGCTTAGCGGCTTTTGGCAAAGCTGGCAATTCAAGTGCACTTTAGAGAATCGTGGCGGCCTATGTGCTTCGCCGAGTGACATAACCCAGCTAAACAGGAGGCAGCTTACAGCGGCTAGAAAGAGTGCCTGTAAGAAATTGGCCCCCATCGCGCGGGTCTTTTTATAGGCCATAACTGGAACAACTGCTACTAAAACCCCAAACCAACCAACATAGAGAATGAGCAGTATCACGATGCTTCGCATTGAAACACTCAGCCTTGCGCCAACCATAGAATTTATTGTGTGTTTGGAATAACGTTGGGGAATTTCGCATTGTTGGAAGGAAGACCCGCGTTGCAGTGCTTTGGATCATGCTGGTCTAAACTTATCTGCCGCTAAGATCGCCTTGTTCACTTTACCGCTTTTCAAATGCCATACCTCCGATTGCGCCTCCACAAACCCGGAAAATTCTTGAGCGCCAATAAGGCTCCATTGCATCTCTGTTTAACATGCGACGGCTACCTTCTTGATGAGCTTTCTGTGAGTGAAGGCGAAAACTATGAACGCCCAAGTAAAGCTCTGGTGACGTTTTCTGAAGTTACCGAGGCGGCTGATTCCAAGCTGATTTATGAGGGGCGTTGGACTGACCCTAGCAACAACCACACCTATCCTGGGACTTTGCGGCTTTCATTGCCGTTGGACGATAACATTGACTCGTTTATTGCTACTCATGATTTTGAATCGAAGTTCTTGATTTTGACTCTGTACCTTGAAGACAGACAGCGTGCAATTCTCCGGATGGGTTCCGATGACGACAAGGAATACGCTTGGGACGCCTTGGTGGCGACCGAGTTGGCCGTCAAAATAGAATATATATCGGTGGATTTGGAGCTTCGCCCTGAAGTGGAACCCCGATCAGCGGAAATACCAAAACCCATGCCATGGCAGGCGGAGTTTCTCGCCAGCCTTGCGAACGCCCAACAACGGCAGCTCTCGGCAACACAGGATATCCTTGGGCAAATTCGCGCAATTCGTACTATTTTGCTGGCTTTGGGAATTGGCGTGCTGCTGTACTTTGCCGCAAGAGCAAACTAGACATTCCGCCTAGCGTTCATTCCACCATTTCTTGCGCTCAGTACCGAATCGGATTGCAAGTGGTTTAAAGGTGACGTTAAATTGTTGCCGTCAACCCGTTTACTCCGTGTCAATTTGATAGAGGAACAAGTGCGTTGAAGACCCGATCTGCGAGGTCATGAACGTACGTGTACACCAGTGTGGCTGCTTTATCAATGAATTCCTCGGTGGGCACAATGTAGACGAAGTCGAAGTCGCGCTCAAGTTGGATTCCAGCAGCAGCCAACGCCTGAGGGGCAAGCGTGGAAATGTTCGGAGGCGCTTCGGCCAGCCTTCCATCGTGGTGGACGAGTGTATTGCGAACTGACGAAAGAAACTTCAATTGCAACGATTGCTTGGCATTGGGAAACGCATTCAGACCACAACGAGACAACAAAGCCGTGAGCGTCTGGTCTTCCCACCCCTGGTCCAAACGCGCAGAGGCTCAGGCTGGAACTGCGGGTTTCCAGCGATGTGGCAACAACTCGTCGATACGTGCGTTGGGGTGGGTGTGGATACGGGCCAACACGTCGCGCAGGTAAGCCCAGGGTTCCACGCGATTCATCTTTGCTGACTGCACCAGACTCATCACGATGGCGGCGCGTTGGCCGGCCAGTTCACTGCCGATGAACAACCAGTTTTTCGCACCGAGCTTCCAGGGCTTGATTTGTTGTTCCAGATGGTTGTTGTCAATGGCCACGGCCCCGTCATTGAGGTGCAGTGTCAGTGCATCCCAGGCCTGCAAGCTGTAGTCCAGAGCCTGGCGCACCTTGCTACCAGGCAGCACCCTGGAGCCTTCGAGTTGCATCCACGCCTTGAGGCTCATCCCACAACGGTTTGCTCATTTGCTGGCGTGCCTGTTGGCGCTGCGCAGCATCCATGTGTACCAGCAGACCCTCCACCTGGTAAATCCGCGCGAACCGTTGCAGGGCATCATTGGCCAGCGCGCTGGCACTGGGGCCGCCACGGCTGAGGCTCCTCGAATTTGCGTCGGGCATGAGCGGCACAGGCCGCAGCCTTGCGCAGTGGATATGCGCGCGTATCGAGCACCGCGTTATAGCCCGCGTATTGGTCACACAGCAGCGTACCCTTCCAGGGCGGCTCAGGTGCAGGCCCCGCTCTGTCCCCGCCTAGAAAGGCCAGCGGATATTGCCCCCGCGTCCCGTGCAGAACTCGTAGATCACGCCCCGGTGTGTGTCATGCGGGCTGCGCGCATAGGCCCACATATAGGCCTTCTTCGTCTTGCCCGATCCCGGATCGAGCAAAGGGATGGGGGTCTCGTCGGCATGCAACTCTGTGCCACTGAGGATGAAGCGCCGATGCGCCTCATACAGTGGCTCCAGTGCCGCGCCTCCTGCCCCGGCCCAAGCTGCCAGCGTGGAGCGCGGCGTGTGCACGCCACTGCGGGCATTGATCTGCTCCTGCCGGTAGTACGGAAGGTGGTCAGCGAAACGACTGATCAGCGTGTGCGCCACCAGCCCACTGGCGGGGATGCCCCCATCGATCACATCGAGTTCCGCTGGCTCCTGGCGCAGCGTCTGGCAGCAGCGGCAGGTCCATTTGCCGTAAATGTGGCGGTGCACGAAGAACTCGGCCGGCACGATGTCCAGGCGTTCGCTGACATCCTCGCCCATGCGCTGCATGGGCTGGGCGCAGTCCGGATTGGGGCAATGGGTGTCCTCGGGTTCGTGGCGGTGCTCCACACGGCGCAGGTGCTCGGGCAGTGCCTGGCGGCAGGGTTTGCGCGGTGGTGATTTGGGTGCTTTGGCGGACTCAGGCAACTGCGCTTGCAGCGCTGCGAGTTGTGCCTGCAGGCTGGCCTCGTCTTCCACCAGGGTGTCCTCAAACAAGGCCCGCTGCTGGGCACTCATGGCCTCGGTCTTGGCACCGAACTTCCAGCGCTTCAGACGCGCCAGTTCGAAGCCGATCTTCTCCAGCTTGGCATCGCGCCAGGTAATTTCTGCGTCCTTGCGCTTGATCTCAACGTTCTTGTGCTCGAGTGCCTGGGCTTGTGATTTGACCTGCTCCTGCAACTGGTCAATGAACTGCGCCACCTCGGGGGTGATC
Organism: Rhodoferax sp.; assembly: GCA_046348185.1. Taxonomy (GTDB): domain Bacteria; phylum Pseudomonadota; class Gammaproteobacteria; order Burkholderiales; family Burkholderiaceae_C; genus Allorhodoferax. The sequence continues at coordinate 2,080,837 of JAXMER010000013.1, read as the reverse complement.
TGTGTGAGATCAATGCTGGGTGCGCAATTGCCGGACATGTGCGCAATAGTGCCTCAGTCCAATCATGCGCGCTATTGGCGATTGCGATGTCAACCAACTGGCCCTGTGCCGCAGCACGCCACGCAGTCGTTCAGGTGCGACCGATGACGCTCAATTCCTCCAGCCTCTGCCAGGGCAGGCCTAGCACCAGGGCGTCAAACTGCTGGCGGCTGAGTTGCAGTGCTGGTGCCAACGCACCATCGCGTTTCACCCAGGCAAACTGCCCCGCGTGCAGCCGCCGTGTGGCACACCATACACCAAAGCCGTCGTGCACCAGCAGCTTGATACGGCTGGCACGGGCGTTGGCGAACAGGTATCCGTGATGGGCCTGGGCTTTGCCCAGGGTGTTGACCACCACGCTGAGCAGGCGATCTGCTCCGGCGCGCATGTCCTGCGTGTGGGTGCATAGCCAGAGTGCGTCAATGCGGATCATGCGCGCTCCACCATCTGCGCTAGGCTGTACAGCACAGCAGCCATAGACGCCCCGGCGACACGGGCACAGTGCAGCTTGACTTGCAGGGCACCCAGGTCAAGGTCCAGGCGAATGTCAGGCCTCAAACCGCAAGGTACACCAGGACTGGCCGCGGTCAGGCCCACCGGGACAAATTGCATGGGTACCATCGGCTGCTTCAGACCAGCCGGTACAGACAGACCGCAGCGCTTCATGCCGCGCCCGCTTAGCCATTTGCGCACGACGTTGGCGTTAAGCCCATGACTCAGTGCGACTGCGGCAACGGAGGTGCCAGGCTGCGCGCAAGCAGCCAGCACCAGGGCTTTGAATTCGGGGGAGTGGGTGCGACGAATAGGAGATTTGGGATGCATAGGTGTCCGCCAAAATTAGGTGGACACCATCGTCTTGGCAAAAACAACCCGATTCAAGATGGGATGACAGGACGCTCACACAAAGCCTTCTCTGCTGCCGAGAAGAAATGGCCGCGAAAGTGAGTGGCGGGAAGTGGATTGCCGGTATGTTGTCCAGCCCGGAAAGCGATGTCCATAACGGAGCGCTCCAGGGTAGACCAAATGGTAAGGATGAGGCCGCCTCGTGTCAGCTTGGGGAGAAGAAGTGTCACCTGCTGCTCCAGGTCGCAAAGATCAAAAGTCCGGTCCTCTGAATGCAGTAGAACGCCCTTTGTGGCATGTTCAGTACGGATACGCTCGATCGCGGTGGCACGTGCGGCTTCAAGTTGAAATTCTGCCAGCCGTTTTAGCGGTGCCAGGGCGGCAAGCCGTACATTGAGTCCAGCAAAGAATGTGGACTCAGCGAGAAGTCGGTCAAGGTCGAATTCGCTGGACATGGGATGCTTGAAGTCAATTGTGGGCATTCGTATGACGAACTGCAATACTTTTGGACTTCACCCCATCTCCACCGGACCGCCCTTGCCCAGGGCGCGCTGGTAGGCGGGCCGCGCGTGCAGGCGCTCACGGTAGGCCACCAGCTTGGGGAACTTCTGCACATCCGCACCGCGCGCGAGCGCGGCCTCCACGGCAAAACTCATCTGAAAGTCGGCCAGGCTGAGCTGTTCACCGGCAAACCAGCGGTGCGTGCTCAGGTGCGACTCCATGAACGACATGGCGGTTGCCAGGTTGGGGTCGATCAACTTGGCCTGCACCTGGGCGCAGAGCTGGCGCGCAATGGGCCGTACAAAAAAAGGCATGGGCTGCGTGGGGATGGTCATGAACACCAGTTTCATCACCAGCCAGTTCATGAGCGAGCCCTCGGCATAGTGCATCCAGAAGCGCACCTCGCGGTGCTCGGGCGTTGCGGGCTTGGGTGTCAGACCGGCCAACTCGCCGCTGGCCCGGTCGGCGTATTTGTCGGTCAGGTATTCGAGGATGGCGCCGGACTCGGCGATGGTGTCCCCATCGTCGGTTACCACGGGCGACTTGCCCAGTGGATGCACGGCCTTCAGTTCCGGCGGCGCCAGCTTGGTCTTGCGATCGCGCGCGTAGCGCTTGAGCGCGTAGGGCACGCCCAGTTCTTCAAGCAGCCACAGCACGCGCTGGGAGCGGGAGGTTTCCAGATGGTGAACGGTCAGCATGGCGCGCATTATGCGGTGCCGCTGCACCCTTGCAGCGCCACGTGGGTGACAGCCTTGCTGGGCCTGTGGACACTGCGACGCCGGGCAGAAAACGCCGGAAAGCCGGACAATTGGGTCAGCACGCACCGGGTATCGAGTGCCCAGTGTAAGTGCTACAAAAATACTAGCAATAGGTTCAATGTTTACGGGGGCTAACCGTGGATTTCATCACAAACCATAGCAAGGCGGTCCTGGCCCCATCCCATGACCACAGGGTCGCGCCGCGTTGGCTGCAACGGGTGGCGCTGGCGGTGGCGTGCCTGTGGGGCGTGCAGGCGGTGCACGCCATGAGCTTGCGCGAACTGCGTGCGCTGGAAAAGAGCGGCAAGCAGGGCGGCACCTACGCCGACTACTACCTCGTGGGCGTGATGGAGGGGCTGCTCGAAGCCCACCACCACGCTGTGCGCAGCGGTACCGCACCCACCATTTGCCAGGGTGAGCGCCGCCTGGAGCCGCGCATGGCGCGCGGCCTGTTTGACGGTGAATTGCGTCGCAACAAAGACCTGTACGAGGCCGACATGCCGGTGCAACTGGTCCTGCGCAATGCGCTGGAGTCGGGCTATCCCTGCTAGGCAGACCCCGGATTCGTGCTCGGGGCAAAGAAACCCTTGCGCACCGCATCGTCCAGCAAGAAGCGAACAAAGTCCCACAGCACCTGGGAGCCTTCCGCAATGTGGCCGTTCCTGGCCAGCACCATCTCGTAGGTGACGTGGTTCTGCTTCCAGGTGAAACCCTCGTTCACATAGTTCTGCAGGATGGGTTCCATCCGATCAAAGACCGAGGCGAATTGGGCCTCGTTAGACTCCCGCGCCTCGAACTCTTCCCAGAGCTGCAGGAAGTGATTCCGCTGTGTGGGCTCCAGCATGCCAAAGATGCGCTGGGCGGCCAGCCTTTCCTTGGCGTGGGCATCCGACCGTTCAGTCGAGTACAGGAACGAATCGCCCGCGTCGATTTCCACAATGTCGTGGATGAGCAGCATGGTGATGGCCTTCTCCAGATCGACGGGAAAGTTCGCGTGCTCGCGCAGCAGCACCGCCATGAGCGCAATCGACCAGGAGTGCTCGGCATCGTTCTCGAACCGGCTGCCGTCGAACAGCTTGGACTTGCGCAAGATGGCCTTGACCTTGTCGGCCTCGATCAGAAAGCGCAACTGCTGGACGAGCTGGGGGTTGGCTGGGTAGTCGGGGAGGGCTTGCATGGTGTTCAAAGGGACGCGCGCCGAACCAGCACCTTGTCAGCCGCAATCACCTGGCGAAAGGCCTCGCTGATGCTGGACCAGTCCACCACGTCCACCCGGATGGTCATATCCGAGGCGTCAAACGCGTGGGTCAAGGCAGCCAGGCGATCCAGGGGCAGCGGGTCGGTCGTCATCACAGCCAAGTCCAGGTCCGAGTAGGGCTTGGCGTTCCCCCTGGCACGTGAGCCAAAGGCCCATACATCCCACTCAGGGACTTCTTGTGACAAGACACGCTGCGCCTCTAGCCAATCCGGCTCGGAAATCTGAATGGAGAGCGACATGGGTGCTAGGCTCAGGCCGGGTCGCGACGTGCCAGCAGGTTGTGCAGCAGCGCCTGCGCTTCTTCCAGGAACTGAGGCGCCAGCGCAAAGACAGCCTCGGCCTTGGCCGAATCGTAGGTGTGGCTGCTGTCGGTGCGCGCCTGGCGGTAGGTCTTCCACGCGGTCCAGTCGGACTTCAAGAGCCCGCGCTCATTGCCCAGCCGGATCAGGCTCTGGAAGGTGACCAGATCCAGGTCGGCTGGGCTGGCCTCGGTGGCCTCCAGATGGCGCTTGAGCATCTTCCAGCTCAACTCGTATGTGAACTCGAAACACTGGATCACCGAGTTGCGCAACTGCTCCCGCAGCCCCGCATCCGCCAGCGCGGCCGGTGAGTGCGCGTAGGCCAAGGCCTTGGCGAGCTGCGCGATGGCGTTGGTGAGGGGGGTGTAGTCGAGGCTCACAGGGGCGGCTATCGGTGGTTGCGCACCAGTTTAGCGGCACTTACCTCAATGTCCGTGCAACTTTTCCTGCAGCCAGACCTTGATGAGTGACTGGTAGGGCACGTCGCGGGCGTTGGCCGCGGTTTTCAGCGAATCCAGCAAATGCTGGGGCAGCCGCAGTGAAATCGTCTTGGTTGTGGGCTTCAGGTTGGGCAGTGTGACCTTCTGGGCTTTCGACCAGTCCAGATGCTCGGTGGAGTCGTGCGTTTCCCAATACGCACGCTCCTGGGCTTCGTCTGTGAATTTCGGCGTGGCTTTAGTCGGCTTGCTCATAAATGGCGCGCTCCTTTCGGTGCATGTCTCTGGCGGAAATGACGCGGATCAGCGCCCCCGATTGGCGTAATGTGAACGTGATGTGCAAGGCACGCCCGGCATCCGTCTTGCCCAAGGCATGGACGCGGGGCTCCGTCAGGCTGTGGGCGGCGTCTTCGAGCATTAGCAGAGGGGCGTTGAAGAACACTTGCTCCGCTTCGGCCATGGACACGCCATGTTTTTCGTTCTTGCGGGCGTTGCCGTCATCCCAGTTGAACCCGGTAATCGCGTTCAAATCAATCATATTTGTATATTAGCATCATGTACGATTCAATGCGAAAAAAGAACACAGCCCGACCTTGATGTGCCGGAATCTGCTACGTAATTGATAGCTTTGTGTGCTTATTTTGCGGGGGCTGCTGGTCTTTTATACCTGTAGACCGAGGCGTAATACGCCAGGATGGCGTTCAGATACAGAAACGCTGGCAGGGATAAGAGCGTGGCCGTGCCCTGCGGGGCTCGGTGCGACGAAGGTCTAGGTCGCGGGCTTCGCAACAAAGGCCTGCTTGCTCATAGAACCGTAGCGTGCCCGCGTCCTAGGGCAAATTGTGTGCCACCGCGCCGACCGGGCGAGACATGACGACGCTTTCGTAGTTGGTGTGCGGCTGCCAATTGTGCTCACCGACGCAGTTGTAGCCCCACGCACGGTACATGGCGATGAGCCCCTTTGCTGGCGCTGCGGTATCAAGGGCCATGATCTGAGCACCGCGCTCGCGAGCGTGAGCCAGCCCGACATCATGAAGGACTTTGCCCAGCCCAAGGCCTTTGAGGCGCGGCGACACAGCGAACTGGCAAATGGACCAAGTGTTGGAGTTTCTGTACAGCGCCAGAGGAGACTCGGGTTGCGGTGGCCGAACAGTGATGGTGCCAACGTACTCACCTTCCAACTCGGCGACGAAGCCTTGGCCATATCCCTCCCGTTCTTCCGTCACACTATAGCGCCCCGGTTTCCCATTCAGAGCATCCCAACATCGGTACAAAATTACACTAACTTCGTGTAACACGAATTTCGTGTAAACTCATTCCCATGAAAAACGTCACCATCACCGTCGAAGACGCCACCCTGGATTGGGTGCGTATCGAGGCTGCTCGGCGCAATACCAGTGTGTCGCGGCTGGTGGGGGAGATGTTGACCGACAAGATGCAGCACGACGATGCCTATGCGCGTGCCCAGCGCGAGTGGATGGCAGATACCTCGTCCTTCAGCTCTGGCGGCAACGCCTATCCGCGGCGGGAGGCGGCCAATGGCTAGCGCCCTGCCTGAAGCCGACGCCATCGTCTTCGTCGACACCAACGTGCTGCTGGCTGCGGACGACGCGTTTGACTCCCAACGTCAGGCCCGCATCCGCGACTGGCTGCAGGCGCTGTGGCAGCGCCGCGCTGGGCGGGTCAGCACGCAGGTGCTGAACGCTTATTACGTGACCGCCACGCAGCACTTCAACATGCCGCAGGGCGACGCGCGCGCCAAACTGCGCCGCTACCAACTCTGGCAGCCCTGGCAGATCGACCACCAGACGGTGGAAACCGCCTGGGGTGTGGAGGCGCGCTTTGGCCTGCCGTATTGGGACGCGCTGATCGTCGCCGCCGCGGCGCAGAGCGGCGCCAGCCATGTGCTGTCGCTGGACCTGCAGCACGGCCAGCAGATCGATGGCGTCACCATCCTGAGCCCGGTGCTGGCCGCACCTGCCGATCTGGCGCTGGCAGATTGATTGTTGATTGGAAAGATCCGAATGACTCCTGACACTCCATCTTCCCTGCAGACCCTGATCCAGCGCCGCATCCGCCAGGACGTGCAGTCCATGCACGCCTACGCCATCCAGGATTCCAAAGGCATGGTCAAGCTCGACGCCATGGAGAACCCGCATCGCTTGCCCGCCGATTTGCAGGCCGAGCTAGGCCGTCGCCTGGGCGCATTGGCGCTCAACCGCTACCCGGACGGCCGAGTGAACGACCTACGCCAAGCCCTGGCCGCCTACGCCGCTATGCCCGAAGGCTTTGACATCATGCTGGGCAATGGCTCGGACGAGTTGATCAGCCTCTTGGCCATGGCCTGCGACGTGCCCGCTGCGCCCGGTGCCAAGAAGCCGGTGATCCTGGCGCCGTTGCCGGGCTTTGTGATGTACGCCATGAGTGCGCAGCTGCAGGGGCTGGATTTTGTGGGCGTGCCGCTCACGGCCGAATTCGAGCTGGACGTGGCAGCCATGCTGGCCGCCATTGCGCAGCACCAGCCGGCTGTTCTATACCTGGCCTACCCCAACAACCCTACGGCCAACCTGTGGGACGCAGCCGCCATGGCCCAGGTGGTCAGCGCGGCCGGTGCTGCGGGCAGCATCGTGGTGCTGGACGAGGCCTACCAGCCGTTTTCCAGCCGCACCTATCTGGACGTTATTCGCGCCAACCCGGCGGATCACACCCATGTGCTGCTGATGCGCACGCTCAGCAAATTCGGCTTGGCGGGTGTGCGCCTGGGCTACATGATGGGTCCGCAGGCGCTGATCGCCGAGGTGGACAAGGTGCGCCCGCCCTACAACGTGAGCGTGCTTAACTGCGAGTGCGCGCTGTTCGCGCTTGAACATCAAGACGTTTTCGCGCTGCAAGCCCGTGAAATCTGTGCGCAGCGTGCTATGCTTTTGGAAGCGCTTGGCAAGATGCACGGTGTGAAAACCTGGCCCAGTGACGCCAATATGCTGCTGGTTCGCGTGCCCGATGCGCAAAAAACCTTCGATGGCCTGAAGGCGCGTGGCGTTTTGGTCAAGAACGTTTCTAGAATGCACCCATTGCTGGCCCAATGCCTGCGACTGACCGTTGGCACCGCCGACGAAAACACCCGGTTGCTGGTCGCCCTGCAGGAATCGCTATGACCACTACTTCGCTGATCGAGCTTCCACCCAACGCCAACCCGGACCGTGTTGCGGAGGTTTCCCGCCAGACGGCCGAGACGCGCATCCGCGTCAAGATCAACCTGGACGGTACCGGCCAGAGCCGCCTGTCCACGGGCATCGGCTTCTTCGACCACATGCTCGACCAGATCGCCCGCCACGGGTTGATCGACCTGGATATCGAGGCGGATGGCGACCTGCACATTGACGGCCACCACACCGTGGAAGACGTGGGCATCACCCTGGGCCAGGCCTTCCACAAGGCGGTGGGCGACAAGAAGGGCATTCGCCGCTACGGCCACGCCTATGTGCCGCTGGACGAGGCGCTGAGCCGTGTGGTGGTGGACTTTTCCGGCCGCCCAGGCCTGGTGATGGATCTGCCCTTTACCAGCGGCATGATTGGCAGCTTCGACACCCAGCTCACCCACGAGTTCTTTCAGGGCTTCGTCAACCACGCCCTGGTGACGCTGCACATCGACAATCTCAAGGGGCACAATGCTCACCACCAGGCCGAGACCGTGTTCAAAGCCTTTGGTCGGGCACTGCGCGCTGCGCTGGAGCGCGACCCGCGTGCGCTGGGCAGCATCCCTTCGACCAAGGGCACTCTCTAGGCATTTATGGAAAATAGGGCGTTAGCCCCCGTAAAATCTGCCTAGATAGCTATTGAATTGGTAGCATGAAGAAAAAAGTCGCAGTCGTTGATTACGGCATGGGCAATCTGCGCTCGGTCACCCAGGCCGTGGTGCATGCCGCACAGGGCTCCAGCGTCGAGGTCGTGTGGGCCCGCACCCCGGCCGAGGTGCTGGCAGCAGACCGCGTGGTGCTGCCGGGTCAGGGCGCCATGCGCGACTGCATGCGCGAGCTGCATGACAGCGGCATGTACAGCGCCGTCATGCACGCCGCCGCGCACAAGCCGCTCATGGGCGTGTGTGTGGGCATGCAGATGCTGCTGGACCACAGCCACGAGCAAGATACCGCGTGCCTGGGGCTGATCCCCGGTGAGGTGGTCCGTTTCGAGCTGGATGGCCGTATCCAGCCCGACGGCAGCCGCTACAAGGTGCCGCAAATGGGGTGGAACCAGGTCTGGCAAGCCCCGATGGACGGCAAGGTGCACCCGGTCTGGGGCGACGTGCCCGACGGTAGCTGGTTCTACTTTGTGCACAGCTACTATGCCCAACCGTCCGATGCGCGCCACACTGCGGCTCGCACCGAATACGGCCAGGACTTTGCCTGCGCCGTGGCACGCGATAATATTTTTGCCACCCAGTTCCACCCGGAAAAAAGCGCCGACCACGGCCTTGCTCTCTATCGCAACTTCCTTCACTGGAATCCCTGAAACCCCCCTCGGCTTTCTTGCTGACACCATGCTGCTCATTCCTGCCATCGACCTCAAGGACGGTCACTGTGTGCGCCTGAAACAAGGCGATATGGATCAATCCACCACCTTTGGTGAGGAGCCGGACGTCATGGCCCGCCAATGGGTGGACAAGGGCGCGCGGCGTCTGCACCTGGTCGACCTGAACGGCGCCTTCGCCGGCCAGCCCAAGAACGAATTGGCTATCAAGAAGATTCTCAAGTCCGTGGGTAACGAGGTGGATGTACAACTGGGCGGCGGCATCCGCGACCTGGATACCATCGAGCGCTACCTGGACGCCGGTCTGCGCTACGTCATCATCGGCACCGCTGCGGTCAAGAACCCGGGCTTCCTGCAAGATGCCTGCACCGCCTTTGGCGGCCACATCATCGTGGGCCTGGACGCCAAGGACGGCAAGGTCGCCACCGACGGCTGGAGCAAGCTCACCGGCCACGACGTGGTGGACCTGGGCAAGAAGTTCGAAGACTATGGCGTCGAATCCATCATCTACACCGACATTGGCCGCGACGGCATGCTCACCGGCATCAACATCGAGGCCACCGTCAAGCTCGCCCAGGCGCTGACGATTCCCGTCATCGCTTCCGGCGGCCTGTCCAACATGGCTGACATTGAGGCGCTGTGTGCGGTGGAAGACGAGGGCATCGAGGGCGTCATCTGCGGCCGTGCCATCTACACCGGCGACCTGGACTTTGAAAAGGCCCAGGAACGCGCGGATGCGTTGAATGGCTGAATCCCCGCTGTGCGTGTGCGTGGTGGGTGTGGGGAGGCGATAAGGAGCCGTTGTCTGCCCGACATCCAGGCATCACGCCAACCAAACGATGAGCGCGACGCCGACAATGTAGGCAACCGACCACCCCAGGCTTTGCAACCGATCGAACGCTCCGTCCAGCGTCTGACTACCGCTGTAAATCCCAAGGCCGCCTACGAATATTGCTGCAATGACCGCGAGGCTGTCGGCGATAGTGTCTGCTGCATCCGGCCCCCGAATGACTCCCGCCACCAAAAAGTAGACGCTGCTGAATCCAACAAGCCATAGGTTGTAGGGCTGCCCACCCTCGACCACCGCAAAGGAAAGCGCCGTGATGGCCAGTGCTATCAAGCCACCAACAACTACGCCGAAGAAGGCGCAGATTGCTCCGTAATGGAGTCGATCAATAGGGGATAAAGTCACTGGCTCCAAGATCCTGGCGCGAAGCTCATGTGTGTTTCCGCGACGAGCAAGAATACCTGATTGGATCATGTGAATGAAACCGTAAATTGATGCCGATGCATTGGTTCGCTTTTCAGCAAGGGTCTGGCCGGTTTGCCGGTACAAGCCTGTGAGATAAAGTTTCCTTTTCCTTGTGCCACAGGGCAGGGCTTAATAGTTCGAGTCCTTCTCAAACGCAGGCACTGTGCGGACTGTCATGCACATCTGTTGGTCACGGCGGCCGATAGGGAAGTGTCTGCAGGCCACGTGTTTCCGCTTGCACACGCCCGAGCCTAAACCCGCTACACTGATTGCATCGCAAATGCAACGCAGTGTCCGTCACCATGAAAACTGCCACCCTGCCATCGCTCCGTGTGGAACCTCAACTGCGCGCCGCCGCCGAAAGCGTGCTGCGCGAGGGTGAGACCCTGACCAGCCTGATGGAAACCGCCATGCGCGAGACCATTGCGCGGCGGCGCACGCAAGACGAGTTCCTGGCACGCGGGTTGCGCGCTGCCCAAGACGCGCAACAGACCGGCATCTACCACGCGGCTGAGGCGGTGCACGACGAACTGGCCCAGCGGCTGGATGCCCGGCGCAAGCAGGTGCTGGGTTGAAGGCACCGTTTGAAGTCCGCTACACCGAAGCGGCGCGTGAGGATGTGCTGCGCTTGTTCGACTTCTTGCTGGAGCGCGCGCAGACCATTGAAGACTTCGACGCTGCACAGGCCGCCATCGACGCACTGCGCACCGCAGTGCAGAGCCACCTGAGCCGCACCCCGTTCATCTACCGCAAGGTGAGCGACAGTGCGTTTGTGCGGGAACTGATTATTCCGTTCGGTCACGCGGGCTATGTGGCGCTGTTTGAAATCGAGGGCGCAGACATCGTCAACATTCTGGCGGTACGGCATCAACGGGAAGACGATTACCACTGATCATGCCCCTCTACAATCCCGCCTATGCTCGCTAAACGAATCATCCCCTGCCTGGACGTGACCGGTGGTCGCGTGGTCAAAGGCGTCAATTAGAGCCGCACATCGATGACGCCAGAAAGGTCGTGATCGGTGGTTGATCACAGTCGTAACGTTGTGATCGTTTCAAGTCGTTTGGCTTCTGGCATCGAGTGCCATAACAACAGCAATTCGGCCGTCAAGTCGTCAGGCGTGTAGAGAAATTCCACTGGTACATCCAGCGCTTGTGCCAACCGTACAGCAATTTGAAATCGGGGCAAGTGTTTCCCGTTCTCGTACTGACTCATTCGTGCGCTGGCCGACATCTCGTCAATACCTGCATCCACGGCGATTTGCTCCTGCGTCATACCCGCCCGTTCCCGCGCTTGCCGGAAACGTCGCGCGAACAAGCCACTCCAGTCAAGAAGTGACGTGTCGACTGCGGCGCGGAACCTAGCTGTTGACTTTGGCGGGGTGCGGGGATTCACCTAAGGAAGTCTTAGGCTATAGTCGCAAAGTGTCCCTAAGATTTACTTAGAAATGGAGGTCTGCATGTCTATATTGCCCGTTGCTGTCACTACTCGGCGTCTTGCCCTCTTTGCTACCTACCTTCTGTCCCTGGCGATGCTCGTGGGCTGTGCGTCAGTGCCTGATGCCAACAACACCGCTTCGTTGCCCGAGTTGGTCAAGGGGGCGAAGATGCCTGAATTGATCTTTCATCCAACTTTGAATGAGAGTGGCACCGCTGAAATTGGGCAATCAATCATTTCCCGCTCGTTTGTAAGGAAATATCCGGCCATCTACTTGATGGATAAAGTCTCTGATGGCTCAATCATTCCAGGCTACACAGTGAACTTGGATATGAACGAGTTGAGTCTGTTCCGGCAGTCTGCCGAAGGAAAGTACTACAAAGCGTCCGAAGGTCGCGCGACAATGGATTTCATTGTTCTAGGTAGTAAGCAAACCATTCAACTGAGTGAAGCGGGTGTTTTCGTGCCGGAAGACAAGAACAAGGCCGCAGTAGCGTATCTCACGTGGAAAGGGCAAATCGCATTTGGCAAAGAACATATTATGGTTTCACAAGAAACCATCCACGAAAAGTGGAACAAAGAAAGCTTCAAGAGAGAACTTGTCTATGGCGGAGTCTTTCAAAACGTATTGACTCTTTCGTACCGTGAGTTCAAGGACGATATTGCGCGCCCCGCCTTCACCCAAGAGCTCAAATACGACCTAAGTCAAGAGAAGGTGATTGGCTATAAGGGCGCGCGGTTTGAAGTCATCAATGCGACGAACACGGGTCTGACTTATAAAGTGCTAAAGCATCTTGATTGAAAAGTGGCATGAGCATCGGCATCTGTTCTGAGCAACTCCTTGTTAACACAATTACCGGATTGCTCTCTACTTCAGTAGGAGCGTGGTTCGGCTTTTGGCTTTCCTTGCGCAAGCATAGACATGACCGCTTCGTAGACTTAACGAACGAACGCGCCGTTTTGTTAGTCGCGGCGCTTTCCGAGCTTATGAGTGCGGCGGGCGGCTTGCTGGGAAATGATGCAAGTTTGAAAGAAAAACAGAGTCTTCTTTCAGCCCAGGAGTGCTACTACAAAGAGTTGCCATTTGCCGAGCTCATTTTTGAGAAACCCACTCTTGCAGTTTTGAATTCCGTTACAACCAAGTTTGCAGGAAATAGTGGTGACTTCGATCAGGTGCGGCTCGGGGAGCTATTCGGTTTATGTGAGGAAGCAACGGACGCTATTCGCAGGTTTGTCCGTACGCAAATGGGTGTGTAGGCGAAGCGCCGATTGGGAAGTTTGAAGCTTCTACAATCCCGCCTATGCTCGCTAAACGAATCATCCCCTGCCTGGACGTGACCGGTGGTCGCGTCGTCAAAGGCGTCAACTTTGTCGAGCTGCGCGACGCTGGCGACCCGGTGGAGATCGCCGCCCGCTACAACGGCCAGGGCGCCGACGAGCTCACGTTTCTGGACATCACCGCCACGAGCGACGGGCGCGACCTGATTCTGCACATCATCGAGGCCGTGGCCTCGCAGGTGTTCATTCCGCTCACCGTGGGTGGCGGCGTGCGCACCGTGGACGATGTGCGCCGCTTGCTCAATGCGGGCGCGGACAAGACCAGTTTCAACTCCGCGGCTATTGCCAACCCGCAGGTCATCGAAGACGCCGCGGCCAAGTACGGCTCGCAGTGCATCGTGGTCGCCATCGACGCCAAGCGCCGTTTTGGTGACGACGTGCTGGCGCGCGGTGAGGGCTGGGACGTGTACAGCCACGGCGGGCGCAAGAACACGGGGCTGGACGCCGTGACTTGGGCGCGCGACATGGCCCGTCGGGGTGCCGGCGAAATCCTGCTCACCAGCATGGACCGGGATGGCACCAAGAGCGGCTTCGACCTGGCCCTGACCCGTGCGGTGAGTGACGCCGTGAGCGTGCCGGTGATCGCTTCGGGCGGTGTGGGCAATCTGGAAGACCTGGCCGATGGCATCACCAAGGGCGGCGCCGACGCCGTGCTGGCCGCCAGCATCTTCCACTACGGCGAGTACACCGTGGGCCAGGCCAAGGAATGCATGGCCCGCCGTGGCATTCCTGTAAGAAACTAGCCATTAGCCCCCGTAATGATTGATTGTGTCGCTATGAATGTTGTAGCAAGTTCGGATAGTACGGCTTGGCTGGATGCCATCCGCTGGGACGCCTCGGGCCTGGTGCCGGTGGTCGCCCAGGAACAGGCCAGCGGCGACGTGTTGATGTTCGCCTGGATGAACCGCGAGGCCCTGCAAAAGACAGCCGAACTAGGCCGTGCCGTGTATTTCAGCCGTTCCCGCAACAAGCTGTGGTTCAAGGGCGAGGAGTCCGGCCACGTGCAGACCGTGCACGAGATCCGCATCGACTGCGACCAGGACGTGGTGCTGCTCAAGGTCACGCAAATCGGCCACGATCCCGGCATCGCTTGTCACACCGGGCGTCATAGCTGCTTCTTCAGCGTGCTCAAAGATGGCCAATGGCAGAGCGTGGAGCCGGTGCTGAAAGACCCTGAGAGCATTTATCACAAATGATTTTGCGGGACAGACCTTTAGCTCTGTCCCCAACCGACTAACATGAATTCCCCCCTCAATACCTCTGACGCCCTGGCCCGCCTGGCCGCCGTGCTGGAATCGCGCAAACCCGTCAATGGCGGCGATCCGGCCACCAGCTACGTGGCGCGTCTGCTGGCCAAGGGGCCGGACAGCTTCCTGAAGAAAATCGGCGAGGAGGCCACCGAGGTGGTCATGGCTGCCAAGGACGTGGACCACGGTGGTGACAGGGCCAAGCTGGTCGGCGAGGTGGCCGACCTGTGGTTCCATAGCATGGTCGCGCTGGCCCACTACGGCCTGAGCCCTGCCGACGTGGTGACCGAGCTGGAGCGGCGCGAAGGCACCAGCGGCATTGAGGAGAAAGCCCTGCGCACGGTACAAGACCGCGAGCGCGGTGCAAACTGACGCCCATCCAGACTCGACCGTTTAACGAATACTCCATGAGCACCCTCCACGCTGACCACGACCCCAATTGCCTGTTTTGCAAGATCGTTGCCAAGCAGATTCCATCGCGCCCGGTGTACGAGGATGACGAGTTCTACGCCTTTCACGACATCCACCCCTGGGCACCCGTGCATTTTCTGATCGTTCCCAAGGCCCACATCCCATCCATGGCCCAGATTACGGCTGAGCACGCGCCAATGATGGGGCGAATGATGGCGCTGGTTCCTCAGTTGGCTGCCAAAGAAGGCTGCAACCCCTATCCACAGGGCGGTTTTCGCCTGGTTACCAATACCGGCGTGGAAGGCGGGCAGGAAATCAACCATCTGCACTTTCACATCATGGGCGGACCGCGTCCCTGGCTGCGCGGTTGACCGACCCGACAGCCTTTCGCCAGGGGCGGACAACGCCCAGGCACTAGAATTATCGATATTGCAAGGAGTTCGCTATGGGCTTGTCCACCACGCACCTGATTATTTTTCTGGTCATCATCGTCCTGATTTTTGGCACCAAGAAGCTCAAGAACATTGGCTCCGACCTGGGCGGCGCTGTCAAAGGCTTCAAGGACGGCATGAAAGATGCCGAAAAACCCGAGGCTGCGGCTTCACCAGCGGCGCCAGCGCCTCAGGTGACGGCAGAGTCTGCGCAGGCCAAGACCACCATTGACGTGGAAGCCAAGGTTAAGAACTGACGTTCGCGCATGCTCGATATCGGCGTCACCAAGCTCGCCATCATCGGCGGCATTGCCCTGGTGGTGATCGGCCCTGAGCGCCTGCCTGGTGTAGCGCGCATGGCCGGCAACCTGCTGGGGCGTGCGCGGCGCTACATGGCCGAGGTGAAGGCCGAGGTCAACCGCTCCATGGAGCTCGATGAGCTCAAGAAAATGAAGGACTCGATGGAAGGCGCTGCCCGCGAGGTGCAGAGCAGCATTGAGTCCCAGACCGCAGAGCTCGAAAAGAGCTGGACCGAAGTTACCGATCTGGCAGGCCAAACCGGCTTGCAGGCGGATGCGGTGCCAGACGCACCGCAGTATCGGCATCCCAACAAACGCTGGCGCCTCAAGCGCAGCGCAGTCCCGAACTGGTACAAGGCCCGCTCGGGTGTGCGAACCAAGGCGCAGTCGGCTGCGGCACGCGTTGCCCGGTTTCGACCCACCAAATTCAACTGATGGCCGATTCTCAACATTCGCCCGACGAACTCGCGGGCACCGAACAGCCTTTTGTGCAGCATCTGGTTGAGTTGCGCGATCGCCTGTTGTATTGCATCTATGGCATTGGCGCGATCTTCGCGGTGCTGATGTTCTATCCGGGTCCGTCGGCTCTGTATGACTTGTTGGCATTACCGCTGGTCAAGACCCTGCCGCAAGGCTCTCACATGATTGCGGTTGGGGTGGTTTCCCCGTTTCTGGTACCGATCAAGGTGTCGGCCCTGACGGCGCTGGGCTTGGCATTGCCGTGGGTGCTGTACCAGGTTTGGGCGTTTGTGGCGCCTGGCTTGTACAAGCACGAACGTCGGCTCGTGCTGCCCCTGGTGGTGGCCAGCACCTTGTTGTTTTACCTGGGTGCGGCGTTTTGCTATTTCTTTGTGTTCGGGCAGGCTTTTCCTGCGATACAGCGCATGGCACCGATGTCGGTTGCCGTCAGCCCGGACATCGACGCCTACCTGGATTTCGTGATTACGATGTTCATTGCCTTTGGCGTTGCGTTTGAAGTGCCCGTGGCGGTGGTGATCCTGGCCCGCATGGGTTTGGTCACCGTCGAACAGTTGCGCGCCTGGCGGGCCTATTTTGTCGTGGGGGCTGCCGCTGTGGCCGGTGTCGTCACGCCGCCGGACCCGGTTTCCATGGTGGCGCTGCTGGTTCCCATGGTGCTGTTGTACGAAGCGGGTATTTGGGCGGCCTCAATCTTCATCCGCCACACCCAGGCGCCAGAAGACTCGCCATCGGCGTCTTAGGTCGACCCCCTCTTAGCGGTTGGACGTGCGACGCGTCTTGGGTCGAACGCCTGGAACCACTTCCAGTTCCATCGGCTGACCCCGTCGTTCCAGGGCGAATCGTGCAGCGGTGCCAGGCTTCAATGAGGCGACCTGGGCGAGCAATTGGCTGACGTCGGCGACCGGCTGATCGGCGATGCGGACAATCACGTCACCGGGGCGGATTCCCGCCTTGGCTGCGGGGCCGTTTTGCAACACGCCAGTAATGATGACACCACTGGTCGTCTTCACACCGAAGGTTTCGGCCAGCTCGGCGCTGAGATCGTTGGGTTCCACGCCGATCCAACCGCGCGTGATGCTGCCATCTCGAACAATGCCTTCGAGCACTTGCTGGGCAATCGAAGTGGGAATGGCAAAACCAATGCCCATGTTTCCGCCGGATTGGGAGTAGATGGCGGTGTTGATACCCAGCAGGTTGCCTTGGATGTCGACCAGTGCACCGCCGGAGTTGCCTGGATTGATGGCGGCGTCTGTCTGGATGAAGTTCTCGAACGTGTTGATGCCAAGCTGGTTGCGCCCCAGCGCACTGATGATGCCGCTAGTCACGGTCTGCCCCACGCCGAAGGGATTGCCGATGGCCAGCACCTGATCGCCCACCTGGGCTTGGTCGGAGTTGCCCATGACGATCACGGGCAGCTTGTCCAGCTCGATCTTGACGATGGCCAGATCGGTGTCGGGGTCGGTGCCGATGACCTTGGCCCGGCTGCGACGGCCATCATTGAGCACGACTTCGATAGCGTCGGCTCCCTCAACCACGTGGTTGTTCGTCAGGATGTAGCCACTGTCGCTAACAATGACGCCGCTACCCAGGCCCGTCTGGGCTTCGTCGTCCTGATCGCCGTAAAAGAATCGAAACCAGGGGTCTCGTCGGTTGCCCCGTTGCCGGGGTGCCGTGCTGGTGTTGATGCTGACCACGGCAGCCGATGCTTTTTGTGCCGCGGTACGCAGACTCCCCACGGGCGGCGCACTGGCTGGTGCGACTGGCGCCTGGACCAAGGCAACGGCGGTACCTGCGGGGGCAGGCCGATCCAGCCATTGCGGCTTGAGGGTGAGTACCACGAAGTACGCAGCCAGCAAGATAGTGACCGACTGCGAGAAGACGAGCCAAAGACGTTTCATACACACATTCTAGGAAAAGCTGAGGCTGGTGCTGTGGATGGGGTGCGCCGCTGTGGCATTTCACGTACAGTGAACGGCACATGCAAGTGCACCACATTGCAATTTTCATCCACCCGCAGGCGCCGACCAAGCCACGGGTTGGGGCCGCTTGCAACGGCTGTGGCGTGTGCTGCCTGGTGGAGCCTTGCCCTTTGGGCATGCTGCTCTCGCGTCGGCGCACCGGGGCCTGCGTGGCCGTGCAGTGGTGTGACGAGGTTGGGCAGTACCGGTGTGCCGCAGCACGGGGGCCGTGGGCCCTCCTGGCACGGCGTTGGATCGCAGTCGGGGCGGGGTGCGACAGTGATCTGGTAGATCCGCGTAGCGTCGACGACAATTGTGCCCATGATTGATCGCAACGCACTACTGGCGCACCTGGAGTCGCTCTTGCAGCCCAATATGTTCAGGGACTACTGTCCCAACGGCTTGCAGGTGGAAGGGAAATCGGTCATTCGAACCATCGTATCCGGGGTGACGGCCAGCCAGGCGTTGATTGAAGCGGCCGTTGCGCACAACGCTGACGCAATCCTGGTGCACCATGGATTGTTCTGGCGGGGGTACGATGGCCGTGTGACAGGGTGGTTGCGCAAGCGTCTGGGTTTGTTGCTTGGACATGACATTAACTTGCTGGCCTATCACTTGCCGCTGGATGCCCATCCGGAATTTGGCAACAACGCGCAGCTGGGTCGACTGCTGGGGCTGGAGCCCCAGGGTCGTTTTGGCGAGCAGCAGCTGGGTTGGTTGGGTTCTGGGCAGTTTCCCGATGTGCAGGCGCTGGCCGGGCATGTTGAGCGGGTTCTGGGACGTACGCCCATGGTGGTGCCGGGGCGCGGCGGTCCCATCGCAAGGTTGGGTTGGTGCAGCGGCGGTGCGCAGGGGTATTTTGAGGACGCGATTGCTGCGGGCGTCGATGCGTTTCTGACCGGTGAAATTTCGGAGCCGCAAGCCCATTTGGCCCGCGAGTGCGGTGTGGCATTTCTGGCTTGCGGGCACCACGCGACCGAGCGTTACGGCGTGACGTCACTGGCTGCGCACGTGGCTACCCAATTCGGGTTGCGGCATGTGGCCGTTGACATCGACAACCCTGCATGATGACCCTGCAACCCGCTCTTGTACCGACTTTGGCGCCCTTGGCGATCACCATGGGAGACGCTGCGGGCATCGGCCCGGAGATCATTGCAAAAGCATTTGTGCAGGCGCCGCAACATATGGCGGGCAGTTTCGTAGTGGGGGATGTGGGCACCATGCGCCGAGCTAGTGCCCTGGTGGCCCCTGACTCGGGGCGTCCCGCCTTGTCCGTGGCAGTGCTGGATTCCACGCAGGACGTTGCCAATCTACCGCCAAACTGCATCGGTGTGCTCACGGTGGCATCCCCGTTGGATCCGGTGCCATGGGGGCGTATCGATGCCCGTGCGGGGGCTCTGGCCGGACAGTGCGTCCTGTGGGCTGCGCAGGCCGCGTTGCGAGGCGATGTGTCGGCGGTGGTGACGGCTCCTTTGCATAAGGAGGCCCTGTCTGCTGCCGGGGCGCCGTACGATCGCTTCCCGGGGCACACTGAAATGCTGCAGGACTGCGCTGCGCGCGCGCATGGTGTTGGCTTGCAGGATATGCCTGTGCGCATGATGTTGGCAAACGACGAGCTGCGCACGGTGCTGGTGAGCATTCATGTATCCCTTCGCGCGGCATTGGCGGCGGTCACGTTTGAGAACGTGTTGCAGACCATCCAGATTACCCACGAGGCACTATCCAGAATGCTGGGGCGTCGCCCCCGTATCGCTGTCGCGGGCCTCAATCCCCATGCCGGGGAAGGTGGGTTGTTTGGTTCGGAAGAGATCGATACCATTGCCCCCGCCATTGCGGCTGCTTGTGCGCAAGGTTGTGATGCAAGCGGTCCCTGGCCGCCCGATACCGTGTTCATGCGGGCACGGCAATGTGCCCAGCACTCTGCGGCTTTCGATGTAGTCGTCGCGATGTACCACGATCAGGGCCTGATTCCGGTGAAATACCTGGGCGTGGAAAAAGGCGTCAATGTCACTCTGGGGCTGCCATTGGTGCGAACCAGCCCCGACCACGGCACCGCATTTGACATTGCGGGTCAGGGATGCGCCGACCCGTCCAGCCTGTTGGAAGCGGTTCGCATGGCGCGCCAGCTGAGCACAGCCCGCGCATCTGCAATCTGATTCGCCTATTTCTTCAGGCTATCCCGAATCTCGCGCAACAGCAGCACGTCTTCGGGCGTGGGTGCCGCCGCAGCGGGCGCAGCTGGTTCGGCCGGCGCTTCACGCTTGAGACGGTTGATTTGCTTGACCATCACGAAAATGATGAACGCAAGAATTGTGAAGTTCACCGCGACGGTAATGAAGCTGCCGTAGGCAAATACCGGTACACCGGCTTTGCGCAAGGCGTCCAGCGTCATGGCGGTGCCCGGGGGTATGTTGCCCAGGGCAACGAAATAACTCGAAAAATCCAGCTTTCCAAATGCCATTCCAACCACAGGCATGATGAGGTCTGCCACGACGGAGTCCACAATCTTGCCAAAGGCACCGCCAATGATCACACCTACCGCCAAATCGATGACGTTGCCTTTGACGGCAAAATCCTTGAACTCCTGCAGCATTCCCATCGATGGTCTCCTCGTGTTTGGATCGCGCATTGTCAGTCAAAATGCCAGATGTTTGCGGGAAGTCAGAATCGCGCTGCGTTTGCAACTGACCCTGTAAGAAAAGCCCCACGGCGCTGGGCTACAATCCCGAGTTACCCTAATCGTCATGTTCATTGAGGATTCTCATGAGTGAAAGCCTTGTCGATAACCGTTCGTTCGACGCTAGCAAACGAACTTGGTTGATTGCCTCCAGTTGTGCCGGCGCCGTGGGCGTGGGCGCAGTCGCAGTGCCTTTTGTCAGCACTTTCCAACCGTCGGAGCGCGCCAAGGCAGCCGGTGCCGCTGTGGAGGTGGATATCGCAGGGCTCAAGCCCGGAGAAAAAGTGACGGTGGAGTGGCGCGGCAAGCCCGTGTGGATCATTCGTCGCACACCCGAGCAACTGGCTGCGCTTTCCAAGATTTCCGGTCAGCTGGCTGACCCAGAGTCCAAGCGCAAGCCTGACGAGCTGACGCCCGCGTATGCGCGTAACGAGGCGCGTTCCATCAAGCCTGAGCTGTTTGTTGCCGTGGGCATTTGTACCCATTTGGGTTGCTCTCCCTCGGACAAGTTCGCATCAGGGCCGCAGCCCTCGCTTCCCGATGATTGGCAGGGAGGTTTCTTGTGCCCATGCCACGGCTCCACGTTTGATATGGCAGGTCGCGTGTTCAAGAACAAGCCCGCACCTGACAACCTCGAAATTCCGCCCCATATGTACCTTTCCGACACCAAGCTGTTGATCGGTGAAGACAAGAAAGCCTGAGGAACCAAAAAATGGCTGATTTCAAGGAAATATCTCCCAATGCATCGGCTGGCGCCAAGCTGGCCAATTGGTTCCAGAATCGTTTGCCCACGGCGTTTGACGCGTATCGCGTCCATATGTCGGAATACTACGCACCCAAGAACTTCAACTTCTGGTACATCTTCGGTTCACTGGCCATGTTGGTGTTGGTGATCCAAATCGTGACCGGTATTTTCCTGGTGATGCACTTCAAGCCCGACGCTGCTCAGGCCTTCGGCTCAGTGGAGTACATCATGCGCGATGTGCCGTGGGGCTGGCTGATTCGCTACATGCACTCAACAGGTGCTTCGGCATTCTTCGTGGTCGTGTATCTCCATATGTTCCGCGGGTTGATGTACGGCTCCTACCGCAAGCCACGCGAACTGGTTTGGTTGTTTGGTTGTGCCATTTTCCTGTGCCTGATGGCGGAAGCCTTCATGGGCTATTTGCTGCCGTGGGGCCAGATGTCCTATTGGGGCGCCCAGGTTATCGTGAACCTGTTCTCTGCGATTCCCTTTATCGGTCCGGATCTGGCCTTGCTGATTCGCGGTGATTACGTGGTGGGTGATGCAACCCTGAACCGTTTCTTTAGCTTCCACGTCATTGCAGTACCTCTGGTTCTTCTGGGTCTGGTTGTGGCGCACTTGATGGCGTTGCACGATGTGGGCTCGAATAATCCCGACGGTATTGAGATCAAGGCTGACAAGGATGCCAACGGCATTCCGCGCGATGGGATCCCCTTCCATCCCTACTACACCGTGCATGACATCTTTGGCGTGTGCGTGTTTCTGTTGGTGTTCTGCGCTGTGGTGTTCTTCGCGCCAGAGTTTGGTGGTTACTTCCTGGAATACAACAACTTCATTCCGGCTGACCCACTGAAGACTCCGTTGCACATCGCACCGGTCTGGTACTTCACGCCGTTCTATTCCATGCTGCGTGCCATCACCTCGGAAATGGTCTATGTGCTGATTCTGTGTGTGGTTGCAGGCGCTGGCTTTGGCGTCATCAAGATGAAGTTGCCTGGTGTTTTTAAGGGCGTCATTCTGGGTGGTGCGGCAGTGGTCATCGCCATGATGCTGTCGATTGATGCCAAGTTCTGGGGCGTTGTGGCCATGGGCGGAGCAGTGATCATCTTGTTTTTCCTGCCTTGGCTGGACAACTGTGCGGTCAAGTCCATTCGCTATCGCCCCGATTGGCACAAGTATGTCTATGCCGTGTTTGTGGTCAATTTCGTGATCCTGGCCTACCTGGGTACCCAGCCTCCATCGCCGGTGGGTGAGCGCGTTTCTCAAGTGGGCACGCTGTTCTACTTTGGGTTCTTCTTGCTTATGCCTTGGTGGAGCCGTAAAGGCGCGGTCAAACCGGTGCCTGCCCGTGTCAATTTTGCGGCCCACTGAGCCGGAGGTTACGAAGATGAAAAAGATTGTTGTGACACTGCTGGCTGCACTGGGATTGGTGGCCGGTGCGCATGCCAGCTCCGGTGGCATGGTTTGGGACAAGGCGCCTGACCGTTCGGCCGACATGCCCGCATTGCAAAACGGCGCCAAGTTGTTTGTGAAGTATTGCCTGAACTGCCACTCTGCAGCCTTCATGCGATACAACCGTTTGAAGGATATTGGTTTTACCGAACAGGAGATCAAGGACAACCTGTTGTTCACGACTGAGAAGGTCGGTGAAACCATGAAGGCGGCGATCGACCCGCGCCAGGCCAAGGACTGGTTTGGCGCCAATCCTCCGGATCTCACCTTGGTCGCGCGTTCTCGGTCGGCTCCTGGGCAAGGTACGGGTGCTGATTACCTGTATACCTACTTGCGCACCTACTATCCTGACGAAACCAAGGCTACGGGTTGGAACAACATGGCCTTCCCAAACGTAGGTATGCCGCACGTCCTGTGGGAGTTGCAGGGCAAGCGCGAGCCTGAGTTCAAGACCTCCACCGCTCACGGACAGGAAACCCACGAGCTCGCCGGCTGGAAGCAGGTTAGCCCCGGAACCATGACGCCCGAGCAGTATGACCAGGCTGTGGGAGATTTGGTTGGTTTCTTGCAATGGATGGCAGAACCTGCACGCAACACCCGCGTGCACTTGGGGTTCGGCGTCATTGCCTTCTTGCTGTTGATGACTTTCCTCACGTGGCGTTTGAATGCCGCTTACTGGAAAGACGTTAAGTAAACAGAATGTTGTGATCAGCTAGGTTTCTTGCTGATTTCTGATCGCAGAGTGGGCCGGTTGGTGCGGCCCACTCTTTTTGGTTTTTGAGGAGTCCGTAACTATGATGGTGTTGTATTCGGGAACAACTTGCCCCTTCTCTCACCGATGCCGTTTTGTCCTGTTTGAAAAAGGCATGGATTTTGAGATTCGGGACGTGGATCTCTACAACAAGCCCGAAGACATCAGTGTCATGAACCCCTATGGGCAGGTTCCGATTCTTGTTGAGCGTGATCTGATTCTGTACGAGTCGAACATCATCAATGAGTACATTGACGAGCGTTTCCCGCACCCCCAATTGATGCCTGGAGATCCGGTTGACCGCGCGCGGGTGCGCTTGTTCTTGCTGAACTTCGAGAAGGAGTTGTTTGTCCATGTGACGACCCTCGAGTCCAGGAACACAAAAGGCAATGAGAAAGCACTGGAAAAGGCACGCGGCCACATCCGCGACCGACTGACACAGCTTGCCCCGGTATTCTTGAAGAACAAATATATGCTGGGCGACAATTTTTCCATGCTCGACGTAGCGATAGCCCCCTTGCTCTGGCGTCTCGATTTTTATGGCATTGAACTGAGCAAGAACGCTGCACCCTTGCTAAAGTATGCTGAGCGTATTTTCTCGCGTCCCGCCTACATTGAAGCGTTGACCCCCTCTGAAAAGGTCATGCGCAAGTAATCGCAGCATTGCCAATGACCATGGACTCAATTGACACCAGTTCCACGCGGCCTTACCTGATCCGCGCGATCTACGAGTGGTGCACAGACAACGGGCTCACGCCATTCATTGCCGTGCTGGTTGATCATTCCGTGCAGGTCCCGTTGGAGTATGTCAAGGATGGTGAGATCGTCCTCAACATCAGCTTCGATGCAACGAGCGCGCTGCGCATGGGCAACGACTGCATCGAATTCAAGGGTCGATTTGGTGGTGTTGCCCGCGACATCTATGTTCCTGTCGGGCGTGTGGTGGCCATCTATGCGCGAGAAAATGGGCAAGGTATGGCTTTTCCGATTCAAGCCCATCCGACGGAAGCCGTCCAGCCCCCGAAGTCGACTGTGTTGAGTAGCGTGCCTGATGTCGCCGACGCGCCCTCAGGCCCTGAGCCTCATAAAGTAGGTACGGGAGCGAAACCCTCGCTTACCCGTGTGAAGTAGCACCAAGCGTGTTGTAGAATCGCGCTCCGTGCCGATTTAGCTCAGTTGGTAGAGCAACCGCCTTGTAAGCGGTAGGTCATCAGTTCGAATCCGATAATCGGCACCACTGACCATTTCAAATGGTCACCACGATTCAAGGGTACAAAGGCATCGCGTTTGGCTTAGTGCGAGCTGGCGCTTTGAACCTTGATTCGGATGCTGTCAATTTCACAGCCTTTGCTTCGCAAGTGGGCCAAAAGTGAGGGCGACAGTTGCCGCACTTTGGCTGCTGCTGCGTTGTTGTTCGCCAGGAGGCACCACTCAAGCCCATCGATGGGGCCCGCGCTGAGGGATTGACGAAGATGGGGCGGAATGAGGGACTCGACCGCATGCAGTCGACGTCTGGACTCCGACGCAAGTTCGGCAAGCCGTGACAAAGTCGGCGCTTGTTCCGTGGCTTGCAAGAGAGTCAGGGTGGGTTTGCGTCGATGCACGACTACATGAAAGAGGTGTTCTGAATGCAGTTGATTATCACGGATGCCTGGCTGATCAAGAGCCGTGCCTTGCACCTGAGTGGAGGCAAACTCCTGATTGCTCTCATCGGCCTGTCGATCGCGTTGATGTTCGTATCGGCCGGTTTGTACCACTGGGTATTCTTGAAGGGTGCGCGCGAAGGCTGGCCCGTCATTGGCACGCTGGTGCGTCTGGTGGTGAAGGACGAGTTCGAGCAACGCGACCGCTATCTCAAAGAGAACATCGAGGTGATGGCGCGAAAACTGGGTGAAATGCAGGCCAAACTGATACAGCTCGAATCTCTGGGGGAGCGCGTGTCCGGATTGGCAGGGCTCAACCCTTCCGAAATCAAGATCAAGCCAGGGCAGGGAGGCGCGTTGGTTGCGGGGCGCGACATGGAGCTGCAGGACCTGTTGTCGATCGTGACCGAAATGGACCGTGCTGCCGCTGCACGTTCTGATTGGCTGACTGGGATTGAGTCGCAGCTGTTCGAGCAAAAGATCAAGACCTTGATGGTTCCCACGCAAGCTCCCGTGTCCAATGCCAACCTAGGGTCGATCTTTGGATGGCGAATTGACCCGATCACAGGGAAGTCGGCGTTGCATACCGGCTTGGATTTCCCAGCAAGTCCCGGAACGCCCATTTTTGCAGCCGCCGGAGGCATCGTGGTCACGCAAGAGTATCAGGCGGAGTACGGCAATATCGTCGAGGTTGACCATGGAAACGACCTGATTTCACGTTACGCCCATGCTTCTAAGGTCTATGTGAAGAAGGGTGACCTGGTCAAACGGGGGCAGAAACTGGCCGAAGTTGGCAGCACGGGGCGTTCTACAGGTCCGCATCTGCACTTCGAAGTGCTGGTTCAAGGGATTCCGCAAGATCCCCAGAAGTTTCTTAATGCGGGGCGCAATATTCCTTCGGTGCAGACTTCCCAGGTGGCTGTCGCGGCGGGAAGTCCTTCCGAGCGGCGGTAAAATCGCAAGTTTTGTTCATTGGCTGTAAGACAAGATTTGGCAACGCTTGTTTTTGGTCGAAGAGCCTCCATTTCCTTCAGACTCTAAGTAAGGGACTGCACGGACTTGTGCCCATTCGGGGTGCAGCCCGGTCTTGCATTCATGGCCATCAACATACTCACCAAAATCTTCGGCAGTCGCAACGACCGCTTGCTCAAGCAATACCGTGCGAGCGTAACCCGCATCAACGCATTGGAGTCGCAATTCGAAAAATTGAGCGACGAGGCTTTGCGTGGCAAAACGCAAGAGTTCAAAGACCGCATCAGCAAGGGATCGAGCCTGGAATCGATCTTGCCGGAAGCATTTGCGGTTGTGCGCGAAGCATCCAAGCGGGTGATGAAAATGCGCCACTTCGATGTGCAGTTGATTGGCGGGATGGCCTTGCATTACGGCAAGATCGCCGAAATGCGTACCGGCGAGGGCAAGACGTTGACCGCAACGCTGCCTGTTTACCTCAATGCTTTGACCGGAAAAGGCGTCCATGTCGTCACCGTCAACGACTATCTGGCAGGACGCGATGCGCAATGGATGGGGCGCCTCTACAGCTTTTTGGGGCTCACGGTTGGCATTAACCTGCCGCATATGCCTCGGGAAGAGAAGCAGAGTGCCTACCGTGCTGATATCACGTACGGCACGAACAATGAGTACGGGTTTGACTATCTGCGCGACAACATGGTCTATGAAGCCGCCGATCGTGTCCAACGGGGTTTGAACTATGCCATCGTGGATGAGGTCGACTCGATTCTGATCGATGAGGCACGGACCCCACTCATCATCAGCGGGCAGGCAGAGGACCATACCGACCTCTACCTGGCAATCAATAAGGCTGCGCCGCAACTTGTCCGGCAGGAAGGCGAAGCTGATCCGCGTACTGGCGAGGGTGTAACCAAGCCTGGGGACTTCACCGTTGATGAGAAGAGCCACCAGGTCTACTTGACAGAACAAGGGCATGAAACGGCTGAGCGCGTATTTGCCGAAATGGGTTTGATCGCTCCAGGAGCATCCCTGTACGACCCCGCCAACATCACGCTAATGCACCATTTGTACGCAGCATTGCGTGCGCACAATCTGTTTCACAAGGATCAGCATTACGTCGTGCAGCAGGGAGAGATCGTTATCGTGGACGAGTTCACGGGACGATTGATGACGGGGCGGCGTTGGAGTGACGGCCTGCACCAAGCCGTGGAAGCCAAGGAAGGCGTTGCCATTCAGGCTGAAAACCAGACGCTGGCATCGATCACGTTCCAGAATTACTTCCGGCTCTACAGCAAGCTTGCAGGGATGACAGGAACTGCAGATACCGAAGCCTACGAATTTCAGGAAATCTACGGTCTGGAAACCGTAGTGATTCCACCGAATAAGCCCAGTCGCCGCGATGACCAGCTCGATCGGATTTACAAGACAACCCGAGAAAAATACCAAGCTGCCATCGACGATATTCGCGAGTGTTATGAGCGGGGGCAGCCGGTGCTGGTGGGTACAACATCCATCGAAAACTCCGAGATCATCGCCCAGTTGCTGGATCAGGCCAAACTGCCCCATCAAGTACTGAACGCCAAGCAACATGCGCGAGAAGCCGACATTGTTGCGCAGGCTGGTCGACCCAAGATGATCACTATCGCGACCAACATGGCCGGTCGTGGGACGGACATCGTTTTGGGGGGGAACATTGGTAAAGCGATTGAGGCCATCGAGGCGGACGAGTCGATCAGTGCCCCAGACAAGGAACAGAAGGTAGCTTCGTTGCGTAGCCAGTGGGCGCAGGACCATGAGCTGGTGAAGTCACTGGGAGGCTTGCGCATCATTGCAACGGAGCGCCACGAATCGCGCCGCATTGACAATCAGCTGCGGGGCCGCTCGGGCCGTCAAGGCGACCCTGGCTCCTCGCGTTTCTATCTCAGCCTGGATGACTCACTCATGCGCATTTTCGCGGGCGACCGCGTCAAGGCGATCATGGATCGGCTCAAGATGCCTGAGGGGGAGGCGATTGAAGCCGGCATCGTGACCCGCAGTATCGAAAGTGCCCAGCGCAAAGTCGAGGCCCGCAATTTTGATATGCGCAAGCAGCTGCTGGAATATGACGACGTTGCCAACGATCAACGCAAGGTCATCTACCAACAGCGAAATGCCATCTTGGATGCTGGCAATCTGAGCGCGCAGATTGCCGCACTGCGTGAAGGTTGTTTTGAAGATATCGTGCGGCAATATGTGCCCGCAGAGTCTGTTGAAGAGCAGTGGGACATCACCAACCTTCAAAAGACCCTGGCAGAAGAGTGGCAACTTGAACTGGGGCTGCAACAGCAGGTTCAGCAGGCCAGCGCAATTACCGACGAAGACATTCTGCAAACCGTAAAACAGGCCGCCGATTCGATGTTCGAGGCCAAAGTCCAACTGGCAGGTGCAGAGCAGTTCACGCAGTTCGAACGCATGGTGCTGTTGCAGAGCATTGACACCCATTGGCGTGATCATCTCAGTGCACTCGACTACCTGCGCCAGGGCATCCACTTGCGAGGCTATGCGCAGAAGCAACCCAAGCAGGAATACAAGCGCGAGGCCTTTGAACTCTTTGGACAACTCCTGGATTCCGTCAAGAACGAGGTGACGCGCGTTCTCATGACGGTCAAGATCCAGTCCAATGAACAACTGGAGCAGGCGGCCGATGCCATGGAGACTCGAGGCGAGAGTATTGCCAATGTCACCTATAGCGCGCCCACTGAAACAGGGGAAGTGCAAACCGAGGTCGATCCCGAGACCGTTCGCGTCGTAGCATCGGATGGCCCACGGGTCGGGCGCAATGACCCCTGTCCTTGTGGAAGCGGCAAAAAATACAAGCACTGCCACGGAAAACTTGCCTGAAAGCGCATCATGCCCGTTAACCTGCCCGCACCAGATCCCAACACACTCCATCCCATTGCAGGACTGCGGATTGGTGTCGCCGAGGCTGGCATACGCAAGCCAGGCCGCAAAGACCTTTGCGTGATGTTGCTGGAGGAAGGAGCCTCGGTGGCAGCGGTATTCACCACCAATCGCTTCTGCGCGGCGCCAGTGGTGATGTGCCGCGAGCATCTCAAGACCGGGGATGGTATTCGGGCACTATTGGTTAACACGGGTAATGCCAACGCTGGAACCGGCGCAGATGGCCTCGCACGCGCGCGAACCACCTGCGACGCCTTGGCCGGCAAGCTAGGTATTGCCGCACAACAGGTGTTGCCATTTTCGACGGGTGTGATCATGGAACCCTTGCCCAGTGAGCGCATTGTGGCAGGGCTGGATGCCGCGCTTGCGGACGCACAGCCTGGTAATTGGCTGCGTGCTGCTGAAGGCATCATGACGACCGACACTGCGCCCAAAGCGTTTGGGGCTACCGTTCAGTTGGATGGCAAGCTGGTCCACGTTACAGGCATTAGCAAAGGGGCGGGCATGATCAGGCCCAACATGGCCACGATGCTGGGGTTCATTGCAACCGACGCGTGTATCCATCAGGAGACATTGCAGGCCTTGGCGCTAGAGGTTGCTGAAGGATCATTCAATCGGATTACCGTCGATGGAGATACATCGACGAACGACTCTCTGGTGGTGATGGCGACCAACCGGGCCGGAAACCCGGTTATCGAGAATCTGGCCAGTGAACAGGCTCAAGCACTCAAAAATGCTTTGCTGAGCGTGGCACGCCAATTGGCCCAGGCCATTGTCCGTGACGGTGAGGGTGCCACCAAATTCATTACTGTCCGGGTCGATGGTGGCAAGGACGGCGCGGAGTGTCAGAAGGTGGCTTATGCCATCGCCCATTCGCCGTTGGTGAAGACCGCCTTTTTTGCAAGCGACCCGAATTTGGGGCGCATTTTGGCTGCGGTGGGGTATGCCGGCATTTCCGATCTTGAGCAAGAGCGGATTGAGCTGTTTCTGGACGACGTTCACGTGGCTACACGTGGTGGACGCAATCCGCAGTACCGTGAAGAGGACGGACAAAGGGTCATGCGGCAAAGCGAGATCACCGTGCGAGTCGATCTGGGGCGGGGCAACTGCAGTGAAACCGTCTGGACCTGCGACTTGAGCCACGACTACGTTTCCATCAACGCAGACTACCGATCCTGATGCCATGGAAGACCGTTTGAGCGTTTTCATGGCAAGGGCCGAACGCCTGATGGAGCGCATTGAGAGGGCTCTGCCACACGGATTGGAGGAGCCTGATTGGAGCCAGTCCATTGCATTTCGGTACCGCCGACGACGTTCGGGTCAGGGTGTCGTGACGCCGATTGCCCATGTCGGTGCGATGCGACTGGACGACTTGAAAGAAGTCGATGACCAGAAGGAAAAACTGCGCCGTAATACCGAGCAGTTTGTGCGAGGCTTGCCAGCCAACAACGTGCTGCTCACGGGCGCGCGGGGTACCGGCAAATCATCCCTGATCCGAGCCTGTCTGCATGCCTATGCTGAGCAGGGCCTGCGCTTGGTTGAAGTGGACAAGGCAGAGTTGGTCGACTTGCCCGACATTGTGGAGCTGGTTGCCCAACGTCCTGAGAGGTTTGTCATCTTCTGCGATGACCTGAGTTTTGATGAAGGGGAGTCGGGCTACAAGGCACTGAAGTCGGTTCTGGATGGGTCCGTGGCCGCCACCACGCCCAATGTGCTGATTTACGCGACCAGCAACCGGCGCCATTTGTTGCCGGAATACATGGCCGAGAACCTGTCGTATACCCACACTGCCGATGGTGAAGTACATCCGGGTGAAGTGGTGGAAGAAAAAATATCGCTCTCGGAGCGATTTGGTTTGTGGATTAGTTTTTACCCCTTTAGCCAAGAGGAATACTTGCGCATTGTGGAGCAGTGGCTGACGGCCTTGAAGGTTCCGTTAGCAGCTTGGGAAAGCGCACGCGCGCAGGCCCTGGTCTGGGCGCTTGAACGGGGATCACGCAGTGGACGGGTGGCTTGGCAGTTTGCCCGGGACTTCGTGGGTCGTCACGCTGCGAAGTCCGAATGAATGCAGCAAACGTGTTGGTGGCGGATCCCGGCATTGGCCGCTTGGTGGCAGGTGAGCGCGAAACAACCGACGTCGCAGTCGGTGTCTTGATACGTCCGGACGGCGCCTTCTTGTTAACCACGCGACCCGAAGGCAAGGCCTATGCGGGATATTGGGAATTCCCTGGCGGCAAGCTTGAAACAGGCGAGTCTGTCGAACAGGCATTGAAGCGGGAACTGCTGGAAGAGATTGGACTGGATATCAGCGCAGTGCATCGGTGGCGAACGCAGATCGTGGATTATCCCCATGCGCTGGTTCGACTGCACTTCTGCAAGGTGTATGCTTGGTCAGGGGAGTTGGAGATGCGTGAGGGACAACGCTTCCACTGGGCACATCTGCCAGTCACGCTGGAACCCGTGCTGCCGGGCGCCGTGCCGGTATTGAAATGGCTGTCGGAGCCAGGTTTGGATGATGAGCTATGAAAAATATAGCTAACTATCCAGGTTTTGCGGGGGCTACCCCATATTTTGCTAGATCAATCAGTGGGTGTAGAAATCAGACCTGCATCGTCCGTCGCGCGATCTTCAACGCGAAAACTCTCGCTCGCCCAGTCACCAAAATCAATTCCCTTGCAACGTGCGCAGCAGAAAGGGCGGTAGGGATTCTGTGGAGAAAACAGAGCGGACTGCCCGCAGGTTGGGCACCGAACGGCGCGTGGAACAGCAGACGTATCTATGCCATGGGTCTGCATACGTCAGGCACAAAGCGTAAGTTCGAATGATTCGTCCTGACCGATGGCATGCAATCGGTCATCACGCTCATGGCGCATGAGACGAATGGATACCATGAGTCGGTTACCACTGATTTCCGGGATCAAATGCAGATCGTCCTGCAGCGCCAATCGGAGTAGTTGAAAAGTCCGCCCTTGGGGCAATGCTTGCTGGTATTGCCCTCCCACAGCCATCACCTTTTGCGGTGAACCGGAGTCTCGTAACAATCTCAGGAGCAGATGGATGGAATCCGCCAAAGGAGCCAAGTAGGACGCCCAATGATGCAGTTGTCCACGGCGTTGCTCGGCGCTACCGTGTTGCCAGGCATAGTAGGCCGGCAAATCAAATTCACAGGTACCACCAGGAATGCCCACGCGACTGCGGATGCTCATCAACCAGTCGTTTTCGGTCAGAGTCTGCCCGGCCTTGCCTGGTTGGCCGTTCAGTGAAGTGAAACAAGTATCCAACTGCTGAATGATGGTGTTGAGTACGCTTTCTGCGATGGCGGGGTTGCCACGATACGCATTCAGCAACTGCTTTTGCTTGTCCAGGTCCTTCAGGACATCGGCCTTCAGATCTGCTCGTGCCGCCACATCCATGACCTCAAACAAGGTAGTGATTGCAAAGTGATGGTCCAGCGGATCGTCTCGGGACATCAGTTTCGACATGCGCAGAAACAGATGTTCAAGTCGCAAATAGGTGCGAATGCGCTCGTTAAAGGGGTATTCGTAAAGGATCACGCTGGTACTCTCACTTGCCGAATCATAGCCCGAACCGTGCCCATACTTGGGTGACCTGGTCTTCCAGTTGGTGAAAAGTAATACCGTCGTTGCAGAGTACGGCATCGGCAGCGCGCAAGCGCTGCAAGCGAGGCGCTTGTGCCTCAAGAATCGCCGTAATCGCACTGGTGCTTAGTCCATTGCGTTGCTGCACACGTTGGATCTGCGTTTGCGATGCGCAGTCGACCACGATGATTCGGTCCAGATCATGCCGCCACTGCCCCGACTCAACCAGCAAAGGGATGTCGTAAACCACACAAACTGCGTCGTGTTCCAGGGCTTGCTGGGTCTCTAGTTTGATAGCTTCGTGAACCAGAGGATGAACAATTCCCTCCAGCCTCGCTTTGGCATCGGGTTGGGCGAATGCCAAGGCCCGCATGCGATCGCGGTCCAACGCGCCGTTGGTGGTTAGGTACTCCTGCCCGAACGCAGCCCGGATTGGTTCAATGGCAGCTCCCCCCGGTGCTGTCACAGCGCGTGCGATGGCATCGGCATCAACGATGACAGCGCCACGTTTCTTCAACATCAATGCCACCGTGCTCTTACCACTGCCGATGCCACCAGTAAGTCCAACGCGAAGGCAATGTGGGCGCACGCTTACAAGCCCAAGGTTCGTAGCAGTGTGCCAGGGCCCAGCCCAAGCGCCGCCAGGCCAGAGCCTGCCAGAAAGGGACCGAACGGGACATATCCGCCTTCGCGAAGGCTTCTATTGAACTTCATCGCGATGCCGACGATGGCGCCAATGACGGAGGCAATCAGAATCATGGGAATCAATGCCTGCCAGCCGAACCAGGCGCCCAAGGCAGCAAACAGCTTGAAGTCGCCATATCCCATGCCTTCCTTGCCGGTTACTAACTTAAACGCCCAATACACAGTCCACAAGGAGAGATATCCGGCCACGGCTCCCCACAACGCCGCATCCAAGGGCACGTGGGTCCAACGAAGCCCGGCAGCGATCAATCCGAGCCATACGAGCGGCAGCGTCAGATCATCGGGCAACAGGGTGGTATCCCAGTCGATAAAAGTTAGCGCCACCAGGCAGGCGCAGAAGATGCTCCAAGCCAATGTGGGCCAGGAGATTCCCCAGCGCCAAGCACAAAATGCAAAGAGACTCGCAGTCAACAATTCAACAAATGGGTAGCGCAGGCTGATGGAAGCATGGCACTTGGAACAGCGTCCGCGCAAGAATAGATAACTGAGTACGGGTATGTTTTCGGACCAGCGAATACCGTGTCCGCAATGCGGGCACCGGGAGCGCGGAACCACGAGATTCAGTGGTGCAACGTTGGGAACGGGCTGACCGGAGAGTTCCGCGCATTCGGCGGCCCATTGGCGCTCTAGCATCTGCGGCAGTCGATGAATGACAACATTCAAAAAGCTGCCAATGAGCAAGCCCAACAGCCCCCAGATTGCTGCTGGGAGCCCCTGCAAAGCAACGACCATTAAACCACCTGCCCCAACTTGAAAATAGGCAGGTACATGGCCACCACAATTCCACCGATCACCGTGCCCAATACGACGATGATGATGGGTTCCATCAGACTGGAAATGCCAGCCACCATGTCATCGACTTCCGCTTCATAGAAATCGGCAGCTTTTCCAAGCATGTGGTCAATGGAGCCGGATTCTTCGCCGATGGCACACATTTGCAGCACCATGGACGGAAACAGGTTGGCATTGGTCA
This sequence comes from Rhodoferax sp., assembly GCA_046348185.1. Lineage (GTDB taxonomy): Bacteria > Pseudomonadota > Gammaproteobacteria > Burkholderiales > Burkholderiaceae_C > Allorhodoferax. The sequence continues at coordinate 2,046,868 of JAXMER010000013.1, read as the reverse complement.
TGGCGGCTGTCAGCGCCGTGCCGGTTGACACTTCTTGCTGGATCTTCAGTGTCGCGGTCTCAAAGACGTTGTTACCGGCCGCGCCACCCACGGAGTCCAACGCTTCAACCAAGGGCACGCCAGCGGCAAACATGGTCGACAAGGTCCGGGTCCAACGTGCAATGCAGGACTTTTCAACCAATACGCCGAAGATTGGCAACTTCAGCAGAAGACGGTCCATGAAGACCTGCACACGCTTGTCACGCTTCCAGGCTTGCATGAAGAAATAAAACCCGCCGCCCAGACCGCCAAAAATCAGATACCAATATTGAACAAAGAACTCGCTCATGGCGATCACGATCAGTGTTGGCGCGGGCAACTCGCCACCGAAGGACGAGAAGACGGATTTGAAGGACGGAATCACAAAAATCATGATCACCGCGACCACCACAAAAGCGACGATCAAAACCGAAATCGGGTACATCAGTGCCGACTTGATCTTGGACTTGATGGCTTCCGTCTTTTCCATATAGACCGCGAGGCGATCCAGCAGCTGGTCCAGAATACCGGCAGCCTCGCCAGCTTCGACCAGGTTGCAGTAAAGGTTGTCAAAGTACAAGGGGTACTTTCGGAATGCGGCGTTCAACGACGTGCCGGTTTCAACATCCATCCGGATATCGTTGAGTAGCTTGGTCACGCTGGGGTTGGGGTTGCCGCGACCCACAATGTCAAAAGCTTGCAGCAAGGGCACGCCAGCCTTCATCATGGTTGCAAGCTGCCGGGTAAAAATGGCCAGGTCTTTAGGTTTGATGGGGCGACCGGAACTCATCCGGCGCTTCTTGATCTTGGTGGGCGTTATGCCTTGGCGCCGCAGCGATGCCTTGATCTGGTTCTCGCCTGCTGCTCGCAATTCGCCGCGGACCTGCTTGCCATTGCGGTCTTTACCTTCCCATTCATAAACGGCATCTTTTTTGTCAGATGTCTTCGCTGTTGCCATGCTGTTTCCCGGTAATTGTTATTCGTTGGTGACGGCGAGCACTTCCTCGAGGGAGGTGACACCCTGTCGTACCTTGTGAAGTCCCGATTGTCGCAAGGACCGTACACCTTCCCGTTCGGCCTGTTCGCCAATGTCCAGCGCGCTGGCATCACGCAGAATAAGCCGCTGGATATCTTCACTCACGGGCATGACCTGGTAGATACCGACACGCCCTTTGTATCCGTTGTTGCACGCAGAACATCCAACTGCCCGGTAGGGCTTCCAACTGCCATCGAGTTCTGATTCCTTGAAGCCCGCTTCAAGCAAGGCCTTGGCGGGAATGTCCGCCACAGCCTTGCAGTTCGGGCAAAGCCTGCGCGCCAAGCGCTGGGCAGTAATGAGGATCACGCTGGATGCGATGTTGAACGCAGCGATGCCCATGTTGCGCATACGCGTCAAAGTGGCCGGTGCATCGTTGGTGTGCAGGGTTGACAAGACCAAGTGGCCGGTCTGCGCTGCCTTGATTGAGATATCAGCCGTTTCCAGGTCGCGGATCTCACCGACCATGATGATGTCAGGGTCCTGGCGCAGAAACGATTTGAGTGCCGCGGCAAAGGTCAACCCTGCCTTTTCGTTCACGTTGACTTGATTGACACCGGGCAGGTTGATTTCCGAAGGATCTTCCGCCGTGGCGATGTTGACTCCGGGTTGGTTGAGCAAGTTCAGGCAGGTGTATAGCGACACCGTCTTGCCCGAGCCCGTGGGGCCGGTGACCAGGATCATGCCGTAGGGGCGTGCGATGGCCTTGAGTAGACGTTCCTTCTCTTCCGGCTCATAGCCCAGGGCGTCAATGCCTAGTCGAGCACTGCTGGGATCCAGGATACGGATCACGATTTTCTCGCCGAACAAAGTTGGCAAGGTGCTCACGCGGAAGTCAATCACGCGATCAGGACCAACCTTGAGCTTCATCCGGCCATCCTGCGGCACCCGCTTCTCGGAGATGTCCATGCGCGAGATCACCTTGATGCGCGATGCCAGTTTTTCCTTGATTGCAATGGGCGGGGATGCAATTTCGCGCAACTCTCCGTCGATGCGAAAACGTACGCGGTACGTGTGCTCGTAGGGTTCAAAATGCAAGTCGGAAGCCCGCATGCTGAACGCATCCATCAACATCTTGTGCAAGAAACGAACGACTGGCGCGTCTTCAACTTCAGCCGCATTGGCTGAACTACTTTCAATAACCGCTTCGGCAGTTTCCGCATCAAACTCGAATTCACCGCCGATGATGTCCTCAACGGCCTCCGTGGCGGAAGTGGTGCTGGCTTCTACCAGCTTGGACAATTTGTCGTATTCAGCAATTACCCAGTCCACGCCCATTTGGGTGGAGAACTTGATTTTCTCGGCGGCGCCTTGATCGGACGGATCCGCCGTGGCGACGATCAGGCGGTTGTTGCGCTTGCTGAGCACGACTACGCGGTAGTCAGCACAGATCTTGCTGTCAAGAAGGCCTTTGGGCAGACGCTGAGGGTCAATGGCATTCAGATCCAGCAGTGGGGCCGCGAATGCATTGGAGAGCGTGTGGGCCAGGTCGGAGGCTGAGACGGCTCCAGACCCCACTAATTCGGCAATGAAACTGTTCTTGCCGGATACCGCCTTGCGGTAAATGTCTTCTGCAGACTTTTGCCCTAGTTTCCCCGCTGCAACCAGGGCCCTCCCTAGGCCTGGGAGAGCGATAGAAGGTGCGTCGCGTTGACTGGTATCGATAGCAGCCATGGTGAGCCCGTCGAGTTGATCGTTCTAAATAGCCCATCATCGCTGATGGAGGACTTAAAGTAAATCAAAACCAGGGCAAAAACATACCGGTCGCCGTGTATTTGCGACGGTTTTGCCGATTGTTACAGGGGAGTTGGTCGGGGTGAGAGGATTCGAACCTCCGGCCTCTACGTCCCGAACGTAGCGCTCTACCAGGCTAAGCTACACCCCGCGGTGTTACGTTGGCAGCGGCAACTAGTGATTGCGTGCCAAAAGCTGAGTCGCCAATTGTACCAAACAGTCGGTGTAAGAATTGGCTGGTAAGCGTTGCGCAGCGGTGATGGCGCGCTCTGCTTCCGCACGCGCGGCGGCACGGGCAACGTCGAGAGCTCCCGTGCCACGGACCAGAGCCACCACAGCGTCTAGCATCGACACGTCGCCAGTTTCGATCGCCTGTTGGATGGTTTCGCGCCCCTCGGGGTTCGCACGCTGCATGGCTGCAATCAAGGGAAGTGTGGTTTTTCCCTCGCGCAAGTCGTCGCCCAGATTCTTGCCCATTACGGCGGCATCACCGGTGTAGTCCAGTACATCGTCAATGACCTGAAAGGCGGTTCCCATAGCCTGGCCGTATTCGGCGCATGCCAGTTCCAGGCTGGGTTGCGCGCCGGACAAGATGGCGCCCACGCGTGCGCTGGCTTCGAACAGTTTGGCGGTCTTGGAACGAATCACCTGCAGGTAGCCTGCTTCGTCCAGCCCCGCGTTATGCATGTTCATGAGCTGCATCACCTCGCCCTCTGCGATGACATTGGTGGCGTCCGCCAGCACTTCCATGATCCGCATGCTATTGGCATCCACCATCATCTGAAATGCGCGGGAGTACAGAAAATCTCCAACCAAGACACTGGCAGGGTTGCCGAAGCGAGCGTTGGCGGTCGGATTGCCGCGGCGCAAGGCAGATTCATCGACTACATCGTCGTGCAACAACGTGGCCGTGTGAATGAACTCCACCACAGCCGCCATATTGAAACGCTGGTCGCCTTCGTAACCCAACGCCCCGCAGCACAAAAGTAACAAAGCTGGCCGCAAGCGCTTTCCACCAGCCGAAATAATGTAGTGCGACACATTGCCAACGAGCGGAACACCGGAACTCAGGCGCTGGGTGATGATCCGATCGACCTGGCGCATGTCGTTTTCGACGATGGAGAGCCCTACGGCAGGGCTGGTAGGTGTAGCTTGCAAGGCGGATGGCGTTTTGGGGTTAATCCCTAATTGTATAGAACGTTCACGCTTGCGCGCTGGGCGGTGTTGGCAATTCAGTGCAAATCAATTAGAATCATGGGCTCCGTAGAAATTCGTCTATGGAATGTATGGAAAAGAGGATCACATGTACGCGGTCATAAAAACCGGTGGCAAGCAGTATCGCGTTGCCGCTGGCGAAAAAATCAAAGTAGAACAGATTGCTGCGGACGTAGGCCAGGAAATCGTAATCGACCAGGTTTTGGCAGTCGGAAACGGCGCAGAACTGAAGGTTGGTACGCCCTTGGTGTCCGGCGCAACAGTGAAAGCCACGGTGGTGGCACATGGCAAGCACGACAAAGTGCGCATTTTCAAGCTGCGTCGTCGCAAGCACTATCAAAAGCGGCAAGGCCACCGCCAACAGTTCACGGAACTGCAGATCGGCGCTATCACTGCATAAGGACACAAGGTCATGGCACAGAAAAAAGGCGGCGGCTCTACGCGAAACGGGCGTGATTCCAAGCCCAAGATGCTCGGTGTGAAGGCGTTTGGCGGTGAAACCGTAAGCGCGGGCTCCATCATTGTTCGCCAGCGCGGCACCAAATTCCACCCCGGCGACAACGTCGGTGTGGGCAAGGACCATACCTTGTTTGCTTTGGTGGATGGCCAGGTGTCGTTTGGAACCAAGGGCGCTCTGAACAAGCATACGGTGAGTGTCACTGCAGCCTGATAGGTTGTTGATTGGCTCCCTGTAAAAACCCTGCGCCGCAAGCGTGGGGTTTTGTTTTTTTGCGAACCGGTTTGTGCAGGTTCGACGGTAACTATCCACTGGGGACATTCGGAACATGAAGTTCGTTGATGAAGCCTTTATCGATATCGCTGCGGGCGATGGCGGCGCGGGCTGCGTCTCGTTCCGGCATGAGAAATACAAAGAGTTCGGAGGTCCCAACGGCGGAGATGGCGGCCGTGGAGGCCATGTCTATGCGCTTGCCGATCCCAATTTGAATACCCTGGTCGATTACCGCTATTCCCGTCGGCACGAAGCGCAGCGCGGGGAACACGGCATGGGTTCGGATATGTTCGGTGCTGCGGGTTCCGACATCACCCTGAAGATGCCGGTTGGAACACTGATCTGCGACGCGGAGAGCGGCGAGGTCCTGTACGAGTTGCTCAACCCCGGCGAGCGCATCATCATCGCCAAAGGTGGCGACGGTGGGTTTGGCAACCTGCGCTTCAAGAGCGCCGTCAACCGAGCCCCGCGGCAAAAGACGCCGGGTTGGCCCGGCGAGCGCAAGAGCCTCAAGCTCGAACTCAAGGTGCTGGCCGATGTAGGGTTGTTGGGCATGCCCAATGCGGGCAAGTCCACCTTCATCGCGGCAGTCTCCAATGCGCGTCCGAAAATCGCCGACTACCCGTTCACCACCTTGCACCCCAATCTGGGCGTGGTCCGGGTGGGCCCGGAGCAGAGCTTCGTCGTGGCGGATATCCCAGGACTGATCGAGGGGGCATCCGAAGGTGCGGGGCTGGGGCACCAGTTCCTGCGCCACCTGCAGCGCACGCGGCTGCTGTTGCATATTGTCGACGTGGCACCGTTCGACGAGTCGGTCGATGCGGTGGCGCAGGCCAAGGCCATCGTGCTGGAACTCAAGAAATACGACAAAGCCCTGTACAACAAACCACGCTGGCTGGTGCTGAACAAGCTCGACATGGTGGCGCAGGACCAGCGTGCAGCCTTGGTCAAGGAATTTGTGAAGCGCTTCAAGTTCAAGGGATCGGTCTTTGAAATATCGGCCCTGACCCGTGAGGGATGCGAACCGCTTGTGCGTGCGATCTACCAGTTCATTCGCGCGCAACACGATGCACTGGCAACGCCCGAAGTGGTTGATCCGCGTTTTGCATCGGGGGTTGAACCGTCAAAGCTATCATAGTCATAGCAAACAATCTAGTATTTTCGGGGGCCAAGAAGCCAAATGTCTCCTCTTGCAGTTTCAACGGTGATGCGTGACGCGCACCGCATCGTGGTCAAGGTCGGCTCCAGCCTGGTCACCAACGAAGGCCGCGGCCTGGACGAACAGGCCATTGGGGAATGGTGCCGTCAGTTGTCGGCGCTGGTGCGTGAGGGTCGCGAAGTCATCATGGTGTCCAGCGGGGCTATTGCCGAAGGCATGAAACGCCTGGGCTGGTCCGTACGCCCCAAGGCCGTGCAAGAATTGCAGGCCGCAGCCGCTGTTGGACAGATGGGGCTGGCGCAGATGTACGAAACCAAGTTGCGTGCCAATGGACTCGGCAGTGCTCAGGTGCTGTTGACCCATGCGGACCTGGCCGATCGCGAGCGGTACCTGAACGCACGCTCCACGCTGCTGACCCTGCTGAAACTGGGTGTCGTGCCGGTCATCAACGAGAACGACACGGTTGTCAACGACGAAATCAAGTTTGGCGACAACGACACCCTGGGTGCGCTGGTGGCCAATCTGGTGGAAGCCGACGCCTTGGTGATCCTGACCGACCAGAAAGGCCTGTACACAGCCGATCCCCGAAAAGATCCGAACGCCACATTCGTGCATGAGGCCCGCGCTGGAGACCCGGCGTTGGAAGCCATGGCAGGTGGTGCCGGATCCAGCATTGGGCGCGGTGGCATGATCACCAAAATCCTCGCCGCCCGGCGTGCCGCCGGATCGGGCGCATCCACCGTGATTGCCTGGGGTCGTGAGCACGACGCCTTGCTGCGCCTGACGCAAGGCGAGGCGATTGGAACCCTCTTGGTCGCCCAGACCGCCAAGACCCAGGCGCGCAAGCAATGGATGGCCGATCACCTGCAAATGCGCGGTGCCGTGGTGGTGGACGACGGTGCTGCCGCCAAGGTGTTGGCTGAAGGCAAGAGCCTGCTGCCTATTGGCATGGTGGCCGTGGAAGGGGATTTCTCGCGCGGTGAGGTCATTGCCGTGCGCGATGGCAGTGGGCAGGAAATTGCGCGCGGCCTGGCCAATTACTCCAGCGCTGAGGCCCGGCTGCTATGTCGCAAGCCTTCCAGCGACTTCGAGCGCCTCTTGGGGTACGCAGCCGAACCGGAAATGCTGCACCGGGACAACCTGGTGTTGACCCGCTAGTTAATCGTTGCGCACACCCTGGCGCAGCGCCTTCACCATGTCTGCGGGTGTGCGCGCACTACCTGCGTCGCAGGCGCCCTGCCTGGCAAATGCCTGCGCATGGCGTGAGGGCAGGTTGTCACTCATGTCCCGCCAAATGGGTGTGGTGACCGTGGTCCATGTGCCATTGCCCTGCGCGCGCGCATAGGTTTTGACTTGTCCGCTCGCGCAGATGAGTCCTTCAAATGCGGCCGATACCGAGCCTGCTGCGTTGCGCATGACCACCACATAGCGCACGATGCCGTTAGGGCTTACGCTGATCGTTTCAGGGTCGATCCCCACCTTGATCGACACATACGGCGGCATTTCCAGCGGCACCAGCCGTTCGACGGAAAATGCGGGCGCGCTCGGAGGACGATCATCCACTGGATCGCTCGCCTCCGTTTGTGCCTGGGCGTTGGCTGTCAGCACGATCACTGCCACGCAGCAAATCCACCCAATATAGCGACTAGTGTTCATCGTGTGGACGGTTGGCATTGCGCAGGAATCGATTGCGGGGTTCGGTGCGCGGCAAAAAACGGGCCAATTCGGTCAGCGCCATTTCATAAACCCCGCGCTTGAATTCGACCACGGCATCGAGGGGGACCCAGTAGTCGTTCCACCGCCATGCGTCGAACTCGGGGTGGTCGGTGGCGCGCAAATTCAGTTCCCAGTCTTGGCCCAGGAGCTTCATCAGGAACCAGATCTGTTTCTGGCCCTTGTAATATCCGCGCGCATCACGGCGGATGTAACGGTCTGGCACCTCGTAGCGCAACCAGTCCCGGGTACGCGCAACAATACTGACTTGATGCGGTCGGAGCCCCACTTCCTCGTGCAATTCCCGCATTACGGCCTGCTCGGGGGTCTCACCCCGGTCAATGCCGCCCTGTGGAAACTGCCACGAATGGGTGCGAATTCGCTTGCCCCAAAATACCTGGTTTTTATGGTTGAGCAGGATGATGCCGACATTGGGCCGAAAGCCGTCCCGGTCAAGCATAATCTAACCCCAATTCTTCAACTGGTTCCCATTATGCACGGCCCTTGCTGTGTATCAAGTACCAGCTTCTCATCGTTTTCGCCTACCCGCCGCCGTTAGCCACGCCATGAAAGCCTCCCAATTCCTGATTTCCACTCTGAAAGAAGCACCTGCTGACGCCGAGGTGGCCAGCCACAAACTGATGATGCGTGCAGGCATGATCAAGAAACTGGGTGCCGGTATCTACACCTACATGCCCATGGGTCTGCGCGTGATCCGCAAGGTTGAGGCCATCGTGCGCGAGGAGATGAACCGCGCAGGCGCGGTGGAGTGCACCATGCCGGTGGTGCAGCCGGCCGAGTTGTGGCAGGAAACGGGTCGTTTCACCACCAACGGTCCTGAGCTGCTGCGCATCAAGGATCGCCACGAGCGTGACTACATCATCCAGCCCACCAGCGAAGAAGTGATTACGGACATCGCACGCCAGGAGTTCAAAAGCTACAAGCAGCTACCTCGCAATCTTTACCAGATACAGACCAAGTTCCGCGACGAACGCCGCCCGCGCTTTGGCCTGATGCGCGGACGCGAGTTCATCATGAAGGACGCCTATAGCTTCGACAAGGATCTGGACGGTGCCAAGCACAGCTACCGCGTGATGAGCGATGCCTACCGCCGCATCTTTGACCGTTTCGGCCTGCGCTACCGTGCGGTTGCCGCCGACAGCGGAGCCATCGGCGGCGATGTGAGCGAAGAGTTCCAGGTGATCGCCGACACCGGCGAAGACGCCATCGTGTACTGCCCCACCAGCAGCTACGCTGCCAACATGGAAAAGGCTACGGCATTGGCACCGCAAGCCCCCAGAAAATCTGCCCAGGCAGCTATGGAAAAGATAGCAACTCCGGGCCAGAGCACCTGCGAGGACGTGGCTGCCCTGCTGGGTGTGCCGTTGCAGACCACAGTCAAGTCCCTGGTCCTGGCAACCGATGAGAAGGACGACCACGGCGTGGTCCAGAAAACCACGGTCTGGCTGCTGCTCCTGCGCGGCGACCATGATATGAACGAGGTCAAGGTCGGCAAGCTGCCGGGTCTTGAGGCCTTCCGCTTTGCCACCACCGACGAGATCGTGGCCCACTTTGGTTGCAAGCCCGGCTATTTGGGCCCCGTGGGACTCAAACAGCCGCTCAAGATCGTGGCCGACCGCGACGTGGCCGTCATGGCCGACTGGATTTGCGGCGCCAACGAGGAAGACTTCCACATCCGCGGCGTGAACTGGGGCCGTGACCTGCCCGAGCCCGATCTGGTGGCGGACCTGCGCAACGTGGTGGCGGGCGACCCCTCGCCGGACGGTCAGGGCGTGTTGGCCATCGAACGTGGTATCGAGGTCGGCCACGTGTTCGTGCTGGGCACCAAATACAGCAAACCCATGAACGCCACCTTCCTCGATGCCAATGGCAAGCCCCAATTCATGGAAATGGGCTGCTACGGCATCGGCATCACCCGCCTGCCGGCCGCCGCCATCGAGCAGAACCACGATGACAAGGGCATCATCTGGCCCGACGCCATTGCACCCTTTACCGTGGTGCTGTGCCCCATCAGCCCCGACCGCTTCCCGGACGTAAAGGCCGCTGCCGAGAAGCTCTACACTGAGCTGCTGGCAGCTGGCGTGGACGTGATGCTGGACGACCGCAACGAGCGCCCCGGCGCCATGTTTGCCGACTGGGAACTCATCGGCGTGCCGCACCGCGTCACCATTGGCGACCGCGCCCTGAAAGAAGGCGTGGTCGAGTACCAACACCGCCGCGACTCCGAGGCGACCAAGGTGGGCGTGGCGGAAATCGCCGCGTGGTTGCGATCCAAGCTGGCTGCATGACGCAAGGGATAACGCACCGGGTTACACGGAGAAGCTGCCTGTGGCCCCCGTTGGTTGGACTTGGACTGCTATCAATAGGGGAGCAAAGCTGGGCTGGCGGGCAAATTGAAGAACCCTTGATCGACTCGGTGCGCACCGCCTTGAGCAGTGCCGTGCGCAACTCGGCGCCGCCTGTGCCCGAGTTCAACGACACCGAGTCGCGCCTACGCTACTTGCGCTGGCTTGGCGCCATGGGGGACCGGCTGAAGAAAAAGAAAACCGACTTCCAGACGCGCAAGGAATTCCTGCAGACGGTCTGGTACGAATCCAAGCGTGCCGGGCTGGATACTGCCTTGGTGCTGGGGCTCATTCAGGTGGAAAGCAACTTCCGCAAGTATGCGGTCTCCATCGTGGGTGCCCGGGGGTACATGCAGGTGATGCCGTTCTGGACCCGCAGTATTGGCGATGGCGACCCCGGCAAGCTGTTTCACATGCAATCGAATCTGCGCTTTGGCTGCGTGATCCTGCGCCACTACCTGGACCGCGAGAACGGCGACCTGTTCATGGCCCTGGGGCGCTACAACGGCTCGCGCGGCAAGCCGCAATACCCCAATGCCGTGCTGGGTGCTAAGCGGCTGTGGGAGTTTTCCGCGAAATAAGCTCGACCTTGCTTGCGAAGCGGCGGGCTATGCGTTTTACGCAGGTAAAGAAGGAGGCCATGCTAGCATGGCCGAGGGACACGGAGTAAAACGCATGGCCCGTCGTTTCGCCGGGCGCTGGCGTGTGGATCTGGTCCAATACGGTTTGGACGCCTTAGGCCGACGCCGTGCCCAGTGCCTGCTGCAGTTCGCCGCTTTCGTACATCTCCATCATGATGTCCGAGCCACCAATGAACTCACCCTTGACGTAGAGCTGCGGGATGGTGGGCCACTTGCTGTAATCCTTGATGCCTTGGCGAATGGCGTCATCTTCCAGCACGTTCACCGTTTTAATGGTCTTGGGGTCGACGCCGCAGGCTTTCAGAATCTGCACCGCACGGCCGGAAAAACCGCATTGCGGAAAGCTGGCGGTTCCCTTCATGAACAGCAAAACGTCGTTGCCTTTGACCAGTTCGTCGATGCGTTGTTGTGTGGCGTCCATTGCGCAAGCTCCAAAAAAATGTGGTGCCACCCGGCCAAACGCCCGGTAGCAAACCTTGCATTATCCCAGCAGTGCGCACCGACGCGGCTTTGACCGCGAAGATACTAGGGGTTAACCCGCGATCGAACCGGCCTAATGCGGCACAAACACCCGCATATGCCAGCATTCGAGTATGGTTCTGTTCGATCACGATCCATACGCACCACCATGTCCCTGCCCGATGTTGAACTCCCCCACGAGGCCCTGCTAGACGATCATCTTGCACCCCACGGTGGACGCTCGTGGGCGCGGCACGACACGGCTCCCATTCCGCTGGACGGCGGCGAAGCTGTCATCGCACCTATTCAGATGGGGCTGGTGCGCAGGCTCGACGAGTTGCAGGAAGTGTTGACCCAGGGCTTGTTTCGGACGCTACCGCTGGAGAGTACCGGCCCGCTCGAGCAAAGCGCGGGTAAGGCATGGCTTGCTGAAGCCTTTCGGGCACGGACCCTGCACCCCATGGACGACCCGGCCCAGCTGGCGGCGCGCCTGGTCACCCAGATGGCCGAAGACGAACACGAAGGGCACGAGATTGCGCAGGCCCTGCGTATTTCCGGCGTGCTGGGGCATGTTCCGGTGGTCGAGTTGCTGGATTTCGCACCCCAGGAAGCTGCGCTGCATACGCTTCCGGTGGACATGGCCTTGCGCCTGAATGCCTTGCCGCTCCTGCGCGATGGCGACACGCTGGTGCTGGCCTTGGCCGATGCCTTGAGCGCCGAACAGCAGCATCTGGTGCGATTCGTCACCGAATGCCGCGTGGTGGCCGTGCTGGCGCTGGCTGATGAAATCCAGCGCGCCATCCAGCGCTGCTACGCGGCGCACAACGATTCTAGCGACCTGGAGAGCCTGGCCATCAGCGAAATCGAAGCTGGATCGGAAGAAGACGAAGCGCGTGTCTGGAGCGAGGCCGAATTGCTGGCGCGCCAGGCCCCCATTGTGCGCCTGGTCAACAACCTGCTGGCCGACGCCGTGAGCCGACGCGCCTCCGACATCCATATCCGACCGGGCCAGAAGACCTTTGAGGTGCTGTTTCGCATCAATGGCACCCTGGTGCCGGTGCGCCGACTACGCCGCGCGCTCTTGCCCCCGGTGGTCGGACGCATCAAGATCCTGGCCAGCATGAACAGTGCCGAGCACCGGCTACCGCAGGATGGCCGCATTCGCATTACCGAGGGCGGCGCTGGCATCGACCTGCGCATTTCCATCATCCCGTCCCAGTTTGGCGAGAGTGTGGTCATCCGGGTTCTGGCCCGCACGGCCGACATGCGCAGCCTGGATTCGATTGGCTTCGAATCCGCAGACCTGGCGCGCCTGCGCGACCTGCTGCGGCGCAGCATGGGCATCGTGCTGGTGACCGGCCCCACCGGTAGCGGAAAAACCACCACCCTCTATGCCGCGCTGCAGGAAGTGGTGCGTCAGAACGTCAACATCGTGACGGTGGAAGACCCCATCGAGTATGAACTGGAAGGCGTGGTCCAGATCCAGGTCAATCCGGCCATCGAGTTCACGTTTCCCCGCGCCTTGCGGCACATCCTGCGCCATGACCCCGATGTAGTCCTGATTGGCGAGATGCGCGATTTCGAGACCGCCAAGATTGCCGTCGAAAGCGCCCTGACCGGCCACCTGGTTTTCTCGACCCTGCACACCAACGATGCACCCAGTGCCCTGGTGCGCCTGATCGAAATGGGCGTGGAGCCCTACCTGATCCGTTCGGCCGTGATCGGTGTATTGGCCCAACGCCTGGTGCGTACCAACTGTCCCCATTGCCGCGAAGTCGAGCCCCTGGACGTGCTCATGCGTACCAACCTGGACGTGGGGCCGGAAGAAGTCTTCTGGCGTGGCAAAGGCTGCGACCGCTGCCACGGTACCGGTTTCGTTGGGCGCCAGGCCATCTACGAATTGTTGGTGATGGACAAGACCCTGGCCGAACGCATCGAATCCGGTGTGGCTGCCGACGTCTACCGCGACAGTGCCTTGGCCAGCCGCATGATGAGTTTGAGCGCCAACGGAGTCAAGTTGGCCCGTACCGGCGCCGTCTCGCTGGCGGAGGTGTACCGCGCCTGCATGTAGCGTGTGGTTGGCGCTACAGCATGCCCACCAGGGCGGCGGCGGGTTTGATACTGGAGCGGCCAAACATCAGGTACTCCAGCACCACCAGCAGCAGGCACACCCCCACAAATAGCGGCAACTGCGCTGTGAACCAGGGCTCCTCCTGCCACTGGCTCTGCAGGTTGCGGTACCAATCGGCGCGGGTCCAATGGCGCACAATCAGCAAAAAATCCTCCCAGCCGCCGAAAATCAGGCGCCCCAGGGCCAGGAACACGGGGATGTTCACCAGGACGAGGATGAACCATTGCGCGGTTTGGGCCTTCATGCGATGGAGGTGATCACGACTGGGGCGAACCAGCCTCTGGTGCCTGTCGGCGCCAGTTGCGCAGGGCGTTTTCCAAAATCGGCTTCATGCCCGCATCCTTTTGCAGCTTGTTCAAGGCGCGGGCGATCCGACCGCGGATCTCTCCGGTATTGCAGGGTGATTTGTGGGATAGGGTGACGTACAAATTCTCGTTGGAAACCGCGGTGGATGAAGCCTTGAGCCCGGAAATGCCCAGGCGCGCAGCGAAGGCCAGGGCCGGGTTTTCTTCGTACACCACATAGTCGGTTCGGCCAACGCTCAGCATGCGCAGGGCCTGATCTAGGCGTGGGACGGTCTGGATGGTCAACTCGTCCTTGGCGTAGCGGTCAAAATCCTCACCAAAGCTGTTGTTGATGACCGTCAGCCCTTGCTTGCCCTTAAGGTCACTCCATTGCTGGAACGGAAAGCCATGGCCGGCACGCGTCCAGATTACGGTACGGGCGGCTTGAAAAGCAGGGTAGAAGTAATCCATGTATTCCAGCCGCGGTACGGTGAAGAACGCGCCCGCAATCAGGTCCACCTTGCCATGGCGCACTTCTTCTTGCACGCGCGCCCAGGAACCAACATACCGCACGTCGATGGGAATACCGATTTCTCGGGCGAGCCATTGCATGAGTTCAACGTTGGCCCCCAACAACTTGCTTTCGTCTTGCGGGTTGCGCCACAAGAAAGGTGGGTAGTCGGGGTTGCCCGAAGCGATCATCTGGCTGCAAGCCTGCGCCATTGCAGTTCCACCCAAAGTGGCACAAGACATGGCGACAGCAAATCGAAGGATGTGCAAGGTTTTCATGGCATCTCCAGACCAACGTGCTTAAAGCATACCAGTAACAAACCAGCGAAAAAGGAACTCTGTTATGCAGCAATCCAGCACGCGCCGCTGCAACGGACAATTCCGGCCAGGTCTGCGCGCGACTGGATGTGGACGTAGCCCGTTGCCCGCAACAGCGTTCGTACGGCCTCTGCCTGGTCGTAGCCATGCTCCAGCAACAGCCAGCCTCCAAACTGCAGGTGCTGCACGCTCTGCGCGATGATGGCGCGAATGTCCTGCAGGCCATCCGCCCCGCTGGCCAGGGCCGAGAGTGGCTCGTGGTGCAGAGCCTGCAGGTGGGGATCGGCCGCGGCGATGTAGGGGGGGTTGCTGACGATCAGGTCAAAGCGCTCTTGCGTGCCTTGCAGCCAGGAACCCTGCCGCCAATGCACATCCAGCCCCAGGCGCTGGGCGTTGGCACGCGCCACATCCAGGGCGTCGGCACTGGCGTCCACCGCCTCCACCTGCGCGTGCGGGCATTGCGATTTCAGCGCCAGCGCAATGGCACCGCTGCCAGTGCCCAGATCCACCACGTGGGGCTGGGCCTGGGCGCGCAGCAGCTCCAGCGCCCAATCCACCAGGGTTTCGGTGTCGTCGCGCGGGTCCAGCACCCGCGCATCGACGTGTAAGGTCAGGCCATAGAACTCTTTGGTGCCGGTGATGTAGGCCATGGGCTCGCCGCGCAGGCGGCGCTCCAATGCGGATTGGAGCAAGGCTTGTTGTTCGGGTGTGAGCGCATCGCCATCGTGTGTGAGTAACCAGGCGCGCTGGTTCGTGTTCCGGCCACAGGCCAGCAGAACCAGCATCTGCGCTTCCAGCCGTGGCAGGCCCCGTTGGCAACAGACCTGCAGCGCGGTGGCAACGGTGGAAAACGGATTTGCTACCATTTCAGGAGCAATATAAGCTTATTTGACGGGGGCTGGTAGTGGTTATGGTGCTTATGCACCCAGCTTGCCTTCCAGTGCTGCCAACTGCTCGGCTGCCTCGTAGGCTTGCAGTGCCTCGATGACGTCGCCCAGGTCGCCTTCCATCACACGGTCGAGCTTGTACAGGGTCAGGTTGATGCGGTGGTCGGTCAGGCGGCCTTGCGGAAAGTTGTAGGTGCGGATGCGGTCGCTGCGGTCGCCGCTGCCCACCAGGCTCTTGCGCTCGGCAGCGTCCTTGGCAGCGCGCTCGCTACGCTCTTTTTCGTGGATGCGCGCAGTCAGCACGCGCAGCGCCTGGGCCTTGTTGCTGTGCTGGCTGCGCCCGTCCTGGCATTCGGCCACGATGCCGGTGGGAATGTGGGTGATGCGCACGGCCGAGTCGGTCTTGTTGATGTGCTGGCCGCCAGCGCCGCTGGCGCGGAAGGTGTCGATGCGCAAGTCCGATGGGTTGATCTTGGCGGCCTCCACCTCGTCCTGTTCGGCCAGTACGGCGATGGTGCAGGCGCTGGTGTGGATGCGGCCCTGGGTTTCGGTCAAGGGCACGCGCTGCACGCGGTGGCCACCGCTCTCAAATTTCAGCATGCCGTAGGCTCCGCAGCTGCCGCTGGCGGTTTGCGCCGTGCCGTCGATGCGCAGCACCACCTCCTTGTAGCCCCCGAGTTCGCTCTCGGAAGCGCTGGCTATCTCGGTCTTGAGGCCAATGCTGTCGCAGTAGCGCGTGTACATGCGCGCCAGGTCGGCGGCAAATAGGGCCGACTCGTCGCCGCCGGTGCCCGCGCGGATTTCCAGGAAGGCCGGGCGGGCGTCGTCGGGGTCTTTGGGTAGCAGCATGCGCTGCAGCTCGGTTTCCAGCTGGGCCATCTCGGCCTGGCTGCTGGCGATCTCTTCTTGCGCCATCTCGGCCATATCCGGATCGCTGGCCATGTCCTGCGCGGCGGCGAGATCGGCCTCGCGCTGCTGGTAGCGGGCCCAGCGGCTGGCCACGGCGGCCACGTCGGTGTGTTCGCGCGAGAGCTTGAGGAACTGCTCCATGTCTTGCATGATGTCCTGACGCGACAGCAGGAATTCCAGCTCGCCTTGGCGGTCGGTGTAGCGGCTGAGTTGTTGGCGAAGGAACGGTTTCATGGTCGGGTGGGGGAGAGGATGCTACAAATGTAGGAGCGGTATACCCAATATTTACGGGGGCTAAACGCGCAAATGACGTATAGAGGCTGCCTGCGGTGCAGCCCGTAGCGACAGGCAGCGCAGCTAACGACGACGCAGTAGGGGGCGCGCCGTCATCGCTCGTTGCGCAGGAAGAAGTGCTGGATGGCCATGCTGGCGCGCTCGCGCGTCTGGGGCTCGGCCGCGCGCAGCTCGGCCATGGCGCCGTGCAGCATCTTTTGCGTCAGGCCCCTGGAGAGGGCTTCCAACACGGCTTCCACGTCCTCGCCCTTGGCCAGCGCCTTGCGCGCACGGGCAATCTCCACCGCCCGCCATGCATCGGCCTGGGCGTTGAGCTGCTGGATCAGCGGCACACTGGCACGTTGGTCGATCCAGTGCATGAAGCTCTGCACCCCGGCATCGACAATGGCTTCGGCCTGGGCCACGGCGGCTTGGCGGTTGGCCTGGGCGGTTTGCACCACGCTGGCCAGGTCGTCCACGGTGTACAGGTACACGTCTTCGAGCGCCTTGACTTCGGGTTCGATGTCACGCGGCACAGCCAGGTCGACCATGAACATGGGGCGGTGGCGGCGCTTCTTCAGGGCCCGCTCCACGGCACCGAGCCCGATGATGGGCAGGGTGGATGCCGTACAACTCACCACGGCGTCGAATTCGTGCAGGCGCTCGGGCAGGTCGGCCAGGCGCATGACTTCGCCACCAAAGCGGCTGGCCAGCTTTTCGCCGCGTTCCAGCGTGCGGTTGGCGATGGCCATGTGCTTCGGAGATTTGGCGGCGAAGTGCGTGGCGCACAGTTCGATCATCTCCCCCGCACCCACGAACAGCACCTTGACCTTGCCCAGGTCCTCGAACAGGTTGCCGGCCAGGCGCACCGCGGCGGCGGCCATGCTGATGGAGTGGGCGCCGATTTCGGTGGAGGTACGCACTTCCTTGGCCACGGCAAAGGAGCGCTGGAACAATTGGGAGAGGGTGGTGCCCAGCGCGCCCGCTTCTTCGGCGGCGCGCACGGCGTCCTTCATCTGGCCCAGAATCTGCGGCTCGCCCAGCACCATGGAATCCAGGCCGCTGGCCACCCGAAAGGCGTGGCGCGCGGCCAGCCCGTCTTTCAGGCCGTAGGTGTGGGATCGCAAGGCATCGGCATTCAGGCCCGCAGAATGCGCCAGCCAGTGCAGCGTGGGTTCGAGTTCGTGGGATTCCCCGGCGCAATAGATTTCGGTACGGTTGCAGGTGGAGACAATGGCGGCCTCGCGCGTGCGCTGCAGGCTTTGGCGCAGGCCGTTCAGGTGGGGTGCGATCTGGTCCATGGCAAAGGCGAACTTGCCGCGCACGTCCAGCGGGGCGGTGTTGTGATTGATGCCGAGCGTCCAGACAGCCATGGCGGCGATTATAAAATCGCGCCATCATCTTCTCACCGAGCCGCTTGCGGCTGACCGCATGGCGAGCCTGGATCAACTCCTGCACCTGCTGAATTTCCTCTACCCGGCGTTCGCCCTGGGCGCGCTGCTGGCATTGGTGGGCTGCGTTATTTCAAGAAATTGGCCATCGGCCCGCGTATTTATTACTCAAACTGCTATGAATTCAGTAGCTGGCGGGGCTGTGCTGTTGCTCGGACTGTGGCTGTTCGGGCGCGACGGCAAGATGGCGACCTATGGCGCGCTGGTAGTGGTATGTGCATCCAGCCAGTGCTGGGTTCGGCTCGGCGTCGGCCGGGCTCGGGGGCGCTGATGGCACAGGAGCCACATAGCGTTGCCACGGCGTTGGGTTTGGTGCAGCGTGCGCTGGAAACGCCGCGCTTGTGGCTGCGCCCCTTGGCGGTGGACGATGTTTCGGCGCTGTGGGCCGTCAACAGCGATCCCCAGGTCACCCGGTTCCTGCCGTACGCCGCGTGGACGTGTTGGGACGATGCCCAGGCCTGGTACCAGCGGATGGAAGGCCGTATCCAGCGCGGCGAGATCACCTACAACGTCATGGTGGACAAGTCCACCGGTGCGGTGGTGGGGGGCACCCTGCTCATGAACTGGGACCCCCAGGTCCGCAAGCTGGAAGTGGGCTATGCCATGGCGCGGTCCCACCAGGGCCGGGGTTTGATGCAGGAAGCCGTGCGCGCCGAAATGGACGATGCCTTCACGCGCTGGGACCTGCGTCGGCTGGAAGCCCATATCGATGCGCGCAACCAGGCTTCCCGCGCGTTGGTGCAGCGGCTGGGTTTTCGCTGCGAGGCGGTCTTGCGCGATGCCTGGTGTGACAACGAGGGCGCACTGACCGACGCCACCATCTACGGCCTGCTGCGCCGCGAATGGCGGGCTTAGGCAATAGCGGGCGTTAGCCCGCAAATAGATTGCCTGTCGTGCTATAAAAAGAGAAGCAACCAGCGTGGTGCCAGCGGCGTCCGCCAGTCACCATCAAACCGGGCTGAAGAAATCCACCCGGTCGGTGATGATGCCGTCGGTTCCCAGGGCGATCAGGCGTTCGGCCACCCATTCGTCGTTGACGGTGTAACTCAGCGTGCGAAAGCCGGCGCTTTGGGCCTGACGCACCGTGCTGGTGTCCCACAGCGCGTAGTTGCACACGATGGCTTGGCAGCCCAAGGTGAGCGCGCACTCCAGCCAACCACCCCACAGCGTATCCAGCAGCAGCCCGCGCGGTAGCTCCGGTGCCGCTTCTTGCGCACCCATCAGGGCCTCGGGCTGGAAGGAGGTCAGCAGCGGCGGCACACCAGCGCCTTGCCACAGCCGTGCAGCCTCGCGCGCCACCACCTCGCCTGTTTCGCGTTCGGTGCCCGGTGTGGGCTTGATCTCGATGTTGAGCAAGTAGCCATTGGCCCGGCAGAACTGCGCAACGTTGGCTAGCGAGGGCAGCGGTTCGCCCGCGAAACTGCGGCTGTGCCAGGCCCCGGCGTCCAGCTGCGACAGCACGCCCCAGGGGTGGTCGCCCCCCACGGCGCTTTGTCCGGCGCCGATGACGGCACGCGCATTGGTGGTGCGTTGCAAGGTGGCATCGTGCATCAGAAATACCACGCCATCGCTGCTCAATTTGGCGTCGCACTCGAACATGCGGTAGCCGTAGTGGGCCCCCAGGCGAAACGCCGCCAGCGTGTTTTCCGGGGCCAGTTTGCCGGCACCACGGTGGGCCACCCATCGCGGGTAAGGCCAGGGGGGTAAATCCAAGTCGGTGGCAGCTGTCATTCAGGCCTCCAGGCGTTTGCCGGATGTGGCGTCAAAGCGGTGCAGCCGGTCGACGCGGGGCTTCACATGGATGGTGGCACCCACCGCCGGGGCGGTGTGGGCCTCGTCCACGCGCACGATGAGCTGGTCCTCCTGGGCGGCGCCTTCTTGCTCCCAGCGGCAATAAAGCAGACGTTCACCGCCCAGCAGTTCCACCGCTTCCACGCGCAGCGCCCAGCCGGTGTCGGCCAGGTCCAGGTGCTCGGGGCGAACGCCGGTGAGCTGGCCTGCCAGCGTGCCGGGCGCGTGACGCAGCAGGTTCATGGGCGGCGCGCCGATGAAGCTGGCCACAAAGGTGCTGGCGGGGCGGGCGTACACCTCTTCGGGCGTGCCGAACTGCTCCATCACGCCGCCGTTCATCACGATCATGCGCTGCGCCAGGGTCATGGCCTCGACCTGGTCGTGGGTCACGAACAGGCTGGTGATGCCCAGTTCGCGGTGGAGTTTCTGGATTTCCAGGCGCGTCTGGGCGCGCAGTTTGGCGTCCAGGTTGGAGAGGGGCTCGTCAAACAGGAACACCTGCGGCTGGCGCACGATGGCGCGGCCCATGGCTACGCGCTGGCGCTGCCCGCCCGACAACTCGCGCGGTTTGCGCTGCAAGAAGGGGCCGATCTCCAGGATCTTGGCCGCTTTCTCCACGCGCGCACGAATGTCGGCTTCGCTGACCTTGGCGATGCGCAGTCCATAGGCCATGTTGTCGTACACGCTCATGTGCGGGTACAGCGCGTAGTTCTGAAACACCATGGCGATGTCGCGTTGGGCGGGCTCCAACTGGTTCACCACGCGGTTGCCGATCAGGATATCGCCTGCGCTGATTTCCTCCAGCCCGGCCACCATGCGCAAGAGGGTGGATTTGCCACAACCGCTGGGCCCGACGATGACGATGAATTCGCCGTCGTTGATGTGGGCGTTGACGCCGTGGATGACCTGGTTGGACTTGGGGCCGCTGCCGTAGCGTTTGACAACGTTTTTCAGTTCAATGGAAGCCATTACTTCTCCGTCTCCACCAGTCCTCTGACAAACCATTTCTGCATCACAATTACCACCAGTGCCGGAGGCAGCATGGCCAGCATGGCCGTGGCCATGACCACGTTCCAGTCCACGGGCGACTCGCCCTGACCAATCATCTGCAGAATACCGACAACGACGGGATACATGTCCTCGCTGGTGGCCATGATGAGCGGCCACAGGTATTGGTTCCAGCCGTAGATGAACTGGATCACGAATAGCGCTGCGATGCTGTTGACCGACAGGGGCACCAGTATGTCTTTGAAGAAACGCATGGGTCCGGCACCGTCCATGCGTGCTGCTTCGACCAGTTCGTCCGGCACCGTCAGGAAGAACTGGCGAAACAGGAAGGTGGCGGTGGCTGACGCGATCAGTGGCACGGATAGGCCCGCGTAGGTGTTGATCATGTGAAGGTCTGCCACCACCTGGTACGTGGGGCCAATGCGCACCTCCACCGGCAGCATTAGCGTAATGAAGATCAGCCAGAAGAACACGCCTCGCAACGGAAACCGGAAATACACCACGGCAAACGCCGATAGCAGCGAAATGGCGATCTTGCCGACGGTGATGATGCACGCCGTGGCAAAGCTGATCCAGATCATGCGGGCCACCGAGGCGTGGGTGCTGGTGTGTCCGCTGCCACTCAAGGCGGCAGAATAGCTTTCCCAAAAGTGACTGCCCGGAAGCAAGGGCATCGGCGCTTGCATGACATCTGCGGGCGTATGCGTCGACGCAACAAAGGCCAAGTAAACGGGGAACAGGATGATGAGAACGCCGATGATCATCACCGCGTGCGCCAGCAAGCTCAGGGTACGGCTGCGCTCAACCATGGTGGTGGCCTCGTGACATCAGTACTGCACTTTCTTTTCAACGTAACGAAACTGGATCACCGTGAGGGCGATGACGATGGCCATCAGCACCACCGACTGTGCGGCAGAGCCTCCAAAGTCCATACCTTTGAAGCCGTCGAAGTACACGCGGTACACCAGAGTTGACGTTTCCTTGCCAGGCCCGCCCTTGGTGGTAGCGTCAACGATGGCGAAGGTGTCGAAAAAGGCGTACACCATGTTCACCACCAGAAGGAAAAACGCTGTCGGTGAGAGCAACGGGAACTGGATGGTCCAGAAACGCCGCCAGGGTCGTGCACCGTCAATGGCGGCTGCCTCGATCAGCGATTTCGGAATCGATTGCAGGCCCGCCAGAAAAAACAGAAAGTTGTAGGAAATCTGCTTCCACACGGCGGCCATCACGATCAAAGCCATGGCGTGCTGGCTATTGAGCAGGTGATTCCACTCAATGCCAATCTTGCGCAGCCCATACGCGACCACGCCAATGGACGTGGAAAACATGAACCCCCACAGAATGCCGGACACCACGGGCGCCACCGCATACGGAAGGATCAAAATGGTCTTGTAGAAAGCCGCGCCCTTGACGATACGGTCTGCAAAGACAGCCAGTACCAGTGCAATGCTCAGCCCCAGGCTGGTGACCAGCACGGCAAACAGCATTGTGGTCTTGAAGGAGTCGACGTAAGAGGCGTCGTTCCACAATGCCCGGAAATTGTCCAGCCCAACCCAGGTAACCGAGTTTCCAAACGCGTCCTGCTGCTGAAGCGACTGGATCAAAGCCTGCCCTGCAGGCCAAAAAAAGAATACCCCAACAATGAACAATTGGGGCGCCAGCAACACATAGGGTAGCCAGGTTGCGCGAAAAAGGACTCGTTTTTCCATGAAGAAAGACCGCAGAGCCCGGTCGCAACGCACGCGCTGGACGCTTGTGCGCAGTACTCGCTACCCTTGCGGCCGGTTCGGCTAAATGAAGTGGATTACTTGTTGGCAGCCTGGAATCGGGCCAATTGTTCATTGCCCCGCTTCACAGCGTCGTCCAAAGCTTCCTTGGCGGTTTTCTTGCCAATCCAGATCTGTTCGGTTTCCTCGTCCAGGATGGCGCGAATCTGCACCATGTTGCCCAAACGCACGCCGCGTGACTTGTCGGTGGTCTTGCGCACCATTTGGTTGACCGCGACGTCAGCGCCTGGGTTCTGCTTGTAGAAGCCAGATTTTTCGGTCATTTCGTAGGCCGCCATGGTGATGGGAAGGTAACCTGTGCGCTGGTGGTTGGCCGCTTGGACCTTGGGATCGGAGAGGAAGTTAAAAAACGCCGCTACGCCCTTGTAATGCTCGGCAGGTTTACCAGCAAGCGCCCACAGGCTGGCACCGCCGATGATGGTATTTTGCGGCGCGCCAGCGACGTCGGGATAGTACGGCAACGTTGACTCCGCAAAGGCAAACTTGGAGTCGCGTTTGATACTGGCGTAGCTGCCCGATGAGCCAACGAACATCGCGCACTCACCCGATGTGAACGAGTTGACGGCCTTGCTGGCACGACCCTTGTACACAAATAGCCCTTGCTTGGACATGTTTGCAAGATTCTCGAAATGGCGCACGTGCAATGGCGAGTTGAATTCCAGTCGTGCATCCAAGCCGCCAAACCCGTTGTTCTTGCTGGCGTACGTCACGTTGTGCCAGGTCGAGAAACTCTCCAGCTGGGCCCAGGTCATCCACGAGGTGGTGAAGGGGCATTTGTTGCCGCTGGCTTTGAGTTTTGCCGCAATCGATACGACTTCGGGCCAGGTGGTGGGTGCCTTCTCGGGGTCCAAACCGGCTACCTTCAAGGCATCCTTGTTGTAGTAGAAGACGGTGGTGGAGCTGTTGAAAGGAAAGGACAGCATCTGGCCGTTAGGGGCCGTGTAGTAGCCTGCCACGGCAGGAATGAACACCTTGGGATCGAACTTGACGCCAGCCTCTTTCATGACATCCGCGACCGGCTTGATGGCGCCCTTGGAGTACATCATGGTGGCTGTGCCCACCTCAAACACCTGCAAGATGTCAGGCGCATTGCCTGCGCGGTATGCGGCAATGCCAGCGGCCATGGACTGGTCGTATTCGCCCTTGTAGGTGGGCACCAACTTGTATTCCTTCTGGCTGGCGTTGAACTGCTTGGCAAGGTCATTGACCCAGTCATTAAGAGCGCCATCCATGGAATGCCACCACTGGATCTCGGTTTCGGCATGGGCAGGCAGGGCAGCGGCGACGGCCATGGCGGCAATAGCAACGGAACGGAACAGCAGTTGCATGGTCTCTCCTGAAAAATAGGCAATGCTAGGCGGCAATTGTTACACCGCCGTTTCAAATCCATTACAGCGTCAACTGCACGGGGTTCCGATAGGGGCTTACCACTAGAAAATACGTGGAAATGCTGCACTGCGGTACCATCTCACCCCGCCGTTATGCGGCTGTGCCGGGCCCCCGATGGGGTATTGGTCCATTACGAGCCTGACTGAATGAACGCTCCCATTTCGCCCCAAATCCTGGCGGCCGCGGGTCATCCCGTACCGCGTACGCACGAACGCATTCGCGAGATTCCGTACAACTACACCTCGTTTTCCGACCGCGAAATCGTCATCCGGCTCTTGGGCGGTCCGGCCTGGGGCCTGCTCAACCAGCTGCGCACCGAGCGCCGAACCGGCCGCTCGGCCCGCATGCTGTACGAGGTGTTGGGCGACATCTGGGTGGTGCAGCGCAACCCCTACCTGCAGGACGACCTGCTCGACACGCCTAAGCGTCGCCGCCTGCTGGTGGACGCGCTCAACCACCGTCTGCACGAAATCGAAAAACGCCGCACGCCCGGCAATGACCCCGAGCGCGACGCCATGGTGGGCGAACTGCTGGTGGCCGCCCGCGCCGCGGTGCAGGCCTTTGACCAGTCCTTTGACGAAGTCGGTGCGTTGCGGGCCAAGGCGCGGCGGGTACTGAACCGGCTGACGGCCAAGGACAACGTCAAGTTCGACGGCCTTTCGCGTGTCAGCCACGTCACCGACGCCACCGACTGGCGCGTGGAATACCCTTTTGTGGTGCTCACGCCCGACTCCGAAGAGGAGATGGCTGGGCTGGTCAAGGGCTGCTTCGAGCTGGGCCTGACCGTGATTCCGCGCGGGGGCGGCACCGGCTACACGGGTGGTGCGGTGCCGCTGACCTGGAAGAGTGCGGTCATCAACACCGAAAAGCTCGAAGCCATGACCGAGGTGCAGATGTTGCGCCTGCCGGGGCTGGACCGCGAGGTCGCCACGGTCTGGTCGGAAGCCGGTGTGGTCACCCAGCGTGTGGCCGACGCGGCCGAGCGCGCAGGCTACGTGTTTGCGGTGGACCCGACTTCCATGGAAGCCTCGTGCATCGGTGGCAATATCGCCATGAACGCCGGTGGCAAGAAGGCGGTGCTGTGGGGCACGGCGCTCGACAACCTGGCTTCCTGGCGCATGGTTACCCCCAATGCCGAGTGGCTGGAGGTGACGCGAATCAACCACAACCTGGGCAAGATCCACGATGCCGAGGTGGCCAGCTTTGAGCTGCAGTACTTCAAGGCCGACGGCAAGACCAAGCTGCGCACCGAGCGGCTGGACATTCCCGGCGCCAGCTTCCGCAAGGAGGGCCTGGGCAAGGACGTGACCGACAAGTTTCTCTCGGGGCTGCCGGGGGTGCAGAAAGAGGGTACGGATGGCCTCATCACCAGCGCACGCTGGGTGGTGCACAAGATGCCAGCCCACACCCGCACCGTGTGCCTGGAATTCTTCGGCAATGCCAAAGACGCCGTGCCCAGCATCGTCGAGATCATCGACTTCATGTTTGCCGAAGCCAAGCGCACGGGCGTGGTGCTGGCCGGCCTGGAACACCTGGACGACCGCTACCTCAAGGCCGTGGGCTACGCCACCAAGAGCAAGCGTGCCCAGGCCGCCGGTGGCAACGGCCTGCCCAAGATGGCGCTGTTTGGCGACATCAGTGGCGACGATGCCGACGCGGTGGCGCGTGCCACCAGCGAGGTGGTGCGCATCGCCAATTCGCGCAATGGCGAAGGTTTTGTGGCCATCAGCCCCGAGGCGCGCAAGAAATTCTGGCTCGACCGCAAGCGCACCGCGGCCATTTCCCGCCACACCAACGCCTTCAAGATCAATGAAGACGTGGTGATTCCGCTGCCGCGCATGGCCGAGTACACCGACGGCATCGAGCGCATCAACATCGAGCTGAGCCTGCAGAACAAGCTCCAGCTCGCCGACGAGCTGCTGGCCTTTTTTGCCAGCGGCAACCTGCCGCTGGGCAAGAGCGACGACGCCAGCGAAATCCCCAGCGCCGAACTGCTGGAAGACCGCGTGGCCCAGGCGCAGGCGCTTATCACTGAGGTGCGTGCGCAGTGGCAGGGTTGGCTGGAGCAGGTAGACAACCTGTTTGTCCCCTTGCAGGACCATAGCCTGCGGGCCAGCTGGAAGACGCAGATCCGCGCACCGCTGCAGTCCGTGTTTACCGGTGTGGCGTTTGCGCCCATCTTGGCTGAGTGCAACGCCATCCACCAGCGCGTGCTCAAAGGGCGCGTGTGGGTAGCGCTGCACATGCACGCGGGCGACGGCAACGTGCACACCAACATCCCGGTCAACAGCGACGACTACGACATGCTGCAGGCCGCCCACGGTGCGGTCAAACGCATCATGGCGCTGGCGCGGTCGCTCGACGGCGTGATCTCGGGCGAGCATGGCATCGGCATCACCAAGCTGGAGTTCCTGAGCGACGAAGAGCTTGCACCTTTCACTGCCTACAAGGCCAAGGTGGACCCCGAAGGTCGCTTCAATAAGGGCAAGTTGCTACGAAATCAGGAGCTACCTGCGCAATCTCCAAGCGGGCTGGAGGCTAATTCAGCGGTGGGTTTCGCCGCCGGGCCGCCCCAAGGCGAAACGCGCCCCCTCGGGGGGCAGCGACCCGCGACAGCGGCGGAGCGTGGGGGCATCATGTTCGCCGATTTGACCAATGCCTACACGCCGTCCTTTGGGCTGATGGGCCACGAGTCGCTCATCATGCAGCAAAGCGACATCGGCGCCATCTCCGACAGCGTCAAGGACTGCCTGCGCTGCGGCAAGTGCAAGCCGGTGTGCAGCACCCACGTACCGCGCGCCAACCTGCTCTACAGCCCGCGCAACAAGATTCTGGCCACCTCGCTCTTGGTGGAGGCCTTCTTGTACGAGGAACAGACGCGCCGGGGCATTTCCATCAAGCATTGGGAAGAGTTCGAAGACGTGGCCGATCACTGCACCGTGTGCCACAAGTGCTATTCGCCGTGTCCGGTGAAGATCGACTTTGGTGACGTGACCATGAACATGCGCAACCTGTTGCGCAAGATGGGCAAGAAGAGCTGGCGCCCCGGCAGCGCGGCGGCCATGTTCTTCCTTAACGCCACCAACCCCGAAACCATCAAGCTGGTGCGCAGCGGCATGATTGGCCTGGGCTACAAGGCACAGCGCCTGGCCAACCGCGTGCTGCACCTGGTGGCCCGGCGTCAGACGGCCAAACCGCGGGCCACCGTGGGCACGGCGCCGGTGAAGGAGCAGGTGATCCACTTCATCAACAAGAAGATGCCTGGCGGTCTGCCCAAGAAGACCGCACGCGCGCTCTTGGACATCGAGGACAAGGACTACGTGCCCATCATCCGCAACCCCGCCAACACCACGGCGGAAACGGAAGCGGTGTTCTATTTCCCCGGCTGCGGCTCCGAGCGTCTGTTCAGCCAAGTGGGGTTGGCCACGCAGGCCATGCTGTGGCACGCCGGTGTGCAAACCGTGCTGCCGCCGGGCTATCTGTGCTGCGGCTACCCGCAACGCGGCAATGGCCTGATGGACAAGGCCGAGAAGATGATCACCGACAACCGCGTGCTGTTCCACCGCGTGGCCAATACGCTGAACTACCTGGACATCAAGACCGTGGTGGTGAGTTGCGGCACCTGCTACGACCAGCTCCAGGGCTACGAGTTCGACAAGATATTCCCCGGCTGCCGCATGCTCGACATCCACGAATACTTGCTTGAAAAAGGCATCACCCTGCCGACCGGTCAGCCCGGTTACCTGTACCACGAACCCTGCCACAACCCCATGAAACAGGGCGACAGCATGAAGACGGTGAAGGCCCTGGTCGGCGACAAGGTCTTGAAGAGTGATCGCTGCTGCGGCGAATCCGGCACGCTGGCGCTGAGCCGCCCTGACGTGTCCACCCAGGTGCGCTTTCGCAAGGAAGAAGAAATCCGCAAAGGCGAAGCCGCCCTGCGCGAAAGCGGCGCCGTGGGGGCCACCGGCAACATCAAGATGCTCACTAGTTGCCCGAGCTGCCTGCAAGGCATGCTGCGCTACACCGACGACCTGCAAAACGGCCTGCTGGAGGCCGACTACATCGTGGTGGAAATGGCCAACCAGATATTGGGCTCGGACTGGATGCCGCAGTACGTGGCCAAGGCCAACGCGGGTGGCATCGAACGCGTGTTGGTTTGATTAAAAGTAGCATTCAGCCCCCGTGAAATGGCGGTTGAATGCTATTGAATTGCTAGCGCATCAGGCGTCCTCGCCCGGCACGAGCAGTCCGCGCTGCACCGCTGGGCGTGCGACAAAGGCATCCAGCACGCGGCGGACCTGGGCGAAGTCGTCAAAGCCCACCAACTCGCCCGCTGCATAGAACCCGACCAGGTTGCGCACCCAGGGGAAGATGGCGATATCGGCAATGCTGTAATCATCACCCATCATCCAGTTGCGGCCCCGCAGATGCTGGTCCAGCACACCCAGGAGGCGCCGACTCTCGGCTGCGTAGCGGTCGCGCGGACGCTTGTCTTCCCAGGCGGCACCGGCAAACTTCTGGAAGAAGCCCAACTGCCCGAACATCGGCCCCACGCCACCCATCTGGAACATCAGCCATTGCAGCGTGTGATAGCGCGTGGTGGCATCCGATGACAAGAACCGCCCGGTCTTTTCGGCCAGGTACACCAGAATTGCACCGGACTCGAATAGCGCCAACGGCTGGCCACCGGGCCCTTCGGGATCAATGATGGCAGGGATCTTGTTGTTGGGATTGAGCGACAGGAATTCGGGCGAGAGCTGGTCGTTGTGGTCGAAACGCACGCGGTGCGCTTCGTAGGGCAGGGCGCATTCTTCCAGCAGGATGGAGACCTTGACGCCATTGGGTGTCGGCAGCGAATAGAGCTGCAGGCGCTCAGGGTGGCGGGCGGGCCATTTGCGGGTGATCGGGAAGGTTGTCAGGTCAGTCATGAAGGTGCCTCGTGCATGGGGGACTTTTGCATTGTGGCGGCAACGCCATGGCCGCGCCACGGTGTCGGGTAAAGCGCACCCGGTCGGGCTTGCGGCAGGCGCGGGCATTGCGTATGCTTGAATTGGCGCACTCGCCAGGTTGTTGGATTGGAGGCCTACCATGTACAAGCGCATTCTGTTGGCGTATGACGGCTCGCCCGGCGGGCAACAGGCCTTGCTCGATTGCCAGGAACTGGCCCAGTGGGCGCATGCGGAGCTCTTCTTGGTGGGTGTGTTGCCTGCTGATCTGGGGTTGGTCTATACCGAAGGCGGTGTTTATGACAACGGTGCCATGGAGCGTGAGCGCGCTGCCATGCAGGCCACGCTGGACGAAGGGGTGCGTCGCCTGCACGAAGCCGGTCACCAGGCCAGCGGAACCCTGCTCACGGGCGATACCGTGGATGAAATCACCGAGCAGGCCAAGAGAGTACAAGCCGACCTGATCGTGGTCGGCCACAAGCATCTTGACAGTTGGGCCGCGCGTTGGTGGAAGGGTTCGGTCTCCAAATCCCTCATTGCGCATTCGCACTGCAGCGTGCTGGTGGTGATTACGCACTAGGTCTTTGTCGGGTTCACCCGTTCGTCGCCAACCGGCGGCACAATCGGTGCTGGCCGTTTTGCCTGCAACCTAGAGACGTTATCCATGAAAACCCCGTTGCTGACCCTGTTCATCACTGCGGTCTGCGCACAGGTTGCCGCCGCAACCGAATTCACAAACGTTCCCGGGCCGCTGCAGAAGGCATTGCAGGGCAATGCGATCCAGTCGGCCCGGCTTGACGCTGGGGTGTTGCGGCTGCAGGTCGCCAAGCCTGAGGTTACGGAGTTGGTCTACGCCAGTTTTGTGTTCCATGCCATTTGCCGTGAGCAATGGATCAACCCCCAACAATTCCTGCAATACGGCCTGCAACGCGTGGAAATGCTTAATTCCGACGCCAGCCAAGGCTTTGCTTTCGATGCACGCGGCGATGTGTGCGAGCAGATGGGCCAACTGGGAAAGAACTTTCGTACCTTTATCAGCCAATACACCGTGAAGTGCGCCGCTGGCACGTGTCCGGCACCGCGCTGAGACAACTTCTGCGGCGCCGTTACTATCGGGAGCGGCTCCCGCTGTGGGGGCCGTGACTTCCTTTTTAGGGCTTGAGCCATGTTTTCCCTGCAACTGCGTGACTTCACCATTGAACAATTCCTGCAACGCTACTGGCAGCGCAAGCCGGTCGTCATCCGGCAAGGCTTTGCTGATTGGCAGGATCCCATCACGCCGGACGAATTGGCAGGACTGGCATTGGAAGAGACGGTGGATTCGCGCCTGGTGTACAAGAAGCGCGGCAAGTGGCAAGCCCAAACCGGCCCATTCGAGAGCTACGACCACCTGGGCAAGAAGGGCTGGTCGCTGATTGTGCAGGCGGTCAACCATTGGTCGGCGGAAGTTGCGGAACTGGTCAAGCCGTTTGATTTCATCCCGAAGTGGCGGTTGGATGACGTGATGATCAGCTACTCGCGCCCGGACGGCGGCGTGGGGCCCCACATCGACCGCTACGACGTGTTCATCTGCCAAGGCTCGGGGCGGCGGCGTTGGCGCGTGGGGGCTCTGGGCGGGCACCGCGAGTTTGCGGCCCATGCGGCGCTGTTGCATGTCGATCCATTCGAACCCGTCCTGGATGTAGAGTTGCTGCCCGGCGACATCCTCTACATTCCGCCGGGTTTCCCGCACGACGGGGTGTCGCTGGAGCCTTCCATGAGCTTCTCGGTGGGCTTTCGAGCCAAGTCGGCCTGCCACATGCTGAGCGGCTTGGCCGATTACCTGATCGACCAGGAACTGGGCAACGACTTGTTGACCGACCCCAAGCGCCCCGTTCACCACAACCAGGGCTACATCGATGCGACCGACTTTGCGCGCATTCGCGCCCACATGCAGACGGTGCTCGACAACGACACGTTAATGGCCGACTTTGCAGGCAGTTTCCTATCCAAGACGAAGTGCGCACTGGACTTGCAGGCGCTGGATGAGCCACTGGATGCGCAAACGCTGCTGGCCGAGCTGGCGAGTCAGCCGCTGGTGCGTACCGGCGGTCTGCGCTGTTTTTACCTAGATGCCACAGTGCGCAAGGGTGTGTGCTATGTGGACGGTGAGCGCCACGCCTTTGGCGCCAAGGCGCAGTCGGCCGTCAAGGCGCTGTGCGACAACGATACGATCAGCGCACGCCAATTACGTGCGGGGCTGCAGGTTCCGGCATTGGTAGATGCGCTGGTGGCGTGGGTGAATGCGGGTTACTGGTACTTTGCGGACTGAGGAGTCCGCCTGCGTCAGTGCCATGCTGCTCCAGCCAGGCCTCAAACGCCGATGCCGGCATGGGTTTGGCAAACAGGTAGCCCTGCAACTCGTGCACGCCCAGGCGGCGTAGCACCGAGGCCTGGGCTTCGGTTTCGACGCCCTCGGCCACGGTGCGTAGACCCAGGTTGTCTGCCAGGTCAATGACGGTCTTGACGATGGCGCGGTCCTGCAGGTCGGTTTCCAGGTTACGCACAAACGACTGGTCGATCTTGAGCACATCCAGCGGAAACGTCTTCAGGTAAGCCAGGCTAGAAAAGCCGGTACCAAAATCATCCAGCGCCACACCCACTTGCAGGGCGCGGATCTGACCGAGTAGATCCTGGGCCAGTGCGGTGTTGTGCATGACCATGCTCTCGGTTACTTCGACCTCGAGGCGACCTCGGGCAACATCGGCGGCGCTTCGCAAGCGGCCCAGCAGACCCGGATCGCGGAATTCGCGTGCCGAAAGATTGACGCTCAATTGCAACTGGGGGTAGCGGGTCTGCCATTGGGCCAGTTGGGCGGCAGCGGTTTGCAGGACCCAGGCCCCGATGGAGACGATCAGGCTGGTTTCTTCGGCCACGGGAATGAAAACGGCCGGACTTACCAGCCCACGCTGCGGATGCTGCCAGCGAACCAGGGCCTCGGCCCCCATGCAGGTGAGATCGGCGCCCGCCACACGGGGCTGGAAGTACAGCACCAGTTCATTGCGCTCCAGCGCACCGCGCAGGGCGCCTTCCAGTTCCATGCGCGCGACCAGGCGTTCGTTCATGGCGGCGTGGAAGAACTGGAAGCGATCACGCCCGCCTTCCTTGGCGCGGTACATCGCGGTGTCGGCATTCTTGAGCAGGCTGGCGGCGTCCTGCCCGTCACGCGGAAAAACGGCCACGCCGATGCTGGCGCTGACGTACAGCTCGTGGCGCTCCAGCGGGTAGCTGCCATCCACGGCTTGCAGCACCCGTTCCACCGCCGTGAGCATTTCGGTCTCAGATGCGATCTCCGACAGCAGCACCACGAATTCATCACCACCAAGCCGGGCCACCGTATCACCGGCACGCACGGCGCGCTGCAAGCGCCCGGCCACGGCCTGGATAAGGCCGTCACCAAGCTCATGGCCATGGCTGTCGTTGACGTTCTTGAAATGATCCAGATCCAGCAACACGACACCAACTTCTTGTTGCTCACGCGCGGCGCGCGTCAGTGCGTGCTCGATGCGGTCCAGCAGCAAGCGCCGGTTGGCCAGGCCGGTCAGTGCGTCGTGCATGGCAAAGTGGCTGAGCTTCTCGGCATTGGCGCGCTGTTCGTGCAGGGCCCGCTCCATGCCGCGCAGCAAGAAGGCGCTGGCGGCGGTGAGTGCCGTATCGATCAGCAGGAAGTTCATGGTAATGGCCATCCAGCGCAGCGTGGGCAGGTCGGCAAACAGCGCGGTGCCTGCGTCCAAGCGCCAGACGACCCCTGTGACCAGCAAGGTGAAACCATTGAGCGCCAGGCACACACCGGCAGCCCGCAGCGACAGCAGCTGCACAGCCAGGACGGGCAAGGCCATCAGGTAGATCTGCGCAACATGACCCACGGTGCCGAGCATGACCACGCCCAGCAGGTACATCAGCGCCAGCAACTGCATGCTGCCGGTCACCGGATTGCGGTCGCGCCGCACGAACAGCACGCTCACCCACACGAGCGCCACGCTATCTGCCACCGTCAGGGGCCAAAGCCCCTCACGTACGCTCAGCCAAATGCTGGGCACACCGACAAGCCAGCCGGTATAAAACACCACGCCCATGAGGCGCGCAAACAGGCGTGCACGCCACGTGGCAAGATCTTCGATCGGGGTGTTCAAAGTGATGTTCATAACCGTTCCTCCCAGGCGAGTGGCCCACTGGTGCCGGTTTGCGACCCGGTTTGGTCAAGCGCGTATCGTAGCCATGTTGGGTGTCCGGCGCTAGTGTCTGGAAAGGGCTGGTTTGGGACGGGTGATGGCACCGGGCACTGCTGGGTTTTCCCCCTGACGGCACAAGAGCGGGCTGTGCTATGGTCTGGCGCTTGTTTTTCAACATCTGTCAACCATGAAACGTACCCTAGTTGCTGCTGGCCTGTGGCTGGCATCGGCGCTGGCTTTGGCGGCGCCGGTGGCCGTCAAAGGCTACAACCACGTCAAAAGCGTGGGCGCCATCGATGAATACACCCTTCAGTCCAACGGTTTGCAAGTGCTGCTCATGCCCGAGCACTCCACCCCCACGCTGACCTTCATGGTCACGTACCGGGTGGGTTCGCGCAACGAAGTCACGGGCACCACCGGCGCCACCCATTTGCTGGAGCACCTAATGTTCAAGGGCTCCAAGAACCACACCCGCGACAAGGGCAACAACGTCGACCAGTTGCTGGAGCGCACGGGCGCCAAGTACAACGCCACCACCTGGCTGGACCGTACCAACTACTACGAAAACCTGGGCAGCGAGCACCTGTCCACCGTGGTGGGCATGGAGGCCGACCGCATGCGCAACCTGCTGCTACGCGAGGAAGATCGCAAGCCCGAAATGACGGTAGTGCGCAACGAGTTCGAGCGTGGCGAGAACTCCCCTATCCAGGCGCTGTACAAAGAGCTCTACCAGTCTGCCTTTGTGGCCCACCCCTACCACCACAGCACCATCGGGCATCGCAGCGATATCGAGAAGGTGTCGATTGCCAAGCTGCGCGAGTTCTACGACACCTTCTACTGGCCCAACAATGCCACCGTGACCATCATCGGTGACTTTGATCCGGCACAGGCGTTGGAACTGGTGAAGAAGTCTTTCGGTGCCTACCCGCATTCACCCAAACCGATTCCGGAGATGTACACCGAAGAGCCCGAGCAGACCGGTGCACGTCGGGTCATCGTCAAGCGCCCCGGCCAGCTGGGCGTGGTTGCAGTGGCGCACAAGATTCCGGCAGCCACGCATGCCGACTTTGCCGCCGTGCAGCTGATGAGCGCCATCCTGGCCGATGGCAAGAACAGCCGCATGTACAAGGCGATTACCAACAAGAACCTGTCTACGGGCGTGGAAGGCGAAATGGGCATCTTTCACGACCCCAGCCTGCACATCGTGTTCGCACCGCTGGCGCCCGGCGCCAAACCAGAAGAGGTGGAAGCCATCATCCTGGCCGAGATTGAGCGCTTGAAAAAGGACGGTGTGACCGAAGCCGAACTCCAGGCTGCCGCTGCCAAGGTGGCTGCCGATGCTGCCTACAAGCTCGACGGTTCGTTCGGCATTGCCGGCAATCTCAACGAGTACATTTCCGCGGGCGACTGGACCCTGTTCTATGGCCTGGACGAAGCGACCAAGAAAGTCACGGTGGCCGACATCCAGCGCGTGGCGCAGACATACCTGATCGAGACGTCCAGCACCACCGGTTGGTTTGTGCCCACGCAGCCTGGCGCGGGTGGCGCAGCCAAGACCGCCAAGGCGGGGCATCAGGCACAGCGCGCTGGCGGCCCGTTCTACTACCGTGACCCCCAGCACAGCCATGGAAGTGGCGGTGCCGACCTGGCCAGCGCCAAGGAACCCGGTGGCAATAGCGGCGCTGCAGGCGCCAAGATGGCACCCAACGTACGCCGCTCCACGGTGGCCGGAATCGATCTGATGGCCTACCCCACGGGGGTGAAGGATGTGGTGACCCTGCGTGCTTCGCTGCCCGCGGGGCGCGCCCAGGCGGGCGCAGGCAATCCGTCCATCCCGGTGCTGACCGGCATGCTGCTGGACCAGGGCACGCAGTCGCAAGACAAGTTTGCCATTGCCGAAAAACTGGAATCGGTGGGTGCGAGCATCAGCTTCCGGGCGGGTACCGATGTTCTTGACATTACCGCGCGCATGCTCAAGAAGGACATCCCCCTGGTGCTGGGCCTGATTGCCGAGCAGCTGCGCACACCGGCTTTGTCGGCTGAAGAGTTTACCAAGGCGCAGAAGCAGCTGGCTGGTGGCATCAAGCGCAGTCTGGAGAGCACCGACTTCCGTGCCTCGGACGCCTTTGGTCGCGCCGTGTATCCGCAAGGCCATCCGAACCGCCCCGTCGCTCCTGAAGACATGCTGGCAGCCATCGAATCCGCCAAGCTCGACGACGTGAAGGCCTTCCACGCGACCCACTACGGTCCAAGCCACATGAAGATGGTGGTGGTGGGCGACGTGGATGCTGCTGCCCTGCAAGCCGAGGTGGGTCGTGTTTTCGCCGACTGGAAGGGTGGCACGACAGTAGCCCGCGCCGCGCAGTCGGCGCCCGCCGTAAGTGCCGCCACACAAGATGTGGCCATGCCGGGCAAGACCAGTGTCTCTGTGGTGCTGGGCCAGCCGAGCGGGCTGCGTTACAGCGACAGCGACTACCAGGCGTTGCGCCTGGCCACCGCCATCCTGGGCAGTGGATTTACGGGGCGCCTGATGGCCAATGTGCGGGACAAGGAAGGCCTGACCTACGGTGTGGGCGCGGGCCTGGGCAACGACATGTTCAACGATGGTGATTGGCGCATTACGGCTACTTTCGCGCCCGCCTTGCTCGACAAGGGCATTGCCTCCACCCAACGCCAGCTCACGCTCTGGTATGACGCCGGTGTCACGTCGGCTGAAATCAGTGCCCGCAAGAGCAACCTGATCGGTGCCTTCAAGGTAGACCTTGCGACCACCGGTGGCCTGGCCAACACCCTGTTGGCCGCCGTAAACCGCGGCTACGGCCCGGCCTGGCTGGACGAATATCCCGCCAAGGTGCAGGCCCTGAGCGATGAGCAGGTTAATGCCTCCATCAAGAAGTATCTCAAGCCCCAGTCCATGGTGGTGGTACGAGCTGGCAGCCTGCCCGCAGCCCAGTAGTCGGACGCTTTATACAGTCCAGAGGCGGCCACCAGGCCGCCTTTTTTTGCCATCGTGCGCTGCGGCCCCCTTGCCTGGCTGTGCGTCTTGTAGCACCATGGGGCTGTCATGAGCAGCACCAAGACAGACAAACCCACCCTTTTGATTGTGGACGACCAGGTTCTGAACCTGCAAATCCTGAGCCACATCTTCCAGGCCGACCATACCGTTCGCACCGTCACCAGTGGACAGCAGGCACTGGACGCCTGCGAGCAGGCACTGCCCGATCTGATCTTGTTGGACGTGGTCATGCCGGGCATGAGCGGGCACCAGGTCTGTGCCTACCTCAAAGCCAACCCGCGCACGCGTGATGTGCCCATCATCTTTGTCACCGGCCAGAACAACCCCGAAGAAGAGTCTGTGGGTCTTGCGCTGGGGGCGGCCGACTTCATCTCCAAGCCGGTCAATGCCGCCGTGGTGCGCGCCCGCGTTCGCGGCCAGCTGCTGTTGCGCCAGACCTTGCGCGAAGTGCGCGACCTCAACGAAAACCTGGAAGCCCGCGTAGCCCAGCGCACGCACGAACTGGAGCAAGCGCTCGAGGTGGTGCGCCAATCGCAGGAGCAGCTTGCCCACAGCGAGGCCCAGGCTACTTTGAGCACCCTGATTGCCAGTGTGTCCCACGAAATGGCTACGCCCCTGGGAAATGCAGGCATGCTTGCCAGCACGCTGTGGGACCAGACGCAGGCTTTCCAGCGCGCCGCCGAATCGGGCGCGCTGACCCGTTCTGGCCTGAATCAATACCTGGTACAGATGGTCGAAGGCACCCAGTTGTTGCGCAACAACCTGGCGCGCGCCGTGGAACTACTGGGGGATTTCCACCAGGTCGCAACCGACCAGGCCAGCGAGCAGCGCAGGCAATTCGATCTGGCCGAGATGGTGTCCGAGGTGCTCCACACCCTCAGCCCCAGTCTCAAGCGGTACCCGCATCGCATCGAGGTGGATATTCCGTCGGGAATTGCCATGGATAGCCAGCCCGGTGCTTTGGGGCAGATTCTGATCAACCTGGTGAACAACGCCTACCTCCATGCCTTCGAGGGGTGCAGCCAGGGCGAGCTTACGCTGCGTGCACAGGCCCAGGGCGATTCAGTGGAGATCGTGGTGGCCGACAACGGGGTTGGTATGTCCCAGGAACGCATGGACAAGATGTTCCAGCCCTTCTTCAGCACCAAGATCGGCCAGGGGGGCACAGGATTGGGCATGGCCATCGTGCAAAACCTGGTGACCAAGACGCTGGGCGGACGCATCACGGTGCAGTCCACCGTGGGCGAGGGGACGCAATTCCACATTGTGCTGCCGCGCCAGGCCCCGGAACCTACGCCGGTTGCTACCAAATAAATAGCAATGCCACTAGATTTTACGGGGGCTAATGTCGGAAATCATGCTGCGGGTGGCTTGAGCCTGGGTGTGCAGCCAGCCGCAGAAGGCCTGGGTTTCGTCGCGTGGGGCGCTTTGCGTGCCCACCAGCAGCCAGTACGCCATGGGTGAATCCAGCCGCGTGCCGGGCAGCACCTCCACCAAGCTCCCCTGGGCCAGACTGTCGGCCACCAGCGGTATGCGCGCCAAGGCCACGCCTTGTCCGGCGAGTGCTGCCTGTGCGATCTGATGCGCATAGTTGAAGTACAGCCAGCGCACGGGTTCCAGGTGCTGCAATTGCTGCGCCTCCAGCCAGCGCTGCCAGCTCAGCCATTCCATGTGCACGCTGCGCTGGGCCATGCCCGCTTCGATCAGAGCATGGTGGGCCAGGTCGCTGGGTCGGTGGATGGCACCGGCCTGGCGTAGCAGGGCAGGGCTGGCCACGGCCGTGAGCTGCTCGCCAAACAGCTGCTCGGCACGCGTCGGCACCTGGGCTGGCAATGCGTAGCGCAATGCCACGTCAACATCGGCCGTTTCCAGGTCTACCGGAACGTCGGTGGCGTTGATGCGGACATCAATGTCCGGATGTGTGAGGTGGAAGTCGGCCAGCCGCGGAATCAGCCACAGGGAGGCAAAAGACGACCAGGTGCTGATCGACACGGTGCGCCGTCCCGCACTTTGGCGGATCTGGCGCACCGCGGCGTCCACGCGCTCCAGGGCGGGCTCCAGCGCTTGCAGCAGTTGCACACCCGCGCCGGTGAGCTCCACGGCGCGGGTGTGGCGGCGAAACAGCGGCACACCGACCTCGTCCTCCAGCGCCTGGATCTGGCGGCTCACAGCCGACTGCGTGAGCGACAGCGCCTGCGAAGCGGCGCGAAAACTCAGCATCTGGGCTACGGTCTGAAATGTGCGCAGGTAACCGGCTCCCACCGGTCGCCTACGCAGTGCGATGCGTTTTGGGTCGCTCATGGACGGGGCTTGCGCACGGTGCGCGCACGGGTTGCCTTCTCGGCCGGGGGCTTGGTGGCGCGCGCCTGCAAGGCGGCCTGCAAGGCCCGCTGTGCCCAGGGGGCCATGGCATGGGGTGCATCCATGGCGTCTTCCGGTGCGCTGTAGTAGTCCATGCCGCGCTGCACGGTTTCGCCCTTGTGTGTGGAGGCATACGTGAAGCGTTGGCTACCGGCAGCCTCAAATGCTGCGCGGCTGGCGGCGTCGGCCTTGAGCCAGAGTTTTTGGCCTTGGCCCAGGTCGGCAATGATGGCTAGCGTCAGACCGTCGGTGCTCAGTCCCCAGCCGCCAAACATGCGCCGGGCTTGGCAGTGGCCCACGCTGGCAAGCAGTTCGCAACAATGGTGGACAAAATCATCGGGCGTGGTGGCCATGGTGCGTGCAAAGGGTCAGGGTGTACGAATGCTGGGCGGCGCCAGCGCCCGGATGTCGTCGCGGTACGCCTGCAGGGTTTCCAGCAGGCGTTTGCGTTGGCTCGGGGTAGCGCTATTGTGCAGGCTGTCCAGGGCTGCGCAACTCTGCGCGGTGACTTGCTCCAGGTAGTGCCGGTCATCCGGGTCGGGTGGCTGCACGGAGCGATGCAGCACGCCGATCAGGGCGGCGGTGGCCTTGTCGGGCGGGATCGTCCCCGCGCGGATGGCCTGCAGAACCTGCAAGGCGTCCTGGTGGCGGCGTTGGATCTCACGGAAGTGGCGCTCTGGCGAAAAACTCGACTGCGCCAGCGCCGCGCGCAGGGCGTCGGTTTGGGGGCTCTCCAGTGCGCCATACAGGGTCTCGACGCGCTCACGCAGCAAGTTCAGGCGTCGCTGCAGGCGTTCCTCGGCGCTACCGTCGATCCAGTCTTGGCGCCATTGGCGGTCGCGCCGCGCAAACTCGGCACGCATGTGGGTGAACTGTGTGTCCTGCAGGCTGGGGGCGATGGCGGCAAACGTGGGTGCCAGGCGTTCCAATGGTGCCAACGCGCGGCGCTGCACGTCGCCCCACACGCTGCACAGTTGCGAAGCGTTCACGTTGCCCCGCGCCAAGGCTTGTAATTGCTGCAGGGTTTGGTCGATGCGGGGCAGTTCCTGGGCGCGGTGCCAGTCGTGCACCAGGGCCAGGTCCTGGCGCAGGTGCACGCTCTGCGCGTCGTCAAAGTCGTAATAACTGTCGAGCCACCAGTAGGATAAGGTGGCTGCGCTGTTGTAGCCCATACGCACCGCGCTGCAGCCCTCCAGCGCCAGGACCAGCCATAGCCCGCCGATAATCAGGGCCAACCGTCGCAAGGCACCGCTTTTCCCCAGGGACTTGAACATGCAGAACAACACTTCCAATCTGAGTACCGACACCAGTTTCACGCTGGCGCCACTGGACGTGGTCATTATGGCGGCTGGCAAGGGCACGCGCATGAAAAGCCGCACCCCCAAGGTGCTGCAAAAACTGGCTGGGCGCGCCCTGCTGCACCATGTACTGGATACGGCGCGCGCCTTGCAGGCTCGCCAGGCCGTCATCATCACGGGGCATGGTGCTACAGAAGTTGAAGCAACATGTGCAGTAGATACGGGGGCTAACACCCCATTGACCTTGAAATGCGTGCGCCAGGAGCCCCAGCTGGGAACGGGGCACGCGGTGCAGCAGGCGGTACCCGCACTGGCCGACGACGGCTTGGTCCTCATCCTCTCGGGCGATGTGCCGCTCACCCAGCCCGCCACGCTCTACCATCTGTTGGCCGCGAGCGCCGGGACGCGCCTGGCACTGCTGACGCTGGACATGCCTAACCCCACCGGTTATGGCCGTGTCGTGCGGGACGTGCACGGTGCTGTGCGTGGCATCGTAGAGCACAAGGATGCCAGCTTCGAGCAGCGTGCCATTACCGAAATCTACAGCGGCATCATGGCCGTTCCTGCCGTGCACCTCAAGCGCTGGCTGGCGCGCCTGGACAACCAGAATGCCCAGGGCGAGTACTACCTGACCGATGTGGTCCGCTTTGCCGTTGACGATGGAGTCGAGGTGGTGGCCCACAAGATTGACGACGCCGTGCAGGTGGCCGGTGTCAACAGCCCGGTGCAGTTGGCCGAACTGGAGCGTGCCTACCAGTGGCGTCAGGCGCAGCGGCTGATGGACGAGGGCGTGCGCCTGGCGGACCCCGCACGTCTGGACGTGCGCGGCGACCTGCTGTGCGCCCACGACGTCAGCATTGATGTGAATTGCGTCTTTGAAGGGCAGGTCAACCTGGGCGAGGGTGTGCGCATCGGCGCCAACTGTGTCATTGCCAATGCTGTTATCGAGGCCGGTGCCGTCATCCACCCGTTTACCCATATTGACGGGGAAGACAAGGGGGTGACGGTGGGGCCGGGGGCCCTGGTGGGGCCGTTCGCACGGTTGCGCCCTGGTGCCCAATTGGGGCCCGAGGTACACATCGGCAACTTCGTGGAAGTGAAAAACTCCACCTTGGCTGCCGGTGCCAAGGCTAACCACCTGGCCTACCTGGGTGATGCCACGGTGGGGGAACGGGTCAACTACGGAGCGGGCTCCATCACCGCCAATTACGACGGAGCCAACAAGCACCGCACGGTGATTGAGGCGGATGTCCACGTGGGCAGCAATTGCGTGCTGGTGGCGCCGGTTACCTTGGGCGCAGGGGGCACCGTGGGTGGCGGCTCCACCATCACCAAGGACACCCCGGCGGGCGCATTGAGCGTGGCGCGGGGCAAGCAGATCAGTATTGCCAACTGGCAACGTCCCAAGAAGGTACCCAAGGCATGAGCGTTGACCGCGAAAACGGCGTTAGCCGTATCCAGGCGCTGGAGGCCGAGCTGGCCGCCATGCGCGCGGATGTGCAGCAATTTGCCTATGCGGTCTCGCACGATCTGCGCGCACCCTTGCGCCATATCGTGTCCTATGCCCAACTGGTGCAGGAGGACGCAGGCGGGCAGCTCAATGACGAGGTGCAGGGTTTTCTGCGCACCATGGCCGATTCGGCCCGGCATATGGGCACGCAGTTGGATGGCCTGGCTGCCTGGGCACGGGTGGGCACGGTGGAACTCCAGCCCCAGCAAGTGAATCTGCACGATCTGGTGCACTCCCTGCACCAGACGCTCGCTGGCCAAGCTGGTCCAAGTATGCAGTGGGAGTTTGCGTCGGACTTGCCCACGGTGCGGGCCGACCCGAATCTGCTGCGCCAGGCGCTGGAACAAGTGCTGGGCAACGCAGTCAAGTTCAGCGTGGGCCAAGCTGCGCCCCGTATTGCGATCGCACCTTGGCAAGACCGCGTTCAGGGGCTGATTGGCCTGTGCGTGCAGGACCACGGTGCCGGCTACAACCCGGCGCAGCAGGGGGGCCTCTTCAAGGTATTCGGGCGCCTGCACAGCACCCAGCAGTTCCCTGGAATCGGCATGGGCCTGGCCATTACGCGTCGCATCATGGAGCGCCTGGGTGGGCAGGTGGCCATTACGTCGCCGGGCGTGGGGCAGGGGGCCACGGTGACGATGGGGCTGCCAAGCGCGCCTGTCTGAATCTGGTTGAAAACGGTTTTCCGTTCACGCGGTCTTTTGCAAGTCGGTTTTCCGTTCGTTGCGTGGCGCAGTGGCCCGATCCAAGCAGGCGGCGCCTCCCGTTTATTGGTTTTTTTGATCCGGTTCTAAGGGTTTGTACGCAGTGGCACAGGATTTGCGAAATGTACGGGGCAAACGACCCCGACCATGTACCGCATTCTTTCTCTCCTGATTCTGTTGCTGACGGCACTGAGCGTGCGGGCGGAAACTTTGCCTACCGGCACCTTGGGCAAGATTGCCCGCACCGGTACGATCAACCTGGGGCACCGCGAGTCGTCGGTGCCGTTTTCCTATTACGATGAGCGACGCCAGGTGGTGGGGTATTCGCATGACCTCATGCTGGCGGTGGTGGATGACATTCGCAAGGAGCTGAAGTTGCCGGCTCTGACCGTGCGACTCGTGCCCATCACGTCGCAAAACCGGATTCCGCTGGTGCAAAACGGCTCGGTCGACCTGGAGTGCGGGTCCACCACCCATAACCGCGAGCGCGAACGGCAGGCGGGTTTTTCGGTGTCCATCTTCCAGACCAGCTCGCGCTTGTTGACCCGGGTGGATTCGGGTATTCACCAGCTCTCCGACCTGAAAGGAAAGCGTGTAGCCGTGACTGCGGGGACCACCAGTGAACGCCAATTGCTGCTGCAGGGTGAGGCGCTGGGCGCGCACTTCAACATTGCAACAGCCAACGACCATGGCGAAGCCTTTGGCCAGTTGCAGAGTCGTCAGGTCGTTGCATTCTTGATGGACGAGGCCATGCTCTACGGGTTGCGTGCCAAGGCCGACCACCCCGAGGAATGGCACGTGGTGGGGAATCCCATGGCCACCGAGGTGTATGCCTGCATGTTTCGCAAGAATGATCCTGCCTTCAAGGCCGTGGTGGATCGCAGCCTGACGCAGCTGATGCAATCGGGTGACATTCTCAAGATCTACCGCCGTTGGTTTCAATCACCCATTCCGCCCAAGGGTCTGAACCTCAATTGGCCAGCGCCCGACGCGTTGCTGGATCTGTACCGCAACCCCCGCGACATTCCACTCAACTGACTATTAGTCCCTGCGAGGAGCCACCATGGTCAAATATCTACCCCGATTGCAGTTCGCTCCGTTGCGCCGTGCAGCCATTGCTGGCCTGCTGGCGTTTGCCGCGGTGTACGCACCAGCAGGTCCTGTACTCGACCGCATCAAGGCATCCGGGGAGATTGTGCTGGCGCATCGCGAGTCATCGGTGCCGTTTTCCTACCTGGACCAGAACAAGCAACCCGTGGGGTACGCGCTGGATCTGTGCCGCAAGCTCGCCGATGCCGTGGCCAAGCAACTGGGGGTCACGCGCCTGGGCGTGAAATACCTCCTGGTGACTCCGGCCAACCGTATTGCTATGGTGGCCGAAGGCAAGGCGGACATGGAATGCGGCTCAACCACCAACAATGCCGAGCGGCGCCAGAAGGTGGCGTTCACCGTTCCCCACTACATCACCGGAGCGCGGTACCTGGTGCGTGCCGACAGCAAGGTGGAAACCCTGGATGATTTTCGTGGGATGACCGTGGTTTCGACCAAGGGCACGACGCCTCTGTCGGCGCTCAAGCGGGCCAATAGCGAAACCTTGCGCGGCATCCAGATCGTGGAAGCTCCCGATCATGCCCGCGCCATCGAGATGGTAGAGAAGGGCGAAGCCGAAGGCTTTGCCATGGACGACGTCTTGCTGTATGGTCTGGCCGCAGGGCGGCCTGATCCGTCCCGGTTCAAGGTTGTGGGCAAGTTCCTCACCATTGAACCCCTGGCCATCATGCTGCCCAACAACGACCCGGATTTCAAACACATCCTGGACAACGAAATGAAACGCCTGATTGCATCCCGCGAGGCGCACGCGGTGTACGAACGCTGGTTCATGCGGCCTATTCCTCCGAACAACAAGTCCCTGAATCTGCCCATGAACTATTTGCTGAAGGATTTCTGGAAGTACCCTACCGACCAGGTACCTCCGGGCTAGGCGGTTTCCGTGTCATTTTCCTTAACCCACCAACTGAAAGGTGCATTTATGAAGAAGTCATTAGTCCTTGTAGCCGCGGCACTGGTTTGCGGTCTGAGCGTTGCCCATGCTGAGGACACGCTCAAGAAGATCAAGGACAGTTCTGCTGTCACCATGGGTGTCCGTGAGTCCTCTGGTGCCCTGTCCTACACCTTGGGCGATGGCAAGTATGTGGGTTACCACGTAGAGAT
Organism: Rhodoferax sp.; assembly: GCA_046348185.1. Lineage (GTDB taxonomy): Bacteria > Pseudomonadota > Gammaproteobacteria > Burkholderiales > Burkholderiaceae_C > Allorhodoferax. The sequence continues at coordinate 2,002,799 of JAXMER010000013.1, read as the reverse complement.
TTGCCAGAAGGTTCTGGCCGATATCCAGAAGCAGTTGGGCCTGGCCAAGCTGGATATCAAGTACCAGCCAGTCACCTCGCAAAACCGGATTCCGCTGGTGCTCAACGGCACGGTGGACCTCGAGTGCGGCTCCACCACCAACAACGCCACACGCCAGAAAGATGTGGCTTTCGCAGTGACTACGTTCGTGGAAGAGGTTCGCATCGCCGTCAAGGCCAACTCGGGCATCACATCGATCAACCAGCTCACAGGCAAGAGGGTGGCCACTACCACTGGCACTACCTCGGTGCAAACCTTGCGCAAGCATGAGCGTGCCAACGGCGTGAATTTCGAGGAACTCTTTGGTAAGGACCATGCCGACAGCTTCCTGTTGGTTGAGAGCGGCCGTGCCGACGCTTTTGTCATGGACGGATCTTTGCTGGCGGGGTTGATCGCCAAATCCAAGAACCCGGCGGACTTCAAGATCGTGGGCGAAGTGCTCTCGGTCGAACCGATCGCCATCATGTTCCGCAAGGACGACCCCGCGTTCAAGAAGGCGGTGGACGATTCCATCAAGGCCATGATCAAGTCGGGTGAGATCAACAAGCTCTACGACAAGTGGCTGATGCAACCGATTCCGCCGGCAAACGCCCGTGTGGGTCTGCCCATGAGCGAAACGCTCAAGGCGGCCTTGGCCAACCCCAACGACAAGCCGATGGAAGACTACGCCAAGAAGTAACTCTTCGATAGCAAATGGCCCGACCGAGATGGTCGGGCCGTATGGCGTTTGAACAAAGGAAGCCAAAGTGAGTACATGGGATTGGCAGGTTTTTTGCCGCGACACCCTCAGTGGTGAAGCGGTGCCGCGCTGTTTTGGCACCAATGGTGACATCACCTACCTGAACTGGCTGATGTCAGCCTGGGGCTGGACGTTGTCGGTGGCCTTGCTGGCACTGGTGGTAGCGCTGGTAGTCGGTTCCCTGGTGGGCATTGCACGCACCACCCCCAGTCGGGGCCTGGTGGCGTTGGGCAATGCCTGGACGGAGCTGTTTCGCAACATCCCGCTGCTGGTGCAGGTGTTCTTGTGGTACCACGTACTGCCGTCCCTGATTCCGGGTCTGAAGAGTGTGCCCAGCTTTATTCTGGTCGTGTTTGCGCTTGGTTTCTTTACTTCAGCCCGGGTGGCAGAACAGGTGCGCGCAGGCATCCAGAGCTTACCGCGGGGCCAGCGGTATGCGGGCTTGGCACTGGGCTTGACCCTGCCGCAGACCTATCGCTATGTGTTGTTGCCGATGGCGTTTCGTATCGTCATCCCACCGCTGACCAGCGAGAGCATGAACATCATCAAGAATTCCTCGGTTGCCTTTGCGGTTTCCATCGCTGAGATGACCATGTTTGCCATGCAGGCACAAGAAGAAACCTCGCGCGGCATCGAAATCTATCTGGCCGTGACGGCCTTGTATTTTGTGTCCGCCTTTGCCATCAACCGTATCGCCTTGTTCATCGAGCAGCGCCTTCGCGTGCCTGGCATGGTGGGAGGGCACTGATATGCAACTCGACTTTGCGTTTCTTGATGCATCGGTCATCTCCAGTTTCATTCTCAAGGGGTTGGCGTTTTCGCTGCAGCTCACGGTCATTGCCATGCTCGGAGGCATCGCGTTGGGCACCTTGCTGGCGCTGATGCGCCTGTCGGGGAAGAAGTGGCTAGAGATCCCGGCGGCCGCATACGTCAATACGCTGCGCTCCATCCCGTTGGTGATGGTGATCCTGTGGTTCTTCCTTCTGATCCCTATGCTCATTGGGCGCCCCATGGGTGCGGAGCTTTCAGCCATCATCACCTTTACGGTGTTTGAAGCGGCGTACTACTCAGAAATCATGCGTGCGGGCATTCAGAGTGTGCCCAAGGGTCAGGTCTATGCGGGCTATGCCGTGGGCATGACCTACCGCCAGACCATGCAGCTCATCGTGCTGCCGCAGGCATTTCGCAACATGCTGCCGGTGCTGCTGACCCAAACCATCGTGCTGTTCCAGGATACCTCACTCGTGTACGCCATCGGTGCGTACGACTTGCTCAAGGGATTTGAGATCGCCGGCAAGAACTTCAATCGCCCGGTCGAGGCCTATCTGGTAGCAGCGGTCGTCTATTTTGCGATTTGCTTTGCCTTGTCGATGCTGGTGCGCAGCCTGCAGAAAAAAATCGCCATCATTCGTTGAAAGGACCCCTCTCGTGATCCAGATTCAAAACGTCTCCAAGTGGTACGGCAGCTTCCAGGTGCTGACCGACTGCACCACCGCCATCCAAAAAGGCGAAGTGGTGGTGGTGTGCGGCCCCTCGGGTTCGGGCAAGTCCACCCTCATCAAAACGGTGAACGCGCTCGAACCTTTCCAGAAGGGCGACATCATCGTGGACGGCATTTCCATTGCCGACCCCAAGACCAATCTGCCCAAGTTGCGCAGCCGCGTAGGCATGGTGTTCCAGCACTTTGAGTTGTTTCCGCATCTTTCGGTTACCGAGAACCTGACGCTAGCACAGATCAAGGTGCTGGGGCGCAGTTCCGATGATGCTAAGACGCGCGGCCTGAAGATGCTCGACCGTGTCGGCCTGATGGCGCACAAGGACAAGTTCCCCGGCCAGCTATCCGGCGGTCAGCAGCAGCGCGTGGCCATTGCACGGGCTCTCTCCATGGATCCGATTGTGATGCTGTTTGACGAACCTACCTCGGCACTCGATCCCGAAATGGTGGGCGAGGTGCTGGACGTGATGGTGCAGTTGGCCAACGAGGGCATGACCATGATGTGCGTGACCCACGAAATGGGTTTTGCCAAGCGCGTCAGCCACCGGGTCATCTTCATGGACAAGGGGGCAATTGTGGAAGACTGCAAGAAGGACGAATTCTTCGGCAACCCCGAAGCACGCTCGCCGCGGGCCAAGGATTTCCTGAGCAAGATCCTGCAGCACTGATGCGCAAGTTGCTGTGGGTGCTGCTGGCCGTAGCGCTCATGGCTATGGCAGGTGCCTGGACCTATCAACGTAGCTTTGCGCGCGGTACGGCGACTCTGCGCGAAGCTTCGAACGGTCGGTTGGATCTGTTTGCCTCCGTGGTTGAAGCGCGGGTTCGGCGGCTGGAGCCGGTTCCCGCCACGATCCAGTTGCACCCTGCCGTAGTGCGGCTGTTGCGCGAGGGGCCACCGGCCAACGCCGAGGTGGCAAACGACTATCTGGCTAGGCTCAATGCGCACCTGGGGAGTGAAGCCGTGTTTGTGCTGGATGTCCGTGGGGTGGTGCGGGCTTCGAGCAACACCAGCGTGCAGGACGACAGCCTGGTGGGTGCCGACGTGTCTTACCGGCCCTACTATCTGGAGGCTCTGGCCGGGCAGTCGACCCGCCACTTTGCCATTGGCAGCGGAGGGCAGGCGGGATACTTTGCAGCCCACCCCATTCACGATGGGCCGCATGTCGTTGGTGTGGCAGCCATCAAGATTGGCCTGGGCGCGCTGGAGCAAACCTGGGACATGCTGGGTGCTCCAGCGCTGGTGGCGGACGCGAACCAGATTGTCATCCTGTCGTCCGTCGAACCTTGGCGCTACACGGCCATGGCCGCACTGTCGACCGAACGTCGGGTTGACCTGCAAATCAACCGTATCTACGGCGCCTTGCACTTGGACGCATTTCCGCTGGATGTTCAACTTGCGGTTGACGAAGATAGCCAGGAGATGCAAGGCATGCTCAGCCAGCGCGATGCAGTCGCTGCTGGTTCCAACTCGGGATTGCCCGCCAGTGCCGCGGGCTATATGGTCCTGGGGCGCAGCCTGGATGGCATGGACTGGCGGGTTCTAACCTTTACCAACCTTGCGCCTGTGCGACAGCAAGCGCAGCTGGAGGCGCTGGGGTCCGTGCTGGTAGTGGCGGTGGCGGCTCTGCTGGTGCTGTACCTGGTGCAGCACCAACGTATCGAACGCCAAAAGCGCAATGCCAAGCAGCTACTTGAGCAGGTGAATGCCGATCTGGAGCAGAAGGTCCACCGGCGCACCCAGGAGCTGACGCAGGCCAACGTGGCGCTGCGCAAGGAAGTGCTGGAGCGGGAGCACACCGAGCAAACCCTTCGCGCCGCGCAGGATGAACTGGTCCATGCCGGAAAGATGGCAGTCTTGGGTCAGCTTGCGGCCAGCATCACGCACGAGCTTACACAACCGCTGGGTGGGATCCGAACCTTGGCTGGAAATGCTGCGGAGTTCCTGCGTCGCGGCAATCAAGATGCTGCGCAGCAGAACCTGGCCCATGTGGATCGTCTGGTCGGGCAGATGGCGAGCATCATCGATCCGCTCAAGAGCTTTGCACGCAAGTCGGCTGTGTCACCCCAGTCGACAGACCTGGGCCGTGTGGTGGCGCAGGCGCTCTTCCTGTACCAGCTACGCCTGCGCCATGAGCACGTCGTGGTGGACAACCAATGCGATGTTGGCACGTGGTCGGTCTGGTGTGATCCCAACCGGCTGGAGCAGGTACTTATCAATCTGATCGGCAATGCGCTGGATGCCATGCGCGAGGCGCCGCACAAACGCCTGCTCCTTGCAGCCGATCACGGCGCCCTGGGTGCTGTGCCCTGTGTGAACATCCATGTGCGAGACAGTGGCAAGGGGTTGAGTGCATCCGACCTGGAGCATTTGTTCCAGCCCTTCTATACCACCAAACCAAGCGGCGCCGGTTTGGGGCTCGGTTTGGTGATCTGCCGTGATATTGCCGCAGAATTCGGGGGGGCCTTGCACGCGTACAACGCGCCCGGTGGAGGTGCCCACTTCACGCTGACCATTCCCTCGACTCCTGCTTCATCCACACCCAGCTCTGCATGAAAACCCCGCTAACCGTTTACCTGGTAGAAGATGATGCGGCTGTGCAGCTCGGTTGTGTGCAGGCCTTGCAACTGGCCGACATTGCCGTGCGCGCTTTTGATACCGCTGAGGCCCTATTGCCCCTTATCAGTCCTGGTCTTCCGGGGGTGGTAGTAACCGACATGCGACTGCCCGGCGCGGATGGCCTGGCCGTGATTCGCGAAGTGGTCGACGTGGACCCCGACCTGCCCGTCATCATGATCACCGGGCACGGCGACGTCAGTCTGGCGGTGGAAGCCATGCGCAGTGGCGCGTACGACTTCATCCCCAAACCGTTTTCACCCGAACATCTCGTGGAAGTGGTGCAACGTGCACTGGAGAAGCGTCGCTTGACGCTGGAAGTGGCGCAACTACGGCGCGTGCTTTTCCTGCATGAAGGACTGGAGGGCCAACTTGTTGGCCACACGCCGTCCATTCGCAGGGTGCGCGAACTGGTGATGGAAGTGGCTGATTCGCCGGTGGACGTGCTCATCCGCGGCGAAACCGGCACCGGCAAAGAAGTGGTGGCACGTGCCCTGCATGAGCACTCCCGGCGCAGCAAGGCGCCCTATGTGGCGTTGAATTGCGGCGGGCTACCCGATACCTTGCTCGATAGCGAACTCTTCGGCCACGAACCCGGTGCGTTCACCGGAGCACAAAAACGCCGCATTGGCCGCATCGAACATGCACATGGCGGAACCCTGTTTCTGGATGAACTGGAAAGCATGCCCATGGGCGTGCAGATCAAGTTGCTGCGCGTGCTGCAGGAACGCTCCATCGAACGGCTTGGCTCCAACCAGAGCATTCCGGTGGATGTGCGCGTGGTGGCGGCAACCAAAGATGACCTTCTTGCACGCGCCCAGGCCGGGAGTTTTCGTGCCGATTTGGTGTACCGCCTCAATGTTGTCAACATTGAACTGCCTGCATTGCGAGATCGCCGCGACGACGTTCCAGAGCTGTTGGAACACTTCCTCTTGCTGGCCGCCAGCCGCTATGGTCGACCGCAACCGCGGGTAAGCCAGGCGCAGTTGCGTCAGCTTATGGCGCGTGATTGGCCAGGGAATGTGCGCGAATTGCGCAACGTAGCCGATGCCATGGTGCTCGGTGTCGGGCCGCAGTGGGTATCGCCACACGGGGTGGCGTCAACCGACGTGCTGGATAACCAGCCAAGCCTGACCGAAACGGTGGAGCAATTCGAGCGCAGCCTGATCGCCGACGCTTTGCAGCGCCAAGGCGGCAATGTGGGTCAGACCGCCAAGGCCTTGCGCCTACCCAAAACTACGCTGGTCGACAAAATCCGCAAGCATGGACTGGGCAAACCCCCCGCAGAGACCGATGCCTGACGGCGCTGACCCATTCAGGTTAATGGTAGTTCGGTGCCGAATTTCACGCGTTCCACGCTGAAAAAGGCCTTCACGTTGCGCACTTGCGCGTCCTGGGTGAACAGGCGTTGGGCTACGGCATGGTAATGCGGCATGTCGCGTACGCACACTACCAGCACAAAGTCGGGCCCAGGCGACACCCGGTAGCACTGCTGCACAGCGGCATCCGCACTTACGCGTTGGGCGAAGGCATCCTGTGCTTGCATATGCTGCGCGTCCAGGGTGACCTCCACAATGGCCGTCAATCCGTGCCCGATGGCCGCAGCGAGCCGCTCGGGCTGAATCACGGCCACCTGGCGCTCAATCACGCCCAGCGTCAGCAAGCGCTTGACACGGCGCTGGCAGGTTGCGGGCGAACTGTGCACCCGCTCTGCCAGTGTCTGATTGCTTTGCGTGGCATCGGCCTGCAACTGGCGCAGAATCGCGACATCTAATGAATCAAGTGATCCAAATTTATCAATTTGTGTATTCATTTAATTAAATTACTCATCAATGTATTTGTGTGATTGAAAGATTCATAAATCATACAAACTCGGTAAAACAAATCATATTCTTTTTCGTAGGATGCAAGTACTCAAGACACGAAAAGGAGTGCAACTATGTGTGGCATCGTCGGTGCGGTAGCCAACCGCAATGTGGTTCCGGTACTGGTACAGGGTTTGGCACGGCTGGAATACCGGGGGTACGACTCTTGTGGTGTGGCGGTCTACTCCCAGGGCGAGCAAGGGGCACCCTGCGGGCTGGAGCGGGCTCGCAGCACGCAACGCGTTGCCGAGCTGGCCGAACAAGTGAGCGGAGCGCATGGCACGGCCTGCCTACAAGGCCATCTCGGCATTGCGCATACACGTTGGGCCACCCATGGCGCACCCTCGGTGCACAACGCCCACCCGCACTTCAGCCACGGCCCCGGTGCAGATGCAGCCCAGCGACCTGGGCGTGTTGCCCTGGTGCACAACGGCATCATTGAAAACCACGACGAGCTGCGCAACCAGTTGCAAGCCAAGGGTTATGTGTTCGCCAGCCAGACCGATACCGAAGTCATCGCGCACCTGATCGACAGCCTCTACACCGGTGACCTGCTTGATGCGGTGCAAGCCAGCGTTAAGCAACTGCACGGAGCCTATGCCATTGCCGTCTTCTGTAAGGATGAACCCCAGCGTCTGGTGGGCGCGCGAGCCGGGTCGCCATTGGTCTTGGGTGTGGGCAAGAAGGGCCAGGAGCTATTCCTGGCCAGCGACGCCATGGCACTGGCCGGTGTAACCGATCAAATCGTTTATCTGGAGGAAGGTGATCTGGTGGACTTGCAACCGGGGCGCTACTGGTTGCAAGACGACGCAGGTCATACCCTGACACCAGTAGCACGCCCGGTGCGCACGGTACATGCCCACAGTGGCGCCGCCGAGCTGGGCCCGTACCGCCACTACATGCAAAAGGAGATATTCGAGCAACCGCGTGCCATTGCCGACACCCTGCAGGGTGTGGAGGGTATTGCGCCTGAGTTGTTCGAGGCAGCCATGAACCACGCACCAGGACAGAATGCGGCGCGTGTGTTTGCGCAGGTGGATTCGGTGCTTATCCTGGCCTGCGGCACTAGCTATTACAGCGGTTGCGCCGCCAAGTACTGGCTGGAGAGTATTGCCCGCATTCCCACGCAGGTGGAAGTGGCCAGCGAGTACCGCTATCGCGAGTCCGTGCCCAACCCGAACACGCTGGTTGTCACCATCAGCCAAAGCGGTGAAACCGCCGACACTTTGGCGGCGCTGCGCCACGCCAAGACATTGGGCATGCACAAGACGTTGACCATTTGCAATGTGGCCACCAGCGCCATGGTGCGTGAGTGCAGCTTGGCCTATGTGACCCGCGCGGGCGTTGAAATTGGCGTGGCGTCTACCAAGGCTTTCACCACCCAGTTGGCGGGCTTGTTCCTGCTGACTCTATGCCTGGCGCAAGCGCGTGGGCGGTTGAGCGAGGCCGAGGAACAACGCCATCTCAAGGCCATGCGCCACCTGCCTGCGGCGCTGCAGGCTGTGCTGGCATTGGAGCCGCAAGTCATCGCCTGGGCCGAAGACTTTGCCCGCAAGGAAAACGCCTTGTTCCTGGGGCGCGGCTTGCACTACCCCATCGCCCTGGAAGGAGCCCTGAAGCTCAAAGAAATTAGCTACATTCACGCCGAGGCCTACCCGGCGGGTGAACTGAAGCACGGGCCGCTGGCTCTGGTGACCAGTGAGATGCCCGTGGTTACCGTCGCGCCAAACGACACCCTGCTGGAAAAACTCAAGAGCAACCTGCACGAAGTGCGCGCGCGCGGTGGCGTACTCTATGTGCTGGCCGATTCCGACACCCGCATTGAAAGCGCAGAAGGCCTGCACGTGATCCGCATGCCCGAACACTACGGCGAACTCTCCCCGTTGTTGCACGTCGTGCCCTTGCAGCTGCTGGCTTATCACACCGCCTGCGCCCGCGGCACCGATGTGGACAAACCCAGAAACCTGGCCAAAAGCGTGACCGTCGAATGACGCTTGCGGGCTGTTATTTGGATGTTTCGCGCAATTATCGTGCCGACATGCGTACTCCGTCGCGCACTCGGTCATCGGGGTGGCTAATGACGCTGTCGCCAGGCTGCAGGCCGGACGTGATCTGGGCCTGCAGGCCGGTGCGCTGTCCCACCTGCACGTGTCGCTTGACCGCACGGCCTTGTTCCACGGCAAAGACGGCCCAGCCCTCACCGTCGCGAAACACGGCGCTGGCCGGAACCTGGAGGATGTCCTTGCCTTCCCACAGGATGAAGCTGGCCTCAACGCGGTAGCCGTCCCCCAGCCGCTGCCACTGGCTGGCAGGTGATGTGAAGGCGACGATGACCCACACGCGCTGTTCCTCAACCCCCAGGGCCGAGACCTTGGTGAAGCCGGCTGGTTCCACCATACGCACCACGCCCTCCAGCGTACCTTCACCGCCCCAGCGTTCAAACACGACCAGTGTCCCAGGAGGAATGCGCACGGCATCGGCGGACAGCAGGTCCACTTCGACCTCCAGCGCGCCGGGGTCGCCAATTTCGACCAATGGTTGGCCGCTGGTCACGCTGCCTTCGCTCTTGTGGGCGATCTTGAGCACCTTGCCAGCCACTGGTGCGCGCACCGTCACCACTGCGGCGTTGCTCGGTTTGCCGCCGTATTGCAGCAGGGTGCGCGCTGCATCTAGTTCGTGGCGTGCAGCGGCCACCGCAAACTGGGCAGCGCGATGTTCGGCGTCGCTGCGCTGCGCATCACTGGCAGCGCGGTCTTCGGCAGCGGGGCTGACGTGGCCTTGCTGGCGCAGTGTGCGCACACGTTGCAATTCGGCCTGCGCCAGTTCGGCAGCGCTGGCGGCAGCACTGGCGCGCTGTTGGGCGCCACTCAGCGCCGACTCGGCGGCGGCGATACGGGCTGCCGCCTCGGCCTGACGGCGTGGGTCCAGAGTGTCGGCGCGCAGGGGTTCCAGTTCGGCCACAACGGCCCCACGGGCCACGGCCTGCCCCACCTCCAGCGGGATGCGCCGCGCGTGGCCAGTCACCGGTGAAGCCACCACGTAGCGGTCCAGCACGCGGGTGCGGCCCTCCTGTTCCAGGGTGACACGTAGCGCGCTGCGGCTGGCGGTGCCCAGGTCGACGGCGATGGGCTGCGGACGCAACCCCCAGATCAGCGCGGCGGCCCCCGCAGCCAGCAGCAGGCCCAGCACCGTGCGGCGACGCCATTGCACAGAGAGTTTCATAGCATTACTCCGCCGCCTTCAGGACGGCAATCAGATCCAGTTGATCCAGGCGCCTACGCACCGCCAGCCCGGATAGCAGCGCCGAGACCACGACCACTATGCAGGCAAAGGCGTAGGTCCGCGGCTCCAGCACCACCGGCACACGAAACAGATCGTTCTGCATGGTGCGCGCGATGTAGTAGCACATACCCTCGCCCAGCCACAGTCCCAGTGGGATGGCCAGCAACGCCAACAGGGCGAGCTCCCCCAGCAGGATGTAGGCTATCTCCCCGCGCGTGAAGCCCAGCACCCGTAGGCTGGCCAGTTCGCGTCCGCGCTCGGTCAGGGCGATGCGTGCACTGTTGTAGATAACGCCAAAGGCAATGATGACCGCAAAGATGGTGGCCACGTAGGTGAAGAACAGCATGGTCTCCTCCATCACCCGGTTGAAGTTGCGGATCTCCTGCATCCGTTCGGCCAGACCGGCCACGCGTGGCATGTCTCGCAGGCGCGCATACAGCGGCGCCATCTGCGCCGGGTCCACACTCAGGTAGGCGCCGGAAATGGTCGGCCCTTCCTGCATGAACTGGTTGAGCGCATCCAGATGCATATAGCCCGACACGCCAAGGTATTCGCGCACCAGTGCAGCCACGGTCACCTCGCGCACCGGCCGGTTGCCCTCCAGCACCTCGACCGTCAGGCGGTCGCCCACGCGCACACCCAGCAGCTGGGCCAGGTAATCGGTCAGCAAAATGCCCTGGGTGGGCAGGACCACCGGCCGCAGGTCGGCATCCAGCAGGCGGGAGATGTCGCCGCCCGGCTCTACGCCACGAATACCCGTGCGGTAGCTGTTGGGCCCGTTGCGCAGACGTACCGGTACCGCGCGAAATACCTCCACATGCTGCACGCCGGGCAGTCCTATCAAATCGAAGCGGGCGCGGGCGCTGGTGGGGTTGATGAAGGTGATCGACAGATCCTCGCGCTGGGCCATGCCGAACTGGATGTTGACCATGTAGTTGACGGTGTCGCGCTGGAACAAACCCGTCAGGATCATGCCGCAGGCCATGGAGATGCCCAGCACCGAAAGCGCGGCCTTCAGACTCTGTCGCTGGATATTGCGGATGATCATGCGCGTGGGCTGCGACAGGTAGCGCTTGAGGCCCCACTGCTCGATCCAGGTCTCGCGGTAGCGCGCCGGTGGTTCCGGGCGCATGGCCTGGGCGGGTCGCAGGCTGGCAGCGCGCCAGACTGCCAGTGCCGTACCCGCGCCGCTGGCCAGCAGGCTGGCCAGCGCGGCCTCGACCACCGTCTGGGCATTCAGGTCAAACAGCAGGTAAGGAAAATGGTAGAACTCCGTGTACACATGGGACAGCAAGCGCCCCAGCCACAGGCCCAGCACAGAGCCCCCCGCAATGCCCAGGCCCACGATCACCGAGACCATGCGCAGGTAGTGCCAGAGCACGGCTAGGTTGCCGTAGCCAAAGGCCTTGAGCGTGGCGACCTGTTCACGCTGCATGGTCACCAGCCGACCGATTACCACATTCAGCAGGAACACCGCGACGCCCATGAACATCACTGGGAACAAGCGGGCCAGCGTGCCTAGCTGCTCCAGTTCCTGGCTCAGGAAACGGTGGGAGAGCTGGTCTTTGCGGGCATAGCTGCCCAGCCCAGGCCGCCATACGGCTTGAGCAACGCATCGACACGGTCGATCACGGCCTGTGGGTCGGTGCCGGGCTGCAGGCTCATGGCTAGGTCGTTGAATGCGCCCTCCATGTCGTAGGCCTGGCCCAGTGCGCGCCGGCCCATCCACATCACCCCAAAGCGCTTGAAGTCGGGAAACACGGAACCCGGACGCATCTGCTGGATGAACTCCGGCGACAGTGCAGTACCAACCAGGGTCAAAGCCTGGCGCCGCCCGTTGAGGATGGCGTGGAAGCGATCTCCCAGCTGCAAACCGTGTGCCTGCGCAAACGAGGCACTGACCACCACCTCGTCGGCACGCCCGGCCAGCGGCAGGCGGCCGGTTCGCAGGTGTAGCGCATTGAGCCCGTGGCGGCCATGATCCGAGGCCGACACCATCAGGGCCGAGACCGGCTCGGAAAAGTTGGGCATATCCAGCCGCACCTGGGCCAGCACCCGCGTCTCCACCTGGTCCACACCAGGTAGGTCCTGCAGACGCAGCTGCAGCGCCTGCGGCGCGCGCTTGAGGCTGGCAAATACCTCGGCAAAGCGATAGTCGCGGTAGTAGGTGTCCTGTGTGGTGCGCAGCGCGCCCAGCGTAGCCAGGAACATGATGTAGGTGCCTACGCCGCACATTACCACCAGCGCAATTGCCAGCGCCTGGCTCTTCATTTGCCACAGGTCGCGCAGCAGCTTGCGGTTCAGCGCCTTCACCAGCTCAGCTCCGTGGCAGCCTTCTTATTGGGATTGCGCTCGGAACGCACCACCAGGCCATCGCCAAAGTGCAACACCCGGTCTGCCATGGCCGCAATCACCGCGTTGTGGGTGATGACCACCGTGGTGGTGCCCAGCTCCTGGTTGACGCGTGCAATCACGTCCAGCACCAGCACGCCGGTCTGCGCGTCCAGCGCGCCGGTGGGTTCGTCACACAGCAGGACCTGGGGGCGCTTGGCCACCGCCCGTGCAATCGCCACACGCTGCTGCTCGCCACCGGACATCTGTGCCGGAAAATGGTCCATGCGTTCGGCTAACCCCACGCGTGCCAGCGCCTCTTCCGGCGTCATCGGGTTCTCGGCGATCTCGGTCACCAAGGCCACGTTCTCGCGGGCCGTCAGGCTGGGAATCAGGTTGTAGAACTGGAACACAAAGCCGACGTGCGAGCGCCGGTACTGCGTCATCAGCGCATCGTCATGCAGGCTCAAGTCATGGTCGGCATAACGCACGCTGCCGCTGGTAGGGGTATCCAGCCCACCCAGGATATTGAGCAGCGTAGACTTGCCGCTGCCCGACGGGCCGAGCAAGACAACAAATTCGCCCTCATACAAATCCAGATCCACGCCGCGCAGGGCCTGCACCTGTACCTCACCCATCTGGTAGACCTTGGTCAAACCCCGGGCTTCGAAGATGGCGCGTGCAGGCTGTGCACTGACTTGGCCCGCTGACTGCGTACCAAGCTGGTCGAGATTTGACAATGGAATCATCTCCCCAAAAGACACCCAGCGCGTACTTCAAGCACGCCCACTTCCTGTCTTGCTGGTCAATACGACCAGTTTAAGCTGCAACCGGTCTCTAGCCTTGACTCAGCGCAAGGGCTTCAGTTGCGAGGAGCATTTGGTCGCTACGAATCCACGTCTTGCGGTAGGGGCAACTCCGGCAGTGCGTTGAGCTCGTCCACGATGGCCTGATCGCGCTCCAGGGCGCGCGCCGGGGGGATGACCAGGGTGGTGGCGCCCACCATGGCTGCATGGGGCAGGTCGCGCAAGGACAGGCGGTCGATGCGGGTTGCCTCCAGCGGGTTGGTGGCAGCTTCGTAGAGGATCACTTCGTGGTCCAGCGGGTAGTCGCGTGCCAGCTTGTCCACCAACACCTGCACCCGTGCTGCCGTGGTCTCGAAACGCTTCAGGCTCAGCTCACCCGCCAAAAACGGCTGCCACAGCACCAGCATGGCCGTGGGGTCGATGCGGCGCTGGTAGATCATGAACTGCGTGGTTTCCATGGATTGCATGCCAATGCGGCCAGGGTCCATCCCCAGGTCGGCCACCAGGCAATCCAGAGCCGAGATACCGGGCAGCATCTCCGCGCGATAGCCTTCGGCGCGAGCGTCTTTGATAGCCATATGCCCGATGCAGGCAAAGATGCCAGGGTGGCCATAGAAGGCGGCACATACCGTCTTGCCGACACGCACCTGCTCCAGGATGGTGTCGGCCATGCGTCGATAGGTATCGCGCCGGTTCTTGCCCTCGACCTCGCATTCCTCGTAGTAGCCCAGCACGCAGATGAAGTCCTTGGCAATGCCTTGGATCCAGTTGCGGGTGAAGATGTTGGGCACGGCGGAGACCACCACGTCGGCTGTTTCGATATAGCTTTGCGCCAGCGGCGTGATCTGGCCGGCCATGCGCATGCCGGTGCCGACGCAGATGAGTTTGCCTTTCTGTCGGGGTGTCATCATGTTCTTTGCGAGCTCAGGGCATTCAATGGAGTGCGGTTGCCGGTTCGGTCGAGGTGTTGGTAGCCGGCGGGCGGTATACCGACACGCGGTTGCGGCCATTGTTTTTGGACACGTACAGCGCCTTGTCCGCGGCGATCAATAGATCTTCGTAACTGGTTCGGTCGTTCGCAGTGCGCGTGGCAATGCCGAAGCTTGATGTGATGGTGAACTCGTAGCCGCTGGGCTGGGTGTCGATGGACAGGACGGCCACACGGCAGCGCTCTGCCAGCTGCAGCACCTCATCGGGGGTGAAGCCTGTCAGGCACAGGGCGAACTCTTCACCACCTAGGCGCCCAAACAAATCGGTCTTGCGTAAATGCGATTGAATGGTCACGCACACCGCGCGAAGCACCCAGTCCCCAGTGGCATGACCAAAGCTGTCGTTGATGTGCTTGAAAAAGTCCAGATCAAAAATTACCAGGCTAACGGTTTGCCGATGGTCGCGAAAGACTTGCTGTGCGCTGGCCACAAAGTGCGCCCGGTTGCTGACCTGCGTGAGCGCATCTACCTGGGCGGAACGGCGGAAGGTGTCCATTCGCCCCAACGCTCGGATCAGCCAGGCCCCCAGGATAACCAGCATCACCAGGCCCAAGGTCATCAGCAGGATCAGGTTTTCGTATTGGCGCTCCTGCAGGGTTTTCTCCATGCGCAGGTTCTGGTTTTTCTGCTCCAGCAGGGCCAGTCGGTTGGCCTTGTCCTGGGTATCGAACTTGACGCGCTGGTAGGCCAGGTTCTTTTGCACCTGGTCGTCCAGCACCTTCTTTTTGAGCGCCAGATTGGTGTCGTAGTAGCCAATGGCGGCTGCCAACTGACCTTGTGCGCGCTTGATGGCGGCCATGGTTTCGCTGGTCTTCTCTTGCAGCAGCAGAACGCGCCCTGCCTGGGCACGATCAAATGCCAGCAGGCCGAAGTGATTCGCGCGTTCTAGGTTGCCGGTCTTGAGGTAGGCGCGGGCAATGGCTTCTTGGAGCTGGGGAACATAGTCCGAACCCTGGCTAAGCGTGGAAAACTCCTGCAACAAGGGTAGACCTGCGGTGATGCCGCTGGCGTATTGCTGTGAGTCGATCAGATCGATAGCGGTGAGGGTTTTAACGATCAGCGTAACCAGTTGGTTCTTGTTGGTTTCACAGGCTTGGATCGCGTCAGGTACCAATGATCGGGCCGTTGCACGGTCTCCGCGCATAAAGTTCAGTTCGATTTTGTCGGCTAGGCCAATGCACGCTGCAACTATCCCATTAGTGTCTTCACGCAGTACATAGATTCGCTCTGCTAGAGCCAGCGCGTCATCGTATGCATGCAAGGACTCCAACAGCGAGGCTGCGCTCTGTAGGGCTGCAATTTTTTGTGAGGTCTTTTCGATGGCCGGCAATAAAAGAATTGCTTCGTTCATCGCACGCAAGGC
Source organism: Rhodoferax sp. (assembly GCA_046348185.1). GTDB lineage: Bacteria > Pseudomonadota > Gammaproteobacteria > Burkholderiales > Burkholderiaceae_C > Allorhodoferax. The sequence goes on along the minus strand of JAXMER010000013.1, from coordinate 1,987,276 downwards.
GCTTTCGTACCGGCCCAACGCTGCATTCCCGGCTATTAGTTCGTAGAGGAAACGAGCGCGTCGACTGGGGGTTTTTACCTGACCAATAAATTCCTCTACGGAGACAACGCGTTTTTCATGCTGCCCCTTTTCGGCTAGGGAGGCTGCGTAGGCTAATTGGTATCTTTCGTTCTGATCTGGAGTGAATGTTGTTTGCAGCGCTTTCAGTTTTTCAAGAATAGAGTCAGCATCTCTCGGCGATGAACTAATCTTTTGGTGCAGTTCACCCATCAATACATCGAATTCCGCCTGCTCTTCTGCAATCGCGTCAAATAGGCAAAACATGCCAATAAAGAAGCACGCGAACACCCGAAGGACGTAGCCGCGCAACATCACCGAAGCTACCTATGACTTGCTCAAAAGTTAATAGGTCTCGTCAATATTAGACACGTTAGGCAAGGGGAGTTCGCCGGGATCAATACCAGCCAAAGTGGCTATGGCGTTCTGGTCCCCCGACATCAAGGTCTGTTGCTCGACAGCGCTCAGGCCAAACTGCGTCATTGATGCCGTTGGATTAGCGTTATGTGCAGCACATGCGGTTGCGTCACTATCGAGGAAGTTCAGGTAGTCGAGCAATTTGGACATTGGTGAGGGCCTTGAAGGAATGAAGAGGGATGTGCTGGCCTTCGACCGAAGGACCAGATTCATTTTAAGTGGCTTCTCGCCATCCCTTGGTACCAAGTCACTGGTTCAGTGCGATGTGGCCGTGGCATGAATTTGGATGTGTTCGATGATCGCCGTGCTATACAAAGCATAGCAATAGCATCATATTTTACGGGGGCTAAGGCCTATTATGATCAAGCGCTGGGGTTAGCAGGCGTGCACAAGCTTCGCACCAGCGCCAGCACCGCGGCGGCCTCGGTTGCGGGCGCAAACAGGGGTGCACGTTGGACACATTGGCGCTGGATCTGCGCATACAGCCCTTGGTGTTGAGCACATCCGTCGCGGCAGCGCAGCAGCAATTGCGCCAGACCAGCAGCATCGCCCAACGCGAAATAGCCGTCGTAGTCTTGCCCCAGCATGCCCACATTGCCGGGGATGCGCGAGGCCAACACCGGCGTACCGCTGCAAACCGCCTCCAGAATGGCGTGGGCTCCACCCTCCATGCGGCTGGTGTGCACCAGCACATGGGCTTGAGCAATGGCCCCCAGGGTCGCTTCATGGGGCTGGCCACCGCGCCAGTGGTAGTGGGCACACTGCGCCATGCAGGCGTGGGCCTGCTCGGCTAGCGCAGGGTCCAGGGCATCGCCAATATGCTCGATGCGGATACCCTCGTGTCCGCGCAGCAGTCGCGCGGCTTGCCACAAGGTCTGGGGTGCTTTCTCTTCTCGCAGGTGGCCCACCATGACCACCCGCAGCGGGCTGGGGGGCTTGGGCAGTGGGGCGTGGGAAGTGCTGGACTGAAAGATAACGCGCGCCTTGCTGCGCATGCTGTGCGGCAAGGCCTCAGGGCCGCACTCTTGCAGCACGACCAAAGCACGTGCCAGGCGCAGTGACGCCTGTGCGTGCGCGTCGGTCTGGATGTCGCGGTACAGGTCTGTGCCGGTGAGTACCACAGCCAACCCAGGCGCGTCGTGGGTGGCACCGTGGGCCTGTGCCCAGCGCGCAATCGCTGGTGCCGAGCGGCGTGCGTGTAGCGCCAGCAGGGCATGCGCGGGTGTGCCATCCCAGTCCTGGGCGATGCGCACTGCATAGTCGTCCTGCAGCATCTGCGCCCAACGCGCGGCGGTGTGCCAATTGCCGTTGTTGGCCGCAGCCGTAGCAGGGCTGATGATGCATACGCGTGGCAATTTGACGGCCATTCAAACCAACTCCGCCGATTCGGCAGCACCAGCATCCTGCATGCGCGGCTCGCGCAGCAGCCAAATCGTGAACGTGGCTCCGGCTCCTGGCGCGCTCTCGGCGCTGATGCGTCCGCCGTAGCGCTCCATCAGGCCTAAGCTCACCCACAGGCCAAGGCCGGTGCCTTCTGCTTTCTTGGTGGTGAAGAAGGGGTTGAAGATGTGCGCCAGCACCTCGGGCGCAATGCCCGTGCCGCTGTCAGCCACGTCGATGCGCACGCCCACGGTGGTGCCGTCTTGCACCCAGTCATGGGTGGACAGGGTGAGGGTGCCGCCGCCGGGCATGGCCTGCATGGCGTTGACCATGAGGTTGATGAGCACCTGCTGCAGCTCGCTGGGGTTGATGGTGAGCGACTGCGTGGCGCGGAAGTCTTCCACCACCGCCACGTTGGCCTTCTTCATCTGGTGGCCTACCAGCACCAGGCTGTCCTGCACCAGCTGGCTCGCGTCTACACGCTGCAGGTAGCCGGCAAATTCGGTCGGGCGCGCAAACTGCAGCAGCTTGGTAACGATGAGACGGATGCGGTGCACCTGGCCTCGGATGAGGCGGATTTCCTCGCGCACCGGGTCGGCGTGCGTGCCCAGGATGTCGGCCAGCACCTCGATGTTGCCCTGGATGACGGCGATGGGGTTGTTGATTTCGTGCGCCACCCCGGCGGTGAGCTGGCCCACGGCGGCGAGTTTTTCCGACGTGACCAGCTGGCGCTGCGTGGTGCGCAGCTCGTCCAGTGCCTGGGCCAGTTCACGCGTGCGCTCCGCCACACGTTGGTCCAGTTCTTCGCCCCACTGGCGCAGCGCCAGTTTTTGCGCTTGCAACTGGTCCAGCAGGCGGTCCAGGTGGGCTGCGAGTTCACCAATTTCGTCGCCTTGGGGCACGGTGCCCACGCGCGCGTGGTCGTCGCCGCCTTCAGCCGCGCTCATGGTGCCGTGCATGCGCTCAACGGGCTTGAAGATGCCGCGCGCCCAGTGCAGCGTGATCAGCGTGGCCCCACCCATGGCCAGCAGAAAGACACCGATGATGATGGCCAACGTGGTCTGCTTCACGCGGCGAAACGGTTTTTCCAGATAGCCCACATACAGCATACCCACACGCTGACCGTCGCCGTCCAGAACCGGCTCGTAGGCCGACACGTACCAGTCATTCACCACAAATGCACTGTCCAGCCAGGTGCGGCCCTCGCCTAGCACGGCCCGGCGTACGGCCTGCGACACACGCGTGCCGATGGCGCGTGCACCTTCAAACAGGCGCACGTTGGTGGCCACCCGCACGTCGTCCAGGAACAACGTGGCCGTGCCCTGGCTGCCAAAGGGCAGGGCACCTTCGGGATAGACGATTTCGTTGAGGCCATCGACGAAGCCCAGGTTCTTGTTGAGTAGCGAACCGCCGACCACCACCGCACGCACGGCGCCATTGGCATCGCGCAAGGGCGCCGCGGCGTGGATCACCATGCCGCGCGACTCGGCTGCGCGCGCGGTGGGGGTGGCGTTTTCGGTGACGATGAAAGGCGTCAGCGCACGTTCGGCCAGTGCGGTATCGAACTGCGCCAGCTGTTCGGCCGAAAAAATGTCGATGGCGGTAGCCGCTTTGCCGCTTCGGGCCTCGCGGGTGACCTTCCAGTCCAGCAGGGCGCGCGGTGCGCGCATGCTGCTGCTGGCCACCAGCTGGCCGCCTGCGTCGTACAGCAGCAGAAAATCCAGTCCCAGGTCGCGCTGGGCGTGGACTAGCAGTTGGGCCAGCCCTGCGCCATCTCCTTGTCCGTGCCGGATGTAGTTGCGTTCGAGCTGTGCCGAATTGGCCAAGGCTTCTAGCCCGCGCCCCAGGACTTCCTTGACGCGCTCGAAGTAGCTGTGCGCCACGGCCAGGTCGCTTTGCACCTTGACGTTGAGCAGCCGGTCGTAGGAGTTACCGCCAAAATAGACCAGCACCGCCATCGACACCGGCAGCACCGCAAACAGCGGCAGCAAGGCCAGCGCCAGCAGCTTGGTGCGGATGGAATGGGCGCGCCACAAGCGCTGGGCCAGGCTCACACCTGCCACTCGGCGCAGCGCCGCTCCAGCGTCTTGCGCGAAATGCCTAGGCGCCGTGCGGCTTCGGATTTGTTGCCACGCGCCGCTGCCAGTACCGCCAGCACGTGCTGGCGCTCCATGGCTTCGAGCGAGTCGTCGTCCGGGGTGCTGGCCGACAGCGCGTGCGCCGTGGGCGAGCCGTCCCAGCGGAAGGTGCCCAGGATGAGCGAGCGCTCCAGGTAGTTGCGCAGCTCGCGCACGTTGCCCGGCCAGTCGTGCGCCTGCAGCAGGCGCAGCAGTTCGGCGTCGGGTTCGATGCAGGGCACGCCCAGCTGGCGTGTGAGCTGCTGCAGCAGGTGGGCGGTGAGATCGGGGATGTCGTCGCGGCGCTCGCGCAGGGGCTTGAGGTGCAGCTCCACTACCTGCAAGCGGTAGTACAAGTCCTGGCGGAAGCGCTTTTCGGCCACCTCGGTGGCGAGGTCGCGGTTGGTGGCGGCGACGATGCGCACGTCCACTGGCAGCTCACTCTCGGTACCGATGGGGCGCACGCGGCGCTCTTCCAGCACGCGCAGCAGCTTGGCCTGCATGGCCATCGGCAGCTCGGAGATTTCGTCCAGGAACAAGGTGCCACCGCGCGCATAAAAGAACAGCCCTTCGCGCTGGGCCCTGGCGCCGGTGTAGGCACCTTTGACATGGCCAAAGAGTTCGCTCTCGATCAGCTCGGGCGATATCGCTGCGCAATTGACGGGTACAAACGGCCCCGCTGCGCGGCTGCTCAAACGGTGCAGCAAGCGCGCCACCACTTCCTTGCCGGTGCCCGATTCGCCCTGGATAAGCACGGTCGACGGCGTGGGCGCAATGCGCTGCACCAATGTGCACAACTCTTGCGTGGCCGCTGAACGACCCACCAGCCTATCTTCTCCCGCCGTGAGGCCGCTCATTTCGCGACGCAAAACAAAGTTCTCGCGCGACAGGCGCGAGCGCTCAAAGCAGCGCTTCACGGCGTTGAGCATCTGCGCCACCGAAAAGGGTTTGAGCAAGAAGTCGGACACGCCCGCGCGCAGCGCATTGATGGCGGTTTCCAGGTCGGCATAGGCGGTGATGAGCACCACGTCGCCCGAAAACCCACGCTCGCGCAGCAGGTGTAACCATTCCACCCCGGATTTACCGGGCAGCGCAATGTCCAGAATGACCAGATCGAAATACTGCTGCGCCATCAGTGTTTCGGCATCTTCCACGCTGCCCGCGCTGGCCACGTGGGCGCAGCGGCCGGTGAGTGAGCGTTCGATGAAGCGGCGCATGCCTTCTTCGTCGTCCACCACCAGGACAGAAAACAGCTGCCAGTGGGAAAAATCGTCAGAGAGTGGAGCGTCAGACATGGTGGTGGGTTGGCGTCGCCGCAACGTGCGGCTGTGGCGTGCGCGTCGATTATCACGTTTGCACGTAGTTGTGCCAGCAGGGATTTCAGTGATTCGCGGTGCGACAAATTGTCGCAATTGCGGGTCTGGGATTGGGACAATTTGTCGCAGACATACGATCAGCTAAAAGTTACTGCCGTCTTGGTAGTGGACCACTCCATGATGATTAACCATGGCATGGATGTTGCTATTTCGTTCATGGTTCGTCATCCAGTTTTCATGAAGAAAGAGGAGATCCATGGATATCAACAGGCGGCAGTTCTTTAAGATCGGCTCCGCCAGCCTTGTGGGTTCGAGCATTGCCATGCTCGGCTTTTCCCCCACGGCGGCTATGGCGGAAGTGCGCGAGTTCAAGCTCGCGCGGGCCACGGAAACGCGCAACAATTGCCCGTACTGCTCCGTGTCCTGTGGCGTCCTGGTGTATTCGGTGGGCGACAAGTCCAAGAATGTAAAGGGTCGCATCATCCACATCGAGGGCGACCCGGACGATCCGGTCAACCGTGGCAGCCTGTGCCCCAAGGGTGCTGGCCTGATGGACATGGTCAACAGCCCCACGCGCCTGAAGTTCCCCGAAGTGCGCGAACCCGGCAGCAACGAGTGGAAGCGCATTTCCTGGCATGACGCCTTCGAGCGCATCGCCCGGCACATGAAAGCCGACCGCGACGCGAATTTCATCGCCAAGAACGCGGCCGGTGTGACGGTCAACCGCTGGAACACGATGGGCTTTCTGGCCAGTTCGTCGGCCAACAATGAGTCCGGGTACCTCACCCACAAGGTTCTGCGCAGTTTAGGCGCCGTCGCATTCGACACCCAGGCACGTATTTGACACGCCCCCACGGTGGCCAGTTTGGCTCCGAGTTTTGGGCGTGGCGCGATGACCAACCATTGGGTGGACATCAAGAATGCCGATTTGGTTTTTGTCATGGGTGGTAACCCCGCCGAAGCGCATCCGTGCGGCTTCAAGTGGGTGATCGAGGCGAAGAAACAGCGCAAGGCCAAGCTGGTCGTGGTCGACCCGCGCTTTAACCGCACCGCGTCGGTGGCGGACTACTATGCGCCGATCCGTCCGGGGTCTGACATCGCGTTCCTCAGCGGCGTCATCAACTACTTGCTGACCAACGACAAGATCCACCACGACTACGTCAAGCATTACACCAACGCCAGTTTCCTGATCGACGAGCGCTTTGCGCTGGAAGACGGCTTGTTCTCCGGCTACAACGCCGAGAAGCGCAGCTACGACAAGGAATCGTGGAAGTACCAGTTGGACAAGGACGGCTTTGCCAAGGTGGATGAAACCTTGCAAGATCCGCACTGCGTTGTCCAGATCATGAAGAAGCACTACGCCCGCTACACGCCGGACGTGGTGTCCAAGGTCACGGGTACACCCAAGGAAGCCTTCCTCCAGGTCTGTGCGTACATCGCCGAAACGGCGGCGCCCAACAAGACCATGACCAACCTGTATGCGCTGGGCTGGACGGAGCACTCCGTGGGCACGCAGAACATCCGCAGCATGGCCATCATCCAGCAATTGCTGGGCAATATGGGCATGGCCGGGGGCGGCATCAACGCACTGCGCGGGCACTCCAACGTGCAGGGCATTACCGACATGTGCCTGTACTCGGACACACTGCCGGGCTACCTGGGCGCGCCCCTGGACTCGGATCTGGACCGCAAGACCTATCTGGAAAAACGCACGCCCAAGGCGCTGCGCCCCAACCAGATGAACTTCCCGCAGAACTTCCCCAAGTGGTGGACCAGCCTGATGAAGTCCTTCTACGGAAAGGAAGCCACGGCGGAGAACGACTTCTGTTACGACTGGCTGCCCAAGAAGGACGTGTCCTACGACGTGCTGGCCATGTTTGACCGCATGTACCAGGGCAAGATGACCGGCTTTGTCTGCCAGGGCTTCAACCCGCTGGCCTCGGTGGCCAACAAGAAGAAGGTGGGCGACGCGCTGGCCAAGCTCAAGTACCTGGTCATCATGGATCCGCTGGTGACGGAAACCTCGGAGTTTTGGAAAAACCACGGCGAGGTCAACCCGGCCGACCCGGCAGCCATCCAGACCGAAGTGTTCCGCCTGCCTGTGGCCTTCTTTGCCGAAGAAGCCGGCACCTGCACCAACTCCGGTCGCGTGGTGCGCTGGCACTGGAAGGCCGTGGAAGGCCCGGGCGAGTCCAAGAGCGATGCCGACATCATGGCGCACCTGTACCTGACCCTCAAGGCCATGTACGCCAAGGACGGCGGCGCCTTCCCCGATCCGGTGCTCAAGCTGTCCTGGCCCTACCGCATGCCAGCCGAACCTTCGCCTGAAGAGTTGCTGATGGAAATCTCGGGCAAGGCACTGACCGACTTGGCCGACCCCAAGGACGCCACCAAGATCCAGGTCAAGGGCGGCGAGCAACTGGCCAGCTTTGGCTTCCTGCGCGACGACGGCAGCACCGCCTGCGGCAACTGGATCTACAGCGGCTGCTGGTCGCAGGCGGGCAACCTGACCGCACGGCGCGACAGCAGCGACCCCTCGGGCCTGGGCCAGACGCTGAACTGGGGCTTCTCGTGGCCGGTGAACCGCCGCATCATCTACAACCGCGCCTCCTGCGACCCTGCAGGCAAGCCGTGGGATGCATCGCGTACGGTGATCAAGTGGCTGGGCGACAAATGGGGCGGCAACGACGTGCCCGACATGCGCCCGGACGCCAAGCCGGAAGAAGGGGTCATGCCCTTCATCATGAACCCGGAAGGCGTGGCACGCCTGTTTGCCCGCGACATGGTGGTAGACGGACCGCTGCCCGAGCACTACGAGCCCTTCGAGTCGCCGCTAGATACCAACCCCATGCATCCGCAGAATGCCAAGGCCAAGAGCAATCCGGTCTCGCGCATCTTCAAGGGTGACCTGGAGGTGTTCGGCACGCCCAAGGACTTCCCCTACGTGGCCACTACCTACCGCCTGACCGAGCATTTCCACTTCTGGACGCAGCACAGCAAGATCAACGCGATCCTGCAGCCCGAACACTTTGTGGAAATCGGCGAGGAGCTGGCCAAGGAGAAAGGCATCCAGGCGGGCGACAAGGTCAAGGTGCGCTCCAACCGGGGCTACATCAAGGCCGTGGCCGTGGTGACCAAGCGCATCAAGGCGCTCGATGTGGATGGGCGCAAGGTGCACACCATCGGGGTTCCGCTCAACTCCGGCTTTACCGGCCGGACGAAACCGGGCTTCCTGACCAACACCCTGACCCCCGCTGTGGGCGATGCCAACACCCATACGCCCGAATACAAGGCGTTCCTGGTCAACATCGAGAAAGTGTGAGGGAGAGCTGCCATGCCATTGCAATCGCTAGACATCAAACAGCGCTCCGCCACCACGACCCCGTCCACCCAGGCGCGGGAAACGGTCGAGATCGCCAAGCTCATCGACGTGTCCGCCTGTATCGGCTGCAAGGCCTGCACGGCGGCCTGCATCGAATGGAACGACATCCGCGGCGACGTGGGCAACTGCGTGGGCATCTACGACAACCCGGTCGATCTTTCGGCCGATGCGTGGACCGTGATGCGCTTTACCGAGACCGAGCAAAACGGCAAGCTCGAATGGCTGATCCGCAAGGACGGCTGCCTGCACTGCGCTGAGCCCGCCTGCCTGAAGGCCTGCCCGGCGCCGGGCGCCATCATCCAGTACAGCAACGGCATTGTGGATTTCCACCAGGAAAACTGCATTGGCTGCGGCTACTGCGTGACGGCCTGCCCGTTCGACGTGCCGCGCATTTCCGAAAAGGACAGCAAGGCCTACAAGTGCACCATGTGCTCGGACCGCGTGGCCGTGAACCAGGCCCCGGCCTGCGCCAAGGCCTGCCCGACGGGCGCGATCCAGTTCGGCGCCAAGGAGGACATGAAGGACTACGCCGACAAGCGCATCGCAGACCTCAAGGAACGCGGCTTCGACAAGGCGGGCCTGTACGACCCCCAAGGCGTCGGCGGTACGCACGTCATGTACGTGCTGCACCATGCCGACCAGCCCAAGCTGTACGCCAACCTGCCAGAGAACCCCGGCATCAGCCCCATGGTGTCGCTGTGGAAAGGGGCCACCAAGCCCCTGGCCACGCTGGCACTGGCCGGAGTGGCGCTGGGCAGCCTGTTCCACTACGTCACCAAGGGCCCGAACGAGGTCTCGAAAGAGATCGAGGACGAGATTGAACGCGAAGACCAGGAGGCCGCCAAATGATCCGTGACCCCAAAGACCTGCAGCGCTACAACGCGTCGGAGCGGGCCAACCACTGGGTGGTGGGCATCAGCTTCATCCTGCTGGCCCTGTCCGGCCTGGCCTTCTTCCACCCGGCGTTCTTCCCGCTGACGCAACTGTTTGGCGGCGCGGTCTGGGCACGCATCCTGCACCCCTTCATCGGGGTGCTGATGGCGCTGTCCTTCCTGGGGCTGTTCCTGCGCTTTCGGCATCTGAACAAGATGACGGCGGCCGACAAGGAATGGCTGGCCCGCGCGGGCGAAATGGTCAACGGCAACGACCACAACATGCCCGAACAGGGCAAGTACAACGGCGGCCAGAAAGCCATGTTCTGGGGTGCCGCCCTGTGCATGCTGCTGCTCACGGTGTCGGGCGTGCTGATCTGGCGTGCGTACTTCGGCTTTGACGTCAACGTGGTGCGCCTGGCCGTGGTGGTGCATGCCGCCGTGGCCGCCTTGATGATTGCACTCATCATGGTGCACGTGTACGCCGCCATCTGGGTCAAGGGGACGATCCGCGCCATGTGGTACGGCACCGTCACCCGCGCCTGGGCCAAACAGCACCACCGCGCGTGGTACCGTGAGGTCTCCGGCAAATAGCCCGCACTGGCCGCAGTGCTGCCCGGTGGCGCTGCGGCCGTCTTTTCCTTCGCACCATGCAAGCCACCATCCCAATTGCCTCCAGCACCAGCCAGCCTCCCACGCTGATCCTGCCCAGCCCGGCCACCCATTTCAGCCAGCGCGCGCAGCGCCTGGAGCAACTGGCACAAGGCCATGCGCTGGGCGACTTTCTGCAGTTCATGGCTGCACTGGCGCGCGCGCAGCATGCCGCCTTGCAGCAACTGCCGCCCCCTATGCTGCCCGACGCTGCCAGCCTGGATCAGGCCCGCACGCACGGCATGCCCCCGTTGGCCGCACAGTCCCTGTCGCACGACGCAGCCTGGCACGGTACCTTGTACCATCTGCTTGATGCCCTGGAACCTACGGCCAACGCCGCCACGGCAAGCCTGTTGGCGGAGTTGCGCGCACGGCCTGCCGAGCAGCTCGAAGCCATGGCCGCACGCATTCTCGACACCGATTTTTCGGGCCCCGACACACGATTCTTTCCCCTGGTGGCTGCAGCACTGCAGGTGGTTTGGGTGCAGCGCGTCACCAGCCTGCCGGTGCAGGCCTACGCAGCGCTGGACGTGCGCAACGTCTGCCCGACCTGTGGCAGCCTGCCCCTGGGCAGCGTGATCGGCGCCCATGCCGACGTGAGCGGCCTGCGCTATGCCCAGTGTTCCCTGTGCGGCACGCAATGGAACGTGACCCGCGCCAGTTGCCTGGCCTGCGGCGCGGGCGAAGACCGCGTGGGCTACCACAGCATCGAAGGCGACAAGGGCCCGATGCAGGCCGAAAGCTGCGACGAGTGCCACACCTATTTCAAGCTGCTGCGCCGCGACCAGGACGCCAGTGCTGACCTGACCGCCGACGACCTGGCCAGCCTGGCGCTGGACATGCTGCTCGACGACGCAGGCTTTGCGCGCGGCGGACCGAACCTGCTGTTTGTGCCGGGCAACTCCTGAGAGGCTGAGAGTCTTTTGCCCGCACACGTCCCTGCCATGAATTCCTCCCTTTTCTTCCACTTTCTGCCCGGTCCGGGTGAAAGCCATGAACGACATTCGCCGCCTACCTGCAGTTGACCGCGTCCTGCAGCAACTCCCCGACCTGATCGAAACCCACGGCCGCCAGTTGGTGACCGCCTGTGTGCGCGCCGAGTTGGCCGCCGCACGCGAGGGCTTCCAGCACGGCCTGCCTCTGCCGGACGAAGCCGCCTTGTACGCGGCCATCAATCGCCGTGCCGATGCGGCAGGGCGCAACAAGTTGCGCGCAGTTTTTAACCTCACAGGCACCGTGCTGCACACCAACCTGGGCCGCGCGCAGTTGGCCGAAGCCGCCATCGAGGCCATGGTGGCCGCAGCGCGCGCGCCCTGCGCGCTGGAGTACGACTTGGCCCATGGCGGGCGCGGCGACCGCGACGATCTGGTTTCAGGCCTCTTGGCCGAGCTGGTGGCGGGCGGCGACCCGAACATCGCCGCCACCATCGTCAACAACAACGCAGCTGCCGTGCTGCTGACGCTCAACGCGCTGGCCCAGGGCAAGGAGGCCGTGGTGTCGCGCGGCGAACTGGTCGAGATCGGCGGTGCCTTCCGCGTGCCCGACGTAATGCGCCGCGCCCAGGTCAAGCTGGTCGAAATCGGCACCACCAACCGCACGCACGCCAAGGACTACCAGGAGGCCGTTGGCCCCAAGACCGCGCTGCTGATGAAAGTGCACACCAGCAACTACGCTGTGGTGGGCTTTACCAAGGTGGTGGAGGAAAACGCCATTGCTGACATCGCTCACGCTGCGGGGCTGCCCTTCGTCGTCGACCTGGGCAGCGGCACGCTGACCGACTTTGCCGCCTTGGGGCTGCCCGCCGAGCCCACGCCCCAGCAGGCCCTGGCCGCCGGGGCCGACATCGTCACCTTCTCGGGCGACAAGCTGCTGGGCGGCCCGCAGGCCGGGCTGATCGTCGGGCGCAAGGACCTGATTGCCAAGATCAAGAAGAACCCGCTCAAGCGCGCCCTGCGCGTGGGCAAGACCACACTGGCCGCGCTGGAAGCTACGCTGCTGCTCTACCGCGACCCCGATCGCCTGTGCGAACGCCTGCCCACCTTGCGCCTGCTGACCCGGCCCGTGGCCGACATTGCCGCACTGGCCGAACGCTTGGCCCCGGCGGTGCAGGCGGCCGTGGGCGGCCTTGCCAGCGTCAGCGTGCAGCCGTGCAGCAGCCAGATCGGCAGTGGTGCCTTGCCCATTGAGCGCCTGCCTTCTGCGGCGCTGGTGCTGCGCCCCAGCGGCAAAAAACCGGGCAAGGCCCTGCTGGCGCTGGAGGCGGCGTTTCGTGCGCTGCCCACGCCCGTCATCGGCTACGTGCGCGACGATGCGTACCACCTCGACCTGCGCTGCTTGCAGGCGCAGGACGAAGCCCGTTTCGTTGCCCAGTTGGGCGAGTTGAAAGTGGCCAACGCATGATCGTCGGCACCGCAGGCCATATCGACCACGGCAAGACCACGCTGGTCAAGGCGTTGACCGGGGTGGACTGCGACCGCCTGAAAGAAGAGAAAGCGCGCGGCATCACGCTCGACCTGGGCTATGCCTACAGCAACGATGGTCAACTGGGCTTTGTGGATGTTCCAGGCCATGAGCGCCTGGTGCACAACATGCTGGCCGGGGCCACCGGCATCGACTACGTGCTGCTGGTGATTGCAGCCGACGATGGCCCCATGCCCCAAACCCGCGAGCACCTGGCCATCGTCGATTTGCTGGGCCTGGCGCACGGCGCGGTGGCGCTCACCAAAATCGATAGCGTCGATGCCGCGCGGCTGGCCGCCGTGCAGCGCGAAATTGCCTGCCTGCTGGCGCCCACGGCATTGGCTGCAGCCCCCGTGTTCCCGGTGTCGGCCAAAACCGGCCAGGGCGTTGCCGAGCTGTCTGCCGCCTTGCAAACCGCGGCGCAAACGGCAGCACAAACCGCAGCACAAACCGCAGCACAAACCGCAGCACAAACCGCAGCGCAAACGGCGCGCCCGCGCAGTGCCGAGGGCGGCTTTCGCTTGGCCATCGACCGCGCATTTCACCTGGCCGGGGCCGGCCTCATCGTCACCGGCACCGCGTTTGCCGGGGCTGTGCGGGTAGGCGATACCGTGTGCATCTCGCCACCTGGCTGGCGGGCCCGCGTGCGTAGCCTGCACGCGCAAGACCGCGCCAGCGAGCTTGGGCAGGTCGGCCAGCGCATTGCCCTGAATCTGGTGGGCGACTTTGGCAAGGACGACATGGCGCGCGGCATGTGGGTGCTGGCGCCGGAACTGCACAGCCCCGTGCAGCGCCTGCACGCGCGTATCCGTCTGCTGCCGGGCGAAGCGAAGCTTGCGCACTGGACGCAGGCGCACTTGCACCTGGGCACCGAAGACGTGGTGGCACGCATCGCGTTGCTCGAAGACGATGCGCTGGCGCCAGGCGAGACGATGCTGGCTGAACTGCTGCTGGAGCGCAGCATCGGCGCGTTGCATGGCGACCGCTTTATCCTGCGCGACATTTCGGCCCAGCGCAGCCTGGGCGGCGGGCGCGTGCTCGACATCTTCCCGCCCACGCGCCACAAGCGCGCTGCCGAACACCTGGCCTACCTGCACGCACTGGAGACCGATGACCCGCGCCAGGCGCTGGCGCTCGCCCTGGAACGCCACCCCGCCGGGCTAGCCCTGGCGCGTTTTGCACTGAACCGCAACCTGAACGCCACGCAGGCGCAAGCGCTGTGGCAGGCCTGTGGCCTGGTGCGCGTGGGTGAAGGCGAACAGGCCGTGGGCTTTGCGCCCGCGCAGTGGCAGGCCTTGGGCGAACGCGTGTTGCAGGCCTCGGCCGCCGAGCATGCGCGCGCGCCCGACATGGTGGGTGTGGAGCGCGACCGGCTGCGTCGCCTGACCATGGCGGCGCTGGCGCGACCGGTGTTTGACCGCCTGGTGGCCGAACTGCTAGCCGATGGCCGCCTGCAGGCCCAGGGTAGCTGGCTACACCTGCCCACGCACCGCGCCGAACTTAGCGCCAGCGATGCCGACCTGTGGCGCACTTTGCAGCCGCTGCTGGATGCTGCACCCTGCAACCCACCACGCGTGCGCGACATTGCCAATGCCAGCGGCGTGAGCGAAGGCCGCGTGCGCGAGCTGCTCAAGCGTGTGGCGCGCGTGGGCGCGGTGTACCCGGTGGCGCACGACCATTACTTCAGCGCCACCGCGGTGAGCGCGCTGGCTGCCGCCGTGGGCGACATCGCTGCGCGTGCAGGAACGGTACGCGCGGCTGACCTGCGCGACGCCATTGGCGGTGGGCGCAAGGTGGCCATCCACATCCTCGAATTCTTCGACCGCGTGGGCTACACTCGCCGCGTGCGCGATGCACACTGCCTGCGCCAAGCCGCTGGCGAACGGTCATGGCTGCCATGAATGGAAGAGATCGCACCCCGGTGGGGCGCTCGGACTTCAAATTCGGGAGGGGTCGCCATGCGATCCTTGGTGGGTTCGACTCCCGCTCTCTTCCGCCATTCAATGCACTCGCTTCACTACCGCGCTTTCACCCATGTCTGAGCTGATCTTTCGCGGCCGCATCCCAAACGGCTTTCTGTTCGATGCCGACTACAACATGTGGCTGCAGCGCGCGGGCGACGAGGTGGTGGTCGGCGCCACCAGCTTCGGCCTGTTCCTGGCCGGCACCGTGATTGCCTTTACCCCCAAGCCCCTGGGTGCCCAGGTGGCGTGCACGCGCGGCTTTGGCACCGTGGAATGCGCCAAGACCGTGCTGGCATTGCACGCGCCCGTGGCCCTGCAGCTCACCGCCAGCAACGAAGCGGCCGAGACCGACCCGCGCATCCTGCTGCGCGACCCCTATGGAGAAGGCTGGATGGTGCGCGGCACCGCACTCGACTGGGCCACAGACCACCCCCGCTTGCTGGACGCGCAGGCCTACCGCGCCCACATCCTGGCCGCCATGCCCGGCGCGGTGATTGAGCCATGACGTACAAAAGCAAACTCGCGCTGCTGCTGTGGTCGGTGTCACCCGAGCAGCCCACGCTGTGCGCCGCGCCCTTCGTTTACGCCAGTGCGGCTGCTGCCATGGACTGCGAGGTGGAAATCCATTTCGCCGCCGACGCCGTGCGCCTGCTGGCCCCTGGCGTGGCCGCGCACACTTTCCCCAGCGCCAACGCCACGCGCAGCGTGCTCGACCACATGCAGGACGCCGCCCAGCTGGGCGTGCGCTTTCTGGCTTGTTCCATGGCGCTGCACGAGCGCGCGCTGGCGCTGGAAGGATTGATCCCCGAGTGTTCCGGCGCAGCCGGCGCGACGGCCTTTGTGGTGCGAACCCTGGACCCGGAGTGGGCGGCGCTGGTGTTTTGAGCACGATTCGCTGAATTTCCGTCTAATTTGGTTTACTTTTTTGTAAGGAGATGACGATGCATTTTTCAAAATTTCAGGGTGCCCGCGTGCTCGTGGCTATGGCACTGGCCCTGACCAGTTGGGTGGCGCAGGCGCAAACCACGTTGCGCGTGACGGCTATTCCCGATGAATCGCCCACCGAGCTGGCACGCAAGGCCGCGCCGCTGGTCAAGTACCTGGAAAAGGTGATGGGCCAGCCCGTGGTGTTCACCCCGGTGTCGGATTACGCCGCCGCGGTGGAAGGTTTGGCCAACAAGCAGATCGATCTGGCCTGGTACGGGGGCTTCACCTTTGTGCAGGCCAATATCCGCTCCGGCGGCAAGGCAGTGCCCCTGGTGCAGCGCGCCGAGGACGCCGCGTTTCGCTCGGTGTTCATCACCAGCAACCCTGCCATCCAGAGCCTGGCCGACCTCAAGGGCAAGAGCGTGAGCTTTGGCGCGCCCTCCAGCACTTCGGGCCACCTCATGCCGCGCAGCTATCTGCTGCAGGAGAGAATCGAGCCCGAGCGCGACTTCAAGCGCGTGGCCTTCTCGGGCGCGCACGACGCCACCATCGCCGCCGTGGCCGCGGGCAAGGTCGATGCCGGGGCGCTCAACATCTCGGTGTGGGAAAAATTCGTGGCCGAGGGCAAGGTGGACAGCACCAAACTGCGCGTGTTCTACACCACGCCCAGCTACTTCGACTACAACTGGACCGTGCACGCCGACATGCCCGCCGCCCAGCGCGAGAAGCTGGCCCAGGCCTTCCTCAAGCTCGACGCCAGCACGCCCGAGGGCAAGGAAATCCTGGCCCTGCAGCGCGCCACGCGCTTCATCCCCACCAAAGCCGAGAACTACCAGGGCATCGAGCAGGCGGCGCGCAGCGCGGGTTTGCTGAAGTAAAACTGGCGCATGATTTGCTACTGTTTTGATAGCTACAACATCAAGTGTTACGGGGGCTAGGGCCATATCTTTCATATGAAGTTCGCCCTAGACTCCCTCCAGGCCCGTCACCCTGCCGCCGCGTCAGGCACCGCCCCCGTGCTGCGTGTGGAGCATCTGCACGTCCAGGCGGGCGAGCAACTGGCGGTGATCGGCCCTTCCGGGGCGGGCAAGACCACGCTGCTGCAGGTGCTGGCCTGTGCGTTGCCGCCAGTGCGTCCGTCGGGGGCCGGCACGCTACGCCTGAACGGGGTGGACCCGTGGGCAGCCCGCCCCGCCGAGTTGCAGGCGCTGCGTCGCGCGCTTTTTCTCGCGCCACAGGTGCCGCCGCTGCCGCCGCGCCAGCGCGTGGTCACCGCCGTACTGGCGGGGCGGCTGCCGCATGAATCGCTGTGGGCCAGCCTGCGCAGCCTGTTCTACCCGCAAGACATTCCCCTGGCGCACCAGGCGTTGGCCGCGTTTGACTTGGCCGACAAGCTGTTCGAGCGCGTGGACCGCATCTCGGGCGGCGAGCGCCAGCGTGTGGGTCTGGCGCGGCTGCTGGTGGCGCAGGCTAGTCTGTGGCTGGTGGACGAGCCCTTGTCGGCCCTCGACCCCACACGCGCGCGCCAGGCACTGCATACCCTGACGCACACGGCGCAGGAACGCGGCGCCACGCTGGTGGCCACGCTGCATCAGGTGGACATGGCGCTGGCGCACTTCCCGCGCATCGTGGGCCTGCGCGACGGTGCCGTGGCTTTTGACCTACCCGCAGCCGAAGTCACCCCAGCGCTGCTGCACGCACTGTACGCCCAGCACCTGGACGAACTCTCCGCCGCCGCCGCCCCGGCGTCCTGGATGGATGCACCCTCGGCGACCCCGGCCCCGGTGGCCATGAACTGCCGCTGACGCACCCAACGCTTGCCCGCCCATGCCCGTGCTGCACCCGGCCTCCACACCGTCCACCGCCGTCGTCCCTCAGCGTGACCCTGCTTGGCGTACGCGCCTTTTCTGGACGCTGGCCGCGCTGGCGCTGCTGTGGCCCATGGGGGTATGGACGGAGTTCCGTCCCTGGCTGCTCGATGGCGAAGCGCTGGCGCCGGCGGGGCACTTTGTAGCGGGCTTTTTCCCACCGCGCAGCGACGTCGAATTTCTGCACCTGCTGCTGCGTGAAACCTGGCGCACCGTGGCCATGGCCACCGCTGGGCTTACGTTGGCGCTGCTGCTGGCCGTGCCACTGGCGCTGCTGTCGGTGCGCGTACTGTCGGTATCAAGCTTACGCGGGCGCATGGCGCCGTTGCCCGCAGCGCTGCGCCAGGGCGTGCGCTGGCTGGCGCTGGTGCTGCGTAGCGTGCCCGAGCTGGTGTGGGCGCTGGTGTGGGTGCGCGTGGTGGGCCTGGGGCCTGCGGCCGGGGTGCTGGCTATTGCGCTCACCTACAGCGGCATGCTGGGCAAGGTGTATGCCGATATCCTGGAAAGCGGCGACACCCATGCCACCACCAGCCTGCTGCGCAACGGTGCAGGGCGCTTGCAGGCCTTCTTCTATGGGCTGCTGCCGCACAACGCGGGCGAGCTCACCAGCTACACCGTGTACCGATGGGAGTGCGCCATCCGCTCCAGCGCGGTGCTGGGCTTTGTGGGTGCGGGCGGCCTGGGCCAGCTTATGGACGGCTCGATGAAGATGTTCAATGGGGCCGAGGTCGCCAGCATTCTGCTCGTTTTCATGCTGCTGGTGGCCCTGGCCGACCGCATGAGCGCCGCGCTGCGGCGCAACCTGGCGTGACGCACATGCGCGATTCCCCACCAACACCGATGCAGACACCGTCACCGCAGCCGTTGCCTGCGCACCAGCTGCCGCCGCCGCTATTCAACGCGCGCTGCAAGGCCTGCTGGCTCACGCTGGGCATCCTGCTCCTGGTGCTGGCCAGCTTTGCCACGCTGGACCTGCGTCTGGCGCAATGGGCCTCTTGGGATGCCTGGGTGCGCATGGGCCGCTTTGTGGGCGAGCTGCTGCACCCGGTTACCACGCCAGCGTTCCTGGCGCGCGTGGGCCAGGCCACGCTGGAGACACTGGCCATGTCGGCCCTGGGCACGCTCATCGCAGCCGTGCTGGGCCTGCTGCTTGCATTGCCTGGCGCACGCACCCACGCACAAGACCCGGCGCGCGCGCGCGCCGTGGCGCGTCTGCTGCTCAACGCGCTGCGCAGCGTGCCTGAACTGGTCTGGGCGGCACTGCTGCTCATCGCCGTGGGCCTGGGGCCGTTTGCGGGGACGCTGGCGCTGGGTGTGCACACGGCGGGCGTACTGGGGCGATTGTTTGCCGAAAGCCTGGAAAACGCCGCGCCTGAACCCTCCCAGGCCCTGCGGCTGCGCGGCGTGGATGGCGCACGCATCTTCTTGTACGCCGCCTTGCCGCAGGTGCTGCCGCAGCTGATCAGCTACACCCTGTACCGCTGGGAAAACAACATTCGCGCCGCCACCGTGCTGGGCGTGGTTGGCGCGGGCGGTCTGGGCCAGATGCTGGCGTTTCACATGGGCCTGTTCCAGATGGGCGAGACCAGCACCGTGCTGCTGGCCATGTTGGCGCTGGTGGCGTTGGTGGATGGCGCTAGTTACGCGCTACGCAAGGTCATTTCATAGCGCCTCGGCGCGGAACCCGCAAGCACATTCTTGCTGCGCTGAAAGCGTCGCGAGCCGCTACACCCCTTGCAGCGCTTGCGCCAGGTCGGTCACCAGATCGTCCGGGTGCTCGATACCCACGCTCAGGCGGATCAGGCCCTCGGTCACGCCGTTGTGGGCGCGTACCTCGGCACTGACAAAGCTGTGGGTGGTGCTGGCCGGGTGGCAGGCCAGGCTGTCCACATCGCCCAGCGACACTGCCTGGGTGAAGAGTTGCAGGCGGTTCAACACGGCGGCGGCAGCGGCGCGTTCGCAGCGCGCCAGCTCGAAGGTCACCATGCCGCCAAAACCGCCATTCAGCAGGCGTTGCGCCAGGGCATGCTGCGGGTGCGTAGGCAGGCCAGGATAGTGCACGGCGCGCACCGCAGGGTGCTGCGCCAGATACGCCGCTACGGCGTGGGCGCCTTCGCAATGTGCGGCCATGCGTAGCGGCAGGGTCTTGATACCGCGCAGGAACATGTAGGCCTCGTGTGGCGCCAGGTTGCCGCCTACTTGCCCCAGCCCGGTCTTGCGTACGGCCGCCACCAGCGCGGCAGACCCCGCGACGATGCCGCCGGTGGCGTCGCCGTGGCCGCCCAGGTACTTGGTCATGGAGTGCAGCACCAGGTCGATACCGTGCTCCAGCGGGCGCAGCAAATAGGGGGTGCAGAAGGTGTTGTCGGCCACGGTGACGGCGCCGTGTGCGCGGGCGATGGCGGCCACCTCGGCAAGGTCGTGCAGTTGCAGGCTGGGGTTGGTAAGCGCCTCCACCCACACCAGGCGCGTGGCCGGGGTGAGCGCGGCGCGCAGCCCGCAGGCGGTGGCGTCTACCACGCGGATGCCCCAGCGCTGGCCCATGTCGCGAAACAGGTTTTCGGTGCCCCCGTAGAGTGGCCCCAGAAAGGCGACTTCGTCACCGGGGCGCGCCAGCGCCAGCAGCACGCTGGCCGTGGCCGCCGTGCCGCTGGCAAAGGCCACAGCGGTACTGGCGCCTTCCAGGTCGGCCATCTTGGCCTCCAGCGCCGCCACCGTGGGGTTGGCAAAGCGGCTGTAGCGGTAGCCACTGATCTCGCCTGCAAACAGCGCGGCCCCGCGCTCCAGGCTGCCGTAGCCGAAGGCGGTGCTGGGGACGATGGGCGTGGCTAGTGCGCCGCTGCTGGCATCGGGCGGCTGGCCGGCGTGGACGGCGCGGGTGCGGAAATGGGTCATAGGTTTCTCAGCGGTACTTGCGCAGGTACAAGCCCTCAAAGCCGCGCTTCATCCAGTGCCAGAACCGACTGGGGGGCAGAATGATTTGCCGGTTGGGGCTTCGGTAAACCAGCGCTCCGTGGGCGAGGGCGTCGATGATGCACATCAGCTCCACCTTGAAGGTGGAGTTGGCGGTTCTTCCAGCAAGTTCATCCAGCAGGTTGCGCGCTGCGGCTGCGGCCTGCAAGTCGGCCTGGTGGGCCTGCTTGGGCATCCAGTCCGGGCCGGGGAAGCTGCCGCAATCGCCCACCACGTACACACGACTGCGACCGGGCACGCGGCACTGGGCATCGGCTTGGACCAATCCGCCGGGCGAACGCGGTAGATCGGTCTGGTCCAGCCATGCATTGCCCGTCATGCCGGGCATGAATAGGATCAAGTCGGCCGCGAACTCGCTACCTTCGGTGACCACCTTGTTGGCTTCAAAACGCTGCATTTTGTGGCCCAGGTAGGTGGTGATGCCGCGCGCACGCATCTGGGACAGCAAATGCTGCACGGCCTTGCTGCCCAGGCGGTTGCCGGGTTCGGTGGCAGGGTTGAAGAACACCAGCTGGAAGCGATCACGCCGACCCTCGCGGCGCAACTGCTCGTCAATACCAAACAGGAACTCGAACATCGGGCCGCCGCGTACGGCGGTCGGCTCGTTGGGGTTGCCCGCAAACCCCACGGCGATGGTGCCGCCTTGCAGGGCCTGTAGCCGATCGCGAATCGCCTCTGCGGCTGCAATGCCTTCGCACGGTGTGATGGCATGCTCGATCCCGGGCAGCTTTTTGATGAAGCGCCCGCCGCTGGCGATGACGAGCGCGTCGTTGTCGATGGCGCCAGCGGAGGTCAGTACGCGTCGCCCGCCGTTTTCCAGTCCCGTGACCTCGGCGGCTACATGGCGCACGTTCATGCGCTGGAAAAACGGCCCCAACGGCACCACCAGTTGCTCGCGTTTGCGCAGGCCACACGGAATCCAGATGATGCCCGGCAGGTAGTGCATCTCGGCCTTGGGTGCAATCAAGGTGATAGCCACTTGGCGGTCGCGCTGGCGGATGGCGCGCACCGTGGAGAGTGCGCCAAAACCGGCGCCAATGATGGTGATTTGTTTCACAGGGCTCATGGTGGTTGCCGCCAAGGTTCAGGTTGCAAAAAGAGGCATGGGCATCAGCGCGAGCGCAAGCCGTCAAAACACGTTCCCATCACCAGCGCGATGATGGTGTCGTCGTCAAAGCCGTCGCTCATTTTCAGGAATTCCAACACCGGATCGCAGGCACGGGCGAACAGGGTGTAGAGCACGGCAATGGGGGGCAGGGCGGGGTTGAGGCTGGCATCGGCCTGGGCGGCTTCGATCCAGGCGCCCAGGCGCTCGCTCACGTCCATCAGCCCATCCATATAGCCCTTGTGCGCCATCAGCGCGGCGCGCAGCGTGGAGTTCTGGCTGGGCAGCGTGGGCATGTGGCCGCTGAGCTTGAGGCGCATGGTCCACTCCACCACCGCGCGCAGCTTGTCCAGCGGGGGTAGGGCGGTGTCCACACCGTCGAGCATGGTTTGCGCGGCCTGCATCAGGTGCGCCATGGCGGCGGCGGCCAGGTCTTCCTTGCTGGGGAAGTGCTTGTACAGGCTGGCCTTGGCGATGCCCACGGCGCCAGCCACCTCGTCCACCGTCATGGCGTCGAAGCCCTTGTCGGCCAGCAGGCGGTTGACGGCGTCGATGATGGCCTGCTCACGCGCGGCCAGCATCTGCGCCTTGAAGGATGGTTTGGGGGTGGAAGCAGTAACCATGCGGCGATTGTAGTCTTTTAATTCGTTTCGTGAACTGATCAGTCACAAAACATACATTTACGTCTAATTGAAGAATTTTTGGTAATTGTACGGACGAGGAGTAACCCTGTGAAAGTAGCGATCATTGGTAGCGGCATCAGTGGCCTATCCGCCGCCCACACCCTGCGGGGTCAGGCCGACATCACGCTCTTCGAAGCCGCCGCCACTCTGGGGGGGCACACCCATACCGTGGACGTGACCCTGCCCGACGCCCAAGGCCGCCCCACCACGCACGGTGTGGACACGGGCTTTCTGGTGTTCAACGAGCGCACATACCCAGGGTTGATTGCGCTGCTGGCCGAGTTGGGCGTACCCAGCGCCAAGTCCGACATGTCGTTTTCCGTGCAGGCCCAGCGCGCCGACGGCCAGCCGCTGGTGTGGAGCGGCACCAGCCTGGGCAGCCTGTTCGCACAAAAACGCAACTTGGCCAGCCCGCGGTTCTGGGGCATGCTGGCCGATTTGGTGCGCTTCAACGCCCTGACCACCGCCCTGGCCCAGCGTGGCAGCGATGCGCAGATGCACCAAACCCTGGGCGCTTTCCTGGACGAACACCGCTTTGGGCGGGCGTTTCGGGAGTGGTATTTCATGCCCATGATGGCCTGCATCTGGAGCTGCCCCACGGCGCAGATGCTGGAGTTTCCGGTGGCCACCATGGTGCGTTTCTGCCACAACCACGGCCTGCTGCAAATTTTGAACCGCCCGCAGTGGTGGACGGTGCAGGGCGGCGCTCGCCGCTACGTGCAGGCCATTGCCGCCGACGTATCCGATGTGCGCCTGGCCACACCGGTGCACAGCGTGCACGCCGCCCAGCACGCAGGTCGTAGTGGCGTGGCGGTGCACAGCGCCAGCGGCAGCGATTGGTTTGACCGCGTCATCCTGGCCACCCACAGCGACCAGGCACTGGCGCTGCTGGCTGACGCCAGTGCCGCTGAGCGCGCCGCCCTGGGGGCCATCGGCTACCAGCCCAACGAAGCCGTACTGCACACCGACACTGCCGTCATGCCGCCCCAGCGCGCCGCCTGGGCCTCGTGGAACTACGAGCGCGCTCCCTCCACCGCGCAGGAAGACGCGCGCGTGTGCCTGCACTACTGGATCAATCAGTTGCAGCCGCTGCCCTTTGCGCGCGACGTGATCGTGAGCCTGAACCCGGTGCGCCCGATTGCCGAAGACAAGGTGTTGCAGCGCATCGCCTACGCCCACCCCGTGTTCGATCTGGCCGCCATGCAGGCCCAAAAGCAGATGGCGGCGCTGCAGGGCCAGCGCGGGCGCTACTTTGCCGGGGCCTGGATGGGCTACGGCTTTCACGAAGACGGCCTGCAGGCCGGACGCCGCGCCGCCGAACAACTGCTGCGCGACCTGGGCCGGGCTCCCGCAACTCCGGCCGTGCAGTCCGCACCCGGCAGCGCAGCACCTGCGCCCACCGCCACCGCCCAACCCGCCGGAGCGCTGGCGTGAACCTGCCTCCTGTGCCCCACATCGGCTTTGGCCAGGTGCACCATGCCCGCGTGCGCCCGCGCGCGCACCGCTTCACCTACGCCAACTACTTTGTGCTGCTGCCGCTGCGCGTGCAGGGCCAGCCGCCTGCACCGCAACCCCAGTATGGCGCCGTGTTGCAGCCCAACCAGCGCGCGCTGCTGAGCTTCTTCGAGCGCGACCACGGCTTGGGGCACGATGCCGCGCAGGGCGGGGCGGTGCCCTGGTTGCTCGCGTTGCTGGCCCAGCACGGCATTGCCGATGTGGATGGCGACATCTGGCTGCAAACCTACCCGCGCGTGTGGGGCTACACCTTCAAGCCGGTGAGTTTCTGGTACTGCTTTCGCGCTAGGTCCGCCGGTGGCGCTCTGCGTGCCGTGGTGGCCGAGGTCAACAACACCTTTGGCGAGCGTCACTGCTATGTGCTCGACGCACCCGCCTGGGGCCAGAACGTGGTGGCGGACAAGGCCTTCCATGTGAGCCCCTTTTGCCGCGTCGAAGGCCACTACGTGTTCTGTTTCACCCGCCAGGAGCGTAACGGCGTGTCCAGCTTGAGTGCGCGCGTAGACCACCACGACGCGCAAGGCCTGCTCATCCACACCCGCATCCAGGGTGAGTTGCAGGTTCTCGACGCTGGCGCCCGCCGCCGTGCCCTGTGGCGCTACCCGCTCATGACGCTGGGGGTGATGTGGCACATCCACGCCCAAGCCTGGCGCCTGTGGCGCAAGCGCGTGCCCTTCTTTTCCAAACCCGTTCCGCCCTCGCAGCCCGCCACGCGCGGCCAGGCCCCCAGTTCCCCTTCTTCGATGTAGGACGCCACACCATGACCACCGCCTTGACCACCACCGCCTCCCTGAACTTTGGCCACGGGGTACCGCTGGCCGCGCGCAAGGTGCTCGCGCTGCTGCAGCACCTGCAAGTGGGCGTGCTCACCGTGACCTTGCCCGATGCCAGCCAGCACCGCTTTGGCGCACTGCACGAAGACCACGCCGGTTCGCAAGTGCCACACGCGCAGCTGCAGATTCAAAACTGGGCGCTGTTTGGGGCCGTGCTTAAAAGCGGTGATATCGGCCTGGCCGAAAGCTATATCGCCGGGGACTGGAGCACGCCCGATCTGGTGGCGCTGCTGCACCTGTTGGGGGCGAACCGCCAGGCGCTGGAAGCCGTGGTGTACGGCCACTGGTGGGGGCGGCTGGCCTACCGCCTGCGCCACCTGCTGCAGCGCAACAGCCGTGCAGGCAGCCGCAAGAACATCCACGCCCACTATGACTTGGGCAACGATTTCTACAAGCTCTGGCTGGACGAAACCATGAACTACTCCAGCGCGTGGTTCCAGGGTGATACCAATCAGCCCATGGTCCAGGCGCAAACCGCCAAGGTGCGCCGCGCGCTGGACCAAGTCGGGGTGAAGGCTGGCAGCCGCGTGCTGGAGATCGGCTGCGGCTGGGGTGCGCTGGCCGAGCAGGCTTGCACGCACTATGGCGCGCAGGTGGTGGGCGTGACCCTGTCCACCGAGCAACTGGCCTGGGGGCAGGCGCGCCTACAGCGCCAAGGCGTGGCCGTGGGTGCCGGGCTGGCGGCGGATTTGCGCCTGCAGGACTACCGCGACATCAGCGACGCCCCCTTCGACGCCATCTGCTCCATCGAGATGGTCGAGGCCGTGGGCCAGGCCTACTGGCCGCAGTACTTCCATGCCGTGCGCCGCCTGCTCAAGAGCGGTGGGCGCGCCTGCATCCAAAGCATCGTGATCCGAGACGACTTGTTTGACCGCTATGTGCGTTCCACCGACTTCATCCAGCAGTACATCTTCCCTGGCGGCTGCCTGCCATCCGGCGCAGCGTTTCGCGAACAGGCCCAGGCGGCGGGCCTGCGCGTGGGCACCGAACTGGCCTTTGGCCGCGACTACGCCCACACCCTGCACCAGTGGCGCGCCGCCTTCCACGCCCGCCGCGCCGAGGTACTGGCCCAGGGGTTCGATGAACGCTTCTGCCGCATCTGGGACTTCTACCTGGCTTACTGCGAGGCCGCCTTCCTGAGTGGCGACATCGACGTGGTGCAGTTCACGCTGCATCACTGAATGCTATGAAAAAGATAGCTGCATCGCTAGCAATTGCGGGGGCCAGTGGCCTGTTTTGCTTGCAATCCCGAGCGCAGGCGCCTGCGCCGCTGCCCCCCGAGGTGCGCGCCAGCCAGCCCCAGGCCCAATTGCTGGGCCAGACCACGCTGCGCTTTTGGGGCCTGCCCATCTACGACGCGCGCCTGTGGGCCGCACCGGGCTTTGTGCTGGAGCGCTTTGCGCTGCAGCCCCTGGTGCTGGAGCTGCAGTACCGCCGTGCGCTCTCGGGCGAGCGCATTGCCGAACGCTCCATCGCCGAGATGCGCCGCCAAAGCGATTTCGACGCCCGCCGCGCCGCCGAGTGGCAGGCGCAGCTGGCGGCCCTGTTTCCCGACGTGCAAAGCGGCGACCGCCTCACCGGCGCCTACACCCCGGGCGGCGGCGCGCGCTTCTGGCACAACGGCCGCGCCCTGGGCGCGGTGGACGACTTGCTGCTGGCACGCTTGTTCTTTGGCATCTGGCTCAGCCCGCAAACGTCGGAGCCCGCGCTGCGCTGTGAACTCGCCGCCTGCACCGCCCCGGCGGCCAGCGCGCGCACGCCGACATCGGGGGGATGAACGCCATGCCCAGCGCCACCGTGCTCCCCACCCCGGCGGCCAGCGCAGCGGCCAACCCCACGCCGTGGGGCTGGTCGCAGGGCCTGCGCTACGGGCTGCTGGGGCTGCCGCTGGCGTTTTGCGCGTTGCCGCTGTACGTGGTCATGCCGCACTGGTACGCCACCACCTGGGGCGTGCCCCTGGCCCGCCTGGGTGTGCTGCTGCTGGTCTTGCGCCTGTTGGATGCCGTGCTCGACCCCTGGATCGGCCGCGCCTGCGACGCTTGGGCTCGCACCGGCACCGCCACCCTGTGGCGCGCCCTGGCGCTGGCGGCCTGTGTGCTGGCGCTGGCCTTTGCCGCGCTGTTCCACCCGCTGGTGGCGCGCGCGCATGCGCTGGCCTGGGCGGGCGTGAGCCTGGCGCTCACCTACATCGCCTACAGCGTGGTCACGGTGGCGCACCAGAGTTGGGGCGCGGCCTTGGGCGGCGACGCACGCCAGCGCAGCACCATTGTGGCCTGGCGCGAGGGCCTGGGGCTGGTGGGCGTGGTGCTGGCGTCCACCGTGCCGGCCTGGTTGGGCGTGGGCGCGCTGGGCGCGCTCATGGCCGTGGCGCTGCTGCTGGCGGTGGTGGCGCTGCGCTTTGCCGCTCGGCCTGTTGTGGCCTCCGGGGTCGGTGGGGCACCGTCGCAGACGGCGGATTTGTTTGCGCCCTGGCGCAACCCGGCCTTTGTGCGCCTGGTGGCGGTGTTTGCGCTCAGCGGCATTGCCAGCGCCGTGCCGGCCACGCTGGTGCTGTTCTTCATTGCCGACCGGCTGCAGGCCCCCGCCAGCCACCAGGGTGCGTGCCTGGGCCTGTACTTCCTGTGCGCTGCTTTGTCCATGCCGCTGTGGCTGCGCGCCGTGGCGCGCTTTGGGCTGGCGCGCGCCTGGGGGCTGGGCCTGGGCCTGTCCATTGCCACCTTCGTCGGCGCGCTGGGCGTGGGTGCGGGCGACGCCGCGCTCTACGCCCTGGTGTGTGCGGCCAGCGGCGCGGCGCTGGGCAGCGACCTGGCCGTTCCGGCGGCCCTGCTGGCGCAGGTGGCCCAGCCAAGCCATCGTACCGACCGCATCGATCGCGACGTGGTCGCCGGGGAGACCGCGCACGGCCTGTACTTTGGCTGGTGGAACCTGGTGGCCAAGCTCAACCTGGCGCTGGCCGCCGGGGTCACGCTGCCGCTGCTGGCTGCCCTGGGCTACACCCCCGGCGCACGCGACGCCGATAGCCTTTTCATGCTCAGCGCCGTGTACTGCCTGCTGCCCTGCGTACTCAAGGCCGGCGCCGCGCTGGCGCTGCACCGCTTCTTCATCCGCAACCCGCAAGGAAGTCACCATGCACCGTAGAACCCTACTTTTCTCGCTGGCACTGGTCGGCACCGGCCTGCTGGCAGGCTGCGCGGGCCCGCAGGTGGCGCAGTACGCTGCCGAACAGCCGCGCCTGGACCTGCGCAGCTACTTCAACGGTACGCTCGACGCCTACGGCCTTTTCACCGACCGCAGTGGCGCGGTGGTCAAGCGCTTCACCGTGGTCATGGACTGCCGCTGGCAAGGTGACGAGGGCGTGCTTGACGAAGCCTTCACCTATTCCGACGGTAGCACCCAGCGCCGTATCTGGCGACTGACCGCGCTGCCTGATGGCCGCTTTGTGGGTCGCGCCGACGACGTGGTGGGCCAGGCCCAGGGCCAGCAAAGCGGCAACGCCTTTCGCTGGGGCTATACCCTGGCCCTGCCGGTGGAGGGGCGCGTGATCGAGGTGCAGTTTGACGACTGGATGTTCCTGATGGACGAGCGCGTCATGCTTAACCGTGCCGCCATGTCCAAGTGGGGCGTGCACCTGGGCGAGGTCACGCTCGGCTTCATCAAGAGGAAAAACCCATGATAGCCCCCGTAAAGCCTGCAAAAGAAGCTATGAAAACCATAGCAACTCGTTTGCCACCAACCGGAGTACCGCCATGGCCTTGAACCCTCCCGTGCCCCGCTGGCAGGGTCAGCGCGTGTGGCTGGTGGGCGCGTCCAGCGGCATCGGGCGTGCCACTGCGGCAGCCTTGCACGCCCAGGGCGCGCAGGTGCTGGTGTCAGCGCGCGACGCTGCTGCGCTCGACGAATTCGTACAAGCCCACCCCGGCAGCCAGGCATGGCCGCTGGACGTGACCGACGTGCAGGCCCTGCGCCGCGTGGCCGCAGCCATCTGGGCCCAGGGAGCGGTGGACCGCGTGGTGTTTTGCGCCGCGCACTACCGCGCCAGCCGCGCCCAGGGTGGCGACCTGGACGACTGGTTGCGCCACAACCAGGTCAACTACGTGGGCGCGCTGCACCTGCTGCATGCGGTGCTGCCGCACCTGCTGGCCCAGCCTATGGAGCGGCGCGGCCACATCAGCCTGATGGCCAGCGTGGCAGGCTATAGGGGCCTGCCCAATAGCCTGGCGTATGGGCCCACCAAGGCCGCGCTCATCAACCTGGCCGAGGCGCTGTACACCGAGTTGCGCCCGCTGGGTGTGGGCGTGTCGGTGGTGAACCCGGGCTTTGTGCAGACGCCGCTCACTGCACAGAACCGCTTTGCCATGCCCGCCCTTATCAGCAGCGAGGCAGCGGCGCAGGCACTGCTGAAGGGCTGGGCGCGCGGCGCGTTCGAGATCCATTTCCCCCGGCGCTTCACCCTGGGCATGAAGCTGCTGCGCTGGCTGCCGGACGCGGCGTTCTTTGCGCTCACGCGGCGTTTGACGGTCTGACCCCCGCCATCCGACTCCCAAAGCAAAGCCCCGCTGGCGCCAGTCCCTTTTTACGCTTTTCTACCATCGCAGCACCATGACCACCGATGAACTGAACCGAGATCCCTCTGCGCTGAACGACCACGCCGCCGCCGTGGAACGGGTGGTGCACTGGTACGAGCAGCTCACCCCTGCAACGCTGGCACAGCTCGACGACGTGTACGCGTCCACGGCGCGCTTCAAGGACCCGTTCAATGACGTACGCGGCCTGGTGGCCATCCGAGCCGTGTTCATCCACATGTTTGCGCGCCTGGACGGGCCACGTTTCGTGGTGCAGCGCCGTCTGGTGGACGGCGCGCACGCCATGCTGGTGTGGGACTTTTTCTTCCGCTTTCGCGGCCAGGCGCAGGAGCACTGCATCCATGGCGCCACCCATTTGCAGTTTGGCCCCGATGGGCGCATCCTGCTGCACCGCGACTACTGGGACGCGGCCGAAGAACTGTACGAGAAGCTGCCTGTGCTGGGTGGGCTGATGCGCTGGCTCAAGCGCCGCGCCACGCGCTGATGCAGGGGTTGCGCACGGATAGGCACATGCACAAGGATTGACCATGCACATCTTGCTGACCGGCGGAACCGGACTCATTGGCTGTGCGCTGTGTGCCCACTGGCGCGCTCAGGGCCACCGCGTAACGGTGTGGAGCCGCTCGCCCGCACGCGTGGCCGCGTTGTGCGCGGGCGCCCGCGGAGTGGCGCACCTGGCCGACATCGCCGCCCACGACGCACCTGACGCGGTAGTCAACCTGGCTGGCGCACCCATTGCCGACCGTCCCTGGACGGCTGCACGTCGACGCCTGCTGTGGGCCAGCCGGGTGGATTTGACGGAGGCATTGGTGCGCTGGATGGCCCAGCTGCCACACCCACCGCAGGTGCTGCTGTCTGCCTCGGCTGTCGGTTGGTATGGCGACCGGACGGAGCAAGCGCTGGACGAGCACAGCCCGGCGCCCACCCAGCCTGACTTTGGCAGCACCCTGTGCCAGGCATGGGAAGCGGCGGCCCTGCGCGCCCAGGACGCGGGCATGCGCGTGGCGCTGGTACGCATCGCCCCGGTGCTGGCACGCCAGGGCGGCATGCTGTCGCGTTTGCACCTGCCCTTCTCGCTGGGTCTCGGTGGACGACTGGGCAGTGGCACGCAGTGGATGCCCTGGGTGCACCTGGAAGATGTGGTGGGCCTGTTCGACTACCTGCTGCAGTACCCGCAGGCCCAGGGCGTGTACAACGCCTGCGCCCCCGGCGCGGTGCGCAATGCCGAATTCACCCAGGCGCTGGCTGCCGCGCTGCACCGTCCGGCATTTCTTCCCGCCCCGGCCTGGGCTCTGCGCCTGCTGCTGGGCGAAATGGCCGTGTTGCTGCTAGGCAGCCAGCACGTGCAGCCCCAGCGCACGCTGCAAGCAGGTTACCGATTCCGCCACCCGGAACTGAAGGTTGCACTGCGGCAACTGATGCAGCGGCCCTGACAAGAGGGCGCAGGTGTTCGGATAGAAAGAGGCGCCCTGGGCTTTTGCTTGCAGTAGCTACTACACCCAGGGGTGTTGCATGTTCATTCAGCGTTTAAACAAGGCATAGGCGCAAGTCAGCATCAGCGCAGAAAAACCGACCAGACGAGCCACGCGTGGCATCACGGCGCTTACATCGGCGCCGCGCAGGAATACGTCGAGCAAGGATTCCAGGCCCCAGTTCATGGGCGAGAAGGCTGCAATGTGCTGCATGACTTCCGGCATGACAAACAACGGCACCATGATTCCTCCCAATGCGGCCATCAGCACGTTCAGGATCGGGCCCAGCGTGGCGGCCTGCGCGTGGGTGCGCACCAGACAGGCGATGGCCAATGCCAGGCTGACCGCTGCGGCACTGATGGAGAGCAAGACCACGGTAAGCGCAAGCCAGTCGATGCCTTGCAGTACGAGACCATCGCCGCCGAGCAGCGGCATGAGCCAGGTGCCTACGGCGATCATCAGTGCCGCCTGAACGCCATTTACCAGCATGTAGGGGGCCACTTTGGCCGCCAGCAGGGTGGCGGGTGTGGTGCCCAGACTTCGCAGGCGCGCCAGTGCGCCGCAGTTGCGTTCCTCGACGAAAAGACCGGCAATCGCTGCCACCACAAAGAACATGCCAAACACTAGCCAGCCCGGCACGCTTTGCTGGACCGAAGTGGGGCGCGCATTCGCGCCATTGCGCTGGGCGCTGACCAGGGTTTGCGAAAACAGGGTTTCGCTGGCGCTGGCCATGTCGCCTTCGAGCTTGAGCTGGGTCAGCAGGCTTTGCGTGCGCAGCCGCGCCACCTGCATCATCAGGCTTGCGCGCGTGCTCTCGAACAAGCCCTGATCCAGGCCCGGCTCCACATGCAGGTGCACTTTCTGGGCGTCGGCTCCTTCCTCTAGGGTGTCCAGGGACTGGGCGAACCCGGCGTCAATGCGCAGCACGTACTTGAGCGCGCCGGAGCGCACGGCGCGCTCCCAGTCGCTGGGGGTGGGGGTCACGGCGGCGCCGTGGTCCTTGGCCCAGGCCTGCAGCAACGCCTGGGCTTGCGCACCGCCGTCCTGATTGACGACGGCGTAGCGCAGCGCTTGCACCTTGGGGGTGTACACGTCCTTGAGGGCCATGGACATGACGATGATGAACACCATGGGCATCAGGAACAGGGCGGCCAGGCCGTGCACATCGCGCGAGAGCGCCTGTAGTTCTTTCTTGGCCAATGCGAAGAACATGGTCAGTCCCGTAGTGAACGTTGGGTGAGTGACATGAAGAGTTGCTCCAGGTCGCTCTGGCCGTAGACCACGCGGCGCAGGGTCAGCGGTAGTGCGCCGAGCTGCGCCAGCAGCGCGCCCACGGCGCTTGCGTCATGCAGCGCCACGTGCAGGGCGCGGCCTTGGACGGTGACGCTTCCATGGCGCGCCAGCAAGGCCTGCACCTGCTCTTGGGCGTCGGTGTCCACCTCGACGGTGAGGCCCTGGCCGCCGCCCAGCAACTCGTCCAGCGTGCCCTGGCACAGGACCTGGCCGCGGTCCAGCACGGCGATGCGGTCGGCAATGGCCTGGACCTCTTCCATGTAGTGCGAGGTGTAGATCACCGCCGTGCCCTGGCGCGCCAGGGTTTGCACGGCATCCAGCAAGAAGGCGCGCGACTGCGGGTCCACGCCCACGGTGGGTTCGTCAAACAAGATGAGTTCGGGTTCGTGCAGCAGGGCAATGGCCAGGTTCAGGCGGCGCTTGAGCCCGCCCGAGAGGTGTTGCCCCTGCACCTTGCGGTATGCCTGCAGCTGCGCTGTGTCCAGACATGCTTGCACGCGCTGGTGGCGCTGGCTGGCGCGCAGCCCGCCCACGCCGGCAAAGCAGTCCAGGTTTTCTTGCACGGTGAGTGTGGGGTAGAAGGCGTACTCTTGTGGCGCAATGGCAATGCAGGTGGGGCGACGTTTGCGTAAGGAGGCCAGGTCCTGCCCATCCACCTGGATCTGGCCTTGCTGCACGGCCAGCATGCCCGCCAGATGCGCGATCAGCGTGGTTTTGCCCGCGCCGTTGGGCCCGAGTAGGCCCAGCACCTGACCGCGCGCGGCGTCCAGATTGACGGCGTGCAGCGCGCTTGCGCTGGCTCCGGGGTAGCGGTATTGCAGCTGGCGGATGCGCAGCATCAGGTCACCGCTTGGCGCAGCGCCCGAAAAAAGGCCTCTTCCTGGTCGGCCAGGGCACGCAAGGCCTTGGCCAGCAGGGCAAAGTCCACCGGTTCGCGGCCCTTGATCATGCGAGCGGCGCGCAGGGCGAAGTTGCGCCAGTCGTCACCTATGGTGTTGAGCCGGTCGGCCAGCTGCTCTAGCTCGGGCAGTTGGCAGATGGCCGCTGCCTCTTGCAAGAAGCTGGCGTACAAAAAGCGAAAACCGGCGCCGCCGGTGCCAATCTCTTCCTGCATGCGTACCACATGGCCGATGTAGTTCAGGCCAAAGTCGTTGGCCTCAAGGCGCTCGATGCGCTTGGCCAGCATGCGCATGCCGCGCACACCCACGATGGGGATGGGGCCGAGCATGATGCGGGTGGTCTTGACGATGGCCTTGCGAATGGCCTGGGCACTGACCTGGGTGTTGCCCGGCCTGTCGGGGTAGTACAGCAGGCCTTTGGGTGCGAGCGCGCCCTTGGCGAAGCGCGCACGCAGCAGGTCGGCGCTGGCGCAGCGTTGGGGCTCTTCGGCTACGGGATCGCTGATTAGGTAGTCGTCCCCCTCCTTGCCGTAGACCAACAGGTTGTGCGCGTTGAAGTGAAAGCGCATGTCCTTGGGGAAGTAGGGCAGCCAGTAGACCGAGGTTTGTAAGCCCACCACCTTGCCCTGGGCCAGCAACTCGTCCAGACGGCGCTGCCCTTTTTCCGGGTTGCCAAAGGTTTCAAAGTGCAATTGCAGATCAAATGGTTTGCGCAGGCCCTTGAGGATGAACTTGGGCGGCATCCGATAGGCAATCAGCGGAAAACCGGTGAGCTTGACAAACGGCAGGAAGGCAAATGACAGCGCCGAGGACAGGCCAAACGCCATGGCTTCGGATAGAGGCGCCCCGTAGTGGGTGAGCATGTTGGCGGCCACACCGCTTTCGCAGTGCGCGGCGTGGCGGTGCTGGTAGGGGGCAGCGGCGGTGGTGGAGCTCATGGCAGGCGTTTGAGTTGGTCAACGGTCAGGCCCAGGGCCTGGGCATAGCGCTCCAGCAGGGCGTTGGACAGCCGTGCGTACACGGCCGGGCGCAGATGGCGCCGGATGCGCCATTGCCACAATCCGGTGACCTGAGAGAGCAGGGGGATGTCCATGCGCTGCGTCCACATCCACACCTCCAGCGGCGCGGTTTGCCCGGCCAGGCAGCGTTGGCGCGCGGCTTCGGCTTCGGCCTGCATGCGCTCCACGGCTTGCAGGGTCACGGTTTCGTCCACCTCTGAGCCGCGTGAGGCGACCAGCACCATGCGCCCTTGGGCGTCTTTTGCGTAGAGCGCCTTGCGGTGATTGCCCAGGGTGACGTTGCCTTCCTGTGGGACATCGGATACGTTCATCAGACAGCCTCCATGAAAACAAACGCGCTGGAAAAACGGCCGCTCTCTGGCACAAACAGCAAGAGCGTGTCGCCGCGTTGAATGCGTCCACTGCGAAACAGTTCGTCGAGCATGATGAAGGGCGAGGCCGAGCCGGTGTTGCCCTTTTCCGTGAGGTTGGTGAACCAGCGCTCACGCGGGATGTCCAGGCCCAACTCGGCCAGCGCCGCTTCAATGGGGCGGGCAAAGTAATTCGACGACATGTGCGGCAAGAACCAATCAATGCGGCGCTGGCCCAGCTGGCGCTTGGCCATGAGCGCGCGCAGGGGCTCTTGCAGGGTACTGCGCACGACGTGGTCGTTGAGCAGGCGCACGTCTTGCTTGACCGAGAAGATGGAGCGCGTGGCGCGTTCCTGGTGGTTGAACTGCTGCCAGCCCACCAGGCCCTGGTCGTCCGCCTTGTCGGCCCCGCAATACATGCAGGCGGGCAGCTCGTGGGCGGCCGAGGACAGTTCCACCCAGTCCACCCGCAGGCTCAGGCCTGTGCCCGGGCGGTCCTGCAACAGCGTGGCGCCCGCACCGTCGGACAACATCCAGCGCAGGAAATCCTTTTCAAAAGCCAGTTCGGGGCGGCTTTCGAGCTCTTGCACCTTGTTCTCGACCTCGCTATCGAAATTGCGTGCGTGCAAACCCATGGAAGCCAGCTCCGAGGCCACCGCCACGGCATGGCGCGCCTCACCAGCCTTGACTGACAGCCATGCGTGCTTGAAGGCCGCCATGCCCGCCACGCAAATCCCGGCAAGCGATACCACTTCCAAGTGCGGCCAGCCCAGTTCGCCGTGCACCATGACGCCATGGCCGGGCATGAGCTGGTCAGGGCAGGACGTGGCCGCAGCGAGCAAGTCCACCTTGTCCAAAGGGCCTAGTGCCTGCACCGCGCGCGCCGCCATCTGCGCGTTGGTCATGGTGGCCTGCCCGGTCTGACGGTCCAGTGCATAGTGACGCTGGCGGATGCCGTTGTTGCGCAGAATCAGGCGACGCGCCTTGGACGGCTTGCCGCCCACCATGCCCAGCACCTGTTCGATTTCATCGTTGCCCACGGGCTCCTGCGGCAGGTACGCTGCCGTGGCCGTGATAAAGACTTCAGTAACCATATTCTTTCATTCGTTCGCGCCCCGACCCGGATGGCAACTCATACTGGTGCGCGAGGGCAGCCAGCCGCTCACGGATCAATGGCCGTAGCAGCGCCTGCAGCGCCAGGCTGATGGGCACCACTGTCACAATCAGCACAATCAGGAACACGATGTACAGCACCAAAATGGGCTTGCGCAGCAGGGCCTGCGGTGGCCCAAAAGCCCGCACCAGCTTGCCCCACAAGTAAAAGCTGCGGGTGCCTGCGCGTTCGCTCACCAGTAACCGGGGGTTGGCCTCGCACGCCGCCAGGCCGTGCAGTAAGGGGCCTGGTGTGCGCTCGACATCGGCGTGTAGCGCATCGCGCAGAGCCCGGCCAAAGCGGTCAGTGCGGGCAATGCTGGCTTCATCGATCCCCGCAGGCGGGAGCGTGCCCAGCTGACGCTTGCCAGTGAGCAGCCACCAAGGTGTGGTGACCAGGGTCACCAGCGTGGGGCTGCTGTCAGTCAGCACCACGTTGTCGATCAAGCGCGCGCCACACTGTGCTAGCAGCAGCTTGATCTTCTCTTGCGCCATCATCCACATGTTGCGGCATCCAATTACGGTGACCACCGGCTTACCGTGCAGCAGGCGTTTGGCCAGCGGGTGCTGCAGAAAGCCGGTGATGGGTAACGACGGAGCCAAAAACCAAACCTGGTAGGGCAGGATGACGAGGTCGAAGTCCTCGTCGCCGCGCAGACTCAAGGGTTCGAGCGCCGTGCCGATGAGATGGGCCGACTCGGGGAATGCGTCGAAGAAGCGCAGGATGCTCCACGGAAACGCAAACGGCTGCAACGGACGCAGTACTTCGACGTGCACGTGGATGGAGCCGTCCGCGCGCAGTGGCGCAATCAATCGCTCGGTAATGCGCGTGAGCTGGCCGGTCTGGGAATAGGCGACGACCAGAACCCGCTTGGGTCTGGCGGCAGCACTCCCGGTTTCTGCTGCGTGTTCTGCTTGGGGTGGTTGCACGGCAAGGATTCCTCTGGCGACACTCTCATGTGCTGCCTCTAGGCTAACCCTCAATGATAACGGCTGGGCCCGCGGCATCCAGCCGCACGTACATGACGCTTTGCAACAGGCTGCCCAGGGAGTGAGTGGGGTCGCGCACCCAGGTCTTGTCGGCCAGGGCGGTCGGGTCGGTTACGGGCTGCAGGTGCAACCAGCCACTGGTGTTGACCGGATGGGTGTCCACCCAACCCACCAGTACATCGAGGTTAGTGGGTTGCGCCATGGCGAGTGCCGTCGCCAGCACGGTTAGCGGTTGTGGGTGCGCAACACAGCGTGCGTCGCCGCGCCATCCGAGCTGAGCCGATAGCGTGGCCAATAGCTGGTTGGGTTGGATCTGCAAGAACGTGTGAGGTAATGGCAGGCCCTCGTGCACTTGGCCCAAGGCCTCTTGCAGCAAGCTGGCCGGGCCGAATTGGCTGCAGACCAGCAGCGCGGCCTGGTCGGTCGGTCGCACGTTGGAGCCCAGGCACTGTAGCGCGCCGTACAAACCCAGCTCGGCCCACAGCCCCAGGCGTCGGGGCCGGGCCCCCAAACGCGCGGCCAGCTGCTCGCGCCAGTCGGGTGCGGGTGCTTGCGCGTGACGCGCGCTGACGCGGTAACACGGTGTCCCTTTGATGCTCATGTGCGGCGCTCCAGGACCACCGCAGCGTGGCTACCGCCAAAGCCCAGGATGGTGGCGAGCAGGTAGCGCAGGCGCTCCGGCGCGCGTGCGGCTAGCTGCACGCCCACGGCAGGGTCTGGTGTCTGCGCAACGGGGGGCCAGAACCCCTGCTCCAGGCAGTGCAGCAACAGCGCAATCTCAGCCGCACCGGAGGCACCCATGCAATGCCCCACGAGTGGCTTGAGTGAAATCAGGGGAGGCAGTACGTCGAAGGCGTTTTGCAGGCCCAGGGCCTCGGCAGCGTCGTTGCCGGGGCTGCCTGCGGCTTGCACCTTGATCAGATCGATGGCGTGCTTGGGCACGCCGCTGTTGGCGCAGGCGCGGTCGCACAGGGTTGCCACGGCCGACGCCGAAGCGCTGGTGGGTTGGCTGCCGTCCACGACATGGGCGCCACCGCGCAGTAACCAGGCGCCCGGTTCCGTGGTGGACAAGCGTAGCGCCGCCACCGCCTCGCCCAAAACCAGACCGTCGCGCATCAGGCCAAAAGGCTGGCTGCCAGTGGGGCTCAGCAGCTGTAAGGCGGCAAACCCAGGTACCGTCAAACCATTGTCCAGCTCCAAACCTAGCACCAGCGCCTGGTTGGCGAGCCCGTTATGGAGCCATTCCTGGGCGCACAGCATCGCCTGCAAGCTGGAGGTGCAGGCGCCGCTCACGACAAGCACCGGACCTTGCCAATTCAGCCAGCTGCCAACGCGCTGACCCAGGGCATGGAAGTCCATGATGCGATCTGGCGTTTGTGCAGCCTCCCCATCTTGGCAGGAGGTACCGATCACAAGCAAACCATCGCGCGCCCGCTCGGCTCCAGCGTCTGCCGCCACACGTTGCACCAGCGCACGCGCCCGAGTGTCCCATTGACGCGGGTCAGTGTCATCCGGGATGCGCTCATAGGGGAAGCGGCCATGCTCTCGCAAGTCGTAGTGGCTGGCGCTTGGTGTTGGCTGGGATTGCAGTGTCTGCAGGATCGGGGCCAGCGCCAGCCCGCGCGCGCATGCCAGGGCCCGTCCGGTGAGGTGCACCGGCTTCATTTGCGGTGCGTGGCGATGTAGTGGGCCAATACCTCCAATGAGGCCAACGCGCGGCGCAGGTCCTTGCTGTCCGCCATCCGAATGCCGTAGCGCTTTTGGATCGCCACGGAAAGTTGCAGGCCGTCCAGCGAGTCCAAGTCCAAGCGCGAGTCCGGACCAAACAGCACCTCATCAGTGCGCAGCCCACCGGGCGGCTCCTGTGCGTCGACTGCGTTGAGCAGCAGGGCCTTGACCTCATCGAGAAAGGTGGCGTCCACCGTTTGCGCGGGCGCCGTTGCAGGGGTATTCAGACTGTGCATCTTGTGGGCTTACTCAACATTGACCATCTGGCTAGATTTTCCAAGAACCCACGCAATGGCCAGGCCGCCAGCCAGGCGGCTCTTTTGCGTGACCAAAGGGCTGTCCTCGAAAACGGCACCGTGCAGGTTGTCATAGCGTACAAAGCCGCCCACCCAGAAGCCGGGAAAGCGCTTCCATAGTGCTGACAAGACCTGCACACCGGCATAGCCGCCTTTGGCCTCATAGCTCGGACGCGTAGGCGTGCTGTAGGCCGGAGCCACGCCGTAGAAGTAGGCATGTTGTGCATGGCTTCCGAAGAGGGGGCCGGCCACGCTACCTAGCGTCCACCCCTGCAGACCCAGCGGCTGCTCAATGTCCAGGTTCAGACGCGGCCCGACCTGCCAACCAATGAAGCGAGGGTTGCTCTCCAGCGTGAAAGCCGCGCGCGCGGGCAGGAAGAGGCGCAGTTGTATGTCTGTGCGCGGGGAATGCCAGAGCTTGATGTCCAGCGACGGGCCAAGCTCCAGGCTGGCGGTCAAGCCGGGCATGCCTTCACGCACCGCCACTTCGCCGTTGTTGACTGGGGGCGATGCAGCAAAACTGAGGTTGATCTCAACTTTATCCGATTCAAAGAACACGCCGCGTACGCCATTGCGGTCGGCCTTGAGGAACTCGCCCCGGTAGATGATGTACGGAATGGGCAAGACCGTATTGAGCGATTCTTCGGACCCGCGGTACGCGGGCAACTGCATGGCAAAGGCACCCAGGCCCAGTTCCCACAGCGGTTTCTTCTCCTGCGCGTAGGCGCCCTGCCAGGGCGTGCTGGTCAAGCACA
Organism: Rhodoferax sp.; assembly: GCA_046348185.1. Lineage (GTDB taxonomy): Bacteria > Pseudomonadota > Gammaproteobacteria > Burkholderiales > Burkholderiaceae_C > Allorhodoferax. The sequence continues at coordinate 1,948,219 of JAXMER010000013.1, read as the reverse complement.
GCAATAGGGCGGCAGTGGCAGAGCAAAGCTTCATGGCAGTTACCTTTCTGGCAGTGGTCGCAGCTGCGCGAACAGGGTGGGCAGAAACACTTCCGTCACCAGCAGGCTGGACCCGTGGCGCGTAAAGCGGGAGCGCCGCGCAAACAGGGTGCTGGCCTCGGTCTGGGGCAACTGCAGTCGACGGATGCGTCGCATCAAGGGATGGTTGGCGCGTAGTCGGGCAAACTGTAATGCACCGCGCTGAACTTGGGGGTCCTGAAACAGCGTTGTACCCAGCGAGCGGTTGCCCAAGGACGCAAAAAGCGGCCACTGTTGCGCGGTCGCCGTCAGTGGAAGGACGGTGTGGGCGTAGACTACGGCGACGTTGTCACAGCGCAACAGCACTTCGCGCTCCATCACTTGGGTGCGCCGTGGCAGGCCCAGCGCATCGCGCTCATCAGCCAGGCAAGCGGAGGCGTGCTGGTGCAGGCACTCGACCTTAAAGGAGCCGCAGCGCGCAACCAGCCGCTGCGTTAGGGAATCTCGGTTGATAAGCCACTCGCGCAGCTCCATCGACAGGGCTGTGCGGGGCAGCGCTGTGTGCCAGTGCGCTAACGTGGAGAAATGCGGTGCCGTCATGGCCGACCCGTGTTCGTGAATTGAATGGAGAAAAAAAGTACGGAAGACCCGGTTCAAGGCGTGCCGGTCAGCTTGCGGTCCCACCGAAGACCCGCCCAGGCAAAGAACACACCCAACACGGTACCGGCCAACACGTCCCAGGAGACGTGTTGTTTGGTGGCCATGGTCGAATACACGATCGCCACGCTCCAGATAACCTGCAGCGCCTGTGTCGGCCAAGGCAGACGCAGTTCGCGTAGCAACCCGAGCAGCCACAGGCTGGCGTACACCGCGGTGGCAACGTGCAGAGACGGACAGGCGTTGCCGGCCGCGTCAACGTCTTTCAGAAAGGCTACGCCCGGGTACTGGGCCCAGTCGATGTGAGCCGACGGTACGGCATTGGGCCAGCGGTAAAAAATCGCCAGTGCCAACAGGCACATGGCGCCAACCCACACGCCGAAGTTCACTAGGCGCGCGCGCGTGGGCATCAGCATGACCGGAAGCGAGCAGTACAACCACAGAGAAAGGTAAGGGACCAGTGCCCAGGGTGCAAACTCGATCCAGTGATCCACCACGGTCAGAGGGATCTCGCGCACGGGTAGGGCAGGGTTTTTCAGCAGGTGCAAATATGCCCAGAAGAACAGGGTGATGAAGACGCTGGTACCAAAGAACTTAAACCAGAAATCGCGAAAGAATACGGTGCGCAACCCCACAGCGGGGAGCGCGCAGGTAGTGTCAAGGAGCGCCGCGGACGGGCGGGTCGGAAGGGTTGATTGCATTAAAATGCCCGGACTGTCACATTGCGGCACTAGCGCCAGCAAGTAGCTTTCTGGCGGATCCCGGTCGGTTGACGTGTTGTTCTCGGTGGGGTCACAGGAAGCGTGTTGCACCTCCTTTCATATTATGACCAATTTGTCCCCCTCCCTCGAAGCAAACACCGCACTGGAACGCGAAGTGGCCCAACTGATTGTCACCGCGCTGAACCTGGAAATCGCCCCGGAGGCCATTGAAGCTGAGGCTAACCTGTATGGCGACGGTTTGGGGCTGGATTCGATTGACATCTTGGAGATCGCGCTGGTAGTTTCCAAACAATATGGCATCCAGATGAAGGCCGAAGGGGATGACAACTTCAAGGTCTTCAAGTCCCTACGCAGCCTTTGCGCACATATCGCCGAAAAGCGCACCCAATGAGCCGCGTAACGCGGTTTCTGACTGTAGCCGTCATCGGCTTGATGGTTGCCGCGTACCTGGTTTTTAGTCACTACCTGACCATCGATGCGCATCCCAATTTGCTGATGCTGGCGGTCGGCATCGCCCCTCTGACTTTGACAGCCGTCGTTGCCGCCTGGCATGCACGCTTGCGTTGGTTGGCGCTGGGTGTGCTGGCGTTGCTGGGCCTGTCGGTTTGGGTCTATCTGGACGACCTGCGCGACCACATCAACTGGCTGTACTTCATGCAGCACGTTGGTGCCATGGCCTTGCTGGCTCTGACTTTTGGCAGCACCCTAGGGCGTGGCCACGAGCATGCGCTGTGCTCGCGCGTGACTGCACTTTTGCTGGCGCGCCCCGCCGACGCCGCTTACCTGCGCTACACGTGGCAGGTGACCGTGGCCTGGACCGCTTATTTTGTTGTCTGTGGTGTGCTGTCGGTGCTGCTGTTCTTCTTTGGCCCGCTGGCTGTCTGGTCTTTTTTTGCCAACATATTGACGCCGGTCAGCGTGGGCTTGATGTTTGTCGTTGAGTACCTCGTGCGGGTGCGCGTGTTGCCTGATCGGGAACACTTCAGCATTGCCCAAATCGTCCAAGCCTACCGATCCTATGAACGTCAATAGTGCCCGTGTGTCCCTGTTATTGCCCTGGCTGCGCGCGCTGGTAGGTCTGTGCGCGCTGTGTTTGGCTGGCGCTGCCTGCGCAACCGAATGGACGCTGCAGGATTTGATGGGCTTGATGGCCCAACAGCGCACTGGCAAGGCGACCTTTGTTGAGAAGAAGACCATGGCTTTGCTGGACAAGCCGCTTGAGTCCTCCGGGGAGTTGTCGTTTGATGCGCCCGATCGGCTTGAAAAGCGCACCCTCAAACCACGGCAGGAGTCCATGGTGCTGGAGGGGGACAAGCTGACGGTGAACCTGCAGGGCAAGCGACCGATGAACCTGCGTTTGCAGGATCACCCGGCCGTGGCTGCGACCGTGGAGAGCATCCGTGGCACGCTGGCTGGTGATCTGGCAGCCCTGGAGAAGAATTATGCGGTTGAGTTCAGTGGTCTCCCGGGCAAGTGGCAGCTGCAACTGACGCCAGTGCACGACGACGTGGCGAAGGTCGTGCGTGCGATCACCATTACGGGGTCCCAAGCCAGTGTCAAGACCATTCGGTTTGAGCAGGCCGATGGCGATCGCATGGAAATGACCATTTCCAAAGTCGGCAGCCCGTGAGTCCAGATGAGCGCGATGTAGTTGACAGGGTCGATCTGACCGGCTCGCGCCCGTGGCGCCCAGGAGCCTTCCTGTGGATGCAACTGGCGCTGCATGGGGTTGCGCTGGTCCTCTTGGGTTCGGGTGTCTGGCCGTGGGCCTTGGCGGTGGTGCTGGCTAGCCATTTGGCGATGATGGCCACGGGTCTGTGGCCCCGCAGCACCTGGATGGGGGCTACCTGGGTACGCCTGCCGGATGCCGCGCGGCGCCGACGCGAAGTGGCAATCACCATCGACGACGGCCCTGATCCCGAGGTGACGCCCCAGGTGCTCGGCATTTTGTCGCGCTACGGTGTATCTGCCAGTTTTTTCTGTATCGGTACCCAGGCGTCGCAGTACCCACAACTGTGCCGTGCCATGGTCGCGGCAGGCCACCGGGTGGAAAACCATGGGCAACGCCACCCAACGCTGCAATCAATGTGCGGACTGCGGGGCTGGCACGCGGAAGTCGCTGAAGGCCTGCAAACCCTGCAGACCATCACCGGACAAAGACCTGTGTTTTACCGGCCGGTTGCTGGGTTGCGCAACATTTTTCTGGATCCCATTCTGTGCCAGCTTGGGCTCCAGTTGGCGAGTTGGACGCGACGCGGTTTTGATACCCGTGAAACCGATCCGCAGCGGGTGTTGGAACGACTGACGCATGGATTGGGCCCTGGTGACATTCTCTTGCTGCATGATGGTCATGCTGCCCGCACTGCCAATGGCACGCCTGTGATCGTGGCTGTGTTGCCAGACTTGATTGCGGCACTGCGTCAGCGTGGCTTGAATCCAGTCACGCTCGTGCGCGCATGCTGCCTCGATTGACAAATGGACTGAGGGGGCGAACCTAGCGTCAGCTTTAGGTTGGTCTCGCCCCGCGTGTTGTGTGGGCAGCGGGTCAAGTAGAATTTCGCGGTTTTACTCTGTGAAATCACCGTGCAATCATTACAAATAAAAGCATTCACGGCCACCACTGCCTTGGGTCGGGGCAACACACAAACGCTGGACGCCTTGCGTGCGCAACGCGACGGTTTGCGGCCCTGCCATTGGGATACCGTGGACCTGCCAACATGGTTGGGTGAGATTGATGGTCTGGATGCTGTGGCATTGCCCGCATCCCTGTCTGCCTATGACTGCCGCAACAACCGGCTGGCACTGCTTGCCTTGGAACAGGACGGTTTCATGGATGCGGTGCGCGAGGCTACGTCTCGCTACGGTCACGAGCGCGTGGGCGTGTTTCTGGGCAGTAGCACCTCTGGCATCCACAGTTCAGAGTTGGCGTACCGACAGCGCGACCCGGCAACGGGAGCGCTGCCTGCCGACCATCACTACCGCGAGACCCACAACATGTTTTCGGTGGCGGACTTCGTCAGCCAGTATGTCCAACTACGTGGATTTGCCAACGTTGTGTCCACGGCCTGCTCGTCCAGCGCCAAGGTGTTTGGTATTGCGCAGCGCATGGTGCAATGTGGCTTGATTGACGCGGCTATCGTCGGCGGGGTGGACTCGCTGTGCCTGACCACTCTGTATGGATTCAATTCCCTGCAATTGTTGTCGCCGCAGAAATGCGCACCGTTTGACGCTGCGCGTGACGGCATTTCCATCGGTGAAGGCGCTGCGTTCATCCTTCTGGAGCGCCCAGATGCTGCGCAGCCTGGTGATCTGCTGCTCACCGGTGTTGGCGAATCCAGCGACGCGCACCACATGTCAGCACCCCATCCGCAAGGATTGGGAGCGCGCTTAGCCATGCAAGCTGCCCTGGATATGGCAGGGCTGCAACCGAGTGCCATTGACTACATCAATCTGCATGGAACTGCCACCCCAAGTAACGACCAAGCCGAGGACAAGGGCGTTAGTACCTTGTTCGAGGGCACCCCGTGCAGCTCAACCAAAGGCCATACGGGGCACACTTTGGGTGCTGCCGGTGGCGTTGAAGCCGTGGTGTGCCTGCTGGCGTTGCGCCATAGTTTGATTCCTGGGGGCGTTGGTACGCGCACACTGGACCCTCAGCTACACAGCCATTACGTGCGCGAGAACCAGGATAAGCCTTTGCAGCATGTCCTGAGCAATTCCTTCGGCTTTGGGGGCAGCAACTGCAGCCTGTTGTTTTCTAGGAAGGTGTGAGTGCGCAGCGTGTTGCTTGCCACAGCGTGAGACCCATGAAAATTGAGCGGGACTGGATCCAGACCCATATCCCCCACCAGGGCACGATGTGCCTTCTAGATGCGGTGGAACGATGGGACCTTGAAACGATTGTCAGCGTTGCAACCAGCCATCAGGCGCTGAACAACCCCTTGCGCAACAGCCAGGGTTTGCCGATCACTGCAGGCATCGAATATGCAGCGCAGTCCATGGCCGTGCACGGCGCGCTGCTGGCAGGAGACGACGCCAAGCCTGCGGTGGGTTTTCTCACGCATGTGCGCAACGTGCAATGGCATTGGCGTTGGCTTGATCAGGTCGAGACACCGCTGCAAATGACCGCAACGCGTGTCTCCGCCAACGTGAACAGCCTTTTGTACGATTTTCAAATCCATGGGCAGGGGTTGTTGCTGATGAGCGGGCGCGTGGGCGTGTTGACCCAAGCGCCTGCACCGGCGCAGACCCCTGCGAGTCTATGAACCTACTTCCGCTGCTTCCTCACTTTGACGCCGACAAGGTGTTGGCCTGGCGCGACCGGCAGCCGGTCACTCAGGCCGAGTTCATGGCCGATGTGCTCGCCTTGGGTCCTCGTTTGCCTGCAGGCGGTCATGTGTTCAATCTGTGCAAGGACCGCTACTGGTTTGCTGTGGCACTGTTTGCTTCCATCAGCCGCGGTGCGATCAGCCTGCTGCAGAACTCCACCGCACCGCAGAACATGGCAGCCTTGTTTGCGGACTATCCGGACGCCGTATGTGTGGGTGAGCATAGCCAGCCGCAGTTGGCTCAGATTCCGTTTGTGCCGGTGTCGTCCCAACAGGCGGCGCCGATCGGGCCGGGCTTTGCAATGCCCCATATTGGCAGCATGCAGCCGATAGCGCGCATCTTCACATCGGGATCGACTGGCACACCGCAAGCGCATACTTTGCGCTTTGGCCGCATGATGGGTTGTGCGGTCGCGGAGGCGAAGCGCATGTGGGAGGTGGTTGGGCAGCCTTGTGTGGTTCTGGGTACAGTACCACCGCAGCATATGTTCGGACTGGAAGCGACGGTGCTATTGCCTATCTACGGGGGTGGTCAGCTCAGTGCGGAACAACCCTTCTTTGCGGCAGATGTGTCTAGCGCCTTGCAAGCCTTGCCGTTGCCACGCCTGCTCGTCTCCACGCCGTTTCATCTGCGCAAACTGATGCAGACCGAGTTGCCCATGCCAGCGGTGAGTGCGGTCTTGTCGGCGACGGCACCCCTGGCCTTGGATTTGGCTCAGGAGGTGGAGGCTCGGCTGCAGGCACCCATGGTGGAGATTTACGGTTCCACCGAAACAGGGGCCATCGCCACACGCCGTCCGACACAAGGGGTCGAGTGGGACACCTATGAGGGCATGACGGTGGTTGTGACCGGGCAAGAGGTACGCGTGCACGCTGCGCATTTTGATGCGCCGCAGCCGCTCAATGATTCGGTGGAACTGCTGTCACCAACACGTTTTCGTCTGTTGGGTCGCAACGCCGACATGATCAACATTGTTGGCAAGCGTAACTCTCTGGGGTTTCTCAATCAACTGTTGCAGCGTCTGCCGTGCGTTGAAGACGGTGTCTTTGTGCTGCACGAGAATGAACACGACAAGGATTCGGCCCGTCTGGTTGCCTTCGTGGTAGCCAAGGAACGCAACAGCGCAGCGATTGTGGCGGCGCTGCGCGAGCACGTGGACCCGGTTTTCCTGCCGCGCCCCGTGGTATTCGTCGAGGCGTTGGCGCGCGATGCCAATGGCAAGCTCCCTGCGGCCGCCGTGTCTGCGCTGTTGGCAAAGCACCTGCCGGCAAAGGCTTGATATGGATGCGCTGGCACGTTCGTTCCCTGCGGCACACCCGGTGTTTGCTGGGCATTTTCCGAATCACCCCATCGTTCCTGGCGTGATGCTGCTCGACTGGGTGCAAACTGCGATTGAGGCCTCGCTCGGGCATGCTGTGACGGGCCTGATGGAGGCGAAGTTCCTGTCGCCCGCAACGCCTGACGAACGTCTGGAGCTGGCGCTCGAATCAGCGGCAACGGCGGTCCGGTTTGAAGTGCGATGCGGTGAGCGCAAGGTGGCCAGCGGGCGCTTTGCCGTGTCTGCTGCAACGCCATGAACGCCACCAGTCGCGAATCCGTTTCGGCCGTTGCGCCAACCTGGATGCAGCGCGAGGAGCGTGGCAGCTTCTTTCTGCTGCGGCTGATGAGTCGCCTCTCCATGATTGTCGGGCGGCGTCTGTCGCGCCCGGTGATTTATGGCATTGCCTTGTATTTTTTGTTGGCCGCCACGGCGGCTCGCCGGGCGTCGCGCCAGTACTTGGAGCGTGTGTTGCAGCGCCGGGCAACCTGGTTGGACATGTACCGCCATATCCTGGCTTTTGCCACGACGATCCACGATCGGTTCTTTCTGCTAAACGGGCAGTCCAAGTTGTTTGATATCGAAGTGCATGGTACGCAATGGATTGCCGAGTGCCATGCCGCGCGGCGTGGCTTGCTGCTGTTCGGGGCACACCTGGGCAGCTTCGAGGTCCTGCTGGATCATGGACGCCAGCATCAATACAACGCCTGTATTGCCATGTACCCGGAGAACGCGCGCCAACTCAACCGGGCTCTGGCCGCCATTAACCCGCAGGCGCTCGCTGGCATCATCGCATTGGGTCAGATGGACTCCATGCTGACCATCCATAGCCAGCTGGCCGACGGCGGCTTGGTGGGCGTGCTGGCGGATCGTGCGTCAGGTCCGGACCATTACCTGGCCTTGCCCTTTCTGGGTACACCCGCACGCTTCCCGACCGGCCCGTTTCGGTTGGCGGTCATGCTGGGGCACCCCGTGTATTTCATGACCGGCCTCTACCTGGGGGGCAATCGCTACCGCTTGCACTTCGAGCCCCTGACGCCGGGGGGTGCGGTGCCGCGGCAGGAGCGCGAGGCGGTCATGGGGGCCATGGTAGAGCGGTATGTTGCTTTGCTGGAGCGTCATTGCCGCGAGGCACCGTACAACTGGTTCAACTTTTTTGATTTTTGGGAGCCTGCCCCATGCGATACAAAGGCGCCCTGACCCCCCTGTTGGCATGGGCAGTCGCCTTGCTGGCGTGCGTGGTGGTCATGCTGCAGACGCATTTCGTGACGGATCTGTCGGCATTCATGCCCAAGACCCCCAATGCGCGCCAACAGCTATTGATTGACCAGTTGCACGATGGTGCGGTTGCGCGTCTGGTACTGATCGGCATAGAAGGCGGCAGTGATACCGAGCGTGCCCGATTGTCGCGGGCACTGGCCGAAGCCATGCGCAAGTCGCAGCGGTTCGTGAGCGTTCAAAACGGTGAAGAGGCGGCCCTGGCGCGCGACCGTGCCTACTTCTTTGAAAACCGGTATTTGCTCAGCCCCACAGTGACCCCGGCCCGTTTCACCGTAGAGGGGCTGCATGGAGCAGTGTCGGAAACACTTGAGGCCATGGCCGGAGAGGCTGGCATGACGATTAAGCGGCTGTTTGTGCGCGACCCGACGGGCGAAACCCTGCAGTTGTTGGAGCAGTTCGCCGACACCAATCAGCCGCAAAGCCAAAACGGCGTGTGGGCCTCACGCGATGGGGAGCGAGCCTTGTTGATGGCCTTGACGCGTGCTGCCGGATCGGATACCGAAGCCCAGTCGCAGGCGGTGGAGTCGGTTCGTACTGCGTTTGCCGCATTGCCCGAGCGCGACCTGCAGACGCGCCTGGTCATGAGTGGTACCGGGGTCTCGTCAGCGGCCTCGCGCAACACCATCGAGCGCGAGGTTTCGCGCCTGGCGGGGGCCAGTTTCATCCTGGTGGTTGCGCTGCTATTGGTGGTGTACCGATCCTTCGTGCTATTGGGCCTGGGCATATTGCCCGTGCTGACCGGTGTCGCTGCCGGGGTTGCGGCCGTCAGCTTGGTATTTGGGCAGGTGCACGGACTGACACTGGGGTTTGGCACCACCCTGATCGGCGAGGCGGTTGACTATGCAATCTACTTCTTTGTGCAGCGCTCCACCCAGCACGATGCGCAACGCTTCTGGCGGACCATCTGGCTGGGCATGCTGACTTCGGTTGTTGGTTTTGCGGCCCTGGTCAGTTCGAGCTTTCCAGGGCTCGCGCAGTTGGGCTTGTATTCGATTGTGGGGCTGATCGCTGCGGTTCTGGTCACCCGATACGTGTTGCCGGTGCTCACGCCCCAGCAGATGCGTTTGCGTGATCTGCGTTCGGTCAGTGTCGCCATGGATGATGCCATCGACCACGCGGGCGCCTGGCGCTGGCCCTTGGTGGGACTGATCTTGGTGGCGGCCGCTTCCATAGGCTTGCATGAAGGGGGTATCTGGAATCGCAGCTTGTCGGGGCTGAATCCGATCCCGAAGTCGGAACAGGGGGCGGACCAGAAGCTGCGATCAGACCTCGGTGGGGTTGACTCGCGATTCATTCTTGCGCTGTCAGCGCCTGATACAGAGGTCGCCCTGCAACAGGCGGAGCGGGTTGGGGTGGTATTGCAGCGCCTGGTGAATGACCAGGTGTTGGGCGGATTCAGCTCGCCTGCGGGGGTGTTGCCCAGTCTGGCAACGCAGGAACGGCGCCGCGCAGCCTTACCGGACCCGGATATGGCCAAGCACCTGTTGGAGCAGGCGGTGCAGGGGCTGCCCGTCAGCGCCGCGCGCTTGCAGGGATTTCTGCAGGACCTGGAAAGCGCACGGCAGCAGGCGTCGTTGACCCGCGCCAGTCTGGATGGAACTGCGGTGGCAATGTTGGTGGACACCCTGCTGATTGCGCGGCCCAGCGACATGCTGGTCCTGATGCCACTGCGGGCGGTCAGTGAAGGAGCCAGGGCAGGGACTCTGGACCTGGAGCGTGTGCATCAGGCACTGCGAGCCGCCGGGTTGGATGGTGTTACCGTAATCGACATGGTTGAGGAGTCGCGTCAGCTGTTTGATGGCTACCGTCATGAAGTGCTGTGGCTGACGGGTATTGGATTCCTGCTCATTGTGGTGTTGCTGGGCTTGGCGTTGCGCTCTTGGCAACGCGCGCTACGGGTGGCCGCTCCCCTGGCGGGCGCGGTGGTTTGCGTGGCGGCGGTGCTGTTGGCGCAGGGTACGCAACTCGCCATCTTACACATGGTGGGTTTGCTGTTGGTGGTGGCCATTGGCTCCAACTATGCGCTCTTCTTCGATCGCGGAGCACAGACCGGCCAGGAGCTGGACCGGCAACAAACGCAGGTGTCACTGCTGGTGGCGAACCTGACGACGGTGGGCAGCTTTGGCTTGCTGGGCTTTTCTGATGTGCCGGTTCTGGCCGCCATCGGAACCACCGTGGCACCAGGTGCTTTGTTGGCTTTGGTCTTTGCGGCCATTTTGACACGGGAGCGTTCCGTTGCGCGTGTTGACTGAGCGGCGCTGCGCAGCAGAGTCTTCGGCCACACTGTTGGTGTTGCTTCCGCCGGCACTGGCCACGATAGATGACTACTACGCGCAGGGCTTCGTGCAGGCCTGGCGCGAGCGTGCCGTGCCCGCAGACCTGCAATTGGCGGATCTGGGCGGACAACAAGTGCTGAACAAGACGGCGGTGGCCGATTTGCACGAGCACGTGGTCGAGCCAGCGCTGGTGCAGGGCTATTGTTCGATCTGGTTCGCGGGCATTTCGCTGGGTGCCTACAGTGCCTTGTTGTACGCAGCGGCGCATGCGCCCACCCTGCAGCACCGTCTGGCTGGCTTGTACCTGATGAGCCCGTACCCGGGGACAAACGACATCTTGGCAGAGATTCTTGCAGCAGGCAGTTTGGCCGCATGGAATCGGCGCTACCCGTCGCGGGAGGATGAGCGCGCTTGGTGGCATTGGTTGCACGTTTCAGGCGAAGCGCGCGGGCCAGCGCCAGCCGTCTATTTCGGGGCGGGCAAGACGGACCGATTCTTTCGTGGCCAGGCGTTGATTGCTCAGGCCCTTCCACCAGCACGCGTACAGTGGGTCGAAGGGAGGCATGATTGGCCGACCTGGCGGAACTTGTGGGACGGCTGGCTGGACCACGGACCGCTTACCCGTGACGCAATGGGTCGGCCCCTACAATAGTCGGCTAACCTGACCTGAACTAGGGAGTAAATGGCATGGGAGTTTCGATATCGCACAAGCGTTGCTGGATGGCTCTTGCGGTGGTGCTGGGTGTCGTGGTGCCGGTTGTGAATGCGATGGCGGACGACAGTGACAGTGGAATAAACAGCTGCCTGAAGGCCTGGGGCAAGCATCCATTCGGAAAGAACCCGAGCTACAAGACCTTGTCCACCTCCGTGAAAGTGTTTGGCATTGGCAAGGATACCAGCGATTCCGAGGAGACCAGCACACCGTCCTTGGTCATGGTCAATCCGGGCGTCAACGTGGCGGGTGGCAAAACGGTGAAAGTACTCAATCCCAACGGTTGGTATTGCTTTCGAACCACGGTTAGCGTCATGGGCGGCATGACGATCCAGGCCCACTGCAAGGCCCACTTGGCGACCACCTCGGGCGAAGTCATGGGGACGGCCAAGGATGCCGAAGGCAAAGGTGTGACGGTGCTGGGCTCGACCCAGGTTGAGCGTATCGGATGCGATTGAGCGCAGGCATGTCGACGATCAGTGTCTTTCTGGAGGGAGTCGGTCTTCGCGGCCCTGGGCTTGCAGGGTGGGCGGTAGCGCGCGAGATCCTCGCCGGTTCGGTCCCCTACGCGTCGGCTCCCACGGTGTTGCCTGCTGTGGAGAAACTGCCGCCAGCCGAGCGGCGGCGTGTTGGTTCTCCTGTCAAACTGTCCATGTCGATCGGCCTGGAAGCGGCGCAGGCGGCGGGTGCCGATGTGACCAACCTGGCGACGGTGTTCTCGTCGACCGAGGCGGACTGCGACAACACCCACGCTATTTTGGAGGCACTGGCTTCGGCTGAGCGCTCCATGTCACCCACCCGTTTTCACAATTCGGTGCATAACGCTCCAGCGGGGTACTGGAGTATCGCAACCGGCAGCATGCAGCCCAGTACCAGCCTCAATACCTATGACGCGACCTTTGGCGCAGGCCTGCTGGAGGCAGCAACGCAGGCGCAGTGCAGCCAGCGTGCCTGCTTGTTGATCGCCTTTGACACGGCATTTCCAGAGCCCGTGCGCAGCTTGCGCCCAATTCCCGATGCCATGGGTGTTGCACTGGTGGTGCGACCGGATTGCTCAGAGTTCAGTTGTGCGCGCCTTACATTGGTTCCAGGGGATGCGCGAGCGACTGTCATGGCACAGCCGGCACTGGAACAGTTGCGCCAGAGTATTCCGGCAGCGCGCGCGTTGCCTTTGCTGGAAGTGCTGGCGCAGCGTCGCAGCGGGTCTGTCGTATTGGACTACCTGGAGTCAATGACGCTGGGCATGGAAGTGAGTTGGCTGCTGTGAGCGGTCGCCCATCATGCAGTTGGAGACCCAGAGCATGAAGCGTGCACTCGTAACCGGAGGCAGTGGCGCGATTGGTGCCGCCATTTGTCGCCAGCTGGCTGCTGACGGGATGCACGTCATCATCCACGCCAACAGCAATCTTGCGGCGGCGCAAGGCGTTCGTGACGCTCTGGTGGCTGAGGGGCATTCAGCCGAAACAGTACAGTTTGATGTGGCTGATGCCAGCAATACGCAGGCTGCACTTGAGGCCCTTTTGCAGGGCGGTGCTATCCAGGTTCTGGTCAACAATGCCGGGGTGCACGACGATGCGGTGTTTCCCGGGATGCAGGCCGCCCAGTGGCACCGGGTGATTGACATTTCGCTGCACGGTTTCTTTCATGTGACGCAGCCGCTGACGATGCCCATGGTGCGGTGCCGCTGGGGTCGCATCATCACCATATCCTCGATTGCAGGGATCACTGGCAATCGCGGTCAGGCCAACTATGCGGCGGCCAAGGGGGCGTTGCACGCAGCAACCAAAACCCTGGCCTTGGAACTGGCTACGCGGGGGATCACGGTCAATGCCGTGGCGCCTGGCATCATCAGCTCGGACATGACACGCGAGGTATTTGACGCCAACGCCATTGGCATCTTGGTGCCTATGAAGCGTGCGGGCAAGCCCGAAGAAGTGGCAGCCCTGGTGGGGTTCCTTGCGTCGGAACCTGCTGCCTACATCACGGGTCAGGTGATTTCCGTTAACGGCGGAATGGCTTAAGGCGGCACCCTCGGATGCAGCTTCCTCTTGCCCTTCCACGCACATTGGACAGCACGGCTGAGTTTTCGGCCTGCCTGAATCGTTTTTTCACTACACCGGTGGCAGACGCTGTGCTGCGTTGGAGTTTTCCACACACAGCGCGTGCCGACCTAATAGCGCAGGCGCAAGGCATCCAAACACCCGAGGCGTTTCAGCATACCTACGTGAACCCGTTGTTCGAACGGATTCTGGCGCAGACGTCGCAAGGGCTGAGCATTTCCGGATTGGATGAATTGCCGCGCGACCGCAAGTTCTTGTTCTTGTCCAATCACCGCTGCATCGTGACCGATGCTGCGCTGGTGTCACTGAATCTGTTGTCCAGCGGTCGTGGTACCTGCAAGGTCTGTGTGGGCGACAACCTGATGGCGGCCCCCGGAGTGGCGGAAATGATGCTATTGCTCAATGGCATCAGCATCATGCGCAGTGGTTCGCGGCGAGAGGTGTATGACAACGCGAAGTACGTAGCCAGCTACTTGGCGCAACAAATCCAGGAGCAGCGCTATTCGGTCTGGCTGTCACAAAGCCCGGGGCGGACTAAGGATGGGAACGATCGCACCGCGGCGGCCATTGTCAAAATGTTGGGTATGCAGGGTCAAGGACTGCGGGTGGATTACGAGGTTTTACATATCGTCCCGGTAACGATTTCCTATGAGCATGAGCCTTGTTTGGTGTACAAGGTTCGAGAAAATCTGCTGCGCCAGGCGTCGGGCCGGTACGACAAACTCCCGGGAGAGGATGTGGTCCAGATTCGCGACAGCCTGGTCAACGACAAAGGCCGTGTGCACCTGGCCTTTGGGACTGAATTGCAGTTGGAGGACGTTGCTGACACGGACGTGGTACAGGCCATAGTGGACCAGACCGATGCGCAGATGGCGTTGAACTACCGCTGTTGGGGGAGCAACCGGATAGCCCATGCCCTGCTGAACGGGCATCCGGTGGATTTGCGAACGCCTTATGCGCTTTCTTTCATGGATAGAGTCGATGAACAGCTTGCGCAGTTGGAACAGATGGGGCTGGAACGTCACGTAGCCCGATCCGCACTGTTGCAGGTACTTGCTCAACCGATTGTCAATGCGCAGCGCGCGCGCTCTGGCGAGGCAGCCTTGGCGTGACAGTGTTCACGCCAGCGTGCACGGCGGTGCGTGGCCGCCCATCTTGAACCAGTTTTCGATATTGCGGTAGTTGTGTTTCTGGGCCGGGTTGAGTTGTTTGAATTCCGTCTGCGCCAATTGCAAGGCGCCGGGCTGCCAGGGAAAACGGTTTTCACTGCGAACTACGACCATGAATGGAGCCAGAACGGTGGCGTACACCTGTGTGCCTGCCGCCAGCATCTTTGCTGCGGCATGTAGCTCGGCGACACTGAAGGCCGCACGCAAGGAGTTGAAATAGTCCTGTGTGAATTGTTCTGACTGCCCCAACTCGTCGGCAAAAAAGCGCTGCGTACTTCTGAGTTTGAAGCGCCCGAAATCAACCAGATAGACCCGCCCACCCGGCTTCATGATCCGCCGTATCTCACGGACGGTGGCTGAAAGCGCGGAAAGATTGGGCAGATGGTGCAAGGACATGGTGCACGTGATGCAGTCCATGCTGGCACTGGCAATGGTGTCCAGATGGGTGATGTCGCCCTGTTGCAGTTGGACGTTGTCTAGCCGTGAACGAGCAACTGCTGCCCGGGCAAGTTGCAACATGCTGCGGGAGGCATCAATTCCCGTGAAGCGTACCGTCGGGTTCAGCCGGGCCATGTACAGGAGCTGATTGGCGGGTCCGCAGGCGAGGTCCAGCACCTGGTCACCAGGCTGTATCAGGGTGCTGATCTGCAAGGCGTTGTACAGATAGAGAAAGGCCAGGACACCGTCTTGCTCACCTGCCAGTGCAAAGGCATCGGTTTGAATCTGGCTTTCCATGACCAAGTCTGGCTCTGGCACCCGCTCTTGTGCGCCCCAATAGAAGCGCTCGCGCAGCAAATGCACCATGGTGGCTATGGACATCGGTCTAACGTGCTCCAGATGGGCTGCGCCATCGGCGCATCAATAACAGAGGCAGACGCAGTACAAAACCCACCATGAGTCGAAAGTGCATCCAGCTCAGCAGCAGATTGTCGCGGCGGTAATTGAAGTGCGACACGCCGCCTTCGTGCGCTTGCAGGTACTTCACTGGCGCAGGTACGTTCAGGGGCGTCACGCCATGCCAGCACAGGCGCACGGCCGCTTCCGGGTCGAAGTCGAAACGTCGCATCCAGCGTTGGCCGCGCATGACCGCTCGCAGCGGCTCAATCGGGTACACCCGAAAACCGTATAGCGAGTCACCGATGCCCGCCCAGAGCGTTTCCAGGTTGGCCCACCAATTGGAGATCTTGCGTCCGCGCACGCGCAGTGCCGGCGCACTGGCATCAAACACCGGCACGCCCAGCACCATGGCGCCCAGATGCTCCTGCGAGCGCTGCATAAACGTCCCGATCAAAGCGGCCGGATGCTGACCATCGGAGTCCATGCACAGTGCATGGGTAAAGCCTTGTGCCGACGCCTCGTCCAAGCCGTGCAGGACGGCTGCCCCCTTGCCCTGGTTCTGGGGCAATACCAGGACGCGCAGGCCGTTGTCGGCCTGTGCCATCTGTTGCAGGCGCGCGGTGGTGCCATCGGTACTGCCGTCCACTACCACCCAGACGGGATTCCATTGGGCGCGCGCCGAGGCGACTGTCTCGAAGACCTTGGGGCCCGGGTTGTAGCTGGGAATGAGTACCAGGTGGGTAGGGGAGTGCGTGGGGTTGGCGATCGGCATGTTTAGTGGCGACTAGAGAACATCTGCACCTCGCGCCCGTAGTAGTCTTGGAGAGATTGCGTGAAGGCTTTGGGGTTACTCGGTGGAGCGAAGCGTTGGCCCAACCGGATTCGGAAATGCATGGGCATGAACGGGCGTCGCAACCACGGCCAGTTTTTGCCTAGAAACGTGCTGTCTTGCTCAATGATCAGGGTCTGAATCGGAACGCTGGAGCGGTACGACATGTAGGCCGCACCAATCTGAAATTCACCCAGGGGCATGGGGTCACTGCGGGTGCCTTCCGGAAACAACAGGATCTGACTGCCCAGGCGAAGCTCTTCGATGGCCAGGTTGATGGATTCCAGAAACCGATCATTGCGGATGTAACACGCCAAGCGCGCACCTGCACCCCACAAGGGGCTGCGCATGAGTTCCGCCTTGAAGATGCAGGTGACGTTGGGTAGGCGTGAGAGCACCATCAGTGCGTCCAGTAGGCCTGGATGATTGGCGACAAGAATGAGCGGACCAGCCCCGCGCAGCTCATCAATCGCGCGGATGTCAAACTGTGCCAATTTGATAAAACTCAGCAGGCCTAGGTAGGCGCGAAACCCCAAGGTCGCCATCCAGCGTCCCAGCCATGCGCCACGTCGTCGCGGAAGTATCCATCCCAGTGGCAATGCCATTACGGTCCAGGCCAGACAGCCAATGCCCAGCACCAGAAGCCCAAACCGAAGTCGCAAAGCGTTGTACATCGTCGCTTCGGGTGTTGTGCTCAATGAGATACCGCTCGCATTGCCAGTACGGCATTGCTGCCGCCAAAGGCAAACGAATTGCTGATTGCTGCGCGCGCAGCCACGTTGTGCAGCCCTTCACCCAAGACGTGGCGTACCCCTTCGCAGGCCGGATCCACCGTGTGCAGATGTGCGGTGGGCGGAATTGCCTGGCGCGCCAGGGCCAACACGGTGATGGCTGCCTCGATCGCGCCGACTGCGCCCAGCGAGTGGCCGTGCATGGATTTGGTTGCGCTGACCAAAAGCCTGGGGGCGTGCTCCGCGAACACTTGGCGCAAGGCCTCGACTTCCACCGGGTCGCCCTCGGGCGTGGCGGTTCCATGCGCGTTCACGTAATCAATCTCGTGGGGCGTCAACTCTGCGTCCTGAAGCGCTGCGCGGATGGCGCGCGCCTGTCCAGCTGCATCCGGGCGGACGAGATGGGTACGGTCGCAGCTTTGCCCGTAGCCCGCCATCTCGCAGTAGATGTGCGCGCCCCGTGCCTGCGCATGTTCCCAATCTTCCAGTACCAGGGCTGCCGCGCCTTCGGCCAGAACCAGTCCTTTGCGCCCCAATTGAAAAGGTTGGCACGCGCGGTAGGCGCTGTCCGCGTCCGTCTGCGCCACGACACGCATGGCCTCCCAGGCCCGCATGATGGTGAATGCCAAGGGCGACTCGGATCCACCGGCCACCATCAGCGTGGACTCACCGCGCTGAATTCGCCGAAATGCCTCGCCAATCGATACAGTCGAAGAGGCGCAGGCCATGGAGTACGTCATGCAGGCGCTACCCAAGCCAAGCGCCATGGCGATATGGGATGCCGCAGCATTGTTCATGGCCATGGGCACGGACAGGGGTGAAACGCGTTGGCGGCCGTTGAGGAATATCTCGCCGTAAGCCTTTTCGTAGGTGTGCATGCCACCAACGCCGGTGCTCCAGCTGACGCCGTAGTCGTCGCTGCCAGCACCCTCGCGTGCCAGACCCGCATCGGCCCATGCGCTGAAAGCGGCCGATACGCCCAGTTGGCTGAAACGATCGGTCACATGGCTGATGGCGCGGCCGACAGCCTGCTCGCCATCAAACGCATCGCAAACAACGGCGGGCTGCACCAGACGAAAGGGGGCGGTCGGGTGCACATACAGGCGCACCGCGGACTGGCCGCGCAGGAGGCGCTCAAAGAAGTCCGTGGTATCGCCACCAAAAGGGTTGACTACACCAACCCCTGTGACTGCGACTCTGCGCCGGAAAGACTTGCTCATGACGAATGCGGGCTCGCGATGCGGGCCCGGTATGGCACGCGGTGGTGAAAATGGCGTCGGGCTACCGCTGTAAAAAAGCGAAGCCGGTCGGGAATTTTAGCGTACGGCTCCTCTCGGAGCTCCCGTGATCGAGAGTGCGGTCTAAAGCGTTCCGATACAATTCTTTGTTTACTACAAACTGCGAAACGGCATGCTAATTGATCAAATTAAAGGGTATTTGGTGGAAACTGCAGGCGTTGATCCGCAGCTGTTTGATAACCCCGAGTTGAAGGTTGCCGATCTCAATTTGGACTCCTTGGGGTTGGTCGAAATGCTCTTCGAAATTGAAGACAAATACGGTTTTCAAATTCCTGACCCAATGGCGTTCTTGCCCATGACCTTTACGGAAATGGTTGCATCGATCGAGTCCATGGTAACGGCGCAAGGAAAGTCGCCCGAGCAGACCCCTGCCTAGGGGGGGGCCGTGGAACAAGTCGTCATAACCGGCTCAGGGCTAATCTGCCCACTGGGAGCCGATAAAGCCAGCACGTTTGCAGCGCTCTTGGCGGCGCGCAGTGGTATCGGGGCTCGCCCGCCTGGCATTGCGCAATGGTTGCCGCATGTCGTGGTGGCCGAGGCCGCCGCGGATCCACAAAACTTGGTGGATCGTGCGGACCAGGGGCTTGATCGCGCGACCCAGTTTGCCGTCGTCGCTGCCGCTCAGGCGGTGGCCGAGGCCCGGTTGACGGTGTCGCCTGACGAGTCACATGGTGTCGGTGTCTATGTGGGCATCGGTTTTGGCGGATCTCATACTACTGACAGCCTGTACACACGTTTTTACAACACGCTGTCCGATCCCAGCCTCAAGCACAAGGATCCGACGGTCATGCATCCGCTGACCGTGCCGCGCATCATGGCCAACGCAGCGGCGGCAACCCTGTCGATGCGATACGGCTTGCGTGGAGCAAGTAACACGTATAGCGTGGCATGCGCTTCATCGGCCATGGCCATCGGTGAGGCCTATCGAGCCATTCGCCACGGTTACCTGGATGCCGCCATTGTGGTCGGCACGGAGGCCATGCTCAACCCGGGGGTGATGATGGGCTGGAATGCGCTGCGGGTGATGGCCAAACCTGACCCTGTTGATCCGGCGCGCAGTTGCCGCCCATTTTCCAAGGACCGCAATGGGTTTGTAGTGGGCGAGGGAGCGGCTGCGCTGGTGTTGGAAAGCGCGACGCGTTGTCGCGCTCGCGGGGCACAGGCGATTGCCGAGCTGGTTGGCTACGGTTGCAGCAGCGACGCGGCCCACCTGACTGCACCCAATGTCGATGGTCAAGCGCAAGCGATGCGGCTGGCCCTGGCCGAAGCCAAGCTGACGCCTGGGCAGATTCAGTACATCAACGCCCATGGCACCGCGACCGACGTGGGTGACGTGGTGGAGACCCAATCAATCCGCAAGGTCTTCGGGCCAGCCGCCGAGTCAGTGGCTGTAAGCTCCACCAAGTCCATGCATGGGCACCTGATCGGGGCAGCTGGTGCGTTGGAATTTGCCATCAGCCTGGAAGCACTGCGCAGTGGATCGTTACCGCCAACGGCGTACCTCGATGTGTCTGATCCACGCTGCGATCTGGACTACGTTGCCCGCGAAGCCCGGCATGGCGTCGCTGTCGAAGCTGTGATGTCCAACTCTTTCGCGTTTGGTGGTACCAACGTTTCGCTGGTTGCGCGCCGATACGACGACGCATGACTGTGGTTGATGCTGTGTTTCCTCTCTCGCTGGATCGGCAGGCTATTGAATGCCTGCTGCCGCATCGGGGGCCCATCTTTGCCTGCCAGCATTTGATTGCGCACGGACCTCGCAGCTATACCGCAACGGCGCGCTGGTCGCTGGACAACGCCATCATTCAAGGTCATTTTCCTGGAGAACCCATTGTTCCAGGTGTGATGCTGATCGAGGCGGTGACTCAGTTAGCAGGTGCGGGCCTACTGAGCGCTGATGCGTACGCCCAGTCATTAACAGGCGATCGGATCGGCGTTCTAGCGTCGGTGCGCCGCTGCAACTTCAAACGGCCTGTCCTGCCGGGGCAGGATGTGGTCTTCGACATCAACTGCCGCCAAGTCGGTGAAGCCGCTGTGCAGATCACGGCACGAGCTTGCGTGGATGGCTCAGAGGTCGCCCAGCTCGAAACGCTCATGGTCTACGTAGACCGTACCTCCCTGAATGCGCAAATTTCCGGATAGCTATGATTATTATAGCGTGACGTCAAGATTTGACGGGGGCTATCGCCAAGAAATTCCGTGAACAATGTGAGAATTGCCAGTGGTGCCCAATGTTGGGCAGTACTGGCAATATCCGGACGACTGTGCGCGACGCGGCGCAAGTCGTCGACCCACATGTTCCGCGCTTATTCCAATTTGCGTTAGAAACATTAATAATTGAGTCTCCGAAATACTGGAGGCTGCCATGGCACGAAACGCAAGCGGGGAGCAGCACCTGCAGCATGCGCTGCAGGTCATACGCACAACCAAATCGGCAGACGAATTGCGCGCCGCGCAGGCCGTAGCCCTGCCGTTGCTATTGGGGCTGTCAATACAGGACACAGCTTCGGCCATTGGCAGAGCACCAGGGGTGACCTGTCGCATGCGTACGACCTACTGCAAGGTGGCCGAGCAGCGTCAGGCACCTGCACGCAGCAAGCGTACATTGCGTAACCATGCACAGATGGACCTGCAAGCCGAAGCCAAACTGTTGCAAGAAGTGCTGGGCGAGGCTGCAAATGGGGGCGTGCTGGTAATCCCGCAACTGATGCCTGAATTCGAGCGACGCCTGGGCAAGCCCGTAGCCTTGTCCACCATCTACCGCATGCTGGCACGCCATGGCTGGCGCAAGCTCGCACCCGATACCGCACACCCACAAGGCGACCCGCAGGCACGTGCCGACTGGAAAAAAAACTCCCCAACGCGCTGGCACAAGTCGTAGGCAGCTTTGCCAAGTCACAGCCCTTGCGGCTGATGTTCCAGGACGAGGCGCGCTTTGGCCGCATCAGCGACTGCCGTTACTGCTGGGCTCCATACCCACTGCGTCCAACGGTCAAGGCCATGCTCACGCACCAATACGTCTACGCGTATGCCGCTGTCAGCCCGATGGATGGCAGTGTGGACAGCCTGGTGCTGCCAGCAGTCAATGGTGCATGCATGGCATTGTTTCTTGCAGAGGTTGCACGTCGCCACCCCAAGGAGAACATCGTCATGGTGCTCGACGGCGCAGGTTGGCACCATGGTGCCATGGCCCTGCCTCCCAATCTCAAGCTGCACTTCCTGCCACCGTATTCACCGGAACTCAACCCGGTGGAGCAGCTTTGGGCGCACCTGCGCGAGAAGCACTTCCACAATCGCGCCTTCGACAGCTTGGATGCTTTGGAGGAGCATTTGGTGGACGCGCTGCGTGAACTCGAATCACATCCAGACATTGCCAAAAGTATTACCCTTTGGCCATGGATCATTGATGCTGTTTCTAACGCTAATTAGAATTAGTACGCGTACACCCCGCGGCCAGTCTTGCGGCCCAGGCGGCCGGCAGCCACCATTTCCTTGAGCAACGGGCAGGGGCGGTACTTGCTGTCGCCAAACTCGCTCAGGTACACCTCCATCACGGCCAGGCACACGTCCAGGCCCACCATGTCGGCCAGGGCCAGCGGGCCGATGGGCTGGTTGCAGCCCAGCTTCATGCCGGCGTCGATGTCTTCGGGGGTGGCCAGACCTTCGGCCAACACGAAGAAGGCTTCGTTGATCATGGGCACCAGGATGCGGTTGACCACGAAGCCAGGGGCATTCTTCACGGTGATGGGGGTTTTGCCCAGCGCCTTGGCCATGGCTTCCACGGCGGCGTGGGTGGCGTCGCTGGTCTGCAGGCCGCGGATGATTTCCACCAGCGCCATCATGGGCACGGGGTTGAAGAAGTGCATGCCGATGAACTTATCGGCACGGCTGGTCACGGCGGCCAGCTTGGTGATGGAGATGGACGAGGTGTTGGAGGCGATGATCACCTCCGGGCCCACCATGGTGTCGATCTGCTTGAGAATCTTGACCTTGAGGTCGTAGTTTTCGGTAGCGGCTTCGATCACGATGTCGGCGGCTTTCAGGTCTTCGTAGCTGGTGCTGCCCTTGATGCGCGCCAGTGCCGTGTCCTTGTCGGCAGCGGTGATCTTTTCCTTTTTCAGCAAGCGGTCCAGGCTGCCGGCCACCGTGGCCACGCCTTTCGAAACGGCTGCGTCGGAGATGTCCACCATCACCACGTTCAAGCCCGATACGGCACACGCCTGCGCAATGCCATTGCCCATGGTGCCTGCGCCGATGATGCCCACTGTCTGAATTGCCATATTTGAACTCCAATTGCTAAAAAGGTTGCGTAACAGGGATATCGTAACTGCGCGGCGGGTTGCATTGGATGTAACCTGCGTGACCGCCGCTGCGGGTTGGCTTTGGTGCGTCACGGTTCGTTAGTTACACTGTGCCTTTGCCATTTGCGCTGCATCCAAGGAAGTTCCACTATGACGATTCTTGTTGCCTACGCCCCCCGCCCTGAAGGGCAAGCCGCCCTGGAAAAGGGCATCGAAATTGCCAAGCGCCGCCAGGAACACCTGTTGGTGGTCAATGCCACGCCGGGTGGCGAGGAAGACGCCGCCATGGCGTCGGTATCCGATGTCTTGCGCGTGGAGCGGATGCTGGAGCAGCAAGAAGGGCTTAGTTCCGAATTCAAGCAGTTCGGCCGTGGCAAGACCACGGTGGAAGAGATCGAGGCCATTGTCGACTCCCAACCGATCAGCCTGCTGGTGATTGGTCTGCGTAGGCGATCGGCTGTGGGCAAGGCCATCCTGGGCAGTGTGGCCCACGATCTGTTGATGACGATTGCCTGCCCGATCCTGGCCGTCAAGGCACAGGGCTGAACGCAATCAACTGCGTCGGCCCATGTCGGCTGATGCAGCGGATTGGTTGGACTCCACCCGCACTTCGTAATATGCGCCGGTGCTGCGCAGGTACTCGGCCCAACGGTTGGCGTGTTGCCAGTCGGGGTGCAGCGGCCCCTTGGAAATCACCCGTTTGCGAACCAGGCCCACGGGCATGTATTGAACGGTGACGACCCTGTACATGTTCTAGCAATCCAACGAAGAAACCTTGCTGTAAAATTGTAGCGAAGGTATCGAAATTTTGCAGGGCGTGCATCCGTTAAAGTTGGCAGATGTCCAAGTCTTCTGCACGCCCGACGGCGCACCGTTTCCCTACCGCCGTTTCCGCATCCCCCCGGGGGCAGCGCTCTGGTGGGGAGGTGCGTCTGATTGGTGGCTACTGGAAGCGCGTAAAGATCAAGGTGGCGGACCAACCTGGCCTGCGGCCTACACCCGATCGGGTACGTGAAACCCTGTTCAACTGGTTGGGCCAGGACTTGACGGGCTGGCAATGCGTGGACGCCTTTGCGGGCACCGGTGCGCTGGGCCTGGAGGCCGCTTCGCGCGGCGCTCAGTCGGTATTGTTGATCGAGCAGGACCCGGCCGCGGCAGCACAGTTGCATCGTGTGGTGGCCCATTTGCAAGCACTGCAACTGCCGGTCGGGGTCGCGCCGTGCGCACTGCGTGTGCAGCGCGGTGACGGTTTGGCGGTGTTGAGCCAACTCGCACCGAACAGCCAGAACCTGATTTTGCTGGACCCCCCTTTCGCGGCATCGCTGTTCGATGCTGCACTGCAGGCGGCAAACCGGGTTCTCGCCCCGGGTGGCTGGGTGTATCTGGAGGCGCCTGCCGCTTGGAGCGATGCCCAATTGGCGCAGTGGGGTTTGCAGGTTCACCGTCATCTGAAGGCGGGCGCTGTCCATGCGCATTTGCTCTGTCGGGTGTCACAGGCCCCTGCATAATGACTAGCCAGGCTCGCTTTGTGTCTGCAGGAGAATGCATGTCCCGTTCCGTTGTCGCTGTCTATCCCGGCACCTTCGACCCCATCACGCTGGGGCACATGGACCTGATTCAGCGTGGTGCGCGCCTGTTTGGCACGGTCATCGTGGCGGTTGCCGCTGCCCACCACAAGAAGACGATGTTCAGCCTGGAAGAGCGTCTGGATGCCGTGCGTGAAGTGTTGGCCGACCAGCCCAATGTGCAGGTGCAGCCCTTCAGTGGTCTGGTGCGGGACTTCGCGGTGGCCCAAGGCGCGGGCGTGATGCTGCGGGGCGTGCGATCGGTTACCGATTTTGATTTTGAGGCCCAACTCGCTGGCATGAACCGCGCCTTGGCGCCCGATGTAGACACCGTGTTCCTCACGCCCGATGCGCGCTACCAGTTCATTTCCAGCACCCTGGTGCGGGAGATTGCCACCCTCAAGGGTGATGTGGCGCAATTTGTGGCTCCCGCCGTGCTTGCGCGCCTGCAACAGAAACTGGCTACCCCCTAGGAGATTGTCATGAAGATTCTGGTTCCGGTCGATGGGTCTGCGTTGTCGATGGAGGCGGTGCGTTACGCTGTAAGCCTGCTCAAGGCGGGCTTGCAAGGCGCTGTGGTGCTGGCCAACGTGCAGGAGGGCGCCAATCTGTACGAGTTGCTGGTCGCGCACGATCCCGAGGTGATTGACCGTGTGGCAGCCGAGGCCGGGCTGCACATTCTGGCTGGCGCACAGGCGTTGCTGGACGATGCCGGTGTGTCATACGAGTCCGAAGTCGCCATGGGTGACCCGGCCCACACCCTAGTGGATATTGCTGAGCGTTTTGGTTGCGACCTGGTCGTGATGGGCGCGCGCGGCACCAGCGCGCTGCGCAGCGCCATGCTGGGATCGGTGTCCAATGAAGTACTGCACGCCAGCCCGGTGCCGGTGACCATTGTGAAATCCCCGGAATTGCCTGACGCCTAGAATTGCGCCATGGCCTTGATGATCACTGTCGACTGCATCAACTGCGACGTCTGCGAACCTGAATGTCCCAACGATGCCATCTCCATGGGCGAGGAGGTGTACGAAATCGACCCGGACAAGTGCACGGAATGCGTTGGCCACTTTGACGAACCGCAGTGTGTACAGGTGTGCCCGGTAGCCTGCATCCCGATCAACCCGGCTTTTGTCGAAAGCCGCGCCAGCCTGTGGCAGAAGTACCAGCGCCTGCAGGGCGCCGAGGATGTCAAGGCCTAAGGTTTGGCAGCACTGGCCTTAGTTGGGGGCTTGGCAGCTCGCCTTGACGTGGTTACCCGCAAGGATTTTGAAGTCTTTTGCGCTGGAGACTTTGCTTTCTTCGAGGGTTTCTTGGCAGACTTCGCGTCGCGGTCTTCTTTTTTCTTGGCTGCTGCTTCGGCCTTGGCTTGCGCAGCCCGTTGCTTGGCCAGTGCAGCCTCTTGTTTGGCCCGAGCGGCCTCTTCCTTCAACCGGGCTTTCTCCATGCCCTGGGCGACTTCCTGGTCGTGCCGGATGCGGGCGTCGGATGCCTGTTTCTGCTCGGGGGTGCGCGGGTCCTGCACCTGAATCTCGGTTCCGTCGGGGCAGGGTACCTGGCTGTAGTTGGAACCACATCGGTAGACATTTTGGGCCATAGCCCCCGAAAAATGGACCGATATTGCTATTAAAACCAGAGCAAATATCCGATGGTTCTTCATGGTGGACCTTCTTGCGAGGGCGGGCGTGCTACTGCAGCCGGTGTCGGCGGACTTGGCGGTGTGTGCGCCCGTGGTGGTTTGTGGGTGTGCACTTGCAACATGGCTTTGGCCATGTCACCGGCCATGAGGGCGGGTAGAGCCTTGAGAGAGCGATCGATGCACTGCTCGATGGCAATGTGGTCGTCCAGGATGGGCTTTTTCAGCACCCAGTTCACGACCTCGGCCTTGTGCCCCGGATGCCCCACGCCCAGGCGCAGTCGCCAATATTGGTCGGTGCCCAGTTGGGCGTGAATGTCGCGCAGGCCATTGTGGCCGGCGTGGCTGCCTCCAAGCTTGAGCTTGGCCTGGCCCGGTGCGATGTCCAGCTCGTCATGGACAACCAGGATTTCCTGTGGGGCGATCTTGAAAAAGCGGGCCAAGGCGGCTACCGAGCGGCCTGAGAGGTTCATGTAAGTCTGGGGCTCCAGTAGCCAGATCGCGTGGCCGTGCAGACTGGCGCGCGCCACCAGGCCCTGGTAGCCCTTGTCCATGGCTAGCGACACTTTCAGTTCCCGCGCCAGTGCGTCTACCCACCAGAAACCGGCGTTGTGGCGGGTTGCCTCGTACTCGGGGCCCGGGTTGCCCAGGCCGACAAACAGTTTGATCATGGTGCGCGTTGTGTTGCAGGAATGGCGGTCACGGATGCGGCGGCCAGTGTAGCGGCTGCCACAAAAGAAAACGGCCCACCAGGTGGGCCGTTGTCAGGGAAAGCCAGGAAGTGCGATTACTTCTTGCCCTTGCCCTTCTTGGCATCGGCAGCAGGAGCGGCCGCAGCGGTGGCTTCGGCCGACACTTCGGCAGCAGGCACCACAACCGACACGACCACGGGGTCAGCCTGGCCCTTGCGAACGGCCTTCACACCAGCGGGCAGCTTGACGTCGCTCACGTGCAGGGACACACCCTTCTTCAGACCGCTCAGGTCCACTTCCACAAACTCGGGCAATTCGGAGGGCAGGCAGGCCACATCGATTTCGTTGAGTACGTGGGTGATCAGGCAGTGGTCCAGCTTGAAAGCGGGAGATTCTTCCTGGCCCTTGAAGTGCAGCGGCACCTTCATGTGCAGCTTGGTATTGGCGTCCACGCGCTGGAAGTCCACGTGCAAAACCAGCGGCTTGTAGGGGTGCATTTGCACGTCACGCAGCAAAACCTTCTGCTCCTTGCCACCGAGCTCCATGTCCAGCACGGAGGAGTGGAAAGCTTCTTTCTTCAGGGCATGCCACAGGGCGTTGTGATCGAGTTCGATCAGGGCGGGTTCGGCGGTGGAGCCGTAGACGATGCCCGGTGTGCGACCGGTGATACGCAGACGGCGGCTCGCACCCGTTCCCTGCTTGGCGCGCTCAAAAGCGACGAATTTCATAGTTAACTCCTGTTGAAGTCCACCGCGACCAGTGTGACTCCGGTTGATAAATGCCCGTGACCGCTGCCCTGTGCAGCGCGGGCGGTTTTGACAGCGACCGACCTTAGAACAGGTTCTCCTGGTCGCTGAACAAACTCATGACCGACTCACCCTTGGCAATGCGCTGGATGGTTTCGGCAAACAGCGGGGCCACGGAGAGTTGGCGAATCTTCTGGCACGCAGCTGCAGCCGGTGACAGGGGAATGGTGTTGGTGACCACCACTTCGTCAAGCGCTCCGCCAGTGGCGATGCGCTCGATGGCTGGGCCCGAGAAAATGGGGTGGGTACAGTAGGCGTATACCTTTTTGGCGCCGCGCGCCTTGAGCACCTCGGCGGCTTTCACAAGGGTGCCTGCGGTGTCGATCATGTCGTCCATGATGACGCAGTTGCGGCCTTCGATCTCGCCGATGACGTGCATCACTTCCGACACGTTGGCCTTGGGGCGGCGCTTGTCGATGATGGCCAGATCGCAGCCGAGCTGCTTGGCCAGTGCGCGGGCACGCACCACGCCGCCAACGTCGGGTGAAACGACGATGAGGTCTTCGTAGTTCTTCTGGCGCAGGTCACCCAGCAGCACGGGCGAGGCGTAGATGTTGTCGACGGGAATGTCGAAGAAGCCCTGGATCTGGTCGGCATGCAGGTCCATGGTCAGTACGCGGGCCACGCCCACGGCTTGCAGCATGTTGGCCACCACCTTGGCGGTGATGGGCACGCGGGTGGAACGCGGACGGCGGTCTTGACGGGCGTAACCGAAGTAGGGAATGACGGCACTGATGCGCTCGGCCGATGCACGCTTCAAGGCATCGACCATGATGAGCAGTTCCATCAGGTTGTCGTTGGTCGGGGCGCAGGTGCTTTGCACCACGAAGACGTCGCGGGCGCGGACGTTTTGATTGATCTCGACGGTGACTTCGCCGTCGGAGAAACGGCCCACTGAGGCCTGACCCAGGCCAATGCCCAGGTGGTGGGCTATCTCGGAGGCCATGCCCGGATTGGCATTGCCGGTGAAAACCATGAAATCAGGGGTGGAGGGTGCCTGCATGTGGGTTCCAGCGGTAAAGGTCGGTTTGGGTCTGTACGTCGCGCGCGCTGTTGCCGGACGGTTCCGGACGAGCAATTTGGCAGGGGAAGAAGGATTCGAACCTTCGCATGCTGGAATCAAAATCCAGTGCCTTAACCAACTTGGCGATTCCCCTACACAGGTTGGCGGTTCACACCACCCACCGATAAACCTTCACTGACTGCCCACCCCAACAGGGGATGCGCATCCAGGTTGCTGCACAACCGGACTTGCAACGCGTCCGGCGCGTCACCGATATCCACGTCATGCGTGCATCGCGCAAACACCGCACTTCCTGAGCCGGTCATCCGGCCTTGCAACCCTTTGGTGGCCAGCCACACAAGGGCTTGGTTCACACCGGGGCACAGCGTCTGTGCGACGGCTTGCAAGTCGTTTCGACCAAATCCCCAGATCTTGTCGAATGCGTTTGCAGCGAAGCCTGCGATTGTAGCAGTTTCTGTGTCGCGCTTCAACTTTGGGTGCGAAAAAATTTCTTGGGTGGCGAGCCCTTGTTCGGGCTTGGCCACCACGAATTGCGCTCGGGGAAGAGCGATCGGAGTGATGGCTTCGCCGATGCCCTCGACCCAGGCATGTTGCCCGCACAGAAAAAATGGCACATCCGCGCCCAGGCGCACTCCGACCTGGCTGAGCTGCTCGACGCTCCAGTTCAGGTTCCAGAGCCGGTTCAGCGCAAGCAGGGTGGAGGCCGCGTCCGACGAGCCACCACCCATGCCTGCCTGTGCCGGGATGGACTTGGCGACACCTATATGCGCACCCAGTGGACACTGGGCTGCTTGCTGCAGGGCCCGCGCTGCGCGCAGGACCAAGTCGTCGGCTGGAAGCGCCGTGGTCAGGTCCTCGCGCGTAATCAGGCCATCGGTGCGGCGCTCGAAATGCAGGGTGTCGCACCAGTCGATCAGCATGAAGACGGACTGCAGCAGGTGGTAGCCGTCGGCACGCCGACCCGTGATGTGCAAAAACAGGTTCAACTTGGCCGGAGCGGGAACGTCGTAGATCGACTGCATGGCCGGAATTATCAGCGCTCCAGCACGACCAGCAGCTGCACCGGGGCTGGGTCGTCGAAACGCTGGGCGCGCAGCCGTCCCTGGGGCAGTTCGTCGAGATCCACCGTCCATCCCGGGGCGGCTTCGTCTACCCCTTGCAACCAGGCAAACAGGCTGGTCACGGGCAGTGCGGCACCGGTGAGCTGCAGGGTCAGTTCGGCCAGTGATGCAAATTCGCGCGTGCCCTCATGGGTCTGCAGCTGTGCGCCGGTCTCATCCCAGCGCACCTGGGCTGCCGTCGTGCCTAAGGGGGTGTAAAGCGCCAGGCGCCCCCGGTTGGCGCTGCCTTGCAAGGCGAATGAGGCAGAGAAGCTTTGTGGCGATTCGCCTTGCACCTTGACCAGCAAGCGGCCTTCCCACAGCGGGGCTTGGGAGTTAATTTGGTGGTTAGCCCCCGTGAAATGGGCGCATCCAGCTATCAATAATGTAGCAAACAGGGTTGCCAACCATGGCAACAGGCGCCCGGCGCGCCTCATGGCTGCTTGCGCAGGCGCTGGATGGTCTGGTTGAGCGTGTCGTTGTGCGGGCTCAATGCCAGACCTTCCTTCCAGATGGCCTGGGCCTGCTCGCGCTGCCCCAGTGTCCAAAGCACCTCGCCCAGGTGGGCGGCTATTTCTGCGTCAGGGCGGGCCTGGTAGGCGTTTTGCAGCAAGCGTAGAGCCTCGGTACTGTTGCCCATGCGGAACTCCAACCAGCCCATGCTGTCGATAATGTAGGGGTCTTGCGGTGTGAGCTCCAGGGCTTTCTGCAGGTACTGGCGCGCTTCGTCCAACCGCAGCTTGCGATCAGCCAGGGCGTAGCCCAGAGCGTTGTAGGCGCTGGCGTTTTGCGGGCGTGCTGCGATGACCTGCTTGAGCAGGGCTTCCATTTCCTCCAGTTTGTTGAGTCGCTCGGCCATCATGGCGACGTCATAGACCAGGTCCATGTCGTCTGGAAAGCGCGCCATGGATTCCTTCAGCAATTGGTAGGCCTGGGGAAACTTCTGGTTGTCGCGCAGCAACTGTGCTTCGGCGTTGATCTTGGCCAGAGCATCCCCCGCCTGTGTTTCCGGGACTTCGCGCAGCAGGGCACGCGCAGCTTCGAGTTTGCCTTGCCGCGCCAGCAGGGCGGCCCGACGGCGCTGGATGCGCAAGGGTTCTTCGGTGCTGTCAATGCGGTCCAGGTACGCCGTGGCCTGGTCGAGCTGACCACGGTTCTCGGCCACTTGCGACAGCAGCAACAAGGCTTGCACCGTGCCACGCCCCATGCTGTCGGTGGACTGGGCCAAGGCGCCTTGTAGCGCCAGGTAGCGTTGCAAGGACGTTTCAGCCGCATCGAGCTTGTTGTCCTGCAGTTCCAGCGAGCCGCGCACCAGCCAGCCCTCCAGCAGTTCCGGCTTTTCTTCAGTCACGCGCAGCAACTGCTGGTAGGCTTCCCCGTAATGTTGCGCATCAAGCAG
The DNA here is from genome assembly GCA_046348185.1 of Rhodoferax sp. Taxonomy (GTDB): domain Bacteria; phylum Pseudomonadota; class Gammaproteobacteria; order Burkholderiales; family Burkholderiaceae_C; genus Allorhodoferax. Next base: position 1,917,462 of record JAXMER010000013.1, on the reverse strand, counting down.
GCGACGCGCGTAGCCCATGCGTACATCGGCCTTGGGGGTGCGCTGCAGGTATTCCTGCACCAGCGGCTCGGCTTCGGGCACCTTGGGTCCCATCAACTCCAGGGCCAGCAGCATGGGTTCCTGCGCTTGCGGATCCAGGGCACGCGCGCGCTGCACGGCATCGAAGGCGCCACGCAGGTTGTCGGCCTGCCAACGCATCACGCCCAAGGTTGTCCAGGCGGTGGCGCCCGTGTCGGCGTTGGCGAGCTCGGACGCCAGGCCGCGCTCTAGCGCTTCGGCCGCCTGGGTCTTGTCGCTGACGCGGGACATGTAGCGCGGCAGCTGCGCAATCAGCTCCTTGCGGGCACTGACGTCCAGCGCCGCCAATTCGCGTTGCAGCGGCTCGGGCGTCTTGTCCACCCGATTCAGGCCGAGCAAGATCTGGAACTGGTAGATATTGGCCTTGGTGGAGGAGGGGTGTACGCGGGCCCAGGCCTGCGCGGCCTCCAGCGCAGCCTCGCCGTTGCGGGCATGCAGGGCGACCTCTACGGCGCGCTCATACAGCCGCGGGTCCTGGGTTTTGCGGGCGGCATCGAGGAGAACCGAGTAGGCAGTGCCGTCATCGCCGTTGCGCGCCGACATCTCACCGACCAGTAGCTGATAGAACAAACTGGCGTCCATGTTGGAATTGCTGGGCGGCGCAGCATCGGGTGCGCCCAGGGCAACATGGCTAAACAACACGGCCCCGAAGGCCAGGGGAAACAGGCGGGAAATACGTGGCATCGGATCATAATAATCCATGCCTGAATTGCCCGAAGTGGAGGTCACCCGTCTGAGCTTTGCCGACCGGATCACCGGCGCCGAAGTCCAGGCCGTGCGTCTGGGCCAGCCATTGCGCTGGCCGCTGGGCTGCGCGGCGCAGGATCTGGTGGGGACACGGGTTGTGCGAGTGGGTCGTCGCGGCAAGTACCTGCTGCTGCACCTGACCCACGGCCTGCTGCTGGTGCACCTGGGCATGTCGGGCAGCCTTTCGTTTGGCCTCCTGCTGCCCCCGGCAGGCAAGCACGACCATTTTGAGCTGCAAACCACCCGCGGTGTGTTGCGTTTGCACGATCCGCGACGGTTTGGCGCTGTGGTGCATGTTGCCAACGAGGACGACCCGCGCGCTCGCAAGCTGCTCGGACACCTGGGCGTGGAGCCCTTGGGGGATGATTTTGATGCCCATGCTTTCTGGCGAGCACTGCGCATGCGCCGTGCCCCCATTAAGCAGGTGCTGCTGGCCGGGGACGTGGTGGTTGGTGTGGGCAACATCTACGCCAGCGAGGTGTTGTTTCAGGCCGGCATTCGGCCCACGGTGGCGTCGCATCGCATCAGCCGCGCCCGTGCTTTGCGTCTGCATGGCGCCATTCAAGCGGTGCTGACCCGTGCCGTGCAGCGCGGCGGCAGCACCTTGCGCGATTTTTCCAATGCCCAAGGCGATGCCGGGCATTTCCAGCAAGAGGCCATGGTGTATGGCCGCGCCGCAGAACCCTGCCGCGTTTGCGGCAACCCGATTCGGGTGTTGCGTCAAGGACAACGCACCAGCTATTTCTGCGGCCACTGCCAGAAATCCTGACTACGTGGGCGCCCTGCGGTGCTATATTGAACAGCTATAAGGGGACACTGTGGCTACTTCGTTTAACGAGCAATTCGATCAATTGGGCGCATGGCGGCGCGAATTTGCGCTTCGGCTCAAACTTTTGTCGGAGTGGTTGAAAGACAACGAGCTGCTGGACGCGGCCGTGGAAGAACGCCTGCAGCGCCTGGGAACCCAGGTGCGTTCCGACAAGGTCATGGTGGCCTTCGTGGCCGAGTTCTCGCGCGGCAAGTCCGAGATGATCAACGCCGTGTTCTTTGCCGGCTATGGTCGTCGCATCATGCCCGCCAGCGCCGGACGTACCACCATGTGCCCCACCGAGATGGGGTACGACCCCGAGGTGCCACCCTGCCTGCGCCTGCTGCCCATCGAAACCCGGCTGCAAAAGCAGGCCCTCATGGAATGGCGCATGGTTCCCGAGAAGTGGACCCGCTTCGACCTCGACGTCAACAACCCGCAGCAGTTGGCCTCGGCATTCGAAAAAGTGGCTGAAACCCGCAAGGTTTCCCAGGACGAGGCCCGTGCGTTAGGGTTCTGGCACAGCCAGGCCCCCGAAGACAACCCACCCATCGATGCGCAAGGCCTGGTGGAGGTGCCCAAATGGCGCCACGCGCTCATCAACATTGCGCATCCTTTGCTTAAGCAGGGCCTGGTCATCCTCGATACCCCAGGACTCAATGCCATCGGTGCCGAGCCGGAGCTAACGGTCAGTCTGATCCCGCAGGCTCACGCCGTGGTGTTCATCCTGGGTGCCGACACCGGCGTGACCAAATCCGATTTGTCCATCTGGCGCGAACACCTGGTGAGCGAGGCTGACAGCCCGGATTCGCGCTTGGTTGTGCTCAACAAAATCGATACCCTGTGGGACGCCCTGAGCACGCCCGCCCAGATTCAGGCGCAGGTAGACCGCCAGCGCGCCACCACTGCTGAAATCCTGGGTGTGCCCGAAGAGCGTGTGCTTGCGGTATCGGCCCAAAAGGGCTTGGTGGCCAAGGTCACCGAAGACGATGAGCTTTTGCAACGCAGCAACCTTCCCGCCCTGGAAGACGCGCTTGGGCGCGGCATCATGGGGCGGCGCCAGAAAATCCTGGCGCAAGCCATCGTGGCTGGGATTTCCGACCTGCGCCAGGAGACTGGGCGCGTCATCAACATCCGCAAGCGCGACCTGACCGAGCAAATGGTGGAGTTGAAGTCGCTGCAAGGCAAGAACACGGCGGTGATCAAGCACATGCGATCGCGCATCTCCAACGAGCAAGCTGAATTCGACCTGGGCGGCGCCAAGATCCACGCCGTGCGTTCGGTGCATCTGAAGCTGTTGCGCGAAGTGTTCGGCATTCTGGGCTCCAGCGCCCTCAAGAAAGAAATGGCACAGCTCACGCAGGCCCTGCTGCAAAAAGGCATCAAGATTGGTGTCAAGCGGGCCTACGGCGAAACCTTTGATCGCCTGCGGGCCAATATGCAGCGTGTGCAAACGCTGTGCGGCGAAATCCAGTCCATGCTGGCTGCCACCTTCCGTCAACTCAATGGCGAACACGGTTTCTCCCTGCAGCCCCCCACCGAACCCCAGATGGCGCAGTACCTGGCCGACCTCAGCATGGTCGAACGCAGCCATGTGCAGTACCTGGGGCTGGGCAATGCCTTCAAACTGGCTCAACCCGAATTCGCCGACCGCCTGGTGCGCGCCCTGTCCACTCGCTTGCGCAGCATTCACGAGACAGCCCTGGCCGATGTCGAAATGTGGAGCAAGTCAGCCGCAGCCCAGCTCGACGCCCAGTTGCGCGAGCGTCGGCGCAACTTCGGTCGGCGCATGGAGGCCATCGACCGCATCCAGCAGGCCGCCGGTGGCCTGGACGACCGCATCCAGGATATCGAGCAGCAGGAAGTCGCCTTGCAGCAGGTTGAGCTCAAGCTCATTGAGCTGACCGACTACCTGATGGCCTCCAACGAGGCCACCGCTAGCGATACCGTAGACATCGCGTTCGCCTGAGCGTGCTCCGGGGTAATGCGCCGTTTGCCCGGCGTGTGGTGGATTGGCAAAAACAGTACGGTCGCAACGACCTTCCCTGGCAAGGCACGCAAGATCCCTACCGCGTCTGGCTCTCCGAGGTCATGCTGCAGCAGACTCAGGTCACTACGGTGCGGGACTACTATGCCCGCTTCCTGAACCGATTCCCCGACGTGCAAAGCCTGGCCGACGCCACGCTGGATGACGTGTTGGCCTTGTGGAGCGGCCTGGGTTACTACAGCCGTGCCCGTAACCTGCATGCCTGTGCCCAGGCGGTGGTGCGTGAGCATGGGGGGCAGTTCCCGCGCCTAGCGGCGACGCTGGAAACCCTGCCTGGCATCGGGCGTTCCACGGCGGCGGCGATTGCCTCCATTTGTTATGGCGAGCGCGCCGCCATTCTCGACGCCAATGTGCGCCGCGTCCTGGCGCGGCTGCTGCGCTTTGAGGGTGATTTGGCTCAGGCACGCGCCGTGCAAACCCTGTGGGTGCAGGCCACGGCCTTGCTGCCCGCGGGGCGCACGGCTGCGGCTGACATGCCCCGTTACACCCAGGGTTTGATGGATCTCGGTGCCACGGTCTGCCTGCCGCGCAATCCCCAATGTGGGGCCTGCCCGGTTCAGGCCCTGTGTGCCGCCCACCAGGTTGGCGATGCGCTACGCTACCCCGTGCGCAGCCGCACGCTGCGTCGCAGCAGCCAGTCGATTTGGTTGCTGTGGGCACAAACATCCGCCGGTGCCGTGTGGCTGCATCCCCGGCCCACACCCGGCGTCTGGGCTGGGCTGCACTGCCTGGCGCTGTTTGACAGCGAAGCGGCGCTCTTGGCCGTGTTGCCGCATACGGTGCGTGACCAGGCGCAGGCCTTGCCCGTGCAAACGCACGCCCTCACGCACAAGGATCTGCACCTGCACACCTGGCGCGTGACCCTGCCTGCGCGCCAGCCGCCGCATTGCGAAGGGCGCTGGGTGGCGGCAACCGACTGGCCCAGCTTGGGTTTGCCAGCACCCATCCGGGTATTGCTACAAGAAACGTAGCAATAACACAAGTATTTACGGGGGCTAACGGCTAATTAAGCCCTGGATGCACTTCGCGGTGGCGCACCAGGGTGACCCAGCGGTTGGCAAAGCGCTGGCCCAGGCGTTCGGCCAGGTAGACCGAGCGGTGCTGGCCGCCGGTGCAGCCGATGGCCACCGTCACGTAACTGCGGTGGTCTCGTGCCAAGGCGTCGAGCCAGCTCTCCAGAAACTGGCTGATGTGGTCGAGCATGCGGGCTACATCGGCCTGTGCATCCAGATACTGCACCACCGGGGCGTCACGCCCGGTGAGGGCGCGCAGCTGCGGCTCGTAGTGCGGGTTGGGCAACATGCGCACGTCGAAAACGTAGTCGGCATCCAGCGGCACGCCACGCTTGAAGGCGAACGACTCAAACACCAGGGTGAGTTGCTGCGCCGCCGTTGAGATCATGGCCTTCACATAGGCTTGCAGCTGCGTGGGCCGGATGATGCTGGAGTCGATCACGTGTGCATGTTCACGCAGCCCGGCCAGCAGGGTGCGTTCGAGTTCGATGGCCTCTAGCAAGGCGCGCCGCGCCGCCTGTTCTCCATGGTCGGGTGTGGTCTGCGACAGGGGGTGCTTGCGCCGGGTTTCCGAATACCGGCGCAGCAGGGTTTCGGTGGTGGCGTCCAGGAACAAAGCCAGCACCGCCATGCCACGCTGGCGCAGCACCGCCAGCTGGGCGGGAACCAGGGGCAAGGAGGTGGCGCTGCGCACGTCGATGGCGATGGCCACGCGCCGGGCCTGGTGCTTTTGCTCCATCTCGATGAAAGGCAGCAGCAATTCGGGTGGCAGGTTGTCCACGCAGTAGAAGCCTGCGTCCTCCAGGGCGTGCAGGGCGACCGACTTGCCAGAGCCGGACATGCCGGTGATGAGCACAATTTCCATCAGGCCCCCGATTGCAGCATTTCCGCGGCATGGGCGCGGGTGGTGCCGGAGAGCTTCTCGCCACCCAGCATGCGGGCGATTTCACCCACGCGTGCTTCGCCGTCGACTGCCCGCACCGTGCTGCTAGTGCGTTGGCCATCCGATTGCTTGGACACCACGAGGTGGTGATTGGCACAAGCAGCCACCTGCGGCAGGTGGGTGACCGCCAGCACCTGCCGATCGGCCCCCAGCTGACGCATCAAGCGGCCCACCGTCTCGGCCACGGCTCCACCCACGCCGGAATCGACCTCGTCGAAGATGAGGGTCTGCGCCGTGCCTAGCTGGCTGGTGGTGACAGCAATGGCCAGTGCAATACGCGACAGTTCGCCACCCGAGGCCACCTTGCCCACCGGGCGCGGCGTGCTGCCCGCGTGGCCGGCCACCAGGAAGGCGACATCTTCCAACCCGCTTTGCTGGGGCTGAGACAGGGCTTCCAGCTGGACCTGAAAAACGCCGCCCTGCATGCCCAGCCCTTGCATGGCCTGCGTGATGGCCTGGCCCAAGCGCGGCGCGGCCTGAGTGCGTGCCTTGGACACCGTGCGGGCTTCAGCCTGGTAGGCAGCCTGGGCGGCCTGCTCAGCTTGTTGCAGGCTTTCCAGATCGGTGGCGGCATCTAGTGCAGCAAGCTCGGTGCGCCATTGGGTAAGCAGATCGGGCAATTCCTCGGGGCTGCGCCGGTAGCGCCGGGCCAGACCCACCCACTGCGCCATGCGTGCGTCCAGTTCGGCCAGGCGTTCGGGGTCCGGCTCGGCGTGGCGTAGGTAGGCGCGCAGTGAGTGCGCCGCGTCTTCAGCCTGGGCCACACAGCCTTGCAAAACGTCCAGCGGGTTGCGAAAGTCGCTCTCCAGGCGCTCCTGGGTCTGCAGAGCCTGTGTGGCCTGCTCCAGCAAACCGAGCGCATGGGTGTCGGCATCTGCCAGTACGTCCAGGGCCTGGCGCGCAGCATCGATCAAGGCCTGGGCATTGGCTAGCCGACTGTGTGCGGTTTGCAGTTCGTCCCATTCCTGGGGTTGCGGAGCAAGCTTGTCGAGTTCACCAATCTGCCATTGCAGGCGTTCGCGTTCCTGCTGCAGCGACTGCTGGCGCACCTGCGCGTCCGTCAAGGCGCCATGGGCCAGGCGCCATGCTTGCCAACGCTGCGAAAGGGTAGCGGTGCTGATGCGGGCATAGGCATCGAGCAGGCCGCGCACGGCGTCAACGCGGGTCAGGCTCTGCCAGGCGTGCTGGCCATGGATGTCGAGCAGCAGTTCCCCCAGCGCCCGCAACTGCTGGGCGGTGGCCGGGCTGCCATTGACCCAGGCGCGACTCTTGCCTGCGCTGTCGACGGTGCGGCGCAGCAGCAGCGTATCGTCTTCGTCAAAGCCCTGCTCCTGCAGCGTTTGGCGAACCTCGGGCGTGGCGGCGAACTCGGCACTCACTTCGGCACGGCTGGCGCCTTCGCGGATGACGTCGGTCTGCGCACGCGCGCCCGTGACCAACTGCAAGGCGTCGATCAGGATGGACTTGCCCGCACCGGTTTCGCCCGTCAGGACAGTGAAGCCGCTTTGCAGGTCCAGTTCGAGTTCCTGCACGATGACGAAGTCGCGCAGGACCATGCGCTTTAGCGCCGCGTTCATGCCACCCCCTCGTTCCAGTGCAGCTTGCGCCGCAGGGTGTCAAAGTAAGACCAGCCCTTGGGGTGCAGAAACCGCACCTGGTATTGCGAGCGGGTAACGACGATGCGGTCGCCGTGCAGCAGCGAAGCCAGCGATTGCATGTCGAAATTGGCGCTGGCATCGCGTCCGGAAACCAGTTCCATGACAATCTCGGATGCATTGGGTAGCACGATGGGGCGGTTGGACAATGTGTGCGGTGCGATGGGCACCAGCACCCAGCCGGGGATGGACGGGTGCATCAACGGCCCCCCTGCAGACAGTGCATAGGCCGTGGAGCCCGTAGGCGTGGCGATGATGAGGCCATCGGCGCGCTGGTTGGCCACGAAATGGCCGTCTACCTCGACGCGCGCTTCCAGCATGCCTGCGGTGGCGCCGCGGTTAAGCACCACGTCATTCATGGCCAGCGCGGAAAACACGCAGTCGCCACTGCGCATCACCTTGGCCTGCATCAGGCTGCGGTGATCTTCTTCGAAGGCTCCGGCCAGCATGGGTTGCAGCGTATCCCGGTACGCTCCGAGGGGAATGTCGGTGATGAAGCCCAGGCGCCCCTGGTTGATGCCGATCAGGGGCACGCCATAGGGAGCCAATTGCCGACCAATGCCCAGCATGGTTCCGTCGCCACCGACCACCACACACAGGTCACAAGTCTGCCCTATGCCTTCGACCTGGAGGGTAGCGAAATCGTTGATGCCCATATTGGCGGCGGTGTCGGCTTCCAGCACCACATCGCAGCCCTGATCGGTCAGGAAATGGGCGATGCCCTGCAGGGCCTGGCGCGACGACGCACCGCCGGAGCCACTGGAGACTGCGTGGTATTTGCCCATCAGGGCGACATTGCGAAAGTGTGGGCGCTGCATGCGCAAATTACAACACCAAATCGATTACTAAAATGTACCCATGCTCGATGACCGTTCCAAGTTGTTGCTCAAAGCCCTGGTGGAGCGCTACATCGCCGACGGCCAGCCCGTGGGCAGTCGCACGCTGTCGCGCGCGTCGGGGCTGGAGCTCTCGCCCGCCACCATCCGCAATGTCATGTCCGACCTGGAGGAGATGGGCCTGATTGTGAGCCCGCACACCTCGGCCGGGCGCATTCCTACCGCGCGTGGCTACCGCTTGTTTGTCGACACCATGCTTACGGTGCAGCCCGGTGCCATCAACAGCCCCAGCCTGGCGCCCGATCAGCCGCAAAAAGTGATGTCCAATGCTGCGCAGCTGCTGTCCAACCTGTCGCAGTTCGTGGGCATCGTGGTGGCACCCCGGCGCACCTCGGTGTTTCGGCATATCGAGTTTCTGCGCCTGTCCGAGCGGCGGGTGCTGGTGATCCTGGTTTCGCCCGATGGCGATGTGCAAAACCGAGTCATCTTTACGGAAGTGGACTACACGCAGCCCCAGTTGGTGGAGGCAGCCAACTTCCTCAACAGCCACTACGTGGGCATGGACATGGAGCAGGTGCGCGAACGTCTCCTGGGCGAGATGGAGTCGCTGCGCTCGGAAATTGCCAGTCTGATGCAGGCGGCGGTCACCGTCAGCTCCGAAGCCATTTCCGAAACGCAGGACGAAATCATCATCTCCGGTGAACGCAACCTGCTGTCAGTGACCGATTTTTCCAGCGACATGGACCACCTGCGCCGGGCCTTCCAGCTGTTCGAGCAAAAGGCCCAGCTCATGCGGCTGATGGACATTGCGGGTCAGGCCGAGGGCGTACGCATCTTCATCGGTGGTGAAAGCCAGGTGGTGCCGTTTGAAGACCTGTCCATCGTCAGTAGCCCCTACGAGGTTGACGGCAAGGTGGTGGGGACCCTGGGCGTGATTGGTCCCACCCGCATGGCCTACGATCGCATGATCCAGATCGTGGACGTCACCTCCAAGTTGGTCAGCAACGCGCTGAGCTATCCCAAGTAGCCCCGTCCTACGCCAGTACAATGCCTGGTTCGGTCGGGGCGTTAGCTCAGTTGGTTAGAGCAGAGGACTCATAATCCTTTGGTCGCGGGTTCAAGTCCCTCACGCCCTACCATTGGTTTCCCCGAGTCCCTCTCATCAGCGCGGCACACATGTTGTTTTTTTCAACACGGGGGGTGCCAAAAATCCGGCTTTGGGCTCAAAATGACAAGCTCAGGGGTCCGCGCATAAACCTCCGCTTGAGGGGTGCCTTCATTCGTTGGGTACACATGGGGTTCAGTCGTCGCTTGTTGGGTGCCTTTGGCAAAGCGTCACCCGAGTCCAATTCAAACGTGATCGAGTCTGTGCGGTCCGCCATGTTGCGGGTGTTGGATGAGTACAGCGGGGCCAGCCATGTCCAGCTGGATTTGCGCATTAGCGATGCCCGCGACTTGGAAACCCTGTGGTACTTGCGCCCCGAACTCATGAATGCGATTTCTGCCAGCCGTGGCGAGGCAGTGGCCCGCAAATGCGTGGAGACCGTAACGGCTTGCTTCAAGGGCTATTGCCCGGGCGGTGCGGTACGCCGCGCGGCTCCGGCATCGACCTGAGTCCGGCCCGACGGGCTGCGTCGGCATCGCCTACACACGCGGCTTCATCCCTTCCAGCCGTGCCTTCAAGAAACCCCCGGTTCCGTAGCGCGTGACGCGGCTGTAGTAGCGTTCGGTCAGGCGTTTGACCATGGCCGAGTAGTCGTCGATCAGCGGCGGCAGGATGCTGAAACTGTCGTAATTCACCACCACCGCCACGCGTTCGCCTTGCGCGGCCAGGGGTTGCAGCAAGGTGTCTACGTGGCTCTCGATGGCGGTGATGTCCGTCGGCAGGTCCACCGCCAATCCCTCAAAATTGATGAACAGCAGCCGGTGCTCGTTGTCGAGCTCAAAGCGTTCGGCCAGTGGCGTGGCCAGCAGGCGCTCGCGCAAGTCCATGCCTTCGGGGTGGAACAGCGCGGCGTCCATCAGGCGCAAGTGCGCGCCGATGGCGGGCAGGAAGTCCATGTGGGCCAGGATGTCGCGCTCCAGGTCGATGCCGGGCGCAATCTCGATCAATTCCAGGTAACCCTGGCCTTCTGCGTCAGCCTTGAGCTGGAATACGCAGCGCTCGGTGACGTAGAGCACGCGCTGGCAGCGTTTGAGTGCTTCGCGCCCACTGAACGTGCGGTGCTCCACGTCGCGCACAAACTTGTGGGTGCGGCCTTCGTTCTGGATCTGGATGCGACCCTCTTGCAGGCGCACGTCCAGGTCGCCCGCAGTGAATGTGCCAACAAACACGACGGTCTTGGCGTTCTGGCTGATGTTGATGAAGCCACCCGCACCAGCCAGGCGCGGGCCGAACTTGCTCACATTGAGGTTGCCCTGGGCATCGGCCTGGGCCAGCCCCAGCACGGCCAGGTCCAGACCGCCGCCGTCGTAAAAGTCGAACTGGTTGGGCTGGTCGATGATGGCTTGGGCGTTGACGGCAGCGCCAAAGCTCATGCCGCTGGCGGGAATGCCGCCGATCACACCGGGTTCGGCCGTTAGCGTCACGAGGTCGATGATGCGCTCCTCCGCAGCCACCGCGGCCACGCCTTCGGGCATGCCGATGCCCAGATTGATCACGCTGTTCGGGCGCAGTTCCAGCGCCGCGCGGCGGGCAATCACCTTGCGCTCGCACAAGGGCATGGTGGGCAGGCTGTCCATGGGCACGCGCAATTCGCCAGCGTAGGCCGGGTTGTAGGGCTCCGCGAAGGTCTGCATGTGGTGGGTGGCGTCCGTTGCCAGCACCACGGCATCCACCAGCACGCCGGGAACCTTGACCTGGCGCGGGTTCAGGGTGCCGCGCTCGGCGATACGCTCGACCTGGGCGATGACGATACCGCCAGAGTTGCGCGCAGCCATGGCAATGGCCAGGGCCTCCAGGGTGAGGGCTTCGCGCTCCATGGTCAGGTTGCCGTCGGGGTCGGCGGTGGTGGCGCGGATGATGCCCACCTGGATGGGAAAGGCCTTGTAGAACAGGTATTCCTTTCCGTCGATTTCCATGAGGCATACCAGGTCTTCGGTGGTGCGGGCATTGACCTTGCCGCCACCCCAACGCGGGTCGACGAACGTATCCAGACCCACATGGGTCAGTGTGCCGGGTTTACCTGCCGCAATGTCGCGAAACAGGTGGGCGATCACGCCCTGGGGCAGGTTGTAGGCTTCGATGCGATTCTCGATGGCCAGCTTCTGCAGCGCTGGTACCAGGCCCCAGTGCCCACCGATCACGCGCCGCACCATCCCGTCGTGCCCTAGGTGGTTGAGTCCGCGCAACTTGCCGTCGCCCTGGCCAGCGGCGTAGACCAGGGTCAGGTCGCGCGGGCAGCCCGTGCCGGTCTCGGCTTCGCTGGCCAAAAAGCGCTGCTCCAGCGCTACGGCCAGCGTCTCGGCGAATCCGATGCCGACAAAGCCGCCTGTGGCCACGGTGTCGCCGTCGTGAATCAACCGCACGGCTTCCTGGGCCGTTACGACCTTGTTCGGGCGCGTTCCCTGGGCTGCCGCGTTACTGATATGTGTATGCATGTAGCCCCCGTAAATACTGGCTTGTTGGCTATGAAGTTTGTAGCATTGCCTGGAGCCGGGCGTGGATGCCGCCAAAGCCGCCATTGCTCATGCACAGCAGGTGATCGCCCGGTTGCACCTGCGCCTGCACCTGCGCCACCAGGGCATCTACGGTGTCAGCCACATGGGCGCGCGTGCCCATGGGCGCCAACGCCTGGCGGGCGTCCCAGTCCAGCCCACCGGCGTGGCAAAAGGCCAAGTCGGCTTCTTCCAGGCTCCAGGGCAACTGGGATTTCATGGCGCCCAGTTTCATGGTGTTGCTGCGCGGCTCGAAAATGGCCAGGATGCGCTCGCCACCCACGCGTCGACGCAACCCGTTCACGGTGGTGCGGATAGCGGTGGGGTGATGGGCAAAGTCGTCGTAAATGGTCACAGGCAAGCCATGACCGTGCAGGACGACTTGGGCGCGCACTTCCAGGCGGCGCTTGACGTTTTCGAACCGGGCCAGGGCCTGCGCAGCCTGCGCGGGTGGCACGCCCACGTGCTCAGCCGCAGCGATGGCGGCCAGGGCGTTGAGCTGGTTGTGCACGCCTGTCAGCCCCCAGGCCACGTGGCCTACGACCTGACCCTGGAACAGCACGTCAAAGTCATGAGGCTCGCCACGGGCACTGAAGTCGCTCACCGCAGCGCCAAAACTGCGTACCTCGCTCCAGCAGCCCTGGCCGAGCACGCGCTGCAGGCTCTCTTCGAGGCCATTGACCACCACACGCCCGCTGTGCGGTACGGTGCGCAGCAGGTGATGGAACTGGCGCTCAATGGCCGCCAGGTTGTCGAAGATATCTGCGTGGTCGAATTCCAGGTTGTTCAGTACGGCGGTGCGCGGGCGGTAGTGCACGAACTTGCTGCGCTTGTCGAAGAAGGCGGTGTCGTATTCGTCGGCTTCAATCACAAACAAAGGGCGCTCGCACGGTGACGGGTCAGGCCGGGGCACAGGATTTTGCTCCGTGTCCCCCGCCCGCTTTGCGGGCTCCTCCTTTACCTGCGCAAAACCCTGTGCCCCGGCCTGACCCAAGCGCGCCGAAACGCCGAAGTTCAGGGGGACGCCGCCCACCAGGAACCCTGGTTGCAGCCCTGCGCTCTCCAAAATCCAGGCCAGCATGGCCGTGGTGGTGGTTTTGCCGTGGGTTCCGGCCACGGCCAGCACATGGCGGCCCTGCAGTACGTGTTCGGCCAGCCATTGCGGCCCGCTGGTGTAGGGGGCTCCGCTGTCCAGGATGGCTTCCATCAGCGGGTACTTGGGAGTGCCATCGCCCAGGCGGGCGCGGCTGACGACATTGCCCACCACGAACATATCGGGTTGGAGCTTGAGCTGCTCAGCGCTGTAACCCTCAATCAGGTCGATGCCCAAGGCGCGCAATTGGTCGCTCATGGGAGGGTAGACCCCGGCGTCGCAGCCGGTAACGCGGTGGCCAGCCTCGCGGGCTAATGCCGCCAGGCCGCCCATGAAGGTTCCGCAAATGCCAAGAATGTGGATGTGCATACACCTATTCTACGGGGCTGGCGCCTGCCGGGTTCATACGAAATACTACCTATAGCCCCCGTGAAATCGAGCTAGTCAGCTACCAAAGTGATAGCATCTTGTCGATGAAACTTCGGTGCGCAGGGTGGCAGCGCCCCGAGGCACAATCAGCGCATGGAATCGACCAAGGACGAAATCGCCGCCACCGCTGCGCGCATGGTGGTGGAAGAGGGGCTTGACGCCGGGGCGGCCAAGCGCCGTGCCGTCAAGCAGCTGGGGCTTCCGACGCGTACCGCGCTACCGGATAACGACACCCTGGAGCGGGCTGTCGAGGAGCATATCGCGCTGTTTTGTGCCGACACGCAACCGCAGGAGCTGCGTGCGTTGCGCGAAGTAGCGCTGGAATGGATGCAGCGGTTGCAGACGTTCCATCCCTATCTGTCGGGCCCGGTCTGGCACGGCTCAGCCACTCGGCACACGGCTATTTGCCTGCAACTGTTTTGTGAGGACCCCAAGGCTGCCGAGTTGGCGCTAATCAACATGGGCGTGCGCTTTGATGCGGGTTCAACCGCCGGTTGGCGCGGGGAAATGGTGGATGCGCTGAGCGTGCAGGTGCGGTGCGATGCCCTGCAAGACTATGTGGTGGTGCACCTTCTGATGTACGACCAAGACGACTTGCGCGGGGCCTTGCGGCCCGACACCAGAGGCCGTACGCCGCGCGGGGATCTGGCAGCGGTTCGCGCTTTGCTGCATGATGTCGGCCCATGAATGCTCCCCAACCCGATTCTGCCCAGTCCGTTACCCCGCTTTCTTCCCCCTCAGGCGGGCGGCGCGGCCTGCTCGTTGCTGCGGTGGCGGCGGGGGGGCTTGCCTTGGGCGGTGCCGTGGCCTGGTGGCTACGCAGCCGAGGCGTCCCCGAAAAAAGTGCCGATGCCACCGGTGATCCGTTCTGGGCGCTGCAGTGGGAGACGCCGGATGGAAACCCGTTGGCAATGGCATCCTTCAAGGGGCGTCCACTTCTGCTGAATTTTTGGGCAACTTGGTGTGCGCCGTGCGTGGAAGAGTTGCCTATGCTCAATGATTTCTATCGTCAGAACCGGGCCGATGGCTGGCAGGTATTGGCGCTGGCGGTGGACCGTCCGGAGCCGGTGCGGGGTTTTCTGCGACAAATGCCCCTGGATTTTCCGGTTGCCATGGCAGCCACGGTAGGTGCAGATTTGGGGCGCACCTTGGGCAATGCTTCCGGAGGACTCCCGTTTTCGGTTGTCGTGGGTAGTCAGGGGCAAGTGCTGCAGCGCAAGCTGGGTAAACTGAAACCCGCCGATCTGCAAGCCTGGCGTCGTCTAAAATAGTCGATCTTCGGCCAAAATGCCGCATCCCGAAACGCTTGTCCAAAACGGCAGTTTCCTTTCGGCGATCGCGAAACAAATAAAGTTTCAGGGTAATTTGCTGCAATTAAGCGTAGTTAATCGTTTTTGATGCTTTTTTGCTGTAAATTCGCCCCCTCACTACAACTGTTGTTGGAGACGACATGGATTTACGCAAACTCAAGACCCTGATCGACCTGGTGTCCGATTCCAACGTATCGGAACTGGAAATCACCGAAGCGGAAGGCAAAGTCCGCATCGTCAAGGGTGGTGGGGCAGTCGTGCAGGGCTATGCGCCTGCACCGGTGTATACAGCACCCGCGGCCCCTGTGGCAGCTGCGCCCGCAGCCGCGCCTGCTGCTGCCCCGGCGGTTGCAGCCCTCCCCGAAGGGCACACCGTCAAGTCGCCCATGGTTGGCACGTTCTACCGGGCGTCCTCACCCGGTGCCAAGGCGTTCGTGGACGTGGGCTCGGTGGTCAAGGAAGGCGATACCTTGTGCATTGTGGAGGCCATGAAGATCCTCAACGAAATCGAGGCGGACAAGTCCGGCACCATCAGCCGTATCCTGGTGGACAACGGCCAGGCCGTGGAGTACGGGCAGGGCCTGTTCATCATCGAATAAGGCCTGGCCTACCCATGTTCAAGAAGATTCTGATCGCCAACCGTGGCGAGATTGCTCTGCGTATCCAGCGCGCCTGCCGCGAACTGGATATCAAGGCGGTGATGGTCTATTCCGAAGCGGATCGTGACGCCAAATACGTCAAGCTGGCCGACGAAGCGGTTTGCATTGGCCCCGCGCAGTCAGCGGGCAGCTATCTCAATGTGCCGGCCATCATTTCCGCAGCTGAGGTGACCGATGCCGAGGCCATCCACCCTGGTTATGGGTTTCTGAGCGAAAACGCGGACTTTGCCGAGCGCGTGGAAAAGAGCGGGTTCCAGTTCATCGGCCCCACGCCCGAGTCGATCCGTATCATGGGCGACAAAGTTTCGGCCAAACAGGCCATGATCCGCGCCGGCGTGCCCTGCGTGCCTGGCTCCGAAGGCGAACTGCCCGATGATCCCGTCGTGATTCGGCGGGTGGCCAAGGCGATTGGCTACCCTGTCATCATCAAGGCTGCCGGTGGTGGTGGCGGGCGCGGCATGCGGGTCGTGCACACCGAAGCCGCCCTCATCAACGCCGTACAGATGACCAAAGCCGAGGCGGGCGCCGCCTTTGGCAATCCGGCCGTGTACATGGAGAAGTTTCTCCAGAATCCACGTCACATTGAAATCCAGGTTCTGGCTGACAAGTACCGTAACGCGGTCTACCTGGGTGAACGCGACTGCTCCATGCAGCGGCGTCACCAGAAAATTCTGGAAGAGTCCCCTGCGCCCGGCATCAACCGCAAGTTGATCGAGCGTATCGGCGAACGTTGCGTCAATGCATGCAAGAAAATTGGGTACCGTGGTGCCGGGACGTTCGAGTTCCTGTACGAGGATGGCGAGTTTTATTTCATCGAGATGAACACGCGGGTGCAGGTGGAGCATCCGGTGACCGAGATGGTGACGGGTATTGACATCGTACGTACCCAGATCATGGTGGCCGCGGGCGAGAAGCTGCCGTTCACGCAGCGCCAGATTGTCTTGAGCGGGCATGCCATGGAATGCCGGGTCAATGCCGAGGATCCCTACAAGTTTATTCCGTCGCCGGGGCGGGTCACGACCTGGCATGCACCGGGTGGGCCGGGCGTGCGGGTGGACTCCCACGTGTACACCAACTACTTCGTGCCACCCAACTACGATTCCATGGTGGGCAAGATCATTGTCCACGGCGATACCCGCGAGCAGGCCATGGCCCGCATGCGCACCGCCTTGGCCGAAACCGTGGTGGAAGGCATCAACACCAATATTCCCCTGCACCGCGAATTGCTGGTGGATGCCAAGTTCATGGCCGGTGGCACCAACATCCACTATCTGGAGCAGTGGCTGGACCAGCGCCAGCGATAGGAAGCGATACCCTCGATGTTCGAACTCAGTTTGCTGTGCCCGCAGGATCGTGTGGAAGACGTTAGTGACGCACTGGATGCGTTGGATGCACTGAGCGTCAGCGTCGAGGATGCCGATGCCCATACCGATGCCGAGCAAGCTTTGTTTGGCGAACCGGGAATGCCCCCACCCCAGGAGGGCTGGATGCGCTCCAAGGTGCTGGCCTTGTTTCATGAGGCACGCCAAGCCCAAGAGGCAGCCGCCCTGTTGCAGGCGCAGGACTTCTTTGCCCAGTGCGCGGTGGTGGGCTGGCAGGAAGTACCCGAACAGGACTGGGTGCGCCTGACCCAGTCGCAATTTGCGCCGGTGGAAATTACACCGGATTTCTGGATCGTCCCCACCTGGCACCAGGCACCGGCGCAGGCGGTCCATACGATCCAATTGGATCCGGGTCTGGCATTCGGTACGGGCACCCACCCCACCACCCGCATGTGCCTGCGTTGGATTGCCGGGCATCGCGGGGCGTACCGCCGTGTGCTGGATTACGGATGCGGTTCGGGCATTTTGGCCATCGGCTCCGCCAAATTCGGCGCCAGCGAGGTGGTGGGGGTGGATATCGATGCGGCAGCCGTGCAGGCCACGCACGACAACGCGCAAGCCAACCGCGTTGTGGTGCACGCAGGAATGCCCGAAGCTGCACAAGGTACTTTTGATTTGGTGCTGGCCAATATCCTGGCCACGCCGCTCAAGGTGCTGGCACCCCTGCTGTGCGCCCATGTGGCCCCTGGCGGGCATTTGGTGCTGGCTGGCATCCTGGAGCGCCAGGAGCTGGAACTGATTGAAGCCTATGCGCCGTATGCAACACTGTCCGTCGCAGATCGTGAAGACGGGTGGATCTTGATGACGGCATCGCTGTAGCGGCTGACTGCCTTTTCGGTCCCTACAATCGCACCGAAATGAGCTTGATTACCCGTTGCCCCGCGTGTACCACGATGTTCAGGGTCGTGCCGGACCAGCTGCGCGTTTCCGGTGGCTGGGTGCGGTGTGGGCATTGCCAGGAAGTTTTTGATGCCAGTGCCAATCTGCAACCAGCTGCCGCACTGTCACCCAATCCAACGCCCAGTGCAGAGCCCGATGTGATGGATGCGCCAGCATCGGATGAGCGCGCGTTTGACGACATCGCGCTGGAGATGCCTGAACCCATCCCGGCGCACGACGAGCGTGAGCCCTTCCTGGAGGTCAACCCCAGTGCACTGCACATGGAGCACCATGCGCACACTGAGCCCGCCCTCGAGTCCGAGGTTGAAACGGCGCCTGCTCTTGATAATGCCAATGAATCGGCCACGAAAGACATCGCCATTCCGGCGGGGATGGCGCCGTCTGCGCAGCCAAGCACCCCGTCGTTTGTGTCGCGGCGCCAACCGCGCGCGCGCAGCGGCTGGGCAACAGCTGGGTGGGCGGTGATGGCCACGGTGTTGCTGCTGGCGATGGGTGCCCAGGTGTTGGTGCACGAACGTGACCGCATCGCGGCGATAGAGCCTGCTTCCCTGCAAGTGCTTGGCCCGCTGTGTGCTGCGATGGGCTGCACAATAGGTCCGTATCGGCAGGTCGAATCCGTGGTGATTGATAGTTCTGCATTTAGCCGACTGCGTGGAGATGTCTACCGCCTTGCTGCGACGTACAAGAATACGGCGGCAGTGCCGATCGAGGCGCCTGCACTGGAGTTGACATTGACCGATCTGCAAGATCAGCCGGTTGTACGCCGCGTCTTCACAGCCAAAGAATTGGGCCTGTCACGCGCGACATTGGATGCCGGAGCAGAGCAGGCGATTGCACTGCCGGTGGCATTGAAGCTCGGTTCAGCGGCTGAGAAAATCTCCGGATACCGGCTGCTGGCCTTTTACCCATAAAAAACGGCGCCCTGGGGCGCCGTTTTCATGACTCCTGAACGAAATCAGGGCTTGCTGGACGTGGGAAACGGCCAAGCCGCCTGAGGATTCAGGGTGGTTTGCGCAGCAGGTGCAGCGGCAGGCTTGGCAGCAGCCTTCTTGGCTGGGGCAGGTTTTTTCGCAGGCGCAGCCTTCTTGGCGGGAGCGGCCTTCTTCGCAGCAGCCTTTTTGGCCGGAGCGGCTTTCTTGGCGGCTACCTTTTTAGCGGGAGCAGCCTTTTTGGCCGGAGCGGCTTTCTTGGCGGCTACCTTCTTGGCGGGAGCAGCCTTTTTGGCCGGAGCGGCTTTCTTGGCGGCTACCTTTTTGGCGGGAGCAGCCTTTTTGGCCGGAGCGGCCTTCTTGGCGGCTACCTTTTTAGCGGGAGCTGCCTTCTTGGCCGGAGCGGCCTTCTTGGCGGCTACCTTTTTAGCGGGAGCTGCCTTCTTGGCCGGAGCGGCTTTCTTGGCGGCTACCTTTTTAGCGGGAGCTGCCTTCTTGGCCGGAGCGGCCTTCTTAGCGGGAGCAGCCTTCTTTGCGGCTGGTTTTTTTGCAGTTGCCATGATGTTCTCCTTGATCAATTTACAAAGAGCATTTCCCGCACCGTTGTGTGCGGGAAATGATGCATGCGGTTGGGTCGGCTCCCAGCCGCATGAACGCGGTGACACCCACGCCGCAACCTGTTGCACACAGATTTGTCGGCGTTGGTAGAAATTTCATTATGAAAAGGCTTTCAGTCCCAGGACAGCGAGCCGCCAGACTGGTACTCAATGACGCGAGTTTCGAAGAAGTTGCGTTCCTTCTTCAGGTCGATCATTTCACTCATCCAGGGAAACGGGTTCTCGGCATTCGGAAACAGGGGGTCCAGTCCGATTTGCGTGGCGCGCCGATTGGCAATGAAGCGCAGGTACCCCTTGAACATGGAAGCATTCATGCCAAGCACGCCGCGGGGCATGGTGTCTTCGGCATACCGGTATTCCAGTTCGACGGCGCGTTCGAACAGTGCGCGGATGTTGGCCTTGAATGCTGACGTCCACAAATGGGGATTCTCGGCCTTGATTTGGTTAATCAGGTCGATGCCGAAATTGCAATGCATGGACTCGTCGCGCAGGATGTATTGGTATTGCTCGGCAGCACCGGTCATCTTGTTCTGGCGGCCCAAAGCCAGGATCTGCGTGAAACCGACATAGAAGAAAAGACCTTCCATCAAGCACGCAAAAACAATCAGGGAGGTTAGCAGCTGCTGATCCGCTTCGGGTGTTCCGGTTTGGAAGGCCGGGTCCATCATTACTTCGATGAATGGGATGAGGAACTGGTCTTTGTCGCGAATCGATGCAATCTCGTTGTACGCGTTGAATACCTCTGCCTCGTCCAGGCCCAGAGATTCCACGATGTACTGGTAAGCGTGGGTATGAATCGCTTCTTCAAAGGCTTGGCGCAACAGGAACTGGCGGCACTCGGGAGCGGTGATGTGCCGGTAGGTGCCGAGCACGATGTTGTTGGCAGCCAAGGAGTCTGCGGTAACAAAGAAGCCCAGGTTGCGCTTGATGATGCGACGCTCGTCTTCGGTGAGCCCCTGGGGATCTTTCCACAACGCGATGTCGCGCGTCATGTTCACTTCCTGTGGCATCCAATGGTTGGCGCAACTGGCGAGGTATTTGTCCCAAGCCCATTTGTACTTGAAAGGCACTAGCTGATTGACGTCGGTGGTGCCGTTGATGATGCGTTTGTTTTCAGCGCTGATGCGTTGAAAGCGGGCCATGTCAGGGGGTGTATCGACCACCCGCTCAACCGACGGCGTAACCGGCGGTGTGAACGCGAAATGTTGTAACGATGTGGGCTTGACTTCTTCGTCCCAGGTCAACATAGGTGATTCCAATCTTTGAATTATCGGAGTTGTGCGGCGAAATGAAAAGCACGCATTCAGTGCAATGCGCGTTTGTGTTGCTTCACAGCATCGAGTTGCGACGGCATGTGCGCGCGGGCTACTGGCAGGACTCGCAGCCAGGGTCATCGATGCTGCAGAAACGGATGTCGGTTGCGACCGTTTCCGGCGCAGTATGGGAAGCGTGTGCAGACGCTGTTGCGTCGGCTGACACGGCGTTCATCGTGCTGAGTTTCACCGTGGATTTTTCGACATGGGTGGCCGATCGGGTACGCAAGTAATACGTGGTTTTGAGTCCCCGCAGCCAGGCACATTTGTAGGTCTCATCGAGCTTCTTGCCCGATGCGCCGGCCATGTAGAGATTGAGTGACTGCGCCTGGTCGATCCACTTCTGTCGACGCGCCGCTGCCTCGATGAGCCACAGGGTATCGATTTCAAACGCCGTTGCGTAACGTCGCTTGATGTCGGCGGGCACCCGATCAATGGATGCAAGCGATCCGTCGAAATGCTTGAGATCCATCACCATGACATCATCCCACAGACCCAGTTGCTTGAGATCGCGCACCAGATATGCGTTGGTTACCGTGAACTCGCCCGACAAGTTGGACTTGACCGACAGGTTGCCGAAGTTGGGTTCGATGGATGCGTCGACGCCAACGATGTTGGATATGGTGGCGGTCGGTGCGATGGCCACGCAGTTGGAGTTGCGCATGCCGTCCCGTGCAATTTTCTTGCGCAAGGCGTCCCAGTCCATCGTTGCGCTGCGATTTACCTCGACAAAACCGCCGCGTTCCTGGGCCAGGCGATCGAGCGTGTCTTGCGGGAGCACACCTTGATCCCACAACGAGCCCGGATAGCTGGAGTATCGCCCGCGCTCGCGCGCCAACTCCGTTGACGCCCAATAGGCGTAGTAGCTGACTGCCTCCATAGAGCGGTCTGCGAACTCAACTGCCTCCTCGCTGGCATAGGGTATGCGCAAAGCGTACAGGCAGTCCTGGAACGCCATCACACCCAGCCCGACGGGTCGATGGCGCAGGTTGGCGTCACGGGCCTTCTTGACCGCGTAGTAGTTGAGATCGATGACGTTATCCAGCATGCGCATGGCGGTGCAAATCGTGCGCTGCAGCTTCGCATGATCGAGGTTGCCCTCTGCGAGATGCTGGTGGAGGTTGATGGAGCCCAGGTTGCAGACCGCGGTCTCGTCGTCGGATGTGTTGAGCGTGATTTCGGTGCAGAGATTGCTGGAATGCACAACCCCGACATGCTGTTGGGGGGAGCGCACATTGCAGGCATCTTTGAAGGTGATCCAGGGGTGACCCGTTTCAAACAGCATGGACAGCATCTTGCGCCACAGATCGGTGGCGGCAATCGTCTTGCTCGGCTGGATTTCGCCACGCGCTGCGCGTGCTTCGTAGGCAGCATATGCTTTCTCGAAGTCTGCGCCAAAGCGGTCATGCAGGTCGGGTACGCTGGATGGGGAAAACAGGGTCCAGTTGCCCTTTTCCAAAACACGCTTCATGAACAGGTCGGGGATCCAGTTGGCCGTGTTCATGTCGTGGGTGCGCCGTCTGTCATCTCCCGTGTTTTTGCGCAGTTCTAGGAATTCTTCGATGTCGAGGTGCCAGGTCTCCAAGTAGGTGCAGACTGCGCCCTTGCGCTTGCCACCCTGGTTAACGGCAACGGCTGTGTCGTTGACCACCTTCAAGAATGGCACCACGCCCTGAGATTCGCCGTTGGTCCCTTTGATATGCGCGCCCAGCGCGCGCACGCGGGTCCAGTCGTTGCCTAGACCGCCGGAAAACTTGGACAGTAGTGCGTTTTCCTTGATGGATTCGTAGATGCCGCTCAAATCATCCGGAACCGTGGTCAGGTAGCACGACGACAACTGGGCGCGGCGCGTACCGCTGTTGAACAGTGTTGGAGTGCTGGCCATGAAGTCGAAGCGGGAAAGCACTTCGTAGAATTCAATGGCACGGGTTTCCCGGTCAATCTCGTTGAGCGCCAACCCCATGGCAACGCGCATGAAGAAGGCCTGCGGCAGTTCGATGCGTCGCTTGTGGATGTGCAGGAAGTAGCGGTCGTACAAGGTCTGCAGTCCGAGGTAATCGAACTGGTGGTCGCGCTCGGCCACCAGTGCGCCGCCCAGGCGTTGCAGGTCGAACTGTGCCAGGCGTTCGTCCAGCAGTTCGGCTGCAATGCCTTGCCGGATGAAATCGGGAAAATTGTCCGCATAGGCGTTCCCCATGTCGTTTGTCGCCACATCGCGTCCCAGGACTTCGCGGGCCATGGTTTGAAGCAACAATCGCGCTGTGGCATAGGTGTAGGCGGGGTCTTTCTCGATCAGGGTGCGCGCGGCCAGGATGGTGGCCTTGTACACATCGTCGATCGATACACCGTCATAGAGGTTGGGTAGCGTCTGCTGGAGGATGGCTTGCGCCTGGACGTCGGCGCTCATGCCGGAGCAAGCTGCCTCAATACGGGCCAACAAGTGCGCTACATCCAAGGCCACCCGCTGACCGTCTTGATTGATGTACAAGCGCGGCGTATCGGGGTGGGCAGAGGATGCCATCCTGGCGCGTTCCTGGTTGCGGTGTTCGCGGTACAGCACGTATGCCCGTGCAACCTCGTGATGCCCGCCGCGCATGAGGCTCAGTTCGACCTGGTCCTGGATGTCTTCAATGTGAAACGTGCCACCGCAAGGCCGTGAGCGCATGAGGGAGCGAACCACCTGCTGCGTCAGCACATCGACTTGCTCCCGCACGCTGGCTGATGCCGCGCCGGGCGTGCCCAGCACGGCCAGAAAGGCTTTCGTCATCGCGACTGCGATCTTGTGCGATTCAAAGGCAACCACACTGCCATTGCGCCGGATCACCTGGTAGCTGGACTGTTGCGGGGTGGAGTGCGGTTGCGTCAGGGCGAATGCGTGCAGGGCGTGTGGTGCACTACCTAAAGGGGGTTCGAAAGCTGACGATGGGGCGTGCATGAATTCCTCGCGTGAAGAGTCGACCTCTGTCGCAGCGACTGTTATCGCGGCATCACAGATGTCAAACGGGGGTTGAACTTCGAAACACTATATATGGTGTTGAAGTTACTTTCAATGCACTACATGTAGTGCTTATGGGTATTCTTGCGGGGCGCACCACCGTCCGCACGATTTGTGGCAGGCACCTATGAGCTTCAGGTCGGCGACAAAGGCTCAGGCGCGATGGGAAACTGAACTTCGGACCAGCCGAGTCTGGATCTGAGCAAACCCCAGTCAAAGCCCGCGCCTGGATCTTGCTTGCGTCCGGGCGCAATGTGTTCGTGTCCGGCAATGTGGGCGATGGGGTAGTGTTGCCTGATCGCTCGGCACAGTTGGACCAGTGCTTTGTATTGCGGTGCTTCGAACCGACCGCCTTCCAAACCTTCCAGTTCAATGCCAATGGAGAAATCGTTGCAGTTGCCGCGCCCCCGGTACTGCGACTGCCCGGCATGCCAGGCCCGCTGATCGCAGCTGACCAACTGCCAGATGTTGCCGCTTCGGTTGATGAAGAAATGGGCGGAAACCTGCAGGCCACGGATGGTCTGGAAATACGGATGGGCATCCCAGTCCAACTGGTTGGTAAACAGCGCCAGGACCTCGGGGCCACCAAACTGTCCGGGTGGCAAGCTGATGGAATGCAGAACGATCAGATCGACCGTGCTGCCCGGCGGACGCGCCCCGAAATTGGGTGAGTCCCGTCGCGAAGCACCGGCGTACCATCCTGTCCGCCAGGGGGCTTCGGCGCTCGCTTCATTCATCGCCTTCCTCGTCCCGTGGCGCATCAATCTTGAGTCGGGCGATGCGGTAGCGGATTTGGCGCAGCGTCAGTCCCAGTCGCTGTGCCGCCAGGGTTCGGTTGAATCCAGTTTCGTTCAAGGCCCGAACCAAGATGGCCCGTTCTTGGGCGTCGAGATGGGCTTGCAAGTCCAGCGGCAAGTCGGCGTCTGGGGCCGGCGGTGGTTCGCCTGTGGCTTTCTGCCCCGGAAGGGAGTCAAGTTCGGGCGCGCATTCAGGTTCGTGAGACATCTGGAAATCCAGGGCTGTCAGTGTGTCTTGGTCGCTCAACGCCACCGCACGGTGCAGGAGATTCTCCAACTCACGTACATTGCCAGCCAGCGGCTGGCGCGTCAGGAAATCCAGAGCGTCCGCGCTCATTGCTGGAATGGGCGTATCAGCCTCGGCAGCAATGCGCGTTAAGAGTGCATCGCACAGGAGTGGCAAGTCCTCCGCGCGTTGGCGTAGCGCAGGCAGCACAATGTCAATGACATTGATCCGGTAGTACAGGTCCTGGCGGAAGCGCCCCGCCTGCACTTCCTGCTGCAGATTCTTGTGGGTGGCGCTGACCAAGCGCACGTCTACCGCTTCTTCCTGGCTGGATCCAACTGCCCGTACGCTGCGTTCCTGAATGGCACGCAGGAGTTTGGATTGCATGGCCAACGGCAAGTCGCCAATTTCGTCGAGAAACAGCGTGCCGCCCTTGGCTGCCTGGAAGTAGCCTTCGCGATCCTGGGTGGAGCCGGTGTAGGCGCCTTTGCGCGCACCAAAAAACTCGGATTCCAGCAACGATTCGGGAATTGCGCTGCAATTGACGGCTATCCAGGGGCCCGACGCACGGTGACTGTTGGCATGCAGCGCCTTGGCCACCAGTTCCTTGCCTGTGCCAGATTCACCCTGGATGAGCACCGGGGCCATTCCGCGTGCCACTTTAACAATGCGTTCGCGCACCTGGCGCATGATCGGTGATGTTCCCACCAGTCGGTCAAGGGCCGCCTGTCCCATGGCTGCGCCACTTGGGTTTTCGTTGCGCAGGTCTGTTGCCCTGCGCCGAGGCCCTGTGCGGGGCGCTTGGCTTTGCAGGGCGGACGCAATGGCGGAGCGAAACTGCTTCAGATCTACCGGTTTGGTGAGGTAGTCAAACGCACCCGCCTTGAGCGATTCCACTGCGTTTTCAGCAGAGCCATGCGCGGTGATCACGATGCAACGCTCGGGGCGTTGCTGCGTGCGCACGTACTGCAAAATGGCAGTGCCCATTCCGTCGGGCAAACGCATGTCGGTCAGCAACACGTCAAAGCGGTGATCCTGCAGAAACTGCAGCGCCTCTTGCACGCTGGCTGCCGTGTCTACCCGATAGCCTTCACGCAGCAGCGTCAATTCGTACAGGGTGCGAAGATCCGGTTCGTCATCCACAACAAGGATGTGGGCCGGACTTAATACAGCTTGGGTTGCCATGGGGTGGCGGATTCTTCGTCCAAGGTTTCAAGGGGTTGTGGTACGGCAAACGTCACCACAAAAGCGTTGCCTTCCTGGCGCACATCCCCGACGGTTCGAGGCATGCGTTCGTAGTGAAGACTCGCTCCATGGCGTTCGCACAGTTCGCGGCAAATATACAACCCCAGACCGCTGGATCGGCTGTCCGAGGAAAAGAACGGTTCAAAAAGATGCGCTTGCACCGACGGCTCCAGAGGGGCTGCCAGGCTCCACACCACCGCACGTACTGTGTTGTCGGGAGATTGTTCACAAAGGACTTGGATGGCATCTTCCTGGTCCGGTGTGTAGCGCAGGGCGTTGTCCAACAAGTTGATCAGTACCTGGTGCAGGTGTCCGGAATCAAAACGAACCATCAGGTGGTCTGCCAGCAGTTGCAGGGACAGCCGCTGCTGCGCGCCGTTTTGCTGCGCCCATTCGCTGCAGATGCGGCGCGTTGTTAGCGCCAAGGGCATGTTTGGTACCAATGTATCGCCCAGCGCTGGCTGGATGCGGGCAACGTTGAGAATGTCATTGACGATCTTCTCCAGGCGCTTGGCGTTTTGGTCCACCATCCCGGTTAGACGCTTGAGCCGTGGATCGCTTACATCTTCGTCGAGCAAGGCGTTCGCCTGGGCAATAGCCGACAAAGGGTTGCGTATTTCGTGTGCCACGGCTGTGGAAAGTCGGCCCATGCTGGCCATCTTCTCCGTGCGAAGGCGGGCCTCGATTTCGCGCTGGTCCTGCAAGAACAGCACGCACAGACTCTCTCCAAAGCTGCTGGCCAGGCGGGACTTCACATGCAACCGACGATGGCCATGCTGTGCATGGACCAGGGTGACTTCTTCCGCCAAGCTGGCGCGTGTGCGGATGCTGCGCTGTGCAGCCTGCAACAGAGGTTGCCAAGAGGCCTCGTCTTGCAGGTCGAAGACCGCGTCGCAGAGCGCGCGGTCCGAACCCAGTAGAGCACGTGCTGCCGGGTTGGCTGCACGAACGAGGCCGCGTTCGTCGACCACCAGCACGCCGTCGCTCAGCGACTCGATGATCTGTTCATTGACCTGCTGCTGTATAGCCGCAGCCAGCTGGTTTTTGCGAGCCCTCAGGCCCTCGTCCGCCAATCGGGTGGAAAGCTGGTTGGACAGCCAAGCCACGGCAAAGAAACCTGCTCCGCTGAGTGCGAGTTGCACCAGGCTGGACGTCGCATGGGCGCCAGCCAGCATCGCGCCGCTCAGCATGAGCACTGTCACGCCAGCGGCTGTTCCCAACGCCAGGCGCAACGAACCCAGCACGGATGCCAGCAGCACCGGCAAGGCAAAAAGCGGGGTGTAGTTGATGGTGCTGCTACCGACGCCGCCTTGCAGGGCCTGCAGAGTCGTGAAGGTCAAAATATCCAGGCCGACCAGCGCGGTCCAGGCGCGATTGAACGATTGGCCCAGTGGACGCGGTGCAATCACGCTACGACTGACCAGTGTGAGTGCCAGGTAGCCCGCGCTGACGAACAGTTGCAGCTGACTGTGCGAGATGCCCGTTGCCAGCAAGGCAGTCTGCAAGACCACCAACACCACTGCCAACACCAGGCGGGCGGTCATGAACGCCTGCCACAACCGGGCTAGCGCCTGGCCGGAAGTGTCGGCGGCACCAGCGTTCTCCTGGAACCGGGAGTCCGGCCAGTGCTGTGCCATGGGCTGCGTAGACATTCAGTGCTCGGCGGCTGCACGATGGGCGGTACAGCAGTAGTGTCCGTGTGCGCCTTGGACCGCCTCACCACTGGGAACATGTACGCCACAGTGGTTGCACGGCAGCATGGCGGTCGGTGCAGCCAGCGGCGACCGCGTTGGTGCGGTGCGACGATGCAGCCAACTCCGCACGCGCCATGCCACAAAAAGTGCTACGGCAAACAATACCAAAACTCTCATGCCACCCGTCCTAGCACCACTTCACTAACAAACCGTGAGCCGACATACGCCAGCAACAGCAGGAAGGAGCCGCCATACAGTACATACACCGCGCGCTTGCCACGCCAGCCCAACCCGAGCCGACCTACCGCCAGCACAGCAAAGCAGGCCCATGCCAGCACGGAAAAAACCGATTTGTGATCCCAGCGCCAAGCGTGGCCGTAGAGCGCTTCCCCAAACAGCAGGCCCACCAGCAAGGTGGCGCTCAGCAGCACAAAACCGGCATGTGCGAATCGGTACGTCAAACGCTCCAGGGTGAGCAGAGGCAAGCCACTGCCCGGGTCTTGGGCATGGCGAAAGCGTGCCTCGGCACGTGTCATGAACCACGCATGGACGACTGCGATCCCAATCAACCCGTAGCACGCCACGCCCAAGGCCAGGTGTAGAGCCAGCCAAGCCGATGCTGCATGCAGTAGGGGGTTGCCGGGAAACAGGCTACCGATCAGCACCGCAACCGCACCCAATGCACACAGCGTCCAACGTGTGGGCAGCTGCGGGTAGAAGCGACTCTCGACGGCATACACCGCTGCCACCAACCAAGCCGTGACCGACATGGCTGGTGCAAATCCGAAATGCGGTTGCGGACCCAGCATGGCGGTCATGAGTACCACGCCATGCAGGACCCAGGCAATGCCCACCCAGATTCGCGATGAACGCTGGCTTAACTGTTGGGCTTGCAGGGCCGGCCAGGCATAGGCCGCCGCGGCTGCCACGGACAGTGACAAGGGGATCGGAGAGGCACTGGCTAGAATCATGGGTACAGTTTAGCGTTTCGCACCTTCCATGGCCTCCGCACTTTCAGACAAACTTTCCCGACTCGTCAAAGAAATGCGGGGCCAGGCCCGCATCACCGAAGCCAATGTGGGCGACATGCTGCGCGAAGTCCGCATGGCACTGCTGGAGGCCGACGTAGCCCTTCCGGTGGTGCGCGATTTCGTGGCGCGCGTCAAAGACAAGGCCTTGGGCCAGGAGGTGCTGGGCTCGCTGCAGCCAGGGCAGGTCTTGGTCAGCATCGTCAGCAAGGAACTCGCCGCCACCATGGGCGAGGGCGTGAGCGACATCAACCTAGCCGCGCAGCCTCCCGCCGTGATCCTCATGGCCGGCTTGCAGGGCGCGGGCAAGACCACGACGACCGGCAAATTGGCCAAACACCTGATCGAACGGCGCAAGAAGAAAGTGCTCACCGTATCGGGCGACGTGTACCGACCAGCGGCTATCGAACAGCTCAAGACCGTCACGGCACAGGCAGGTGCTGAATGGTTCCCGTCCAGTCCGGACCAAAAGCCCGTGGACATTGCCCGTGCCGCTTTGGAATATGCGCGCAAGCATTTCTTTGACGTGCTGTTGGTTGACACGGCCGGGCGCCTGGCCATTGATGAAGCGCTGATGCGCGAAATTCAAGAGCTGCATGCCACGCTCAATCCGGTGGAGACCCTCTTTGTGGTCGATGCCATGCAGGGCCAGGACGCCGTCAACACGGCAAAGGCCTTCAAGGACGCGTTGCCGCTGACCGGCATCATCTTGACCAAGCTCGATGGCGATTCGCGCGGTGGTGCGGCGCTGTCGGTGCGACATATTACGGGCGCCCCCATCAAGTTTGCGGGCGTTAGTGAAAAGCTCGATGGTCTGGAGGTATTCGATGCCGAACGCCATGCCGGGCGCATCCTGGGCATGGGCGACATCGTGGCGTTGGTGGAGCAGGTCACGGCGGGTGTCGATATCGCCGCGGCGCAGAAACTGGCCGCCAAGGTCAAGAGTGGCGCCGGATTTGACCTGGAAGACTTTTTGGGTCAGCTCCAGCAGATGAAGCAGATGGGCGGGTTGTCCAGCCTCATGGACAAGTTACCCTCTCAACTCACGGCCAAGGCCGGTGATATGGACATGGACAAGGCCGAGCGCGACATTCGCCGCAAGGAGGGCATCATCCATAGCATGACGCCGCTGGAGCGGCGCAAGCCCGAGCTCATCAAAGCCACGCGCAAGCGCCGCATCGCTGCCGGTGCGGGCGTGCAGGTGCAGGAGGTCAATCGCCTGCTCAAGGAATTTGAGCAGATGCAGGAGATGATGAAGAAGATGAAGGGCTCCGGCATGATGAAGCTCATGAAGCGCCTGGGCGGCATGAAAGGCATGCCCAAGATGCCGGGTATGCCGTTCTAAGCGGTAGCCCCCGTTAATGCTTGTTTGCTGGCTATTAATTTAATAGCAGACAACACGACTTTAGCGACACGAACAACAAGAAAAAAAGCCCGGCGATGTTGCATCGCCGGGCTTTTGTCATGGAATCGCCGTGGCGATTAGTAGACGTCGTGCTGGGTGTTGTGCACGTTGAACTTGCCGGTCGGGGTGACCAGGGCCTTGTCCTTGATCACAGCCTTGAGCTTGCGGGTCTTGTCGTCCACCACCACGATGGCGGACTCTTCACCAGCACCGCTCCAGACCGAGAACCACACCTCGTCACCGGCCTTGTTGTACTCAGGCTGCAGTACGCGCTTGGCGCCCTTGCCCAGGTTGGCCCACTCGGCGATCGGCAGCAGCTTGAAACCATGGTCCAGGTTCTTGATGTCGAACACGGCGATGGACTGGCTGATCTTCTCGTCGGGGTTCAGAGCAGCGTCCACCCACAGGTTTTGCGACTTGGGATGGCTCTTCAGGAACAGAGAACCGCCACCGGCACCCTTAAGGGTTTCAACAACCTTCCAGGCGTTTTGCTTATGCTTGACGGGGTCGGTACCGATCAGGCTGATGGTTTCGTCACCCAGGTGGCCAGTGGCCCACACGGGACCAAACTTGGGGTGCACGAAGTTGGCGCCACGACCGGGGTGCGGGGTCTTGCCCACTTCCACGGTAGCAGCCAGCTTGTCTTCCTTGGTGTCGATCACGGCGATCTTGTTGGAAGCGTTGGCAGCATCCATGAAGTAGCGACCGGTCGATTCAAAGCCGCCGTCATGCAGGAAGCGTGGTGTCTTGATCGAGGTGACCTTCAGGTTCTCCAGATCGGAGTAGTCCACCATCTGCACAATACCGGTTTCCTTGCCGTTGACCAGGAACTCAGGACGGAACTGCGAAGAAACGATGGCAGCCA
The DNA here is from genome assembly GCA_046348185.1 of Rhodoferax sp. GTDB lineage: Bacteria > Pseudomonadota > Gammaproteobacteria > Burkholderiales > Burkholderiaceae_C > Allorhodoferax. The sequence goes on along the minus strand of JAXMER010000013.1, from coordinate 1,886,791 downwards.
CGCGCGGCTCGGGGTGGTATTCCTGGGTGTCCGAGGTCATGCCACGGGTGCCCACGATACGCAGAGGCTTGAGCGTGTCACCATCCATGATCACGTACTGGGGCGGCCAGTAAGCGCCAGCGATGGCGTACTTGTCGTCATAGCCCTTGAACTTGGAAGTTTCCACCGAGCGGGCTTCCAAGCCAACCTTGATTTCAGCCACGGCAGTGGGCTTTTCCATCCACAGGTCGATCAGCACGATCTTGGCGTCACGGCCAATCACGTACAGGTAGCGGCCCGACTTGGACATACGCGAGATGTGCACGGCGTAGCCGGTGTTCAGGATCTCGACGATCTTCTTGCTGGCGCCATCAATCAGGGCAATCTTGCCGGCATCGCGCAACGTGACCGAGAACAGGTTGGCGGTGTCCAGGTTGTTCATCTTCTTGGTCGGACGCTTGTTGGGTTCAACCAACAACTTCCAGGTGCCTTCCACTTCCTTCATGCCCATTTCGGGGGGCTGGGGCGGCTCTTGCTGGATGTACTTGACCATGATGTCCACTTCTTCCTTGGACAGCGTGCCGGAAGTACCCCAGTTGGGCATGCCCTGGGCAGAGCCGTAGTAGATGAAGGTGTGCAGGTAGTCAGAGCCCTTCTCCAGCGTGATGTCCGGAGTCAGGGGCTTGCCGGTGGCGCCTTTGCGCAGCACGCCGTGGCAGCCCGCGCAACGTTCGAAATAAATCTTGCGACCTTTCTGGAAGTCAGCCTCGGTCATGGCGGGCGACTTGGGGTTGATGGTCTGGTGCATCAAGACTTCACCGATGGGCGAGGTGCCACCCACCTGTTGGGTCGCTTGCAGCGGCTCCGGCTTTTTCTCGGGCTCGGCGGCCATGCTGGCTGCCATGGGGATGGCGGCCAAGACCGCGCTCGCAATCCATTTCTTGCTCATACTAAGTTTCACGGTGTGCTCCTAAGGGCGTTAAAAAAAGCAACTGCTGAACCATACTACGGAGTGTGAATAACTTTCTTGGTGTAGGTCAAGAAAAAGATAAAAATCTTTACAGAACCTAGGGTCAGCCCTGGGATTGGGGCATCGGGCCGAACCTGCAGGAACCAGTACAGTCGCATATCGCTGAAATGCCCCGACTTCATGTTGATGCGAACCAACCGACTGCCCCGCTTGTTCTGTGTTGGCGCCATCGTTGCGCTGAGTGCCTGCATGGAAATGGCCTCACGTGCCCCCAAATCGGCATCCCCCTCTTTAATATCTGTCCATGAATGATTCGTCTTTTGCGATGACCAGCGTGCGCGTTCGCCTCCAGGCGCTGGCCTGCGCTTTGGCTACGTGCTTAGGAGCAACCGTGACAAGTGCAGCGCCGAGCGCGCCTGCCCGCATGGTGCGTGCCCAGGGCGCTGAAGCAGCACGCCTGAATGCGCTGGCCGACCATTATTTTCGTGCCACGCAAGACCTCGATCCTCTGTTTGGCACCGAGTCCACCGGAGAAGAACGGTTTCTGGACAAGCTGGAAATTACCATTGCGCCTCAATCCATCGCGCGCCAACGGGCTTTGATGCTGCGCACCCAGCGGCAGTTGCATGCCATCCACCAGGGCCAGCTACCGGCGCAGGACCAGACCACCTACCAGTTGCTCGAACGCCGTCTGGCGCTGGGCTTGGAGTCCTTGCAGTTCGAACCGGAGTTGCTGCCCATTGACCAGTACGGCGGTTTGCCAGCGCAGATGGCCCAGTTCGCAACCGGCCAGAACCTGCAACCGTTCGAGACCGTGGCGCACTATCAGGCCTTCTTGCGCCGCCTGGCGCATCTGCCTGCCTGGAATGCGCAGGCCATGGCCAACATGCGCCGTGGCATCGCCCGAGGCATCACGCAGCCGCGCGAAATTGTGGAGCGCACCATTGAAACCCTGCGCCCCCTGGCTGAGACACCGGCGCAGCGCCATCCGTTTGCCATGGCATTGCAGCGTTTCCCCGTGGCGGTCGGTGTGGCCGACCAGCGCCGCTTGCGAGCGGCCTACCAACACGAGATTTCTGTGCACCAATTACCTGCGCTGCGCCAGTTGGTGCGTTTTTTGCGCGACGAATACCTGCCCCATGCCCGTGCGCAAGCCGGTATCGGGGAGCTGCCCCAGGGCGCGGCCTGGTATGCGTTTCGGCTGCGCGAAAGCACCACCACCCCGCTCGACGCAGACACCATCCACCGCATCGGCCTGGCCGAAGTCGCGCGCATCCGCGCCGAGGTGCAGCGTATCCAGCAGCAGTTGGGGGAGCGCGGCGATCTGGGGGATTTTCTGCGCAGCTGGAGCCAGCGTCCAGCCATGCGACCCTACCGCTCCGAGCAGGATATTTTGGACGCCTACCGCGCACTCAACCAGCGTATAGAAGCCGGTTTGCCCGCGTTGTTTGCGCGCCAGCCCCGTGTGTCGTTGGATATCCGTGCCGAACCTGAGGTCACCCGGGCCACTGCATCCGACCACTACTCGGGCCCCAGCGCCGACGGCAAACGACCGGGCATCTTCTGGGCGGTCATCAACAAGCCCGAGGACTATGCCACCACGTCCATGACTTCGCTGCTGCTGCACGAAGGGCAGCCGGGTCATCACTACCATATTGCACGCCAGCAGGAACTGCCATTGCCGCTGCTGCGCCGTTATGACTGGATCAATGCCTATGGGGAAGGGTGGGCGCTGTATGCCGAAACCCTGGGCCACGAGCTGGGCCTGTACCGCGACAACCCCAATGCCCTGATGGGCCATTTGCAGATGGAGCTGCATCGCGCTGTGCGCCTGGTGGTCGATACCGGGCTGCACGCCAAGGGCTGGACACATGCGCAGTCCATTCGCTACATGGTGGAGCAAGAAGGCCAGGAGCCCGATGAAGCCCGACGCGCCACTGAGCGCTACATGGCGTGGCCTGGGCAGGCCGTGAGCTACAAGATTGGTGCCTTGAAGATTCGTGAATTACGGGAGCGCGCCCAGGCAGCCCTGGGGGCACGCTTTAGCTTGCCTGCATTTCACGAGCAAGTGCTTGAAGAAGGCAGCCTGCCACTGGATATGCTGGAACAAAAGATCGATCGCTGGTTGGCGAAGTCCAAGTAACGGTGCGGCGTCCACCGGGCCAACCCGATCAACACCCGCGCTTGTGAAAAACCACAAACGGCGCGCCTAGCCTTGGGTCAGCACCTCGCCGCGTAGTGTGTAAGTGCGGGTATCGGTGATCTTCACGTCCACCATCTGGCCGATCAGACGCTCGGGCGCGGCGAAGTTGACCACGCGGTTGCACTCGGTGCGGCCCATGAGCTCACCGGCGTCACGTTTGGAACGGCCCTCGACCAGCAGGCGCTGTGTGCTGCCACGCAGGCTTTCGCTGATGCGGGTGATGTTGGCATTGATGTTGGCTTGCACTTCCTGCAGGCGGCGCAGTTTCACGTCGTGCGGGGTGTCGTCCGCCAGATTGGCTGCGGGGGTGCCGGGGCGCGGGCTGAAGATGAAGCTGAAGCTGTTGTCGAACTCCACGTCGTCCATCAGTTTCATCAGCTTGGTGTGGTCGTCCTCGGTCTCGCCGGGGAAACCGACGATGAAGTCCGAACTCATGCGCAGGTCAGGACGGATGGCGCGCAGCTTGCGCACCGTGCTCTTGTATTCCATGGCGGTGTAGCCGCGTTTCATGGCCATCAGAATCTTGTCGCTGCCGTGCTGTACCGGCAGGTGCAGGTGGCTTACCAGCTTGGGGAGTTTCTCGTAGGCTGCAATCAGCGCCGGGGTGAATTCGTTAGGGTGGCTGGTGGTGAAGCGCAGGCGTTCGATGCCGGGGATGTCGCTCACGTACTCCAGCAGGGTGGCGAAGTCGGCCACCTCAGCGGTGGTGCCCATCGGGTTGCGCCATGCGTTCACGTTCTGGCCCAACAGGGTGATTTCCTTCACACCCTGGTCGGCTAGGCCGGCCACTTCCACCAGCACGTCTTCGAACGGACGGTTGATTTCTGTGCCGCGCGTGTAGGGCACCACGCAGTAGCTGCAGTATTTGTTGCAGCCTTCCATGATGCTCACAAAGGCGCTGGCACCGTCCACCTTGGCCGCAGGCAGGTGGTCGAACTTTTCGATCTCGGGGAAGCTGATGTCCACCTGGGCGCGGTCTTGCGCTTTGCGCGCATCCAGCAAGTCGGGCAGGCGGTGCAGGGTCTGCGGGCCAAACACCACGTCCACAAACGGTGCACGCTTGATGATTTCTTCGCCCTCCTGGCTGGCAACGCAGCCACCCACGCCAATCTGCACGCCTTTGGCCTTGAGGTGCTTGACACGGCCCAGGTCGGAAAACACCTTCTCCTGCGCCTTCTCGCGCACCGAGCAGGTGTTGAAGAGAATGAGATCGGCCTCGTCCACGTTGTCGGTGGGCTCGTATCCCTGGGCGGCACCCAGCACGTCGACCATCTTGTCCGAGTCGTACTCGTTCATCTGGCAGCCAAAGGTTTTGATAAAGACTTTGCGGGACATAGATATGGGACTGAAGATGCTATTGAAAATATAGCTTTTTACGCAATATGGACGCGGGCTGGAAGCCAAAATGAAGTCGAAAATGGCGACGAAGTGCGGTGCTGTCGCTACCGCTTCGCGAAGCGGTCTAACGCACGACAGTCGGTGGGGTGTTGGCAGCCGGTGCTGGTAGCGGCGCGCAGGAAAAATGCCGTGCGCAGCAGGCAAGGGATTGGAAGTACCGGGCGTTGCAGCGGTTCATGGTGTGTATCCAGAGGCTGAAAGGGCCGCCATCGTATCACGGCGCAACTTTCATCCACAGGGTGCGCCGCGCTCTGCTACATTGGGCGGGCCGTCATGGAGAAAGGGTGAACGCATGAAGATCTTATTGGTCGACGACTCTGCGGCTACAGCCCTGGTCATGAAGAATCGGCTGACCAACTTCGGCCATGACGTGGTGTTGGCCACCAATGGCAGTCTGGGGGTGGATCTCTTTCGCAAGGCGGCTCCCGATCTGGTGATCATGGACATCGAAATGCCGGTCATGAACGGTTTCGAGGCCGCCAACCGCATCCGGGTCATTGAATCCAACCAGCAGTGGGCCTGGACGCCCATCATCTTTCTTACCGCCTCCGATACGGTCGAGAACCTGATTACCGCCATCGAAGCCGGTGGCGACGACTTCATGGCCAAGGTCACGCCCGAGCCGGTGCTGCATGCCAAGATGAAGGCCATGGCACGCATTGCCACCTTGCGCCAGCGCCTGTCCGTTGCCAACCACAAACTTGAACAACTCGCGAACAGCGATGGGCTGACTGGCCTGTGCAACCGGCGCAGCATGGACCAGCGTGTGAACCTGGCCCATGCACGGGCAAACGAGTCAGGTGGTTCGCTGGCGCTGTTGATGATCGACATCGACAACTTCAAGAAGTACAACGACCACTACGGTCACCAGGCCGGAGACGATTGCCTGCGCCTGGTGGCACAGACGCTCGCCACGGTGGTTGATGCCGCACAGGCCTGGGCCGACGGGGCGTTTGCCGCGCGCTACGGCGGCGAGGAGTTTGCGGTGGTGCTGCCGCAGTCCGATGCGCACACCATGGCGCGTCTGGCCCAGGCCTTACTGGAAGGCGTGCGCCAACTGGCGGCCCCGCACGCCGCCAACCCGCCCTGGGGCATCGTGACCGTTTCCATTGGCGGTGCGCTGGTGTCGGCCCGGGAATCGAGCGTGGCAGACTGGTTTCGCGTAGCCGACCAACGCCTTTACCAGGCCAAAGCGCAGGGCCGCAATGGCTATTGCTGAGCGGCAAGAAAAAACCCGCTTCCTTGCGGAAAGCGGGTTTTAGAGAGTGGTGGTGGTACCGGGACTTGAACCTGGGACATCAGCATTATGAATGCTGCGCTCTAACCAACTGAGCTATACCACCAGAGCCCGGAATTATAGCCCAGAAATTCTGGCGTTGTCGCGTCTATCGATTCTGGAAGTTGGCCGCGCGCTTGCCTACGAAGGCGTCCATGCCTTCCTTCTGGTCGGCGGTGGCAAAGAGCGCGTGGAACATGCGCCGCTCGTACATCAAACCGTCGGACAGGCCGCTGTCAAACGACTTGTTGACGGTTTCCTTGGCTGCCATGGTGGCCATCTGCGAGAAGCCGCAGATTTGCAGGGCCGCGCCCAGCACCTCGTCCATGAGTTTGTCCAGTGGCACCACGCGGCTGACCAGGCCGGCGCGTTCGGCTTCCGTGGCGTCCATCATGCGCCCGGTCAGGGCCAGGTCCATGGCCTTGGACTTGCCCACGGCGCGCGGCAGGCGCTGCGTGCCACCCGCTCCGGGGATGATGCCGAGCTTGATCTCGGGCTGGCCGAATTTGGCATTGTCGGCAGCGATGATGAAGTCGCACATCATGGCCAACTCGCAGCCCCCACCCAGAGCAAAGCCGCTGACAGCGGCGATCACGGGTTTGCGGATGGTGCGAATGGTTTCCCAGTTGCGGGTGATGAAGTCACCCTTGTAGGCATCGGCAAAGGTGAATTTGGCCATGGCGGTGATGTCAGCGCCAGCGGCAAATGCCTTTTCGCTGCCGGTGATGACCATGCAGCCAATGGCCTCGTCGGCATCGAAGCCCTTGAGGGCGTGGCCCAGTTCGTCCATGAGCTGGTCGTTCAGGGCATTGAGCGCCTTGGGGCGGTTCAAGGTGATGATGGCGACCTTGCCGCCTTCGATGCGGGTGGTGATGCAGGTGGTGTCCATAGGTCCGGTACGGTGGGTGGTGGGAATGGAAGAATCAGTCTTGTGCGCCTAGCCAGCGCTGCAGCGTCGGCGCGTCGCCAGCAGATAACTGGATCGACTCGCTGGCCTTGGGCAGGGTCAGGCGCAGGGTGTGCAGGCGTTTGTCGCGCGCAATCAGGACCTGCACGTTGGAAGCTGAGTCGGCGTACAGCGCCAGGTCGTCGAGCGACTGCATGCGCCATTGGTTCGTGGCCAGCCATTCGTCGCCACTGGCAAATCCGGCGGCTTCGGCAGCGCCGCCGCGCAGCACATGCGTAACCTGCAATTGCGCGCCTTCCTTTACGCGCAGTCCCAGGCGCTGAGCCAGCGGGGCTGACTCGTGCGACACGGTCACGCCGTGCCCTTGCAACAGCGCAGCCACGGGCAACTCTGCCGTACCGTGCACCCAGGCCTTGATTTCCTTGGCGTAGGAACGCCCACCCAGGTCGGCCAGCACGGCCAGCAAATCGGCCTCGGTCATGGGACCGCCCTGGCAGTGCGCCCACAGCGCGCGCATGACCGCGTCCAGCGTGGTGCGGCCTTCCCGGCGCAGCGTGAGGTCCAGGCACAGGGCCACAAGTGAGCCCTTGGTGTAGTAACTGACCGTGGCGTTGGGGGTGTTTTCGTCTTGGCGGTAGTACTTGACCCAGGCGTCAAAGCTGGCCTGGGCCACGGTTTGCACCTTGCGGCCCGGTGTTTGCGCTACCTGGTTGATGGTCTTGGCCAGCAGCTTCAAGTAGGTGGCATCGTCGATTCGGCCTGCGCGGCGCAGCAGCAGATCGTCGTAGTAGCTGGTGAAACCTTCAAAGAACCACAACAGCTCGGTGTAGTTCTCTTGCGTGTAGTCGTACCGGGCCAATTCGGAGGGGCGCAGGCGCTTGACGTTCCAGGTGTGGAAATACTCGTGGCTGATCAGGCCCAGCAGCTGCGTATAGCCGTCCGACTGTTTGTTGGGCTTGGCAACCAGCGGACCTGATGCCCGCCGGGGCAAATCGGCGCGCTTGGCGATCAGCGCAGTGGAATTGGCATGCTCCAGCCCGCCATAGCCATCGGCCACGGCGTTCAGCATGAAAACATAGTTCTCATACGGAATCGGCCCCCGGCACCCGGATTTGCTGGATTTCTTGCTATCGTTTTTGATGGCTCCGTGCCAGAAACGAATCTCGGCTTCGCAAATGGCCTGGGTGTCGGCCAGCAGCCGCGTGCCGTCGAAACTGGGTGGCGCGCCGGCCACCACAAAGCGGTGCGGGATACCACAGGCGGTGAAACTGCCGCTCCAGAAGGGGCCCATTTCCACCGGGCAGTCCACCAGCGCATCGTAATGGGGCGCACCATAGCTGCCAAACCCCTGCTTGTTGACTTTCAGTGCCTGAGCTCCCGTGGCAATTGACCAGTGCGCTATGGATTTGCTAGCAACCAGTTCCAGCACGTGGGGGTGGTCAAGCTGCCCTTCAACGCCCAGGCACAGGCTGGTGCCGTTGAAGAAGCCCCGCGTGGCATCAAGCCAGGCAGTACGCACGGAATTGTCGAAGGCATAGACCTGGTAAGTCACCACCAGCGGTGCGTCGGGCTTGCAGTTTACGGTCCAGCTGGCTTTGTCTAGCTGTTCGACGGTGCAGGCGCGTGCGCCTTGGCGGGCTTGCAGGTGCTGTAGGTGGCGGGCGAATTCGCGCACCAGGTAGCTGCCCGGAATCCACACTGGCAGGCGCAACACCTGGCGCGCCTGGGGTTGGGCAATGGTCAGCGTTACTGCAAACAGATGGGCGTGCAGATCGTGCGCCTCCACCTGGTAGTGGATGGGCGTGGTGGCGGGGCGGGCGCGTGCCATGGGGTTAGCTCTTGGCATCTGCCAGCAGTTTTTCGACCTGCTTGACGTCCAGTGCGCCTGGCGCGCGCGTGCCGTCGATGAAGAACAGGGTGGGTGTACCGGTGATCTTGTGCTTGCGCCCCAACTCCGCATTGCGCATCAGGGCACCAATGTCACACGCTGCGGCCGAAGGGATGGCTTGCTCCCGCACCATCCAGTCCTGCCAGGTCTTGGCCGGGTCTTTGGAGCACCAGATGGCCTTGGACTTCTCGACCGAATCCGGCCCCAGGATGGGGTACAGGAACATGTAGACCGTGACGTTGTCCACCTTTTGCAGATCGCGCTCAAAACGCTTGCAGTATCCGCAGTTGGGATCTTCGAACACGGCCATCTTGCGTTTGCCGTCGCCGCGCACAATGGTGAAGGCGTCTTTGAAGGGCAGCTGGTCGAACTTGACCGCGGTGATCTTGTTGACGCGCTCTTCGGTCAGGTTGCGCATGGTTTGGGTGTCAATGATTTCACCCTGGATGATGTGGCGGCCCTGGGCGTCGGTGTAGTAGATCTCGGAGCCATTCACGCGCAATTCGTACAAACCGGGAATGGCGGTCTTGTTGACCTCGTCGATGGGTTTGAGCTGCGGAACGCGTTCGGCCAATTGCTTGCGAATGGCAGCTTCCTGCGCAGGAACAGACAGGCTCAGCAGCGCTAGTGCGGTGGCGGCCAGGGAACGAAAAAGTGGATTCATGAGGAAGCTCGTGGGGTTGAAGGGAGCGCCGTGGTGCCCATGGCGCGTCGGGCCACCCATTGTTTGAGCGGGCCGCTTTGCTGAAACTGATTCATACCCCAGTTGCGTAGGGCCTGTACAGTGGTGCTGGGGTTGGTAAAGAGTTGCTGGAGTGCGTCATTGGCCTGGCCCGTGAGGGCGAAATCGGCCTTGCGTGCACGCTCGTATTGGCGCAGCAGGCGGCTGTCGCCCACGCTGCGCCAGTAGGGGCGGGTGGTGAGCACACGCACCAGTTCGGCCACGTCGGCCAGGCCCACGTTCAGACCCTGGCCTGCCAAGGGGTGCATGGCATGCGCCGCATCACCGGCCAGCACCCACGGCCCTTGGGCTGAGGTGCCGCTCCAGCGCCGGGCCAGTCCGTGCTGCAGTGGCCAGATCTTGCGCTCTGCGGTCAGTGATAGGGTGCCCACCGTGTTGTGGCTGGCTTCATGCAGCGAGGCACAAAAATCGGCTTCGGACTGCGATTGCAGGGATTGGGCGCGCTCGGGCGCCAACGACCAGACCACGGCGTAGTGGTGGCCCGTGGCGCCTCCCAGGGGCAGCAAGGCCAGGATGTCACCCCGGTGGAACCACTGGTGCGCGGTTTGCGCGTGTGCCTGCGTGGCTTGCACGCGCGTGGCCAGAGCCCATTGGTCATAGGGAGCGGCATCCCACTCGGCACCCCATTCTTCACGGGTGGCGCTGGCCTTGCCCTCGCAGATGACATGCAAGGCCGCACTTTGCGGCGTATCCACGAGCTCGATCAGGGGCTGGAAGCGCACGGCATCGGCCAGGCGGCTTTCCAATGCGGGGACATCCACGATCCAGTTGAGTGCCTCGCTCCCCGTTTCGGAGGCGGTGAAGACCACCTCGCCGCCGCCCTCGTCTTGCACCTGCATCACCTGCACGGGCGTGGCGGCCTGATGGTCTGGCCAGCCGCGCACGCCTTCTAGCAGGGCGCGCGAGGCGGCGTTGAGTGCGTAGGCCCGCACATCCTGCGCAGGTGCGGCGGGGGCAGAGCCCTGGGTGACCAGGGCCACGCGCAACTGCTTGGCAGCCAGATGTAGTGCCAGCGTGCGCCCCACGATACCGGCGCCGCGAATACAGCAGTCAAAGGGTTTGCTCATGCCTCAATTGTAGGAGCGGGGTTTCGGCCCCGCGCGATAGTGGGCTATGGCCGCGCTGGCAGGCCCGGCACCACCGGCTCGACTTGGGCCAACTCCGAGACTTGTGTGGGAACTGCTTCCAGAAACCGGATTGGGCGGCGTGTGCGTGGGGACATGTCGGCCAGGATCTTGTGAAGCTCGCTGAGCACGATGTCGGGTGGCACCGGAATCTCGTGCAGCAGCACGCAGGCGGCTTGGAAGTGCAGGGTCACTTCGGGCACCAGGCCCGGCACCGGGATCAAGCCCGAGCCGATAAGCTGCACCATGCGTTCGGTAAGGGATTCACGGGTCTTGACACCCTCCATCAGCAGCCCGAATTCCGCCGTGCCCACCCGCCCGGCGGGGTCCACATCGCGCAAGATGCGCTGCACCTTCACCACCGCGCGCAGCAAGCACTGCTCGGCCGTGGTGTCACCAAAAGTCTGGCGGATGTGGTCGTGGTTGGCCAAACGCACCACCACCAGTGCCAATGGCTCGCGGTGCTCGATGGCGCGCTGCACCGACTCCTCCAGGTGCTGCTGAAACACCTCGCCTGTGAGCAGGCCGGTGAGCGCATCTTGTGTAGGCAGGTGGTTGGCGCGCACCACCAGTTCCTTGCGGTCGTGGGTGATGTGGCTCAGCAGGTACAGCAGCACCGGCAAGGTCATTGCCACGCCCAGGGACATGATGTAGCGGATCGGCCAAAACGCCGGTACCCAGTCCAGGGACTCGACCAGCATATAAATCAGAGTGGCAAACTGGGGCAGCAATGCCAGGGTCAGCCAACGCCCGGAGCTGGAGCCCGACCTCCAGCTCAGCACCGTGGCACCCAGGCAGGTGGCGTAGGCGGTCAGCATGAATGCGCTGGAAATCCGCTCGGCCACAAATCGGTCCGTGAACCCATACGTAACCACTGTGACCAAGGTGCCCCAACCGATAGTGGACATCAGGCGGTCGTACCAATAGAAATTGACCGACAGGCTGAACACCTGGCGCAGGAACAACAAGGTACAGCCTACCGCAATCACGGGCAGCATGCTGCTGGCCAGATTGCCAATGGCCGGAAGCGAATGCCAGACAAACAGATTCATCACGCCATTGATCTGCGCCACCGTCACCGTCACGCACAGCCCAAACAGGGCTGCCAGGCCGTCGATGGTGTTGCGGTGTTCCAAGAACCGCAACAACGACAGCACCACCAAGCTCAGTAGCGCGCCCAACATCAGCCCGAGTGACAGTATTTCCAGTAGCCGTTGATGCTGGCGTTCAATGGTGCTGGACAGGCGCAGGGGCAGGCTCACGGGCTGAAAATTGCGTACTTGCAGGTACACGTCCGTGGTCGTACCGCTACGCAGGTTCATTTCAAACTCGGGGTACAGACCAGCCGATTGCCACTCGCTCTGCGCCAGGCTGTCACCGGCCTTGTAGATGGACCAGCGCCCGTCGCCGTTCTGTTGATACAACGTCACACTATCCAGATAGGGCAGCGGAATATTCAGGCGCCAGCCGGGGGCTGATGCAGCTGAGGGCATCAGCCGCAGCTTGATCCATAGGGTGTCGAACTTGTTTAGTGCAAAGTGGGTGTGTGCCGCAGTGCGGGCGAACAAGCTTGGGTCACCAGCCACGCCGTCAATGGTGGCGTGAGATCCTTCGTCCATCCACGCCAGGATGTCGCCGCCGACCATAAAGCCCGGCTGGTTCTCATCCAGCACAAGTGCGGGTATGGCTTGCGGCTCCTTGGCGTGTGCAGAACCTGTCAACAGGCACACCAGCACCAGCAACAGGCGTACCAGCAACCATGGCATACACTTGTCTCCCCGTTTGTAGAGGTTTTTATGAGTTTGAAGTGTGGCATTGTAGGCCTGCCCAATGTTGGTAAATCCACCCTGTTCAATGCCCTGACCAAGGCTGGCATTGCCGCTGAAAATTACCCCTTTTGCACCATCGAGCCCAATGTGGGCGTGGTGGAAGTGCCCGATCCGCGCCTGCAGCAGCTGGCCGAAATCATCAAGCCGGAGCGCATCGTTCCGGCCATTGTCGAGTTTGTGGACATTGCTGGTTTGGTGGCCGGTGCCTCCAAGGGCGAAGGCTTGGGTAACCAGTTTTTGGCCCATATCCGCGAGACGGACGCCATCGTCAATGTGGTGCGCTGCTTTGAAGACCCCAACGTGATCCACGTGGCGGGCAAGGTGGACCCCATTGCCGACATTGAGGTGATCCAGACCGAGCTGTGCCTGGCCGACCTGGGCACGGTGGAGAAGGCCGTGCAGCGCTACTCCAAGCAAGCCAAGAGCGGCAACGACAAGGAAGCGGCCAAGATGATGACGCTGCTGCCCAAGATCCAGGCCGCACTGGACCAGGGCCAGCCCGTGCGCACGCTGGAGCTGACCGACGAAGAGCAGGTGCTGATGAAGCCCCTGTGCCTGATCACCGCCAAGCGCGCCATGTTTGTGGGTAACGTCAGCGAAAACGGCTTCGAAAACAACCCGCTGCTCACCCGCTTGCAGGAATACGCCGCCACGCAAAACGCCCCCGTGGTGGCCATTTGCGCCAAGATCGAGGCTGAGCTGGCCGAGATGGACGATGCCGACCGCCTGGAGTTCCTAAAAGAGCTGGGCCAGGACGAACCCGGCCTGAACCGCCTGATCCGTGCCGGCTTCAAGCTGCTGGGCCTGCAGACCTATTTCACCGCCGGTGTGAAGGAAGTGCGCGCCTGGACCATCCACATCGGCGACACCGCACCCAAGGCTGCAGGCGTGATCCACGGCGACTTCGAACGTGGCTTCATCCGAGCCCAGACCATCGCCTTCGAAGACTTCATCGCCTGCAAGGGCGAGCAGGGTGCCAAGGATGCGGGCAAGATGCGCGCCGAAGGCAAGGACTACGTCGTCAAGGATGGGGATGTGATGAACTTCCTGTTCAACGTCTGAACTGGAGGAAGTGGTTTGTTACGGCAAGAGGGACGCGTTCTATCTCCCGGCTTTCGTCGCCTTGGGTCGATAGAAATCCTTGCGTCTTCAGGCGGTTGCCGACGTATCGCCCAGCTTCTATCACCCATCTATCGACGATAGAACGCAGGTTGTCCGATAGGCTGCTCATGCCACCGCCCAGTACCGCCGCCAGCGCTTGTCACCCTCAAAGCGGACGTCCCCGCGCTCGATCAGATCTTCCAGCGCGCGCTTGACTTGCTTGGGATGGATTTCACCGCCGACGCGCTGGTGGATGTCGCTGATGGCTGATCTGGGGTAGCGCTGCAGGTCTTCCAAGACCAGCGCGGCCAGGCGGTGTGGCTCAATGCGTTTGAGGGTGGTCTCGCCGGTGAACTGGAGGCTGCGCAGCAAGCTGGGGTCAACAAAGTAACGTGTTGCCTGGGTACGCCCGGCGCTTTGCACCAACTGCCAATCCAGCAGGCGTTTGAGCCAGGGTTGCAGTGCTTCAACCGATGGCAGCTCAAGCGACGTTGCCAGCTCGCGTGCCGTCAGCGCATCATGTTGCGCCAACAGGCCCAATGCGATCCTCTCGCGCTGCGTGAGCTGATAGGTTTGATCTGCCTTCGCAATGAAGTCGATGACCTCGGGCTTAAGGATGCGGCGGCGCACTGTCACCTGCACACGGTCGTGGGTCTCGATCAACTCGGGAGCCGGGCGGCCCTGTGAGAGCAGCACCTCGAAGATCTTGTCGAAGCCGCTGCCTTCCCGCTCCATCAGTTTCAAGTCATGGAACAGGCGTGCCAGATGTTCGTTACGGCGTACCGTAGTGTGGAGCACGTTCTGCGGCGAGACGCCCAGCGGTAGCGGTCCAGGGTTGACCACTTCCAGCCGGTCTGGATGCAGGTTCAAAAAGATGTCACCGCGCTGGGTGTAGGGACGATGTACCAATGCGTTGACCAATAACTCGCGCACCACGATTTCATCGAAAGCGGGCACGTTCTGACGGTACAGGCCATCGGGCAGCTCGTAGCGCTCGCGGAAGTCTGGCACCTCCTGCCAGACCGCTTCGATCAACTCCATCGGGCTTTGCGTGTGGTCGTCCCAAACCAGCTTGTTGACCTTCTGCCCGTGCTCGTCGTACTTGATGAACTGGATGACCGGAGCGGTGGTCAGTTGCGCGCGATGATGCTGGCGACCGAGACTGAGCACGCCCAGATTGGTGAGGTTCGATCCTTGTGCGAGCTGATAGTGATCGAGCAGTTCGTCGTCAGACTTCTCCTTCACGGACGGCTTGACACGATCCGATGCGCGCAAGGCTGCAAGCAGCTTGTCGCGTTTGGCGACATCAATCTCGGTACGTGGAACATGCAAGGCCGTTTGCGTTTCCCACGGCAATGCGGAACGCTCACTGGCGAGGCGCATCACGTCATCGCCCGTCACGGGCTTGCTTTGATCGGCTACGCGCAAGAAGTAGCGGCCGTCCGTGGTAGATGCAACTGCCATGGAGCGCGGAATGCGCAATTCGATGTACTGGCCGCCATTAGGCGCGAGAGTGACATCCGGCAACACCGTCACATTGACGGTGCACCCTGCCAACTTGCGGCGCAGTGTGTCAGGCAAGTCTGGAGGGACGCGCTGATCGGCTGGGGGCTCGCTCTGGCCATCCTCAATCCCCAGCAGCAGGCGGCCACCCGTTGCATTGGCAAAGGCAATGCAATCCTTAGCGATTTCGTTCCAGTCCGCCGTCTTGCCGGTCACGGCCCGCAAGGACTTCTGGTCAAGGAGTTGTCCTTCCAAGCTCACGCGTCACCTTCCCCTGCCGGATTCATTTTTGTTCGCTCCCATCGCCCGATTCTTCATCGGCACCTCCCGCTCGCACCCACTCATCCACTTCGGACAGCTGAAACTTCCACGCCGTCCGACACGATGCGCGGGAAGCCCCTTGCGTTCCCTCCAGCGATAAACGGTGTCCTTGGCAACACCCAGGTGCTGGGCAACGTCTTCGGCAGTAACCCAAAGTTCAATGCTTATGTCGATGGCGCTCTGCCTGTGTTCGTGAAAGTCGTTGAGGATCGTTTGGAGTCTACCAGCGGGAAGCTTGTAGACCATACCTTTTGTCATTGAACTGACGAGCCAATAGGAGGTGCCATGTATGGCTACGAGCGTGTTCGTCCACGTTCCATCGACGTGAAGGCAATGCGCGTCAACTTGGGGCGGACAGCGAAGGATTGTCGAAAGTGGGTATGGAAGTGGGTACGATATGACAAGCCTCCCCGGTAGTGCTAGTATCTGTGCGGTTTTGAGGGGGATTTCTCGTTCAACGTCTGAATCGATGGATCTAAGCCAATTCGGTTTCTAGCCCCCGTAAATACTGCGTACGAAGCTACTGAATTTGTAGCATCTATGTGTTGGCTGCGGAGCTGAATGCGATGCGGCCCATTCGCCCGCCGCCGAAGTCCAGCTAATCACCACAATTTCACCACCCCCACCAGTACCGCCGTCATCGTCACATAGCGCGCGAACTTGCCGATGGCCATGTAGACCAGGCAGGGCCAGAAGGGCAGCTTGAGCCAGCCGGCCACGGCGCACAGGGGGTCGCCCACGGCGGGCAGCCACGACAAGAGGCAGGCCTTGGGACCCAGGCGTTGCAGCCAGTCCAGTGCACGCAGGTGCGTGGTCGAGTGGCGGTAGTGGTCCACGGCGCGGTGCGCGCCATAGCCCATCCACCAGTCCACGGCGCCGCCCAGGGTGTTGCCCAGCGTGGCCACCAGCACCACGGGCCAGAACAGCCCGGGGTTGAGCTGGACCAGGCCGAACACGACCGGCTCGGAGCCCAAGGGCACGAGCGTGGCCGAGACAAAGGCCACCACAAACACGGTGCCCAGGCTGTACTGGGGCAGCGCCAGCAGTTGCAAAAGAGCGTTCATCCAATCAGGCATGGGGGCAGTGTAGGGCGCAGCCAAAGTCCCCATGCATCTGGATTTCAATTGCTGAAATTTTGGGCAGCTAGAATGCGTTCCCCACCCGCTGCCACGCAGCCCACCCCGTACCCCACAGCCCACCACCGAACCATGCGCATCGGCCCTTATGCATTGGCAAACGCCCTCATGGTGGCGCCCATGGCGGGTGTGACGGATCGGCCGTTTCGCCAGTTGTGCAAGCGCCTGGGGGCGGGCTATGCGGTGAGCGAGATGCTGACCTCGCGCCCCGATCTGCAGGACTCGCTCAAGACCCAGCGCCGTGCCAACCATGCGGGCGAGCCCGGTCCCATTGCGGTGCAGATTGCCGGCACCGAGCCCGCCTTGATGGCCGATGCCGCGCGCTTTAACGCCCAGCGCGGCGCCCAGATCATCGACATCAACATGGGCTGCCCGGCCAAGAAGGTGTGCAACAAATGGGCCGGTTCGGCCCTGATGCAGGACGAGTCCCTGGCCGTGGCGATTGCCGAGGCTGTGGTGCAAGCCTGCACGCCGCTGGGCGTGCCGGTCACGCTGAAGATGCGCACCGGCTGGAGTGCGGAACACCGAAACGCGGTGGCATTGGCCCGGCGGTTTGAGGACGTGGGCGTGCAGATGCTGGCCGTGCACGGTCGCACGCGCGAGCAGGGCTACAAGGGTGCGGCGGAATACGACACCATGGCCGCGGTCAAGGCTGCGGTACGCATTCCGGTTGTGGCCAATGGCGACATCACCAGCCCCCAAAAGGCGCGTGCCGTGTTGCAGGCCACGGGGGCCGATGCCTTGATGATTGGCCGCGCCGCGCAGGGGCGGCCCTGGATCTTTCGCGAGATTGCGCACTACCTGGCTACGGGCGAGCAGCTCGCGCCGCCGCTGGTGGGTGAGGTCAGCCGCTTGCTGGTCGAGCACCTGCACGACCACTACAGCCTGTATGGCGAGCACATCGGCGTGCGCTCGGCACGCAAGCACATCGGTTGGTATGTGCGGGCCCTGCCCGAGGGCGAGGCGTTTCGCGCCCACATGAACACCTTAGAAGACAGCACCGCGCAACTCGCTGCGGTGCGCCACTATTTTGAAGCGCTGCAGGACCGCATGGACCGCATTCCGGCCCCGTCCCCAGACGCCAACGAACAAGGAACCGAACCGATGAATCTGGAGTGTGCGGCATGAGCCAGCAATTGATCGAAGATTGCGTGCGCACCAGCCTGGAAGGCTATTTCCGGGACCTGCGCGGAACCGAACCCGGCAACATGCACGACATGCTGGTGCGGGCCGTGGAAAAACCCCTGCTGGAAGTGGTGATGGCCCAGGCCGACCACAACCAGAGCAAAGCCGCCCAGTGGCTGGGCCTGAACCGCAACACCCTGCGCAAGAAGCTGCTGGAGCACAAGCTCATCAACTAGGCGCCCGGGCCCACGCCGCGCAACCACCCCTTTCCCCACTTCGCCCACCTTCCATCATGCAAGCACTGCTTTCTGTCTCGGACAAATCCGGCATCGTCGAACTCGCGCAAGCCCTGCACGCCCAGGGCGTCAAACTCCTGTCCACCGGCGGCACCGCCAAGCTGCTCTCGGAAAGAGGCCTGCCGGTCACCGAAGTGGCCGAGATGACGGGCTTCCCCGAAATGCTGGACGGCCGCGTCAAGACCCTGCACCCGCGCGTGCACGGCGGCCTGCTGGCGCGCCGCGATGTGCCGGCGCACATGGCCGCGCTGAAGGAACACGCCATCGACACCATCGACTTTCTGGTGGTGAACCTGTACCCGTTCGAAGCCACTGTGGCCAAGGCGGGGTGCACGCTGGAAGACGCGATCGAGAACATCGACATCGGCGGCCCGGCCATGGTGCGCAGCGCCGCCAAGAACTGGAAGGACGTGGCGGTGCTGACCGACGCGTCGCAGTACGCCACCGTGATGGCCGAACTCAAGGCCAATGGTCAGGTCTCGCGCAAGACCAAGTTCGCCCTGTCGGTGGCCGCGTTCAACCGCATCAGCCAGTACGACGGCGCCATCAGCGACTACCTCTCTGCCGTGCAGGTGGGTGAGGATGCCCCGGCGGATGCCGAAGCCCCCAAGCTCGACCTGTTCCCCGGCCAGAGCAATGGCCGCTTCATCAAGGTGCAAGACCTGCGCTACGGCGAGAACAGCCACCAGAGCGCCGCCTTGTACCGCGACCTGTACCCGGCCCCCGGCTCGCTGGTCACGGCGAAGCAACTGCAGGGCAAGGAACTCTCGTACAACAACATCGCCGACGCCGATGCCGCCTGGGAGTGTGTGAAGAGCTTCAACACCCCCGCCTGCGTCATCGTCAAGCACGCCAACCCCTGCGGCGTGGCCGTGGGTGCGAATGCGCTGGAGGTCTACAGCAAGGCATTCCAGACCGACCCGACCAGCGCCTTTGGCGGCATCATCGCCCTGAACTGCGAACTGGACGAAGCGGCGGCGCAGCAGATTTCCAAGCAGTTCGTCGAGGTGCTGATGGCGCCCAGCTTCACCGCCGCAGCCCTGGAAGTGTTCAAGAGCAAGGTCAACGTGCGCATCCTGCAGATCGACCTGCCCAAGGGCGGCGCGTCGGCCTGGGACCAGGGGCGCAACGCCATGGACATGAAGCGCATTGGCTCCGGCATCCTGCTACAGACGGCCGACAACCACGAGCTGACCCTGGCCGACCTGAAGGTCGTGACGACCAAGCAGCCCACGCAGGACGAGCTGAACGACCTGCTGTTTGCCTGGAACGTGGCCAAGTACGTCAAGTCCAACGCCATCGTCTTCTGCAAGAACGGCATGACCATGGGCGTGGGTGCTGGTCAGATGAGCCGCCTGGATTCGGCCCGCATTGCCAGCATCAAGGCCGGCCACGCGAATCTATCGCTGGCTGGCACGGTGGTGGCCAGCGACGCCTTCTTCCCGTTCCGCGACGGCCTGGATGTGGTGGTGGACCACGGCGCCACCTGCATCATCCAGCCCGGCGGCTCCATGCGCGACCAGGAAGTCATTGACGCCGCCAACGAACGTGGCGTGTCCATGGTGTTCAGTGGCGTGCGTCACTTCCGCCACTGAGTGCCTGCAAAAGGCGTTTGAGGCTATACAGGCATTCAGCCCCCGAATTTATTGGTTAATACGCTACTGATTTTGTAGCGTTTGCACAGCAGGGGCTGCCGAACCAGTCAGGGCTGCGACGGCGCTGGCCAGTTCGGTGTCGGCGTACAGCGTGTGCAGCAATGCGCCTTCGCGGTCGCGGATGTAACCCAGGAAGGTGTGCGCGGTCTGGCCGTCCTGGCTCATGGCGCTAAAGGTGTCAAAGCCCGCCTCCAGAAAACTCTGCAATGCCCCCAGGCCGCTGGCGCGCGCTGCGGGGCGCATCATGCGCAGCAGGGTGCGCAGGCCGCGCTTGCGCGTGAATTCCACCAGGTCCTGACCCACGCGCAAGACAGTGGCGAGTTGAAAATCGCGCCCCTCGCGCGCGCCCACCTGGCGCCATGCCTGCACGTAGTCGGTCGCCGAAAGCGTGCCCCCACTGCCTGCGCCCGGGGCTGCGCCTGTGTCCAGCCAGGCCTGCGCCATGGCGCTGTCCAGTCGTTCGGTGATGGCATGCAACTGCGCCATGGCCACAGCGGTGTCAACCACTGAAGCGGGGAACAAGCGTTCTAACGGACCCGCAATGCGCACGAACTGGGCGTCGCGCTGGGTGTAGTCCTTGTCGCTGTAGAGCTCATTCAAAAAGAACAGCACGGCAGGTTCAAAACGCGGTGTGGCCAGCAGATCGGCATAGGTGGCGCGAAAGCGTGTGGCCTGAAATGCCTTGACGGCGCGTACCGCGTGGTACAGCGCGGGTACCTGCGCGGCGCGTGTGCGCAAGGCGTTGACCTCGGCCACGCTGGTGCGGATGATGTCGGAAGCGGTCATGGGCAGGCAGCGGGCACCAACGCCAATATCAAGCGTTTCAGGGCGGCAGCCCTCGTGAAATCGACGCTAACAGCTATCAAAATTATAGCGTGCGAAAGACCTCGGTGGCGGCAGTCAGGGTGGCGTCGATATCGGCGTCACTGTGTGCGGCGCTCATGAAACCAGCCTCGTACAGCGCAGGGGCCAGGTACACACCGCGTTCCAGCATGCCGTGGAACAGGGTGTTGAAACGCTTGTTGTCGGTGGTCATGACTTTGGCGTAGTTTTGTGGCAGTTCGGGGAACAGGAAGAAGCCAAACATGCCTCCTTCGCTGTCGACACTGAAGGGCACACCGGCGGCGTCGGCCGCGGCCTTCAGCCCCGTCATCAGCTTGCGCGTCTTGGCGGACAGGGCATCAAAGAAGCCGGGCTTTTGAATTTCGCGCAGCGTGGCCAGGCCGCAGGCGGTGGCGATGGGGTTGCCCGACAGGGTGCCAGCCTGGTAGACCGGGCCCAAGGGCGCCATCTGCTCCATGACGGCACGCCGTGCGCCAAACGCTGCCAGCGGCATACCCCCGCCAATGACCTTGCCCATGACGGTGATGTCCGGCACAAAGCCGGGGATCGCCTTCGCATAGACGCTTTGCGCGCTGCCCAGGGCGACACGGAAACCGGTCATGACTTCGTCCATGATCAACAGGGCGCCGTGTTGCGTGCACAGTTCGCGGCAGCGCTTCATGAAGGGTACCGACGCGCGCACAAAGTTCATGTTGCCGGCGATGGGCTCGATGATCAGGCAGGCCAGGTCCTTGCCGTGTAGGGCGAAGGCTTCTTCCAACTGGGCGACGTTGTTGTACTCCAGCACCAGGGTGTGCTGCACCACCTCCGCTGGAACGCCAGCACTGGTGGGGTTGCCAAAGGTGGCCAGGCCCGAACCGGCCTTGACCAGCAGGGCGTCGGCGTGGCCGTGGTAGCAGCCTTCAAACTTCAGGATCTTGGTGCGCCCCGTGGCGCCACGCGCCAGGCGGATGGCGCTCATGCCCGCTTCGGTGCCGGAGCTCACCAGGCGCACCATGTCCATGCTGGGCACGAGCTTCAAGATTTCCTCGGCCAGTTCCACCTCGCGTTCGGTCGGGGCACCAAACGAAAACCCGTCCAGCGCGGCCTTTTGCACCGCTTCGAGTACGGCTTGGTGGCCGTGGCCCAGGATCATGGGGCCCCAGGAACCGATGTAGTCGATGTACTGCTTGCCGTTGGCGTCCCAGAAGTAGGGGCCTTGCGCGCGGGACACAAAGCGCGGCGTGCCGCCGACAGCCTTGAAGGCGCGTACGGGCGAGTTGACGCCGCCGGGGATGACCTGTTGGGCGCGTTGGAAGAGTTGCAGATTGCGGTCAGTGTCGGGTGTCATTGGGAGCAATTTCAAAGGAGGAGGTTTCGTCGGATTCGTCGTCTTCGTCGCTGTCGCCGTCATCACGGGCCCAGAACAGGCGGTCGGGCAACACTTGGCCCATGCCGGGCTGAAAGCCGCCTTCGAGGCAGTTGTCGAGGTAGTTGAGCGCCTCGTTCACGGATTCAGATAGCTCGGTTCCCGAGGCTACCAGGGCGGCCAGTGCCGCTGACAGGGTGTCACCCGCACCGGTGAAGACCGCTTCAAAGCGTTCGATCTTGCTGCTGCAGATGACGGTGTTGGCTGTGGCCAGGGTGTTCTCCACATATTGGTCGGGCAGGGCAATGCCGGTGACCAGGGTATAGGGTACGCCCTGTGCGTTGGCGGCCATGGCAATGTCGCGGGCGCTGGGCGCGCGCTCCTGTTCCCAGTCCGGTAGCAGCCAGCGGCTTAGCGTGCTGTGGTTTCCAACCAACAATGTTGTGAGCGGCAACAACAACTCGCCGCAGGCATCCTGGTACAGGTCGGCTCGGTCTTCCTGCCACCAGCCCAGGTTGGGCATGTACAGCACCAGCGGCACGTCGGCATAGTCGGAAGCGAGCTCGGCAATGGCGCTGACGTTTTCGGGCGAGCCGACGAAACCGACCTTGAAGACCTGCACGGCAATGTCTTCCAACGCAGCACGGGCCTGTTCGGTAACGGCCTCGTCGTCCAGAGGGAAATGGTCCACAATTTCGGCCGTATCGCGGGCATAGGCGCCGGTCACGATGGGCAAGGCATGCACGCCCATGGAGGCAATGGCCATGATGTCCGCAGACAAGCCACCGGCCCCGCTGGGATCGTTGGCATTGAAGGTCAGCGCACAGACGCCAGGCAGGGAATCGTCGTCAGGCGGGGGAGGGGTGGTGGTGGACGGTATCACAATGAAGGTATCCGACTAAGGGTTTGTCAGCAGACAAAAAACGTCGCTTTGGGGTCGGTACAGTGCTGTATTGCCAAAATGGCTTCTATACAATCCTTGCATTCTATTAGAAGGCACTTTAAGCTGCGACAACCCTAGCTAGGCCCTGCAAGCGGTGCAATGGCCCGGTACCCGAGACAATCAGGAGCGAATTTTTGAGTACCACCGCATCCACTGTTCGCGTGCTGGTCATCGATGACAGCAATACGATTCGCCGCAGCGCGGAGATCTTTCTCAAGCAAGGCGGGCATGAAATCCTGCTGGCTGAGGATGGCTTCGATGCGCTTGCCAAGGTCAACGATTACCAGCCCCAGCTGATTTTTTGCGACATTCTGATGCCGCGCCTTGATGGATATCAGACCTGTGCCATCATCAAGCGCAACCCCAAGTACGCCAATGTGCCTGTGGTCATGCTCTCCAGCAAGGACGGCGTGTTCGACAAGGCCCGCGGGCGCATGGTGGGTGCCGAAGATTATTTGACTAAACCTTTTACCAAAGACCAGTTGCTCCAGGCCGTTCGCCAGTTTGGAGCCGTGCAGCAAGGAGCGAATTGATGGCCATTCAAAAAGTACTTATCGTGGATGACTCCAAGACGGAGATCATGTTCATGACCGATTTGCTGCAGAAAAACGGCTATTCGGTGCGCTCGGCCGAGAATGCCGACGAAGCCTTCAAACGCCTGACCGAAGAGCGCCCGGACCTGATCCTGATGGATGTGGTCATGCCTGGCCAGAATGGTTTCCAGCTCACCCGTGCCATCAATCGCACCCCCGAGTATGCGGATATCCCCATCATCATTTGCACCAGCAAGAGCCTGGAGACCGACCGGGTGTGGGGCATGCGCCAGGGGGCCAAGGACTACATCACCAAGCCGGTCGATTCTGCCGAGCTGTTCGCCAAGATCAAGGCTTTGGGCTGATTCGCTGATCCATGGCCAATCGCGAAGCACTCCGAGAACTCCAGGCGCGGCTTGCCAGCCGCTTGCAGGCTGCTCATACCGAGGGGACGTCGGTTGCATGGCTGGCGGTTCGCGTCGGCGGACGCAATCTGCTGTTTCCACTGGGGCAGTCTGGTGAAATTTTTCCGCTGACCAACCTGCAACCGGTGCCGTACGCCCGTGACTGGTTTCGTGGCGTGGTCAATATCCGTGGCGGCCTGTTCGGCGTCGTGGATCTGGCCGGCTTTCTGGCTCTGGAAACAGGCCAGCCCCGGCAGGAGTCCGCCGCGCCGGAGCCGAGCGTGGTGACCTTGAATGCCGCCTTGGAAGTCAATGCGGCATTGCAAATCGACAGTTTGCAAGGCTTGCGTAGCGCAGACGATTTTGTGTCCCAGTCCGCAGCAGAGGCGGCCGCTCCCGCCTATTTTGGCGCCCGCTTGCTGGACGCCCAAGGTAATGCTTGGCAGGAAATCGACCTGCGCATCCTGTCTCAAACCCCTCAGTTTCTCAGCATCAGTGCTTAGTCCATCGTAAGGTCTCACCATGTCCGTCGTCGATCAGATCAAAAATCTCTTCAGCAAGAAGCCCACCGAGTCCGAACTGGATTCGCGTCTGAGTCTGGCCATGCCCGACGATTCCTCGGTCATGGTGGCCAGTGAAACGGTGCAGGAAGCTGAGCACGATATTCCCCTGAATCCCAAGCCCTCCATTGCCAAAGAGGCGGAGCCTGTGGCTGCGGTCGAATCCGTTAGCACGGAGGTGGCGGATCACATCACCCTGCCGGTGTTGGGTAGCCGTACGGTGGCTCAACACCAGCGTATTTTGTTTGCCACGCTGATTGGCGCATTGGTGGTGCTTGCGGTGGTGACTTTCTTTGCCCTGAATCGCGCAGACAAGGTCGCGCAGCAGCTGGGTGCAACGGGTCAGGCCCTGATGCAGTCGCAGCGACTGGCCAAGTCCGTGTCGCAGGCTGTGGTGGGTAGTGCGCAAGCCTTCCCGGATGTGGCAGACAGCGCCGACATTCTGACCAAGTCCGCACGGGGCTTGCAGAATGGCAACGACGAATTGCGTGTGAAGCCCTTGGGCGATGACTACCAGCACGAGCTGGAGAAGATCATGCCGCTGGTGGACCGCGCGGAGAAAAGCGCCAAGGCCGTGATGACCCAGCAAAAGATCCTGACCCAGATCGGGTCTGCTCTGCGGCTGATTAACCGCCAGTCTTCCGATTTGCTGGAGATTGCCGAAGCTATCCTGGCCATGAAGTTGCAGCAGAACGCGCCCTCGGTGGAAATTTCCGCAGTGGGTCAGTTGGTGATGCTGACGCAGCGTATCGGCAAGTCGTCCAACGAATTCTTGACTGCCGAAGGCGTTAGCCCTGAAGCGGTGTTCTTGCTGGGCAAGGACTTGAACACGTTCAAGGAAATTTCGCAGGCCTTGTTGTCTGGTAGCTCCGAACTGCGACTGAGTGCGGCCAAGGACGCCGGCGTGCGTGAGCAGCTCGATGCTCTGATCAAGATGTACGAAGAAACCCGGGTTCAGGCTAGTGCCATTCTGGGCAACCTGCAGGGTCTGGTATCCGCCCGCGAAGCGCAGGATGCCATTATTTCGGACAGCGAGGCGTTGCGTCGCAATCTGGAAGAAGTGCAGACCGAGCTCTCGGGGCAAACCGGTATCGGTGGTCTCTCGCTGATTGCGTTGATTCTCGCCGCGGGTTTTGCCATGGCTTGTGCAGCCGGTTTGTCTGCTGTGCAGCTGCAGGACAGCCGCAAGCGCCAGTTGTTGGCCGAATCGCAGCGACTCGAAGCCGAACGCCAGGAGCACGAGGCTAAACGCGTGAACGACGCCAACCAGGCCGCTATTTTGCGTTTGATGAACGAGCTGCAGACAGTGGCTGAAGGCGATTTGACGCAGGAAGCCACCGTGACGGAAGACATTACGGGTGCCATTGCCGACTCCGTGAACTACACGGTGGAGGAGTTGCGCTCTCTGGTGGCCAGCGTGCAGACCACGGCTTCCCGCGTGGCGCAAACCACTGCAGAGGTGGATGCCACTTCTACCGAACTGCTGGCTGCTTCCAACGAGCAGCTGCATGAAATTCGTGAAACCGGTAAATCAGTTGTGGATATGGCCGGGCGAATCAACGAAGTGTCTTCGCAAGCGCAGGAATCCGCGACGGTTGCGCGCCAGTCGCTGTTGGCCGCCGAGTCCGGCTTGAAGGCTGTACAGGACGCCATCGGTGGTATGAACACCATTCGCGATCAGATCCAGGAAACCTCCAAGCGCATCAAGCGGCTGGGTGAGTCGTCCCAGGAGATCGGTGAAATCACGGAGCTGATCTCGGACATTACCGAACAGACCAACGTTCTGGCCTTGAATGCTGCCATCCAGGCGGCGTCTGCTGGTGAAGCCGGTCGCGGCTTCTCTGTGGTGGCTGAAGAAGTGCAGCGACTGGCTGAACGTTCCGCAGATGCCACACGCCAGATCTCGGCGCTGGTGAAGGCAATTCAGACCGACACGCAAGACGCCATCGGCGCTATGGAACGGTCCACGCAGGGTGTGGTCGAAGGAGCCAAGCTATCCGATAACGCCGGTACCGCCCTGACGGAAATTGACCGCGTGTCGCGCCAAGTGGCTGATCTGATTGAGCAGATTTCCAGTGCGGCCTCCCGCGAAGCCGGCCTGGCCAACGTGGTGGCTGAGAACATCCAGCACATTTTTGCTGTGACGGAGCAGACCGGCGAGGGTACGCGGGTGACTGCTTCCCAGGTGCGTGAGCTGTCTCGCATGGCCGAGGAATTGCGCCAGTCGGTGGCTCGATTCAAGATTGCCTGATGGACGTGACACCGTTGGTGGTCCTATTCACTAAAGCGTAAGCAGGAGAGGCTGAGTCCATGTCTTCGAATTCCGCCACTTCCGGCGACAACGAATTGGCTGTCAGCGACCTTGGGCCTTTGGCCTGGGTGTTGGAAGAGCTGCGCAAGTCCCTGGACGGAGCGGTCAAGGCCTTGCGCCGGTTCGTGCGCGATGCCGAGCTGGCACGCGGCTCCAACCTGGCAGAGCTCGACGCGAGTCATTTGCGCATAGCGCGCCAGCAGCTTCACCAAGCAGTGGGTGCGCTGGAAATGGTGGGTTTGGCGGTTCCGGCCAAGATGCTGCGTGGCATGGAGTCCTTGGCCCAGAAGTTCGTGCAGCGCCCCGAGTTGTGCAGCGAGGAAGCAGCCAACAAGGTTGAACGCGCAAGTTTTGCCCTAACAGAGTATCTCGAAGGCGTACTCAAGGGTAAGCAGGCGTCGTCCGTCGCCTTGTTCCCGCAGTACCGTTCGGTCATGGATCTGGTAGGCAGCGATGAACATGCGCACCCTGCGGATCTGTGGCCCATCGAGTGGCGTTGGCAAGATGTACCCGCGCTAGAAGGCGTCGCTGCGGTGGAGTATTCGCCGTCCTTGCGTGCGCAAATGGACCAGGCGGTGTTGCGCGTCATGCGCGGGGGGGATTCCGCTTCAGCACAGCGAATGGCCGATCTCAGCGCTGGGTTGGCCGCCAACCAGACGCAACCGGAGGCGCGTACCTTCTGGATGATTGCCAGTGCCTTCTTTGAAGGCATTGCCCAAGGGTTGTTCCCGGAGGATGTCTACACCAAGCGTGCGGCTTCGCGGGTTCTGCGCCAGTATGCTTCCATGTCGCGTGGCGACGGTAGTGTGTCTGACCGTCTGGCACTGGATCTGGCGTTCTTTTGTTCCTTGGCGATGCCCGGTGGTGGTCAAATGCCCCCAGCATTGCAGCGCGTTCAAACCATTTATGGGTTGGCTCGCAGCAAACCCCTGCAGTACGAAACCGAGCAGTTTGGCCGGTTCGATCCTGCCTTGATGGCGGCCACCCGCAAGCGCATTGCCGCGGCTGCAGAAACCTGGTCCGCGTTGGCTGGCGGTGACACCAATCGACTCAAAGTGGTGGCAGAACAGTTTGCCGCCGTTGCCGATTCCATCGTCAAGCTACACCCCGAGAGTAGCGACCTGGCCCGCGCATTGAACCGCGCCATCGAGGCTACGGTGCGTTCTGGCAGTGCGCCAGTAGCTTCCGTTGCCATGGAAGTGGCCACTTCCATCTTGTACCTGGAGGCAGCCTACGAGGATCTCGATCCTACCGATTCCCACATGTCGGAGCGCAGCGTGCGCCTGGCGCAGCGTCTTGAACACGTGACTGCCGGCGGCCAGTCCGAGCCATTGGAATCCTGGATGGAGGACTTGTACCGACGAGTCAGTGACCGCCAGACCATGGGAAGTGTGGTGGACGAACTGCGGGTGACCCTAGCAGGCGTAGAGAAATCACTGGATCAGTTCTTCCGTGCACCGCACGACAAGGCCCCCTTGCATGAAGTGCCCAGCCAATTGGCGCAGATGCGCGGCGTGTTTTCGGTGCTTGGCCTGGATCAGGCATCACTGGCTGCTCTGCGCATGCGTGACAACGTTGAGAAGTTCATGGTCGATGATGTGGACGCAGAGTCCGCACGGCGCGGAGTATTCGAGAAGTTAGGCAATAGCCTGGGAGCCATGGGGTTCCTGATCGATATGCTCAGCTACCAGCGCGCGCTGGCCAAGAAGCTGTTTGTGTACGACGAGGACCTTGGCGAATTCAAGCCGCTCATGGGTCGCGAAAAAGCGGCGGAACCCGATGCTGTCCAGACCTCCATGCTGGCAACCCAACCCATGCAGGTTGTGGAACCCGTGGTTGAGCACGGTATGGATCTGGAACTGGATCTGGGCGTTGTGGTGGAGGCTCCGGCTCCCGTACCGGAAACACCGGCTGCCCCTGAAAGACTTGCGCCTGTAGCGGCGAAAGTTGTTGCTGCGGAAGAGCCGTCGGACGAGGAAGATGAGCTTATTGACATCTTCCTGGATGAAGCACGCGAAGTGGTGCTCAACGGCTTGGCTGCTGCGCGAGAACTGGCTGCCGATCCCGCCAATCTGGCAGAACAAACAACGCTGCGTCGGGCCTTCCATACGCTCAAGGGAAGCTCGCGCATGGTGGGCCTCACTGACTTTGGCGAGGCAGCCTGGGCATATGAGCAATTGCTAAATACCTGGCTGGCCGAGCAGCGTCCGGCCAGCGACGATTTGATCAACGCTTCGACCATGGCAATGCAGGCCTTTGGTCAGTGGGTGGAGGACATCGCATCGCATTCGGGTGCGGAGTGGAGTGCTGTAGAGTTTCGCAAGACAGCTGATGCGATGCGCTTGGAAGGGCGTTTGCTCAGCTTGCATACACCGTCTCAAGAACCCGCCGCCCCAGAGGAGCCGCAGACGGTTTCAGCACCGCTCAGCGAGGCGCGCCAACCCCCGTCTGAACCAGTAGAGCCAGAAGTCGTAGCCGAAACGGAGTTGGTTCAGGCACAGACGTCGGTGCCGGAATCGGGTTTTGCTTCCACGCAGCTGAGCGATAGTCTCTTGCCCGAGGTGGCAGAGCCCCAGACAGACTTCGCAGCCACCCAGACCTTTGGTTTCGCCACCACCCAGGCCATGGACGAGGCTGCCAAGTCCGAGGTCAGCGCGGGCACCGAAGTTGTGGAGATGGATTTTGGTGAGTTTGATTTTGCGGGAAGTGCGACACCGGTCAAACTGGGTGTCACAGCGCAAGCCGAGCAAGCACCAGAATCAGCAGAAGTCGCGGAACCAGCGGTGGAGTCGCTCCCGTCAGCGTTGATGGAGTCTGCTGAGCCACCTGTGGAGACGGTTGTTGTCGAGGAGTCGGAACCCGCGCTGGTCGAAGCCACAGAGCCACTTGCACCGGCAGCCGTCGAGGTGGACCTGCAAGAGCCGCCGGTTGAAGAAGCCATTGACCTGGGCGAACCAGTCTCCGAGCCTGCCGAGGCCGAAGCGGATGATCAGACCAAGGTGATCGGTGAGTTGCGTCTGAGCATTCCGCTGTACAACGTTTATCTGAATGAAGCCGATGAATGGTCGCGGCGCCTGCAGGTGGAGGTCAGCGAGTGGGCGTTGGAATTGCAACGTCCATTGCCGGATTCATTGGTGGCTTTGGCGCACTCGCTGGCGGGAAGTTCTGCCACGGTAGGGTTCTTGGCCTTGTCAGACATGGCGCGCTTGTTGGAACACGCCTTGCAGCATTTGCAGCTGCACCTTCAGGGCACGGCGGAACAGGCAGCGGTGTTCACCCGGGCGGCAGAGGACATACGTCGCCTTCTGCATCAGTTTGCTGCTGGCTTCCTCAAGGCGGCGGACACCGCGGTGCTCGCCGATTTGGAAGCGATCATCGACACCGATTTTGCACTGCCCAGCATGGAGCCGGTTGCGCAAGCGATCGACGAAGACGAAGTCCCCGCACAAGATGTCGCAGCCGAGGAAGCGGGCGTTCTGTCCGAAGCGATGCCGTTGCTGCCCGAGCTGGAGCCAGAGCTTGAACCATTGGTGGTTGAGCCTCTTGCTGCTGTGACCGCCGTGCCGCATCTGGCGGTCGCACCGGCACCGCTCACAGTGGCGCAGGCCAGCGACGATGAGGATCTGGATGCGGTTGACCAGATCGATCTGGACTTGTTCCCGATATTCGAGGAAGAAGCGGTCGAGTTGCTTCCGCAACTGGGGGCGGCCTTGCGGCAATGGGTCGCACGACCCGAAAACACCAGCGCACGCAGCGAAGCACTGCGTGTTTTGCATACGCTTAAGGGTAGCGCGCGCTTGGCTGGTGCCATGCGTCTGGGCGAGATGGCGCACCGAATGGAGTCCGGCATAGAGCAACTGGGTACGGAGCAGTTGCAGTCGGTGCAGTTGGAACCTCTGCTGGCGCGGTTTGATTCGCTGCAAGCGGCGTTCAACCAGTTGGTGGCGCCACCGTCGGATGAGCCGGTTGTCGTCACGCCAGTTGCGGCGCCCATGCCCACTGAGCCTGTTGCGGCCGAAGCTGCACCTGCAGTGCTGGTTAGCCAGCCGGTCACACCGATCCGGGTTACACCCCGTGGGACCGTGGCCGCGCCTTCCCGTGGCGCCTCGCAGCAGTCCGTGCGGGTGCGGTCGCAGTTGCTGGACCGGCTGGTCAACCAGGCAGGCGAGGTGATGATTTCCCGCGCCCGTCTGGAGGCCCGGTTGACGCAGCTGCGCGGCTCCCTGACCGATTTGAGCGGCAACCTCGAACGCCTTCGCCACCAGTTGCGCGACGTCGAGTTGCAGTCTGAGTCACAAATGCAATCGCGTCTGGCGCAAGCCAAAGACTCGGCACAGGCATTCGACCCGCTGGAGTTCGACCGGTTCACACGGGTGCAGGAGTTGACGCGCATGATGGCGGAGTCGGTGCACGACGTTGCTACGGTGCAGCGCAATCTGCAGCGTTCCATCGAAGGCGCTGAAGACGATCTGATCGCGCAGGGTCGCCAAGCGCGTGAGTTGCAGCGCGACTTGCTACGTACTCGCATGGTGGAGTTCGACAGCATTTCCGAACGCCTGTACGGCGTTGTCCGCCAGGCCGGCAAGGAGACGGGCAAACAAGTCAAGCTTGACATCGTGGGCGGCTCCATTGAAATGGACCGGGGCGTGCTGGATCGCATGGCGCCGGCATTCGAGCATTTGCTGCGCAACTCGGTCGGGCACGGCATCGAACCCGCTGCCGTACGAACGGCTGCGGGCAAACCCGCCACGGGTACGATCACCATTCAGATCATTCAAGAGGCCAACGACATTTCGGTGGCATTTGGGGACGACGGAGGTGGCTTGCAGATCGAGAAGATCGTTGAGCGTGCCCGCGCGCAAGGGCTGCTGGGGGCCGATGCCACCATCAGCGAAGCCGATGCCGCCAACTTGATCTTCCAGGCGGGTTTCTCCACGGCAGAGCAGGTTACGGAACTGTCGGGTCGCGGAATTGGCATGGACGTGGTGCGTGCCGAAGTCAACGCCTTGGGCGGCCGCATTGAGACCAGCACCCAGGCTGGGGTCGGGACCAGTTTCAAACTCGTCTTGCCCTTGACCACTGCAGTGACCCAGGTGGTGATGCTGCGCATGGGCGAGTACACCATTGGTGTGCCGTCCAGTTTGGTGGAAACCGTGTTGCGCACACCCACTGCGTCCTTGGAGCAGGCCTACCGTGTTGGTGCCTTTGAGTTCGGTGGCGAAGCCATTCCGTTCTACTGGGCAGGTGCCCTGTTGCAGGTGTCCGCGCACAGCCATGAACCACCCACCAAGACACGCTCCGTGCTGGTGTTTCGTAGCGCGGGGCAACGCCTGGTCTTGCACGTCGATGAAGTGTTGGGCAACCGCGAAGTCGTGGTCAAGAATCTGGGGCCGCAGCTCGCGCAGTTACCGGGTCTAGCGGGCATCTCAGTGCTGGCGTCTGGTGCTGTGGCCTTGATCTACAACCCCGTGGCCCTGGCGACGGTGTATGGCGAACAGGCTCGTGCCTTGTCTGGCGGTACCTCCAAGCCTGCACAGTCAGCGCAGGCCGCGCCGGTCGACACCCTCGTCACCGTGGAGAACGAGATCCCGTTGGTCTTGGTGGTCGACGATTCCATTACCGTGCGCCGGGTTACGCAACGTCTGCTCAAGCGTGAGGGTTATCGGGTAACGCTGGCGTCCGACGGCCTGGATGCGCTGGAGCGGTTGCAGGAAGAAAAGCCGACGGTGGTGCTCTCGGATATCGAGATGCCGCGCATGGACGGATTTGACCTGGCTCGCAACATTCGAGCCGATGCGCGCTGGCGCGATCTTCCCATCATCATGATCACCTCGCGCATTGCGGGCAAGCACCGGGAACACGCCAAGGAACTGGGCGTGGATCACTACCTGGGCAAGCCGTATTCGGAAGACGAACTGCTGGGTTTGGTGCGGAGTTATTGCGCCAAACCGGTGGAGGCCTGATCACTTTTGCGGACCACGGCGTAGCGCAGCAGCGTGCGGTTGCGCGCCTGCGTCGCGTCCACAATCGGCCTCGGATAATGCACACCCAGCTGGATACCGGCGTTCTTCAGTGCGGCGGGATCCAGCTTCCAGGGGGCATGGATGGATTTGGCGGAAAGCTGGGCCAGCTGTGGCAAGTAGCGACGAATGAACGCTCCCTGTGGGTCAAATCGCTCGCTCTGTGCCACGGGGTTGAAGATGCGGAAGTACGGCTGGGCGTCGCACCCGGACGAACTGACCCACTGCCAGCCGCCGTTGTTGGAAGCCACTTCGAAGTCGTTGAGCTTCTGCGCAAAATAGCGCTCGCCCCATCGCCAATCGATGCCGAGGTGTTTGACGAGAAAGCTGCCCGATACCATGCGTAAGCGGTTGTGCATGTAGCCGGTCTGGTTCAGTTGCACCATGGCTGCATCAACCAACGGGTAGCCGGTCTGGCCTTCGCACCAGGCCGCAAATCGTTGCTGCGCCTGCGGCCCATCTTCCCAAGCAATGGCATCGTATTCGGGCTTGAATGCGCTTTGCGCCACATACGGAAAGTGCGAGAGGATTTGAAAGTAGAAGTCCCGCCAGGCCAGTTCGCTAAGCCATATCTCTGCGCCGCGGTTGCCTTGGCGGGCAGACTCCAGGGCCATGGCTGCAGCCTGTCGGATTGACAAGGTGCCAAATCGCACATGCACACTGAGGTAACTGGGGCCCTTGATCGCTGGAAAGTCGCGCGCCTCGGCATAACGAGCGATTCGGTGGGAAAAATCATCCAGAAGCCGCTGGGCCGCCTGGGGTGTCCCTTGGATGCCGAGATCGTCGAGGTTGGTCTTTTGGAAACCTAACTCGGCAAGTGTCGGCAAGGCGCTGACGTGGCGCGGCGGGCGCTCAGCCAGCCGTTGCGGCAGTGGCGTGGCTACAGGGCGTACGCTCTGGGGCGTGACGGCCGTGCGCCACGCACGCAGGTAGGGTGTAAATACGCGGTACGGTTGGCCTGCCTTGTTGAGCAGGGCTTCGGGTTCGACGAGGACATGATCCTGTACGGCATGAAATGCACAACCGCTGCGACCGAGCAGCTCGCGAACCTGGTGGTCACGTTTGATCGCGTCGGGTTCGTAATCGCGTGCGCAAAACACGGCCTGCACACCCAATTCCTCCACCAGCCGGCTGATACAGGCTGCTGAGGTGCCCTGCGCAACGATCAAGCCCGCATGGGGTTTCCCACTCTGCGCGCGCAAGCCCGTATCCAGGCTGGCCAGGGCCTGCAGGATGAATTCCACGCGCCGGTCGTATCGAGGCAGGGGGTCCAGAATCGCGCGGTCCAGCACAAACACGCAATGCACGTGTCGGCATTGGTGCAGCGCCGCGGTAAGTGCTGGATGGTCGTGCACGCGCAAATCGCGGCGCAGCCAAACCAGTCCGGTGTCATAGAGATGCGACATGGCTTCGTTAAAATTGGCGAATGTCCGGCGATTCTGCACTCTTCAACTTGACCAACCACTTCCTGATCGCCATGCCGGGGCTGACCGATGAGATTTTCGCCAAGAGTGTGGTTTACGTTTGCGAGCACAGCCCGCGCGGCGCGCTGGGGTTGGTCATCAACAAACCCACGGACATTACGCTCAAGGATTTGTTTGGCAAGGTGGATCTCCCCTTGCTGCGTGAGGATCTGACGGGGCGGCCTGTATTTCAGGGCGGACCGGTCCAGACCGAAAGAGGTTTTGTTCTGCATGAGCCAGTCTTTTCCGCGCTCGATCAACCTGAGCAACCGGTCTACGCCTCCACCATGACGAT
The DNA here is from genome assembly GCA_046348185.1 of Rhodoferax sp. Lineage (GTDB taxonomy): Bacteria > Pseudomonadota > Gammaproteobacteria > Burkholderiales > Burkholderiaceae_C > Allorhodoferax. Next base: position 1,852,618 of record JAXMER010000013.1, on the reverse strand, counting down.
TCCCGGTGGGCTGGAGATGACCACCTCCAAGGATGTGCTGGAAGCACTGGCCACCGGCTCCGGTCCGCGCAAGGTGTTGGTGACCTTGGGGTATTCAGCGTGGGGTGAAGGGCAGCTGGAGAGCGAGCTGGGCGAGAACAGCTGGCTGACGGTGGATGCCGATCAAGCCGTCATCTTCGATACACCCATCGCCGAGCGTTATGAAAAGGCTCTGTCCTTGCTCGGCCTGCAGTCTTGGATGATTTCTGCACAAGTGGGGCATGCATGAGCATCGGGCTCGAAGCCACCGTCCCCGCCCATTTGCAGACATTCCTGGCCATCGACTTCGGAACCCAGCGTAGCGGCCTGGCGGTGGGTAATCGTCTGCTCGGCACTGCGCAACCCCTGGGATCGGTGCGGGCGCACGGCGACACCCTGCTGACCCAAATTGCCCAACGTGTGCAGGAGTGGCAACCCGATGCGTTGGTCATCGGCGTGCCATTTCATCCGGATGGCGCTCCCCACGAAAACACTGTGCGCGCGCGCAAGCTTGCGCGGCAGTTGCGTGCGCGCCTGAAACTGGCCGTGTTTGAAGTGGACGAACGCTACAGCACGACCGAGGCACTGGCTGTTGGCGCGAAGGATGTGGATGCGCAATCGGCCTGCATCATCCTGGAACAGTTCTTGAGGACCCTGACATGAGTACACCTTCTTCTGCAGCGCCGCCCGGCGGGCTTCTCGCCCTCGACGCCGAGGCGCTATACCGCGAGCTCGCACGCCACGTGGCATCGTGGTGCCAGCCCGAGACGCGCCTGTTGGGCGTGATTTCGGGAGGCGCGTGGCTGGCCCAGCGGCTGCATGCCGAACTGGGCCTGACGGGTGGGTACGGCGCCATCTCCTCGGCCATGCACCGGGATGATTTTGCCAAGCGCGGCCTTGCGGCCAGCGGACAAACCCAGCTGCCATTCGAGGTGAACGGCGCTGACATCGTGCTGCTGGACGATGTACTCTACACCGGGCGCACCTTGCGGGCGGTGCTTAATGAACTGTTCGACTATGGGCGTCCCGCCCGTGTGCGGCTGGCGGTGCTGGTTGACCGCGGTGGGCGTGAACTGCCCGTGCAGGCCGACTACGCAGCGGCGCGCGTGGCGCTGGGCGCCGAGCAGTCCTTGTCATTGGTGCGCGGCGCCGATGGGATTTTCAGCTTTGATGTAAAGAGAGGGTGACCGTGCTCTACAAACGCAACCCGCAACTCAACCGGCATGGTGAACTCATTCACCTGCTTTCCACGGAAGGCTTGCCGCGGGATATTCTGGTTCACATACTCGATACCGCGGCCAACTTTGTTTCGATCAACGACCGTGAAGTGAAGAAAGTTCCGCTGCTGCGGGGCAAGAGTGTCTTCAACCTGTTCTTCGAAAATAGCACCCGCACCCGAACCACCTTCGAAATCGCGGCCAAGCGGCTCTCGGCCGATGTCATCAATCTGGACATCGCGCGCAGTTCCACAGCCAAGGGGGAATCGTTGTTGGACACCATTGCCAACCTCAGTGCCATGGCAGCCGATATGTTTGTGGTGCGTCACAGCGAATCTGGCGCGCCCTACCTAATTGCCCAGCACGTCGCGCCCCATGTGCACGTGATCAACGCCGGTGATGGCCGCCATGCGCATCCCACCCAGGGGTTGCTGGACATGTACACCATCCGCCACTACAAGAAGGACTTTGCCAACCTGCGTGTGGCCATCGTGGGGGACGTGCTGCATTCGCGCGTGGCGCGCTCTGATATTCACGCCCTCACCACCTTGGGGGCGGCCGAGGTCCGGGTGGTCGGGCCCAAGACGCTAGTGCCTGCGGACATGGCCCAGATGGGTGTGCGCGTGTGCCACTCGCTCGAAGAGGGCATCAAGGATTGCGATGTCATCATCATGTTGCGCCTGCAAAATGAGCGCATGAGTGGCGCGCTGCTGCCGTCCACCCACGAGTTCTTCAAGAGCTACGGCCTGACACCGGAAAAGTTGCAGCTAGCCAAGGCGGATGCCATCGTGATGCATCCCGGCCCCATCAACCGCGGGGTTGAAATCGACTCGGCCGTGGTGGATGGCAGCCAAAGCGTCATCCTGCCGCAGGTGACTTTCGGAATTGCGGTGCGCATGGCGGTGATGAGCATCGTCGCAGGAAACGAGGCCTGAACATGAAGATACTGATTCAAGGTGGGCGGCTGCTCGATCCGGCTACCGGTTTGGATGAAAAAGCGGACCTGGCCCTCGTCAATGGTGTAGTTACTGCTATAAAAAGTGTAGCATCCGATTTTCAGCCCGATACGGTGATTGATGCCAGCGGTTGTCTGGTGCTGCCGGGGCTGGTGGATCTGGCGGCACGCCTGCGCGAACCGGGGCACGAGCACGAGGGCATGCTGGCTACGGAAATGGCCGCGGCCATGGCTGGTGGTGTCACCAGCGTGGTGTGCCCACCCGACACCGAGCCCGTGCTCGATGAGGCCGGTCTGGTTGAGATGCTGCGCCATCGTGCCCGCAACCTGCAGCAGGCACGGGTGTTGCCCTTGGGGGCGCTCACCCGCAACCTGGAGGGGGAAGTCCTGACCGAGATGCTGCAACTGACCCAGGCTGGGTGCGTGGGGTTCTGTCAGGCCGAGGTGCCCCTGGTCAACACCCAGGTGTTGCAGCGTGCCTTGCAATACGCGGCCAGCTACGGCTACACCGTTTGGTTGCGTCCGCAGGAGCTGCATTTGGGCAAGGGCGTGGCGGCCAGCGGGGCCGTGGCTACGCGGTTGGGGCTGTCTGGGGTTCCCGTGGCCGCCGAAACCATTGCCTTGCACACCATCTTTGAACTGGTGCGCAGCACTGGTGCGCGCGTGCATCTGTGCCGCCTGAGCAGTGCTGCCGGGGTGGACTTGGTGCGCCGTGCCAAAGCCGACGGACTGCCTGTCACGTGCGATGTGAGCATCAACTCACTGAACTTGACGGACGTCGATATCGGCTTTTTTGACAGCCGCATGCGGCTCAATCCCCCCTTGCGCCAGCAGAGGGACCGGGATGCCCTGCGCGCGGGACTCGCCGATGGCACCATCGACGCACTAGTCTCGGACCACACACCCGTCGATGAAGATGCCAAGGCACTGCCGTTTGCCGAGGCTGAGCCAGGTGCTACCGGTCTGGAACTGCTGCTAAGCCTGGCCTACCGTTGGGCGCAGGAGTGCGGCTTGCCGTTGGTGCAGGCCCTGTCGGTCGTCACCAGCCGTCCGGCAGCCATCCTGGGCAGCGCATTGGGTCCGTGGGCGGCAAGCGTTGGGCGCCTGGTGGTGGGCGGGGTGGGGGACGTGTGCGTGTTCGACCCGCAATCGGTGTGGACCGTGGAGCCCAGCCAGTTGCGCAGCCAAGGGCGTCATACCCCATTTGGAGGCTACGAAGTCGTGGGGCGCGTGCGGGCCACCGTGGTTGATGGCCGCTTGGCCTACCAGAGCTAGCCATGCACGCGCAGCGACACACGGTGCGGTGATGGCACGGCGTGTGCGTGCGCTGGCGCGGCTGTTGCGGGTGGGCCTGCACCTGGCGGTAGGTTGGTGGCGCATTCGAACGCGCTTTGCCAGCCTGTCCCAAGTCCAACGTGACCAAGAAGTTCAGGCGTGGGCCCTCGAATTTCTTGATCATATTGCTATCAAATTGATTGTTCTTGGCGAACCGCCGACATCCGGTCCGGTGTTGCTGGCTGCTAACCACATTTCCTGGCTGGACATTGTGGTCATGCATGCAGCGCGCCATTGCCGTTTTGTTTCCAAGGATGAAGTACGGCGTTGGCCCCTGGTGTCTACCCTGGCCACGAGTGCGGGTACCCTGTACCTCACGCGCGAATCGCGCCGCGATGCCTTGCGGGTTGTGCACCAGATGGCCGATTGCCTGCGCAGTGGCGAAGTCTTGGCAGTGTTCCCCGAAGGCACCACGGGCGATGGCACCACGCTGCTGCCTTTCCACGCCAACCTGCTGCAGGCGGCCATCTCGGCCGACGCCCCAGTGCAGCCTGTGGCGCTGCAGTTCATGGATGGTGCCACCGGGCAAATCAGTTTTGCACCCTGCTACGTCGGCGACGATACCCTGCTGCAATCCCTGTGGCGCACCCTGTGTGCGGACAACGTGCAGGTTGTGGTGCAGTTCGGCGCGCAGCAGCGTGCCGCGGGTCGCGACCGCCGAACCTGGGCGGCTGATCTGCGTAGGACCATTGCCGCTCTGCGCGGCCACGCCTGAAGCTCAGCCTTCGCGTTTGAAGGCCGCCACGTGGTCCACCTCGGGCTGGATGCCAATCCACTCGCCGACGCGGAGATCGTGGTGGGTGGGCATACGGGCTGGCACCATTTTGGAATAAGGCTCGTCCAACAACAGCCACTGGGGCCGTGGCGTCTGGTTGGCCCTTACTAGTGCTGGTGATGATGGGGCTGACTCCGGTCATCCTGACCAGCCGCACACTGCGCGCACGACCCAGGTAGATGCGTATAATTAGGGTAAACCCTATGATGCGCTGCAATAGAGCAGCCGCAATGCGCATTGGACCCGGACCATGGAAACAGCAAGCAAGACCGCCCCCGCCCTCATCGCCTGGAACGACGGATTCAAGACCGGCATCGCCGACATGGATGTCGCGCATCGTCAATTGTTTGACGGGGTTGCGTCGTTGCAGATGGGTATGGATGCGCAGCGCCTGGCGAAGCTGCAGGAGCAAATCCTGCGGCATTTCGCCCACGAACAGGACTTGATGGAGCGTAGCGGTTATCGGGCCGTGGAGCAGCATGTGAAACTGCACCAGGAATTTGCCGCGCAGCTTGCGGGGTTTCAGCAAGCCGGTTCCAGCTGGGACGCCTTGCGGGTGCAAGAGTTGCGCACGTTCCTGAATCAGTGGCTGAGCGGGCACATCATGGCGCACGACATGCGCTTTGGTAAGTGGTATGCCAGTCAGCAGGCTCGATCGGCACGGGCCATTGCAGCTAGCCGCCCGGCGCACCAGCCTTCGGGTTTCTTTGCGCGGTTGTGGGGTGCACGCACGGCGTCGGCCCACCACTAACGCCGACGCGGGTTATTTCGGCTGGCGCACCTGCAGTTGCTCGCGTGAATGCGCGTTGATGATGCGCAGTTCGGCCAGCGTGGCCTCGATCTGGGCCTTCTTCTGCTCTAGTTCGGCAATGGCCGCATCCGTACGTTCGATCACCCAACTCAGCTGCTGGGTGCGACCCTCGCCTTGCTGGCCGTAGAGGTCCAGATAGCGCTTGATTTCGGCCAGCGGTGAGCCGATAGCCTTGGCGCGCAGGATCAGCGCCAGGCGGGCGCGGTCTCGCCGGGTGTAGACCCGTGCGCCGTTGATGCGCCGCGGCGCCAGCAAGCCCTTGTCTTCATAGAAGCGCAGGGCTCTGAGCGTGACACCAAACTCGCGGCAGAGATCCGTGATGCCGAACAGCTCAGCCGAGGCTTCATCCCGATGAGACGCGACAAAGGCGCGAGCGTCGCTGATGGTCGACGTGCGCGAGGGTGCAGGGCTTGCCGTATTCACAGGACCCGTTGCAGGCGCATGGCCACGCTCATGTCGCCAGTGACCTTGAGTTTACCGGTCATGAAAGCGGTGGCGGGTTCCAGATCGCCCTTGATCATGGCGCCCAGGTTGTCCAGGGTGATGCCCACGTTGCAGTCGGCGCTGTCGGCGCTGTTGCTCACGCTGTTGGGGGTGGACTTGCCGTCGATGAAGATGGTGCCGTCCGCACCGCAATCAAACTTCAGGGTGGCGGCCAGGCCGCTGTCGGCTCCGACTTTGTTGCGGATGGCAGTGGTGCATTCGTCGAGTGTCATAGGTGTTCCTTGTGGGGTAGGTGCCTGGTACCCAGGCTGCGGGCACATGCTAGCAGCACGCCTTTCCGTTAGATACAGGGAAAGTACCTATGAGTGATTTGGTTGACGTTAACGTAACCATGGCATCTAATGCGGCATCTTTCTGGGAAGGAATCGTTTGCCATGCCTGCCATCCGCTCCAAGATCAATCCGCGCAGTGACGCCTTTGCCGCCAATGCCCAGCGCATGGGTGGCCTGCTGGCCGAAGTGCAGCGGCTGGAAAACCTGGTCATCGCCGAATCCGAGTCCAAGCGCGAGAAGTTCGAGAAGCGCAAGCAGCTGCTGCCGCGCGAGCGTGTGGCCCGCCTGCTGGACCGCGGCACCCCGTTCATCGAGATCAGCCGCCTGGCCGGTCTGAACATGCATGACGACGACGGCAAGAAGTCGGTGATGGGCGGCGGCTCCATCGTGGGTATCGGTGTGGTGGCCGGCAAGCGTTGCCTCATTTCCGTGAACGACAGCGCGGTCAAGGGCGGAACCGTGGCGCCCATGGGGCTGAAGAAAGGCCTGCGCGGCCAGCAGATTGCGCTGGAGAACAAGCTGCCCATCATCAGCTTGGTGGAAAGCGGCGGTGCCAACCTGATGTACCAAGCCGAAATCTTTGTCGACGGCGGGCGCAGCTTCGCCAACCAAGCCCGCATGTCCGCCGCAGGCATACCGCAGATTTCGGTGGTGCATGGCTCCAGCACGGCCGGTGGCGCTTACCTGCCGGGCCTGTCGGACTACGTGATTCTGGTGCGTGGCCGCTCCAGCATCTACCTCGCTGGCCCGCCGCTGGTGAAAGCGGCCATCGGCGAAGACGCCACCGACGAGGAGTTGGGGGGTGCCGAAACCCATGCGCAGGTCACCGGTCTGGGCGAATACCTGACCGAGGACGATGCCCACGCCATTGCCATGGCGCGCGAGGTCATGGACAAGCTGAACTGGGACGCGGCCAGCACTCCCACCGGCTATGCCGAGCCGCTGTTCGACGAGCAGGAGCTCATGGGCATCGTGCCGGCTGATGAGCGCGAGCCCTACGACGTGCGCGAAGTGATTGCCCGCCTGGTCGATGGCTCCGACTTTCTGGAGTTCAAGGCCTCTTTTGCTGCCGAGACCGTGTGCGGTCACGCCCGCATCCAGGGCCAGTTGGTGGGCATTCTGGGCAACAACGGCCCCATCCAGCCCAATGGCTCCACCAAGGCGGCGCAGTTCATCCAGCTGTGCGACCAGAGTGGCACGCCGCTGGTCTTCCTGCAGAACACCACGGGCTACATGGTGGGCTCAGCGGCCGAGCGCGGCGGTGCCATCAAGCACGGCAGCAAGATGATCCAGGCCGTGGCCAATGCCCGGGTACCCAAGTTCACCATCGTGCTCGGCGGCTCATTCGGTGCTGGCAACTACGGCATGTGCGGCCGCGGCTTCGACCCCCGCTTCATCTTCGCCTGGCCTTCGGCCCGCACCGCGGTCATGGGCGGCGCGCAGGCTGCCAAGGTCATGGACATCGTGAACCGCGCCAAGCTGGAGCGCATGGGCGCCGAGGTGAATGAAGAGGCCCTGGCCGCCATGTCCGACGGCCTGCGCCAGCGCCTGGACAAGGAAAGCTCCGCATTGTTCGGCACGGCGCGCCTGTGGGACGACGGAATCATCGACCCGCGCGACACCCGCCGCATCCTGGGCCTGTGCCTGACCCTGGCTCGCGAGGCCGACGCTCGCACCCTGCGCCCCAACACCTTTGGCGTTGCCCGCCTGTAACCCGCATCCAAACCCGAATACACCCCGAGGAGACTCTCATGCACTTCACGCCCGAACACGAACAGATCCGCGACACCGTGCGCAAGTTCGTCGCCAATGAAATCAACCCATTCACCAAGGAATGGGAAAAGGCCGGCATCTTTCCGGCACACCAGTTGTTCAAGAAGATGGGCGACCTGGGTCTGCTGGGCATCAAGTACCCCACGGAATTCGGTGGCATGGGGCTGGATTTCAGCTACTCCATGGTCATGGCGGAGGCGCTGGGCGACTGCAACGTGGGTGGCGTGCCCATGGCCATTGGGGTACAGACCGACATGTGCACCCCCGCGCTGGCCCGCTTCGGCTCCGACGAGCTGCGCAAGGAATTCCTGGCCCCGGCCATTGCGGGTGACATGGTGGGCTGCATTGGCGTGAGCGAAGTCACCGGCGGCTCGGACGTGGCCGCGCTCAAGACCACGGCGAAGAAGGACGGTGGTGACTACGTCATCAATGGCTCCAAGATGTGGATCACCAACGGCATGCAGGCCGACTGGTGCTGCCTGCTGGCCAACACCAGCGAAGGCCCGGTGCACAAGAACAAGTCGCTCATCATGGTGCCGCTGAACACCCCGGGCGTCACGCGCCAGAAGATCGAGAAGATCGGCATGCACTCCAGCGACACTGCGCAGCTGTTCTTCGATAACGTGCGCGTGCCGCAGCGCAACGTCATCGGCCAGGAAGGCATGGGCTTCATGTTCCAGATGCTGCAGTTCCAGGAAGAGCGCCTGTACGGTGCCGCAGGTGCCTTGCGTTCGCTCGACAACCTCATCGACCAGACCATCGCCTACAGCCGCGAGCGCAAGACCTTCGGCCAGCCCCTGCTGCACAACCAGGTCATCCACTTCCGGCTGGCCGAACTGCGCACCGAGGTGGAGGCCCTGCGCGCGCTCACCTACCGTGCCGTGGAAATGTACATCAGCGGCAAGGACGTGACCAAGCTCGCGTCCATGGCCAAGCTCAAGGCGGGTCGCCTGTCGCGCGAAGTGGCCGACAGCTGCCTGCAGTACTGGGGCGGCATGGGCTTCACCGCCGACAACCCGATCTCCCAGTCCTACCGCGACGGCCGCCTGATCTCCATCGGCGGCGGTGCCGACGAAATCATGCTGGGCATCATCTGCAAGCTCGAAGGCACGCTGCCGGGCAAGCAGCACTGAGCCGCACGGAATTTTGTTGCTATGAATTTCGAAGCTATCCACGCAGTCCGTACGGGGGCTGTACTCGAAATAACCCTCAACAAGCCGGAGTCGCGCAACGCCATGTCGCTGGCCATGGTGGCTGAACTGCAGCAGGCGCTCCAGGGCGCCGAGCAGTCGGCGGGCCAGCTGGACGCCGTGCGCGTCGTCGTGCTGCGCGGGGCTGGGGGGCATTTCTGCGCGGGGGCCGACCTCAAGGACATGGCAGCAGCGCGCATGCGCGCCATGCAGGGCGGTGACGACGGTATCGACCCCATTGCCGAAGTCAATGCCCAGTTCGGGCGCATGTGCGCGGCGTTTGCGAATTCGCCGCTGGCCATCGTGGCGGTGCTCGAAGGCACGGTCATGGGCGGCGGTTTCGGGCTGGCCTGCGTGGCCGACGTGGCCATTGCGTCGGAAACGGCGCGCTTTCGCTTGCCCGAGACCTCGCTGGGCGTGGTGCCGGCACAGATTGCCCCCTTTCTGGTGGAGCGGTTGGGCTACTCGCAAGCCAAGCGCCTGGCGGTGACGGGCGGTCGCCTGGACGCCGCGGCGGCGCTGGCCATGGGTTTGGTGCACCAACAGGTGCCGACAGCGCAGCTGCAGTCCGCGCTGGACGTCGTGCTGGCCGACATCTTGGCCTGCGCGCCGGGCGCACTGGCTGCCACCAAGGCGTTGATGGCCAAGGCCCGCTTGCAGGCCCCGGCCTCGCTGGTGGATGAAGCCGCCGCCATCTTCTCCCGCGCAGCCCAGGGCCCCGAGGGCATGGAAGGCATGGGGGCCTTCATTCAGAAACGCAAACCGAATTGGGCACCTGCATGAATTTCTTCAAAGCACGAATGAGCACTGAACATCTGGGGGGCTGGGCGTTTTGCGCAGGTAAAGGAGGAGGCCGCGCAGCGGCCGGGGGACACGGAGCAAAACGCCCAGCCCCCCAGATGCACCCGGAGGTATTCCATGTTTAGCAAAATCCTGATCGCCAACCGCGGAGAGATCGCGTGCCGGGTCATCCGCACCGCACGCAAGCTCGGCTACGCCACGGTGGCCGTCTACAGCGATGCCGACCGTGACGCGCCCCATGTGGCCCTGGCCGACGAGGCGGTGCACATCGGTGCCTCGCCCGCGGCCGAGTCCTACCTGAAGTTCGAGGCCATTCTGCAGGCCTGCCGCCAAACCGGGGCTGATGCCCTGCACCCCGGCTACGGCTTCCTGAGCGAAAACGCGGCCTTTGCCCAGGCCTGTGCAGACGCCAATGTGGTGTTCATCGGCCCGCCCGCCAGCGCCATCGAAGCCATGGGCGACAAGGCGCTGGCCAAGAAGCGCATGCTGGCGGCAGGCGTGCCGTGCGCGCCGGGCTACCTGGGCGAAGACCAGAACGACGAAACGCTGATTCGTGAGGCCAAGAAGCTCGGCTATCCGCTGCTGGTGAAGGCCGTGGCCGGTGGAGGTGGGCGAGGCATGCGCCTAGTGCGTGCCGACGCAGAGCTGCAAGGCGCCATCGACGGTGCCCGTCGCGAGGCCACCAGCGCCTTTGGCGACGGTACGCTCATGCTGGAGCGCCTCATCGACAACGGCCGCCACATCGAGATCCAAGTCTTTGCCGATGCGCATGGCAACGCGGTCTACCTGGGCGAGCGAGACTGCACGGCCCAGCGTCGGCGACAGAAGGTCATCGAGGAGGCACCGTCGCCCGTAGTGTCCCCCGCCATGCGCGAAGCGATGGGCCGTGACGCGGTGGCTGCCGCACTGGCCGTGGGCTACCGCGGTGCAGGCACGGTGGAATTCATCGTGGACGACCAGCTCAACCACTACTTCCTGGAAATGAACACCCGCTTGCAGGTCGAGCACCCGGTAACGGAGTGCATCACCGGCTACGACCTGGTGGAGTGGCAGCTGCAGGTGGCGGCGGGTGACGTGTTGCCCGCGAAGCAGGACGACATTCGTTTGACGGGCCACGCCATCGAGGCGCGTCTGTATGTGGAAGACCCCTACACCGCCTTCGCCCCGCAGACCGGGCAGGTGCTGTGGTGGAAGCCTGAGGCTGCGGTACACGGCGGCGTGGAAAGCGGGCGTATCGCCAGCGGAGTTCGCATTGACGACGGCATCCGCGAAGGCGCAGTCGTGTCACCCTTCTACGACCCCATGGTGGCCAAGGTGATCGTCCATGGCCGAGACCGTGGCGACGCCATTCGCCGCCTGCGGGCGGCCCTGGCCCAGGCGCCGCTGCTGGGCCTGAAGAACAACGGCCGCTTCCTGAGTGACCTGGTGGATCACCCGGCGTTCCGCAAGGCCGAGATGACGACCACGCTGATCGACCAGTGGATGGAGCGGGGCGAACCCTTGCTGCAGGCCCCGGTGGCCACGGACGACACCTGGTGCGTGGCGGCCATGGCCCGGGCTTTTGCATCGGGTACCAGCTGGCGTGCCAACAGCGTCTCCGCGTACGGCTTCACGCTGCGCTGCGGGGATGAGACCCGCGCTGTGCGGGTCAACCCTGACCGCGCGGGCGGCGTCGCCGTCACGCTGGGCGCCAGCACCGAGCAGGCGCGGGTGCTGTCCTTCGCTGACGGTGTCATGCGCTTCGAGCTGCACGGCGTGCAGCAGAGCGCTGTGGTCCTGTTGTCTGGCGCGCAGGTGCATCTGGCTTACCGGGGGCACAGCTTTGTGTTTGAAGAAGTGTCTCCGTTTCCCAGTGCCGATGCGCTGCAGGACCCGAGTCGTGCACTGTCGCCAGTGGCGGGCAAGGTCACGCAGGTACTGGTGCAGCCAGGCGACAGCGTCGCCGAGGGCCAGCAACTGGTGTGCGTGGAAGCCATGAAGATGGAAATGTGGCTCTGTGCCCAGGCCGCGGGCGCGGTCAAGGCCCTACACGCCAAGGCAGGGGACCAGGTGGAGTCCGGCGCCCTGCTGGTGGAACTCGAAATCAATAACCCGAAGGAAGCATGATGGAAAAAGCCATTCTCACCTGTGCGCTGACCGGCGTGCTCACCAACCCCAAGCAGCACCCGGTGCCGGTCACGCCGGCCCAGATGGCTTCTGAAGCGCGCGACGCCTTCAACGCCGGCGCCAGCATCATGCACGTGCACGTGCGCATGCAGGAAGAGGGCATGGGCCACATGCCGTCGTGGGATCCGGACGTGGCCGAGGCCACAGTCAACGCCATCCGCGAAGCCTGCCCCGGTGTCATCATCAACCTCACCACGGGGGTCATCGGCAAGGACATCTCCGGCCCGGTCGAGTGCATCCGCCGCGTCAAGCCCGAGATCGCGGCCTGCAATGCGGGCAGCCTCAATTACCTCAAGATCAAGGAAGACGGCAACTGGGCCTGGCCCCCCATGGTGTTCGACAACCCCGTGGCCAAGGTGCAGCAGTTCCTCGATGTGATGGGCGAGTGCGGCACCCACCCGGAGTTCGAATGCTTTGACGTGGGCATCATCCGCTGCGTGACCATGTACCTCAAGAACGGCATGCTGGGGACCGAGATGGGCACGCCGGAGTACAACCTGGTGATGGGCGTGGCCTCGGGCATGCCCTGCGACGCGGACCTGCTGCAACTGTTGCCCCAGTGGATGGCCCCCGGTAGCCTGTGGCAGACCACGCTCATTGGCCGCCAGGAAATCTGGCCGGTGCACCAGAAGACCGCCGAATTGGGTGGCATGCTGCGCACGGGACTGGAAGACACCTTCTACCTGCCCAATGGCGACCGCGCCCGCGGCAATGGTGACCTGATCACCGAGCTGGCCGCCTGTGCCACCCGTGCCGGACGTTCGGTGGCCACGCCCACTGAGGCGCGTGCACTGCTGGGATTGACGCCGCGTTAGTGTGGAACCCAAAATAAAGTGGCGCCAGAAGCAAGGAACTACAGAACCGGCAAATTCCTATGCTATACTGCAGGGCTTACGCGGCTGTAGCTCAGCTGGATAGAGTACTTGGCTACGAACCAAGGGGTCGTGGGTTCGATTCCTGCCAGCCGCACCATAACAATTAGTGTTATAGAACAACAGCTTAGAGATGAAAGTCTCTAGGCTGTTTTTCTTTGTGCGCTCGACTTGTTTGGCCTCGTGTCCGAAGCGTGTCCGAAATTGAAGCGTTTTCCAGTGGATGGTGCTGGACTCTGCTGGATAACGTAGTCTACCTTGAGCGAATCGACCGCTTTTTGGATAGCGCGAACGCTTGAAATTGCCCCTCCTGATTGGCCACTCGTTGATAAGCTAGAGTTGGGCGAGATGTACTGTACTCGCACTGCCCAAATGCGGCTTTCAGGGAATCCAAGACATGGCGACTGAAAACAAATCCCCCCCGGCTGACGTGCCGTCCAATGAAAGTGATCCCGGGACTGCACCGGTCTTACCTTTGCCACGATGGATACATTGGCGGCAATCAGGAGCATGCCGTCTCTGGATGGCAGTGGTACTCACTTTGAACGTTGAGCCTCCCAAAAAGGCTGGAGAGCTCAAAAAAATGTTGTCTGACGAGAAGTACCGTGAGTACAAAGATCGTAAGTTGGTGGCCATCCGGCAGTACGGCGTGCACCATCTTCTTCCCCTAATTGAGCACCATGCAGCAGGAGCCAATCCAGGCGAGCAGTACGTGGACCTGCAAGACATGTTGGCGTTTGCTCAACAAATGGGGTGGGACGGTCTAGCCCCCATGGTTGAAGGCATTACAGGTTTCCCTCCAAATACGATTGACTCAAAAGTTGACGAGTTGCGTACAGTGACTCACATCAGCGATGAGGACGAAAAGCGTCCAAAGGGCCATCGCTATACGTTGACGCGCATGGGGGCTCTGTTGGAGTTGCTTGAGGAATGGGCAAAAAGTGGAAATCGTCTTCCGGATGATCTTCTTAGAAAAGACAAACTGAATTTGTCTGCGCTTGCGAGGAATGCAGAAAGCACGATTCAAAAAAAAGCGAAGACCTATGGCAAGGCGAATGCCAGCGTGTTTGGTTCAGACGTCATTCGCAAAGAATTTTCTGCAGCCTTGAAGGAGTTGGACGAACGATTTTTGTAATTGACTTGTTCCGGGCGGCTACTTTGGCTTGGCAAGTTCACATGCAAATCTGGTCTTTTCCCACGTTTATTAGGGTACTTGTTTCCGTTTTGGAAACTTGCGTTCTACGGTCATAGTCGGTCGGCTCTACTCGGGTTTCATCCTGCATTTCTTGGTATTTGCAGGTTCCTTGTTAAACCTGGAGAAACCGAAATGGACAATGAAAAAACGGAACTGCTTGTTCGCAAGCCTGTGGTGCTGAAGATGACCGGCTGGTCAAACAGCACGCTGTACAACCGCATCGCGGCACAGCAATTCAAGCCCGGCGTCAAAATTGGTCCGCGTATCGTTGCTTGGCCTGTAAGTGAGGTGCAGGCATACATCAATCAACGTATTGCTCAACGTGATGCCAATGTGGGTGCCGTATGAGCAAGGACATCAAATCCAAGGTGCCTCTTGAGAAGGGCGCAACATCGCACGCCATTGAGGTCGATATGAACCTTGTAGTGGTACTTGTCGCTAACAATGTTGAAACTGATGTTGTTCGCCAACTGATGATGCACCAGGTCATGAGCGGTGGTGCGAATCTGGGAATTCAATTTCCCAAGCCTGCAGTGCTGCGTTCCTGGCACTGCGGAGGTGAGCGCAACAAAGTGCGTATCAAGGCGGAGGATCGCTATTTCGGCCCACCGCCAGAAGGACTCACACGCATCTATCGTTGTCTTGAGGTAGATCGCCGATTTAATTGGTTGTCCGATGCTGGATTGATGGCAATTGGCAGCAAAATTTCAGCATCTGGCGCAGAGAGCATCAAAGGCGAGTGGAACATCTTTTGCCTGAGTGATGTTGATTTTGATGAGCCGGATACGATTCGGACACTACTCAATCTGCGCGACCGTGCCAAGCGATCCGGCAATCATGTGATGGTTATTGCGGGAGGGGTAGAACAGCCGGACAACGTTGCTCAAAAACTCGGCCCTTTGTGTGACGAGGTTGTACTTGCAAAGTACTGCGCCCCTGATCCGGATGTATATCAAGCAATGGAGCTTGTTGTCCCCGATCTTCGCCGCAGCCTGTTGGCGCGCGTCCAATATTCCTCAGGTGTGCGCGCCGAGCGAATACTCAGGGAACGTAGCCAGTCTTGATTGACTGACCTGTGGATAAGTTTATCCCACGGATGTTTTTTACTGCAACCTCGTATCCATTCACAGCCAGCGTGGGAAGCCGCGCAGGGCGTAGCCCGAAGCGGATTTCCACGCTTTGCAGTTGTCAGAACGGCGCCTCCTGATCTGAGCTTTTGGGTCGCTTGATTTGCTCCCTGGCTTTGATGCGGGACTTGGCAGTGGCCGTGCTGTGGCGGAATCGGTAAGACTCGTTGCCGGTCTCTACGATATGGCAGTGGTGCGTGAGCCGGTCCAGCAATGCCGTTGTCATCTTCGCGTCGCCAAACACGCTGGCCCACTCGCCGAACGTCAAGTTGGTGGTGATCATCACACTGGTGTGCTCGTAGAGCTTGGACAGCAGATGAAACAGCAGTGCTCCACCGGCTTGGCTGAATGGTAGATAGCCCAGCTCGTCCAGGATCACCAAGTCCATACGCATGAGTGCAAACGCCAGCTTGCCGGCTTTGCCTGCAGCCTTCTCTTGCTCCAGTAGGTTCACCAGATCGACCGTTGAGTAGAACCGCACCCGCTTGTTTTGCTGCGTAATGCCGGCCACGCCCAAGGCGGTTGCCAAGTGCGTCTTGCCGGTGCCAGTGCCACCGATAAAGACGGCGTTGTGCGCCTCCTGCGTAAACGACATGGACGCCAATTCCTTTATCAAACCCTGATCAACCTTGGAATGGTCGAAGTCAAACCCAGCCAGGTCACGGTGCACCGGGAACTTGGCACTGTGCAATTGGTAGCGGATGGAACGCATAGCCCTGTCGGTGTGCTCCATATCCAGCAGGTGCTCTACCAGCCACCTCGCGGTTTGCAAACCCACGGAATTGCCCTGTGCGACCAGGTCATCCCAGGCACTGGACATGCCGTAAAGACGCAAGCCCTTGAGTTCTGTGGCAACTTCACGCATGGTCCACCTCCGTGCGCAAGCTGTCATAACGACCTGCATCGGCAATCGGCTCCTCGCTTACCTCCAGATGCGTTTCCACGGACTGTGGTGGCGCCACTGACTTCAGTCGGTTGAGAACGTTTTCAATGTGTTCGGCACTCGGATTGCCAGATTCCAGTACCAGGTCCACAGCTACCAGCACCGCCTCCAGTCCGGATTTGGGAACTGCAGCCAATACCTTGGCCATCACCCGGTCGCCTCCATCGCGTTTGAGCAACAAGGCCCGCAAACGCAACAGCGGTTGCGGCATGTCTGCAAAGGGTGCACCGTTGCGCAAGGCCCCTGGCTTGCGTTCGATGATCGGGATGTAGTGTTGCCAGTCGTAGCGTGTTTGCTTGCGTTCGAAGCAGCGACTATGGCTAGCGACCACGGCATCTTGCGCGACGAAGTCAAGGTGCTCCGGATACACCCGCACACTGACTATCTGGCCCGCCAGTTCACACGGTACGGAGTAGCGGCAACGGTCATAAACCACCAGGCAGGTGCTGCTGACTTTGCCCAGTGTTTCAACATAGCCGTCAAACGGCGCTACCATGGGCATGAGGCTGGATTGCTCATGCTCGAGCATCTCTGCAATGGTGTGTTCGGCGAACTCCGGGTGGCGCAATTCATGCCATAGCGTTCTACACCTCGCCAGCAGCCACAGGTTGAGTTCGGTGAAGGAGCCGAACCGTTCCTTTGCCGCGTCCTGCCAGATGCGCAGTCGGCTGTCCTGTACGTTCTTCTCCACCACTCCTTTCTCCCAGCCGCTGGCCACATTGCAGAAGTCTGGATCAAACAGATAGTGCGAGGCCATCGCTGCAAAGCGTGTGTTGACGACCCGGCTCTTTCCCTTGTTGACCTTGTCCACGGCTGTGCGCATGTTGTCGTAGATGCCCCGACGAGGAATGCCCCCCAAGGCCATGAATGAGCGGGTGTGTGCATCGAACAGCATTTCGTGGCTCTGGGTGGGATACGCCTGCAACACAAAGGCTCGGCTGGCACACAGCTTCAGGTGTGCCACCAGTATCTTGCGCCACACACCGCCGACGAGAAGTCGCTCCTCACTCCAATCGAATTGGAAGGCCTCCCCAAGTTCAAATCGCAAAGGCACAAACGCCTTGACCAACGCTTGCCCACCAGCATCCCGCCACCTGCGGACAAACTCAGTGACACGGCTGTAGTCGCCGTCAAACCCCAACGCCTGGATTTCCTTGAATAACTTCAGCGCCGTGCGCCGATCCCGTTTGGGGCGGCGCGCATCCACTTCCAGCGCTTTGGTCAGTTGGGCTGCAAACGGAGCGATCTTGGTGTCTTCGGCGATACGCCGTGGATATTTTGGCTCGGTGCGCTCAGGTGCACTGAGCCACTTGCTGATCGTCTTCCGGGTCAGCCCCGTGCGCCTCTCGATCTCTGAAATCGACAACCCGTCACGGTAAAACAAGCGCCGAACAATGCCCAGATCTTTCATGGTGATCATCTCCTTTGGTCCTGCTCAAAAATGAGGCAGGCAGGTTAATCACCCTGAGTAAATTTCGGCGCGCGCTACTCAGTCAAACTGGGGAAAATTGATCGCGCGTCAACACCGCAGCCATCAGTTTGGTGTAGGACGAACCATGGCCTCAGTAATTCGTACCACAGAGAACTTCAAAATCCGCTACGAACCATTTATTCACGGTGGCCTTATCTTTCGCTTCGCATGGCGTCTCAGCAGTGCAGGCCACAGTCTTGAAGACGTTGGCAAGCTACTCAACAAGAACAAATCCACGATCATGCGTTGGCTCCGTAAACTGCCGCCAACCACCCAAATCAAGTTCAGTGAAGCAGAGGTCAGCAAGACGCTGGCGATGATTGAATGTCTTGAGAACGAAAGCGACGCGGACGACGATGACGAACTCCCGCGTACAACGGCTGCTGATCGCAAGGGCAAAGGCAAAGAAATGCCAGCCGAAGATGACGATGAATCGGATTTGTTGGACGAGGACGAGTGACCGCTAATCGTTGCACCAAGCCGTGCAACTCGTGCAACGTTTGCAACCAAAACGACCTTTCGTTATTACCAATCAGGGCTACCCACACTCAGCGGGTAGCCCTGTTTTCTTTGGTGTTCTTATCGGGGCATTAGTTCACCGGCAAATGCGGCTGCGTCTAATAAGAGTGTGATTGAAGCCTGTATGGTGAATGAAGTGAATAGTGGCAGTGGTGCCAGTAGTGGAATGCTGGTAGATGTAGTGATCTGGTCACCAATAACCACATAGCTGAATACGCTGTGCCAGCGTACAACAGCCAGCATAAGAGCAGGGCCTTCCAACGCGGAAAACGCCTTGCGTGCAATGACTCCGCTGCGTGGTCAATCTGCACTCAGAGCCAAAAACGAAAACTGTAAATAGCTTGTGCATCGGCGGCATGTTGCCGTGCGCCTCTTGCACTCAGCGCGAATTGCCTATGCCCAACGGGCTGGCGATCGCTTCACGGGTGTTTGGCGCACCAACCACATGTAGCGGATGCAGTCGATGTGCCTGAGAGCCATCGGCTCCATTCAATCTCGTTTGAGGAACTACCTATATGAAATCCGCTATTCCCTTTGTCCTGAGTCCCGTTGTTGATCGTCTGGTCTATGTCCTTCCTTGGGCTTGTGGCCTTCTTGATGACCAAGAAGCCATGTTGAAACCCGTGCGCCGTCGTATTGCCAAGGCCATTGAAGCCGGAACGTGCGAGCGTGCCTATCCAAAGGGTGCCCGTTACCGTGAGAACTTCCGCATCTTGTTGGAAGGCGGCTCACATGCCTTCGTGCAAGTCGGTGCCCTTATTCCAGCGCGCCAGAAGGGTGGTATCCGTGTGGTCATCAATCCCGCCAAGTTCAGCGACGGCGATGCCGCTCAAATCAACCGCGTGATGCGGCGCATCATTGGCCGGGAGTATGACCAGTTGATGCAGCACCCCTTGATCAACTGCATCGACTTTGCAGTGGATATTCAATATGCCAGCCTGTCCCGCATGTTGGTCAGCTACAGCAATGCCCAACGCATGTCGATGATGGCAAAACGCATGGCGCAGCACTGTCACATTGAAGGTTACAACTTTGGCAGCGTCACCAGTGATTACTTCACGGTCGCCTACGACAAGAGCCAAGAGCGCATACACGCCGCGATTCTGAACATGGTCAAACAGATCAACGAAAAGCGCGGGAAGCAAAGCAACGAGCGGCTGAAGGCTAACGCCATCAAGCAATTGAAGCCTAAGCTCGACGGCATTGAAGTCGTACGCGTGGAGGTGCGTGGTAAAAAACTGCGTGGCTTACCGCTGTACAAGTTGGACAGTCTGCCCAACCGATTTGCGCGCTTCCGGTTTGCCGACCTTGATGGAGCAGGTCCACAGTTGTCGCCGTTAACTGAGCGTGCGTTTCTTGCCATGTGCAGGCAAGACGGTGTGAAGGCAGCTTTGGATGCGTTCAAAAACACCAAGCAGGCGCGCAAGGTTCATGCGTTCTGGCGCAGCCGTCAGGCCACTTGGTGGACGCCGGAGCCGCTGTGGCAGCAGGCCTGTGACGCATTGCGCGAAGTCGGCTTGTTTCCTGATTCGGCATTTGACGCGCGGGACGACTGAAGAGTCGTAGATGCGGATGACGGAACTTACTGGAACAGGCTGTGCATTTAAGTAGGCAGGCGGTTGTATGTGACCGAAGAGGCCGGAATTGCATGTGCACTAATTTCATGCTGTCACAGCCACTGGAGTCACTATGAAAACGCACACCAAAGCCGTCAGAAACCGCTGTAACAACGCTGTGTCAGCAAACACTCCGCTGACACAGCGTTGCACCCCAACTGCAGCCGTTTTGGAGCCAGCCAAGAAGACTTATCGTCAATCCGGTGTGTCGCGCACAGTCCGGGTCCCAAACGAGCTTGTGCCCCGTGTGAACGCATTGATCGCCGCCTACCGCGAGCGGCTGCACCACGATCCCGATACGTGGGCGAGGAACTGAGGTTCTTGCCGTTAGTCGAAAATTGATGCACAATGTGTACACAAATGTTCGCTAACGCAGAGGCTCAATATGGAAACGACAAAGGTAGGCATACGCGAATTTCGCTCCGACTTGGCCGAGTACATCGCGTCCAGCACACCAGTGGCGGTTACTCGACATGGACAGACCGTTGGCTATTTCATTCCCACACACGGTCAAGTTGAGGCTGACATTGCGGCATTGAAGAAAGCCAGCAAAACATTGGACAAGCTGCTGGAGGCGCAGGGCGTAGATGTTGAGGCCGTGGTTGCAGATTACAAAACAGCGCGTCGAAAGACAAGTGCGCCCGCCAAGAAGCAAAAGGTCAAAGCAGCATGAGTAGCAAGGCCATCGTCCTCGATGCGAACATTTTGATTCGCGCCGTACTGGGGAAGCGGGTCCGGGAACTCATTTTTGAAAACGCCATGGCGGTCAAATTCTTTGCACCAGACGTGGCCTATGCAGATGCAAGAAAGTACCTGCCCGTGTTGCTGAAAAAACGCGGCGTTGATGCCGATGCAGCAATGCTTGTTCTTGATCGCCTTGAACGCGTTGTACAGCCAATTGACGCCGAACTTTATTTGGGCATGCAGCAGCAGGCATTGCAGCGGATTGCAGTACGTGATGCGGATGATTGGCCTGTGCTGGCGTGTGCCATGGCCTTGGGTTGTCCGGTTTGGACTGAGGATGCCGACTTCTTTGGCACGGGGGTTGCCACTTGGACTACCGACCGCATTGAGTTGTACTTCGGATGAAAACTCGACTGATCCAAGGCGTAGAAGTGCGACGCGGCTCTGGCAACGTATTTGCCGACTTAGGTCTGGCTGATGCCGAAAGGCTCAAAGCTATGACTTGCTTGGTAATCGAAATCAGGAAGGCCATAAAGCAGCGTGGCCTGACCCGTCAGAAGCGGTCATGAGTCAAAGCCATTGAACGACGTTTTGAGCAAGATTGGATTGCCTTGAAGGACCACAAATGACCAAGGTCACCATCACAACCGGAGCGGAGGAGGACTTCTTCAAGCGTGGCCGTCGGTTGGCCAAGGCTGCAGATCGTGGTGAGCCGCTTCCAGATGAGCGCATCATCAGCTTTGATGACCCGGCTGACGTGATAAAGCTCATCACGGTGGCTCGTTTGACGCTGTTTCGGACAGTGAAAGAAATGCCGGGGTCGATTACGGAGCTTGCGGAACGGTTGCATCGAGACCGCAGTGCCGTGAAGCGTGACGTTGATGGACTTGAGCGCGCCGGGCTGGTAAAGGTTGCCGATACGCTACTGCCTGGACACGGACGCATGAAGGAAGTCCGCGTGACCGCCAATAGATTTAGCTTGCAGGCCGAGGTGGCTTAACCGACGCCGGATGCCGCATTTACCCAGTCGGGTAGCACTTCCAGCGTTCTGCTGGTCAAATCACAGCAAGCTTGGAATCTTGCGTCGCGCCACAGGCCGAATGTACTTTGCCAGCGTCACGTCCGACTTGTGCCCGGTCTGCTCGCGTATTTGCCACGGCTGCAAACCCTTCTCTGCGGCGCTGGTGCAGTAGCCAGCCCTCAGACTATGGCCGCTGGCATTCGCCGCGTTACCGCCAGCGCGTGCCACCGATGCTTTCACCACCAGCGCAACTGACTGTGCTGACAACCCCTGCCGTGCAATGCGGTCATGGCGGGTGACGGCTCGAAAAACAAACCCCTCTTCGATTTCAGAAATTTCCAGCCAATCGGCCAGAGCCCGCACCGGACAGCGGCTTTCATCATTGGCATGCGGAATGAACACAGTCCGCCCGTTCTTGTCTTGGTCGGTCTTTGAGCATGGCAAGAAAATCTCGATGCCATGCAGCAGGTGTGTGATGTGCTCCACTTTCACCGCCACCAACTCTGATCGGCGCATGGCACTGGCAAAGCCCAGCAGCAGAAGCGCACGGTCGCGTGCGGTTTTCACGGGGCTTTGCTGATTGACCATGACCAGCGCGGCCAACAGATCGTCTTTGACCAGTGGCGTGACTTGCCGTTGCTTGGTGCCAAGCGTGCGCCGGATGCCCTGCATCACGCGCTTGACCACATCGCTCTTGGCCGGGGATTCCAGATTTTTCTCCAGGTGCGCCTTGTGGATGGCTGTCAGTCGCCGCTCCAAGGTAGCCACGGCTAAATTTTCCGCACACGTGGCCAGGTATTCGGCCAAAACTGTTGGGCTTGCTGGAATGCTGCCGCCGCTGGCGTGGAAGTGCCGCAAGTCCGAAGCGTATGCGCGCTTCGTGGCCGCTGACTGGCTGGCCGCTATGAACTGCTCGGTGGTGCCGGAAAAACCGCTCAAAACGGCCTCCGGTAGCGTTTCTGGCGCTTGGTTGGTGGTGGTGGTGCTGTGCGCAGACAAAGCTGCGCCAGCGCCCTCCAATGGAGTGCGAATTTTCTTCATGATGAGTCCTATGGACGGGTTGGAAAAACAATAAAAAACGGCCCGCGAAAGGGGCCGTTCTTGGTGGTCTCTGGCAGTCGATAACTGTGTCTTATCGCTACCTGAGATTCGAGGGAAATTTTGGAAATTGCGGGCGGGCGTTGCGCTTCAGTCCAATCCGGTAGTTCGGCGGCAAATCAGTACGGATAGACATTGAACCAGCGTGCACTAATGCCGCGCACGCCTCGCCATTGCAGCGAAATTTTTTCTATTTTCTCAGGCTTTTCATAGCTGGGCAACACGCCAGAAAAGTCTAGCCGGCGCTACCTACGCTTGGATTTCAGTCGATACCCCGGTGCGCCGCCCATTGGTATCGAAGTCGCGCGGATGCTCTGCCCCCCTGTGGAAGGAGAATAGTTCCGCATTTTTTGCTGGAGTTGTTTCAATGCGTCGCTAAGACATAGTTTGTCATAGCGGAGCCGTTCGACTTCCTGTTCAAGCGTAGCGCCTTTGATTGCTGTTTGTGTTTTTAGTTCGGACAGGGCTTTCTGTACCGTTTCAATCTCCGCCATCAATTCGGCGTTCTTTGCGGATATCTCGACGTCAGCCTGAGCACGAATCGCAGCGATTTGTTTCAGCGTCAGCCCATACACATAGGTCGGTTTTTCACCTGCTTTTTCCCGCCAGACTTGAAACGAATGAAACCGCTTGTTGCCTACTATGACAGCGTAGTCCACACCATCAGAATATCCGTCTTCATCAGATTCAGCGGGCGTGTAAGCCTCGTGAAGTAGTTTGTCTTTGATGCGCCGTGGTTTTGCCGCCATAGTTGCCTTCAGTACTGTTGGTCGTTCGCAGCGGTGATTGTCCACTCTGATTCGAACAATCGCCGCAACTTCCGATCTGGCGAAATCGCCTTTTTATACAGTGGGCTGCAGGGCGTCTCGGGCAGCTTCATCGACAGCAAGCGCAAATCGCTGGTCTGGTTGTGATCCCGGTAGCCCTCGCCCATCCGCACATGTGGCATGCCGTGCAAACTATGGCTTCGAGGAGAAATTGGCGGAAAACAGCCAATCGAGAAACACATCCTTCACTAAGCCAGCATGCACAGCATTACCGAAGCATGTGAACGACCGCTCTCTGGAATTTGGGAGTCGCCAGTAGGGAGGGAAGCCTTGCAACTGCAGTGCTTCCGACGGAAGAAGATGACGACCCTTCGCCCCCACCGGAGCACCCGTCGGTGATTCCGCCGTGTTCAAGCGCGGAACGATTGGAATTTGTGTGGTGGTCATAGCAACAAGTGCGGGGACGTGCGCTAGCCGCTTCACTCGCAGGCCAGAGGGGCGAAATTGCAAGATATGGTCCCAAATACTTAACTCTTCTCCCTTACAGTTCCACTCCAGCTTTTGCAAAGAGGGGACGGCGATGACGTCGTAGAGTTCGTCCAACCAACCGCGCAGCCATTTGGGGTCTAGCGTCGCCCACAGCTTTAGCGACCACTCGCGATTCTGCGTAATGAAGCGAATCTTCCAATCCGGCCAGTCGCCGCGACTCGCTGCATAATTCGGCCAACTTGCGATCCAACACCTGGACTGGGCTGCGTTTAGCGGACGTCGGAGCCATGCCCGTTTGCCATTGGGGGGGTAATCCCGCAGTGACACTTTTCCTCCGGTGTACTTTCTGACAGTCGCAGCGGCTTCATTTAGCAATGAATTGGCAACTCCGCCGATGTCTTCGATCTGGCCAACCCGGTCGGCCGGGTTTGAGTCGATCGGATACCAATGCCAAGGATCTAGCTCATAGCCCCAAATCGGGAAGGAAGGCATCGAGTCGCGCCATTCGGTGCTGCCGGTCGCTTTGTCATGTTCCCTGAGTTTATCGAGCAGTTTTCCCCAATGATTGATGCAGCGCGTGTGATCGGCGGAAAGCTGCGCAGAAAGAAGTGACTCGGTTTCGCGTTTTAATTTTGGCTTTGAGATGATCTTCGTCAACTCAATTCGAGCGGCTTTTTCCAGTGCGACAACCGTATCGTCAGTGCGGGAGCGACTCACTCTACGCGCGGGCGCGCGCGCGGACAACGGTACAGCTAGAAGACTGCGAATGCAGTCGCTGTCGGTGAGGAGAGCCTCTTTTCTCTGCGCGAAGATAAAGAATCGCTCTCTATGATGTGGGTAGCCGCGGTGGTGCGGGGACAACAATCCTATAGCTTCTGGCCCAGATGAAATCGGCTCCGTTGCCACAACGTCGTAGCCAAGGTCCTGAAGAATTGTCTTGACTCGTCGCCACGTATTGCCATTGTCGTGTCGGGGGAAATTTCCTACGTTCTCCAAGAGTAAGAAGGACGGAAGAAGCTCCCTAGTCATGGTTGCGAGCGCATGAAAGACTGTACCTCTTGTGTCCTCAAAACCTTTCTGTGCCCCTGATTTCGAAAAGGGTTGGCACGGAAAGCCTGCGCAAAGCAGATCGTGCCGGGGAAGGAGTGTCCTACCGTCCGCGAGTGTTCTTAGACCGCTTGCATCGTCGTTGAGGAAGACGAAAAGATCGCCGTGCACTCTTTTTACAGCACCATTGATGTCGAAGGTAGGAAGTGCGTTTTTCAATTCATCGCGCGCTGCCGAACCTAGGGCGAGTGCCGCTGCGTCAACTAGCGGGAGATGATGGGCGCCATAGCTTTCAACGATATCGGGGAAGTTCTGCGCGTAGCATTCCCGCAAGTCGTCCTCGATCTCTGAGGCCGCTACGCATTCGAATTTGAACTTCAACTGTCGAGATTGGAGTATCTCTTCTGCTACTTGCGATAGCGCATGATGAAACCCACCGAGTCCCGCGCAAAAATCCACGAATCTAATAGTGTTGTCATTCTTTGCCGGTACCTCTTTTCCCACTTTTCCTCCGCCGCTCCGTCCGCAATCTACTCAAACGTCAATGGTAGCAGCTCCGGAGCACGCTCGATGGCGCTATCATTTGCCCAGGCTTTGAATGGTTAAAAAATAAAGGGAGAAACGATGGATTTAGCGGTCGAAGAAGACTTGGTTAGCATCGCGCAGGCACTTTCAGATCTTTCACAACAAGGTCGGATGCCTCAGGGCGTTACAGCTTCACCAGATTTCGCACCATTTGATCCTGATTCGGTTGACTTTCAGTCAAATGATTGGCTGCTCAAGACGCTAGCGGTACAGGGTTGGCTATTTCTGGACAGTCCTGTCCAAGCCAATATCACGGCAGAAGCAGCGGCTGCGCAACTGTTTCAGCAGTTGTCAGTCGATTTAGTGGACTCTTGTGTCATTGCAATCGAGGGCAAAGTCCAACTCTCAGCACTCGGTTCGCAGCATCTTGATTACAGGCTCTCGCGAGCAGTGTCGCATCGAGAGATGTTTGATGAGTGCCTTGACGATGATCAAACGCTGAAAGAGGCGACGGAGGCATGGCGGCTGGTTTGGGAGGAGGCGAATTCTGGTCAGGATAAGCGGCCGAGTTCCATCAAGGCGGAAGTCAAGACAATGACGATCCGAACGCTCGCAGACTACGGTAAGGAGGGAGAACTCGAACTTAATCCTTCCTATCAACGTGACAGCGTGTGGTCGACGGCTGATTCCCAACTCCTTATTGACTCGATACTTCGCGGAATTCCCATACCTTCGATCATCTTGACGCAAATCGAAGGTAGCGATCAACTTCAGATCGTCGATGGAAAGCAGCGGCTCACTGCCATTCTGCGCTTCATAGGGCAGCATCCTAGTGCACTTGCTTTCGCAAAAGAAAATGAAGTTGAGAAAGAGCTTGCAACTAACCCCAAGCGCATCATCAGCAAGCTGCATTTGCGTGGTAGAGAGATTGGGGCGAATTTCTTGCCATTTCGACTTCGCCGATATACGGATCAAAAGGATCCGCTTTTCCCGCTATCCGGCAAGTACTACGCTGAAATTCGCGATTTGCCTCTAAAAGTCGGTCAAGACCAGGTGAAGGTGCGAGATATTTTCGAAAAGGCACACTCGAAATATCAGATCCCAGTCATCATTTACGAGCGTACACGCTTGCGTGATATTCATCTCGTTTTCTCGATCTATAACAAGCAAGGAAAGAAGCTCAACGCCGAAGAGTTGCGCAATGCGACATACCATCATCTCGGCCTCACCAAGCTCCTTTTACTGCTGAGTGGCGACCGCCCCGACGTGGAAGAGCTTGCACGTTACTTGCCAACAGATTTTCGGCCGCGCATTGCGGAAGTTGGTAAGACTTTGCTTGACCGCGGCTTTGGAACACTCAGATTCAAGCGAACGAAAGTGCTATCTTGGGCGTGCGCAATTTTTCTGCATGCGCCTAATAAAAGTGCGAGTGGAGTGTTCGTTACACCCTCTACCGCCTCTCATATCGACGCTCTGTTAATAGAGCTCAGCGATAACCCCGGGCTTCTAACGCTGCCTCAGACGCTGACGACGCTTGCGAGCGATATATACAAAGCAGTGCTGCTGCATTCCGACGCTAACAATGCATGGTCCCCTAAGTTCCGAAGCAAGAGAGGTGTCGCGTCGCGATGGGAGGAGCTTCCGCTGGTGGGTAGCCTCATCGCATCTCTCGTACTCGCGGCAACGGATCAGGGTGATCGTTTGTTTGATGCAATCGAGGAGGTTCGAGGGGTCACAGAGCGCAGGATAGGACCTGAGAAGACCCAGAACAAAACGCAGTGGGAGTACATTGCACAAAGCTGTCTAGACATTCTTAAGGCCACAGGCATAGATCTCGATGCAGCCGAAGTTGTTCTTCAAAAGCGGTATGGTTACAGTTGCATCGCGACGCTGCGTTCGATTGCTGCTGCGGCAACGCAAAAGTAGTGTGAGCGAGGAATACCGCAAGAAGATTGAAGTACTCCGACGACGGGATCCGGAGGTGGATGTACCTGCTGCCGTTGCACCTCATTCGGCAACTTCGACATGGTGGGGTATCTACCAGGCAAGTCTAGCTAAGCTCCCATCTCAGACGCAGCAAGTCGTTGAGGATGACGCTAAATACATCGCAGACAGAGCGATGCCGATGATTGGGGGCGCGCTTGATCGAAACGCATATGGTGAAGCGAGGGTTCGAACGGGAGTAGTCGTCGGCTCAGTGCAAAGCGGCAAGACGGCCAGCATGCTGGCCGTCGGGGCCCTGATTCTGGATCGTCAAGTCGATGTATTAGTTTTCCTGGCTGGTACTCGCGTTCCACTTTGGCTTCAGACGTACGAACGACTTCTTTCTCAGCTCGATGGATCATCGGCTGATGTCGCGTGGAAGCGGGATAAGGTCCGTACGCTTGTTCCGCAGCCCGAAGATGTGCTGGGAAGCGAAGCGCGAGTGGATCCTATTGCCTATCTTCGTGGGCAGCGTCGGCGTGCCGAGAAGGGTTTGGCGGAAAAAACTCCGTTGATCATAGTCGTTCCCAAAGAAGATGATCACTTGCTCGCTCTTGCAAAGTTCCTTGACGAATTGTTTGAGAGTTCTGAGCGCGCTCACAGTAGTGAGCCAATTTCCATGGTTGTTCTGGATGACGAGGCGGATGACGCAAGTGTTCTCGATGCGGAAGATAGCGGGAAGGTGACACCCAAATTCATTGAGATGCTGTGGTCTAGGGGGCAATCAAGGCCACTAGCTACTCATAAGAACGTATTTGCGACTTACCTCGCATATACCGCGACCCCGCAAGCAAATTTTCTCCAGCATGCTCACAACCCGCTCACTCCACGCGATTTCTTTGCAGCACTACGGATCCCGTCCGATATAGGTACCATCTCTCCGCGATGCGTTTCCTACATGGAACCGGGAGGATTGTCGGGCTATTACACAGGCGGCGACTTTTACTACGACAGATTCCGTGGGCTAGCTGCAGATCCCTGTGTTGGCTATCCATTTCCAGAGTCTGATGATGGCACAGACGATGAAAGCGCTGACGCGGGAATTTCTGACTTTGATGCGACGCGCTGGAAGATGCTTGGTGATGCACTCCGTCATTACTTTGTATCCGGAGCGATCCGACTTCTTCTTTCTAAGAAGAGCTTTCATAAGCCAGGCGCTGAGTTTCCGACGCTAGAAGCTGCTGTCGCAAAATCGCCTTCCGCACATTCGATGCTGTATCACCCTTCGGCGCTAAAGAATGATCACTTTGCAGCAGCCGCTGCAATCGTTAGATGGTCTCGCAGTAGCGATGGCATGCTGTCACTGGCTGAGGTTCACGCCCAAGAGTTTGAAGAGCAGGGCGCTCAACTTGACGTGCCTGGGCTATTGGCTCGGCTTGATTCAGAGGAGGATCTTTGGTCGGTTTGGTTAGACCGTTTCAAAGCCAGTGCAGCTGCCCTTGCCACATTGCCAGGAGGCGGGCCGAACGCAATCCACGAAATTGAATGGGCGACGGTTAAGGCCTGTATACGTGAGCACATCTTTCCGAATGTGACGATTCGAGTTCTAAACAGTGATGTGCGTGCGAGTTCACGCCCCGAATTTTCACCTCGAAAGACTGAGACGGGTTGGGCAGCACCAGCTGATATCTATTCAATTTTTGTCGCTGGCAACGTTTTGTCTCGAGGGCTCACGGTGGAAGGTCTTTGCACAAGCCTCTTTCTTCGAGGTGCACGAGAGCCGGCCGCCGACACTCAGATGCAAATGCAGCGTTGGTTTGGGTACCGGGGTGCATATTTTGCAATGTGTCGCGTCTTTGGATTCACCGACCAGCTTGCGCTGTTTCGTCAGTATCATGGTACGGATCAAGCCCTCAAGAGTGAGATTCTCTCTGCGATGGACGTACCGATTGCAGGCCCAAGGGACAGTATCCTGGTGCTGCAAGGCGAGGCCTTTCGGGCGACTTCTAAGGTCGAGACAAAGAAAGTGCCACTGCATCCCGGTCCGACGCCCTCGATCCGTATCTTTGAGCCGCCGGATGGAGATTGCTACGAGTCCAATCTCAATGTACTTGCCTCGATTCTTGACGCGCCTGACCTGACGGAGTTGAGCACCGATGGTGTGGTACGAGGTCTGATCCTGACGATCCCGCGCTCGTTACTCGAAATCGCAAGCCTTTTGGAAAAATTTTCTTACGAGCGGCACGATCCGGAACTCAGTTTGGAGATGTCACAGCGTTGGACGCACCTGCAACAGTTGATGCGAATCTCGGTCCCGTTCTTTCGCCCTCCAGGACGATCGCCCGGACCGATGCGAGCAGAGCCGTCGGGTTGTCCGTACTCAATCGCTGCTTATCTTCGCTTTTGGCAAGCGGCGTTGGATGACCCAACCGTACCTGGCTTGCGCCCGACCGACAATGACAGTGTTCCGTGGAATATGGCGGACATTAGGGCATATAGAAACTCGAAGCCAGAGTTTTACGTCGGCTTGCGGTTTGGGCCGTTGCAAACTGCGCAGAGTGACCAGTTGCGCCGCTTTAACATCCAGATGATGACACGCGGAATTTCAGAGCGACATACAGATCAACTTGTAACGCTGTGGGGTTCGAGAAATCCTAGTGAGAATTGGCTTG
This sequence comes from Rhodoferax sp., assembly GCA_046348185.1. Taxonomy (GTDB): domain Bacteria; phylum Pseudomonadota; class Gammaproteobacteria; order Burkholderiales; family Burkholderiaceae_C; genus Allorhodoferax. The sequence continues at coordinate 1,822,832 of JAXMER010000013.1, read as the reverse complement.
GCGATCAATTGTTCGACTATCACTTGCATGGTCCCGAAAAGGCTCCCCATTTATTGACTGGTGAGAAATGGCGCCCTCGCGGGCACCCTGGCCTCTTGCTATTTCATGTCGTGAAAGAGCCATCGGGGCGCGAAGTTATATGTATGGGGCTTTCAATTCCACATGGTGGCCCCGACCACATTGCTGCTTTGAGATGACTAGACTTACTGATGCATATCAAAGGGTGCGGGACGAACTCGCTGACCTGGGTGTTGATGGTGATGAGAAGGCGCATCGGACGATCTGGATCGTGCCGCGTGTGCTAGGTGTCGCGCGGTCAGATAAATCCATTGACGTTTTCCTCGTTGGCGAACTACTTCACGCCAAGTCCGCGCTTGTTCGTCGCCACCTCGATTACGCTAAGTGGGATGTTGCGGGAGAGGGGGCTTCAGTCGAGGCTAATCGAGTTGCCTATCCGGGTAAGGATCAATATGTTCCAGTTGCGGCAATGGTGGCAGTGGAACTGGCCCACGCTGGAATTGAAGCTGGCGAGAGTATTCATAGCGCATTCTCGCGGGTTGAAGCGGTAATAGAACTATCGCTTCGGCGTTCGTTGCTCACGGAAGAGCATTTGCTTGGGCTTTTGGGTGAACTTGCATGTCTTGACGTTATGTTGAGTGCGGTAGGCCTACAGCCACAATTGCTTGTGTCGGTGCTGGAGATGTGGACTGGCTGGAGGGGAGCGACGCGTGATTTTCGCATCGGTTCAACCTCAGTCGAAGTGAAAGCTACCTTGGCTGCCAGCTCCAGTCATCGATTCAGCGGCTTGTACCAAGTAGAACGTGCTCCTGACGAAAGCCGCTTGCTTTTACTGAGTGTCGGATTCCACTCAGACACTGGCGACGGCATTAGCCTGTCAAGCATGGTTTCTCGTATTGCTAAGTTGCTGCGTTTGAGCGGCGTAGAAGGGCTGGAGCCAAGATTCCTTGACGCTGTTAAGAGCTATGGCATCGAGCATGGCATTGGATACGATCATGCATCTATGGCGGATCATCATGTCTACGCGACAAAATTTTCTATGACATTCACGCCACGCCTTTACGACATGGATGATGTCAACATGCGACTACTAAGGCGGACTGACGTCGAGATGACCTTTGTACGCGCAGACGATTTGGCGTTCTCTTTGGAGCTACCTTCGTCGATCGCTCCTGGGAACCCTCTTGCAAATTGGGCGCATGCAATTACTCAGTTCACTCGAGAATCTCTGCATCTGACTTAGTCGTCCCTGCAAAACCCCGGCAATCCGCATAAACACAGGTGATCTGGGGTGAATCCGAATGGTCATTCCTCCCAGAAAGATATTCAATGGAGGCTGCTTTCTGGGAGTTTTGAGCACACCATGACCGACGACTTCTTCCGCAACCGCCTGGACCAGATGATTGACTTGCGCCACCCGCTGGCGGTGCTGGCCAGTCGCATGCCCTGGCAAGAGATCGAAGCTTCGTTGGCCCAGCGCTGGGCACGCCAAGTCAAAGCCGGCAAGCAGATCGAAGACCTGGACCTGTTTGGCCCCGTGGCTGGTGTGCTCGGTGGTGGTATCTCCAACGCCGGTCGCCCGCGCTTACCCACCCGGTTGATGGTGGCGCTGCTGTACCTCAAGCACGCTTTTAACGAAAGCGACGAAGACGTCATCCAGCGTTGGGGCGAGACACCCACCTGGCAATACTTCTCGGGCAGCGAATACTTTGAACACCGCTGGCCCTGCGACCCGACGCAGTTGGGACGTTTCCGCAAGGCTTTGGGCGAAGAAGGCGTGGAAGAACTGTTGGCGCGCACCATGGAAGTGGCTGTGTCCCACAAGCTCATTGCAAAGAAAGAGCTGACCCGCGTAATCGTGGACAGCACCGTGCAAGAGAAGGCAATAGCCCACCCCACCGACAGCAAACTACTGGAGACGGCACGTGCCAAGGTGGTCGAAGCTGCCAAGACCCATGGCATCGAACTCAAGCAGACCTTTGCCAAGGAGGGCAGGCAGCTGAACTTCAAGGCCGCTCGCTATGCCCATGCGCGCCAGTACAAACGCATGCGCAAGGCCATCCAACGCCAGCGCACTATCGTCGGTCGACTACAGCGCGAAGTGGGCCGCAAGATGAGCACTCTGGGCCAGGCGGTACAGGAAACCCTGGCCCCCACTCTGACCAAGGCCGCACGCCTGGTGGAACAGACGGGCAGTCGCAAGACCGTGGGTAGTCAAGCCAAGCTCTACAGCTGGGATGCACCGGAGGTGGAGTGCATCTCCAAGGGCAAGAGCCGCAATCCGTACGAGTTTGGTGTGAAGGTGGGCCTGGCCATGACGCTCAAGGGCAACCTGATCGTGGGTGCCAGAAGCTTTACCGGCAATCCCTATGACGGACACACCCTGGCTGAGCAGATTGAGCAATCGACCATCCTGATGCAAAACCTCGGTGTCCAGCCCAGGGTGGCGTACGTTGACCTGGGCTACCGGGGTGTGGATCAAGACAACCCACAAGTTCAGATCAAGCACCGTGGCAAGGACAAGGGGCTCACAGACGCAGAGCGCAGACTGCTCAAGCGACGACAGGCCATCGAGCCCATCATCGGACATCTGAAGGCCGATCACCGCATGGACCGTTGCCACCTCAAAGGATCAGAGGGCGATGCCCTGCATGCAGTGTTGTGCGCAGCCGGTTACAACATCCGCTGGCTGCTGCGCATGATCGTCAAGAAGGGCCTGGGCCTTTTGTTGTGCCTGTTTCAAGCTCTGGGATTGGCGCCGATCTGTCGCAACTTAGCGGCAATCCTCGCGCTCACGCCTCCCAGACCGTCAAGTCAACGATGGGTAGCAGCTTGACATGAATTTTGCAGGGACGACGACTTAAATGAACCGATACCAGTGCTTTGGCATTTTGGGTTCTGTGCTGACGGAAAGCCGGGTTCGATTCGCTCGCAATGGCGGTGGTAGTCCGAAGCCACAACTGGCCCGTTTGGAACCAAATCCAGGTAGCTACGAAATTCTTGCTCACTGGCCGCGCTGACCCCTTGACGCATGGCATCCACGTCAGTCAGCCGAAATACACGTTCGGTCACTGCTACGGCTACGAACTGCTCGATAGTCAGTCCCTCACGATCTGCCATCTCCGCAATCCGGCTGCGAACCGAGTCCGGTATGGAAAACTGAACATCGGCCATCGCAAAAAAATGGATTTCGGAGCGGGGTGGCGGCGGTTGCCGCAATCGTTTGTGAGCGTCCAGTCACCCCATATTGACCCGGCACCAATGTTTACTTTGGCGGTGGCTGCTTCGCAACGAAGGCGATGCACTCGACAAGGTTGAGTGCGGCGAGCAGCAGATACTTCTCAGCCTCGGTGCGAACGCGCAACAAGTCATGCTCGCCGAGATAACCATAAACAAACGCCAGTAGGTTGCGCTCGGAATGCTCATCGCAGAATTGTTTGATCAGGCGTGCGGCGATTTGTGTCGGCAATCCCTCGTTGAAGCGCATGCGCGCGGTTAGCCGTTGCATACATTGCTCCTGCACGTCCTCCTGGACGATTGGCCATGTATGCCCGCTGCGCTTCATGGCCTGGAATGTCACCAGCAGGATGTGCAGCGGGACCTCCAACTGCAGCGTGCTGACCCCCATGTTGGATAACACAAGGATCGAGGCCAGCAGGTTGGGTTGCTGCAAAAACATTTCGTCAGCCAGCTGAACCTTCTGCGCTGGGTTCATGGCATTGATGTCGCCAAGGGCCTGCGCCAAGACTGACTGCGTGATCAACTCCATAGACGTGTGTCGTTGGCCTCAGGGCTGCCAGCGGTGGGGCAGCAGATCGTCGATGCGACTGTTGAGCTGCGTTGGCAGACGCTGCAGCACATCGCGCAGATAGGCCCAAGGATCCAGGCCATTAAGCTTGGCTGACTGCACCAGGCTCATCACCACGGCCGCGCGCTGGCCGGCGAGTTCGCTACCGACAAACATCCAGTTCTTCACGCCCAGTTTCCAGGGTTTGATCTGTCGCTCGATATGGTTGTTGTCGATGGCTACCGCGCCGTCGTCCAGATGCAGCGTCAGTGCCTTCCAGGCGCCCAGGCTGTAATCGATAGCCTCGGCGATCTTGCTGCCGTCCAGCACCCGCCTGCGTTGCAGCTTGAGCCAAACCTCCAGTTCATCCCACAGCGGTTTGCTCACCAATTGCCGAGAGCGCTGGCGTTGCTCGACGCTCATTTGCGCAAAGCTTGCCTCTGCGTGGTAAATCCGTGCCCAACGCTGCAGTGCCTCAAGAGCCACGGCGCTGGCTCCTGGCCCACCACGGCTGAGTTCCTCGAAACGCCTGCGAGCATGCGCTGCGCACAGTGCCGATTTGCGCAGGGGGTACACCTTCGCATCCAGCGCAACGTTGTAACCTGCGTATTGATCCGTAATCAAAGTTCCAACCCAGGGCGGCTCTGGCCTCGGTGGCCCTTTGCTGCCAAGGAAGGCCACTGGGTACTGCGATCCGCGACCCAGACAAAACTCGTAGATCACACCCGGATGCGGATCATGGTGGCAACGCGCCCAGGCCCAGATATAGGCCTTGCGGGTCTTGCCCGCGCCGGGCTCAAGCAGCGGCACCGGTGTTTCGTCGGCATGTAGCACCCGGGCGCTCAGAATGAAGCGTTTGAGCGCTTCGTACAAGGTCTCCAAGGCAGCGCCGCCCGCACCGGCCCAGGTTGCCAGTGTCGAGCGTGGGGTGTGTACGCCCGAGCGGGCATTGATCGGCTCTTGCCGGTAGTACGGCAGGTGGTCCACGAAGCGGCTGATGAGCGTGTGCGCCACCAGTCCGCTGGCAGCAATGCCGCCTTCAATGACATCGGGCTCGGCAGGCTCTTGACGCAGCGTCTGGCAGCACTTGCAAACCCACTTGCCGTAGATGTGACGATGCACAAAAAATTCGGCCGGAACAATGTCCAGCTTCTCACTGATGTCCTCGCCAATGCGTTGCATCGGTTGACCGCAACCCGGTGTGACACAGGTGGTGTCGACGGGATCATGGCGATGCTCCACACGACGCAGGTGTGCAGGAAGGGCCTGGCGGCGTGGCTTGCGCGGTGGGGCCTTGGCTGCCTTGGCATCGACCTGAGCAATGTCAGCCTGTAGTGCGGCCAGTTGCGTGCGCAAACTGGCCTCGTCTTCGAACAGGGTTTCCTGGAACAGGGCGCGCTGCTGCGCGTCCATCGCCTCGGTCTTGGCACCAAACTTCCAACGCTTGAGGCGTGCGAGTTCGAAGTTGACCTTCTCCAGACGGGCATCGCGCAGCGCAATCTCGCGGGTCTGGGCCTCGACCTTCTGTTGTAACTGCGCGATCAATGCCACCACTTCTGGACCGACATGAGTCAGGTCAATGGGATGAGCGCAACTGCTGGACATGGGCGCCATCATGCCCGAGCCACAAGGCCCAGGCCATTGGCGAATGCGATGTCAACCAAACCACCCACCGCTGCAGTGATTACACCCTCACTCAAGTACGACTGATGACACTCAATTCCTCCAGTCGCTGCCAGGGCAGGCCCAATACCAGAGCGTCAAACTGCTGGCGGCTGAGTTGCAGTGCCGGTGAAGTCGCAGTCTGGCGCTGCACCCATGCAAACTGTCCGGTGTGCAGGCGTCGGGTGGCGCACCACACACCAAAGCCGTCATGCACCACCAGTTTGATGCGGCTGGCCCGGGCGTTGGCAAACAAATACCCGTGGTGGGCCTGCGCTTTACCCAAAGTGTTGACCACCACGCTGAGCAGACGGTCGGCGCCGGCACGCATGTCCTGAGAGTGCGTGCACAGCCACAGCGCGTCGATGCGAATCATGCGCGCGCCACCATCTCGGCCACTGCGTGCAGTAATGCTGCGGCCGATGGGGCGCTGTCACGGGAGCAGTTCAGCTTGATTTGCACCGCACCCAGATCCAGGTCCAGACGGATCTCCTGGGTAAGTGCTGGAACACCTTGCACAGAGTTGTTTGTGTTGATGGCAACGGGCAGGAATTGCGGGAGAGCAACGGGTGCAGGGCTCGCGGTCGGCAAGTGTGCACTGGAGCGCTTCATGCCGATACCAGCCAGCCACTTGTGCACGACATTGGCGTTGATTCCATTCGCCAATGCAACGGCGGCGATGGAAGCGCCAGGCTGGCGGCAAGCGGCAATGACTCTGGCCTTGAATTCAGGAGAGTGGGTGCGCCGGGGAGGAGTTTTAGGATGCATAAGTGTCCGCCAAATTAGGTGGACACCATCGTCTGGTCAAAATCCAGAAGCATCAAGATGGGATGACTGGACGCTCACAATCGTTTTATGCCGTCGCCATATTTTAACGATTGCTCAAAAAACAGGCAAATCGGATATTTTTGACAACATCTGCTCAGAAAATGAGCAAATCTACGGGACTGCTGCAATCTGTTTGGGGCAGCACAACGGTCTAGTTTGGCTGTTTTCGACCAAAAACATGCCATTTTTCCGCTGCTAAACCGCATGTTTTTGAAAAAATTGGCTGATTTGCGCAAAAACTGTGTATTTATCCAGTATTTTTCACTAAAATAGCCAAAAGCACATGTTTTGGCTGAATTTCAGCGAATTCCGTGCGCTGGCTTCGCCGCCACCAGCGTTCTGCCAGTGGCCTTGCTCTGAGTTCGCACAGAGCAAAAACCTCTCCCCGACTACCCCAGACGATGCCCACGCCATGCGTGATTCCGGCGCGGTTTTCCACGCCTGAATGTCACCGGCATGGCCCGCAGGTAGCGACCGGAGAGCCCCCAACAATTTGCCCCGGCTGATCGCCCAGCCCTGCGCCTTCACGGTCAGCGGGGTACGGAGAGACCCACATGCAAATTGATCCCTCGGTTCTGCAAGCCTTTGCAGTTCTGGAAAGCGCCTTTCATACCGACTGCATGACCCGGATACCCAGCCGCCACAACCTCGAATACCGAACGTGGTTGGAGCGCCTGTTCATGCGGCGAATTGGTGTGGCACTTCCGACCCTGCCGGATACCCGGCAACGGACATGGGCGGCCCACTTGATACAACGGTTCTTCTGGCGTGATCTGGACGGTTTGCAATCGCGCCCCGAGCTACCGACCGAACTACCCATGTTCTTGTGGCAGCCCGATTACGAGTTGCCTCCCGTGGATATGGCTGCCATGGCCGACAGTTTGTTGACCATTGAGCAGACCGAACCAGCGCCCATCTGCATCGCTGAAAGGCGGATTGCTTTGCTCACTGAACTCCTGCACCTGAGTCCAGCCGAAGCAGCATTGCTGCAACTGGCCTACGCCGCTTGTCCGTGGGGATTGCCAACGAGTTCAGAAAACTATGCGGCTGACCAGCATTCATTGCAAGCCGTGTTGAACTGCTTGCATTGGCGTGATCTGGTGGAGCGAAATCGCGTGTTCGCCATGCTGCTGGCGGTCTCGGTTGAAGACGCTGCCGCGATGTTCGATGCGCCTGTCTCAGTCGTGGCCCTGCACCTGATCGACAACGACTGCTGGTACAGGGGGCGCAATGCTCTGGCATTTGCCACCGCCACGGACAAGCTGCTGGCGCTGCTGGAAATGCAGTACCTGACCCACGCTGCATTGCTTGCGGATTTGCAAATGGCATCACCTGATCTTGGCGTGGCCTTTGACAGTGACTACCCGGCAGACCTGCTGTACGAAGAACTGCCGCAGTCGGTGGCTGATGCGTACATGGCAGCACGCCGGGGCCATGCGCTGAACGCTGCCCAACTGACGGCGTTGGTGTGGTGGCAAACCGGATTGGAACTTGCCGCCGAAGTGGCGCAGCCGCTAGCCGATAAGCTCGATTTCGAGACCGTGGTTCGCGTGTTGATTCGCGCCACGTTGAACTGCCGCACTTCCGGCAATTCGGTAACTGAAATGAGGCTACTCCAAGCCCTGTATGCAGCGCCGTGATTGCTGCTGCATGGCATCCGCGTACACACCGCACTCGAAAACGTGCTGGTGCTCGCCATTGACTGATTGATTTCCCTTCCCCGTGCGCCGGCCTTGGCTGGTCAATGAGGTGATCTGACCTGCGACTTCGGAGGTCTTGTCACGTCTGCACGTATCCATTTTTGAACCACTCTGGAGATAACCATGACCAACTCGACTGCCGATGTATTGAGTCAACTGTCCGCGCAAGCGCAGTTGCGCCGTACCACCATCATGACCAACGCCGCTAGGTTCGGACTAGGTCAAGTGGTCGCAACCCCCAGAGCATTAGACGTACTGCAAAACCACGGCTTCAGTGCTGCGCAGCTCCTGGCACGCCATGTGACCGGCGATTGGGGCGATTGCCATCCGGACGACGCCGCGCTCAACGAGCAAGCTCTGAAAGACGGCTCCCGTATCTTCAGCGTGTACCGATTGGTGAATGCTGATGTGCTGGCAAAGACCCCGCGCAACAAGCGTGATCGCTGTCCGACCATCTGGGTGATCACAGACGCGGCCAATGACGCTGGTGTTCGTGCCGTCACCACACTGCTGCGGCCGGAGGATTACTGATGGCGACTAAGCAAGCAAAGAGCGCATCCGGTTCCGGCGTCAGCTACCGATGGCAACGTGTTCATCCCGCGCTGATCGTCGGCCATGTGCTGACGGTCAAAGCCAAGCGTGAAGAACCCATGCGCGTGCACTTTCGGCAATCTGACATGGACGGGGCCTGCTCGGTACATTGCTTGGCAAGTGTCCTCGTGATCCTGAACCTCGCCAAAGCAGAAGCGTTGACCTACATGGCGAGTCGGAAGTACGGAGTACCGGCCGAGGTTTACTCCGAATTCCATAATGTGTACTTCCATGGCTGCATGGCCGATGACCTGGTGGAGCGCGTGAATCGGTTGGGACTGCCGCTGAAGGTGACCGCACGGTACAAGGATGATGCCGATCTGGATTACTTCGCGGTGCGCTGCTTGAGTCGTGGCGATTTGGTGATGCTGTCATTTCGCAGTGTGCATACGCGCAAGACGCACCACTGGGCACTTGGTATCGGCGTGGAGGGCATGCAAAGTGGCCGTGACACAACCGTGGACACGGTGTTGCTGCTGGACCCCAGCGGTGATGAACCGGAGTTCCGCGCTTTCAACGCTCGCATGCGGGTGCAGATGCCATCGGTTGCCAGTCAACTCTTGCGTACTTCACCAGCCAAGCCATTGGATTGGATTTACGACAGCCCCGAGTGGCCTGCTGAAGTGGTGCGATTGACCGGGGCGGTGCGGTTTCAGAGGAGTGATCTGCCATGAGCGAAAGCACGACTGTTACACGTCGAACCATCTTCAAGATGGCTCTGGTATTGGTGAGCAAACCCATCGTTGTGGCTGAACTACCGCCCGCAGATATTCCGTTGTGGCTGTGGCTTCCCCTCAAAGAGCATTTGCCCAGTCAGCGCAGCGGCATCTTGCGGCTGGGCGGTGGTGGTGCTTTGTCCAATACCGATTGATTCTTGCGACGCAGCGGCCCGCCTTTGGCGGTCGGCGCAATGGTGTCCGGTATGCCTTCAAACAGTTGCGCCAGCGTGATGCCCAGCACATTGCAGATCGTTGCCAATGCGAAAAGCGATGGATTCGAGACGCCGCGCTCGATACGACTCACATGTGACCGCTCCAATTCAGCAGCAAATGCCAGATTCATCTGCGACAGCTTGGCGGCGTGTCGGTAGCGTTTGACGTTCTGGCCCAGAGCCAGCGTCACGGGGTTCGGCAGGTCACGGCCAGAGCCATCAACACCCGGCGTGACAGCCGATGTTTGTGGTTCTGATTTCATGCACCAAGCGTGCAGAAATGCGGCCCTAGAAGCGACGTAGTTAACTACTCAATATGAGACACAATACCGCCACATCCGAGCGGTGTGGAACCAAATTTCCAGAAAGGGAGACCTATGAAACACAAGAAGATATGGGCGTTGCTGCTACTGAGCTTGAGTGCAGTACACGCGCAGAACATGCCTAAAACCACTGACGGCAATCTCGCCCCGGATGAATGGTTGCTGGCTAGCCGAGGACCATCATGGTGGTACACGACCAAGCCCAGTCCCACCCCGGTTGCTTTGCGTCAACGTGCGGCCAACGCCGCAGAGCAAGCGGTAATCGACCGCGCACGTCAATTGATGGCTGATCGCCCCGCAAAAGCGTTTGCGTTGATGGACGGCGACACAGTGGTGTACTCCGACACGAAGGCCCCTGCAAACTCGTCTTCACTGTTTCATGGTTTCTCGATGGGCAAGACGGTTACGGCAATGGCTGTAGGTCAAGCGATCTGCGCTGGCCGTTTGCAACTGACGACCAAGGCCAGTGATGTAATTCCAGAACTCAGTGGCAAAGCATTGGGCAATGCCACGGTGCGCGACCTATTGATGATGGCATCAGGCGCTACAGACGCGAACTCTGACAGCACAGTTTGGACGCCTGAGCAAAACAAAGCGTGGAATGAAGGCACGCTCAATCTGAGCGCCACCATTACCACAGACGAGCGTATTGCCAAGGCGCAGCGTGGCGTGTTCTCGGACTACAAGCCAGGAGAATACTTCTCATACAAATCCACCGACCCCCTGACGCTGGGACTGATCCTCAGCCGTGCCACGGGAACTGTCTGGAACCAATGGATTCAGGAGCGCATCTTGAATCCCATGGGCGCGGCGTATCCAGGTCTGCTGGTTCAAGACCGCCAGCAAAACGGCCTGTCTGACGGCGGCACGCGCCTTCGTTTGGAAGACTGGCAGCGGTTCGCACTCTGGGTCAAGCGCAGCAGCAAGGAACAGGGCTGCTTTGGTGACTATGTGCGTGCCGCGCAGTCCACTCAGATCAACAACGTGGCACGAAAATCGGGCCGTGAGTTTGGTGGTTACGGTTACTTAACTTGGACAGACAACTACCTGGCGACTAACACCGCATGGGCAATCGGTTACGGCGGGCAGCGTATCAGTTGGCACAAGAACAGCGACAGGATGCTGATCGCATTTAGCAATGTTGAAAGCTGGATGCCCGACATATATGCGGTTGCCCGCGATTGGAACCAGATCAAGTCCATGGACACCGGGGCAATCACTACGCTGCCGTTGCCCCGCACTGTCGCTAACGACAACGTCTACAAACAGCAACCGAGGCAGTCGGGGTCAAAAATGACCGAAGCGGAGATTGAACAAGCCATGCGTGACATGTCGGAGCAAAAATGAACATTTCGCACAACAACGCTGGGGCATTGCACACCAATGGTACAACGACCGTTAAACAACTTTTGTTGGGCTTGCTGACCGTCGCCGCCATGTGCAGCGCCTTCGCGCAAACCGACAGCTTGGCGGATGGCCGCTCAGGCCGCATCGAATTCCAGTCGATTACACCGCCAGATCGTTGGCAGTTCGTTCGCAAGAACCTGGAGAACACCAAGACAGTGACGGTGTTTGGTGAGCTACTGATGCCGAAGAGGGTCAATGGCAAAGTACCCGCTGTGCTGATTTCGCACGACAGCGGTGGTGTTACACCCAAGCTGTACGACCCGTGGGCCAAGGAGTTGAACAATGCAGGCATCGCTGTCTTCATAGTTGACGGCTTCAAGCCGCGTGGTATCGGAAATACAGTCAACGACCAGGGCCAAGTGGACGTAAGTGCCAATGTAGCTGACGCACTATATGGACTAAAGCTGCTGGCGACCCATCCCCAAATTGATGCCAAACGCATCTTCCACATGGGCGGCTCTCGCGGTGGCACGGCTGTGTTTGAAACGTATTGGGATATGGTGCGCAAGGCTGTAATCAGCGACGACCTCAAATTCGCTGGTCACATACCGCTGTACCAAGGCAACTGCAACACGCGATTCCGCTTTGACCGTGGCAACACCAACAAAGCGCCCATGCTCGCGTTGATGGGTGCCTCCGATGATGGCACTCCAGCCGATGCGTGCGTGGCGTACTACACCGAGTTGAATCAAGCAGGTGCAAACATCAAGTGGAAAATCTACCCGGACACCTTCCATGGATTTGATGGCACTGCAGCCAAGACCTACCTACCGCAAGGCGTAACTGCCAAAAACTGTTCTATTGAGGTCTTCATCACCGACGTACGTGGAGGCGGTCTTGGTGATGCACGCGATTACAAAACGGGTGCAGTCATCAATGGCTTTGGTGAATGGGGCAAAGCATTTGGAGCCTGTAATGGTCGTGGCTATACGGTGGCTGCGAACCCAAGTGCGCGCGATCAGGCTGTGAAGGACGTTCTGGCTTTCATCAATAGCGTCAATCCGAATGCACCAAAGCCGACCGTGGAATACGGCGTCGGTCGTCCCGAGCGGATTCAATTCCAAAGCATTAACGTCCCCAGCATTTGGCAGTTTGCTCGCAAGAACACCAGTGAAACCACACAGCAGAATGTGTGGGGCGATCTGCTGGTACCCACGGGCAGTAAAGACAGCAAAGTCCCCGCATTGGTCATCATGCACGGCAGTGCCGGTGTGGAGCCATGGGCCTACGATCTCTGGGCAGCGCGAATGAACCCTGCTGGCGTGGCGGTGTTTGTTGTGGATAGCTTCAAACCGCGTGGGGTTGAAAGCACGGCTACCAATCAATTCGAAAAGAAAGTGTCAACCGCAGCGCAGACAGCCGACGCGCTGAACGCACTGCGGGTTCTTGCCTCCCATCCACAAATTGATGCCAGCCGCATCTACGTGATCGGTATGAGCCGTGGCACAAACCCGGCGTTCTTCTCGGCTTGGCCCATGTACCAAGCCCCTGTGAACACCAACGGTGCAAAGTTTGCTGGACACATACTGTTGTATCCCGCTGTCTGCAATATTCGTTACCGTGCAGACGCAGATGCCAAGGCAACCGCCCCGATCTACTTTGCCCTGGCTGACCGTGAACGCGAAGACTACGGAGACACTGCGATTTGTGAGCGTTATGCCCGCGAACTGGCGGTGTCAGGAAACGCCGTGACCTTCAAAGAATACCCAGGCACCTATCACGCGTGGGATGGTGCCACGCGCCGATTCCGATATGAGCCAGCACACACGGGCAAAGCATGTGACATGGAACTCCAGATGACACCCATTGCCGGAAGTGGTCTTGGACGGAATGCCCGCGACTTCAAGAACAATCGCGACCTCAAAACATCCGAGGAATGGGACTCTGCAATAAACGGTTGCATGGTCATGAACCCCCGTGCCCGAGTTGGTGGTGATGCCGCGCAGACCGATGCGGTGGTGGCGGACGTGCTCAAGTTCCTGAAAGTTCGTTAACCCTTACTTACCCAGCCAAGCCGCGTCGGCCACATCGGCGCGGCACTGGGCAAGCCTCACACCGATTGAACCAGTTCCGAAAGTCGCGTCCCCAGTCGGTTCCAAGCGTCGCGTTTTTCCTCAGCGTAATCGTACGTCTGGTAGGTTCGGACAAGCTTGCTGGGCTCAACATGGTTCAGCACGCGCTCGATGATGGCAGGGGCGACATGCAGCGATTGCATGATGGTTGCGCCAGTGCGCCGCAAGTCGTGTGGGACCCAGTCACCGTTGACCAGCAGTAGGGCGTCTGAATTCTTGGAGCGGTTGCTCATTGGCTTGCGGCCAATGGCTGCCAACTGGCGGTCACGAATCTGCTTGGTGGTTGACTTCATGCAGACGTGGGTGGTTCCGGTCGTGTCCGGGAAGCACCACTTCTCACTGGTCGCAATCGCTTTAAGCTCCTTGAATTTTTGGAGCGCGAAGGGCGACAGGAAAATGGTGTGTGCCTTGCGATTTTTGGCATTCTCTTTGGGGATCACCCAAACGCTCTTTTCAAGATCAACGTGCTCCCAACGAGCCTGAACAACCTCGCCGATACGGCAACAGCAGGCGAGCATGACCCACATGGCAATTTGCGTTTTGGGCATCAGGCCAGCTTTCGGAAGCTTCGCCGCCAGTTCGCGGATTTCGTCTTCGCTCAGTGCACGGTTGCGTTCTGCACCTTCGTATTCGCGGGGCAGTATCTTGTCCTTCTTGAGGTCAAGTTCTTCGGTGGGGTTTTCAATCAGGTGCTTCCACGCGCGCTTACGTGCTGCCCAGCGAAACATTTGTTTTAAACACAGCGTCTTAAATAATGCCGCATAGTCTTCGCAACACGGAGTTGGGTTTCTGCCAGCGATCGAAGCAGATGTCTATTGCTGCGAGCACCTCGTCCAGCGTTGCAAAGAAGCGGTTGTGTGTGGCCATGCGGCGCGCCAGCTTCCAGACCCGCTCAATGGGCGCCAACTGCGGGCTATACGGCGGCAAGAAGAGCAAAGTCAGCACCTTGCGGTATTTCCTGAGCAGTGGCGCCAGCAACACCGCATGGTGGTACTTGGCGTTGTCCAGCACGACCACCATCCGCTTGCCGCGAGAGCGATGCCGCAGCAATTTCTTGAGGAAGGACTCGAACGTCTGCGCGTCGAAGCGCTCGCACATGGAGCGGACAAATTTGCCGCTGATCAAGCTGACCGCGCCGAAGCAGGCCACCGACTTGCGGGTGGGCGCATGGAGCAATATCGGATCCCTGACCTCGGGTGGCACCCACATCCGGCACCGGGTGCCGTGCTGCTGGAAGTGGCATTCGTCCAGGCTCCACAGTTCAACGTCCGCACGCCTTGCCAGACGGCGCAGTTTTTTTAAAGGCCGCAACCTTCACCGGGTCGGACTGAGCCACTTGGGGCCTGGGCTTGCGCAGCCGAAAGCCCATCTGGCCGAAGATGCGCTGGCATTGACGCACGCCCAGCTTGACGCCGTAGCGCAGCCGAAGGTGCTCGGACAGGAGTTTGCCGTCCCACAGATGTCCGGCCAAGCCAAATGCCTGGGGATCGCGCCGCAAATCGCGCCCCAGCGCCTCCCATTGCTTGGCGTCCAGCGTGGCAGGTCGACCCGCGCGCTCGCCTTCGCGCAAGCCTTCAAGCCCATGGGTCTCGAACCGTTTGACCCAGCGCTGCACGGTGCGCCGATCCTCGCCGAACAATTCGGCCACCTGCTGGCAGCTTTGGCCACCAGTGATCAGCAGCAAGCCGTGCAGCCGATGGTCGTAGCGCGACTCATCGGAGCGGGCGATTTCCTGTTGGATGGCAATTCGCATCACTTCAGGATCGGCAATTTCCAGCTTTCTCATGGCGACACCTCCAGGTCGGTGAATCACCCATCAGTGTAATTCACATATGCGGCATTACATATGTCGCCAAGTTTAGATCAGCGAACAGCGTGACAGAAGCGCGGTGCGAGCCACGTCCAACAACGCCGCGCAGCATCTTTTCGATGTGCTCTGGGTGCACGCTGCGCAACTTGAGATCGCCAGCAATGGGGAATACGTCGCGGGCGAAAGACCGGCGCAGTTCTTTGCCACCGTCTTTGCGGTCAACAGTCTTCACCCACTCATCGAAGAGGTCGGTCAACGTCTTGGACTCGGCGACTTCAATTTCTTGGCGTTCGACCTCGGCTTGGCGCTCGCTGTCCAGCTTGACTTGAATGTCGATGCCTTTGCGTGCCAGTGCACGAATGTGTGTGGCTTCTTCGCGGGCTTCTTTGAGACCCAACCGACCTTCGCCATCGCCATACAGTTCCGGCAGACGGTACTGGCGTTCTTTGCCATCAAACATGTACCGAACAAGCCAAGTCTTGACACCATCAACGGCAACACGGAGTTGTAGACCGTCGCCGTCCATCAATTTGTACGGCTTGTCTTGCGGTTTGGCGCTTTCAATTTGCTTTACAGTCAGGTTACCCATTGCATCATCCAAGTGGTAGATTGGTTTGGCCTCGTGTCCGAACCGTGTCCGAAAAAAATTTGGCTTCTGATGGATTGTGACAGGCTTCGCTGGATGATGAGATTGCTGTAAGTTATTGATTTTATTGAAAACATGGATGCTGCTGGATTTTGCTGGAATCAAGAGAAGAACGCTACGAACCAAGGGGTAGTGGGTTCGATTCCTGCCAGCCGCACCAAAACGTGAAGCCCCAGAACTGCAAGGTTCTGGGGCTTTTTCGTATGCTGTGACTATGAGCAAGGCATTCACCAAGGAATCTGACAGCGACGACGATGAGGTTCAGCTCCCGGCGTTACCTGCCGGTGGCAAGAACTACATCACCCCAGCCGGGTACGCCCGTTTGCGTGCCGAGCTATTGGAACTCATCGACATCGAACGTCCCAAGATCGTGGACGTGGTGCACTGGGCTGCCAGCAACGGTGATCGATCCGAGAATGGTGATTACCTCTATGGCAAAAAGCGTTTGCGGGAAATTGATCGGCGTATCCGTTTCCTCACCAAACGCCTGGAGATTGCCGAGGTTGTCGACCCGAGCATGCATCATGGCAAGGACCAGATCTATTTTGGCGCCACCGTCACTTATGCGGACGACGAGGGCGTGGAGCGAACGGTGCGCATCATGGGCATTGATGAATCGGACTCTGCCGCGGGGGATGTCAGCTGGATTTCCCCTATTGCCCGTACCTTGCTCAAGGCGCGCGAGGGCGATGCATTGAAGCTGGTCACACCTGAGCGTGTGCGCGAGATTGAGGTGTTGGAAGTGCGCTATCCCGCGCCGAGCCCAGCCTAAACGCTCGGGCTCGCCACTTTTCGGCGCTTGGCGCTGAGCACAGATGCCGTGCGGCTAAGGTTGCGCAATGCGGTCTGCAGATGGGTGCTGTCGCGTACGGCCACGACGAATCGCAGTTCGGCGTCGTTTTGTTGCGCTTCGCTGCCCATGTCCACGTGAACGATGTCGGCTTCTGCCGCAGCCAATGCCGCAGCCACTTTGGCTAACACACCCTTGCCGTTGCTGACGGTGACGACAATGCCCGTTTCAAATGCCCGCACGGGTTCATCTGACCACTCCACGCCGATGAAGCGCTCGGCATCCTTGTGGCGAAGCTTGCGCGCTACCGGGCAGTCTTCCACATGTACGGCCAAGCCTTCGCCACGACCGAGATAACCGACGATGGCATCCCCCGGAATGGGGCCGCAGCAGGGGGAGAATCTGACCGAGGCGTTCTCGCTACCGTCGAGCACGATGGCGCCCTGCGACGTGTTTTCGTGTGCAGTAAAACGCTCGCGTGTCAGTAGCAGGGCATCCGGCTTGGCCCCCGTGTCCGCCAGCAGCGCGACCATGCGCTTGGCCACGATGTTGGCGATGCGCTTGCCCAGGCCGATATCGGTCAGCAACTCCTGGCGGGTCTTGTTGCCGGTAAAGCGCAGTAGTTTGTCCCACAGAGGTTCGAAGTCGGGGTCATCCTCAGGGAAACGTTCAATTCCTTCGGCGCGCAGGGCCTGCATCAGCAGTTTGTCACCCAGCGCCTCCGACTCGGTATGCGCCAGCGTCTTGATGTGATGGCGGATTTTGGAACGGGCCCGGCCGGTACGTACAAAGCCTAGCCAGGCCGGATTGGGCGCGGCCTGCGGTTCGGTGAGGATTTCCACCACATCCCCATTTTTTAGTTCGGTGCGCAGGGCGACCTGCTCACCATTGATGCGTGCTCCCACGGTGTGGTCACCCACGTTGCTGTGAATGGCGTAGGCAAAATCCACCACCGTGGCGCCGCGCGGCATGGCCATGATTTGGCTCTTGGGCGTAAACACATAGACTGCATCAGGGAACAGGTCCACTTTGACATGGTCCCAAAACTCTGCGGCATCGCGTGTCTCGTCCTGAATATCCAGCAGCGATTGCAGCCATTTTGTCCCCAGGCGCTCTGCGGCGTCCCCGCCGGGTTGATCCGCCTTGTAGAGCCAATGGGCGGCCACGCCTGACTCGGCCACCACGTGCATGGCTTCGGTGCGCATCTGGAACTCGACATTGACACCTGCCGGGCCCACCAGCGTCGTATGCAGCGACTGGTAGCCATTGAGCTTGGCAATGGCGATGTGGTCCTTGAACTTGCCGGGCAGCGGCTTGTACAACTGGTGCAGAACGCCCAGTGCGGTGTAGCAATCCACCACGGTGGGCACGATGACGCGAAAGCCGTAGATATCGGTCACCTGGGCAAAGCTCAGGTGCTTCAGATCCATCTTCTTGTAAATGGAATATAGGGTCTTTTCGCGCCCCGCAATCCGCACGGGCAACCCGGCGGCAACGAACGCAGCCTCAACTTCTTTTTGCACTTTCTGGATCAAGTCGCGGCGGCGGCTGCGGGCTTTGGCCACCGCTTTGGACAAGATGGCATAGCGCCACGGTTTGAGGTGACGAAAGGACAGGTCCTGCAGTTCGCGGTAGGTCTGGTTCAAGCCCAGGCGGTGGGCGATGGGGGCATAGATCTCCAGCGTTTCCGATGCGATGCGCCCCCACTTGCTGCGAGGCATATCGGACAAGGTTCGCATGTTATGGCTGCGGTCCGCCAACTTAATGAGGATGACGCGTACATCGCGCGCCATGGCCAGCAACATCTTGCGAAAGGATTCGGCCTGGCTTTCCTCGCGCGTGTTGAACTGCAGCTTGTCGAGCTTGGTCAGGCCGTCGACCAACTCGGCCACCGGCGCACCAAAACGCTCGATCAGGTCCACCTTGGTGACACCGCAATCTTCCATCGCATCGTGCAGCAGGGCTGCCATCAGGGCCTGGGCGTCAAGTTTCCATTCTGCGCACTGCGCCGCCACTGCGATGGGGTGGGTAATGTAAGGCTCGCCACTGCTGCGCAGCTGACCCAGATGGGCCTCATCAGCAAAACGGTACGCTTGGCGTACGCTTTCCAGATCGGCGCTGCCAAGATAGTCCAGCCGCGACGTCAGCGCGGCAAAGCTGGCCGCTGCGGCATTGCTGGCGGCGGGGTGGGGGAGTGAGGGTGGGGTTTTGCCCATGGACTCAACTGTAGCGCGCCAGGGCTGGCGCTGGAGTCACGCCGGACAAAAGTCGAAAAAAAAGCACCGCATGCGGTGCCTGACGGGACGGTGCGCCAACTTACAGCGGCACTTTCTTGAGCATTTCCACCCCGATTTTGCCTGCTGCAATTTCGCGCAGGGCAGTAACGCCAGGTTTGTTCTTGCTTTCGATCTTGGGCGTATGACCCTGATTGAGCATGCGGGCGCGGTACGTGGCAGCCAGCACCAATTGGAATCGATTGGGAATCTGCTCCAGGCAGTCTTCAACGGTAATGCGGGCCATAAGGTACTCCGACGCAGTTAGGGAATGAGCAAGGCTTTGAAGGTTTCGGCCCGGGCACGGCGCTGTGCCACGTATTTGAGCCGCTGGGCGTGGACGATGGCTTTCAGGTCGAAAAGCGCACGGTCGAACAACTCGTTGATTATAACGAAGTCGAATTCGCCCACATGAGCCACTTCCTGGGCCGCGTTTTGCATGCGCAGGTCGATAACGTCCGCTGTGTCTTCGCCGCGGCGCTGCAGCCGCGCGCGCAGTTCGTCCCAGCTCGGAGGCAGGATGAAGATGGAAATGGCATTGGAAAATATGGACTTGATCTGGTGGGCACCCTGGTAGTCGATCTCCAGAATGACATCAGCGCCCTCGGCCATACGGTCTTCAATGGCCTTCTTTGAAGTGCCGTAGCGATTCGCATGTACGTGCGCCCATTCCACAAATGCGTTGGCCGCCACCATGGCGTCAAACTCCTGTGGTGACACAAAGAAGTATTCGCGTCCGTGGCGCTCTTGGCCCCGCGGTGCCCGCGTAGTGTGGGATACGGATAGCTGCACACGAGAGTCCAGCTCCAGCAGGGCCTTGACCAGGCTGGACTTGCCAGTCCCGCTGGGGGCAGCGACGACGTAAAGGGTTCCAGGGTAATCCATAACCTATTCTAGATTCTGCACCTGTTCGCGCATCTGCTCGATCAGCACTTTCATGTCAACGGACAGACGTGTGAGCTCCAGCGCGGCCGATTTCGAGCCCAGGGTGTTGGCTTCACGGTGTAACTCCTGTATCAGAAAGTCTAGTCGTTTGCCGATTTCGCCCCCTTGGGTGATCAGCCGTTCGATCTCGTCGAGATGCGCACCCAGGCGCGTCAGTTCCTCCGCCACATCAATACGAATGGCGAAGGCCGTTGCTTCGGTCAGCGCGCGCTCCTGGGCCGCTTCTGGCAGCACGCCGTCGGCCAGTGCCATGGCGTCCTTCCAGCGGGCCAGAAAGCGCTGACGACTGGCTTCTACCACCTGAGGAATCAGTGGGCCTGCCTGCTGCGCCAGGGTCCGGAGTTGTGCGATGTGCCCCAGGAGCATGGTAGCTAGGCGATTTCCCTCACGCTGGCGCGCGTCCAGCAGCCCATGCAAAACCGACTCAGCCAGTGCCAGCAGGGGCGTAGCCAAATCTTGCGTTGCAGGTGCATCGACTGCGCACAGCCGCAGGATGTCCACCACCGTCAAGGGGGGGGCGCTGGGCATCCAGGCCATGATTTGGTCCTGCACCGCACCCAAGCGCTGCAATACCCGCGGCTGCGGGTCGGGAATCTGGCTGGCGCTGGTGTGCTCGATCGTGGCACGCAGTTCGAGCTTGCCGCGCTTGAGCCGGGCCACCAGCAATTCCCGCAGTGCCGGCTCAAACGGGCGCAACTCGTCGGCCAGCTTGAAACTGATGTCCAGGAAGCGGCTGTTGACGGAGCGCAGTTCCATGCCGATCTGAAACGGCGCGGTGGCATTGGTGTTTTCGCCTGTGGCGGCAGTGTTACGGTGCTGCGCACTGGCGTAACCGGTCATGCTATAAACGGGCATGGTGGGCTCTTAGAGGATGAAGCGGCCCCGAGAATAACCCGGTTCCGGCACAACACAAGCGCGTACCACCCCGTATTTATGTCGAAGGTCAAACCCGCCCCCCTACCGCCCGATACCGTGATTGGGGGCTACCGTGTCATCCGCAAGGTGGCGTCCGGAGGGTTCGGCTTGGTCTATCTGGCGCTGGACCCTGATGGTCAACAAGTGGCGGTCAAGGAATACCTCCCGTCTTCTTTGGCCGCGCGTGCACCTGGCGAACTGCTGCCGAAGGTGCAACCCGAAAAGCTGTCGCTGTACCGATTGGGCCTGAAGAGCTTTTTTGAGGAAGGCCGTTCGCTGGCGCAAATCTCCCACCCTTCCGTGGTGAGCGTGCTCAATTTCTTTCGCGAGAACGAGACCGTCTACATGGTGATGAACTACCTGGAGGGCGCCGCCCTGCAGGATTTCATTGTTACGGCACGCGATCTCAAGCGCGACAAGGTATTTCGCGAGTCCACCATCCGCTCCCTGTTTGACGAAATCCTGCGCGGTCTGCGCATCGTGCACCAGCACAAGATGCTGCACCTGGACATCAAGCCGGCCAACATTTTCATTACCGACGACAACCGCGCCGTGCTGATCGACTTTGGCGCCGCGCGCGAGGTGTTGAGCAAGGAAGGCAATTTCATCCGCCCCATGTATACCCCAGGGTTTGCGGCGCCCGAGATGTACCGCCGCGATGCCTCCATGGGCCCCTGGACCGATATCTATGCCATTGGCGCCTGCATCTACGCTTGCATGCAGGGGTACCCACCCAACGAAGCGCCGCAGCGCCTGGAAAAGGACCGCTTAACCACCGCCATGTCCAAGATGCGTGGCGTTTACTCCGACAACTTGATCGAGGTGGTGGAGTGGTGCATGGCGCTGGACCCCTTGTCGCGTCCGCAATCCGTGTTTGCGCTGCAGAAGGAACTCAGCCGCGAGGGCGAGCGTCGCTACACCAAGCTGACCATGGGTGAGAAAGTTCGCATGCAGTTCGACAACATGGTGTCGGAAACCAAGAAAGGCGTGCTGCAAGTCACGCAGATGGGCGCCAAACCGAAATGAAGTTCTCCGTATTCCAGATCAGCCGCAAGGGCGGTCGCGAAAAGAACGAAGACCGCATGGGCTATTGCTATACCAAGGCCTCGGGGTTGTTCATGCTGGCCGATGGTATGGGCGGGCACCCGGAAGGCGAGGTGGCAGCTCAAACGGTGCTGCAAGTCATGGCGGCGATGTACCAGAAAGAGGCGCAGCCCGACATTGCCGACATCAAGGACTTTCTGAACCGCGCGGTCATGACCGCACACCGGCAAATCCTGCGCTATGCCGCCGAGAAGCACCTGATGGACACACCGCGCACCACCCTCATTGCGGCACTGGTCCAGCACGGCAGTGCACACTGGGTGCATTGCGGCGACTCGCGCCTGTATTTCGTGCGCCAGGGCGAATTGCTGGCGCGCACGCGCGACCACTCCTACATCGAGCAACGCCAGGAGGCCAATCCGACGGTGCCCGTGCCCGGCAACTTCAACCGCAACGTCCTCTATACCTGCCTGGGTTCGCCCACCAAACCGGTGTTCGACATCACCGGGCCGGTGCCGCTCATGCAAGGCGACAAGATGTTGCTGTGCTCCGACGGACTCTGGGGCAGCTTGGCCGACCCCGAAATCGTGCTGCAGCTCGGGCGCCAGCAGGTCGGCTTTGCCGTACCTGAATTGGTTGAACGCGCCTTGGCCAAGGCCGGCTCGCACAGCGACAACGTGACCGCCATTGCCATGGAGTGGGAAACCCCCGATGCGTTCGAGTCCACCCGCGGCACCATTTCCACCGACAGCATTGAGGACGGCGTGTTTGCCTCCACCGTGCAAGCAGGCTGGCTCGATTCCGGGGTTGACGACCTGGATGACGCCGCCATCGAACGCTCCATTGCTGAAATCAACGAAGCCATTCGCCGTTCGGCAGCCCGCAAGGCCTGAGGCTTCACCAACCGCTCTCCTGTCATGAACGCATTTGTCCGCTCCGGCGCTCGCGCCGCCCATGCCTTGCGCCCTGTGCGCATCACTCGCCAGTACACCATCCATGCCGAAGGTTCGGTCCTGATCGAGTTCGGCAACACGCGTGTCCTGTGTACGGCCTCGGTCGAGGAAAAAGTGCCGCCGCACCAAAAGGGCAGTGGTGAAGGCTGGGTCACGGCCGAATACGGCATGCTGCCGCGTGCGACGCATACGCGCTCCGCCCGCGAAGCTGCCAAAGGCAAGCAAAGTGGGCGCACGCAGGAAATCCAGCGCTTGATCGGGCGTTCGCTGCGTGCCGTGTTCGACCTTCGCAAACTGGGCGAACGTACCATCACCCTGGACTGCGATGTGCTGCAGGCTGACGGCGGCACGCGCACGGCGGCCATCACCGGGGCGTTTGTGGCCGCGCAGGATGCAGTCAACCAATTGCTGGCTCAGGGCAAACTCTCTGAGTCGCCTATTACCGCTGCTGTGGCGGCCATTTCGGTCGGCATCGTGCAGGGCACGCCGCTATTGGACCTGGAATACGTGGAAGATTCCGCGTGCGATACCGACATGAACGTAGTCATGACTGGCGCGGGCCATTTTGTGGAAGTCCAGGGCACCGCCGAAGGGGCCCCCTTCAGCCGCGCCGAGATGGACGCGCTCCTGGCCCTGGCGGAAAAGGGCATTGGCGAGCTGATGGACATGCAGCGACTTGCGCTATCAAAATAGTAGCTCATTACGCTGATTTCACGGGGGCTAGGGGCATGAAGATCGTCATTGCGTCCAATAACCAGGGCAAACTCAAGGAACTGCAAGCCATGTTCGCCCCGCTGGGCTGCGAACTGGTATGCCAGGGCGAACTGGGCGTGCCTGAAGCGCCCGAGCCGCACTGCACCTTTGTCGAGAACGCTCTGGCCAAGGCACGCAACGCCGCCCGACATACGGGGCTACCCGCGCTGGCGGATGACGCCGGGCTGTGCGTGGATGCTTTTGGTGGCCAGCCCGGTGTGGACACGGCCTACTATGCCACCCGGTTTGGCTACGAGAAGGGTGATGCCAACAACGTGCGGGCGCTGTTGGAACAAATGCAGGGCGTGGACAACCGCCGCGCCGCCATGGTCAGCACCCTGGTGGCGGTGCGCAGCCCCGAGGACCCCGAGCCGCTGATCGCCGTGGGGCGTGTCGTAGGCCAGATCGCCCGCGAACCCATGGGGAGCAATGGGTTTGGGTTTGATCCGGTGATGTGGATTCCCGCATTTGGTCAGACCTTTGCCCAGTTGCCCATTGAGGTCAAGAACGCCAACAGCCACCGCGGCCGCGCCGCACAGGCCATGGCCGCCCTGATTCGTGCCAACTGGATGGACCAGTAAGGCGCCATGATTCCCATCCTGCCCGAAGGCACCGAGCAACCGGCGCCGGTTCAGGACATCCAGCACTACATGCGCCCCGGCACGCTGCGCCTGGCGTCACTACCGCCGTTGTCGCTGTACGTGCACCTGCCCTGGTGCCTGAAGAAGTGCCCGTATTGCGACTTCAACTCCCACGGCCAAGCCCAGGGGGGGCTGCCCGAGGCGCGCTACAGCGCCGCGTTGCTGGCCGACCTGGACGCAGCCTTGCCTCTAGTGTGGGGGCGTCCGGTGCACAGCGTCTTTTTTGGCGGGGGCACGCCCAGCCTGTTCGCGCCTGAAACGATCGATGCCTTGTTGGGGGCCATTCGCGCCCGCCTGCCGCTGGAGCCGGGTTGCGAGATTACGCTGGAGGCCAATCCTGGCACTTTCGAGAAGGAACGCTTTCGCGCCTTTGCCCAGGCTGGGGTCACCCGCCTGTCCGTCGGCGTGCAGAGCTTCAACGACGGGCAGTTGCGGGCCCTGGGGCGTGTGCACGACCGTGCCCAGGCGCTGGCGGCGGTGGAGGAGGCCGCGCGCAGCTTTGGCACGTTCAATCTGGACCTGATGTACGCGCTGCCCGGGCAGGATATGGCACAGCTGGATGACGATCTGGACACCGCCCTGTCCATGAACCCCACGCACCTGTCGGTCTACCACCTCACGATTGAGCCCAACACCCTGTTTGCCAAGTACCCGCCGCCCTTGCCCGAAGACGACCTGGCCTATGCCATGCTGGATCGCATCACCGAGCGCACGGCCCAAGCCGGACTTGAACGCTATGAAGTGTCGGCCTACGCCAAGGGGGCCGGACAGCGCTGCCGCCACAACCTCAATTACTGGCAATTCGGCGACTACCTGGGTATCGGTGCCGGTGCCCATAGCAAGCTCAGTTTCGCTCACCGTGTGGTACGGCAGGTGCGGTGGCGGGACCCAGCACGGTACATGGATCAGGCCTTGGCTGGCCAGGCGCTGACCCACAGCGACGAGGTAGCTCGCACCGATCTTCCGTTTGAGTTCATGCTCAATGCCTTGCGCTTGCGCCATGGTTTCGGGCTGCGTGATTTCAGCGAGCGCACGGGCTTGCCACTCTCGGCCATTGAAACGGGTCTGCAGGAGGCTGAACGCAAGGGGCTGATCGAACGTGACCTCTCTCGCGTGCGGCCCACACAGCGGGGCTTTGATTTTTTGAGTGACCTGCAGGCCATTTTCCTGTCCAATCCCTGATGCGGGCAGCCAGGGCGCGGCGCTGCGCTTGAAAGAGGGCTTAGAACATGTTTTCGGTCTACGGCAAGGCGGGCAGGGTGTTTCGCGGTGCGATGGAGGAACTGCGCCAGGTCGGGCGGGTGGGCCGGTCTGATCGCGCCCAGGCAGTGTTTCCGGTGGGCTTTGATCCCCACGACCAGAACCCCGCGTTGCCTGCGGCTACCGAATCCCCGCCACGCGACACCGCACACCGCACCGCCATGGCCGCCTACGCCGATGTCGCCCATCCGCACCTGCCGCGCCAGCCGCTAACGCGTGTGGACGCGGTCATGAGTACGAGCCTATTCACCGTGCCCGATAGCGCCACCCTGGGCGACGCCTGGGCCTTGCTGGCCAGCCACAAGCTGGGGCAGGCGCCCGTGGTCAACGCACAGGGCGTGCTGGTGGGCTTGGTCTCGCGTGCCGACCTGTTGCGCGCTGACCGCCTGCCGGGGCCGGATGCCCACGCGCTGGCTTGGCACGCTTTGCTGCTGCAGGCGGTTACCGAGGTCATGTGGACGCCCGTTCCCAGCGCTTCGGCCGATACCGACATCCGACGGGTGGCGCGCGTGCTGCTCGATACCGGCCTGCCCGGATTGCCGGTGGTAGACGATGCGGGCCAGGTGCACGGCTTTGTTTCGCGCACCGACATCCTGCGGGCTGTAGTGGCGGATCCCCCGCTGGATCTCTGGACCTGACCAGCGTCAGCAGCGCGCCAGGGCTTTTGCGCTATCCTCCCAGCATCCCATCGAGAACCGTTTGAAACCATGGCTGGACTGACCGCCGGGGCTCCCACGCCCCAGAACATTACCGTGCACGGCGCTTCGCGCGTACTGGAAGTGGCTTTTTCCGATGGCAAGGTGTTTCGCCTGCCGTTCGAGCTGATGCGTGTGTATTCGCCCTCGGCTGAGGTCAAGGGCCATGGCCCAGGACAGGAAACGCTGCAAACCGGCAAACGCCAGGTCGACATCGCCGAGATCGGCGCGGTCGGCAATTACGCCATCCAGCCGCGCTTCTCGGACGGGCACGACAGCGGGATCTACTCCTGGGACTACCTGTACTTTCTGGGTGACCAGCAGGACGCGCTGTGGGCCGACTACCTGGCGCGGCTGCAGGCAGCGGGCGTGGACCGCGACGCGCCCATGCCCGAGAAGACCGCCTCAAGTTGCGGCGGACACTGATTTGCTATTAACTTTATAGCTGAAAGCCCTGGTTTTACGGGGGCTAACGGCGGATTTTTCTGTAATGCCATGACAACGACCCATTTTGGATTTGAAACCGTTGACGAGTCCGAGAAGGCACGCCGCGTGCGCGGTGTGTTCGACTCGGTGGCGTCCAAGTACGACGTGATGAACGATCTCATGTCCATGGGCCTGCACCGCGCCTGGAAGGCCTACACGGTGATGGTGGCCAACCTGCAGGAAGGCGACCGCGTGCTCGACATTGCCGGGGGCACGGGCGACCTCTCGCTGGCCTTCTCGAAGAAGGTGGGACGCACCGGCACCGTGGTGCACACCGACATCAACGAAGCCATGCTGCGCACCGGGCGCGACCGCCTGCTCGACAAGGGCGTGGTGTTGCCTACGCTGGTGTGCGACGCGGAGAAACTGCCTTTCGCGGATGGCTATTTCGATCTGGTGAGCGTGGCGTTTGGTTTACGCAACATGACGCACAAGGACCTGGCCCTGGCGGAGATGCAACGTGTGCTCAAACCTGGTGGGCGGTTGATGGTGCTGGAGTTTTCCAAGGTGGCGGCACCGCTGGAGAAGGCCTACGACTGGTATTCCTTCAAGATCCTGCCCAAGATCGGTCAGCTTGTGGCCGGTGACGCCGCCAGTTACCAGTACTTGGCCGAGTCCATCCGCATGCATCCTGGGCAAGCCGAACTCAAGGCCCTTATGCACAAAGGGGGATTTGGGCATGTGGACTACCACAACCTGACTGGCGGTATCGTGGCATTGCATGTTGGAATTAAGTGCTGACGACCCGCCAATTGCAGAACTTGCATTCGGGAGTTTGTGCCCAAGATGGGACGTAGGCGATCAGTTACTGGAGTCATTATGAAATTCTGGACTATGGTCCTGGTGGTGTTGATGGGGTTTTCGTTTGGTGAGGCTGAGGCCTCCAAGCGCCTGGGTGGTGGCAAGTCGGTGGGGCGTCAGTCCTCCAATGTCACCCAGCGCGATGCCGCGCCGACGCCGACCGCGCCGACACAAAATACTGCTACACCCGCGCGCCCCAACACCCCAGCGGCACCTGCTGCGGCGGCGCCTGCCAAGCGTCCCTGGGGTGCCATGCTCGGCGGCCTGGCGGCCGGTTTGGGCCTGGCCTGGTTGGCGCACTCCCTGGGCTTGGGCGAGGGCATGGGGCAACTGCTCCTGCTCGTTGTGCTGGCTGTCGTTGCCGTCGGCGTGATCCGCTGGTTGCTGGGACGACGCAGCCCAGCAGCAACGCCAAACACACCATTTGCATTTCAGGGCGCCTCGGCCGCAGGTCCGGTCAAAGAGTATCGTCCCGAGAACGTGGGCAACGACGCATCGGCCCGACCCTGGGAGCGCAGCAGCATGGCTTTCGAGGCCAGCAATGCGGCCGCTCAAGGGGGCTCCATCATTGGATCCGGGCTGAAGGGGTCTCAAAACTGGGGCATTCCGGAGGGATTCGATACCGAAGGCTTTCTGGCTGCAGCCAAGAACAATTTCGTGACCCTGCAGGCGGCCTGGGACCGTTCCGACATCGCCACCTTGCGCTCCATGATGACCGACGGCATGGTGGACGAAATCCGCGCGCAGTTGGCCGAGCGCGAGCGCGCCCATGGTGCCGCGAGCAACAAGACCGAAGTGGTGATGCTGGAAGCCCGCTTGCTCGGAATCGAGCAGCTGCCCATGGAGTACATGGCCAGCGTCGAGTTCTCCGGCATGATCCGCGAAGAGCCCTCAGCGGGCCCCAACCCCTTCCGCGAGGTCTGGAACATGACCAAACCGGTCGACGGCAGCCGAGGCTGGCTGGTGGCAGGCGTTCAAGCCCTGCAGTAGTCCGGCCTCAGGCCATAATCGGGGACTATGGCAACACAGTCCCCGTTTTCCGTTCTGGAGGGCATGCTCCAGAGCTTTAACCTTCCCCTGGAGCCGCCCGCCTGGGCGGTGGAAGAATTTCATCGCCGCATGGTCCTCCTGCTCAACCATGTATTGATGCAGGAGCCCCAGGCGCAGGAGCGGCTGGCGCGCCAGAAGGGGCGAGTCGTGCTGGTGCGCTGGCGCGTGTTCACCTTCAAGATCGTCATCACCCCGGCCGGATTGTTCGATGTGGCACTGGCCGATGCTGCCGCTGACTTGCAGTTGCAAGTGACCGAGCCGTCCCCGCTGGCCATTGCCCAGAGCGTGATGCAGGGGGAAAAGCCCGCGGTGCGCATTGAAGGCGATGTGCAGCTGGCGGCCGAAGTGAACTGGCTGGTGGACCATCTGCGCTGGGATGTAGAGGAAGACCTGTCTCGCCTGATGGGTGACGCGCCCGCGCATGCCTTCATGCAGGCGGTGTCGTCCATGGTTGCCGCTTTGCGCCAGTTCGTGGCGCGGCGCTGAGGACATCGCCCTCGTGAAACGCCTGCATCGCAGCTTCTTCATTGCCTGGGTGGTGTTCCGCTACGGGTTGGACGAACTGGTCCTGAACGGGTTCCAGAACCCCTGGCTGTCGCGTCTGGCGCGCTGGCTCACCATCGGGCGCACCTTGCGCGACCCGCGGGGTGTGCGCTTGCGTCAGGCCTTGGAGTGTCTGGGCCCGATCTTCGTGAAGTTTGGTCAGGTACTGTCCACGCGGCGCGACCTGATGCCGGTCGATATCGCCGACGAACTGGCCAAGCTGCAGGACCGTGTCCCGCCATTTGCGCCCGATGTAGCCATTGCCACCATCGAACGCTCGCTGGGCAAACCCTTGGGCGAAATATTCACCTCGTTTGACCGGGAGCCGATTGCCAGCGCATCCATCGCCCAGGTTCACTTTGCCGTCCTGCGCGACCGCAAGGGGGTGATGCGGGATGTGGCAGTCAAGGTGCTGCGCCCCGGCATGGCGGCCGCCATCGAGAAGGACCTGCGACTCATGCGCATGATGGCGGGTTGGGTGGAAGGCCTTTCGGTGGATGGCCGTCGCCTGCGCCCGCGCGAGGTCGTGGCGGAATTCGCCAAGCATCTGCACGACGAACTGGACCTGGTGCGTGAGGCCGCCAGCGCGGCCCAACTGCGTCGCAACATGGAAGGGCTGGATCTGGTGCTGGTTCCCGAGATGTATTGGGACTACTGCCGTACCGATGTGTTGGTGATGGAGCGCATGCAGGGTGTACCGATCAGCCAGGTAGACCGCCTGCGCGAGGCGGGGGTGGACATTCCGAAACTGGCGCGCGACGGAGTCACCATCTTCTTCACGCAGGTGTTTCGCGATGGGTTCTTCCATGCCGACATGCACCCCGGCAACATCCAGGTCAGCATTGCCCCGGAGACCTTCGGTCGTTACATCTCGCTGGACTTTGGCATCGTGGGCACGCTGACTGAGACCGACAAGGAATACCTGGCGCAGAACTTTGCCGCCTTCTTCCGGCGCGATTACAAGCGCGTCGCTGAATTGCACATCGAATCCGGTTGGGTGCCACGCAATACCCGTGTGGATGAATTGGAGGCTGGGGTGCGCGCTGTCTGCGAGCCCTATTTTGATCGGCCACTCAAGGAAATATCGCTGGGCATGGTGCTGCTGCGACTGTTCCAGACGTCGCGTCGCTTCAATGTGGAAATCCAGCCGCAGCTGGTGCTGTTGCAGAAAACACTGCTCAACATCGAAGGCCTGGGGCGTGAGCTCGACCCCGATCTGGACTTGTGGGCAACGGCCAAACCATTTCTTGAAAAGTGGATGTTGTCGCAGATGGGGCCGCAGCGTCTGGTTGACGCACTGAAGGCCCAAGCCCCGCACTACGCCAAACTGCTGCCCGAGTTACCGCAGTTGATCACCGCCTACTTGCGTGACGGCGGGGCGCAGAGCAATCCTGTGCTCATGGAATTGCTGGCCGAACAACGTCGCACCAACCGACTGTTGCAGGGCATCATCTATAGTTCGGTCGGTTTTGCACTGGGCCTGCTGGCCATGCAAGTGTTTTTGCGCGTGCGGCTGTTTTGAGCGTACGCAGTTACTTTCTTGAGAGGACGTCGCTGTGCTGTTAGCGCTGGTTATTGCCTATCTGCTGGTCACCATTGCCATTGGCCTGGTTGCGGCCAAACGCGTCAAGAACACGGCGGACTTTGCCGTTGCGGGTCGTCACCTGCCGCTGGTGATGATTGTGACGACCACATTCGCCACCTGGTTTGGCTCGGAAACGGTGCTGGGCATTCCAGCCAAGTTCGTCAACAGTGGTCTGAACGGCGTGGTGGAAGATCCATTTGGCGCGGGTATCTGCCTGATCCTGGTGGGCCTTTTCTTTGCTGGCCGCTTGTACCGGATGAATCTGCTGACCATCAGCGACTACTACCGTGAGCGCTTTGGCCGCGTGGTGGAGGTGGTGTGTTCGCTAATCATCATGCTCAGCTATTTGGGTTGGGTGTCGGCACAAGTCACGGCCCTGGGGCTGGTATTCAACGTCCTCTCCAACGGTGGCATCAGCATCCCCGTGGGCATGGTCATCGGCGTGGTATCCATCCTGGCGTACACGCTCTTTGGTGGCATGTGGTCGGTGGCCATTACCGATTTCATCCAGATGATCATCCTGGTGGGTGGGCTGGCCGTGCTCGCCGTTTTTGCGGGCAACCAGGCTGGCGGCGCAGACAAGGTGATCGCCTTTGCCATGGACAAAGACCTGTTCCGGTTTTGGCCGGAGCCGACCTTCAAAGACATCGTCTTCTTCTTCGCCGCTTCCATCACCATGATGCTGGGCTCCATTCCGCAGCAGGACGTATTCCAGCGCGTGATGTCGGCTGACAGCGTGCGTTCAGCCACGCGCGGACCGGTCATTGGTGGCGTGTTCTACATCCTGTTTGCGTTCGTGCCCATGTTTTTGGTAGCCAGTGCGCTCATCATCATGCCCGACCAGGTGCAGGCGATGCTGAAAGAAGATCCGCAGAAAGTGCTGCCCACCCTGGTTCTGGAGCGCATGCCGTTTGTCATGCAGGTGCTGTTCTTCGGGGCTCTGCTGTCGGCCATCAAGTCCACCGCATCGGCGACCTTGCTGGCCCCCAGCGTCACCTTCACCGAGAACATCTGGCGCCAGTTCCGACCCCACATGGGGGACAAGCAAGAGCTGCGCACCATGCGCATCACCGTGCTGGTGTTCAGCGTGTGCGTGCTGGCGTACGCCATCCGCATGCAGGGAACGTCGATTTACGAAATGGTGTCCGGTGCCTACCAAGTCACGCTGGTGGGGGCGTTTGTGCCGCTGGTGGCGGGTTTGTACTGGTCCCGTGCCACAACCCAAGGTGCCATCTTTTCGATCGTGCTGGGTATCCTGACCTGGCTGCTGTTTCTGGCAACCCCGGCCGGCGAGGCTTTTCCGGGGCAACTGGCCGGGTTGCTGGCCGGTGCTGTGGGTATGGTGCTGGGGTCGGTTGGCCCCCAGGCCATCGCCAATCGCCATGCGGGGCACCACAAACTGCAAGGACTGGGCTGAGCGGAGCCATTCACGGTGGCTGGGGTCTGCGCCTGCAATGCGTAGAGCAAGGGGCTAACTTATAATCAAAGGTTTTGCAACTTGGCCCCTTACCAATCTCACCATGCCTATCTACGCCTATAAATGCGAGTCCTGCGGATTTGCCAAGGACGTATTGCAGAAAATCGCGGATGCTCCCCTGGAGGTGTGCCCCGCGTGTTCCCAGCCCGCTTTTCGCAAGCAGCTGACCGCCGCGGGCTTTCAGCTCAAGGGTTCGGGATGGTATGTGACTGATTTCCGGGGTGGCAACAATGCTGCGGGGTCGACATCGACGTCGCAGTCCGGTGACGTTGCCAAGCCCAGTGGGCCTGCCGAAACGTCGGCTGCGACGCCCGCACCCGCTGCCACTTCCACAACCAGCAGCGAAAGCTGATCGAATTCCAACCACAAGGCGAACACGGTGCCAATCAAGAAATACATGCTCACCGGCCTGATGGTCTGGCTGCCCCTGGCCATCACCATTTGGGTGCTTTCATGGTTGGTCAATTCCCTGGACGGCGTCTTGGGCGGGGTGTTGTCGGGCCTGGCTGCGGTCACACCCAAAGACCTCAGCCCCATTTTTGAACGCCTGCGCAGCATTCCGGGCCTGGGCGTCTTGATGGTGGCGGGCTTCATGCTGATCACCGGTGCCATGGTGTCCAATGTGGCCGGGCGCTGGTGGCTGACGCAATGGGACCGATTGTTCGCCACCATTCCCATCGTCAAGTCCATCTACAACAGCGTTAAGAAGGTGTCTGACACGCTGTTTTCCAGCAATGGCAATGCATTTCGTACCGCCTTGCTCATTCAATACCCGCGCCAAGGAAGCTGGACCATTGCCTTCCAGACCGGCGTGCCCAGTGGCGAGGTGGCGTCGCACCTGCCGCAGGATTGCATCAGCGTGTATGTTCCTACCACCCCCAACCCAACCAGTGGGTTCTTTCTGATCGTGCCGCGTGCCGACGTGATTGAACTCAATATGAGCGTGGACCAAGCGCTGACCTATGTGATCTCCATGGGTTCGGTCCCGCCCGCTCACCCCAACCACCCTTAACCTGGCTGCCCACAAGGCAGCGTACCGAAAGCTAGCTATGGCCATGCGCTCTCATTACTGCGGTCTGGTGACCGAAGCCCTGCTGGGCCAAACCGTAACCCTCGCCGGATGGGTCAACCGTCGCCGTGACCACGGTGGCGTGATCTTTGTCGACCTGCGCGACCGCGAAGGCTATGTGCAAGTGGTGTGCGACCCCGACCGTCCCGAGATGTTCAAGGTTGCCGAAGACCTGCGCAACGAGTTCTGCGTACAGGTCAAAGGTGTCGTGCGTGCTCGCCCCGAAGGCACCACCAACGACAAGCTCAAGAGCGGCCAGATCGAAGTGCTGTGCCACGAGCTCAAGGTGCTCAACCCGTCCGTCACGCCTCCGTTCCAGCTGGACGAAGACAACCTGTCCGAGACCACACGCCTCACGCACCGCGTGCTGGACTTGCGCCGCCCCTACATGCAGAACAACCTGATGCTGCGTTACCGGGTCGCCATGGAAGTGCGCAAGTACCTCGACGCCAACGGCTTCATCGACATCGAGACCCCCATGCTCACCAAGAGCACGCCCGAAGGCGCACGCGACTACCTGGTGCCCAGCCGCGTGCATGACGGCCAGTTCTTCGCGCTGCCCCAGTCGCCCCAGCTGTTCAAGCAGCTGCTGATGGTGGCCGGTTTCGACCGCTACTACCAGATCACCAAGTGCTTCCGCGACGAAGACCTGCGCGCCGACCGCCAGCCCGAGTTCACGCAGATCGATATCGAGACCTCGTTCTTGACGGAAGAGGATATCCGCGCCATGTTCCAGGGCATGATCAAGACCGTGTTCCAGAACACCATCGGCGTGGACCTGGGTGAGTTCCCGGTCATGACCTACCAGGACGCGATGCACCTGTACGGTTCCGACAAGCCCGACCTGCGCGTGAACCTGCAGTTCGCCGAACTCACCGACGTGATGAAGGACGTGGACTTCAAGGTGTTCTCCGGAGCCGCCACCATGAAGGGCGGCCGCGTGGTGGCATTGCGCGTGCCTGGTGGCTCGGTTGAAGGCGGTGGCATCAGCCGTGGTGAAATCGATGCGTACACCGAGTTCGTCAAGATCTACGGTGCCAAGGGCCTGGCCTACATTCGCGTCAATGATATTGCCGCTGGCGAAGGCACCAAGGAGAAGCCTTGGCCCGGTCTGCAAAGCCCCATCGTCAAGAACATCCACAGCACCGCGCTCAAGGCCGTGCTGGAGCGCACCGGCGCCCAGAATGGCGACCTGATCTTCTTCGGTGCCGACAAGGCCAAGATCGTCAACGACGCCATCGGCGCCTTGCGCCTGAAGGTCGGCCACAGCGAATTCGGCAAGAAGAACGGTCTGTTCACGGCCGGCTGGCGCCCGATGTGGGTGGTGGACTTCCCGATGTTCGAGTACGACGAGGAAAACCAGCGCTACACCGCCGTGCACCACCCGTTCACCGCGCCCAAGGAAGGCCACGAGGATTGGATGGTCACGGCCCCCGAAAAGTGCATCTCACAGGGCTACGACATGGTCCTGAACGGCTGGGAAATGGGTGGTGGCTCGGTCCGTATCCACCGCGCCGATGTGCAGAGCAAGGTGTTCGACGCGCTCAAGATCGGACCCGAGGAAGCACAAGCCAAGTTCGGCTTCCTGCTCGATGCCCTGCAGTACGGCGCGCCCCCGCATGGCGGCCTGGCCTTCGGCCTGGACCGCATCGTCACGCTGATGACCGGCGCCGAGTCGATCCGCGACGTGATCGCTTTCCCCAAGACCCAGCGCGCCCAGTGTCTGCTGACCGCAGCACCGTCGCCGGTGGACGAGAAGCAATTGCGCGAACTGCACATCCGTTTGCGCAACCCCGACGCTGTGAAGACGGCCTGAGTTCCGGGCCAGATGCGGAATCAAAGGGCGCTCAATGAGCGCCCTTTTTTCTTGGTGCGTCCGGCATGACGCACTCACTAGGAGGTGAAAGACCTCTACTCGCCCTGCAAGGGGAAGAGTTAGCCGAAGGCAAGGGTTTCGCGGGTGACTGCGAGTCTGAAGGAAGCCCGATGGCAAAGCGCTGGCCTGACGAACAGGAAGCGGATACGAGGCGTCACAGGGGGGTAAGGAGTCCGAAATCTCTAAAGCCCGAAACTTGCACGGAACCCTGTGGCGTAGATCCGACGGGCATAAGCGTGAAAGTGGGTGCGTAATACCCGGAGAGATCTGAGTGTGGTGCCCGAAAGGGCTACCGGCCATCGAAAGGTGACGGGAGGCCTGCTCAGAAGTCAGCAGAGGGCATAGTAGGCGGCGACGCTGAAGGCCCGAACAAGTGGAAACGAGAGTAGGAACGAAGTCACTCGATGTCAGTCGATGAAGCAGAAGCCCTCGCAGGAGGGGCCAGCCGCGAGAGAGCCGGACGGAATCCGGTGATGGCGCTCGCTGGTGCCAAGACTGATGCGGCGTACGGCGCACAACCGAAATCGGAGAGAGACCGGCTCATGAGCCGTGTCGTGGAGCGCGACAACATGCAGGCTCGCCTACAGTCGTGTCATGAAAAATCGTGGTGCACCCGGCATTGACGGAATGCGCTGTGAAGACCTCAAGGCGTGGCTCAAGGGGAACTGGTCGCAGGTAAAGCGGACACTGCTGGATGGAACCTACCGCCCCCAAGCGGTACGCCGGGTGGACATCCCCAAGCCGCAAGGCGGGGTGCGCACGCTCGGTGTGCCAACGGTGGTGGATAGGCTGATTCAGCAGGCGCTGCATCAGGCAATGCAACCCTTGTTTGAACCCACCTTCTCGCAGAGCAGCTACGGTTTCAGGCCGGGAAGGAGTGCGCAACAGGCGGTGGCTAAGGCGGCAGAGTACATCCGTGGCGGCAAGCGCTGGGTGGTGGACATGGACTTGGAGAAATTCTTCGACCGTGTAAACCACGACGTGCTGATGGCACGGGTGACGCGTCAGGTACAGGACAAAACCGTCTTGAGCCTGATACGCCGGTTTCTGGAGTCCGGGATGATGGCCAACGGGGTGGAGACACCACGGGACGAGGGGACACCGCAGGGCGGACCTCTGTCGCCGTTGCTATCCAACATCCTGTTGACCGATCTGGACCGGGAACTGGAGGCCCGAAACTTGTCGTTTTGCAGGTATGCGGATGACTGCAACATCTATGTGGGCAGCCAGCGGGCGGGCCTTCGCATCATGGAAGGCGTGAAACGGTTTCTAGCAAACCGGCTCAAGCTCACTGTGAACGAAGCCAAGAGCGCGGTCGAGCGGCCATGGAAACGTAAGTTTCTGGGGTACAGCGTGACTGTGCACCGAGTCAGCAAAATCCGAATAGCCAAGGAAAGCACGCAACGGCTGATGCATGCCGTGCGCACATACTGTGCAGAGGGGAGAGGCAGGTCACTGTCCCAAACCATCGAGAGGCTAAACCCTGTTCTGAGGGGATGGATGAACTACTTCAGCCTGACCCAGAGCCTAAGGGCCATCGAAGCACTGGATATGTGGGTGCGCAGACGCCTTCGGGCAATGTTGTGGCGGCAGTGGAAAAGGCCAAAAACGCGGGAAGCCCGTCTGCTCGCCCTTGGGCTTGATGCCCAGCGGGCCTGGAAGTCCAGCGTCAACGGCCATGGCCCATGGTGGAATGCCGGGGCCCAACACCTGTTTCAGGCACTGCCCGTACGATACTTCACGCAACTCGGACTGGTCTCGCTGGTGGTCACCCACCAGCATCTCCAGCGTTCCCCTTGAACCGCCGTATGCGGAACCGCACGTACGGTGGTGTGAGAGGGCTGAGGGGGCAACCCCTCACCCTACTCGATCGCAGTCGGTTTTTGAATGGCTAAAATAGCCATTCCTTCAGGAGCCTGCTATGCAAGTCACAGCCACCGAAGCCAAGAACCGATTTGGCCAAATCTGCGCTCAAGCCAAGCGTGAGCCTGTGTTTGTTGAGAAGGCGGGGAGAGTGGATACGGTGATCCTGTCGTTGGAGCA
Source organism: Rhodoferax sp. (assembly GCA_046348185.1). GTDB lineage: Bacteria > Pseudomonadota > Gammaproteobacteria > Burkholderiales > Burkholderiaceae_C > Allorhodoferax. The sequence goes on along the minus strand of JAXMER010000013.1, from coordinate 1,785,858 downwards.
GTTTCAAGCGCTGCAAGCGCAGTCCCAACCCAAGTCCCTGGCCCAGCGGCAGAAGGAATTCAACGAAACCTACAAGGAATGGATCGCAGAGCAACATGCCTGGGTTGAGAAGGTGGGAGTCTTTGGCGAAGAGTTTCGGCCCTGGTAACCTGCGTGGCGCAGTTTGACGTTTACCGCAATCCCAGTGCCCGGCAGCGGGAGGTAATGCCCTATATGGTGGAGGTGCAGAGCAATTTGCTGACAGGCCTGCCGACTCGTCTCATGATGCCTTTGGGAGTGCCTGCTGTGCTGCCGTCAGCGATCCCAAGGGGGCTTTGTCCGCGCTTGGATTTTGGGCACGAGCGTACCTATCTGTTGGCGCACCTGGCGTCGCCATTCAGGGTCAGCGAAGTGGGGGAGCCCTTGGGGTCGGTTGCAGCGCATGCCAGCGTCATTGTTGCCGCCCTGGATGCCGTTCTCAGTGGCTTCTGAAACACCCCGCTTCAAAATCCCCCAATCCGTGCTGGTGGTCATCCACACGCCTGCACTGGATGTGCTTTTGCTGCGACGTGCCGATGCGCAAGAGGACTTCTGGCAGTCCGTTACCGGGGCCAAGGATTTTGTCGACGAGCCTTGGGAGGCCACGGCGGTACGCGAGGTGGCCGAAGAAACCGGCATTCTTGCAAATGCCCCAGGGCACGTCTTGCAAGACTGGGGTTTGGAAAACGTGTACGACATCTACTCGCGCTGGCGACACCGCTATGCGCCGGGCGTCGTGCTCAATACCGAACATCTGTTTGGGCTGTGCGTCCCTGCAGGCACGGCTGTGCGGCTGAACCCGCGAGAGCATACGGCCTACCGCTGGCTGCCCTGGCGCGAGGCCGCGCATGCCTGCTACTCCTCCAGCAACGCCGAGGCCTGCCTGTTATTGCCGCGCTTTACCCTGCCACAATGCCTGCCATGAACCGTTTGCGTGTGGTCACTTACAACATCCACAAGGGCGTGCAGGGCCTGGGGCCTGCGCGTCGCCTGGAGATTCATAACCTGGGGCATGCGGTAGAACAGTTCGATGCCGACATTGTCTGCCTGCAAGAGGTGCGCAAGATGAACCGGCGCGAGGCGCAGCGTTTTGCGCATTGGCCCGAAGCCGCCCAGGCTGACTACCTGGCTCCAGAAGGCTACGCTGCGGTGTATCGCACCAATGCCATAACCCGCCATGGCGAACACGGCAATGCCGTGCTAACACGCTGGCCGGTGCTGGCGCACCAGCATGAGGACATCTCAGACCATCGCCTGGAACAGCGCGGGCTGCTGCACTGCGAAGTGCAGGTGCAGGACGTGCGCGTGCATGTCATCGTGGTGCATCTGGGCCTGATTCGGGGCAGCCGTGTGCGCCAGATTGCACAGTTGCGGGAATTTGTGCAGCGTGAAATTGCCGCCGCTGAACCCTTGCTGATCGCCGGGGACTTCAACGACTTTGGCGCCTGGATGCACGACGCCATGGCGGCATTTGGCTTGCACGAATGCGAACAGACGCGTCAGCCCACCTTTCCCTCACGGCTGCCGCTGCTGCAGTTGGATCATGTCTTTGCGCGCGGCTTGCGTCCGGTGGGGCTGGCCGCGCCGCGTGGAGCGATCTGGGGGCGCATGTCCGACCACTTACCTCTAATTGCTGAATTTGAGTTTGCACAGGGGATGGCGTGATAGCGCCGGGCCTGCGTGCTGGACACCACTTGCATCTGCTGCAAGGTGGTGATGCCTTCTTTCCGGCGCTGATCGCGGCCATGGATGCGGCGCAGCACGAAGTACGCCTGGAAACCTACATCTTCCACCAGGATCACAGTGGCGAACGGGTGGTGACTGCGCTGGAGCGCGCCGCCGGGCGCGGCGTGGCGGTGTTCTTGATGGTCGACGGCGTGGGTACGCCGCAGTTGCCCGCGGCGTGGTTGCAGCGCTTGGGTGCAGCAGGTGTGCAGGTGCAGACCTTTTCGCCGTTGGGACGCTGGGGTTTGCTCTTGCCCACGGGATGGCGGCGCCTGCACCGCAAGCTGTGCGTGGTGGACGGATCGTTGGCGTTTTGCGGGGGCATCAACATCCTGGATGATTGGGTGGACCCCACACTGGGTGCCTTGGAGTCGCCGCGTTTTGACTTTGCCATGCAAGTGCGCGGCCCGTTGGTTGCCGACGTGCATCTGGCCATGATCCAGCTGTGGAATCGCCAGCGTTGGAAGCACCAGATGGAACACCTGGATTTTCGCGAGTTGCAGCGCAACTGGAAATCGTGGCTGCCGCCGTTTGCGCGCCGTGCACCGCCGCTACCGAGCACTCCGGGGGCGCAGGCAGCCTTGGTGTTGCGCGACAACGTGCGCAACCGTAGCCGTATCGAAAAGGCCTACCGCAAGGCGATTGCCGAGGCACACCACGAGGTGCTCATTGCCAATGCCTACTTTCTGCCCGGTGGCAAGTTGCGCCGCGCCTTGATCCATGCTGCACGCCGTGGGGTAAAGGTGCGCCTGCTGCTGCAAGGCCGCTATGAGTATTTCATGCAGTACCACGGGGCACGGCCGGTGTATGGGGTGCTGCTGGCAGCGGGCATCGAGATCTTTGAGTACCGCACCGGATTCCTGCATGCCAAGGTTGCGGTCGTGGATGGTCGCTGGGCCACGGTGGGCTCATCCAATCTGGACCCGCTGAGCCTGTTGTTGGCGCGCGAGGCCAACGTGGTGGTGGTGGACTCCGCGTTTGCGCAAGACTTGCGCACGCGCCTGCGCTCAGCGATGCGCGCGCACGGCACCCGGCTGGATGCGCAGCTCTACGCGGCGCGGCCCTGGCGCGAGCGCGTGCTGGACCGCATCGCCTTCGGATTGATGCGGTTGGGCCTGTTTTTAACCGGCAGGAGCTATTAAAAGTATAGCTACATCGCTTTATTTCACGGGGGCTAACCGTGAAAAACCCTGTTGGCGAAAGGCTGGTACCATCTTGCAATGTTGATGAAGCCCCAGACCACCATGAACCCAAGCGACGCCGAAGAGGGCCTGCCGGTATCGGTAAAAATCCGCGAACGCCTACTGGCAGCGCGCAAGCGCTTCCATGCCAACGACAACATTGCCGAATTCGTCACACCTGACGAAATGGCAGCGCTGCTCGACGAAGTGGAGGTCAAGATGCAGGCGGTGCTCGACAGCCTGGTCATCGATACCACCAACGACCACAACACGGAGAATACCGCACGCCGGGTGGCGAAGATGTACCTCAATGAGGTGTTCCGCGGTCGCTACGTGCCCGCACCGCCGTTGACGGAGTTTCCCAACGTGGGTCACCTCAACGAGCTGATGATCGTGGGCCCCATTACCGTGCGCAGCGCCTGCAGCCACCATTTCTGCCCGGTTATCGGCAAACTGTGGATCGGCATCATGCCCAACGAGCACACGAATGTGATTGGCCTGTCCAAGTACGCCCGGCTGGCCGAGTGGATCATGGGCCGCCCCCAGATCCAGGAGGAGGCCGTGGTGCAATTGGCCGACCTGATCCAGGAGCGCACCCAACCGGACGGCCTGGCCATCGTCATGGAGGCCAGTCACTACTGTATGGCCTGGCGCGGCGTGAAGGATATGGACAGCAAGATGATCAACTCCGTCATGCGCGGCGTGTTCCTCAAGGACCCCAACCTGCGCCGTGAGTTTTTGTCCCTGATTCCCCAGAAAGGCTAGCCATGTTGGTTCGATTGTTGTATGCCAGCCGTGCGGTGGACTCCAGCCCCGAGGCGATTGACACCATTCTGGCCAAGTCCCGCCAGTACAACCCCACCTGTGGCATTACCGGCATTCTGTGTTACGGCGGCGGCATCTTCCTGCAAGCCATTGAAGGCGGGCGCATGGCGGTCAGTGAACTGTATGGCCACATCCAGCGCGATGTACGCCACAAGGATGTGGTGCTGTTGCACTACGAAGAAATTCTGGAGCGTCGCTTCGGTGGCTGGACCATGGGCCAGGTCAACGTTGCCCGCATCAACCAGAGCATCCTGCTCAAATACGCCGAGAAACCCGAACTGGACCCCTATGCCGTCTCGGGCAAGGTATCGCTCGCGTTGCTTGAAGAATTGATGGCCACGGCCTCGATCATTGGCAGAGCATGAATGTGGCCCCCACGGTTGCTCACTTGCGTGTAGCTCCCTGCCCCCCGAGGGGGCCGCGTTTCGCCTAGGGGCGGCCCGGCGGCGAAACCATGTCCCTTAGCGCACTGGCGCTCGTAGTCCTCGCGGGTCTTATCCACGCATGCTGGAACATCGCAGCCAAGAAGGCTGGCGGTGATGTGCGTTTTTCGTTCTTTAGTGCGGTAGTCCTCATGGTGGCCTGGGCGCCGGTGGGGCTGTGGATGGCCTGGCAGCAGGTGCCGCAATGGGGGCTCTGGCAATGGGCTTTGGTCGGCGCCAGTGGCGTCGTGCACGCGGTGTACTTCGTTGTCCTGCTGCGGGGGTATCGCAAGTCCGATCTCACGGTGGTGTATCCGCTGGCGCGCGGGTCGGGTCCGCTGCTTTCGTCGATGGTGGCCATTGTGCTGCTGGGCGAGCACCTGTCTGCACTGGGCCTGGTGGGCATTGTGGGCGTGGTCTTGGGCGTCTTCCTGATTGCGGGTGGTCCGCGCTTGATGCGTGGGGGCCATAACCCCGAGCAGCGACAGCGCATCCACAAGGGCATGGCCTATGGTTTGCTCACCGGCGTTTTCATTGCCACGTATACAGTGATTGACGGCTATGCAGTCAAAGTGGCGCTGATGTCCCCCATCCTCATCGACTACCTGGGCAACTTTGTGCGCCTGGGGTTCATGCTGCCCGCCGTCATGCGTGATCCTGGAGAAGCCCGACGCCTGTGGGGTTTGCAGTGGAAGTACGCTCTGGTGGTCGGTGTGGTCAGCCCGGTTTCCTATGTGCTGGTGCTATACGCCATGCAGGTTGCGCCGCTGAGCCACGTGGCACCAGCCAGGGAAGTGTCCATGTTGTTTGCGGCCCTGCTGGGCGGGCAGTTGTTGGGCGAGGGCGATCGCTTGGCCCGGTTTCTGGGCGCGGCCTGCATCGGTGTCGGCGTGATGGCCCTGGCCGTGGGGTAAACCAGTGTCTACCGTACTGGGGTGTGATTTTTCCAGCAGTCCCTCGCGGCGCAAACCCATCATGCTGGCTTGGGGGCGGCTGCGTGGTGCGGTGGTGGTGCTGGACCACCTGGAGCCCTTGACCACGCTGGACGCATTCGCGGCCCGCATGGGCGACGGCGGCACCTGGACGGGCGGGTTTGACCTGCCGTTCGGCTTGCCCCGCGAACTGGTGGCCCAGCTAGGTTGGCCGCAGCAGTGGGAGGCGTGCATGCGCCACTACGCTGCCCTGGACCGCGCAAGCATTCGCGCCACGTTTGCGGCATTTTGTGACGCGCGTCCGGCAGGGGCCAAGTTTGCGCACCGAGCCTGCGATGTGCCGGCCGGTTCCAGTCCGTCGATGAAGTGGGTCAACCCACCGGTGGCCTACATGCTGCATGCCGGTGTGACACGCCTACTGGATGCCGGCTTGGTCCTGCCTGGCTTGTGCCCCTTGAACTGGGCGCACCTGCTCAAGGAAGCTCTTCAGCGGGTGGCCCTGGAAGCCTATCCGGGCCTGCTGGCGCGCGAAATCCTGGGGCGACGCAGCTACAAGAGTGACGATGTTGCCAAGCAGACCCCAGATCGCCTAATCGCCCGCAAGGACCTGCTGGCAGCACTGGAAACTGGGCAGACTCGCCTGAACCTGCGCCTGAAGCTGACCGCCGCTCAGCATGACGCGCTGGTGGCCGACGGTTCGGGCGACACCCTGGATGCGGTGCTATGCATGGTGCAGGCCGCGTGGGGGCAATTGCGGCGGGAAGCCGGTGACATCTGGTATGGCCTGCCACCCGATCTGGACCCGCTGGAAGGGTGGATCGTCTCGGTCTGACGTCTGGCGTGGTGCACGCCAGTCACTTGCGGTTGATGACGGCTTCTTCCAGCTTGAGTGCCAACTGCCCAATCGCCATGGCAGCTGGGCTGCTGGGTGTCGACTGCATCAGCAACTGACGGCGCATGACGGCCTGGCGCACCGCCGTATCGGCCGGGATGTCGCCCATGTGCAGCAACTTGATCGGGCGCCCCGGCTCGCTAGCCACAAAACGATCCAGCACCTGCTGCAATTGCACGGTGATGGCACGACCATCACCCAGGCGTGCCGTCTGGTTGATGACCATGCGTACGTTCTGGCGCTTTTGTTGTCCCACCAGCACCTTGATGGTGGCGTAAGCGTCTGTCAGAGACGTGGGCTCGGGCGTGGCCACCACGATCACTTCGGAGGCCAGCGAAACCGCGAACAACACCACGTCGGAGATGCCGGCACCCGTGTCGAGCAGGACCACGTCGTAGTGTGGCGTGAGGCCGTTCATGATGCGCAAGAAATCATCCCGCACTTCTGGTGTCAGGCGGGAGTATTCGACCATGCCCGAACCTGCCAGCAAAACCGAGAAACCCCCCGGCGCACGAATAATGGCTTCTTCGAGCTTGGCCTTGCCGGTGAACACATCATGCAGGGTGATCTTGGGGTACAGGTTCAGTACCACATCCAGGTTGGCCAGGCCCAGGTCGGCATCCAGCACCAACACACGGTGGCCAAGCTTGGCCAAAGCTGCGGCCAGATTGGCCGAAACAAAAGTCTTGCCAACGCCGCCTTTGCCGCTGGTCACGGCCAGAACCTTGCCAATGGGTTGCAGGGGAACTGCCGCGGGTGCGGTGGCGTTTTGAGGCGGATTCTGTACGTCTGACATCAGTTCACCCTTTGCATCTCGGAGGCTGCGGCCGTGCTGGGCAGTTCCCCTGGGATGCTTTCAATCCAGGCTGGGTCACCCAAGGCCAGGTGTCCAAACAGGAGATTTTTCTCTTCTGCGCTCACGTAGATTTCCTGCTGCTGATCCAGGAAGACGCGATTGCGTCCCTCGGCCTTGGCTTTGTAGAGCTGGATGTCGGCACGCTCGGTCCAGAGGGAGGCGGTGGAGCGCACCCACTCGGGCGCAAAGGCGCCCCCGACGCTGACCGTCACCTGCAATGCCAGGTTAGGCGCAACCGTGATCGACAGGGCCTCAATGGTGGCGCGAATACGTTCGGCAACTGTGGTGCCATACAAGCTGTGGCAGTTGGGAAGGACAACGGCAAACTCCTCGCCACCGTAGCGGGCCACGGTGTCCATCGGCCGAACGCAGCGTGCAATGGCATGGGCGATCGCTTGCAACACGCGGTCGCCCGTCTGGTGGCCATGGGTGTCGTTGATTTTCTTGAAGTGGTCGATGTCAAGCATCAGCAACAAGGCGGGGTCACCCGAGCGAGCGACGTTGTCGATGGTGCGCTCCAATACCGCAATGAAATGCCGACGATTGCCCAGACCGGTCAGTGGATCTTTGAGCGAGAGCTCGCACAAACCGTCGATGATGCCTTGTAGGTAATCTGTGGAGGACTCTGCCTGGGGAGGCAATGCGGCAAGCATGCCATGATCGAGCAAGGCACGCGCATTGTCCAACTGCAGGTGCTGCAGGTCCACATGGGTGCTGTTGGGCGGGGTAGTCACGGCATGGCTCACATCACAGGACCTTGAGGATAACAGGATCGTTTTCGATGGTGGCGGCGTTTGCATCTCGCCAACCCTGTATTTACGCCCGGTTTACGGTGCAATTGCTGCAATTGCCGACTGTTCTTTCGTCATGCGCGCCCTGCAAACCGGGCAGGCTGGGTTGCGTGGCAGGCGGATGTCGCTCCAGGCCATGCTGCGCCCATCGAGCATGAGCAGCCGCCCGACGGCGCTTTCACCAGCTCCGCTGATTAGCTTCAGCGCCTCGGCCGCCTGCATGCTGCCGATGATGCCGACCAACGGTGCGAACACGCCCATGGTGGCGCACCGTGTTTCTTCGAAAGCGGTATCAGGGGGGAACACGCAGGCGTAGCAGGGGGAGTCCGCGCGGCGGGGGTCGTAGACGGCCAGTTGCCCGTCGAACCGGATCGCGGCGCCCGACACCAGCGGCACACCGTGGCGTACGCAGGCGGCGTTCAGCGCCTGACGGGTGGCGAAGTTGTCGCTGCAATCCAGCACCACGCTTTGGCCCGGCACCAGGTGGTCCAGCCGCGCGGCATCCACTTTTTCGACCAGAATGTCGATGGCCGAGCCAGGATGTAGCGCCAGCAGGGCGTTGCGAGCCGAGACCACCTTGGGCTGGCCCACATGGGCCTCGGTGTGGATGATCTGGCGCTGCAAGTTGGTGAGGTCCACGGTGTCGTGGTCCACCAGCGTCAGACGGCCAACACCCGCACTGGCCAGATACAGCGCTGCGGGTGAACCCAAACCCCCCAGTCCAACAACAAGGGCGCTGGATGCGAGGATGCGAGCCTGCCCTTCGACACCAATCTCATCAAGCAAGATGTGGCGCGAGTAGCGCAAAAGCTGCTGATCATCCATGGCGCGGGGAGGGGGGGGCAATGGCTAGCGGCCTGGAATCACTCTTCTTTGACGGCTTCCTTGCGCTCGACCTGCGTCTTGCTGACCAGTACCGGCTGCCCCTTGAGTTGGTTGAGCGCCTGGATGAGCGGGAAGTCCTTCTCCGAGCCATAGTCCGGTGGGCGGCGCTCCGACAGGGGTTTCTTGGATTCCTCTTCGAGGCGCTTCAAGGCCTCGTCGCGAGCCTTCTCGCGCGCGGCGTCTTTCTCCTCTTCTCCCTGGCCGTTGGTCAGGTGCTTGCCCAGGTCGGCCTCGCGCATGCGCAGGGCGGCGTAGGGGCTGCCCTCTTCGGTGTCGTCGATCAGCACGTCCGGGATGATGCCCTTGGCCTGGATGGAGCGCCCGCTGGGGGTGTAGTAGCGCGATGTGGTGATCTTCATACCGGTGTCCGGGCCCAGGGGGCGGAAGGTTTGCACCGAGCCTTTACCGAACGTCTGGCTGCCCATGAGCGTGGCACGTTTGTGGTCCTGCAAGGCACCAGCCACGATTTCGCTGGCCGAGGCCGATCCCTCGTTGACCAACACGATCAACGGCACCTTCTTAATGGCTGTTGGTAGCTTGCGCAGGGGGTCGGAGCCTTCACGCCCGAGGTAGTCACGCACCGATGCCTTGAAGGTCTGCTTGCTCTCGGCGGTCTGGCCGTTGGTGCTGACCACGGTCACGTTTTCGGGCAGGAATGCAGACGAAATCGCCACGGCTGCGCTGAGTAGCCCACCGGGGTCGTTGCGCAGATCCAGCACCAGGCCTTTGAGCTTGGGTTCCTGCTTGTACAACTCATCGAGTTTGCGCACAAAGTCTTCGGTGGTACGTTCCTGGAACTGGCTGACGCGAATCCAGCCGTAGCCTGGCTCCACGATCTTGCCGCGCACTGATTGCTGCTTGATCTCCTCGCGCACGATGGTTACGGTGAACGTACGGTTCTCGTCCTTGCGAAACACCGTCAACACCACCTTGGTATTGGGCTCGCCACGCATGCGCTTGACGGCCTCGTTGAGCGTCAGGCCCTTGACGGCGGTGTCGTCCACGCGGGTGATGAGGTCATTGGGTTTGAGACCGGCGCGAAAGGCCGGAGAGCCTTCGATGGGCGATACCACCTTGACCAAGCCGTCTTCCTGGGTGATTTCGATGCCCACGCCGACAAACTTGCCGGAGGTACCTTCCTTGAATTCTTTGAATGACTTCTTGTCGAAGTACTGGGAATGGGGGTCTAGGCTGGAGATCATGCCGGAGATGGCTTCGGTGATGAGTTTCTTCTCATCCACGGGCTCCACATAGTCGCTTTTGACCATGCCAAACGCCGCCGCCAGTTGTTGCATCTCTTCCAGCGGCAAGGGCGCAAAGGTATTGCGTGCCACGGTTTGTAGAGACACGGTGGTCATGGCCCCGGTGACGACGCCGATCCCAATCCAGCCTGCAATTTTCAGTTTTTGACCCATATGACTTCCTGTGCCGGTCCAATATACACCTTGGAGGCGTTTGGCTGCAGCCAGTTCCCTGGTGGCAGCCCGTGTTGTCAGGCTTTACCCTGTGAGGCCACTGCCGCGGCAGCCTTGGCCACCGCATCGGCGTCACCCAGGTAGTAGTGGCGAATGGGTTTCAGGTTTGCGTCGAGCTCGTAGACCAGCGGCACGCCATTGGGGATGTTCAGGCCCACAATGTCGCTGTCAGAAATGTTGTCCAGGTACTTCACCAGGGCGCGGATGGAGTTGCCGTGGGCAGCGATCACGACCCGCTTGCCCGATCGGATGGTGGGAGCGATTTCCTCGTTCCAGTAGGGCAGCACGCGCGCCACGGTGTCCTTCAGGCACTCGGTCAGCGGTATCTGTTCGGCAGGCAGACCGGCGTAGCGCAGATCCTGGCGCTGACCGCGCGGGTCGTTGGCTTCCAGGGCTGGGGGCGGGGTGTCGTAGCTGCGGCGCCAGATCAGCACCTGCTCGTCGCCGTACTGCTTGGCCATGTCGGCCTTGTTCAGACCCTGCAGGCCACCGTAGTGCCGCTCATTCAGGCGCCAGCTCTTGACCACGGGCAGCCAGATGCGGTCCATCTCGTCCAGGCAGTAGCTCAGGGTGTGGATGGCGCGCTTGAGCACCGAGGTGTAGGCGATGTCGAACTCGTAACCCTCGGCCTTGAGCAACTTGCCAGCCGACATGGCCTGGGAAATGCCGGTGGGGGTGAGTTCCACGTCGGTCCAGCCGGTGAAACGGTTTTCAAGGTTCCAGGTCGATTCGCCGTGGCGGATGAGAACGAGTTTGTGCATGGTGTTGGGGCGGTGGGGGCAATGCAGGGTGAGGGTGCGCGCGTGAACCTGGCATTTTAGAATGAGCGCTTTATTCAATCGGAAACGACGACGTGAAATTTATTGCCGACAACTGGATGCTCATCTCCATTGCACTGGCCTCGGGCCTGATGTTGCTATGGCCCGTGATGCAAGGCGCAAGCGAAATCGGACTGGACCCGACAGGTGCCGTGCAACTGATCAATCGCGAGAAAGCGGTGGTGGTAGACGTGTGCGAACCCAGCGAGTTTGCTGCCGGACACATCGGTGGCGCGAAGAACATTCCCCTGGGCGAACTGGAGGCCAAGCTTGCGGGCGCCATCAAGAACAAGGCTGCTCCGCTGATACTGGTGTGCGCTTCGGGAGCGCGTTCGGGTCGGGCGGTGGCCATTGCCAAGAAACTGGGATTCGAGAACGTGCAGTCGCTTGGCGGTGGCATGGCCAAGTGGCGCGCTGCGGACCTGCCTATCGAGAAAGGCTGAGACCATGCAAAAAGTCACCATGTACACCACGGCCGTCTGCCCGTATTGCGTGCAAGCCAAGCGCGTGCTGCATGCCAAGGGTGTTACGGATATTGACGAGATCCGCGTGGACGCCGATCCTGGGCAGCGCGCCAAGATGATGGAGATCACCGGGCGGCGCACCGTACCGCAGATTTTCATTGGTAGCACGCATGTCGGCGGCTGCGACGATCTGATGGCCCTCGACAGCCAGGGGGGCTTGCTGCCACTGCTCAACGCGGCCTGAGCGCGTATGCCAAACGGCCCGCGCGGCCTGAGATAATGCGCGATTACGAAAATTCCGTTGTCGCCCATCCGGAGTCCTTCGGATGGGCATTGTTTTAACTAGAAAGACTGTTATGTCCGAGCAAACCCCTGTGTTCCAGATTCAGCGCGTGTACCTGAAGGAGGCATCCCTGGAGCAACCCAATTCCCCCGCCATCCTGCTGGAGCAGGAGCAACCCACCGTGGACATCCAGCTGGGTGTGGAAGCCACGCCTGTAGCCGAAGGCGTCTTTGAAGTGGGCGTCACGGCCACCGTGCAAACCAAGATCAAGGACAAAACCGTGTTCCTGGTTGAAGCCAAGCAAGCGGGCATTTTTGAAGTTCGCAACATTCCTCAGGAACAAATGGGTGCCATCCTCGGTGTGGGCTGCCCGCAAATCGTCTACCCCTACCTGCGCGGCAACGTGGCTGATCTGATACAGCGCGCTGGTTTTCCGCCGGTGCATTTGGCCGAAATCAACTTCCAGGGCATGTACGAGCAGCAGCAGGCCCAAGCCGCAGCAGCCCAACCCGAAGGCGCTCTGCCCCAGTAAGTTGATTGAGAAAATGGGCCTCAGCCCCCGTGAAACCTAGTTGTCATGCTATGAAGATCATAGTAATCGGGGGTGGGGCCTGGGGTACGGCGCTTGCCATCAACGCGGCGCGCCATGCCCCTGCACCGCAGCAAGTTTGGCTGTGGGTGCGTGATCCATTGCAAGGCGCGAACCTACGCAACGCGCGCGAGAACCGCCGCTACCTGCCGGGCGTGCCATTGCCCGAATCCCTGCAGGTCCGTGACGATGCCCTGGCGCAGCTCTTGGCGCAGGTGACTGCGCGCGACCTTGTCATTCTGGCGTCGCCCATGGCGGGACTGCGAGGGCTGCTGGGGACCATGCGCGACTGCCCCGCCGCACTGGCGTGGCTATGCAAAGGGTTCGAGCAGTCGCAAGACGGAGCTCCGGGCTTGTTGGGGCACGAAATTCAGCAAGCCGTGGCCCCGCAGCTGCGCGCGGGCGTGTTCAGTGGCCCCAGCTTTGCGCAGGAAGTGGCCGCGGGGCTCCCCACCGCCATGGTGGCGGCCAGCGTGCATGCCAGCGTGCGTGACGCGCTGGTGGCGGCCTTCCACAATGCAAGCCTGCGTGTCTATGCCAATGAGGATGTGGTGGGGGTGGAAGTGGGTGGCGCGGTCAAGAATGTGCTGGCCATTGCCACGGGCCTGTGCGACGGCCTGCAACTGGGGTTGAATGCACGGGCGGCCCTGATTACCCGCGGACTGGCGGAAATGACGCGGCTGGGCTTGGCCCTGGGTGCGCAGGCGCAGACCTTCATGGGCTTGTCGGGACTGGGCGACTTGGTGCTGACCGCCACTGGAGACCTGTCGCGCAACCGGCGCGTGGGTTTGGCGCTAGCGCAGGGTAAGACGCTGGTGCAAGCGGTGGACGAACTTGGGCACGTGGCCGAAGGCGTCTACAGCGCCCGTACGGTAGTACAACGCGCGGCGGCACTGGGTGTGGACATGCCCATCGCTCAGGCGGTGGTCGATCTGCTGGATGGGCGTACCCAGCCCGCCCAGGCGGTGGCCGCACTCATGGGGCGCGAGCCGACCTTCGAGCGCGCCTGAGTAAGGCCCCTACGCTCACCTACTGCGTGTTGTTCGCTGTCCCCCGAGGGGGCGCGTTTCCCTGGCGGGGCGGTCCGGCAGCGAAGCCGGGCTTCAGCCCCCTTGGGCCACGCGCGCAGCGATGTGCGCCATGGCTTCTTCCACCTGGTCCACCAGGATCAGGCACAAGTCTCCCTCACCCAGGCGATCCAGGGCTGTGTCGATGGCCAGGAATTCGCCCTTGATTTCTGTGGAGAAACTCATGCGCTTGGCGTTGGCCAGACCTTCGCGCAGCAGGGCCACGACTTCGCCGTCGGCGCGTCCGCGCTGGCACTGGTCTTCGTACAGGATCACGTCATCAAACGCGTCGCCCAGTATCTCGGTCTGCTGGCGGATGTCTTGGTCGCGTCGGTCACCCGCGCCGCTGATGACCACCGAACGCCGCCGGGATGGCAATGCCTGCACCGCCTGCACCAGGGCCAGCATGGCGTCCGGGTTGTGGCCGTAGTCGGCAATCACAGTGGCACCGCGGAACTTGAAGAGGTTGAAACGACCCTGTGCGTTGTGGGTGTCGTTGGAAAAGTTGGCCAGCCCTATGCGAATGGTGTCCCAGTTCAGTTTCAGAGCCCAGGCAGCCGCCACGGCGGCCATTACGTTCTCCACCTGGAAATGGATGGCGCCGCCCAGCGTCAGCGGTACTGCTTGCAGGGCGATGCGTTCCTTGAAGTCGCCCTTGGCGGCCACGATGTGCCCGTCTTCCACATAGACCACCGCCTGGCCCTGCGCACGGTGGGTGGCCATAACCGGGTGCAACTTGTCGGCCGCAAAGAAGATGACCTCGCCACGGCATTTGCCGGCCATCACAGCCACGTTAGGGTCCACGGCATTGAGGACGGCGGTTCCGGTTGGGGCAACGTTTTGCACGATCACCCGCTTGAGTACGGCCAGTTCCTGCACCGTGGTGATGTAGTTCAGGCCCAGGTGGTCGCCCGCGCCCACATTGGTCACCACGGCCACATCGCATTTGTCAAAGGCCAGGCCTTCGCGCAGGACTCCACCACGGGCCGTTTCGAGGACGGCGGCGTCCACGTCCGGGTGCAGCAGCACGCTCTTGGCGCTCTTGGGTCCGCTGCAGTCGCCGGTATCGATGCAGTGGCTGCCCACATAGACGCCATCGGTATTGGTCATGCCCACGCACAAGCCGCTTTGTGCGAGCAGGTGCGAGATGAGGCGCACGGTGGTGGTCTTGCCATTGGTGCCAGTGACTGCCACGATGGGAATGCGCCCCGTCTGGCCAGGCTTGAACATGGCCGAGATGATGGCTTCGCCGACCGCGCGCCCCTTGCCAAAAGACGGTGATAGGTGCATGCGCAGGCCGGGCGCGGCATTGACCTCGACAATGCCGCCGCCCTGGTCTTCCAGCGGCCGCAGGATGCTGTCGCACACCACGTCCACTCCACACACGTCAAGGCCCACCATTTGCGCGGCGGTTACGGCACGCGCGGCCACGTCCGGATGGACGTCGTCGGTTACATCGGTGGCCGAGCCCCCAGTGGACAGGTTGGCGTTGTTGCGCAGGTTCACGGGCTTGCCCTTGGGCGGAATGTCGTCCGGCGTGAAACCCTGGTGCGACAGGCAGGTGCGCGCGATGTCGTCGATGCGGATCTTGGTGAGGGACGTTGCGTGGCCCGAGCCGCGGCGCGGGTCCAGGTTGACCTGGGCCACCAACTCGGTGATGGTGTGAACGCCGTCGCCCACCACCTTGGGCGGGTCGCGCCGGGCGGCAGCCACCAGCTTGTCACCTACCACGAGCAACCGGTAGTCGTTGCCGGGCATGTAGCGCTCTACCAGGATGTTGTCGCGAAACTCGGTGGCAATGGCGTAGGCCCGGCGCAAATGTTCTTCTGTGGTGATGTTGACCGTGACACCCTTGCCCTGGTTGCCGTCCTTGGGCTTGACCACCACGGGTAGCCCGATTTCCTGAGCGGCGGCCCAGGCATCGTCCGCGTCTGCAACGGCTCGGCCCATGGGCACCGGCACACCGGCGGCGGCCAGCAGCTTCTTGGTAAGTTCCTTGTCTTGCGCGATGGCTTCGGCAATGGCGCTGGTGATGTCCATTTCGGCGGCCTGGATGCGGCGCTGCTTGCTACCCCAGCCAAAGCGCACCATGCTGCCCTCGGTCATGCGGCTGAAGGGGATGTTGCGTGCCACTGCAGCGTCCACGATGCAGCCAGTGCTGGGCCCCAATCGCACGTCCTCGTCGAGTTCACGCAGCTGATCCAAGGCAGCCGCAAGATCGAAAGGCGTGTCGTCCATGGCGGCTTGGCACAAGGCCTGGGCCAGTTCCAGCGCTAGCCGACCCACGGGCTCCTGGCTGTATTCCACCACCAGTTGGTACACATCGGGATCGACGGTGGGTGTGCTGCAGCTGAAGGTAACCGGGCAGCCTGCCTGCGCCTGCAAGCCCAGCGCCGCGAGTTCCAGGACATGGACCAGGGGAATGGAGTCGTCGTGGCCTGTGGGCTGGAAGGGGCCAATTTCGGGGAAACGGGCCCGCACTCGGGTTTCGAATCCGGCAATCTTGCCGACGGAGCGCTCGGCTTCGGAAAGGGAAACAATGGACTGGATGGCAGTGTGGTGGCTCCAGAGATTGGGGCCACGCAAGGCGCGGATACGGGTGACTTCCATGTCGATCTCGTTGCAGGGCAGTGGGCGCTGGCTTAGTAAGGGGTTTTGCGGGGGGTGGACTCGAATGTGGCCAGTCCGGCACCAATCAGTTCGGGGGCAATGGCCAAGGCCCAGGCGGCGGCAACCGCGGCCATGACCATCTCTGGTTGCTCTGCTTTCTGCGGTTTGAGCGATGCCAACGGGATGGCCGCCACTTCAACCGTTCCCTGTGCCAGCACGATGTGGCCGTCTTGCACGAAAACGACGCGCTTGCCCAGGCTGCGATGCGCCTGTAGCACAGGCTGGCTGCCATCCAAGCCGTAGAAGATGACATCGCCGTCGCACAGTTTGGCCAATTCGACCACCTGCGGTTCGGCCGCATTCAACACGGCAGTGCCGCTGGGCAAGATGACGTCCACTTGCGTGCGGGTGACCTTGAAGGCTTGTTCGGCATCCAGGATGTCGAACTCAGCCAAAGACGCATCCCAACCCACATCGGTTACCACGCCCACGGTGCATTTGTCGTAGGACAGGCCCTCGGCCAGGATCGTGCGGCTGCCGTTTTCGAACACGGCGGCCTGAACCGAGCGATTCATCAGCAGGCGCTGTCCCGCCTCCCAATGGGCGCTGTCGCGGGTGTCAACCCTGCGACCATCCAGATACAAGCCCTCGCTGCACGCCAGGCCAACATGCTTGCCGCTGATGTGTGTAAGCCAGGCAATCAAGCGTGCAATGCGCCCGGTGCGCTGCGTGCCTGTCACGCCCACGATGGGGATACGGCCATCGCGACTGCCGTTGAACAGGTGGTCGATGATGGCCTTGCCCACGGGACGGCTCTCGCCGTCTGCGGGCTTGATATGGGCTAACAGGCCGGGGCTAGCGTTGACCTCGATGACGGCGGCACGCTGCTCGCGCATGGGTTTGGAGATGTCCTCCAGCACCATGTCCACACCGGCAATGTCCAAACCCACCACACGTGCGGCCAGGGCGGCTGTTTCGGCCACGCTGGGGTGCATGTGGCTGGTGCAATCAAAAGCGACGTTGCCATTGCGCTGGATCAGAACCCGGTGGCCTGGCGCAGGAATAGAGTTGGGCGTGAGGTTCTGCCGTTCCAATTCCAGCAGCACTTCACCGTTTTCGCTGGGAATCACCACGTTCAGGGGAAACTCTTCGGTGGTACCACGGCGCGGATCGGTGTTGATTTGTGCCTGTGCCAACTGGTCCACGGTGGATGTACCGTCTCCTGTTACCCACAGCACCTCGCCGCGTGCTGCCGCAACAACCTGCTTGCCGATGACCAACAGGCGATGCTCGGTGCCCGCGATGTATTGCTCCACGATCACACTGCTGCCACCGCCTTTGCGAAAAGCCAGTGCGTAGGCTGCTTCTACGTCAGCCTGCGTGCGCAGGTCGAGCGATACACCGCGTCCGTGGTTTCCGTTGTAGGGTTTCAGGACCACGGGCAATCCGATGTCCTGGGCTGCTTCCCACGCAGCTTCGGCGCTGCGCACGAGTTCGCCTTCCGGGATGGGTACGCCACACGATTTCAGCAACGACTTGGTCAAATCCTTGTCACTGGCGATTTCTTCGGCGATGGCCGAAGTCTGGTCGGTCTCGGCGGTCCAGATCCGGCGCTGGTTGATGCCGTAGCCCAGTTGCACCAGGTTGCCGTCGGTCAGGCGGATATGGGGAATCTTGCGATCTGTGGCTGCATCCACGATATGCGCGGTGCTCGGGCCCAAGCACAGGTCGTCAACCTGGTCGGTCAGGCGGGCTATGGTGCCAGGGAGGTCGAAGGGCGTGTCGTTGATGGCCGCCTCGATCAGATCGCGTGCGGCCACCAGGGCTTCGCGGCCTACCTGTTCCTGGCGCGTGCGAAAGGCTACCTTGTAGACTCCACGCTGCGAGGTGGATCGGGCCTTGCCAAAGCCGGTTTTCATGCCCGCCAGGTTCTGCAATTCCAGCGTCACGTGCTCCAGGATGTGGGCAGCCCAGGTGCCCTCGTCCAGCCGTTGGAAGAACCCGCCGCGTACGCCTTCGCTGCAGCGGTGCTCCATCATGCCCGGCAACCAGGCCTTGAGCCGCTCGCCAAAACCGGGCAGCGTGTTGGAGGGAAAGTCTTCCAACGCGCCGATATCGACCAGTGCCTCGATGACGGGTCGGTACGTCCAAATGTTGGGGCCGCGCAGGTACGTGACCCGCAGAATGTTGATCTTCTTCTGATCCGTCATGATTGCTTAAAAAATAGGCAGTCCACCAAAATGGGGCTGGCCGCGTTGTGTATTTTCGCCGACCGGCCCATGGGCTACGCCGTGGGCATTAACGCGCTTAGTATCGTAAAGTATGCGACCCGTCGCAATCCGGTTCAACCAGGCGCTGGCGCCACCTCCAAGAAACTGCTGTTCCACATGACCTCTGAAGTTCTAGTCCCGAGCCAACTGCCCTTGGAGGTGCCAGCGCCTTGGCGTGACGACCTGAGCCAGCAACTCCTTGCCCATGAGAACGTGCTTGCCGTGCTGGAGGTTGACTTGGACACGCGCTTGCACTTTGTGCGCGGCCTGGTGCTAGTCACCAACCAGCGGCTGCTGGCACGCCAGGGCGATGCAACTCATTGGCAAGCCTGGCCCCTGCGGGCGCGTCTGGAGCTGCGTCTCCATGACCATGCCGGTGTCGGCCATCTAGATCTGGTGGACGATCAAGGCCGCCTGGCCACATGGCGATTCACTCTGGGTCAGAACCTGCAGGCCATACGCCTGGTGGAACAATTCGATGTGCAGCTGCACCATCACGTGACTGGGGAGCCTCTACTCCAGGCGGACCAGGCGGTGTGCCCCAGCTGCAAGGCGCCGCTGGAGCCCGACCAGGACGAGTGCCCCGTCTGCACCAAGGTCGTTCACACGCCGCCGTCCACCTGGACGTTGTTTCGCCTATGGCGCTTTGCCAAGCCGTACCAGGGGCAACTGGCGCTGGGCTTTATCTTGATGCTGCTGGGAACCGCGGCGCACCAGGTTCCCCCCTATCTCACGGCACCACTGGTGGACAAGGTGCTGATTCCCATTCAGAACGGCCAAGCGGTGGCCAACAGCACCATCGCGCTGTATCTGGCTGCGCTCTTGGGCGCGGCGCTGCTGGCTTGGGGCCTGAGTTGGGGCAAGACCTATGTGCTGGCCTTGATTTCGGAGCGCATTGCCGCCGATCTGCGCACCACCACCTATGACCACCTGATGCGCTTGTCGCTGGAGTACTTCGGCGGCAAGCGAACGGGCGATCTCTTGAGTCGCGTGGGCAGTGAAAGTGACCGTATTGCGGTGTATTTGTCGCTGCACCTGACCGACTTTGCCAGCGACGTGATCATGATCGTCATGACCGCTGCCGTGCTATTCACCATGGACCCGTCCCTGGCGCTCATGACCCTGGTGCCGCTGCCCTTCATCGGCTGGATGATCCATTTCGTGCGCTACCGCCTGCGCACCGGTTTCGAGAAGATTGACCGTGTTTGGGGCGAGGTGACCAACGTGCTGTCTGACACCATCCCCGGTATTCGTGTGGTGAAGGCCTTCGCCCAGGAAAAACGCGAAGCCGAGCGTTTTCGCCTGGCCAACCACCACAACCTCATGGTCAACGATCGCATCAACAAGATCTGGTCACTGTTTTCGCCCAGTGTGTCGCTCTTGACTGAAATCGGCCTATTGGTGGTGTGGGCCTTTGGTATCTGGCAGGTGTCCAAGGGCACCATCACCGTGGGCATGTTGCTGATGGCCATCGCCTATATTGGCCGTTTCTACGGGCGGCTGGACTCCATGAGCCGCATCGTCTCAGTCACGCAAAAGTCGGCCTCGGCCGCCAAGCGCATCTTTGACATTCTGGATCATGTCTCCAGCGTGCCTGAACCAGCCAACCCGGTGCACGTGGACAAGGTCCAGGGGCGCATCCAGGTCCGCGAAGTGGGCTTTCGCTACGGTAACCGCCAGGTCAATCAGGGTATCAATCTGAACATCGCGCCGGGCGAGATGATCGGCCTGGTGGGGCACAGCGGCTCGGGCAAGAGCACGCTGGTCAACCTGATGTGCCGTTTCTACGACGTGAGCGAAGGTGCCATCCTGGTCGACGGCGTGGATATCCGCTCCTATGCCGTGGCCGACTACCGGCGCAACATCGGCCTGGTGCTGCAGGAGCCCTTCCTGTTCTTTGGCACCATCGCCGAGAACATCGCCTACGGCAAGCCCGATGCCAGCCGTGAAGACATCATTGCCGCCGCCCGCGCAGCCCACGCACACGAGTTCATCTTGCGCCTGCCTCAGGGTTACGACTCCATGGTGGGCGAGCGCGGCCAGGGCTTGTCGGGCGGTGAGCGCCAGCGCATCTCCATTGCGCGTGCCCTGCTGATCGACCCGCGCATCCTGATCCTGGACGAAGCCACCTCGTCGGTGGACTCCGAGACCGAGAAGGAAATCCAGAAGGCGCTGGAAAACCTGGTGAAAGGCCGCACCACCATCGCTATCGCCCACCGCCTGTCCACCCTGCACCGGGCCGACCGTCTGGTGGTGCTCGATCGTGGAAAGGTGGTGGAAGAGGGCTCGCACGACGACCTGATGTCCCGCCAGGGTGCCTACTTCAACCTCTACCAGGCGCAGGCGCGCAACACCGCTGCACTGGCTACCGACGAAAGTGCGCAATGATGCAAGCAGTAACTAGGGTGGCGCCGGCCTGGCATCTGGCGCGCGATTCATTTGGCAAGCTGATGTTGACCCAGCCCGATGGTGTCGTGCATGAAGCGGTGGTGCCGGTGCGTGCGTTTCCGGTGCAGTCGCCACAGGATGGCATTGCCCTGGTCAGTACCGACGGCAAGGAAGTGGCCTGGATCGACCATCTGGCTGATCTGCCCACTGCCACGTGCGCACTGGTGGAGGAGGAACTCGCCAGCCGCGAGTTCATGCCCGAGATCCAACGCATCGTCAACGTCACGAGCTTCTCGACGCCTTGTACCTGGACGGTGCAAACCGACCGCGGTCAAACCGAATTTGTGCTGCGCGGCGACGAAGACATCCGCCGTCTGGGCGGCGCGGGTACCCTGCTAATCAGCGACATTCATGGCATTCACTACCTGGTGCGCGACCAGTTTGGGCTGGATGCGAACAGCAAGCGCATCCTGGACCGGTTTATGTAAAGCACGGTGTGAACTGTCAACGCCACGCCACGCTGGTGCGTTGCAAGTTTGGCTGGCAGGAAACTGCCGATATCGAGGTGCACCATGAACAAACGCTTTCAAAGCCTAGGCGCGGCCACATTGGCCCTGGCCCTGAGCGCTGGATCGGCACATGCCGATTGGGGTCGCGGCTACCGGCCCGGTCCGCCTCCAGGACCCAACCCATATTCTCATCATCACCATCATCGCGGTGGTGATGCGGGTTGGGTGGCGCCACTGTTGTTTCTGGGTCTGGCAGGTGCGGCCATCAGTGCCGCCGCCACGCCCAGCCCACCGCCGGTGACCTACGTCCAGCCCCCACCGGTCGTGGTTCCGCCGCCCGTGATCACCTACACGCCGCCGCCAGTGGTAGTGCCAGCGCCACCGCAAGCACCGGCAGGTACTTGGTACTACTGTGCATCGGCATCCATGTATTACCCCTATACCCAGCATTGCCCGGAGGGCTGGCAGGCCGTGCGGCCCAGCCCCTACTGATATACGTCTATTAGGGTACTAGCCCCCGTATATGCTGAAGTTGTTGCTATAAAATAAGTAGCAACATGGTTGCACTGCTCAGACTTCCATGTTGTCGATGAGACGCGTGGCGCCCAGACGTGCTGCAGCCAGCACCACTTTGGCATCGCCGACTTGCGGGGCCTGCAGATCGGCTTGGCGCCGGATGGCCACGTAATCCGGGCGCCAGCCCGTTTGGCTGAGGCTTTGCATGGCTTGGGCTTCCAGCTTGGACAAGGCATTAGTGTCCATGCCTGGGTTGGCGCGCACCGTGTCCACAATGCCGCGCAGCGTGGCGCTAAGCTGAACGGCTTGGGTGCGTTCAGCTGCGCTGAGGTAGCCGTTGCGGCTGGACAGTGCCAGGCCGTCGTCGGCGCGCTGGGTTTCGCCACCCACGATCTCGATGGGCATGGCGAACTGCTTGACCATGTTGCGGATCACCATCAGTTGCTGGTAGTCCTTCTTGCCGAACAGGGCCGTGCGTGCCTGCGTCAGCGACAGCAGCTTGAGCACCACCGTGCATACACCGATGAAGAAGCCCGGGCGGAAATGCCCTTCCAGGATGTCACTGAGCTCGGTGGGAGGGTGCACCTTGAAGGTTTGCGGCTGGGGGTACATCTCCACTTCCTTGGGAGCAAAGACGATGTCGCAACCGGCGGCTTCCAACTGTTCGCAGTCGGCGTCGAGCGTGCGAGGGTAGGTGTCGAAGTCTTCATGCGGCGCAAACTGCAGGCGGTTTACGAAGATGGTGGAGAGCGTCACGTCGCCCAGCGGCTTGGCCTGGCGTACCAAGGCCAGGTGCCCGGCGTGCAAGTTGCCCATGGTGGGTACCACGGCGGGGTGGCGGTAAGCCTTGAGTTCTTCGCGTAACTCGGCAATGGTGTGGATGATTTTCATAGGGATCGGGGGAGTCACCAGGCGTGCAATGCGTCGTCGGGAAAGGCGCCATTCTTGACGGCAGCGATGTACGCTTCAAAGGCGCCGCGGATGCTGCTGGCTCCGTCCATGAAGTTGCGCACAAACTTGGGGTTCTTGCCCAGATTCAGGCCCAGCATGTCGTGCATCACCAGCACCTGGCCAGCCGTGCCCTTGCCCGCACCGATGCCGATGGTTGCGCAGTCTTGCAACTCATCGGTCAGTTCCCGCGCCAAGGGGGCGGGCACCATCTCCAGCACCATCATGCGGGCACCGGCATCCTGTAAGGCGTGGGCTTGTTTCTTCATCTGGTCGGAGGCCTGGTCGCCCCGGCCTTGCACACGGTAACCGCCTAGTGCATGCACGGTTTGTGGTGTTAGGCCCAAATGGGCACAAACAGGTATGCCGCGCTCCACGAGGAAGTGCACCACCTCGGTGGTCCAGCCCCCGCCTTCGAGCTTGACCATGTGGGCGCCGGCCTGCATGAGCACACTGGCGCTGCGGATGGCCTGCTCTTTGGATTCCTGGTAGCTGCCAAAGGGGAGGTCGCCAATGAGCCAGGCGGTGCCTTGCGCGCGGCGCAAACCGCGGGCCACGATGCGGGTGTGGTAAGCCATGTCCTCCAGCGTCACGCCGACGGTGGTGTGCAGGCCCTGACACACCATGCCCAGAGAGTCGCCTACGAGGATGCACTCCATGCCTGCAGCGTCTGCTACGGCGGCAAAGGTGGCGTCGTAGGCGGTGACCATCGTTATCTTTTCACCGCGGGCACGCATCTCCTGGATGCGGGGCAGGCTGATGGGCTTGCGACTGGGCAGTGGCGACGCGGGCGGCAGTGTGCCGTAGGGCGTTGCGTGCTGTGCGGGGGTGGAGTCTGTGACAGCGGTCATGGCGACGGGCTCCTAAGAGAGTTTTGCAAAAGAGTGCACGATCAATGGAAAAAGCCTATATTCACCTTGTACCTAATCGGAACTTTCGATGAGGACGTTTGGTCAAATGGCCATGCAGGCGGTCGAGTTTACCTAACACCCATGGCCCAGGTTGCAATGCAGCCCGGGCGATTTGGAGAAGGAGGCGCTATGGACGCGATTGGCAATTTTGTTGCGCGCTACGCACGCAACCGTGAAGAAGAGCTGAGCATCGACGAGTACCTCGCCGAATGCAAAGCCCAGCCCATGGCCTATGCCACCGCAGCCGAGCGCATGCTGGCGGCCATCGGCGAGCCCGAAATGGTGGACACCCGTAACGACCCGCGCCTGTCGCGCTTGTTCGCCAACAAGGTCATCAAGCGCTACCCGGCGTTTGCCGAGTTCTACGGTATGGAAGATGCCATTGAGCAGGTGGTCAGTTTCTTCCGTCACGCTGCGCAGGGTCTGGAAGAACGCAAGCAAATCCTCTACCTGCTGGGGCCCGTAGGTGGTGGCAAGAGTTCCATTGCCGAACGGCTGAAGTTCCTGATGCAGAAGGTGCCGTTCTATGCGCTCAAGGGTTCGCCCGTGAACGAGTCGCCCCTGGGCCTGTTCGACCCGGTGGAGGATGGCCCGGTTCTGGAAGATCAATTCGGCATTCCGCGCCGCTACGTCCAACGCATTCTGTCGCCTTGGGCCGTTAAGCGGCTCGAAGAATTTGGCGGGGACATCCGCCAGTTCCGCGTGGTCAAGCGCTACCCCAGCATCCTCAAGCAGGTGGGTATTGCCAAGACCGAGCCAGGCGACGAGAACAACCAGGACATTTCCAGCCTCGTGGGCAAGGTCGATATTCGCAAGCTGGAGAGCTTTGCCCAGGACGACACCGACGCCTACAGCTACAGCGGTGGCCTGTGCCTGGCCAACCAAGGACTGCTGGAGTTTGTGGAAATGTTCAAGGCGCCCATCAAGGTGCTGCACCCGTTGCTCACCGCGACGCAAGAGGGCAATTACAAGGGCACCGAGGGCTTTGGCGCCATTCCGTTTGATGGCGTGGTGCTGGCCCACAGCAACGAAAGCGAGTGGAAGGCGTTTCGCAACAACAAGAACAACGAAGCCTTCCTGGACCGCATCTACATCGTCAAGGTGCCGTACTGCCTGCGCGTGAGCGAAGAGATCAAGATATACGAAAAACTGGTGCGCGAGTCATCACTGGGTGGTGCCATCTGTGCACCGGGAACCCTGAAGATGATGGCGCAGTTCTCCATTCTCACGCGACTCAAAGAGCCCGAGAACTCCAGCATCTACAGCAAGATGCAGGTGTACGACGGAGAGAACCTCAAGGACACCGATCCGCGCGCCAAGAGCTACCAGGAGTACCGTGACTATGCCGGTGTGGACGAGGGCATGAGCGGGGTGTCTACGCGCTTTGCATTCAAGATCTTGTCCAAGGTGTTCAATTTCGACAGTGCCGAGGTCGCCGCCAACCCCGTGCACCTGATGTACGTGCTGGAGCAACAGATCGAGCGTGAGCAGTTCCCGGCTGAGCTGGAGACCAAGTACACCGGCTACATCAAGGAATACCTCTCGCCGCGCTATGCCGAGTTCATCGGCAAGGAAATCCAGACCGCCTACCTGGAAAGCTACAGCGAGTACGGCCAGAACATTTTTGACCGCTACGTTACATACGCTGACTACTGGATCCAGGACAACGAGTACCGCGACACCGACACGGGTGAGGTGTTTGACCGCGGGGCGCTCAATGCCGAACTGGAAAAGATCGAAAAGCCCGCTGGCATTGCCAACCCCAAGGATTTTCGCAACGAGATCGTCAACTTCGTGCTGCGCGCGCGTGCCAACAACCAGGGCAAGAACCCGAGCTGGACCAGCTACGAAAAGCTGCGCATGGTGATCGAGAAGAAGATGTTCTCCAACACCGAAGAGCTGTTGCCGGTCATCAGCTTCAACGCCAAGGCCAGCGCCGAAGAAGCCAAGAAGCACGAGGACTTTGTCACCCGCATGGTGGCCAAAGGCTACACCCCGAAACAGGTGCGGCTGTTGTGTGAGTGGTATTTGCGCGTTCGCAAGAGCAGTTGAACGGTTCACCGCGGCCCTGTGCTGGGCGGCGGTGCCAGCCAAAGAGCATGGAGCATCGAGATGGCATTGCAAATCATCGACCGCAGGCTCGCAGGCAAGAACAAGTCGGTGGGCAACCGCGAACGCTTTCTGCGCCGCTACAAAGAGCAAATTGCTGAGAGCGTGCGAAAGGCCGTCTCTGAGCGTGATATCCGCAACATCGAGGGTGCGGAAAACATCACCATACCCAAGAAAGACATTTCCGAGCCCGTCTTCCATCATGGTCAAGGCGGTATCCGCGACACGGTGCACCCTGGCAACACCGACCACCTGCGCGGCGACCACATCGCGCGGCCGCAGGGCGGCGCTGGCAAAGGCTCGCAGGCCAGCGACAGCGGCGAAGGTGAAGACGACTTCACCTTCACCTTGACCAAAGAAGAGTTCATGCAACTTTTCTTTGAAGACCTGGCGTTGCCGCACCTCTTGCGCACCCACATTGGCGACAACCCGCAATACAAAAGTCGCCGTGCAGGTTACAGCCAAGACGGCACGCCCAACAACCTGGCCGTGGTGCGTTCCATGCGCGGTGCCCTGGGGCGGCGCATCGCTCTGGGACGCGGGCCCCAGCGCGAACTGGAAGATCTGCAGCGTCAACTGGACGACCTGTTGGCGCAGGACGACGGCACCAGCGAAGCGGTGGCCGAACTGCAGCGGCGCATTACTGAACTCAAAAGCCGCATTGAACGCATCCCGTTCCTGGACCCGATCGATCTGCGCTTTCGTGCCCACGCCAAAGTACCGCTACCCAATAGCCAGGCCGTGATGTTTTGCGTAATGGACGTGTCCGGCTCCATGGACCAGGCGCGTAAGGACTTGGCCAAGCGGTTTTTCATCCTGCTGTATTTGTTCCTCACACGGCATTACGAAAAGATCGACATTGTCTTTATCCGCCACCACACCCAGGCCGCCGAAGTCAGCGAAGATCAGTTCTTCCACTCCACCGAGAGCGGCGGCACCGTGGTCTCCAGCGCGCTGGTGCTGCTCAACCAGATCATCCGCACGCGCTACCCGCAAGGCGACTGGAACATCTATGTGGCCCAGGCCAGTGATGGCGACAACTTCAGCAGTGACAGCGGCAACTGCCGCACCCTGCTGGCCGAGCAGATCCTGCCGTTGGTGCGCTACTTTGCTTACGTGCAGGTGGCCGAGGAAGAGCAGAACCTGTGGGACGAATACACCCAGCTCGCCCAGGCGTTCGAGCATTTCGCCATGCGCAAGGTCGCCGATCCGGCGGATATCTACCCGGTGTTTCGTGAGCTGTTCAAGAAGGAAGGGGTGAGCACATGAACATGGCCCTCTATCCCGTGCTGGAGCGGCGCTCCACGGACAACCCCTGGAAACTGGCCACCGTGGGCGAACGCCGCCAGCACATGGTGCCAACCACGCCGCTGCCCGCGCCGCCGCGTCCCAGCGAGCCCTTGCCGTCGCCCAGCGACTGGACCTTTGAACTCATCGAGCGCTACCACGACGTCATTCGCCAAGCGGCTGACCGCTACCGGCTCGACACCTACCCCAACCAGTTGGAGATCATCACCGCCGAGCAGATGATGGACGCCTACGCCAGCGTGGGCATGCCGGTGAACTACCGGCACTGGAGTTATGGCAAGGAATTCTTGGCCACCGAGCGACGCTACCGGCGCGGGCACATGGGGCTGGCATACGAAATCGTCATCAATTCCAACCCCTGCATCGCCTACCTCATGGAGGAAAACACCACCGCCATGCAGGCGCTGGTGATTGCCCACGCTGCCTATGGCCATAACAGTTTCTTCAAGGGCAACTACCTGTTTCGCATGTGGACCGATGCCTCCAGCATCATCGACTACCTGGTCTACGCCAAGGACTTCATCAACCAGTGTGAAGAACGCTACGGACTCGACGCCGTGGAGGAACTCCTGGACTCCTGCCACGCCCTGTCCAATTTTGGCGTGGACCGCTACCGTCGCCCCTCCAAGAAAAGCCTGGCGCGCGAGCGCCTGGAGCGTGCGCAGCGTGAAGCCTACGCGCAGCAGCAGGTCAACGAACTCTGGCGTACCCTACCCAGCCGCCCCGGCAAGGAAGAGGTGCAGGCCCAAGACCGTTTTCCCAAGGAGCCCCAGGAAAATATCCTGTACTTCATCGAAAAGCACGCGCCGCTGCTGGAGCCCTGGCAGCGCGAAGTGGTGCGTGTGGTGCGCAAGATCGCCCAGTACTTCTACCCGCAGCGCCAGACCCAGGTGATGAACGAAGGCTGGGCCACCTTCTGGCACTACACGCTGCTCAATACCCTGTACGACGAGGGCTACCTCAGCGACGGCATGATGCTTGAGTGGATGGGCTCGCATACCAATGTGATCTTTCAGCCCCCGGTAGGCCACCGTGCCTACAACGGCATCAACCCCTACGCCCTGGGTTTTGGCCTGTACCGCGACATCCAGCGTATTTGCCAGAACCCCACCGAGGAAGACCGCCAGTGGTTCCCCGACCTGGCGGGCACGCCCTGGCTACCTGCGCTGGATCACGCCATGCGCAATTTCAAGGACGAAAGTTTCATCGGCCAGTACCTCAGCCCGCACCTGATGCGCGAGATGCGCCTGTTTGCCATCCATGACGATGCCGCCCAAAGTGATTTGCTGGTCAACGCCATTCACGACGAGGACGGCTACCGTACCCTGCGCCAGACTCTGTCGCAGCAATACGACCTGGGTACGCGCGAACCCAATATCCAGGTTTGGAATGTGAATCTGCGTGGCGACCGCACCCTGGTGCTGCGCCACACGCCCTACCAGGGGCGCCCGCTGGCGGACGGCACCACCGAGGTGTTGCGTCATGTGGCGCGGTTGTGGGGCTTTGGGGTGGACTTGGAGAGCGTGGCAGCGGACGGCACCGAACTGCAACGCTGGAGCGTGGGTGCGCCGGCTTGAACGCACCCCGGTATTCATCTCAATGGCAGGGTTCGGCAGGCTCCACAAGCGGTGTGGCGTACTCGCGCCCGACCATGGCGCGGGCGAACAGGTAGTTTTCCATGGCGGTGTCGCTCAGGCTGCACAAGTCGACCTGGCCTTTGGCATCACAGGGAAAGCACAGCGCGCGACCCTCCTGAAACAGGGACTGGTAACGCACTTCAAACAGGGTGGTGTTCATGCGGACCTCCAGCAAGGTTGGGATGGTCTGGCAACTATGGTCGCGCGGTGCGCCGTTGAGGGCTTGAAAACCGGGGGTAGTTGCCTCTATATGCCGACCTTGATGCCGCAACGCAGCAGTGGGCACATGCGTTGACTACGACGGTGCGTAGGCCAGGCGCACGTAGATGGGTGCAAAGGCCTCGGCCTGGGTGATTTCGATCAGGGTTTCCTTGGCCAGCTCCAGCATGGCGATGAAGGTCACTACCAACACGGGCGCGCCCTGCGTGGGGTCGAACAGGTCTTCAAAGCCGACAAAGCGCCGACCATGCAGCTTCTTGAGCACGATGCCCATATGTTCGCGCACCGACAGCTCTTCGCGCGTGATCTTGTGGTGCTGCACCAGCTTGGCGCGGCGCATGATGTCACGCCAGGCGTCTTGCAGGTCGGCCAGCGATACGTCGGGAAAACGTGGCTTGAGCGATTGCTCGATATAGATCTCCGCCTTGAGGAAGTCGCGGCCAAACTGCGGTAGCGCGTTCAGGCGTGCGCTGGCCAGCTTCATCTGCTCGTACTCCATGAGGCGGCGCACCAGCTCGGCGCGCGGGTCTTCGGCCTCTTCGCCGTCGGCCGTCTTCTTGGGCGGCAGCAGCATGCGCGACTTGATTTCGATCAGCATGGCCGCCATCAGCAGGTATTCGGCGGCCAGCTCCAGGTTGCGGCTGCGGATCTCGTCCACGTAGGCCAGGTACTGGCGCGTGACGCTGAGCATGGGGATGTCGAGGATATTGAAGTTCTGCTTGCGGATCAGGTACAGCAGCAGGTCTAGCGGCCCTTCAAAGGCCTCCAGAAACACCTCCAGCGCATCGGGCGGGATGTACAGGTCTTGGGGCAGGGCGAACAGCGGCTCGCCGTACAGGCGTGCCAGGGCCACCTGGTCTACCACCTCGGGGGAACCCGTTTCAGCCGTGGTGGCGACCACCTCGGATGTACCGGTTGGCGGGGGAAGGGACATAGATTGCTACAAAAACAGTAGCTACATCGCCAGCAATTACGGGGGCTAATGCCCTATTTTGTCCAGGAGAAGTAGACATAGGGGCGCTGCGGCACGCGCGCCGCACGAAACGCCTGGTTGGCTTCGCGGTCCACCTGCTTATCCCACAGCAGGGCAACCCCTTCACGCTGGCTCGCTGGCAGGCTGGGACGGTCGGTCTTGAGTTGGTTGAGGAATTGGGTGGCTTCGGATTTGTAGTCGGGGCGGCGAAAGATATTCATGGGAACCTCGGATGGCCAGAGGGTGGGCATTTTAGCGGGCGCCGGTTCGTGGTTGCGGCGTCAGAGCGGCCGCAATGCCGCTGGCCAGATCGGGGTGCTGCTGCGCTGCTGGCAGGCGCTCGATCAAACCGGTGCGCCGGGAAATGTCCAACGGCTGGTGTGCCAGGCCACACAGATGCAAGGCCACACCGTGCTTCTCACAGGCCCGCACCAGGTCACCCAGAGTGTCGGCACCGGAAGAATCCATGTAGATCACGTTCTTCAGGTCCAGCACCAGGGCACGCGCGGGCAAGTGGTCTTGCAATTCCTCCAGTAACTTGACGGCCCCGAAAAACAATGCTCCGTACAGGCGATAGGCTTGCAGACTATTGGCATCAACCGGTTGACCTTGCACCTCGGGGCGCTGGGCCAGGTCGACGGCCTCGCAGCGCGAGAGGCTGGAGATGCGGTAGATGAAAGTCAGGCAGGCGGCCACCAAGCCAACTTCCACGGCCACGGTCAGATCAAAGATCACTGTGAGAAAAAACACCGCCAGCAGGGTAGCGCGGTAGGGCAGGCGGTACTGGCGCAAGTGCACAAACTCACGCCACTCGCCCATGTTCCAGGCCACGAACATCAGGATGGCGGCCATGGCGGCTAGGGGGATGTGAAATGCGAGCGGTGCCGCCATCATCATGATGATCAGCAACGTTAGCGCGTGCACCATACCAGCAATTGGCGAGCTAGCGCCGTTTTTGACGTTGGTCGCTGTGCGGGCAATCGTGCCCGTGGCGGGCATGCCGCCAAAGAATGGAGTCACGAAGTTGGCGATGCCTTGTGCCATGAGCTCCTGGTTGGGATCGTGGCGGTCGTCGATCATGCTATCAGCCACTCGCGCGCAAAGCAGCGATTCAATGGCGCCGAGCAAAGCCAAGGTGGTAGCAGGTATGAACAGAAATCGCACGGTGGCCCAGGAGAAATCGGGCCACATCAGTGCGGGAAACGTTGAGGGCACCCCCCCAAAGCGGCTGCCGACCGTTTCCACGTTCAATCCGGTCAAGGCGACCAGGGTGGTCGCCCCGACCAGGATCAGTACGGAACTGGGTACACGCGCAAGCGGTGCCAGCGCGCCATGGCGCCGCTGCAATAGAGGCAGTCCGAACTGCCACGCCACCAGCACCAGCAGACACCCAGTGGCAAGCGCAGTTGCACGGGCATTGATACTGTGCAGCGATTCCCACAGGGTTCGCAGGATGCCGAAAAAGTCGGCCGGCATAGCCCCCACCTCCAAGCCTAGGAAGTCCTTGACTTGGGAAAGCGCAATCAACACGGCAATGCCATTGGTAAAGCCGATGACCACAGCAACCGGTATGAAGCGAATCAAGGTTCCCAGTCGGAACGCACCCATCGCAAAAAGCATCAATCCAGACATGGCTGTGGCGATGACCAGATTGGCTAGTCCGTAGCGATCAACGATGCCGTATACGATGACAATGAAGGCACCTGCCGGGCCTCCGATCTGCACCCGGCTGCCGCCTAGTGCGGAAACAAGAAAGCCGGCAACGATGGCGGTGACCAAGCCCGCTTCGGGCTTGAGACCGCTGGCGATGGCAAAGGCCATAGCAAGCGGCAGAGCCACGAAGCCCACGGTCACACCGGCACTGAGGTCGCGACCGAACCGATCTACGCTGTACGGGCCTATTTGCAGAAGGTAGGGCCGAAAGGATTGAAAAGCCACCATGCGAACCAGAATCTCCAGACCTTGTGTGCCACTCTGTGCCCGGGGCAAGGGGGCGTGGGGCATGCGCAACCAGCACGTACCCATTATGCGGGATTGCTGACAACGGCGAAGTGTTCACGGGTCAGCGTCTGCGCCGGCGCGACCTCAAACCTATTTGTGGGTGTGCATTGGCATCTGCCGGGCCTGGAAGGCCACGCGCCACAGGCTCGGCATCAGCGTTTTCCACGCATGCAGGTCAAAACCCATGGGACGTTCGATGCGCGCTAGGTGAGACCATGCCTGGCTGTCTGGGGAGGATGCAAATGCAATGCGATTGCTGCTTTTGGAGCAGGTTACGTCCATTGCGTATCCGTCGAAGGTTTGCTGGATTTGGTTGAAAACCGTTTCGTAGCGACTGTCACAACCGTGAAGGTTGACCACTAGCATGCCGCGTGGCGTGAGTGCTTTCTTGCAGTCCTGGAAGAACTCCGCCGTTGCAAGCTGCGGCGATAGACCGTGCTGGTCGAACCCGTCTACCAAGATGACATCGAACTCGGCTTCGCAATGCTGCATGAAATCCGCTGCATCCGCGTGGTGTACACAAAAGCGAGAACCGTCAGGCGGAACCGCAAACGCATCGCGCGTGGCAATGACATCAGCGTCGATCTCGATGACGGTAACGTGGGCATGGGGCAGATGACGGTGACAGAACTTCGGTAGCGAGCCTCCGCCCAAGCCCACCATGGCGATCGCACGCAGGGCGGGCACGTGCAACAGGAAGGCCATCATGATGCGCGTGTATTCGAGCTGCAAGGCGTCGGGCTCGCGCAGATCCATGCGGCTTTGCACATGCTTGCCTGAGAATGCCAGGACGCGATTGTGATTCAGGTCCCACACTACCGGCTGAGTGCGTGTCGTGTCGTTGGGCATGGGGTGTTTAGGAAGCAATGCCTAGCAAGTTGAGAATACCGGTCATGAACGTCAGCGGATGTGCAGGGCAGCCGGGAACATACAAGGTTGGCGCCATCTGCTCCAAAAAGCGGCGATCCAGCGCGGGACTATCGGTAAACACCCCGCCCGATATGGCACAGGCGCCCACCGCAACGAGAATCTTGGGTTCAGGCATCGCGTCCCAGCACATCTGAACCGCCTGCGCCATATTGCGTGTCAGTGGTCCTGTCAGCACCAAACCATCGGCGTGACGGGGACTGGCAACGAAATCGATGCCGTAGCGACCCAGATCGAAATTGACATTGGAAAGCGCATTGACCTCCATTTCGCAACCATTGCATCCGCCTGCAGATACGCAGCGCAGCTTGAGCGAACGTCCAAATCTGCGTCTCAACGCTGTGTTGACCGCGATTGGATCCAGGTTGGGGCGGGCTTGCGTCACCACCAATGCCTGGCGGCTGGTGGCGCTGATC
Source organism: Rhodoferax sp. (assembly GCA_046348185.1). Classification (GTDB taxonomy): domain Bacteria; phylum Pseudomonadota; class Gammaproteobacteria; order Burkholderiales; family Burkholderiaceae_C; genus Allorhodoferax. The sequence goes on along the minus strand of JAXMER010000013.1, from coordinate 1,752,893 downwards.
TGGGGGTTGTTGGAGAACTGGATATTGCCCTTCGGACATGCGCTGACGCACTCGCCGCACATCACGCAACGGCCCAGGTCCAGCTGTAATGTCGCCGTGTCTGAAGTCGGCGTGATGGCTTGCGTCGGGCAGCTTTGCATGCAGGCGCTGCACGTCGATGCGCATGTGTCTGCTGCGATGACTGGGCGCGCCCGAAACCCCGCAGGCTGTGCGGCGCGAACGTCGGGGATGGTCTGGCGTCCCTGGGCAATGCGAACGGCAAGGTTTTGAAGCATGATGATGGTGGGCGATCAGAGGTCGTTACCGCAGTAAGACAAATCGAAGCTCTTGTTGCAAATGGGAAAGTCGGAAATCTGTTGGCCGCGCAGTGCCTGCGCAAGGCCAAACCAATTGGCAAGGCTGGGGTCCTGGACTTTGATATGCAGCGGTCGCCCTGTGCCGTCAGTCTCCATGGCCACCATGACGACTCCGCGCACTCCTTCTATGACGCTGATTGCCAGAGTATTGGGTGAAAGGGGCCAGTCGGTCGCGGCGTGTGCAGGGCTTTGCGAAGAGTGGCATTCCAGGTCGCAAGCGGTATTGGCGAGCTGCAGCAGCAGCCACTGAGCGCTTGCCTCGGCCTCGTCCATGCGCTGGCACATGCGCGCCCAGCAGTCGCCCGTGGATTGCGTGATGGGCGTATGTTCCGCATTGAGCGCGTGTGGCAGGGCGCTGCGCAGGTCGAATGGGACGGCACTGGCACGAGCGATCACGCCTGTAAGTCCCAAATCGATCGCAGCCTGTGTTGTCAACACGCCGATGCCCTGAAAGCGCGTTTGCACGCTGCGTCGCGTGCGAACCAGATGGTTGACCTGCACAAAGTCCCGCAGAAAGTGTTCGAGGGTCTGTGCCAACTCCGCACGCTGGGTTTTGTTGAGTGGGGCTGCGCAGCCGGAGCGTATCCAACCCTTGCCAAAGCGATTGCCACAGATCTTCTGGGTCGCATTGATCAGGGCTGTACGCAAGCGTTGATAGGTTCCGCTGGCTTGACCAAACGCCAGGTCGGTAGCCAATCCAGTCAAGGTGGCTACATGCATGGCCATGCGTTCAAGCTCCAGCGCGATGGCGCGCGATGCCTCAACCGCGACGGCAGCGGGGCGCAGTGCCAACTGCTCCAGCGCGCCAAAATAGGCACTGGCATAGGCGATGACCGAGTCGCCTACTAGCGACTCCACCAGGGCGCTCTGCATATGAGGTGGGCGAAGCAGCAGCAAGGATTCAATCCCACGGTGCTGGTAGCCGAGTTGAATTTCCAGGTGATGCACGGTTTCCCCATGGCATTGGAAACGAAAGTGCCCCGGTTCGATAACGCCGGCATGGATAGGGCCGACCCCGACCTCGTGAATCTCGGCGCCTCGCATGCTAAAGAATGGATAAGCATCACATTGGCCCAGCCCCGCCCCCTCAAAGCGCACGGGCTTGAGCCAGGGGTGCTGGGTCGGCACGATGCCAGTCTGCTCCCACAGCTCGCGTTCATAGATCTGCGCTGCAGGAAATTCGGTAGAAAGACTTTGATAGGTTTCACCCAACTGGCCTTGGCCGCGCAGGACTGTAAGCCCGCCATGGGTCAGCAGCAATGCAGTCACCACGACATGACGGCTTGGCGCCTGAGTCCGCCCGAACAGCGACAACAGCCGTTGTCCTTGCCGGAGCGCTTGCGCCACCTGCTCGCGCCACGCAGACAGGGTTTCGGCATGGGGAAAGCCAGGAAATAGCATCGCCATCATCGGGCGCCTCCGATGGAGAGGGCAACTGCTCGTAGAAGTGCCTCGATGGCTGGCGGTGGATACGTGCCAAGCATGACCAGTACGGAAATGAAACCCAGTTTGGGCAGCAAGACCAGGATGGATTCACGTCGCGTGGCAACCTGTATTTTGGGCTGCCCCCACAGCATGGGAAAGACGGTGCGTCCTGTCGCCACGAAAATCACGGTGAGCATGGAGCACATCAAGGTAAAAGCCAAAAGGTTACCCACTTGCACAATACCCGAGAGGATCAGCATCTCTGAAAGAAAGCTGGCAAAAGGTGGAAAGCCCAACAAGGCAAAAATGCCGCCCGTGAACAGCAAGCCAGCCAGGGGCATGGAGCGAATGACCCCGGCCAGCGGAGCGACCTCGTTGGTGTGGTAAACCGCGCGCATGCGACCGGCGGTCAGAAACAGTAGCGATTTCACGAACGCATTGCTCACGATGTACAGCACCACGCCGTACGCGGCTGCTTCGCCGACCGACAGCCCCAATCCGATCACGCCGGAAGAGCTCACACAGGCATAGGCGATCAGGCGTTTGTAGTTGGCACTGGCCATGATCTGGATGGCAGCCACCACTAGCGATAGGTACCCCATGACCAGAAGCTCCTGCGATACGAACCCAACCTCTGTACCCCGGCATATCTGGAGTATGCGAAAAACCGCCACCATACTCACATTGAACTGTACGGACGCCAGCAGGGCGCTCGCAGAGGTTGGGGCCACTTCATAAGTCTCCGGTAGCCATCCGTACAAAGGCGCCAGTCCAAGTTTGCTGCCCAGGCCAAACAGGATGAATGAAAGTCCTAACCGTTGCCAAGCGTCCGGGTCGGGGGTAAGGCTGGCACCCAGGGCATCGACCATGAAGCTCGGTTCCACTGCGCGTAGATGCGCCGACTGCGCCAGGGCCAGGAAGCCAATAAACGTCAGTCCCAGCGACATGGCTGAATACAGCATGTACCGCCAAGCGGTGGACCGGGGGTGGGCTAGTTCACCGCGTGCAATCAGTGGGGCCATGAAGAGGGTGCTGACCTCGATCAGACACCACTGGAGCACCAGGTGGTTGGCGACCAGCCCCAGGTTGATCGTGCCCATGAAGCCTAGCATCAGTGCAGATCGAGAGCGAATGTCTCCCTGTAGTGCGGGCGTGGTGCGTTCGCGGGAATACAAGTACACGCATATTCCCAGAAACACGGTGTTCACGACGAGCACAAACAGCAAAGATGTTGCGTCCAGAACCAGATAGCGTTCGACGAAGTAGCGCGGAAGGGTGGCGACCGGATGCGCCCAGACCATCCAAACCGTCAACAACCAGACAAACAAGGCGCAGCCTACGAGCGCGGGTGCGACCCACTGCCATTGGCGCCGGCCGTATGTAATCGTGGGCGGGGTGCTGGGTGCGAGAGGCAGGTCGGCACTCATTGCGTATCCTCCTGAGCCGGAGCCTGCCTGCCAGCAGGTTCTTGCTGGAGCCAAAGACCCAGGGCTGCGGTTCCGATGTACACCGCTGTCAGCAGCAGATGGATCGGGAGCGGCCATGCGTGTGCAAGCAGGGTTTCGAAAAGCAACACGGCGTTTTCCATGTAGAGCACGGCCACCAACTGCGCAAACGGCTCCTTGTTGGTGGCGAGAATGAGGTAGGCGATGGTCAGCACGCAGGCGACCACGCCCAAGGTCAGCGCACGTTTATCACTGCTGGCGCCATCGCCGAAACGAAATGCCACCACAATGAGTGCAATGGCGATGCCCCATGTGAAGAGGTTGGAGGGCATCAGATCGATGTGAGAGGTGTCCTCGCGCTGCGCGAGATGGGTTCGCAGCATCCACGGTACCAGCATACCGCGCAGGGTCAGAATTTCCACACCGGTCACCAGACCATGCAAGCCGGTACCTTGGCCGAGAACCAACCAGCCCAGTGCCAAGGCTTGCAGGCTCAACCACTGGGGTGTTACGCGGAGTTTTGCAAAGAAGACGGGAATGGATGCTGCCAGGAACAACGTGGTCAGGATCAGAGTGGTGGGGATCATGGCATTCATAGTCCGCCTCCCAGTGAGCCGACTGCAAGCCCTGCGACTGCCGCCATCCATCCTGCCAGCCAGATGTAACGTGGAACCCCTGGCAAGGGGAGGCGAGCCATCAACGACTCCAGGCACCCCTGCACTACGGCGACCGCGATCAGCACGCTCCAGCTTGTGGCCATGGCCCAACCCGGCTCGCGTAGGGGGTCAAACGGATTGAGCACACTGGCGATCAGTCCGCCATACAGCGTCAGCTTCAATGCGCCCGCAAACTGTATGGCAGCCAGATCCGGGCCGCTGTGATCCAGAACCATGACTTCGTGGATCATGGTCAGTTCCAGGTGCGTGGCCGGATCGTCCACGGGCATTCGCGAGGCTTCAACCTGCATCAACACCATGAGTGCAAGAACCATGGGTATGACGACCCAGGCGTGATACCGTGTTGCATGTAACTGCCCCACGATGTCGGCAAAACTGCCCATCCCAGTGGCGGCTGCGGCCGTTCCCAGCAGCAGAAACAGCGCAGCTTCTGCAAATACGCCATACATTGCCTCGCGAGCCGTCCCCATGCCTTCAAATGGACTTCCAGTGTCCAGGGCAGACACCATCAGCATCAGCCGCCCCAGTCCCATGGTGTAGGCCACAGCCACAAAATCGTTGCGAAAGGAAAGCGGGGCGTACGCACCCAGAACGGGCGCGCAGGCCATGACCATCACCATGCTGGCCAGTACTGCATAGGCACCGAATCGAAACAGCGGTGTTGTGGTGGTGCTGTACACCGGCCGTTTGATCAGCAATCGACGCAAGTCATGCCAGAATTGCCAGAGTCCGGGCCCCCTGCGACCGGTCCACCACGATTTGGTGCGGTTAATACAACCGACCAGAAGAAATGGCATGCAAAGGACGGTTATCGCGTGCACCAAAGCCAATATCACCGTCGCCACGTTCACAGCAATACTCCTTCGGCCAGCGAGACTAATGCTGCGATCGTGACGATGGCGGCGAGTCCGATGGCAAATGCCAAACGCGGATCGTCTTCGTGCATCCAGCGTGACAGCAAGGCTGCCGTCTCGTCGCCTTGCCCAATGACGTTGAATAGTCGTCGTTCAACCGCGTCAACGCAATCGGTGATCACGTAGGCATCATCCGGAAAATACCCTATGGGGAGCTTCTTGCGCTGCACATAGCCCACCACCCCGGCGTAGTGCCGGGTGAAGTCGCGCGAAAAACCACTGCCCGTGTATTGGCGACGTGCACTGGGTTGCGCATACCCGCAGCCCCAGGTCGGACTCTGTGCTGCATCGGAAGGCCTGCGCATCCAGTTCCGCAAACCGTATGCGCAGGCCACCGCCAGCGCTGCCGCTCCACTCCAGACACTGACGTGCATCAGCGTTTCTCGAACCTGTGCCTGGACGTCGTGCACGGTTGCTGGCTCGGTGCCACCGAGGAACAGAGGAAGACTAGCCTGTACCAGTGCAAATCCGGCTACAGGCAAGAGCCCCAGTACGCCTACACCAATCGTGTGTAGCAGGATCGGGATCTGCATCCAGGCGTTGGGCTCACGACCCTGCGGCAAGCTGGTGTCGCGGGCCTCACCCAGAAAGATCACGCCAAATGCACGCGTCATACTCAGCACAGAGAGCGCGCCGACGAAAGCCAGCAGTGAGGCCACCGCCACCAACGCGAGCTTTTGCCACATGCCAATGGGTGCTGTGTTAAACAGACCGCTGTAGACCAGAAACTCGCTCGCAAATCCGTTAAAGGGGGGTAAACCGGAGATGGCGATGCCTCCGACTAGGAAACTTGCAGCAGTCCAGGGCATGGTCTTGGACAGTCCGCCCAGGCGCTCGATGTCCACGCTATGCTTGGCTCGGTACACACTGCCCGCTGTGTAGAACAGCAGGCATTTGAAAAGCGCGTGGTTCAGGATATGAAGCATGCCGCCCGCAAAGCCCAAGGCCGTCAAGACGGGCTGCTGCCAGGCCATGCCCAGCATGCCAAGACCAAAACCGATGCCGGCAATGCCGACGTTTTCGGTCGACGAGTAACCCAGTAAGCGCTTGAGATCGCGTTGCCCGGTGGTGTACAGCGCTCCAATGGCGGCGGAGGTTGCTGAAAACGCAAGTACCAACCAGCCCATCCAGGCATCGGGTCGCCCTTGCAGGATGATGAAATACAGCAAGCCAAACAGCCCTGCCTTGTGGATCACGCCCGACATGAGTGCGCTGACATTGGCCGGTGCAGCAGCATGGGCGCGTGGTAGCCAGGAGTGAAACGGAAAAAACGCTGATTTCAATCCAAAGCTGGTCAGCAGCAGTAGGAAAACCGCATTGCGTGTCGCACCAGGACTACTGCGCAGCCACAGCCCAAAATCGGCAAGGTACCAACTGCGCGTTTGGGTGTACATCACCATGAAAGCTGCCACCAGAAAGATCAGGCCAATGTGCGTGGACACCAGGTAGTTGAATCCCGCAAATCGCACTTTTTGATTGGGGTAGTCCCAGATCACCAACAGCCACGCCGACAAGGCAGCCACTTCCCAACCCATCAGAAAGGTCACCGCATGTCCGCCGGTGTATACCATCAGAAAGGACAGCGAGGTCATGTTCAAGAGCGCAAAGTGAACGCCCACATGACGTGGTCCAGGTAAGTAGTCTCGCAAGTAACCCACGGCGTAGACTGCGCCGAGCAACGTCATGGGCAATGACCAACTGAGAAAGAATGCGCCCAGCGCATTGATCTCGAACCGCAGCTGGCCAATTGGGTAGGCCCAATCAAAAACCAGCAGGGGTACCGTTCCACCGGCCAATACCGGTGCCACGGCATACCAGGTCAATACCGTGGCCACGCCTTGAGAGACAAGACCGCACGCTGCACGTACCCCGTTTGGTATCGGCAACATGCACAAGGCCCCCCCGCACAGGAGAACCCATGCGGCTGACAGCAGGTAGCCCATAGTCAGGCTTCCTGCGAAGATTCAAGGCAACGAACGGTGGAGGAAAAACAGATACGCATCAGGACTCCAGGCACAAACAGAACAAGACCGTTTAACGTGCGTGCGGAGGCCCATTGTGATGACGGCGGCTGTCAAAGCTGCGACGCTTAGACAGCGCCAGGCGCTTGGGAGTGGATGCAATGACGGCGCAGTCAATCATTGCCGAGGATTGTACGCTCCAGGGAGCGATGGTGCAGCGGCCTCAGTGCGCCAGCTGCACCCGGTTGCGGCCCAGGTGCTTGGCTTCGTACAGGGCGGCATCGGCAGCGCGCAGCAGTCCAGCTGAGCTTTCGCCTTGTGAGGGTATGCAAGTCGCCACGCCGATGCTGATGGTCAGCACTCCAGCTCCCGTACCAAAGGCGTGGGCGATCTGCAATGCCTGCACCGCTGCGCGAATGCGTTCGGCCTCGGTCAGTGCTTCATCCCGGTCGAGGCTGGGCAGTATGACGACGAATTCCTCGCCGCCGTAACGCGCGGCCAGTTCGCCGGAGCGCTGGGCCATCGTGCCCAGAACCTGGGCCACCTGCTTGAGGCATTCATCGCCAGCCTGGTGGCCATAGTGGTCGTTGTAGGTCTTGAACTGGTCGACGTCAATCATGGCTACTGCCAGCGACAAACCCTGGCGTAGTGCACGTTGCCACTCCGTTTCCCACACGGCGTCAAAGCGACGTCGGTTGGCCAGGCCGGTTAGGCCGTCGGTGCTGCTAAGGTCGAGCAACTTTCGGTTGGCAGCTTCGAGTTCATTGGTGCGTTGCTGAACTTTTTCTTCCAGTGCCAGATTGGCAGCACTGACCGCTTCACGCAAGCGCGCCTGCTCGGTTGCCTCAGCGCGCAGGCGTCGGGAGAACATGGCGCCCACCCAAAGCAGCAGTAGCAAGGCCCCGATTCGCACCCCCAGGGAGACGTTGCGCAGGCGATCCAGGTGTGCTGCGGTGGCGGCTAGTTCGCCCGTGAGGGCGCCGACCACCGTTTCGCTGTTGATTTCGTAGATCTTCTTCGACAGCACGTAGGCCTCGTCAAAGAGCAGCTTGCGCGCCTCCTGCCAACGGTCCTGGCGCATCAGGCGTAGCACTTGTTCCTCGATCACATGGAGCTTGGCGTGCTCGGTACGCAAGTCGGACATCTCGTCGGAGAGGTTCTGCTGCTGCGTGAGCTTTTCCACGGTCTTGATGGTGTCGGCCAGCTCGGCGCTGACTGTGTCGTAACTGGCCGTGCGCAGCGTGTTTTGCTCCAGCACGGACACCATCACCATGCTGTTGAGCTCCTGGTTGAGCCGCAGCATGCGCTCCAGGCCCGTGTTGATCGCCAGGTGGCGCGCATGCATCTCGTTGTTCTCCAGGTCCACGTAAGACCCGATTCCCGTGCTGACCACCAGCACCAGCACGGCCAGATACAGGCTGATGGATGAGCGCATCTAGTCCAGTACCTTGTCAGCGCGCTTGCGCAGATCGTCGGCGATGCGTACACCCTGTGCCCGCGCAGCGCTCTGGTTGATGACCAGACTGAATTTCTCGACCGGACCCCAAGGAATGTCACCGGGCTTGACGCCCTTGAGCACCAGCGCAGCCTTCTTGCCGGCCGAGTAGCCCACAAGAAAGTAGTCCATGCCATAGGCTGCAATGGCGCCCTTGGGTACGCTGTCGACATCGCCTGCAAATAGGGCGATCTGCGCCTGGTTGCAGACGCGGGCGATGCTGGCGAAGTTCGCTACCGAAGTGTTGTCGGTGGTGATATTGATCGCCTGCACCTTGCCGACCAGCGACTGGGCCGCCTTCTCGACCTCGGCGGAGTTGGACGCGTGCACCTCGATCAACTCCAGCCCCAAGGCCTTGGCGGCCTCGCGCATGGTCTGAATATGCGATACCGAATTGGCCTCTGCGGGGTTGTAGATGGTGCCCCACTTGCGCGCCTGCGGAACAAACTTGGCGTAGGTTTCCAGCTGCAGACGCACCGGCCAGGGATCGCTGACGCCGGTGACGTTGGTGCCGGTTTTGTTGCCGGACGCGCTGTCGCCGGGAACGATGCCCGCCCCAACCGGATCTGTAACGCCCGAAAACACAACGGCAATGTCAGTGCGGGTCTTGATGATGGCTTGCGTTGTCGGCGTGGCGATGGCGTGAATAAGGTCCACCTTGTCGGCCACAAACTTGCGTGCGATGTCGTCGGCTTTTGTCGCGTCGCCTAGGGCGTTTTGGCGGTCGTATATGACGTTGACACCCTCCTTGAACCCAGCACTAGCCAGTGCCACTTCAAAGCCCTTTTCGGCGGCGTCCAGCGCCGGATGCGCCACGATCTTGGTGACACCGATGCGGATGAGTTTCTTGTCGGCAGCCCATGCCGGGCCGTTGGGGGCCAGCAGAGCCAGCAGGCCCCAGCCCACGCCCAACACGAAAGGGCGTCGCGTAGCAAGCTCAACTTCAGGACTGCGCATGGTGGCCTCGCATAGTTAGGATGGCAGTCCACCAGAAGTACGTAACGACCTCCATCCAACGACTGCCTCGGGCCATCTTACTGCGCCGCGCGTCGTTGGTGCAGCTTTTTGGCGTTCAGTGAATCCGCATGCCCGGCTGTGCACCGGGGAAGGGCTCCAGCACGTAGATGCCGGGCTGGGCTGCCTCGTCGGCGTGGCTGGCGGCCAGCACCATGCCCTCAGACAGGCCAAACTTCATCTTGCGCGGCGCCAGATTGGCCACCAGCACGGTCAGCTTGCCTACCAGCTGTTCCGGCTGGTACATGCTGGCAATGCCCGAGAACACATTGCGCGTGGTCGGCTGGCCTTCGGCGTTTTTCTCGCCAGCGTCGAGCGTCAGGCGCAAGAGCTTGGTCGAGCCCTCCACCGCTTCACAAGCCAGGATCTTGGCAATGCGCAAATCCACCTTGGCGAAGTCGTCGATGGTGATGGTGGGCGCCAGCGCCTCGCCTCCGGGGGCGTTCGGGTCGGCTGCTGGTGAAGCGGTTTTTGCTACTTTTTTAGGAGCTGCCTGCGCAGTCTTTTCGGGGGCTGGGGCCTCAATAACCCCAAAAAGTGCGTCGAGCTGCTCTGGGGTGACGCGCTGCATCAGGTGCTGGTAGGGCTGGATGCGTTCGACCAGCGCCTGGGCGTCCCAGCGGGTCATGCTCTGGCCCACGAAGGTTTCGACTTGGGCCGCCAAACCGGGCAGCACGGGGGCCAGGTAACGGGTCAGCAGCGCGAAGGCGTTGACCAGTACCGAGCACACCTGGTGCAGCTGGGCATTGTTGGCCGGGTCCTTGGCCAGGTCCCAGGGCTTGTGCACGTCCACATAGCTGTTGACCTTGTCGGCCAGCAGCATCACCTCGCGCGTGACTTTGCTGAACTCGCGCTCGTCGTACCACTGGGCCAACTGCTCGCTTTGCGCGCGGATGGTTTCCAGCAGGGCCTGGCCGTCGTCGGCAAACGCGGTGGTGAGCGTGCCGTCAAAGCGCTTGGTCAGGAAGCCGGCAGCGCGAGACGCGATGTTGATGTACTTGCCGATCAGGTCGCTGTTGACGCGGGCCATGAAGTCGTCAGCGTTGAAGTCGATGTCCTCATTGCGGCCCGAGAGTTTGGCGGCCAGGTAGTAGCGCAGCCACTCGGCATTCATGCCCAGCTGCAAGTACTTCAATGGGTCCAGGCCGGTGCCGCGGCTCTTGCTCATCTTCTCGCCGTTGTTCACGGTCAAAAAGCCGTGCACGTACACGTTGTCGGGCACCTTGCGGCCGCTGAACTTCAGTGTGGCGGGCCAGAACAGGGTGTGGAAGGTGACGATGTCCTTGCCAATGAAGTGGACCTGGCGCAGGTCCGGGTTGGCCATGTAGGCGTCATAGCTTTGCCCGCGCTTGGTCAGCAGGTTCTTCAGCGAAGCCAGGTAGCCGATGGGGGCATCGAGCCACACATAGAAATACTTGCCTGGCGCTCCAGGAATTTCGATGCCGAAGTAAGGCGCGTCGCGCGAAATGTCCCAGTCGCCCAGGCCTTCGCTCTGGCTGCCGTCCGGGTTGGTGCGCACCGTGAACCATTCCTTGACCTTGTTGGCCACCTCGGGTTGCAGGCGCCCGTCCTGGGTCCAGGCCTGCAGGAACTCGACGCAGCGCGGGTCGGACAGCTTGAAGAAGAAGTGGTCCGAATTCTTCAGCACCGGCGTGGCACCGGAGAGCGCCGAAAACGGCTTGATGAGGTCGGTAGGCGCGTAGACCGCACCGCAGACCTCGCAGTTGTCTCCATACTGGTCCTGCGCGTGGCACTTGGGGCACTCGCCCTTGATGTAGCGGTCGGGCAAGAACATGTTCTTCTCGGGGTCAAAGAACTGCTCGATGGTGCGGGTCTCGATCAGGCCGTTGGCCTGCAGGTCCAGGAAAATCTGCTGGGCCAGTTCGTGGTTCTCGGGTGCGTCGGTGCTGTGCCAGTTGTCGAACCGGATGTGGAAGCCGTCCAGGTACTGCTTGCGCCCGGCAGCGATGTCGGCCACGAACTGCTGCGGCGTCTTACCCACTTTTTCCGCCGCAATCATGATGGGCGCACCGTGGGTGTCGTCGGCCCCGCAGAAGTCCACGGCCACGCCGCGCATACGCTGGAACCGCACCCAGGTGTCGGCCTGGATGTACTCCATGATGTGGCCGATGTGGAAGTTGCCGTTGGCGTAGGGCAGGGCGGTGGTGACGAACAGTTGGCGGGGCATGGGGTAGCGGCGTTAGCGAGGGGAGGGGCGATTTTAGTCGGGGCTTGCCTCCGTGGGGTGTAGTCTTGCCACGCATAATGGCGGCAAACAAAAGGGAGGCCACGATGGAGCGCACAGAGCGCTTTTACAAAATCAACGAATTGCTTCGCGCCAAGCGCGTCGTGAGCTTTTCGACGCTTTTGTCGGCGTTGGAGGTGTCGCCCGCCACGCTCAAGCGGGATTTGAAATTCTTGTGCGAGCGACTGCACAACCCCATTGCGTACAGCCGAGAGCTGGGGGGGTATCAGCTGCGCCAGCCCGATGTTGATGGTCAGCGCGCCCATGAGTTGCCGGGGCTGTGGTTTTCCTCCGCAGAGATTCATGCCTTGCTCACCATGCAGCAGTTGGTGGCCGGGCTGGATTCAGCAGGTGTCCTTGCCACTCATATCGCGCCCCTCATGGAGCGGCTGAACGATTTGCTTGGGCCGCACGGCAGTGCCGAAGCTGCAGAACTGCGCCAGCGTGTGCGTATCATCCAACTGGCGCAGCGCGGGGTACAACCGCGTTTCTTCGAACAGGTGGCCACAGCCTTGGCGCAGCGCAAGCGTTTGCACATAACCTACACCGCGCGTGGTACAGGTGAAACGTCGCAGCGTGAGATATCGCCCCAGCGATTAGTGCACTATCGTGACAATTGGTATGTGGATGCTTGGTGTCATGCGCGCCAGAGCCTGCGCAACTTTGCCTTGGACGCCATTGCCCAGTTGAAACCCATGGACACACCGGCACGCGAAGTGGGTGCAACCCAGCTCAATGCCAGTTTCGGGCCGGGTTACGGCATTTTTTCGGGCGGCAAAGTGCTATGGGCACGTCTGCGATTTAGCCCTGAGCGTGCGCGCTGGGTGGCACAGGAGCTATGGCATATCAAGCAAGAAGGGCAATACGACGCTGACGGCAGCTACTTGCTGCGCCTGCCCTACACCGACCACCGCGAACTGATCATGGACATCCTCAAGCACGGCACCCACTGCGAAGTGCTGGGGCCACCTAGCCTGCGCACCGTGGTGGCCGACGAGGTGAGGAAACTTACTGAAAAATATTCCTGAGGCGCTTGACACTGGCTCACGTGGTGAGCCTTTGGGTGCGTAAGCTGGTGTTCAGTAAACGATTCATTGGGGAGGTTCACCGTGTCAGACGCATTGGCCCATTCGGGTGGGCACTTGCTAGTTGCCCATCTGGAAACGGTGGCGCAGCTGGCGGCTGAATTCTCAAACGGATTTGACGCCGCCGATCCCGTGTTGCGCTGGGCCTATCTGGCGGGCTTGTGGCACGACATGGGCAAATACCGCCCCGGTTTTCAGCGCTATGTGCGACTGGCTGACAACCCGGACTCCCACATTGAAGGCAAGGTAGGTGGGCGTGAAAAGACCCACTCTGCGGCTGGTGCGCTATGGGCCATGCAGCAATTACCTAAACCTTATGGACATGTGCTTGCCTACCTGATTGCTGGCCATCACGCGGGATTGGATGACTGGGACGGTGGGTTGAAAGAGCGACTCCAGAGTGAAGACTCTCTTGTTGAGCTGAAAGAAGCCTTGGACACCAACCCACCTGCCAATGTCTTGTCTGTTGATGGTTTTGTTCCTGATGGAAAGTCAATTCCCGGTGGCGCTGCAGGCTTTGCCTTATGGGTGCGCATGCTCTTCTCATGCTTGGTAGATGCTGACTTTCTGGACACTGAAGCGCACTTTGATGCAGGCAAACCCGCGCGGCGTGAAGGCTTCCCTACGCTTGAGCAAATGCGTGGCGCCTTTAATACCCACATGGCTGCCATGCCCGTGATGGATACACCAGTGAATACTTTGCGTGCCGACATTCTGCGCCAGTGTCGTACCCAAGCTGCCTTGCCTGCGGGTTTCTTTTCGCTTACCGTACCCACGGGCGGTGGCAAAACACTCTCCAGCCTGGCCTTTGCACTGGAGCACGCGCAAATCCACGGCAAGCGTCGCATCATCTACGCCATCCCCTACACCAGCATCATTGAGCAGACGGCAGACGTATTCCGCAACGTGTTCAAAGCACTCGGTGACGAGGTGCTGATTGAGCACCACAGCCAAGCCGATGCAGCTTCAACCGATGAAACCATGCGCAGCCGCTTGGCCTGCGAAAACTGGGATGCACCGCTGGTGGTGACCACCAACGTGCAGTTGTTTGAATCCCTGTTCGCATCCAAAACCTCGCGCTGCCGCAAGCTGCATAACCTGGTGGGCAGCGTTATTGTGCTGGACGAGGCACAGCAGCTACCGCCCGAGTTCTTGCTGCCCATTTTGGATGTGCTCAATCTGCTGGTGAAGCACTACGGCGTGACCGTGGTGCTGTGTACTGCCACGCAGCCTGCACTGAACAGCACGAACTACTTCGATGCCAGCAAGAACTTGCGCGGCTTGGAAAACGTGCGCGAAATCATCAACAACCCCGACGCACTATTTGAAGCGCTCAAGCGCGTGGATGTTGAGCTGCCACCCGATTGGATTACGCCCACCGCGTGGGCCGATGTTGCCACCCAGCTCAGCGACGAGGACTGCGTGCTGGCCATCGTCAACACCCGTAAGGCTGCTCGCGAATTGCAGCGCCTCATGCCTGCCGACACCTTGCACTTGTCCGCCTTGATGTGCGGTGCGCACCGCAAAGATGTCATCACCCACATCAAAGAGCGACTGAAAGCCAAGCGCGAGGGGCGCGATCACCGGCCCCTGCGCGTGGTCAGCACTCAGTTGGTTGAGGCTGGTGTGGATATTGACTTCCCCGTGGTCTACCGTGCCCTGGCCGGGCTCGATTCCATTGCCCAAGCCGCAGGCCGCTGCAACCGCGAAGGACGCATGGATGGCAAAGGCCGGGTGGTGGTGTTTGTGCCGCCAGAGCGGCCACCGCTCGGTCACCTGCGCAAGGGAGCCGATGCCTGCATCTCCACCCTGCGCGGTCAGGCGCATGACCCGCTGGCCCGAGCCTTGTTTGATCGCTACTTCAAAGAGTTCTACCACTCGGTCAATCTGGATGCGAAGGGCGTTGTTCAAAAACTCAGCATCAGCGATCCACGTACCCTGAGCGTGCAGTTCCGCGCTGCTGCTGAAGCATTTCGCCTGATTGACGATGCCGACTCCGCCACCGTGGTGGTGCGCTACGCAGAGCAAGGCGAGGAGATTGAAAAGCTGCTTGGCATTTTGGCCGCCGAAGGCCCGCAACGCTGGCTGATGCGCAAGCTACAACGCTACACCGTCAGCATCCACAAACGGGTGGCGGACCAGATGCTGGCACAAGGCGATTTGGCGCTGCCCATGCCAGGCCTCTATGTGCAAGTAAATGCGGAAAATCTTTACGACCCCATGCTCGGCTTGAAGCCCGATGATGATGTTTACAACCCCAGTGGCTTTGCTATTTGAAGGAAAACCATGCCTAGTTTTTGCCTCGAAGTCTCAGGCCCTTTCGCCTGCTTTACCCGTCCGGAGATGAAGGTAGAGCGCGTCTCTTATGACGTGATGACCCCTTCCGCCGCCCGAGCCGTGTTTGAGTCTGTGCTGTGGAAGCCAGCCATCCGATGGCGAGTGCAACGCATCGAGGTGCTCAGGCCCATCCGGTGGATCAACTTGCGCCGCAATGAAGTCAGTGCCGTGGTGTCCACACGCAATGTGCAGCAGGCCATGGCAGCAGGCAGTGGCACGTTGGGGCTCTACATTGAAGACGAGCGCCAGCAGCGTGCAGGCTACTTCCTGCGCGACGTGGCCTACCGCATCCACGCCGATTTGTCGCTGGCTCCAGGTTGCGCCGAGCCCTTGGTGAAGTACACCGAAATGTTCACCCGCCGCGCCAGCAAAGGGCAGTGCGTGAACCAGCCCTACCTGGGATGCCGCGAGTTTGCAGCGGACTTCCGCCTGATCACAGTCGATACGCCTCCTGCCGCGCCCATTGGCGATACCCGCGAGCTGGGCTGGATGCTGCACGACCTGGACTTCACCCATCCCGCCGACCCGCAACCGCGTTTTTTCAACGCGAAGATGGACAAGGGCGTTGTGCAAGTCCCCCCATTTGAGGAGGCACGCGGATGATTTTGCAAGCCCTGAACGACTACTACCGCCGCAAGTGCGATGACCCCGACCCGGCACAGCGCCTGCCTATGTTTGGCCTGGAACAAAAGGAAATCCCCTTCATTCTGGAGATCAACGCTGACGGTGAGTTGCTGCAAATGCGGGATACGCGAGAGATCAGCGGTAAGAAGAAAGTGGCCCACACGTTTCGTGTACCCATGGGCATCAAAAAGACCTCTGGCGTGGCTGCCAATCTGCTGTGGGACACCCTGGAATACGTGCTGGGTATAAACACCAAAGGCAAGCCTGAGCGAGTGGCCGAGCAACACGCAGCGTTTCGCGCCCGCATTGCAGCTTTGCCGGATGCAGCCCGAGGGGACGCAGGTATTCAAGCCGTGACGCGTTTTTTGGATTGCATCGACCTGGCCATGCTGCAGCGCCAGCCTGCCTGGGCCGAGGCGCTGGAGAGCAACGCCATAGTGAGCTTTCGTCTACATGGGGACATGGATTTGGTCTGCCAGCGCCCTGCTGTGGTCAGCGCTTCGCTGAAGGCAGCGGCTGGTGATGACGCGCCATTAGCCATGTGTCTGGTTACAGGTGAGCTGGCGCCGGTGGAGCGTTTACACACCTCCATCAAAGGAGTGTGGAAGGCGCAGACTTCAGGAGCCAACATTGTTTCCTTCAACGCCCGCGCCTTTGAGTCCTACGGCAAGACCGATCGCCAGGGCGAAAACGCGCCGGTAAGCCGCGCCGCTGCTTTTGCCTACACCACAGCGCTGAACCACCTGCTGCGCAAAGACTCGCCGCAGCGCATTCAGGTGGGGGATGCGTCCACCGTGTTCTGGGCAGAGCGTGACTCGGACTTTGAAACAGCCGCCGTCGATATCTTTGGTGAGCCACCCAAAGACGACCCAGACCGCGGCACGCGTGCCGTGCACGCTCTGTTGAATGCAGTGCACAGCGGCGCATGGGGCACTTCTGACGTAAGCACGCGTTTTTATGTGCTGGGCCTGGCACCGAACGCGGCACGCATCAGCGTCCGCTTCTACCACTGCGTCACCCTGGGCGAGCTGGGCCAACGCATCGCCCAGCACTTTGAAGACCTGTCGCTGATGCGTGGTCCGCATGATCCGCAGTACCCATCGCTGTTTCGCTTGTTGACTGCCGTGTCTTTGCAGAACAAGGCCGACAACATTCCGCCCAATCTGGGGGGCACCATCATGGATTCCATTATTGCCGGGGTTAATTCGCCTTACCCCAGTCTGTGGCTCAACGCAGCGGTGGGCCGCTGTCGTGCCGAGCAAAACGTCAACTACCTGCGGGCTGCAGCCATCAAAGCCTGCCTCAACCGCCAGATGCGCCACGCCCAACTTTCCTCGTCCAATCCATCCCTAGAACAGGAGTTTTCGCCCATGCTTGATATCAGCAACCTCAATCCGGCCTATCGTCTGGGGCGGCTCTTTGCCGTGTTGGAGAAAATCCAGGAGGAAGCCAGCCCAGGGCTCAATGCCACCATTCGTGATCGCTACTACGGCGCGGCCTCCAGCACGCCGGTGGCGGTGTTCACCACCTTGCTGCGTCTGAAAAATGCCCACCTCAAAAAGCTCACCGCAGGGCGCGTGACGACGTTCGAGAAATTGCTGGGCGAGGTGCTTGGCCCCGTGACCGACTTCCCCAAACATTTGCCGCTTGCAGACCAAGGCCGCTTTGCACTCGGCTACTACCACCAGCGGCAAGACTTCTTTGCTAAAAAGTCCGACGAATCCATCACCACAACTGCATCCAAGGAAGGAACCCCAGCATGAGCACCCCCCAAGCACTCTCCAACCGCTACGACTTTGTTCTCATCTTTGATGTGAAGGACGGTAACCCCAATGGCGACCCCGACGCAGGCAACATGCCGCGCCTGGATGCTGAGTCCGGCCACGGCTTGGTGACCGATGTATCCCTCAAACGCAAGGTGCGCAACTTTGTGGGCCTGGTCAAAGAGCAACACGAACGTGAACCCGTGGAGGGCGAAAAGCGCTTTGAAATCTATGTGCGGGAAAAAGCCATCCTGAACCAGCAGAACCAGCGTGCCTATTCAGCGCTGAATTTGGCCGTAGCCCAGGAGGAACAAGCGCAGGATGCTACAGAAACAGAAGCAACTGACGCCAAGAGAAAAAAGCCTGCGAAGGACAAGCGCAAAGGCAGCGCGGACGAGGTAGGTCAAGCCCGCAAGTGGATGTGCCAAAACTTCTTTGACGTGCGCACCTTTGGCGCGGTCATGTCCACCGGGGTGAATTGCGGCCAGGTGCGTGGCCCGGTACAGCTCACTTTCGCGCGCTCCGTGGAACCCATTGTGGCGCTGGAACACTCCATTACCCGCATGGCCGTCGCCACCGAAGGCGAAGCGGAAAAACAGCAGGGCGACAACCGCACCATGGGCCGCAAGCACACCGTGCCTTATGGTGTGTACGTGGCCCACGGCTTTGTGTCGTCCTTCCTGGCCAAACAGACCGGCTTTGGTGAAGACGACCTGGAGTTGGTGTTGCAGGCGCTGGCGCAAATGTTTGAGCACGACCGCTCTGCCGCGCGTGGCGAAATGTCCACCCGTGGTCTGTATGTATTCAAGCACGACAGCGAACTCGGCAACGCCCCGGCCCACGCGCTGTTTGACCGGCTCAAGGTGGAGCCCAAGGCTGCAGGCGACATAGCCCGAAGTTTCGACGCGTATGCGGTGGCATTTGATGGGCAGAGTCTGGCCGTGGGGCAGTCCGTTCAGCCTGCGCCCGGTGTGACCTTGACCCGGCGCTGCTGATCGGGGCGAACATGAAAGTCCTGCCAACCGACTTCGACGGCCAAACCATTCGCCGCGTGTATGACGAGGCCACGGAAACCTGGTGGTTTTCGGTGATTGATGTGGTGCAGGTGCTCACGCAGCAGGCGGATGGCCTGACCGCACGAAAGTACTGGAATCAGCTCAAACGGCGGCTCGCCAACGAAGGCAGTCAACTGGTGACAAGCTGTCACCAGTTGAAAATGGCCGCTGCCGACGGCAAGCAGCGCCTCACCGACTGCGCCACCGCCGAAACCCTGCTGCGCCTGGTGCAATCCGTGCCCAGTCCCAAGGCCGAGCCCATCAAGCTCTGGCTGGCCAAGGTGGGTTACGAGCGCATGCAGGAGCTGGCCGACCCAGCCCTGTCGCTCGACCGTGCGCGCCAGACCTGGCAGCAGCATGGCCGCAGCGACAAGTGGATTCAGCAGCGCATGACCGGGCAGGAAACGCGCAACAAGCTCACCGACTACTGGAGCGCGCACGACATCAAGCAGGGCAGCGAGTTCGCCATCCTCACCAACATCATTCACCAGGAATGGTCAGGTGTCAGTGTCAAAGAACACAAGGACATGAAGGGCCTTACCAGCCACAACCTGCGCGACCACATGAGCGAGGCCGAGCTGATCTTTACCGCGCTGGCCGAGCTGTCTACCCGGCAGATTGCCGAGAGTGTGGACGCCACCGGCATGGCAGAGAACAAAACTGCGGCCCAAGCGGGTGGGCGTATTGCCCGGCACGCGCGCAATCAATTGGAAAGCCAGACAGGCAAGTCGGTGGTGTCAGGCGATAGTTTCTTGCCGAATACTCCAAAAAAGATAGCTGGTAGCGCAGACTAGACAAGCGCAAACGGCATAGATAACCATGGAAATGCCGGAGCAAATCCCCTTGTCTGCCCTGCAGCACTGGTGCTACTGTCCGCGCCAGTGCGGCCTGATCCATCTGGAGCAGGTGTTTGATGACAACGTGTACACCCTGCGTGGCCAAGCGGTGCATGCCAAGGCGGATCAGCCCGGGGTTGAAACCGCCAAGGGCGTGCGCATAGAGCGTGCCTTGCCGCTGTGGCATGACGCACTGGGGTTGATTGGCAAGTCAGACGTGGTGGAGTTCTTGGCTGGCGGTGTGCCTAACCCCGTGGAATACAAGCACGGCAGCCGCAACAAGGCGGCCGACATCGCCGTCTGTGACGACATTCAGCTTGCCGCGCAAGCCATGTGCCTGGAGGCCATGACGGGCAAGCCTGTTAACGAGGGGGCGCTGTACTACGCAACATCCAAACGCCGCCGGGTGGTGCCCATTACTGCGCAGTTGAAAGCTGACGTGGCGCAGACCGTGCAGGCCATTCGCCACATGCTGGTTGGCGGCGCGCTGCCACCGTCCTTGGTTGGCGAACAGGCTGCCAGACGTTGCAAAGCCTGTTCCTTGCAGGAGCGCTGCCAGCCCCAAGCCACCCACGCAGGCCTGAAAGCTGCCAGGGCCGCCTTGTTTGACCCCGACACATAGCCTGTTGAGCTGAAACGCCTCCCATGCAACTCCTCAACACTCTCTACGTAACCACGCCGGAGTCCTACCTGCGCCTGGACAACGACACCCTGCGCGTCGAGGTGGAGCGCGAAACCCGGCTGCGCGTGCCCCTGCACCACCTGAGCGCCGTGGTATGTTTTGGGCACATCCAACTGTCGGCTCCACTCATGCACCGGCTAGCTGAAAGCAGTATCGCGTTGGTGCTGCTGGATGACAATGGCCGCTTCAAAGCGCGGTTGGAAGGCGCCGTCAGCGGCAACGTGCTGCTGCGTCAGGCTCAGTTTCAGCGCGCGTCAGACCCTGCCTTCACGCTGGATATGGCCCGCGCATGTGTGGCGGGAAAAATCAAGAACACTCGGCAGGTCTTGCAACGCGGGGCCCGTGAGGCCAAGTCCGAAGACGAAGCCAAAACACTGAGCCGATTGACCGATGATCTGGCTGCCAGCCTGCGCGCACTGCCCGGCGTAGCCAACCTAGACAGTCTGCGCGGCGTAGAGGGCGAGGCTGCACGCCAATACTTTGACGGTTTGAATCTGCTGGTGCGGGCCGATCAACGAACTCACTTCGCCATGGATGGTCGCACGCGACGCCCACCGCGGGACCGCTTCAACGCCATGCTGTCATTTTTGTATGCTCTGTGGATGAACGACTGTCGTAGTGCCTTGGAAGTCGCTGGGCTGGATCCGCAGGTGGGCTTCTTGCATGCCTTACGTCCAGGCCGTGCCGCTCTGGCATTGGACTTGATGGAAGAATTTCGTCCCTGGGCAGACCGGTTGGCGCTGAGCCTTATCAACCGTGGGCAACTAAAGGTAGATGATTTTGTGCTCCGCGAAGGCGGTGGCGTATCGCTGGAGCCAGATGCCCGCAAGACGGTAGTCGTGGCCTATCAAGAGCGCAAGAAGGATGAGATCAACCACCCTCTACTTGCACAGTCTGTGCCACTAGGGTTGGTGCCGTTGGTGCAGGCGCGGCTGATAGCACGCGCCCTGCGCGAAGACGGCGCACGATATGTGCCATTTGTGGTGAAGTGACTGGTACTCACCATGCTGATACTGGTTTGCTATGACGTGAACACTGAAACCAAGGCTGGCCGTCGTCGCCTGCGCCGCGTTGCGCGGGTGTGCGAAAGCAGTGGGCAGCGGGTTCAGAAGTCAGTGTTTGAATGCCAGCTCGACGTGGCCAAGTTTGAAACCCTGGAGCGCGAGCTATTGGCAGAGATCGACCCCACCATGGATTGCCTGCGCTTGTATCGCATTCCTGGAACCCGTGGGCTTGAGGTCATTGAACATGGAACGTTCAGGGCGATCGATTTTGACAGTCCACTCATCCTGTGAGCCTTGTGCAAATGTGCATGCATTCGAATAGCGGTGCGTTTTCGCAAATCGCCTGTGGTAATGTTTGGCCGCGAACCTCAAGTGCAGTCTCTATGCCTTTAGAGGTTCGCGCGCTTTGCAAAGTATTGTTTTTCAATGGTTTTTTCTAGTTTGGCTGTTGTGGCTGATCTTTCGGAGAGTAGTACCCATCGTGGTTCGCGCGGAGTGGAGAAAATGTCCAGCGACGGCAATGTGTTGCATGCAAAGCGCATCGCCCGGCAGCAATGCCGGGCGCGGATTGAAACAGGCTGATTTGTGCGTTTTACGCACTGGCTTGCAGCATCGCCCGGCAGCAATGCCGGGCGCGGATTGAAACAAGTTGCAGCAGATGCTGGTGGACAACGTATCGGGGCATCGCCCGGCAGCAATGCCGGGCGCGGATTGAAACCGACCTAACTCTGCGCACACAAGAGGTTCAAGTGGCATCGCCCGGCAGCAATGCCGGGCGCGGATTGAAACGATGCCAAAGACGCAGCAGACGCGCATTCACTCGGCATCGCCCGGCAGCAATGCCGGGCGCGGATTGAAACACCGCTTAGCGCTACTGTTGTTGCTGTTTATCGGGCATCGCCCGGCAGCAATGCCGGGCGCGGATTGAAACTAAATGGGTCTGCTTGTATTGTTGGCGGCGCTGGGGCATCGCCCGGCAGCAATGCCGGGCGCGGATTGAAACGCGCTCGGGGTCGCTCAGTCGCCCTGCGGGGTCGGCATCGCCCGGCAGCAATGCCGGGCGCGGATTGAAACGTTGTTGAGCAGGGCGGATTGAACATCCTGCAAGGCATCGCCCGGCAGCAATGCCGGGCGCGGATTGAAACGCGGCGCGGTATCCGCTCGCCCACAACAGGCCAAGGCATCGCCCGGCAGCAATGCCGGGCGCGGATTGAAACACCTAAAAAATAAATTAGAAAGCCCTTGCAATAAGCATCGCCCGGCAGCAATGCCGGGCGCGGATTGAAACTCGATCTTTGAATGCGTACTCTTGACTCTTGTCTGCATCGCCCGGCAGCAATGCCGGGCGCGGATTGAAACACCTCCCTCGTGGCTTTGACCCGCCTGCGCCAAAGCATCGCCCGGCAGCAATGCCGGGCGCGGATTGAAACGCTAGTTGAAATAAAAAAGCCACCCGAAGGTGGCCGCATCGCCCGGCAGCAATGCCGGGCGCGGATTGAAACCAGTTGATACCTGGAACACCGACCCTGAATCCGGGCATCGCCCGGCAGCAATGCCGGGCGCGGATTGAAACATTGCGGCAGGCCCAGCCATCCCAGACTCTTCCTGCATCGCCCGGCAGCAATGCCGGGCGCGGATTGAAACCTCTATGCCGTCAGATCATCCCGCTGGAGGGTCCGCATCGCCCGGCAGCAATGCCGGGCGCGGATTGAAACAGCAATATCGAGATCACCGACGCTTCGGAATCCAGCATCGCCCGGCAGCAATGCCGGGCGCGGATTGAAACTCCAGCGAGACACTTGGAGCCACTTACCGTGAAAGCATCGCCCGGCAGCAATGCCGGGCGCGGATTGAAACATTCTTGGAGCTACAGCCTGGGTTGGTCCGGCCCTGCATCGCCCGGCAGCAATGCCGGGCGCGGATTGAAACCTCGATGGTGGAGCCTACTAATGGGCGCGTTTGAGCATCGCCCGGCAGCAATGCCGGGCGCGGATTGAAACACAGCGCAAAAGGACGCTATTCAGAAGCTGTGCAGCATCGCCCGGCAGCAATGCCGGGCGCGGATTGAAACATCCAGGCAACACCGATGCGGACACTGATGGCTGGCATCGCCCGGCAGCAATGCCGGGCGCGGATTGAAACACCTTTCGTGGCGGGGATACGGCGTCAAGCGTTGGCATCGCCCGGCAGCAATGCCGGGCGCGGATTGAAACGCTCAAAACGGCTCGTCTGCACTCACAAAATACGAGCATCGCCCGGCAGCAATGCCGGGCGCGGATTGAAACAACGAGGCTGCCATCAACCGGGCAACAAGCAATAGCATCGCCCGGCAGCAATGCCGGGCGCGGATTGAAACCTGTAGAGCGGGGGTCAAAAACAGAATCGACAAGGCATCGCCCGGCAGCAATGCCGGGCGCGGATTGAAACATCGGGTGCTGTGTCAACAGGAAGAAATCGAAACGCATCGCCCGGCAGCAATGCCGGGCGCGGATTGAAACTTCGCAGAACGTCTTTTTTGGCACCGGGTCGCCCGGCATCGCCCGGCAGCAATGCCGGGCGCGGATTGAAACCCAATTCAAAGGGTTAAATGCCCCCTCCAACTGGGCATCGCCCGGCAGCAATGCCGGGCGCGGATTGAAACCAATGCGCCCCCGGTGCATTCACAGACAAACCATGCATCGCCCGGCAGCAATGCCGGGCGCGGATTGAAACAGTACGAATGACTTGGTAAAGATCGTTCAACTGAGCATCGCCCGGCAGCAATGCCGGGCGCGGATTGAAACTTGGCAGACTGGTACAGGTTCTCAGGCGTTGCAAGCATCGCCCGGCAGCAATGCCGGGCGCGGATTGAAACACCATTGCAGGTGTTTTCCGCACAAAGGAAGAAGGCATCGCCCGGCAGCAATGCCGGGCGCGGATTGAAACGCTGAGGCAATCCGCGCATTGATGAGGGGTGAGCGCATCGCCCGGCAGCAATGCCGGGCGCGGATTGAAACAGCGTGACCGTGACGAAGCCACTGGTCCCAAAGAGCATCGCCCGGCAGCAATGCCGGGCGCGGATTGAAACAATGGGTTGTGGGGCCGAAGCCCCGTGGGTTAGGCATCGCCCGGCAGCAATGCCGGGCGCGGATTGAAACGCTTGGGATTTGTGAGCAATCTCAAGAGTCAAAAAGCATCGCCCGGCAGCAATGCCGGGCGCGGATTGAAACACAGAAGAGGAAGCAAAAGCATTTGACGTGTCCAAGCATCGCCCGGCAGCAATGCCGGGCGCGGATTGAAACGGGAACACAGAACCGGAGTTACCGGAAGCGGTGGCGCATCGCCCGGCAGCAATGCCGGGCGCGGATTGAAACCTTCAAATTCGCGCGGCATGAAGCATTGGGCGTGGCATCGCCCGGCAGCAATGCCGGGCGCGGATTGAAACACCAAGTTCCCCAACGAAGAAGCGAAGGCAGCGGTCGCATCGCCCGGCAGCAATGCCGGGCGCGGATTGAAACGGTGCACTGTCAATCGGTTGCCACTGACTCCCCGGCATCGCCCGGCAGCAATGCCGGGCGCGGATTGAAACACGAGTTGGGCGAGCTAATCCGGTCGCCTGCTTCGCATCGCCCGGCAGCAATGCCGGGCGCGGATTGAAACATGCAGGCCAAGAAGAAGAGCCAGAGCAGGTACAGGCATCGCCCGGCAGCAATGCCGGGCGCGGATTGAAACTACCGTCGCCGTACTGGTCCACCAAAGACCCGCCCGCATCGCCCGGCAGCAATGCCGGGCGCGGATTGAAACAGCTATGACGCGGCCATGGGCGCGGATTGAAACATTTTGAACCGGCGATTGATTGCTACCGGTCGAGCATCGCCCGGAAGCAGTGCTCGGCGATACCTGAAATATGGGCGGGGCTCTGTTTAGGTCACAGGTTGGGCGTATTGCTGGTCAGGCATGCAATCAATTCGAAAGCCAAACTGGCAAAGCAGTCGTATCGGGAGACAGCTATCTCAAGAATGCTTAAAAAAAGATAGCTAAAAAACTAGCAAATACGGGGGCTAAGCGCTAATTTCACCGCACACGCAGCGGGTCCTGGCGTCGCTCGGAGCGGGGTTCGGGTTGTTTGGCGGGGTCGTGTTCGGGATCGCACCAGCCAAAGAACTTGCACACCTCGGCGCGCTGGCGCTGCGTGTCGGCGTAGCCCAGATCCATCAGTTCGTTGGTGTAGCCCTTCTCGAACAGCAGGTAGCTGGCCAGCGCCGAGCCTTTGATATCGGCTGCGCGCGAGGACACACCCACGCCGCCCAGCATGGTCCGCACGGCGTGAGGCAGGTCGCCGACATGGCGCGCGGCAATGGCGTCGAGTCGCTCGCTGGGGGAAATCACCAGCAGATCCAGCGGGCGCAATGCGCTGGATTGGCGCAGAGCTTCGGGCACCAGGGTCATGGTGTGGTTGATGCGCCGGGCGCGCTCGATGTCCACGGCCAGTGCATCCAGAAAGATGTTGGACAGCGCATGGCCCGCAATCTGCGCAATGCTGGGGTAGGCGTAGCTGATGGGCATGCCGGTGTCGTTCTTGGGTTCGTGCATGCGCCCGGCACCTACCACCAGCACGCGTTCCGAGCCCAGGTGGATGGCTGGTGAGACGGGGGCGGTCTGGCGCATGGAGCCGTCGCCAAAATACTCGTCATGGCCATTGATGCGCAACTGTGTGGCCGGAAAGACGAAGGGGATGGCGCTGGACGCCAGCAGGTGTGCGTGTGTGATGTGGTCGCGCACCGATATGCGCTGGCTGCGCACCCAGGGTTGCAGGCGCGGATCGCCCTCGAAGAAGGTGACATGCTCGCCCGAGCTGTAGCTTGATGCGGTAACCGCCAGCGCCTGGATGTGTCCGCTGCGAATCAATTCCGGCAGGCGCTCCATGGGCACCATGCGCTTGAGCAAGTCGGCCAGCGGGGCGTTTTCCAGCAGCGAGCGGGGCTTGACCCTGCGCCAACGTGCCAGCACCCACCCCAATGACAGCAACGTGAGCCATTTGGCGCCCGAGCGCAGCATGGCGAAATGGTCGGCACGGTACACCTGGTCGGCGTGGAAATTGCGCCATACCTGCGCGATCTGGCGCACCGTAGCGTCAAACCGGTCCGCGCCGCAGGCCAGTGCCGCAGCGTTGATGGCGCCTGCCGATGTCCCGGTGATGATGGGGAAAGGGTTCGGTGCCTCGCCCTGCCCGCAGGCCAGGCGAATGTCGGCTATGGCCTCCAGCACGCCCACCTGGTAGGCCGCACGGGCGCCACCACCCGTCAACAACAGGCCGGTAGGGCGCGCATGTACGGCAGCTTCGGTCATGCAGTCATTATGGGGATGGCTGCAAGCTGCTGTAAACGCGGCGGTGGTGCGAATCCGACGCGGGAAAACCCGCATCCACCTGCTTCCAGTAGGGCTTTGGCAACCCGGCAGGGTGGGGCCGCTAGACTATGGCCACTATAGGAGAACTTGGAATGACCGTGACTGTGCAGGCCGTAACCGACGCGTTGCAGGCCGTTGTGGATCCGCACACTGGCAAGGATTTGGTTTCCACCAAATGCTTGCGTAACGTGACCGTATCGGACAATGACGTCGCCTTCGACGTGGAGCTGGGTTACCCGGCAAAGAGCTGGATTCCCGAACTGCGCAAGCTGCTGGTAGCTGCCGCCAAGACGGTGCCCGGCGTGGGCAACGTGTCGGCCAACATTCAGAGCAAGATCGTCGCCCACGCGGTGCAGCGCGGCGTGCAATTGCTGCCGGGCGTGAAGAATATTGTGGCCGTGGCCTCGGGCAAGGGTGGTGTGGGCAAGAGCACCACCGCCGTCAACCTGGCCCTGGCATTGGCGGCAGAAGGCGCACGCGTGGGCCTGCTGGATGCCGACATCTACGGCCCGAGCCTGCCCATGATGATGGGCATCGAAGGCCGCCCCGAAAGCCAGGACGGCCAGACCATGGAGCCGCTGGAGAACTACGGCGTGCAGGTCATGTCCATCGGCTTCCTGGTCGCGCAAGACGAGGCCATGATCTGGCGCGGCCCCATGGCCACGCAGGCGCTGGACCAACTGCTGCGCCAGACCAACTGGAAGGATCTGGACTACCTGGTGGTGGACATGCCTCCCGGCACGGGCGACATTCAGCTCACGCTGTCGCAGCGCGTGCCCATGACCGGCGCGGTCGTCGTCACCACGCCGCAGGACATTGCTCTGCTCGATGCCAAGAAAGGCATCAAGATGTTTGAGAAAGTGGGCGTGCCGATTCTGGGTATCGTGGAAAACATGGCCGTGCATGTGTGCAGCAACTGCGGACATGTCGAGCACATCTTTGGCGCCGAAGGGGGCAAGAAGATGGCCGCCGAGTACCAGATGGATTACCTGGGCGCTCTGCCCTTGAACATGCAGATTCGCGTGCAGGCCGACGGCGGTCAGCCCACCGTGGTGGCCGATCCGGACGGCGAGATTGCCGCCCTCTACAAGGCCGTGGCGCGCCAGGTGGCAGTGTCGATTGCGGCGCGCAACAAAGACTTCTCCAGCAAGTTCCCCACGATCTCCATCAGCAAGAGCACGTGACACACAGCCCCACCGCGGCCTTGCGGGAGGGCGACGTAACCGTCGACGCGCGCCTGCCCCGGCTGAGCAGCGCCTGTGCGCCGCTAACCCGGTGTGTCAGCGCGGTGAACGCCTGGGGCGAGACGGTGCCCAGCACCATCCCGTGCGAGCGGGCGCTGACGGTGTACGTAGACAAGCGCGAGGTCGTCACCCTCATGACGCTGGGCATGCAGCCCGAGCTGCTGGTGATGGGCTATCTGCGCAACCAGCGCTTGGTGCAATCGGTGGGCGATGTCGAGTCGATTACCGTCGACTGGGATACCGGTGCGGCAGCGGTCAAGACCCGCAGCGGCATTGCCGACCTGGCCGAGCGCATGGCGCAGCGCGTCATTACCACCGGCTGCGGCCAGGGCAGCGTGTTCGCCAGCGCCATGGACGCGGTCGATCGCATCCAACTCCCGGCATCGCGATTGCACCAGCGCGAGCTCTACGCCCTTGTCGACTGCATCCGCGTGCAGGACAGCATCTACAAGCAAGCCGGGTCGGTGCACGGTTGCGCCCTGTTCCACGGAGCCAAGCTGCTGGTGTTTGTGGAGGACGTGGGACGCCACAACGCCGTGGACACCATTGCCGGCTGGATGGGCCTGCACGGCGTGGATGGGGGCGACAAGGTGCTTTACACCACCGGGCGCCTGACCAGTGAAATGGTGATCAAGTCGGCGCATATGGGCGTACCCATCGTGGTGTCGCGCAGCGGCATTACCGAGATGGGGCTGTCCGTGGCCGAACGCCTGGGGCTGTGTGCCATCGGCCGTGCCACGCACCGGCGCTTTCTGTGCTTTACGGCACCAGAGCGGTTGGAGCTACAGCCCGTGCTGGCGGGCGCGCGCGCAGCCTCCGGTCAAGACCCCTGGGCACCAAGGGACCCTGTGACTGCGCTAAGGTAGCGCCATGCAAAGCATTTCTTTCTGGGCGCTGGGTTGGCGCACTCTTTGGCGCGACCTGCGTTCAGGCGAGCTGCGCTTGCTGATGGTGGCCGTTACCCTGGCCGTTGCTGCCGTAACGGCGGTGGGGTTCTTTGCCGATCGCCTCAAGGGCGGCTTGCAGCGCGATGCACGCCAGCTGCTCGGTGGCGATGCGGTGGTGGTCAGCGACAACCCCACGCCCGCCGGGTTCGAGGAACGCGCGCGCGCGCTGGGTTTGCAGACGTCCACCAATATCAATTTCCCCACCATGGCGCGCGCACCCGAAGCGCGTGGCGGCACCGCCAAGCTGGTGGCGCTCAAAGTGGTGGATGGCGGCTACCCCCTGCGCGGGCGTTTGCGCGTGGCTCCTGCACCCGACAGCCCAGACCGTGTGGCCGAAGGCATTCCCGCACCCGGCACGGTGTGGGTGGACGCCGCCTTGCTGGAGTCACTGGATTTGCAGGTGGGCGATGCCTTGCTGCTGGGCGATGCACAGTTGTCCATTGCGGCGGTACTGACGGTCGAGCCCGACCGTGGTGCGGGCTTCATGAACTTTGCCCCGCGGGTGATGCTGGGGGCGCCCGACCTGGCCGCCACGGCACTGGTGCAACCGGCCAGCCGCCTGACCTACCGCATGGCCGTGGCCGGTACTGACGCGCAGGTAAAGGCGTTTACCGACTGGGCCGATGCGCGCATCAAGCAAACAGGCGCCCAGGCCTTGCGCGGTGTGCGGCTGGAATCCATGCTGGGGGGGCGCCCGGAAATGACGCAAACCCTGGAGCGCGCCGAGAAGTTCCTGAGCCTGGTGGCCCTGCTGGCGGCCCTGCTTAGCGCCGTGGCGGTGGCCCTGGCGGCTCGCGCGTTTGCCGCGCGCCACCTGGATGATTGCGCCATGCTGCGCGTGCTGGGCTTGCGCCAGCGCAGCATTGCCGCCAGCTACACCCTGGAGTTTGCCTTGGCTGGTGGCGTAGCCAGTTTGCTGGGCGTCTTGCTGGGCTTTGCCGTGCACTTTGTATTTGTGCGGCTGCTGGCAGGCCTGGTCGAAACCGACCTGCCCGCACCGGGCCTGCTGCCGCTGGGTTTGGGGCTGGGTATGGGCCTGACCCTGCTGATGGCGTTCGGGCTGCCTCCGGTGCTGCAGCTGGCGCGGGTTCCGCCCCTGCGCGTAATCCGGCGCGATGTGGGCAACCTCAAACCCACCTCGCTGGGCGTGCTGTTGCTGGGCGTGGCGGGATTTGCCGCATTGCTGCTGGTGGTGGCGGCCGATCGTCGACTGGGCCTGATCGCCGTAGGTGGCTTTGGTGCTGCGGTGGGCGTCTTTGCGGCGCTGAGCTGGATTGCCGTGCGTGTGCTGCGGGCCACCGTGAACGAAACCACCGCGCCGCGCTGGATGGTGCTGGCCACGCGCCAGGTGGCTGCCCGTCCGGCCTATGCGGTGGTGCAGGTCAGTGCGCTCGCAGTGGGCTTGCTGGCGCTGGTGTTGCTGGTGCTGCTGCGCACCGATCTGATTCGCAGCTGGCGCATGGCGACCCCGCCGGATGCACCGAATCGCTTCGTCATCAACGTCATGCCCGACCAGGCCAGCGCGTTTCAGCAAAGCCTGGCCCAAGCCGGTGTGCGCCAGTACGACTGGTATCCCATGATCCGGGGCCGCCTGGTCGCGGTCAATGGCCGTGCGATTTCCCCGGACGACTACGACGACGATCGCGCCAAGCGCCTGGTGGATCGCGAATTCAATGTGTCGCACAACGCCAGCCTGCCCCCCAAGAACGTGGTGCTGGCGGGAAAATGGGTAGACGAAGAGCCCGGCACCGTGAGCGTGGAAGCGGGCATTGCGCAGTCGCTGCGCCTGAACTTGGGCGATGTGCTGCGCTTTGACGTGGGTGGCATGCAAAGCGAAGCGCGCATCACCTCGCTGCGCAAGGTGGACTGGGGCTCCATGCGCGCCAACTTCTTTGTGATCTACCCTGTATCGCGCATGGACAACATGCCCACCACCTACATGGCCGCGTTCAAGGCCCCGACCGTGAAGGGATTTGACAACGCCCTGGTGCGGCAGTTTCCCAACATCACCAACGTGGACATGACCACCACCGTGGCCCAGGTACAGCGCGTGCTCGACCAGGTGGTGCAGGCGGTGGAATTCTTGTTTGGCTTCACGCTGGCCGCCGGTTTGGTGGTGCTGTTTGCCGCGGTTACCGCCACGCGCGAGGAGCGCGCGCGCGAGTTCGCCATCATGCGCGCGGTGGGGGCACAAAGTCGGCTCTTGCGCCAGGTGCAGCGTGCCGAACTGGCGGGCGTTGGGTTACTGGCGGGGGGCTTGGCGGCGCTGGCTGCGTCGGCAGTGGGCTGGGCTATGGCGCGCTTCGTGTTCGAGTTCGAATGGCGGGTGTCCCCGTGGGTGCCGGTGCTGGGCGCCGTCGCTGGTGCGGTGCTGGCCCTGCTGGCAGGCTGGTGGGGGCTGCGCGACGTACTGCGCCGCCCGGTGGTGGATACCCTGCGCCGCGCAAGCACACTCTAGCAAGGTGTGGCGAAATTACCTAAAGGTAATTTTTTGCTTGCAAAGCACTTCGGAGGATATAAAAATTACCGACAAGTAATAACTCTGATATCGGAGGGTCGAATGCCCAACTCATTACCGATCGGTAGTTTTAATGAAGTTCCCGTCAAGTCGCCAGCGGAGCTGGGCGCAATCATCAGGCGGGTCCGGAAAGACCAATCGTTGACCCAGCTGGATGTGGCGGGCCTGGGTGCTACCGGCAACCGAATCATTGTCGACATCGAAAACGGTAAACCCACGGTTCAATTGCAGAAGGTCATGGCCCTCATGGGTCTACTGGGCCTGGAGCTGGTGGTCAGAAAAAAAGGTGAGCGATGATGGACCGCCCCACAGTGTTGAACGTGTTCGACGGGGACTGCCTCATTGGCTCCCTTTTTGACACCGAGCCGCTGTCGTTTGAGTACGCCAAGGAGTGGCTGCAGAGCGCGCAGGCCTACCCGCTGGTCAACACACCGCTGCAGGAAGGCCGGATCGCAACCCCGGAGATTGAGGCCATCTTCGAAAACCTGCTGCCTGAGGGCATCCTGCGGGAACTGCTGAGCAAAGAGACCCAATCTTCCACCACGTTTGGTTTGCTGCTGGCGGTCGCCGGTGACACGGCCGGTGGCTTGACCATCCTGCCGACCGGGAACCAACCGGAAGCAGCCGCCCACGAAGCTGTGTCCTGGCAATACGTCGCCGACTATTTTTCTGGTGGCCAGCACGGACAGACAATGAGGGCGCCGCGCGGTGGCCGCATCTCTCTGTCGGGTGCGCAGGTCAAGATGATGATTAGCATCGACAGTGCAGGCAATCCCATGCTCCCTTTGGGCACGACGCCGAGCACCTGGATCGCCAAGCCCAACATCCGCGGCTTCGGGCAAGTCTGGAATTCAGCCGTGAACGAAGCCATCATGATGCGCACGGTCACGTATTGCGGGCTCGGTGCCGCCGAGGTCTTCTTTGAGCCGGTTTCCAGAGCATGCATCGTGAAGCGCTTTGATCGGGTTCCTGGGCCAAACCATAGCGTCACTCGGTTGACCCAGTATGACTTCTGCCAACTCAGCGGTACCGTGTCCAGCAAGAAGTACGAGGTGGAGGGCGGACCGGGTATCGCCCAGTGTGCAGCGCTGATTAGGCAATACAGCACCAAGCCGGCGGTGGACCTCAAGCGTTTCTACGAGTGGATCTTCTTCCAGTAGTGTCCCAACGTTCTCACATCGGGGTCTTGTAAGTTAATGATTTGCTTGCAGAATTTGGTCTTTCAGTCTGGTCTCGATTTGGACGTCGAGCGTCAGACTTATGGCCTTTTGCGCGAATGCGCGAAGGGCCGGTATGCACCAAGGCAAGCTCGTGTTCTCTCAGCTCATGGCCTATCTGCCCTTGAGCACCTTTCGCCGCTGCGTAGCCAAGCATCGCGGCGACCACAAGGTCAAGGACTTCTCGTGCCTGGACCAGTTCTTCGCCATGGCCTTTTGCGCAGCTGACCTACCGGGAGTCCTTGCGCGACATCGAAGTCAATCTGCGTGCGCAAGCCAATCGGCTGTACCACATGGGCTTTCGTTGTCAGACCATTTCGCGCAACACGCTGGCCAACGCGAACGCCACGGCCATGGCAGATTTACGCGGACTTCGCGCAGCATTTGATTGCCATGGCCAGGCCGCTGTGCTCGCGCAAGAGCCTTTGGGCATCGATTTGGATGCGACGGTTTACGCGTTCGATGCCACCACCATCGACCTGTGCCTGTCGCTGCATCCCTGGGCACCGTTTCGCTCCACCAAGGCTGCCGTGAAGCTGCACACCCTGTTGGACCTGCATGGCTCCATCCCCAGCTTCATTCACATCACCGATGGCAAAACCCACGAGGTCAATGTGCTGGACGATCTGTTGATCGAAGCAGGGGCCTTCTACCTGATGGACAGGGGCTATCTGGACTTCAACAGGTTGCACGTCATTCATCAGGCGCAGGCCTTCTTCGTGACGCGAGCCAAGAGCAATACCCAGTTCAGGCGGCGTTATTCCAATCCCGTGGACCGCGGCGCCACGTCGGTCTTCTGCGATCAGATTGGTGTGCTCACGGTGTTCTATTCCAGCAAGGACTATCCGGCGGCTTTGCGCCGGGTCGTAGTCAAGGACGAATCGGGAAAGCGCATCACGTTTTTGACCAACAACTTTGCCCTGAAACCCGAGGCTGATTGCAGACCTGTACAGACAACGCTGGAAAGTCGAGTTGTTCTTCAAATGGATCAAGCAGCACCTGCGCATCAAGGCGTTCCTGGGAACCAGCGAGAACGCAGTGAAGACGCAAATCTGGATTGCGGTGTGCACCTATGTACTGATCGCCATTGCAAAGAAACGCCTGCATCTGGACCATCACAGCCTCTACGAAATCCTACAAATCCTGAGCCTGACCATGTTTGAGCAAACCCCGATAAATCAACTACTTGCGCCACCCTCAACCAATTCAGATCCGAATTTCCAGCCTCAACAGCTGGTGCTCCTCTGAAAAACGTTGGGACACTACTGATCTTCTTCAACCTCTACACCGGCAACAACGACAGTCACGCCAAGAACCTGTCGCTCTATCAGGCGCCTGGTCAAGGCGCACGGCTTACGCCTTTCTACGACCTGATGGACACCAGGCTATATCCCGGCTTGTCCAGTCATTTCGCATTTCGCGTGGGTGGTGAAGACGTACCTGGCAGGATCACAAAGTGGCACGTGCAAGCCATGGCTGAAGAGACAGGGCTGAAGCCGAACTATCTGCTAGATCTTGCCAAGTCCGTTCATTCGAAGCTTGCACCCGCACTGCAGCGTGCGATTGACGATTTCGCGCCGTCTCTGGATCCTTCGGGCAAGGTATTAGCTGATCGGCTGAAGCAACACGTCAACGGCATCGCAAACAAGAGTGCCGCGAGATTGGTCGGTGATGCGCCGGCCGAGTCAGAACACGGACCAGGCACGAATTAGCGAACGCTTCGATCATCGTCGACACCGCCACCTTGGGCACGTCTGTCCCATGCCAAACCGGTATCAACCAGCGCAATCTGAACCCCAATACCTGACTAGGGTTTACCCCGGTTTCCTGGCGCGTTTTCCGGCCAACAATGCCTATGTTCGCCGGTTCATAGGAACGGCGTTGCATAACTTGCCGTGACCCAAGGAGACCCCTCATGCAAAAGACCTTGCATATCAACCCGGACAAGTGCACGGGCTGCCTGCAGTGCGAAATGGCCTGCTCGTTTGAGAACCATGCCACTTTTTCTACGGCCAAATCGCGCATCAAGGTGTTCGACTTCCATCACACCGGCAAGAAAGTGCCCTACACCTGCACCCAGTGCGACGAGGCCTGGTGTTTGCATGCATGCCCGGTGGAGGCCATCACGGTCGACAAGCTCACGGGGGCCAAGGTGGTGAACGAGACCACCTGTGTGGGCTGCAAGGTCTGCACCATTGCATGCCCGTTTGGCACCATCAACTACGTGGTTGATACCGGCAAGGTGCAGAAATGCGACCTGTGCGATGGCAGCCCGGCCTGCGCCGAAGCCTGCCCCACCGGTGCCATCACCTTCATCGACGCCAACTGGACCGGCCTTTCCAAAATGGAACAGTGGGCCGACAAGTTGGGTAACCAAGTTTCCGCAAGCTAAGGAGAACGAACATGTCTTGGGCAGGAAAAATTCTCCGTGTCAATCTGAGCACCGGCACCGTCAAGTCCGAGCCGCTCAACATGCAGTGGGCGCGCGACTACATCGGTTCGCGCGGCCTGGGCACCAAGTACTTCACCGACGAAGTGGCCGCCACCGTCGACCCGCTGAGTGCCGACAACAAGATCATCTGGGCCACCGGACCACTCACCGGCACCATGGCCTCCACCGGCGGGCGCTACACCGTCATCACCAAGGGGCCGCTCACCGGCGCCATTGCCTGCTCCAATTCGGGCGGCTACTGGGGTGCGGAGTTCAAGATGGCCGGCTGGGACATGGTCATCTTCGAGGGCAAAAGCCCGAAGCCCGTCTACCTGTACGTCAACGACGACGTGGCCGAACTGCGCGATGCGTCGCACCTGTGGGGCCAGAGCGTGTGGAAAACCGAAGCCGCACTGAAGAAAGAGCTGCAGGACCCGCTCACGCGCGTTTCCAGCATCGGCAAGGCCGGCGAGAACGGTGTGCTCTACGCCGCCGTGGTCAACGACCTGCACCGTGCCGCCGGACGTTCGGGCGTGGGCACCGTCATGGGCAGCAAGAACCTCAAGGCCATTGCCGTGCGTGGCACCAAGGGCGTGGGCAACCTGCGCGACCCCAAGGCCTTCATGGCCGCGGTCAAGACCGCCAAGAAGGTGCTGGCCGACAACGGCGTCACCGGCCAGGGCCTGCCAGCCATGGGTACGCAGGTGCTGATGAACGTGATCAACGAAGTCGGCGGCCTGCCCACGCGCAACCACATCGACTGCCAGTTTGAAGGCGCCAAGGACATCAGCGCCGAGGCCATGGCCACGCCGCGCGCCACCGACGGCAAGAAGCACCTGGTCACCAACCAGGCCTGCTTCGGCTGCACCATTGCCTGCGGGCGCATCAGCAAGATGGACGAAGGCCACTTCACCATCGAAACCAAGCCCCAGTACCGCGGCGCCAGCGGCGGCCTGGAGTACGAGGCGGCCTGGGCGCTGGGCGCGGCCAATGGCGTCAATGACCTCGAAT
The DNA here is from genome assembly GCA_046348185.1 of Rhodoferax sp. Taxonomy (GTDB): domain Bacteria; phylum Pseudomonadota; class Gammaproteobacteria; order Burkholderiales; family Burkholderiaceae_C; genus Allorhodoferax. Next base: position 1,717,219 of record JAXMER010000013.1, on the reverse strand, counting down.
GCCTGCAGTACGTGAACATGCTGTGCAACGAGGAAGGCATCGACCCCATCAGCTTCGGCACCACCGTGGGTGCGGTGATGGAGCTGTACAGCATGGGCGTGCTCAGCAAGGAGCAGCTGGGCATCGACGCCAGCTTTGGCTCGGCGCGCGCACTGGCCTTCCTGGCCGAGGAAACGGTCAATGGCCGTGGCTTTGGCAAGGAAATTGGCCAGGGTTCCAAGCGCCTGTGCGCCAAGTACGGCCACCCCGAACTCTCCATGGCCAGCAAGGGCCAGGAATTCCCGGCCTACGACGGGCGCGCCATCCAGGGCATCGGCCTGGCGTACGCCACCTCCAACCGTGGCGGCTGCCACCTGCGCGGCTACACCATTGCCTCGGAAATCCTGGGCATTCCGGTCAAGACCGACCCGCTCGAATCACAAGGCAAGCCCGAGCTGGTCAAGGCCTTCCAGGATGCCACGGCGGCGTTCGACTCGTCGGGCCTGTGCATCTTCACCACCTTTGCCTGGGGCCTGCAGGACCTGTCGCCCCAAATGCAGGGCGCGTGCGACGAGGCCTACACCGTGGAGGAGCTGGCCAAGATCGGCGAGCGCATCTGGAACATGGAGCGTGAGTTCAACAACCGCGCCGGGTTCACGTCCAAGGACGACAGCCTGCCCCCGCGCCTGACCACGCCCGAAGGCGCCTGCAAGACCGGTCCGGCCAAGGGCAAGTTCAACGAACTCGCCACCATGCTGCCCAAGTACTACGAGGTGCGGGGCTGGGATGCCGAGGGGCGCCCCACCGCAGCCACCAAGGCACGGCTGGGCATCTAGGGGATATCCATGGCCCACCACCTCATTCTGGGCGCCGGACCGGCGGGTGTGATCGCGGCAGAAACCTTGCGCAAGCACGCCCCCACCGACAGCATCACGCTGGTGGGCGATGAGCCAGAGCCACCGTACTCGCGCATGGCCATCCCCTACCTGCTGATGGGCAATATCGGCGAGTCGGGCACCTACTTGCGCAAGCGTGCCACGCACTACGACGATTTGCGGATAAATCGGGTGGTAGCCCCCGTCAAATCTGTTGATACAGCTACAAAAAAGATAGTGTTCGCAGATGGCCGCGCCATCGCATTCGACACCCTGCTGGTGGCCACCGGCTCGCACCCGGTGCACCCGCCCATTCCCGGCATCGACAGCCCCGGTGTGCACACCTGCTGGACGCTGCGGGACGCCCGTGCCATTGCCCAGCGTGCCACCAAGGGAGCGCGCGTGCTGCAGTTGGGCGCGGGCTTTATCGGCTGCATCATCATGGAGGCGCTGGCCGCGCGCGGCGTGGCGCTCACCGTGGTGGAGATGGGCGACCGCATGGTGCCGCGCATGATGGGGCCTACCGCGGGGGGCATGATCCGCGACTGGGTGCAAGGCAAGGGCGTGCAGGTGTTCACCTCCACCAAGGTGGAAAGCATCACGTCGGGCCAGCCCCTGCAAGTGAAGCTGTCCAACGGCCACACGCTGGAGGCCGACCTGGTCATTAGCGCCGCCGGGGTGCGCCCGGCCATTGGCTACCTGAAGGATTCCGGCATTTCCTGCCTGCTGGGTGTGCTCACCGACGAGCACCTGCAGACCAATGTGCCCGGCGTGTTTGCGGCGGGTGATTGCGCTGAGGCCTTTGACAAGGTGTCGGGAAAGACCATCGTCAGCGCCATCCAGCCCAATGCGGCCGAGCAGGCACGCGTGGCCGCTTTGAACATGCTGGCGTATGCCCAGGGCCAGCCGATGGCGGCGCAGCTCAAGGGCGTCACCCAGATCAACGTGCTCGACACCCTGGGCCTGATTTCTGCCAGCTTTGGCGACTGGCAAGGCCGCCCTGGTGGGGAGCATGTGGAACTGACCGACCAGGCGGCGCAGCGCCACCTGAGCCTGCAGTTCCAGGGCGACGTGCTGGTGGGTTGCAACAGCGTGGGCTGGACCGAGCATGTGGGTGTGATGCGTGGCCTGGTGGAAGGCCAGGTGCACCTGGGCGACTGGAAAGACCGGCTCCTGCAAGACCCCACGCGGCTTATGGAGGCCTACCTGGCCTGCGCCCAGGGTCAAGGCCAGTGGGCCGGTGCACAAGACGCACGGCGGCGCTAAAGTACCGGCCATGCATGTCACGCTCAAGCTCTTTGCCACGCTGACCGACTACCTGCCTGCCGAGTCCCGCTATACCAACGTGGTCGATCTCGACGTGCCTACCGGCAGCACCATCGCCACGGTGATCGCCCCCTTCAACCTGCCGCCCGCCATGGTGCACCTGGTGCTGGTCAACGGCCGCTACATTGCGCCCGACGAGCGCGCCGCCCATACGCTGCAGCCGGACGATGTGCTGGCCATCTGGCCTCCGATTGCGGGGGGCTAGTGCCGGGGCGGGGCAACGGTTCGCGTGCCATGCAAGCCCACTACCCTGAGTCCTTCGAGCGCGAGATGAGCTGCACCGAAGCCCAATGGCTGCGCTGGCTGCCCGGCGCCGTGGGGGATCACTTCTGGAAGTTGCAGGATGGCGGTGCCGGTGTGCGCATTAGTGACGGCGCGTTGGATCTCAAGTGGCAGGCGGGCGAACCCCGTGTCATCGCATCCGTTCGCATGCCCCGCCTGGTGGTGCAGTTCCGCTTTGCCGACGTACCCGACGCGGTACGGCACGCCTTCATGCGACGTTTTGACTTGTATATGCAGCGTGGTGGGGGGTGACTGGCGCGCCCGGTGGGTCGCAGCGGACCCGAGACGCGCAATGGATGCATTGCCACGCTACCCACGGTTCATGCGCTCGATATCGGTGGAATCGATTTCTCAGGCTGGAACCTCAGACATACCGTGGTTCCTTGTGGTTCGGTTTTGACGGAGAGGTCGGCGCCGATAGATTTGGCCCTTTGCAGCATGCCTGGAAGGCCAAAACCGCCTGTGCGCCCGATGACTCCGCCGCCACCTTGGCCGTCATCAGTCACGACAATGCAGAGTTCGTCCGCCGCGCCCCTTGAAGCACGAATGGAAATATTGCGCGCTGCAGCGTGTTTGAGGGCGTTGGTCAGTGCTTCTTGGACGACCCGCATGATGTGCAGCGCAGTCTGAGGGGGCAACAGGCAAGGCGTTTCCAGTTCCGTGAGATCCCAGTGAAGGGAGGGTTCCATTCCGTTCACTTTGCGCGTCCAGCGGTAACGGAAATTGGCAAATACCTCGCCCAGATCGCACTGCTCACCGGTCAGGGTCTCAAGGGCAAGTCTGAGTTCATCTACGCAGCCCTGTAGCGCTTCCGTGGTGCTGTCGGTGGAAATTGAGCCCGTACGCAGTTGCGTGAGGGTGGTGAACAATTGCGAACCGAGACCATCATGCAGGTCTTGCGTAATGCGCTGGCGTTCTTCCAGCGCAGACTTTTGACGTTCCAGCAATGTGATCTTTTTGAACTCCTGTTCCAGGGCATGCTCTCGTTGCGCCACGGTCTGGGTCAGTCGGTCGTTCCATGCACGCAATTGCCGCAGGGTATTCGTGTACCGGATCACCAGCAGCAGCACAAACACCACCATGAGCAGGTTGAATGTGTACCGTAGCAGCAGCGGGGTTTGTTCAATCCAACCTGGGAAATAGGGGTAGATCCAATCCGCATGCCAATACACGACGTAGTCGTGCACCGCGGCTAGTGCGATCATCACGTAGGTCACGAGTAACACCCAGGCCTGCCGTGAACGGCTGCGTCGGAGGGCATATATCGCAGAACCGATGCATACGGTACCGACCCAAGCGATCGACACCGGACCACTCCAGGTGCCCGCAAATTGGTCCGCCGCAGCGCCACCGAAGAAAACAATGACGCCAATCAGCCATGGGTATAGCCATAGTGCGATCTCGACGCGGATAAGCCTGATGTCTGACAGGCGCAATGCCATGACCCCCAACGCCGATGCGGATCCGAGTGTCAGCGTATGGCCCAGCGCCCGCCACTGCCACCACCACGAATTGGGGAAAGTCTCTACCAGCAGGTACGCTGCCCTGGCTCCCCAAAGAATGGCGGTAAACGCAAGCAGCAGGTACACCGTGTCCTCGCGGCTACGCCACCAGATCAGGAACATGCCCATAGCGACGACAACGCTAAATCCAGCGGTCAAGGACTGAAGCCCATGTACCCAGAACTTGCGGAATTCCGCTTGGTCCACGAGGTCTGCCGCAGAGGCAATAGTCGGACGCGGCAGGTAAATGGTGGGCAGAACCTGCTGCGCCGGAACCTGCAGGGTCAAGACATTGTCACGCTCCTTGAGCGTACCGGCTGGAATTCTCACCGTGAAAGGACGGCGCCACCGTACGGTACGGACCTCGTCAGAGCGCGGTACCTCAAGGACCAGGGTACCGTTGATCCAAACCTTGCCTCCGTCGAACAGGAAGGGAATGTAGACACCGGCATCGGCTAATCGGTCATACCATGGCCAATCGAAACCGGTACGAACCGTGAGAGACTGGGTGTCCGGTTGGCGCGTGTGAACCTGGGTGGGCAATTCAATCGGAACCCAGGGGCCGTCGTCAAACTGCATGTGCGCGGCCTGGGGGCGAACTTCCTGCGCACTGCTTGCAGCGGCCAATGCCAACCAGCAAATCCCGATCAAGACGGCATCACAAAAAACCATGAGCACGCGATTCATAAACGGTTTGCTACCGGGAGTGGATTGGGGGTCGGTGTTGCGCAGCCGTTGCGAACGTCAGGAATACAGCCAGCGACCGCATGGTTGCTCGCATCCTCGATTGCCGACATGATGTTGGCGCGATCGCCAAACATGATGACAAGCAGGCAGTCGATACTGAAGCCAATCATAGAGAAGTTGCAGGCCTGTGAACCGGGGGATTTCCAGCATCCTCGCTCGGTTTCATGACCGAATGTCTCTTCGATCGGACCGGTATCAACTCGCCGACTTCACAAGGCAGCGAAGTGGATGATGCTTTCACCCCTTGCCTTGTTTCATGTAGTGGCTGAACTCTTTGTTCGGAACCATGCTCCCACCCGTTGCCCAGGCCAGGTGGGTCGCCTGCGCCATGCGCGTGTCCGACAGTCCGGCTCGCGTCCGGTACGCCCGGTCCTGCAGTACGCGTAGCATCCCCGGCAAACCAGCGCAGGCCGAAGGCTCCAGTCGCAAGCCTTCCAACGCATGGGCTTGGGCCAGCAGCGCAAACAGGTGCGGGTCCGACACCGTGTAGTAACCGTCGATCAGTCGCTGCATGGCACGCCCCACAAAACCTGAGGGTCGGCCCACCGCCAACCCGTCGGCCGCAGTCACGTTGTCAATGCCAAAGTCCTGCACGCATATCTGGTCGTGCAGGCCGGTGTATACCCCCAGAAACATGCTGGGTGAATGGGTGGGCTCGGCAAAGATGCAGTGCACGGCATCACCAAAAGCCAGCTTCAGGCCAAAGGCCACACCGCCGGGGCCGCCGCCCACGCCACAGGGCAGGTAGACGAATAGGGGGTGTTCTGCATCGACGCGGATGCCCGCCTGCTGAAGCTGTGGGGCCAGGCGTTCGGCAGCCACGGCGTAGCCCAGGAAAAGGTTGCGCGAGTTTTCGTCATCGACAAAGTGGCAATGCGGGTCTTGCGCCGCAGCGCGCCGCCCCGATGCCACGGCGGCGCTGTAGTCGGCGTCGTACTCCACTACCGTCACGCCCAGCGCGCGCAAGCGGTCTTTTTTCCATTGGCGAGCGTCTGAGGACATGTGCACCGTGGTCTGGAAGCCCAGGCGGGCGCCCATGATGCCAATGGACAGACCCAGGTTGCCGGTGGAGCCCACCGCGATCTTGTACTGCCCAAAGTAACGCCGGGCTGCATCCGAGGCCAGAACCTCGTAGCTTTGCCCCGCGCCGATGAGTCCGCCTTGCAGAGCCAGGGTCTCTGCGTGCTGAAGCACTTCGTGGATGCCACCGCGGGCCTTGATGGAGCCGGAGATGGGCAGCTCGCCATCGGCCTTGAGCCACAAGGCCCCCGTCATGGGCAGGCCCGCGCCGCTGACCAGGTGCTGCTGCAAGGCGGGCAGGGGCCGAATATCGGACTCAATCAGGCCCTGGGTTGCTGCCGTCTCGGGAAACACCCGGGCAATGTAGGGGGCAAACCGTGCCAGGCGCGCACTGGCCTGGGCCACGTCTTTGGCGCGCAGGCCCACATCAGCCAGGGCCTGCGCCACCGGGGCGATGGCGGGGTTGAACCAGCTGGTTTCTTCCAGCGCCACAAGGCGGGCTATGAGCGGGTCGTGCGCCATCCAGTGGGCTGCAGGGGTGTCGGTGTTCATGACAACTTCTTGCGGGCAAAAGTCCACCACGGCAGTACCGCGCGCAGCGACAGTACCTCGCCGCAGTGCAGCGGTGCACAGCCCACAATGCCTTGCAGCAGCAGCTGCCAGAGCGGCTCTTGCAGGATCTGGCGCAGCGCCTGCACGGCCGGGTCGTCCAGGGTGGATTTCAGGCACACCAGGTGGTAGTGCTCCTGCACCAGGGGTACGAAATCCAGGCCCAACAGCTGCGCGGCGGACTGGGTTCCCAGGCCCGCGTCGGCATGACCGCGGGCAATGGTGTGCGCTACGGCGGTGTGGGTGGGCTCCACCTCTTCAACCAGGTTCAAATCGGTGCTGCGCAGGCCCACCTGGGCCAGCAGGTCATCGAGTGCCACCCGGGTTCCGCTGCCCAGCGCACGGCATACAAAGCGCGCCTTGTGCCGCAGCACATCCTGCCAGTTGTACAGGGCGAGCGGATTGCCCGGCGCCACCAAGAGCCCCTGTGTGCGTTGGGCAAACCCGATGAGCTTGTGCTGCCCGGGTTGCAGCAAGGGCTTGTAGATCTGCTCGGACAGCGAGCCTGGGCGGGGATGTTGCAGTGTGTGAAATCCCGCCATGGCACAACGGCCTTCATTGAGGGCACGCAAGGCGTCCACGCTACCGCAAGAGCGAATGTCCAGGTGTACCTGGTCCTGCCCGTTGGGCGGACTCAGTGCGTGTTCGCGCAGGGCACCCAGCGCATCGTCGTGGCTGGCATAGAGCGTGACCACGTGGGCGTGCGGATCAAAGGCAACGGCAAAGGCGCGTTCCAGATCTGCGCGCAGGGTTTCGATTTGCGGTGCCAGCCGCGCCTGCGCCTGGCGCTCGGCCCATAGCAGCTTGGTGCCGAATTCGGTCAGCCGTGCCGACTGCCCCTTCTCCCACACGATGAGTTCCTGGCCCAGTTCCTGTTCCCAACGCTTGAGCTCGCCCCACACGTAGCGGTACGACAGCGCCAGCGTGCGTGCAGCTGCCGAAATGGATCCCTGGCTGGCCACGGCCAACAGCAGATCCATCAGCGGGTTGCGCACCAGGGCAGGGCTGGCGTGTGTGGACAGGGTGTAGTGAAACTGGAGTCTATGCATGACGGAACATATCGCGACGGGCTGGACTGGCAGCTACGATACTCCAAGCCATGCCTACCTTCCTGCAAAGCGCGCAAACGGCGCTGGAACTTCTGCTCACCCGCGATCCCACCTTGCTGGCCATTGTGGGTCGTTCACTGGCGGTCAGCATCAGCGCCTGTGTAATTGCCTGCACCCTGGGGTTGCTGCTGGGTGCGTGGCTGGGCGTGGTCCGCTTTCGGGGCCGTGCGATTGTGCTGGCCCTGCTCAACACTTTTCTGGCTGTGCCGTCGGTGGTGGTGGGGTTGGTGGTGTACCTGTTGCTTTCGCGTAGCGGGCCGCTGGGGTTCCTGGGGTGGCTGTTTTCTTTCAAGGCCATGGTGCTGGCGCAGGCCATCTTGGTGCTGCCGGTGGTGACGGCGCTGACGCGCCAGGTGGTCGATGACGTGGAGTCACTGCACGGCGAGCAACTGCAGTCGCTGGGGGCGGGCGCCTGGCTGCGCGGCCTGCTCCTGGCCTGGGATGAGCGTGTGGCCCTGCTGATGGTGGTGCTGGCGGCTTTTGGAAGGGCGATTTCCGAAGTAGGTGCGGTGATGATCGTGGGCGGCAATGTCGATGGCTTTACGCGCGTCATGACCACCGCCATCGCTCTGGAGACCAGCAAGGGTGATCTTCCGCTGGCCTTGGGGCTGGGGTTGGTCTTGCTGGGCGTGGTGCTGGCTTTGCATGCCTTGGTCGCGTTGTTGCGTGTGCGTACCCGCAATGGCGATCGAACCGCCCTGGCGGGGCAAACCGTGGCGGTGGCGCCGTGAGCGCGCAGGCCCAGGCCTCCAGCGCACTGCTCAGCTTGCGCGAGGTCAGCCTGCATTTTGGCGCCCGTCAGCAAGGGGTGCGGGCGCTGCATCGCGTCTCGCTGGCGGTGCAGCCCGGCGAGCGCGTGGCGCTGGTGGGGGCCAATGGCAGTGGCAAGAGTACCTTGTTGCGGGTGATGCACGGGCTGTTGCAGCCCACAGCAGGCGACGTGCAACGGCAGGCCCAGGTGTCCCAGGCCATGCTGTTTCAACGCCCGTATCTGATGCGTTTGTCGTCGCAGGCCAATGTCGCGCTCGGGCTCTGGCTGCGCGGCACTCCGTGGCATGCGGCGCAGGAGCGCGCCCGCGTCGCCTTGGCGCGGGTGGGGCTCGCCGCGCAGGCGCAGCGCAACGCGCGCAATCTGTCGGGCGGGCAACAGCAGCGCGTGGCCTTGGCGCGTGCCTGGGCCTTGCAGCCCCGCATGCTGCTACTCGATGAGCCCACGGCCAGCCTCGACCCGCATGCCAAGCGCGAGGTGGAGAGCCTGATCCAGGAGATGGCCCAGCAAGATGCCGGGCTGGCGCTGATTTTTGCCAGCCACAACCTCGGGCAAGTCAAACGCCTGGCCACGCGTGTGGTGTACCTGGAGCAAGGGCAGGTGCTGGCCGACCTGCCCGTGCAGACTTTCTTTGGCGGTACGGTGCTGCAGCAACAGTACCCCGCCGCCAATCTGTTTGTCAAAGGAGAGACGGTATGAAGCCTCTTAAGCTGTTTTGGTCATTGGCCACCGTGAAATATGGATTTGTTGCTATCATATGTATAGCAATGCTGGCCCAGGCAGGATTCGCGCAGCCGGCGCCTATCGTGATGGCCTCCACCACCAGCACCGAACAATCGGGCCTTTTTGCACACCTGCTGCCGGCTTTCAAGCAGGCCACGGGCATCGAGGTGAAGGTGGTCGCGCTGGGCACAGGACAGGCGCTGGACATGGGCCGCCGGGGTGACGCCGACGTGCTCTTTGTGCACGACCGCGTGGCCGAAGACAAGATCGTGGCCGAAGGCTTTGCCGTGCAGCGCTTTGCGGTGATGTACAACGATTTCGTGCTGATCGGCCCCGCGGCCGATCCGGCCCACGTCAAGGGTAAGGACATCGTGCAAGCGTTGCAGAAGCTAGCCGCCAGCAACGCCGCCTTTGTTTCGCGCGGGGACAAGAGCGGCACCCATGCCGCCGAGTTGCGCTTCTGGGCGATGACAGGTTCCACCGCGGGCAAGGGCAGTGGCTACCGGGAGTGTGGTTGCGGTATGGGGCCGGCCTTGAACATGGCCGCTGCCACGGGCGCCTACGTGCTGGCCGACCGCGGCACCTGGCTGAGCTTCAAGAACCGCGCCGACTTGGGCGTGCTGGTGGAAGGCGACCAGCGCCTGTTCAACCAGTACGGCGTGCTGCTGGTGAACCCGGCACGCTACCCGCATGTGAAAGCGGTAGAAGGTCAGAAGTTCATCGACTGGGTGCGATCGGCCGCGGGCCAAGCCAGCATCGCCGCGTACAAGGTCGGCGGCGAGCAGCTGTTCTTTCCCAACGCCAACGCGGTGGGACAGTAGGCGCTGGCAGTCCTACAACGCCTTCAGTGCCTGATGCAAGCTGGCCTGCTGGGCATCGCGGTAGGCAGCGCACAGGCGGATGGACTCCAGCGACTGCGTCAAGGTTTGTGCCATGCCTTCATAGCGTGGCAGCAGTGGGGTGAAGAAGCCCTCCATTTGCTCGGCGCCGCGTTCCGTGCACAGGCTTGCGAACATGGTGGGGAATCGGATGGCGGATTCGGCGGGCAGGCGCTGTGCCAGGCTGTCGAAGTGGCGGGTAATGAAAGCCAGGTTTTCTTCCTTGGCGGTGTCATTGCCGCCGCGCGAACGCCCGGCGAACAGCACTTCGCGGATGTCGTGGCGCGGACTCAGCGCCAGTTCGCGGGCGGCCTGGGCCAGCGCTGGGTCGCGGAAGTTGGACAGGGCGGCATAGATATCGGCGCGTTCGCGCCGGTCCGGGCTGCTCTGCGTGGCGGCAACCAGTGCGTCAAAGAAAGCACGATCGCCTTGCAGGGCTGCTACGCGCAGCACCAAGTGGCGGCTGGTACTGGGCAGGCTCTTGCGGTCTTTGAGCCACTGCTGGGCCAGCACTTGCGCCTGCTGGCGCAACTGCGGGTCTTCGCCCACGTCGGCCACGCGCTCTACCCAGTCGCCACGGCGCAATTGGTCTTCAAAGTTTTCGCCGGGCTTATTGAGCAAGCCCAGTGTGCGGGCCTGGGCACCAAAGGCGGCCTGCCACAGTTTGGCGTAGGCAGGGCGGTCTGCGGGGGTGAGCAGCTTCTCCACGCGGCTGAGCATGTTCAAGGCTGCGTCCGAGATTTCGCGGCGTGGATGGCCCGCGAACTGTTGCGCCAGGGCCAGCGCATCGCTCATGGGCAGATCGCCTGACTCGGTCAGGGCCATGGCGTCGTTGAGGTTGGCCAGCGTCTCGTTCAAGCTCAGGGGCGCTTGTGCCATCAGGGTGCGCAGTGCGCCCGGCGCGTACACCGTACGGTAGTAACCCGAGCCGTTCACGTTGGCCTGCACCCAGGCCGGGCATTGCGTGCCCGGCAGCGGCACGCTGCCCTGGGCTTGTTTGAGCAGGAGCCGGGCCGTTCCTTGCGGTGTGCGTACGGTGATGGGCACATGCCACAGCCGGGGTTGGGGGTCTTGCACGCCCTGGGGCAGGAAGCGCGATTGCGTCAGTTCCAGCACGGGAGCGCCCGTGCAGTTCAGGCGTGCGGTGATGCGGGGAATGCCGGGCTGGTGCGTGAAGGTGCGAAAGGCGTCTTTCAAGTCTGCATCGTCCAGTGCCAGGGCTGCGACAAAGTCTTCGCCCGTGGCATTGCTCCAGGCATGGCGTTGCATGTAGCGCTGCACCCCGGCGCGAAACGCCGCTTCGCCCATCCAGGTTTCAAACATGGACAGCACCACCTGCCCCTTGCCATACACGATGGCCGCGCTCTGCCCGCCCAGCGGATCGCCTTGCGAGAAGGTATCGGTGACGGGCTGGAAGATTTGGCTGGTGGACAGCAGACGGTCGGTACCCATGGCCCAGGCGCGCGCGCCTTGCACGCTGTCTTCGCCGCGCATTTCTGGGGAGATCTGTTCGGTGATCTTGCTGCCCAACCAGGACGCGAAGGATTCGTTGAGCCACAGGTCGTCCCACCAGGCCATGGTGACCAGGTTGCCAAACCATTGATGCGCCAGTTCATGCGCCTGCGTGCCGACATAGCTGCGCTTGAAGTTGATGGTTTCTTCACCCGGTTTGGAGAGCATGCGCAGCATGGTGAAGGTGATCAGGCCGGGGTTTTCCATGGCGCCGAACGACAGCGTCATGGGCAGCGCCATCACATCCAGTTTTTCATAGGGGTAGGGCTGGCCGAAGTACGCCTCCAGCTTCTGCAGGATGGTGGGGGTGATGCTGGCGGCGTAGCTGGCATCCTGGGCGCGGCCCTTGGGGGCAATGAAGCGCACCGGGGTTGGGCCGACCTTGCCACCGTCCAGGATGTCGAACGGCCCCACGCCGAAGGCCAGCAGGTAGCTGGGCAGCGGCTTGGTGGTCTGGAACTCCACCCGTTTCTGGGCCACGCCGTCGGCGCGTTTCGGTAGCGCTACCTCGCGCAGCAGGGGCGTGTTGGCTACCGCGGTCAGATGGGCCGGAACGGTGAGCGACAGGGTCCATGGCACTTTCCAGCCCGGTTCGTCGAAGGCAGGAAACGCTTTGCGCGCACTGATCGATTCAAACTGGGTGAACGCATACCAGTCACCACCCTCTTTCTGGCGAAACAGTCCCTGGCTGTCCTTGTCTTCGATCAGACCCTTGAAGCGGATGGTCAGCTCGGCCTTGCCGGTGGCAAAGGGGCGCTCGAACGCCAGGTCCAGCACGTCGCTGTTGAGGGCCTGGGCCTGGGCCTGCAGGCTGTGGTCACCCTGGCGCAAGACAGCTTGTTCCACGGTGATGTCGGTGCCGTGCAGGCGGATGTGCTGCGCGCCTTCGGTAATGGACAAGGCAATGCGCACTTCGCCGCGGTGGGTGGGCAAGTTGGGGTCCACGTCCAACGCCACCTGGTAGGCCGTGGGTGTGATGCTGGTGGGCAGGCGCAAAGGGATGTTGTCGGCCGCCCAAAGGGGTTGGGCCAGGCTGGCGCACAGGAGCACCAGGGATGCAAACCGTTTCATGAACAGGTCCTCGCTGAAGGGGTATGAGCCTGCCACCTCGGGTACAGGTGCAGGCAAGCGTGCGATGGTAGCAGTGCTACGACTGCCGACGCCGGTACAGGGTATTGCGGCTGATGCCCAGCAGCCGCGCGGCTTCGGACAGGTTACCGTCACACTGAGCCACGGTGCGCTCGATGGTCTGGCGCGAAAGTGTGCGCAGGTCACTGGGGAGATCGCTGGCTGTGGCGTCCACGCCGGGCGCGGAAGTGGCCGTGCGTAGCGCCAGGGCCAGGTCGTCGGGCAGGTGTTCCCAGCCCACGGTGTCTTCGTGGTCGTCCAGCAAGGCACAGGCCGTGCGCAGGGCGTTGAACAGTTGGCGCACATTGCCGGGCCAGCGGTAGGCCTGCATGGCCTGGTCGACATCGGGGGCCAGACGCACCGGGCGTGTGCGCACCAGCTGGTGCAGTTCACGCTCCATCAGCGCTTGCTGGTCGGTGCGCTCGCGCAAGGGGGGCAGGCGCAGCGTCAGGCCGTTGAGGCGGTAATACAGGTCTTCCCGAAAGCGCCCGGCCTGCATCTCGGTTGGCAGATCGCGATGGGTGGCGCAGATCAGGCTGAAGTCCACTGGCACGGGTTGACCCCCGCCCAGCGGCACCACCACGCGCTCCTGCAACACGCGTAGCAAGCGTGCCTGCAGCAGCAGGGGCATGTCGCCGATTTCGTCCAGAAACAGTGTGCCGCCATCGGCCTCGCGAATCCGTCCACGCGAACCTTCGCGCCGGGCGCCGGTAAACGCGCCGCCCTGGTAGCCAAACAACTCGGCTTCGATCAGGTGCTCGGGCAGGGCTGCGCAGTTCACGGCCACAAAGGCCTGGCTGCGCCGGGGCCCGCTCTGGTGCACGGCGTGGGCAAACACCTCCTTGCCCACCCCGGACTCGCCTTGCAACAGCAGGGCGATGGGCTTGCCCGCAAGCTTGCGGGCGCGCGCAATGGCAGCGGCAAACACCGCGTCGCCCGTGTCCAGTGCGGCCAGTGCATCCGGACCTTGGACCGATGGACCATGGGGTGTGACGGTGGTTACCGTTCGCACGGGCACGGCATGGGGTGCCAGGCGCGCCGCTTCCACCCGCAGCCATACGGCGTGGCCTTGCGCGGTGTGCACCACGTGTGCCTGGTGCTGGCCGCGCTGCCCCCATTCCAGCAAACGCGCAAAGGGCTCGGCGATCACGGTGGCCAGCGTGGTGTAGGGCAGGCTGGCCCAGTCCAGACCCAGCAAGACCAGTGCGCTTGCATTGGCGCCGGCCAGGCGGCCGTCTTCGGTCACGGCCAGCAGCCCTTCGGCCACGGTGCCGATGCCCTCGGGCTGGGTGTGCAGGCGCAGGCGCAGGCCGCTCCAGTGGCGTGGGTCGTGACGGGTGTCGAACAGCCGGTGCTCGATCATGCGCGCGGCAGACCGCACCAGACCCAGGGTGTGGGGGTGGTAGCCCCGGTGATCGCCCGACACGTCCAGCGCACCGAGCAACTGGCCCTTGGGGTCCAGGATGGGGGCCGCGGCGCAGGTGAGAAATCCATTGCGCTCCAGGTAGTGTTCACTGGCATGAACCACCATGGCGCGGCTCTCGGTGAGCGCCGTGCCAATGGCATTGGTGCCGCGAAACTGCTCCTGCCAGGTCGCGCCCACGCGCAGCGCCACCCGTTCGGCCCGGTCCAGGAACTGCGGATCGCCCAGGGTTTGCAGCAGCATGCCGTCGGCACCGGCCAGCACGCTGATGCTGTCGGTGTCGCGGGTTTGCTCGTGCAGGAATTCCATCACCGGCAAGGCATGGGCCACCAGTTCGCGCTGGCGCTCCAGGGCGCGTGCCAGTTGTGCGCTGGAGGCATGGGGTGCGCCCGGCATGCGACCCACGGGTTGCAGCCCGGCGTCCCAACTGCGCTGCCAGGAGCGGGCCAATTCTTCATGGATCAGCCCGCTGGGGACCTGCCCGTTGCCCAGCAGATGGCGGCGCGCTTCTCGTAGGCGCGCGCTAGGGGACCGTACAGCGGGTAGGGCAAAGGTCATGGCCAGTGTCTCCTGGTGGAACAAGCGGGGCGCTAACGCGTCTTTTCGCAGAGCCGATTGTGCGCTTTTGCGAATGGTCAGTTCAGCAGGATTTCTGGGGCCACTGTTCCGTTTTGACACACCGTATGCGCCAAAACGGCACGCTGCGCAGTGCAGGGAAAACCCTTGAGCAACGCCCTGCAACGCCGGTTTTGGGCCACATTCTGCGCGAAACAGGCCCTGGCACGGCGCATGCAATACAGGGTGCGTGCCTCGGCATCGCATCGATGCGGGGCCACAAGCTTTATCAACCCATGGAGACACACCGAATGACCTACGCTGCCCCCGGCGCCGCTGGCGCCAAGATCGCCTACAAACCCCAATACGACAACTTCATCGGCGGCAAGTGGGTCGCCCCGGTCAAGGGCCAGTACTTTGACGTGATCACGCCCACCACCGGCAAGGTCTACACCAAGGCCGCCCGCTCCACGGCAGAAGACATCGAACTGGCGCTGGACGCCGCGCACGCCGCCGCCGACAAGTGGGGCAAGACCGACGCCGCCACGCGCGCCAACCTGCTGCTGAAGATTGCCAACCGCATCGAAGAAAACCTGGAGCGCCTGGCCTACGCCGAAACCGTGGACAACGGCAAGCCCATCCGCGAAACCTTGAACGCCGACATCCCGCTCACCGTGGACCATTTCCGCTACTTCGCCGGCTGCGTGCGCGCCCAGGAAGGCGGCATCAGCGAGATCGACGAGAACACCATGGCGTACCATATCCATGAGCCGCTGGGCGTGGTCGGCCAGATCATTCCCTGGAACTTCCCCATCCTGATGGCGGCCTGGAAGTTGGCCCCAGCCTTGGGCGCGGGCAACTGCGTGGTGTTGAAGCCGGCGGAGAGCACGCCCATCAGTATTCTGGTGCTGATGGAGCTGATTGCCGACATCCTGCCCCCCGGTGTGGTGAACATCGTCAACGGCTATGGCCGCGAGGCCGGCATGCCCCTGGCGTCCAGCAAGCGCATCGCCAAGATCGCCTTCACTGGCTCCACCAGCACGGGCCGTGTCATTGCTCAGGCCGCTGCCAACAACCTGATTCCCGCCACACTGGAGCTGGGCGGCAAGTCGCCCAACATCTTCTTTGCCGACATCATGGACAAAGACGACTCCTTCCTGGACAAGGCCATCGAAGGTCTGGTGCTGTTCGCTTTCAACCAAGGCGAGGTCTGCACCTGCCCCAGCCGCGCGCTGATCCAGGAAAGCATCTACGACAAGTTCATGGAGCGTGTGTTGAAGCGCGTGGCCGCCATCGTGCAGGGCAACCCGCTGGACCCCAACACCATGATCGGTGCGCAGGCCTCCAAGGAGCAGCTGACCAAGATCATGTCCTACCTGGACCTGGGCAAGCAGGAAGGCGCCGAGGTGCTGATCGGCGGCAGCCAGGCCCAAATGGGCGGCGACCTGGCCGGCGGCTTCTATGTGCAGCCCACGCTGTTCAAGGGCCACAACAAGATGCGCATCTTCCAGGAAGAAATCTTCGGCCCCGTGCTGGCCGTGACCACCTTCAAGGACGAGGCCGAAGCGCTGGCGATTGCCAATGACACGCTGTACGGCCTGGGCGCCGGCGTGTGGAGCCGCAACGGCAACGTGGCCTACCGCATGGGCCGCGCGATCAAGGCCGGCCGCGTGTGGACCAACTGCTACCACGCCTACCCCGCGCACGCCGCCTTCGGCGGCTACAAGGAATCGGGCATCGGCCGTGAGACCCACAAGATGATGCTGGACCACTACCAGCAGACCAAGAACCTGCTGGTCAGCTACAGCGAGAACAAGCTGGGCTTCTTCTGATCGTGACGGTGCCTGCGCAGTAGCGGGTCAGTCCTCCCCCCTCATACTGGGGTACCAGAAATCGGGGGGAGGCCCAACCGACCACTGCGACCACAGCGGCGCCAACTGCCACCTGCCCAGCGAAAGCGCCGTGGGTGCGGGCAGTGATTGAAATGGGGCATTGGCCCCCGTGAAATATGGGAATGATGCTATCGAATAGATAGTGGTTGCAACAGCACCACCAGCGCTCCGGCGCCACCTTGCGCGGGCGGTGCCTGCACAAAAGCCACCACTTCGCTGCGCTGCACCAGCCATTTGTGCACCTTGTCCTTGAGCACCGGTGTGCGACCGGGAGAGCCCAGGCCCTTGCCGTGCACCACGCGCACGCAGCGCTGCCCCTGCGCATGCGCCTCGCGCACAAAGGTGCCCAGGGCATCGCGGGCCTCGTCAGTGCGCAGGCCGTGCAGGTCGATTTGGGCCTGGATTGCCCAGACGCCACGGCGCAGCTTTTCCGCGACGTCGGTTCCCACGCCAGGGCGGCGAAAGCTCAGGCGCTCGTCGGTGTCGAGCAGGCGGCTGATATCCACTTCGTCGCTCAGCGCTTCGCGCAGGGCGGCGGCCTCGTCGGCGGCTTGCTGGCGGGCGATGGGCGCGGGCGGCTGGCCGCGCAGCACCAGCTTGCCCGTTTCGGGCAGGCGCTGGACCTGGCCGACGGCGTTCTGAAACAGGTTGCGCTGGCGTGCGCGCTCGCGCTCCTGGGCGGCGCGCTCGGCGGCTTCCTGCTGGGCGCGCCGGGCTTGTTCGACCAAGGCTTGCTGGATGCCTTTCAGGTCCGACAGCGAACGGACCCGCTCGCCTCGGGGTGGTGCCGCGGTGCCATTGACGAGGCTGCGGCGGGTCATAGCAGACCCTGTTCGGCCATCGAGAGCGCCTGCCCCGGCGCCACGATGATGTGATCGAGCACGCGCACATCCAGCAGGGCCAGCGCAGCCGTGAGTGTCTGCGTCAGGGCCTCGTCGGCGCGGCTGGGCTGCACGCTGCCGCTGGGATGGTTGTGCGCCAGCACCACGGCACTTGCCTGGTGGTGCAGAGCGCGCAGCGCCACCTCGCGCGGGTAGACGCTGGTCTGGGTGAGGGTGCCGCGAAACAGCTCTTCCAGCGCCAGCAGACGGTTTTGCGCATCCAGAAACACCACCGCAAACACCTCGTGGGGGCGGGCGGCCAGATGCAGCTGCACATAGTGCTTGACCGCCGCCGGATCGGTCAGGGCGGTGCGTTCGCGCAGTTGCTGCGCCATGGCCCGGCGGGCGAGTTCCAGTACCGCCAGCAGCTCGGCACGCTTGGCTGGTCCCAGGCCCTTGACGCGCTTGAGATCGTCCGCGCTGGCGTGGAGCAAGCCTGAAATTCCGCCGAAGCCCCCGTATTCATTGACGGAACAGCTATCACTTTTGAAGCGAATAAGTTCATCGGCCAGCTGCAGCACGCCCTTGCCCTTGACGCCGGTGCGCAGCAAGAGGGCCAACAGCTCCACGTCGCTCAAGGCGGCCGCGCCGCGTGCAAGCAGTTTTTCGCGGGGGCGGGCGTCCGGGGGCAGGTGGTTCAGCGGCATGGTGGGCGTGTCTGGCCCAGGGGATTGGGTCAGCTTTCTACAATAGCGGCCAGTTTATAAGGACTTGTATGAGTAGCCCCATTCCCCGCGTCCAGGACGGTTCTTTCTTGACCCTGCACTACCGCATGAGCGGCCCGCAGGGCGTGGTCATCAGCACCTTCGAGGGCAAGCCCGCCACCCTGACCATCGGCACCGGCCAGCTGGCCCCGGCAGTGGAGGAAAAGCTCCTGGGGCTGGAGGAGGGGGCGCAGGCGCAGTTTGACCTGCCTGCGGGCGCTGCGTTTGGCGAGCGCAACCCCGAGATGCAGCAATGGGTGTCGCGCGAGGAGCTCGATTCCCTGGGTGACCCGATGGAGCAGTACGTGCCCGGTGATGCGGTGCACTTTCCCACCCCCGATGGCCAGGGCCAGTTTGCAGGCGTGGTGCTGCAGGTGGCAGAGGGCCAGGGCGTGCAGTTCGACTTCAACCACCCGCTGGCCGGGCAGCCGGTGCGGTTTGAGGTTCACGTGATTGGGGTTCTATGAATGACGAACGCCAGGGCGTGAGCGCCGCCGGGCCGTCCCAAGGCGCGAAGGCCCCCTCGGGGGGCAGCGAACCCAACGCAGTGGGGAGCGTGGGGGCCATCCTCCTTGCGGAGCCTAGAGGCTTTTGCGCCGGGGTAGACCGCGCCATCGAAATCGTGGAGAAGGCGCTGCAGAAATTTGGCGCCCCCATCTACGTGCGCCACGAGATCGTGCACAACACCTATGTCGTGAACGACCTCAAGAATCGGGGCGCCATCTTCATCGAGGACCTGGACGAGGTGCCGCCTGGCGCCACGCTGGTGTTCTCGGCGCACGGGGTAAGCCAGGCTATCCAGCAAGAGGCCGCGCGCCGGGGTTTTCGCATTTTTGACGCCACCTGCCCCCTGGTGAGCAAGGTCCACGTGGAAGTGGCCAAGCTGCACAAGGAAGGCTTCGAGTTCATCATGATCGGCCACAAGGGCCACCCCGAGGTGGAAGGCACCATGGGGCAGCTCGACAGCGGCATTCACCTGGTGGAAACCGTGGCCGATGTGGCTCGGGTGCAACCCGGCCAGACCGAAAAGCTGGCCGTGGTCACGCAGACCACGCTGAGCGTGGACGACGCTGCCGAAATCACCGCTGCCGTGGTGGCGCGCTTTCCCAACATCCAAAAGCCCAAGCAGCAGGATATTTGCTACGCCACGCAGAACCGGCAAGACGCGGTCAAGCTGATGAGCCCGCAGGTGGACATCGTTATTGTGGTAGGTAGCCCCACCAGCTCCAACAGCAACCGCCTGGCGGAGTTGGCGCGCAAGCTGGGCGTGACCAGTTACATGGTCGATAGCGCTGACGAACTGCAGAGCGCCTGGTTCGAGGGGCGCAATCGCGTCGGGCTGACGGCTGGTGCCTCGGCACCCGAGATCCTGGTGCGTCAGGTGATTGACCGCATCCGTGCCCTGGGGGCGGTATCGGTGCAAACCATGGACGGCATTGTGGAGACCATCAAGTTTCCGCTGCCCAAGGGCCTCAAGCTCGACGAGTCCTCTTGAATGCTACAAAAATAGTAGCTACTGAAGCAATAAAATCGGGGGCTAGGCCCTGAAAAGACCATCATCCAGATTGAATCGACCATGCTAGACATCACCCTGCTGCGCAAAGACCTCGACAGCGTCATTGAGCGCCTGCTTACCCGCAAGAACCCCCAGCCCTATCTCGACGTGGAGGCCTTCCGGGCGCTGGAGTCCGAGCGCAAGACCATCCAGATGCGTACCGAGGAGCTTCAATCCAAGCGCAACGCGGTCTCCAAGCAAATTGGCATGTTCAAGGGCAAAGGCCAGCATGCCGAGGCCGATGCGGCCATGGCCGAGGTGGCTGGCCTGAAAGCCGAGCTTGAGAGCTCTGCTGCGCGGCTGGAGGTAATCCAGGCCGAGATGGAAAAGATGCTGTTGGCCGTGCCCAACTTGCCACACGCCAGCGTACCCGTGGGTGCGGATGAGCACGGCAACGTGGAAGTGCGCCGCTGGAGCCCGCGCGGCCAGGAGCCGCACAACCTGGAATTCCCGGCCAAGGACCATGTGGACCTGGGTGAACCCCTGGGGCTGGACTTTGAAATGGGCGTCAAGCTGTCGGGATCGCGCTTTACCGTGATGAAGGGGCCTATCGCCCGTCTGCACCGCGCCCTGGCCCAGTTCATGCTGGACGTGCAGACCACCGAGCATGGCTACACCGAGTGCTACACGCCCTACATCGTCAACGGCGACAGCTTGCGTGGCACCGGCCAGCTGCCCAAGTTCGAGGAAGACCTGTTTGCCGCCAAGAAGGGCGGGCAAGAGGGTAGCGACGACAACGTGGCGCTGTACCTCATCCCCACCAGCGAGGTGTCGCTGACCAACTTCGTGCGCGACGTGGTCAGCGCCGAGAGCGCCTTGCCCATCAAGCTCACGGCCCACACGCCTTGCTTTCGCTCGGAAGCGGGCAGCGGCGGGCGCGACATCCGCGGCCTGATCCGCCAGCACCAGTTCGACAAGGTGGAAATGGTGCAGATCACCCACCCCGACAAGAGCTACGAAGCGCTGGACGAAATGGTCGGCCATGCCGAGGCCGTCTTGCAGAAGCTGGGCCTGCCCTACCGCGTGATGAGCCTGTGTACCGGCGACATGGGCTTTGGCGCGGCCAAGACTTTCGACCTGGAAGTGTGGCTACCCGCCCAGAACACCTACCGTGAGATCAGCTCGGTGTCCAACTGCGAAGCCTTCCAGGCGCGGCGCCTGCAGGCTCGCTTCAAGAACGCCCAGGGCAAGAACGAACTGGTGCATACGCTGAACGGCTCTGGGCTCGCGGTAGGCCGCACGCTGGTAGCGGTGCTGGAAAACTACCAGAATGCCGACGGCTCCGTCACCGTGCCCGAAGTCTTGCGCCCCTACATGGGCGGGCTGGAATGCCTGGTGCCGTAAATCGGCGCTACTTCATCTGCGACTGGACTTCTTCCACCTCGGGGGCCTCGCGCCCCACGGACCAGGCCACCTTGCGGTAGGTGGAACCGCCCACGGAGTTCCCCACCACCACGATCCCGCAGTCGTGCAGATAGTTCAGCACCCACTGGGCATTCTTCGCGCCCACGTGGGTGGGGGAGAACAGTTGCGGGAACATGTTGCCGCCACCGTACACATAGGCCTGGCAGCGCGCCGGCGCAATGCCTACCGCAATCAGCCGGTCAAACATAGTCTGCATGGCCACTTCGCCATAGGCGGTGTTGTGCTGGTTGGCATGGTTGGGGCGCCCTACATGCACGATGTGGCACATGGTGCCCACGGTGCGGCGGGGGTCGGTCAGGATCACGGCCACGCAGGAACCCAGCAGGGTCTTCATGCGGTCGCCCGCGTAGCCCAGGGCCGTGTCGCCAGGCAAAAGCTCCATCACGTCGGCATCGGGTTGTCCGACCAGCGGCGGCTGCTTGCGGCGTTCGGTGGTCATGCCGGTGGTGTCGGGGGCTAGTTCCCCTGGATGTACGCGCCCAGGTGGCGCAGCAGGGTCTGGCTGGAGTCGCTGTCGAGCAGGAATGCTAGGTAGCCTCCCACCCGCTGTGCGCTCAGCTCAAAGTCGATCATCAGGGTCAACACCGGAGCAGCCTCATC
Source organism: Rhodoferax sp. (assembly GCA_046348185.1). Lineage (GTDB taxonomy): Bacteria > Pseudomonadota > Gammaproteobacteria > Burkholderiales > Burkholderiaceae_C > Allorhodoferax. Next base: position 1,695,725 of record JAXMER010000013.1, on the reverse strand, counting down.
ATCCACGGCGTCGCCCGTGGATCGGTGCACCAGGATCTCATCTGCGGTGAGAAACTCCACCACCGGAATCGACCCCTCCAGCGCCATGTGCAGGCTGCTGGCCAGGTTGGAGATCACGGCATTGAGCACGATGTTGCCCAGCTCGCCCAGGGCGTCCTGGGCCACGTCGGGCAGTTCGGCATCGGGCAACTCGTCGCCAACCATCATGCGCGTCAGGTGCAACTGGTGTTCTTCCGGGAACATCAAAATGGCGTCGGTGGCAAAGTCACCCACATAGTCGTCCCTGCAAAACCCCGGCAATCCGCATAAACACAGGTGATCTGGGGTGAATCCGAATGGTCATTCCTCCCAGAAAGATATTCAATGGAGGCTGCTTTCTGGGAGTTTTGAGCACACCATGACCGACGACTTCTTCCGCAACCGCCTGGACCAGATGATTGACTTGCGCCACCCGCTGGCGGTGCTGGCCAGTCGCATGCCCTGGCAAGAGATCGAAGCTTCGTTGGCCCAGCGCTGGGCACGCCAAGTCAAAGCCGGCAAGCAGATCGAAGACCTGGACCTGTTTGGCCCCGTGGCTGGTGTGCTCGGTGGTGGTATCTCCAACGCCGGTCGCCCGCGCTTACCCACCCGGTTGATGGTGGCGCTGCTGTACCTCAAGCACGCTTTTAACGAAAGCGACGAAGACGTCATCCAGCGTTGGGGCGAGACACCCACCTGGCAATACTTCTCGGGCAGCGAATACTTTGAACACCGCTGGCCCTGCGACCCGACGCAGTTGGGACGTTTCCGCAAGGCTTTGGGCGAAGAAGGCGTGGAAGAACTGTTGGCGCGCACCATGGAAGTGGCTGTGTCCCACAAGCTCATTGCAAAGAAAGAGCTGACCCGCGTAATCGTGGACAGCACCGTGCAAGAGAAGGCAATAGCCCACCCCACCGACAGCAAACTACTGGAGACGGCACGTGCCAAGGTGGTCGAAGCTGCCAAGACCCATGGCATCGAACTCAAGCAGACCTTTGCCAAGGAGGGCAGGCAGGCCGAACTTCAAGGCCGCTCGCTATGCCCATGCGCGCCAGTACAAACGCATGCGCAAGGCCATCCAACGCCAGCGCACTATCGTCGGTCGACTACAGCGCGAAGTGGGCCGCAAGATGAGCACTCTGGGCCAGGCGGTACAGGAAACCCTGGCCCCCACTCTGACCAAGGCCGCACGCCTGGTGGAACAGACGGGCAGTCGCAAGACCGTGGGTAGTCAAGCCAAGCTCTACAGGCTGGGATGCACCGGAGGTGGAGTGCATCTCCAAGGGCAAGAGCCGCAATCCGTACGAGTTTGGTGTGAAGGTGGGCCTGGCCATGACGCTCAAGGGCAACCTGATCGTGGGTGCCAGAAGCTTTACCGGCAATCCCTATGACGGACACACCCTGGCTGAGCAGATTGAGCAATCGACCATCCTGATGCAAAACCTCGGTGTCCAGCCCAGGGTGGCGTACGTTGACCTGGGCTACCGGGGTGTGGATCAAGACAACCCACAAGTTCAGATCAAGCACCGTGGCAAGGACAAGGGGCTCACAGACGCAGAGCGCAGACTGCTCAAGCGACGACAGGCCATCGAGCCCATCATCGGACATCTGAAGGCCGATCACCGCATGGACCGTTGCCATCTCAAGGGCAAACAGGGGGATGCCCTGCATGCGGTGCTGTGCGCGGCCGGTTACAACATCCGTTGGCTGCTGCGCATGATCGTCAAGAAGGGCCTGGGCCTTTTGTTGTGCCTGTTTCAAGCTCTGGGATTGGCGCCGATCTGTCGCAACTTAGCGGCAATCCTCGCGCTCACGCCTCCAAGACCGTCAAGTCAACGATGGGTAGCAGCTTGACATGAATTTTGCAGGGACGACCACATAGGTCTGGCGGATGGCGCATAGAGGGCGTTGTTCGCGGTGGCGGAAATGGTGGCGCGCGTGGCGCAGGCTGGTCATTTCCACCTCGGGCACCGACACCGGCACATGCTGACCGGTCATGGCATGCAGCGACGCCGTGGCAATGCCCACACCCACGTTGAAGATTTCCGCCAGTGCATCTTGCTCCAGCTCGGTCAGCGGCGTCATGATGGTGTGCGGGTCAGGTAATCCAGCGCAGTCTGCAGAGAGGCTTCTGTCACGGGTTTGGCCACAAAGCTCAGGTGCAGCGAGGCCGCCACCTGGCGGCTGCTTTCCTGGATGTTGGCCGTGAGCATGACGATGCGAATACTCGGGTCGCGTGCGTGCAGCATTTGCGCGGCTTCGAAACCGCTCATGCCGGGCATGTTGACGTCCATGGTGACAAAGTCGGGCCGCTCCTGCACGGCCATGTGCAGGGCTTCGTCGCCACTGGCGGCCTCCTGAATGGTCCAGGTGGGGCAGTGCGAGGCAAAAAAAGCCCGAATGCGCATGCGGGACACCTTGCTGTCGTCCACGATCAGCAGCCTGCGGGGTTGGGTGATTTCTTCTTGGGTCATGGCGATCATTCCTCAGACGCGATACGGTTCATGCTAGCACGCATATCGGCAGGCTTTGCCGGTGTAGAATGCGCCCTTCGTTTCGACCGATGCGAATTCAGGAGAAGTGGCAGAGTGGTCGAATGTACCTGACTCGAAATCAGGCGTAGTGGCAACACTACCGTGGGTTCGAATCCCACCTTCTCCGCCAATGTGACTCCCCTAAGTAATTGATTTACTTAGGGGATTTTCGTTTTTGGGCAATCAAATCAGCGCACGCACCGCACGAAATTGCGGCTACGGACGATGTCGCCTTGTGGACCGTGGTAGTAGAAGACGCCGTAGCCCAGGTTGGCGGACTGCACACCTGCAGTGGCCGATGCTGATACCTTGTTGTCGCTACGCTGGGTGCCTGCTCCATGGACATCCGTAAGTTGTTGCCTACCACCCGGTGTAGCTGCGAAATATCCAAGTCCGCGACCGAAGGCAATATAGACCGCACTGCTTCCGTTGCCTTCTTGGGTTGCGTGTGTGGTTGAACTCCAGTAGTAGCCCCAGTCAGTGGCCCCCCCTTCGTTAGTGATGGGGGTCGCATGAAACAGGGGGTCGATGGCTGCGCTATGGGTGGTGTCGGGCGAGCGGCTGTAGTCCAGGATGGAATGCAATTCCTTCGCGTTTGGAAGGCGCCAACCGCTGTAGCCGCCAGTGGTTGTTAGCGCACAGGTCGCCAAGGCCGAATCCCAGTCCTGTGCGGGGTGGTCGTTCTGTTCCCACATCAATCCGGTCGCGAGATCGGTAATGGTGCCGTTGCCGTTGTTGGAGAAGTGAGCAATTCCGTAGCCGGAGTTGCCAGTGACACAACGCACATAGTATTTTTTGGTGTTGTTGTTTGGATATCCCTTGATGCGGCCGTCGACAAAATTGACGCCAAACATGGTCGGGGTGTTGTCCATGGTTTTCCAGACGTAGTGCGTCGATGTGGCGTACTGTGCATCAATGATGCGATCACCGGCGCTCTGGTCGCCAAACGTCCAGTCAAATACTGGATCAATGAACGGTGTCAAACCGGCGGTACTGGTACCTGCGTAGCTGCTGGCGTCCCGGCCACTAAATTGGATCAGCGAATACAACTCTTTGATGGTTGGTAGCCGCCAGGTTTGGCCACCCAGGGTCAGGTTGCTACAGTAACTTGCCGCTTCAGTTGGTGTTTTCTTGTCTGCGTAGTTGACTACACCATCACCATTGGTATCGCTGCTACGCTGCCAGACGAGGCCGGTTACGTTGTCAGTGACCAATCGGCCGGTGTCCTCCAGGCTGTAGCTCGGTGCTTGCCGGGTAAGGTCTGCATCCTGCCCACTACCGATGCATGCAGTTTGCGCACCCGAAGCTGACGCGTAGCACGCGGTTTGGTTTGTATCTACGATCTTGTACAGGCCGGGTGCTGATGCCTCCCAGGCGGTGACAGCGCTCACATAAGAGTTGATGCTGCCAACCGAAGTAGGTTGGTTGCCCGTTGCCGGACCTAGGACCACGACCGCTCCCGCACTGCTGAAGGCCAGGTAATTTGTGCTTCCGGTGTAGTAGCGATAGCGGTAGTCCTGGTAGATGCCGTTGCTGGTTTCTCCGTAGAAGATGTCTGGATAGTTGGCTTGCGCGTAGGCGTACAACTGTGCGTCCGTAATCGCCATTGCTTGCAGATCCAGTACCAGCAACACGCAAGCCACTGCCGCTCTAATCAAGAATCTCATCTCAAACCTCCAGTTCAGTAATTCCAGTGAAGCATTCTGGAGAGCAACCGTGGAGAAACTGTGGAGAGTTCTTAGCGAGGCTGGCGTTTCGTTCGAATCAGCCTGTCTGGTGGGCGAAGCATGCGCAAAGTTCGCCCACAAGCGCTCACGTGCAAGTGCCGGAGCGCATGATTTTGCGACACCATGACTTGGCGTCTTCAAGGTTAGTAAAAAATTCCAGGGGCCGTCCAATGTGGCTGTAGATGTCGTACAGCTTTGGTTTGAGGATGTACAGCCCCTCTAGGTTGGGATCACAAACGAACGCGGTAGCGGCAGGGGTCCAGCCTGGTGGCTTGGGTGCAGCCATCAGTCTCTTATAGCCCTCAATGGCGTTTGGTGTGGCGAGTATGGACGCGCGAAAGGTTGCGATGCTGGACCATGGGCCGACAAATTGCAGGGCGGCCAACGACGCTGCTTGCGCTTTTGCCAAGGCCTCGGCCATTTCATCGTTGAATGGACCAACCGCTTCGTACATCAGGAATTCATGATCGCGGTAGATCGCAATGCGTCCGTGCGGGCGGAAAACAGCCCCTTCGGATACCGTGTCTGTGCTGATGTAGGCGGGATCTTGTTGTCCGGATGCGCGCATGGGGCTCTGTGCAGGGCTTGAACGAGAGGCATCAAGTTAACCGATGACGGTATTGTCATGCCTCTATCGCGTCACTGTGTTTTCGCATACTGCTGCTCCAAATACGCCATGATGTCGGCCGATTCAAACAGTGCCTTGCCGGTGTTGGGGTCTTCCAAATATGGCACCTGCACTTTGCCCACGCGCTTGAGAAATGCTTCGCGCTTGCCTCCCGGTTTGGGGCGGTAGGGGCCGGGTTTGACGCGCAGCGCCGCCATCCCCATGTCGGCCCACTGTTCCTTGCCCAGGTTGTGCAGCACATAGGGCAATTCCAACTCGGTGAGGCGCTCGCGCACCAACCGCGCAAAGGGGCTGCTCTCAAAGCTCCACAGGTGCAACAGCTGCTGGGGTTGGTGCGCGTTGCGGTAACGGATGCCGCGTAGGGCGCCGCTCACCGTGGCCAGGGCACTCAGGGGAACATCGAGCAGGCCACGGCGGTACGCGCGCGGCACCGACCCATTGCCGTAGGTGGCAAACAGGTATTTGACGATGTCGGCCGACTCGTATATCGCCACGTGCTGGTTGGGATCGACCAGCAATGGAAACTGCTGCTTGCCGCCGATGCGCTGCGCTTGCGGGCGAAAGCGCTTGCCACCAGCCGGGCAGGGGTTGATTTCCACATCCAGGCCCAGAGCGGTGAGGGCTTCGCGCACCAGGCGGCAATAGGGACTGCCTTCCATGTCGTACAGCTGCAGTCTCTGGGCGGGCTGCTGCGCCTGCTGTACGACAGACGTGCCGCGCCAGCCCTGAAGCGTCGACGCCAGGCTGGAACGAAGAACTTGAATTGGCATAAGAAACCCCATTTTTTCTCTGTTGCAATTGCTTGCAATTTTTCTGCACTGTCTTTATATTCCTGCTAAGACTTAATGAATTTTGGTTCATCTGTCTTCGCAGCCAGCATCGGCGGCTCGAAAGAGCATACCTGGCGAAGGGCAAACTTGACGAAAGTCAAGGACGCAAAGCTTCCGGACTAAATGGCGTTGCCGCAAGGCAAGGTTGCATGTCAGCGGGGCTACCGTCGAAGAGTCAGCAGATTCTTTGGCGTCACTGTGTCGCCCTCTCCGTTTGTTGAAGATCTGAGTAAAGGGTGGCCTTATGAGCAAGCAATCCAACCGTAGTCTTCCTGTCGAGCAGTGGCCAGAGTCGCTCGAAATCCTGCGCCATCTTGCTGCTCGCTCGGAACCCATATCGATCCGCGACGTGGCGCGCGATGTCAGTGCGCCCGAGATTTCCACACGCAACCGCTTAGCCCGCCTGGAGGCACACGGCGCTGTGCGGGCCTGCCGTGCCGTTGCGGTGGTGGCACCGGGCAAGCAGGTGGTGTGCACACACTATGTGATTACACAGCACGGCAAGGATTGCGCCTCACTGGAGCCCTGTTCCAAGAGCCCCTTTGCCGGAATCAGTGCCAACAGCGTGTTTGCCTGGGCAACTGCCATCGGCAACACCTACCAGCCTTGCGAGGCCTAGCCTACTTTTCGATAGCCAACAGTTCCACTTCGAACGTCAGGGTGGCATTGGGTGGCACCACGCCACCCGCCCCACGCTCACCGTAGGCCGTGGCGCTCGGGCAGGTCAGCGTGGCCTTGCCGCCTACCTTGATGCGCTGCATGCCCTGGGTCCAGCACGGCACCACGCGGTTGAGCGGAAACACGGCGGGTTCGCCTCGCTTGTAGGAACTGTCAAACTCCTTGCCGTCTACCAACGTGCCGCGATAGTGCACCTTCACACGATCGGTGGCATTGGGGTTGGCGCCGGTGCCCACCACGGTGTGGACGATTTGCACGCCACTGGCCAAGGTTTCGGTTTCGACGGCATGCGCGCTCAAAGCCACGGCCAGCAGACCGGTCACGCACAGGGTGTGAGTCATTTTCATGGGGTGTTTTCCAAAACGAAGAGAGAAACTTTCAGAGTCGCGGCTTACGCTCAAGTTCCCGCAGCGGCTTGCGCCAGCACGGTGAGCGCCTGGATAGCCGCAGCGCGGTCTTGCGTGCTGACGGGCTGCAATTGTGTGCCCAAGGCGTCCAGCGCTGGCGCTCCTTCGTTTTGCAGGCGCGCGATGGCCTGCCCGGCCTCCTTCGGGGATGTGAAGCCTTGGCTTTGCACCAGTAGCTTGCCTTGTGGGTCCACCAACTTGAAATAGAAGCGCCCGTCGGCTTCGCGGTACTGTTTGAAACTGGGCAGCGCCACCCGTACCGCCTTGGCTTTGGTGTTGCCCGTAGCATCGCCCAAGGGACGTAGTCCCACGGCATGGCGCAGGGTGTGCATGAACGGGGTGGCAACCGAGCGTGCTTTTACCGCACCTTTCTGCAAAATGGCTTCGATGCGCTCAGGATGCGCCATCAGGTCCTCGTATCGTGCCCGCAGCGGCGCGATCTCGACATCGATACGTTCAAACAGGCGCTGCTTGGCGTCGCCCCAGGCAATGCCGTCGGCAAAGGCTTGGGCAAACGCAGCGGTTTCTTCGGCGCTGGCAAAGGCCTGGTAGATCTGGAAGAGGGCGGAACCTTCGGTACGCTTGGGCTCGCCCGGTGCGCGAGAGTCGGTGACGATGCCAGCAATGAGTTTTCTGAGCTGTTCGCGGGAGGCAAAGAGCGGGATATGGTTGTCGTAGCTCTTGCTCATCTTGCGCCCATCCAGGCCGGGCAGGAGTTCGACGGATTCCTCCACCGCTGCCTCGGGCAGCACGAAGTGCTCACCGTAGCGGTGGTTGAAGCTCGCGCCCATGTCGCGTGCCATCTCGATGTGCTGGATCTGGTCACGCCCCACCGGCACCTTGTGGGCGTTGAACATGAGGATATCTGCCCCCATGAGCACCGGGTACATGAACAGGCCCACGTTCACGTCCGCGTCGGGGTCGGTGCCGACAGCGGTGTTCTTGTCCACAGCGGCCTTGTAGGCGTGGGCGCGGTTGAGCACGCCCTTGCCCAGCACACAGCTGAAGAACCAGGTGAGTTCGGGAATCTCGGGCACGTCGGACTGGCGGTAGAACACGACGCGCTCGGGGTCCAGGCCGCACGCGAGCCAGCTGGCGGCGATTTCCAGCGTGGAGCGTTGGATGCGCGCAGGGTCGTCCACCTTGATCAGGGCGTGGTAGTCGGCCAGAAAGTAGTAGCTCTGCACATCGGCGGCCAGGCTGGCGCGCACAGAAGGGCGGATGGAGCCCACGTAGTTGCCCAGGTGGGGCGTGCCCGAGGTGGTGATGCCGGTCAGAAAGCGGGTGGTTGCCATAGGCGGTTTCGCAGTGCGTTAGGGTTCAGAGAAGCGATAGGGGGGTCAGGACAGTCAGCACCAGCCATTCGGTCAGCGCCGTCAGGGGGCGCATCCAGAGCGTGTCGAGCACGCGCAAGTACACCAAACCGATGACGATGAAGAAGCCCCAGGGCTCCAGGCGCGACACAGCCAGTGCTGCGCGCATGGGCAACAGGCCCACCAGAATGCGCCCGCCGTCCAGCGGGGGCAAGGGAAACAGGTTGAATACAAACAGGCTGATGTTCACGGCCAATCCTGCCCGGCACATGCCCAGGAAAAACACTTCGCTGACACCACCTGCGCGCAGCAGGTAAAAGGCGGCGCCCCACAGCAGGGCCATCACCAGGTTGGCACCCGGCCCAGCCAGCGCCACCCAAACCATGTCGCGCTTGGGTGCGCGCAGGTTGCCAAAGCGCACCGGCACGGGCTTGGCATAGCCAAACAAAAAAGCGCCCGAGGTGGCGAAATACAGCACCAGCGGCATGATCACGGTGCCCAGAGGGTCAATGTGCGAAAACGGGTTGAGCGTGACGCGACCCATTTTCCAGGCGGTGTCATCGCCAAAATGGCGCGCGGCATACCCGTGCGCGGCTTCGTGAACCGTGATGGCAAACAGCACCGGCAACGCAAACAGCGCAATGGATTGAATGAGGTTGGCGGATTCCACGATGCAGGTTCCGAAATTACAGCCCCAGGCGGGCGAGGTCGCCGCGCCCCTGGCGCACCAGTACGGGTTCGTCGCCACTGAGGTCGACCACCGTGGTGGGCTCCAGCGCGCAGGCTCCGGCGTCAATGACCCCGGCAATCTGCTTTTCGAAGCGTGCACGGATATCGGCGGCGTCGTTGAGCGGTTCGGTTTCGCCGGGTGCTATCAATGTAGTAGCTAACAAGGCAGACCCGTGGAGGGCTAGCAGCTCTTGTAGCACATGATGGTCGGGTACACGCAGGCCGATGGTCTTGCGCGAAGGGTGGCTCACGCGCCGCGGCACTTCTTTGCTGGCTTCCAGGATGAAGGTGTACGGGCCCGGTGTGACCGATTTCAGCAGCCGGTAGCAGGCGTTGTCGACACGCGCGTAGTTGGCCAGCTCGCTGAGGTCGCGGCACAGCAAGGTCAGGTGGTGCTTGTCGTCCACACCGCGAATGCGGCGCAGCTGGTCCACCGCAGCCTTGTCGTCCAGATGGCAGGCCAGGGCATAACTGGAGTCGGTGGGCACCGCGAGAATGCCGCCCTTGTCCAGCAGCGCAACAGCCTGTTTGAGCAAGCGCGCTTGCGGGTTGTCGGGGTGGATGTCAAAGAACTGGGCCATGCCGAATCAATGTTCCGTCGTCAGTGCAGGATGCGCGCCGACAACAATTCCCAAACCGGCGTGAGGCCCTCGGGCAATGCGGGAAGCGACCCGAGCTCGGTGTGGCTTTCTTCTGGGCTGTGGAAGTCGCTGCCGCGCGATGCCGCCAGCCCGAATTCGCGTGCCAGTTCGGCGTAGGTCTGGTATTCCGCCGGTGTATGGCTGCCGGTGACGACCTCCACCGCGCGTCCACCGTGGTTCTTGAACTCGGTAAACAGTGCAAACTCTTCCGTGGCGGTAAAACCGTAGCGGGCCGGGTGGGCCACAACGGCCATGCCACCGGCCTGGTTGATCCAGGTGACGGCATCCTTGAGCGTGGCCCAACGGTGGGGCACAAAACCGGGCTTGCCTTCCACCAGGAACTTGCGAAACACCTCGTTGGTGTCGCGGCAGACACGGGACTCGACCAGAAAGCGCGCAAAGTGGGTGCGCGAGATGAGGTCGGGGTTGCCTACAAACCGCAGCGCACCTTCGTAGGCGCCGCGAATACCCACTTTCGCCAGTCCTTCGGCCATTTCGTGCGCCCGCGCTTCGCGTCCACCGCGCGTCTGGCGCAACCCCTCGATCAGGCGTGCGTCGTCGGGGTCGATACCCAGGCCTACGATGTGCACGGTCTTGCCGATGAAGGTGATGGAAATTTCCACGCCGGTGAGGTAGCCCATGCCCAAGGTTTTGGCGGCAGCAGCGGCGCGGTGCTGACCGCTGACTTCGTCGTGGTCGGTAAGCGCCCACAGCTGCACGCCATTGGCGTGCGCACGCGCCGCAACGGCCTCCGGCGGCAAGGTGCCGTCGGAAATGGTGGAGTGGCAGTGCAGGTCAGCGTTCAGGGCGGGGTTCACCCTCGTATTTTAGGGGGTCGAGTGTCCAGAGTACGGTCTGCCCTGTGCGCGGATGCGTCAGGCCCAGCGCACAGGCATGCAGCAGCAGACGCGGCGCGCGTGCGGCCACCGCGTCCGGTGCATACAGGGTATCGCCCAGGATCGGGAAGCCCGTTGCCGCCAGGTGCACGCGCAGTTGGTGGGTTCGACCGGTCAGGGGTTCCAGCTCCAGGAAGCTGGCATCGGATGGCATGCCCAGTGAAGGATGCGGTGCGATGCGTGCGCGGGTACACGCTGCCTGGCCATGCGTTGGGTCGATCACCCGCCGGGGCCGGTTGGGCCAGTCCACGGCAATCGGTAGCGCGATGGTTTGCCAGTCTGCCCATGCAGCGGGAACAGCGCCTTGCACCACGGCGTGGTAGCGCTTGTACACCGTGCGTTGTTCAAAGGCGCGGCTCAGCATGCGCTGGTTGTCAATGCCGCGTGCCATGATGACCAGGCCGGAGGTGGCCTGGTCCAGGCGGTGCACCACCAGCGCGTCGGCAAAAACGGCTTGCACCCGTGCGCTCAGACAGTCCTGCTTGTCGGGGCCGCGCCCCGGTACGCACAGCAAGCCCGAGGGCTTGTGCAACACCACAAGCGTGTCGTCGGCAAAAACGACCTCCAGCCCCGGCGGCACGCGCTCAAGCGGCATCGCCACCATCAATCAGACGCTGTACGGTCTCGCAAAACTCACCCACATCATTGGGCTTGTAAATCAAGGCTCGTGCGCCTTCGAGGAGGGCTTGTTGTTCCAGTTCCGGTGTGATGTAGCCTGAGGCCAGCGCCACCGGCAGGTCCGCGCGCAGTTGGCGAACCTGGCGCAGCAAATCCAGACCGCTGTAGCCGGGCATGTTGTAGTCGGTCACTAGCACGTCAAAGGATTGGGGATGGGCTTGCACCGCTTCCAGTGCCTGCTGCGGATCGGTGAACGTGGTCACGGTAAAACCCTTGCGCCGCATCACCCGCGCGATCAGGAATACCAGGGCTTCGTCGTCGTCCACGTACAGCACATGGCGCCCGGCACCTTTGATGACCGGGGTGGGTAGCGGCTCGGGTGCGGGTGTGGCCGGGGTGTTGTCGGTAGCAGGGAAATACAGCGTGAAGGTACTGCCCTGGCCCAGTTCGCTGTCCACGTCGATGGCACCCTGGTGGGTTTGCATGATGCCATGCACCACCGACAGGCCCAGGCCCGTGCCTTGTCCCACTTCGCGGGTGGTGAAGAACGGTTCGAAGATGCGCGCCAGGGTCTGTGCGCTCATGCCGGCACCGCTGTCTTGCACACGCACTGCAACGTAAGGCCCGGCACGCACGCCCAGGCGGTCGCATACCGGTGAATCCAGAGTCGCTGCGGTCAAAGTCATGTGCACCGAGCCCTTGCGCCCACCCATGGCCAGCACGGCGTTGGTGCACAGGTTGACCAGGGCTTGCTCCACCTGCGTGGCATTGGCCAATACCGTGGGTGTGCCGGGCGTAACATGCACCTGCAGCTTGATGGCTGGGGGCAGTGTCACGCGCACCAGGCGCGCGGCTTCCTGTACCAGTTCATCCAGGTGCAGGGGGCTGCGAACAGCGGCCTCGTTGCGGCTGAAAGTCAGGATCTGGCGCACCAGGTCGCGCGCGCGTCGACCGGCCTTGTCGATTTCCTGCAGGCTGGTCTGGGCTGGGGACTCATCGGGCAGGTCGTGTCGGGCCAGTTCCACATTGCCCAAGATAGCACTGAGGATGTTGTTGAAATCGTGCGCAATGCCACCGGCCAAGGTGCCCATGGCCTGCATCTTCTGGGATTCGCGTAACTGGGCCTGCAGGGTTTCGCGTTGCGCCGTAGCGGCCTTGGCAGCGGTCAGGTCGCGGGCAAAGATGGTGGTCACTTCATTGCTGGAAGCAACCCGACCCCGCAGCGCGGGACCGGGCTCGTGGTTTGTGTCATGCGGTGCGCGGGCTCGACGGCGACGCTCCAGCGACACGCTGATCTCGACCTGGATGGCATGCCCTTTTTGCGTGGTGGCGGCAAACTCGCCCAGCAGGGTTTGGGCCTGCAAGCGGCCTTCGTGCATGGCCTGGGCGACGGCAGGCAGAAAGCGCGACAGCGGGCTGCCCAACGCGTCCTTGACGCTGCATTCGAACAAAGCTGACGCGGCCGGGTTGAACACGGTGATGCGTTGCTCAGCATCCACGCACAGGATGGCGTCCAGCGAGGAGTTGATGATGGCAGCCATGCGGCTTTCGCTGGCGTGCAGGTCTTCGTTGCGTTGCTGCAGCACGGTAGCGCTTTTCTGCAAGGCCTGGCGCTGCGCCAGCAAGGGCCCTTGGTCGACAAAGGCGCAGATGAAGTGCGCCAGCTCGCCCATGGGGTTCTCGATGCGGGCAATGTGCAGGTCGCCGGTAAAGTGGTCGTGCAGTCCTGCCTTGAATACCACCTCGTGCACCTCGCTGGTGCCAGCGGACTTGGCGCTGAGAAACGCAACCGCCACCTCGTCGGTGTGCGAGGACTCCACAAACGGTAGCAGGAAATGCAGGGGCGGATCGCTTTCGAGCGGTTGGAACAGGCGTAGCGCCATGGCATTGCTGGCCATAACCAGCCCTTCCTCATCGACCACCATCAAGGCCAGTGGAACGTGGGAGAACAGGGTGGCAAAGCGTTCGGAGGCCCCTTCAGCGGCTTCCTGGCTGTAGCGCAGGGCTTGGTTCTGAATTTCCAGCTCGGCCTGGTATTTCCGCAGATCCTCAATCAGCTGCGACGGTGCATAACCCTGGGTAAGCAAATCGCCGGTTCTGGCGCGATCGCTGAAGCCGACGACGGGCGCACTCCAATGCGTGGGCACTGCAATTCGACGACGGCGCGGCAGCATCATGGTTGTATTGGGGCGAACCGGGCCGCGACGATAGGGCTGTGTGCGCTCACAAAAGCGCGCAGGGCCTCGCCGTCGACAAAGCCGGTATTGACATAGCCGGGGTGCGCCGTGAGCACGGGGTAGCCATCACCGCCTACACCCATGAAGTGGTTGATGACCATGGTGTAGGTCTTGTCTGCCTGCACCACGGCGCCCTGGATGCGGGCCTGTTGCAACGCGTCACCGGCCAGTGTCAGTTCCACACCGCGCAGGTGCGCAAAGCCACCCGATCCGCGCTGCATGTGCGCTGCCTGCTGCAAGTAGTCCAGCACCTCGCTGCCGCGCATGCGCACGGTGGCCAACGGCCCGCCAAAGGGCAGGACCTTCAGGATGTCCTTGTAGGTGATGGTGCCCGCGGGCAGCGAGTCGCGAATCCCACCTGCGTTGATGACGGCAAAGTCGGCGCCGGTCTGCTCGATCATGCTTTGGCCGATGATCTGTCCCAGGTTGGTGGCTTGCTGGCGCACGATGGAGCGGTTACCTTCCAGCTGCGCATCGCTGCGCCCCACGGGCACCTGCAGACGCTCCTGGCCAAAGGTCTGGTAGGGCTGCAGCAGAGCCAGCATCTCTGCGTTCTCGGTGACGGGCGCGCCGTAGGGGGTGGCGGTGCTCGCAGTGTCGGCAGCGGGCTTGAGGTTGATGGGGATTAGGGCATACCGCACCAGTGTGAAGCTGCCGTTGCGGTAGACAAAATCGGCTCGCCCCACATACTTGCCCCATTCGTGGGCCTGCACGATCCAGGCGCCATTCTGGCGGTCGGGCTGGCAGGCACCGCCCGGCACATAAGCTTCGTCGCGTACGTTCTCCGCGGCCATGCACACCGGGTTCTGCGAATGCCCGCCCACCACCAGGTCCAGCCCCGGCACGGTGCGGGCCATTTCCACGTCTCCTGCGGCGAGCTGGCCGTGTCGACCGTCGGGGTAGTGGCCCATGTGCGTGGCTGCGATCACCACGTCAGCCTGGCGGCGCAGCTCGGGCACCAACGCCCCGGCTTCGGCAATGGGGCTGCGAAACTCCAGGCCCCGCATGTGCTCGGGATTGCCCATGCGGCGTGTGTCCTCGGTGGTCAACCCCATTACCGCCACGCGCACGCCGCCCAGGTTGAACAGCTTGTAGGCGTCAAATGCGCGCTGGTTGTCCCGGTAGATGTTGGCCGACAGCAGCGGAAAGCGGGCGAGCTGGCGTTGCATGGCCAGAATCGCGGCGGGTTTGTCGAACTCGTGGTTACCCACGGCCATGGCGTCGTAACCCAGCAGATTCATGCCCTTGAAATCCGGCACGGCGTCTTGCAGGTCGGATTCGGGCACGCCCGTGTTGACGTCGCCGCCATCCAGTAGCAGGGTGTAGCCTCCGGCGGCGGCCACCTCGGAGCGAATGGCGTCCACCACCGTCTTGCGCGCGGCCATGCCGTATTCGCCGTGTGCATTGCGCCAGAAGCGGCCATGGTGGTCGTTGGTGTGCAGGATGGTGATGGCCGTGCCACGCGGGTCGGCTTGGGCGGCTGGAGGCGCTGACACGCAACCCGCCAGCCCGAGAAGCAGACCTGCGGTGAGCCCTACGGAAATGAACTTCATCAAATCATTATCCGGCTTGTCGGGCGGCTGGCGCTGCGTTGGCGCATCCGGTGTGCCGGGCATGCTGCGGGTTCGCGGTGGCGGCCGCAGGTAAAAGTGCCCATCAGCCCCCGTAAAAACTGGTGCTACAGCTATAGAAGATGTAGCAAATGTGTGGACCAGCTACGCCCCATCCCACACCACCTGCCGGCCGCTTGCCTCCCAGGCTTCGAAGCGGCTGGCGTAGGCGTCGTCGATGCGGTTGCGCTTGACCTTGAAGGTGGGCGTGACAAAACCGTTCTCCGGGGTCCAGGGCGTGGTAACCACCACCAGGAGGCCCAGCTTCTCGTGCGGCTCCAGGCCCGCGTTGACCTGCTTCAGGTGCGCCAGCAGCGATTCCTGCAGCGCGGCGCGGGCCTCGCTGTCCTGGGTGCGCGCGGTGGCGTCGGCTGAGAGCATGACCAGTGCCAATGGCTGTGCCAGGTTGGCCCCGCTGACGGCGCAGGCTTCGATGTCGGGGTGCAGCACAAGCAGGTCTTCGATGGGGGCGGGGGCCACGTACTTGCCCTTGGCGGTCTTGAAGATGTCCTTCACCCGCCCGGTGATGCTGAGCTGCCCTTGCGCGTCGATACGGCCCTTGTCGCCGGTGCGCAGCCAGCCGTCGGGCGTGATGGCCGCGGCGGTGGCGGCGTCTTCGCGGTAGTAGCCCTGCATAAGGGCGCCGCAGCGCATTTGGATTTCGCCGTTGTCGGGATCGATGCGGCTTTCCACCCATTCGTAGGGCTGACCCACCGTGCCCACGCCGCGCGAGCCGGGCAGGGTGGAGTGCGAGACGCCGCAGTTCTCGGTCATGCCATAGACCTCGATCAGGTCCAGGCCCAGCGTGCGATACCACTGCAGCACATCCGGGGGCATGGGCGCAGCACCACCGGCGGCAATGCGGCATTGGTCCAGACCCAGTCCCGCGAGGATCTTGCGTTTGACGATGGAGCCGATCACGGGTAGCCCCATCAGGAAGTGCAGTTTCTTGGCGGGCATCTTGGCGTGCACGCCATGCTGGAACTTGACCCACAGGCGCGGCACCGAGAAGAAGACAGTGGGCCGGGCACGCTGCAGGTCTTGCACAAAGGTGTCCAGCGCTTCCGCAAAGAAGACATGGCCGCCGTAGCGCAGCGAGCCCTGCTCGATCAGCATGCGCTCGGCCACATGCGCCAGCGGCAGGTAGGAGATGTAGCGGTCGTGGATGTCCATGCGCACGCGCCGGGTGGCGCTGGTCACACCCCAGGCCATGGCGCGGTAGCTGTGCACCACGCCTTTGGGTTTGCCCGTGGTGCCCGAGGTGTAGATGATGGTGCTGATGGCATCCAGCGCGGGCAGTGGCTCGCCCACAAGGGGCTGGTGGTTGCGTAGCAGTGTTTCCCAACGCAGGCCGTCCAGCGCCGGAGCCAGGGGCAGGGTTACCAGGGGCAGCCCGTCGGGCACCCCGGCGCTGATGTTGGCGGTGTCGTCCATCTTGCCCACGAACAGCGCCTTGGATTCGCTGTGCGCCAGGATGTAGGCCAGCGCCTCACCATTGAACGTGGGGTAGATGGGTACGCAGATGTGCCCTGCCATCTGGATGGCAAGGTCGGTCAGGATCCAATGCGCGCTGTTCTTGCCGATCAGTGCTACGCGGCTGCCAGCGGGCCAGTCCTGCGCGGTCAGCCAGCTTGCCACCCGGCGCACCTGCTCGGCCGCCTGGGCCCAGGTGAGGTCTTGCACGGCCCCACCGCCGGTGGGCTGCGTGAGGTAGACGGCGTCTGGGCGCTCGCGCTCCCAGCGGTACAGGCAGGCCAAGGGCAGGTCGGTGGGCGTGACGGTGATGGGGGCGGGCATGAACTTCCTTCGAGGCTGGCTGCAGCAAAACCATTGGCGGCCATTCTGTTGGGCGCACTGCATGGCGACAACCGTGCAGACCCTAGGTGACGTGCTTGAGTCTTCTACGGGTTAATCCGGGGTTTGCGGCGACAATCGCCCTCTTTTGTTTTTGAGAACCCCTCTTCGAGTGCCATGTCGAGCAAGCCGTTTTTTACCGTCCGCCCAGCCACGTTGCGCGATGCCAAAAGCATCACCGAGTTGTACAACGCCAGCGCGGGAGATGCCTATGCCTGCGTAACCAAGGGAGCCGAGATTCGCTCCACCGCCCTGCAAAAGCCGCAGGCCTTTTGGCGCGAAGCCATCGAATACGCCGAGCCCCAGCTGCAAGTGGTGCTGGACGGCGATCAGATCGTGGGTTTTGTGGGATTCGATCGCTCACGCGATCCCAAGACCCAGCCCACGGTCGGAGAGATCTGGTTTATCTATGTGGCCGCCAGCCACCGCGGCCAAGGTGCAGGTTTGGCACTATGGGATGCCGCGCGCGAGGGCCTGATCGACGAAGGTTGCACCAACGTCACCGTATGGGTGCCCATTGCCAACGAGCAGGCGTTGCGCTTTCACGAGTTGGCCGGCTTCAAGCGCGAACCCAGCAGCGCCAAGACCGTGCCGGTGGGCACAGCGCGGGTAGAGGAAATTCGCCTGAAGCGCGCCCTGTCCTGATGCGACGTTTCAGGTGCGGCGCACGATGGCGCTGCCGATGGAGTAGCCCGCACCGAACGAGCAGATGATGCCCAGCTCGCCGCTCTTGAAGTCCGCCTTGTTGCGGTGGAAGGCGATGATGGAACCGGCTGACGCGGTGTTGGCGAATTCGTCCAGGATGATGGGGGCCTCGTCGGCATTGACGTCGCGCCCTAGCAGCTTGCGCACCACGAACTGATTCATCGACAAATTCGCCTGGTGCAGCCAGAAGCGGCGCATCTGCGTGGGCACCAGCTCGTGCGCGGCCAGGTGGCTGGCAATATGTTCGGCGGCCATGGGGCAGACTTCCTTGAATACGCGCCGACCCTCCTGGCGGAAGAGTTGGTCGCGGTCGTCGGGGTCGCGGTCTTCGGCGCGCGACATGAAGCCGGCATTGTTGCGGATGGCGTTGGAAAACGAAGTCTGCAGACGGGTTCCCAGAATCTCGAATGCCCCAACCGGGGCCAGGTCCAACCGCTCCACCAGGATGGCGGTGCACACGTCGCCGAAGATGAAGTGGCAATCCCGGTCCTTCCAGGCCAGGTGGGCCGACGTAATCTCGGGGTTGACCACCAGCACCGCACGGCATGCACCCGTGCGAACGGCGTTGTACGCCATCTCCAGCGCAAAGGTGGCCGAGGAGCAGGCCACGTTCATGTCAAACGCCCACCCGTTGATGCCCAGCGCGGTCTGGATCTCCACGCCCATGGCGGGGTAGGCGCGCTGCATGTTGGCCGCCGCGCAGATCACGGCGTCCACGTCGGCGGCGGTTTTGCCTGCAGCAGCCAGGGCGTCTTGCCCGGCCTTGACCGCGATTTCGGCCATCAGCGAAATCTCGGAATCGGGTCGCGGCGCGAACTTGGGGCGCATGCGTGTGGGGTCCAGCACCCCAGCTTTGTCCAGCACGTAGCGGCGCTTGATGCCGGACGCCTTCTCGATGAATTCCACGCTGGATTCGGTCAGCGCGGCGCGCGTGCCCGCCGCAATTTCGGCGGCGTAGCGGGTGTTTTCCTGCTGGGCGTAGGCGTTGTAGGCGGCGACCAGTTCTTCGTTGGTAATGACTTCGGACGGGGTAAACAGTCCCGTGCTGCTGATGGCGACGCGGTGCATAAATCTTGAACGGGTGGGTAAATGGGGCACGATTATGCGCTGGGAATGCAAAGCGCGCGCCCAGTCGCGCCCGTTACAAGCGCGAAACGCGTACCTCACGCACAATCAGAGCTCCATTCGAAGGAGAGCACGGTATGCAACAGTTTCGAGCCTGGGCGGCCCACAAGGCGGGTGCCGCGTTGGAGCGCATGGATTACGACCCCGGGCCTTTGCAGGGCGAAGATGTGGAAATTGCCGTGGAGCACTGTGGCATCTGTCACTCCGACCTGGCCATGATCGATAGCGAGTGGTTCCCGGCAAGCTACCCTGTGGTGCCTGGACACGAAGTCATTGGCACCATCGTGGCCGTGGGACCGCATTGCAAGGGGCGCAGCGTGGGCCAGCGCGTGGGCCTGGGCTGGCACAGCCACAGTTGCTGCCACTGCCACTTTTGCCTGGGCGGCGAACAAAACCTGTGCGCCAAGCGTCAGCCTACCATCGTCGGTCGCCACGGCGGTTTTGCCGACCGCGTGCGGGCCCACTGGAGCTGGGCCATTCCCGTACCCGCGGGTCTGGACCCGGCCAGTGCCGGGCCGCTCTTGTGCGGCGGCGGTACCGTGTTCCTGCCGTTTGTGATTAACGACATCAAGCCCACCGACCGGGTGGGTGTGGTCGGTATTGGCGGGCTGGGCCATCTGGCGGTCAAGTTCGCGCGCGCCTGGGGCTGTGAGGTGACAGCCTTCACTTCCAGTGCCTCCAAGCGCGACGAGGCGCTGGCCCTGGGAGCGCACCGCACGGCCAGCAGCGTGGATGTGAAGGAACTCAAGTCCCTGGCCGGCAGCCTGGACTTTCTGCTGGTCACCGTGGGTGCCGCGCTGGAGTGGGACGCTCTGATCGGCACCCTGGCCCCCAAGGGCCGCCTGCACCTGGTGGGTGTGGTGACGGACGCCATGAAGCTCAAGACCGGTGGCCTGCTGTCGTGGCAGCGCAGTCTGTCGGCTTCGCCCACGCCTTCGCCCACCACTTTGACCACGATGATGGAATTTGCCGTGCGCCATGGCATTGCGCCGCAGGTGGAGCATTTCCCCATGTCGCAGGTCAATGCCGCGCTGGACCATCTGCGTGCCAACAAGGCACGCTACCGAATTGTGCTGGATGCGGACTTTGCTTGAGTATGCAAGGCTAATGCGGCATTAGCCCCCGTGAAATATGGCGATAGCGCTACAAGAGTAGTAGCATCTGGCTACACTTCACCACCAAACCGTGTGATCAGGTTGTCGATGTAGCGCTCGGTCAGGCGCTCGAACTCGGCCTGTACCAGCGGGTGCAGCACGGGCTTCATCATGGCGGGCAGGGGCAGGTCGAGCTCGGCCTGCACAGCCAGCACCACATGCGTGCCGGGTTTGGCGGTGGTGATCTTCCAGCTCCCGGATACGCGGGCATTGCCTTCACCCGGCACAGGGGTCCAACTGACGGTGCCCTTGGCCTTGTTGCTGGTGTAGCGCGAGGCGTAGATGGTTTGCAGTGTCAGGTGCGGCAGGCCGATCTTTTCCATCTCCCAGCGGTAGGCGTTGCCGCCCAGGTCTACCAGTTGGTCTACGCCGGGGTAGAAGCTGGCCGAAGTGGGTACATCGGCCAAAACGCCAAACACGTCCGCTACGCTGGCTTTAACGGTGAACTCGTAGCCCAGTTCCAGGGCGATGGTGGTAAGCATGCAGGGATTATGAGTCAGTCCAGAGCGCGCAGCCGCATGATCGTGAGCTGCAGCAACCGTGCATCCGCACTGGCGCGGTGGCGCTGGTGGCCGCGTTCGCGGGCAATGTCGGCCTTGACTTGGTGCCAGTGGTCGGCCTGGGTTTCACTCAGCAGGACGCGCAGGTTTTCCAACCGGAAGGTGGGCACCATGTCTGCCGCGTCGAACAACTTGCCCAGCCAACTATAGTCGTGCGCCCAGCCGTCGGAGTACACGGTGAGCCCGGATAAGCGTGCGTTGATGGCTTGCGCCACTTCGTGTACGGAGCGCCCGCGCTGCTCAATGAGGCTACGGCTGATGTGGTGGGTGGCCTCGGCTTGCGCGTCCCAGTGTGTCCAATGTGGTTCGGGACGGATCAGGGTGCAGAAGCAATGTCCGTCAGGCAGCACGAAGCCGATTTCGATGGGATAGCTGGTGCGTCCGAACCCCGAGGCCTCCACGTCCATCACCGTGGGGGCGTCCAGTGTGGGGGAAGGGTCGGGCATGGGGTCATTGTGAAACACCTGTCGCCAGCGACAATGGGTGTTTTCCCCTTCGATCACAGCCCCCATCTGACCATGTCCACCAGCCTGCTTGCCCTGCTCGACGATATTGCCACGATCCTGGATGACGTGGCGCTGCTTTCCAAGGTGGCTGCCCAGAAAACCACCGGTGTCCTGGGTGACGACCTGGCCCTCAATGCCCAGCAGGTCGCCGGTGTGCGGGCTGAACGCGAACTGCCCGTGGTGTGGGCCGTGGGCAAGGGCTCCATGGTGAACAAGGCCATCCTCGTGCCTGCTGCGCTGGCCATCAGCGTGTGGCTGCCGTGGGCGGTGGCGCCGCTGCTCATGGTGGGGGGCGCTTACCTATGCCTGGAAGGGTTTGAGAAGCTGGCGCACCGCTGGCTGCATTCGCCGGCAGAACGCGCCGCGCATGACCAAGAGTTGATGCACGCTCTGGCCGACCCCGCGGTGGACCTGCAGGCCCTGGAGCGCGACAAGATCAAGGGTGCCATTCGCACCGACTTCGTGCTGTCGGCGGAGATCATCACCATCACGCTGGGGGTGGTACAAGGCTTGGGCTGGCTGCAGCAACTGGCCGTTCTGGCGGTGGTGGCGGTGCTGATGACGGTGGGGGTGTATGGCCTGGTGGCGGGCATTGTCAAGATCGACGACCTGGGCCTGTACCTGACCCAGCGCGCCAGTGCGCTGAGCCAGTCTTTTGGGCGCGTATTGCTGGCGTTTGCGCCGTGGCTGATGAAGGCGCTGGCCGTGGTGGGCACTGCTGCCATGTTTCTGGTGGGCGGGGGCATTTTGGTGCACGGACTGGGTCCGCTGCACCACTGGCTCAACGCCCTGCTGGCCGATGGGGGCGGCTGGAGTGCCAGTGTGCTCACGTTAGCCGTGGACGGCGTGGTCGGCATGCTGGCCGGGGCCCTGGTGTACGCTGGCGTGACGCTGTTTCAGGCCGTCAAGGCCAAGTTAAAAAGCTAGCCTGCTTCAGTGGCAGGCGGGTCGCGGTCCACGCTGCGGCGTTGGTAATGTGCGCGCGCAGCCGTCTCCACCACGACGGCCTGGCCATCGGGCAGGGCCACGGCCAGCAGGTGTCGCCCATCGTGCTGCAGCTGGTACACGGTGGAGGCGCCCACTGCGCGCGAGTCAGTCAGCGTGGCGCCACGCAGCAGCGCAGCCAGCGCGCTGGCGTCCAGGGCCTGCCAGTGCAGCGGCCTCATGGCGTGCTGCCAGCCTTGTGCTCGAGCGCGCGGGCCAGGAAGGCGCCAGCAGGCATGGGGCGGGCATAGAAGTAGCCTTGCACCTGGTTGCAGCCCAGCGCCGTGAGTTTATCGACCTGCTCTTTCTTCTCGACGCCTTCGCCCACCACCGACAGCCCCAGGCTACGCCCCATGGCCACGATGGCCCCGGCAATGGCGGCGTCGTCTGCGTTGGTATGAATGTCGGCGATGAAAGAGCGGTCGATCTTGAGCTCGTCAATCGGGAAGCGGCGCAGGTACGACAGGCTGGAGTAACCAGTGCGGAAATCGTCCAACGAGAGGTTTACGCCCAGGGTTTTGAGTGCGCGCAGCGCAGCCAAGGTGCTCTCCACATCGTGCATGACCATGCTTTCGGTCAGCTCCAGGATGAAGTGTGTCGGATCGGCACCGGTGCGCTGGAAGATACGCGAAATGCGGTCGGCCAGATCGTCCTGGCGGAACTGGCGTGCCGACATGTTGATGGCCATCTTGAGATGGCCCAACCCCTGGGCTTGCCAAGCCACCTGCATGCGGCAGGCTTCCTCCAGCACCCATTCGCCCAGCGGCAGGATGAGCCCGGTTTCTTCGGCCAGCCGGATGAATTCAATGGGATGAACCAGGCCTATCTGCGGGTTTTGCCACCGCACAAGCGCCTCAGCGCCCACCGTGCGCTGGCTGGGGAGTTCGATCTTGGGCTGCAGGTGCAGCAGGAATTCGCCGCGCTCCAGGGCCCGGCGCAGGGCTGCCTCCATATCCAGGCGGCTGATGGCGTTGGAGCCCATTTCCGGCATGAACTGGCGTACCGAGTTGCGGCCATGCTCCTTAACGCGGTACATAGCCATGTCCGCATAGCGCAGCAGGATTTCGCCATGGTCGCCATCGCGGGGGTAGATGCTCACGCCAATGCTGGCCGTGACGAACACATCGCGCCCCACCACTTCGATCGGGCGCGCCAACGATGCCAGGATCTTCTCGGCAATGTGGTCCACATCGTCGGCCTGGGGCAGGTCGGTGAGGATGATGACGAACTCATCGCCGCCCAGCCGTGCCACGGTGTCAGTCTCGCGTACGCAGCTGGTCAGGCGGTGTGCCACCTCCTGCAGCAGGGCGTCGCCCGCGCTGTGGCCGGAGGCATCGTTGACGAGCTTGAAGTGATCCAGGTCCAGCAGCATCACGCCGATGACGTGGCCGTTGCGCTTGGCCCAGGCAATGGCCTGCTCGATGCGGTCGCGCAGCAGGTTGCGGTTGGCCAGCCCGGTCAGGCTGTCGTGGTTGGCCTGGTATTCCAGGGCCTGCTGGTAGCGCACGCGCTCGCTGACGTCGTTGATGACGCTGACAAAGTGCGTGGTAGCAGCCCCGGTGAGATCGCGCACGGGTGCAATGTGCAGCTCGTTCCAGAACAGTGAGCCGTCCTTACGGTAGTTGCGCAAGGTTGCCTGCCCCTCGCGCTTTTCGCGCAGGGCGGTGCGAATCTCTTCCAGGTCGGGCTGGGCCAGATCGTCGCGCACCAGAAAGCGGCCCTCCAGGCCGATCACCTCGTCGGCGCGGTAGCCGGTGATGCGCTCAAAGGCCGGGTTGACGTAGACGATGGAGTGGTCGTCGGCATCGCTGCGGGTGATCATGATGCCGTTGCTGCTGGAGGCCAGGGCCTGCTCGTGCAGGTGGCGGGCTTGCTCGAAGTCGCAATGGCGCTTGCGCTGGTCGCTGATGTCTTCCTTGACCACGATGAGGTGCGTGCATTGTCCTTGTTCATCGTGCAGGGTCGAGACAACCTGGCGCTCCCAATACAGGCTGCCGTCTTTGCGCTGGTTGCGCACTTCGCCGTGCCACTGGCCACCATCGAGGTGGTTGGACGACAGCAGGCTGCGGTAGACGGTGTCGGTGGTTTCAGCCGGATTCCAGGGGTGGGGCTGGTCACCCGCGATGTCGTCCAGCGTGAAGCCGGTCATGCGGGTGAAGCCCTGGTTGCAATACTCCACGCGGCCTGCGATGTCCATCACCACGATGCCCAGTGGGCTCTGCTCCACCGCCATGGACAGCAGCTGCATGCGACTGCTGTGCTGCCCGCGGTGTTCCAGCGATTGCAGCGCGGCCAGGCACTGCGCCAGCTCCGTGGCCTCCAGCGCGGGGGCCGCTGGCTCGCCGGGGTGCGGTGCATGCGGCACCTGACTCTCCAGCCACAGCAGGCAGCGCCGCAGGCGTTGCAGTTCGGATTCGAGTGGAGAGTCGGGGCGGGATGGCATGGTGGCTGGGCGCTATTTTAGACAGTGACGCGATCACGAAATAGATCGGAGCGGGGGACGTGTTGGAATGCCGGTGATTGCAGCGCGACCACGCAGCGAACCGGGCCTGCGCTGAAGTCCGCTACAGTGGCGTTGGGGGCTTTGGGCGGGTTGCCGCTGTCCCCACCCACTGTATGCAAAAACCACCATTGGCCCCCGTAAAACATGAAGGTAATGCTACAAACTCAGTAGCATTTGGCATGCTGCTGGCCGTGCTGGGGGCGGTGGCCTTCAGCGGCAAGGCCATCATTGTCAAGCTGGCCTACCGCTATGGGGTGGACGCGGTCACGCTCATCATGCTGCGCATGCTGTTTGCGCTGCCGTTCTTTTTGGCCATGAGTTGGTGGGCCAGCCGACCCAGCGGTGCGCGGGTGCCAGTGGCGCTGACACGGCCGGACGTGGCAGGCATTGTGGGCTTGGGGCTGACGGGCTACTACCTGGCGAGCTTTCTGGACTTTGCCGGGCTGGCGTTCATTACGGCGTCGCTGGAGCGCCTGATCCTGTACCTCAATCCCACGCTGGTGTTGCTGCTGGGTTGGATGCTGGTGGGCAAGCGCATTGCGCGTCGGCAGGCCTTGGGTATGGCCATCAGCTACAGCGGTGTGTTGCTGGTCTTTGGTCACGAAGTGCGTTTGGATGGCTCGGGTGTCGCGCTGGGCGCATTGCTGGTGTTTCTGAGCGCGGTGAGCTATGCGGTATACCTGTTCTACAGCGGTGAGATGGTCCAGCGCCTGGGTTCGATGCGTCTGGTGGGGCTGGCTACCTCGGTGGCGTGCGTGCTGTGCATGGTGCAGTTTGCGGTGTTGCGTCCGCTGGCATCGCTGTCGGCGGTGGCGGCGCAGGTGGTGTGGCTGTCGGTGCTCAATGCCACGCTGTGCACGGTGGTGCCGGTCATGCTGGTGATGATGGCCATCGAGCGCATCGGCTCGGGCCTCGCGGCCCAGGTGGGCATGGTGGGGCCGATGTCGACCATGCTCATGGGGGTGCTGCTGTTGGGTGAACCGTTCACGGCGTGGTTGCTGGGCGGCACGGTGCTGGTGATTGCCGGTGTCGCCGTGTGCACCCGCAGGACTGTGTAAAGGTTCTGGGACCGCCGGGGTTTTCCTATACTTGGCGCACCGACCCGTTCCTGCATTGCAGAGGAAACATGTATGTCCGAACTTCAGGCGTTTTTCGAGTCCGCCAAGCTCCCCGTGATGTCCGAGGTGGCGCAAGCCCTGGTGCGTACGCTCAACGACCCCAATGCCACCTCCGCGCAGGTGCAGGCCATCATCAGCCGCGACCCGGTGCTTACGGCCAACCTGCTGCGCATGGCCAACAGCGCGCAGTTCGGGCTGAGCCGCCAGATCGTCTCGCTGGATCACGCCATCTCCCTGATCGGCATGTCGCGCATCCGGGCGCTGGCGCTGTCCACCGGCATCAAGGCTGCCTTTCCGCAGGTGCCGGGGCTGGACCGCACGGCGTTCTGGAAGTTCAACATGGCCTGTGCGGGCTTTGCGCAGTGGCTCGCCGCGGGCGTGGGCATTGACCCGCAGGAGGCCTGGCTGGCCGGCATGATGATGCGCCTGGGCGAACTGCTCATCGGCCAGCGCTCGCCCGACGTGTTTGCCGAGATCGAGGCCGCCAACCGCGACGCCGAATCGCGCTGGGAGCACGAGCAGCGCGTGCTGGGGTTTGACGAGGCCCAGGTCACGGCCGTGCTGGCCAAGTACTGGAATTTTCCGGAACATATCGTCGTGGGGCTGCAAAACGCCAGCGCACCGCTGCGGACGCAGCCATTTGACCCCCTGGCGGGCACGGTGCACCTGGCCGCGGTGCTGGCCGATCATCCCGCGCCCACGCCCGAGGTGGTGGACGAATTACCGCAGGACCTGATTGCCGCGTTGCAGCTCAGCCGCCTGTGGATGGTGGGGCACTTCCCCCGCGTGGAAAGTTTTGTCGATACCAGCGATCTGTAGCGGCTTCTAGAACCACTGCGTGAGGTGCACGGAATCGGTCGTGCGTTCGACCTGCACCTTCTCGGGGCCATTGCGCGCCAGGCGCAACATGCGGGTGTTGTTGGGCAGCACATCGGACACGAAACCGCGTAGGCCGCGCTTCATGGCATGCTGCACCATGCACGCTTGCATGGCGGTACCCAGTCCGCAGCCCTGCCAGTCCGGGTGCACCATGAAGGCGGTGTCGGCCAGGTTGGTGGTGGGGTTCACGAAATAGCACGACTGGCCCACGATGTGCGACTCCTCGCGCGACCCGGCCACGGCCACGAAGGCCACCTCGTTTTCGTAGTTGAGGTTGCACAGGCGCTGCACCTCGGCGTTGGAAAGCCCCCGAATGTGCCGAAAGAAGCGTGTGTACACGTCGGCCTCGGTCAGGTGGTGGAACAGATCGCGGATGCCTTGCGCATCGCTGGACAGTGCGGGGCGCAGCAGCACCGTGCGGTTGTCCTTGAGGGTGATGGTCTGCTCTTCTTCCACCGGGTAGGCGCGCAGGTTCTGCAGCGTCTGGTCGGGCGCGATGTAGCCCAGGGCCTGCGCCTGCGCAAACAGTTCGGGGCGGAATTGCGGATGGGCCAACTCGATCAGCGCCGTGGCCCGTTCGCGGATGGACTTGCCAAACAGGTAGGCAATGCCGTACTCGGTAACTACGTAGTGCACATCCGTGCGGGCAATGGTGGCGGCCTCACCGGCCAGCAGCGAAGCACGGATGCGCGAGGCGCTGCCGTCTTCGGTGGTGGACGTCATGCACACGATGGGCTTGCCGCCCACCGAGCGCGAGGCGCCGCGCAGAAATTCACCCTGGCTGCCCAGGCCGCTGTAGAACTCGCCGCCAAACTGGTCGATGCACACCTGGCCCGTGAGGTCGATGGCAAAGGCCTGCGCAATGGCCACCATCTTGTGCTGCGCGGCGATGGTCAGGGGGTTGCACACAGCTTCCATGGGCTCGAACGAGAACAGCGGGTTGCCATCGATGCGGTCGTACAGGGCGCGCGAGCCCAGCGCCAAACTGGCCACGATCTTGAAGGGCTTGTGGCTCTTGCAGGCGCCGGTGAGGTTGCCGTTCTCCAGCAGCGGCAGGATGGCGTCGGAGATCAGGTCGGAGTGCACGCCCAGGTCGCGCCGGTCGGTCAGGTACTGCAGCGCCTCGTGCGCCACCTGGCCCAGGCCAATCTGCAAGGTGGAGCCATCGTCGATGATGCTGGCAATGTAGCGCGCAATGCGCTGCACGTTGTCTTCCTGCAGCGGCTCACGATCAAACTCGGTGATGGGAGTCTGCACCGGCACGAGCCGGTGGATGCGGCTGATGTGCAGAGTGGAGTCGCCTTGTGAGCGCGGCATGGCGGGGTTGACCTCGGCAATCACCAACCGAGCGCGGCTGATGGCGGCGGGGATGATGTCGACAGAAATGCCCAGGCTCACGTAGCCAAAGGCGTCGGGTGGGGACACCTGGATGAGGGCTACGTCCACCGCAATGCGCCCCAGCGCAATCATGTCGGGCACGCGCGCCACCGACATGGGCACATAGTCCACCAAGCCTTGCTTAATTGCAGCACGCATGTCGGTGCCCACAAAGAAGGTACGGTGGCGAAATCGGGTGGTGCTGTGGCCTTGTGGGTCGTGGTTGAAGGTCTTGACCGTGAAGAAGTGCAGCAGTTCCAGGTCGGCCGGCGGGCTGATGGCGGACTCCAGCGCCTGCACCAGGGTGCGCGGTGCGGCACATCCGGTGCCGACAAAGACATGGTCACCGTTGCGGATCTCGCCCACGGCCTGCTCCGCGGTGACCACCCGCTCGGCGTAGGGCTGCAGGGCAACGGGGATGGCGAAGGACGAGGGAGGGGGGGAATGGGGCATGACCTGCGTATCATCAACGAAAGCGGTTTCGTTTGGCAAGGTGTGCGCGGCAAGCGCGCGCCACACAGGAGACAACACCATGGATTTGGGGCTCAAAGGCAAGTGGGCGCTGGTGGGCGGCGCCAGCAAGGGGCTGGGGCTGGGCTGCGCACGCGCCCTGGTACGCGAGGGCGTGAATGTGCTCATGGTGGCGCGCGGGGCCGAGCAGTTGCAGGCATCTGCTGCAAAAGTGATAGCTGACTATGCAGATTTCACGGGGGCTGCCGTTGATTTCATTGCTCAGGATATCACCACCGAGGCTGGCCGTGCAGCCATCTTTGAGCGCCGCTCAGCGTTTGACATCGTGGTCACTAATGCCGGTGGTCCGCCCCCCGGCGATTTCCGGGACTGGGACCGCACCGCCTGGATCAAGGCCTTGGATGCCAACATGCTCACCCCCATTGCGCTGATCCAGGCCACCGTGGATGGTATGGCCGCGCGCGGTTTTGGTCGCATCGTCAACATCACCTCCAGCGCCGTCAAGGCCCCCATTGACATCCTGGGCCTGTCCAACGGTGCGCGCAGCGGCCTGACCGGGTTCGTGGCCGGGGTGGCGCGCAGTCCGCTAGCCGCGCAGGGGGTGACCATCAACAACCTGCTGCCCGGCGTGTTCGATACCGACCGTATCCAGGCCACCTTGGCGGCCCAGTCCGCCAAGACCGGCCAAACGGTGGAGGCCCTGGCCCAGGCCCGGCGCCAGGCCATACCGGCGCGGCGGTTCGGTGATGCGGATGAGTTTGGCGCGATCTGTGCCTTCCTGTGCAGTCAGCAGGCCGCCTACATCACCGGCCAGAACATTCTGGCCGATGGTGGGGCTTATCCGGGCACGTTCTAGCAGCGCGCATGGCGGGGTTTTGCTGTCGACTCATCAGCCTGGCTGTCGATTCGTCGCAGCCGCTGCGCCTGTTGCGCCCGGTGTGCCTACAGTGGGGCCCATGAACACCTTGAACCGACACCTTCTTCGTGCGTCCTGGCGCGCCTGGCTTGGCAGCGATCGGATACCCGTGGGCCCGCGCTGGTTGCAGTTGCTCTGGACGCTGCTGTTCAGTGCTGGCTGCGGCCTGTTCTTTGCTGCTGTGGGCTTTGTGACCGTGGCCGACGACGGTCTGCACTGGCGCACGGATGTGGGCTGGTGGCATTTCCTGGGCGTGAATCTGGTGGTGGCGTTTTGTATCGGTTTGGCCATCCGTGCGCTGTTCGTGGGCGGTAACGTGGCGCTGGGTTATGAACGTGTGCAGGCCCTGACTGGCTGGCGGCGTTGGCTGTATTTTGTCGGGCTGCCTATGTTGGGAGTGGTGTTTGGCGGGCATGCAGGGGCGTGGTTGGTCGGCATTAATTTCGGCGCGCCCGCCGCGACTGGCGACTGGGTTTCTGTCGTGACCAGTATGAGCGTCGCGACGTTTGTTGTGATGGGCTTCGTCTGGCTGTTTCGCTCCGCAGCGCAGCGCCTGCACGCTGAAAAGCGCGCCGCCCAGGCGCAGCTGCGCTTGCTGCAGGGCCAGATTGAGCCGCACTTTCTGTTCAACACGCTGGCCAATATTGCATCGCTCATGGACGAAGACGTACCCAAGGCGCGGCGCATGCTTGAACGCTTTACCGACTATCTGCGTGCCAGCCTGTCGGGCCTGCGCGAGGAAACCACCACCTTGGGCGACGAGCTACACATGGCTGAAAACTACCTGGGCCTGATGCAGGCGCGCATGGAGGACCGCCTGCGCTACCGGCTGTACGTGCCCGATGCGTTACGGTCGTTTGCGCTGCCACCGTTGCTGCTGCAGCCATTGTTGGAGAACGCCATCCACCATGGACTGGAGCCCAAGGTGGACGGTGGCCAGATCGTCGTCCAGGCGCGCACGGATGGGGCCTTTGTAATCCTGGAGGTAGTCGACGATGGTCTGGGTCTGCAGGCTCCGCGCCGACGCCCAGGAACTGGCATGGCGCTGGACAATCTGCGTGCCCGGTTGGAAGCACGCTACGGTGCGCAGGCTTCCATGGAATTGGCAGATGCACAGCCCGGAACGCGTGTCACCCTGCGACTGCCCTTGCACTAGAACGCAACCACCAAGACCTAAGCATGACGACAATTCTCATCGCCGACGACGAACCGCCCCTGGTGCGCGCCCTGCAAAACCATTTGGCGCACTGGCCCGACCTGCAGGTGGTGGCTACGGCGCGCAACGGCCTGGAGGCCGCGCAAGCCATTGCGCAATGGCAGCCCGATGTGGCGTTTCTGGATATTCAGATGCCCGGCATGACCGGCCTGGAAGTGGCCCAGGGGATTGAAGGCGCGACGCGCGTGGTGTTCGTGACCGCGTTTGATGCCTACGCCGTCCAGGCTTTCGAGCAGGAAGCCATCGACTATGTGCTCAAACCCGTGACCGCCGAGCGCCTGCAGCGTACGGTGGAACGCGTGCGCCGGTCCCTGGCAGCGCCACAAGAGGACGGACGCCTGCTTAGCGCCTTGCAGCGTTTGCTACCGGCGGCGCAGGCAACGCCCCCGTTGAAATGGGTGCGGGCTAGTCGTGGCGACACCACCGTGCAAGTGGCTGTGGACGATGTTCTGTATTTCCACGCGGACGAGAAATACACCGTGGTGCAGACCGCACAGGCCGAACTGTTGATCCGCACGCCGATTTGCGAACTGCTGGGGCAACTGGACGCGAACCAATTCTGGCAAGTCCACCGATCAACCATTGTCAACATGCACCACGTCGAAGGCACACGCCGCGATGAACTCAGCCGACTGTTTGTGCGTATACGTGGACAAGTGCGCGAACTACCCGTGAGCCGCGCCTATGTTCACCTGTTCAAAGCGATGTAACGCGCTTAGAAAGTCTCCCAGCCGTCGTCTTCAGACGCCGCTGCGGTGGCGGGCGCAGCGCTGGCAGCAGCAGGTGTGGATTTGGGCGCAGCGGGCTTGGCGGCAATAGCCTGGGGCTTCCAGCCCACAGCCGCCTTCTTGGGCGCGCTGGGCAGGGGCGTGGGCACGGTTCGAGGGGCAACTGGTGGGCGCTCGGCCCGCTGGGCCGTGGCATGCGCGCTTGATGCCCCCAAGGCTTCGTTTTCATTGGCCAGTTTGAAAACCGCAACCACCTGTACCAGGTCGTGTGCCTGCGACTTGAGGCTGCTGGCGGCTGCGGCCATCTGCTCGACCAGGGCAGCGTTTTGCTGGGTGGCATTGTCCATGTGCTTGATGGCCTCGCCCACCTGGGCCACGCCAGCGGCCTGTTCGGTACTGGCCGAACTGATTTCACCCATGATGTCGGTTACCCGGCGAATCGAAGTGACCACCTCGCTCATGGTGGTGCCAGCCTTGTCCACCAGGGTTGTGCCCTGCTCAACACGCTCCACGCTGGCGTTGATGAGATGCTTGATCTCCTTGGCCGCTTCGGCAGAGCGTCCGGCCAGGGCGCGCACTTCTGACGCCACCACGGCAAAGCCGCGCCCTTGCTCACCTGCGCGGGCGGCTTCCACCGCGGCGTTCAGGGCCAGGATATTGGTTTGGAAGGCAATGCCGTCGATCACGCTGATGATGTCGCTGATCTTGCGGCTGGATTCGTTGATGCCCTTCATGGTTTCAACCACCTGCCCCACCACTTCACCGCCTGCTGCTGCCACGGACGATGCATTGGCGGCCAGTTGGTTGGCCTGGCGGGATGCATCTGCGTTGGTACGTACGTTGGAGCCCAGTTCTTCCATGCTGGCAGCGGTTTGTTCCAGTGCACTGGCCTGCTGCTCGGTGCGCGAGGACAGATCGTGGTTGCCTTGGGCGATCTCGGCGCTGGCCGTTGCCACGGACTCGGAGCCTCGGCGCACATTGGCGACAACATCGGACAGGCTTACGCGCATGGACTCCATGGCATGCAGAAGCAGGGCAGGTTCGTCCTTGCCCTCGGCTTCCAGCTTGTGGGTCAGGTCGCCTTTTGCAATACCTTCGGCCGAACGGACCGCAAAGGCCAAAGGCTTGGTGATCAGCCGTGTGATCCAGAAGCCCAGGCTTGCGGCCAGACCCACCGCAATCAGCACCACGACGAGAAGGCCGCCACGTGCGGTGTTGTAGGTGCTCTGGGCGTTGCTGGCGGCTTCGTCGGCACCGGCACGGCTGTGCTTGAGCATGGCATCAAGCGTCTTGAACAGCGAGCGCAGGGCTGACTGTGATTCCCCGTTCAGAAAGGCTCCAACGGTCTCGGCTTCTTTGGGATCGTTGGACAGGGCCAGCAGCTTGGTGTTCGCGGTCAGGTAGCGGGCCAGGTTCTTCTGGTACTCCTCCCACAGCTGTTTCTCTTCGTCGGTACTGATGAGAGCCTGGTACTTGGTGCCGACATCGAGCACCTTGGCCTTGGCGGCTTTGATGATGTCCTCTTCCGGTGACTTAGTTTCCGCTAGCGTTTCGATGGTGTGCTGGATTTCCGAGCGGCGCATGGTGTTGAGGTGGATCTGCAGCTCTCCCACATACGCCACATTGGGCAGCCAGTTGCTGGCCATGGACTCGGTGTTGGCATTGATACGTGCCAGCGCCAGGATGGCAAACCCCCCGGCCAGGGCGGTAGATATCACCAGAGTCAGAAACACGGCCCCCAACTTGACACCGATTTTGAAATTTGAAAGCTTCATTCTGATGGGTCTCCAACTCTTGAGGTGTGGCGGGACGGGTGCAAGGCCCAACCCTTGGGCGACAGTATCCAGCCATCAATCAAGGGCGTCAATGCAAATAACGCCGCCGAGTTGCACCCTGTTGTGACACAGCGCTGCTGTGAGTTGACCTACCGTCTGGAGGATTGCACAATGCCCGAGACAATCAGGACGAACGCCATCGCGTGGTACCCATGTGGGGCCTCGCCCAGAAAGGCCAGGGATAGCAGCGCTGCGAAGAGCGGCGTGAGGTTGGTGAAGAATCCGGCCACCGCCGGACCCGCACGGCCAATGCCCGCGCCCCATGCCCGGTAGGCCAACACTGCCGGCCCGGACGCGATGTACAGAAGAGCCGCTAAGAGTGGCCAACTCCACTGCAAACGCACGGGTGTCAGTGTCCATTCCGTAGCGGCAAACAGCACCGACCAGCCCAGGCCGAAAATAACCTGGCTCATCAGGAATGCGGCCCAGTCGGACCGCAGTGGTGCCGATTCCGGTGTGGGATGGGCCAGCATCCAACTGTAAAAGGCCCATCCGATGGAGGCTGCCAGCACGTACAAGTCACCCGCCACCAACTCCAAGCCCATCAACACGGCCCAGTCCCCCCGGCATAGCACCAGGGCCACTCCGCAGATCGACAGTGCAGCCCCCAGCGCCTGGCGGCCCGACACAGCATGCCCGTAGACCAGCCGCCCGATCAGCAGCATCCAGACGGGCGTACTGGCACCCACCAGGGTTACGTTGATGGCGCTGGACGTATTGAGGGCCAGGTACAGCAGGGCGTTGTAGCCGCTGGTGCTCAGCAGTGACATGAATGCGAACTGGCGCCACTGCGGCCACAGGGGACTGTTGCGGCGCAGCACTTTGGCGGCCAGGGGCAGCAGGATGAGAAAGGCGAATGTCCAGCGCAGCAAATTGAGCAGCATGGGCGATACCCACGGACTGACCATGCGGCCCACCACCGCGTTGCCTGCCCACAGTGCGGGCGCCAGGGTAAGCAGCAGGGCGGCGGTGGGTGTCAGGCGGGTGGACATGGTGGCCAACACTGTACCCGCCCAAGACCTTTCAAGTCACGCATGGGGGCATTTCGTGGCACCATGGTGCATCTTTCTTGCTTGCGTTTCATTTGGAGACCGCTACCATGAGCAGCCATTCCTTTCGAGCCATCCGTATTGATCAGCACGGCGGCCCCGAACAACTGAAGTTGGTCACGGTCAGTGTCGGTGAGCCCGGCCCTGGTGAGATCCGCATCCGCCACAAGGCCGTGGGCCTGAACTTCATCGACGTCTACCAGCGCAGTGGTCTGTACCCCATGGCGATGCCGCTGCAGTTGGGCATGGAGGCTTCGGGCATCGTCGAGGCCGTGGGCGCGGGCGTGACCCACCTGCGCGTAGGCGACCGCGCCGCTTATGCCAGCCAGCCGCCGGGCGCCTACTGCGACGTGCGCGTCATGCCCGCCCAGTGCGTGTGCAAGCTGCCTGACGCCATCGATTTCGATACCGGCGCGGCCATGATGCTCAAGGGCCTAACCGCCCAGTACCTGCTCAAGAAAACGCTGCCCCAGGGGGGGCTGCGCCCCGGTGATTTCGTGCTGTTCCATGCCGCCGCCGGGGGGGTGGGTCTGATTGCCTGCCAATGGGCCAAGGCGTTGGGCCTGCGCCTCATCGGTACTGCGGGTTCTGCGGAAAAATGTGCACTAGCCCTCGCCAATGGTGCAGAATTTGCTATCAATTACGCAGCAGGCAACTTCGCTGCGCGGGTCAAGGACATCACCGCTGGCAAGGGCGTGAAGGTGGTCTACGACTCGGTAGGCAAGGACACCTGGGACCAATCGCTGGACTGCCTGGCCCCCTTTGGCCTGATGGCCAGCTTTGGCAACGCCTCCGGACCGGTGCCACCCTTTGCACCGGGGTTGTTGGGCGCCAAGGGCTCGCTCTACGTGACGCGCCAGACGCTGTTTACGCACATTGCCACGCGCGAGAGCACACAGGCCATGGCCGACGACCTGTTTTCGGTAGTAGAGGGCGGCCAAGTCAAGATTCGCATTGACCAGCGCTTTCCCCTGGAGCAGGTGCAGGATGCCCATCGGGCGCTAGAAGCGCGCAAGACCACGGGCTGTACCATCCTGACCCTATGAAAAAACTGCAACGTACTACTCTGGGCCTGTTGGCCACCGCCTTGTCGCTGTCTCTGCCTGCCGTTTCCCATGCGCAGGAGGACAGCAATTGGTATTTTTCCTGGGGCTACAGCCGCCAGCAGTATGCACCGTCAGACATCCATGTCTCGCAGCCCACATTGGGCAACGATTTCACGGTGCACCAGGCTGCGGCGAGTGACTTTCCCTCGTCGGTGGAGCATTCGCTACGCTCGTTGACCCAGTTGAATTGGACCGACCCGCAAGAAAACGTGCGGATCGGCAAGTTTCTCA
This sequence comes from Rhodoferax sp., assembly GCA_046348185.1. Lineage (GTDB taxonomy): Bacteria > Pseudomonadota > Gammaproteobacteria > Burkholderiales > Burkholderiaceae_C > Allorhodoferax. The sequence continues at coordinate 1,660,542 of JAXMER010000013.1, read as the reverse complement.
ACCCCGAAAAAACCTTTGCCATCGAGCTGTCACTAGACCATAGCAAGTACAACACCAATGGTAATCAGGTCGCGCGAGTCAGCGGAACGGTGAATGGTCAACCCGTGGATACGTCGATGGTGTTGGATGCGCAAACCTTTGACTACGCTTTGCACAATGGGTTGAACCACATCATGGTCAACGCGGTCTGGCTGCATCACCTGGCAGGACCGCAGCAGCAAGCCGGTGACCTGCAGGCCATCAGCCGTGTGGGCGCGGGAGTGTTGCTGCCCCACGCCGAAAACACCATCCTGGGACGCACCAACCAGGTTGGCCCCAAGAACGAGCGAGTCTGCTGCACGGGCCGCGACGACTGGTGGCAGATCAATGGCTGGACCGCTGGGGTGGAAGTGGGTGTGCGCTACCGTGCCTACAAGTCCATGTACCTGGAGCTCACGCAGAAAATCGCGTACGGCGTGCTGAATCGCGTACCGGTGTACCAGGGTTCCGCCGACCAGTCCATCTGGATGAGTGAGCAGGTGCTGTCGGTGGGATCCCTGTTCTAGCTTTTTCGAACCCGAATCAGTTCGTCGAAAACCAGGCAGATGGCGCCCAAGGTGATGGCGCTGTCGGCCACGTTGAAGGCGGGAAAGTGCCCGCCGTTGAACAGCGGCGCCAGCCAGTTCCAGTGGAAGTCCAGGAAGTCCACCACATAACCGTGCACGACACGGTCGATCACGTTGCCAATGGCACCACCCAGGATGCAAGCCATGGCAAAACAAAACAGCTTTTGACCGGAGTGGGAGCGTAGCAGCCACAGAATGACCCCTGCGGCGACAAAGCCGACCGCAGTGAAAAACCAGCGCTGCCAGCCCGAGGCGTCGTGCAGGAAGGAAAATGCGGCACCGGTGTTGTGGGCGCGCACCACGTTGAAGAAACTCGTCACATAGGTGCTGTCACCCAGGTGGTAGTAGCCCACGATCAGCACCTTGGTGAACTGGTCCACCAGCAGGATGATGAAGGCCAGGCCCAGCCACTGCAGCATGCCGCCCGTGCCACCCCGTGCCACGGGTTTCGCGCTTCGTGCCATGGTCGTCTCCGCCGGTCAGGCAAATTGGCGCGGTTCGCCTGCGCCGTAAAGGTTGCTGGTGCAGCGGCCACACAGGGTGGGGTGCTCCGGGTCGTGGCCCACATCGTCACGGTAGTGCCAGCAGCGCTCACACTTCGCATCGTTTGATGTGCTGACCCCCGCAGACAGGGCGTCGCCTGCTATCAATTCAATAGCGGACGTGATGAACACGAACTTCAGGTCCGCGCCCAGGCTGGACAGGATGGCGTGGTCGTCTGCCGAAACGGTGAGCTGCACCGTGGCCTGCAGGCTGGAGCCCAACTGGCCAGCGGAGCGCACGGTTTCGATGTCCTTGTTGACCTGCTCGCGGATCTCGCGGATGCGGCCCCACTTGGCCAACAGGTCCACATCGGGCGCTGCCAGGTCCAGGTAGGTGTCCAGGAAGATGGACGTCTGGGTCGCAGCGGGTGTCTTGCCCTCCGCGCCCAGCACGCTCCAGGCTTCTTCGGCGGTGAAGCTGAGGAACGGTGCCATCCAGCGCAGCATGGCCTGGGTGATGGTCCACAGCGCGGTTTGCGCCGAACGACGGGCTGTTGAGTTGGCGCCCGTGGTGTAGAGGCGGTCCTTGAGCACGTCGAGGTAGAAGGCGCCCAGGTCCTCGCTGCAATACACCTGCAGCTTGTGCACCACGGGGTGGAACTCGTACACCTTGTAGTGCGCCAGGATGTCGGTCTGCAACTGCGCCAGGCGCGACAGCGCGTAGCGGTCGATCTCCAGCAGCTGGTCCGCCGGCACGGCGTCCTTGGCCGGGTCGAAGTCGCTGACATTGGCCAGCAGGAACTTCAGCGTATTGCGCACGCGGCGGTAGGTGTCCACCACGCGGGCCAGGATCTTGTCGTCGATGTTGAGGTCGCCGGAGTAGTCGGTAGCGGCCACCCACAGGCGCACGATCTCGGCGCCCATCTTGGTCGTCACGCTCTGCGGCTCCACCGTGTTGCCCAGGCTCTTGCTCATCTTGCGGCCCTGGCCGTCGGTGGCAAAACCGTGCGTCAGCAGGCCGCGATACGGCGCACGGTCGTACAGGGCGCAGCCCAAGAGCAACGAACTGTGGAACCAGCCGCGGTGCTGGTCGTGGCCTTCCAGGTACAGGTCGGCCTCGGGCCCCTCGGAGTGGTACGGCAGTACGCTGTAGGCGTCCTTGTGGCTGCCGCGCAGCACGTGCTGGAAGGTCGAGCCCGAATCGAACCAGACCTCCAGGATGTCGGTGCTCTTGGTGTAATGCTCGGCGTCTTGGGCACCCAGGATGTCGGCTACCGTCACGCGGCTCCAGGCCTCGATACCACCTTTTTCCACGATGTCGGCAGCCTGGTCCAGGATTTCCATAGTGCGTGGGTGCAGCTCACCCGAATCCTTGTGCAGGAAAAAGGGCACGGGCACGCCCCAGCTGCGCTGGCGCGAGATGCACCAGTCGGGCCGGTTGGCGATCATGTCGCGCAGGCGGGCACGGCCGTTCTCGGGGTAGAAGTTCGTCTGGTCAATGGCGTCCAGCGCCAGCTGGCGCAGGGTCTTGGGCGCCTTGTCCTTGGTGAACACGCCCACGCCTTCGTCCATGCGCACGAACCACTGGGCCGCAGCACGGTAGATCACCGGCGTCTTGTGGCGCCAGCAGTGCGGGTAGCTGTGGACGATGGGCTGCGTGGCCATCAGGCGGTCGCTCTGGCCCAGCACCTCGATGCTGCGCGGGCAGGCCTTCCAGATGTTCATGCCACCGAACAGCGGCAGTTCTTCGGTATAGCTGCCGTTGCCCTGCACCGGGTTCAGGATGTCGGCATAGGCCATGCCGTGGGCTACACAGCTGTTGAAGTCGTCCAGGCCGTAGGCCGGGGCTGAGTGCACGATGCCGGTGCCGTCGCTGTCGCTGACATAGTCGGCCAGGTACAGGGGCGAGAGGCGCTTGTAGGAGAACGCGCCAGTCGAAGCTTCGGTGTCGCCAACCGTGTCATAAAGCGGGTGGCGGAACACCAGGCCGCGCAGGGCTTCACCCTTGGCGGTGGCGATGACGTTACCTTCGAGTTTGAAACGCTCCAGGCACTTTTCCACCAGGCTGGCACCCAGCAGCAGCACACCGCGCGGCGTGTCGACCAGCGCGTACTCCAGCTCGGGGTGGGCGTTGAGCGCCTGGTTGGCGGGGATGGTCCAGGCGGTGGTGGTCCAGATCACCACAAAAGCCTTTTTATTGCCATCGCCGGGGAGCGCAGACAGACCGAAGGCACGGGCCAGCGCGGCGGGGTCGTTGGCCTCGAAGGCCACGTCCAGGGTGTCACTCTTCTTGTCGGCGTATTCGATCTCAAATTCGGCCAAGGACGAGCCGCAGTCGAAGCACCAGTACACGGGTTTCAGGCCACGGTAGACAAAGCCGCGCTCGATCACGCGCTTGAAGGCGCGGATCTGGCCGGCCTCGTTGGCCGGGTTCATGGTCTTGTAGGGGCGCTCCCAGTCGCCCAGCACGCCCAGGCGCTTGAAGTCCTCGCGCTGCTGGTCGATCTGCTCGGTGGCGTAGGCGCGGCTCTTGGCCTGCATGTCGTCACGGCTCAAGTTGCGACCATGCAGTTTTTCGATGGCGTTTTCGATCGGCAGGCCGTGGCAATCCCAGCCGGGGATGTACTGCGCGTCGAAGCCAGCCAGCTGCTTGCTCTTGACAATCATGTCCTTGAGCACCTTGTTCAGCGCGTGGCCGATGTGCAGCTTGCCGTTGGCATAGGGTGGGCCGTCGTGCAGCACGAATAGCGGAGCGCCGGTACGCGCGTCGCGCAGCTTTTTGTACAGGCCGTGCTCGTTCCAGTCCTTCACCCAGGCGGGCTCGCGCTTGGGCAGGTCGCCGCGCATGGGGAACGCGGTGTCGGGCATATTGAGGGTGGCGCGGTAGGCGCTGGTTTCGGCCTTGGGCGCGGGGGTTTTGGAGTCGGTCATGGCAAATCTCGGGCAACTCAGGAAAGGGCGCAATCACAAACTGCCGGGTTCATCAGCGCAAACGCTCGGCAGGGAAGTTGGGGCACGCGGGGCCAGGTACGCGGTGGGAGGCTTGCGGGGCTCCCGGCCCCGTCAAATTCGCGCGGCAAACCAGGCGCGCGCAGCGTCGCAGTCCTGGCGTATCCCGAAGGTCAGGGAGTCCAGGCTGTCGTATTTGAGCTCGTCGTGTAGTTTGTGCAGGAGTTCCACGCGGATGATTTTACCGTAGGCACCCTCTGCGCCCAGGGAGTCGGGCCAGTCCAGGCAATGCGTCTCCAGCAACACGCGCCCGCCATTCACGTCATTGGGGTCCAGCGAAGGGCGCACGCCCAGATTGGCCACGCCGCGCAGGGGTTTGTGCCACAGGCCATGCACCAGCACGGTGAAGATGCCGCTGGCGGCTGGCTTCCAGTGCGCAAAGCGCAGGTTCAGCGTCTTGAACCCCAGCGTGCGGCCCAGCTTGCGCCCATGCAGCACGTGGCCGGAGATGGTGTAGGGCCGCCCCAGCAGGCGTGCGGCATCGGTCATGCGACCCTGGTCCAGCGCTTCGCGCACGGCAGAGCTGGAGACGCGCAGGCCGTGGAAGTCGCCGCTGGGCCGCCCCGAGGCGACTTGCTCCCCCTCGGGGGGCAGCGAGGACACGGAGTGCCGAGCGTGGGGGTATGAAATCTCGTAGCTGTTCATGCGGGCCACATCGAAACCCAGGCTTTCGCCCGTGGCGTCGAGCAGGGCGTAATCGCCAGCACGCTGCTTGCCAAAGCGGAAGTCGTCGCCCACCAGCACGTATTTCGCACCCAGCCCGCTCACCAGCACGTTCTGGATGAACTCCTGGGGGGATTGGCCAGCCAGGCGTGCATCAAAGGGCAAAACCACGGCCTGGTCCACGCCGCAGCGGGCCAGGTCTTCGAGCTTGTCGCGCAGGGTGCCCACGCGGGCAGGGGCCAGTTCGGGCTTCTTGAAGGTTTCGGCGAAGTAGTCGCGAGGGTGGGGCTCGAAGGTGAGCACGCAGCTGGGCACGCCGCGCTGCTGGGCCTCGCCACGCAACAGGGCCAGCATGGCCTGGTGGCCGCGGTGCACGCCATCGAAATTGCCGATGGTCAGGGCACTGGCCGGGGCGATGCCAGGGTGGTGAAAACCTCGAAATACCTTCATGAATGCCTAATGTAAGTCTCTGGGCTGCCGCAAGAGCGTCATCGAAAGAGCGTATATTGTGGCGCAGTGGCCGCACAGGCGCAGTCTGTGTGGTGGCTTTGCGAAATGGCGTTCCCAGTGGCTACCCCGGTGTCAGCGTTACAGGAGGCGTGTTTTGAAGGTCTTGAAGTTGTCGGCCCAAGGGCTACCCCAGTCGTGGATTTCACTGGAGCAGGCGGTCACCCACTATGCGTGTGGTGAAGTGCGCTGGGAATCCGGAGGCGAGGTTGCGGTGTTTCATGGCGGTCACAACGCCATCACCGGACAACAGTCCATCATTCGCGTCAACAGCATCATCGGCACCAAGGGCGTGCCGCGCATCAACCCGTTCAACCTGCGCCCTGGCCTGACCAATGCCAAGCTGTTCGCGCGGGACCGCAATGTGTGCGCCTACTGTGGCCAGCAATTGCATGAGAGTGAACTCACGCGTGAGCACATCATCCCCTTTGCCCAGCAGGGGCGCGATACCTGGATGAACGTGGTCACGGCATGCAAGCCCTGCAACCACCGCAAGAGCAGCCGTACGCCTGAGCAAGCCAACATGCCCTTGCTCTACACCCCCTACGTGCCCAGTCTGTGGGAGGATTTCATCCTGCGCAATCGGCGCATCTTGGCCGACCAGATGGAGTTCCTGATCGCGCACGTGCCGCGGTCTTCACGCTTGCTGGTGTGACTAGGGCGCCACGTCGCTTACAACGCGTTACACATTCGTGCCATTGCTAACGCTTTAGGGGCTGGCCGTTTGGCAGGTAGTTGAAGTAATTCCAACACAATCATCACGTACCATTTACGAGTTGGAATCATCGCCCCCACCGAAGGGCAGCGCAAGCATGAACGGCAGTACCTCTCTGCAAACCCCCGCGATCCGGGCCTACGCCCGTGCCGAACAAAGCCATCAAAGGGCCGATGCCCTGGCGCGGGCGTTGATTGCACAGGCCCTGGCGTACTGTACGGCCAACGAAGTGCAGGCGCTGACCCGCGTACGCGAGCACCTGATGGTGCTGGTGGATGAGCGCCCCAGCCTGGGCACCGGGCAGAACCTGCGTTCGGCGCACCAGCTGCTGGGGCGGTACGGTGAGCGCTTCAATCGCGCGTTTCAGCGCAAGCTGGTGGAAAATATCAGCGAAGAACTCGGCGACATCTTGCCGCGCCCGCAACGCCCGTCGGCAGCCGTGCCGCTGAGTGACACCGGACTGGATGGCCTGAGCCTGAGCCTGATCGATGTGGACGAGGTCGAGCGCGTGTTGCTCATCGACCGCATCGCCCAGCGCTTCAGCAGCCGGTTTGACGCCCAGCTCGAACCGCTGACCCAGCGCCTGAGCGTGCTGTTTGGGCGTGAACGCCAATCCATCCACGACAACCCCTTCCAGCCAGCCGTGCTGCTGCGCGCCTTTCACGGCGCCTGGGTGCAGTGTGAACTAGACCCGCAGGCAACAGACGACCTGATGCAGTCGCTCGATCCGGGGCACTGGTTTGACCTGGGCACCCTGTACGACGAACTGAACCAGACCCTGGTGCGCGCGGGTGTACCGGCGCAGCGCCCGCTGCGGGTGCGTCAAAGCGGCTACGTGCCGCTGCAGGGTGCACAGTCCGGTTCACCAAGCCAGAGTGGTGAATTACGCGGTGCCGATGGCGCTTCCACTTCCGCTTATGCGCCGCTGGATAGTGGCGCGCAGGCAGCGGCCGCATCGGGGTGGGCGGGCCTGGCCCCGGCTGCGCGCACGGTGGCGGCCCATGCGCGACAGTTCCTGCAACGCCTGGGCCTGATCAGTGGTGGCGCTTCAGTCCCGGGCGGTGGTGCATCCGCCGACGCGCAACGTCTGCCCGAGCAGGCCGCTAGCCCGGCCCTCATGGGCTATCTGGGTACGTTGCAGGCCGGGGCTGGTGCACAGGCCGCGCCCACCTGGAGCGAAGGCGATAGCTTTGATGACTACAACGTGCTGCGCCAGATGCGCGAGCACGACGAGGTGCGCCGTGCCCCCGACTTGGACCGCGGCACCGTGGATGCGCTGGCCGAGGTGTTTGACTTTGTGTTTGCCGACCAGGCCATCCCCATGCAGATGAAGGTCATCATCGGGCGCTTGCAGATTCCGGTGCTGCGCGCGGCCATGATGGACCGCGACTTCTTCCTGTCCGACCAGCACCCGGCGCGCCGTCTGGTGGACACGCTGGCCAGTGCCTCAGTGGCCTGGACACCGGAGAAGGGTGAAACCGACCCGCTCTACGTGCGCATCGAACACACGGTGCAGCGCGTGCTGACCGAGTTTGAAGACGACCTGAACCTTTTTGCCGAGCTGCTGCGCGAGTTCACCGAATTCCTGTTCGAAACCGAACAGCAAGCCCAGGCCCGGGTGGAGCCGGTGGCGCGTCTGGAGCACAGCGTGGAGGCGCGCGAGCAGGCCCAGTCCCGCGCCGACGAGCTCATCGCAGCCCGCTTGGCTGCGCTGTCGGTATCGCAGACCATCACGCCGTTTCTGCTGCCCTTTTTGACCGTGCAGTGGCGCGACGTGCTGGCCCATGCCCTGCTGGATGCGCCCGACGCTGCCGACGCCGGGCAGCGTGAGTTGGCGGTGCTGGACCAGTTGGTGTGGTCCACCCAACCCAAGACAACGGGCGATGATCGCAAGTCCCTGGTGGCGGTGCTGCCGGAAATGGTGCGCCAGCTCAACCTGGGGCTGGACCAGATCGACTGGAATGGCAAACCTCGCGCGGTATTTACGCGCCGCCTGATTTCCGTGCACACCATGGCTATCCGGCTCACCCAGGCTGCGCCGCTGGATACCGGATCGGCGGCGCTCGAAATTGAGCAGGGCCACGAGGCGATGAACCAGCTCGACGCCCGTCGTGCCGCGCGCCAGCAACTGGTGAGCGAAGACGCCTTTGATACCCAGGCGCAAGCCTTGGCGCGCGGGATGTGGTTCGAGGTGGAGGTGGAAGGCAGCCGCCAGGTGCGCTGCCGCCTGAGCTGGGTCAGCCCCATGCGCACGCGGCTGTTGTTTACCAATCGCGAAGGGGTTGATGCTTTTGTGCGCTCGGAGCGCGAAGTGGCCGCCATGCTGCGCATGGGCCGCATGCGCGTGCTCGACCAGGACGCCATCGTGGGTCGCGCGCTCGACAAGGTGCTGGCAGACAGCCAAGAGGCCCTGGCCGCCTGATCGGATCAAAATACCAACCAGCCCCCGTAAAACATGGGCTGTTAGCTATTTATTTCATAGCATCAGGCAAATACACCGGCGCTGTCCTGCATGCGCGCCGACACCTCGCCCAGGTGGTGCAGGGTGTCGCCAAACGTCACCTCCAGCTGCGTGAGTTTGCGGAAGTAGTGGCTGACGATGTATTCGTCCGTCACACCGATGCCACCGTGCAGTTGCACCGCTTGCTGTCCCACGAAACGCATCGACTGGCCCAATTGCACCTTGGCTCGGGCCAGCGCGGCGCGGCGCTCGGCCGTGGGGGCGCTGAGCTTCAGGCTGGCGTAATAGCTCATGGAGCGAGCGAGCTCTAGCTGCATCTTCATGTCGGCAGCACGGTGGCGCAGGGCCTGGAAGCTGCTGATAGCCACGCCGAACTGCTTGCGGGTGTTGAGGTATTCGGCGGTGATGCCAACCGTCTTGTCCATTACGCCCACGGCTTGCGCGCAGGCTGCGGCGATGCCGATGTCCACCGCGTGTTCCAGGGCAGTCAGGCCGTCCTGCGTGATCAGGGTGGCGGGGGTGTTGTTGAGCACCACCTCAGCGGCGCGCGCGCCATCCTGGGTGTTGTAGCCACGGGTGCTGACGCCCGCTGCACTGCGCTCCACCAGGAACAGGGCCAGCTGGCCGTTCAACTGGGCTGGCACGATAAAGGCATCGGCCTGGTCACCCACGGGTACTATGCTTTTTGTAGCGTTCAGCGTAATACCTGCGGGGGCTACCGCCGCTTTTGCATCACACATATCAAGGCGGTAGCGCGCACCGCGCTCCTGGTAGGCCAACACCACCAGGGCCTCACCTGCGGCGATCTTGGGCAGCCAGGCGGCCTTGGTGGCAGCGTCGGCGTAGCCGGACAGCACACCGCCGGCGATCAGGCTCTGTGCCAGGGGTTCGAGCACGATGCCGCGGCCCAGTTCCTCCATCACCACCATGCCTTCCACCGGGCCCATGCCCAGTCCGCCATCGTCTTCACCGATGTACAGGCCGCACAGGCCCAGTTCGGCCAGCTCGTTCCAGGCGGCGCGGTCAAAGCCGCCGGCCTTTTCCGCGGCGCGGCGGCGCTCGAAGGAGTAGCCCTTGTCCACCCACTTGCGAACGGCATCACCCAGTTGGACCTGGTCGTCAGAAAAATCGAAATCCATGTTTGTTACCTCTTGGGGAAGACGTCTTAGCCGAGCACGACCTGCGAGACGATGTTGCGTTGCACTTCATTGCTGCCACCGTAGATGGTGGTCTTGCGCATGTTGAAGTAGGTGAAGGCCAGCGGCGCGTTGCCCAGCTCGCCGCCAGGGAAGTCGCCCTGCCAACCCGCTTCCATGGCCTCGCGGATGCGCGGCATGGCGAAGGGGCCTGCGGCCAGCATCATCAGTTCAGCATAGCGCTGCTGGATCTCGCTGCCGCGGATCTTCAACAGGCCGGCAATATCCAGCGGGTTCTTGCCGGACTTCTCGGCGGCCAGCACGCGCAGCACCAGCATCTCCAGCGCCACCACGTCCACTTCCAGAAGGGCGATCTGGTCGCGAAAACGCTGGTCTTCCCACACGCCTTCGCGCTTGGCGATACGTTTGAGGCGCTCCAGCTCGCGTTTGGCGCGGTTCACGTCGGCAATGTTGGTGCGTTCGTGGCTGAGCAGGTGCTTGGCGTAGGTCCAGCCCCTGTTTTCTTCACCGATCAGGTTCTCGGCAGGCACTTCGACATTGTCGAAGAACACCTCGTTCACCTCGTGGCCACCGTCGAGCATGATGATGGGGCGCACCGTCACGCCGGGGCTCTTCATGTCGACCAGCAGGAAGGAGATGCCGGTCTGCGGCTTGCCCTCGGTGCTGGTGCGCACCAGGCAGAAGATCCACTCGCCGTACTGGCCCAGGGTGGTCCAGGTTTTCTGGCCGTTGACGATGTACTTGTCACCCTTGCGCTCGGCGCGGGTCTTGACGGAAGCCAGGTCGGAGCCGGAGCCAGGCTCGCTGTAGCCCTGGCTCCACCACACGGAGCCGTCGGCGATGCCGGGCAGAAAGCGCTTTTGCTGCTCGGGCGAACCGAAGGCCATGATCACCGGAGCCACCATCACGGGGCCGAAGGGCACCACGCGCGGTGCGCCGGCCAGGGCGCATTCCTCTTCAAACAGGTGCTTTTGCACGGCGTTCCAGCCCGGGCCGCCAAATTCCTTGGGCCAGCCATGGCCCAGCCAGCCTTTGCTGCCCAGGATCTTGGCCCAGCGCTGCAGATCGTCGCGGGTCAGCTCCATGGCGCTGTGCACTTTGTCTGAAATGTCCTTGGGCAGGTTCGCATGCACCCAGCTGCGAATCTCCTCGCGGAATTGCTGTTCTTCGGGGGTAAAGGCCAGATCCATCAAATGTCTCCAAAAAAGGCGTGGCGAGTTTTTAGCACGGGCGTTCGCTCAACTCTGTCCGGGTTGCGACACGCCACTGGGGATGCCGGCGCCCGTCCCAGGCCAACGTTTAGGAGATTTCGCGTGGTCGTTGGGGACGGGACCTGGTTTGGACGCAAAGCTGCCGCTAGTGTGTTGCGTCTTATAGTCAGGATTGCAGGGAAAGCGAATATCGCACCCGCTCGGGTACAAATCCGCTGCCAAGACAATCCGGATCAATAGCTGTTCAATAGAAATGCTTGAAAGTAGACTGGACACTATCTCAGCTTGATGACCACCTTGCCTTTTGCACGGCCTGACTCGACGTAGGCCAGCGCCTCGTTGGTCGCGTCGAACGGGAAGACCTTGTCCACTACGGGGCGGATGACGCCCGCGTCAATGAGCCGGGTGATCTCGCGCAACTGGCTGCCGTTGGCCTTCATGAACAGGAATGCGTAGCCAATGCCCAGGCCGCGCGCCTTGCGGCGTACGCCCGCGCTGAGCATGCGAATCACCAGCTTCACGAAACCGGGCACGCCGATTTCCTTGCCAAATTCGGGGTCGGGTGGTCCGGAGATGGAAATGAGTTTTCCACCGCCTTGCAATACGCCCAGCGACTTCGCGAGCGTCTTGCCGTCCTGGCTGTTGAGTACCACGTCGTAGCCGTGCAAAACGTCGGCGAAGTCCTGCGTCTTGTAGTCCACGACCACGTCTGCGCCCAGGCGTTTCACCAGCGCCACGTTGGTGGTGCTCGTCGTGGTGGCCACAGAAGCGCCCAGGTGTTTGGCCAACTGGATGGCAAAGGTTCCCACACCGCCCGAGCCTGCCTGGATGAAGACCTTTTGTCCTTTCTTCAGCCGGGCCTTGTCGACCAGCGCCTGCCAGGCGGTCAAGCCCACCAGGGGGATGGACGCGGCTTCCTCCATCGTGAGGCTCGCGGGCTTGGGCGCGAGCGATGCTTCCTTCACCGGAACAAACTCGGCGAACGTGCCGATCCGGAAGTCGTCGACGCGGGCATAGACCTCATCGCCCACTTTGAAGTTGCGCACGCGCGATCCAACCGTGGCAACTACGCCTGCAACGTCATGCCCCAGCACGATAGGCAGCTTGTAGGGCAGGATGAGCTTGAACTCTCCCGTCTTGATCTTGCTGTCCAGCAAGTTCACACCCGCCGCGTGCACCTCGACCAGAACTTCGTCATCCCGCAGCTCCGGCGTTGGCATATCTGCCAGCCGCAAGGTGCCCTTCTTGGCATAGCGCTCCAGAACAAATGCTTTCATGGTGCCTCCACGGCGTGTGTTACGTCGAGCCTCAAGTCTTTGCGAATCCCGGCATCCACCATGCCAGCAGGGGCAAATCTGCGCAATAGCCGCAGCCGGCCCGCGAGCCCGCCTGCGGTGTAGCGCAGCTTGGGCTGCGCCGCATCGGCCGCTTTCAGCACCACTTCAGCCACCACACCCGGAAGATCTGCCGTGGTCATCACTTCCTGCACGCGCCGTGTTACCGCCGCGCGCACCGTGCGGTAGGCATCCAGTTTCGCGTCGGGTTCCAGAAAGTTCGCGTCGAACGGTGTCTTGGTGTAGGCAGGCTCGATCACCGTGACCCGGATGCCCCGCGTGCGCAGTTCGTGGTCCAGCGACTCGGAGTAGCCTTCGATCGCATGCTTGGTGGCGGAATACAGCGCCCCATACGGCATGGGCAAAAAGCCCAGCACCGAACCGATGTTGATGATGCGCCCCGCGCCCTGCGCGCGCATGTGCGGCAGCACGGCGCGCGTCATGCGCACGATGCCAAAGAAGTTCGTATCAAAAATGGCCTGCGCTTGTTCGATGGAGCTCTCCTCCGCGCCCGCGGGCGCGACGCCAAAGCCCGCGTTGTTGACGAGCAGGTCAATGCGTCCCTCTCGCTCCATCAGCGTCTTGACGGCGGCTGCTACTGACGCATCGCTGGTCACGTCCAGGGCCAGCATCTCGAAAGCTTTCCCGTCCGCTTTGCCACCACGGCGACTCGTGCCATAGACGGTGTAGCCCGCTTTCGCCAGTAGCTCTGCCGTGGCCTGGCCGATGCCCGAGGAGGCACCTGTCACGAGGGCAACCTTGCCCCTCTCTGTGTTGTTCTTGCTATGGGTGTTCATTGCGTTTCTCCTTCAGTGTTGGGTTGGTAAAAGTTGTTTTGTATGACGATCATCATATTTAAGAGCGAGCCAATAAGCGTCAAGTTGGGCAGCGTTGAAAAGGGGGTTAGTGGAGGGCGGCTGTCAGGTGCTTGCGCGAAGTGCTAAGCAGGCCATCGGCCAGCTCCGGCTCATCGACCGCACGGGCCAGCAGCAGCGCGCCGACCATGGTGGAGAGGGTGACCAGGGCGCGTTCATGGGCGCCGGGCTGGCCCCAATCGGGCGACTGGCGGGCGATCAGGTCGACCATTTCCTTGATATGGCGTGTGGCCACCCGGCGCACTTCAGGCGCCTGGCGAGAAGTCTCGGAACCCAGCGCCGCCAAAGGGCAGCCCAGCTCTGCATTTTCCAGGTGGGCTTGGGAGAGGTAGGCAGACAGCATGGTCTCCAGCGCCTTGCCGGATGGCACTTTTGCCACCGCGTCTGCCGCTGCGGACGCAGCCTCGGCGCAGGCCCGCCCCGCCGCCTCAGCCAGCATGGCCTCGCGGGAGGCAAAGTGGGCATAGAAAGCGCCATGCGTCAGGCCTGCTTCTTTCATGATGTCGGCAACGCCAGTGCCACCATAGCCGCTGCGGCGGATCGCACGGGCGGCCACGTTCACGATGCGCTCGTGGGAGGCATCTTTGGCTTCGGCTCTGGCATTGGGTTTTGTTTTTCGCATGATGTATATCATACGCAAATTCAATTAAATCTACAACAAACCAAATAGTGAGCTAGCTCTGCGATGGCCAGGGATGAAGAACCTATGGCGGCCGACGTGGATCATTAGTCCGATGATCACTGCTGCCTAACGCTACATGCAACGTCTGTTTTTGAGCACATATAAGGACGGCTATCAGCCTGAAGGAGTCATGCGCGGCAACACCAGCTGTGGTTGCTACCGCCCCAACGCAGCCAGCCAATAGAGAGAACACACATCTAATCCCTGAATTCGCCAAAAAGCGCACTTGGTGCTGGCACGGCATCATTGTGGCTCCGTCACCCCCAACTCCTTGCACAGCATCGCCACCGTCTGGCGCAACCCGGCCACCTCCTGCTCCAGCTGCGTCACGCGCTCTGCCAGTGCGCCAGATGCGGGAGCGCCACCGGACGCAGCATGGCCCGCCCCCGCCGAGGCCTGCACATCCACCGCCCCGCACAGCAGATGGGCCCAGCGCTGCTCACGTGCTCCGGGGGCACGGGGCAGCTTCACCACCAGCGAGCCGCCTTTCTCGCTTGAGCGCTCCTGCAACTCGTCCAGGAACGCTTCCACCGAGGAAATGTCCGCAAAGCGGTACCAGCGCTCGGCGTTCAGGCGCAACTCGCCAGCCGTCTGGGGGCCGCGCAGTATCAACAGACCCAGCAACACGGCGGATTGTTCAGGCACGCCGATGCCGCGCTGGAAGTTGTGCTCGTAGCGGGCCACGCGGCCGCCACTGCTTTCACGTACCAGGTTTAAGGGGCGCAGGTTGTCCAGGGCGGTGGCGATGTCGGCCTCGGTCAGTTCCATCACCGGGTCGCGGCTGCTCTTCTGGTTGCAGCCCAAGAGCAGGGCGTTGAGCGAGAGCGGGTAGCTGTCGGGCACGGTGCGGGCCTTTTCCATCAGGGTGGCGAGCACGCGGGCCTCGATGGCGGTCAGGACGATGGGGGCAGGGGAGGAGGTATCCATGGGCAAAGTGATAATTGGGGGCAATGAAGAACATCGTTATTTTGATCTCCGGCAGCGGCTCCAACATGGCCGCCATCGTCAAGACCGCCCAACGCGACGACTGGGCCAACCGCCTGGGGGCCCGGGTGGCGGCTGTCATCAGCAACAAGGCGGATGCCAAGGGCTTGGTTTTTGCCCGCGAACAGGGCATTGCCACTGAGGTGCTGGACCATAAAACGTTTGCCTCGCGCGAGGCGTTTGACGCAGCTTTGGCTGTCGTGATCGACCGCCATGCCCAGCCGGGCGAGCCTTTGCTGGTGGTGCTGGCGGGCTTTATGCGCATTCTCACGCCCGATTTCGTGAGCCGCTACGCCGGGCGGCTGGTCAATATCCATCCCTCACTGCTGCCGGCCTTCCCAGGTCTGCATACCCACGAGCGTGCCATTGAGGCGGGCTGCATGTTTGCCGGTGCCACCGTGCACCTGGTGACAGCCGAGCTGGACCATGGCCCCATTCTGGAGCAGGCCGTGGTGCCGGTACTGCCGGACGACACGGCCGATACGCTGGCGGCCCGCGTGCTCACGCAGGAGCACCTGATCTACCCGAAAGCGGTAGTTGGGTTGCTACAAAAAATGTAGCTGACAACGTAACGTTTGCGGGGGCTAGGGCCTGATTTGACGTCAGACCCCCGCCACCCAGTGTCAGGCCGTGGTGCTCAGCGACGAAGAGCTGCTGCTGTTGTTCAACCAATTGGTGCTGATCTGGTCGTACAGCTTCTGGGCCAGCTTGGCGATGACCGCCTGGCTCTCATCGCCCTTGGAGGCCTTCTCGCTGGCAGATTGCGCCAAGTCCTTGAGGGCGCCTGCGAAGCGTTCCATCTCCGAGACCACGCCATCCTTGTTGGTGTCCAGCGGGTCGTAGCTCGTGCTGCTGGAAGCGCTGGTGGAACTGGATGCACTGGTTGAGTTGGATGCGCTGGTGGTCGCGCTGGACCCTTGGGCGTCGCCGGATGGGGGCGGGCCACCGGCTGGGCCTGCGCCGCCGCCCGGAGGCGGGCCCGAGGGTCGGGCGGCTTCGAATTCGGCTTTGGTGATGTTGCCGTCCCCATCCGTGTCGATCTTGGCGAACATGTCGTCGCCATCACCATCGCCGTCGCCACCTGTGCTGTTGCTGGTACTGGAGTTGGCACTCGTCCCGCGGGTCTGGGCAAAGTCCATGGTGGACGACGGTGGTGGCATCAGGGACTTCATGCCTTTGTCGAGTTCGTCGGACGACAGGCTGCCGTCACCGTTGCTGTCCATGCTGGTGAAGACCTTGGTGGTGTCGCCGAACGAGGTGCCGGTCTTTTCGCTGATCTTGCTCAGCATGGTGTCCAACTCGGACTGGTCCACGCTGCCGCTGCCGTCGGTATCGACCTTGGCGAACATCTTGGCCTGGTGGTTGCTGCGTTGGGTGTTCAGGGCGGCCCAGGCATTGCCCGAGCCATTGACGCCGCTAATGGAGCTCATGGTGATTCCTTTCCTCTGCAAAGTGGGTGATTTGTCACCATCAGACCCTGCGGGTGCGGTGACAGGCCCATTCTTCGAGGTGGGGGTGAAGTGATGATGTCCCACGTGTACCGAAGCTGATACAAATGGCCCGCAAAAGCTTTGAATAACTTTGCCAAAGCCTTGCAGTTCTTCGCTTATTCGCGGTGGGAGGCTGTCCTACACTGGCAAATGCCATGCATGCATCCACCCATATCCTGATCGTCGATGACGATGCCGACATCACCCAGCTTCTCAAAGCGTACCTGAGCCGCTATGCCTTTACGGTGCACACCGCGCCCGACGGGGTGGCCATGCACCAGATCATGGATCAACAGACCATGGATCTGGTGGTGCTGGACATCATGCTGCCGGGGACCGATGGCTTGGCGCTGGCGCGTGAGCTGCGCCAGAAGTCGCTGGTACCCATCATCATGCTCACGGCGCGCTCCAACCCGCTGGACCGCATCATCGGCCTTGAGAACGGTGCCGACGACTACCTGAGCAAACCCTTCGAGCCCCGCGAACTGGTGGCGCGCATCCACACCGTGCTGCGTCGTGCCCGCGTTCCGCACGATGCGCCTGCCGACCCCACGCGCAGCGACGTGGTCTGCTTCGATGGCTGGGAGCTGCACCGTGACGAGCGCCGCCTGCGTGCCCCCGATGGGGTGGTGGTGGCGCTGTCCAATGCCGAGTTCCGCCTGCTGTGCACCTTCCTGCAGACGCCGAGGCATCTCTTCAGCCGCGACCAGCTCGCGGAGCACACGCGTGGCCGTGGCCTGGATGGACTGGAGCGCAGCATTGATCTGCTGGTTTCGCGCCTGCGCGGCAAGTTGGCACGGCAGTCGGATGCCGACAGCCCCATCCGCACGGTGCGCGGGGCGGGCTATGTTTTTGATGCCAAAGTGATCAAAGGGCGCTCGGCGTGTCACGCCTGATGCCCCGCACGCTGTTTGGCCGTCTGGCCTTGCTGTTGTTCGTGGCGGTGATTGCCAGCCATGTGCTGGCGCTGACGATGATGTTCGAGGTGATGGGGCCGCCCGGCCATGAACACACCCATGGGCCGGGACCTGGGCCGGGGCTTGCGCCCGGACCGGCACCGCATCTGCCCCCTGATGTAGGCGATGGTCATGGCCCTGCGTTGTTCTTCCTGCATTGGGGGCAGTGGCTGGATATTGGCATTCGCCTATCCGCTCTGATGCTGGCGGCCTGGGTGGGCGCGCGCTGGCTGTCGCAACCCATGTTGCGCCTGGCCAGTGCGGCCCGCGAGCTGGGCAACAACATCCACCGCGCGCCCTTGTTGGAAGAAGGCACCGAGGAGTGCCGCGATGCGACCCGCGTCTTCAACCAGATGCAGGCCCAGATCTGCCGCCAACTGGCCGAGCGCGACCGCTTCGTGGCCGCGGTGTCGCACGACCTGCGAACGCCGCTCACCCGACTGGCATTGCGCACCGAGTCGGTGGGCGATGCCAGCTTGCGCCAACAGTTCACGCGGGACATTGGCGAAATGGAAAGCCTGATTGCGGCAACGCTGGACTACCTGCGCGGCACCGCCCAGGCCGAAACGCCGGTGCTGCTGGATGTGCAGGCCGAGCTGCAAAGCCTGGTGGACGACTACCAGGACAGTGGCCAGCCTGTGCGCATGGCCCCGCTGGGGCAAGGTGCATTGCATGGCGTACCCTTGATGACACAACCTGCAGCGCTGCGCCGCTGCATCGGCAACCTGGTGGACAACGCGGTGCGCTATGGGGGCAGCGCAGAGGTGCATTGCACCGATGGTCCTCAACAGCTGACCATCGAGGTACGTGACAAAGGGCCCGGCATACCGGAGGCTGAATTGGCACAAGTGTTGCAGCCCTTTTATCGGCTGGAGGGCTCGCGCAACCGCGGCACGGGCGGCGTGGGGCTGGGGCTGGCCATCGCACGGGATATGGCGCAGCGGCTGGGGGGCGAATTGCAGTTGGAGAACGCAGCAGGTGGCGGGCTGGTGGCCCGGGTGACCTTGCCACGCTGATTCGCATCAGGTTCGCAGCAACGCACCCAGAACTTCGGCCAGTCGCAGGTCAGCCATCACTTGCTGCTCGGGGCGCAGCACCTGGTAGAGGCTACGGGATGCCGTCTCAATCTCCTCCAGGGCCGCCAGGCGGTTTCGTGTCAGGTCCACGGCATTGGATACGGCCTTGACGGTTCCGGTGAAGTTGGGCTGGGCAGACGCCGCTGGCGGGCGGGAACGCAGGCGCGCCTGGTCCGCCTCCAGGGCCAGCACGCGTTCGGCAAATGCCTGCCAGGCGATAGCCTGTTCTGGCGCCAGTTGCAGGTCCACCTGCAACGTGCTCAGCCGGTATTCCAGTTGTTCACGGCTCATCGGCTCCGGCGGTTGGCCCGGCAGGCGCTTGGCCGTGTCCGCCGATTTGCTGTCTTCACAGCCTTTTCCGGGCCGGTCCCCCGAGCGGTGGCTACCCATGCCACCTCCCATACCGCCGCCCATGCCGCCCCCACCGAACTGGGCGTAGACATCGGGCATGACAAACAGCGTGGACAAGGCAACGCAGGCGAAGAGGGTGGTCCAGTTGGGTTTTTTCATGCCACCGACTATCGCCGTTGGCGGTATCAAGGCGATGTCGGCAGGTAAACGCGCGGTAAAAAGCGGCCCTATTGCGCGCTGTCGGCCACCCGGGCAAACCGTGGCTGGTGCTCGCCATTGACCACCACCGTTTCGCCAAACATGGCGGCCGGCCGTACCCACAGGCCCCGCTCCCCGTAGAGGGCTCGGTACAGGGTCAGGGGTTCCAGGGTTTCGCTGTGGCGCACGGTATCGATCACCTGGTACAGATTGCCCTTGTAATGCCGGTACAGGCCGGGCGGGGTCACGATCAGTGGGGGTAGGTTGTCGGTGGTCATGATGGAAACCTTCGTGCGGCGCACTGCGGTGCGGGCGCCTTCGGGCGGCCGGGCGGCGCCCATGGGACAATCGTACCCCTATGCACCCCAAAGCCTTACTGGACGCCTGCGCCGAGCTGGTCCGCCTTACCCTGAAATTCGATCACCCAGCCGACGCCATCGTCTCGCGCTTCTTCCGCGACAACCGGGGCCTGGGCCCGCGTGAGCGGGCCACCATGGCCGAGACGGTCTATACGGTGCTGCGCAAGAAGCTGCTGTTTGACCACCTTGCGCCCTCGGGCAGTGGTCCCAAGGAGCGCCGCCTGGCCATTCTGGGCTTTCATGGCCCACGGGATTTCCTGTTCAGCGCCTTGACCGACCAGGAGAAAGCCTGGCTGGCCCAGTGCGACAAGGTGGTACCTGACGATTTGATGGAGCGCCACCGCCACAACCTGCCGGAGTGGCTGGTTCAGCCGCTGAAAGACCAGTTGGGAACGGAATTCTGGCCGCTGGTCAACAGCCTGGGCGAAGCGGCTGGGCTGGACCTGCGCGTCAACACCCAGAAGGCCAAGCGCGCCGACGTGCAGAAAGAATTGGCCAAGGCCGGCATCAAGGCCGAACCCACGCCGTACTCGCCTTGGGGCTTGCGTGTAGCTGGCAAGCCCGCCGTCAACAAGCTTGACGCCTTCGTGCGGGGTGATTTCGAGGTGCAGGACGAAGGCTCGCAGTTGCTGGCCCTGTTGCTCGATGCCAAGCGCGGCGAGATGGTGGTGGACTTCTGTGCAGGCGCCGGCGGCAAGACCCTGGCCATAGGTGCAGCCATGCGCAACACCGGGCGGCTGTATGCGTTTGATACCTCGGCGCACCGGCTCGATGCCTTCAAGGACCGTTTCAAGCGCAGCGGCCTGTCCAACGTGCACCCGGCAGCCATTGCCCATGAGCGCGACGAGCGTGTGAAGCGGCTGGTCGGCAAGATGGATCGCGTGCTGGTGGATGCCCCGTGCACGGGCCTGGGCACGTTGCGGCGCAACCCCGATTTGAAATGGCGCCAGAGCCTGCAGGGTGTGGAAGAAATGGCCGTCAAGCAAGCGGCCATCCTGGCCAGCGCTGCGCGCATGGTCAAGCCCGGCGGGCGCCTGGTGTATGCCACCTGCAGCATCTTGCCGCAAGAGAACGAGGCCATTGCAGAGGCGTTCACGGCGGCCCATGCGGACTTTGCCGTGCTAGATGTGGCCGACGTGCTGGAGGGCTTGAAGGTGGAGTCGGCTACCAGCTTGTGCAGCGGGGGCGAGGACAACCGGCGTTACCTGCGTTTGTGGCCACACCGTCATGGCACGGACGGTTTTTTTGCCGCGGCCTGGACGCGCCAGTAAGCGCTGCGCTCAGCTCTTGGTGCGCTGCGAGGCCTTGTAGCGCTGGTACAGGATCGCGACGCGCTCCACATAGACCTTGGTTTCTGCGTAGGGGGGGACGCCTGCATACTTCTGCACGGCGTTGGGTCCGGCGTTGTAGGCCGCGGTGGCCAGGCGCACATCGTTGCGAAACTGCGCCATAAGCTGGGCCAGGTACTGCACGCCGCCGCGAATGTTCTCGGCCGGCTCCCGGGCATTGCCCACACCCAGATCGCGCGCGGTGCCGGGCATGAGCTGCATCAGCCCCATTGCCCCTTTGGGTGAGCGCGCATGTGGGTTGAACCCCGATTCCGCATGGATCACGGCTCGTACCAGTGCGGTGTCGAGCTGAAAGCTGTGCGCCGCGTAGTCAATCTCCGCGCGGTACGCGTCCAGTTGCAAGGGGGTGGCGTTCCAGTTGACGGTGGAGTAGAGGTTGCAGGCGAAGCAGGAGGGGCGGTAGATGCTGTAGGCGCCCTTGGCGGGGGCCACGTCGGTGAACACCGGGACCCCATCCTTCATGTATTTGTAGATGCGTGGCACTTCGCCGGCCAGCGCCGCAGCAGCCAGGGTGCAGGCCATCAGACCCGCCCCAGCGCGCAGCGCTGTCCCGGTCAGGAGCCGGGGCTTGCCAACGGTGGTGGAAATGCTGCGCATTTTTTTGGTGTGCCCAAAACAAAATCCCCGCCCAGCATAGGCCGGCGGGGACTGGTTTGACAAGGTGCAAAGCTGGATTACTTCAGCTTCATTTCCTTGTATTCCACGTGCTTGCGAGCGACGGGATCAAATTTCTTGATCAACATCTTCTCGGGCATGGTTTTCTTGTTCTTGCTGGTTGTGTAGAAGTGACCGGTGCCGGCTGTGGATTCCAGCTTGATCTTTTCGCGTCCGCCTTTGGCTGCCATGGTGATGTTCCTCCTTAAGCCTGACCACGGGCGCGCAAGTCTGCGAGCACAGAGTCGATACCGTTCTTGTCGATCAAACGCAGGGCGGCGCTGGAAACGCGCAGACGGACCCAGCGGTTCTCGGACTCAACCCAGAAACGGCGGTATTGCAGGTTCGGCAGGAACCGGCGCTTGGTTTTGTTGTTGGCGTGGGAAACATTGTTCCCGACCATGGGCTTCTTGCCCGTGACTTCACATACGCGTGCCATGTGGACACTCCGATCAAAACGGCAAATCCACTGTCGTGGACGCCTCACCTCGCCAGTAGGGTGGCGGTAACCCATAGGATGCCGGGTAAACCCAGCAAAGCCTGCGATTATAGCAACAAGTGGGATCTAGCCCTGCTGCTCCAGAAACCGCTGGGCGTCCAGGGCCGCCATGCAGCCGGTTCCGGCGCTGGTGATAGCCTGGCGGTACACGTGGTCGGCCACGTCGCCCGCCGCAAAAACGCCCGGTACGCTGGTCTGGGTGGCAAAGCCCTGCAGGCCGCCTTTGGTCACCACGTAGCCACCGGCCAGTTCCAGGTGGCCCTGGAAAATGTCGGTATTGGGCGCGTGACCGATGGCGATGAAGCAGCCGTTGATCGCGATGTCTTCGGTGACGCCGGTATCGACATGCTTGACCCGAATGCCGGTGACGCCGGACGCGTCGCCCAGCACCTCATCGAGCGTGTGGAAGGTCTTCAGTGCAATCTTGCCCTCGGCGACTTTGGCCATGAGCTTGTCTACCAGGATGGGCTCGGCCTTGAACTTGTCGCGCCGGTGTACCAGGATCACCTTGCTGGCAATGTTGGCCAGGTACAGGGCCTCTTCCACGGCCGTGTTGCCGCCGCCAACGACACACACCGTCTGATCGCGGTAGAAGAACCCGTCGCAAGTGGCGCAGCCCGAAACACCGCGCCCCATGAAGGCTTGCTCGGAAGGCAAACCCAGGTACTTGGCGGACGCACCTGTTGCGACGATGAGCGCGTCGCAGGTATAGGTGCCGCTGTCACCCGTGAGTGTGAACGGGCGCTGCGACAGGTTCACGGCGTTGATGTGGTCGAACACGATTTCGGTCTTGAAGCGCTCGGCATGTTCCAGAAAACGCTGCATCAGCTCCGGACCCTGCACGCCATTGACGTCGGCGGGCCAGTTGTCCACTTCGGTGGTGGTCATCAGTTGGCCACCCTGCGCCATGCCGGTGACTAGCACCGGGTTGAGGTTGGCGCGCGCGGCGTAGACGGCGGCGGTGTAACCGGCAGGGCCAGAGCCCAGAATCAGGACTTTGGCGTGTTTGGATGCATTCATGGTCGTGCCTCAGGAAGAAGGGGGCTGTCCGAGCGTGTACAGTTCGGGGCAAAGTCGGGCTTTTCAATTCGGGTCCGATTGTAAGAAAACCCCGTATTCCCCTTCGAATCATGGCAATGCTGAGTAACCTGGACCTGATCCGCAGGGTGCCCCTGTTTGCGGGGCTGACCGACGAGCAGGCAGAACTGTTGGGCAATACGGCCACCAAGCAGCGCTTCAAGCGCGGGGACGTGCTGGTTCACCAGGGCAAGATGAGCAATGCGCTGTTCATCATTCTCTCGGGGCGCGCGCGCGTGCTGATGTCGGATACGGGTGGGCGTGAGGTGATCCTGGCGACGCTGTCAACGGGCGATTGCGTGGGCGAGATGAGCCTGATCGATCGCGAACCCCATTCCGCCACGGTCATGGCCGAGCAGCAGCTCGATGCCCTGGTACTGGGGCGTGAGGCGTTCATGCACTGCCTGCAGCAAAGCACGGATATGTCGTTTGCCGTCATGCACGAGTTGGTGCAGCGCCTGCGCAGTGCCAGCCGCAAGATCAGCTCGCTAGCCTTTGTGGGGGTATACGGACGTGTGGCCACGGCCTTGCTGGAATCGGCCGAACCCGAGGAAGGCAGAACCCTGATCATCCGCGAGAAGGTCTCCAAGCAGGACATCGCCAAAATGGTGGGAGCGTCGCGCGAGATGGTCAGCCGCGTGATGAAAGATTTCGAGGAGCAGGGCTTTATCCAGACGCTGGAGAACGGCGGCGTGCGCGTGTTCGAGCGGCGTGTCAAGCCGCGCTGAGCGCCTGCTTGTGGTCCGGGGCATGCGGTAAGCTCTGGGCGCTTTTGTCTTTGTTGCATGACTTATTCCCTACATACCTTGCATGGTGGCGGCAGCGCTGAGCCCGCCGCGCCCAGTGGTTTTGCCCGGTTTGCCAATGAACTGACCTTGCTGGCGGGCGGTGTGGCCCTGGTCCTATGGTTGATGGCTTTGCTGAGCTACTCTCCGCTCGATCCTGCATGGTCCACATCGGGCTCGGGCGCGGCCGTGGCTAACCGTGCCGGTCGCCTGGGTGCCTGGCTGGCTGATGGCAGCTACTTCTTACTCGGGTTTTCCGTGTGGTGGGTTCTGGCCGGAGCCTTGCGCGCCTGGCTGTCGCTGCTGGCGCGGCGTCTGCGGGGCGAAGCGCAACGCCCGACCGGGCACCGCCGGGCCTTGTTCTGGCTGGGCCTGGTGCTGCTGTTGCTGGCCAGCACCAGCCTGGAGTGGAGCCGCCTGCATGGCCTGGATGCACGCTTGCCGGGCCAAAGCGGCGGCGCGCTGGGTTACCTGGTTGGTGTGCTGGCCATGAAATGGCTGGGTTTTGCCGGTTCCGGTCTGGTCGCCATTGCGATGGGCGTCGTCGGCGCGGGATGGGTGTTCGGTTTTTCTTGGATGCAGGTTGCCGAGCAATTGGGGGCCACCCTGGACGGATGGGTGCAATCCTTCAAGCAACAACGCGAGGTCAGCGAAGACCGCGCCATGGGCCAGCAGGCACTGCGCGAGCGTGAAGAGATCTTGCTCGAGGAGCGCGAGGAGGTGGTGGAGCACCCTCCAAAGCCCGTCACCATCGTGGAGCCCGTTATCACCGAGGTGCCGCGCAGCGAGCGCGTGGCCAAGGAGCGTCAGAAGCCCTTGTTTGCCGAAATGCCCGACAGCAAGCTGCCCCAGGTCGACCTGCTCGACGGTGCGTTGCAGCGCCAGGAAACCGTATCACCCGAAACGCTGGAGATGACCAGCCGTCTGATCGAGAAAAAGCTTAAGGATTTCGGTGTGGAGGTCCATGTGGTCACGGCCCAGCCGGGTCCGGTGATTACCCGCTACGAAATTGAACCGGCCACGGGTGTCAAGGGTTCGCAAATTGTGGGTCTGGCCAAGGATCTGGCGCGGTCTTTGAGTCTGGTATCGATTCGCGTGGTCGAGACCATTCCGGGCAAAACCACCATGGCCTTGGAACTGCCCAACGCCAAACGCCAGACCATCAAGCTCTCGGAGATTTTGGGGTCGCAGGTGTACAACGAGGCCAAGAGCCTGCTCACCATCGGCCTGGGTAAAGATATCGTGGGCAACCCCGTGGTGGCCGACCTGGCCAAGATGCCGCACGTGCTGGTGGCTGGTACCACCGGATCGGGCAAGTCGGTAGGGATCAACGCCATGATCCTGTCGCTGCTCTACAAGGCTGAGGCCCGCGATGTGCGCCTGATGATGATCGACCCCAAGATGCTGGAAATGTCGGTCTACGAAGGCATCCCCCATCTGTTGTGCCCGGTGGTTACCGACATGAAGCAAGCCGCCAACGGCCTGAACTGGTGCGTGGCCGAAATGGAAAAACGCTACAAGCTCATGAGCAAGGTCGGCGTGCGCAACCTGGCTGGTTTCAACCACAAAATCGATGAAGCCACGGCCCGGGGTGAATTCCTCTACAACCCCTTTAGCCTCACGCCTGAGAGCCCCGAGCCGCTCAACCGCCTGCCACACATCGTGGTCATCATCGACGAGTTGGCAGACCTGATGATGGTGGTGGGCAAGAAGATCGAAGAACTGATTGCCCGCCTGGCCCAGAAAGCGCGTGCGGCAGGCATCCATCTGGTGCTGGCCACCCAGCGCCCCAGCGTGGACGTGATTACCGGCCTCATCAAAGCCAACATCCCCACCCGTATCGCCTTCTCGGTGGGTAGCAAGAT
The DNA here is from genome assembly GCA_046348185.1 of Rhodoferax sp. GTDB lineage: Bacteria > Pseudomonadota > Gammaproteobacteria > Burkholderiales > Burkholderiaceae_C > Allorhodoferax. The sequence continues at coordinate 1,635,198 of JAXMER010000013.1, read as the reverse complement.
TGACAGCCGCACCATCCTGGACCAGATGGGGGCCGAGGCCTTGTTGGGCATGGGCGACATGCTCTACATGGCCAGCGGAACCGGTTTTCCCGTGCGTGTGCACGGTGCCTTTGTCAGCGACGACGAAGTGCACCGGGTGGTGAGCTACCTGAAGGAGCAAGGCGGCGAGCCCGACTACATTGAAGGCGTGCTGGAGGGCGGCACGGTCGATGGCGAAGATGGCGCCGCTGGCGGCGAGGGCGGCCTGAGCGGCGAGAAAGACCCCATGTACGACCAGGCCGTGGAGGTAGTGCTCAAGAATCGCAAGGCCAGCATTTCGCTGGTGCAACGCCACCTCAAAATCGGCTACAACCGTGCCGCGCGGCTGGTGGAAGACATGGAAAAGGCCGGTCTGGTCAGCGCCATGAGCACTAACGGCCAGCGCGATATCCTGGTGCCGGCGCGGGGAGAATCATGAAGCGAATTGCTACGTGTTTTATAGCTGCATACGCCCATTTTGCGGGGGCTACCGGCCTAGAAAGCCTGGAATCCTTTGTCCGGAGCGTAAAGACCGGCAAGGCCGATTTTGTACAGACCGTCACGGTGCCCGCCAAGGAAGGCGTGGCCACGCGCAGCAAGATCTCCAGTGGCAGCTTCGAGTTCGCCCGACCAGGGCGCTTTCGCTTTCACTATGCCAAGCCATTTGAGCAAACCATCGTGGCCGACGGGCAAACGCTATGGGTGCACGATGTCGACCTGAACCAGGTCACTGCCCGCGCACAAGCCCAGGCGCTGGGTTCCACCGCCGCGGCGCTGATCACCGCAGCCCAGGATATGGCGGCATTGAAAGCCGACTTCGTGCTGGAGAACCAGCCCGACGAAGATGGCCAGGAATGGGTGCAGGCTACGCCACGGGCCAAGGAAGGCACGGTGCAGCATCTGCGCGTGGGGTTCAAGGCAGGGCAGCTCAGCACCCTGGAGATGCTGGACAGTTTTGGCCAGCGCTCCCAGGTGCGTTTCAGTGCCTTCCAGGCCAATGTTGCGCTGGCGGCGGCACGCTTTCAGTTCAAGCCCCCGGTAGGGGCGGACGTGGTGCGCCAGTAGTTGTGCTCGCGCTCAGGGCGCTGCGGGGTGCAGGGGCGCGTCGGGCGATGCCGATTGCCCTTGTGGCGCGGTAATTGGCATCACCACCGTGATGCAAGTGCCCAGGCCCATGCCTGAGTTGATCGTGATGTGCCCACCCAGCACATCGCGCACGATGTTGTAGACGATGTTCATGCCCAGGCCCGATCCACCCTGACCGAGCTTGGTGGTGAAGAAGGGATCGAACACGCGCTGCTGCACCTCGTCGGGCATGCCAATGCCGTCGTCGCTGAATTCCAGGCGGATGTGCTCGGACCCTTCGGGGAACACCTGCAGGCGCATGAGACCGGCCTTGCGTCCTTCAAAGCCATGCTGCATGGCGTTGCTGACGAAATTGGTGATGACCTGGCCCAGGGCGCCGGGGTAGCTGTCCATGGAAGCGTCGTGTTCAATGTCCAGTTGCAGTTTGAACGGCGTGTTCTTGTACATCGGCTCCAGCGTCAGGCAAATCTCGCGCAGGGTGGGTTCGAGCATGAATTGACGGCGGTGGTCGCTGGAGCGGTCGACGGCCACGCGCTTGAAGCTGCCGATGAGTTCGCTGGCGCGATTGAGGGCGCGCATCAAAATGTCGGTGCCGCGACTGGCCTGCTCGACGAAGTTTTGCATCGCCGAGCGCCGCAACTCTCCTTTGCCAAACGCATCGGCCAGTTCCTGGACCTGGTGCTGCAAGGTGCTGCCCACCGTGACGCAGTTGCCTATGGGGGTGTTGAGCTCGTGCGCCACACCCGCCACCAGCGAACCCAGGGCGGCGAGCTTTTCGGAGCGCACCATCTCGGCCTGCATGGTGCGCAAGGACGCCAAAGCCTGGTTGAGTTCGTGATTGGCCACTTCGAGCTTTTCGGTGCGGGCTTGCACGCGCGCCTCCAGGGCCTGGTTCACGTCGCGGATTTCCTGTTCGATCTGGCGCTGGCGGGTTACGTCGACCAGCGTGAAGTGGATCAACTGTTCGGTGCCCACCGTCACAATGCGCCCCGACATTTGTCCGACCAAGATCCGCCCGTCACGGGTGCGATGGTGGGCCTCGAACCGATCGACCATGCCGGTGCGCTGGAGCTCGGCAATCATGGCCGTGCGCTCATGCGGATACACCCAGATGTTGAGCTCCAGCGCCGTGCGCCCCACCACCTGCTCCAACGTGTAGCCGTACTCGTTGAGCCAATAGTCATTGGCATCGATAAAGCGGCCATCGTCCAGCCGCACCAGGGTGTTGGAAACAGGTGAATGGCGAAACAATGTGGCGAACTTGGCTTCGCCTTCGCGCAGCGAAATCTGCGTCTTGCGTAGGCGCTTGATCGACAGTGTCAGGAAATAGGTCAGCCCAGCCAGCAGCGCAATGGTGAAGCCCGCCAGGCCCAGGCGCTCCACGGTGCGCCGCTCCCAGGGAGCTAGCACGCTGTCGAGCTCGCGCGCGTACACGGTGGTTACCGGAAATCCAGCCAGGTGCCGGTAGGTGTAGAGCCGGGGACCTTCGTCATCCTCCAGGAAACCCTCGTCCTCGAATGAATCTTCTACCGCGGTGTTGCGCAGCGTGGCCAAGCGTTCCGATTCGCGAACATCGCGGTCCACATAGCGTGCTTCGAACGGAGAGCGCGCCAAGATGAAGCCTTCATCCGAGAGCAGTGTCACGGCGGCATTGTTTTCCTTGGCTACCCGCGCATACAGCGTGCCGAAGTAGTTCAGGCGGATGTCGACCCCCACCACGCCCAGGGCGGTGCCGTTGCTGGCGTACATGGTGCGTGCCACCGGAATCACCCACTGGCTGTCATAGGGGCTCGCATAAGGATGGCCAATGACGGCATCGGTGTCCTGCGGATGCGTCAGCAGGTATTGAATGTGCGGACGGTTCGACGCCCGGGTCGCGTGTTCGGGGTAGTCGGGCGACGTGATCCAGCTCAGCCCTTCGGGGGTGACGAACTGCAGCGCTTTCAGGTGGCGGCTGTGCCCAAGGTCGAACTTGACGACCATGGCCCGCACAGCCGCGCGGTTGCCGGTCTGCCCGCTGGCCTGCACCAGCGCACTGACGCGGTTGAGTGTGTGCACCGCATCCTGCAAGGTCTGGCTGGCGTGCTCTTCCAGCAAGCGTACGGCCACTAGGCTGTTGGTGGTCTCGGCGGTGAGGGTTTGCTGGCGATCCTGTGCAATGGCCCAGAGCGTCTGCGCGATGATGGTCAGCGTGGTCAGGCTGGCAAAGGCCACCAGGACCACACGGGTGCGCGACAACGTGAAGGCCGACAGCCAGGAGTCCTTCATTGCACGCGGCCCTCGCGCCAGGCCTGCAACAGGCGTTCGTAGGCAATCGTTTCGCCGTGCGGGCGCTCATTGGCCAGTTGACTCCACGGAGCGCCCCGGTTGGAAATGCGCCGCGCCGCGTCGCGCCGCGGGTTCAGGCGCGGCGTGCAGTGGCGCATGCCTTGTTCTTGCAGGTCGGAGAGCACCTGGTCCATGTCCAGTGCCAGTGCGTCCATGGCCGCCTGCGGTGATTTCTCGCCGCGGATGGCGGTGGCCACATGGGCCCACCACAGCCGGGCCATGCGCGGATAGTCGGGGACGTTGGTGCCGGTGGGTGTCCAGGCCACGCGGGCCGGGCTGCGGTAGAACTCGATCAAGCCCCCATAGCGGGCGGCATTCTGGGTAAAGAACGGGTGCTTGATGTCGGACTCACGAATGAAGGTCAGCCCCACGATGGACTTGCGCAACGAGACGGTCTTGGACGTCACGAATTGGGCATACAGCCAGGCCGCGCTCATGCGTTCGACGGGCGTGGACTTCAGAAACGTCCACGACCCCACATCCTGGTAGCCGTTTTGCATGCCGGTCTTCCAGTACGGGCCATGCGGCGACGGGGCCATGCGCCACTTGGGGCTGCCGTCGGCATTCACCGCTGGGCCGGGCTGGGTCAGTGGCGCGGTAAAGGCCGTGTACCAAAAGATCTGCTGTGCAATCTGGCCCTGGGCCGGCACGGGTCCAGCATCGCTAAAGGTCATGTCGGCCGCCTGGGGTGGTGCGTACGCCTTGAGCCATTGCACATACTGGGTCAGTGCGAACACCGCCGCGGGCGAGTTGGTGGCGCCGCCGCGCTCCACCGATGCCCCCACCGGCGTGCACTGGTCATTGGCTACGCGAATGCCCCATTCGTCCACCGGCAAGCCGTTGGGGATGCCTTTGTCCGCCGCGCCTGCCATGGACAACCAGGCATCGGTAAAGCGCCAGCCCAGGGAAGGATCGCGCTTGCCATAGTCCATGTGGCCATAGACCTTATGGCCATCGAGCTCTTTCACATCGTTGGTGAAGAAGTCGGCAATATCTTCGTAGGCCGACCAGTTTAGCGGCACACCCAGTTCGTAGCCGTACTTGGTGCGAAACCGCTCTTTCAAGTCGGCTCGATCAAACCAGTCTGCACGAAACCAGTACAGGTTGGCAAACTGCTGGTCGGGCAATTGGTACAGCTTGCCGTCGGGTGCGGTGGTGAAGGCGGTTCCGATGAAGTCCCGCAGGTCGAGCCCTGGGTTCGTGTATTCCTTGCCCACGCCTTGCATGAAATCGGTCAGGGGAACGACAGAGCCGTAGCGGTAGTGTGTGCCAATCAGGTCGGAGTCGGATATCCAGCCATCGTACGGCGAACTGCCACTTTTGATGGCTGTGTAGATCTTGTCCACCAGGTCGCCCTCGGGCATGGTTTCGTGCCGCACGGCAATGCCGGTGATCTCTTCAAACGCTCGGGCCAGTGTCTTGGCTTCGTAGGCATGTGTGTCGATGATCTCGGATGCCACACGCACCTGTGTAATGCCCTGTCGCTTGAGTTTGTCGGCCGCCTGGATGAACCACTGCATCTCGGCCATCTGTTGGGCACGGCTGAGCGAGGACGGCTGAAATTCGGTATCCACCCAGCGTGCAGCGGCCACTGTATCGGCCCCGCACGGGGCTACCCAGATACTTGCTGCCAGACTCAGCCAAACTGCGATGCGCGCGCTCACGCTGCCTGCCCCCGAATGTGGTCCGCGCACTGTGCGCGTTTGCACACTATACGCGCGACAATGCACCATGCGCACCCATTTTTCGACCACCACCGGGCATCAGCGCCTGCTCTATGGCCTGGCTGTGGGCGTCGTCACCGTGGCCTTGCCATTGCCGTTGGCTTGGCCTACCCAGGTGCTGCTGGCCTGGTGCCTGGGTGCAATGACGTTTGTTGCTTTGGCTTGGTGGCTGGCCTGGACGTTCAATGCCCAGCGCACCCGTGAGCGTGCTCAGGCGCAAGACCAGCCTGGGTTGATGTTGTTTGTGCTGCTGTTTTTGTCGGTATTTGCCAGTGCCGGTGCCATTGCCATGATGCTGCAACACCTGCGTGACCTGTCTGCCACCCAGCGCCTGGGGCACCTGGCGTTGTCCATGGCTGCCCTGGGGGTGTCATGGTTGTTGATGCAGACCATCTTTGCTTTCCGCTACGCCCATCGGTATTACCAGTCGGAACTGCATCGCCATCCGCAAGGTGTGGGTTTGCAGTTTCCTGGCGGACAGCTTCCCGACTATTTCGACTTCCTGTACTACGCCCATGTCGTGGGCATGACGTCGCAGGTGTCCGACGTGGTGGTTACTTCGCGGTCCATGCGGCGATTGACCTTGGCGCACAGCGTCAGCGCCTTTGCCTTCAATATGCTGGTTCTGGCCTTGAGCATCAACGTGATGGCTTCGGCCATGCAGTGAGGCGGCGCACCACAGCCGAGCAACATCCAGCGTCCCGCAGCCCTCTACAACAAGCCCTCCAGGCGCAGCAAGGCCTGCTTGCGATCGAGCCCACCGGCGAATCCGGTGAGTGAGCCATTGCTGCCCAGCACCCGGTGGCAGGGAACGATGATGCTGATGGGGTTGCGTCCCACGGCCGCACCCACGGCGCGCATGGCGTTGGGGTTGCCCAGAGCCCGGGCGATGGCGCCATAGGTACTGGTGCTGCCCGCGGCGATGTGGCGCAGCTGCTGCCAGACCTGCTGCTGAAAGGTCGTGCCAAATGCCATCATCAAGGGGATGTCGAACTCGCGGCGCTGCGTTGCGAAATACTGCTCCAGCTGGATGCGCGTCTGGCATAGCACCGGGTGCTGGTGCGACAGCGGCCAGGCTTGGGTGTCGGCATCGTGTTTCTGGCCATCAAAGCCAACCCAGACGAGGGCGTCTTCAGTCGCTGCCAGCGTCATGGCCCCCCAGGGGCTTTGCAAGGTACAGCGAACCGGTTTGGGAAAGTTCTTCATGGTCAAAATGGGGTATGGACCCCGTGAAATATGACAATATTGCTACTAATTCAATAGCAACCAACCCCGCACCACGGCGTAGCTGCGCCAGGGTTTCCAGCGCTGTGATGCAGCTTCGGCCGCCTGCTGCGGGTTGGCGGCATCGCGCACGTCCAAGGCCTTTTGCAGTGCTACATCACCGGCCACGAATGCATCGGGCCAGCGCAGCGCCCGCATGGCAACGTACTGCGCCGTCCAGGCGCCAATGCCGGGCAAGGCTTGCAGCGCCGCCAGTGTGCAGGTGATGTCCACGCCCGGTTCCAGTTGCAAGTTGCCACTGCACACCGCCTGTGCCAGGGCCTGGATGGCGCGCTGGCGCTGGCGCACGATGCCCAGTTCGCCCAGCCAGGCGCTATCCACCTGGGCCAGCACCTGGGGTGAGGGGAACAGCCGGGTCAAGCCCGCGACCGGCTCGGCCAGCGGCTCACCCCAGCGCTGCACCAGCCGATTGCCCAGGGTGCGCGCGGCCTTCACCGTGATTTGCTGGCCCAGGATGGCGCGCACGCCTAGCTCGAAGCCGTCCAGGCAGCCGGGCACGCGCAGGCCGTCTTGGCCGGGGAAGTCTGCGTGCAGGACCGCGTTGATAGCCAGTGGATCGGCATCCAGGTCCAAGAGGGCGCGCAGGCGCGCCAGTACCTGGGGCAGGACATCCAGCAGGCTGGGGCTTACCTGTAACTCGACGGCGCAGCGCGCGGGCACGAAGCGCGCGCATACCCAGCCGACCCGCGTGCGGCCACCTTGCGCCAGCGCCAGGGTGCGTGACAGAGTCAGTCGCGCCACGTCCACGGCCTCCACGCCGTCGAGCTGGCGCGTGGCAAAAAAGTTCAGCATCGCGGCCACGTCATACGGCGGCCGGTAGGCGGCCTTGAGCGTGATGGCGCCAGCCGTTGCTGCACCCAGGACCGCTGGTTCCGTGTCACGCTGCACCCGTAACTGGCGCGGCTGCAGCCGGTAGTGCTCGGCAAAGCTGGCATTGAAGCGCCGCACGCTGGCAAAACCGCTCAAGTGGGCCACCTGGGCCACCGGCAACGCGGTATCGGTCAGCAGGCGCTTGGCCATCAAGAGGCGGCGCGTCTGCAGGTATTGCAGCGGCGATACGCCCCAGTGCGCTTCAAAAATGCGGCGCAGGTGGCGTTCGCTCACGCCCAGGCGCTGCGCGACATCGGCCATGCGGGGCATGGCACCGTCGGCATTACCGTTCCACCGGGTGGGTTCATCCAGCCATTGAGCAGCTTGGTGCGCCAGGATTTGGGCGGCGTCTTGCCTGGACCAGGGCCGCAGCGTGTCGCTGGGGGCGCCGACCGCCGGTGCCAATTCCGGGCGGCAGCGCAGGCACGGCCGAAACCCCGCCTGCTCGGCCTGGGCCGCCAGGGCGAAGAACTGGCAGTTCTCGCGGCGCGGCGTACGCACCCGGCACACCGGGCGGCAGTAGATGCCCGTGGAGGTTACCCCCGTGAAGAATCGCCCATCAAAGCGCGCATCCCGTGCCTTGAGCGCCAGGTAGCAGGCGTCATCTGTGGCGGGCGGGGTCTGGGGTTCGGCCGTGGAGGGGACAGGAGGCATGGGGAGATGATACGCAGCGCGGGGCAGAAAAATAGCCGTTTTCGGACCTGTGGGTACACCGGGTTGCCCCCCCTACAATTCGCGCTCACCGGCTGGTGAGCCCCAGCGTGTCCGCCGTCAACCAGGGAATCCAATCTATGCAAGTCCAGTCCAGCATCTTCAAGGCCTACGACATCCGGGGCATCGTGCCCAGCACCATCAACGCCGACGTCGCGCGTGGCCTGGGGCGGGCCTTTGGAACCCTGGCCATGGCTGAGGGGCAGACCACGGTGGCCGTGGGGCGCGACGGGCGCTTGAGTGGCCCTGAATTGGCTGGAGCGCTAATGGACGGCCTGCAGGAGGCCGGTGTCACGGTGATCGATGTGGGCATGGTGGCCACGCCCATGCTGTACTTTGCGGCCAACACCCTGTGTGCCAGCGGCATCCAGGTGACCGGTAGCCACAACCCCAAGGACTACAACGGTTTCAAGATGGTGCTGGGGGGGCGCGCCATCTACGGCGATGAGATCCAGGCGCTGCGCCGTACCATGGAACTTGAGAGCTGGACCCTGCGCGCCGGTGGCAGCCGCCAGAGCGCTGATGTGTTTCCGGCGTACCGCGAGCGCATCGTGGGTGACATCCGGCTGGCGCGGCCGGTGAAGATTGTGGTGGACTGTGGCAACGGCGTGGCCGGTGCGTCGGCTCCAGCCATTCTGCGTGCCATCGGCTGCGAGGTAACCGAACTCTTCAGCGAGGTGGATGGCAACTTCCCCAATCACCACCCCGACCCCAGCAAGCCCGAGAATCTGAAGGACCTGATTGCTGCCCTGCAAAGCAGCGATGCCGAACTGGGCCTGGCTTTCGATGGCGATGGCGATCGGCTGGGTATCGTGACCAAAGACGGCCAGACCATTTACCCCGACCGCCAGATGATGCTGTTTGCCCGCGACGTGCTCTCGCGTGTGCCCGGTGGCACCATCATCTTTGACGTGAAGTGCTCGCAGCGCCTGGCGCCGACCATTGCCGAAGCCGGGGGCGTGCCCCTGATGTACAAGACCGGCCACTCGCTCATCAAGGCCAAGATGAAGGAAATTGGTTCGCCCCTGGGTGGCGAGATGAGCGGCCACATCTTCTTCAAGGAACGCTGGTACGGCTTTGACGATGGCACCTATGCCGGTACGCGCCTGCTGGAAATCGTGAGCAAGGTTGCCGACGCCAGCGCCCACCTCAATGCACTTCCCACCAGTTTTTCCACCCCCGAATTGAACGTGGCCTGCGCCGAAGGCGAGCCCCATGGCCTGGTGCAGCAGTTGGTGGACCGCGCGGACTTTGCTGCGCCAGCGACGGCCAACACCATCGACGGTTTGCGTGTGGATTGGCCCGATGGCTTTGGCCTGATCCGCGCATCGAACACCACGCCGGTGCTGGTGCTGCGCTTTGAAGGCCACACCCACGCCGCATTGGAGCGCATCCAGGCCGATATGCTGGCCCTGCTACGCTCGGCCAAGCCCGACGCGCAGTTTGCTGAGGCTGCGCATTGAGTACGGCGCCGACGCCGGCCGCAGTGCTGCGGCCGGGTCGCTCCGGTCGGCGTGGCGAAGGGCGGGTGTTGATCGTCAAGCTGTCTTCGCTGGGCGATGTGGTGCATGCCATGCCGGCCGTTCAGGATGTTCGACGCGCCTGGCCCAACTTGCATATCGACTGGGTGGTGGAACGCGCGTTTGCCCCCTTGGTGGCCCGGTGCGAGGGCGTGGAGCGTGTCATCCCCGTCGACCTGCGCCGCTGGCGCAAGGCTCCATTTGCCGACTCCACGCGTCGGGCTTGGCGTGCGTTCCGTGAGGATCTGACAGCGCATGCCTATGACGTGGTGGTGGATCTGCAAGGCCTGAGCAAGTCGGCCCTGGTGGCGCGACTGGCCCACCTGAAGCCGCTGGGACGGCGTTACGCCATGGCCAACCGCACCGAGGGTTCGGGTTACGAGGCGCCCACGCGCTGGGTGGCCGATGTGGCGATTCGGCTGGAGCCCCATGTGCATGCCGTGCAGCGTGCCCGACTGGTGTGCGCCCAGGCCTTCAGTTACCAAGTTGACGGCCCTGCGCGCTTTGGCTTGGTGTCGCATCCAGTGACCCCGCAGCGTGCCACGGTGGCCCTGGTCCATGGCAGCTCGCGTGCCGACAAGCAGTGGCCACGCACCCATTGGCTGGAGTTGGGGCGCATGCTCAACGCGCAGGGTTTTCGCGTCGCCCTGGTGCATGGCAACGAGGCGGAGCGCCTCGCCAGCGAAGCCATGGCACAGGCCCTGCCCGATGCCGAGGTCTGGCCTGCCATGGAGCTCGATCGGCTCATCGATCATCTGGCGGGTTGCGCGGGCGTGGTCGGGGTGGACAGCGGCATCAGCCACATCGCGGTGGCACTGGATGTGCCCCACCTGCAAATCTACAACTTCGATACCGCATGGCGTACCGGCCCGCAGGCTTTGGGCGCACATCGGCAGATCGGCGTGTACGCCATGCCGCACCCGACCATCGACGCCGTCTGGCAAGAGTGGGAATCGCTGGCGGTGCAGCCGTGATACGCAGCGTCTACAGCGTGCTCATGCGGTTGCTGCAGCCCCTGGTGCCGCTGCGGTTGCGACGGCGTGCGCGGGCCGAGCCGGTCTACGCCCAGGCCATCGAAGAGCGCTTTGGGCACTATGGTGCGCAGGTTCCCGGTGCAGTGTCGCCGGGATACGTGTGGGTGCATGCGGTTTCGCTGGGGGAGACGCGGGCGTGTGCCGCCTTGGTGGCGCAGTTGCGCCAGGCTCTGCCGGACATGCGCCTCTTGCTGACCCACGGTACGGCCACGGGGCGTACGCAAGGCCAGAGCCTGCTGCGCCAAGGGGACGTGCAGGTCTGGCAGCCTTGGGATACGCCCGGCGCGGTGGCGCGGTTTCTGACGCGGTTTCGCCCGCGCATCGGGTTGCTGGTCGAGACCGAGGTCTGGCCCAACCTGGTCCACGGATGCAACCAGGCCGGTGTACCGCTGTGCCTGGTGAATGCGCGCATGAGCGAAAAATCCTTGCGCAAGGCCTTGCGCTTACGGTCGCTGGCGGCGCCGGCCTATGGTGGGCTGCGTGCCGTCTGGGCCCAGTCCGAAGCAGACGCCAGCCGCTTGCGCCAACTGGGCGCGCGCGTGGCGGGTGTATTGGGCAATTTCAAGTTCGATGCCGCGCCAGATGTGACACAGTGGGAGCAAGGACAGCGCTGGCGCAGTGCCTGCGGTCGACCGGTGGTGATGCTGGCTAGTTCGCGCGAAGGTGAAGAGGCGCAGCTATTGGGTGTCTTACAGTCATTTCGGGCATTGGCCCCCGTAAATACTGGCAACGACGCTATTGAAAACATAGCGAACCGCATTCAATGGCTGGTGGTGCCGCGCCACCCGCAGCGGTTTGAGTCGGTGGTGCGCCTGTTTCGCGAAGCGGGACTGCGCGTCGCCCAGCGCAGCCAGTGGGGCGATACGCCCGCGCAAGCCGACATATGGGTGGGCGACAGTCTGGGCGAGATGGCGCTGTACTACGGCATGGCCGATGTGGCCCTGCTAGGAGGGAGTTTTGCACCCCTGGGCGGGCAAAACCTGATTGAAGCGGCAGCGTGCAGTTGCCCGGTTGTGATGGGGCCGCATACCTTCAACTTTGCCGAGGCCGCGGCGCTGGCGCGCGGCGCGGGTGCTGCCCTGGCGGTACCCGATCTGGCTGCCGGTGTTTCCCAGGCGCTGGATTTGGTGCGCGACGGCGCGCGGCTTGCGCACGCACGGGCGTCGGCCCAGGCACTGGCACAGGCCCACCAGGGTGCCGCTGCGCGCACAGCGCAGGCGGTGGCAGGCCTGTTGCAGGCGAGAGCTTAGGGTGTCAACTGGCTGTTGATGACCTGCAGGTCGTCGGCCTTCAAGGTACCAACGGCCTGGCGCAGCTTCAGCCCACCCACGAGAACGTCGTAACGGGCCTTGGCGAGCTTGGCCTTGGTGTCATACAGCTGGCTTTGCGCGTTGAGCACGTCGATGTTGATGCGAACGCCCACCTGGTAGCCCAACTGGTTGGCTTCCAAGGCGCTTTGGCTGGAGGTTTCCGCTGCTTGCAGGGCCGCCACCTGGGCCATACCCGACTGCACGCCCAAGAACGCTGTACGCGTGCCCTGTGCCACATTGCGCTTGGCGTTTTCCAGGTCGCTCTGGGCCTTGTCTTCCAAGGCCAGGGTTTCCTTGATGCGGTTCTGCGTGGCAAAGCCTGCAAACAGGGGCAGATTGAAGCTCAGGCCCACCGTGGCAACGTTGACGCGGCTATCGGCCAGCGAGCTGGAAGTGCCGTTGTTGTTGATGGCCGAATAGCTGCCCGTCAAGTCGAGTGTGGGCTTGTGACCGGCCTGGGCCTTACGGGTTTCCAGTTGCGCCACTTCCAGTGCCAGCGCCGCTTGCTGCACTGCCGGACTTTGTGCTTGTGAGGTTTCGACCCATTGGTTCATGTCTGCAGGCGTTACGCCGGGCAGTTCCAGAGGCTGCTTGACTGGCTTGGGCTGGGCGTTTGCGCGCCCGACCAGCTGGCTTAGCGCCAGCGACTTGACTTGTAGGTCGTTGTTGGCGGCAAGCTCTTGGGCGATCACCAGGTCGTACTTGGCCTGGGCTTCGCGGGAGTCGGTGATGGTGGACGTGCCGACTTCGAAGTTGCGCTTGGCGGCGGCCAGCTGCTCGGCCACGGCTTTCTTCTGGGCTTGCACGAAGGTCAGCGTGTCGGTGGCGGCCAGGACATCAAAGTAGGCCTGGCTAACCCGCACGATCAGGTCCTGTTCGGCCTGCACCAGTTGCGCCTGCGCCAGATCCACCGACTTCTTGCCTTGTTCGTAGCTGGCCCAGTTGGCCGGCCGGTACAGGGGTTGTGAGGCACTCAGGGTGGCGGTTTGTGTGCCGTAGTTGGTGGTAATGGCGTTCACCACTTCCTGGTTGGTGCGGGTTGTGCCCATAGCCAGGTTGGCCACGGGCAAGACAGCCGCCTGGGCCTGATCTGCCTTGGCCAGCGAGGCGTCAAATTGCAGCTTGGCCGACTGGTAGGTGGCATCAAAAGACTGCGCTGCCGTGTACAGATCCACGAGGCTCTGCGCCTGCGCAGACGCGCAGAACGCGGTGCCCAGAGCAAGCATCAGCGGCAACAGGCGAGGGGTTGGGCGGCGGGTCAGGAACATGGTGGACTCTTTGCGTAGTGGATCAATGAAACAGGACTCAGTAGCGAGCGACGGTGGTATCGAGCTCTGTGGCCCAGGCGTCTATGCCGCCGGCGATGTTGGCGACATGCGCGAACCCCTGGTGGTGCAGGAAGTGCGCGACCTGCATGCTGCGGCCTCCGTGGTGGCATAGGCATGCGATGGGTTGGGACGGGTCCAGTTCCTGCAGGCGCGGAGGCAATACCCCCATGGGGATGGCGCGCAACTCGAATCCGTCGGCGCGTACCTGGGCACGCTGGTGCTCGAACGGTTCGCGCACGTCAAGTACCACCGGTTCGCCCATCGTGCGGGCCTGCTCCAGCCATTGCGGCAGGTCGCGGGGACGAATCTGCATGACCACGGTGTTGGCTCCTGCTGCCTTAGAACTTGAACCGGGATGGTTCGGTGAAATGGGCCAGGCGCGCTGCGCAGAAGTCCCAGCCCTGCACGACGCGGTAGTCGGTGTCGCTGGTGCGGGTTACCAGCGTGCCGCGCATGACGGGTTCGTCGCCCACGATGGCGCTCAGGCGCCCGCCAATCTTCAGCATGGCCAGCAGGGCATGGGGAATCTCGGCGACCGATCCGCTGAGCACGATGGCGTCATAACAGGGATCACCCGTCTGTTGAAAGCGAGCACCGTCGGCTTCGCGGACTTCCACCTTGGTGACACCGGCCTTGCGCAGATTTTCACGCGCTTGCTGGGCGAGTTCGGGAACGATTTCCAGGCTCAGGACCTTGCCGGCCTGGGAGGCAAGCAAAGCGGCCATGTAGCCGCTACCGGTGCCGATTTCCAGCACGCTGTCGGTGGGGCGCAAGGCCAGGTCCTGCAACATGCGCGCTTCCACTTTGGGAGCCAGCATGCAACGCCCCTCGGCCACGGCTTGCGGGTCTGCCTGCAAGGGCAGTTCCATGTCGGCAAAGGCCAGTGCCCGGTGCGCGGCCGGTACGAAGTCTTCCCGCTTGCAGTGCGCCAGCAACTCCAACACCGATGCATCCAGCACATTCCAGGGCCGGATTTGCTGTTCGATCATGTTGAAACGGGCTTGCTCGATGTTCATTTCATATACTCCATGGGGTATGTTGGGCGATTGTAGAGCATTCTACCGATCGGTATCTTGCGCACCGAGCAGCAAGCGCTTGCCCCAGCGGGCCAGATCGTCCATGTAGCAATACACCACCGGCACGACGACCAGTGTCAGGATTGACGAGGTGATCACGCCACCAATCACGGCCTGCCCCATGGGTGCACGCATCTCAGCGCCCTCGCTCAGGGCGAATGCCAGGGGCACCATGCCAAAGATCATGGCCAGTGTGGTCATCAGGATGGGGCGCAGGCGCACCCGCGCGGCCATCAGCAAGGCGTCGTGGCGCGCCATGCCGTCTTCCTGGGCGCGAATGGCGAAGTCCACCAGCAAGATGGCGTTCTTGGTGACCAAGCCCATCAGCATGACCACGCCGATGACCGAAAACATGGACAAGGTGGAGTTGAAGGTCATCAAGGCCAGCACCACCCCGATCAGGGTGAGCGGCAGGGCCGTCATCAGGGCCAGGGGCTGCAGGAAGCTCTTGAACTGGCTGGCCAGAATCATGTAGATGAACACAATGGCCAGCACCAGTGCGGATACAGCGTAGGCAAACGACTCGGCCATGTCTTTGGTGGAGCCGCTGAACTTGTAGCTGTAGCCCGGCGGCAGGTTGATGCCGTCCATGATGCGCTTGATGTCGGCGGAAACCTCACCGCCAGAGCGTCCTGAAACGTTGCCGCTAATGGCCACCTCGCGCGTGAGGTCGCGCCGGTTGATCTGGTTGGGCCCGGTGGATTCGCGCACATCGGCCACCTGGCTCAGGCGCACGATGCGGCTGCTACCGTCGGCATTGCTGCCCACCGCAAACGGCAGGTTCACCAGGTCCTGCGCACGGGTGCGGTCTTGCGGACCCAGGCGCACGTTGACGTCGTAGGTCTGGTCGTCGGGAGCGCGCCAGCTGCCCACCGTCTGGCCGGCCACCCAGGTTCGCAGGGCCGACCCGATCTGCCCCACTGATAGCCCCAGGTCCGAGGCGGCTTCGCGTTTGACGGCCACGTCCACCGTGGGTTTGTTGGGCTTGATGCTGGAATCGAGGTCAACCAGGCCGGGCACGGCGCCGATCTTGTCCATGACCAGTTGCGTCAGGCGTTCCAGCTCGGTGGTGTCGGGCCCTTGGATCGAGAACAAAATCTGTTTCTGACCACCTACGGCATCGAGCAAGCCCACATGGGTGACCGTAATGCCCGGTACGCGCGCCAGCCGCTCACGCAGCACGACCGACATGGCGTCCACACTGCGCGTGCGTTCCTTGCGATCCACCAGCCGGACGTAGATGCTGGCGTACATCTTGCCCACGGCGCTGCCGGTGTTGATGGTGGTCAGGGTGTAGCGCACCTCGGGGAACTCCCGCAGGATCGCCTCCACCTGGCGCGCCTTGGCTTCGGTGACTTCCAGCGAGGAACCCACGGGGGTATTGAAATTGAGCGTGGTCTCCGAGAAGTCCGACTTGGGAACGAACTCGGTTCCCAGCAGCGGCACCATGGCCACGCTGGCTGCGAAGATACCCAGAGCCAGTGCCACGGTTGCCAACTTGTGCGCCAGTGACCAGCGCAGCAGATACTGGTACAAGTCCACCAGCAGGTCGGTGGCGTGGTCGAACCAGGCAGTGACGCGGCCAATGGTCTTGTCGTACAGCGTCACGGCCTCGGTTTTCGCGCCATGGGCGTGGATGCTGGGGTCATGCCACACCGAGGACAGCATGGGGTCCAGCGTGAAGCTCACGAACATCGAGATCAGCACGGCGGCAACGATGGTGATGCCGAATTCGTGGAAAAACTTGCCGATGATGCCGCCCATGAAGCCTATCGGCAGGAACACCGCCACGATGGACAGCGTGGTGGCTAGCACGGCCAAGCCAATTTCCTGCGTGCCGTCCAATGAGGCCTGGTAGGCGGTCTTGCCCATCTGCACATGGCGCACGATGTTCTCCCGCACCACGATGGCATCGTCAATCAACAATCCCACGCAGAGCGACAAGGCCATCAGCGTGATCATGTTGATGGTGAATCCCAGCGCGTACATGACCAGGAAGGTTCCAACCAGCGCAATGGGCAGAGTCAGCCCGGTTATGACGGTGGATCGCCACGAGTTGAGAAACAGGAACACGATCAGCACCGTAAGTACCGCGCCTTCGAGCAAGGTGCTGCGCACGTTCTGCACGGCCACGCGAATCTGGCGTGAACCATCAAAGATGGGTTCCAGCCGCAGCCCGGCAGGCAATTGGCTTTGCATGTCGGCGATCGCCTTTTGTAGGCCGTCGACCACGGCAATCGTGTTCTCGTCCTGCGATTTTTGTACCTGTAGCAGCAAGGTGCGCTGGCCGTTGTACAAGGCCAGGCTTTCAATTTCCTGCGCGCCGTCCACCACGCGTGCCACCTGGTCCAGGTGCACGGGTACGCCCCCGCTGGCTTGACCAGTGGCTCCTGTGCCTTTGCGCGCCACGATGATGCGGCCAAAGTCCTCAGGACGTTGCATGCGTGCGGCGATCTGGATCACCTTTTCCTGCTGCTGGGAGAGCAGCGTGCCTACGGGGACATCCTGGTTCTCGGAGCGCAGGGCGGCAGCTACCTGATCGGGCGTAATCCCCTGTGCATCGAGCGCCTGGGGGTTGAGGTAGAGGTTGATTTCCCGCTTGGTCCCGCCCACCAGTTGCACCGACCCCACGCCACGCACATTCTGCAAGCGCTGCTTGAGCACCTGGTCGGCCCAGTTGGTCAACTCCACGGCGTTGAACTTGCTGCCGGGCTCGGGTAGTACCGCAACGGACCAGACTGCCCGCGCGGACGGATCAAAACGCAGTACGCGAGGCTCTTTCACCTCGGTGCGCAAATTGGGCTTGACGGAGGCCACCTTCTCGCGCACATCGTCGGCGGCCTTGCGGCCGTCCATGTGCAGGCCGAACTCGATCACTACCACCGATTGGCCCTGGTAGCTGCGCGACGTCAGGGCATTGATACCGGCAATGGAATTGACGCTTTCCTCGATCTTCTTGGAGATCTCGCTTTCCACGATCTCTGGCGCAGCGCCGGGATAGTCGGTCACCACCACCACCACGGGAAAGTCCACATTGGGAAATTGGTCCACCTGCAAGCGCTGCAGCGAAAACGCGCCCAGCACCACCAAGGCCAGCATGACCATGGTGGCAAAAACCGGGTTTTGCAGGCTGACGCGGGTGAACCACATAGAGAGTTACCGTGCGCCGGCCATCTTGACGGTCGTACCCGCGCGCACGGCGCCCACGCTTGCGACCAGTACCTGGCTGCCCTCGGCCAAACCCGTGACGGCGACCAAGGTCTGGCCATTGACCTCACTGCGCGAACCCAGCGTAACGTTTGCGTGGGCGACGGCGCCGTTGGATAGCACTTGCACATAGGGCGCTGGCTTGTCGGTGCGCACGCTGGTCAAGGGCACGGCCAGGCCCTGTTGCGTCCCCAGTTGCAGGGCGCCCTGGGCATACAGCCCGTGACGCAGTCCGGGTGTGGGGTCCAACGCCAGGTAGACGGTGACCGCGCGGCTACCGGCGCTGGTGCTCGGGTTGATGCGCACCACGTTGGCCTTCACCGATTGGGTCATGCCTTCGGCGGTGATCTGTGCGGTCTGCCCGATGCGCACGGCCACCGATTCGGCAGGCGTCACCGTGGCCTCCAGCTCCAGGCGGGCCAGGTCGACGATTTCGACGATGCGGGCGTCCACGGGGACGCGTTCACCGGGCTGTGCCAGGCGCTGGGATACCAACCCTGCCAGGGGCGCGTGCAAGTGGGTGTCGTCCAACGCCTTGCGGGCAACCTCGGCGCCAGCCAAGGCCGCGCGGTAGCTGGCTTGTGCGCCGGCCAGGTTGGCGGCCGAAGTGTCCAGCGCAGTCGCCGAGATGAACCCTTGCTTGACCAGGGCCTGGTTGTTGTCAAAGGCTCGTTGCGCAATCTCCACCTGCGCCTTGGCGGCGTCCGCTTGCAGTTGGGCCTGCTGCAGGCGTGCAGCATATTCGGTGGGGTCGATCTGGGCCAGCAACGCGCCAGCTTGAACCGTGTCACCCTCGCGCACCACCAGACCCTGCAATTCCCCGGCGACACGCGCCTTGACGACGGCGGAGCGGACTGCCTTGATGGTGCCCGTCAACGCCAGCGATTGGTTCAGGTCCTGGGTTTTTGCCGTCCACAGGTCAGTTGCCTGCAATTCGATGACCATTTGCTGCTGGCGCTGTGTTTGCTCCTGCAATTGCGCCTGCTGGGCTTTGCGCTGGGAGTGTGCGCGCAAAGCGCCACCAGCGACCAGCGCAAGCACGGCCAATGCAAGTGCCCATTTGATCCAGGGTTTCATGGTGTGCTGGTGGGGGTAGCGGCAAGGGGATCGATGGCGCCAGATGGCTGTACGTGAGGCTGTAGCAGGCCGTGCAGGATGGTTTCGGCCTGGATTTCGATGTAGCGCTCAGGGTCTAGAGCCTCGGCAGCGGCGCAATGGGTACCCAGGGAATGCTTCCAGGTTGCCAGAAACAGCAGCGGTGCAATGACGGTATAGACGCCATATTGAAGATTCAGGGCGCGGAACTCGCCCCGGTCTACCCCGCGCTGCAGCACCCGTGCAATCAGCTGCTGGCCTGGACGAATGACTTCTTCCTGGTAGAAGGCGGCAAGTTCCGGGAAATTGCTGGCTTCGCTCATCATCAGCTTGGTAATGCCAGAAATCTTGTGTGAGCCCACGCGCTCCCACCACGCGCGCATGCAGTAGCGAAGCATTTCAGCAGTGGAGCCGTCAAAGCTGTCAAATTCAGCGTTCCACTGACCGAACTTGCCGGATATGTTTTCGCGTACCACGGCTTTGAATAACTCTTCCTTGCTGGCGAAGTAGAGAAACAGGGTGCCCTTGGAAACCCCGGCGCGTTTTGCGACTTCCTCGGCGCGGGTTGCTGCAAATCCCTTTTCGACAAACAACTCCAACGCAGCCGCCAGCAGTTCGCCGGGGCGCGCATCCTTGCGCCGTTCTCGTTTGACGCGGGAGGTGGAAACGATGTCACAAATGGGGCAGTCCGGCAGCATGATTTTAATGACTAGTTGGTTATTAGTGTACCGACATCGGGAGCCGGGGTCAATGCGCTCGAGATGAAATGCCGATTGCGGGGCTTCAGGTGCGCCGGAGGCGGACAGGCGGCAATGGGTGCGTCGGAGGCATTATCCGACTGATTTTGTATGGTTCACCCTTGCTTCCTTGATGAGGATCAAAACCGTACTGCGAGCGCGGGCGTATCGTCGCTGCACTGCAAAACGGCCACAATCGGTCGTCATCAACTTACCCATCACCATGGATCAATCTCCCTCCTTGGCCGAAAGGGCCGAGCCCCCTGGCGTGGATGCCTCAGCGGGTGCGCGCATGGAGCTGGTGTGCCCAGCCGGCAGCCTGCCCGCCCTGAAAATGGCCGTCGACAACGGTGCCGACTGCGTCTACCTGGGCTTGCGCGACGCCACCAATGCCCGCAACTTTGCCGGGTTGAATTTTGACGAGGCTGCCATTGCCAATGGCATTGCCTATGCGCACGCGCGTGGCACCAAGGTGTTCATGGCCCTCAATACCTATCCGCAGGCCGCCAATCCGGGCTTGTGGCAATCGGCAGTCGACAAGGCTGTCGATTTGGGGGTGGATGCGATCATCCTGGCAGACCCTGGGTTGATGCAATACGCCAGTACGCACCATCCCCAGCTGCGTTTGCATCTGTCGGTACAGGGATCGGCCTCCAACTTTGATGCCATCAACTTCTACCGCGAGCAGTTTGGCGTGGTCCGCGCCGTGCTGCCGCGCGTGCTGTCGCTCACGCAGGTGCAGCAGGTGATCGAGAAAACGCCGGTCGAGATCGAGGTCTTTGGCTTCGGCAGTCTGTGCGTCATGGTGGAGGGGCGCTGTGCCCTGTCGAGCTATGTGACGGGCGAATCGCCCAACACCCACGGCGTGTGCTCGCCACCCAAGGCCGTGCGCTGGGTCGAGACAGACAAGGGGCGCGAGTCGCGCCTCAACGGGGTGCTAATCGACCGCTATGCGCCAGGCGAGAACGCCGGCTACCCCACCCTGTGCAAGGGCCGCTTCGACGTGGGCGATGACGAAAACTACTACGCCATCGAAGAACCCACCAGCCTCAACACACTGGAGCTGCTGCCCCAGCTGCTGAAAATGGGTGTCAAAGCTATCAAGATCGAAGGCCGCCAGCGCAGCCCTGCCTACGTGGGTCAGGTCACCAAGGTCTGGCGCGAAGCCATCGACCACTGCCTGGCCAACCCGCACCGCTACACCCCCAAACCGGCGTGGATGGGAAGCCTGGACCAGGTAGCCGAGGGGCAGCAGCATACGCTGGGTGCCTACCATCGTCCCTGGAAGTAAAGGAGCCCGCCATGATCAAGCTTTCCCTGGGCCCTTTGCTGTACTACTGGCCCAAACTAACGACCTTCGAGTTCTACGAAGCCATCGCCGCCACCCCGGTTGACATTGTGTACCTGGGTGAAGTGGTCTGCTCTCGGCGCCACGAGTTGCGCTTGTCCGACTGGCTGGATGTGGCCAAACTGCTGCAGGACGCAGGCAAGGAAGTGGTGCTGTGCACCCAGGCCTTGCTGGAGTCCGGTGCGGATGTGGCAACCATGCACAAGATTGTGGCCAACACCGACTACCGCATAGAAGCCAATGACATGGGCGCGGTGCACGGCCTGGCAGACAAGGTCCCCTTTGTTGGCGGCCCGCACCTTAACATCTACAACCAGCCCACGCTCAAGTGGCTGGCAAGCCTGGGTGCCACGCGCTGGGTGATCCCGCTGGAAATGAAGCGCGACGACCTGGCGCTGCTGCAAAAGGACCGCCCGGCCGGGCTGCAAACCGAGGTGTTTGGCTTCGGACGCATGCCGTTGGCGTTTTCTGCACGCTGCTTCACGGCGCGCCACTACAACCTGCCCAAGGACGACTGCCGCTTCAGCTGCATCGACCATCCCGACGGCCTGCTGCTGCGCACGCGCGAGCAAGAGGGATTTCTGGTGCTCAATGGCATCCAAACCCAGTCGGCCAAGGTCTACAACCTGATCGATTCGGTGGCGGACATGCAGGACTTGGGTGTGGAGGTCCTGCGCCTGAGCCCGCAGTCGCAGCACATGGTCGAGGTGATCACGCTGTTTGACGGCGTGCGTCGCGGCACTCTACCCGTGGCACAAGCGCGCGAGCGACTGCTTAAGCTGCTGCCCGACCAGTCCTGCAACGGTTACTGGCACGGCAAGCCAGGGTTGGACCAGATTGAGGACACGGCGGCATCCCCCGCCTGATGTCTGTTTCTCACGAGGATTTTCCATGGTCATGTCGCCCACCTCTCCTGCTTTCGTGTTGCCCGACCCCGTCGGTGCCGTGCTGGCGCGTCTGCCCGCGTATCCGGGCTCGTTCCTGCTGGTCACCGCATTGAACAAGGTGCTGGCTCAGCAACTGCCTGCCGATGTGCGCCAGTACCTGCTGGGCAAGAAACTGCGCATTCACGTGCGCGACGCTCGGCTGACGTTTGACTTCACCTGCACCGGCACGCGTTTTGCCGCCTGCCAGAAGCAAGACAGCACCGATCTCACCATCAGCGCCAACGCCCAGGATTTCGTGCGCTTGGCCCGTCGCGAAGAAGACCCTGACACCTTGTTCTTCAACCGCCGCCTATCCATGGAGGGTGATACCGAGCTGGGCCTGGTGGTGAAGAACGCACTGGATGCGCTGGATATGCCCGTCTTTGACCCGCAGCAGTGGACGCCTGACAAGGTTCTGGCCCGACTGCTGCCGCGCCGCAAAGGCGCAACCGACAAGGACAAAGCGGCATGAATGCGCGCAGCCACATGCCGTTGGTCTACGCCTGCTCGGGATGTTCCAGCGCAGCGCAGTTGGCCAACCATGTGGCCTTGCAGCTAGACCGCACGGGTGTGGCCGAAATGTCCTGCATTGCCGGAGTCGGCGGCGACGTGCCGCAACTGGTCAAGCTGGCCAAGTCCGGGCGCCCGGTGGTGGCGCTGGATGGCTGTCCGCTAGTGTGCACGGCCAGTGCCTTGCAGCGCCATGGTGTTTTGCCCACACGGCATTACCAACTGCAGCACTACGGCGTGCGCAAACGTCTGCACGAAGACTTTGATGCACAGCAGGCAAGCCGCGTGCTGGAGCAGGTGCAGAACGACCTCACGGCTGCACCCGTATGACCGCGGCATCCACGCTGCGACGCATCGTCATCGGCATCTCCGGAGCCAGCGGGGCCATCTACGGGGTGCGCCTGTTGCAGGCGCTGCGTGACGTGCCAGATGTGCAAACACACCTCGTTGTCAGCACCGCCGGGTGGCGCAATGTGCAAGAAGAGCACGGCTTGGAACGCGCGGCAATCGAGGCCCTGGCGCATCAGGTGCATGACAACGCCAACGTCGGCGCGGCCATTGCCAGCGGCTCGTTTGGTGCGCACGCGATGGTTGTGGCTCCGTGCTCCATGCGCACGCTGGCGGCTATCGCACAGAGCCTTTCGGACAACCTGCTGACCCGCGCGGCAGACGTGATGCTGAAAGAACGGCGCCGCCTGGTGCTGATGGTGCGCGAATCGCCCCTGAGTCTGATCCACCTGCGTAACATGGTCAGCGCCACCGAGGCCGGTGCCATTGTCTGTCCGCCCATGCCGGCTTTCTACTTGCGCCCGCAAAGCGTGGACGACATCGTCAACGCCAGCGTGGCCCGCGTGCTGGACCTGCTCGATGTGCCCCATACGCTGGCTGCGCGCTGGCAAGGACAATCCCTGTGAGCTACCGCGATTTGCGCGATTTCATGGCCCAGCTCGAAGCCACCGGCGACCTGCGCCGCGTGGCGCAGCCGGTATCCCCCTACCTGGAAATGACCGCCTTGTGCGACCGCGTGCTGCGCGCGCATGGCCCGGCCATCTTGTTTGAGAACCCCACCGGCCACACCATGCCGGTGCTGGGCAACCTGTTTGGTACCCCCGAGCGCGTGGCCCGTGCCATGGGCGTTGACAGCATTGCCGGGCTGCGCCCCTTTGGCGAACTGCTGGCGTCCCTGAAGGAACCCGAGGCACCCAAGGGGTTCAAGGACATGATGGGTATGCGCAACCTGCTGGGTACGCTGTGGAACATGGCGCCCAAGGAGTTGCGCAATGCGCCTTGCCAAGACGTGGTTTGGGAGGGCGATGACGTGGACTTGGCCCGCTTGCCCATCCAGCACTGCTGGCCCGGCGACGTGGCACCGCTCATCACCTGGGGTTTGGTCATCACGCGGGGGCCCAACAAGCCGCGCCAAAACCTGGGCATCTACCGCCAACAGGTGCTGAACCGCAATCAGGTCATCATGCGCTGGCTGGCGCACCGCGGCGGCGCGCTGGACTTCCGCGACCATTGCGCCAAGAATCACGGCCAACCCTACCCGGTGTGCGTGGCCCTGGGCGCCGATCCGGCCACCATACTGGGTGCCGTCACGCCCGTACCCGATAGTCTTTCGGAATACCAGTTTGCTGGCCTCTTGCGTGGTGGGCGCACCGAGCTGATCAAGGCCCTGGGCAGTGAGCTGCGCGTCCCGGCTAGCGCCGAGATCGTACTGGAAGGCCATATCTACCCCGACGCCACCCACCCCAGCGGCTACCAGCACGCGCTGGAAGGACCGTACGGCGACCACACCGGTTATTACAACGAGCAGGCCGAGTTCCCGGTCTTCACCATCGACTGCATCACCCTGCGCCGCGACCCCATCTACCACTCCACCTACACTGGCAAGCCGCCCGATGAGCCTGCGGTGCTGGGCATGGCCTTGAACGAGCTGTTCGTGCCGTTGTTGCAGAAGCAGTTTCCCGAGGTGACCGACTTCTACCTGCCGCCCGAAGGCTGTAGCTATCGCATGGCACTGGTGCAGATCAAGAAGGCCTATCCCGGTCATGCCCGCCGCGTAATGATGGGCGTTTGGAGCCACTTGCGCCAGTTTATGTACACCAAGTTCATCGTGGTGGTGGACGACGACGTGAACGTGCGCGACTGGAAAGAAGTTATTTGGGCTCTGACCACACGTGTCGACCCGGTACGCGACACCATGATGGTGGAGAACACACCCATCGACTACCTGGACTTCGCATCACCAGTGAGCGGTCTGGGCAGCAAGATGGGACTGGATGCCACCAACAAGTGGCCGGGCGAGACGCAGCGCGAATGGGGTCGCACCATCACCATGGATGCGGACGTGCTTGAGCGCATGGATGCACTGTTTGTGGGGCTGGGGTTGTGAGGAAATCGGCCTATAGCCCCCATGAAATAAGAACGTAATGCTATGAAATCAGGAGTTGAAAGGGGCTGCTCGTCCAACGCCGTTGCGCCCGCACGCGCAAAGAGTCACGCGTGTTCCGTAACACCCTAGTCGCGAACACGACCACCACCCCAACATGATCAGAGCCTTCTTTGCAGCGATCGCCTTGGAAGTCGTGGCGTTGTTTGTTTGCGCGGCCGTGGTGGCCGGTGTAACCGAGAAGATGTCGGCGCGCCAGGCTGGTAACGGCTTGTTGGTCTTTGGCGTCATCGACCTGCTGGGCATTGCAGCGGCCGTTTGGGTCTACCGCAAGCTGGCGTTGGTCTGGGGTGGCGCGAACGCGCCGACAGGGTCGCTCATCGTGCTGGGCCTGGCGGCAACACTGATTTGCCTGGTGATGTTCTTCGTCACCATGGTGCTGCTCAATCGGTAATGCCCATCAATTCGTCAACCCATGCATGAACCCATTCTTGCGGACTCGCGTTCGGCCCAAACTACTTCGCCGGTGCTTGCCATTCGAAATCTCGTTCTTGCCTGCGCGGTGGCCCTGTTGGGGCTGCTTGCATCCACAACAGTTCCAGCCGTGACGCCGCTGAGCCCAAGACTGCCCCCGCAGTCCCACCAGGATCTGGTGAGCAAGCTCCACGCGCTAGGCATGGCGTCCGTAGCACACAACAGTGTGGTGATTGCCTTGACGCAGGTGCTGGGCTTGCAAGCACAAACCCAAGCCTATGAGGAAGAGTCCCGCTATGCGCACTTGCCCAGCGTGCGCGCGCAGGCCACGTCGGGTGAGGCGGGTTGTGCCACGGTCACGCTACGTGCCAGTTTTGCGCCATCGAAGCCTGCCGCCATTGGGCTGGTGGGCACCTATTGCCCGATCAGCCTTGGACTTTGGCAGGCCCAAGAACAACTTCTGACGCCAGAGCCCTGATCGCGCAGGTGCCCTGCGTTCGCCCAGCCAGGGCCAAGCGGGACCGGGTAATGCACTTTCAACCCGTGCCATACTTTGCGCATGCAGTTGAATCTCCTCTCCAATAGGGGCGCTCCACCGCCAGCGGCGCCACAGCGTTCTGGAGCGACGGAGCCCAAGTCTGACTTAGTGCCCCCAACTTTGCGGATGCTATCAATTCAGGAGCTCAAAGCCAAGATCTCACGGGGGCTAGAAGCCGATTATTGCCTTGGAGGCTGCCCCTGACCACCGTTGGGCGGACCGCCTGCGTTGCCGGGCGCGTTGTTGGGCCGACAGGCCAATGACTTGCCTTCCGGGGCAAAGCACGTGCCTTGCTCGGCACCGCGAGGCGAGGTGAAGCTACAGCTTTGTCCAGCCTTGAATGTCTTGCAGGCTTCGAGTGCTTCGGGTGGCGGGTTGCGGTGTTGCTGCTGACCACCTCCTGGGCCACCCTGTTCGTTCGGACCGACACCGGCTGTGGGCGTAGGGCCGTTGGAATTGGATACAGGCTGGGCAAATGCCAAGCTGGCACCTGCAGCGAGGGCGAGCGCACCCGCGGCGCGCAGAAGGGCGGATCGGACACGGTCCATGGGATTCTCCTTGTGACAAAACAGCGCGATCGATGGTGTCGCGCGGTGCGTAATGTGCGCCCGCAGTGTGGAGAAATGATGGAGGCCAAGCTGGTGCCGAATGTAGGGGCAATTGCGATGTCTGCGGCATTCTCGGAAAGGGGCAGATAAGATTCATGCTGTCTGCCTGTTAGTCACAGATGGATGGAGCCAGCCTGAATCTTGTTCGCCCATGTCCAAACCGCCCGTCAAAATCATCCCGATCAAACCCGCCACGCCAGACAGTAGTGCCCCCGGCTTCTTGTCTGCCTACGAAAAACAGGTTCGTATTTATCCGCGTTCCGTCAAGGGTTGGTTCGCCAATTGGCGCTGGGTCATGGTGTGGGTGACGCAGATCATCTTCTACGGCATGCCCTGGTTGCAGTGGAACGGGCGTCAGGCGGTGCTGTTTGACCTCAATGAGCGGCGTTTTTATATCTTTAGCCTGGTACTGCACCCGCAAGACTTGATTTATCTGACTGCCTTGTTGGTTATCTCAGCCCTGGCGCTGTTCTTCTTTACCGCGGTGGCCGGGCGCCTTTGGTGTGGCTATGCCTGCCCGCAGACGGTGTACACCGAGATCTTTATGTGGCTGGAGCGGCGCATTGAGGGTGACCGCTCGGCGCGCATGCGCCTGGATGCGGCGCCCTGGGGCATGGATAAGGTGCTGCGCAAGAGCGGCAAGCAAGCGGCCTGGATTGGCTTTGCCCTGGTCACCGGCTTTAGCTTTGTGGGGTATTTCACGCCGGTTCGCGAGTTGGCTGCCGAGCTTGCGCAGGGGGCCTTCTCACCCTGGGAGTGGTTCTGGGTGCTTTTCTACGCCGGTGCCACCTACGGCAACGCAGGCTACATGCGCGAACAGATCTGCAAGTACATGTGCCCCTATGCCCGTTTCCAGAGCGCGTTGATCGACATGGATTCGTTGGTCATTGCCTACGATACGGCACGTGGCGAGTCGCGCGGCGCTCGCTCGCGTTTGGCCGACCCCAAGGCGCTGGGTTTGGGCGACTGCATTGATTGCACTCTGTGCGTGCAGGTGTGCCCCACGGGTATTGATATTCGCAACGGCCTGCAAAACGAGTGCATTGCCTGTGCGGCCTGCATCGATGTGTGTGATGACGTGATGGGCAAGATGGGTTACGCCAAGGGACTGATCCGCTACACCTCGGGCAACGCCATGGCGCAGTCGCTGGGTTGGCGCCAGATGGTGCGCCGCGTCTGGCGGCCGCGCGTGCTGATCTATGGCGCGCTGCTGCTGGGTACCTCTACGGCATTTGTGGCCAGCCTGTCGCTGCGACCGGGATTCTCGGTTGATGTGATCAAAGACCGGGGTGCCCAGGCGCGTATCGTCGAGCAAGGTGCGATCGAGAACGTCTACCGCATGCAGGTGATGAATGCCAGCGAATCGCCCCAGAACTTTGTGGTGAGTGTGTCGGGTCTGCCGGGGCTGGCTCTGGCGACACCCGCCACCTTGCACGTGGAGCCCACGGGCATTGGCGCATTGCCTGTGCGACTGACCTTGCCGGCCGCAGCGGCAGCGGGGTTAGAAGGGCGGTCCAGCCCCATCGTGTTCGAGATCCGCGCCGAGGTCGATGGCAAGCTTCGCACGGCGCACGAGAAGTCGACTTTCTTCGTGCCACGCTGAACCCGGCCCGTGCCTGTCACCTGTGTTGTGACAGAGGCTGGGCGCGGCGCGGACAATGTCCGCATGGACTTTGCACTTTCCCAGCGGGCGCAGGCGCTGTGCCAGCAACTCGACGCCTTCATGCAGCGCTACGTGCTGCCCCACAACCCGGCCTGGCATGCAAGCGTGCAGCAGGGTGTGTATCCGCCGCCGTTCCTGGAAGACCTGAAGACCCTCGCTCGTGAGGAGGGGCTGTGGAACCTGTTCCTGCCCAGCCTGGATGCAGCTGCACCGGGAAAGGGCCTCTCCAACCTGGACTATGCGCCCCTGGCCGAACGCATGGGGCGTGTGCATTGGGCGAGCGAAGTGTTCAACTGCAGCGCCCCCGATACTGGCAACATGGAACTGCTGCACCGGTTTGCCAATGCGCAGCAACGCACGCAGTGGCTGGAACCCCTGTTGAACGGCCACATCCGCTCGGCCTTTGCCATGTCTGAGCCCGACGTGGCTTCCAGCGATCCCACCAGCCTGCAGACCACGGTGCGCCGCGATGGCAATCAGCTGGTGCTCAATGGGCGCAAGTGGTTCATTACTGGCGTGGCCCATCCGCACTGCAAGCTGCTGATCGTCATGGCACGCAACGCGCCAGACGGTGGATCAAACGATCCCACTGCCGCCAGCGCCCACCACCAGCACAGCATGGTGCTGCTACCGCTGGATACGCCGGGCGTGCAGGTGGTGCGCAATATCCCCGTAGTGCACCACCTCTCACCCGAAGGGCATTGCGAGGTCGTGTTGCGCGACGTGCGTGTGGATGCCGACTGCCTGCTGGGCGACTGGGGCGCGGGCTTTGCCATGGCGCAGGCACGCCTGGGGCCGGGCCGGGTGCACCATTGCATGCGCGCCATTGGCCAGTGCGAACTGGCGCTGGAACTGGCCACCGAGCGCGCACTGGAGCGCCAGGCCTTTGGTCATTACCTGGGTGACTTTGCCAACCTGCAAGACTGGCTGGCCGAGTCGCGACTGGAGATTGACCAGGCGCGGCTGTTGGTGCTGCGTGTGGCGTGGATGCTGGATCAGCCTGCAGGCGTAATCGAGCCCCACGCGTTGCGCGCCCAGGTGGCCGCCATCAAGGTGGTGGCTGCGCGGCTGCAGTCGCGCGTGGTGGACCGTGCCATGCAGATTTTTGGTGCCATGGGGCTGTCACCCGATACCCCACTGGCGTTCTTCTGGACGTGGGGCCGTGCGCTGCACCTGATGGATGGCCCTGACGAGGTGCATCTGCGAACGGTGGCCCGTCACGAGTTGGCCCAGGCCCGCGCGCGCGCGGGCGCCACTGCGGTCTACTTCACCACGCCCCAACAGATGGCTGCGCCGGCGCGGATTCGCTAGTAGGGCAGGGCGGAAGAGCGCTCCTTCGCCCTGCCTTTAGCGATCCTGGTGCAACCACAAGGCATGTGCCAGCGCCATGGCAAAGGCCATCAGTAACAGCCATTTGAGCAGGGACACCGTTCCGCTGGCCGCGTAAACCAGTTCCAGCCCGAAGCGCGGTGCCTCTGTCAGCCACCCGTGCAGGGCGTTTTCCATGGCATCGAAAGCGCTCGCCAAAGGCATTAACCATGCCGCCACGCGCCGCGCCCGCATGGGGTAGGGCGCAAACACCGCTGTGCGCGCGCCCAGCAACCAACCGAACAGGCCATAGTTCAGCAGCAACAGGTAGTCCCAAGGCAAATGGGCGCGGTAGCGTGCCAGACCCGTATCGCCCCAGGCATGCACGATGGCGCCAAACGCTGACGGCGAAAAACTCAGCTGTAGTGCCACGATGTTAGGCTGCAAGGGGGCCAGAAATACTCCCAGCCCCAGCAGCAAGGCCAGCGCGGTCAGGCCGCTGCCCCAAAGGGCGAACAGCACACGGGTGTGGGACAGCATGGTTAGCGGCTCGCCGGGCGCCTCAGGGCGGGTTGGTCTCATTGGGAGGCTGGTCATCCGATTGCAGCACGGCATCGACCCGTTCGGAATAGGCGCGCATGGTCCGGCGCAAAAAGGGTATTTGCAAACTGAAGTTCTTGCAGCCTTTGCACAGTAGCAGGTGAACCTGCAAGGCCAGGCGGTCGCGCGTGGAAGGCGCCTGCTCCTGTGCGTCTGAAATCAGTCGGGTGGCTTCGATGCAGTTCATCATGCTGCTCCCTCGGCACAGAACCACCGGTTTTCCAGGCATTCGCGCAGGCGCAG
The DNA here is from genome assembly GCA_046348185.1 of Rhodoferax sp. Classification (GTDB taxonomy): domain Bacteria; phylum Pseudomonadota; class Gammaproteobacteria; order Burkholderiales; family Burkholderiaceae_C; genus Allorhodoferax. The sequence continues at coordinate 1,605,260 of JAXMER010000013.1, read as the reverse complement.
CCGGGCGCGGTGCAGTATCACATGTAGATTGGTGGTGGTGATTGCCAGCTCGGCACATACCTCGCTGGCTTCCAACCCGACATACTCCCGCATCATGAACGCGCGTCCCTGCTGCGGGGGCAGGCCGTCCAGGCACAGCTCGAATACCTTCCAGAACTGCTGCTGCTCCAGTGCAGTGCCCGGGTTGCCCCAGCCAGCGGGTTGCTCGTCGGCATCCCAGTGACCACGGGCATCAAACAGCTCGGTCAAGTCGGCCTCTTCGTCGTCGACGCCAGCGCTGACGTGGGTGGACTGTGTGCGATGGCGGCTACGCAAGATATCGGCAATCTTGTTTTTGAGAATGGCAAACAACCAGGTCTTCAGGCTGGCGCGGCCTGCGTAGGCCGCATGATTCTTGAGCGCTCCGACCAGGGCCTCCTGCACGGCGTCCTCGGCCCACTGGGCATCCCCCAGTTGCAGCGTGGCAAAGCGGTGCATGCTGCGGCGCAGCGTTGCGATTTCGTTGGCATCCAGTTCCATGGAGACCGTTACCCAGGTGTGCACACAGCTTGCAGAACGGGCGTGATAGCGGCTGGCAACGGGCAAGGTAGGTGCATGGTGGTCGGATGGAAGGCGGTAGTGGTCGCGATGGTACACAAGCCGCGCAGTAGGGCACGGTGTGCGCGCCTGGGCTGGTGGTCTTGATGCTGCAAAGCGAGCCATGATGTGCGTCGCTGTAGGCGGCCCAAACCTTACAGCAAAAAAAATTCTCGGATGTGTAAGAAAGAGCCGACGGGTGCGACTACTGCTCAACAAGACGTCTTTTTGCGACTTGTTGAACCTATCTCATCAATCTGAAGGAGCTTTCCATGAACAACACACTGACCCGCCGCGCCGTTTCGCAACTTGCTACTGGCACCGCCCTGGCCATGACCCTGGGCGCAGCCCTCACCTTGGTGGCCAGTCCGGCCGCCGCCCAAAGCATGGACAAGGAAAAGTGCTTTGGCGTGGCTCTCAAAGGCAAAAACGACTGCGCCGCAGGCCCCGGTACCACCTGCGCGGGCACCTCCAAGGTGGATTACCAGGGGAATTCCTGGTCCTTTGTGCCTAAGGGGACTTGCGAGAAAACGGCTTCGCCGAGCTCACCCACCGGCATGGGCCAACTGGCGGCGTTCAAGGAAAAAGCCTGATTTGGCAGGAGCGCGCCATGCAAGCTGCGAGCGTGGGTGTGGGCCTCAAGCCCGAGCACTTTTCCCACATCCATGCCCAGCCTACGGCGTTGGGCTTTTTTGAAGTCCACGCCGAAAACTACCTGGTGGATGGTGGCCCCATGCACCACCACTTGGGGCGTATTCGTGAGCGCTTTCCGCTAAGCATCCACGGCGTGGGCTTGTCCATAGGCGGCGCGCAGCCGCTCGATGCCGAGCACCTGAACGCCGTGGCTGCACTGGTGCGCCGCTATGATCCTGCGCTGTTTTCCGAACACCTGGCCTGGTCCAGCCACGCCGGGGTGTATTACAACGACCTGCTGCCCGCACCGTACAACGCGGCCACGTTGCAGCGCGTGTGCGTGCACATCCACCAGGTGCAGGAGTGCCTGGGCCGTACCATGCTGCTGGAGAATCCGTCTACCTACGTGGAATTTGCCAGTTCCACCTGGAGCGAGGGTGACTTCCTGAGCGAAGTGCTGCGCCGCACGGGCTGTGGGTTGCTGCTGGACGTGAACAACGTCTACGTGTCCGCCATTAACCACGGGCGTGACCCGCTGCAGAGCCTGTGCGCCATGCCCTGTGCGGCTGCGCGGGAGATTCATCTGGCTGGCTTTGCCCGGGATCAGGATGCCGTAGGCGACCCGCTGCTGATCGACACCCACGGTGCGCCCGTGGCGCAGGCGGTTTGGGACTTGTACCTGCGCGCACTGGAACTGACCGGACCGCAGCCCACGCTGATCGAGCGCGACAGCGACATACCCAGCTTTGCGGCATTGGAGCGAGAGGCCTTGCAGGCATTGGCGCTCCTGCAAGCGCAAGTGCAGGCGCCCAGGGGCCCGTGCATGACCCTGTCGCACACCGCCTGTTTGCTGGAGGCACTGCCATGAGCATTCAAACCGTTTGGGCGCAGGCCTTGCTGGAGCCCACATTCCCCACGCCTGCCGACTTGGTCACCCACAATGGCTCCGACCCCACCCGCCGCCTGGGTGTATATCGCAACAATGTGGTGGTGTCGCTGGTGGATGCGCTGGCCAGCACCTTTCCCGTCACGCAGCAACTGGTGGGCGAGGTGTTTTTCCGCGCCATGGCACAGGTGTTTGTGCGCCAGCGGCCGCCTCGCTCACCCGTGCTGGCGCGCTACGGTGGTGCGCTGCCAGCCTTCATCGCCCAATTTGCGCCGGCTGCGTCGGTGCCGTACCTGGGTGATGTGGCGCAACTGGAGTGGCTGCGTTTACAGGCACTGCACGCGGCAGACACTGTGCCTGCAGAATCTGCCGCCATCGCCCACTACCTGGCCGACCCGCAGGCTCTGACGTGCACGCGCTGGCACCTTGCACCCAGCCTGCAATGCTTTGCCGCGCCTTTTGCAGCCGTGTCCATCTGGGCCGCACACCAGGAAGGCAGCGGTTTGGCGCTGGAAAACGTGAATACCGCGCAGGCCGAAAGCGCATGGGTTTTTCGCTGCGACCTAGACGTGATGGTGTTGCAAACCACCCCCGGTGCGCACGCCCTGGCGCAGGCCCTGCGCGACGGTGTTCCCTTGGGGGTAGCCGTTGCGCAGGCCCAAAGCCTGCAAGACGACCTGGACGTTTCCCACGCGCTGGCGCAACTGCTGCGCCATGGCCTCGTGGTCGGCCTCGAGCCGACTGCCATACACTGATCCGGAGAACATCATGAATGCCATCACCACCACTTCAACCGGCCCCGTGGCGCGCGTGCAAGTGCTGCTGGACGGGGTTTACAGCCGCTTGGTGGCCTTGCCCAATACCCTGCTGGCCTTTGTGGCACGCTTTTCCATCGCCGCCGTGTTCTGGAAATCGGGTCAGACCAAGGTGGAGGGCTTTGCCGTGGATCTTGTCAGCGGCGAGTTCCAGCTGGGCTGGCCGCGCCTGTCCGACAACGCTGTGGTGCTGTTTCGCGAAGAGTACAAATTGCCATGGATTCCCCCTGAACTGGGGGCTTTCATGGCCGCCACCGGCGAACACGTGCTGCCCATCCTGCTGCTGCTGGGCCTGGCCACACGCCTGTCGGCGCTAGGCCTATTGGGCATGACCTTGGTTATTCAGTTGCTGGTGTACCCCGGCGCTTACCCCACCCACGGCACCTGGGCGGCGGTGCTGTTGTACCTGATGGCGCACGGGCCTGGCAAACTCTCGATGGATGCGTGGATGGCGCGGCGGTGCTCACAATAAAACCCTTTCTGCCCAATACCATCGATTGGGCACGCACAATGCTAACCGGTTGCGTAGACAAAGCTTGGAAGGTGGTGTGGCATGGATCCCATGGGAACGCGTCAAGAGCTTGCAGTGATTGTTTTGGCAGGGGGATGCTTCTGGTGCACCGAGGCCGTTTTTCTGCAAGTGCGCGGCGTGCAGGCAGTGGAGAGCGGGTATAGCAACGGCTATCTTGCCCACCCGCGCTACGAGGAGGTTTGTACGGGGCAGACTGGACACGCCGAGGTGGTGCGCCTGTTGTATGACCGGCGCGAGGTAACGACGCGCGAGCTATTGGAAGTTTTCTTTCTGATTCACGATCCAACGACGCTGAACCGCCAGGGGCACGACATTGGTACACAGTACCGCAGCGGCATTTATTGGTCGGAAGCCGAGCAGGAGCTTGTCGCCATGGAACTGATTGCTGAGATCAATGGCAGTGCGTGTTACTCCCAGCCCGTCGTCACCGAGGTAGCCCCGGTGCGCAACTACTGGCGCGCCGAAGAGGAACACCAGAACTTTTTTGCCCGCAATCCGCAACAGGCCTATTGCCAAGCCGTGGCAGCACCCAAGATTGCCAAGTTCCGACAGACGTTTGCGCGGCTGCAAAAAGGCTGAACCGCGGCGCTGCGCCGGGAGTAAGATGGACCGCATTCTGTTCCCAAGGAGCGAATGCGATGCCAAACCAATCGAGCAACTCCATCCGGGCCGTGGCCTTGGTCGGTCACGGCGCAGCTGGCAAGACCACCCTGGCAGAGAGCCTGCTGGCCGCTGCGGGCGCCATCACGAGCCGGGGCACGGTCGAAAAAGGCAACACGGCGTGTGATTTCGATCCGCTGGAAAAAGAGGTCGGCCATTCCCTGCAAAGTGCCATTGTCAGTATGCAGTGGGGTGGGGTTACTTTGCATCTGATCGACACACCGGGATACCCAGACTTTGCCGGCCCGGCCATCGCCGCTTTGGCTGGCGTCGATACGGCGCTGATCGTGGTCAACGCGCAGACCGGAATCGAACTTTGCACGGAGCGCATGTTCCAGTCGGCGGGTGAGCGGGGCCTGTGCCGAATGATCGTCATCAACAAAATCGATGCGGACAACACCGACTTGCCGGCCCTGGTGAACCAGATTCGCGACCGCTTTGGCAAGCAATGCATGCTGCTGGACTTGCCCGCCCACCATGGTCAGGAGGTCGTTGAATTGCTTGGCCACCATGAGGGAGACAGCGACTTTGCGTCGGTGGCCGACGCCCATCGTGCGCTGATCGACCAGATCGTGGAAGAAGACGAGACACTGCTGGCGCGCTACCTCGAGGACGGTGCCGACCCCAACCTGACCGAACTGCACGCCCCATTTGAGGCCGCGCTGCGTGCGGGGCACCTGATTCCGACCCTGTTTGTGTCCGCGCGCACGGGCGCAGGTATACCGCAACTGCTTGATGCACTGGCCCAACTGGCACCGAACCCGGCAGAAGGTAACCCGCCGCCGTTCTACAAGGGCGAAACAGGACAAGCGCAGGAGTCTTTTGCCGCCCAGCCCGATGAAACGCTGCACGTGCTGGCCCATGTCTTCAAGGTCGTGGTGGACCCCTTTATCGGCAAGATGGGCGTGTTCCGGGTGCACCAGGGTACTGTGGTGCGCGACCAGCAACTGTTTGTCGGCTCAGGCAAACGCCCGTTCAAGGTGGCGCACCTGTACCGCCTGCAGGGCAAGGACTATGTGGAAGTGCAGCGCCTGGTGCCGGGCGATATTGGTGCCGTGGCCAAGGTCGACGACATCGAATTTGATTGCGTGCTGCACGACTCGCACGACGAGGACCATATCCATCTCAAGCCCCTGCAATTTCCCTTGCCCATGCAGGGCTTGGCCGTGCAGACGCAACGCAAGAGTGACGAGCATCGCCTGTTCGAGGTACTGCACAAGCTCGAACTGGAAGACCCATGCTTTCAGGTGGAGCGCCATCCCCACACCAACGAGACCGTGATTCGCGGCTTAGGGGATGTGCACTTGCGCACCAAGCTGGAACGATTGCGCCAGCAGTACAAACTGGAGCTTGACACCAAGCCACCGCAAATCGCCTACCGCGAAACCATCACACAGGGCGCTGAAGGGCACTGCCGCCACAAGAAGCAAAGTGGCGGGGCAGGCCAGTTTGGTGAAGTGATGCTGCGCATCGAACCGCTCGAGCGTGGGGCAGGCTTTGAATTTGTCGACGTGGTCAAAGGGGGCGCCATTCCTGGCGTGTTCATGGCCGCCGTGGAGAAGGGCGTACGTCAGGCGCTGGCCGATGGGGTGGTGGCGGGCTTTCCGGTGCATGACCTGCGCGTGACGGTGTATGACGGCAAGACCCACGCCGTCGACGGCAAGGATATCGCATTCACGCAAGCGGGACGAAAAGCCACGGTCGACGCTGTGCGCAAGGCTGCCCCCATTGTGCTGGAACCACTCGTCACCCTGGAGGTCCTTGCGCCGCAGGCAGCCATTGGTGACTTGACCGGTGATCTCGCCAGTCGCCGTGGTCATGTCACCGGGACGCAGCCGCGGCCGACCGCTATGGCGGCGATCCATGGCCTGATTCCGCTGGCCGAGCTGGAGGCCTACCAGGGGCGGCTGAAATCCCTGACCGCTGGAAAAGGCAGTTACAGTATCGCTTTCTCGCACTATGCGCCTGTCCCGCTGCAAGTCCAGATGCAGCTCATGGCTGCGCATAAGGCGGTGAATTTCGACGACGAATAGCATCGTCAGCGGCAAGGGTGCGCACGCAAAGAACCTCGTATCCGCTGTCATTTGCTACAAAAAGGGGAGCGAACAGTGTTCTATTCACGGGGGCTACGGTACCGCTGGCATGGCGCCCGGCTGAACGTATTGGCTGCGCTTGTGCGAGAATTTGCACTTCCATGAGACTACGCGGCGTTTTCCCTTCTCTTGCAGTGGGCCTGGTTCTGTGCACCAGTGCCAACTACAGTGTTGCCTTGAGCCTGGGGCGTATGACCGGGGCGGTCTTTATCGGACAAGCACTGGACGTCAAAGTCAACGTGCAATGGGAGGCATCCGACGTCGTCGATGTCAGCTGCTTCTCAGCCGAAGTGTTGCACGCCGATACCCCGCAGGATCCTTCCAAGATTACCTTGCAGCTCGAACCCCTGGCAGGTGCCGGTACCCCAGCCGGGATGTTGCGCATCCGCTCGCAAAACCTGGTAGACGAGCCGGTTGTCACCGTCACCGTGCGTGGAAGCTGCCAGTCCAAGACGCAACGCCGCTATGTGTTGCTGGCCGACGTGGCGAGCAACGTGGTTGGTGCGCCTGAAGTCGGCCTGCCTGTGGTCGGAGCGGTTGCGCAGCGTCGCGCTGGCCCGTCCGGTTCTGGCGCGCCTCTTGCACCTGCATCCGGTGGTTCCAATGCCGCTGCGGCACCCGTGCGTGCAGCAGCGCCGCGAGAAAAGTCCACCAACGGCGAGGCCGCCAAACCTCGCGTGCCAACGCGAGCGGCTCGCACCGCGCAGGAAGGTGCTGTGTTGGTATCACCCGACACCGTGGCGCAGTCGTCCGGCAAGGCGGCATTGCCCGTGGCACACGAAGCAGCTGCGCGTGCGACGCCGCACACCGTGGCACCGGCACAGCGCAGTTCGGGCAAGGCACGTCTGAAGCTGGACGTGCTGGATTTGTCCGTGGACTACGACCCCGTCCTGCGGGCATCGACCGAGCTATCTAGCATCCCCGAGGAGGACCCGGTCAAGCGCGCGCAAGCCCAGTTGTGGTGGAAACAGCTCAATGCCAGCCCGGAAGAGGTGTTGCGAGAGGCTGAGCAGGTGCAGCAACTCAGCAAGGAGCTCAAGGCCCTGCGTGACCTGACGGCGCAAAACCAGAAGGGCTTGGTTGAGTTGCAAGCGCGTGTGCAGCGTGCGCAAGAGGAGCGTTATGCCAATCCCCTGGTGTACGGCCTTGCAGTTGCACTGCTTCTGAGCGTGGTGGCTTTGTATGGATTTTGGCGGCGTTCTGCATCATCGGAGCAGCACTGGAGTGAAGGGCTGGCCGAACCAGTGGACTTCCCAAGTTCCCAGCTGCACGACCAGGATTCAGTGCTCGTACCGGTTGCAGAGTTGGCTGAGTTATCAGAGCCTGTTGCCGCGCCCCCGGCCGATGCGGTGGTGGATATCGAAATTGATTTGGACGGCGCCCAGCACGCAGCTCACGCTTCTGCGGCGGCACAGGTGCCCGCGGCACCCATCTCACAAACCACGCAGGCACCGATTCCCCGAGCCGATGACGTTAGTCTGAAGATGCGGCGCACCCATGATGCGCGCGCCGCGCGGCACAAGGATTTCCAGAACAGTGTTGCTACGGTGATGCGTTCGATCGATTCCGAGGAAGTCATCGATGTACGCGAACAGGCCGAGTTTTTTATGTCGCTCGGTCAGCATGACAAGGCCATTGAGGTGCTGACGTCGCGGATCGCCTTGTGCGGTGAATCCAGTCCGCTGGTATGCCTCGATTTATTGAGGATTTTGCATGTGCTCGGGCGTAAGGCCGACTACGAGTTCATGCGCTCGGAGTTTCACATCTGGTTCACTGGTCGTGTGCCTGCCTTTGGGCATTTTGAAGAAACCGGGCGTTCCCTGGAGGCGTATCCCCATGTCATGAAGCGCATCATGGCGCTGTGGCCTGGCACGCGCGCGCTGGAGTTCATTGAAGACTGCCTGTTTCACCAGGAAGGCGAAACCGATGGTGTGCAGTTCGATATGGAGGCCTACCGCGAGCTTCTGTTGCTGCACGCCTTGGCCAAGCGCATGGTGCGGACTACGGATGATCTGACATCCTCCGAGCCGATTCGGGTGCCGCCCCGTGCCAAGACCGTACCGGAACGAGAGGATGCCAATCTGATCACACCGCGTGCGGTAACGCACCGTGCGGGCGCGCATTTGCGCGGCAGTTGGATGCGGCATGACGCATCGGAGGTGTCGGAAGTCGATCCGCAGGCCGAAATCGATACCCGTGGCGCACCTCTGGGTGCCATGCAAGTTCCTCCGAAACTGGGGCAAGTGGCGGCGCCCACCGAGGCAGAAAAACCCTTGGATGTCGACCTTGACAGCGCCAATGGGCCGATCACCAATTTTGATTTTCTGAACGTACGCCGCTCCTGATTGGGGTGCGGACGGCGTTGGTTGCGCGCCGGTTAGCTGCTTTCTCGGGCGTCAAGACGGTTGATGAGCATCTGCGCCTGGATCATCTGTTCAGCATCACCGCCGTCCAACACTTCTTGAGCCAGTTCCCGGGCTTCTTGCCACAACTCCAAGGATTCGGACTCCAGCGCAAGTGCCAAGACGACCTCGTGATGTGAGCTGGGTTCTGCAGGTTTCGGATTGGCGAAATTGTTCGTATCGTTGGGCATTTTGGGGCTGTCAGGCAGCGAGAAGTCCAGTTCATTCGCTCCAGCATGGTGCTGGGTAACGTGGAGTGCATCGGTGGTGCGCTCTCCAAGGTCGGACGGTTGGGAAGGTAAGAACGCATCCGGATTGGAATCATCGCCTTCCAGCTGGAACTGGTGGCGCGCTTCGCGTTTGCGAGCCAGGCTCTGGCGCACACGCTGCACTTCGTCGGCCGCAGCCGCCGGGTCGAATTCGCGCACGGGTTCGGGGCGCGCAAAAATGCTGGGGTGGGATTCGTGGACTTCCTCGGCGATCGAGTTCATCGGCTGAAGCTGTGAAGCGGGCGACCAATCAGCGGTAGACGCCGTATCGGCTGCGACTTTTTGCACCGGGGACGGTACTGCTGCGAAGTTCGGGGGTACCGGCGCAGCTTCTTTGTGCAAGGGGGTTGGAGCTGCGGCGCCCTTGTTCGGCGTGGCGGGTTGCCCACGCGCTGGCGGTGCGCCAGCGCGCGCTTGCCTGGTCATGGGAACAGGGCGCGGTGCAACTTGTGCACGAAGGTGCTGGGGGCGACGCCACAGAGCCCACCAGACCACCGCCAGTGCCAGTAGAAAGCCGATGGCGGTGCCGATCTGGGCTGTGTCCCAGTGCCCCAAATTGGGCATTGCGCTGCTTTCTTCATCCTCACGGCGCAGCGTGAGCAGCGTCTGCTGCGTGGTTTGTGCCTGTAGCTTCAAGGCCTGCACCTGCTCCAGCAAACCGGTCAAGGAATCGCTGGTGGCACTTGTCGGCGCGGATGCAGCAGCACCGGGTGGATTGGCGATAGGAGAGGAAGCGGGCAAGATGAGGCTTTTCCAATAGCGGGCCGCGATGTCCGGATAGTGGCGTCGGCGCTTGGCGCCGAATGATAGAGCATCCCGTGCCCCACCTACAATCCGGGCACGTCCCGCAAGGGCCTGTTGACCGCCCTGCGCTTTGCGCTCTGATCGCCATGCTATCCACTTCCGACTTGCGCATCCGCCAGGTGCGCCCTTTGATTTCGCCAGCCATCCTGAACGAAGAGTTGCCACTGAGCGAAGCTGGTGCCAGTGCCATCGACCAACACCGTACGGCCATTGCCCGCATCATCCATGGCCAGGATGACCGGTTGCTGACCATTGTAGGTCCGTGTTCGGTGCACGATACCCAGGCCGCGCGGGACTATGCTAGCCGCCTGCAGCCGATGGCTCAGCGCCTGCAAGACGACCTGCTGGTTGTGATGCGGGTGTATTTTGAAAAACCGCGTACCGTGGTCGGCTGGAAAGGGCTGATCAATGACCCGGATCTGGACGGTAGCTTTCACATCAACAAAGGCCTGCGTCTTGCGCGCCAACTGCTGCTGGATGTGACTGCTTTGGGCTTGCCCATCGCCACCGAGTTCCTGGATACCACGCTGGGACAATACTATGCGGATGTAGTCTCCTGGGGCGCCATCGGGGCGCGAACAACGGAGAGTCAAGTCCACCGGGAGCTGGCTTCGGGCTTGTCGATGCCCGTGGGTTTCAAGAATCGTACTGATGGCGATCTGCAAGTCGCTGTGGATGCCATTCTCTCTGCCCAGCACCCCCATTGCTTTCCCTCTCTCACGCACGAGGGCGCGCCGGCGGTGCTTACCACGGCGGGCAACCCGCATGGACATCTGGTGCTGCGCGGCGGCAGCCGTAGCGGCCCCAACTTTGATGCCAGCCATGTACAGGAGGCCTCTGCGCTGCTGCAGAAAGCCGGTGCGCCCAACGCCGTATTGGTGGACTGCAGCCATGCCAACAGCGGCAAACGCTATGAACGCCAACCCGAGGTGGCCCAGGATGTGGCCTCGCAGCTCGCACAGGGGCAGCGTGCCATCATCGGCGTGATGCTGGAGAGTCATCTCGTCGCGGGCAACCAGACCGTCCAGCCTGGGCAGGCGCTGGTATACGGGCAGAGCATTACGGACGGCTGCCTGGCGCTGCAGGACACTGTTGCGGTGCTAGAGACTTTGGCGAACGGCGTGCGTGCGCGCCGCTCGCGTTTGCTATAAAAACTGCAGCTATATCGCCATGTTTTGCGGGGGCTAAGGCCTGATTCTTCTAAACAGGCCTGAAGGCTGCCTATTGCGCCAGGTAGAGCCCTCTGTCGTCCTGCAGGCGAAATACGCCAACTGCCTGGGCCAGGCGCTGGGCCTGATCTTGCAGACTCGACGCCGCGGCCGCCGACTGCTCTACCAGCGCCGCGTTTTGCTGTGTCATCTGGTCCAGCTGGCCCACTGCAGTGTTAATTTCGCCAATGCCGTCGGACTGTTCGGACACTGCAGCGGTGATGGCGTTGATGGTCTGACTGACCCCCTGCACGGAACTCACGATTTCCGCCATGGTCTGCCCCGCATGCTGGACCAGGCTGGCTCCGGACTCCACCTTTTCCACGGATGTCTGGATCAGTGACTTGATTTCCTTGGCTGCCTCGGCCGAGCGCCCGGCCAGGCTGCGCACCTCGGAGGCCACCACGGCAAAGCCACGCCCTTGCTCACCGGCGCGGGCCGCCTCCACTGCGGCGTTGAGCGCCAGGATATTGGTCTGGAACGCAATGCCGTCAATCACGCCGATGATGTCGGCGATCTTGCGGGCACTGTGGTTGATGTCATCCATGGTCGACACCACCTGGCCCACCACTTCGCCGCCACGCGCAGCTACAGCGGCTGCGGATGTGGCCATCTGGTTGGCCTCGCGTGCGGCTTCGGCGGACTGGCGCACCGTGCTGGTGAGCTGCTCCATGTTGGATGCCGTGCGCTGTAGGTTGCTGGCGGCTTGCTCGGTGCGATGGCTGAGGTCGTGATTGCCGCTGGCGATCTCGGCACTCGCGGTGCCAATGCTGTCCACTGCCGTACGCACCTGACTCAGGGCTGTCTGGTAGCGTTGGCGCATGCCCTCGACTTCCTGCACCAGCGCGCCGATCTCGTCATTGCGCCCGGACTGGAAGGATTGGGTCAAGTCGCCATCGGCAACGGCGCGCACGACCTTGGAGAGCTCGCTCAAGGGGGCGCTCACGGTACGGCGCACTACCACAAAAATCGCCGCACCCAGCACCACGGTTGCAATGGCCAAAAGACTCAGAATGATCAGCATGTTGGTGCGGTGGCGCTGGGTGGATTCTGTCTGCGACACCTCCGCCACCACCCATGCGTTTGCCGCTGGCGCCTTGCGCATCAGAGCCCAGCGTGCCGAGTCGCCACCACCGAGCAAGGCAGCGGCGTCGTCTACGCGGCCGTCTTCGGCGTTTTCCAGGGCCTGCAGCAATTCACCAGCGCCTGCCGCGATGGACTGCACCGTTTTGCCAGTCTGACTCGGGTGTGACAAGAGAACCGATTCGCCCAGCGGCTTGCGTGGCTCCAGCACATACACACCGCCGGTTTCAAAAAAACGGGCATCCGATACCTGGCGACTGAACGATGCCTGAAAAGCGCTCAGATCCACTGCCGCGCAGATGGCGCCGACCAGTTGACCCTGGCTGTCCCTGATGGGCTCGTAATGGGCCATGTATGGTTTACCCAACTGCACTTCCTGGCCGGTATACGGCTTGCCAGCGCGCAGGGCGGCATAAGCCGGATGGCTGCGTTCCAGGTTCGTGCCGATGGCGCGTTCTGTTTCGGACTTCTTGAGGGACGATGTCACCCGAACAAAGTCGTCGCCCTTTCGCACCAGTACCGTACCGGCATGACCCGTGCTGGCTGTAAATGCATCCACTTCGCCAAACTGGCCGTTCACCGTTGCGCCGTAGCTCTTGAGTTCGCCGGTCGCCTCGTTCAAGTCCATGGTGCCGGCAAATGACTGCTGCAAGGTCTTTGCGGCCCTTTGCGCCAGATCGCGTTGTGCCGTGGCGGCGTCGTCCAGGGTCTTGGCGATGCCTACGACCTTGTCGGTCACCATCTCCTGCACTTGCAAACGCGCATTGCGTGATGCCACGACATTGATGGCCAATGCCAGCAGTGCCAGAATGATTGCGATGATTGCGATGGAAAGCACGGTGAGCTTGCGTGCCACCGACGGTGCTGACGGGGTGTTTGTTGCCATGGTGATGACACTCCCTCTTGGAGATACCAACGATGTACGGGACAGGTGATGCACCCGCGCTTGCGAAAAAAGCTTAACAGGTTGCACCGGTGCGGTCCAGCGCGATAAAACAACAAAAAATCCTAGGGAAAACGCCGACCAAAAAGCCACTTGAAAGTCATTTGAAAGACATTTCATGGACTATCGCTGCTCTAGCATGGAGCAATTCGTTGGAATCAGGAGACCGTCATGACAGCCCCTTCATCTGCCTTTGATTTCGGTATTGGGTGCCCCCTGTGGACACGACGCCATGCGCTGGCGGGTCTTGGCGCATGGGCGGCATTGGCTGGCAAAGCGCATGCGCAGGACGGAGACACGATCCGCCTGGGCCAATCCGTAGCCGTCAGTGGGCCGTTGGGTGAGTTGGGGCAGGCCCTGGTCAGTGGCGCCAATGCCTGCTTTGCGGCAGTGAATGCCAAGGGTGGTGTCAACGGCAAGACCATCGAGTTGATCACACGAGATGATGGCTACGATGTTCAGCGTGCCACAGACAACACGGCAGCCTTGCTGGAAGATCGCAGCATTTTTGGGTTGTTCAATTCCTTTGGCACCCCCATGATCGAGGCGGTGCTACCCAAGGTCATTGCAGCGGGCATTCCATTCTTTGCACCCTATTCCGGGGCCATGTCCATACGCAGCCGCCATGCGCGCAACGTGATCCACATTCGGGCCAGCTATGCCGACGAGGCCGACCAACTGGTGCAGCACCTGGCCACCGTGGGCATCCGGCGCATTGCCATCGTTCATCAGGGCAACTCATTCGGCAAGGAGTTCCTCACTGCGGCACAACAAGCGCTGGCGCGTCACAAGCTCGAAGCGGTTGTTACCGTAACGGTCGAGAACAGCGGTGCAGATGCCGCCGCGGCAGCCAGTAAGGTGGCTGGTGCGGACCCTGAAGCGGCCTTGCTGGGGCTGGCCGGCAAACCCACGACCGAGTTTGTGCGTTCGATCCGCCAGGAACGCAAGGGCCTGCAGCTTTATGCCCTGTCGGTCATGGGCACGGCAACGACCGTCAAGACCCTGGGTGAAAACGCCACCGGCATGACCGTGGCGCAGGTGGTTCCGCTGCCCAGCAACTCTTCGTACGCCATCGTGCGCGAGTGCCAGCAGGCCTGGGCCACGGCCGCGCCCGGCAAGGAGTTGTCCCATACCGCCTTGGAGGGATACATCAATGCCAAAGCTTTTGTCGAATTGCTGCGAAAAACGGGTAAGAACCCGACCCGCAGTGCCTTTCTCGATGCTGTATGGTCTACCAAGACCCTGGACCTGGGCGGCTTCGTACTCCACTTCAACGAAGATACGCCCAATGCCTCGCGCTTTGTCGAGCTGACGATGGTCTCGCGCCAGGGTCGGTTCATACGGTAGGTACGTAACGCCGCAGTGCGCCCATGCGCGCGCACGCCCATGCCACCACGGCTGCGAGCACCAGCCCGGCGACGGCCACCGCATGTGTGACGCCGATGCCATTCACCAGCGTCCCGGCCGCCACGCCGGAAGCAGCCGGCACCACCTGCGAGGTGATGGCGTACATGCTCATCACGCGTCCGCGTAGCGCCTCGGGCGCGCGCGCCTGGATGCCGGCCACCACCAGGCTGATGACCATGCCACCGGCCAAGCCCACGCAGGCCAACAACGCAGCCGAGAGTATGGGGGCGGTAATCTGGCTGAGCGACGCAAACACCAAACAACCGAGCACGATGCCGCTGAAGATCGCCACGCCGTGGTGCACCTGCCGCGCCAGCGCCAGCGCCGTGATGCCACCCGCAATGAGCGACAACGCCAGCAGGCCCAGGTAGGCACCGCGTTGCAGCTCGTTCAGCCGCAGCACGTCGCGAGCCAGTTTGGGCAGCAGGATTTGCAGCGGGCCGGTCATGGCGTAGGCCAGCACGGCCGCCAGCATGAGCTGGGCCAGCAACGTGTCCCGACCCACGGCGCGAAACCCTTCAGCCATATCGGCCAGCACCGTTTGGCTGCTGGCTTGGGATGACGTGCGGGTGCGCAAACCCAGCAGCAACAGTGAAGAAAGTACAAAGCCACCAGCAGCCAGCGCCAGCACGGCACCCCAGCCTGCCTGACTGCGCACTGCGCCCAGCAGCAGCGGGGCCAGGCCAAAGCCCACCAGTACCTGCAGATTGAATACGATGGTGGCGGCTCGCAGTTTTTCAGGCCGTGCCAGCTGCCCCAGCGTGGTAAGCCGCGCCGGGCCCACAAACGACCACGCCAGGCCGCCGCAGAACGCCCCCATCAGCACCCAGGCCACGCGGCCTTGCTCGGTGGCGCCACTGTGCGCCCACCACAGGCAGCTCAACCCGGTCAGGAATAGGGCTTGCGCGGCGTGGATCACGCGGTGCGGCGGCACACGGTCGCACACCACACCCGCAAACCAGCCAAACACGATGCTGCTGCCAAAGGCCAGGCCAAAGCCCAGGCCCGACAGCAGGTCTGAACCGACCGCCTCCTGCAGGTACAGGATGACGGTGTAGTTGAACATGTGGCCGGCCGTGAAGGCCAGCAGGCAGGAAATCAGGAAGCGTGTCACGGCGTGATTTCCATCAGCGTGGGCTGCGCCCCCTCGATGTGCCAGCTCGGAAACGCGGCGCCCGTGACATAGGCGCGCCCGTCGCGGTCGATTTCCACGTCACGGGTGAAGGTGACCTTGCGCGGCATGGGGTAGACATCCCAGCGGCCGCTGGCCACGTCCAGCCGGTACACGGAATCCGAATTGGTGCCGTTGACCCAGACCTGGTTGCGGCTGCGGTCCACGTTCAGCGAGTAGGGCGTGTCGCTGCCCTTGGGGACCACGGGCAGGTCAAACTGTGTGAACTCGCCCTTGGCCGGGTTGTAACGCGCGATCAGGGATTCGTTGAAGGCTGCGATCCACAGGTTTCCCTGGGCATCGGCACGCAGGCGCCGTGGTGCCTTGAACGGCGTGGGAATCATGGTGAGCTTGCCGGTGTCGGGGTCGATGCTGCCGATCTCGTTGGTGTAGAGCCGCGCAAACCAGACCCGGCCATCGGGCGTGATGTCCAGACCGTAGGGCAGGGGCACGCCGGTGCTCTGGTGGTCCACCTTGACCAGGTTGGCCACGGGGATGCCGAAGCGGGTCAGGCCCATGAGGGTGGGCGTGAGCTTGACGGTGATGCGCTCCATCAGGCTGCGAAACGGCAGGTCGTAGGTGGTGAACTGCTTGCTGGCACGGTCGAACATGGCGATCTGGTTGCTGAGGGCCAGCGTGAACCAGACGCGGTCCTTTCCGTCCACGCGCACGGTGTGGGGGTAGAAGCCGCTTTCCATCTCGTGCTGGAAGAACTGCTTGGTGACCGGGTCGAATTCGATCAGGCGGCGCTGGTGCGACGGCGTGAGAAAGATGTGCCCGTCCTTCTGCGATTCGGCCAGCGAGTGGATGCCCTGGTAGGTCTGGTGGCGCGGAAAGTCCGCCAGGCGCCCGGGCAGCAGGCCGCCCAGACGGTCGCCCGGCTGGGGCGGCACGCGGTACACGGTGTAGGCGCCAGTTGCGGGGTCAATCTCCCACAGGCGGTCTTGCAGGTTGTCGCCCACATAGACCTTGCCGTTGCGGTGCACCAGCAGGTCGTGCATCTGTGACATGGCATCGCCAATGGGCAATTCGCGTACCGCGACGTTAGAGAGTGTGTTGGCCCACGGCGTGCCCTCGGGCACCTTTTCGGGGTGGGCGGCAATGTCCTTCCAATGGGCTTCGAGCAGGGCCGGAACCTGTTCGCGTGCCTCGCTGGAGAGGCGTGAGCCATAGCGCACCATGCGCTTGATGGCGTCCTTCCACTCGTCGGCGCTGCGTTCGCGGCGCAACAGGGCACCGCCCTGTTGGTGGCAGTAGTTGCACTGGAGCATGAACTCCTTCTTCAGCTCCGCATTGCCACCGAAGGTGAGAGTGGAGGTCCAGGCATTGGACGGGCGCTGCTCGGCCAGGGCCTTGGGGTCGGTCAGCGCGACCATGCGCCAGGCAGCGGGCTTGGTGAGGTCGGCCGGGGGAATCACCACGTCCTGGAAGCCAGGCTTGCGCAGGCGGATCTGCATGTCGCCCGCTTGTTCCAGCAGGCGCACGCGGCCCTGGGCATCGGAAAAGCGCGTGTGCTCAAACGTGCCCTGTTGCAGCTTGCCGGACGCGGGGTAGCCGCTGTCGCTGTCGTCCATCTTGATTGGCGTCGCAGGCTGGCGCGTGACCATGACCAAGGGCAGCGGCTTGCCGTCAGGGCCGGTGACGGTGTAGTCGGCGGCAGCTGCAGCGCTGGCCCAGGCCAGACGGAGTAGGAGGGTGCCCAGTGCAAGAGGTTGGTTCATCTTCATGGTGATGGGGTTCCGTGGGAGGCGGTTGGAAAAATTTCGGACTGCAGGCGCTTCTTCATGACAGCGGCATAGCGCGTGGGCCACAGCCGCGACAGCCACCAGGCGGCCTTGGCCGTGAAGCTGAACAGCAGCAAGTGGCGCCGTTGGCACGCGGCCTGCAGGATGGCAGCAGCCACCTCGGCAGGTTGGGTCGTTGCACCCGTGGTCTTGCGGGCCTGTGCGGCGGGCAGGCCATCGGCGGCCAGTGCGGCGCGGTCAATGCCGGTGTCAATGAAGGAAGGGCAGACGATCAGCACATCCACGCCGTCGTCCTGCACTTCGGTTCGCAGGCTGTCAAAGAAACCGTGCAGCGCGTGCTTGGATGCCGCGTAACCGGTGCGGCCAATCAGGGGCGAGAAGCCCGCCACGCTGGAAATGGCCACCACCATGCCGCGGCGCTGGCGCAGGCTGGGCAAGGCAGCATGGGTGCAGTGGACGGCGCCGAAAAAGTTCACGTCCATCACGCGGCGCAGCACGTCCACCTGGGTGACGGCAAAGGCGCTGCGGTGGGCAACGCCGGCGTTGTTGATGAGCAGGTCCACGCCGCCCAGGCGCCCGCACACCTGGGTGACGGCGGCCTGGCAGTCTTCCAGGCGGGTGACGTCGCACACGGCGATCATCCTTTGGGTCCCGTGCTGGACCGCAAGGATATCCAACTCATGTGCCAAGGCCTCCAGTGCGCGGGCGTCACGGTCCAGCGCCGCCACATGCGCGCCGGCCTGGGCAAAGGTGTGTGCCAGCGCGCGGCCCAGGCCGCCACCGGCGCCGGTGATCACCACCACCTTGCCTCGGAAGTCGCGCGGGATGCTCATACCGTCTTGGCTTGCTGGCTGCGTGCGCGGTGGTACAGCCCCAGCACCTGGGCCGAAGTGTAGGTGGGTGTGTAGCCAAACACGGTCTTGAGCCGGGTGTTGAGCAGCACCGGTCGGTAGCGCAGAAAGTCCAGCTGTTCCGGGCCGTACTGCGTCAGACCCAGTGGTTTCAAAATTGATAGCACCCCACGTAGCAACCACGAGGGCAGGCGCCGGGTTTTCTTACCAAGCACTTGGGCAATCTGGTCGATGGTCAGCGCCCCGTCGCCGGCCACGTTGTAGATGCCAGCGGGGCCATCGCACAGCGCACGTTCGATGATGCCCACCACGTCCTGGTCCCAGATGAAGACGAAGGGGCTGTCGGAGCCTTGGATCGCCAGCAGGCGCGGCTTCTCGAACATGTCGGTGATCTGGTTGCGCACGGTGGCACCCAGGATGGTGCCGATGCGCAGCACTACCTGTTCCAGCGCCGGGTGGTCGTTGCGATAGCGCGCCAGCAGCTCTTCCACCAGGCGCTTGTGGTGCGAGTAGGCAAACACCTCGTTGCCGCGCACGGGCATGTCCTCCGTCAGCCAGGGGGCGTTGTCCGCGTGGTAGCCATAAGCCGCTCCGCTGCTGCTGACGATGATGCGCCGCACCCCGTGGCGCACGCAGGCCTCCAGCAACAGCCGGGTGCCGTTGACATCCACGTCGTACTCGAAGTCGCGCGTGTGCGCCTTGCCCGAGGGCATGATGGCCGCCAGGTGCACCACCACCGTAATGCCGTGCTGGGCGATGGCTTGTTCCACATCGGGTGAGCGGATGTCGCAGGCCAGGTACTCCACACCGCTCAAAGGCGTTTCGGGCAGTCGCAGGTCATGCGCCACGATCTTTGCGGGTCGTTGTTCGGGCGGCAATGCTGGCAGGCGCGCCACCAACTGACGCCCCAGGTAACCACCGGCACCGGTAATGAGGATGCGGGCATCCTGCAGACGCATCGTCATTTGGCGGCCCCCGACCAGGGCGCCAGCGGCAGGGGTGGGCGGTTCTTCCAGAAGGTGGCCAGCGTGAGCCCGGCCACGATGTGCCAGATGCCCCACCAGGCGGTGACGATGGCCATGCCGCCCAGACCGTTGAAGAAGTTGAAGATCAGGATCAGGCCCAGACCGGAGTTCTGGATGCCCATCTCGAAGGTGATGGCGCGTCGGTCACGCTCGGGCAGGCCGATGGCGGTGGACAGGCCGTAGCCGGTGACCAGCGCCATCAGGTTGTGGACGAACACCACGCCCACCACCAGCTGGATGTAGTTGATGAAGTGTTGCAGATTGGCCGCCAGCGCGCCGCCAATGAAGCCCAGCAGGATGATGAAGGAGACGATCTTCATCGGTTTCTGCACCTTGTGCGCAAAGGCGGGGAGTTGCTTGGCCACCCACATGCCCAGCACCAGCGGCACGCCCAGCAGCATGACGATCACTTCCAGCATCTCCCACGGGCTCATGGCCACCTGCTGCATGAGGCCGGCGGTCAACGGGTGCAGGTTGCCCCAGAAGGCAAAGTTCAACGGTGTCATGAACAAGGCCACCACCGTGGACAGGGCGCTCACGCTGACCGACAGCGCCGTGTTGCCCCGCGAGTGGTGCACCAGGAAGTTGGAGATGTGGCCGGCCGGGCAGCTGGACACCAGGATCATCCCCAGGCCGATGCTGGGCGTGGGCTGCAGCACCCAGACCAGGCCGTAGGTCATAGCTGGGAACAGCACGTGGTGGCCCAACAGGCCCAGGGCCAGCGCCTTGGGCGTGCGCAGCGCGGTCTTGAAATCCTCCACGCGCAGTTCCAGCGCGACGCCAAACATCACCAGGCCCAGCACGGCGTTGAGCAGCGTCAGGGTGTGCGGATTGAAGGCGAGGCGTACCTCGTCGATAGGGGCCATGCGGTTGTCTCCTTGCTATCGCGCCACTGTAGGGACTTTGGTGCGCTTTGTCGCGTGCAAAGCGGGACATGCCAGGTGGCAATTCGGGACAGGCCGGTACGCCGACACGTGCACAATCACCCTCCATGCCTTCCATGCAACCCAGCGTCACCGCCCGCTTCACCCAGGCCATTCTGGAGGCCGCGCAGCGCCATGGCGTGCGGGTGCCCGAGGAATTGCGTGCGGCGTTGGCGCAGAGCACACGGGTGCCTATGGCACAGCAGGACCACCTGTGGACGCTTTTCACGCAGGCCGTCACCGACCCCTTGGCTGCGTTGGCGCTTGGGGCAGATTTGCAGGCGGGGCACCTCGACATTGTGGGTATGCTGCTGCTCAGCTGCGACACGCTGGGCGAGGCGCTGGAGGTGCTGACCGAGTACGCCCCCATCATCGGCGACAACGCGCGCTTTGAAGTGGACGTAGGGGCTGAGAGCGTGTTGCTGCGCTACCTGCCCGACTATGCGGTGTGCCGCGCGCAGCGCGTGGAGGCCGCCTTGGGCTGCGTGGTGTGCCTGGCGCGCTGGATGACGCAAGGGCGTTTTCAGGCACAGGCGGTGTGTTTCACGCACGCACCGCGGGCCGAGGAGGCCGCCTATGCACACGTGCTGGGCTGCCCGGTGCGCTTCAACCAAGCTGACAATGGTGTTGTCTTTGCGCGTAGTGAGCTGGGCTTGGGCCTGGTGCAAGTGGGGCGTGAACTGCATGCCCATCTGCGTCAGCTGGCCAACGACATGCTGGCGTCGCTGGCGCAGGATAGCGTGTCGGCGCGGGTGCAGCAGCTCATCCGCCAGCACCCGCGCTGGGGCAAGGAGCGTATCGGCGACGAACTGGGCATGAGCGGGCGCCACCTGAACCGCAAGCTGGCCGGGGAGGGGATTTCCTTCAAGGGCCTGCGTGAGGCCCTGTTGTTTGACATGGCCCAGCAGAACCTAAAACAGGGACAGGGTGTCAGCGCAGTCGCACAGGAATTGGGGTTCTCGGACGAGAACGCCTTTGCGCGGGCGTTTCGACGCTGGAGCGGACAGACGCCGGCGCAATTTGCACGTGGCGCGGTTGGTACCTGACTGCTTCGGCCCCCAGTCGCTCGTGCAACGGTGCGTCCGACGAGATTTCCCGATAATCGGGGCATGTTGTTCCTGCTTTCGCCAGCCAAGTCGCTGGATTACGAGTCTCCCCTCCCGTTCGATCCCCCGCTGACGCACACCACACCGCAGTTTGTGGCGCAGTCCAAGGCCTTGATCGATGTGTTGCGCCAGGCCACACCGGCGCAAATCGCCTCGCTCATGGCCCTGAGCGACAAGCTGGCCACGCTCAACGTGGCGCGCTACCAGGCTTGGTCGAGCCGGGCTACGGTGAAGAACGCGCGCCAGGCCGTGCTGGCTTTTGATGGCGATGTGTATGGCGGGCTGGATGCCCGTGGCCTGCGTGCCGACGACCTGGACTGGGCGCAGCAACACCTGTGCATCCTGAGTGGCTTGTACGGCGTGTTGCGCCCGCTGGACCTGATGCAGCCCTACCGCCTGGAGATGGGCACGCGCCTGGCCACCCCTGCGGGCAAGGACTTGTACGCCTTCTGGGGCAGCCGCATTGCCGATTACCTGAACCACCAGCTGCGCGGCGACCGCTGCCCGGTGGTGGTGAACCTGGCGTCGCAGGAGTATTTCAAGGCTGTGGACCGCAGCGCGCTGAAAGCACCGGTTGTGGAGTGTGTGTTCGAAGAGGGCAAGGGAGGCACCTTCAAGGTGGTGAGCTTCTTTGCCAAGCGTGCACGGGGTTTGATGGCGCGCTTTGCCATCACGCATCGGCTGGTGCAGCCGGAGCAGTTGAAGGCCTTTGACATCGAGGGCTATGCCTACTGCGCCAGTGCCTCCAGCCCCCAGCGGCTGGTGTTTCGCCGCAGCGTCGGCGCCTAGTACCCCGCTTCACCCGGTATCGAATTAATCTTGGGGTTAGCCCCCGTGAAATCTAGCTTGTAAGCTATGAAAGTTGTAGCAAATCATATTGAAATCGAGGTCGAGGATACGGCCGAAATCAACCCCCAGGATGGCGACGCCTACACCCGCCCGGCGGTGCTGCTAGTCATGGGCCTGGGGATGCAACTGGTGGCCTGGCCCCAGGAGTTCATCGACGCCCTGGTGGATGCCGGGTTTCGTGTCATCCGCATGGACAACCGCGACATCGGCCTGAGCCAGCACTTCGATCATCTGGGCACGCCCAACCTGCTGTGGGCCGGGCTGCGCTACAAGCTCGGCCTGCCGGTGCGCTCGCCGTATGCGCTGAGCGACATGGCCGCCGATGGCTGGGGCGTGCTGGATGCCCTGCACATCGAGCGTGCCCACGTGGTGGGGGTGAGCATGGGCGGCATGATTGCCCAGCGTATGGCCCTGGCCCAGCCCGAGCGCATGCTGAGCCTGACCAGCATCATGAGCTCCAGCGGCGCGCGCGAGCTGCCCCAGGCGCGCCCCGAAGTCACCCGTGCCTTGCTCAGCCGACCCGCCAGCAACAGCCCTGAAGCGGTGCTTGCCCATTTTGTGCGGTTGTTCCAGATCATCGGCAGCCCTGACTTCCCCATGCCGGAGGAGACCCTGCGCGAGCGCGTGCAGCAGGGTCTGCAACGTAGCTTCCACCCGGTGGGCACCCAGCGCCAGATGCTGGCCGTCGTGGCCGATCGGGGTCGTGCGCAGGCCTTGTCGGCCATCCGCTGCCCGACCTTGGTGATTCACGGCCAGTCCGATCCCCTGGTGCCGTTTGTCCATGGCGAAGACACGGCCCGGCGCATTGCGGGTGCGCGGCTGGTAGGTATTGCCGGTATGGGGCATGATCTTCCACCCGAGCCAGTTTCCCAGATTCTGGATGCCTTGGTGCCGCACCTGCAATCCGCCAACCCGCCACCCGCCTACCGCGCCAAATGAATCCGCCCGAACACTCCCAACTTGGCAAGCCCAGCAGCTACACCGACCAGTACGACCCGGCGCTGCTGTTTCCCATCGCCCGCGCGCCCAAGCGCGCCGAAATCGGCATCGCGGGTGCGCCCTCGTTCCTGGGCGCGGACCTGTGGACCGCATTCGAGCTCAGCTGGCTGAATCTGCGCGGCAAACCCCAGGTGGCGATTGCCCACTTCACCATTCCGTGTGAAACGCCCAACCTCATTGAGAGCAAATCGTTCAAGCTGTACCTCAACAGTTTCAACGGCACACGCATGGCTGATGCCAACGCGGTGCGCGAGCGCTTGCGCGCGGACCTGACTGAAGCCGTCTGGCGCGGCGCTGCTGCGCCGGGCTCCAGTGTGGGTGTGCGATTGCTGGGGCCGGAGCAGTTCGACCAGGAACCCGTGCACGAGCTTGATGGCCTGAGCCTGGATCGCCTGGATGTCGAATGCACGCAGTACACACCTGCGCCCGAGCTGCTGAAGATCACCCCCAACGAACAACCGGTGAGCGAGGTGCTGACCAGCAACCTGCTCAAAAGCAACTGCCTGGTCACCGGCCAGCCCGACTGGGGCAGTGTGCGCATCAGCTACACCGGCGACGCCATCGACCACGAAGGCTTGCTGCGCTACCTGGTGAGCTTTCGCAACCACAACGAGTTCCACGAGCAGTGCGTGGAGCGCATCTTCATGGACATCTGGACGCGCTGCAAGCCGCTCAAGTTGGCGGTCTACGCCCGCTACACGCGCCGTGGGGGACTGGACATCAACCCCTTTCGCACCAGCCATGCGCAGGCCATGCCGACCAACGTGCGCACGGCGCGGCAGTAAGGCTTACGGGGCGTAGGCTTCCAGCCCGACAACACCCACCTTGAGCAAGCCCTGGCGCTGGGCACTGGTCAACACCGCTGCTACGGTGTCGTAGCGGGTCTTGGGGTCGGCATGGACATGGATTTCGGGTTGCTGCGCCAGCTGGGCAGCGGCCTGCAGCAGCGACTCCAGCGCGGCACGGTCGGCCACGGGGGTGCCATTCCAGCTGATCTGGCTTTGGCGCGATATCTCCAGACGTACCACCGTGGGCAGCGGCGCGTCAGGCGGGGGCAGAC
This sequence comes from Rhodoferax sp., assembly GCA_046348185.1. Lineage (GTDB taxonomy): Bacteria > Pseudomonadota > Gammaproteobacteria > Burkholderiales > Burkholderiaceae_C > Allorhodoferax. The sequence continues at coordinate 1,581,220 of JAXMER010000013.1, read as the reverse complement.
CGCCTGGCAGATCCATGTGTACCGAGTGCATCTGGATGGGCATGGTGATGATCAGCATCACCAGCAGCACCAAAAGCACGTCGATCAACGGCGTGGTGTTCATGCTGGGTTCGGCATCGTCGAGATCGCCGTCGTCGTGCGGAAAGTCAATCGCCATGTCGGTATGGTTCAGGGGGTGGCAGGTGGCTCGGTCAGGAATCCGATGCGTGCAATGCCCGCGCGCTGGCAGGCATAGACCAGCCGGGCCACGGCGGCATAGTCGGCGCGGGCGTCGGCACGGATGTGAACCTCGGGTTGCGGGCTCTGGCTGGCAATGCGCTCCAGCCGCTGGCGCAGGGTGGTCGCATCGGCAAGGCGCACATCAAACCAATAACTGGCGCCACTGGCGTCCACGGACAGGATGATGGTGTCGGGTTGCGCCTGGCGAAGCTGGTTGCTCTCGCGTGGGAGCTTGACGGCCACGGCCGCATTGACCACGGGAATGGTGATCAGAAAGATGATCAGCAGCACCAGCATCACGTCGACCAGCGGCGTGGTGTTGATCTCGGCGAGCATGTCCTCGTCGGAGTCCAGGCCAAAACTGGCCAGTTCGGCACTGTCGAAGTCGATGGCCATGGCGCAGTGTCAATCCTTGGCCGCGGCATTGGCCCGTTGGTTGCGCTCAATTTCCATCAACAGCAATGTGTGCAGGTCGGAGCCAAAACCCTTGATGCCATGCAAATTGACGCGGTTGCGCCGCACCAGCCAGTTGTAGCCCAGCACGGCAGGCACAGCCACGGCCAGGCCCAGGGCCGTCATGATCAAGGCCTCACCCACGGGGCCGGCCACCCGCTCGATGGACGCTTGTCCCGTGGTGCCGATGGTCACAAGGGCGTGGTAGATGCCCCAGACGGTACCGAACAGGCCCACAAACGGGGCGGTGGAGCCCACAGTGGCCAGCGCCGACAGCCCTGCGTGCATGCGCATTTGCAGAGCCGACACGTTGCGCACGATGTCCTGGCTGAGCCAGGTGCCGATTTCCACCTGTCCGGCCAGGCTCTCATGCTTGCGCTGGGCCTCCATGGCCGAGTCGACCAGAAAACGAAACGCGCTGCGTGCGTCCAATGCGGCGGCGCCTTGCTGGACCGATGCTGCGCGGGCAAACGTGGCGCGGGCATCCAGTGCCTGGTTCGCCTGGCGGCGCTGCTCCAGAAACTTGGCCACGATGATGTACCAGCTCAGCAGTGACATCAGCGCCAGCAGCACCAGCGTCGTGCGGGCAACCCCGTCGCCTTGCGCCCAGACGGCGCGCATGCCGTAGGGGTTGGAAGCGTCGGATGCCTGCGGGGGCTGAAGGGTGGCAACTGCGGGGGGAGTGATTGTGGGCGCGGCTGTTGGCAAGCTGGCGGAGGTTTGTGGAGCCTGGGCCAGGGCGGTGGGCGCCCACAGGCTGGCCGTTGCCAGCGTGAGTGCGATGCCGAAGCCCGCCAGGATGGACCGTGCGCGGGACGCTGCGTGTTGGGTCGGGGAACGGGAGGCTCGTGGTTTCATGGTGGGAACAGTCATGGGTCGTTTCATTTGCATTTGCCGGTGGCTGCCTTGTAGGCGATGAGCGGTGCAGCCAGCAGGCCACCGGCCTGGTTGCCGGCCATGCAGTCGGGCTTTTCTGCGCCGTCCACAGAGTCGGCGAACTTGTCACGCGGGCCACCAGGGTTGAGCTGCTCGCGCGCCAGTTCGGCATAGCTCTTTTGCCGGGGCTGTCGGTTCATCAAGTAGGGGTATTCGGGGCGTTGTGTGCCCGTGGTGTTGCCGATGGGGGTAGCGCTAGTCGCAGGGACCCCTGGTGGGGCCGGTACCGCAGTACCGGGCAGTACCGCAGCGGGGGCAGCCGGAGTGATGGCTGCTGGTCGTGTAGCTGCCGCGGTCGGCGCAGGGGCTGGTGTGGGCACGGGTGCCACGGCAGCTGGCGCTGCAGGAGCTGGCATGGCCACCGGTGCGGGCACGGGCGGCGCTACCGGTGCCGGTGCCGGTGCGGGCGCGGGTGCCGCAACGGGTTCGGGCAGCGGTTTGGGCTCTGGCTTGGGTGCCGGGGGAAGCGGTACCGGGGGCAAGGCGATTGACGGCAAGGGCTCCGGGCGTATCACCTCGACCGGAGGCAATAGCGCGGGCAAGGCGTCCAGTTGCACCTTGGGTGGAAGCTTTTCGGGTGCCACCTCCAGCGGCTTTTCGCGTATGGTGCGCACCAGTTCCTTTTCGGGGGGGCGCTCCACGACAGTCGGTTCGAGGGCGGGTGGTTCCGATATGGGCTGGGCTGGCGCTGGCGTCTCGACGATGGCCTTGGGTGTCACGGTGCGTGGGGGCGTGACAGGCATGGGTTGGGGCTTGGGAGCCTGGTTGGGGGTGCGCGGCGGTGTGATGGGGGCGGGGTCGGCCACGCGCGTAATGGGCGTGAGCAACTGGTAAACCACCTGGCGCGTGACCTGAACCACCGGGGTCGTTTGCAGGATGAACCACAGCAAGGCCACATGCAACAAGGTCGCCGCCGCCACAGCGGGCAGGGACAGGCGTTCCTGAGGCAGTGGGGCTTGGGGGCTGGCGAAATCCATGCCCCGAACTGTAACGGGGAAAGGCAACCGCCAACGTGGGTGCTGTGCTCAGGCAGCCAGCAATTCCACGGCTGGCAGGGGTTGGCCAAACAGGTAGCCCTGGAACATGTCGCATCCCATGCTCGCCAGGGCATTGCGTTGGGCCGAGGTTTCCACCCCAACGGCCACGACGGACAACCCCAGGGCGTGCCCGAGCGCCACCACCGAGCGCGCCACACAGGCGTCGTTGCCTTGGGTCAGCAAGTCGGTGACGAAGCTGCGGTCGATCTTGAGCTGGTCCAGCGGGAAGCGTTGCAAATGTAAGAGCGATGAATAGCCGGTGCCGAAGTCATCCAGGGCAAAGCGAACGCCCATGGCATGCAGCGAGCGCATGCGTTGCTGTGCACGGTCCACGTCCTGCATGAGTGTGGCTTCGGTCAGTTCCAGGCGCAGCAAGTCGGGTCGGGCCCCGGTGGCGTGCACGATGTGGCTGATCTGATCGACAAAGTCCGGCTGCGCAAAATGACGCGCGCTGATGTTGACGGCCAGGCTCCAGTGCGCTGTTGCATCACTGTCGGCCCACTGTACCAATTGCTGACACGCTGCCTGCAACACCCACTGTCCCAGCGCATGGCACAGGCCACTGTCTTCGGCCTGCTCCAGGAAAGCACCCGGCGCCACCAGGCCGCGGCGCTCGTGCTGCCAGCGCAGCAGGGCTTCGGCACCTTGCGGGGTGCCGTCGGGCGCCACCATGAACTGGTACAGCAGCACAAACTGGCTTGCCGCCAAGCTGCGGCGCAGTTCCTGTTCCAGCGCGGCGTGTGCCAGTGCGCTGGCCTGCATGGTGGGGTCGAAGAAACGAAAGCCATTGCGCCCGCTTGACTTGGCCTGGTACATGGCGACATCGGCCTTCTTCAGCAGATCTTCGGTGCTGTCGTGCTCGCCCTGGAACACCACGATGCCGATGCTGGGCGTAATGGCGTGGGGGTGCCCGCTCAGCATGTAGGGTTGGCCCAGTGTTTCCAGGATCTTGTGGGCCACCAGCTCGCAGTGCGCCGCCGCATCCAGCGTGGGTGGGCCCAGGCCATCGAGCAGCACCACGAACTCGTCGCCTCCGAGGCGCGCGACGGTATCGCCTTCTCGTACACACAGGGTCAGCCGTGTGGCCACCTGCTTGAGCAGCTCATCCCCTACGTCGTGGCCCAGGGTGTCGTTGAGACGTTTGAAATGGTCCAGGTCCAGAAACATCAGGGCCGCATGCAGGCCACTGCGCATGGTGCCGACAATGGTCTGGTGCAGGCGGTCCAGCAGTAGCCGTCGGTTCGGTAGATCGGTCAGCGGGTCGTTGAACGCCAGGCGTTCAATCTGTTCTTCCTGCTTCTTGCGTAGCGTGATGTCGCGGATCACCCCCACAAAGGTGGGGCACCCCTGGTAGGCAATCCTGGAAACCGCCAGATTGATCGGGAATACGCTGCCGTCCTTGCGCCGACCCTGCATTTCTCGGGGACTGCTCAGCAGATAGGTACGATGCCCCTGGTCGTGGCGGATCAAGTGGTGGTCATGCTGAACAGCTTCGGCCGGGGGCATCAGCAGGCTGACATTGCGCCCGATGACTTCCTCACGGGTGTAACCAAAAATGGTGCAGGCTGCCTTGTTGAAACTTTCGATGATCCCGTTGCGATCGATCGTGATCACGCCGTCGAACATGTTGTCCAGCACCGCCCATGTGTAGGCGGGGTCGGGCTGTTGCAGACGTTCGGGCGCGGGTGTTGCCGCCAGCAACGTAGTGGCACGCTCGGTGTCGAAGGGTAGGAACTGGCCTTGTGCGTCTCGAACATACAAATCGAAGGGTAGCGACTCCATGACCTCCTGCAAACAGGGCCATCCTGGTATCTTTCCCGACGCTTTTGTCATGCCAACACTCCCGACCCCGCAAATTTTTGTTAATGGGGGATGGAAGCATGTTTTCGGGCGTTTGTATATCCCGATAACGACCAACGGTGGGGGGAAAAACCCTTATCGAATCAGCCCAATCCAGTCGCACCGGATGCGCCGCGCAACATGTGCGCGTGCGCGCCAGCCGACATACAGGCGCGGGGCCAGCATCCCCAGCATCAGCGGCGGTACCGCCCACCAGGCATCCAGCACCCAGGTCGGCAGCCAGCCGACCCAGCCCATCAACCAGGAGGCCAGCACGGCATCCCAGGTTTGGAGTTCGATGGGATGGTCAAGTGCATGCTCGATATGCCACTGCTTGATGGTTTGCAGGTTGGCAACGGTAACGGAGTTTGAAAGCCAGGACAGCATGGCAACCTCCTTGTGTGGATAGGAGATTGCAATGTAAGTTTTACGTAAGCAGTTGTCAAGTTGGTGTAAGAAATCGGCCCGAGTCGGAAGTGCCCTAGAACAGTTCGCGGTTGGATGCTATCAATTCAGTAGCTGAATCGCTAGATTTTACGAGGGCTGATGGCATTAATGATCCAACGCGCACGCCCAGCAGGCGCAAGCGCTTGTGCAAGGGTGCGCGCTTGAGGCATTGCCCGGCCAGACGGCGAATGGTGGCGGCGTCGGCCGTGTATTGATCCACGGTCAGGTCGCGCGTGAGGCTTTGGAAGTCGTCGTAGCGCAGCTTGATGCCAATCGTCTTGCCCACATAGCCCTTGCGCTGCAGGTCGTCGGCGACCTGCTCACAAAGTTGGGTGAAGATGGCGCCCAGTTCTGTCTTGTCGCGCACGGCGTGCAGGTCGCGTTCGAACGTGGTTTCCCGGCTCATGCTGACCGGTTCGCTTTCCATGACAACGGGGCGGTCGTCGCGGCCGTGCGCGGCGTCATGCAGCCAGGCACCCGTCTTGGGGCCAAAGGTGCTCACCAGCCAGCCCAGATCCTGGGCGGCCAGGTCACCGATGGTGGCTATGCCGTGGTGCTGCAGCTTTTCATCCAGCTTGGGGCCGATGCCATTGATTTTGCGGCAGGGCAGGGGCCAGATCTGGGGCTGCAGATCTTGCTCGTGCACGATGGCAATGCCGTTGGGCTTGTTGAACTCGCTGGCCATCTTCGCGAGCAGCTTGTTGGGTGCCACACCGATGGAGCAGGTCAAGCCGGTGGCGTCGAAGATGGATTTCTGGATCAAGCGGGCCAGGGTGCGGCCGCCTTCGCGCTGGCCACCGGGTACTTCGGTGAAGTCAATGTAGACCTCGTCCACACCGCGATCTTCCATGACCGGGGCGATCTCGGTGATGATGGCCTTGAAGCGCCGCGAAAAACGCCGATATTCCTCAAAATCCACCGGCAGCAGGATGGCCTGTGGGCAGAGTTTGGCTGCTTTCATGAGGCCCATGGCCGATCCGACGCCGAACTGGCGCGCGGCATAGGTGGCGGTGGTGATGACGCCGCGCCCGGTGTAGCTGGCCAGGCGCGCAAAAGCTTCCAGCGGTATGCGCTTGAGCGCGGCGCGCTGGGCTTCGGCGTCCCAGGGTGGTGCTGACTCGGTGGGGTCGGTGTTGTCCAGGTCGCGCTGGTGCAGCGCAGCCAGGGCCTCGTCAATGGCGCTGCGCCCACCGCCAATGACCACCGGCAAACCCTTGAGCTGGGGGTAACGCAACAACTCCACGGACGCGTAGAACGCGTCCATGTCGAGGTGGGCAATGCGCCGAATCGGTGGCGGGGTGGCGGTCACGGCCTGCGCTGGCCACGGCCCGTACCGGTGCGCGCGGGCCGGTCCTGCGTTTCAACCATCCAGGGTGATCCGCGTGATCAGCGTCTGCAAGGTGGATTCGGCCTGATCGTTGGCAACCTGGCAGGTGCCAGCTGCCGCGTGGCCACCGCCGCCGTGCTCCAGCATCAATTCGCCCACATGGGTCTTGCTAGAGCGGTCCAGGATGGACTTGCCGGTGGCAAATACGGTGTTTTGCTTCTGTACGCCCCACATCACGTGGATGGAGATGTTGCACTGGGGGAACAAGGCATAGATCATGAACCGATTGGTGGCCCAGATGGTTTCCTCGTTGCGCAGGTCCAAGACCACCAGATTCTGATGCACGGTGGCGCAGCGCTCAATCTGCTCGCGGGCACGTGCGGCCTGGTCGAAGTACAGGTCCACGCGTTCCACCACGTCGGGAAGTTGCAGGATGTCGTCGATGCCGTGGTTGCGGCAGTACTTGATGAGATCCATCATCAGCTGGTAATTGCTGACACGGAATTCCCGGAAACGCCCCAGACCCGTGCGCGAGTCCATCAGGTAGTTCAGCAGCACCCAGTCGGTGGGTTCCAGGATTTCTTCATGGCTGAACTGGGCTGAATCCGCCTTGTCCACCGCTGCCATCATGTCCTGGCTGATCCGCGGGAACGTCTTGGCTCCCCCGTAATAGTCATAGACCACGCGGGCCGCTGAGGGGGCGTGGGCAGAGATGATGTGGTTGGGGCGATCGCCCGTATTGCGGATAGTCTCTGACTCGTGGTGGTCAAACGCCAGGTGGGCCGCTGCCACATAGGGCAGGTTGGTGGTGATGTCGCGGTTGGTGATGGCGATCTTGCCGTCCTGCATGTCCTTGGGGTGGACAAACAGGATGTCATCGATCAGGTTCAGCTCGTTGAGCAGCACGGCGCAGACCAGGCCGTCGAAATCGCTGCGGGTCACAAGGCGGAATTTGCCGGAATTCATGGGGCCTCCTTTTGGGGTGCAGGGTCGCGAAGGGATGCAGTCCATCCTAACGCAAATCCATGCACCGTAACACCCCGAGAGGCAGGCCTTCGCAAGTGCGTTCAGGCGGTTGGGTAGGTGCCTGGCAGCAGGATGCCCTGGTCCACCGTTTCAATGTTGGTGTGGCCGCAAAAAGCCATGGTTAGGTCCAGCTCCTTGTGGATAATTTCCAGGCATTTGCTCACGCCTTCTTCGCCCAGGGCTCCGAGCCCGTACAGGAAGGCGCGGCCGATGTAGGTGCCTTGGGCGCCCAGCGCGCGCGCCTTGAGCACGTCCTGCCCCATGCGGATGCCGCCGTCCATGTGCACTTCAATCTGCTTGCCCACCGCTTCCACGATGGCGGGCAGGGCCTGGATGCTGGACTGCGCGCCGTCAAGCTGGCGCCCGCCGTGGTTGGAGACAATCAGTGCGTCGGCGCCGGACTGCACGGCCAGGCGCGCGTCTTCCACGTCCTGGATGCCCTTCAAAATGAGCTTGCCGCCCCAGCGCTTCTTGATCCATTCCACATCGCCCCAGTTCAGCGCTGGGTCGAACTGCTGCGCCGTCCAGGCGCCCAGGTTGCCCATGTCGTCCACGCCCTGCACGTGGCCGACGATGTTGCCGAACTGGCGCCGTGGCGTGCCCAGCATCCCTAGGCCCCAGCGCACCTTGGTGGCCAGGTTGATGATGTTGGCCAGCGTGGGCTTCGGGGGGGCCGAGAGGCCGTTCTTGAGATCCTTGTGTCGCTGGCCCAGGATCTGCAAATCCAGCGTAAGCACCAGCGCCGAGCAGTCTGCAGCCTTGGCACGGTCGATCAGGCGCTCGATGAAGCCACGGTCTTTCATGACATACAGCTGGAACCAGAAGCCCGGCCCCGCGTGCTGCGCCACGTCTTCGATGGAGCAGATGCTCATGGTCGAGAGGGTGAAAGGAATGCCGAACTTGCGTGCCGCGCGTGCGGCCAGGATTTCGCCGTCGGCATGCTGCATGCCGGTGAGGCCTGTGGGCGCAATCGCCACCGGCATGGCCACCTTCTGGCCGATCATGGTGGTGGCGGTGCTGCGGTTTTCCATGTTCACGGCCACGCGCTGGCGCAGCTTGATGGACTGAAAGTCGGCCTCGTTGGCCCGGTAGGTGCCTTCGGTCCAGGAGCCGGAGTCGGCGTAGTCGTAGAACATGCGCGGCACGCGCTTCTTGGCCAGCACGCGCAGGTCTTCAATGGTGGTGATGACGGTCATGGTGTCTCCGGGGAGTGTGAAGGCGAATGCCAGCCATGGTAGCGCTGGACGCTGTCGGCGCCACGTGAAATCCGACACCGGGCCCGTGAAATTATTTGCGTGCGCTAGACTGCGCCCGCTACAAACGGCTAGGAGACCGTCATGGTGCTATGGGGTGTGATCTGGGGTGCGGTGCTGGGATTCTTCCTTGAGGGGCACGACCACGAGGCGGGTTTCATGCTGGGCGCCCTGCTGGGTGCGTGGGCAGGATGGGGTCTGCGCAAGGCGGTGCGCCGCGAAGTGGAGCTGCAGGCCCAGCGCCTCGCTGTTCCCATGGTGCGTCTGCCCGACCCGGTGGCGGAGCAAGCGCCGCAAGACGAGGCAGTGCCCACGATCCCCATGCCGCTGGATACGCCCGCGTCTGCTACCGCACAAGCTGCACCCAGCGAGCCAGAAATTCCCGTGGTGTCCGAACCGCTGCCTCCAGCCAAGCCCAGTCTTGCTGAGCAGTGGATTGCGGGTGTGCGCGGCTGGCTGCTGGGCGGCAACACCATCGTACGCATGGGCGTGCTGGTGTTGTTCATCGGCCTTGCGTTCCTGGCCAAGTACGCCGCCGACCATGCCCTGCTGCCGCCCGAACTGCGCCTGGCCGTGGTGGGGCTGGTGGGCTGCGCTTTGCTGGTGGCCGGTTGGCGGCTGCGACTGGCCCAAGAGCGGGCGCTGTATGCCCTGACCCTGCAGGGTGCCGGAGTCGCCGTTCTCTACCTTACCGTGTTTGCCAGTTTCCGCCTCTATCCCTTCCTGACGGCGGGGACCGCGTTTGCCTTGATGGCTGTGGTGTGCGCGCTGTCCACCGCCATCGCCTTGCTGCAAAACGCGCAGACCATGGCCTTTGTGGGCTTTGCCGGTGCCTTTGCCGCCCCTTTGCTGGTGTCTACTGGGCAGGGCGACCACGTCGGGCTGTTTAGCTATTACCTGCTGTTGGGTGCGGCCATCGCCGCCGTGGCCTGGATGCGCGCCTGGCGCGCACTGAACTTGCTGGGGTTCTTCGCCACATTTGGCGTCGCGTCGCTGTGGGGCGTGCTGAAGTACAACCCCGCGCTCTTCGACAGTACCGAGCCCTTCCTGCTGGGCTTCTTTACCCTGTACCTGGGTGCCACACTGGCGTATGCCACACGCCACAGCCTGCATCCGCGCCAGGCGGTCGATGGCACGCTGGTGTTCGGCTTGCCCATTGTCACCATGGCCTTGCAGGCCCAGCTGGTGCGCGACATTCCCTATGCCATGGCTTTGTCGTCCCTGGCTCTGGGTGCGCTGTATTTGGCACTGGGCTGGTGGGCGGCGTTGCGCCGTGGTGATGAGCAGACCCTGGGCGTGGGCCGCTGGCTAGCCGAGTGCTTTGCCGCGCTGGGCCTGGGCTTTGTGACGCTGGCCGTACCGCTGGCGTTGGATGGGCACTGGACCTCGGCCGTCTGGGCTGCTGAAGGCGCAGCCGTGTACTGGATGGGGCAGCGCCAGGGCCGCTGGCTGGCGCGCCTGGCCGGCCTAGCCCTGCAGCCCCTGGCGGCGTTGAGTTATCTGGGCTCGCTGGGGCGTTTGTCTGACGCGCAGTGGCCGCTGGCCAACCCAGGTTTTGTAGGTGCTGTCTGGCTGGCCGCATCGGCCCTGGCGCTGGCGTACTGGATGCGCACCGATGCAGCAACTCCCGCGACCATGCCAGACGCCACCTTGCAGGACGGGCCGCCGCACCGCATACGGGTCTGGCAGGAGCAATTCCAGAAGTTCGAGCAAATCCTGTCGCCCGTCTTGTTCTGGGTCGGATTCATGTGGTGGCAATTTGGCTGCTGGCAGGAAATCGAACACTGGATAGCCGATAGCGCCCATCAGGCGCGGCTCGTCATGTTGGTGTGGCTGGGCAGCACCTGGGTGGCGCTGCGTGCCGCACGCCTGGGGCAGGAAGGGGAGTGGTCGGTGGCGGCTACGCCCGTACGGTGGTCCTTACTCTGGATGGGCATTGCAGCGGGCAACGGACTGGTGGCGCAGGGGCATGTGTTGGAGGACATGGGCTGGCTGTTGTGGCCGCTGGCGTTGGTACTGCATGTCATCACCTTGCGACGGGTAGACGGTCGGGCGCCGCGCGCGTGGTGGTCCTGGGTGCATACGGGCGGCGTGTGTTTGATCGTGTTGCTGGGCGGCAATGTCCTGCTGTGGGCGGTGCGCCAGTCGCAATTGCAAGGCACGGCCTGGGCCGCCGTGATCCTGCTCGTGGCCAGTGTGGTGGTCTTGCTGGGACTGGCGGCTCGCCCCCTGCACCATCCCTCCTCCAGTTGGCGCCAGCGTTGGCCCTTGCAGGACTTTGCCGACGCCTACCTTTGGCGCGCCGCGGCGCCCCTGGCCCTGGCGGTGGGGTCGGGTGCGCTTCTGGTGGCCGTGCATTCCGATGGCAATGCACGGCCGCTGCCGTATGTGCCGCTGCTCAACCCCACCGATATCACTGTCGCCCTGGCCCTGGCGGCATGCGCTCTGTGGCGCGCGCGCCTGGTGCAAGGCACGCTGGTGGTACCCGCCGCCGTGTACAGCCCGCGCTGGACTTGGGTGCTGGCCAGTCTGGGTTTTGTGGCGTTCAATACGGTCTGGCTGCGTGCGGTGCACCATTGGGCCGGTGTGCCCTGGAACGCGCATGCGCTGTTTGATTCCTTCCTGGTGCAGGCGGGCTATTCCATTCTGTGGAGCCTGTTGGCGCTGGGGCTGATGCTGTGGGCGGTGCGCCGCGCGGCGCGGTCGGTCTGGATGGGCGGCGCGGGCTTGTTGGGCCTAGTGGTCTTGAAACTGTTTGTCGTGGATCTGTCCAACCGAGGTGGATCCGAACGTATCGTGGCGTTCATTGCCGTGGGTGTGCTGATGCTGGTGGTGGGATACTTCGCGCCGTTGCCGCCCGCTACGCCCCCGGTGCGTGGCGAGCCCGAACCGGAACAGGAGAATGCATGAGATCGATCCCCCTTCGCCCTTGCGCAGTACTGCGCGTCCAGGCAGTGCGCGTGGGCCTGGTAGCCCTGCTGGGCCTGGGCGCCCTGCAGGTCAGTGCCCAGAAGCCCCCCCAGCTGCAGGAGTTTTCCTGGCGCGGCAGCCTGGTGCTGCCTGAAGCGGGTAACCCTTTGCACGGCCAGGGTGTCAGTGTGGTGCGGCTCGATATCCCGGCCGCTGGCCTGGCACATCTGCAAGGGAGCCAAGCGCAGGACGTGCGCGTGTTCAACCTCGCCGGTGAAGCAGTGCCCCTGGTGCGACTGGGCGCCCCGGCGACCACATCGCCCACGCCCGTGCGCACGGCGCGTCTTGCCGCCTATCCGCTGTTTGCGCCCAACGCCAAGACCGCTGTTCGCAACGCCGTGGAAGTGCAGCTTGATGAAAGCGTCGGCAGTACGCGCGCCTGGGTGCGCTGGGAGTCTGGTGGTTCCGCGCAAGGCAAGGCCGATGCAGCATCGCCCCTGCCTGCCGTGTTGCTGGACCTGCGCCAGCAGGCGCAGCCCCTGCAGGCGCTGGAGCTGGACGTGCAGTTGCCACCCAACACCCTGGTGCCGGTGACAGTGGCGGTCAGCCCCGATCTCAAGACCTGGACCACTGTGGATACCACCGGTCCGCTCTACCGCTTTGACGGTGCCGACGCGCCTGCCAGCACCATGCTCACCTTCAAGTCCGCCCTGCATGTGAAAGACCGCTACCTGCGCCTGGGCTGGGCTGCGCAGGGCGTGCAGGTGCGCGGCGCTGTGGGTGTGGTTGCGCAGGACACACCGGCTGCCACGCGCGTGCGCCTGCCCTTGTCTGCAGGGACCCTGAATGAACGCGAAAGCCAGACCTGGACCTGGAGTTTTGCCACCCCTATCCAGGCGCTGGTGCTGAGCAGCCGCGATGACGCCACCATGCTTCCAGTGCGCATCCAGGGGCGCAACGATGCTGCCGAGCCCTGGCATACCCTGGGCTCGGGCGTTGTCTACCGCATCACGCAGGGCACCGAGGTCCGCAACAACGGCGCCTTCGCCCTGGGTGGAGCCAGCGTGCGCCAGCTGCGCGTGCAGGCCTTGCCGGGGCAGTTGCTGCCCACCAAAGGGCTGCAGGCGGCGTTGGAGTTTGACCCGGTTCGCATGGCCTTTCTGACGCAGGGCCAAGGCCCCTTCACCTTGGCGGTGGGGCGTGCTGCCACACCGCCCGCATGGGGGGATGCTGCCGTGCTGGCCGGTGCAGTGGGCCAGGCGCTGGATGACTTGCCAGCCGCGAAAGTTGCTTCGGCGGTGATTGCACAGGCCGCGCTGGACGTTCCCGTTTCCGGGGCTGTGGCGCAATGGCTGCCCGCTGGCGTCACCTTGCGCACCGCACTGCTGTGGCTGGTGTTGGGTCTGGGCGTGCTCATCCTGGGCACGGTTGCCATGGCCCTGCTGCGCCACCTGGGTGCGGCCAAGACCCAAGACCCCACAGTGAGTGTGAAATAGCACGCATGGGGTTCCTGAAGCAAAATGCGTGTTAGCCCCCGTGAAATAAGGCAATGATGCTATAAAAACGGTAGTGAAATAGGCAGCCCTGTCACCCAGGTGGCACGGGCCAGGTACCTTGCCGCGCTAGACTGGACGCCTTCTACAACCTGGGCCTCGTGCCCATTTTTGTTTTTTGTGCCATGAATCCTGCTGCACCCCTGTTCACCCCGTTTGCGCACAAGTCTTTGCGCCTGCCCAACCGTATCGTCATGGCGCCCATGACGCGCTCCTTTTCTCCCGAAGGCGTGCCCGGTGCCGACGTGGCCGAGTACTACCGCAAGCGTGCCGTGGGTGGTGTGGGCCTGATCGTGTCCGAAGGCACGGTGGTGGAGCGCCCGTCAGCACGCAATGATCCGCGCGTGCCATTCTTTTGGGGTGAAGAGGCTTTGGCGGGCTGGAAGCGCGTGATTGACACCGTGCACGGTGCCCACGGTCTGATGGCTCCGCAGTTGTGGCACGTGGGTTCGGCCCGCAACGCGCGCACTGAGTGGGTGGCCCCCGGTCCGGTGGATAGCCCCTCGGGCCTGACCCGTCCGGGCAAGCCCTTTGGCGAGCCCATGACCGATGCGGCCATTGCTGACACCATTGCCGCCTTTGGGCGTGCCGCTGCAGCAGCCAAGCGCCTGGGCTTTGACGCCGTAGAGTTGCACGGTGCCCATGGCTACCTGATCGACCAGTTCTTCTGGCAAGGCACCAACGTGCGCACCGACAGCTGGGGCGGCTCCGATATCGTGGCGCGTGGCCACTTCGCGGCGGAAATCGTCAAGGCCGTGCGTGCCGCTGTGGGGCCTGACTTTCCGGTGATCCTGCGCCTGTCGCAATGGAAGCAACAGGACTACACCGCCCGCCTGGCGAACTCCCCCGACGAGATGGCAGCTTGGTTGCGCCCGCTCGTCGAGGCCGGCGCGGACATCCTGCACTGCTCGCAGCGACGTTTCTGGGAACCGGAGTTCGATGGCTCCGACCTGAACTTCGCGGGCTGGGCCAAGAAACTGACTGGCGTTCCCACCATCACCGTGGGCTCTGTGGGCCTGAGTGGCGAATTCATCGCCGCCTTTGGAGGGGAATCCAGCCAACCCGCTTCGCTGGACGAACTGCTACGCCGCTTTGACCGGGGCGACTTTGACTTGGTTGCTGTGGGACGCGCCTTGATTACCGACCCCGATTGGGCTAACAAAGTGCGCGATGGCCGCACCAGCGAGCTGCACAGTTTTTCGCCCGCGGCACTGGCCACCTTGGTCTGATCGAGCCGCTCTAGAACGTCTCCCATCCATCATCATCCCCGGCACTGGCCGCCGGGGCTGCTGCTGCGAGCTTGGGCGCTGCGCTGGCCGCTGCAGCCGGTGCGGGCTTGGGCTTTGCTGCAGCGGCTGGTTTGCGCGCCGCTGCACCTTGCGGTGTGCCACCGACGCGGCGCTCGGCGCCCGCAAAGGGCTTGGCACTGGAGCCGCTGGCGCGCACCTGCATCTTGGCCGGTGCGGCCTGGTCGTGCGCCAGCTTGAACACCGCCACCGTCTGCACCAGATCCTGCGCCTGACTCTTGAGACTGCTGGCGGCAGCGGCCATTTCCTCCACCAGCGCAGCATTTTGCTGTGTGGTCTGGTCCATGGAGCTCACCGCTTCGCCCACCTGACGCACGCCCAGGGATTGCTCGTTGCTGGCCGCGCTGATCTCGCCCATGATGTCGGTGACGCGCTTGATGGAGCTGACCACTTCGTTCATGGTGGTGCCGGCCTGATCGACCAGGGCCGTGCCGTGCTCCACTTTCTCCACGCTGGCGTTGATCAGGCTCTTGATTTCCTTGGCCGCTTCGGCACTGCGTCCGGCCAGGGCGCGCACCTCGCTGGCCACCACGGCAAAGCCGCGGCCCTGTTCGCCGGCGCGGGCCGCTTCCACCGCAGCGTTGAGCGCCAGGATGTTGGTCTGGAAGGCGATGCCGTCGATGACGCCGATGATGTCGGAGATCTTGCGCGAAGAATCATTGATGTCACGCATGGTTTCGACCACGCGGTTGACGACTTCGCCGCCTTGCACGGCCACGCTGGAAGCGCTGGTGGCGAGCTGGTTGGCCTGGCGCGCAGAGTCGGCGTTCTGGTTGACGGTGCCACCGAGTTCGCTCATGGAGGCGCTGGTTTGTTCGATGGCCGCAGCTTGCTGTTCGGTGCGGGCGGACAAATCGTTGTTGCCCTGGGCGATTTCAGCGCTGGCGTTGGCAATGCTCTCTGAACCTGAGCGCACTTCACGCACCAGTTTTTGCAGTGACTCCACCATGTGGCTCAGGCCCGACATCACGCTTCCGGGCGGAGCGTCGTGCAAATCGACGGTCAAATTGCCCTTGGCCACTTCTTCGGTAATTTGAACGGCACGGCCGGGCTCGCAACCAATCTGGCGCACCACCGAGCGCGCCACCACCCAACCCACCCCTCCAATGATCAGCAGTGCCAGCACTGCAAAAAGCAGTTCGGTTAAGGTTTCCTTGCGCAGCTGGGCATCCAGATCATCCGTGTACAAGCCGGAGCCCACCAACCAGTTCCAACCGTCTACCTTCATGATGTATTGCAGTTTGGGCACCGGCACGGTGGTCCCGGGTCGGGGGAAATTGGTGGGCACAAAGGCCGTGCCATCGCGGCTTGCGTTGATTCCATCGACCAGCGATTTCACGACGTCCACGCCATTGCCATCCTTCACCTTGCCCATCATGTTTTGGCCATTCCATTCAGGCTTGATGGGGTGCATGATGCCGCTGCCATCCAGGCCCCAGATGTAAGCGTATTCGGTCTTGCCATTCGCCCCGCCATAGCGGGACACGCCTACCGCTTCGGCAGCGGCTTTTTTGGCGTCGTCCACGCTCATCTGGCCCTTTTCCGCCTTGTCGCGGAAGCCCACCACGATGTTGTGCATGGCCTGCACGGCGGTAACCAGTTCCAGCTTGCGGCCATCAATTAAGGCCTGGCGTGTCTGGTAGAGCGACATAGTCGCAAATACCAACACGGCCAGTACCCCCGTAAGAACAATGGCTGCAACTTTTTGTCTGAACCCTAGCCGATCGAGCATGGCAGTCTCCTTAGTTGTAAACCGGTTCCTGTAACCCTAGAACGTCTCCCATCCATCATCATCCCCGGCACTGGCCGCCGGGGCTGCTGCTGCGGGCTTGGGTGCAGCGGCGAGCTTTGGCGCTGCGCTGGTCGCTGCAGCCGGTGCGGGCTTGGGCTTTGCTGCAGCGGCTGGTTTGCGTGCCGCTGCCCCTTGCGGTGTGCCACCGGCGCGGCGCTCGGCGCCCGCAAAGGGCTTGGCACTGGAGCCGCTGGCGCGCACCTGCATCTTGGCCGGTGCGGCCTGGTCGTGCGCCAGCTTGAACACGGCCACCGTCTGCACCAGCTCCTGCGCCTGACTCTTGAGACTGCTGGCGGCAGCGGCCATTTCCTCCACCAGCGCAGCATTTTGCTGTGTGGTCTGGTCCATGGAGCTCACCGCTTCGCCCACCTGACGCACGCCCAGGGATTGCTCGTTGCTGGCCGCGCTGATCTCGCCCATGATGTCGGTGACGCGCTTGATGGAGCTGACCACTTCGTTCATGGTGGTGCCGGCCTGGTCGACCAGCGCGGTGCCGTGTTCGACCTTTTCCACGCTGGCGTTGATGAGGCTCTTGATTTCCTTGGCCGCTTCGGCACTGCGCCCGGCCAGGGCGCGTACCTCGCTGGCCACCACGGCAAAGCCCCGGCCTTGTTCCCCGGCGCGGGCGGCTTCCACGGCGGCGTTCAGCGCCAGGATGTTGGTCTGGAACGCGATGCCGTCGATGACGCCGATGATGTCGGAGATCTTGCGTGACGATTCGTTGATGTCGCGCATGGTTTCGACCACGCGGTTGACGACTTCACCGCCTTGCACGGCCACGCTGGAGGCGCTGGTGGCGAGCTGGTTGGCCTGGCGGGCGCTGTCGGCGTTCTGGTTCACGGTGCCGCCGAGTTCGCCCATGGAGGCGCTGGTCTGTTCGATGGCCGCCGCCTGCTGTTCGGTGCGGGCAGAGAGGTCGTTGTTGCCTTGGGCGATTTCGGCCGAAGCCATCGACACGGATTCGCTGCCTTGACGCACTTGGGTCACTACACGCGACAGGTTGTCGCGCATGGCCTGAATGCCGTGCATCACGCTGTTGTTGGAAGTGGATGACGGGATGTCCACCGTTAGGTCACCCTGGGCAATTTGGTGAGTAATGTGATTGAGCTGGGTTGGCTCACCACCCAATTCGCGCAGAATGCTGCGGGCGATGACCCAACCGGTCGCCACCAGTAAAACCGCCAAAATGGCTGCCAAGCTGCCTGCTTGTACCAGACGGCTGACTAAAGTCGCTTGCACGGTGTCAACGTAGACGCCCGACCCCACGACCCAGCCCCATGCAGCGAATCCTTTGACATACGACGTCTTTTCTACCGGATTTTCGCTGCCAGGCTTGGGCCATAAGTAGTCCACATAACCGCCCCCGTCTTTTTTCACGGTGTTGACGGCCTCCACGAACAAGAGCTTGCCCTTGGGGTCCTTGTTGTTGCTCAAGTCCTGTCCTTGCAACTCGGGTTTGATGGGATGCATCACCATGCGTGGCTGCATGTCGTTGATCCAGAAATACTCTGAGCCGCTGTAGCGCAGCGTGCGAATGGTTTCCAGAGCCTGCTTTTTGGCTTCGTCCTCCGGCATAGTGCCTTTGGTCGCCAGGTCCTGATAATGAGCCAATATGCCATGCGCCGTCTCCACCGCTTGGCGTACGCTGTCCTGACGCTCTCGCATGAGCATCGATCGCTCTGAAGTCAGGAAGATACCTACCAAAATCGCCATAGCAGCAACGGCTCCGGCAACCAACACCACGAGTCGTCGCGATACGCTTAGCTTGAACAATGCATCCATGGTTTGTCTCCTCATTCGATGGTGTCTACTCGGGCTCAACAACTGGTAAGCACGCTTAAGTCTGCTTGCAAAGTTGGAGACAGGCTTGCGGCGCTGCCTGTCATGCTATCGCAATACGCGTGTGGGTGCCAGCGCGATAAAAAGCCATGCATTCGTGGGCTGGGCGTGCACCGCGCTTATATTCGGCACTGTCTGTGTCGATCAAGAGAAGGCTTATTTGTGGAACTGGACCGGGTGGATCTCACGTTGCTGGAGGCGCTCCAGAACGACGGGCGCATGACCGTGCAGGCGCTGTCCGAGCGGGTCAATCTGTCGGCGCGTGCAACCCTCAACCGGGTCCGGGCGTTGGAGTCGCAGGGGCTCATCCAGGGCTACCGCGCCATGCTGCACCGGTCCATCCTGGGGGAGCATGTGGCGGTGTTCGCCGAGATTGCGCTCAAGGACCAGCGCCAGGCCACGGTGCGCCGCTTCGAGCAGGCCATGATTGCCTGCCCCGAGGTGGTGGCGTGCTATCTGGTCAGCGGCCGCTACGACTACCTGGTGCGGCTGTCCTGCCGCGACCTGGCGCACTACCGCGACCTCACCAGCGCCTGGCTTGACGATGTGGCCCTGTGCATCGACAAGATCGTGACCAGCACCGAGTTGCAGACGGTCAAGGAGTTTGAAGGCTTCCCGCTGATGCAGCGCGATACACCCTAACGCCCTGCGCGCGGTAGTGGAGTCGCTTCCGATTCGGAATTATCGGTACGCAGAGTTTGCCGTTTCGGACAAACACCCCCCCTGATTACGTCGCTTACTGCAGAGGGAAATGCCTACACTTTCGCCAGGGTAGTGGCGTTTGATCGGGAGATTCGTTTTCGGAAATCTTCGCAGTCCTGGGCGCCAGCACCGAACCCAGCAAGGAGACTTCAAAATGACCCGCTATATCGACGTAGCCGACATGCAACAACTGGTAGCGCGCCACGGCGTGGAGCGCATGATGCGTGAGATGGCCGACTACATACGAGAGGATTTTGTGCGCTGGAACGACTTCGACAAGTCGCCCCGCACCGCCAACCACTCGGCCAACGGCGTGATCGAACTCATGCCCGTATCGGACGCCAACCGTTTTGCTTTCAAGTATGTCAATGGCCATCCCTTGAACCCACTGGCAGGCCTGACCACGGTGATGGCCTTTGGCGTGCTGGCCGACGTGGCCACCGGCTACCCCACGCTGCTGAGCGAAATGACCATCACCACCGCCCTGCGCACAGCGGCCATGTCGGCACTGGCGGGCAAAGCGCTGGCCCGGCCAGATAGCCAGGTCATGGCATTGATCGGCAATGG
Source organism: Rhodoferax sp. (assembly GCA_046348185.1). Lineage (GTDB taxonomy): Bacteria > Pseudomonadota > Gammaproteobacteria > Burkholderiales > Burkholderiaceae_C > Allorhodoferax. The sequence goes on along the minus strand of JAXMER010000013.1, from coordinate 1,562,013 downwards.
CTCGCAAAGCGAATTCCAGGCGCTGGCTTTTGTCACCCAGCTGGGTATTCGGGAGATCCGGGTGTTTGACATCGACCCCAAGGCGACCGACAAGCTCCTGACCAACCTGGCCCCGTTTACCGGCACGCTGGGGTTCAAGATCGTGCGAGCGGCCTCCATCCGCGACGCCGTGCGCGGCGCCGACGTGGTGACCACCGTCACCGCCGACAAGACCAATGCCACCATCCTGACCGACGACCTGGTGCAACCGGGTATGCACCTCAACGCGGTGGGTGGTGACTGCCCCGGCAAAACCGAGCTGCAGCCCAGCATCCTGCGCCGCTCCAAGGTGTTTGTGGAGTACGAACCGCAGACCCGGGTGGAGGGCGAATTGCAGCAGATGGAGTCTGGCTTTGCCGTGCATGACCTCTGGCGTGTGCTGGCTGGCACCGCCGTGGGCCGCGATGATGCCGAGCAGGTGACGCTGTTTGATTCGGTCGGGTTTGCGCTGGAAGACCTTTCGGCCCTGCGCTACATCCAGCAGCTGGCGCACAAGCTGCAAGTAGGAACTGAGGTTGGTCTGATACCCAATCTACGCGACCCCAAGGACCTGTTTGCCTGCGCTGCGGCGGTGCGCGCTCCTTTGCGTCAAGCGGCATGAGCCCCAGGACTTTGCACCTGATCGGGGCCGAGGTCGGTGAGGGTGCCAGCGACAGCGGTTGCAAGTGGGGTGCTGCGGCGCTGCGCGAACGCGGCATCATGCAGGCCCTGGGCAAGGCCGGGCGCACCGTAACCTGGGGCGGCAGCGTCACCGCCATGCCCTGGCGGGCGGCTGATCGGCTGGGGGTGATCGAGGCCTTTTCGGCGGCGCTGGCAGCCCAGGTGGAGCAGGCACTGGGTCAGAGCCATCAACCGATGGTGATCGGAGGCGACCACTCTTGTGCGGTCGGTACCTGGAGCGCATGCGCCCAGTGGCTGCGCCCGCAGGGCAGCCTGGGCCTCATCTGGATCGACGCCCACCTGGATGCCCACACCCCAGCCAGTTCTGACACCCATGCGCCGCACGGGATGCCGCTGGCCGCCCTGCTGGGCCATGGCAGCGATGGCATGGCAGGCCTGTATGGCTGGCGCGGCAAGGTGCAGCCCCAACAGGTGGTGGTGATCGGAGCGCGCTGCTACGAGCCGCCTGAAGTGGCGCTGCTGTCACGTCTGGGCGTGCGCGTCATGTACATGCCCGAAGTGGCCGAACGCGGGTTTGCCGCCTGCTTTGACGAGGCGCGCGCCATCGTCACCCGAAACACTGCGGGGTGGGGCGTGTCGCTGGACCTGGATGGCCTGGACCCGCAGGACATGCCCGGCACTGGCACGCCCGTGACCGGCGGTATTCGCCTGGCCGATGCGCTGGAGGTGCTGGCCGCCGTCGGAAACGATCCGACCTGCGTGGCGCTGGAATTGGCCGAATACAACCCGCTACGCGATCTGGGCGCGGGCACCGCGGACGCCGCCATCCATCTGTTGTGCCGGGTGGTGGGCAACCATTTGCACAGCATGGCCTTGGCAGCGTAGACAATTGGGGCATGGCCCGAAATCACGTCAGCGAAACCCCCGCAACACAGCTGCTCAAGGCGCACCGGGTTGCCTTCACCGAACACCCCTACGAATACCTGGAGCACGGCGGTGCCCAGCACAGCGCCCAGGTGCTGGGTTTTGATCCGTTCATGGTGGTTAAGACCTTGGTCATGCAGGACCAGGACGCCAAGCCGCTCCTGGTGCTGATGCACGGCAACCGCAAGGTTTCCACCAAGAACCTGGCTCGCCAGATTGGGGCCAAGGCGGTGGAGCCCTGCGCACCCGAGGTGGCCAACCGCCACAGTGGCTACCTGGTGGGTGGCACTTCACCTTTCGGTACGCGGCGCAGCATGCCGGTATACATGGAGCACACTATCCTGGACCTGCCCAAAATTCTGATCAACGGTGGGCGACGCGGGTTCCTGGTGGGTATCGATCCGCAGGTGTGCGTGCAACTGCTGGGCGCAAAGCAGGTACAGTGCGCCCTGGCTGATTGAGTGTTGTGGAGATGTGAAGTTGGAAACCGTGTCTGTTGTCTTTCCGTGGCTGGCCGTGGTAGGCGCCTATCTGGTGGGGTCTTTGTCGTTTGCGGTCATCGTGAGCCGTGTCATGGGTCTGAACGATCCGCGCACCTATGGCAGCAAGAATCCGGGGGCTACCAACGTGTTGCGCTCGGGCAGCAAGGCCGCTGCGGTGGTGACGCTGCTGCTGGATGCGGTCAAGGGCTGGCTGCCCGTGGTGCTGGTGCAGTGGTACGGCAAGCCCTATGGCCTGCAGGAAGGCACCATGGCCATGGTGGGTCTGGCGGCGTTTCTGGGGCACCTGTTTCCGGTGTTCTTCCGCTTTGAAGGCGGCAAGGGCGTGGCCACGGCTCTGGGTGTGTTGCTCGCTATCCATTGGGCGCTGGGCCTGCTGACCCTGCTGGTGTGGGTGGCCATGGCGGCATTGTTCCGGTATTCGTCCCTGGCGTCGTTGGTGGCGGCGCTGATGGCGCCCATCATCTATGTGCTGTCCGATGGCGCCCTGTGGGCCATGAATCGCTATGTGGTGCTGTGCATCGTGGTGATGTCGGGCCTGCTGATCTGGCGCCACGCCGAGAACATTGGGCGCCTGCTCAAGGGCACGGAATCCAAACTCGGTAAAAAGAAAACCTGACCCCGGCGTTGCCCCGCTGCGTTCAGTCGGCCTTGCGTGGCGACGCGAATGCACCCAGTTCCAGGATATGGAAGTGGTTCACGCGTGTGCGCACGGCCGAAGCCGCCAGTGCGGTGTGGATGCGTGGTGGGCTGTCCGCTGTGTTGTGCAAGCGCGGCAAGGGGGGGCGCTCTTCGGTGGGCTTGCCGATCAGGGCTACATAGGGGTTGTTGTGCTGGTAACTGCGCCTGAGCACTACGGCCAGTTCGTCGTTGTCCATGCGCGTGTAGGTGCCAGGCGGGTACAGACCCACGATTTGCACCAGCGACTTGGCCAGTGCATCTGCAGAGGGCGAGCCGCCCGATAGCAGCGCACGTGCGGAATCGGATGCGCTCTTGCCCGAGCGCGACACCCGCGGGCTGATCATGGCGGCATAGCGGTCCACCAGTTGTAGGATCGTGATGAGATGCTCCAGCCGGTCGGGCAGGGCTACAGACTTGTGCACGGCCTCGCCATCATGGTGGTGGGCCACGATGTCGAGCCACTGACTGTCGGCGATGCCCAGGTGCGCCAACATGACGGCACCCTTGGACGGGTGGGCGCGAATCTGCTCTTGTTGGGCAGTGGTGGGTTTTTCAGCCTGCTTGGCCAACTCATCCTGCAAGGCCGTCATGCCTAGGTTCATGGTCATGGCCGCGCGCACCAGACTATCGCGTTCCGTGCTGGTAAGCCCCATTTCCTGCGCCATCAAATGGCACAACACGGCGCACACCAGGGCATGTGAGGCGCTGTAGCCTTCGGGCGAGTTGCAGGCCAGTTGGAACAGCAGATACAGACCCACGTCCGGGTCGCGTTGCAGCAGGCTTTGCATCCAGCGGTCGTACTGCACCACCCGCTTAGCAAACTCGCGCGTGCTCTCGGGGTTGTTCAGGATCATGCCCAAACCCGACTCCAGATCGGCCCACAGACCGGTCAGGTCTTCGTATTCGATCTCGGTCTGGATGGTCATGGTGAAATCTAGTAGCGACGTTCCAGCACCATCTGATCGGCCGTGCGGGTCATCTGGAACATGGACAGGAAGCTATTGCCCAGCAACACAAAGGGCATGGAACCCGAGGACACCACGGCATCCACGCCGTGCACCACCACATCGCCTACACGTACCGAATCCAGTTTGACGTGCCAGGCTGGCACCACGCCATTGGCCGTGCTCATCTGGATCGGCTGGCCCGTGCGGTAGTTGATGTTCATGCGCTGCGCATCGCGCGCGCTGAGCGACACCGCGGTGGCACCCGTGTCTACCACCATCTGCGCCACTTGCCCGTTGATTTGCCCCTGCGTAAAGAAATGCCCGCCACTGCCCACTGCCAGCACGATACGGCTGCCGCTGGCGCCCGCGCTGCCACCGCCCTGCACCGCAACGGGTGCCTCACCCAGGCGCAGCGTCTGGCGTTGGCCATCCACCTCCACCACGGCGCTGTCGCCCTTGGCTGCAATCAGGGTGACACCCTTGAAACTTTCGCCCGCGGCTAGTGCCTTGGGGGTGCTGCCATCTACCACCACCAGGGCCTTGCTGCCCATGATGCCGGCCAGCGCTACCCCCTCGGCCCAGCAGGCCGGGGCGGTCAGCAGGGTCAACGCCAGGGCGAACTTGTTCATGGCTAGTCGCGGAAGTTGTTGAAGCTCAGCGGCAGGTCGGCCACGTCCTTACGAATCAGTGCCATGGCGGCCTGCAGGTCGTCGCGCTTGGCACCGGTCACCCGCACCGCGTCGCCCTGAATGGCCGCCTGCACCTTGAGCTTGCTGTCCTTGATCAGGCGCTGAATCTTTTTGGCCACTTCGCTCTCGATGCCATTGCGCACCTTGATTACCAGCTTGACCTTGTCGCCGCCCACCTTCTGCACATCCCCCACATCCAGGAAACGCACATCCACGTCCTGCTTGGCCAATTTGCTGCGCAGTACGTCCTGGATCTGGTCGAGCTGGAATTCGGCATCGCCCGTGGCGGTGATTTCCTTGTCCTTGATGGCAATGCTGGCGGATGTGCCCTTGAAGTCGAAGCGGGTGGTGATTTCCTTGGAGGCGTTTTCCACCCCGTTCTTGACCTTGACCAGGTCGGGTTCGCAGACGGTATCGAAAGAAGGCATGTTGGAAGGCTCCGGGTGAGACAATTCCGCGCATGTTAGTCGAGAAAAACGTCCCCCTCCAGCGCCTGAACACCTTTCGTATTGTGGCCAAGGCGCAGGCGCTGGTGCGGGTGCAGAGCGAAGACGATGTGCTGGCCGTGCTGGCCGACCCACAGTACCGGGCAGCACGCAAGTTCGTGCTGGGCGGCGGTAGCAATGTCGTGCTCACGGGCGACGTAAAACCGTTGGTGCTGAAAGTGGAAAACACCGGGATGCGTCTTGTGGAGGACGCCTCGCGCGCTACCGTGGTTGAGTCCGCAGCGGGTGAAAGCTGGCACCGCCTAGTGGCCTGGACCCTGGAGCAGGGCTACCCCGGCCTGGAAAACCTGGCGCTCATTCCCGGCACCGTGGGCGCAGCGCCGGTGCAGAACATCGGTGCCTACGGCGTGGAACTGCAAGACCGGTTTCATTCGCTGGACGCCATCGACCTGGAAACCGGCGTTGTCTTTACCCTGAACGCCGCGCAGTGCGCCTTTGGCTACCGCGACTCCATCTTCAAGCACGGTGGCAGTCTGACTACGCTGGCAGGCGACAGTGTCGGCCTGAAAGATCGCGCCCTGATCTTGCGGGTGCGGCTTGCGCTGCCCAAGCCTTGGAAGCCGGTGCTGGGCTATGCCGACCTGGAGCGGCGCATGCAGCAGGACGCTTGCCCCAACCCCAGCGCCCAGCAGATCTTTGACTGGGTGTGCGACATCCGTCGCGCCAAGCTCCCCGACCCGGCTGTGATCGGCAATGCTGGCAGCTTCTTCAAAAACCCCACCGTCACCGCCGAACAGTGTGCCGACATCATCGCACGCGACCCCAAGGTGGTGCACTATGTGCTGGACAACGGCACTGTCAAGCTGGCCGCGGGCTGGCTGATCGATGCCTGCGGTTGGAAAGGCAAATCCGTGGGCCAGGCCGGGGTGTACGAAAAACAGGCCCTGGTGCTGGTCAACCGCGGTACCGGTGTGGACGGCCAAGGCGCCACGGGCGGCGAGGTGATGACCCTGGCCAAGTCCATTCAGACCAGCGTGTACGAACGCTTTGGCATCCTGCTGGAGCCGGAGCCGGTGGTGGTGTGAGGGGTGGCGATGAAGGAATTGTGGCAATGCATGCTGCGAAGGGTATTGCGGAAACACTAGGTTCCACCGGGGGCAAACGGTAAATCCACCAAATTTACATTTGTCGAAACAGGAATTGGTATTGCGTCGATACCTTGATCCGCTCCGCTCGGGTCTTGAACGATAGTTCCATGGCGTCGTCGACACGGTGCACGCCAGCCACGGACCGCACATTGACCATGGCACTTCGGTGGACCTGCCAAAACCACCGGCTATTGAGTTGCGCGGCCAGCTGCTTCAGTGGTGTGCGGATGATGGCGTCGCCATCGTAGGTGACTACGCGGGTGTATTTGGAGTCGGATTCAAAATAGTCCACGTCGTCTACATGAATGAGCTTCACGTGATTGCCAACTGACGCCTTGATCCATTCAAGTGGTTGTGCAGACGGATCTGCCCTGCGATTGGCTTCAGCGATTGCATTCAACAACGCGACACCATCATGGCGTTCACTGGCCGTCATGCGGCTTTGGATACGTTGAATGCAAGACATCAAACGCGTCAAATCCACGGGCTTGAGCACGTAGTCGATTGCGCCGCGATCAAATGCCTGCAAAGCGTGTTCGTCGTGCGCGGTGACAAACACAATGCGGGTGCGATTGCTTACTAGCTCTGCCACTTGCAACCCCGTCATCCCAGGCATGCGGATATCCAGAAAAGCCAGATCGGGGGCATGCTGCGCAATCGCTTGGCAGGCCTTGGGGCCATCGTCTACGCTTGCCAGAATCCGCAAGTCCGGCCATGCGATCTGTAGGGCGTCGATGATCGACGCCAAAGCGTGGGGTTCGTCGTCGGCAACAATCGCGGTAGTCATGCTTCGCTCCACGGGAAAGTGACGGTGGCACGCACTCCATGCGGTGTGTTGCTCGTGATGCCCAGGGCGGCTTGTCCTGCATAAAGTCCCGCCAGACGATCTCGAACATTGCGAAGCCCCACGCCTGTACCAACCGTATCGGCCACGCCAAAGCCGACCCCATCATCCTCCACGCTAACTTGGATGCAGTTTTGACCGCGATGCTGAATGACTCGGGCAACAACAGTTATCGTCGCTGCTCCGGATTGCGGTTCCACCCCATGTTTGATCGCGTTCTCCACCAGGGTCTGAATGATGAGGGGCGGAAACGACACACACGCCAACTCGGTGGGTAATGAAATGTCGGTTCTCAGGCGGCTGCCCATGCGCACCTTGCAGATGTTGAGGTATGCGCCGATCAGTCCGAACTCGCGTCCCAGGTTCGAACCCATACCCTGAATCTGGGGCGTGGCTTCGCGTAGGTAGCGAATCAGCTGACCCAGCATGTAATCGGCTTGCAACGCATCCTTGCGCACCAGTTGCTGCACCGAAGCCAGGGTATTGAACAGAAAGTGCGGTTCGATCTGGGCTTGCAGCATTTTCAACTGCGCTTGGGCCAAAGCCTGTCCTTGCTCCGCGGTTTCGCGGCGCAGCCGTTCCGAATCTAGTCGTGCTTGCCATTGCCGCGCCTGCACAAAACGCCAGCCATACAGTGCAATGTAAATGGCAAGTAATGCCTCCGGTGCCCAAGTTAGCTGTGTTGGGCTACCCTGAATGGGGTGCGTCTGAACCATCAGTCGCTCGACGAGATGCCCTAGCGGCAACCCCAGAACAAGCGTTGACAGTGTCCATCCAATGAAGATGCTTGCATCGACAGAGGCGCCGTGCTTGCGCCGCGTGCGCCAAGCCAGCACTTCGCCGGGCAGCAAAGACGCCAGGGCAATGGCCCCAATAGTCGCTGCAAACCAGTTGGCTTCGTAATCTTTTTGTGGAACGATGACTATCGCAGCGATCAGTAGCAAAGTGCCTATGAGTCCGTATTGGGCTGCTTGCGCTGAGCGTGACACCTCCTGACTTCCCCAAATACCAGTCTTTGCGTCCGTGCCTTCGTTTAGAAGTGCGCGCAATTGTGTGAGATTTCGATAGAGCGCATTCATGTTGTGGTAGCCTGAAAATTGTCGATGTCTGGGAGCGTACGCACTTCGCACCTGTGTAGCCTATTGCATGCGACGAAAGACGGAATTCTGCGACGAACACGGGAATTGCTGCACAAACCACTGGCTGCATCTAGCATCGTGCGGTGCCTTACATAGCAAGCCGCATAACACCATGAGAGGCACGAAAAAAAAACGGGCCCTGCAGGCCCGTCGTTCACAAGAACTGGCGGAAGCTGTGAGATTCGAACTCACGGATGGGTTTCCCCATCGCCGGTTTTCAAGACCGGTGCCTTAAACCGCTCGGCCAAGCTTCCAGAGTGCGAGATTCTAACCGTCTACGCCGCGTCGGGTTCGGGGTTGGTGGGCGAGGCGGCTTTGTCGGTGGGCTTGGTGCCGATGCGTAGGGCCAAGCCACCGGCCTGGCGCTTTTGTTCGCCCAGCGAGGCCTTGACGTTGGCTAGGCCATAGATGGCGCGCAGTTCCTGGACTTCCATGTCCAGCGCCTGGGCGTTGCTGATCTTGGCCGCATGTTTCAGGATCACCTGGTGGGCGTTGTCGATGAGGCGGGCGTTGTGGGTCTCGCGACCGTGCAGGATCAGATTCTTGACGGCGGCGGTGGGGTTGCCGGCCATGCTCAGGGCCATGGCGGTTTCGGCGTGCTCCAGCACTTTGGCCTGGCAGGTGCGCATGCGCTCGGCGTAGGGGGGGTGCGCGGTGGCGCTGGCGGCCAGCAGTTCGGTGAGTGACCGGTTGCTGCAGAAACGCATGCCGATGGTGTCGACCACGGCGTCCACCTCGTCAAGTTGGATGGCCTTGTTGGCCAGTTGCGCCAGCAGGGCGAGAAGGTTGCTGGCGGATTCAAAATCAAAGTCACTTTGGTCCACCGTCTTGGCCATGGCACGCACGGTTTCCACCGATTGGGCAAACTGGTGCTGCTGGATCAGGTTGAGTGCCGCCACGATGCCAGCCAGGCGCTGCTGGCGTGCGTTGTCGGGAAAGCGCTCGATCAGGCGTGCCATGTCGTCGTGGCAGCGCTGCAGCCCTTTGCGGTCCCCGTTTTCCAGGCGCGTGAAAGCCAGCAGCACCAGGGATTGGGGGTCGAACATTTTCGACTCCAGCCCCAGTCGGGTGGTTTTGTCCAGGAGCTTTTCCGCTTCGGCATGATCCCCAGCGTAATAGGTCATCATGGCCAGGTTCTGCAGGCGGCTGACCGATGCCGGGGTCAGCATGGCTGCCATCTTGTAGGTTTCCATGGCCTTGTCAAAGCGACCCTGCTCAAACTGGGCGCGTCCCATCACGTCGTAGGCGTCGGCGTAGTTGGGTTCTTCGCTAATCAGGTTTTCCAAGGTGCTGTTGGCCTGCGCGGCCTGCCCGGCATCCAACTGCGCACGGGCAACACCCAGTTTGGCCCAGGGGAGGGTCTTGGCTGCCACCACCGCTTTGTAGAGCTGCTGGGCGTCTGCTGGTCGGCCCACACGCAGCAGCAATTCGGCCCCCACACGCGCGGCGTACAGCCAGAACATGCCTTTGGACTCGAAGCGTTGCAGGCACAGCTTGGCGGCGGTTTCGTAGTCTTCGGCCTCGATGGCGGCAAAGATCTCTTGCAGCGACAGCTTGCGGATGCGGGCCTGGCGCAGCCGCTCGCCCAGGTGCATGGCCTTGTGCGGCTTGAGCAGGTAGCCGTCCAGCGCCGATTCGGCGGCTTCGGCCACGCGCGCGTAGGTGGCCTCGCCGGTAATCATGATGAAGATGGTGGAGAACGGCAGCAGCTGGTTGCGGCGCAGGTCGTCGAGCAGGTCCTGCCCGGACATGGCTTCGTTGGGAAAATGCAGCTCGCACAGCACGAAGTCAAAGCCGCGGAACTCCAGCTGGCGTCGGGCGTCGGTGGGGCGGGCGGCTTGCAGCACGTTGCCTACGCCAAAGTCACGCAGTTGCGAAACCAGGATGGAGCGCGACGTCGGGTTCCCGTCCACCACCAGGGCGGAGCAGCTTGTGTAGTCGTCGACGTCGGTGGCCATGGGCGCTAGGTCGTTGTCACGAAAATCATAGCACTGGCGCTTGCAGCCAATCGTGCAGGCAGCGTGCCATTACTTGCGTGGCACGGCGCAAATCGTCTAGCACCAGGTGTTCGTCGGCGCGCTTGGCGTTGGATTCGCGCACGGTGCGCGGCCCTGCGCCATAGATCACACCAGGGATGCCGTATTCGCCATACAGGCGCACATCGGTGTACAGCGGCGTGCCCACGGCCGGGATGGGTTCGCCCAGCACGGCCTGGCCATGGCGCTGCAGGGCATCGACCAGGACTGCGTTGCCGGGCAGGGGTTTCATGGCGCGGGCCAGCAGAATGCGGCGCACCGCCACCTGCAGCGTGCGCCCACCGCGCGGCGGGGCGAACGATGCGGCGGCGCTGGCGATGGCGTCGCGCAAGGCTTGCTCAACCTGCGCGGGGTCTTCCTCGGGGATCATGCGCCGGTCAAGCTTGAACACCACCTTGCCGGGCACCACGTTGGTGTTGGTACCGCCGTCGATGCGCCCGATGTTCAGATAAGCGTGGGTGATGCCTTCCACGCCCGAGCGCTGCTGCTGATAGTCGCGATTCAGGTCATACAGCGCGTTCAGGATGTGCACTGCACCTTGCAGGGCGTCGGTGTTGCTGTCGGGGATGGCGGCGTGACCCGCCTCGCCTTGCACGGTCACTTCCAATTGAAGGCAGCCGTTGTGCGCCACTACTACCTGGTAGCTGAACCCGGCGGCCACCAGCAGGTCGGGCTTGGTGAGGCCGTTGCGCAGCAACCAAGCCGGCCCCAGGGTGCCACCGAATTCCTCGTCGTAGGTGAAGTGCAACTCGAGCTGGCCGCGCGCGGGTCGCGCCACCGCTTCGAGTGCGCGCAGGGCAAAGGTGTAGGTAGCAAAGTCGCTCTTGCTGACAGCCGCTGCGCGGCCATACAGCTTGCCGTCCACCACTTCGGCGCCGTAGGGGTCGTGCGTCCAGCCCTCTCCGGGTGGGACCACATCGCCATGGGCGTTCAGGGCGATGGTGGGGCCGTCACTGCCATAGCGGCGGCGCACGATCAGGTTGGTGATGCTGTGCAAACCTTCGGCCTGCACCTCCTGCGCCGAAGGGCTGTGCGCCGTGGCTGGCAAGCCCATGGCCTGTAGCAGCTCGGCGGTGCGCAGGGCATGGGGGGTGTTGTTGCCGGGGGGCGTGTCGGTGGGTACGCGCACCAAGGCTTGCAGGAAGGCCACCTCTTCGTCGAAATGGCGGTTGATCCAGGTGTCGAGTTGGTCGTAGACGGTCATGGTGGGAGGTCGGGGTAGTGGGCCAGGTCGTCGAGCAGGTGGGCAAAGGCCTGCACGGCCAGGTCGATGTCGTCGCTGGTACTGGATTCGAGCGGGTTGTGGCTGATGCCGTCGTTTTCGCCACGCACAAACAGCATGGCCTGGGGCATGATGGTGTGCAACTGCATGGCATCGTGCCCGGCACCACTGGGCAGTTGTAGCGTGGGCAGGCCGGTGGCGGTCACGGCGCGTTCCCAGTGGCGCTGCAAGGCGGCATCGCTGGGGGCCGCGCTGGCGCTCAGGGTCTGGGTGGTGGTGAACTGCAGCCCCCGGCGCTCGCAAATGCGCTGCAACTGGGCCAGTACATCGCGTGCCAGGGCATCGCGCTTCGCATTGCTGGGTGCGCGTAAATCCAGCGAGAACTGGCAGCGCCCCGGCACCACGTTGATGGAGCCCTGGGGCACCTGCAGCTGGCCCACGGTGCCCACGGTATCGCCATCGGCGCGGGCGCGTTCTTCCACGTACAGCAGCAGTTCGGCGACTGCTGCGGCGGCGTCGCGGCGTCGGTTCATGGGGGTGGTACCGGCATGGCTGGCGGTGCCCACCACCTCGCACTGGTAGCGGGTGCTGGCGTTGATGGCGCTGACCACGCCCAGGGGCAGGTGGCGCGCGCACAGAACCGGCCCTTGCTCGATGTGCACTTCCACAAAGCCCAGGTAGTCGGCCGGGTCGCGTCGCGCCTGGGCGATGCGGCTGGCATCCAAGCCGGCCTGGTGCAGGGCGTGGGCCAGGCGCACGCCCTGGGCATCGGTCTGCTCCAGCCAGGCGCTTTGGAAATGGCCGGTGAGGGCGCTCGAACCCAGGAACGTGGCGGGAAAGCGCTGGCCTTCTTCCTCGGCGAAGGCCACGATCTCCAACGCAAAGGGCAGGCGCCGCCCTTGTTGGTGCAATTGGCGCACCACCGCCAGCGGCACGAAGATGCCCAGGCGGCCGTCCAGTCGCCCGGCGTTGCGCACCGTGTCGTAGTGGCTGCCGGTGAGCAGGGTTTTAGGTGTTTTTGCCGAGTAGCCCCCGTGAATGCTGGTGTTGTAGCTATTACTTTCATAGCGTCCGACGACATTGCCCACGGCGTCCTGGTGCACGTGGTCGCAGCCGCAGTCGCGCATGGCCTGGGCGATCTGGGCGGCGCAGGCGCGGTGGGCGTCGCTGAGGTAGGTGACGGTGAGCTGCCCCGCCTGGGCGTAGGGTGGTTCGGAGTGCGTAGCCAGGCTGGCCAGCGCGTCCCAAACCCAATTGCCAGCTTCGGGTTGCTGGCCCAGTTTGTCGGCCAGGCGGATTTCGGCGATGCGGTGGATATTGCGCAGGCACTCGGCGCGCTCGGCATCGGGGTGGTGGTGCAGGCGTCGCTCAAACGCGGCCAGGATGTCGGCTTTGGTCAGGCCCGTGCCCCGTGGGCCGCGTACGGCCAGGATGAAGGGGTGGCCAAAGCGTTGCTGGTAGGCGGTATTGAGTGCCTGCAGCCGCTCGAACTCATCGGGCGTGCAGCGCGTCAGCCCGGCGCGGGATTGCTCGTCGGTGGAGGCGGCCGTCAGGCTGTGGTCGACCATGGCCTTTCCCGCCAGCTCCGGGTGGGCCCGGATCAGGGCCAACTGCTCGGCGGGCGTGGCCGCGTTCACCACCAGGGCGCAGGCGTGCTTGAACTGGGCGGCACTGGCAAACGGGCGCTGGGCCAGGGCGCGCTGCACGATCCAGGGGGAGTGTTCGTACAGGCCGTCGAGTAGGGCCAGCGCTTCGTCCCGCGTGGCCTGGTTGATGTGCGCCAAGGTGCAGGTGGCCATGGGGTTGCTCAGGTGGCGGTGCGGTAGGGGTGCGTGCGCTGCCAGTGGCGGGCGATGTCGATGCGCCTACACACCCAAACATGGTCGAAGCGTGCGATGTGGTCCAGAAAACGCTGCAGCGCCGCGATGCGCCCGGGGCGGCCCAGCAAGCGGCAGTGCATACCCACACTCATCATGGCCGGGCGGTTGGCACCGTGGGGGTCACCCTCGGCATACAGCGCATCAAAGGCATCGCGCAGGTACTGGAAGAACGGGTCGGCGTGCGAGTACCCCTGGGGCAGGGCAAAGCGCATGTCGTTGCAGTCCAGCGTGTAGGGCACCACCAGTTGGGGCACGACCTGGCCGTCGCTGCGGCGCACCTCCATCCAGAAGGGCAGGTCGTCGCCGTAGTAGTCGCTGTGATAGGCGAAGCCGCCATGGTCGGCCACCAGGCGTGCGGTGTTGGGGCTGTCGCGCCCGGTGTACCAGCCTTGGTTGTGCAGGGCTGTGGCATCGCCGGGACGCTGCCCGGTGAGCTGGGCCAGGGCCTCTACGCAGCGGTGCAGGTGATCGCGTTCGGTGGCTTCGTCCACGTTTTGGTAGTGCACCCAGCGCCAGCCATGGCAGGCGATTTCGTGGCCTTGCTCCTGCAGGGCCGCAGCCAGCTCAGGGTGGCGCTGCAAGGCCATGCCCACGGCGAACACGGTCAGTGGCAGGTCACGGCGCTCGAACTCGCGCAGGATGCGCCACACGCCCACGCGCGAGCCGTATTCGTAGATGCTCTCCATGCTGAGGTGGCGGTCGGGAAAGCTGGGCGGGCTAGCCATTTCCGACAGAAACTGCTCGGAACCTGCGTCGCCATGCAGCACGCAGTTTTCGCCGCCTTCCTCGTAGTTCAACACAAACTGCACCGCCACTCGCGCCTGACCCGGCCACTGCGGATGGGGCGGGTTCGCACCGTACCCGGCCAGGTCGCGCGGGTAGGGGGCGGTGGTGTCGTAGCGCTTCATGCGGACTTGCTGGCGGGGAGTTGCAAGGCTTCTTCGACGCGGCGCAGATGCAGTTCCAGCCGTTGCACGGCCAGGGGTTCGTCACGCGCCTCCAGCGCCTGCAAGATGGCGGCATGGTCTTCGTGCGACAGGGCCGCCTGCGGCTTGGCACGCACCATCAGGGCTACCAGCGTGCAACGGGCCAGCAAGTCGGACAGCAGGTCTGCCAGCACCTGGTTGCCCAGGCGCTTGGCCATGCACAGGTGAAAGTCGCCGTGCAATACGGCACGCGCGCTGGTTTCGCCGTGGTGCATGATGGTTTCCTCGCGCTCCACTTGCTGGCGCAAGGCCAGCAGGTCTTCGGCGCTGGCGCGGTGGATGAACTCACGCGTCACGCCCACTTCCAGCATGCGGCGCACGGCAAAGACTTGCAGGGCCTCTTCAACGCTGGGTGCGGCTACAAAGGCACCACGCGCGGGCTCCATGCGCACCAGGCTGCGCTGCGATAGCTGAAACAGCGCCTGGCGCACCAGGGTGCGCGAGACACCGTACTGGTCCGCAAGCTTTTGTTCGGCTAGCTTGGTTCCAGGGGTAAGGCGTTGCTCCACAATGGCGCGCGTGATGGACGCAACAATGGTCTGTGTACTAGTGGACTCCATGCGGTCCATGATAGCGACTCTGCACGCAAGGTGTATACACTTGTGGGCAGGGTAGCCTTTTTCTCGGGGGGACCATGGGATTGAGCACACATGTTCTGGACACCATGCATGGCCAGCCAGCAGCGGGCATGGCAGTGGCCCTGTTTCGTACGCAAGGCGACAGTGCCACACTGTTGCAGCGGGTGGTCCTCGATGCCGATGGCCGCAACCCGCAGGGCCTCCTGATTGCCCATGACGCGCTGCAAGCGGGCACTTACCGTTTGGAGTTTGCAGTTGGCGCGTACTTCCGCGCACGCGGTGTCGAGTTGCCCGAGCCGCCATTCCTGGACTCGGTCCGGCTGGACTTTGGCATTGCGGCCCCGGCCGAGCATTACCACGTGCCGCTGCTGGTGAGCCCGTGGAGTTATTCCACCTACCGTGGGTCGTGATGTGAACAGGCCCCGTGCGCCGCATCCAGCGCCACCGTCGGGGCGTGTGCAGGACGTGTCACCTTTGCGTATCGCGCTGCTGTATGCCGCGTTTGCCAGCGCCTGGATTGCCCTCGCGGACCGGGCGGTGACCTGGGTGGTGCGGGATGTGGAATCCATTCGCTGGATCAGCACGTTCAAGGGCTGGTTGTTTGTTGCCGTGACGGCGCTGATGTTGCTCGCCCTGACCCGACGCATGTTGCGCCAGGAGCAGGCGCATCAGCGCAAGCTGCAGGCCACGCTGGATGCGCTTCCCGACTTGCTGTTCGAAGTTGACCGTGAAGGGCGCATTTACCGATACCACTCGCACCGCAGTGATCTGCTGGCAGCGCCCCCAGAGGTGTTTCTGGGGCGGCAGTTTGCCGATGTGGTACCTGCCGCCGTAGCCCAGGTCTGTCAGCAGGCGATAGAGCAAGCGGCCAGCCAGGGCTACTCCAATGGCCTGAGCTATGCGCTGCCGCTGGCACAAGGGGAGCGCTGGTTCGAGTTGTCGGTGGCGCCGGTGGATGCTGCGCGGGGCCCGGCGCAGCGATTCATCCTGATAGCCCGCGACATCACCGAACGCCACCAGGCCGAGGAAAAAATGCGGCTGACCGCGGGTGTCTTCAGCAACACGCGCGAAGGCATCATCATTGCCGACGTGGGCGGAACCATTCTTGACGTGAATGAAGCGTTCACGCGCATCACCGGCTTTGCGCGCTCCGAAGCCATTGGGCGCAACCCCCGTATCCTGCGCTCAGGGCGTCAGGACGCCGCGTTTTACCGCACCATGTGGGACCAGCTGCTGACCCAGGGGTACTGGAGTGGCGAAATCTGGAACCGACGGCGCAACGGCGAGGTGTACCCGCAGCTACTGACCATCAGCGCAGTGCGCAATCTG
This sequence comes from Rhodoferax sp., assembly GCA_046348185.1. GTDB lineage: Bacteria > Pseudomonadota > Gammaproteobacteria > Burkholderiales > Burkholderiaceae_C > Allorhodoferax. Next base: position 1,546,004 of record JAXMER010000013.1, on the reverse strand, counting down.
CAAGGCCGCACCCAACAGTACGTGGGGCTGTTCACCGACATCACGCAGCTCAAGGAACAGCAGTACCAGCTGGAGCATCTGGCGCATTTCGATTCGCTCACGGGCTTGCCCAACCGCTTACTGCTTTCCGATCGCCTGCGCCAAGCCATGCGTCAAGCGCAGCGGCGCAGCCAGCAGCTCGCCGTGGTGTACCTGGACCTGGATGGTTTCAAGTCCGTCAACGACCATCATGGCCACGACGTAGGCGACTTCCTGCTGGTGGCCTTGGGCCAGCGCATGAAGGATGCGCTGCGCGATGGCGACACGCTAGCGCGTATGGGCGGCGACGAGTTCGTGGCCGTGCTGATTGACCTGGACCACAGCACAGGCAGTCTTCCGGTGCTGCAGCGCCTGCTGGCTGCGGCGTCAGAGGCGGTGCACCATCAAGGCGCCGTGTTGCAGGTGTCCGCCAGCCTGGGTGTCACGTTCTACCCGCAGGCCAGCGAGGTTGATGCCGATCAACTGCTGCGCCAGGCCGACCAGGCCATGTACCAGGCCAAGGTGGGGGGCAAGAACCGCTACGTGGTCTTTGCGCCATCGCCGCACAGTGACTGACATGCAGGAAGGTCGTGCAGAGCCGGTCGTGCGGGTTCGCGTGCAGGCTGTACGCGGCTCCGCGCCGCGCGAAGTCGGCGCCAGCATGGTGGTGGCCCCACACCGGACCCTGGGCAGTGTGGGGGGCGGGCATCTGGAATGGCAGGCGCAAGCCCATGCGCGCGCCTTGTTGAACGGACAGCCGCTGCCCGCGCTGGTGCGCTACGCCTTGGGTCCCAACCTGGGTCAATGCTGCGGCGGCGAGGTGGTGCTGGAGTTTGCCGTGCTGCCGTCGTGGGGGCAGGCCGAGGCAACTTTGGCTACCGAAGCCCCTGCTCTGCAGCCCGTGGCCTTATTCGGCGCGGGGCACGTGGGGCGGGCCCTGGTGCGCGTGCTGCAGCCCCTGCCGCTGCGCGTCCTCTGGTTCGACAGCCGCCCCGATGCATGTGGCGACACCCCGCCGACCCAGGTACCGTGCGAGCAAGTCGACCCGGTGCAGGATGCCGTGGCCGATCTACCCGCCAGCACGCGGGTGCTGGTCATGACACACAGCCATGCACAAGATCTGGAACTGATTGCGGCCTGCCTGCAACGCCAACGCCACAGCGCCGACCTGCCCTGGATCGGCATGATCGGCAGCGCAACCAAGTGGGCGTCGTTTCGCCAGCGTCTGTTGCAACGCGGCCTGGACGCCGCTGCGCTGGACCACGTCACCTGCCCGGTGGGTGTGCCAGGCATTCGCGGCAAGCAGCCCGAGGTCATCGCCGTGGCCGTAGCTGCACAATTGCTGCAAACCCTGGCCTGAAGGCATGTGCACGGCGCACGCCCATTTGCCTACACTGGGGTGACACCACGGAGGATCTGCCTTGGAAAGCTACCTGCTGGATTGGACGAGTCTACTGCTGCGCTGGCTGCATGTCATCACCGCCATTGCCTGGATCGGCTCGTCGTTCTACTTTGTCTTTCTGGACAGCAGCCTTACCGCCCCCGTCGATGAAGACCTGAAACGCCAGGGCGTGGGCGGCGAGCTGTGGGCGGTGCACGGTGGTGGCTTCTACCACCCGGTCAAGTTCATCGGCGCACCGCCGAAGCTGCCCAATCATCTGCACTGGTTCTACTGGGAGAGCTACAGCACCTGGCTCAGTGGCTTTTCGCTGTTTGCGGTGACGTACCTTTGGAACGCCCGCGTCTACTTGGTCGACCCAACGGTAATGCAATGGTCCAGCCCGGTTGCGATTGCCGTGGCCCTGGCTTTTCTGGGGGTGTTCTGGCTGGCCTACGACGGTATCTGCCGTGTCTTGGGTCAGCGTGAGGGTGGTGACGCCATTGTCGGCGTCCTGGTGGGCGTGCTGGTGGTGGCCGCCGCCTGGCTGGCCTGCCACTGGTTTGCGGGGCGGGCCGCCTTCTTGCTGGTGGGGGCCATGCTGGCCACCAGCATGAGTGCCAATGTGTTTTTCTGGATCATTCCGGGCCAGAAGACCATGGTGGCCGACATCGCCGCTGGCCGCGCGATCGACCCCATCCATGGCAAGCGTGGCAAGCAGCGCAGTGTGCACAACACCTATTTCACCTTGCCGGTGCTGTTTGCCATGCTCAGCGGCCACTACAGCTTCACCTACACGCATCCCCAGAACTGGCTGGTGTTGGTGGCCATGATGGCGGCGGGTGCGGCCATTCGCCAGTTCTTCGTATTGCGGCACGGCTATCTACTGGGGCGCAATGGCCATCCCTGGCCTTATGCGGCCGTGGGGGCAGCCGTGATCGTGGGGTTGGTTGGGTGGCTGCGGCCAGGGCCGGTTGCGATGCCAGTCGCTACAAATGTCGTAGCTAAACAACCAATAAATACGGGGGCTAATGGCGCAATTGGCTACAAGACCTTGCAGCCCATCCTGGCTCAGCGCTGCTACAGCTGCCACGGCGAGCAGGTGCAGATGAAGAACGTGCGGCTGGACTCGCCCGAGGCGGTGCACCAGCATGCGCAAGCCCTGTACCAGCAAGCGGGCTTGGCGCGCACCATGCCCTTGAACAACGCCACGGGTATCAGCGAAGCCGAGCGCAGCGTGATCCGGGCGTGGTTTGAAGGCGGTGCTGCGTCGGACTGACGAAAAAATTGACTGCGCTTTGTGCGAGATTTCAGTAAGATCATCCGGCACATCAGAACAACACGGGTTTAGGCGGTTTGACGCTACAACTTTGTTTGGGAGGGCCCATGGCCAAGGTGATCGTGATCGGTGGGGGTGTTGCCGGCTTGAGCGCAGCCCACGAACTGGTGGACCGGGGGTATGCCGTCGAGGTGCTGGAGCGCAATCCGCGCTACCTGGGCGGCAAGGCGCGCAGTGTGGACGCCCCCGGCACCAACGGAATCGACCCCACGCTGTTCCTGCCCGGCGAGCATGGGTTTCGCTTTTTCCCCGGCTACTACCAGCATGTCACCGACACCATGCGACGCATTCCGCTGGGCAACGGCCTCAGCGTGTACGACAACCTGGTGTGCACGCAGGACATGATGATGACCCAGGCCAACGCCAAGCCGGTGGTGCTGCCGGTGAATTTTCCGGCGTCGTTGCGAGATGTGTCGCTGATCTTCAAAGGCTTCAAGGAGTTCAGCACCGAACTTACCGACGCCGAGATCGAGTGCTATGCCGGCAAAGTCTGGCAGCTAATGACCAGTTGCTCCAAGCGCTACGACGAGGAATACGACAGCATCAGCTGGTGGGACTTCACCGAGTCCCGCACCAAGAGTGAGGCCTACCAGCGGCTGCTGTCGGGCGGTATGACCCGCAGCCTGGTGGCTTGTCGTGCCCAGAACGCCAGTACCCGCACCGGCGGCGCGCACCTGGTGCAGATGCTGTACCGCATGATGAACCCGCTCACGCGCAATACCGACCGTGTGCTCAATGCCCCCACCAATGAGGCCTGGCTCAACCCCTGGTACACGTACCTGGCTGACCGTGGCGTGCAATTTCACCGGGGCGCCAACGTGACCAGCATCGAAACCCGTGATGGCCGCATCAGCGGCGTGACCTACACGCGCGACGGGGCTGTGGCGCGTGCCGGCTGCCCCCAGGACCATTTCATCTTGGCCGTGCCACTGGAGCGCGCGGCCAACCTGGTGTCCGAAGACATGCTGGTGCTGGCGCCGGCACTGCGCAACATCATCAAGCTGGCACCCAATGTGGAGTGGATGAACGGCATCCAGTTCTACCTGAATACCGAGGTCAACCTCAACAAGGGCCACACGATGTACACCGGCAGCAACTGGGCCCTGACCAGCATCTCGCAAAAGCAGTTCTGGCCGGACTACGACCTGTCGCGCCGCGGCAATGGTCGGGTGGTTTCCATTCTGTCGGTGGATATTTCCAACTGGGAGGCGCCGGGCAACTTCAATGGCAAGGCCGCGCGTTCGTGCACCAAAGACGAGGTCCAGCGTGAAGTGTGGGAGCAGCTCAAGCAGGAGCTCAACTACGGGGGGGCGGCCACGCTGCGTGATGACATGATCGAGGGCTATTACCTGGACGAGGACATCGAACCCACGCATGCCGAGATCAGCGACGCGGTCAAGGCGCGCCTGAACCCCTACAAGCAGCAAAAGCTGGGCGGCCTCATCAACCTCGAACCCCTCCTGATCAATCAGTGCGACACCTGGGCCATCCGCCCCAATGCCTACACCGCCATCCCCAACCTGTTCCTGGCGGCCGATTACGTGAAGACGCACACCGACCTGGCCACCATGGAGGGTGCCAATGAGGCTGCCCGGCGGGCCGTCAACAGCATCCTGCTGGCCGATGACGCAGACATGGACCTGTGCGAAATCTGGGAGATGGATACCCCCACATTGCTCAAGCCCCTGCAGGCGCTGGATCGGCGCAATTTCGACAAGGGCCTGCCCTGGCAGCACCCGCTGTAGCGGCCCTGCCTACCTGTACGACCTGAAAGGACTTGGTCTTTGGAACACGCCAAGCAGATCAGTATGCTGCTGCGCTTTCACTGGGCGGTGGTGGCGTTCGCGCTGTTCTATGTGATGCTGAGTGCGTTCATCGGGTTTCAGCCGGGTGTGTACCTCATGCTGGCCGACGGGGTTTTATTGCTGCTCAATGTGCTCTACATCCGTCGCTGCGGGCATTACGACGTGGCCGCCAATGTCTTCCTGGCGGTGAACACGTTTGTTGCGATCGCGGGTTGCACCTATTTTTCCGGCGGTGTGTACTCGCCGGTGATTCCATGGTTTGCCGCCAGCCCGGTTACCGCGATCCTGTTGTTGGGTTTCAACCGAAATGCGGTGCTGTGGGCGCTCGGCAGCGTGCTGTGCGTCATGGCGTTTGGTGCTGCGGCCTTGCTGGATGTGAATCTGCCGGTGGCCCTTGATGCGCGCCATGCGGGCCTGTTTCTTGCCACCAGCCAGGTGGGCCTGGTGCTGACGCTGCTGGTACTCACTGTACTTTTTGACGCAGCCAAATCCAAACTATTGGACGATATGGAGCACGTGGCCGACTTGATGCGCAGGGCCAAGGAGCTGGCCGAGGAAACGACCCGGATGAAGTCCGACTTCCTGGCCAACATGAGCCACGAAATCCGCACCCCCATCAACGCCATCATTGGCATGTCGCGCCTGGCTCTCAAAACCAATCTTGACCCGCGCCAGCGCAACTACGTGGACAAGGTGCACACCGCCGCGCGGGGGCTGCTGGGCATCATCAACGACATCCTCGACTTCTCCAAGATCGAGGCCGGCAAACTCACGTTCGAAGAGGCGGACTTTCGCCTGGAAGACGTGCTGCAGAACCTGGCCGACCTCACCACGCCCAAGGGCGAGGAAAAAGGGCTGGAGCTGCTGCTGGACATTGCGCCCGATGTTCCCACCGCGCTGGTGGGCGACCCGCTGCGCCTGGGCCAGGTGCTGCTCAACCTGGTGGGCAATGCCATCAAGTTCACCGATCACGGCGAGGTAACGCTGCGTATCCGTTGCCAGCCCCATGCCACCGACATTGCGGCCAACACGGTGGCCTTGCAGTTTGAAGTGATTGACACGGGCGTGGGCCTGAGCGCCGAGCAGAGCGCACGGCTCTTCAGTGCCTTTGCCCAGGCAGACACGTCCACCACGCGCAAGTACGGTGGAACGGGTCTGGGGCTCACCATCAGTAAACGCCTGGTCGAGCAGATGCAGGGGCGCATCAGCGTAGAAAGCACCCTGGGCGCGGGCAGCAATTTCCACTTCACCGCGGTCCTGGGTCTGCAGGCCGCACAGCCCGAACGCGTGCGTGCCGAGGCGGATGTGGATGGCCTGGGTGTGCTGGTGGTGGATGACAACGCCGCCGCGCGTGCCAACCTGCGGTCCATGCTGGTGTCGCAGCGGTTCGAGGCCTGCGCGGTTGCCGATGGCCTGTCGGCCTTGGTTGCCATGGCCGACGCGCAGGCGCAGGGCTACCCCTTTGGTGTGGTACTGATTGACTGGATGATGCCGGGCATGGATGGCCTGGCCGTGCTGCGCCAGATCCGTACCCAGCCGTCACTGGCGCATACCCCGGTGGTGGTGATGGTGAGCGCCCATGCCCGCGAAGACATGCTGGAGCAGGCACAAGGGCTGCCCATCGACCACATCCTGCTCAAACCGGTGGAGCCGTCGTCCTTGCTCGAAAGCGTATTGTTGGCGTTGGGCAAGAAAGTGGCCCTGCGCGGGCGCAAGCAAGAGCGCCTGGAGGCCAATCTGGAAGCCGAACAAAAGGTGCGCGGTGCTTACCTTTTGCTGGTGGAGGACAACCCCGTCAACCAGGAACTGGCGCTGGAAATCCTGCAGGCAGCAGGCATGCGTGTGGACGTAGCCCACCATGGCGCCCAGGCTGTGGACATGGTGGAGCGCAACGATTACGACGGTGTGCTCATGGACTGCCAAATGCCGGTCATGGACGGCTTTGCAGCAACCCGCGCCATCCGTGCCAAGGCGCACCACGCCGAGCTGCCCATCCTGGCCATGACCGCCAATGCCATGAGTGGCGATCGCGAGCTGTGCCTAGCGGCCGGCATGAACGACCACATTGGCAAGCCCATCGACATGCAGCAGCTCTTTACCACGCTGGCCCGCTGGGTTACGCCACGCACGCCCGTTGTGGCACAGGTTCCTGCGACGATGCCTGAGTCCGTAGAGCCACCTCCGCCTCAGCCGAAGGGGCTGTCTGCTGTGGAGGGCTTGAACCTGACCCAGGCCCTGCAGCGCCTGGGTGGCAATACGGTGCTGCTGCGCAAACTCATGGGCCAGTTTGCGCAGCAGCAGCATCCCACCGCCACGCGCTTGGCTCAGGCCATGCGCGCGCAAGACTTTCCCGCCGTGGCGGCCGAGGCCCATACGCTAAAAGGGCTGGCTGGCAATATTGGTGCCGTGGCGCTGCAAGCCTTGGCCTTGGAGGTGGAACACGCCGCCAAAGCGGGCACGCATGCGGTACTGGTTGGCGCCATGCCTGTCTTGCTGTGCGACATGGCAACACTGGCTCAGCGCATTCGCGAGGCACTGGCGACGACCGGATCTGTTTTTGTAGCGGGCGAAGCCGTGTCTTACGGCGCCACGGTACCCGTGGACCAGGCCACCCTGCACGCTGACATTGCCTCCCTGGCGGCGCTGCTGCAGGAAGACGACTCCGACGCATCACGCTGCGGCCATAGTGTGGCGCAGCGTCTGGTTCAGCTGGGCCATGCGCAGTCCGGGGCCGCATTGGCGCATGCGCTGGACACCTATGATTTTGAAGCCGCATTCGACACCTTGCAGGCAGTAGCACAAACCCTGCATGTAGAGCTTGGAATCAGCGGGAGTACGCCATGACCGAACTTGCACAGGCAATCGTTTCTTCGCAGCCCACCGTCTTGGTGGTGGACAACGCGCCGGAGAACATCGACGTGCTCACCGAGGTGCTGCGCCCTTTCTACCGCACCAAGGTAGCCCTAAACGGCGAGCGTGCCCTGAAAATCGCCTTTGGCGAGCACAAGCCCGACCTGATCCTGCTGGACGTGATGATGCCCGGCATCAGCGGCTATGGCGTTTGTGCGCGTCTCAAACAAAACCCCGACACCCGACGCATCCCCGTCATCTTTGTGACCGGTATGGACGAAATCGATGACGAGCGCCACGGCCTGGAACTGGGGGCTGTGGACTACATCACCAAACCGGTCAGCCCGCCCATCGTTCTGGCGCGCGTGCGTACGCACCTGGCCCTGTACGACCAGACACGCGAGTTGGAGCGCATGGTGGGCGAACGCACCGCCGAACTCGAAAGCACGCGCCGCCAGATCATTCACCACCTGGGTCGGGCAGCCGAGTTCAAGGACAACGAAACCGGCAACCACGTCATTCGTATGAGCCACTATGCCCGCCTCACGGCTCAGGCGTATGGCCTGGGTGCGGCCAATGTGGATCTGCTGTTTCAAGCAGCGCCCATGCACGACCTGGGCAAGATCGGTATCCCCGACCATATCCTGCTCAAGCCGGGCAAGCTCGACGAATCCGAGTGGGAAATCATGCGCAAGCACCCGGTCATGGGGGCCGACATCCTGGGACAGGACAGCAACGCGCTGCTGCAGGCTGCGCGGGAGGTGGCCTTGACACACCATGAAAAATGGGATGGCAGCGGTTATCCCCACCAGCTGCGCGGCGAGGCTATCCCGCTGTTTGGGCGCATCGTCGCCGTGGCCGATGTGTTTGATGCACTCACCTCGCAGCGCCCCTACAAGCCCGCTTGGACCGTGGAGGCTGCCGTTGCGGCCATAGACGAGGGCGTTGGCGCACACTTTGACCCCGCAGTGGTGCCTGCCTTCAAGTCGGCATTGCCCGAAATGCTGATCATCAAGGCGCGCTACGCCGAAGAACGAGGCGCCCAGCCTGACACCGAGCCCACCTGAAGGCAACCATTGGGTTGCATTGCGGCGTTGCATGTTGTTGCATTTGGTGTATGCGTATGAGTATTGATATTGCTCAATATCCGCAGGCGGCAGTCGGGGCAAAGTTCTGGCCATGCTTGACATTCAATCCTTGCTGACGGAGCGCCCGGTCGAAAAGGTTCCGGCGGGGTCGGTATTGCTGCGCCGTGCGCAGTCGTCCTCCGATGTCTTGTTCCTGGAAATGGGGCAAGTCGTGCTGGGCGTGCTGGGGGAGGGGCCAAATGGCCCGGTTATCGAACACCAGTTGGGCACCGTTCAGGGCCCGGCCTGGATTGAGGTAAATGGCGCCATCCTGGGTGTGCCTTGTTCGGTCGACGCCGTGGCCCAGACCCCGGTGCAACTGCGCCGCGTGACCGTACCTGAATTTCTGCATCACCTGCTGGCCTGCCCCGCAGATGTGCGTGATCTGCTGCGCGACATGGCGCGTGCCCACCACCAGCAAACCGATCTGGCCGTGAGCCGCCTGGCCAAGGATGCCGAGGCGCGCTGTGCTGAGTGGCTACTGAGCCACGCCGAGGCCAGCGACAAGGGTGGCTGTCGGGTGCACCTGCAAACGCGCAAGCGCGCCATCGCCGCCCAGTTGGGCATTGCACCGGAAACTCTGTCACGTGTGCTGCGCCACCTGCGCGAGCGCAGCTTGATCAGCGGCTCCGGGCGCGTGCTGAACCTGGTCGATCCGGTGGGCTTGCGCACCCTGGCTGGTCCCAGCAACCCGTGTCAGTGCGGCATCGCCTGAACGGGGGTCAGGCGGTCTGGTAGCCCAAGGCGTGGGGCAGCCACAGTACCAGCGGTGGGTAGAGGGTGAGGGCCAGCAACAGCAGCAACAGCATCACCAAGAACGGCCATCCCTCGCGCACCATTTCGCCAATGGGTATGCCCGTAAGCGCCTTGGTCACAAACAGCAGCATGCCAAAGGGTGGGTGGATGAGGCCGATCATCATGTTCAGCACCACCAGCACGCCAAAGTGCACCAGGTCAATGCCCAGTAGGCGCGCGGTGGGCAGCAGCATGGGCACAAAGACCAGCAGCAGCACCGATACATCCAGAAAACAGCCCAGCGCCAGAAACAGCAGGTTCACCAGCAACAGAAACGCCGTCGGCCCCAGTTGCATGCCTTGCACCCATTGCGCCAGCGTTTGCGGTACGCCTTCGCTGGTAAAGGCGTAGTTCAGCATGAACGATCCGGCCAGTATCAGGGTGATGACGGCGCTGGCGCGGGTGGACTCCAGCACCACCGCCCAGAAGGCGCGCCAGTTCAGCGCACGAAACACCCACGCCGCCAGCACCAGCGCATGCAGCGCAGCCACGGCAGCCGCCTCGGTGGGCGTAAAAACACCCGAATAAATGCCCCCCAGCAGCACCAGCGGCATGGACAGCGGCAGTGCGCCTCGCATGGCCAGACCTGCCCATTCGCTGCGCGGCACCGGTTCGTCGCGCGGCATGTTGCGTCGCACCGCGATGATGTGCACCACGGCCATCATCAGTGCCGCCATCAGAAAACCGGGCACGACCCCGCCCAGGAACAGAGCCCCCACGGACGCGCCCGAAACCAGGGCATAAATCACCATCGGAATGCTGGGCGGAATGATGGGGCCCAGGGTGGCGCTGGCTACCACCACGGCACCGGCAAAGCCGCGCGTGTACTCGGGTTTCTTGAGCATCTGGCGAATGGTCACCAGACCCGGACCTGCCGCATCGGCAATCGCGCTGCCGCTCATACCCGAAAAAACCACGCTCACCAGAATGTCCACCTGCGCCAGCCCACCACGCAGCCGCCCCACCAGAATGCGGCAGAAATCAAACAACCGTTCGCTCACCGTACCCGCGTTCATGATGTTGGCGGCAAACACGAACATGGGCACGGCCAGCAGTACGTAGCTGTTGTACAGCCCATTGCCCACCTGCTCGGCCACCAACCCCAGGTCCTGCTTGCTTACCAGCAGGTAGGCAAAACCGCTGGCCAGCATGGAAAACCCGATCGGCATGCGCAGCAGCATGCCCGCAAGCAGCACCGCTACCAGACTTCCCAGCGCCAGGTTCATTGCGTACGCACCTCGGCATCCAGGTCGTGGCCGGTAACGGCGCGCCACACGCCCCAGGCGCTGCGCACCACCAGGGCCAGCACCACCAGCACCAGCGGCAGAAACACCAGCATGAATGGCACGCCCAGCACGGGTGTGCTTTCACGGCGCATGAACTGCACATAGTCCCATGTGGCCGGCAAACCCACCAGCGCCAAGGTGCCCAAGAGCAAATGCCCGGTCACCGCCATGGCCTGGCGCGTACGCCGCCCCACGCTGTTCCACACCAAGTCAAACACCACATGCTCGCGCGCGGGCACCATGAAGGCGGCGGCCCACAGAATCACCCATACATACAGCACCACCGCCAGTTCATCCGTCCAAGGCAGGGGCTGGTTCAGGCCAAAGCGCGCGCCAATCTGCACCAGGAACACGCCAAACAGCGTCAGAAAGAGTAGGCCGCCCACTGCATGGGCCAGCTGCAGCAACCGCGTAAGCCAGGCCATCAGCGCGTAGCGTTGATGCGTTCAGCCAAGCCCTGCGGCCACACCTTGGCGTAGTCCGACGCCTGGTAGGCTGCCTGCACCGACTTGCGAAACGCCTCGACATCGGGTTGCGTTAGCTGCAGCCCTTCTTTCTTGAAGAACTCCAACAGCTGTGCCTCTTCCTTCAGACGGTTGTCGTTGTTGTAGCTGGCCGCCGCCTGCGCAGCCTGCACCAGCTTTTGCTGTTGCGCGGGACCCAACGCGCGGTAGCGCTTGTTGGAAATGGCAATGAACAGGCTGTCCACCAGATGCCCGGTCAGCACAACCTGCTTGGTAACCTCGTAGAACTTGGCCGCGCGCGTGGTGGGCAGGGGGTTGTCCTGCGCGTCGATGGTGCCGGTTTTCAGGCCCAGGTACACCTCGCCAAAGGCCAGTGGCGTGGCGCTGGCACCCAGCGCGTCGCCCAGGAACAGCCACTCCTTGGAGCCGGGCATGCGCAGCTTCAGGCCCTTCAGGTCGGCCGGGGTGCGCACCGTGCGCGCCTCGCGCAGGTTGAGCTGGCGGGTTCCGTAGTAACAGGTGGCCAGCACGGTGATGTCCATCTTCTCGGCCACCTTCTTGAACAGCTCGGCACCGATGGGTCCGTTGAAAATCTTCTGCTGCTGCGCTGGGTCGCGCACCATGTAACCCGCGGTGAAGATAGAGAACTCGGGCACCTGCTTGGCAATGTCAAACGCCGACACCGTGGCCAGTTCCAGGTTGCCGCGCGCCATGGCGGCGGGTTCGGCACCCTGCTTGAACAGGCTGGCGTTGAGGTTGATCTGCACATCGAATTCGCCGGGCGCGCTTTTGTCCAACGCGTCCTTGAACACAGTCCACATCTTGGCGTGCCAGTCGTCGGGCACCGCTGCGGTGGAGATGCGCATGGGTAGCTTGCCCGCTGCCCATGCGGCCAAGGGCAGGGCGCTCAGGCCGACGGCGCTGAGCAAAGTGCGGCGGTGAAGGGGGTGGTTCATCGGCGTTGGAAAAACGGGGAAACCTGCAGTGTAGTGCCCACGGCGGGGACAGCGTTTGTCGCATCGCGGGCGGGCGCTTGTGTCTATTTCCCGTTCGGGAAAGTTTCAGGAGGATGCGGCCAAGAAGTGGATAAATTTCCCAATCGGGAAAGTTTTCTTGCATGGTCCTGGCTTGTTGGCAATAATCTCCCGAGCAGGAAATTTTATGGACATCACACCTACGAACTCGCCGCAAGCTTTGGGTGTAGCCGTCTTGGCGGCCCGCAACAAGCTTGGTTTAACCCAGCCTCAATTGGCGTTGGCTGCGGGGGTGGGCGTGCGCTTCATTGTGGAATTGGAGGCTGGCAAACCCACGGTTCGGCTGGAAACCCTGCTGAAGGTATTGCAGGCCCTGGGTGGTCGTTTGGCTGTGGAAGGATTGGCCTGATATGGCGCGCCACCTGGAAGTCTGGCTGTCGGGCGCGCACATTGGCTCCTTGTCGCAAGTGGTAGGTCGGCTCCAATTCGCCTATGCCCCGCAAGCAAGCACGCCGTTGTCCCAATCGCTGCCCATCCGACCCGAACCCTTTGACGACCGCGCCACCCGCCCATTCTTTGCCGGGCTGTTGCCCGAAGGCCGCAAGCGAAAGCAGATCGCCAAAACCCTACACGTTTCCACCCAAAACGACTACGCCTTGCTCGACAGCCTGGGTGGTGAATGTGCCGGTGCCGTTACTTTGCTGGAGGTGGGCCAACTTCCTCACGCCATCGATGCGCCGCCTGCCGTGCGCTGGCTGGACCAAGCGCATCTGCTCCAGGTGCTGGATGAAATGCCCCTGCGCCCCATGCGTGCGGGCGAAGACAGCTTGCGCCTTTCGCTGGCAGGCGCACAAGACAAGCTGCCCGTGGTGCTGGCTGCAGACGGTGTCTGCATTGGCCTGCCGCTGAATGACTCACCCAGCACCCACATCCTCAAGCCGCCCATTGCTGGAATTGATGGCAGTGTGTTCAATGAGGCTTTTTGCATGGCAGTGGCTGGTGCCTTGAAGCTGGACGTTGCCCGCACCCAGATCCAGGCCAACGCCGACGGTTCCGAGCAGCGCCACTACCTGCTGGTCGAGCGTTATGACCGACACGCTCTTGCCCCAGTGGGGGCCGCGCCTGCCTCGGGGCGACCCGGCGCTACGACGGCACTGGGCCAGCGTCTGCACCAGGAAGACTTTTGCCAGGCGCTGGGGATCGTTCCCGAGCACAAATACCAAAACGAAGGCGGGCCGGGTCTGGCTCAGGCATTTGCACTCTTGCGCAGCGCCACCCGCCCCAGTGCACCGCACACGCTCAAACTGCTGGACTACGTCGTTTTCAACGCGCTCACGGGCAACCACGATGCCCACGGTAAGAACTTCTCGCTGCTGTACACACCGGCGGGTACGGTGCTGGCACCGCTGTATGACGCGCTGTGCACCGCCGTCTATCCCACGCTGACCGACAAAATGGCCATGAAGATTGGCAGCAAATACAAGTTCTCGGAAGTGATGGTGCGGCATTGGGACCAGTTTGCCAACGAGGCGGCCCTGTCACCCGCACAGGTCAAAAAGCGCGTCCTGGACATTGCCAAGCGCCTGCCAGGCCTGGCCCGCGCAACCCAAGCCCGTTTCCTGAGCCAAGGCTACAGCCATCCCGTCATCGATCAGATCGTCACGCTTATCGACCAGCGCTGCGCGCTGACCATTCGCCGCCTCACTTCGCCATAGGGTGACGATCAGCCGTGCAAAGAAGCGCGCACAACGCCAAGCGCTGCTTAATAAGGCGTGATGGTCTGCGTAAGCCGCGCTGCTGGGAAAGCCTGCAAGCTACAAAGCCCCCGCACTACCGAATGGGCGTAGTGCCTCCGCGCCGCTCCAACTGCTGCAGCGCCCAGCGCGCAAGCTTTTGGTAGTTCCGTTCGTCGTTTTTCCGCGCGGGCCGATAAATGGGCCGGGCTCTGGAATGTCGTATGGCGAGTATGACAAGCTCATCGGCTAACAGGTTTACCACCGGACGCTTTGCGTCGGTGAATTGCAACGCTGAGCGACTGCTCTCCAATCTGAAGGTCAGCTTTCGGCCGTGCGGCGAATCGCGGTGCGCTAGCCAATGCGAACAGCAGCTTTGCGTCCATACTTGCCATTACCCAGTCAGCGCCCGCAACACATGCTCCGGCGTAGCCGGCGCCTCCAGCTGTACCGGCATCCCATCCCCGCGCGCCTGCGCGATCGCGTCGCGCAGCGCCTCAAACACGCTGATAGCCAGCATGAAGGGGGGCTCGCCTACGGCCTTGCTGCCGCCGACGTTGTCTTCGCGGTTGGGTTCGGGCCATAGCTCCACCTTGAAGTGTTTGGGCACGTCGCCTGCGGTGGGGATCTTGTAGGTGCTGGGGGCGTGGGTGGCCAGGCGGCCTTGTTCGTCCCACACCAGTTGCTCAGTGGTGAGCCAGCCCATGCCTTGCACAAAGGCCCCTTCGATCTGGCCGATGTCCAGGGCGGCGTTGATGCTGCGGCCCACGTCGTGCAGGATGTCCACCTTCAAGACCTTGCTTTCGCCGGTGAGGGTGTCGATTTCCACTTCGGTGCAAGCGGCACCGTAGGCAAAGTAGTAGAAGGGTCGGCCGGTGAGGGTGGTCTTGTCGTAGTGGATCTTGGGCGTGCGGTAGAAGCCGTCGCTCCATAGCTGGATGCGGTTGGCGTAGGCCTGGCCTACCACGTCGTCAAAGCGGCGCGTGGCTTTGGGCGAGATCACCAGCCCACCTTCGAAGCGGATGGCACCGGCACCGCAGCCGTCCAGCCCGCACACAAAGGCGGCCAGGTTGTTGCGTACCTTGCGGGCGGCAAATTGGGCCGCGCGGCCATTGAGGTCGGTGCCCGCGCTGGCAGCGGTGGCCGATGCGTTGGGCACCTTGCTGGTGTCGGCCGCCGTGCACAGCACGCGCGCCACCGGTATGCCCAATTCGGCGGCCACGATTTGCGCCACCTTGGTGTTCAGGCCCTGGCCCATTTCGGTGCCGCCGTGGTTCACCTGCACGCTGCCGTCGGTGTACACGTGCACCAGCGCCCCGGCCTGGTTGAACAGGGTTGCAGTGAAGCTGATGCCAAACTTGACCGGCGTCAGGGCCAGGCCGCGCTTTTTGGTGCCGTGGCTGGCATTCCAAGCAAAAACGTCTCGTAGCCCCCGTAAATACTCGGATGACTGCTCTAATTGTGATAGCAACTGGGGCAGGGTGTTATCTTCTACCGGCATGCCGTAGTGGGTGGTGTTGCGCCGCGCGCCGCTGGTGCCTGCGGGTTCGTCGCTGTAGAGGTTGCGCTTGCGCACGGCCAGCGGGTCCAGGCCCAGGCGGCGGGCGATGTCGCCCAGAATGGCCTCGATCAGGATCACGCCCTGCGGCCCGCCAAAGCCGCGAAATGCGGTATGGCTTTGGGTGTTTGTTTTGCAGCGGTAGGAGGCGATTTCCACATCCTGCAGGTAGTAGGCGTTGTCGGCGTGGAAGACGGCGCGGTCGGCCACGGGGCCGGACAGGTCGGCGCTGAAGCCGCAGTTGGCCGCCATCTGCAATTTGAGCCCGCACAGGCGTCCGGTGGCGTCAAAGCCCACGGTGTAGCGGTGCTGGAAGGGGTGGCGCTTGCCGGTGATGAGGAAATCGTCGTCACGGTCCAGGCGCAGCTTGACCGGGGAACGGAACTTGTTGGCAGCCAGCGCCGCCCATACCGCCACATGGCCAGCCTGGGTTTCCTTGCCGCCAAAGCCACCGCCCATGCGTCGGCACTCCACGCGCACGGCATGGCTGTCCACGCCCAGGGCGTGGGCTACCCAGTGCTGCACCTCGCCGGGGTGCTGGGTGCTGCTGTGTACCAGCCATTGGGACTGCTCCTGCGGCAGGGCGTAAGCGATCTGGCCTTCCAGATAGAAATGCTCTTGCCCCCCAATGGTGAGCGAGCCGTGCAGGGTGTGCGGGGCTTGGGCCAGGGCGGCATCGGCATCGCCGCGGCGCACAAATACGGGTGGCAGCACGTAGCTTTCTGCCGCCAGGGCGTCGTCCACGCTCAGAATGGCAGGTAGGGGTGCAATGTCCAGCTGCACTGCGCGTGCGGCGCGGCGGGCCTGCTGCGCGCTGCGGGCCGCGACCAGGCCAACCACCTGGCCTTGGTATTGCACCGTGTCTTGGGCAAAGATGGGTTCGTCGTGCGCGAAGGCGGCCAGGACGGGGTCGCCGGGGATGTCCGACGCCAGCACTACGCCCACTACGCCGGGCAGGGCCAGGGCGGGCGCGGTGTCGATGCCGCGTAACTGGCCGTGAGCGACGGTGGAGAGGATGGGGGCAGCGAACAGCGTGCCCTGGGTTTCGGGGATGTCGTCGATGTAGCGGGCTTCGCCGCGGACTTGGGCTACTGCGCTTTCGTGGGGTGGCGATTCTGTGGTGTGCCCCGGTTTATTGGGGTCAGAGTCCAATTTCCACCGCACTTCGGGCGTCCCTGGCGGGTGCTTTGCATGGAAATTGGAATCCGACCCCAATAAACCTACGCCGCAGCTCGCCCGCAGGCCCTCACCAGCGCCGTTGCTTTCCTGCCAGGCACGCTTCAGCAGATTGGTCAGCACGGTTCGGCGGTAGTCGGCGCTGGCGCGCAGGTCGGTGAGTGGATTGAACTCGTCGCGCAGCACGGCCTGCGCGGCTCGGATGGTGTCTAGCGTCCAGGGTTGGCCTTGCAGCGCGGCTTGGGTGCGGCGGGCGCGTGCCGGGGTGGCGGCCACGCCGCCCACGCCGATAGATGCGTGGCGAACGCGCCCCTGCGCCAGCTCCAGGCGCAGCACCAGGGCCACGGCGGAGATGTCGTCTTCCTGGCGTTTGGAGACCTTGTAGGCACACACGCGTTCCTGCACGCCAGCGGCGTGGGCGATTTCGGTGGCACCGGTGCGGTTGGGCAGCGCCTTGGGCACCTTGATCCAGGCCAGCACCTCATCGGCTGCCATCACGTTCTGGCGGTAGCCGGTGTACAGGTCTTCCAGCGCCAGTTCGCGGTGGCGTGGGCCGTGTGCGGTGTGGCGCATCAGCACCACGCTGGCACCCAGCGCGATCAGCAACGGCATGGAGTCCCCAATGGGCGAGCCGTTGGCGACGTTGCCGCCCAGCGTGCCGCTGTTGCGCACGGGCATGCCGGCAAAGCGGTTGGTGAAGGCGGCCAGCTCGGGGCGGTCGGCTACCAGGGCGGCAAAGGCGTCGGTCAGCGTCACCGCGGCACCGATGGCGAGGTGGTTGGGGTAGTGTTCCACGCGGCGCAGCTCGGCCACGCGGCTCAGGTCCAGGATGCGGGGAAAGTCGCGTAGTTGCTTGGTTACCCACAGGCCGACATCGGTGCAACCGGCCACCAGCTGCGCCTGGGGGTGGCGCGCACGCAGGGCCAGCAGCTCGGCCAGGCTGGCGGGCAACATATAAGCTAAATCGGCCCCTAGCCCCCGATATTGCTGGTGAAGGTGCTCTAACTTTGATAGCAACTCGGCGGCGTTAAGTGGCACGGGCGCCAGCGTGCCCATGGTCTGCGCTGCATCCAGAATCGGGCGGTAGCCGGTGCAGCGACACAGGTTGCCCGACAGCGTCTGTTGCGCTTGGTCACGGCTGGCGCAGCACCCGGCTGGGGTGGCGTGGTACAGCGCAAACAGGCTCATGGCAAAGCCAGGGGTGCAGAAGCCGCATTGCGAGGCGTGGTGGTCCACCAGGGCCTGTTGCACCGGATGCAGACCCGTAGGATCGGATGACAAGTCCTCCACAGTCCACAGCGCCAACCCGTTGACCGAATGCGCTAGCCGGATGCAGGCATTGATGGCGCGCAGCTGCAGCTGGCCATCCACCGCTTCTCCCACCACGACGGTGCAGGCCCCGCAATCGCCCTCGCCGCAGCCTTCCTTGGTGCCGGTGCAATGCAGGTCTTCGCGCAGCACCTCCAGCAGGGTGCGGCTGGGGGGGACGTTGGGCACGGTCACGACCGTGCCACGGCGCAGAAATCGCAGGTCGTTCATGCCCGCAAGCATAGACCACAACTTGCCGCCGTGGGTACATGCGCAGCGGCGCTGCAGGGCGTGGGAGCGTGTAAAGTCGGTGCATGGCAGTTCCCCGACTTCAGTTGACCGGTATTACCAAGGCTTACCCCGGCGTGGTGGCCAATAGCGACGTGGGGCTGACGGTCATGCCCGGCGAGATCCACGCCGTGCTGGGCGAAAACGGTGCGGGCAAGTCCACGCTGATGAAGATCATCTACGGCTCGGTCAAGCCCGACGCTGGCACCGTGCTGCTCAACGGCCAGCCCCTGCATATCCGTAACCCCAAAGACGCGCGGGCCAACGGTATCAGCATGGTGTTCCAGCATTTCAACCTGTTTGACACCATGACGGTGGCCGAAAACGTGTGGCTGGGGTTGAACCGCACCACGCTCGATCAGGTGACTGCAGCCATCGTGGCCAAGGCCACCGAATACGGGCTGGACGTGGACCCGGCGCGTCCGGTGCACACCCTGAGCGTGGGGGAGATGCAGCGGGTGGAGATCATCCGCGCGCTGCTGACGCGCCCGGAACTGCTCATCCTGGACGAGCCCACCTCGGTGCTTACGCCGCAAGCGGTGGAGAAGCTGTTTGTGGTGCTCAAGCAGCTCGCCAGCGAGGGCTGCAGCATTCTCTATATCAGCCACAAGCTGCATGAAATTCGCGAACTCTGCACCGCTTGCACCGTGCTGCGCGGGGGCAAGGTCACCGGGGTGTGCAACCCGCAGCAAGAGTCCAACGCTTCCCTGTCGCGCCTGATGATTGGCGCCGAACCGCCCACCTTGCAGCGTGCCAGCGCGCATGTGGGCGAGGTGGTGCTGCGCGTGCAGGGCTTGCGCCTGGCGCGCGAGGACCAGTTCGGCGTGGACCTGGACGACGTGCAGCTGCAGGTGCGTGCGGGCGAAGTGGTGGGGATCGCCGGGGTGTCGGGCAATGGGCAAAAGGAATTGCTCTATGCCTTGTCGGGCGAGGACGACCGCGCCCCCACGGGCAGCATTCACTTGGGCGGCGTGGATGTGTCGCACCTGCACCCTGGGCGTCGGCGCAAGCTGGGCCTGCACTTTGTACCCGAGGAACGCTTGGGCCGCGGTGCTGTGCCCACGCTGAGCTTGGCGCACAACCTGCTGCTGACCCGCACCGAGGCGCTGACCGCACCACACCTGGCCGGTGGCTGGGTGCGGCTGGGTGCCCTGCGCAGCCACGCCCAGCGGCTGATTGCGCAGTTTCGTGTGAAGGCGCACGGGCCCATGGCACTGGCCAAGTCGCTGTCGGGGGGCAACTTGCAAAAGTTTATCGTGGGGCGCGAGATCGATGCCCGCCCCAAGCTGTTAATCCTGTCGCAGCCCACCTGGGGCGTGGACGTGGGCGCAGCGGCGCAGATTCGCGGCGAAATTTTGGCCCTGCGCGACGCTGGTTGCGCGGTGCTGGTAGTGAGTGAGGAGTTGGACGAATTGTTTGAAGTGTGTGACCGCATGCTCGTGATGGCGCGCGGGCGCTTGTCGCCCTCGGTGGCGGTGGCGCAGACCTCGGTGGAGCAAATCGGCACCTGGATGAGCGGACTGTGGCAGGCCGACACCGCCACCCCTGCGGAGGTGGCGCATGGCTAGCTTCAAGCTTGAAGCACGGCCCGAAGTGTCGCGCTTCTGGACCTTCGCATCCCCCATCCTGGCGCTGCTGGTTACGGTGGGCATGGGGCTGCTCATGTTTGCCTTGCTGGGCAAAGACCCGGTGCGCGGCCTGCAAGTCTTTTTCTGGGAGCCCATCAAAAGCAGCTACGCCGTGGGCGAACTGCTGGTGAAAGCCACACCGCTATTGCTGATTGCGCTGGGACTGGGCGTGTGCTTTCGCTCCAACGTGTGGAACATCGGCGCCGAGGGCCAGTACATCCTGGGCGCCATTGCCGCCAGCGGCGTGGCCTTGCTGGCCGACAAGACCACGGGCGGCTGGATCGTGCTGGCGCTGCTGCTGGCCGGGGTGGCCGGTGGCATGGCCTGGGCGGGCCTGACCGCCTTGCTGCGCGACCGTTTCCATGCCAACGAGATCCTGGTGAGCCTGATGCTGGTGTACGTGGCCGTGCAGGTGCTGGGCTACCTGGTATTTGGCCCGTGGAAAGACCCGCAGGGCTACAACTTTCCGCAAACCAAGACCTTCGAGGCAGTGGCGCGCATTCCCAAACTCATGCAAGGGTCGCGCGTGCACCTGGGCCTGGTGCTTGCATTGGTGGGCGTGGCGCTGTCCTGGGTGTTCCTGTTTCGCACGCGTGCCGGGTTTGCCCAGCAGGTGGGTGGCCTGGCCCCGGCTGCGGCGCGCTATGCCGGGTTTTCCGCGCGGCGCGCGCTGTGGACGGCACTGCTGGTGTCGGGCGGTCTGGCGGGCTTGGCCGGGGCGCTGGAGGTGGCCGGGCCCATTGGCCAGCTCACGCCCTACGTGCCTGCCGGTTACGGTTTTGCCGCCATCATCGTGGCCTTTGTGGGGCGGCTGCACCCGGTGGGCATGGTGTTTTCGGCGCTGCTGATGAGCATGTTCTACATCGGCGGCGAGTTGGCGCAGTCGCGCCTGGGCCTGCCCAAGTCGCTTACCGGCGTGTTCCAGGGCTTGCTGCTGTTCAACCTGCTGGCCTGCGATACGCTGGTTAACTACCGGCTGCGCTGGGTGGGTCCGCGCCCGGCGAAGGAAGGTGCTTGATGGAAGCCTACGCGCTGCTGGTGGCAGCTACTTTGAACGCGGGCACCGTGCTGGCCCTGGCCTCGTTGGGCCTGCTCATCAATGAAAAGGCCGGGGTGGTCAACCTGGGGGCCGAAGGCATGATGTTGTGCGCCGCCATTGCCGGTTTTGCCACCGTGGTGCACAGCGGCAGCGATGTACTGGGTTTTCTTGCGGGCATGGGTGTGGGCGCCTTGTTGGCTGCGGTGTTTGGGGTCCTGGTGATCTGGCTCAACACCAACCAATACGCCACCGGGTTGGCCCTGAGCCTGTTTGGGGGCGGGTTCTCGGCCTTTGTGGGCATTGGCTATTTGCAGGAACGCTTGCCCGAGCGCATCCGCTTTGCCATTCCCGGCCTGGCCGACGTGCCCGTGCTGGGGCCTGCGCTGTTTCGCCAGCACCCGCTGACCTATGGGGCGATGGCCTTGACGGTGGCGCTGGTGTGGTTCTTCTACCGCTCGCGTGCGGGGCTGGTGCTGCGCAGTGTGGGCGAGAGCCCGGAATCGGCCCATGCGCTGGGTTACCCCGTGCGTTGGATTCGCCTGGGTGCGGTGGTGGCGGGCGGCGCGCTGTGCGGCCTGGCCGGTGCCTATATCTCGGTGGTGTACACGCCGCTGTGGGTGGAGGGCATGGTGGCGGGTAAGGGCTGGATTGCGCTGGCGCTGACCACCTTTGCCACCTGGCGGCCCGTGCGCGTGTTGCTGGGGGCGTACCTGTTTGGCGGTGTGACCATGTTGCAGTTTCATCTGCAAAGCACGGGGGTGGAGATGCCCAGCCAATTGCTCAGCATGCTGCCCTACTTGGCCACCATCGGAGTGCTCGCCTTGATCTCCCGCAACCCGAATTGGATTCGTATTAACATGCCCGCTTCCATTGGGAAACCGTTTTATCCAGGCTCCTGAGTGTTGCTGTTCAGGGGCCCTGGTTTGTGCCAGCTCCATGTTCACGAAGGAATTTCCATGACCGATATCCAAAAACGCGCCTTGTTGAAAGTGGCCGCTTTGTCTGCGGTGGCCGGTGCCGCCCTGGTGGGCTGCGGCAAGAAGGAAGAGGCTCCCGCGCCCGCACCGGCGCCCGCAGCCACCGCTGCAGCACCCAAGCCCGAACCGCTGAAGATCGCCTTTGCCTACGTGGGGCCGGTGGGCGACGGTGGCTGGACCTTTGCGCATGACAACGGGCGCAAGGCGTTGGAGAAAGAGTTTGGCGACAAGATCAAGACCTCGTTCGTGGAGAGCGTGCCCGAGTCGGCCGATGCCGAGCGCGTGATTCGCCAGATGGCCGCCGACGGCAACAAGCTCATCTTCGGTACCACGTTTGGCTACATGGAGCCTATGCTCAAGATCGCTGCCGATGTGAAGGATGTGAAGTTCGAGCACGCCACCGGCTACAAGACCGCCGAGAACATGCGCACCTACGACAGCCGCACCTACGAAGGCGCCTACATGGCTGGTGTAATTGCAGGCAAGATGAGCAAGAGCGGCACGCTGGGTGTGGTGGCCTCGGTGCCAATCCCCGAAGTGATCCGCAACATCAACAGCTTCACGCTGGGTGCACAAAGCAGCAACCCCAAGATCAAGACCAAGGTGGTGTGGGTGAACGAATGGTTCAACCCACCGAAAGAAACCGAAGCCGCCACCAGCCTGATCAACGGCGGTGCCGATGTGCTGTTTCAGAACACCGACTCGGCTGCGGTGCTGAAGACCGCCGAAGAAAAAGGCAAGCGCGCCTTTGGCTGGGATTCCGACATGACCGCCTACGGCCCCAAGGCCCACCTGGCGTCCTCCATCATCAACTGGGGTCCGTACTACATCAAGGCCACGCGTGACGCACTGGAAGGCAAGTGGACCACCGGCAAGGCCTGGTGGGGTGTGAAGGAAGGCGCGATCGACATCGTGTCCATCGCCGAAGACGTGCCTGCCGAGACCAAGGCCAAGGTGGAAGAAGTCAAGAAAGGCCTGGCCGATGGCAGCTTCGTGATCTGGAAAGGCCCGATTGTTGACAACACCGGCAAGGAGCAGATCAAGAAGGACGACGTCGCCACCGACGAGTTCCTGGGCGGCCTGAACTTCTACGTGAAGGGCGTAGAGGGCAAGATCCCCGGCGCCAAGTAATTTCGCTTCAAATCATCCGTGTCGTTGTTGCTTCGCCTTGCCGTGCTACAGCACGGTCTTCGGCTTCGCGCCTAGACGCAAATGATTTGGAAGCGAAATTCGTTAAGCAAAGAGCCGCTACCCGCGGCTCTTTTTTATCGTTTCACCACAAGAGAGACCCGAGATGACAACCCGTTTTTCCCCCACCCTGGCCGCCGCGGCCTGTGCGCTGCTGCTGTCGCATAGCGCGGCCTGGTCTGCCAGCGCCCTCAAGCCCGCCACGCAAAAGCGCGCCGAAATTGCCAGCCAGTACCGCTGGAGCGTTGACGCGATTTATCCGAACTGGGAGGCGTGGGATGCGGCCATGCAGACGCTGGAATCCCAGATGGATGCCTTCGCCGCTCGCAAAGGCACGCTCAAGAACGGTGCACAGTCGGTGCTGGAGGCCTACCAGGCCTTCGATGCCATCGGCATGCTGCAATACAAGGTGTACCGCTACCCGCAGCTGCAGCGCGACGTGGACACGCGCAACCAGGATATTGCCGGGCGCTTCCAGCGTGTGAATGCCGTATTTGCCAAGTTCGGCACCACCACAGCCTGGTTTGCGCCGGAGTTGCTGCAGATTCCGCAGGCCACCATGGAGCAGTGGATTCAAGCCACGCCTGCGCTGGCACCGTACCGCTTCACCATCCTGGACCAATACCGTCAGCAGCAGCATGTGCTCGACGAGAAAGGCGAGAAACTGCTTTCCTACGCGGCGCGCCTGGCCCAATCGCCCACGGCCACGTTCCAGGAACTGTCCACCTCCGACATCAAGTTCCCCAAGGTGACGTTGTCGGACGGCAAAGAGACCCAACTGACGCCGGGCAGCTACCAGTCCATCCTGCAGACCAACCACAACCAGGCCGATCGCGCCAAGGCGTTTGATGCCTTCATCAACACCTATGCCGCGCATGCCAACACCTACGCTGCCATCTACAACGGCGTGCTGCAAAAGGGTTGGTTCAACGCGCAGGCGCGCAACTTCCCCACCACGCTGGATGCGGCCCTGGACGGCCATGCCATCCCCACGGGCGTGGTGTCCACACTGGTTGACACGGTGCGCGCCGGTACCGCGCCGTTGCAACGCTATGCCAAGCTGCGCAAGCGCCTTTTGGGCTTGCAGGAATACCACCTGTACGACGGCTCGATCCCGGTGTTCAAGACTGATACCCCGTACCCGTTTGAGGACGGCAAGGCCACGGTGCTGCAATCGGTGGCGCCACTGGGTGCTGAGTACGCAGCCAAGTACGCCAAGTTCTTGTCCGGCCAGCAGATCGACGTGTACGAAAACGAAGGCAAGCGTTCCGGTGCCTACGTGGCCGGTGTGTATGGCGTGGGGCCCTACATGCTGCTCAACCACAACGACACACTCAGCGCCCTCTTCACGCTGGCGCACGAGGGCGGTCATGCCATGCATACCGTGCTGTCGTACGAGAAGCAGCCTTTTGTCACGGCGGCCTACACCATCTTCGTGGCCGAGGTGGCCTCCACCACCAATGAGCGCTTCCTGCTGGAGCACCTGCTCAAGACCACCACCGACCCCAAGGAGCGCTTCCTGCTGCTGCAGCATGCAGTGGATTCCATCGTGGGTACCTTCTACACCCAGGTGTTGTTTGCCGACTTTGAACTGCGTGCGCACAAGCTGGTGGAGCAGGGCAAGCCGATCACGGCGGCGGTGCTCAACGACATCTACCTCGACCTGCTCAAGCAGTACTACGGCGATGCCGTCGCCCTGGACGATGCCTACAAGTACACCTGGACGCGCATCCCGCACTTCTACAACTCGCCCTACTACGTGTACCAGTACGCCACCTGCTTTGCCTCCTCGGCCAAGCTGTTTGGCGACATGACCACGGGCAGTCCGGCGCAGCAGAAGCAGGCAACCGAGCGCTACCTGGAATTGCTGCGCAGCGGCGGCAATGACCACCCGATGGAGCAGCTGCGCAAGGCCGGTGTGGACTTGTCCCAGCGCGCGACGGTGCAAGCCGTGGTGGACCAGATGAACCAGCTGGTGGACCGCATGGAGGCAGAAGCGGCGCGCATGCGCTAAGCCGCCGCGGGGGCCTTGATCGTGCGTAGATCTTGGCCCTAGACTGCAGCATCCCATGCTTGGAACACTCCCATGAATCTACCCCCCATCGCCCCCGAACGCCTGCCTGAACTGCTGCGCGCCATACCCAAAGCCGAGTTGCACATGCACATCGAAGGTTCCTTGGAGCCGGAGATGATCTTTGCCATGAGCCAGCGCAATGGCGTGCCTCTGGCCTACCCCAGTGTGCAGGCCCTGCGCGATGCCTACGTGTTCAACAACCTGCAGGAGTTTCTGGACATCTACCACGCGGGCACCTCGGTGCTGAAGACCGAGCAGGACTTCTACGACATGACCGACGCCTACCTGGCCCGCGCGCAGGCCGACAACGTCCTGCATGCCGAGATCTTTTTCGACACGCAAACCCACACCGGCCACGGTCTGAGCGCCAGCATGGTCATCAACGGCCTGCACCGCGCCTGTGCCGACGCACCGCAGCGCCACGGCATGACCGCCGCGCTCATTTTGTGCTTCCTGCGCCACTTGAGCGAGGAAGAAGCCTTTGCCTGCCTGGAAGAGGCGCTGCCCCTGCGCGACAAGATCCTGGGCATTGGCCTGGCTTCCAGCGAAGTGGGGCACCCGCCGGAGAAGTTTGCCAAGGTGTTTGCGCGGGCGCGCGAACTGGGCTTTCGCATCGTGGCCCATGCAGGCGAGGAGGCTCCACCGGCGTACATCTGGAGCGCGCTGGATGTGCTCAAGGCCGAGCGCATCGACCATGGCGTGCAGGCCATCCACGATGCCGCCCTGATGCAGCGCCTGGTCAAGGACCGCATGCCGCTGACGGTGTGCCCCTTGAGCAACCTGAAGCTGTGCGTGTTCCCGACGCTGGCGCAGCACAACCTCGCTCGCATGCTGGACGCGGGCATTGTGGCCACCATCAATTCCGACGATCCGGCCTACTTTGGCGGCTACATCAATGCCAACTTCACCCAGACCTTTGCGGCGCTGGGCATGACAGGGCACCACGCCTACCAGCTGGCGCGCAACAGTTTTGAAGCCAGCTTTATTGATGCCGCGCAAAAGCGTGCCTACATTGAGCGCCTGGATGCGGTGGTCCACACCTTTGAGTAACAAATAGGTCGGTAGCCCCCGTAAAATAAGGCGGTGCAGCTATTAAATGCATAGCTACCGCACAGGGGCTACAGGCAGCCCGCGGCCTGCTTCCACGTCGCCATCGGCCCCAGATCCAGCATCTGCTGGCCGCTGGCGCTGCCCAGGTAGCGCAGGTGGTCGTCCTGTGAGGAAATGCCCACGTAGCTATTGGTGCCGGGGTAGTGGCGGTAGTAGTACGGGGCCTGGGTTTGCGAGCGTGCCGAGGCCGGCCACAGCAGATCGGCGTAGTGGTGTTCCCCCCAGTTGAAGACGCAATCGGCCGACACGGTGGTGTTGCCCTGGTCCAGCGTGGAGGCACTCACCTGCGGGTTGCCCTGGCCCAGGTAGAAGATGCCGGGCAGGCCAGCGGTCTCAAAACCCGCACTGGGGTTGGCGCTGAGCACCGAATCGGCAATCTCCAGCATGCCGGTGCGGTCGTTGCTGACGAAAAAGACCGCGCCGCCGCCCTCGGTGGCCGTGTTGTTGTTGAGCTCGCTGCCACACAGTTGCAAGTGAAAACTGTTGCCATCGTTGTAAATGGCCCCGCCACTGCCGCCCCCCGGTGTGTTGGCGCGCGCCGGGTTGGCCCCTTGGCCGATGGCCCGGTTGTGGGTGAAGCGGCTGTTGAGCACAGCGTACGACACGCCAATGCTACTCAGTGCCCCGCCGTTGGCGCACACATTGCCCAGATCGGCGCGCCCGCCAAAGGTGGAGTTCACCACATACACCGGCAGGTTTTGCGACTGGCTGAACGCACGGATGGCGGCGCCGCCCACATCGGGGCCGGTGGCGTCGCACCGGTTGCGGAAGAAGCGGCTGTTGACCACCTTCAGCCGCCCGCCACGCGCCCAGATGGCCCCCCCGCCGTCGGGGTCGGCACCGCTGGCGTTGGCGTCGACAAACGTCAGGTTCTGCACGGTGAGCTGGGGGTGGTCCTGGTCCTGGCAGTGTGAGGTGGTCCACACCTGGGCGGGGTCGCAGGTGTTCATGTACAGGATGCGTGTGGTGCCACCACCGCTAAGCGTGACCTTGCCGCCACCGTCGATCACGATGCGTGGGCCGGTGGTGTTGACGATCTTGGCGGGCCGGGTCAGCGTGATGGTCACCGGATCGGGGCCGCAGTTGAAGGTGATGACACCGCCCCGCGCCACGCCCTGCACCACAGCGTCGCCCGTGCAACTGGCAGGAGTGCCGTTGCCAATGACGGTGCTGGGGTTGGACGTGTCCTCTGCCGTCGCCTGGGTCGGCACGGTGCAGTTACCCAGGGGGTTGCCAGCGGCAGGGAAGTGGTCATCGGCGAGCGCCAGGCCTTGCAGGGCGCACAGCGCCAGCGTGCCCCAGCCAGGGGTTGTAGAAGGGTGGTGCATGGTGGTGGGCACTGTAGCGCGCGCGGGCGATGGCGGTGGGCCTGAAGTGCAACCGTTGGTAACCTGGCTTGGATTAAGCTTCGGCCCATGAAAGCCTACCGCGCCTCCATCCTCTGGTTTGCCCCGCCCGCCGAGGGTCCAGCCCGCGCCCTGTTCGAGGAAGACGGTCTGCTGGTGGTCGGCCCCAACGGCGCTGGCACGCAGCTGGTGCAGGCCGTGGGCTCCTGGGCGGCCCTGTCGCCGAGCTACCCTGGTATTGCGGTTGAGCATTGGCCGGGGCGCATCCTGGCGCCAGGGTTTGTGGACCTGCACGTGCACTACCCGCAGGTGGACGTGATCGGCTCACCCGCCGAAGGCTTGCTGCCGTGGTTGGAGCACTATACCTTTCCTGAAGAAAATCGCTTCTCAGCCCCCGAATATACTAATGATGTAGCTACGTTTTTCATAGCAGAGCTGCTGCGCAACGGCGTGACCACGGCGTTGACCTTTGCCACCTCCCACCCCGAGTCGGTGCACGCACTGTTCAGTCAGGCGCAGCTGCAGCACCTGCGCCTGATCACCGGCCTGTGCCTGATGGACCGCCACGCCCCGGCCAGCTTGCTCAACCAGGCGCATGGCGGCGTCGATGCCACCACGCAAAGTCTGATCGACACCGAATCGCTGATCCAGCGCTGGCACGGCGTGGACCGCCTGGGCTACGCCATCACCCCGCGCTTTGCGCCCAGTTGCACCGAGGCGCAGTTGCGCGGCGCGGGAGAGTTGGCTGCGCGCTACAACGATGTGTGGGTCCAGTCGCATGTGGCGGAGAACCGCGACGAGATCGCCTGGGCGCGCGCGCTGTTTCCGCAGTCGCGCAGCTACCTGGCCACCTATGCCGACTTTGGCCTCATGCGCAACCGGGCTGTCTACGCGCATTGCATCCACTTTGACGACCACGACCGTGCCCTGATGCGCGACACCGGCGCCGCCGCAGCGGTGTGCCCCACCAGTAACTTGTTTCTGGGCAGCGGTTTTTTCGACTACGCCGGGGCCGATCGCATCGGGTTTCGCTACGGGCTGGCCAGCGACGTCGGCGGTGGCACATCGTTTTCCCCCTTTCACACCATGCTGGCTGCCTACTATGCAGGCCGCGAAGGACAGACCAAGCCGGGCGTGTCGCTGTCGCCCCAGCACCTGTGGTGGCAACACACGGCCGGCGCTGCCGCGGCGTTGGGGCTGGATGGGGTAGTGGGCAACCTGCTGCCCGGCTGCGAGGCGGATTTTGTGGTGCTCAACCCCCAGGCCACGCCCTTGCTGGCGCGGCGTACGGCACGGGCATCGAATCTGGATGAGTTGCTGTTTGCCTTGATCGTGCTGGGTGATGACCGTGTTGTCGAGCGCACGGTACTGGCCTAGCAGAGTAAATGCGTAGGAGTCTGGGTAGCCAGGTGTTTTGCGCAGGTAAAGGAGGAGCCCGCGCAGCGGGCGGGGGACACGGAGCAAAATGCCTGGTTATCCAGATTCCGGGAAAATGGCGCCCAAGCCCCCGTATTTGTTGACTAGTACGCTATCGTTTTAGTAGCGACTACAATCCTCCCCCAACCAGGAGTTGAGACACCATGAGCATCAAGAGCGACCGCTGGATCCGCCGCATGGCGCAAGAGCACGGCATGATCGAACCCTTCGAGCCCGGCCAGATCCGCCAGGTGGATGGACGCAAGGTCATCAGCTATGGCACCAGCAGCTACGGCTACGACATCCGCTGCGCGCCCGAGTTCAAGGTATTCACCAACATCCACAGCACCGTGGTCGATCCCAAGAACTTTGACGAAAAGAGCTTTGTCGATTTCAACGACGACGTCTGCATCATCCCGCCCAACAGCTTCGCCCTGGCCCGCACCATGGAGTACTTCCGCATTCCGCGCAACGTGCTCACCGTCTGCCTGGGCAAGAGCACCTATGCGCGCTGCGGCATCATCGTCAACGTGACGCCGTTTGAACCCGAGTGGGAAGGCTACGTGACGCTGGAGTTCTCCAACACCACGCCGCTGCCCGCCAAGATCTACGCCGGTGAAGGCTGCGCCCAGGTACTGTTCTTCGAGAGCGACAAGGACGACGTGTGCGAAACCAGCTACAAAGACCGCGGCGGCAAGTACCAGGGGCAACACGGCGTCACGTTGCCCAAAGCCTGATTTTCACGAATTTCCCCGAGTAGGGGATAATGCGAGGCTGCCCCGTCGTCAGGGCATTCCCGCTATCGGACAGATAGCACACCAGTCCGGTAGTGACCTACCCCGCATTGCATGAACGAACCCATTTCCCATTCCGCCGCAGCCACGCCTGCTGAAAACGCAGCACCGTCGGCGCCGCTGTACGCCAACCTGCCCCTGGCCGAGCCGCTCAAGCGCGCCATCGCCGAGATGGGCTACGAGACCATGACGCCCATCCAGGCGCAAGCCATTCCGGTGGTGATTACCGGCAAGGACGTGATGGGCGCGGCCCAGACGGGCACCGGCAAGACAGCGGCTTTTGCACTGCCGCTGCTGCACCGTCTGCTCAAGCACGAAAACGCATCAACGTCGCCCGCCCGCCATCCCGTACGCGCCCTGGTGCTGCTACCCACGCGCGAGCTGGCCGACCAGGTGGCCCAGCAAGTCAAGCTGTTTGGCAAGCACACCAACCTGCGCAGCGCCGTGGTGTTCGGCGGCATCGACATGAAGCCCCAGACCATCGAGCTGAAGAAGGGCGTCGAAGTCCTGGTGGCCACGCCGGGGCGTCTGCTGGACCATATCGAGGCCAAGAACGCCGTGCTCAACCAGGTGGAGTATGTGGTGCTGGACGAAGCCGACCGTATGCTCGACATCGGCTTCCTGCCGGATCTGGAGCGTATCCTGTCTTTTCTTCCCAAGCAGCGCACCACCTTGCTGTTTAGCGCCACCTTCTCGCCCGAGATCAAGCGCCTGGCCAAGAGCTACCTGCAAGACCCCATCACCATCGAGGTGGCACGCTCCAACGCCACGGCTTCCACGGTGGAGCAGCATTTCTACAGCGTGCCCGAAGACGAAAAGCGCCATGCCCTGCGCCAGATCCTGCGCAGCCGCGAACTCAACCAGGCCTTTGTGTTCGTCAACAGCAAGCTCGGTTGCGCCCGCCTGGCACGCTCGCTGGAGCGCGATGGCCTCAAGACAGCAGCCCTGCACGGCGACAAGAGTCAAGACGAGCGCTTGAAAGCCCTGGATGCCTTCAAGAAAGGCGAAGTGGACTTGTTGGTGTGCACCGACGTGGCTGCGCGCGGCCTGGACATCAAGGACGTGCCCGCCGTCTTCAACTTCGACATCCCGTTTAACGCCGAAGATTACGTGCACCGCATTGGCCGCACGGGTCGAGCCGGTGCCTCGGGTCTGGCGGTGAGCTTTGCCGGTGGCGGCAACGACACGCGTTTGGTCAGCGACATCGAGAAACTGATCAAAACCAAGATCGAACTGGAAAGCCTGGAGTTCGATGAAGACCTGCCCGACATTCGCCGCCAGGGTCGCATCAATGATGGTCGGCGGCTGTACGCACACGATGGCGAACGCGGCGAACGGCGCGACGACAGCCGGGGCGTGCGACGCGAGGGGCGTTCGCGCAGTGACTACGCGCGCCCGATTACGCAGCCGCGCGACCCGTTCTTCGACAAACCGTACGAACCCTCGGCCCCCGCCGCTGGCGACAAGCCCAGCTGGGAAGCCGCAGCGGTGCGACCTGCGGCACGGGGCGTGTCGGCCAACATCAAGCACAAAGTCAAAGTCGCGGCCCTGTTCAAGGCCGATTAACTCCCCGGTTGTTGCGCTGCCGCGCAGCGCACCTGCACGGGTTGCATCGACTGAGGTCCGCTCAGGGCCAGGGGCAGGGCGCTCAGGTAGCCGCCCCAGACGCAGCCGGTATCCAGCGACCACAGGTCGCTGCGGCCCAGCCACCCGAGCGTGGACCAATGCCCGAACGCCACCGTCACATCCGCGGTCTTGCGGCCCGGCACATCAAACCAGGGCATGTAGCCGGGGGGTGCTGCTCCAGCGCCTTCCTTGGTTGTGAACTCCATCACACCCTGGGCGCTGCAAAAACGCAGCCGGGTCAGCGCGTTCACGATCACGCGCAGGCGGTCCAGCCCGGTCAGGGCGTCGTCCCACGCGGCCGGGGTGTTGCCGTACATGTGACGTAGCAGCTCACCGGCTTGTTCGCCTCGCAGAGCGGCCTGCACTTCGCCCGCCAGCGCCAGGGTTTGCGCTGCCGTCCACTGCGGCAGCACTCCGGCATGCACCATCAGCACCGGCCCGTTTTCGCGTTGTAGCGCAAGCGCCATGTGCTGGTGGCGCAGCCAATGCAGCAGGGCGGCACGGTCGGGTGCGCCGAGGATGGCATCCAAGGTGTCCTTGGGATGCAGGTTGCGCACGCCATGGGCCACGGCCAGCAGGTTCAGGTCGTGGTTGCCCAGCAGGCATTGCGCCGCGCTGCCGTAGCGCATCAAGCGGCGCAGCACGCCCAGCGAGTCCGGGCCGCGGTTGACCAGGTCGCCCAGCAGGTACAGGGTGTCGCGGCTGGGGGAGAAGTCCAGCGTATCGAGCAGGCGTTGCAGGGCGCCGTCGCAGCCCTGCACATCGCCGATCAGGTAAAGTGCCATGGTGTTCATTCTCGCCCGGGTTTCATGGAAATCATCTTGATCGTGGTGCTGACGCTGCTTAACGGCGCGTTTGCCATGACCGAACTGGCCTTGACGGCCAGCCGAAAAGTGCGCCTGTTGGCCTTGGCAGATGCGGGCGACCGAGGTGCGCAAACGGCACTGGCGTTGCTGGAGCATCCCACGCAGTTTCTCTCTGCGGTGCAGGTCGGTGTGACTTCCATCGGCATGCTCAACGGCATTGTGGGCGAGGCGGCCTTCAGCGAATCGGTTGCGCACGCCCTGCAGCGCGTACTGCCGTTCTCGCACCGGGCGTCAGAAATCACCGCAACGGCCCTGGTGGTCACCAGCATTACGTTCATCACCATCCTGTTTGGTGAACTGGTGCCCAAGCGCATCGGGCAGCTCTACCCGGAACCGGTGGCGCGCGTGCTGGCCCGGCCCATGGCCTGGTTTGCCGATGTGGCGCGCCCCTTTGTGCGCCTCTTGTCGGTCTGCACGCATGGCACCCTCAAGCTGCTACGCATTGATGCCACTGACAACCGCGTGGTGACCGAAGCCGAAATTTCCGCCAGCCTGGAAGAGGGGGTGGACGCCGGCATCATCGAGCAGCACGAGCACCAGATGGTGCGTAACGTGTTCTACCTGGATGACCGCAGCCTGGCTTCCATGATGCTGCCGCGCGAAGACATCGTCTGGATGGACGCTGCGCTTGGCGTGCGCGAAGCCTTGGCCTTGGCCAGTGCAAACGATGGCGGCAAGTCCCATTCCTGGTATCCGGTTTGCAAGGGTTCGCTCGACCAGGTGGTGGGAGTGATCAGCGTGGCTAAGCTTCTGCAGACGGCGCCTGACAGCGTTGGCGAAATCGAGGCGCTGGCCCAGGCCGCCGTGTTTGTGCCGGAGACCCTCAGCGGCATGGAATTGATCGAACAGTTCCGCAACCAGTCCGCACGCATGGTGCTGGTGGTGGACGAGTACGGCGTGGTGCAGGGGTTGATTACGCCGCACGATTTGTTGGAGGCCATCACCGGCGAGCTCAAGCCCGAGGTGGCGCACCAGGCCTGGGCAACCCAGCAGCCCGACGGCAGCTGGCTGCTCGATGGCCTGATGCCCGTGGGTGAACTCAAAGCCCGGCTGGACATCGATGCCCTGCCCGATGAAGATCGTGGCCGCTACAACACGCTGTCGGGTCTGCTGATGGCGGTCAGCGGGCGGTTGCCTTCGTTGGGGGAAACCATCGACTGCGCAGCCTGGCACTTCACGGTGCTGGAACTGGAAGGGCGGCGCATCGAGAAGGTCACGGCGCGCGCAGCAGTGGCGCCATAAGCGCCAACAGCCGATAAGCCCACAACCCCACGTATTCGTGCAAGGCCAGGTACCACTTTCGCAGAGCTTGGTTCAGGCTGTAGGTGGTCCACGGTGTCACGGGAGCGGTCCGGAAATCGACCGGGTACGCCTGCACATTCCAGCCTGCCTGTGCAAAGCTGGACATGGCGCGTGGCATGTGCCAAGCCGAGGTCACCAGCAGCCAGCGTTTTTGGATATCGGGGCCCACCACCCGTGCGCCGAGCTTGGCGTTTTCCCAGGTGGTGCGTGACGCGTCTTCGAATTGCAGGCGGTGCAGGTCCAGGCCTTGATCGGTGAAGAACTGGCGGGCGCGCTGGGCTTCGCTGGGGCCTTGGGCGAGCAAGTCGCCATCACCCCCGGTGAACAGGATGCGCAGATGCGGAAAACGCCGTGCCAGGGCCATCGTGGCCGTCATGCGTTCGGCAGCATCGTTCAGTAGCGGCTGGGTGTGGGCCCCTGCCAGGTAGCCGGGCTCCAGCGCACCGCCGAGCACCACAATGCCCTGAAACGCGCGCAGGTCGGCGTCTGGCGCCCATTCAGCATGGCCAGACTCCAGATGGCGCAGCAACGCATCGGGCAGTGGTTCCCACCCCAATAGCAGCAGCAAGGCCAATGCCATGCCGACCAGACGGCGCCCCGTGCGGGGTGAGCGCACCCACAGACTTGCCAACAGCAGCAAGCCCACCCAGGCCAGGGGATGCAAGGCCAGATCGACGCATTTCCCGAGAAAAAACATATAGGGTTAACACTTAGTGGGACTCCACACTTGAGCATAAGTGTGCACAGAATTATCGTAGAGCCTTCCTTGACTCTTAGGATCCACCACCATGAACATGCGTCGTCTCACCCTCGGTTTGTTGCTCAGCTCGGTCACATTTTTTGCGGCTGCCCAGCAGCCCATCGTCATCAAGTTCAGCCACGTCGTCGCAGCCGACACGCCCAAGGGCCATGCTGCCGAATACTTCAAGAAAAAGGCCGAAGAACTGACCAAGGGCCGCGTGAAGGTCGAGGTGTATGCCAACAGCACCTTGTACAAGGACAAGGAAGAAATGGAGGCGCTGCAGATTGGCGCTGTGCAAATGCTCGCTCCGTCGCTGGCCAAGTTTGGGCCGTTGGGCGTGAAGGAGTTCGAGGTGTTCGACCTGCCTTACATCTTTGACAACTACGATGAACTGCACAAGGTTACGCAAGGCCCGGTGGGCCGCAAACTGCTCGACAAGCTCGATGCCAAGGGCGTGAAGGGCCTGGCTTACTGGGACAACGGCTTCAAGTCGTTCTCGGCCAACAAGGAAATCAAGTCGCCAGCGGACCTCAAGGGCCTGAAGATGCGCATTCAGTCCTCCAAGGTGCTGGAAGCCCAGATGCGTGCGCTGGGCAGCCTGCCCCAGGTGCTGGCATTCTCCGAGGTGTATCAAGCCTTGCAAACGGGCGTGGTCGATGGAACCGAGAACCCCATCTCCAACCTCTACACCCAGAAGATGCATGAGGTGCAAAAGCACCTGGCGCTGACTGAACACGGCTACCTGGGCTACGCTGTCATCACCAACAAGAAGTTCTGGGATGGCCTGCCCGCCGATATCCGCAAGCAGCTGGAAGACGCCATGGAGCAAGCCACCCGCTATGCCAACCAGATTGCCAAGCAGGAAAACGACCAGGCGCTGGAGGCGGTCAAGAAGTCGGGCAAAACCCAGGTTTACGTGCCCACGGCGGCTGAGCGCACTGCGTTTAAGAAAGCCACCGTCAAGGTCCATACCGAGATGGAGTCCCGCATTGGCAAGGAGCTGATCCAGTCCATCTACAAGGAAACCGGCTTCGACCCCGCGAAGCTGTAAGCCCGCCATGAAACTGCTTGATCATCTGGAGGAATGGCTTATCACCTTCCTCATGGGGGCGGCCACGCTGGTGATTTTTGCCTCGGTGGTGCACCGCTATGCGTCTGGCTGGGCCATTCCCGGTGTGCAGGACTGGTTGCTCAGCCTGAACATGGGCTGGGCGCAGGAGCTGTGCATCATCATGTTCGTGTGGATGGCCAAGTTTGGCGCTGCCTATGGTGTGCGCACGGGTATTCACGTGGGCGTGGACGTGCTGATCAACCGCATGAACGACAGCCGACGCGCCAAATTTGTGGTGTTCGGCCTGTTTGCCGGAGCCTTGTTTACCGGCATCATCGGTACGCTGGGCGCGCGTTTTGTGTGGGAGAACGGCATGCACTATGCCCTGTATTCCCTGATGGGACGCGATCTGGATGGCGTTCCCGAAGGGCCGACCACCCCCGACCTGGAGTGGCCCACCTGGATCGTGTACGCCGTCATTCCCATGGGCTCGTACCTGATGTGCTTTCGCTTCTTGCAAGTGGCGGTGAGCTTTCTGCGAACCGGTGAACTGCCCCACCATGACCACGGCCATGTCGATGGTTTGGACGAAGATGAGGCCATCCCCGCACCAGGCCAGGAAGACGCGGTCTACGCCATGAAAGACAACCTGCATCCCCGCGATGTCAACAAACCGGGGGACCGTCCATGAACTCCATCATCATTTTGTCGTTGCTGGTGGTCCTGATGCTCACGGGCATGCCCGTGTCCATCTCGCTGGGTCTGACGGTGCTCTCGTTCCTGTTCTTCATGACCGAGGTGCCCATTGAGTCGGTGGCGCTCAAGCTGTTCACCGGGATCGAGAAGTTCGAGATCATGGCCATCCCGTTCTTCATCTTGGCGGGCAACTTCCTCACCCATGGGGGAGTGGCCAGGCGCATGATCCAGTTCGCCACCGCCATGGTGGGGCATTGGTACGGTGGGCTGGGGCTGGGTGGTGTGCTGGCCTGTGCGCTGTTTGCCGCGGTGTCGGGTTCGAGCCCGGCTACGGTGGTGGCCATTGGTTCCATTCTGATGCCAGCCATGGTCAAGGCGGGATTCCCCAAGAGCTTTGGCGCAGGTGTGATCACCACGTCCGGCGCGTTGGGCATCCTGATTCCGCCGTCCATCGTGATGGTGATGTACTCGGTCTCCACCAACACATCGGTCGGTGCGCTGTTCATGGCCGGCGTGGTGCCGGGGTTGCTGTTGGCTTTCTTGCTGGGTCTGACCACCTGGTACCGAGCCAAGAAGTTTGACTACCCGCGCCAGCCCAAGGCGAGTTGGGGCCAGCGCTGGGTGGCGTTTCGCAAGGCCATCTGGGGTTTGTTGCTGATCGTGGTGGTCATGGGCGGTATCTACACCGGCATCTTCACCCCCACTGAGGCCGCCGCCATGAGCGCCGTGTATGCCTTTGTGGTGGCAGTGTTCGTCTACAAGGACATGCGACTCAAAGACGTGCCCCGTGTGCTGCTGGCCTCGGCCAACATGAGCGCCATGCTGCTCTACATCATCACCAATGCGGTGCTGTTCTCGTTCCTGCTCACGCACGAGAACATTCCCCAGCAGATGGCAGATCACATGATCGGCACCGGTGTTGGCGTGATTGGCTTCCTGCTCATCTCCAACGTGCTGCTACTGGTGGCGGGCAACTTCATGGAGCCGTCCAGCATCGTGCTGATCCTGGCACCCATTCTGTTCCCCATCGCCATGAAGCTCGGTATCGACCCGGTGCACTTCGGCATCATCATGGTGGTCAACATGGAAGTGGGCATGTGCCATCCGCCCGTGGGCCTGAACCTGTACGTGGC
The DNA here is from genome assembly GCA_046348185.1 of Rhodoferax sp. Classification (GTDB taxonomy): domain Bacteria; phylum Pseudomonadota; class Gammaproteobacteria; order Burkholderiales; family Burkholderiaceae_C; genus Allorhodoferax. The sequence goes on along the minus strand of JAXMER010000013.1, from coordinate 1,508,917 downwards.
GTCGGGTATCACCAAGATGGGCATCACCGAGCTTACGGTGGCGGTGTGGCCCTGGTTGCTGACCATGCTGGGGTTCCTGCTGCTGGTGACCTATTGGCCCGCCATGAGCCTGTGGTTCCCACGCATGCTGGGCATGATTGCGTAGCGCAGCGTAGCCATAACCCCCATCCGGGACGGGTGGCCTCCAGGTCGCCTATCCCGGATTTTTTGTTTTGGCGTAGCTGGGCGCGCGGCGTTGGGGGCTGGCCTGCTCATAGGCATAGGCCATGGCGAGTAGATCGCCATCGGTCCACGCCGTGCCCACAAACGACAAGCCTACTGGCAGCCCCCACACGAAGCCGCAAGGCACCGTGATATGCGGGTACCCGGCCACGGCCGCCGCTGTGGTGAAGCTGGGGCCGGGCGCATCGCCGTTGATCAGGTCGGTCAACCACGGCGTGCCGCCCGTGGGGGCCACCAGGGCGTCGAGTCGGTGCTCGCGCAGTACCTGGTCAATGCCCTCGGCGCGGGCGTAGCGCTGGTTGTTGGCCAAGGCCTCGCGGTAGGCGGCGGCGTCCAGCCCCTCCTTGGCCTGGGCGGCTACAAAATGCTCCTGGCCAAAGTAGGGCATCTCGCGCGCGGCTTCGCGTTGGTTGAAGGCGATGATGTCGGCCAGCGACTGCACCGGCGCACCTGGCGCATAGCGCTGCAGGTACTGCGCCAAGTCGTGCTTGAGTTCATGGAGCAACACGGTCAATTCCGTTTCGGCGTACTTGGCGGTGTTGGGCACTTCGGGTACTTCCATCAAGATGGCCCCTTGCGCCTGCAGCACCTTGAGCTGGGCCTCCACCACCGGGGCCACCCATTCGCCTGCCGCAGCAAACTGGCTGCGTACCACGCCCAGGCGCTTGCCCTTGAGTGCAACGGTGTGCAGCCCTTGGGTGAAGTCGCGGGCAAAGCGGTCGGCGTCTTGCGTGGCGCTGTCGGCCGGGTCGCTACCGGCCAACACGGTCAGCAGGGCTGCCGCATCGGCCACGGTGCGGGTCATGGGCCCGGCGGTATCTTGCGAATGCGCGATAGGAATCACCCCAGCGCGGCTGACCAGACCCAACGTGGGCTTCATACCCACCAGGCTCGCCACCGACGCGGGTGAGGTGATGGAGCCATCCGTCTCCGTGCCCACGGCCAGCGTGGCCAGGCTGGCCGCCATGGCCGTGCCGCTGCCCGAGCTGGAGCCGCTGGGATTGCGGTCTAACGCATACGGGTTGCGCGTCAGCCCGCCGCGCGCACTCCAGCCGCTGGTGGAACGGGTGGAGCGCATGTTGGCCCACTCCGACAGGTTGGTCTTGCCCAAGATCACCGCGCCGGCTGCACGCAGGCGCGTGACCAGGTGCGCATCGTGCGCGGCGGGGCCATGCGTGAGCGCCAGCGAGCCCGCGCTAGTGAGCATCTTGTCGGCTGTGGCAATGTTGTCCTTCAGCAGCACCGGTATGCCGTGCAAGGGCCCTCGCGGGCCTTTTGCTTTGCGCTCGGCGTCCAGCGCCTTGGCGAGGCTCATGGCATCCGGGTTGAGTTCAATCACCGCGTTCAGGCGCGGCCCTGCGCGGTCCATGCGCTGAATGCGGCGCAGGTAGGCCGTCACCAAGTCGCTGGCCTGCAGGCGCTGCGCCTGCATGGCGGCCTGCAACTGGGCTACCGATTGCTCGGCCACCGCATCCGGGGCTGGCGCTGCGAGGCTGGCGCCGCTGCCTGCGGCACCCCCGGCAAGGACAGCGGCCTGCATGAAGTTTCTGCGTTGCATATGAGTCTCCTGAGCTTGTTGTGCCGATAGGGCTTGCCGTAAACGGCGCATTCTGGCCGACTTTGCCCGTGCGTGTGCTATGCGCCCACTGACTGCGCTATTGCGTACCGCGAAGCACCAGCAAGGCTTCCAGCAAGCGGTCCAGATCATTCTGCGTGTTGTAGCCCTGCACCGACACGCGTACAAACACCTGGTCCTGGTGCTGGGTAACGGGCACTTCAATACGAAAGCGGTCGTACAGCGAGGCCTTGAGCGCATCGGCATCGGCGCCGGGCATGGGCAGCAGCACCATCTGGCCGCAGTCGTTGCCCTCGGCCACGGGCGCTTGGCCGGTACGTGCGCACCAGCGTTGCAAGGTCTGCTGCGCCAGCGCGTGGCACTGGGCACGCACAGCGTGCCAGCCGTGGCGCTGCTGAAAAGCCATGGCCGCAGGCACCGTCAGGAAGGCGCTGATGTCGCGCGTGCCCAGCCACTGCAGGCGCCGCTGTAGCTCGGTACGGCCCACGTACGCTTCCAGCACCGGGTTGCCTGGAACCTGTTCGCCATAGCCCCAACTGATGACCGGTGCGTCCAGGCGCGCATGGTGCTCCGGGCGGGCATGCAAGAACGCTGTGCCCTTGGGCGCACACATCCACTTGTGGCAGTTGCCGGTGTAGAAGTCCGCGCCCAGCGCATTCAGGTTCAGGTTGATGTGGCCGGGCGCGTGCGCACCGTCGATCAGGGTCACAATGCCCGCTGCGCGGGCGCGTTGGCACAGCTCGGCCAGCGGGAAAATCAGTGCAGTGGTGGACGTGATGTGGCTCAGGAACAGCACCCGCGTGCGCGGCGTAACACCGGCCCACACACGCTCGGCAAACTCGGCTGCGCAAAACGGCAAGGGAACGGTCACCTTCTTGTAAACGGCGCCGCTGCGCTCGCACACAAAGCGCCAGGTGTAGTCGCACGCGCCGTACTCGTGGTTGGTGGTCAAGACCTCGTCACCCGCACCCAACCGCAGCGAACGTGCCACCACGTTCACGCCGCTGGTGGCATTGGGCATAAAGGCCAGGTCGTCCGCTGCAGCGCCCAGGTACTGCGCCAGCACCGCGCGCGCCTGCGCGAGCAATTGGGTGGACTCGCGCCCCAAGAACAGCACCGGGTTGCGCTCCATGCGCAGTTGCCAGTCGTGCTGGGCTTGCAGTACCTCGCGCGGGCAGGCGCCAAAGGAGCCATGGTTGAGAAACACCACATCGGGGTCTAGCAAAAAGAGGTCGCGCATGCTCAGTGGGTCGATGCGGTCCAGCGCGGCTTTCATGCGAGCGGCTCCAAGACTTTCCCAATTTCATGTACCCCAATCACTGCCACCTTGTCTTGCAGTGGCCACCCCGTGGGCACGGGCGCCACGATGTAGGCGGCGTCCACGCCCACGTCGGCACAGGCTTGCCAAAAGCCCTTGGTGACCTTGGGTGCGCTGGAGAACTTGACCTCAAAACCCAGCTTGCGCGTGCCCAGTTCCACCACCACGTCCAGCTCGGCGCCAGCGGCGGTACGGTAGAAAGACATGGTGGCGCCCGCGGGCAGGTGGTTGGCAATTTGCTCCACCACAAAGCCCTCCCACGAGGCCCCCGTACCGGGATGGCCCAGCAGGTCGTTGACCTCTTTGAGTCCCAGCAGGTTATGCAACAGGCCGCTGTCACGCACATACACCTTGGGCGACTTCACCAGGCGTTTGCCCAGGTTCACAAAATAGGGCTCCAGGCGGCGCACCATCAGGGTGTCGCACAGGTGGTCCAGATAGCGCCCCGCCGTGGTGGCCGATACGCCTAGCGATGCGGCGATGCTGGAGGCGTTGAACATCTGCCCGTGCAGGTGGGCCACCATACGCCAGAAACGGTGCATCAGCTGCGGCTCGACATTGATGCCCAGCGCGGGCAAGTCGGTATTCAGAATGTGGCGAATCAGCGAAGTGCGCCAATCCCACGAAGCATCCGAGTGCGCCGCCAGGTAGCTGTTGGGGTAGCCGCCACGCAGCCACAGGGTCTGGATGTCTTCAAACTGCTGATAGATCTCGCTCACCAGCAGGGGCGCCATATCCACCAAGGACAAGCGCCCCGCCAAGGACTGCGATTGCTTGAGCAGCTTGAACGAAGCCGAGCCCAGCAACAGAAACCGCCCGGGGCGGCGGTCCGCATCAATCTCGCCGCGCAGTTCGCTCAGGATCTGCGGTTGGTTCTGGATTTCATCCAGCACCACCAGCCGCTGGCGGTTGGCCGCGAAGAAGGCAGCCGGGTTGGACAGCATGGCCAAGGCCTGCGGGTTGTCCAGATCCAGATAGACCGACGTGGCCGGGTTGCTGGCGATGGCCTTGGCGAGCGTGGTCTTGCCCACCTGACGCGGCCCCAGAATGCCGACCGCCGGGCTCCATTGCAACTGTGCGGTGATTTTGGGGAGGGCGAGGCGGTCAAACATCCTTGCATGTTAAACATAGTATGCAGAATTTGCAAGGAACGATATGGGCAGACTCTGATCTTTTTCATGTAGCTGCTTGCGCCCTGTATTTAAGATTGCATTAATCTCCACTGCCTTGTTAAAGATGTCTTTCACACCATGCCCTTCACCCGCACCGGCCTGAACGTGACCGGCCACACCCGGCTCCACGCGCTGCTGCGCGGGGCCGACGCCGTGCTGCGCGGCATAGCCCAGGTGGCGCTGCAGGCGAACAGCTATGCCGGGGCGGTGTTCCTGCTGGGCGTGGCGTGGTGCAGTGCCGCCATGGCCGCGGCCTTGCTGTGGGGCGTGGTTGCGAGCACCACGGCGGCCGCCTGGGCCGGTGTGGAACGTGGCGCGTGGCGCAACGGCCTGTGGGGCTTCAACGGCGGCTTGGCGGCGCTTACTACCTTACTGTTTGCCCCCACCATTCCTGCCGTATTGCTGGTAGCCACGCTGGCGGCCCTGGGCACTGTGCCTGTGGGCCTGCTGCTGCAGCGCCTGCTGGCGCCGCGGGGTGTGCCCGTGCTGTCTTTGCCCTTCATCACCATGCTGTGGTGCGTACTGGGCCTGGCCACGGCCATGGGGTGGCAGGCCCCCACCGCACACCCTGCAGCCACCCTGGCCGCCCCCTCGGCCCTGACGGCGGAACTGGCTGCAGGTGCCGTGCTGAACGGCGTGGCCCAGGTGTTCTTCCAAAGCCACTGGGGCACCGGTGCGCTGGTGCTGGCGGGCCTGCTGCTCAGCGCCCCGCGCGCCTGTGCATTGGCCCTGGCCGGTGCCGTGGCGGGCTCCGCCATGGCCTGGGCGCTGGGTGCCACACCACGGGCCTTGGGCAGCGGCCTGGCCGGCTTCAACGGCGCTCTGGCCGCACTGGCGCTGGGGCACGTGTTCCTGCCCGCCACCGCACGCAACGCAGCGCTGGCCGTGCTGGCTGCGGGGGCCACGTCGGTGGTGCAGTGGGGCTTGTCTGCCGCACTGGCGGGCACTGGCTTGCCCGCGCTGACATTGCCGTTTGCTGTGGTGGTTTGGGTGGTGTTGTGGGGCAAAGCGCAACGGCATACCGTTTGAACGGCACAGATGCGGTCACAAACTGTGACCACTCCCGCGAGCGGTGCAGCCAACTCATCACAAAATGTGATGAGTTCCCAAAAGCACCGGGGCTTGGCTTACCGGTCCTACGCATTCACCGAACAAGGCGTCGCCATGCTCTCCAGCGTGCTCAGTTCTCAGCGCGCCGGGCTGCGCTCTGCATGGCTGAATTGTCATGGGCGCGTCGACGCAAGTTTCTGATGGACTGCCTCAAATTCCGATAGCTTCACAGCATCGCCCAAACTACCATCGTCATTCACCCACCGGAGTCGACTTCCGTCTGGTGTCAGAAACAGCACCTTGCCATATGCAGGTGGAAAATGCTTCGCTTTCCGAGCGGCATCCTTGGTGCTTTCTTTCGTTTCCAGTAAACGTTGCATGGGCACATCACCAGGCGCATGCTCCACGCAAACGACAAAGTCAGGATAGAAGTAGTGCTCATGCTCTGCGCGTACCACGCGGACCGCATAAGGTTTTTTGTCCGGATTTCGGTGCCACCAGTGCACAAAGTCAGCGCCGTCCAACGCCCTCGCGAAATCCCGCTCAAGGTTGTTGAGCTTCACTGCCCCGTCATACCGCCCAACGCTGAATTGCGACCCGTCATCCAAGCTGAACACCTGATCTACCCACCAATGCCGTTCATCCATGAACAGCACTGTTTCCACATCTTGCGAATCTTCTTTCGACGGGGGCAACACGCCATAGACGTTCTTCGCTGATGGCTCCAACCCAATGTCTTGCGGAAAGATCATGACATCGGGCAAGCGCTCTGCATCTACCAACTTCGCTTTGTCAGCAATCGCTTGAAAAATCGCCTCTCGCAACTCCTGAGCACTTTCGCGTATCACCCAATGGGCAGCGTCGCGTGAAAGTCGCACGCGCTCTGCTTCACTATATTCACCGTCCGAGGTAGTAAGTGCTTCGTCCAACACGGGGCGTAACCGTGCCGACAGGGTGTGCACCACGATGCGGTAGTCCTCTTCTTCGGCGTGCGGTAACTCTTGCAATGCGGCCATGGCCTCGCGCGCGAGGCTTTGCCGGTCGGTAACCACTTCTACGTCGAGTGCGTAGCTGGCTCCCTCAGTCAGTTCTTTGTGGGTTTCTTTGCCTTGGTTGCGGTTGAGCGCCGCAGACACAGCGGTTTGCGCCAGACCGGCGGAAATAGACAAGCCCTGCGCTACCTGCAAGGTAATTTCTGACAGGTCCACAAAATCAGGCTTGTCTTCCCGTTTGAGTCGGTCGTTCAGAGTCACCAAATTAGGCTTGCGGGCAAAAGCTTGCAGCCGATTTTCGGAAAGGGCCTCTAACACTTCCTCACGGGTACATGGTTTACCTTTCTTTGCAGCGTTGGTCTCCACCGGTGCGGGTGCCACGCTGTCCAAAGCCCATCCCGATTCCGCAAACAAATCGTGGCTGTCACCGGAGCTGCCTGATGTGTGCACGAACACAGCACCCGGCAAACGCTGATGCGAGCTGTCTTCTTCCAGATGCCGTATGGCCGATGCCTCCAGCACGGAGCTAGGCACACCTAATGCGTAGGTCAGCGGTTGCTCATCGGTCGGGCGATTGGTGTAGACCACGCCACCAGCCACCGTGTGTCGCGTCATGAGCTTTTCGGTTTGCCCCTCCAACTGGTTCTTCACGGCGGTGGTCGCTTGTACTGCAGCCTCAAAGCCCGCCTGGGCCTGCTGATTGCCCAAATACACATAAGCCGTATTCAGTTCGGCCGGTATATCCAGGGGCTTGGCAAAGCCTTCACGCACTTGGCGAGCCACCCGCATCACGCGGCCAATGAACTGCATGGCAAAGTCCACATCGTTCACGGGTTTGGTACTTGCCAACACAAAGGCCCGGGGCGCATCGAACCCTGTGCCCGCCGATTGCTTGAAGATCAGCACCCGCTTGCGGGTGTCGTTGGCAATTGCCGCCATGAGTACTGGGTCTGGCTCGTCAGAAGAGTGCTTACCAATCGCCTCGGGGGGCACATGGCAGTAGCGTTGCAACTCTTCTGCTGCCTCGTCTACGGTGTGCTCGCCGTTTGCAACTTGCACCAACAAAAGCGGCTCGCAGGCCACGCCGTGCTGCTGCAGCAATTGCCCAATGCGCACATTGCGGCCCCACGCTTGGCGCAGCACCGTACGGCGCAAGTCGGTGACCTGCGCCAAACTGGCTCCCAGGCTGTACACCACGGCCTCAATGTATTTCTTGTTGAGCCGCGCCTTCACTACCTCGTCGCGGTTGACTGCAAAGTGCTCTTGTGCACTGTAGCCCGCATGTGCCAAAAAATCGGTCAAGCGCTGGTCTTTTGGGGTGGCGGTGGCCATCAGCAAATAGTCTGCTTGCAACCAGTGGGCAAATTTGCCGAACTCGGTGCTCTTGTCCAGGCCAATATGGGCCTCGTCTACCACCAAGCCGACTTGCAAGCCTTTGGCGCGGGCGCGCGCCAACAGTGCCGACAAGGTACGCACATCGTCGTCGCCATCGGCGTCGTAGCCTTTGGTGCGCCACTGGGCGCGTGCCACGCCCTGGGCGGTAGAAATCAACACGGTGCCAGCGCCCAGATCTTGATTGCGTCCTTGTGAAAACAAAGTGGGTGACAAGCCAGGCGCATGTTGCAACAACGCGTCCAGGGTTTGCCCCACCAACGTGACGAAGGGTACAAACCAAAACCACAGCACATCGCGCTGGCTGCCCACGCGCTGCAAAACTTGGCTGATCACAAAGGTCTTGCCTGCTCCCGTGGGTGCACGCAACAAGCACGGTGGCGACGGGTTGCGTAGCAGTGCTGCGCTCACGTTGTCAATTAACTCGGCCTGAAAAGCTTCGGGCTGCAAGCTACTGGCCTGCACGGTCAAGCCCAGCGAAGTTTCCAGCATCTGGGTAGTTGAAGTCACTTGTTCCATCGTCTTCCCTTTAGCCTCTGGTGCGGGCTTTTTTACCGTCTTGTCCTTGGGTCAGCACTTCGCGAAGCGACAGGGCTTGCGCCTCAATGCTGTGCTCGGCCAGCCACAGTGCCACCGCTTTGGGGCGGGGGGCAACCACCACCAGGCGCGCCACGCTGTGTTGTGTGGGCATGGCTTGTAGGGCGCTGAGCACGTCCGCCCCGGTGTGTGTGCACAGCACCAGCAGCCAGTCGGGGCCTTTTGCTATGACTTGTATAGCTGCTTGCGCAGGTACTACGGGGGCTACGCCCGCATTTCGCATAGAAAGCAAGGTGGCGGCGTGCTGCGCTGTGGCGTCCAGAGCCACGTCGGCGCCATGCAGCTTGTCCAACTGTAGATAAGCAAATTCGCCGCCCTGCGCCAGCGTGAAGCCGGGCTTGCCACCATAGCCCGAGATGACATGAAGTTGCCCCTTTTTCGCGGACACCTTACCGTTATGGAAGAAGGAGTCCAAAATGCCCAAAACCAAGCCACCGTATCCGGTGCAATTTCGACAGCAAATCATCGAACTGGCGCGAGCAGGCAGAACGCCAGCGCAGCTATCGCGTGAATTCGGGCCATCGGCCCAAAGCATTGCCAACTGGATAGCACAAGACATGCGTGACCAGGGCACCCCACTGTCTGGCAAAGAAGGCTTCGAGCAGCGCCGAACGCGAAGAACTGCGTACTGCGTCGCCAACTGCGCCAGGTGCAACTGGAGCGCGATACCTTGGCAAAGGCTACGGCCTGGTTTGCCAGCAAAAGCGAGCGGACGTCCACACCGTTCTTGAGCCTCGTGAGCACAAACCAGGCCGACGCCAACCCAGTGAGCGTGCGCGCAATGTGCCGTGTGTTGGGCGTATCACCCAGTGGCTATTACGACTGGCGCAGGCGAGCCCCCAGTGCGCGTGCCACGCCAATGCGGTGCTCAGCGAAGCCATCCGCCAATCCACAAGGACAGTGACGAAACCTACGGCATGCCTCGAGTTCACGCCGAACTGCGCGACATTGCCAAGTGGCAAGCAAGAAGCGAGTGGCCTGTCTGATGCGCAAGGCTGGCATCCGTGGAGTCAGTCGCAGGCGCAGCTTCACCGTCACCACCGAACGCAACCACCGCCAACGCCCGGCTCCAGATCTGGTCAAACGCCAGTTTCACGTTATGCTGCGCCCAACCAGCTCTGGGTGGCAGATATGACCTACATCCCCACCTGGACAGGTTTCGGTACCTGGCAGTGGTGATCGATGCCTTCAGTCGCAAGGTGGTGGGCTGGGCCATGGGGATGCGCATGACGAGCGAACTGGTTCTGGCGGCGTTGAACATGGCGCTGCACATACGCAAACCCACCAGCGTTATTCACCACCCGACCAGGGCAGCCAGTACACCAGCATTGCCTTTGGCAACCGCTGCAAGGAGATGGGTGTACGACCTTCCATGGGTACGGTGGGCGACGCCTATGACAACGCCATGGCTGAGAGTTTCTTTGCCAGCCTGGAGTGCGAATTGATCAACGGCGCAACCTGGAAGACCCAGCTCCAGGCACGCACAGCCCTGTTTACCTGGATCGAGGGTTGGTACAACCCGCGCCGACGCCACTCGTCCATCGACTACCTGTCGCCCATGAACTTTGAAAGGAAATACAACGAACCAACCGCTCACACCCAACACGGGTTGCCCACCGCGGCGTCGCGTTCGTCGCAGGCGACGCACGCCGCCGTGGACAACCCTGCGCCTGTGTCATCATCCGCTTGAGAATCAAGCCAATACCTGTCCGTGGAATCGGGGTAAGTCCAACACGACGCAACCGCTCGGCGCACACATCACGGCACAGGTTTTTATCGGGCTCTTTGGTCGTGGCCTCGGTACTGGAGCACAAGATAAATCGGCGCTGGCCGCCGTCTTCGGCGTTCAGGTCCAGCACTGCCTGGCCCGTGGTGCCCGAGCCGGCAAAGAAATCCAGCACGATGTCGTCTTTACGAGTCGCTTGCGAGAGCAGGCCTTTGATGAGAGAAAGTGGCTTCGGGTACGGAAACGCTTTCGAGCCCAGCACATTCTTGATTTCTTCGGTAGCGACACCGCCGCGTGCTGAGCGCAACAGCACCAAATCGACATCTTCGTCGTCGCTGTCCTCGTTCATGCCCGCAATCCAGCTGCTGACCGGCGCCAGTCGCTCTGCCTCCGGTTTGGCTGTCCAGTGCTCCTTTCGCGATGGTCGTCCTGGTGCAATGGGCTTGCCCACCCAAAAATCAATGTCTGGTAAGTCTGCGCGCAAAAGTGGAGTTTTCTTCTTCGGCAGCATGGGCCCCTTGCCCGCAGCAATGGCTGCCAGCAAGTCCGCCTTGGTGTCAAAAATCATCACGTCTTCGATTTTGCAGGGCGGGAAGTAAATCAGCCTTTTGGCGATCAGGGCCTCCATCGTGTCGCTGCGCAATGCTGCAAGTGCGGCCTGCACAGCAGCTTCATCGCCGTTGGCTAAGCGACGGATGACCGCTTCGGACGCGTACGCCCAAACTCGATTGGGGTCACAGGGATACCAGTAACCGGTTTCGGGGTCTTGGACGGGGTAGTACGTGTTCTCCCGAACGGTGTAGTCGTGTGCCTTGGTCAAGGGCTGTGGCGACCAGTCGCCGCGCTCATCTTTATCGGGATTTCGAAATTTGCTGCGGTCGGTAGCGCGTCCATTGAAGGAAAAACCAGCATTGCCATACACCAGCACATGTTCGTGCACATGGCTGAAGCGCTGGGTCAGGTCATTGCCGGTGTCTTTGGTGCGCCAAACCAGACTACCCAGCCGCCGCCCCGGAAACACCTCGTCCATCAGCAGCTCCAGCCGCGAGCGATTTTCGTCGTTGATGCTGACCAAGATCACCCCGTCTGCTGTGAGCAACTCCCGCGCAAGGCTGAGGCGTTGGTACAAAAACTCCAGCCACTGGCTGTGCCGCCAACGGTCGTTGGCACCCACATAGTTGTCGTTGTAGACCCAGTCTTTGTTGCCGGTGTTGTACGGCGGGTCGATATAGATCACCCGCACTTTGCCGGCATGCGTGCTGCGCAGTAGGCGCAGACTGTCGAAGTTGTCCCCCTCTATGACGAGGTTGTGGTGGGCCGTGCAGCCCTCCGGCGTGTGGCTCCATTCAGGTACCAAGCGGGGCAGCACCACATCGGCATTCAAGGCGCGGTCGTGCGCAATGGCGTCGCGCTCCCACGTGAGTCCGAGCTTGCGGCTTGTGAGGTGCTCCGCCAGGAGACGGCGCAATTCGGGCGCGGATAGCTTGTCGAGTTGCTGCAGCAACGCAGCGTCAGGTGTAGCCATGTTTCAATTTTGGGTGAAGGGTTCAAAGGCGACGTGATAGTCGCAGATTACGGCTGCTGGGGACTGTACAAGATACCAGCTATATTCCTCGGCAATCCAACGCCAGAACACCAATGACTGCCAGTTTTGTTGCCTATGTAGATGAGTCCGGGGACGAGGGCTTCAAGTTCTTGCCGAATGAGCAGGGCAGTTCGCGCTGGTTCGTGTTGTCTGCCTTGGTGGTGCGCAAGGAGAAAGATCTCCAGGTGGTCTCGCTGGCCAAGCAAGCCCGTGAAGTTTTGCGCAAGGAACCCAAAAAGCCGCTGCATTTTCGGGAGCTCAAACATGAACAGCGGGTGCCATTGGCCCGTTTGATAGGCGGTGCTTCTGTGCGGACTGTGAGTGTGCTGATTCACAAGCCATCGATACCCGAGCCGGAAATTTTTCAACAGCAGGCATATGCCCTCTACCGCTATGCGACACGATTGCTGGTGGAACGCGTCTCATGGCTTTGCCGTGATGCCAAACGTACGGGCCATGGCGACGGCTCCGTAGAAATTGTGTTTTCCAATCGAAGCGCCATGTCTTACGACGATCTACGCGGTTACTTGCTCAAGCTGCGAGACGACGGCACGGAGCGTGACGTGCGTGTGGACTGGTCTGTGGTTGACCCCGCCAAGATCAGGGCGGTAAACCATGATCAGTTGGCTGGACTGCAATTGGCTGATGCGGTGGCTTCGGGTGTTTTCTTTTCAGTGCATCGAAATCCCTACGGCGAGGTGGAAGATCGGTATTTGCGTTTACTGGCAAAGACGGTGTACCGGAACCGAGATCGAACGGAAGGCTACGGCCTGAAGTTCTGGTGCTCGGACGCTGCTGAAATACAACGCTTGGTGGCAGCCGTGGATCAGGGGCGATCGGTTGCCTGAACGACCAAAAGAAAACGCCCGCAAAAAGCGGGCGTTTGAAAATGTTGTAGGTCCTGAGTTCGAGGGTTCCACCCGTTCGGGCTGTCTCCGTTGCCAGAGACCTCTACAAACCTCACGCTTACCTACGAGGCGAATTTTAACCGTATTTGGTTTTACTTGCCCAGCTTCAAGAAGTCATCCCCCTTGCCCAGCTCCAGCAGCCCGGCGTTGCTGTAGATGCCCAGCTTGGCGCGGGTGTCGGTGATGTCCAGGTTGCGCATGGTCAGTTGGCCGATGCGGTCCAGCGGGCTGAAGGGCGCGTCTTCCACCTTTTCCATGCTCAGGCGCTCGGGGGCGTAGGTCAGGTTGGGGCTCTCGGTGTTGAGCAGGCTGTAGTCGTTGCCGCGGCGCAGTTCCATGGTCACGGTGCCGGTTACCGCGCGGGCCACCCAGCGCTGGGCGGTTTCGCGCAGCATGATGGCCTGGCTGTCGAACCAGCGGCCCTGGTACAGCAGGCGGCCCAGCTTGCGGCCGTTTTCGCGGTATTGCTCGATGGTGTCTTCGTTGTGGATGCCGGTCACCAGGCGCTCGTAGGCGATGTACAGCAGCGCCAGTCCGGGCGCTTCGTAGATGCCGCGGCTCTTGGCTTCGATGATGCGGTTCTCGATCTGGTCGCTCATGCCCAGGCCGTGGCGGCCGCCCACGCGGTTGGCTTCCAGGAACAGGCTCACCAGGTCGGGGTATTCCACGCCGTTGATGGCCACGGGGCGGCCTTCTTCGAACGTGACGCTCACTTCTTCGGCCTTCACCACGCAGTCGTCACGCCAGAAGGGCACGCCCATGATGGGGTTCACGATCTTGATGCCGCTGTTGAGCATTTCCAGGTCTTTTGCCTCGTGGGTAGCGCCCAGCATGTTGCTGTCGGTGCTGTAGGCCTTTTCGGCGCTCATCTTGTAGCCGAAGCCGTTGGCGGTCATGAAGGCGCTCATCTCGGCGCGGCCACCCAGCTCGTCGATGAAGGTCTGGTCCAGCCAGGGCTTGTAGATCTTCAGCGCGGGGTTGGTCAGCAGGCCGTAGCGGTAGAAGCGCTCGATGTCGTTGCCCTTGAAGGTGGAGCCGTCGCCCCAGATGTTCACATCGTCTTCCTTCATGGCGCTCACCAGCATGGTGCCGGTCACGGCGCGGCCCAGGGGGGTGGTGTTGAAGTAGGTTTGCCCGGCGGTGGTGATGTGAAAGGCACCGCTTTGCAGCGCGGCCAGGCCCTCGGCGGCCAGTTGCGGGCGGCAGTCCACCAGCTTGGCCTTGATGGCACCGTACTCCATGGCCTTCTGGGGGATGGCGTCGTAGTCGCTCTCGTCGGGCTGGCCCAGGTTGGCGGTGTAGGCGTAGGGCAGGGCGCCCTTCTTCTTCATCCACAGCAGCGCGGCGCTGGTGTCCAGGCCGCCCGAGAAGGCGATGCCGACTTTCTGGCCGACGGGGATGTTTTGCAGGATGGTATTGGACATGTTTTTGGCCTCTAGCCCGCGTGGAATGTGCGCGAGCAGCTATGAAAAGGTGAGCGACTGCAGGGGGTGAAGAAGCGCCGGTGGGTGGGTGGCGATCAGCCGAAGTGGCAGATGTAGTGGTAGGCGGCGTGGCCTTCGGTCACGCGGATCTGGAACTTGGCGTTGCCGGGCACGCTGAACTTGCTCCCAGCACCGCTGGTCATCCAGGTGTCGGTGCCGTCGAGCTTGTAGTCGCAGCTACCGGCCACGCATTCCATGATTTCGGGTGCGCCGGTGTTGAAGGTCAGGGTGGCGGGCAGGATCACGCCGACCGACTTCTTGGTGCCGTCGGGGAAGGTGATGCCGTGGCTGACGCACTTGCCGTCGAAGTACACATTGGCAGCGGTGGTAACGGACACGCCGTCGATCTTGGTGGTGGTCATGGGTGGTTCGGTGGTGATGCGGGAAAACCCCGAATTTTAGGGGACGCGGCTGGCGAATGATTCCGGCGTGAACCCCACCGTCACGGCGTCATCGTCCCACACCACCACGGGCCGCTTGATCACGCTGGCATGGGCCTGCATGACTGCGATGCCCGAAGCGGCATCCACCACGCTGGCCTGGATGGCTGCATCCAGCTTGCGCCAGGTGGGGCCTTTGCGGTTGATCAACTTGTCCAACCCCACGGTGGCAATCCAGCCCGGTAGCAGCGCGGTGGGTACGCCGTGCTTCTTGAAGTCGTGAAAAGTGTAGGCCACGCCGTTTTCGTCCAGCCAGGTGCGGGCGCGCTTCACGGTGTCGCAATTGGGGATGCCGTATACAGTAGTCATGGGGCCATTCTGGCATGCAGTCGCGTTGGAGACTGGGGTTGGGTTGAAATGGCCACGGGCGTCGCCATGTGCGGGCATCACGCGCGTCCGGCAGGACGCCAGCTGTACAAGGAAAACGCATGACACCCCAAGCCACACTGGCCCAACCCTTCAAACTGCCCCGCGGGGCGGTTGTCAAGAACCGCATCTTCAAATCCGCCATGTCCGAAGCCCTGGGCACACCCCAAGGCGCACCCACGCCGGAGCTGGCGCGCCTGTACGGCGCCTGGGCCGATGGGGGTGTAGGTTTGTGCGTGACGGGCAATGTCATGATTGACCACGGCGCTTTGGGCGAGCCGGGCAACGTGGTGATTGCCGATGACCGGGACATGGAGGCCCTGAAGCAGTGGGCCAAAGCTGCCACGCGCAATGGCACCCAGTGCTGGGTGCAGCTCAACCACCCCGGCAAGCAAGCGCCCAAGGGATTGAACAAGGGGGGCACGGTGGCACCGTCGGCCGTGCCGTTTCGCTCGGATATGCAGGCCTTTTTTGCCACTCCGCGAGAGTTGACGGATACGGAAGTACGCGCCTTGATCCAGCTTTGGCGAGGCGGCCCGGGTGGTCCGGCAAGCGGGCTTTAGTGGTGTGCAGATTCATGGCGCACACGGCTATCTGGTGAGCCAGTTTCTGTCGCCGCACCACAACGTGCGCACCGACGACTGGGGCGGCACGCCCGAGAAGCGCCGCCGCTTCGTGCTGGAGGTGTATGCCGCCATGCGCAAGGCCGTGGGGGCCCAATTCCCCATTGGCATCAAGCTCAATTCGGCAGACTTTCAGCGTGGCGGCTTCACCGAAGAGGAGTCGCTGGACACCATCCGCGCGCTGGCCGAGGCGGGCATTGATCTGATCGAGATTTCCGGCGGCACCTACGAAGCCCCGGCCATGACCGGTGTGAAGCAGGCCAAGGCCGTGGTCAAGGACAGTACCCGCCAGCGCGAGGCCTACTTCTTGGCCTTTGCCGAAAAGGCGCGGGCGGCCGTGTCCACGCCGCTGGTGGTTACGGGCGGCTTTCGCTCGGCGCAGGGCATGGCGCAGGCCATCGAGTCTGGCGCGGTAGATATGGTGGGCATGGCGCGCATGCTGGCCATTGAGCCCGATGTGCCGCACAAGCTGTTGGCAGGTCGTGCCCCCACCCATGTGGTCAAGCCCATCACCACGGGCATTGGCGCCATCGACAAGCTCGGGCTGCTGGAGATCAGCTGGTACACCGGTCAGCTCAAGCGCATCGGCCGTGGCGAGCCGCCCAAACCCAATGAGCCGGGCCTATGGGTGTTTCTGAAGCAGGCCTGGGGCATGGTGCGCCCCCGTGGCAAGCGCCGCGTGACCAAGCTGCGCGCCAGCTGAGCCAAGGCGTTGCTGGTGGTTTCTCTATTTGGCCCCCGTAACAACTGGATCTGCTGCTATCAAAGACGTAGCATTTCAGAATGATCCGCAATGCCAGGTCGCTGGGTTTAGAAGCGCTTCCAGAACCGCACGAAGTAGGCCGCACCGTTCAGGCCGAACTGCACGCTGTCGTACTTGAAGCCGTTGTCGGTTTCATTGGGGTCTTGCTCGGTGGGCTTGACGTTGAAGATGTTGCTGCCACCAAAGGTGATTTTGGTGTTGGCATCAAAGCTGTAGGTGAAGGCCAGGTCCGCAGAGGTCTTGGCATCGTACTGGGCATTGGGAACCCCGGCAGCCGTACCCGAGAAGGTGCCCAGGGTTTGCGGGCCGAAGTGGATGATCTTGAAGTCGGTTTCCCAGGCGCCGCGCGTGTAGTCAAAGCCCAGTGTGGCTTTGCGGCTGGGGCCGCCTTGCTCAATGAACAGGCGCTCACGCTCAGACAGCAGCACGTCTTCGTAGCCGCGCAGTGAAGCCGGTGCGTTGACACCGGTGACTTCGGTCTTGCTGAAGTTCGCCGCCAGGTAGGTGGTGAGCTTGGCGCCGGAGAGCTTGGTGTTGTGCGACAGAGTCAGATCCAGACCCTTGGTGGTGGTGTCGATGGAGTTCACGAAGAACTGCGCCTGGCCGACACCCAGGGACGACAGAGTGGCGCCCAGTGCGGGGTAGTTGGTGGCGTCGAAGCGGCCCGAGAGCACGATGCGGTCCTTGATGTCGATCTTGTACAGGTCGGCGGTCAGCGAGAAGTCGTTGCTGGGCTTGAAGGCCAATCCCAACGTGAAGTTGTTCGATTTCTCTTCCTTGAGCTTGGGGATGCCCGCGGCGTTGGCAACGGCGCCGCCATTGGGTGCCAGCACGACATCCATGGGAACACCGCTGATGAAGTCGGTGAACGTGGACGAGAAATACACCTGCTGCAAGGACGGCGCACGAAAGCCCGTGCTCATGGAACCACGGAACAACAGATCCGGCGTGGCCTTGACGCTACCGGCGATCTTGCCGGTGAGGGTGGAGCCGAAGTCACTGTAGTGTTCGGCGCGCAGCGCGGTTTGCAGGTTGATGGAGTCGGTCACGTTGGTTTCCAGGTCCACGTAGGCCGCTACGCTGTCGCGGCTGCGGTTGGTCTGGTCGCCAGGCTGGAAGCCGGGGAAGCCTTGGCTACCGGCATTGCCGCCGTTGCCGACGCCGTCCGCGTCCATGTAAGAACCGGGTTCACCGGCGTTGATCTTGTAATTTTCGGTGCGGTACTCCAGGCCAAACGCCAGATTGCCGCCCTTGAACCAGGCGTCGATGGGACGGCTGAAGTCCAGGTTGGTGGTGGCCTGGCTGAAGGTGAAGCCACCGGCATTGAATGCAGCGGGGCTGATACCGCGGCCTGTGTTTTGCAGGTTCAGGTTGGCGATGGAGGCATTGAGCGTGTTCGAAATGCGGTACTGCATGTCGTTGGAGCCGTAGGTTTGCGACAGGTCGATGTTCCAGTCGCCCGCTTGCCAGCGATGCCCCAGGATGGCGTAGCGGTCGGCGATGTCGGCGTTGATGTAGGGCACGAAACCGTTGGGGTACATGTCCGCCGAATTGCGGCTGGGGATGTCGTCGCTGCCCACGCCGCCGCGCGCCCACGCTGCCGAAGACGCATCGCGGTTTTGCAGCCCCAGGGTGAAGTACAGCTTGCCGTTGGGCGAAGTGGGCAGGTCGCCGTTGAGGTAGAGCGTGCCGTTCTTGGATTGGGTGTCGCCAATGGTGCGGGGGTTGCCAGCCTCGGCCCGGTTGGAGCGGCCCCGGTCGGAGTATTCGGCGGTGATACCCAGCGTGCCGCCGTCACCAATGCCAAAGCCGCAGTAGGCCGACGGGACATAGTTTCTGCCGTCACCGGCCGAATACATGCTGTAGCCAAACACGGCCTCGCAGCCTTTGCGCTTCTTGAGCTGGATGTTCATCACCCCGGCAATGGCGTCCGAACCGTATTGGGCGGCGGCGCCGTCGCGCAGGATCTGGATGTTGTCAATGGCCAGCAATGGGATGGTGTTGAGGTCGGTGCCCGTATTGCCCCGGTTGCGCGCGCCAAACAGGTTGACCAGGGCCGTGGTGTGGCGGCGCTTGCCGTTGACCAGCACCAACGTCTGGTCAGAACCCAGCCCACGCAGCGCGGCCGAGTCGATCAGGTCGGCGCCGTCGGCACCGGTTTGGCGCGTGGAGTTGAACGAGGGCGACAGGTATTGCAGCGACTGGGCCAGATCCAGCTGGGCACCTTGCTCGGACGCCTTGGACAGCGGGATGAAGTCCACCGGGACGGGCGTGTCGGTAGCCGTGGCGTTGACGCGCCGCGATCCGACCACGGTGACCGCATCCAGGGTAGACGAAGCCTGTGCCGTATTGGCCTGGGCCAGGGCTTGCGAGAGGGGGCTGAGTGCGAACACACAGGCGCCGCCCAGCACGCCAAAACGCAGTTTTTGAGGAAGTTTGCTCATGGGTTGTCTCCAGGATGGGGTCTATTGGGAGGTTGTCGAGGCAGGGGGGCAATTGCCGTAGTGAAATCGGACGGCGTGTTGTCCGCGCCTGACACCCCGGCACCTGGGCGACAATCCCGGCGCTATGGAAACACCGAACACCCTGGACGAATGGCTCGCCCATTGCGAACGTCTGCACCCCCAAGGCCAGCAAGGCATCGAACTCGGCCTGGAGCGCGTGCGCATCGTGGCCGAGCGCATGGGCCTGCGTTTCGATTGCCCCGTGATCACCGTGGCCGGTACCAACGGCAAGGGCTCCACCTGCGCCATGCTGGAAGCCATCCTGGGCCAGGCCGGTTACCGCACGGGGGTCTACACCTCGCCGCACCTGGTGCACTTCCAGGAACGCCTGCGGCTGCTGGGTGAACCGGTGGATGCTACACAATTAATAGCTGGATTCGCAGCAATCGAGAGGGCTAGAACCCAAAATGACGATGCAGTTCCGCTAACCTACTTTGAGTTCTCCACCCTGGCCATTCTGGACGTGATGAGCCGCGCAGGCCTGGATGTGGTGATCCTGGAGGTGGGCCTGGGCGGGCGGCTGGATGCCACCAACATCATCGACGCGGACTGCGCCATCATCACCAGCATCGACCTGGACCACATGGAGTTGTTGGGTCCCGACCGCGAAAGCATCGGCCGCGAGAAGGCCGGCATCATGCGTACAGGCCGCCCGGTGGTGGTGAGCGACCCCGTGCCTCCCCAGAGTGTGCTGGATCATGCGCTTGAAGTGGACGCCGACTTGTGGCAACTGGGGCGCGATCACTACTTTGCAGGTGACAAACAGCAGTGGAACTGGACCGGGCGCGGGCGAAGGTACAGTGGTCTGGCCTATCCGGCCCTGCGCGGTGCCAACCAGCTGGTGAATGCTTCCGGTGTGCTGGCAGCGCTCACCGCCTTGCGCGAGCGCCTGCCCGTGACCGCGCAGGCAGTGCGCAACGGTCTGGCCTTTGTCGAACTGCCGGGGCGCTTCCAGATCGTGCCGGGACAACCCACGCTGGTGCTGGATGTCGCGCACAACCCACACGCGGTGGCCGCGCTCACGGCCAATCTGGATGCCATGGGCTTCTTCCCCACCACGCATGCGGTGTTCGGCGCCATGGCTGACAAGGATTTGGCCCCCATGCTGGCCAAGGTGGGGCCGGTGATCGACCGCTGGTACTTCACCGATCTGCCCAGCCCCCGCGCGGCCACGGGTGCGGCCTTGCTGGCCCAGTGGCAGGCCCAAAACACCCGCAAGGACACCCTTGGTACGGTGTACGCATCGCCCCAGCAAGCCCTGGATGCAGCGGTCGCTGCGGCAGGGCCCACTGATAGAATTGTGGTCTTTGGATCGTTCTACACCGTGGGTGGCGTGCTGGCACAAGGCATACCCCGACTCCAGGCCCAACATTTGCAAAATTGACCCACGCATCCATGGCTTTCTTCAAATTTCGCAAGGGCGGTGATGAGCAGGCTGCCCCACCTCCCGCGTCCGAGAGCGTCGAAGCCATGCGTGCACGTGCGCGCCACCGGCTGATCGGGGCTTCGGTGCTGGTGCTGGCGGGCGTTATTGGTTTTCCGCTGGTGTTTGACAGCCAGCCACGGCCCGTGGCGGTGGACATTTCCATCGAAATTCCCGACAAGCAAACCGCCAAGCCACTGGTACCGGCGGCACCAACCCCTCAGGTGGTGGTGGAGACTGACGCGGGCAAGGACGTTACGCCCGCCGCATCCACGCCAGCACCGACGGAGGTCAAGCCGCCCGTGGCAGCACCATCGGCATCCCGTACCGCCACCGGTGCCGTGGCTTCGACCAGTGCACCAGTGGCTGCCAAGCCTGTTGCCAAGGCCGTTGAAAAACCCGTGGAAAAGAAGCCTGCCGAGAAAGCGCCCGAGCCTGCCGCGGCCAAGCCCGCCGCCCGTTCGGATGATGGCGCCAAGGCCCAGGCCTTGCTGGATGGGCGCGAACCCACCAAGGCTGCTGCCGCTGGTCGCTTTGTGGTGCAGGTTGGCGCCTATGCCGATGCCGCCAAGGCCCACGAAGTCCGGGTCAAGCTGGAGCGTGCAGGCCTGAAGACGTATACCCAGGTGGTGCAACCCAAGGAAGGCAAGCGTATCCGTGTGCGTGTGGGGCCTTTCGAGTCCAAAGCCGAGGCGGACAAGGTCGTGGACCGCATCAAGAAGCTGGATTTGTCCGGATCGGTTCTGGAACTCTGACGCGGGCCTTGCCATGGCGACACTGGACTGGATCTTCCTGGCCGTGCTGGTGATTTCATTTGTGATGGGCGCCTGGCGCGGATTCGTCTACGAAGTGCTGTCGCTGGTGAACTGGATTGCGGCATTCGTGCTGGCGCAATGGTTTGCGCCGGTGGCCGGGCTGTGGCTGCCGATGTCGGGAGCCAGCGAGGTGGTGCGTTTCGGGGCGGGATTTGTGGTGGTGTTTGTGTCGGTGTTGTTCGCTGGAGGGCTGCTGGCCTTCCTGGTCCGCAAGTTGATTGCCGCCGTAGGCCTGCGCCCGGTAGACCGTGTGCTGGGTGCCATGTTTGGTTTGGCGCGTGGCGTGGTCATCGTCTTGGTGGTGGCCGTGCTGGTGGGCATGACACCGTGGCATGAAGGTCCGTGGTGGCAAGACGCCGCGGGGGCCCAAATTGCAACCGTTTCGCTGCGGGGGCTCAAGCCCGTTTTGCCGCAGGACTTTGGCAAGTATTTACCTTAATCAGGAAGCAGACTATGTGTGGAATCGTGGGCGTGGTGAGTAATGCGCCAGTCAATCAACTGATATACGACGCCTTGCTGCTGCTTCAGCATCGCGGGCAGGATGCCGCAGGCATCGTTACGCAGCAGGATCGCAAATTCTTCATGCACAAGGCCAAGGGCATGGTGAAGGACGTGTTTCGCACGCGCAATATGCGCGGCCTGCTGGGCAATTGCGGCCTGGGGCAGGTGCGTTACCCCACGGCGGGCAATGCCTTCAGCGAAGAAGAGGCACAGCCGTTCTATGTGAACGCACCCTTTGGCATCGTGCTGGTGCACAACGGCAATCTCACCAATGCCAAGGCGCTCAAGCACGAGTTGTTCAATACAGATCACCGGCATATCAATACCGAGAGCGATTCCGAAGTTCTGTTGAATGTGCTGGCCCATGAGGTAGACCGAGCCACCCGCGGGGTTACCACGCTGCTACCTGCACATCTGTTTGGCGCGGTGGCTGCTGTGCATGAACGCATCAAAGGGTCGTATGCCGTCATTGCACTGATTGCAGGGCATGGTGTGCTGGCGTTCCGTGACCCGTTTGGCATTCGCCCGCTGTGCATGGGCAAGGGGGCTGACGGCACGCGCATGTTGGCCAGTGAATCGGTCACCCTGGAAGGTACGGGCATTGCCCTGGAGCGCAACATCGCCCCTGGTGAGGCGGTGTTTATTGACCTGCAAGGTCATGTGCACAGCCAGCAGTGTGCGAAGAACCCGCAGCTCAAGCCCTGCATTTTTGAATACGTGTACTTGGCGCGACCGGACTCGGTGCTCGATGGGGTGTCGGTCTACCAGGCCCGCCTGAATATGGGCGAAACCCTGGCCAAGCGCGTCATCTCCACCGTGCCACCGGACCAGATCGACGCTGTTATTCCCATTCCTGAGTCGTCCCGCCCCAGCGCGCAGCAACTGGCGCAGCTCATCGGCAAGCCCTACCGCGAAGGTTTCGTGAAGAACCGCTACGTGGGGCGTACCTTCATCATGCCGGGGCAGGCAGTGCGCAAGAAGAGCGTGCGCCAGAAGCTCAACGTCATTGCCAGCGAATTCAAGGGCCGCAACGTGCTGCTGGTGGACGACTCCATCGTGCGCGGCACCACGTCCAAGGAAATCGTGCAGATGGCGCGCGACGCCGGTGCCCGCAAGGTCTACCTGGCCAGCGCCGCACCGCCGGTGCGCTACCCCAATGTGTACGGCATCGACATGCCCACCAGCAACGAACTGGTGGCCCACAACCGCACGGTTGACGAGATTCGGGCCATCATCGGCTGCGACGCGCTGATTTACCAGGACGTGGAGCCCATGAAGAAGGCGGTGGGTTCGCTCAACCCGGCACTGCAAGGTTTCGACGCTTCGTGTTTCGACGGCGTGTATATCACCGGTGACATCACCACCGACGACATTGCGGCTCTTAATGCAGCCCGCGTTGGCGGCTCCGAAGACGCCGACGACACCTCGCGCCTGGCCTTGCCTAATGCCAGCGAGTGAGACAGCGGCCATGAGTAAATACCCTTTGCCCAGTGGTCTGCACAACAGTACTTTGGCGGTGCGCGTTGCGGTGGAGCGCAGCCAGTACGGCGAGAACTCTGAAGCCCTGTACCTTTCCACGGGATTTGTGCAACCCGATGCAACGGCCTCGGCAGCGCGTTTTGGTGGTGAGGAAGAGGGCTACACCTATGGCCGCAGCGGCAATCCCACGGTAACGGCGTTTGAACAGCGCCTGGCTGCCATGGAAGGCGCTGAAGCTTGCATGGCTACTGCCAGTGGCATGGCGGCCATCATGCTGATGTGTTTCAGCCTGCTCAAGGCGGGCGACCATGTGGTGTTCTCTCAGTCGATGTTTGGTTCCACCATCAAGCTCATCGGCACCGAGTTTGCCCGTTTCGGTGTGGAGTCCACCATCGTCCCGCAGACCGATCTGGCAGCCTGGAAGGCTGCCGTGCGCCCCAATACCCGGCTGCTGTTTGCCGAGACACCCACCAATCCCCTGACCGAACTGTGCGACATCGCCGCGCTGGCGGACATTGCGCACCAGGCAGGTGCGCTGCTGGCAGTAGACAACTGCTTTGCTACACCAGTGCTGCAGCAGCCGCTGCGTCTGGGCGCGGACATCGTCATGCACTCCGGCACAAAGTATCTGGATGGCCAGGGCCGCGTGATGGCTGGCGCCTTGTGTGCCAGCGAGTCCATGGTGCGTGAGAAATTTCTGCCCGTGCAGAAAAACTCGGGCATGGTGCTGGCGCCCTTCAATGCGTGGGTCGTGCTCAAGGGACTGGAGACGCTGGAGCTGCGCATGAAGGCGCAAAGCGCGCAAACGCTGCAACTGGCGCACTGGATGGAGCAGCATCCTGCGGTGGCGCGGGTGTACTACCCCGGTCTTGCCAGCCATCCTCAACATGAATTGGCCATGCGCCAGATGAATGGAATTGGCGGTGCTGTGCTTTCGTTCGATGTGAAGGCATCTTCGCCCGAGCAGGCGCGTGCGCGGGCTTTTCATGTGCTGGACTCCATGCAGGTGCTGTCCTTGTGCACCAACCTGGGGGACACCAAGACACTGTGCACGCACCCGGCCAGCACCTCGCACGGCAAACTGTCCGAAGCGCAGCGTCAGGCTGCTGGCATTGGCCAGGGTCTGATCCGCGTAGCCGTGGGCCTTGAACACTTTGATGACATCACGGCCGACCTGGCGCGTGGTTTGAATACCCTTTGAACATGAGCAAGATTCGTACGCGCATTGCGCCTTCCCCCACCGGTTTTCTGCACCTGGGCACGGCCCGCACCGCACTCTATTCCTGGGCCTATGCCCGCCACTTTGGTGGCGAATTCGTCCTTCGCATTGAAGACACCGACGTGGCACGTTCCACGCAAGATTCCGTCGACCAGATTCTGGAATCCATGCGCTGGCTGGGCCTGGAATACGACGAAGGCCCCATCTACCAGATGCAGCGCCTGGATCGCTACAAGGAAGTGCTGGACCAGCTCATTGCCGAGGGCAAGGCCTACTACTGCTACAGCACGCCCGAGGAACTGGACGCCGTGCGCGAAGCCAAGAAGGCTCGCGGTGAGAAGGCCTTGTACGACGGCCGCTGGCGCCCGGCGCCCGGCAAGACGCTGCCGCCCGTGCCGGAAGGCGTGAAGCCGGTGATTCGCTTCTGCAACCCGCCGGATGGCGACGTGACCTGGGACGACCTGGTAAAAGGCCCCATCACCATCAGCAACCGCGAGATTGACGATCTCATCATCGCCCGCACCGATGGCATCCCGACCTACAACTTTGCCGTGGTGGTGGACGACTGGGACATGGGGATCACCCATGTGTTTCGCGGAGACGAGCACATCAACAACACGCCCTGGCAGATCAACATCTTCCGCGCGCTGGGCGCGCCGCTGCCGCAGTTCGGCCATTGTCCGGTGATTCTGGGTGACGATGGGCAGAAGCTGTCCAAGCGCCGTGGCGCCGTGAGCGTGACCGCGTACGAGGAGGGCGGCTACTTGCCCGAGGCCATGCTCAATTACCTGGCGCGCCTGGGCTGGAGCCATGGTGATGACGAGTTGTTCACGCGCGAGCAGTTGGTGAGCTGGTTCGATGGCACGCACTTAAACAAGAGTCCCGCGCAGTGGGACCCTGCCAAGCTGCTGTGGGTCAATGGCCAGTACATCAAGCAGGCCGACAACCAACGTCTGGCTGCACTCACGGCGCAGCAGTTGGCCAAGCTGGGTGTTACTCTGGATGCAACGGCGGCCGAGCAACATCTGCCGCGCGTCTGTGCACTCTTGAAGGACCGCTGCGAAACCACCGTCGCCCTGGCGCAGTGGGCCGCACGCTTCTATGCCGATGTGACGCCCGACGCCGCCGAGCTGGCTCAGCACGTGACCGACGCCGTGCGCCCCGCCATGGCGCTGCTGGCCGAGAAGCTCTCTTCTTGCACTTGGGACAAGGCTGCTATTGCCGCTGTGCTCAAGGAAGTGCTGGCTGCGCACGGTCTGAAGATGCCGCAATTGGCCATGCCGGTACGCGTGCTGGTGATGGGTACCGCACAGACTCCCTCACTGGATGCCGCGCTGGAATTGTGCGGACGCGAAAAAGTGTTGGCACGACTTGCGAAGTGCTGAAAATCTGGGTTATAATTTGAGGCTCGGAAGTTGAGAACAAAGTAACAAAGAGCGATCGAGTTACTTGAAGTATCGGGGGTATAGCTCAGCTGGGAGAGCGCTTGCATGGCATGCAAGAGGTCAGCGGTTCGATCCCGCTTACCTCCACCAAGCTTTCGAGATGGTTATTCGGTTTGAATAAGTCCAAGGTTTTGACCCTATCGTCTAGAGGCCTAGGACATCACCCTTTCACGGTGAGTACCGGGGTTCGAATCCCCGTAGGGTCGCCAAGTTGTAGCACTTGGCTTGTGTTGTAAGATGCAAGCGAACGCTATCTACCAGGAGTGGTAGTTCAGTTGGTTAGAATACCGGCCTGTCACGCCGGGGGTCGCGGGTTCGAGCCCCGTCCACTCCGCCAAACCTTCAAAAGGCCCGCGCAAGCGGGCCTTTTGTTTTGGCCCATCTGTCAGAAGTTCCCCGCTAGCAAACGGCGCAGCACGTTGTCGCGAAAGCCATGTGCTTCCGCCAGTCCCAAACGCTCCAGGTAGGCCTGGGGAATGGCTTTTTGCCGATCCTCCCAGAAGCTCTTGATGGCCAGTTGAATGAGCTCTCCGGGATGTTCGCTGGCGTGTTTGAGTTTCTT
Source organism: Rhodoferax sp. (assembly GCA_046348185.1). GTDB lineage: Bacteria > Pseudomonadota > Gammaproteobacteria > Burkholderiales > Burkholderiaceae_C > Allorhodoferax. Next base: position 1,482,755 of record JAXMER010000013.1, on the reverse strand, counting down.
GAGGGCGCGCACGATCACCAACTCGTCCTCGGTCAGATCGGTTCCGAATGGGAAATCGGGCAAAAGGCCAGCTTCGGACCAAGGATGCAATTTGGCGTTGAGCGCTTCTGGATAGTTATTACGGTACCGCTCGGGAATCACGTAGTGTGCTTCCAGTTTTCCATGCGACTGGGCTTGCCGAACCAATTCATCCTGGAAGCGCGAGTCCGCAATTGCGATGAGTCGTTTGATCACTTCGTTGTCGGGCTGCGCGCGCAAATCGGCAACTCCATACTCCGTGATGATGATGTCACGCAAGTGGCGCGGGATGGTGACGTGGCCGTAGCTCCATACGATGCTGCTCTTGAGTCCAGCCTTGTTCTCGTGGGTGGATCGCAGCATCATGATCAGGCGGGCGTCTGGTAGCGCATGGGACATGGCCACGAAGTTGTATTGCCCCCCCACGCCGCTGACGACCTGACCCGATTCCAGCGCATCGCTGGCTGCGGCGCCCAGCAGGGTAACGATCATGGTGGTATTGATGAAGCGTGCCTTGCGCCGCTGAGCCCGTTTGAGGTCTTCTTGTCCATACAACTGATTGATGAAGTCAATGCGGGTCATGTCAATTTTGGCCAAGTCCTGCTCCGGCATGGTTCTGAGCCGCTCGTAGAAGTCGCTGGGGCCCAGGAAGAACCCACCGGTCATGAAAATGCCCCCAAGCAAGCGTGAGCCCAGCATGTATTGCGTCACGCACTTGAATGCCGCTTCGTCATGAAGATCGCTGCTGCAGCGCACCCCTTCACACGAAAGTTCTTCGCCCTTGAGGGTGACTTGCGCGCGCAGCACACCAAAGCGCTGCAGGTAGGCGAGATCATCGCCACACAAGGGTGAGCGGATGCGTCCATAGTCCAGTAGCGCGCGCAGGGTCTGTGGCGTCACGGTTTCGTCCGCAATTGCGCCGCGATTGAGCAACTGCTGCAAGGCCACGTCGTTGAACACTTCGCGGCGGATGATGCCGGCCTCGATGAGTTTGAGAAACCCGTTCACAAACATTTCGGAGCAACCGTAGAGCCCTTTGTCAAAACGACCCAACTCACGCTGGGCAATGCCATCGGGGCATAGGGACTCCAGGATGCGCTGGTACTCGGTTGCGTGCCGATCCCGCAGTATCAAGGATTGCCCAATGGCGTCGCCTAACGAGCCAATGCCAATTTGCAGCGTGCCACCGTCTACCACCAGGCTGGATGCATGCAACCCGATGGCGTAGTCCGCCAGAGAAACTTTGTTGTTGGGCGGGGCAAATACGGTATGGGTTCCGGCCGGGTCGTCGACGACGATGTCGAAGAAGCCCGGCTTGACCTCCGCGGTGTTCGGCATGAAGGGCATTTTGCGGTTGATCACGCCAATGGTGATCAGCGGGCGACTCGATTCGCGAAACTTCTCCAGGACTTCCAGCACCACATCGGGGTTGCTGGACAGACTCAGGCGCAGGCCGCTTTCACAGTCCTTGGCGGCAATCGCCTGCGCCATCACGTTCATGCCCTGCAATTCCATATCGCGCGCAATATGGGTGTAGTTGGTGGAGATGTAGTTGCGCTGGGCGACCGCGTTTCCCAGGTAGTCGCCTGTTTTCATGAACACTTCGCAAACATCGATGTTGCTTGGCAAACCCGGTCCGCGCAGATCTTTCACGTATTCCAAATCCGGGTAGTCCGCAAACACCCGATCAACCAAAGGCGCAAGGAAGTGCTTTTCGAGGTCGCTCTTGCCAACCGGCTTTTCCAACGACAAAGCGGTAATGATCTTCAGTTTGCGCGCCGGGTTGGCCTTGATACGGCGGTACAGTGCATTCACATAGGGATTGGGCTTGCCAACTCCCAACGGAATGCCCAGGACAATGTCTCCAGCAATGCGGTCCAGCGTGTAGTCCACGGCGGCGTCGATAGAGTGCATCGTGATGGGTGATTGCATGGTGTCTCCAGGGTCTTGGTTGACTTTGATCAAGGTTTCACTGTAGGTGCTTGGACGCAGCCCCGCATTAGCGTAGATCAATTTTGATGGTGGTTAGACGTCTGCCACCTTTTACACTTGCTGCAATGTCAGCTACCAACCCTACATATTTGCAGTCAGGCTACCAGCCGCTGGCCGAACGCCTGCGTCCGACCTGTCTGGCTGACGTGGTGGGGCAGCACCACCTGTTGGGAGAGGGCAAGCCCTTGCGCCTGGCCTTTGAGTCGGGCGTGCCGCATAGCTGCATCCTGTGGGGCCCGCCCGGCGTGGGAAAGACAACGATTGCGCGCCTGATGGCAGATGCCTTCGATGCACAGTTCATTTGCATTAATGCGGTTCTAGGTGGCGTCAAGGACATTCGGGATGCCGTGGACAGGGCCCAGGTCGCCTTGGGGCAGGGGCGTCGGACCTTGGTCTTTGTGGACGAGGTTCACCGTTTCAACAAGGCCCAGCAGGATGCGTTTCTGGCACATGTGGAAAGTGGCCTGCTTACCTTTGTGGGGGCCACCACCGAGAACCCGTCGTTTGAGTTGAACTCGGCGTTGCTGTCACGAGCAACAGTGTATGTGCTGCAGCCTCTGGGAGATGCCGACTTGACGTCAATTGTCCAGTCAGCCCTCGTAAAACAAGCAGTCCCTGCTATGGATATGGTAGCGGTCAAGCATCTGGTGGCATTTGCGGATGGGGATGCAAGGCGGTTGCTGAACTTGCTGGAAACGGTAGCGACTGCATCACAGCAAGACGGTGTAGACCGCATCGAGGCGTCGTGGCTACAGGGTATTCTGGGCGAGCGTATGCGCCGGTTCGACGCTTCGGGCGACCAGTTCTACGACGCAATCAGTGCCTTGCACAAGTCCGTGCGGGGTTCGGACCCGGATGCAGCGCTGTATTGGCTGATGCGCATGCTCGACGGTGGAGCCGATCCACGTTACATCGCACGCCGCTTGATTCGCATGGCCAACGAAGAAATTGGCCTGGCCGACCCGCGGGCATTACGCACCGCACTGGATGCCGCCGAAGTGTTTGAGCGTCTGGGCGCACCGGAAGGCGAACTGGCGCTGGCGCAGTGCGTGCTGTACCTGGCCGTGGCCCCGAAATCCAATGCGGTCTATCTTGCCTACAAGCACGCGAGAGCGTTTGTTCGGGAAGATGGCACGCGGCCGGTCCCCATGCATTTGCGCAACGCGCCAACCGCCTTGATGCGCTCGCTGGACTATGGCAAGAATTATCGGTATGCGCATGACGAACCGGACGGTTTTGCCGCTGGGGAGCGGTATTGGCCCGATGCGATCGCAGCTCCGACCTTCTACCAACCCGTGTCGCGCGGACTGGAAATCAAGATCGCAGAGAAATTGCAGCAGCTCGCGCAACGCAATGCAACGGTTACGCGCCAAAGGAATCCGAACGAGTCAAAATGACGGATGAATGTTGCAGTATTAGTTTTTCTAACTAGTTACTGCAATGACTGATGTTTGGAAATACTAGGGGAAAACCCAAACGTCGCCGCCACCAGCTTCGGACCCCCCGTGGCTACAATTCGGCACACCTTCCTGCCTGCCCTTTTGTTGCGGTGATCATGCTACAAAACAGGTAGTGCTCACAAGGCTGCAATGCTGCAGGGCTCACAGCCCCGCAGCTTTTGAAACAGCTGCGCAAGCCCAGAACCGGAGACACTTTATGGATATTTTGTTACAGCAGATCATCAATGGTCTGGTGTTGGGAAGCATGTACGCGTTGATCGCGTTGGGATACACGATGGTGTACGGCATCATCAACCTCATCAACTTTGCGCATGGTGAGGTGATGATGGTCGGGGCCCTGACCAGTTGGACCGTGATTGGGCTGATGCAGGAGTCCATGCCGGGTGCGCCAGGGTATGTTGTATTGATCCTGTCGCTGTTGATCGCCTGTGTGGTGGCGGGCGTCTTGAACTTTACGATTGAGAAGGTGGCGTACAGGCCGCTGCGCAATAGCCCGAAATTGGCGCCGCTGATCACGGCCATTGGCATGTCCATCTTGTTGCAGACCTTGGCCATGATCGTCTGGAAACCTAACTACAAGTCCTATCCGACTCTATTGCCGAGCAACCCCATTGAGATTGGCGGGGCCGTCATCAGTCCGACGCAGGTTGTGATCCTGGCCTTTACCGCGATTTCATTGGCCATTTTGATGTGGCTGGTCAATTACACCAAGCTGGGGCGTGCCATGCGCGCCACCGCCGAGAACCCGCGCGTGGCCGGGTTGATGGGTGTCAAGCCAGACATGGTGATTTCGGCCACGTTCATCATTGGCGCGGTCTTGGCCGCCATTGCTGGCGTCATGTATGCATCCAACTATGGCACGGCGCAGCACGCGATGGGCTTTTTGCCGGGCTTGAAGGCGTTCACCGCAGCCGTGTTTGGTGGAATCGGCAACCTTGCTGGCGCTGTGGTGGGAGCCATCATCCTGGGACTGATTGAATCCATCGGTGCGGGCTATATCGGCGCCCTGACCGGTGGTGTACTGGGTAGTCACTACTCGGACATCTTTGCTTTTGTCGTGCTGATCTTTGTTCTGACGCTGCGTCCCTCCGGCTTGTTGGGTGAGCGTGTGGCGGATCGCGCCTGAGGAGACTCACCATGAATCAAACACAAAAAATCATCACGTTCTTTGTCGCGGCCCTGGGCTTGCTGGTGCTGCCGTTGGTGCTGCAGAGCTTCGGCAATGCCTGGGTGCGTATTGCAGACATGGCACTGCTTTTCGTCCTGCTGTCGCTGGGCTTGAACATCGTTGTGGGTTACGCCGGGCTATTGGATCTGGGCTACGTTGCCTTCTTTGCCATTGGCGCCTACATGTTTGGCCTTGCGTCTTCTCCGCACTTGACCGACACCTTCCCCGCACTGGCGGATGCGTATCCGCAGGGGCTGCACATGTCCATTTGGATTGTGGTGCCCCTGGGAGCCGCACTGGCCGGTTTTTTCGGGGTGCTGCTGGGTGCGCCAACCCTGCGGCTGCGTGGTGACTATCTGGCCATCGTGACGCTGGGTTTTGGTGAAATCATTCGGGTTTTCATGAACAACCTGGACCAACCGATCAACATCACCAATGGCCCCAAAGGTATCAGCCAGATTGACTCGCTACAGTTGTTTGGTGTGAGTCTGGGCCGCAAAATGATGATTGGCGACTTTGAGGTGGCCTCGGTCTCCCTCTATTACTACCTCTTCCTGTTCTTGGTGGTCATCAGTGTCGTGATTTGCCACCGACTCGAACTCTCCCGCGTGGGGCGTGCCTGGATGGCAATCCGCGAAGACGAAATCGCTGCCAAGGCCATGGGCATCAATACCCGCAACCTGAAACTGCTCGCGTTCGGAATGGGTGCAACGTTTGGCGGTATTTCCGGGGCCATGTTCGCCTCGTTTCAGGGATTCATCTCGCCTGAGTCGTTCACGCTGATGGAATCCGTGATGATTGTGGCCATGGTGGTGCTCGGCGGTGTTGGCCATTTGCCAGGAGTGATCTTGGGCGCTGTGCTGTTGTCTGCCTTGCCCGAAGTGCTGCGCTATGTAGCCAGCCCCTTGCAGGATATGAGTGGGGGTCGCCTGGATGCGTCCATCCTGCGCCAGTTGTTGATTGCCTTGGCAATGATCGTTGTCATGCTGCTGCGTCCGCGTGGGCTCTGGCCTGCGCCAGAGCATGGCAAGTCGCTACAAAACGTACAAGCCTGATTGGGGAACAACATGGCAGAAACTGTATTGAACGTATCAGGCGTATCCAAGCGCTTTGGGGGCTTGCAGGCGCTTAGCGATGTGGGCATTAAGATTGAACGCGGACAGGTGTATGGGCTGATCGGCCCCAATGGCGCTGGCAAGACCACCTTCTTCAATGTGCTGACCGGGCTGTACACGCCTGACAGCGGATCGTTTGAACTGGCGGGCCAAACCTACCAGCCCACCGCTGTGCATACGGTGGCGAAGGCGGGCATTGCCCGCACTTTTCAGAACATCCGTCTGTTTGCAGAAATGACGGCATTGGAAAACGTCATGGTTGGCCGCCATATCCGGACTCACTCTGGCTTGATGGGGGCGATTTTCCGGACTCCGAGCTTCAAGGCCGAGGAGGCCGCCATTGCTGATCGCGCAGCCGAATTGCTGGAGTACGTCGGTATCGGGAAATTCGCCTCCTACAAGGCCCGAACACTGAGCTATGGCGACCAACGCCGACTGGAAATCGCTCGCGCCTTGGCGACAGATCCCCAGTTGATTGCCCTGGATGAGCCAGCGGCGGGCATGAACGCCACTGAAAAAGTGATGTTGCGTGAGTTGATCGACCGTATTCGCAATGACAACCGCACCATCTTGTTGATCGAACACGACGTCAAATTGGTGATGGGGCTTTGTGACCGAGTCACCGTGCTGGATTACGGCAAGCAGATCGCCGAAGGTACCCCGGCAGATGTACAGAAAAATGAAAAAGTGATCGAAGCCTATTTGGGCACCGGCGGTCACTAAGCCCTGGAGAAATTGCAAATGACAGCACAAGTATTGCTCAAGGTTACGGGGCTCAAGGTGTCGTATGGCGGCATTCAGGCCGTCAAAGGCGTTGATTTTGAAGTCCGCGAGGGCGAGCTGGTTTCGCTCATTGGCTCCAACGGCGCAGGCAAGACGACGACCATGAAGGCGATTACGGGTATCTTGCCGTTTGTCGGTGGAGATATCGAGTATTTGGGTAAAAGCATCCGTGGCCAGGGCCCTTGGGACCTGGTCAAGCAAGGCCTTGCCATGGTTCCCGAAGGTCGAGGGGTCTTCACACGCATGACCATTGTGGAGAACCTGCAGATGGGTGCGTACATTCGTAGCGACAAGGCTGGCATTGCCGCGGACATCGACAAGATCTTCACGATCTTCCCTCGGCTGAAGGAGCGCCGCGACCAGTTGGCAGGCACCATGTCGGGTGGCGAACAGCAAATGCTAGCCATGGGTCGTGCTTTGATGAGTCGCCCCAAGGTGTTGCTGTTGGATGAGCCGTCCATGGGCTTGTCACCCATCATGGTGGACAAGATCTTCGAGGTGGTGCGCGATGTCTATGCGCAAGGCGTGACCGTGATGCTGGTTGAGCAGAACGCCAGCCGTGCGCTGGCCATTGCCAACCGTGGCTATGTCATGGATTCTGGCCTGATCACCATGAACGGTGACGCCAAGGAAATGCTCAACGATCCCAAGGTGCGCGCAGCCTATCTGGGTGAGTAGGAGTAGGTGTGAGGGGAACGCGGTGCCGCGTTCCTCCTGGGCGTTCGCCGCTCGGTCGCATCAAGCGTGCTTGTCGGCTTCCGATGTGAATGCGTCTGCGAAAAATTCCTCTGGTGGCAAGGCGGCCAAGTTGACGAAATCCCTGCGTGCCGACTCCACCACAACCGGCGCGCCGCAGGCATACACCTGGTAGCCGCTCAGATCCGGATGGTCTGACAATACCGCGAGGTGTACGAAGCCAGTGCGGCCTGTCCAGTGGTCTTGTTCCGTGGCGTCCGATACTACCGGCACGTAGCGCAGCCACGGAGCCATGGCAAGCTGTTCCTGAATCCACGACTCCATGTAGAGATCGGTCGGTCGGCGCCCACCCCAATACAGGGTGGCCGAGCGTTGCGAGCCAATGTGGCGCAAATGCTCCAGGATCGCCTTGATGGGTGCAAATCCAGTCCCGGAAGCCAACAGTACGATCGGCTTGTTCGAGTCTTCCCGCAGGCCAAAGGAGCCAAAAGGCCCTTCCAGACGCAAGATTTCCTTGTCTTTCAGTGTTGAGAAGACATAGTCTGTGAACTTGCCGCCCGGCATATGACGGATGTGAAACTCCAAGCCTGCGCCAACATGGGGGGCGGTTGCCATGGAGTAGCTGCGCCGACTACCGTCTCGCAAGATGAACTCGATGAACTGCCCCGCCCGGTACTGGAAGGTGTCGTTCGCCGGCAATTGCAACTTCAATGCAATGACATCTGCGGACTTGCGTTCTAGGGCGGCAACACGTGCTGGCATTTTCTTGATGGGCAGTGCGCCTACTTCGGTGACTTGCCGAGACTCCAAGACCAGATCGGATTGAGGGATGGCACAGCAGGTGAGAACAAAACCATCGGCCTCTTCCTGGGCGCTCAGTGTTTTTTCCTGGTGTGCTCCGTGAACCACGGTACCGGCCAGCTTTCGGCACTTGCACGATCCGCAGGCGCCATCCTTGCAGCCGTAGGGCAGGGTGATCCCCTGGCGAATCCCTGCTTCCAGCACAGTCTCTCCCGGCATCACGGAAAATGTGCGACCACTGGGTTGTACCAAAACGGACACGTTCTGACCTTGAGTCGACGTGGTATTCATCTTCTCGCTATCCTTGTGCAATCGATCAGTTCCAAAACAGTCATTGTGCCTTCAAAAAAGTCCTCTTTCGGTGCTTTGCCCGCACGTTTCCGACGGCAGCGCATCTTGATCATCGGCTTGGGTGATGTGGGTACACGCGTGGCGAGCATGTTGCCTACCGGTGTGCGGATACTTGCGTTGATGCGAGATCCGTCCCGGGCAGATTCGGCCCGCGGACAGGGGATTTGCCCCATATCGGGTGATCTGGATGATAGGCATTCGCTGCACCGACTGGCTGGACTGGCGCATCATGTTCTGCATCTGGCTCCACCGGCGCAGCAGGGTTCCATAGACGAACGAACCCGCCACTTGGTGCGAGCCTTGTCCAAAGCGCGGCTGCCCCGTTCGCTGGTCTACGTTTCGACCAGCGGTGTCTATGGTGATTGCGGTGGCGACTGGATTCGTGAAGAACGCACGCCGAATCCCCAAACGCCTCGCGCGCGACGAAGGGTGCACGCGGAACGTCTTGTGCGGGGCTGGGGAAGGACCCAGGGCGTTCGCGTCAGCGTGTTACGCGTTCCAGGAATTTATGCAAATGATCGTGCAGAGGGCGGGGCTCGTGCGCGCCTTGAGCGCCGGTTGCCAGTGCTGCTTGCGGCAGAAGATGTCTATACCAATCACATTCATGCGGATGATTTGGCCAGAGCTTGCCAACGGGCGATCTGGCTCGCGCGGCCTCAGCGGGTGTACAACGTCAACGACGACACCTGCCTGAAAATGGGAGACTATTTCGATTGTGCTGCGGATCTGTACGGGCTTGGCAGACCGCCACGCGTACCCCGAACCGAGTTGCAGAACAGCGTTTCGGGGATGCAGCTAAGTTTCATGTCGGAGTCCCGGCGTATGCACAATGAACGCTTGAAACAAGAACTGCGCTTGCGGCTGGCGTACCCTTCAGTGCAGGATGGTTTGCGCGGCATCTGCCGCGTACAGATCAGTCGTCGGGATACTGGATTCGGATTGCCTCAAATGCATCCAGATGGTCCAGCAGCAGGTCGACCAGGGCCGGTTCGAATTGCCGTCCCCGTGCCTCCCGGATAGCGGCTACCACTTCGGATTGCGACCATGGCTGCTTGTAGCAACGCTGTGATCCCAGCGCGTCAAATACGTCGGCCAATGCCGTGATGCGCCCCGCAATAGGGATGTCCGTGCCTTTGAGACGATTCGGATACCCCGTTCCATCCCAGTATTCGTGGTGCGAGAGGGCGATTTCCGCGCCCAGCCGCATGAGCGGGCGCGTGGAGCGATGCAGGATATCCAGGCCAATCTGTGCATGCTGCTGCATCAGCGCCCACTCTGCGGCATCGAGCTTGCCCGGTTTGTGCAAGATGGCGTCAGGGATGGCAATCTTGCCAATGTCATGCAAGGGGGACGCGGTCTTGATCAAAGCAACCTGGTTTTCAGGAAGACCATACAGCCGGGCCAGCATTTCACATATCAGTGCGACCCGCTTGACGTGCGCACTGGTAGCCTGGCTGCGGGCTTCCACGGCGTCGGCCAAGGTGTACACCAGTTCTTTTTGGGTTTCCCGCAAGTCGTCTTGCAGGTTGATGTTGTCGAACGTGATGGCGACGCTCTGGGTGTAGATTTCCAGCAGTTGCCGGTCCATCTTGCCAAGCGCAGCGGCATGCTTGAGATACAGCATGTTGCCACCGCCATTCTTCCCTGGGGTGTACACCACATACGCATCATCAAAATGTTGGGGTGCCTTCTGGGCCAGGACTTCGGCAAAGCGTTTGGAAACGATTTCCGGCAAATCGGCACAACCGCGATCGGTGGTGTACTGAACAAACTCTCCGGTCGCAGCGATGGTTTTCGTTTCTTTGGCGCTTCCGTCGCCCTTGGGCAAGACAATGCAGTACAAAGCAGAGCGGTCCACACGCAGCAGCGACGTGAGCTGATCCAATACTGCCGAAGCGAAAATCGTAAGCGATTCCGCATTCTGCACCATGGCAGTTGCCCCTAGAACCCTCGCGAGGCCATCGCGCTGGTACTCGATCAGACACAAGTCGCGATATGCACGCAATTTGCTGTAGAGCAAGGTCCGCAGCTTCTGAATCGTGAGTTCGGTCTTTTCTTTGTAGTCGTCAATGTCGTATTCACGGATGACCTTGTCCTCGGGGGCTTGGCCGGGCTGCCCCGTGCGCAGCACCAGGCGCGTCCGATGGTTGTCCAATGTATTGCGCACGTAATGCACCAGATCCAGGCCCGCATGATCGGTTTCCATGACGACGTCCACGATGGCCAGCGCAATATCGTCACGTTGATTGAAAACTTGGCGCCCTTCTTCTGCGGAATGCGCACTCAGCAAGTCCAATGCACAGCCCTGAAACTGGAATCCCTTGAGAGCCAGTCGTGTCACCGCATGCACTTCGCGGTCGTCATCCACCAACAGGACACACCAGGGTGCTCGTGTGGGCTGCTCTGCCTCCGGGGTGGGGGAATTGGGCTCATCGGCGAATATCAGATCCATGTTGAAGTCCCGACAGTTGTGCGCAGTCACATGATCCGAGTCATTCTACGCAGACTACTTGGCTGGCACTACCGTGGCTCGGGGGGTATACAGGTATAGCAACAATCGCCACACCGTCCAACTGCACATCAACGTAATTGGCGCTGCCCACAGCACATCGCTCAGCCAGTGCGCGTGGTCGGCCATGCGGGCAAATCCAATAGTCCATCCTGCGGCAATGCCCGTGCCCGTCCAGAACCAGCGGTACCGTGGCCACAGCAACATCAGTGATGCAAAAAAGAACCCGCACGCGACATGGCCACTGACAAACGAGCAGTTGTTGTCGCACTGGTCCGTCATCACCGTCGCTCGGGTGAATTCCTGGGTGCCGCCAAATGCCTGAACCTGGTAAGGACGTGCGCGTTGCCAGTTGTCCTTGAATCCGCTGTTAACCAATAAACCGGGCCCCAAAGCACCTGCAAGGACTACGAACATCAATGCCATCCGCCACGGTCGTATGCGAGGCAGTACCAAACTTGCGGCGATCCACGTAGCCAGGGCGGCAAAGACCATGGCACGAAACGCGGCTGGCACGTAGCCATTGATCCATTGAACCCACCACCAGTGCTCCACCTGCTGCAGTGCCCCCGGTGCAAAAAAAGCGCTTGCCGCAACGATGTCAATATGGGTCCATGCCGTGGGCACCATCGCCAAGATGGTGCACAGCCCCAGGGTCCACCAGAACAGGCGTGGAGTCTTGGTGGGACTGACCATTTCGAGACGCGCAGATGCTGGGGCCATGCATGCAATAGGAGATCACGTGGAAGTCGGGATTGTCGACGATTTACAGGGGAGGGAAGTCGATGCTGGCTTGGCTGGATCAATGTCGGCGGGTGGTTATCATCTGGGTTTATTCATTGTTTCGTTCAGGGATACCATGACCATTCTTGTGACCGGCGGTGCCGGATTTATCGGGTCCAACTTTGTCCTGGACTGGCTGGCACAGCTGGATGAGCCGGTGGTCAACTTGGACAAGCTCAGTTATGCCGGCAATCTGGAGAACTTGGCCAGCTTGCAACGCAATGAACGCCATATCTTCGTGAAAGGCGACATTGGTGACGCAACCCTGGTGCCCCAGCTCCTGGCCCAGTACCAACCCCGCGCCGTGGTCAACTTTGCTGCGGAATCCCATGTGGATCGTTCCATTCACGGGCCTGGCGCATTTGTTCAGAACAACATCGTCGGCACCTACCAACTCCTGGAATCGGTGCGGGCCTATTGGAACGGGCTGGATGCGCGGGCTAAGGCGAATTTTCGTTTCCTGCATGTGTCCACCGACGAGGTCTATGGTTCGCTGGCCAAGAGCGACCCCGCGTTTACGGAGTCAAATACGTACCAGCCCAACAGCCCTTACAGCGCCAGCAAAGCGGCCAGCGACCACCTCGTGCGTGCGTGGCATCACACCTACGGGCTGCCCGTATTGACGACGAACTGCTCCAACAACTACGGTCCCTACCATTTTCCGGAAAAGCTCATTCCGCTCGTCATCGTCAATGCACTGGCGGGTAAGAGCTTGCCGGTGTATGGTGACGGCCAACAGATTCGCGACTGGTTGTACGTCAAGGACCACTGCAGCGCCATTCGCCGGGTGCTGGAGGCGGGTGCCGTGGGTGAGACCTACAACGTGGGCGGTTGGAATGAGAAGGCCAACCTGGAAATCGTACGCACCATCTGCAAGCTGCTCGACGAACAGCGCCCGCGCGCCGACGGCAAACCCTACAGCGACCAGATTACTTTCGTTGCTGACCGCCCCGGCCATGACCGTCGCTACGCCATCGATGCACGCAAACTCGAGCGCGAACTGGGCTGGAAGCCGGCCGAGTCGTTTGAGACCGGAATTGCCAAGACCGTGCGTTGGTACCTCGACAACCAGGCTTGGGTAGCCAACGTGCAAAGTGGTGCCTACCGTGATTGGGTTGCCCAGCAATACGGTGCCGCAGGAGCTGCCGCATGAAAATTCTGTTGTTGGGCACCGATGGGCAGGTTGGCTGGGAACTGCAACGCAGCCTGGCGCCCCTGGGTGAACTATTCGTGGTTGGTCAAGATCGGTCAACCAACCCCGATGGCCTGTGTGGCGACTTCACTGAGTTGGAGGGTCTGGCCCACACGGTGCGCGCCCTGCGCCCCAATGTCATCGTCAACGCGGCGGCCCACACTGCGGTGGACAAGGCTGAAAGCGAACCCGATTTCGCCCGCTTGCTTAATGCAACCGCGCCCGCGGTGCTGGCCCTCGAGGCGCAGGCGCTGGGTGCCTGGTTGGTGCATTACAGCACTGACTATGTATTCGATGGCAGTGGTGAACGGCCCTGGAAAGAGGACGACGCCACCGGCCCATTGAGCGTGTACGGGCAAACCAAACTCGAAGGCGAGCAGGCCGTGCAGGCCTGCGAACGCCACCTGATCTTTCGCACGAGCTGGGTCTACGCGGCGCGGGGCGGCAATTTTGCCAAGACCATGCTGCGCCTGGCCAAGGAGCGCGAAACCCTGCAAGTGATCGACGACCAATACGGCGCGCCAACCGGTGCTGATTTGATCGCCGACGTCACCGCCCACGCCATTCGCCATACGCTGGGGCGCACATCCCAGGGCGACGCCAGCCTGGCAGGCATTTATCACCTGGTGGCCAGCGGCTGCACAACTTGGCATGCATACGCAAATCATGTGGTAGCCCTCGCGAAATCTGCGCAACCAGCTATAAAAATAGTAGCAAACGAAATCAAGGCCGTTCCGACGACGGCCTTTCCTACGCCCGCAAGGCGTCCGCACAACTCGCGCCTGGATACGCGCAAACTGCAAGAAACCTTTGGTCTGACTATGCCCGCCTGGCAGCTGGGCGTCGAACGCATGTTGAAAGAGATTGACTATGGCCGCAGCGTCTAACCCCTCCACCCCATCGCGCAAAGGCATCATCCTGGCGGGCGGCTCTGGCACCCGCCTGCATCCGGCCACCTTGGCCATGAGCAAGCAGTTGCTGCCGGTATACGACAAGCCCATGGTGTACTACCCACTGAGTACCCTGATGCTGGCCGGCATGCGCGATATCCTGATCATCAGCACACCACAGGACACGCCGCGCTTCACCCAATTGCTGGGTGACGGCAGCCAATGGGGCATCAACCTGCAGTACGCCGTGCAGCCCAGTCCGGATGGTTTGGCGCAGGCCTTCATCATTGGTGACTCATTTATTGGCAAGGACGACAGCGCCTTGGTGCTGGGCGACAACATCTTCTATGGGCACGACCTGCAAATCCTGCTGGGCAATGCGCACAGCCAGGCAACCGGCGCCACGGTGTTTGCGTACCATGTGCAAGACCCCGAGCGGTACGGCGTGGTCGCCTTTGATGCGCAGGGTCGCGCCGGCAGCATCGAGGAAAAACCGGCGGTGCCCAAGAGCAACTTTGCCGTGACCGGCCTGTATTTCTACGACAACCAGGTGGTGGACATTGCCAAGGCCGTGAAGCCCAGCGCCCGTGGTGAACTCGAAATCACGGCGGTCAACCAGGCCTACCTTGAGAAGGGACAACTCAGCGTGCAGATCATGCAGCGCGGCTACGCCTGGCTGGATACGGGTACGCACGACAGTCTGCTGGAGGCGGGCCAATTTATCGCCACACTGGAGCGCCGCCAGGGCCTCAAGATCGCGTGCCTGGAAGAAATTGCCTGGCGCAACGGCTTTATTGGAGATGAGCAACTGGCTCGCTTGGCTCAGCCCTTGGCGAAGAACGGCTACGGCCAGTACCTGCTGGGGCTACTCAAGGAAGGACAAACCGCATGAAGGTCACACCAACTGCCATCCCGGACGTGATGCTGATCGAGCCGCGCGTTTTTGGCGACGAACGCGGGTTCTTTTTTGAAAGCTTCAATCAACGGGCTTTTGAAGAAGCCACCGGTGTGAAAACCCAATTCGTGCAGGACAACCATTCGCGGTCGGTGCGTGGGGTTTTGCGCGGGCTGCACTACCAGATTCAGCAACCCCAGGGCAAACTGGTTCGCGTGGTGGTTGGTGAAGTGTTTGACGTAGCCGTGGACCTGCGTCGTTCGTCACCGACCTTTGGTAAATGGGTAGGTGCCCACCTGTCGGCGCAGAACAAAGCGCAATTCTGGGTGCCTGCGGGTTTTGCGCATGGATTTGTCGTGCTCTCGGAATCGGCAGAATTTCTGTATAAGACCACCGACTACTACGCGCCCGCGCACGAGAAATGCATTGCCTGGAATGATCCGTTCCTGGGCATCCAGTGGCCCGATCTGGGTGGCGCGCCCCAACTCTCCGCCAAGGACGCTGCGGGCGCAGCCTGGGCGAACGCTGCCTTTTTCGATTGAAGCGGGTCAATGCCCGTTGGTCACGACCGACGGGCCCATGTCTTGTAGTGGTCCCAGCGGATTTCTCTGCACTTCGACTTCGTTGACCACCGGTTGGCCGCCCCAGGCCCGATAGACTACCGTGCCATTGACCAGCAGGATCAGTGCATTGAAGCGCCAGCCGGTTGTCTCGGTGCGGCGCTTGAAGTTTACAAAGTCCGCCAGAAAATTGCCTACGCGTTCCTTGCTGATGCGTGCAACGTTGAGCTCCCACCCTTCGCAGGCATCGCGTGCATTCAGACACACCAAAATGCCAGGGTCCAGGTCTTCCCGGTTCAGTACACCGCCGTTCAAGACTCGCTTGGCGATGTCGTTGTGCGTGAGGATCAAGGTATTGGGTTGCAGGGAAGGCGAGATCCCAGCGGCCTTGAGTGCAGCCAGATCGCTTTTCTGCGGCACGATGGCTTCAATGGCATGCCGCGCTTCATCAAAACTCTGAAAGGTGGCGGATTCGGTGTAGGCCCTGGGCAACCAGCTACCGCAGGCGCTCAAACTCACAAGCAGCACGCCGCAAGCTAATTTGTGAACCCTGGAAAGAAATGCCGATGGAAGTTGCACGCAGCGCCCTCTCGCCAATGCAGCAAAAGTGCTGCCTGTGAACCATAGCACAAGCTATGGTGCCCGGGGCCGGAATCGAACCGGCACGCCTTGCGGCGGGGGATTTTGAGTCCCCTGCGTCTACCAATTTCACCACCCGGGCGACGCGATCAACAAGACCTAAATTATGGCACATTTGAGGGCATGAAATATCCGACGATCGAAGACGCCATCGGCAAGACACCCCTCGTGGCCCTGCAGCGCATTGGAGCGCCAGATCATGCACCACGCAATACCGTGGTTCTGGGCAAGCTGGAAGGCAACAACCCGGCAGGATCGGTGAAAGACCGGCCCGCACTCTCGATGATTCAGCGTGCCCAGGAGCGCGGTGAGATCCAACCCGGCGACACCTTGATCGAAGCCACTTCCGGCAACACCGGCATTGCGCTGGCCATGGCTGCAGCCATCAAAGGCTACCGCATGGTGCTCATCATGCCCGAGGACCTTTCTGTCGAGCGCGTACAGACCATGAAGGCGTATGGTGCCGAACTCATTCTCACGCCCAAGAGTGGCGGTATGGAATATGCCCGTGACCTGGCCGAGCGCATGCAGCGCGACGGCAAAGGGCATGTCCTGGATCAGTTCGCCAATGCAGATAACCCGCGCGTGCATTTCGAGACCACGGGTCCTGAAATTTGGGAGCAAACGGCTGGACGCATCACGCATTTTGTGTCGGCCATGGGCACCACGGGCACCATCACCGGGGTGAGCCGATTTCTCAAGCAAAAGAACCCGGCGGTGCGCATCATTGGCGCGCAACCGCAGGAAGGTTCGCGCATACCTGGCATTCGCAAATGGCCGCAGGAATACTTGCCCAAGATCTACGACCCCAGCCACGTGGATGAACTGGTGTATGTGAGCCAGCAGGATGCCGAGGACATGTGCCGGCGCCTGGCGCGTGAAGAGGGCATTTTTGGGGGCATCAGTGCCGCGGGTGCATGCTGGGTTGCGCAAGAAATTGCCCGGCGTGAAGCCAACGCCACCATCGTCTTTGTGGTGTGCGATAGGGGTGACCGCTACCTCTCCACCGGCGTATTTCCGGCATGAGCGAGACGGCCTACAAGTTCTGCCCCCAGTGCGCGACCGCGCTGGCCTTCATCGCACAGATGGAAGATGGAGGCGAAAAGCTGCGCCTGCGTTGCCCAGCCTGCGGCTTTACCCATTGGAACAATCCCACCCCCGTTCTGGCGGCGATCATCGAATACCAGGGGCAGATCTTGTTGGCGCGCAATGCTGCATGGCCGGACAAGATGTACGCCTTGATCACCGGTTTCATGGAAGCAGGCGAAACACCACAAGACGGCATCGTGCGCGAGATTGCCGAGGAAACCAACCTGCGCACTGCGTCGCTGGACCTGGTTGGTGTGTATGACTTCCAGCGCATGAACCAGGTCATCATCGCCTACCACGCGGTTTGTGAAGGCGAGGTTCGCTTGTCGCCGGAATTGGTGGATTACCGTCTGTTCAGCCCGGCCAGCGTGCGGTGCTGGCCTGCGGGCACGGGGTATGCTTTGGCGGACTGGCTGCGCTCGCAAGGTCACGAACCCGTATTCATGGACCCGGTCTGGCGCGCCGAGGCGGAAAAACTCGCTCACTAGAATGGGCGCATTGCCCGAAAGCTGCTGACATGAACCACGACATCGAAATCGACACCCGCGGCCTCAATTGCCCCTTGCCCATTCTCAAGGCCAAGAAAGCCCTGTCCAGCATGGCGACCGGTCAGGTGCTCAAGGTGGTGGCTACCGATCCCGGCTCTACACGCGACTTTGTGGCTTTTGCCAAGCAGACAGGCAACGAACTGCTCGAGCAGCAGACCGAGGGCGAAGAATTCATCCACTTCCTTCGCCGCCGGTGATGGCGTGGGGCTATCACTAGCCCAGGCGTACCAGCTGGGCGCGCACCTTTTCCAGCGTTGCGCCAAAGTCCGCCACACGTTTCTTTTCCTGATCGATCACTGCCGCTGGCGCGCGGGCCACGAAGGATTCGTTGGATAGCTTGCCCTGGGCTTTGGCGATTTCCCCTTCCAGGCGCGCGACTTCCTTGCCCAGGCGGGCTTTCTCGGCTACGACATCCACCTCCACAAACAGGCACACGCGGGCACCGTTGACCACCGCCACAGGAGCTGCCTGCGCAGCCTCGGCCCAGGCGGCCTCGTCATCAAAGAAGCGAATTTCACTGAGCTTGACCAGGGCTTGCAGCACCGGTGCCCAACCTTGCAGGAAGGCGGCTTCTTCGGCGTTGGCGGCCAGCACCAGCATGGGCAGCCGCACCGAAGGGCTCACGTTCATTTCCCCGCGCAGGTTGCGGCAGACATCCACCACGGCCTTTAGTCGGTTGACGTGCGCCATGGCAGCGGGATCGATGCGTTCGGGCTGGCTTACGGGGTAGGGCGCAACCGAGATCGAAGGGCCGGCACCACCTGGGGTGTCGGAGGCTGCGGGCAGGCGCCCTGCAACGGGAGCCACCTTCTGCCACAGCTCTTCGGTGATGAATGGGGTGATGGGGTGCAGCAGGCGCAGGATGGTTTCCAGCGTGCGGATCAGGGTGCGGCGGGTGGCGCGTTTCTGGGCGTCCGAGCCGGTGTTGATCTGCACCTTGGCGATTTCCAGGTACCAGTCGCAGAACTCGTTCCACACGAAGTCGTAGATGGTGTTGGCGACGTTGTCCAGGCGGTAGTCGGCAAAGCCCTGCGCCACCTCGGCTTCCACCTTCTGCAACAGCGAGACGATCCAGCGGTCGGCCTGGCTGAAGTCGAGGTAGGCCCGGTCGCATTGCGCACCGTCTTGCACGCCGCAGTCCTGGCCCTCGCAGTTCATCAGCACAAAGCGCGTGGCGTTCCACAGCTTGTTGCAGAAGTTGCGGTAGCCCTCGCAGCGCTTGCTGTCGAAGTTGATGGAGCGCCCCAGCGAGGCCAGCGCAGCAAAGGTGAAGCGCAGCGCGTCGGCTCCGTAGGCGGGAATGCCTTCGGGGAACTCTTTTTGTGTGTTCTTGCGCACTTGCGGCGCGGTTTCGGGCTTGCGCAAACCCGTGGTGCGCTTGTCCAGCAGGGGCTCAAGCGCAATGCCGTCGATCAGGTCCACTGGGTCGAGCACGTTGCCCTCGCTCTTGCTCATCTTCTTGCCCTGGGCATCGCGCACCAGGCCGTGGATGTACACGTGTTTGAACGGAACACGCCCGGTGAAGTGCGTGGTCATCATGATCATGCGGGCGACCCAGAAGAAGATGATGTCGTAGCCGGTGACCAGCACGGAGGAGGGCAGGTAGAGATCGAAATCAGTCAGGCCACTCCCCTGTGTGCCGCTGGCGATCGCAGCGGAACTGCCCTTGCTCATACTCGCTGCGCTCGCCAAATCGCTGCGTGCAGCCCCGCCACGCTCACCAGCTACCGTGTCGCCGTTGCCCCAGCCCATGGTGGAGAAGGGCACCAGCGCCGACGAATACCAGGTGTCGAGCACGTCTTCGTCGCGTTTCAAGGTCGTGCCCGGGGCCTTGGCCTGAGCCTCGGCTTCGCTGCGGGCCACGTAGACGTTGCCGTGCTCGTCGTACCAGGCCGGAATCTGGTGGCCCCACCACAGCTGGCGGCTGATGCACCAGTCCTGGATGTTGTTCATCCACTGGTTGTAAGTGTTGACCCAGTTCTCGGGCACAAAGCGCACCTCGCCGCTCTGCACGGCGTCGATGGCCTTTTGCGCTATGGATTTGCCGGTGGCATCGCCCTTGCCGATCTGGTTCATGGCGACGAACCACTGGTCGGTGAGCATGGGCTCGATCACCTGGCCGGTGCGGGCGCAGCGCGGCACCATGAGTTTGTGCTTCTTCACTTCCACCAGGAAGCCACCGGCTTCCAAGTCGGCCACCACCTTCTTTCGGGCCACAAAACGGTCCAGCCCTTGGTAGGCCGCCGGTGCGTTTTCGTTGATCTTGGCGTCCAGTGTCAGCACGCAAATCATGGGCAGTTTGTGGCGCTGGCCCACCTGGTAGTCGTTCTGGTCGTGGGCCGGTGTGACCTTGACCACGCCGGTGCCGAAGGCCTTGTCCACGTAGTCGTCGGCGATCACGGGGATGGTGCGGCCGCACAGGGGTAGCGTCACTTGCTTGCCGATCAGCGCGCTATAGCGTTCGTCTTCGGGGTGCACCATCACGGCCACGTCGCCGAGCATGGTCTCGGGGCGGGTGGTGGCCACGGTGATGTCACCGGAACCGTCGGCCAGCGGGTAGCGGATGTGCCACAGCGAGCCGTCTTCCTCTTCGCTTTCCACCTCCAGGTCGGACACGGCGCTCATCAGGATCGGGTCCCAGTTGACCAGGCGTTTGCCACGGTAGATCAGGCCCTGCTCATAGAGCTGCACAAAGGTTTCGGTCACCGTCTTGGACAGCTTGTCGTCCATGGTGAAGTATTCGCGGCTCCAGTCCACGCTGTCGCCCATGCGGCGCATCTGGCTGGTGATGATGTTGCCGCTCTTTTCCTTCCACTCCCACACCTTGGCGGTAAAGGCTTCGCGGCCCAGGTCGTGGCGGCTGATCTTCTGTTCCTGCAGCTGGCGTTCCACCACGATCTGGGTGGCAATGCCAGCGTGGTCGGTGCCCGGAATCCAGGCGGTGTTGAACCCAGCCATGCGATGCATGCGCGTGAGGCTATCCATGATGGTCTGGTTGAACGCATGGCCCATGTGCAGCGTGCCGGTCACGTTGGGCGGCGGCAGCTGGATGGCAAACGAGGGTGCGCCGGCCTGCGGTGCCTGCGTGCCGCGAAAGCCTGCCACGCCATAGCCGCGCTTTTCCCACTCGGGGCCCCAATGGGCTTCCAGGGCGGCCGGTTCAAACGATTTGGACAGGGATTGCAGGCCGGGTTGTTCAGGGGTTTTGGTGTCGGTCATGGTGGAAAGGAGGCCGTGGAAACGGGTGCACGCCCAGCGGGCGCAATGAACCCTCAATTTTACCGGGCCAAACTGCAAGCAACGGCGCATTCAGGCAGAGGACCTTTGGCGCACTGTGCCAGCGTCCACTGCGCAGGGCGGGCTATAGTGGTCCCATTCGCCGGTTTCTTCGTCGCCCCACGCCATGCAGCATTCATCGCCCGACACTTCGATCCGTCGTCTCACGCCGGAGGACGCCAACGCCTACCGGTCTTTGATGCTGCAGGCCTATGCTGACTACCCGGATGCTTTTACCTCCAGCGTCGCCGAACGCGAAGCCTTGCCCATGACATGGTGGGCCGAGCGGCTGGCTGTTGAAACACGGGCACGTGAATGGGTGTGGGGTGCGTTCTGTGATGGTGCCTTGGTGGGCGCGGTTGGGCTCACAGCGCAGACGCGCGAGAAAGCGCGCCACAAGGCCACGCTGTTTGGCATGGTGGTTTCCGTGGCTCACCGTGGCCGCAAGCTCGGCCAGCGGCTGGTGCAGGCGGTGCTGGATCATGCGGCACAGCAACCTGACCTGCGCCTGGTGCAGCTCACCGTAACGCAGGGCAACGCAGCCGCACAGTCCTTGTATGCGCGCATGGGCTTTGAGCCTTTTGGCGTGGAGCCCATGGCAGTGGCGGTGGCGGGCGGGTATGTGAACAAGGTTCACATGTGGTGCCCATTGCCCGGTCATGCCGGTGCGTGCGGTGAGTCAGGCCGTGGCGGGCAGGGGCTTCCAGGTCTGTGAGATGTGGTCGCCCTCGAGCACAGCAATGTCCCCGAACTGCTGGAGCACTGCCTCACTCTGGCGCGGGCGAAAGAACACCCAATCATCGGGCTGCAGACCTTGCAGGCCTGAACCCAACAGCACCTGCTGATTGGAAGACGTGCCGTACAGCCCGCTGGCCGCCAGTCCTTCGGGGGAGACCGGGTCGGCCAGCCAGTTGCCGCCGTAGATGAAGTAGGCCTGGGCTTGGTTGCGGTCCCAGCCGCGCGCCAATGCGCCCAGCCACTGCACGCCGTAGGGCATCTGGAACACCTCCAGCGCCTTGAGCACGGGGGTGGCGATGAAGACGGCAGGGGCCAGGTCGGCCAGCAGCGGGGTGTCGAAGTCGCTACCCTTGACCATGGCCGAACCCACCGACAGCTCGTTCTCGATGCCCGCGCCATCGTATAGACGGTAGGTGGGCGAACCCGCGGCGTTGAACGTCAGCGCCTGGGCGTTGTCCGGCTTCAGCACTTGCAGGGCTTGCTGGGCCAAGGCCGCATAGGTGGTGCGGGCGTGGTCGATGGCTTGCTGGCGGCTGCCGCCAAGGTCCGGAATCTTGGTGACATGCGCGTCATAACCCATCATCCCGCTCCAGCGCAAGCGCGGCTCGCTGCGCAGCAGGGCCAGTGTTTCGTCCATGGTGGCCGTATCGGCAATGCCGCCACGGTGCAGGCCGACATCAATTTCCAGACTCACCCCCAACTGCAGGTTCTGCTGGCGTGCCAGATCGCGGTACTGCGCCAGCCGTTGCGGGGTGTCGACCAGCCACTGGATGCGCGCGCCATCATCTGGTGTGCGGCGCTCACGGTAGAAGCGCGCGGCAGCAGCCACGGGCAGCGGCTTGCCCAGCAGAACGTCGCGCGGGCCGCGGGCCAGTTCCAGCAGTTGCGGCAGGCTAAATACCATCAGGCTTGAGCTGCCGGATACGGACTGCACCTCTTGCAACAAGTCCAGGCTCGGAAGGGACTTGGCCACAATGCGCAGGCCCATGCGCTGGCGGATGTTGGCCACGATCTGGCCTACGTTGGCGCGTAGCCGAGCGCGGTCGATGACGAGGGTGGGGGTAGCAATGCCTGCCTGCCGCAAGGCACCCGACAGGTTCTGGAAATATGCGGCATGGGGCTGGCCATGGCGCGCCGGGCGTGCGGCCAGGGTAGCCGCACCGGCCAGGCCCGCGCCCAAGAGTTTGAGGGTGGTTCTGCGCGAGAGGGTGTGCATGGGGGGCTCCTTGGCAGGTTCAGGTGGTTGCGGGTAGACCGAAGACCGTGCGTAGGTGCGCGTTGAGCATGCGGCCTTGGGGGTCCAGGTGCCCGCGCACTTCCAGAAAGTCGCGCCAACGTGGATAGAGCTGGGCCAGTTCCTGCGCCCCCAGATTGTGCAGTTTGCCCCAATGGGGGCGCCCCCCGTGGGCGCGAAACACCGGGCCCAGCTCGGCCGTCAGGTAGTCAAAGGGTTCGCCCACGGCAGCGTGCACGGCAATGGAGCAGGTATCGCGGGCGTAAAAGGGACTCAGCCAGGCGCTGTCGGCGCGCACCCAGCGAAACTCCATCGGGAAATACACATCGTTGCGTTGCTCCAGTGTCTGGATGATTTGGCGCACGCAAGCCATGCCCTGTTCACGCGGCACGTGCCACTCAGTTTCGTTGAATTTGGTTGGGCGGTGCGTGGAGAGCAGCGCAAACGACCGGTTGCGCGCCATCTCCGTCTGTGCCGGGTCGATGAGCTTGCCCGCCACCCAGCGACGCAGCTGGGGAAAACGCTGCAGCCAGTCGCGCAGCTGGCGCAGGCTGCGCAGCATGTCTTCGTCGGCGGCGGTGCTTTCCACCACATCGGTGCCGGTGTAGGGGTCGTGCACGATACCGGCGGCATAGCCGGTGAAAGGCAGGTAGTAGAACTCGAAGTGCCGGTGCTGGCGTGCCAGTTCGGGGGCGGCGTCGAGCAGGTCGTGCAGCGGCTGCAGCCAGACCTTGCGCTGCAGACGATGTGCCGGCACCACCCGCACAGTGGCCTCGGTCAGGATGCCCAGGGCACCCAGCGACACCTGGGCGGCGGCGAAGATCTCCGGTTGTTGGCTGGAGCTGCAGCGCACCAGCTCGCCGTTGGGGCGCACCAGTTCCAGTGCGACCAGTTCTGCGTGCAGCGCGCCCAGCGTGGCCCCGGTACCGTGCGTGGCGGTGCTGATAGCACCTGCCAGTGATTGCGCGTCAATGTCGGGCAGGTTGGCCAGTGCCCATCCAGACCGGTCCAGCTGGCGTGACAGCTGCGCCAGGCGGGTACCCGCGCGGCACACGGCCGTTTGCGCAGCGCCATCGTGCGCCACCACGCCGACCATGCGGTCCAGCGACACCAGCGTGCCGGGTGTGGGCACCAGCGCCGTGAACGAGTGTCCCGCGCCCACGCAGCGCACCGGCCCGGTGCTCTCGCGCAATAGCTGCTGTACCTGAGCAACCGACTCTGGCGCCTGCAGGCTGCGAGCCTGGCACTGGGCCGAACCCGACCAGTTGCGCCAGTTCACGGGTGTCGTGGCGGTCGTTGCCGATGGGGCGGTTACGGGTGTCGAAGTCGAACGGGTGTGCGGTGCTTTGGCAGCGCGTGCACCGGGCAGCATGGCAGTGGCACTGGCGGCGGCCAGGGTTTGAAGGGTGGCGCGGCGGGACAGTCGGGTCATGGCGGGGGGGCGGCAGCAGGCAAAGGGGTGGAAAGGAAGGCGATTAGGTCGGTGAAGGTGGCGTCATTGCAGTCGGCACAAAAGCCCAGGGGCGGCATCGCACCCAGGCCCTGGCGCACATGGGTGAGCAGGGTGGGCATGCCCTGGGATCGGCGGGTCTCCCAGTGCGGCGCAAAACCCACCAGCGGCGCCTGACTGGCCACTTGAGCGTGGCAAGTCTGGCAGGAGCGCTGGTAAACGGCGGCCAGGGCCGGATCGGCGGGTTGTGCCAGGGCGGCGCGCTGGCGTGCCGCGGCGTCGGGTTCCGCCACCGCCGTGGGCGTGCGCTGGCAGGCCGTCAGTGGCAAGGCCAAAGCCACCGCCATGCAGAAATGGAGCAGGTGCGCCATGCAGTCAGAAGCGCTTGGCCACGCCCAGCACGATGCGCGGCGCATCCACACGGCGCTGGCTGGCGTCGGTGTCGGTTACGTTGGCGAAGTCGCGGTTCTTGAGTTGGGCGCCCACCCATTCGATGGAGAAGTCTGTGCCCCAGCGGGTATGCACCAGCCCCAGGCGGTAGTCCCAGCCGTCCAGATCAGAGAAATTGGCCACCTGCTGGTAGCCCAGGTGGGCGATCAGTTTGGTCTGGCCGTTTAGCGGCACGCGCAGGTCCAGGTCCAGCAGCTGGCTGCCCCCGGTGTGGCGCATTCCGTCGCCAAAGCAACGCATGGCGGGTTCGGCGTCACCGCCCATCAGCGCCATGGGCAGGTAGGTGCTGGCGCACAGCGTGGCCGTGTTGTTGCCGCGGAAATCTTGTGACAGCACATACAGGTAGCGCGCGTCCAGCATGCCATAGCCCAGTTCCAGCAGCAGATAGCGGGTGTCAAACGAAGTGTTGGCCATGCCGGTAAAGGTGGGCTCGCCCGTCATGGCGGTGGTCATCCAGTCCACACCGGTGGGGGCGTCGGCGCTGGCACCCGGAAACCACTCCTGCGCCAAACCCACGCCATAGCGCCAGCCCGTGGCGGTGCCATTGCGATAGCCCAGCGCGCCCAGGATGGTCATGCCGTTGCCGTTGGGAAACAGCGTTTTGCTGACGCTGCCGATCTGCAACAGCGCCAGCGCGCCCGACTCGTGCGCCGCCGTCACGGTGAATTCGGCACCGGCATCGTTGTAGGTGTCGGACACGCCGCGCGTGCGTCGGTCGGTCTGGTACTTAAGCTCAAAGTCCAGCGCATACGACTGGGTGGCCTCGTCGGCGGCGGCGGACGCGGCCAGGGCCGGGGTGCAGAGGGCGGCTGCCAGCAGGGCGGCCATCAGGGTGCAAATACGCATGGGTTTCTCCGGTGGGGTTGCAGGTAGGGCAGACAGGGCGGGCGGGGGGTCAGGCAGCGGGATCCAGGTTCTTGCAGCCACTGGGCAAGGTCTGGACGCGGCTCATTTGCTCGGTTTCGCCCAACACTTCCACGCCCACGAAGCCGCGCAGCAGCAGCGCATCGCCCTGCACCCGCAGTACGCCCTTGAAGCGCTTGTTGGTGCGGGGGTCGAGTACCCAGCCCTTGCGCCAGGCGTCGTCGCTGAATTCGTTCAGGCGGGCAATCACGGTGCCGCAGGCGTCGGCCGGGGTGCCTGCGTCCTTGTCCCAGACGATGCGCCCACACAGCGCGCTGGCCAGGTCGGCGCAGGGCGCAAAGCGGATCACGGCCGCCTTGTCTGCACTCAGCCACAGGCCCTGGGCGTCGGTGGGAGCGGCTGCCAGGCTGGCCGATGCCGCCAGGGTTAGCAGCGCAAGTGGGGCCAAAAAGTGGGGCTTGAAGAACATGTCGTGACTCCAAAAAGCTAGCGATAACTAGCACAATGAGCGCATTCGACTCCAGCGCAAACGGCCCGTGAATCGGGGAAAACCCCTGATTTCTGCTGTGGTTCGAATTTGATTTGCTACAAAAGCGATAGCTGTTGAGCCAGCAATTACGAGGGCTGGTGGCCAGAAAATCCACAAGAGCTTGGGTGTAACGCCACCACGCCCGGTCGCGCGCTGTTGGCACTACGCTACGCATGGGTGCAGCGTTGATACACTTCGTCGCGATGCCAACCCCCACTTCTGACCGCACGGTGGCCCCGTCGCCCGACCTGCAAGCCAAGGCGCTCCCGCGTCAGGCGCGCGCGCAGGAGACCTACGAGCACATCCTGGGTGTTACCGTGCACCTGCTGGCCGAAGTGGGCATTGAGCGCCTTTCCACCAACCAGGTGGCCGCCGCTGCTGGCATTTCACCGCCCGCGCTGTACCGGTATTTCCCCAACAAGTACGCCCTGCTGCACGAGTTGGGTCGACGTCTGATGCAGGCGCAAAACGTGTTGGTGGAGCAGTGGGCCACACCGGCCACGCTGCGTCTGCCGACGGCTGCGCTAGCCCAGAGCATTTACACGCTGTACGAGCAGACCCTGGTCCTGACCCGCGAACTGCCCGAGGGCATCTGGGTGACGCGAGCCCTGCGCGCCGTGCCGGTGCTCACGCCGGTGCGTATCGAATCGCATGCCTATGTCACCGGGCTCATCGAACGCGCCTTCTTGCAGGCCTATCCCAGTGCGCCGGTGGCGCGTGTGGGCGTGCTGGCGCGCCTGGCGGTGGAACTGGTCTATGCCGCCATGGAGATGCTGTTTGACGAGCCGACGCTGGACACGCAGGCCGTGGGCCAAAGCCTGGCCAACATGCTGGCGCAGGAAGTACAAACCCTGCGCCGCGAGGCCCAGCGCGCGCGCACCGCAGTCGCACCACCCGCCACAGCTGCCGCAACCGCTGCTGCACCTGGTCCATCCCCCGCGCCATGATCAACAGCCGCGGTCTGGCCTTTGCCTATGCGGGTGCGCCCGCCCTGCGGTTTCCCGATCTGCAGGCACCCCAAGGTGCCGTGGTGCTGCTGCACGGTCCTTCGGGCAGTGGCAAATCGACCTGGCTGGCCCTGGTGGCGGCCCTGGCGCGCCCCAGTGCGGGCGCGTTGTGCGTGGCGGGGCAGGACCTGGCGATGCTGCAGGGTTCGGCTGCCGATGCCTGGCGAGCCCGCACCATCGGTTTCCTGCCCCAGAAGCTGCATTTGAGCAGTGCCCTGAGCGTGTTCGACAACATGGCCCTGGCCTCATGGGCCGCAGGGCAGGCGCCGCAGCCTGCGCGCATCCATGCCTGCCTGCAGGACCTGGGGGTGGCGGAGCTGGCTGCGCGCCGACCCATGCAGCTCTCGGGTGGCCAGGCCCAGCGCGTGGCGCTGGCGCGTGCGGTGCTGCTGCAGCCGCAAATCATCCTGGCCGACGAGCCCACGGCCAGCCTGGACGACCGCGCTGCCGAACAGGCGGTCGCTTTGCTCTACGCCAGTGCCCAGGCGCTGGCGGCCACCCTGGTGGTGGCCACGCATGACGCCCGCGT
The DNA here is from genome assembly GCA_046348185.1 of Rhodoferax sp. Lineage (GTDB taxonomy): Bacteria > Pseudomonadota > Gammaproteobacteria > Burkholderiales > Burkholderiaceae_C > Allorhodoferax. Next base: position 1,455,189 of record JAXMER010000013.1, on the reverse strand, counting down.
GGCCACCGTGTTGGAAGCGGCAGTGTCGGGCAATAATGGCCATCAGCCCCCGCAAATATTGAAGGTGTTGCTATGAAAATAGTAGTTTGCGGGGTTTCTGGAGGGAAGGCGTGAACACCTTGCGGCTGGCCTGGCGCTACCTGTGGGCGCGGCCCTTGGGGGCGCTGCTCAACCTGGTGCTGCTAGCCTTGGGGCTGGGCTCCATTACCTTCTTGCTGTTGGTGGCGCACCAGCTTGATAGCGCCTTCGAGCGCGACCTGGCCGGGATCGACCTGGTGGTGGGAGCCAAGGGCAGTCCCTTGCAGCTGATTCTGAGCGGCGTGCTGCACCTGGACGTACCCACCGGCAATGTGCCGCTGGCGGCCGTGCAAGCCCTGCAGCGCAACCCCCTGGTGGCTCAGGTCATCCCCATGAGCCTGGGTGACAGCGTAGGCGGCTTTCGGGTGGTGGGCACCAGCACTGACTACGTAGCGCACTACCAGGTGCCGCTGGCGCAGGGACAGCTGTGGTCGGCACCCATGCAGGCGGTGCTGGGCGCCGATGCCGCACAGCGCCTGGGTTTGGGGCTGGGTGCGCAGTTTGCGGGTAGCCATGGTTTGGGTGAGGGCGGTGCAGCGCACGGTGCGCACCGCTACACCGTGGTCGGCATTCTTGCCGCTTCGGGCACGGTGCTGGATCGGTTGGTGCTGACCGATCTGGCGTCCGTCTGGGCTGTGCACGAGGCCGCGCATGCGAGCGGCGCGGGTGGGCAGGGCGTGCAGGATGACGACCGTGACATCACCCTGGCCCTGCTGCGCTACCGCACGCCGCTGGCCGCCGTCAGCCTGCCGCGCACCATCAACACGACCACAGTGATGCAGGCGGCGTCACCGGCGGTGGAAATCACCCGGTTACTACACCTGCTGGGCCTGGGCACCGATGTACTGCGCGCCTTTGCGGCGGTGCTGCTGCTTACCGCGGCTCTGAGTGTGTTCGTGGCCTTGTGGAGTGCCGTGCGCGAGCGCCGTGGTGATCTGGCCCTGCTACGCATGCTGGGTGCACCGCCGCGGCGCATTGTGGCGCTCTTGCTCACCGAAGCGCTCTGGCTGGGGCTGATGGGCGCGGCGTTGGGCCTGGCAATGGGGCAGGGTTTTGCCCTGGCTTTGGCCCACTTTCTGCAGCTCGACCATAATCTGCGCCTGGCCGCGCTGGCCTGGCCGACTACGCTGGCCTGGGTGCCGGTGCTGGCCCTGGGGGTTTCGCTGGGGGCGGCGCTTTTACCTGCCCTGGGCGTCTACCGTCTGCAGGTGCTGGCGTTGCTGCAAGAGCGCTAAGCCAGGACGATTTGGAGAAGAGCATGATGGGCAAGTTTGCAAAGATCGCCGCTACCGCCGTGGCGGGCCTGGCCGCAGCTGCGGTGCTGGCCCAGGGCGCACCGGCAGCGCCCACCGTGGCCGGCGTGCCCGTGGGTACCGGCGCGGGTGTGCACAGCTCCAACAGCCCCTTTGCCCCCTTGCAGGAGCGTGCCGACGTGGTGCCTTGGTCGGTACTGACCGACGTGAAGACCAAGGTCGAGAAGAACCGCATCTTGCCGGTGTTCCCGGCCAACGTGCTGGCCCTGAACCAAAAAAGCCAGCGCGTGCAAGGTTTCATGATGCCGCTGGAGCCGGGCGAAAAGCAAAAGCATTTCCTGATCAGTTCGGTGCCACTTACCTGTTCGTTCTGCGTGCCCGGCGGGCCGGAGAGCATGGTCGAAGTCAAAACCAAGAGCCCGGTCAAGTACACCCTGGAAGCGGTAGTGGTGGAAGGCCAGTTCCAGGTGCTGAAAGACGACCCCTACGGCCTGTACTACCGTGTGCAGGATGCCGTGGCCGTGAACGGCAAATAACCCCCGCACCCGATGTTGCGCAACCCCCGCATGCACTCGCGCATCGCCAGCTGGCTGCTGGTGGCGGCGCTGCTGTGGGCGCAGAACCTGGGCCTGTGGCACCGCCTGGTGCACCCGGCGGTCGGCGCACCCGCACCTGCGGCGGCCGTGCTGGCGCAGTCCGTTGCGGATGGGCCTGACGCTGCCTTGCCCCTGGGCGCCTGGCTGGAGCGGCTCTTTTCCAACCACCAGGACGGCTCCGACTGCCTGGGCTTTGACCACGCCACGTTGGGCGCGGCGTTGCTGGCAGCAGCCCTGGTGCTGCACACCCTGGCGGGCAGCACCCATGTGTGTGCCGGACGCCAATCCGGGGTTCAACGCGGGGCTTGGCCCTACTTCCAGGCCCGAGCGCCCCCCCGTCTTCGTTGACGCCTGGTACGCCCGGTAGCCCCTGAGGGGGCCTGCCAGGTCGGTTCTTGTCCGGCGTGTGCGCACGCCCATCCACGGAGATTTTTCATGCACCACCGTTTTGGGGGCGGCGTTCGCCCCGTTGTTCTTACGTGTGCGGCCCTGGCCTGCACCCTGGTTTCCACCGCCTGGGCCCAGTCGGCGCCGCCGGGTACCAACCTGCCCGCCGTCACCGTCACCGGTAACCCTTTGGGTGCTACGGATTCTGTAGCGCCAGTTGCAGCATTGACGGGGGCTAACCTTGCATTACGCGGCAACAGCACGCTGGGCGAGACGCTGGATGGCACCCCCGGTGTGGCCAGCAGCTACTTTGGTCCCAATGCCAGCCGCCCCATCATTCGCGGCCTGGACGGCGACCGCGTGCGCGTGCTGCAAAACAGCGGCGTCAGCGCCGATGCCTCCGGCGTCAGCGCCGACCACGCCGTGCCCGCCGACCCTATCGCGGCCGAGCGCATCGAAGTGCTGCGCGGCCCGGCCACGCTGCTCTATGGGGGCAGCGCCGTGGGCGGCGTGGTCAACGTCATCGACAACCGCATTCCGCAGGAACGCCAGTTCGACGCAGCAGGCGGTGTGGGTGGGCGCGTGCAGCTGGAAGCCGCCAGCGGCAATGCCGAGCGCACGGCGGCCGCGTTGCTGGAAACCGGGACCGACCGCTATACCGTGCATGTGGATGGCTTCCACCGCCAGTCCGGAGAGGTGGGCGTGCCGGTCGACCTGCCTTGCAATGCCAGCGGCGCCGCCACCATCGCCCGAGCCATCTGCAATTCGTCGGCGCAAACCCGCGGTGTGGCTGTGGGCGGCGCGGTGTTTGGCGAATCCACGCGGCTGGGTGCATCGCTCAGCAGCTACCACTCCGACTACGGCACGGTGGCCGAAGACAGCGTCACCATCGGCATGCGCTCCGAACGCGCCGCGCTGGAGTGGGATTGGCAGGGCGGCAGTGGCTGGGTGCGCAGCCTGCAGCTGCGGGCCAGCCAAAGTGACTACGCCCATACCGAGTTCGACACCGGTGTGCCCGGCACCACCTTTAGCACCCAGGCTCGCGATGCGCGCCTGCAACTGCGCCATGCGCCCTGGGGTGGCTGGGAGGGTGCGCTGGGCGTGCAGCACGAGGCCACGCAGTTCTCGGCTGACGGTGACGAAGCCTTTGCGCCCTACAGCCGCACGGCGCAAAGCGCCCTGTTTGCATTTGAGGAACTGCCGCGCAGCTGGGGCCGCCTGAGTGCCGGGGCGCGTTGGGAGACGGTGCAGGTGGATTCCGACGGCCACCCCACCTTGACGGGCTTTGCCCCGGCCAGCCGCCGCTTTGCGCCGCTAAGCGCCGCGCTGGGTGCGCAGTGGAACGCAGCGCCGCAGTGGCAGTTCAGCGCCAACCTGGCCTACAGTGAACGCGCCCCCAAGGACTACGAGTTGTACGCCAACGGAGCGCACGTCGCCACCCATGCCTATGAGGTGGGTGACCCCGGTCTGGCGGTGGAAAAGTCTGTCAACCTGGACGTGGGCGCACACTGGAAGGCTGGTGCGCATACCTTCAGTCTGACCGCGTTTTCCAACCGCTTTGACAACTACCTGTCGCAAGAGGCCAGCGGCGCCATGGTGGACGGCTTGCCCGAGTACCGGGTGCAGGCCGTACCCGCACGCTTTACCGGCCTGGAAGCCAGCGCCCGGCTGCGCGTGCTGGATGCGGGCAAGACGCTGGACCTGGAACTGCGCGGCGACACCGTGCGTGCCACCAACAGCGCGACCGACCGGGTCCTGCCACGCATCGCGCCCACGCGCCTGGGTGCCAGCCTGGTGTGGGCACAGGGGCCTTGGGGCGCGCGCCTGGATGCCAACCACGCCACGGCCCAGCGCGACGGCCCGGCAGGACAGTTGCCGGTGGATGCCTATACCCTGGTTCAAGCATCCGTGAACTACCGCCAAAGCCTGGGCAGCAGCACCGCCCTGTGGTACGCACGGCTGGATAACGCAACGGACGCGCTGGCCTATTCCGCCACGTCTATCCTCACGCAGACCGCGCCGGGTAAGGCGCCGCTGCCAGGGCGCAGCTTGAAGGTGGGGGTGCAGGTCCAGTTTTAGGCGGCGTTGCGCGGCCCTGGCCCGGCAGGCGCTGCGTGCTCCACAATGCGATACTGGTTCTGTCGTTCCTTCCCCATTTTTTATGGCTCACATACTGATCGTTGAAGACGATGATTTGCTGCGCGACGCCTTGTGTGCGCAGTTGATGGAGGCTGGGCATAGCGTCACGTCCGCCGCCAACGGTTTGCAGGCGCGTGAGCTGCTGGAGCGCACGCGCTTTGACGGCGTGATTCTGGACCTGGGGCTGCCCAAGATAGATGGCATGGCGGTGCTGCAATGGATACGCCAGCGCGTGCTGGCCTTGCCGGTGCTGATCCTGACTGCCCATGATGGCGTGGAGGACCGCGTCAAGGGCCTCAATGCAGGTGCTGACGATTACCTTACCAAGCCCTTCATCATGGCCGAGTTGCAGGCCCGGCTGGCTGCCATGCTGCGCCGTTCGCGCCTGCCGGCGTTTGGTGGGTCGCTGGAGATCGGGGGCGCGGGGGTGGGCAAGCTGCGGGTGGATGCCCAACTGCCACGAGCCTGGTTGGGCGAGGAGGAGATTGAGGTCACCCAGCGCGAGTGGGCGCTGTTGTCGTTGCTGGTGGCCAACGCTGGCCAGGTAGTGAGCCGCGAGGACGTGCTGGGCGCCTGGCAAGGCGAGCCCGGTGATGGCGGTGGCGGTTTGGCGTCCAATGCGTTGGAAGTCTACGTACACCGGCTGCGGCGCAAGCTGGCAGACTCGGGTCTGAGCATTCGCAACGTGCGCGGCCTGGGCTACCTGCTCGAATCGGTTGGGTCCTGAAGTCCCAGGCCGCAGCGTGACCCATCGACATCCCAGCGTCGGGCTCTCATTGAAGCGGCAGTTGCTGCTGTGGCTGCTGGTGCCGCAGTTGCTGCTGTGGGCGGTGGGCGGTGTGCTGGCGTGGCGCATTGCCCTGAGCTATGCCGAAACTGGCATCGACCAATCGCTCAAGCAATCGGCTTATGCCTTGGCGCGTCAGGTCAAACCGGTGGGTTCAGGGTTGTTGGTGGATTTTCCGCGTGCGGCGCAAGATGTGCTGGAGCAGGACCCCACCGACCGCATCGGCTACATGGTGTCCTCGCCCCCGGGCAGTTTTGTGCTGGGCAATGGCCAGTTGCCCGCACCGCCCGCGCAATTGCTAATCCCCACCGGTGAGCCGGTGCTGTACGACGCGCAGCTGGCTGGCAAGCCCGTGCGCGTGGCCGTGCTGGAGGTGACTTATGGCGAAGCCAGCGCCCCGCAGCGCCTGCGCGTGCAGGTGGCCAAGAGCCTGGCGGTGCAGCAGCGCGTGGCGCGTGAGCTGGTGGTGGACATGCTGGTGCCGCTGGCCGCGCTCTGGGTGGTGCTGGGCGTGCTCATCAATGCTGGCATCACACGCGGGCTGTTGCCGCTCAAGCGGCTCGAGGCGCAGTTGGGTGATCGCTCTGCCATGCGATTGTCGGCCTTGCCGCCCATCGAGCTGGCGCAGGCGCCGCAGGAAGTGCACTCGTTGGCCTTGGCGGTGAACCAATTGCTCGATGCCGTGCGCCGCAGCCTGAGCCAGGAAAAACGCTTTGTCAACGACGCAGCACACCAGTTGCGTACACCGCTGGCGGGTCTTGTCAGTCAGACCGAACTGGCCTTGTTGCAGACCGAACCCCAGGCCATGAAGGAGCGCCTGGGTAAGGTCCATGCCGGGGCCTTGCGCAGTGCCCATCTGGTGCACCAGCTGCTGTCGCTGGCGCGTACCGAAGCCGAAGTCACGCTCAAGCCGCTGGACATGGCGCAGCTGGCGCGCGAAGTAGCGCGCGAGTGGACACCGCGCGCACTGGCCGCGGGTGTGGATTTGGGTTACGAAGGACAGGACAGCGTGTGGGTGCAGGGCGAGCCGCTGCTGCTGCGCGAGGTGCTCAACAACTTGATCGACAACGGCCTGCACTACGCCGGCGCGGGCGCACGGCTCACGGTGCGCGTGCGCGCCGAACAGGGCCAGTGCTGGGTGGATGTAGAAGACAACGGACCAGGCGTGGCCGACGCGGATCTGGGGCGTGTGTTCGAACGCTTCTGGCGCGCCAGCGAGCATCCCGGCGGCTGTGGGCTGGGGCTCTCCATCGTGGCCGAGATTGCCCAGCGTCACGGGGGCCGGGCCCGGGCGCTACCCGGTGTTCCGCAGGGCCTGCTGATCCGGGTCGAGTTACCCCTGCACGCAGCGCCCAAAGCGTAGGCTATAGACGCAGACCGGTCTGGGCATCGAACCAGTTGGCGTTGGTGGGGTCCAACGCCAGCCCCACGGCATCACCCGGTTTGACCGGGCTTTGCGCCGACACGCGCACGGTGATGTCGCCGCCCGCTGTCTTCACCACCACGTAGGTGTCTGCGCCGGTGGGTTCCACCACACTGACTTCGCCGCGCCAGGCGGCGTCGTGCTGCAGCGTCAGATGTTCGGGCCGCACGCCCAGCACCACCTCACCGTCGCGTGGGGCCAGCAGCGGTAGCTGATTGAAGCCCACTTGGAACCCGGTCTGGTCGTGCACACGGCTGTTGTGCCCGGTAACCAGATTCATGGTGGGCGAACCAATGAAACTGGCTACGTAGGTGTTGGCCGGTCGGTTGTAGATGTCTTGCGGCGTGCCTAGTTGTTGCAGCACGCCGCCCTTCATGACGGCGATGCGTGTGCCAAGTGTCATGGCCTCGATCTGGTCATGCGTGACGTACACGCTGGTGATGCCGCTGAGCTGGTGCAGTCGCTTGATCTCGGCGCGCATCTCCACACGCAGCTTGGCGTCCAGGTTACTGAGCGGTTCATCAAACAAGAAGATTTGCGGTTGACGCGCCAAGGCGCGGCCCATGGCAACGCGCTGGCGCTGCCCACCGGAGAGCTGGGCTGGGCGACGTTCCAGCAAGGCTTCGATCTGCAGCATGGCGGCCACTTCGCGGATGCGCTGGTCGCGCTGGGCGGCAGGCACTTTGCGCATCTCCAAGGCGAAACCGATGTTGTCGTACACGCTCATCGTGGGGTAGAGCGCGTAGCTCTGGAACACCATGGCAATGTCGCGTTTGGCCGGTGGCACGCCCACCACATCGTGCCCGGCGATACGAACCTGCCCTTCTGTGGGTTCCTCGAGCCCGGCAATGATGTTGAGCAAGGTGGATTTGCCACAGCCGCTGGGCCCGACCAGGATCAGGAATTCGCCGGGTTGCACGTCGATGTCGATGCGCTGAAGAACCTCCACCGTCTTGTTGCCCCGGCCGAAAGCCTTGCGAACGCCGGAAATTTGGAGAGATGCTGCCATGGGTTGTTGCTCTGTGAATGGGTTGAATGGTGGGGCGTACCCGGTGCTTAGCCCTTGACGGCACCGGCTGTAAGGCCCTTGACGAAATACTGGCCGGCCAGCACGTAGACCAGCATGGTGGGTAGGCCGGCAATCAGTGCCGCGGCCATGTCCACGTGGTAGCTCTTGACGCTGTTGGTGGTATTGGCCATGTTGTTCAGGCCTACGGTGATGGGCTTGCTGTCGGCGCCACTGAAGGCCACGCCAAAGAGGAAGTCGTTCCAGATCGCGGTGAACTGCCAGATCAGGGTGACCATGATGATGGGGGTGGATAGCGGCAGGATCACGCGCACGAAAATCGTCCAGAAGCCCGCACCGTCGATGCGTGCTGCGTTGACCAGCTCCCGCGGAATGGCGGTGTAATAGTTGCGAAAGAACAGTGTGGTGCTGGCCAGACCGGCCAGGCAGTGCACCAGGATCAATCCCGCAATGGAACTGGAGATGCCCAGCCACCCGAGCACCTGGCTCATGGGCAGCAGCACCACCTGAAATGGCATGAACACGCCAAACAGCATGCAGCCAAACAAGACCTCCGCGCCGCGGAACTTCCACAGGCTCAGCACATAGCCGTTGATGGCGCCCCAGGCGGTGGAGATCAGCACAGCGGGAATCGCCATCACCACCGAGTTGGTGAAGTAGGGCATCAGGCCGCGGCAATCGGTGCCGGTGCACGCGCCTGACCACGCCTGGCGCCAGGCGTCTAGGTTCAAGGCATGCGGCAGGCTCAGCAGGTTGCCATCGCGGATTTCCTGGGCATCCTTGAACGAGGTCACCAGCATCACATACAGCGGCGCCAGGAAGAACAGGGCGGCCAGCAGCAACGTGGCATAGATCAGGCCGCGCATCAGGGGCTTAGTGTTCATAGGGTTTGCTCCGCAGTTCCGAGTAGAGGTAGGGCACCACGATGGCGGCCACGGCGGCCAGCATCATGGTGGCGCTGGCCGCGCCCAGTCCGATCTGGCCGCGCGTGAAGCTCATCACGTACATGAAGGTGGCGGGTACGTCGCTGGCGTAGCCGGGGCCGCCAGCCGTGAGGGCCATCACCAGGTCATAGCTCTTGATGGACAGGTGCGACAGCACCATGATGGTGGAGAACACCACGGGACGCAGGCTGGGCAGGATGATGCGCCAATAGATACGGGGAAGCGAAGCCCCGTCGAGCTGGGCCGCTTTGATGATGCTGTCGTCAATGCCACGCAAGCCCGCCAAAAATAGCGCCATGGCAAAGCCTGCGGACTGCCAGATCCCCGCAATAACCACGCAGTAGATTGCGGTGTCGCCGCGAACCAGCCAGTCAAAACTGAAGCCGGCCCAGCCCAGGTCGTGCATCAGCTTCTCCAGCCCCAGGCTGGGGTTCAAAATCCATTTCCAGGCGGTGCCGGTCACGATAAAGGACAGCGCCATCGGATACAGGTACACGGTGCGGATAAAGCCCTCGGCGCGTACGCGCTGGTCGAGCAAGATGGCCAGAAACAGGCCCACCGCGATGGAGCCACCTACGTACAGCGTGCTGAAGAGCCCCAAGTTCTTGAGCGCTACCCACCAGCGGTCCGACGCCCATAGGCGTGCGTACTGCTCCAGGCCCACGAACTCGTCGTAGTTGGGCAGCATGCGCGAGGCGGTCAGTGACAGCACGCCATTCCAGACCATCAGGCCATAGATGAAGGCAAAGCTCACGACGAATCCCGGCGCGATCACCATGCGCGGGAGCCACGCGTCCATTCGGTTCTTCATGTTGTTCGTGATGCAGACAGTGTGAAAAAAAGACGGCGGCCGTGAGACCGCCGTATAAAGTGCCTAATCCCCCGGAGAAACCCGTTAGGCAAAAAAAAACGTTTACCACCAGATTTCGTACTGCACGCCAGCCACTGTGCGTGAGGTCTTGCCCCCAGCGCCGAAGGTGGACGCATTGGCTGCAGCGGCTGCGTCGTTCCAGGACGCCATGGTTACGTAGAAGCGCAGCTCCGGGCGGCTGTAGAAATCGGGCCCCACCGACAGTGTGGGTGCAATAGTCAGCTTGTCCAGGCGCTGGTCCGGGCCATTGCCGGAGCGGGTGGTGGTCGCTGCGTCCACCAGGAGTTTGAAGTTCTTGGAGAAGGCGTAGGAAATGCGCCCGCCAATGGATGTGTCCTTGGTTTCGATGTTGGTCTTTTCATCCTTGGTGGTTTGGTAGGCCAGCAGGGTCTGGCCGCCAAAGGCACCCATCTGCCAGCTCAGTGAATCGGCGATGCGCGTTACGGTCTTGCCCGCCGAGACGCCATCAATGCTTTCGAACTCGCCATCAATGCGGGCGTGGCCATTGGACGTCTGCAGGAACAGGGCGTTGTTCAAGCCCTTGGTCAGGAAGTCGGTCTGGTTGTGCGAGATCGACAGGCCAGAGCCCGTGTTGCTGTCGGCCATGCCCGAGCCGCTCACACCGGTGAGCAGTACGCGCAGCTTGCCACCGGGATTGGTCGCGATGTCTGAGATGTCGGCATTGAAGCGTGTGGCATTGACTCCCGTGGGCGCTGCCGCATCAAACTTGTCGCCGGTAAAGACACCCAGGCCCAGGCGTGCGCCGCCAATAGGGATGTTGGTTACGCCGGCGCCTTGGTTGTCGCCGTAGTTCATGAGGAAGTAGTCGGCAATGTGCACGTCCTGGATACGCAGGCGGCGCTGGCCGACCCAGAAGCGTGCCTCCGGCGCAAAGCCCATGCCGCTGACTTCGACGAACGCCTGTTCCGTGCCCACGTTGCCGCTGTTCCACTTGGCGGGCATGTACTGCACTTTCCAGGTGGCTGCGTCGGTTTTGAAGGTCTTGATCAGGTCGATTTCAATGCCGTTGTCGCCCTCGTTGCCCAGGCGATAGCCTTGCAAGTCGCCACCGAGCTGGAAGCGCCCCTTGATGCCGTCTGAGTTGCTTAGCACCGGCCCACCGCGTGAATAGCCATGGAATTCAAAACTGCCGTCGTCGGCCATGGCAGCGCTTGCGCACAGGCTGGCGGCCAGGGCCAAGGAGGTCAAGAAAAAAGTGTGTTTCATGATGGTACGAGGTTGGATACGAGGAAAAAGGCCCCCCCCCGAGGACGGCTCAGGCCGTCCTCTAACCCAGCGAGACTGCGATGTAGAGGGGGGGAGGGGAATTACTTGGTTGCCGCGGCGGCGACCAGGCGCTTTTGTGCGTCAGCGATCGAAATCTTGTCGTCGTTCCAGAACTGGCTGACAACATCCTTCAGTGCCCCCTCGGCGGCGGGCTTGACTGCCATGCCATGGGCGATGGAAGGTTGCAATCCGCCACTCTTGGCGGTCTCCACAAAGTCCTTGCTGGAGAGCTTGGCGCAATCGTCAAACTTGTCGAGCTTCATGGCCAGACGCACCGGCACCGAGCCCTTGTTTAGGTTGAACACTTCCTGGAACTCCGGGCCCATGATGGCGGCGGCCAGATCGGCCTGGGCCTTCTGGGCGTCGGCCGACTTCAGCTTGAACATGGCAAACGAGTCCACGTTGAATGTGAATGCGTTGCCCGTGCCGGGCGCTGCGGCACACAGGAAGTCTTTGCCCGGCACCTTGCCCGCGGCCATGAACTCGCCCTTGGCCCAGTCACCCATGAACTGGAACGCGGCGTCGCCCTTCATCACCATGGCCGTGGCCAGGTTCCAGTCGCGCCCCGGTGCGGCCGGGTCGGTATAGCCCTTGATCTTGCGGAACACCTCCAGCACCTTGCCCATGGTGTCGCTGCCAATGGTCTTGGGGTCCAGGCTTACCAGCGCATCGTGGTAGAACTTGACGCCGCCAACGCCCAGTGCCACCGATTCAAACGTGGTGAAGTCCTGCCAGTTCTGGCCGCCATGGGCCACGGCAATGAAGCCCGCCTTCTTGACCTTGTCGGCAGCGGCAAAGAACTCGTCATAGTTCTTGGGCAAGCCAGCAACGCCTGCCTTCTTCAGCACTTCGGGATTGGCCCAGATCCAGTTCACCCGGTGCACGTTGACCGGTACGGCCACGAAATTGCCCTTGTACTTCATCACATCGGCGACGACCTTGGGTAGCAGGGCGTCCCACTTTTCTGCCTTGGCAACACCGTCCAGGTTGGCCAACACGCCCTCGGAAGCCCACTCCTGGATGGCGGGGCCCTTGATCTGACCTGCCGAAGGGGGATTGCCCGACACCACACGGCTCTTGAGCAGCGTGGCTGCGTTGTCGCCACCGCCGCCAGCCACGGCAAAGTCCTTCCAGACATGGCCCTTGGCCTGCATGATCTTCTTGAGCTCGGCGACCGATTTGGCCTCGCCACCGGACGTCCAGTAATGCAGCACCTCAACCTCGCCAGCAACCACCGTGGCGGCGGCCAGGCTCAGCACGGCAGCAGCAACCCCGCGCACACTTGAAACTCTCAACATGTCGTCTCCTTGGATGCTCGTCTGACCCACGGCCAGGAGCTTGGTTGTATCCGAAGAACCCTGTGCTTCGAATTAATTAAATATTAATTAAAATAAATCCACGGCGAACTAGGACTTACCCTAGGAACCGTTCGCCTGCGGTGCGTTGTCGCTGTACCGATTGGGACGCTCACCTTTTGCTATCGAGACTCCAAGCGCCGCTTTACAAGACTTTATGCGGCGCAATACGGCAGAAACCCGCGTGCTTCACAATGGCAGGCCAACCAAGGGATGTCATATGCCAGGAGCCCGGAGTACATGTCGATTGCGGTGTGCGGCGTTCGCGCTGTTTTTGCTGCCTGCTGTGTTGGCCGGTTGCGCCGTGTCGAGTCGCGCACCTGGCGAGCCGCCCGTCGCTGCGTCCCCAGACAGCGGTGTCACGCTGGCGCAGTGGTGGCAGCGCTTTGACGATGCGTTGCTCACGCAACTGGTTGAGCAGGCGTTGCAGGCCAATGCCGATGTGCGCAGCGCCCGGGCTGCGCTGCACCAGGCACGTGCACTGCGCGATGCCAAGGCCGCCGGCTTGCGGCCGCGCGTGAACGCAGCCGCCTCGGTGCAGGCCAGCAGCAGTGCCAGCAATGAAACAGTCAACACCTACCAACTGGGTTTTGACGCCAGTTGGGAGCCCGACATTTTCGGGGCCCAGCGCAGTGCCCTAAACGCCACCGAGGCCGATGCCCGTGCAGCGCAGTCCAGCCTGGGGCAGGTGCAGGTATCGCTGGCGGCCGAGGTAGCGGTTACCTACCTTGAACTGCGTGGCCTGCAGGCCCGCTTGGCGATCGCGCAGCGCAACTTGGCGGCGCAGCAGGAAACCCTGCAAATCACCCGCTGGCGTGTGCAGGCGGGACTGGCTTCATCCCTGGATGCCGAGCAGGCCGCATCCGCCAGCGAACAGACTGCCGCGCAGATTCCGGTGCTTGCGACGAGCCTGGCACAGAGTCGCAGCAGTCTGGCTGTGTTGACGGGCCAGGCACCGACGGCGTTGGACAGCGAGCTGGCTGTAGCGGGCGATGCGCCCGTGCGGGTACCCGCGCCGAAGGCCGCACTGGCCCAGAGCATTCCTGCCCAAACCTTGAGCCAGCGTCCCGATGTGCACGCCGCCGAGTACCGGGTGCAGGCCGCCCTGGCGCGGCTGGACCAGGCACAAGCGGCGCGTTATCCCAGTGTGCAGCTATCGGGCTCGCTGGGCTTGCGCTCATTGGCGCTGGCCACCCTGACCGATGGCGCGTCGGTGCTGCGAAACTTGCTGGCCAGCATGTCCGTGCCTCTGCTCGACGGTGGTGCCGCGCGTGCCCAGGTGCAGGTACAGGACGCGGTGCTGGAGCAGGCCCGGGCAGCCTATGGCGCCGTGGTGCTGACTGCACTAAAGGATGTGCAGGACGCTCTGGTGGCGCTGCAGCAGGATCGCGAACGCCTGCAGCATTTGCAGGCTGCTGCTGCCGCCGCGGCCAATGCCGAACTGTTGGCGCGCCAACGCTATGCCAGCGGCCTGATCGACTTTCGTGCCGTGCTCGATACCCAGCGTACCTTGCTGTCCACCCAGGACGCGGTGCAATCCACCCAGGCCAGCCTGAGCGCGGACCATGTGCGCCTGTACAAGGCCCTGGGCGGTGGCTGGACGCCGGACACCGACACCCCTCTTGAATGATGCCCACCATGAATTCATCCCGTCCCATGTCCAACACCGCTTCCGCAGCCCCAGGGGCCGACCTTTCGGTTTTGCTAAACGAGCCGGTGCGGGCCTGGTGGCAGCGGGCGCGGGTGTGGGGCGCTGCGGCCCTGGTCGCCACGCTCGGACTGGGCCTGTGGCTGTGGCAGTCGCAGCGCGCCAGCAGCGCGCAGCCCCAGTACGTGACCGAGCCGTTGCAAAAAGGCGGCCTGACGCTCACCGTTTCGGCCAATGGCACCTTGCAGCCCACGCGCTCGGTCAATATCGGCAGTGAACTCTCGGGCACGGTCAAGCGCGTGCTGGTGGACGTGAACGACCGGGTCAAGGTGGGCCAGGTGCTGGTGGAGCTGGACACCTCCAAGCTCTCCGATCAGGTGATGCGCTCGCGCGCGGCGCTGGCCGCAGCGCAGGCCCAGCAGGCATTGGCCACGGCCACGGTCAAGGAAGCCCGTGCCAACCTGGCGCGTATGGACGAAGTGGCGCGCTTGTCGGGCGGCAAGGTGCCGGCAGCATCCGAGCTGGATACGGCCCGCGCGACGCTGGACCGTGCACTAGCCACCGAGGCCAGTGCCCAAGCCAATGTTGCAGAGATGCGGGCCACGCTGTCCACCGACGAGACCAACCTGTCCAAAGCCTCCATCCGTTCGCCCATCAATGGCGTGGTGCTGACGCGCTCGGTCGAGCCTGGTAATGCGGTGGCCGCTTCGCTGCAGGCCGTGACCCTGTTCACGGTGGCTGAAGACATCGCCCACCTGCGCGCCGAGGTCAGTGTGGACGAGGCCGACGTCGGCTCGGTCAAGGTTGGGCAGAAGGCCAGCTTCACTGTCAGCGCCTACCCCTCGCGACGCTACCCCGCCACCATCACGCGCGTGGCCTACGGCTCCACCAAGACCGACAACGTGATCACCTACACCACCTACCTGGATGTGGACAACGCCGACTTGAGTTTGCGCCCAGGTATGACGGCTGCGGCCACCATCGTCTCCACCGAGCGCAGCGGTGTGCTGCTCGTGCCCAACACGGCACTGCGCTTCACACCCCTTTCCAGCGCAGCCGCTGGCGGTGCTCCCAGCGCCGGCGCGAATCCGGGCAGTGCATCCGGTGGGGTGGTCTCCAAACTTCTGCCCCGCATGCCACGCCCCGGCGGACGCAAGACGGCTGGCGGCAACGGGCCTGCAGCCAAACAGATTTGGGTGCTCAAGGACGGGCAGGCGGTGGCTGTGGCCGTGCAGCCCGGCATCAGCGATGGGCGCATGACCGAAGTGAGCGGCGAAGGCTTGAGTGAAGGTATGGCCGTCATCACCGACCAGCGTGCGGCAGGGGGGGGCAAGTGAGCGACCCACTCATTCGCCTGCGCGGTATCACCAAGGTCTACGGCCAGGGGGCGACCGCGTTTCAGGCGCTCAAGGGTGTGGATCTGGACATCGACGCAGGCGACTTTGTGGCCATCATGGGCCCCAGCGGATCGGGCAAGTCCACCGCCATGAACACCCTGGGCGGTCTGGATACACCTACCAGCGGTGAGTACCTGTTCAACGGCATCCACGTGGAGACCCTGAGCCGCGACCAGCGCGCGCGCCTGCGCAGGCGCTACCTCGGCTTCGTGTTCCAAGGTTTCAACCTGCTGGCGCGTACTTCGGCCCAAGAAAATGTGGAGCTGCCCCTGCTGTACCGTGGCGAGCCGGCCGCTGCGCGCCATGCGGCGGCAGCGCAGGCGCTGGATTCGGTGGGGCTCAAGGGCTGGGAGCACCACACCCCGGCGGAACTCTCCGGCGGCCAGCAGCAGCGCGTGGCCATTGCCCGCGCCATCGTCACCCAGCCGGCCGTGCTGCTGGCCGACGAGCCCACCGGCAATCTGGATACGCAACGCAGTCACGAAATCATGGAACTGCTCTGGCGCCTGAATGTGGACCAGGGCATCACCGTACTCATGGTTACGCACGAGAGGGATATGGCCGCCTACGCCAAACGCATCGTGCGCTTTGTTGATGGCGTGGTGGCCAGCGACGAGCGCAACCCCCATCCGGCCGGTGCCACTTCGCAAGAGCAGGTGCATTGATGCTGCTCAACACGCTGCTCTTGGCACTGCGCTCGATCCGGCGCAACCTGATGCGCTCCTTCCTCACGATACTGGGCATCGTGATCGGCGTGAGCGCCGTGATCACCATGGTCACGCTGGGCAATGGCGCCACGCTGGCGGTGCAGAACCAGATCTCCAGCCTGGGCACCAACCTCCTGCAGGTGCGCCCCGGGCAGCGCATGGGCCCGCCCGGCGGTGGCGGCTCCGCAGCAGCATTCAAGGAGAGCGATGGCGAGGCCATCGCCACCCAGATCGGCGGCGTGGCCGCGGTGGCGCCCGAGGCGCGCGCAGCCGCCACCCTGGTAGCCAACGGCCGCAACTGGTCCAGCAGCGTCATCGGCAGCACGAATGACTGGCTGATCACCGGCAACTGGGCCATCGCCACGGGACGCGAGTTTTCGCCGGACGAGCTGCGCGCCGGCGCTGCGGTCTGCCTGATTGGCGAGAGCGTGCGCCGTGAGCTCTTTGGCTCGGCACCCGCCCTGGGGGCACCACTGCGCGTCAAGCAGATTTCCTGCGAAATCATCGGCATCCTGGCCTCCAAGGGGCAGGGCGCCTTTGGCAACGACCAGGACGACATGGTGCTGGTGCCGATACGCACGCTGCAACGCCGCATCACCGGCAACACGCGTGTCAACACGCTGCTGGTGTCCATGCAGGACGGCAGCGACGGCACGCGTGTCACCGCCGGCATCACCCAACTGCTGCGCGAGCGGCGCAAGCTCTCCAGCACCGACGAGGACAACTTCAACGTGCTCGATACCAAGCAACTGGCCGATACGCTTTCTGGCACCACCAAGGTCATGACCATGCTGTTAGGCG
Organism: Rhodoferax sp.; assembly: GCA_046348185.1. GTDB lineage: Bacteria > Pseudomonadota > Gammaproteobacteria > Burkholderiales > Burkholderiaceae_C > Allorhodoferax. The sequence continues at coordinate 1,438,489 of JAXMER010000013.1, read as the reverse complement.
CAGTGGCGGCGGTGAGCCTCTTGGTGGGCGGCATCGGCATCATGAACATCATGCTGGTCAGCGTCACTGAGCGCACGCGCGAGATCGGCCTGCGCTTGGCCATTGGCGCGCTGGAACGCGAGGTGCTGCTGCAGTTCCTGATCGAGGCGGTGGTGCTGGCCGCGCTGGGTGGGCTGGTGGGCATCGTGCTGGCCACCGTCGCATCGATGGGGCTGGCCAGCCTGATGGCCGTGCCCTACACCTTCAACTTGGGCGTGAATGTACTGTCGTTTGTGTTCTCGGCCTTCATCGGCGTGGTGTTTGGCTACTTCCCGGCGCGTCGTGCAGCGCGGCTGGACCCGATCGACGCGCTACGCCACGAGTAAAGCGTTTAGGGTGCCAGCCGTTCGCGCAGCCAGGTGCCTGGGGTGGCTTGTGTGTAGCGCAGCCGGTCGTGCAGGCGGCTCTTACGGCCTTGCCAAAACTCCCAACGGTCCGGTACCAGGCGGTAGCCGCCCCAGTGCGGTGGGCGCGGCGGTTGCAGCAGAAACTGGGCGGCGTACTTGGCAGCGTTGGCCACCAGCACGCCGCGCCCGCTGATCACCTGGCTCTGCGGTGAGGCCCAGGCGCCGATGCGCGAATCCAGCGGACGGCTGTGGAAATAGGTGTCGCTTTCGTCAGCGCTTACCTGTTCGACGCGGCCTTCGATGCGTACCACCCGCTCCAGCTCCACCCAGTGAAACTGCAGCGCGGCAAACGGGTTGCCTGCCAGCTCGCGGCCCTTGCGGCTGGCATAGTTGGTAAACCAGGTGATGCCACGTTCGTCGTAGCCCTTGATGAGCACAATGCGGGTAGAGGGGCGCAGCTCGCTGCTCACGGTGGCCACGGTCATGGCGTTGGGTTCGGGGACCTGGGCATTCAGGGCTTCTTTGAGCCACTGGTCAAATTGGTGTAGCGGGTCGGGGTGGGAGGCGCTTTCGTCCAGTTCGGCGCGCTCGTAGCTTTTGCGAAGGTCGGCAAGAGAAGTCATGGGTGCAGTATAAGAAGGGACGTTTGCAAGGGCTACAGCGTGCGCAGTAATGTGGGCTTGCCGCTTTCCACCTCAAAGCGCGCCAGCGTCTGGACGCCGGTGTCGGCCCGCGTTACGTCGTCCACCACGCGCAGGGTGGCGGTGAGCCGCTGGGGTGTGATGTCGAGCACTCCATAGCCTTTGCGCTGCGCGTCGGCAAATACAAAGTGCGGGTTGCGCGCCAGGTAGTCAGCGGTTTTTCCACTCCCACCACTGCGCGAGGAGATGCTGGTGCCGCAGAACTCCACACCTACCGTGGCGCTGTCGGGCTGCGTGTAGTCAGCCTTCACATGCCCCACCCAGTTTTCATGCACATCGCCGCCCAGCACCACGTTGTTGCGCGTGGGCAGGCGGCCCAGCAGGCCGGTGAAGCGTTGGCGCGCAGCGGGGTAGCCGTCCCAGCCGTCATTCCATACTGCAGCTTGGTCGGGCGTGCCAAAGTTGCGCGTACCCAGCAGTGTTTGCTGGCCAATGAGGTTCCATGTGCTGGGGCTTTGTGTGAGGCTGGCTTGCAGCCAGCGCTCCTGCTCCGGTCCCAGCAGCTCGCGGCCAGGGTCGGCCAGGGCCGGGCACCGCTCCACATTCACCCGGCTGGAGCCGGGGCGGCCGTCGGGGTTGCACGCTTGCAGCGACCGGTACTGGCGGTCGTCCAGCATTACGATGCGTGCCAAGCGCCCGAAATCGTGCTGACCGTAGATGCGCATTTCTGCGCCGCGGGCCATGCCTTCCAGGCCCTGAGTGAGTACACGGGCGCGCAGCGGCATGTGCTCGTAGTAGGCCTGGTAGGCCGCAGCACGGCGGGCTGCAAAGTCGGCCACGGGCGGTCCGTTGTCGCCCGGATGAAGACCCGCGTAATCGTTTTGCACCTCGTGGTCATCCCAGGTCACCAGCCAGGGGCAGTGCGCGTGCATGGCCTGCAAGGCTGGGTCGCTCTTGTGCAGGGCATAGCGGTCACGGTAGGTGTCTAGTGTGGTGGCCCAGGTGCCGGTGGTGCGCACGGCATTGACGGCACCAGCGTATTCGTAGATGTAGTCGCCCAGAAATAGCACCAGGTCCAGCGTCTCTTCGCGCATGTGCCGATAGGCGCCGTAATAGCCGTGCTCCCAGCGCTGGCAGGAGGCATAGGCAAGGCGCAGGTGCTGCACGGCGGCGTCGGGTGCGGGCAGGGTGCGTGTGCGACCCACAGGGCTTTGCGCTTCGCCCGCGCGAAAGCGATAGAAGTACCAGCGATCCGCGTCCAGGCCATCGACTTCGGTGTGCACGCTGTGGGCCAATTCGGGCAGAGCCAGCGTCTCGCCCTTGCGCACGATGCGCGCAAAGGCTTCGTCGTGTGCCACCTCCCATCGCACGGCGATAGGTTCAGCAGGTAGCGTGTTGCGCCCGAACAGGCCGGTCTGCATCAACCGCGTCCACAGCACCACGCCTTGGTGGGTGGGAGAGCCGCTGGCCACGCCCAGTGCAAACGGACTGCTGTCGAAGCGGGGCTGGCTCCAGGCGCGTTCGGGCCAGCTGGCTGCAGCGGCTCCACTGGCGAGCCACTGAAGCAGGGCGCGGCGGTGGGGGTTCGAAATCAGGCGTGGGTGCGCACAGTCGTTTATGGTCATGGGATGTCGGAGCGCATGCACGGGGCGGGTTTTCCGTGGCAGCGGTGGAAAAGGGCTGGTATGCTTGTTCTAACACATCGGCATGACCGTTGGCCCGCTTCCGACTTGAAAGGATTCACCATGTTCAATAGCCTTACGCTCAAGCAGCGGGTCATCATTCAGCTGGTGCTCAATATTGGCTTGCAGGTGGTCATCGTCACCGGGTTGTCCATGGGCTGGGACCGCCTGACTCTTATTTTGTGCAGCCTGGGTATCGGTGCTTTCATGCTGTGGCTGTATCTGGACAGTGCCATGGCCAGTGCGCAGTTTGTGAACGAGCTGATTTCCGGTGCGCAGCGCATGGGGCAGGGCGACCTTACACGCGATGTGTCGACGCAGTTTGGCAATCCCACGCTGCGCGAGGGTTTGGGCACCATGCAGGCACTGCAGCAGCGTGTACGTGCCATGCTCAGTTCATTGAATGACGGGGCCTGGCAGGTGAGCAATGCATCCAGCGAAATCGCGGCGGGCAACCAAGACCTGAGTCGGCGCACCGAGCAGGGCAGCGCCCAGCTGCAATCGGCTTCGCAGGCCATGAAACAGATGACCGATGCTGCTGCGCAAAGTTCGGACGCCATGCAGAAAGCCACCAGCTTGAGCCAGAACACCAGCGCCTTGGTGCACGCCAGCGGCAACGTGGTAAACCAGGCGGTTTCGGCTATGGGCGAGGTCAGCAACTCGTCGCGCAAGATTGCCGACATCATTTCCGTGATCGACGGCATCGCCTTCCAGACCAATATCCTGGCCCTCAACGCTGCAGTGGAAGCGGCGCGTGCCGGTGAGCAAGGGCGGGGCTTTGCCGTGGTGGCCAGCGAGGTGCGCAGCCTGGCCGGGCGCTCAGCCGAAGCCGCCAAGGAAATCAAGAGTCTGATCACCGCCTCGGTGGAACAGGTGGAAAAGGGCGCTGACCTAGTCAACGCCGCAGGCGCGCGCATGGGCGAGGTGGTCAAGAGCATTGAAGAGGTGTCCAGCCTGATCGGCGAGGCCAGCGCCATGTCGCGCCAGCAAAGCCAGGGCCTGCAGGACATGGCGGGCACGCTGGAGCATCTGGATGAAGCCATGCAGCAGAACGCGGCGTTGGTGGAGCAGGAAACCGCCGCCGCCGAAAGCCTGAAGTCTCAGGCCGCCAAGCTGCACGCGCTGGTCAACGAATACAAGCTGCCTGAGGGCATGGTGCGCGCCGGTGCCGCGATGCCCGCTCACACCGCACCACGGCACCCATCGACCCCACCCAAGCGCCCCGCCATGGCTGCACCCGCGCGCAAGCCGTTGCCCAAGGCTACTGCGCCCATGCAAAAGCTTGCGCCACCAAAGGCGGCACCTGAGGATGACTGGGAGACGTTTTGATGTCTGATGGGGGCCATTTCGTACCCCACTGGTAACCCTTGCACCGCTGAGGGCCATGTAACCAAGTTACCATTCAAGCTGTAATTTGGTTACAAATCCTCTATGCAACGTACGCCTGCCACTCCTGCTCCCCTGCATCCCACCCTTGTTGCGCTGACCGAGCGCATACGAGCGCGTAGCGCACCTACGCGCAGTGCCTACCTGGAGCGTGTAGCGGCCATGCGGGCCCGCGCACCTGGTGCGCAGCGCATGGGCTGTGCCAACGTGGCGCACGCCTTTGCTGCGCTTCCTGCGGCTGACAAGTCTCGTGCCAGCGCTCTGAAACGCATTGGTGTGGCGGTGCAGCGCCCCCCGCATGTGGGCATTGTTACGGCCTACAACGACATGCTGTCGGCCCATGCGCCGTTGCAGCACTACCCCGATCTCATCAAGGCCGAAGCCCGCCTGCAAGGTGCAACAGCGCAGGTGGCAGGTGCGGTGCCCGCCATGTGCGATGGTGTTACACAGGGGTTTGAAGGCATGGAGCTAAGCCTCTTCAGCCGTGACACCATTGCCATGGCCACAGCCGTGGCTCTAAGCCACGATGTGTTCGACGCGGCGCTGATGCTGGGGGTCTGCGACAAGATCGTGCCGGGCCTGCTGATTGGCGCGCTGCATTTTGGTCACATGCCCATGGTGTTTGTGCCCGCCGGGCCGATGACTTCGGGGTTGTCCAATACTGAAAAGGCCAAGGTGCGCGAGCAGGCGGCCCAAGGCCTGGTGGGGCGCGCCGAACTGCTGGCTGCCGAGTCGGCTGCCTACCACAGCGAAGGAACCTGTACCTTTTATGGCACCGCCAACAGCAACCAGATGCTGATGGAAGCCATGGGCCTACATGTGCCGGGCACCGCCTTTGTGAACCCTGGTGATGGCTTGCGCGCCGAGCTGACCCGAGAGGCGTTGCGCACGGTGCTGGGCCGCGCCACGGGTTCGCAAACCGAAGCACCCACCCCCGTGCCGCCGATTGGCGAACTGGTGGATGAGCGCTGTATCGTCAACGCCATGGTGGCGTTGGTGGCGACTGGTGGCTCTACCAACCACCTTATCCATTGGGTGGCGGTGGCGCGTGCGGCGGGCATCGTGATCGACTGGGACGATTTTTCTGCACTGTCGGCGGTGGTGCCGCTGCTGGCACGCGTGTACCCCAACGGCAGCGCCGACGTGAACCAGTTCCAGGCCGCAGGTGGCCCCAGTTTTGTGATCCGCGAACTGCTGGATGCCGGCCTCCTTCATCCGGATGTGCGCACAGTGCGCCCCGATGGCTTGCGTGCCTATACCGGCATTCCGTGTGCGTCCGATACGGGCGCTCTGGGCTGGCAGACGGCCGGGGCTAGTCGTGATACGGACGTGGTGCGCCCGGTGGCCGAGCCATTCAGCGCCACGGGCGGGTTGAAGCTGTTGGCCGGCAACATGGGCCGCAGCGTGATCAAGGTGTCGGCAGTGCCGGAAGATCGTCACGTGGTGCAAGCGCCGTGCCGCGTCTTTGATTCGCAGGAGGCGCTGCAGCAAGCCTTCAAGGCCGGGGAACTGGCGCGCGATGTGGTGTGCGTGGTGCGCTGGCAGGGCCCACAGGCCAATGGCATGCCCGAGCTGCACAAGCTCACGCCGCCACTGGCGGTGCTGCAAGGGCAGGGCCACCGGGTGGCCTTGGTGACCGATGGTCGCATGAGCGGTGCGTCCGGCAAAGTGCCCGCTGCCATCCACGTCAGCCCCGAGGCGGCAGCCGGCGGGCCGCTGGCCAAGCTGCAAGACGGCGACGTGGTGCGCCTGGACGCCACGGCAGGCACCTTGGATGTCCTGATGGATGCCAACGCTTGGGCCGCGAGGCCGGTGCAGGCCATGCCCGAATCGCTGCGAGCGGCCAACGGCGTGGGCATGGGCCGGGAGCTGTTTGCCAACTTCCGCCGTCATGCACTGAGTGCTGAAGAGGGTGCTTGCACCTGGCTATAGCAGTCCTCCTTCACGGCGAATAATTGGAATTTGACCCCGTTTAAGACAATGACAACTTCGACTTTGACTGCCCTGCAAGTGATGCAGGATGCCCCTGTCATTCCGGTGATCGTGCTGCACGATGTGGCCACGGCGGTGCCGCTGGCACGTGCGCTCGTGGCCGGTGGCGTGCGCATGCTGGAGGTAACGCTGCGCACACCGCAGGCGCTGGCCTGCATGCAGGCCATTGCCCAGGATGTGCCCGAAGCGGTGGTGGGTGCGGGCACGGTGCGTAGCGTGGCCGATGTGCAGGCTGCCCAGCGCGTAGGGGCGCGGTTTGCGGTCAGCCCCGGCTATACCCGGTCGCTGGGGCAGGCCTGCCGTGATGCTGGGCTGGCGCTGTTGCCCGGTGTTGCCACCGGCAGCGAGATCATGCAGGCCATGGATGATGGCTTTACCGAACTGAAGTTCTTTCCGGCGCTGCAGGCTGGGGGCACGGCCATGCTCAAGGCCTGGTCCGGTCCGTTCTTTGATGCACGCTTTTGCCCAACTGGCGGCATCACCCCGGACAACGCACCGGACTTCCTGTGCCTGCCCAACGTGGTGTGTGTGGGCGGCTCCTGGTTGGTGCCGACCGAGGCCGTGGTGCGGGGCGATTGGGCGCGCATCACCCAGCTGGCTCGCGAATCCCGTGGTTTGCGTCAAATGCTATAACAAATGTAGCGCCATTGCCAGATTTTACGGGGGCTACTGCCCTACTTTGCCCACATAGCCCGCAGACGGGGCCATAGCAGATTCAGGGCCAGCCCGCCCATGACCAGGGCGGCCGCTGTCAGTTTCCAGGGTGGCAGACCTTCGCCCAGCCACAAGGCCGAGGCGCCCATGCCAAACAGCGGCACCAGCAAGGCCATGGGTGTAATGGTGGCTGCAGGGTAGCGCGCCAGTAGCCAGCCCCAGGCGGCGTAGCCAAACAGCGAGTTGCCCCAGGCTTGCCAGAGCACGGCAGCCCAGGTGGCGGGCGTTGCTGCCTGCAGACCGCGCGCAATGGCATCCCAGCCCTCTAGCGCCAGGCTCAGTGCCGCCAGCGCGGGGGCTGCAAACAGGCTGGACCAGACCACATAGGCCACCATCTCGATCCTGCCGGCCTGGCGCGCAACGATGTTGCCGCCGGCCCAGCACATCGCCGCGCTCAGGATGAGCGCCAGGCCCAGTACCGTGGTGCTGCCATCCGTATGGGTCACGATTACGCCAATACCCGCTGTAGCCAGCGCCAGGGCCAGCCATTGCACCGGTTGCAGGCGTTCGCCCGACAAGCGCATGGCCAACCCAATGGTGAAGAACACCTGGGTCTGGATGACCAGCGAGGCCAAACCCGGTGAGATGTGGCCATTCATGGCTACAAACAGCAGCCCGAACTGGCCCATGCCAATCAAGAGCCCATAAGCTGCCAGGTTGCGCCACGGCACGGATGGGCGGGGCAAGAAGAAAACGGCCGGTAGCACCGCCAATGTGAAGCGCAGGGTTGCAAACAGCAGGGGCGGCATCTGCCCCAGCGCTAGTTTGATGACGACGAAGTTGGTGCCCCACACGGCCACCACGGCCAGCGCGAGCAGAAAGTGGCGCAGCGGCAGGCTGGTGTGCATCAGGTGGCGCTCTCGGCGCGCTGGATCAGCTCGATCTTGTAACCATCCGGGTCCGTCACGAAGGCGATCACCGTAGTGCCGCCCTTGACCGGCCCAGGCTCGCGCGTGATGTTGCCGCCGGCCGTGCGGATGCGTTCACAGGCGGCATAGGCATCGGGCACGCCTAGTGCGATGTGTCCAAACGCCGTGCCCAGCTCGTACTGCTCCACGCCCCAGTTGTAGGTGAGTTCAATCTCGGCGTGTTCGGGGTTGGTGCCATAACCCAGGAAAGCCAGGGTGTACTTGTACTCGGGGTTTTCGGACTGGCGGATGAGCCGCATCCCCAGAACCTGGGTGTAGAAATCGATGGAGCGTTGCAGGTTGCCAACGCGCAGCATGGTGTGCAGGATTCGCATGGAGAAGGCCATTGCAAAGGGAATGTGAGGGTTGCATGGCATTATCGGCACTCCGAACGCCCAGGGTGGCGGTCGGGTCATTCCACAGAGTTCTCACCATGACCAGCTTTACCAAAACCGTCTTGTTTACCGACACCGATGGCCGCGCACGCTTTCGCGAAGAGACTATGCCGCTGGACCAGGGCACCCCGCAGTCGATGTTGTCGCCGGTGTTTGCCAGCGGCGGCTACCAGTTGCGCACCAGCCCGGTGGGCTTTCGCAGCACGTTTCACTGCACCGGGGCGCCGCAGTGGTGCTTCATTTTGGGTGGGCAGATGGAGATCGGCCTGCAAGGTGGTGTCTCGCGCATCTTCAAGCCGGGCGAGCATTTCTATTCGGCTGACGTTTTGCCGGAAGGTGCTACGTTTGATCCCACGGTGCACGGCCACTGGAGTCGGCAGGTGGGGGACGAGCCGCTGGTCACACTTTTCGTGCGGGGGTAAGAGCTGCAGCGGCAGAGCGTACTAGTGTCGCCTTCAGTCGCCTTGCATGTCACCCGACATCAGCGTCACCACGCCGGGCGTACTGGCCTGCACGGCGTGGATGAGTGCCCGGGCAATGTCGCTGGCCATGATGGCGCGGTAGTTGGACGGAATGATGGGGCGCAGCGCGCGCGCCAGTCGCAGACCCAGGCCTTCACCGGCACGGCCGGGCTGGTCCAGTGCCGCGCGGTCGCCGTCGATGAGCGAAGGCCGTGCGATGACCAGGCAGGGGTAACCCATGCGCGCTACCGACAGTTCCATCGCGCCCTTGACCCGGTTGTAGAACACGCGCGAATGGGCATCGGCGCCCATGGCGCTGACGACTCCTAAATGTGTAGCGCCAGCGCGCCGTGCGGCGAGGGCTAGCGACTCAACTGCCTCCAGGTCGACAGCGCGGAATGCATCCTGGCTGCCCGCCACCTTGATGGTGGTGCCCAGTGCGATGTAGCACTCGTCCACCTTGGGTAGGGCAGCCAGGTCGGTGCTGGATGCAAAGTCCACCCGGTGGAACTGCAGCTTGGAGTGCTGCACGGCGGGGGGGCGGCGCCCCACGCAGTGCACCGCCAGATAGCGCTTATCGGCCAGCAGGGCCGCGAGAATTTCCTGACCCACGAGGCCCGTTGCCCCGGCCACCATGGCCACCAGTGCGCGATCCGCCACCATAACCGCCTCCTGCGTTGCCACCACCGTACGAGCCGCCACCCCGGCGACCACCGCGATTGGCCATCATATCGACGCTGGTACGCATGGGGTCGGGTTGACCGCCGCCGCCCTGGCGGGGGGCACGGCCTTCATGGGTGTAGCCTGCCGGCGGCTGGAACTCACTGTTGCCTGCACCACCACCGCCACCGCGGCGACGGCGTTGACCCTGTCCTTGCCCTTGGCCCTGGCCCGCATGGGCGCCACCCGAACTGGATTCAGGGCGGCTGGGGCCGCGAGCGCCACTGCTGCTGCCCGGGTTGCCCTGGGGCTTGCCGCGTGGTGCCTGACCGGCCTTGTTGTCGCGGATGCGCTGCATCATTTCCTGGCGTGCAGATTTGGCGGCAGCGGCCATAACCTCGCGGCTCGGGGGCTTGCCCAGGCCGCCCCACAGGGTCTGGCGGCCCATGGCGATGGGTTCGGCGCGCTCGCCTTCTTCGGGACCGAATCCTTCAACCACCTGCACGGGAATGGACTGCTTGGTGAAGCGTTCGATTTCGGCCATGAAGCCTTCTTCGTCCAGGCTCACCAGATTGATGGCCTGGCCTTCGGCGCCTGCGCGGCCGGTGCGACCGATGCGGTGCACGTAGTCTTCGCAGACGTTGGGGATCTCGTAATTGACCACGTGAGGCAGGTCGTCAATGTCGATGCCGCGGGCTGCGATGTCGGTGGCCACCAGGGCGCGGATGTCACCGCTCTTGAAACCGCTCAGGGCCTGGGTGCGTGCGCCCTGGCTCTTGTTGCCGTGTAGGGCCATCGCCGTGATGCCATTCTTTTCCAGGTATTCGGCCACGTTGTTGGCGCCGAACTTGGTGCGGGTGAATACCAACACCTGGCTCCAGTTGTGGGTCTGGATGATGTGCGCCAGCAGGGCTTTCTTCTTGCCGCGTCCCACCGGGTGCACCACCTGGGTGATGCGCTGTACGGTGGTGTTGCGCGGGGTCACCTGCACGGTTTGCGGGTTGCGCAGCAGCCCGTGGGCCAGTTCGCGAATCTCGTCGCTGAAGGTGGCAGAAAAGAGCAGACTTTGCTTGTCCTTGGGCACCAGGGCTAGCACCTTCTTCACATCATGGATAAAGCCCATGTCCAGCATGCGGTCGGCTTCGTCCAGCACAAGAATCTGCACGGCAGACAGGTCCAGCATGCCTTGCTGCTGCAGGTCGAGCAGGCGTCCAGGCGTGGCCACCAGGATGTCGATTCCCGAGCGGATGCGCGCCACCTGCGGGTTCATGCCCACGCCGCCGAACACGACGGTGCTGGTCAGTTGCAGGTATTTGCCGTAGGTACGCACCGATTCTTCAACCTGGGCCGCGAGTTCGCGGGTGGGGGTGAGGACCAGGGCGCGAATGCCGGTGCCGCCCCATTTGTTCTGGGCACTACGGCTCATGGCCAGGCGGTGCAGCAGAGGCAGGGTGAAGGCAGCGGTCTTGCCGGTGCCGGTCTGGGCGCCGCCCAGCAAGTCGTGGCCCACCAGCACCATCGGAATGGCCTGGGACTGGATGGGGGTGGGGGTTTCATAGCCTTGCTCGCGCACGGCTTTCAAAATGGCAGGTGCCAGTTTCAGATCGTCAAAGTTCATGGTTGGGCGCCCGTCCGGGGCGCAGGGAATCGGCCGTTCCGGCGGCACAAGGCAGCCGGTCAGTCAAAAGGCAGATGGATTCACGAGAATGAAGCCGGTTCACACAACCGACCTCCAGCTAGGGTGCTGTCGCCCGGTGCAACTGAAGCGCCCGGACTGCGCGTATTGTCGCACGTTGTGGGATCATGTGCTTCAAAGTCGATAGCGTAGGGTTCTGGAACGCCTTGCAGGGGTAACAAGCTGTCAGGCCACTAGCCAGGGCGGGCTGCAACTGGGAGAATGCTCGGACAATGAAAAAGTTCTTGTTGCGTCGCATGGGTGTAGCCCACGAGTTGGGTGCGGCAAAACCCAGTTTGCAGGACTGCCTGGAGGCCGTACTGGAGCAGTCCGATACCCTCATGGACGACGTGCTCCAAGGGCTGAAAGCCTCGATCTCGCCCGCGCGCAGCAAGTCCATGCAATTGATCCAAAGTGCGGCTGGCAAGGCGGCCATCGAACAGTTGCATCAGCACGCCACGGACGTCAAGGTCAGTTTCGGAAACTACCTGCGCATTGCCCTTTATGGCGGCGATCCGTATCGGGCGACGGTGCAGCCGTTGCGTTTTGACGACTTTCAGTTTCTGGAAGAAGAGCAGATCGATGCCAACATCGAGTGCGCCCTGACCCAGCAGGAAATCCAGATGGCGGTGGAGGAGGTGCTGCCGGTGCTCAACGCCCTGGTTAGCAGCCTGTTAGGCTGGCTCACGGTGCAGCCCCACCTAAATCCGCTCAAACCTGAGTCCTTTGTGTATGCCTTGCGCGAAACCTTGCGCGAGCACGTACCCAGTGACGAAGCACGTGCACCCCTGATGACGCCCGCTGCGGGCATGTTGGGCGTGGCCATGCGCCAGCTGTACAAGGAAGTGTCGGAATGGCTGCGCTCGCAAGGTGTGGAGCCGGTTGGTCCTGCACTTATGCCAGGCCCGGCCAGTGGTGCGGCCAGCCTGAAGCCTTCGGAGAACTCCGTGGCGCGCACCATGCTGACGCTGGACAAGCTGCGCAAGCTGCTCTCCGGTGAACTCGATACCGGTCCCATTGGCGGCAATATCAAGGACTTCACCCACACGGTACCCGCCTCGTACCTGGCCCTGGAAGATCTGAAGCTCATGGAGCCCATGATGAAGCGCCTGGCTGAACGGGCTGCCCAGTCAACTGGCAAGAGCGCAGCGCCAACGGCAGCAAGTGCTGCACGTGATCCCAACAAGGGCAAGAAGTTGGGGCGCGAACTGGGCCAGGAGGTTGTACGGCTGATGGTGGAAAACCTGTCCAACGACCATCGTATGCTGTCCGGGGTGCGCCAGAACCTGCAGCGTATGGAGCCCATCCTGATCTCGCTCTCGCAGGGTGATGCACGGTTCTTCAGCGAGCGCCAGCACCCGGCCCGCCAGTTCATGGACCGTATCACCAATCGCAGCCTGGCTTTTTCATCCAGCGACCAGCCAGGCTATGCGCAGTTTCAGAAGACACTGGACAACGCCGTCAATGTGCTGATTGGCAGTGGCGGCGAGGCAACGGCCTTTGCGCGCGTGCTGCGCAAGCTCGAAGAGGGTTGGGCACGCGACGAGCACGAGCAGCGCCAGCGCGCAGAAGAAGCCGCACGCGCCTTGCTGCACGCCGAACAGCGCAACCTCCTGGCGCAGAAGCTGGCGGAAGATTTTTCCAAACGCATCCAGAACAAGAAGGTGCCGGAAATCGTCGTGGTGTTCCTGCGCGGGCCGTGGGCGCAGGTGGTGGCTGAATCCCAGTTACGCTGCGCCGATGGCACTGTCGATGCCGATGGCTATCTGGCGCTGGTTGATGATCTCATCTGGAGCGTGCAGACGAAGCTGGCACGGCGCAACCGGGCGCGCTTGGTCGATCTGGTGCCGCGCATGCTGATCAAGATGCGCCAGGGTCTAAGCCTAATCTCCTATCCAGAAGACCGCATTCCGGTGTTCTTCGATGAACTCATCACTTTCCATGAAAAGGCCTTCGAAGGGGCAAGACCGGTCGATCTGACACAAGCCGACCCGAACGCCGTGGTCGGGCAGGGCGACGAGCCCAGTGCCATCGAGGTGGTGGGCCTGCCGCAAGACGAATTCTGGATGGCCAATGACGAGGCAGCGGATTCCGGGTTCATGCACGCGGCGTTCGAGCCGGTGCCGCAGGTCGAAGAGGACGAGCGCCCCGACCCGATTGCCCAGCGTGCCTGGAGTGCCGAGCAGTTGGCCACCGGTTCCTGGGTGGATCTGGCGCTGGGCGGCGTGTGGGTGCGTGCACAGCTCACCTGGGCCAGTCCGCACAAGACGCTGTTCATGTTTATCTCGGGTGGAGGCATGGCGCACTCGATGTCGCGGCGCACCATGGACCGCTTGCGGGGCTTGGGTCTGATTCGGCTGGTTTCCGATGGTCGGGTGGTCGACAACGCGTTGGATGCGGTGGCTCAGGCCGCCTTGCGCAACGATCTGGACCAGGCCAGCGATAGCTGAAGGCGGCGTTGATGCAGCGCCGCATCCACCAAGCCTGGCAGCGGGGCAGGCATTGGCAACCGATAATGCTGCTTTTATCGCTTTTTCACCATGGCCCCAATCGTTGTTGTGCATTCTTGCCCGTTCGTGGCGGCCTTCTTTGACTCCAGGAGAGCCTCCTAATGGCGCAATACGTTTTCACCATGAACCGCCTCGGCAAAATCGTTCCGCCGAAGCGCTACATCCTCAAGGACATCTCGTTGTCCTTTTTTCCCGGCGCCAAGATCGGTGTGCTGGGCCTGAACGGCTCGGGCAAGTCCACCCTGCTCAAGATCATGGCCGGTGTGGACAAGGAGTTCGAGGGCGAAGCCATGCCCATGCCCGATCTCAAGATCGGCTATTTGCCGCAGGAACCCCAGCTCAATCCGGACGAAACCGTGCGCCAGGCAGTGGAAGGCGGCATGGGGGAGGTCAAGGCCGCCCAGGCGCGCCTGGAGGAGGTCTATGCGGCCTATGCCGACGAAAACGCCGACTTTGACGCACTGGCCGCTGAGCAAGCCAAACTCGAAGCCATCATCGCCGCTGCGGGCGATGGCGGCGACCATCTGTTGGATATCGCCGCCGATGCGCTGCGCCTGCCGCCTTGGGACGCCGTGATCGGCAAGCTTTCCGGGGGTGAAAAGCGCCGTGTGGCCCTGTGCCGCCTGTTGCTGTCCAAGCCCGACATGCTGCTGCTGGACGAGCCTACCAACCACTTGGACGCCGAATCGGTCGACTGGCTGGAGCAGTTCCTGTCGCGCTTTCCAGGAACCGTGGTAGCCATCACCCACGACCGCTACTTCCTGGACAACGCTGCCGAGTGGATCTTGGAACTGGACCGCGGCATGGGCATTCCCTACAAGGGCAACTACTCCACCTGGCTGGAGCAGAAGGAAGCCCGCCTGGAGCAGGAGCAGCGCACCGAGGACGCGCGCACCAAGGCCATGAAGAAGGAACTGGAGTGGGCGCGCCAGAACCCCAAAGGCCGCCAGGCCAAGAGCAAGGCCCGCCTGGCCCGCATCGAGGAACTGTCTGACTTCGAATACCAGAAGCGCAACGAAACCAACGAAATCTTCATTCCCGTGGCCGAACGCCTGGGCACAGATGTGATTACGTTCGACGGCGTCACCAAGTCCTTTGGCGAGCGTGTGCTCATCGACAACCTCAGTTTCAAGGTACCCGCCGGCGCCATCGTGGGCATCATCGGCCCCAACGGCGCCGGTAAATCCACCCTGTTCAAGATGATTGCCGGGCGTGAGCAGCCCGACGCCGGCACCGTCAAGATCGGCCAGACCGTCAAGCTGGCTTTTGTGGACCAAAGCCGCGATGAACTGGCCAACGACAAGACCGTGTGGGAAGACATCTCGGGCGGGCTGGACATCATCACCGTGGGCAAGTTCCAGATGCCCAGCCGCGCCTATTGCGGCCGTTTCAACTTCAACGGCGGCGATCAGCAGAAGAAGGTGGGCATGTTGTCCGGCGGCGAACGTGGCCGTCTGCACCTGGCCAAGACGCTGATGCAAGGCGCCAACGTGCTGCTGCTGGACGAGCCGTCCAACGACCTGGACGTCGAAACGCTGCGCGCCTTGGAAGATGCGCTGCTGGAGTATGCCGGTTGCGTGATGGTCATCAGCCATGACCGCTGGTTCCTGGACCGTATTGCCACCCATATCCTGGCGTGCGAGGGCGACAGCCAGTGGACCTTCTTTGATGGCAACTACCACGAGTACGAAGCCGACAAGATCAAGCGTCTGGGTGAAGAAGGTGCCAAACCCAAGCGCACGCGCTTCAAGGCCCTGAAATAACGAAAAGGTACTACCTGTGGCCACCAGCTCCGCGTCCGCCCTGTACCGCACGACCTTGCAAGGTGCCGCCAGCGACGGCACCTTGCTGATGGGCAAGCTCGTTGCCACGGCGCGCACGGTGCTGCAGGCACGCGAGGCCGCCAGTCGCGACCTGCAAGAGCGAGATGCCCTGGTTGTGTCGGCCAAGCAGTTGCGCGCCTGGGAGTCCGAGTTGTGCAAACGCTACCCCTCGGTGCTGCTGCAAGCATTTACCCGTACCGAGGCTGCGCATCCGGGTGCTGCGCGTTCGTTGACGGCGGTGGCCTTTGATGAACTCGAACTCATGGACGAGACCGAAGTCCAGGCCAGTGTCACCCTCGGGCGGGTTCAGCAACTCACCATGCAGGCCGTGGAAGCCAATCTGACCGAACTCAATACCCTGGTCTGTGGTGCGCAGGGTCTGGGTTCTGTGCTGGCCGAACGCAACCCCTTGCGACCGCAGGTGTACATCAAAGCGCTGCGCGATGTGGTCGAGCAAACACAGGTTCCCATCGCGGTGCAACTGGACTGGATCAGTGCCATGGGCGCGGCGCTGGGGCCGGAACTGCGCAAGCTCTATATCAGCTACTGTGAGACATTGCGCGGTCGCGGTGTCGTCGCAGCGGGCTATGTGGTCACCAACACGCCTTACGCCGGTGCCGGGGTGGGCCGCGGCGTGGCCCAGGACTTGGGGCCACCCGGTGTTGCATGGGCCGCGCCGCCGTCTCAGGCCGGTGGGCACAGCCCCGTCGCAACGCCTGTTGGAGAAGCTGCGCCCAGCCTGGCGGTTGACTCCAGCCTGCTGACGCTGGACCGCCTGCGCATGCTGCTTACCGGTGAGCTGGTGCAGCCACGCGCGCCGCAAAGTGCCAAGGAGCGTTTTGCCCAGCAATTCGCGCAACAGTTTGAAGGCGGCGATTCCCACTACGCGCACGAGGAGGCCCAGACAGACTTTGATGCCACCGTGCCTGCCGCGCTGGAAGCCCTCAAGGAGATGGCCCAGGTGCAGGTCGTGGTGCAACGCCTGGAAGACAGGCGCCATCCCGCGGCAGGGCAGCCTGCGGCGGATGACCTGGAATCCGTGCGCGCCCGGCTGCGCGCCGGTGCCAGTGGCGTAGCGCAGTCTCTGGGCCTGGAAGTCGTCAGCCTGATGGTGGAGAACATCGCCAAGGACCCGCGTCTGCTGCCCCATGTGCAAAAACTGATTCGCAGCCTGGAGCCTGCCTTGCTGCAGCTCTCTTTGGTGG
Source organism: Rhodoferax sp. (assembly GCA_046348185.1). Lineage (GTDB taxonomy): Bacteria > Pseudomonadota > Gammaproteobacteria > Burkholderiales > Burkholderiaceae_C > Allorhodoferax. The sequence continues at coordinate 1,422,051 of JAXMER010000013.1, read as the reverse complement.
ATCCTCGGTTGTTCTCCAACAAGTCCCATCCGGCGCGCCAATTGTTGATGGACATCACCCAGCGCAGCCTGGCGTACCCCAATGAGAACGCGCCCGGTGTGGGCGGTTTTTTGAATGCCGTGGAGCGCGCGGTTGCGCCCTTGCGCACGGCCTCCATTCATGGGCCTGAACTGTTTGAACAGGCCTCTCAGGTGTTGCATCAGGAATGGCAGCGACTCGAGCAGCTGGTCGCGCCCGTGCACAACGCTGCAGTAGACGCGCTTATGCACGCCGAGCAGCGCAACATCCTGGCCGAGCGGATCGCCCGTGAGATTGCCAAGCACCCGGATGCCCGTAGCGTGCCTGCCGTGGTCGTCCAATTCTTGTGCCGCCCCTGGGCGCTGGTGATCGCGCAAGCGCGCCTGGACCGCAAGGCAGGCGATGGCGGCGAGCACGTGGAGAAGTACCAGGCCTTGGTACCGGCCTTGTTGTGGAGCGCCCACCCGGAACTGGCACGCCAGAATGTGGCCAAGCTCACACGGCTGGTGCCACGCCTGCTCTCCACCCTGCGCGAAGGGCTGGACAGCATCGGCTACCCAGCGGTCAAGACCAGCGCCTTCCTCGAATCGCTTATGGGGCTGCACCAACAGGCCTTCCGCGCTGCACAAAAAGCCCAGCCTCTCTTTGCCCATTCGGTGCTGCTCGAAGAGGTGATGCCTTCCATCAGCCAGGACGACCCCTGGGTCGCGCCACAAGAGGCGCGCACCTCCAATTTCATGGAACTCCCTACAGCGCTGGCCGAACCTGCTTCCCAAGCGCAACCCGTGGCAACGGCACCTGCTGCCGATGCAGTCATGCCCGATGCGACGGATGCAGCGACCAACGATTCGGTCCTGCCCGACGAGTCGGACATGCCCCTGGGCGCTTGGGTTGAACTGCTGGTCGACGGGCAATGGGTGCGAACCCAGTTGACCTGGGCCAGCCCGCACAAGACCCTGTTCCTGTTTACGACCGGGGCAGGCACCACGCAGTCCATGACGCGGCGGTCACGCGACCGTTTCTTGGCGGCGGGTCAGCTGCGTGTGGTGTCGGATCGCCCGGTGGTGGATCGGGCACTGAACGCCGTGGCTGAAGAGGCCATGCGCAACAGCGTCAATACTACCTTCTGATTCCGCTATAGCGGGTGCTCTGCGTAGAACTTGCCACCATGGAACAGCAGCGGTGAGGTGCCGCTTCGGTGCGCACAGCGTTCCACCTCACCGACCAGAATCACATGGTCACCTTCTTCGTAGCGGCTGCGGTTGAAGCACTCAAAGTGCGCTGCGGCGCCCTCCAGCACGGGCGCGCCGCTGTCTCCCAAGGTGAAGGCAACACCGGCAAAACGGTCCGAACTCGGGCCGGCAAATTGCAAGGCCAGGGCTTGTTGGTCCGCGCCCAGGATGTTGATGGCGTAGTGCGAGCCGCTGCGAAATGCGCTCAGGGAACCGGCCGAGCGCGCCAGGCTCCACAGCACCAGCGGGGGGCTCAGCGACACCGAATTGAACGAATTGGCCGTCAGTCCAATTAAGTGACCGGTTGCAGTGCGCGCCGTCACGATGGTGACGCCGGTGGCAAACATGCCCAATGCGGCACGAAACTCGGCACTGGAAAAATTGGGCGGCGCTGGCGCCAGCAGGGAACGGGATGCGGACATGAAGCGGATTGTCACCTTGCAGATGCATTCTTGCTGGCCTGGCGCCGTTGACCACGCTTTTACAATGCCATCATGCGTTTGCGATTCCTGTTTCTGCTTCCGATTGCTCTATTTTCCATAGCTGCCAACGCAATACCCATGAGGTCTTGCAAGGATTATGCAGCGCGTCTGCCGAACCTACAGGTGCGCCAGTGCGAGGCTGCGCAGCTGCGCGACCTGCAAGCCCGCTCCGTGCTGGGGCGCCCTATCTGGGGTCGCGATGTCACGCCCGCCAAACCCGAGTTGCGCGTGCTGGTGCTGGGGGGCATTCATGGCGACGAAATGTCGTCGAGCGCGCTGGTGTTCCACTGGATCGGCCTGGCCCAGGCCGAGCCGACTTTGCAGGGCATGGCCATTCACTGGCGATTCATTCCCACGCTCAATCCGGACGGCATGTTTGCCAAACCGGCGCGGCGTGTCAATGCCCACGGCGTGGACCTCAACCGCAACTTTCCCACGCCCAACTGGGCCCGCGAGTCGCGCGTGTACTGGGAGGTGCGTACGCGCCGGGACCCGCGTCGCTGGCCGGGCAGCCAGCCCCTGTCGGAACCCGAATCGCGCTTTCTTCTGCAGCAGATGGACAGTTTCAAGCCCAACCTCATTGTGAGCGTGCACGCTCCCTTTGGGTTGCTGGACTTTGATGGCCCTTCGGAGCCGCCCAAGAAACTGGGTCGTTTGTTTCTTGACCAGGTCGGCATCTATCCCGGTTCCCTGGGGAACTACGGAGGCATTCACAAAGGGGTGCCGGTGGTCACGGTGGAACTGCCGCAGGCCGCGCGCACCCCGCAGGACGCGGAGATGCGCCAGATGTGGCTGGACCTGCTGCGCTGGACCTCCGAAAAACTCGGCCCTGGCCAGGTGGTAGCCAGGCGCGACACCGGACCGCTGGCGTCACCCAGGTGACTGAATCCGGGCCTCCCTGGGGGCTACCCGGATGCCGATGCCTGCTGGGGCGGCTAGGCTTGGTACATCTGCCCGGTCTATTACCAAGGAATTGCCTGTGCGCCCCCATTTCAAGTTCTGGCCCAAGCGGCTGCCCCATGCCATCACACTGCCTGCCACTTCGCTGTGGGATAACTTGGAAACCAGCGCCCGGCGCTACCCCGACAAGGCCGCGCTGGTGTTTTTCGGCAGCGTCCTGACCTATGCCCAGTTGCTACAAGAGTCGGAGCGACTCGCCCAGTATTTACGGGGGCTAGGGGTAGGAAAAGGCGATAGAGTGGTGCTGTGCATGCAAAACTGCCCGCAACTGGTGATGGCGCACTTTGCCATCTTGCGCGCCAACGCCGTGGTCGTGCCGGTCAACCCCATGAACCGCGCCGAAGAGCTCAAGCACTACATCGTCGATCCGGATGCCAAGGTAGCCATCACCACCGCCGACCTGGCAGGTGAATTGGCTCGGGCCAGCAACGCGCTGGACGACGGGCAACGCCTGGCGCACCTGGTTGTCACGCACTTCACCGACGCCTTCGATATCCAGGGCGACGCCCACGATGCTCCGCCCAGCGCCTGGAACCTCTGGCTGTCGGCGCGCCACCAGGCGCCGTTGCTCCAAGGCGGCCTCGTGCATGCGTGGCAAGACGCGCTGCAGGCGTTGGGCGATCCGCCACCCTTGCAGGTGGGGCCCAGCGACCTGGCCATCCTGCCCTACACCAGTGGAACGACCGGTCTGCCCAAGGGCTGCATGCATACCCATTCCAGCGTGATGCACAACGCTGTAGCCAGCGGCATGTGGGGTAGTGGTTCGGCGGAAAACGTGGCCCTGGTTGTGGTGCCCATGTTCCACATCACCGGCATGGTCAGTGTCATGCATGCCAGCATCCGTGGCGGTGCCACGCTCGTCATCATGCCGCGTTGGGACCGCGAACTGGCCGGGCGCTTGATCTCGCGCTGGAAAGTGACGCACTGGACCAACATCCCGACCATGGTCATCGATTTGCTCGCCAGCCCCCAATTTGCCAGTTTTGATCTGTCCAGCCTGGTCTACATCGGTGGCGGTGGAGCTGCCATGCCTCAGGCTGTGGCCCAGCGACTCTGGGAGCAGTACGGACTGCGCTACGTGGAGGGCTACGGACTCACCGAAACCGCAGCACCCTCGCACAGCAATCCACCCGATGCCCCCAAACAGCAATGCCTGGGCATTCCCTTTATGGGCACCGACGCACGCGTGATCGACCCTGATACCCTCCAGGAAGTGCCCCAGGGCAGCACCGGGGAAATCGTGATCCACGGGCCCGAAGTGTTCCAGGGCTATTGGAAGCGCCCCGACGCCACCGAGGCGGCGTTCATCGAACTCGACGGCAAGCGTTTTTTTCGCTCCGGCGACATCGGTATGGTGGATGAAGACGGTTACTTCTTCCTCACCGACCGGCTCAAGCGCATGATCAACGCTTCAGGTTTCAAGGTATGGCCCGCCGAGGTTGAGGCTTTGATGTACCGCCACCCGGCCATCGCCGAGGCCTGCATCATCTCCACCCCGGACAGCTACCGCGGCGAATCGGTCAAGGCCGTGGTGGTGCTGCGTTCCACCCACCGCGACCTGGTCACTGAGCAGGACATCATCGACTGGTGCCGCCACAACATGGCCGTGTACAAGGTGCCGCGCGTGGTGCAGTTTGCCGACGCCCTGCCCAAGAGCGGAACGGGTAAAGTCATGTGGCGAGCGCTGCAGGAGGCAGAACAAGGAGCATAGGTGACCGCAAACGCAAGTGAAGATCTGGGCAAGCCGCTGACAGGCTGGCGGCTGCAGCTCTACACCATCATCTTCGAGGCCGATACCCGGGCCGGTCGGCTGTTCGACCAGGCGCTGATTGCCATCATCCTGGCCAGCGTGCTGGTAGTCATGCTCGACAGCGTGCAGAGCCTGGATGGGCATTTGGACGGTGTGTTTGTCAGCCTTGCATGGCTGTTTACGCTGGCCGTTCCCACCGGCATCGTCACGGCCGAAATGACCGCGCAACGCCGCCAAACACCACCGACCACGCGAACCTGCCACGAATGCCTGAGCGAAGGCCACCTGCCCGAGGCAAGTTTCTGCCACCAATGCGGCGCGCGCCTTGCGCCGTACCAGACCGAATCCCCGACCGGAGACACGCCATGAGCACCCCAACCCCATTGCCGTTTGGCAGCGCAGCCGACCTGGGTTTTTGCCCCCAGCGCTTGCGCCACCTGGTCGATGTGCTGCAAAACGAAGTGGGTAAGGGCCGATTGCCAGGCGCCGTGGCCCTGGTTGCGCGCCGCGGCCAGATCCTGCTGTTCGAAACCGTGGGCCAACAAGACCCGGCGCAGGGCTGGCCGATGGCGCAGGATGCGATTTTTCGCATCTACTCCATGACCAAGCCCATCGTGTCGGTGGCTGTGATGATGCTGGTGGAACAAGGCAAGCTGCTGCTCAGCGATACCGTGGCCCAGCACCTGCCAGAGTTCGCCGACGTGAAGGTTGCGGGTCACCTCAATGGCCATACCGTGCTGCACCGACCCCGGCGCGCCCCCACGGTGCACGACTTGTTGCGCCACACGGCTGGATTGACCTACGAGATCCTGGGCACTGAGCCGATCCAGCGCCAATATGCACAGGCCCGGCTCGCAGCGCGCAGCCGCACCAATCGTGAGTTTGCGCAGACACTGGCAGCCTTGCCCCTGATGTTTGAGCCCGGAACGGTGTGGGAATACAGCCGCGCCACCGACTTGGCCGGAGCGCTGGTGGAGGCGGTTAGCGGTCAGGCCCTGGGTGACTTCCTGCAGCAGCACATCCTGGGCCCGCTGGGCATGCGCGACACCGCCTTCACGGTGCCTGAAGATCAGCACCACCGGATTGCCCAGCCCTTTGAGAAAGACCCCGACGGTGGCTTGGTGATGCCCCTCATCGATCCGCGCGAAAACCCAGTCCTGCAAGCCGGTGGGGCGGGGCTCATGTCTACGGCTGCCGACTACGCGCGTTTTCTGCAATGCTTGCTGGGAGGCGGCATGCTTGACGGGCAACGCCTGCTCAGCCCCAGCACCGTGCGCACCATGACGGCCGACCACCTGGGCAGCATCGGCGTGCATCGCACGGGGCGCTCCGGCGAACTGCTCATGCCGGGCTACGGCTTTGGCCTGGGTTTTGCCGTGCGCCTAGAAGAGGGACTGGCCGCCAGTGCGGGCTCCAAGGGCCTGTATTACTGGGGTGGCATTGCTGGTACGACCTTCTTCGTCGACCCCGTCAAGGAATTCTTTGCGCTGATGATGATCCAGGCCCCGAACCAGCGCGACTACTACCGCCCGCTGTTTCGCAATCTGGTGTATGCGGCCCTGACTGACTGAGCAATCGGCCACCGGGGTTTACCACTGCTTACATCTGACACACCGCAGAGGGCGAATTGCCTGCCATCGGGGTGATCTGGCGCAAGTTTGCAAGTGATAGCCCACCTACAATTTCTGCATAGACCGGGAGAACCCGGCCGCAAGGAGATCCATGTCGTGTTCGCCCGTCGAACTCTCGCGTAAAGCGGAAGAGTTCTTGTCCAAGTGGCAGCTCTGCAAGAACAACCCCGGTATCGACGGGTTTGTCGAGTTTGCCGTGGCCGTGTCCAGCTTCACCGAGTTCCTGGACGCGCGCGGTCTGCCCGGTTTGCACCAGCTCGCCCGGGCGGTGGAGCAGCATGTGCTGTCGCAATTCGACCGTTGGAACAGTGACCCCGTCCCCCCGGCCCCGCTCGACGATCTGGACACACGCATTACCGAGCTCAGCGGCCGCATCAATGCCTTTCTGGCCGAGAACAGCGAAGAGAACCCCGAACGGCGCCTGCACGAGGACAGCGACGTTGTGGTTGACCTGCTTCCGGCCAAGAAGATCTGGCTGATTACCCCTACGCCGCAGGCCTGGCAAGAAGTGGCTACGCAGGCGGGTTACTTCAACATTCAGGTAGAGGTCTGCGGCAACCAGTACGACGAGAAAACCACCCAGGACCCGACCATCGTGCTGGTTGATGCCCTGGGCTTGGCCTCTACCGCCTTCATCGTGCGGGTGCAAGCCTTGCGTGAACGCTTCCCTGCCACGGCCATCGTCGGCGTACGCCTGGATGGGGACTTCGAGGCCATGAAGCTCGCGTTGCGTGTGGGTTGCGACTTTTGCATGCCCGTGGGGGCACCCCAGTCGGCCATCATGGGGCGCATCGTCAAGCTATGCGGTAGCGAGGTGGAGCCGCCCTACCGAGTGCTGGTGGTGGAAGACTCCAAGACGGCCAGCACCCTGATCCAGCGCACACTCAAGGAGTCGGGCGTGGAGTCCATGGCCATTGCCAAGCCGCAGGAGGTGCTGCTGGCGCTGCACAAGTTCCAGCCGGATCTGGTGCTGATGGACATGTATATGCCCGGCTGCACGGGCGTGGAAGTGACGCGGGTCATTCGCCAGTACGAAGAATTTCTGTCCACGCCGGTGGTGTATCTCTCGGCTGACACCAGCATTGCTTTGCAGGTTGACGCGCTGCGCCTGGGCGGAGATCACTTCCTGACCAAACCGTTCAACCCGGTGGTGCTTAACGCCGTGGTGCGCAGCAAGATCGAGCGCTACCGCATGCTGCGTCGCTCCATGTACCTCGACAGCCTGACCGGGCTGTTCAACCACACCAGTTCCAAGCAGCGCCTGGACGTAGCCGTCAATGCCGCGCTGGCCGACGGCACGCCCCTGTGTGTGGCCATGCTCGATATCGACCACTTCAAGAAAGTCAACGATACCCATGGCCACCCGATCGGGGACCAGGTCATTCGCAGCGTGGCCTGGCTGCTCAAGCAGCGCCTGCGCAAGACCGACGTGGTCGGGCGCTACGGTGGAGAGGAATTCCTGGTCATCCTGCCACAGGCGGACGCCCAGCGTGCACGCCAGTTGCTCGATCGCATTCGCATCGACTTTTCGCAGTTTCGCCATCCGCTGGCGCAGGGCACTTTCTATTGCACCGTGTCGTGCGGTATTGCCCAACTGCAACCCGGCGTAAGCGCACAGGAACTGGTCAAGCGCGCAGACGATGCCCTTTATCAAGCCAAGCACCGGGGGCGCAACCAGGTGGCGGTGGCCGCCGATTGAGTCCGGCGCGCTGCGCCGCTGCTACAAGGCGTGCGTGACGAGCTTGAAGTCCTCGTCTTCGGGAAAGGTCTTGATGGTGAAACCCAGGCTGCGCATGAGCTTGAGCATGCCGGGGTTGTTGGCCAGTACCAGGCCGTCAATCTCGGACAGCCCCTTTTCCCGTGCCACGTCCATGATGCTCAGCATGAGCCGCGAACCGAGCCCCTTGCCGCTGAAATCGTCGGCTACCAGCAAGGCGAACTCACAGCTGGACTGATCCGGATTGGTAACGTAGCGCGACACCCCCACGATGCGTTCGCTCTCCGTGAACTGTCCGTCGGCCCCGGCCTTGCGCTCGCGGTACACCGCCACCAAAGCCATCTCGCGGTCATAGTCGATCAGGGTAAAGCGCGCCAACATGCTGGGCGGCAGTTCGGAGATGGAGGACACAAACCGGAAATAGCGGCTCTCGGGTGAGAGCCCCAGTACCAGGTCTTGCAGCATCTGCGCATCGTCGGGGCGGATGGGGCGGATGGCGTATTCCCCGCCACCGGGCAGCGGCCAGATCTGCTCGAAGCGCGCCGGGTAGGGCAGGATGGCCAGGTGACCGTAGTGGTTGGCCGCAACGCCACTGGTCTGGGGCGCGTGGTCGATCACGATGCGGGCGTCCACCGCCACGGCACCGCGTTCATCGACGATGAAGGGGTTGATGTCCATCTCGCGCAGCTGGGGTAACTCGCACACCATTTCCGACACCCGCAGCAACACCTGCTCCAGCGCCTCCAGGTTTACCGCCGGCAGGCCACGCCATTCGCCCAGCGTCTCGGACACGCGGGAGCGCTCGATCAGCCGGTGCGCCAGGAACTGGTTCAGTGGCGGCAACTCCATGGCGCGGTCGTCAATCAGTTCGATCATGGTGCCGCCCGCGCCAAAGGCAATCACCGGGCCGAAGGGGGCATCGGTGACCATGCCGACATAGATTTCGCGGCCGCGCTTGGCGCTGGCCATGTTCTGCACCGTCACCCCGTTGATGCGCGCTTGCGGCTGCAGCCGGGACACGGCTTGCACCATGTCGTTGTAGGTGTCGCGCACGGCCGTGGCGTTGGAGATGTTCAGTGCCACGCCCTGTACGTCGGACTTGTGGCTGATGTCGGGCGAGTCGATCTTCAGAGCCACGGGAAAACCCAACTGGGTGGCAATCATCATCGCCTCGTTGGCCGTACGAGCCAGCATGGTCTTGGTGACCGGGATGTGAAACGCCGACAGCAGTGCCTTGGACTCCATCTCGGTCAGCACCTTGCGCCGTTCGGCCAGCGCGCTTTCGATTACCAGCCGCGCGCCTTCGATATCGGGCTTGGCCAGCGTGGACAGGGGCGGCGGCGTTTGCTGCAAAAGCTGCTGGTTCTGGTAGAACGACGCCAGGTTGCCAAAGGCGCCCACCGCCGCCTCGGGTGTACGAAAGCTCGGGATTGCGGCTTCCTTTAGCACGTCGCGGCCTTCGCCCACGGAGGCATCGCCCATCCAGCACGACAACAGGGGCTTGCCCATGCTGCGCTTCACGTCGGCCAGCGCACGTGCCACCGCTGCGCCGTCACCGCCCATCTTGGGGGAGTAGATGGCCAGCACGCCGTCGATCTGGCGGTCTTTTTCAGCGGCGGCCACGGCGGCCTTGAAGTCTTGTGGACCGGCTTCTTCCGACAAGTCGATCAGGTCGGCCAGCGAGGCCTGCGCCGGAAGCTGGGCTTTGAGCGTGGCAGAAGATTCCGGCGAAAGCTTGCCCAACTGCAATGAAATTTCGTTGATCCAATCGGCTGCCAGCACGCCGGGGCCGCCTCCATTGGTGACTACGGCCAGGCGCTTGCCCACCGGGCGATAGCGTGATGCCAAGGCCTTGGCCGCCGAGAACAGCGCCACGAACGATCGCACCCGCACCGCACCGGCGCGGCGCAAGGCGGCATCGAATACGTCGTCGCTGCCCACGATGGCGCCACTGTGGGTCTGGGCGGCCTCGTTGCCTGCCGGTTTGCGCCCGGCCTTGAGCACCACCACCGGTTTGGCATTGGCTGCCGAACGCAGGGCGCTCATGAACCGGCGTGCGTTGGAAATACCCTCCAGGTAGACCACGATGCTGTGCGTCTGTGCATCGTTGGCCAGGAAATCCAGCACTTCGGCCAGGTCTACACAGGTGTGCGGCCCCAGGGACACCACCGATGAGAACCCCACGCCATTGTTGCCAGCCCAGTCCAGCATCGACGCCGTCAGCGCACCCGACTGCGACACCAGCGCCAGCGTGCCGGGCATGGCCAGTCCACCGGCCACGGAGGCATTGAGCTGCAACTGCGGTCGCTGCAAACCCAGCGAGTTGGGGCCCAGCAGGTGCACACCTTCGCGCCGGGCAATCTTCTTGAGCGCACCGGCCAACTCCGCACCAACCCCGCTGGACAGCACCAACGCGCTGCGGCATGCCATGCGCCCGGCCAGTTCGAGCGCCGATGCAATGTCCTGCGGTGGCAAGGCGATAAGGGCCAGATCGGCCCGCGCCTGTGCCAGGTCGGCCAGTGTGCCGCTGGTGTGAATGTCCAGGAACGTGACGACGCCCGCGAAGCGCTGCGACTTCAGTGCGGCCAACAGAGCCAGCGCCTGGGGCGTTTGGGCGTCCACATGGTCGTGATTGGCAAACACCGCAATCGACTGCGGTGTGAACAATGGGGTGAGGTAATGCTTGTCCATGATCAATCGGCGCCAATCAAGACTTTCACGTGGGCGGCCACGCTGCGCGCCAGTGCGCTGAGCACATAGCCGCCCTCCAGGCAGGAAATGATGCGCCCCTGGCAATGGCGGTTGGCTACGGTGAGTAGCTGGCGCGTGACCCATTCGTAGTCGGCTTCCACCAGGCCCAGGTTGCCCATGTCGTCTTCGCGGTGGGCATCAAACCCTGCCGAAATATAGATCAACTGCGGTGCAAACGCTTCCAGGGCCGGGAGCCATTGCTCGGTCACGGCCTGGCGGAACTTGTCGCTACCGGATCGCGGAGGCAGCCCCACGTTGACCATGTTTGGTCCCACCGCCTGCTCGCCCGAGAAGGGGTACAGGCCCTGCTCGTAAATGGAACACATCAGCACACGGCTGTCGCCCCGGAAAATGTCTTCGCTGCCGTTGCCGTGGTGCACGTCAAAGTCCACCAGCGCCACGCGCTGCAGGCCATGCACGTCCAGCGCATGGCGAATGCCCACGGCCACGTTGTTGAAAAAACAAAATCCCATGGCTGCTGCATGCTCGGCATGGTGGCCGGGCGGACGCACGCTGCAAAACGCCGACGGCACGCCCTGGGTCAGCACCAAGTCGGTGGCCTGCACCACGGCACCGGCGGCACGCAGGGCCGCCGGGATCGTGAATGGGTTCATCTCCGTGTCGGGGTCCACGCGGTGGTAGCCCTGCGTCGGTGCTGCTGCCAGCATTTCCTGCACATACAGCGCCGCGTGCGCGCGGCCCAGCTGCTCCACCGTGGCGGCCGGTGCATCGTAGCTGTGCATATAGTCCAGCAGCCCCTTGGTTAACAGCATGTCTTGAATGGCGCCCAGGCGCTCGGGGCACTCAGGATGATGGGCGCCCATTTCGTGGCGGGCGCAAATGGGGTGGGTAATGTAGGCAGGCAGCAAGACAGACTCCCAAGGGCACTTCCATGGCCCGCCTGCAAGTTTAGGCACTTCGCCCGAAGTGCGCCTTGAGACAGAACAATTCCATTAAAAAAGCGCCTTAGCCCCCGTAAGATGGGCGTAAGGCGCTATTATTTTGCTAGCGATGCAGTGTCTTGGGCTTAGACGCGTTCAAAAATCGCCGCAATACCCTGGCCGCCGCCAATGCACATCGTCACCAGGGCATAGCGCCCCTGAATGCGCTGCAGCTCGTAGAGCGCCTTGACCGTGATGAGGGCGCCGGTAGCGCCGATGGGGTGGCCCAGCGAAATGCCCGAGCCGTTGGGGTTGACCTTGGCCGGGTCCAGGCCCAAGTCCTTGGTTACGGCGCAGGCCTGGGCGGCAAAGGCCTCGTTGGCTTCAATCACGTCCAGGTCGTTCACGGTCAGACCGGCCTTCTTCAGCGCGAGCTGGGTGGCGGGCACGGGTCCGATACCCATGTACTTGGGGTCCACGCCCGCGTGGGCATAGGCCACCAAACGCGCCAGTGGCTTCAATCCACGGGCCTGGGCGGTCTTGGCCTCCATCAGCACCACGGCGGCGGCGGCGTCGTTGATGCCCGAGGCATTGCCCGCGGTGACGGTGCCGTTTTCCTTGGCAAACACGGGCTTCAACTTGGCCATGTCGTCCATGGTGGCGTTGGGGCGGAAATGTTCGTCGGTGGCGTAGGCCACGTCACCTTTCTTGCTCTTGAGCATCACGGGCACGATCTGATCCTTGAAGTAGCCCGCCTCCGTTGCTTTCTGGGCGCGGCGGTGGCTTTCCACGGCCAGGGCGTCCTGCTGCTCGCGGCTGATGCCCCACTTGGCGGCAATGTTCTCCGCCGTCACACCCATGTGGATGGTGTGAAAGGGGTCGTGCAGGGCGCCGATCATCATGTCCACCATCTTGGTGTCACCCATGCGGGCGCCCCAGCGCATGTTCAGGGACGCGAAGGGGGCGCGGCTCATGTTTTCGGCACCGCCACCAATGGCCACGTCGGCGTCGCCCAGCAGAATGCTCTGGCTGGCGGACACGATGGCCTGCAGGCCCGAACCGCACAGGCGGTTCACGTTGAAGGCGGGCGTGCCCTCGGCGCAACCGCCGTTGATGGCCGCCACGCGGGAGAGGTACATGTCCTTGGGTTCGGTGTTCACCACATGGCCAAACACCACATGGCCCACATCCTTGCCCTCGACCTGGGCACGGGCCAGCGATTCCTTCACCACCAGGGCACCCAGATCGGTGGGGGCGATGTCTTTCAGGCTTCCGCCAAACGTGCCAATGGCGGTGCGCACGGCGCTGACAACAACAACTTCACGGGTCATAAGGGTCTCCTTGAGGGGGTGGGAAAGGGCTGGCACCAGTATGCCGCCGAAAGAATGCGTGGGGCTTACGTGGGATTACCTACGCCGGTGTCGGGGATTGCACCCCCTCCACCAAGAACCGCACCCGTCGCTGCCCCTGCCATTCGTCGGCATCGAGCCGAAAGGCCAGGGTCACCCGTGCGGGCAGGGCTTCGGTGTGGCCGAACCAGATGGCGTCCACCGGCTCACCCCGGTGCTTGAGCTTGAGCGCCAGGTGCTTTTCGCCCACCAGGCGCTGCGACACCACTTCCACTTCTTCGCTGAAGGTGGGCGCTGCAAAGCCCTGGCCCCACACCTCCTTGTGCAGTGTGTCCACCAGGTCCACCCGGCGGTATTGAGGCTCCAGCGGGCCGTCGGTATCCAGGCGACGCGTCAGCGTGGCGGCGTCCAGCCACTCCTGCGCCACCGTGCACAGGGCCTGTTCAAAGGTGTCCAGGCCTTCTTCGTGGATGGTGCAGCCTGCGGCCATGGCGTGGCCGCCAAAGCGCAGCAGCACGCCGGGGTGGCGTTTGGCCACCAGGTCCAGCGCGTCGCGCAGGTGAAACCCGGCAATGGAGCGGCCTGAGCCCTTGAGTTCGTGTTCCTTGCCCACTGCGCCGCTGGCGGCGAATACAAAGCAAGGGCGGTGCAGCTTGTCCTTGATGCGGCTGGCCACGATGCCAACCACGCCTTCGTGAAAGTCGGGGTCGAAAACGCAGATGGCAGGGGGGGGCTCGTCGCCCTCGTCGAACAGCGATTCGGCCACTTGCAAGGCTTGTTCGCGCATGTCGCCTTCGATGGCGCGTCGTTCGCGGTTGATGCCGTCCAGGGTGCGGGCCAGCTCGTCGGCGCGGGTCGGGTCGTCGGTCAGCAAGCATTCAATGCCCAGCGTCATGTCGGCCAGGCGACCGGCGGCGTTGATGCGCGGGCCCAGTGCAAAGCCGAAATCAAAGGTGGTGGCGGTTGCGGCTGAACGCCCGGATGCTACAAAAAGACTAGCAATACCACAAGGCATTGCGAGGGCTCGAACCCGTTTTAGCCCTTGGGCGACGAGTCGGCGGTTGTTGGCGTCGAGCTTGACCACGTCTGCCACGGTGCCCAGCGCCACCAGGGGCAGCAAGGCATCGAGCTTCGGTTGTGTGGCTGCGGTAAATACATGTCGGGCGCGCAACTCGGAGCGCAGCGCCATCAGCACGTAAAACATCACCCCCACGCCGGCGATGGATTTGCTCTCGAAGGCGCAGCCCGGCTGGTTGGGGTTGACGATGACATCGGCCTGCGGCATGCGGATGCTGCCGTCGGGTCCGGCGGCGGGCAGGTGGTGGTCGGTCACCAGCACCTGCAGGCCCAACTGGCGGGCGAAGGCCACGCCGTCGAAGCTGGCAATACCGTTGTCCACGGTGATGAGCACGTCGGCGCCGCTGTCTTTTACGCGCTGGGCAATGGGTGCGGTCAGGCCGTAGCCGTCTTGCACACGGTCGGGCACGATGTAGTGCACCTTGCGCGCGCCCAACAGGCGCAACCCGCGCAGGGCCACGGCGCAGGCGGTGGCGCCGTCGCAGTCGTAATCGGCCACCACGCACAGGGATCGATCTTGCGCAATGGCATCGGCCAGTAGCTGTGCGGCCTTGGGCAGGCCTTTCATGGTGCTGGGCGCCAGCAGCTTGGCCAGGGCGTCGTCCAGTTCATCGGGGCCGGACACACCGCGCGCGGCGTACAGGCGCGCCAGCAACGGATGCACGCCCGCCTGTTCCAGCGCCCAGGCCGTGCGGGGCGGTACGTCGCGAACCTGGAGTTTCACAGCGTGCCCAGCAATTGCTGGGGCACCGCACTGCCCATGCGGTTTTGCAGGCGGTTCCACCAGGCCTGTTGCTGCAGTTCCCAGCGCAGCGCCTGGCGCTCGCCACACAGGGTCAGCGCTGCGGGCTGGCCCGCCTTGGCGCGTTGCAACAGCTCGGTGATAGGCCCGGTATCGAGTGCATGCCAGGCCTGTTGCCAGGCGGCGGGGTTGTCGTGGCGGGCCAGGGATTTGAGGGTCTGGTCCACCCGCACGGGCTGCACGGTGGATGCGGCTGCGGCTACAGGGGTACCGGTGCCGCTGACCCAGAAGGCATTCACGGTGGGGGCGCCACGGGCCGCGCGCAAGGCGTTGGCGGCGTGGGTGTGCAGCAGCATTTCCATTTCGGACTGCAGCTTGCGCAGGGAACGGGCCTGGGCCTGGCGCGGCAGCCAGGCGTCTACGCTGGCACCGGCCACGCGCTCCAGCGAGGCGGTGGGCAAGTCCTTGAAGACGTCACCCTGGGCCAGCCAGGTGCCACGGTCCAGGGGGTGGAGTTGGATCGCGTCGCTGGAGAAATAGGGCTGCAGGGCCACGCGCAGGGCTTCGCATTCCTGCACGCTCAGTTTCAGATCTTCGGGGTGCCCCATGGCAACGTGGTTGGCTTGCGGTTCCCAGTGGCAGGGCGTGATCCAGGCCCATCCCGCGTTGCCGTTTTGCCGGGTCAGGCCAAGCTGCTCGGCGTCGGCCGCAGCCCAGGCAATCAGGCCGTCTGCGCCGCCCAGGCCCAGGCACTGGGCGCGAACGCGTTCGCCCAGCGGGGTGAGGGTGCCTGGTGTTCCGTCAACGGGGGCTTGCGCCGTCAGCAGGCCCAGCAGTTCGGCCAGCCGAGGCAACGACAACTGGGCCAGGGCGCCCTGGCATTGGGGCCCTGGTGGCGCGGCATGGGAAATTAACAGGTGCATAGGCGTGATTCTCCACCATGGATGCCACAATCCGTAGCATGCAGAATTTACCGTATGAGTGGCGCGTGGGTTGGCGCTACACGCGCGCCGGGCGCGCCAGCCGTCGCAACGGCTTCATTTCCTTCATTTCCGGGGTGTCCATGATGGGCATTGCGCTGGGCGTGGCGGCGCTCATCATTGTGCTGAGCGTGATGAACGGTTTTCAAAAGGAAGTGCGTGACCGCATGCTGGGAGTGGTCTCGCATGTGGAGGTGTACGACGCCACCGGCCAGGCGCTGCCCGACGTGGCGGGCGTGCAGGCCCGCGCCAAAGCCCATCCGCAGGTGCTGGGTGCTGCACCTTTCATAGCATCACAAGCCCTGCTGGCGCGGGGTGAGGACATGAAAGGCGTCATGGTGCGGGGTATCGACCCGGCCACCGAGCCGGAGGTCAGCGACGTCTGGTCCGACGCGGCGGGTGGGGCGGTCGGGGCCGCGCGGCGCGACGTGCTAGCGCGCCTGACGCCCGGCAGCTTCAACATCGTGCTCGGCGCCGAACTGGCCCGTGCCCTGGGTGTGCGCCAGGGCGACCGTGTCACGCTGATTGCGCCCAGTGGCCAGGTCACCCCCGCCGGTGTGGGCCCACGCCTGAAGCAGATGACGGTGGCGGGCGTCTTTGATTCGGGGCACTTCGAATACGACTCGGCCCTGGCCATGGTGCATGTGGAAGATGCCGCACGCATCTTCCGCCTGGAAGGACCGACCGGCGTGCGCCTGAAACTGCGCGACCTGCACCAGGCCCGCGCCGTGGCCGACGACCTGCGCGACATGCTGGGCAGCGCTGTGGTGGTGCGCGACTGGACGCGCCAGAACCGCACCTGGTTTGCCGCCGTGCAGGTGGAAAAACGCATGATGTTCATCATCCTCACCCTCATCGTGGCGGTGGCGGCATTCAACCTGGTCAGCACGCTGGTAATGACGGTGACCGACAAGCGCGCCGACATTGCCATCCTGCGCACCCTGGGTGCCAGCCCGGCCAGCATCATGGCCATCTTTGTGGTGCAGGGGGCCATGGTGGGTGTGATCGGCACGCTGCTGGGGCTGGCGCTGGGCCTGGGGGTGGCGTTGAACATCGACGTGATCGTGCCTGCGCTGGAACACCTGCTGGGTGCCACCTTCCTGCCCAAGGACATCTACCTCATCAGCCGCATGCCCAGCGACCCGCAGGCCGGCGACATCATTCCGATCACCGTGATCGCCTTGTTGATGGCCTTTGTCGCCACGCTGTACCCGAGCTGGCATGCTGCGCAGGTCAACCCCGCGGAGGCGCTGCGCTATGAATGACACCCTAACTTCCCCCATCATCCAGGCGCAGGGCCTGTCCAAACGCTTCACCCAAGGCGGCCTGAATGTCGATGTTCTGCAAGGGGTGGACTTGGCCGTGCACCGGGGCGAAACCCTGGCTATTTTGGGCACGTCAGGCTCGGGCAAGAGCACCTTGCTGCACCTGCTGGGCGCGCTGGATGCCCCCAGCAGCGGCCAAGTGGCCTGGCTGGGGCAGAACCTGCGCGGCCTGCGTGCGGCCGAGCTGGGGCGGCTGCGCAACCGCCACCTGGGCTTTGTGTACCAGTTTCACCACCTGCTGCCCGAGTTCAGCGCCCTCGACAATGTTGCCATGCCATTGGCCATTCGGCGGTTAGCCCCCGCAAAAGCTGGCGATGTAGCTATGAAAATGCTAGCAAATGTGGGTCTGGAGCACCGCGTGCACCATCGCCCAGCCGAATTGTCGGGCGGTGAGCGCCAGCGCGTGGCCATCGCCCGAGCCTTGGTCACCCAGCCCGACTGCCTGCTGGCCGACGAGCCCACCGGCAACCTGGACCGCACCACCGCCGACACCGTGTTTGCACTCATGCTTGACCTGGCCCGCCAGCACAGCATGGCCCTGGTGCTGGTTACCCATGATGCCGCCCTGGCTGCGCGCTGCAGCCGCCAGCTGCACCTGGTGTCGGGCCGGTTGGCCTAGGCGCATGTGGAGGGGCTGTGGTGCGCTGGATCGACACCCATTGCCACCTGGATGCCCCTGAGTTCGCCAGCGACCGCGCCGCTGTGCGCGCGCAAGCCCGCGCAGTGGGTGTGACGCACTGCGTCCTGCCCGCTGTAGAGGTGGCCAACTTCGATGCCGTGCGTGCCCTGGCCCACGCCGAGGGGGACAGCTACTGCCTGGGCATTCACCCGCTGTACGTGCCCCAGGCGGGCAGTGATGCGCTGGAGCAGCTGCAGGAGCAACTGCGCGCCCACCGTGATGACCCGCGCCTGGTGGCGGTGGGCGAAATCGGGTTGGACTTTTTTGTACCGGCCCTGCAGCGCCCCGACATGCGCGCGCGCCAGGAGCAGTTCTGCCGCGAGCAACTGCGCCTGGCCCGCGCTTTCGACCTGCCCGTGGTGCTGCATGTGCGCCGCTCGGCAGACCGCCTGCTCAAGCACCTGCGCGAAGTGGGGCAGGGCGGCTACCGCTGGCGTGGCATTGCCCATGCGTTCAATGGCAGCGCCGAACAGGCGCCGGCGTTCATCGACCTGGGGCTGGCGCTGGGGTTTGGTGGCGCAGTCACCTTCGAGCGCGCCTTGCAGCTGCGCCGTCTGGTGTGCAGCCTGCCGTTGCAGGCCCTCGTGCTGGAGACGGACGCGCCCGACATTGCGCCCCAGTGGCGCTACGTGGCTGCCCAGCAGCGTGCGGCGGGGCAGGCGCAGGGGCGCAACGACCCGGCCCAGCTACCGCGCATCGCTGAAGTGGTGGCGCAACTGCGTGGTCTGGCGCTGCCCGCACTGGCGCAGGCCACGACGGACAACGCGGTGCGGGCTTTACCGAAGCTTGAAGCGCTGCTGGTATAACCCCACCATGGCCCGCGCACCCGTTATCGACCTCCCTGAAGTCCAGTTTTCCGACGAAGGACCCATTCGCCACCTGCATCTGGACAGCATCTGGATTCAGGGCTCCATGCTGATCGACGCCCCCACCGTGCTGGTGCACGAGTACATCCAGCGCATGATGGCCTGGCTGCTGTTTGTGGAGGCCGACACCGTACCCAAGCGCCAGGCGGTGCAACTGGGGCTGGGGGCCGCCTCGCTGACCAAGTTCTGCTACCAGCACCTCAAGATCAAGACCACCGCCATCGAACTCAACCCCAAGGTGCTGGCCGCGTGCCGGGGCTGGTTCAAGCTACCGCCGGACAATGCGCGCCTGAAGGTGGTGATGGGCGACGCCTGGGAGCAGATCCGCAAGCCGCACTGGCACGGTGTGGTGGACGCGTTGCAGGTAGACCTGTACGACCACGAGGCCGCCGGGCCGGTGCTGGATGCACCCGCGTTCTACGCCGATTGCCGCCAGGCCCTGAGCGACGACGGCTGCATGACCGTCAACCTGTTTGGCCACAAGTCCAGCTTCGAGCGCAGCGTAAAGAACATGGCCCAGGCCTTTGGTGAAGACGCCCTGTGGGCCTTCAAACCCACCCGCGAGGGCAACACCGTGGTGTTGGCGCAGCGCACGCCCAGCCGCCCCAGCCGCAACCTGCTTCAACAACGCTCGGACACCATCCAGCGCCAGTGGGGCCTACCGGCAGCCAAGTGGCTGCGCGTTTTTAAACCGGTGCAAGCATGAATACGACCCATCCCGTTACCCACCATCCCCGCAAGACCGACATGCAGGGCCCGTTGGACTGGCGCCGCATCGTTGAGTGGCTGCACGTCGACAAGGTGATCTCCGAAGAGCAGGCCAGCCGCACCATTGCGCGCTGTTCGGCAGCTGAAAGCGCACAGCACCCGCTGGTGCGCCTGGCCAGTGTGTCCATCCGGCGCGAGTCCGACAACAAGGTGCTCGACATCGAGATGCTGACGCAGTGGCTGGCCGGCCATATCGGCATGCCCTACCTGCGCATTGACCCGCTCAAGGTGGATGTGGCCAAGGTGGCCGATGCCATGGGCGCGGTGTACGCCGAACGCCACCGCATCCTGACTGTGAGCGTGAGCGCCAGTGAAATCACGGTTGCCACGTCCGAGCCCTTTGTAGTGGACTGGGTCGCCGAAGTGGAGCGCCAAAGCAAGCGCGGCGTGCGCCGGGTGCTGGCCAACCCGCAGGATATTCACCGCTATACGGCCGAGTTCTACGCACTGGCCAAGTCGGTCAAGGCGGCCAACAAGAGCGGGGCCAACAACACCTCCAGCTTTGAGCAGTTGGTGGAGCTGGGTAAGTCCAACAAGCAACTCGACGCCAATGACCAAAGTGTAGTGCTGGTGGTGGATTGGCTGTGGCAATACGCCTTCGACCAGCGCGCCAGCGACATCCACCTGGAACCCCGGCGCGAGCAGGGCGTGATCCGCTTTCGCATCGACGGCGTGCTGCACCAGGTCTACCAGATGCCCATGGGCGTGCTCAATGCCATGACTGCGCGCATCAAGCTGCTCGGGCGCATGGACGTGATCGAAAAGCGTCGCCCGCTCGATGGCCGCATCAAGACACGCAACCCCGGCGGCGACGAAATCGAAATGCGGATCTCCACCTTGCCCACTGCCTTTGGCGAAAAGATGGTGATGCGGATATTCGACCCCGAAACCACCGTGAAAGACCTGGATGCGCTGGGCTTTTCCGCCCACGACGGCGCGCGTTGGGAATCGCTGGTCAAGCGCCCGCACGGCATCATCCTGGTGACCGGCCCCACGGGTTCGGGCAAAACCACCACGCTGTATTCCACCTTGAAGCGCATTGCCACCGAGGAGGTCAACGTCAGCACGGTGGAAGACCCCATCGAAATGATTGAACCCGCCTTCAACCAGACCCAGGTGCAGCCGCAGCTGGACCTGGGTTTTGCACAAGGGCTGCGTGCCCTGATGCGCCAGGACCCGGACATCATCATGGTGGGCGAAATCCGCGACCTGGAGACTGCCGAAATGGCGGTGCAGGCGGCACTGACCGGGCACCTGGTGTTTTCCACCTTGCATACCAACGACGCGCCCTCAGCCATCACCCGCCTGATGGAGTTGGGCGTGCCCCCCTACCTGATTAACGCCACCTTGCTGGGCGTGCTGGCCCAGCGCCTGGTGCGCACCCTGTGCAAGCACTGCCGCGTGCGCGACGACGACAGCAACCGCGAGGTGCTGGCCGAGATGATCAAACCCTGGCAGTTCAGCGGCGGCTACAAGCCGTTCAAGCCCGTGGGCTGCGTGGAATGCCGCATGACCGGCTTCCTGGGCCGCATGGGCCTGTACGAAATGCTGACCGTGTCCGAGGCCTTTAAGGGCAAGGTCACCAGCGACCACAGCATCGAAAGCCTGCGCCGCCAGGCCATTGCTGATGGCATGCGCCCCTTGCGCCTGGCCGGGGCCCTGCGCGTGGCTGAAGGCGTAACCGTCATGGAAGAAGTGCTGGCTGCAACACCGCCGCTGGTGTGAGCCATGCTCCGTTTACCGCAGCTTTACATGCTGCACCGCCGCAAAAGCGACTCGCATTTCTTTATAATCCGAGGCTTCATTGACTACCGGAAACCGCTATGGACACAGACAGTTCATGGCTTCCGGCCAGGCTGACGCTGTAACTGTTTCGTAGGCGTTCGGTTGGCACGGAAGCAACTTGCAACCGTGCCTGGAATTTTCCCCCAGGCTTTGATTCCCACATCCAGGGCAACACTAGCGCGGTTGCCCTGCTGCCGCACTTGCGGCAGGTTCCAGGAGATTTGCCATGGTGACCCAAACCGCCAAAGCCTTTGTACGCCGACTCGGCCCCGGCCTTATTACCGGCGCTGCGGACGACGATCCCAGCGGCATCGCCACCTACTCCCAGGCGGGCTCTCAGTTCCGGTTTTCCCTGGTCTGGACCCTGCTGGTCACCACCCCGCTGATGATCGGCATTCAGATGCTGTCGGCCCGCATCGGCTGGGTCACCGGCGAAGGTCTGGCAGCCAACATCAACAAAGTCTGCCCACGCTGGCTGACCACCGCCTTGGTGGGCTTGCTGGTGGTGGCCAACACCATCAACATCGCAGCCGACGTAGCGGCCATGGGCGAGGCGGTACGCCTGCTCTTGGGTGGGCCTTTGGTGGTGTATGTGCTGGCATCCGGCACCATCTGCGTGGCGATGCAGGTGTTCTTTTCCTACGAATCCACCGTGCGCATTCTCAAATGGTTGACGCTGGGCTTGTTTGCCTATGTGGCAGTGGTGCTGACCGTGCGCGTGCCCTGGCGCCAAGCGCTTACGGAGTCGGCGCAGCCCTGGGCTTATCTGCCCAAGGATATGTCCCTGAAAGACTACGCCGCCATGGTGGTGGCGGTGCTGGGTACCACCATCAGCCCCTATCTGTTCTTCTGGCAGGCCGCGCAGGAAGTAGAAGACAACCACCGTCGGCCCGAGGCCCGACAACTGCGCCAGCACCCCGAATATGCGGCAGAACACCTGGCGCGCATCAAGGAAGACACGGTTGTCGGCATGACGTTTTCCAACGTCGTTGCGCTGTGCATCGTGTTGGCTACCGCAGTCACTTTGAATGCCCAGGGGGTGACCAGCATCCAGACATCGGCACAGGCGGCCGAAGCACTGCGCCCGGTGGCGGGCGAGTTTGCCTTTGCCGTCTTTGCCTTGGGCATTGTGGGTACGGGCTTGCTGGCCGTGCCGGTGCTGGCGGGTTCGGCAGCGTATGCGGTCAGTGAACTCGTGGGCTGGAAGGCGGGGCTGTCGCACGACTTCCATGAAGCCCGTGGCTTCTACCTCATCATCATCGCCGCCACGGCCATCGGCACCGTGCTCGGTGTGCTGGAAGTGGACCCCATGCAGGCCCTGGTCTGGAGCGCCATCGTGAACGGTGTCATTTCTGTACCCATCATGGTGGTGCTGATGGTGATTGGGCAGTCCCCTGAGCGCATGGGGCCGCATACCACCACCGGGCGCCACCGGGTCCTGGGTTGGCTAGCTACCGGATTGATGGCCATCGCTGTGGTCGTGATGCTGGTGACCACTTTCCTGAACTAGCGCCAGTGGGCTGTGCCCGGACCGCGAACAGGGCGATCCGGAACTGACCGGGGAAATACCCTGTCTGGTAGCATCATTGATCAATTGCAGATGCACCACTGCGGCGACAACGGTTCATATGGCAGACATCAACAAACTGGGACGCTACGACATTCTTCGCGTGTTGGGCAAGGGCGCGATGGGCGTGGTGTATGTCGGTGTCGACCCCAATCTGGAGCGCCAGGTCGCTATCAAGACCATCCGCATGCAGACACTGTCCCCCGAGGCAGCAACTGAATTTGAGGGGCGGTTCCGTACGGAGGCGCGTTCTGCGGCGCGGCTGCACCATCCCAACATCGTCAGCGTGTTTGATTCCGGCCACGATGGGGATACCACCTTCCTGGTGATGGAACTCATCGACGGGCTGGATCTCAAGCGGCACCTTGAAGCTGGAGCCCGCTTTTCCGTGCGCACGGCCGTGCTCATGGTGCACGACCTGCTGCTGGCCCTGGAGCATGCGCACCAGCAAAAGGTGGTGCACCGCGACGTGAAACCCGCCAACATCCTCATCGAGCGCAATGGGCGTGTGAAGCTGACCGATTTTGGGGTGGCCCGCATCCAGGAGCCCGAGGAAAGCGGCCTGACCCAGGTGGGAGGCTCGGTGGGCACGCCGCGCTACATGGCGCCCGAGCAGGCCAAGGGCCTGCGCGGTGATTCGCGTTCGGACCTGTTCTCCGCCGCGGTGGTGCTGTACGAACTGCTTACCGGCGAGCCACCGTTCCAGGGTGAGAACGCATTCGTCATCATCCACCAGATCAACAGCCACGAGCCGCCGCCGCCCAGTAGCCTCAACCCGGCCGTGCCGATGGCGTTGGACGCCGTCATGCAAAAAGCGCTGGCCAAAGACCCGGCGCAGCGCTATGCCACCGCCCGCGAGTTTGCGCACGCCCTGCGCACCGTGGTGAAGGCCATGCCCGCTGAAGGGGGCGACACCCATGCACGCACACGCCTGCATGGCGAGGACGATTCATTTCAGGATGGCTCCAGTACCGGCATCTTTGGGCCGGGTGATGAACTGGCCCAAATCCTGGATCAGCCCACTGTCCCCGAGCCTGGCGTGCCCACACAGCCGCGCCAAACCTGGCCCCTGTGGGCGGCAGCAGGGGCGGCGCTGGTGTTGGCCGCGGGGGGCATCTGGTGGGGGCTGCGTACGCCGCGGCCTGCAGCCGACGCGGCTGTGGCTGCCGCTTCTGCACCTGCTGTGCTGGCACCGGCGTCGGCCACCGCGCCGCGGGATTGGCCCCAGGAAGAGATCATTGAGTCATCCCGTCCCGCAACGTCCGCTGCTGCTGCCCGCACGGCGCCGTCGACACCGGCCCCGACCCCCAGCGCCGCATCACCGCAAGCCATGGTTGTTGCCGTGGCCGGGCCGTCCGCGCCGGGCGAAGCCTGCGCAGAGCGCGGCTTCTTCTTTCGGTGCGTCCGGCATGACGCACTCACTAGGAGGTGAAAGACCTCTACTCGCCCTGCAAGGGGAAGAGTTAGCTGAAGGCAAGGGTTTCGCGGGTGACTGCGAGTCTGAAGGAAGCCCGATGGCAAAGCGCTGGCCTGACGAACAGGAAGCGGATACGAGGCGTCACAGGGGGGTAAGGAGTCCGAAATCTCTAAAGCCCGAAACTTGCACGGAACCCTGTGGCGTAGATCCGACGGGCATAAGCGTGAAAGTGGGTGCGTAATACCCGGAGAGATCTGAGTGTGGTGCCCGAAAGGGCTACCGGCCATCGAAAGGTGACGGGAGGCCTGCTCAGAAGTCAGCAGAGGGCATAGTAGGCGGCGACGCTGAAGGCCCGAACAAGTGGAAACGAGAGTAGGAACGAAGTCACTCGATGTCAGTCGATGAAGCAGAAGCCCTCGCAGGAGGGGCCAGCCGCGAGAGAGCCGGACGGAATCCGGTGATGGCGCTCGCTGGTGCCAAGACTGATGCGGCGTACGGCGCACAACCGAAATCGGAGAGAGACCGGCTCATGAGCCGTGTCGTGGAGCGCGACAACATGCAGCTCGCCTACAGTCGTGTCATGAAAAATCGTGGTGCACCCGGCATTGACGGAATGCGCTGTGAAGACCTCAAGGCGTGGCTCAAGGGGAACTGGTCGCAGGTAAAGCGGACACTGCTGGATGGAACCTACCGCCCCCAAGCGGTACGCCGGGTGGACATCCCCAAGCCGCAAGGCGGGGTGCGCACGCTCGGTGTGCCAACGGTGGTGGATAGGCTGATTCAGCAGGCGCTGCATCAGGCAATGCAACCCTTGTTTGAACCCACCTTCTCGCAGAGCAGCTACGGTTTCAGGCCGGGAAGGAGTGCGCAACAGGCGGTGGCTAAGGCGGCAGAGTACATCCGTGGCGGCAAGCGCTGGGTGGTGGACATGGACTTGGAGAAATTCTTCGACCGTGTAAACCACGACGTGCTGATGGCACGGGTGACGCGTCAGGTACAGGACAAAACCGTCTTGAGCCTGATACGCCGGTTTCTGGAGTCCGGGATGATGGCCAACGGGGTGGAGACACCACGGGACGAGGGGACACCGCAGGGCGGACCTCTGTCGCCGTTGCTATCCAACATCCTGTTGACCGATCTGGACCGGGAACTGGAGGCCCGAAACTTGTCGTTTTGCAGGTATGCGGATGACTGCAACATCTATGTGGGCAGCCAGCGGGCGGGCCTTCGCATCATGGAAGGCGTGAAACGGTTTCTAGCAAACCGGCTCAAGCTCACTGTGAACGAAGCCAAGAGCGCGGTCGAGCGGCCATGGAAACGTAAGTTTCTGGGGTACAGCGTGACTGTGCACCGAGTCAGCAAAATCCGAATAGCCAAGGAAAGCACGCAACGGCTGATGCATGCCGTGCGCACATACTGTGCAGAGGGGAGAGGCAGGTCACTGTCCCAAACCATCGAGAGGCTAAACCCTGTTCTGAGGGGATGGATGAACTACTTCAGCCTGACCCAGAGCCTAAGGGCCATCGAAGCACTGGATATGTGGGTGCGCAGACGCCTTCGGGCAATGTTGTGGCGGCAGTGGAAAAGGCCAAAAACGCGGGAAGCCCGTCTGCTCGCCCTTGGGCTTGATGCCCAGCGGGCCTGGAAGTCCAGCGTCAACGGCCATGGCCCATGGTGGAATGCCGGGGCCCAACACCTGTTTCAGGCACTGCCCGTACGATACTTCACGCAACTCGGACTGGTCTCGCTGGTGGTCACCCACCAGCATCTCCAGCGTTCCCCTTGAACCGCCGTATGCGGAACCGCACGTACGGTGGTGTGAGAGGGCTGAGGGGGCAACC
Organism: Rhodoferax sp.; assembly: GCA_046348185.1. GTDB lineage: Bacteria > Pseudomonadota > Gammaproteobacteria > Burkholderiales > Burkholderiaceae_C > Allorhodoferax. Next base: position 1,396,233 of record JAXMER010000013.1, on the reverse strand, counting down.
CCTCACCCTACTCGATTATTCCCTGTATTGCCAACCAATGTAGGACCGAGCGCTACCGCAGCACCAGGGAGTGCGTGAGATTTCGCGAGTTGGAGCGTCAGCGCGAAGAGAGTCGCGAGTTCCGTCGCTGATGTGGTTTGTGGCACACTGGCCCGCTGTGTTTTTTGCAGTGTCGGCTAGGAGGACCACCGGTGCGTATCCAGAGTCAGAAAGACTTTTTCTCGGGTTTGATGTTCATGGTGGTGGGCTCGGCTTTTGCCTGGGGCGCAAATAGCTACACCATCGGCACCGGCGCACGCATGGGGCCTGGCTACTTCCCGCTGGTGCTGGGTGTCTTGCTGGCGGGCTTGGGCGCCATCATCACGGTCAAGTCACTGCTGGTTGCCACGGCCGATGGCGAACCCATTGGCCGCTTTGCCTGGCGACCGCTGATCTTCATCATCCTGGCCAACCTGGTTTTCGGTGCGCTGATTGGCGGGCTGCCTAGCATCCATCTGCCACCCATGGGCCTGGTGGCGGCCATCTATGCGCTGACGCTGGTGTCTTGCCTGGCGGGCGATGCATTCAACCTGAAGGAGGCGCTGGTTCTGGGCACCATCCTGTCGGTGCTGAGCTATGTTGCCTTCGTGGTGCTGCTCAAGCTGCAGTTTCCGGTCTGGCCCGTGCTGTCGGCCGTTTGAGCGGAGGACCTTATGGATCTGGTACACAACCTCTCGCTGGGCTTTGGCGTTGCGTTCACGTTGCAGAACCTGATGTACGCCTTCATCGGCTGCTTTCTGGGCACGGTGATCGGGGTGCTGCCCGGTATTGGCCCGCTGGCCACCATTGCCATGCTTTTGCCCGCCACCTATGCCCTGCAGCCGGTGGCGGCGCTCATCATGCTGGCGGGCATTTACTACGGCGCGCAGTACGGGGGCTCCACCACGGCGATTTTGGTGAACCTGCCGGGCGAGTCGTCGTCGGTGGTGACGGTGATCGACGGCTACCAGATGGCGCGCAATGGCCGCGCCGGCCCGGCCTTGGCGGCAGCAGGCCTGGGCTCGTTCTTTGCGGGCTGCGTGGGCACGCTCATCCTGGCCGCCTTTGCCACGCCGCTGACGGAGCTGGCCTTCAAGTTCGGTCCGGCCGAGTATTTCTCGCTCATGGTGCTGGGCCTGATTGGTGCCGTGGTGCTGGCATCAGGCTCGCTGCTGAAGGCCATCGCCATGATCATCTTGGGGTTGTTGCTGGGCATGGTGGGTACCGACGTGAACTCGGGTGTGGCCCGCTACAGTTTTGATATCCCTGAACTGACCGACGGCATCGGTTTCATCGTCATCGCCATGGGCGTATTTGGCTACGGCGAAATCATCAGCAACCTGGCCAAGCATGAAAGCGAGCGCCAGGTGTTCACGTCCAACGTGTCGGGTCTGTGGCCCACCATAGACGACTTCAAGCGCATGGCACCCGCGGTATTGCGCGGAACGGCCTTGGGTTCGCTGTTAGGCATCCTGCCCGGAGGTGGTGCGGTCATGGCAGCCTTTGGCGCCTACACCTTAGAAAAAAAGACGGCCCTGCAGCCGGGCGAAGTGCCTTTTGGCAAAGGCAATATCCGGGGCGTGGCGGCCCCCGAGTCAGCCAACAATGCTGGGGCACAGACTTCCTTCATTCCCTTGCTGACGCTGGGCATTCCCCCCAACGCCGTCATGGCGCTAATGGTGGGCGCCATGACCATTCACAACATCCAGCCAGGGCCGCAGGTGATGAGCAGCAACCCCGAACTGTTCTGGGGCCTGATCGCCTCCATGTGGATTGGCAACCTCATGCTGGTGGTGCTGAATCTGCCCCTCATCGGGATCTGGATCAAGCTCTTGTCGGTGCCATACCGCTGGCTGTTTCCGTCCATTGTGCTGTTTTGCGCAGTGGGTGTGTACTCCACCAATAACACCACCTTCGACATCTGGTTGGTGGGCCTGTTCGGATTCATTGGCTACGTGTTCATCAAGCTCGGGACCGAACCTGCACCCTTGCTGCTGGGCTTCATCCTGGGGCCCATGATGGAAGAGTACTTGCGTCGTGCGCTGCTGCTGTCGCGCGGCGACTGGTCGGTGTTTGTGACGCGGCCGCTGTCGGCGGGTCTGCTGGCCGCGGCGGTGCTGCTGTTGGCCATGGTCCTGCTACCGGCCATCCAGTCCAAGCGCGAAGAAGCCTTTGTGGAGGACTAAACGCATGTTGCAGCATTCGCAGCGCCTGACACTGCACAACGAAATCCACGCCCGCCCGCCCGAGGCCCTGAGCGCACCCTTGGCGCTGACCCACATCGTCATGTGGTGCGATGCGGCACAGCGTGCGGCCAGCTGGAACCACATTGCCATGCTGGCACGCGACCACCATCTGCCTCCGCCCGATGCGGCCTGCACCCATGTGCGCATGGACCTGGGCCTGTACCGGGTGCGCTGGGAGCTGCATACCGAATTTGTGAGCTGGACTTTTTCGCGCGCCATCCATGCCGAAGGGTTTGGCGAGCGCGAGCCCGACACCGCCAGCGCCGCCGTACCGCAAAGCTGGCTGTCGGAATTGCCCGGCCAATGCCTGACCAACCTGCACCTGTGGGTGCTGCCCAACCAGGCATTTGGCTCGGGCTCGCTGGTCAAGCATGTGCTCAACGAAGACACCCTGGTGGCCTCCACCGTGGCCGATGGCTATGCCGAGGTCTACACCGACTTTGCCGTGCACGGCGACGGTGCTTCGCGCATGGTGCTGCTGGTGGGCGGCATGGCACCCCGGCGACTGGGCCGATTGGTGCAAAACCTGCTTGAAATCGAAACCTACCGCATGGCCGCGCTGCTGGGTTTGCCCGCAGCGCGCGACGCCTCTGCCGTGCTGGCCAGCGCCGAGCGCGAGTTGGCCGAGCTGGCCGGAGCCATCCGCAGCGCCACCCGCGAAAGCGAGCCCGAACTGCTAGACCGCCTGACCCGCCTGGCCGGGCAGGTCGAAAGCCAGCACGCCGCCACGCATTCACGCTTTTCGGCCAGCGCGGCCTATTTCGAGCTGGTGGACAAACGCATTGGCGACATTGCCGAATCGCGCCTGGCCGGTATGCAGACCATTGGCGAATTTATGGACCGGCGCCTTTCGCCCGCGCGCAGCACCTGCGCCTGGGCCAGCCGCCGACAAGACGCACTGTCGCAACGCGTATCGCGCATGAGCAACCTGCTGCGCACGCGCGTCGAGATCGAGCAACAGCAAAGCAGCCAGGCCCTGCTGGCCACCATGAACAGCCGCCAGGATTTGCAACTCAAGATGCAATCCACGGTGGAGGGGCTTTCGGTAGCGGCCATCAGCTACTACATCGTGGGGCTGGTGAGCTACGTGGCCAAGGGCGCGCAATACGCGGGCTGGCCGCTCAGCGCCGAAATGACCTCGGCCATCGCCATTCCGTTTGTGGTGGGTGGCGTGTGGTGGTCGCTGCGGCAGCTGCACCATAGGATTTTCCAATTTGATTGATTGGATCAATCAAAACACAAACCCTAATAGGACGCCTAAACTTCCCTCCGTTCACTGTAGAACTTAACCACGAGGAAACCACCATGTCTCTGATCAACACCCAAGTCCAACCCTTCAAGACTACCGCTTTCGTCAACCGCAATGGCAAGGGCGAATTCATCGAAGTGACCGACGCCACGCTCAAGGGCAAGTGGTCCGTGCTGATCTTCATGCCCGCTGCATTCACCTTCAACTGCCCCACCGAAATCGAAGACGCAGCCGAACACTATGCCGAGTTCCAGAAGGCCGGTGCCGAGGTGTACATCGTCACCACCGACACCCACTTCTCGCACAAGGTGTGGCATGAGACTTCCCCGGCCGTGGGCAAGGCCAAGTTCCCCCTGGTGGGCGACCCCACCCACGCCCTGACCCGCGCCTTTGGCGTGCACATTGAAGAAGAAGGCCTGGCCCTGCGTGGCACCTTCATCATCAACCCCGAAGGCCAGATCAAGACGCTGGAGATCCACTCCAACGAAATCGCCCGCGATGTATCGGAAACCCTGCGCAAGCTGACCGCCGCCCAGTACACCGCTTCGCACCCCGGCCAGGTGTGCCCTGCCAAGTGGAAGGAAGGCGCCAAGACCTTGGCTCCGTCGCTGGACCTGGTCGGCAAGATCTAAATTCCGACTCCGGTGCCAACCCGGATTCCATGACCAAGGGCCCTGCGGGGCCCTTTTTGTTGGGCGATTCTTTGATGGCCGACGGCGATGCGGCCACAATGCAATTTACCTATTGATAGATTTCATAAAACAAATCACAAAAGCAATAGTTGTTTCCTACAATTCATCCATCGCAATCAGAAACCCGCTCAACCCCTTTCATCGATGGAGAACACCATGCTCGACGACACCCTCAAAGCCCAACTCGCCGCCTACCTGGAGCGCGTGACGCTGCCCTTCGAAATGGTGGCCTCCCTGGACGATGGCGAAACCAGCCGCAACATGCGCTCCCTGCTGGAAACCATCCAGAGCTTGCGCGCCGACAAGATCAGTGTGCGCTTCGACGGCAACGACGCCCGCAAGCCCTCCTTCAGCCTGCAGCGTGTGGGCACCGACAACAGCCTGGGCCAGACGCTGCGCTTCGCGGGCCTGCCCCTGGGCCACGAGTTCACCTCCCTGGTGCTGGCCCTGCTATGGACCGGTGGCCACCCACCGAAGGAATCGCAAGACGTCATGGACCAGATCAAGGCCCTGGACGGGGACTTCAACTTCGAGGTCTACATGAGCCTCACCTGCCACAACTGCCCGGACGTGGTGCAGGCCCTCTCGCTCATGGCCATCCTCAACCCCAAGATCCAAACCACGGTCGTCGAAGGCGGCGCCTTCCAGGACGAAGTGGAAAAGCGCCAGATCATGGCCGTGCCCATGGTCTTCTTGAACGGCCAACTGTTTGGCTCGGGCCGCATGGAAGTAGCGGAAATCGTGGCCAAGCTCGACACCCACTCAGCCGAACGCGAAGCCGCCAAGCTCAGCGCCCGGGATGCGTATGACGTGCTCATCGTCGGTGGTGGCCCCGCTGGCGCCGCAGCCGCCGTGTACGCCGCGCGCAAGGGCATCCGCGTGGGCGTGGCGGCCGAGCGCTTTGGCGGCCAGGTGAACGACACCCTGGGCATCGAAAACTACATCTCCATCCAGGAAACCACCGGCCCCAAGCTCGCGGCCGACCTGGAAGCCCATGCCCGCTCGTACGGCGTGGACATCATGAACCTGCAGCGCGCCGACAAGATCGTGCCCGCCGCGGCTCCCGGTGGGCTGACCGAAGTGGTCATGGCCAACGGCGGCAGCCTCAAGGCCAAGACCGTCATCCTGAGCACCGGCGCGCGCTGGCGCAACGTGAACGTGCCCGGTGAAGCCGAGTACAAGAACAAAGGCGTGGCCTACTGCCCGCACTGCGACGGCCCCCTGTTCAAGGGCAAGGATGTGGCGGTGATCGGCGGCGGCAACAGCGGCGTGGAAGCCGCCATCGACCTGGCCGGTGTCGTCAAGCACGTGACCGTGTTCGAGTTCATGCCCGAACTGAAGGCCGACGCCGTGCTGGTGAAAAAGCTGCACAGCCTGCCCAATGTGACCGTGCACACCAACGCCCAGACCACCGAGATCACCGGGGTGGATTCGGAAGGTGTGGACACGGGCAAGGTCACCGGCATCAAGTACAAGAACCGCGAAACCGGCGTGGAAACCCTGGTGCCTTTGGAGGGTGTGTTCGTGCAGATTGGCCTGGTGCCCAACACCGAGTTCCTGCGCGGCACGGTAGAGCTGAGCAAGTTCGGTGAAATCATCATCGACGCCAAGGGCCACACCAACGTGCCCGGCGTGTTTGCCGCCGGTGACTGCACCACTGTGCCTTACAAGCAGATCGTCATTGCCGCAGGGGCGGGGGCCACAGCCGCGCTGAGCGCGTTTGATCACTTGATTCGGCACTAAACCCCGGCCAGCGCATCCAACGGGCTGGCCGTGCCACCGGCTGCCACCTTGAGCACATGGGTGTAGATCATCGTGGTGGATACATCGCTGTGGCCCAGCAGCTCCTGCACGGTGCGAATGTCGGTACCCGCTTGCAGCAGGTGGGTGGCGAACGAGTGGCGCAGGGTGTGCACCGTGACGTGTTTGGCAATGCCCGCTTGCACACAGGCCTGCTTCAGTTGGCGCGACAAGCGTTCTTCATACAGGTGGTGACGCCGCTCTACGCCGGTGCGCGGGTCCACCGAAAGCTTGGACGCAGGAAATACCCAATGCCAGGCCCAGCTCTGCCCGGCGCGCGGGTACTTGGCTTCCAGTGCATGGGGCATGTACACGCCGGCCCGCCCGGCTGCAACGTCAGCTGCCCACAGCGCGCGTGAGGCCGCCAACTGCTGGCGCAAGTCGGGCACCAAGGTGCGCGGGAGCATGACCACGCGGTCTTTGTCACCCTTGCCACTGCGCACGACTACGACGTGGCGATCGAAGTCCACGTCTTTCACCCGCACCGACAAGCCTTCGGCCAGTCGCATGCCCGTGCCATACAGCAGTCGTGCCAAAACCCCCTCGGCACCAGTAATCAAAGCCAACACCAACTGCACCTCAGTGGTGGACAGCACCACCGGAATGCGCTTGCGCTCAGGCGGGCGGCCAATTTGCTGCAACCACGGCAAATCCATGAACAGCACATCTCGGTATAGGAACAAGAGTGCATTGAGCGCTTGGCGGTGGGTTGCAGGAGACACCTGGCGTTCGTTCGCCAGCATAGTCAGGAATGCTTCCACATTGGCAGCGCCCATTTCTTTGGGATGGCGCATACCCCCTTGGCGGGCCGACCAGAGGACGAAGAACCGCACCCAGTACAGATAGGCCTTCTCGGTTTTGAGGCTATAGTGCAAATAGCGAATCCGCTCGCGCACCTGATCCAGCAGGCGCTTGGAAGCCAAGGGAGGCCCGGCGACTTTCTCGGTTTTGTTATACCTGTACATAGGTACAGTATTCCACTTCAAGCCTATGATGTCAAAGACTTTTTCCGCCAACTGTGAGCCATGTTATCCGCCGGGCGGACAGCCATATCCGTTGATTCAGCGTCTACAACAAAGTTAGCCCGCAAGAACATGACGCCTCGCGCCGCCGCTGAACACGAAGTGACTGCCCTGCTTGGCGAGCGGCTTCGTTCTTACTTCCCTGAGATAGAGGTAGACCATCCCGGCATCTGGGTTGATATGGTGTTTCAGCGGCTACGTAAGGCCATTGGTACCTTCAGCGCTCACTGCGGCTCACAGTGAACGCCCAAAAGAGCGCAGTAGACAGACCAGCCAACCGCAAGTTTCTGGGTTTTACCGTCAGCAAGCAAGGTGCCAGGATCAAGGTGGCCGACAAGGCCATTGAGAAACTGAAGGACACCATCCGCGAGTTGACCCGTCGCACACGTGGTCACCGGCTGATTGACATCGTGCGAGAGTTAAAGACTACCCTGACCGGGTGGAAAGCGTACTTCGGGATAGCCGAAGTGTTGAGCCCTCTGCGCGAAATCGACAAATGGGTGCGACGGCGGTTACGATGCTACGCATGGAAACAATGGGGCAGCGCGGGCTACCGCGAACTCAGGAAACGCGGGGTCACTGTGCGCGAGGCTTGGAACACAAGCAAAAGCGCGCATGGGCCATGGCGCCTGAGCCAAACACCAGCCTTGAGCCTGGCACTGCCCGCAAAACTGTTTCGTCAAATGGGGTTGCCCGAGTTGGCGCAAGCCAGGGCAGCATGAGAAAAACGAAGTGTCAAGGAACCGCCGGATACGTGACCCGTATGTTCGGTGGTGTGGGAGGGGGAGGTCGTGAGGCTTTCTCCTATCCCGATTAGCCCTATGAATATCTCCGTTACAGTAACGGCATGGCACCTACTATTGTTCGTGACGGCCAGTTTCGTCTCTTCTTTTTTTCTCGGGAGGAGACACGCATTCATGTTCATGTTTCGCACGTGGACGGAGAAGCCAAGTTCTGGCTTACGCCACAGGTGGTTCATGCAAACCATACTGGTCTTTCTGCTACGCAACTTCGACAAGCGCAAGCAGTTGTGAATGCACATTTGAAGGAGATCCAAGATGCCTGGAACCACCACTTTGGCGGCTGAAGTCACCCATATTTCGAAGCACGGCTTTTGGCTTCTGCTTGCCGATGAGGAGCTGCTTGTGCCCTTCGATCAATTCCCATGGTTTCGAAAAAGCACGATCGAACAGATTTCGGATGTTCAGTGGCCGACCCCTGACCATCTTTATTGGCCGGAGTTGGATGTCGACTTATCGGTGCAGTCCATTCGAAACCCATCCTCGTTTCCGATGGTTTCGCGCGCAGCGGACTAACATGTTGCTCGTCACGGACACGCGGCCAAGGTTTGCCGCTGCGCGGCGCTTGCTGCGTGCTGTACAGCGCCAACGCTAGGCCGCATCTATGGGCAAACTTAGAACTCGCTGGCTGCTTCTAGTTTGGGTGACCCTATTCCTCGCCAGCGCGGTATCTCTTGCATTGCTCACATCGCAAACAACCATCCCCTCGGTGGTCCTAGCCCCGCTCTCATATTTTGTACAACCAGGAGTAACCGTCTGGTGGCTTATTCTGGGTGGGTTGTTTCAATCGGTCCCAACTACGCCTCCGGGCATTGCCTTCGCATCGTTCTTGAACGCATTGTTGTGGCCGCTAGCTCTATGGTTTTTTGTATTCATATTTCGTTTAGCACGTCGCAAATCAGCAACACCACCTTCATGACCCTCAACTGCCGCGTCTTACCCCCAATTCCAAACTGTTGTGGCGTCAGCCCTACCCATGATGCAAACTGACGTCCAGACTTGAACGTTGAGAAGTCCCCAACCGCCGCCACCAATGCTGAGGCCGCCAAATCCCCAATGCCTGGAATTTGCTGGATCGACTGCATTTGCCTATCTTGTCGAATCATCGCATGCAGTCGCTGGCCGATGTGGTCGGTGTCGGCTTGCAGGTGACAGGTCTTCGATCCGCCTTAACTGCTCTTGCAAGCAAACCACCAAGTCGGCGCGCAGCAAGTCAGCTTGTTGCGCCCGTGCGATTTCGCCCTGAACAGTCTTGAGCAACTGGTTGTGTCCCACTGGTAGTGCGATACCGAATTCACCCAGGATGCCGCGCAGTGCGTTGGTTTGCATGATGCGCATCTTCATGAGTTGGCGGCGCAAGCCGTGCAGTGACATACAGACTTGCTGCTGTTCGGTCTTTACTGGCACTGGTTTGATGTGTGGTTGTTGCGCCGCCACCCAGATCGCCTGTGCATCCATGGCATCGGTCTTGTCGCGCAACAAGAAGGCCTTGACGTGCTGCGCTGGCAGCAGTTTGACATCATGGCCCAACGACGCGATCACGCGTGCCCAGTAGTGCGCTGTGGCACACGCCTCCATTGCGACCAAGCTCGATTGTTGTTTGGCAAAAAAGTCCCTCAACTGTAAGCGTCCAGCAAACCCATATTGACCGCCGCCGACGGTCATGGCTAAGAGTCATATGGCACCGGGTTGCCAGCGATGCGGCAACAGCTCACCGATGCGACTGGCCTTGTGCGTGGGCAGCCGGGTCAGTACGTCCTTGAGATAGGCATACGGATCGTGCCCGTTCATGCGTGCGGACTGGATCAGGCTCATGACGGCCGCCGCCCGTTGCCCCGCACGCAGGCTGCCAGCAAACAACCAGTTGTTTCTTCCGATGGCAATCGGCCGGATCTGGTTCTCGATCCAGTTGTTGTCCGTCGGCAGTTGCGGGTCATCGACAAATCGCGTGAGCGCCGCCCAGCGCTTGAGGCTGTAGTCCAGTGCCTTGGCCGTCGCCGAGTTGCCCGCCACCTGCTGGCGCTGCAGCACCATCCACCGGTGCAAGGCGTCCAGGATCGGTCGGCTGTGCTGCTGGCGCGCCTGTAGCCGCTCGGCTGCCGGTTTGTCCTGCACGGCCCTCTCGATCTCGTAGACCCGGGCGAACTGCTGCAGGGCGAACTCGGCGATCTGGCTCTTGTTGGCAGCGTGCAGCTCGAAGAACTTGCGCCTGGCATGGGCCAGACACCCGGCTTCTGTCACGCCCATGTCGAAGCTGGCCTTGTACCCGGCGTAGTCATCACAGATCAGGCTGCCCCGCCACTCCCCCAAGAAGGCGCGGGCGTGTTCGCCCGCACGCGACTCGCAGAAGTCGTAGACCACTGCACGCGTGGCTTCAAACGCCCCGGGGGCGTAGGCCCACAAATAGGCCCGGTGCGTCTTGCCGTTACCCGGCTTGAGCATGGCCACCGGTGTCTCATCCCCGTGCAGCACCCGGTGCCCGAGCACTTCGCTCTTGAGGGCGTCAACGAGCGGCTGCAACTGCGCGCCGCAGGTGCCCACCCATTGCGCCAGGGTTGATCGTGGAATGCCCAGACCGGCTCGGGCGAAGATGTTCTCCTGCCGGTACAAGGGCTGGTGATCGGCGTACTTGGCCACCAGCACCTGGGCCAGCAGGCCAGCCGTCGGGATGCCTTTGTCGATGACGTGGGCGGCCACCGGCACCTGTTGAATGGTCTCGCACTGGGCACACGCCCACTTGCCGCGCACATGGCGCTCCACGCTAAAGATGCCCGGCACATAGTCCAGCTTCTCGGCCACGTCCTCGCCGATGCGTTTGAGCTGGCAGCCGCACTGGCATGTCGTGGACATGGGCTCGTGGCGAATCTCGCGCCGCGGAAGATGGGCTGGCAGCGGTGTGCGCTTGGGTTGCTGCTTCCCGATTGCTGCGGGTACTGAGCGCAGTTGTTCGATCTCGTGCTCCACAGCGGCCAGGTCGCTGTCGAGCTCTTCTTCCAGCAGGTTGCGCTGATCAGGGCTGTGGCGCTCAGATTGGGCCGCGAACTTCAAGCGCTTGAGCAGCGCGCATTCGTAGGCGAGTTTCTCGTTCAGAGCACGCAGGTGGCGCAGTTCACCGAGCAGGCGCTGGCTGACTTCACGCAGTTGTTCTGCGTCCAGTTCGCTCAGGGCCTGTTCGTCGATCACCATGCTGCACAGTGTGCCCGTGCGTGCCGGGCAAGACCATTGGCGCATCTCCCGATTGCCATGCTCAGCGCCTCCAACGGAAGATTCAAACCACGGTGATGGCGCCTTGCGATCCCATGCGCTGCCAGGGCAGGCCCAGCACCAGCGCGTTGAGTTGAGCGTGTTCGAGCGCTACGTTCGGGCTGCCCGGCGGCGCCCAGACGAACTTGCCCTGGTGCAGTCGGCGCGCGGCCAACCACAGCCCCACGCCGTCGTGCACCAGGATCTTCAGGCGGTTGGCACGCTGGTTGGCAAAGACGTAGGCGTGGTGCGGGTGGGCCGCGCCGAAGGTGGCAACCACCCGCGCCAGGGCGGTGTCGGTGCCCGCGCGCATGTCCAGCCAAGCGGTGGCCAGCCAGGCTGCATCGATTCGGATCACCGCAACAACTCGCGCAGCATCTGGGCGCACTGGGCTGCGCCAGACAAGGGCCAGTGCACAGTCACGGACATGCCAGAGCGTTGGCATTCGATACGAATGCCGGTCGCTGGCGTCGAGGCGGCCATGCACGGCTGCTCACTGGTTGTCGTTGACGTTATGGCGCCCAGATGAATAGGGGTGAAGGCCGGGGTTTGTGGCGCTACGGCAGCAGTGGCAGGGCCTGCTTCGAGGCGGTGCATGCCCTGTGCCCATTCCTTGAGCCAGCGGTGCAGCACGTTGGTGTTCATGCCATGCTGCAGGGCTACGGCGGCAATCGATATGCCGGGCTTCTGGCAGATGGCCACCAGCTCGGCTTTGAATTGCGGGGTGTAGGTGCGGTGCGTGCGCCGCACCGCATAGCGGGGTGTCTGAGGGTCTTTGAGCATCGTGTCCACGTTCGTTTGCGTGCACACGATCATGCTCAACTCCAGCAGGTCATTCAAGATGGGATCGCTGGACGCTTACCCTCAACTTGCCCCGCTTGATCTGACGACGCTGAATTTCGCCAGTGTGAGGATCGACTATGTGTAGCTGGAACACGGATTTGGCCAAATCAAGACCAATGACGGGCATGCTTGCAGTAGTTTTCATGGCGAGTCCTCCAGTTTGAAGTGGTACGAAGCACCTTCACTTTGGCACCTTGATGTCGTTTCTGCCAGACCTCTACCACTTTCGGAGGTCGACTCGCATCAACGCCAGTGATTGGGTGGGCGGACCATGCCATCTCCCCCCCCCCAGGCTTCCGTGATGACCGGGCTCACATCCCGGTTGGCGAACCAGCGCTCGAACTGGGTGCGTGTGAGGCGCTGGGTTTCGAGCACGCGCCAATGTTCATCGGCAACGGCGAGTTGAAAAACAGACTTTGCAAGATCGATGGCAACGGTAGTAGCATGCATGTCGGACTCCTTACGTTGAAAGATCTGATCCCCATCCCCATGACGACCAGTACGCAACTGTTGCGCAAGAAAACGGGGGAGTCCATCCCATCAGTTAAAGCCGCTACGGCCTTCGGCCTCCGCTGGACGTCCCGCAAGCGGGCTGCCTTTTACCTAAGACGTTAGGCGTCAGGAACACGTTCTTTATCCGCTTGACTTTCGTATCCATGTGGATACTATTGCGTCATGTTTACCGTCCGGCAGACGCAGGAGTTCCAAGACTGGCTTGATGGCCTAAAAGACATCAAAGCCCAGTTGCGCATCGTTGCTCGGCTACGTCTTGCTGAAGCCGGGAACCTCGGCGACTGGAAACCGGTTGGAAACGAGGTTTCGGAAATGCGTATCGCGTTTGGTCCGGGCTATCGCCTTTACTTCACGCGTCGCCAAAACATCCTCATCGTCATGCTCGCTGGCGGTGACAAGTCCACCCAGGCAAGAGATATTAAGCGAGCGCAGAAGATCTTGCAGCAATTGGAGCTTGACTCATGAACACACCCAAGACCAAGGCAAAACTTCTTCCGTTTGACGCCGCTCGCTATTTGACGGATGAAGCCGCCATTGCCGAGTACATGACGGCAGTTCTGGAAACCGAAGACACCGAGCTTCTCCTCCTGGCACTCAGTGATGTCGCTCGCGCCAAAGGCATGGCGCAGGTTGCCAAGGATGCTGGCCTCGGTCGAGAAAGCCTCTACAAAGCCTTAGCTCCCGGAGCAAAGCCGCGTCTGGACACAATCCTCAAGGTAGTCCGCGCGCTAGGCGTTCGGTTCTCGGCGCATCCCGCCTGACGCCCAACACTTCCATGGAGCCGACCCTTCAAGAGCTGCGATCTTTCCGGGTGGCTCATGTCAAACGTTGGGCCTCATGAACCCCGGCGTTCTAAACTGCCTTCTTGCGGCCGTTGTCGCCCCACTTGTAATTCCGTTCACGAGCGGATGGGTGTTTTTTGTGCTGCATGAGTGGTTCGAACCCCATGTTTGGGGTCTTCCACCACTTCAGTCACTCATTGGCGTCTCGATCAACGGCGCACTTATTGGTTATGTTTTTACTTGGCTCTACGGGCTGCCGTTGGCTCTCGTTTTCCGCCAGGTGAATCGCTACCGCGTCAGCTACTTGTTAGCGGCAAGTACCCTTCCGGCGCTGAGTCTCCCTTTTTGGCAGACGGGCTGGAAGATTTCGGTTCTACCTGTATTCCTTGCCGGAGCATCCACCGCGTATGCCTTCTGGTCACTGACACAATGGAAATCCCAACCCGTCAATCCACCGGATGCTGCACGATGAAGCCACGCAGTGCCGGTGGCCGACACGTTCGCTCTGCATCGGTGAAAATCCTGGCTTTCCAACTTTCTGCGCCGGGGTGCGATCCGTCCCGTGCAGCCTTCCAGTCATGTCCACCAGCCATGTCAATCCGCTCCTGAATCCCTGGGACGCACCGTACGGTCTGCCGCCCTTCACCCAAACCCGCCCGGAGCACTATGCGCCTGCGTTCGAGGCTGCGTTCGATGCGCACCGCGCCGAGTTGGCGGCCATCGCGGCCAACCCGCAGCCGCCCACGTTTGCCAACACCGTGGTCGCGTTTGACCGCGCCGGGTGGCTGTTCAACCGGCTTAGCGACCTGTTTGGCAACCTGACTGCGGCCGAGACTTCGGACGAGCTGCAAAAGGTGGAATTGGCCCTGGCACCGCGCATTGCCGCGCACCGCACCGCGATCTACATGGACGAGGCATTGTTTGCACGCATCGACGCCGTCCAGCAGTCGACCGAGGCGGCGGGCCTGAACCGGGAAGACCGCCGCTTGCTTGATCGCGTCCACTTCGACTTTGTGCGCCAGGGCGCCAAGATCGCGGCCGACAGCCGTCGGCGCTATGCCGACATCGTGGCGCAGCTGGCCGAGCTCACCACCCAGTTTGCGCAGAACGTGCTCAAGGATGAGAGCGAGTGGGTGCTGTGGCTGCAAGGGGAGGCGGACCTGGCTGGGCTCTCGGCGTCTTTGCGCGATGCGGCGCGTGCGGCCGCGCAGGCGCGGGGCAAGCCTGACGGCTATGCCATCACCTTGTCACGCTCGTCGGTGGTGCCGTTCCTGACCTTCTCGGAGCGGCGCGACCTGCGCGAGCAGGCCTTTAGCGCCTGGGTCACGCGCGGCGCCCATGCAGGCCCCAGCGACAACCGCCCGCTTGCCGTGGACATCTTGCGGCTGCGCGCCGAGCAAGCCCGCTTGCACGGCTACCCCACGTTTGCCGATTACGCGCTGGTCGATCGCATGGCCAAGACGCCTGCCGCTGCCCGCAACCTGCTCATGCAGGCCTGGGTACCGGCCTGTGCACGCATGCGCGAAGACGAGGCCGCGCTGGACGCCTTGCGCATCAGCCACGGGTGCACCGAACCCTTGGCCCGATGGGATTGGCGCTTTTTTGCCGAGAAGGTGCGCCAGGCGCGCTTTGACCTGGACGATGCCGAGGTCAAGCCCTACTTTGAGCTGGGCGCCATGATGCGCGCCATGTTCGGCGTGGCGGGCAAACTGTTTGGCCTGACCTTTGTGGAAAAACCTGGCATGCCGCTGTACCACCCCGATGTGCGCCTGTTTGAAGTGCTGCGGGGCGACACCCTGGTAGGCCTTTTTATCGCCGACAACTTTGCTCGCCCCTCCAAGCAAGGCGGCGCGTGGATGAGCGGCTACCGCTGGCAAACGCGCAATACCGAGAACGGGGCGGTCATCCCCATCATCGGCAACCACAACAACTTCTCTAAACCACCCGCCGGGCAGCCCGCCCTGCTGACTTTTGACGACGTGCGCACGCTGTTTCACGAGTTCGGTCATGGCCTGCACGGGTTGTTGTCCAACGTGCACTACGAAAAGCTCTCGGGCACCAACGTCTTGCAAGATTATGTGGAGCTGCCATCGCAACTGTTTGAGCACTGGGCGCTGGAAGAAAGCGTGCTGAGCGAGTACGCGCGCCACTACGAGAGCGGTGCGCCCATTCCCGCGCCGCTGATCGGGCGCATCCGCGCCGCAGCCACCTTCAACAAGGCCTACGAGACGGTGGAGTACACCTCCTCTGCCTTAGTCGACCTGGCTGTGCACGCGCGCAGCGACTATGCCGACTTCGACCTGGAGCGTTTCGAGCGCGAAGAACTGGCGCGCTTGGGGCTGCCCGCCCTGGCCAAGATGATGCACCGCCTGCCGCACTTTCGCCATCTCTTCTCGGGCGATTCGTATGCGGCCGGGTACTACGTCTACATGTGGGCCGAAGTGCTTGATGCCGACGCGTTTGACGCCTTTGTCGAACAAAAGAACCCCTTCCACCGCGAAACCGCACAGCGCCTGCACGACTATGTGTACTCCGCAGGCAACTCCATCGAACCCGCCGAGGCCTACCGCGCCTTTCGCGGGCGCGATGCGCGTGTGGAACCGATGCTCAAGAAGCGCGGCTTGATTCCCGCTTAAGCCCGGAACAACCCCGGCGCTGCTGCGCTGCGCACGGCGCCTTCCAGCGTGGCGGGGTAGGGGCCTTGCACGTAATCGCCCACCGCGCACAGCCCCGGCGCGATGGCTTGGGGTGGGCGCACCAGGGCGGGTGTGCAGGCAAAGGTGGCGCGTTTTTCGATGATGGTGCGCAGGGGTTGCAGGGTGGGCAGCTGCAAGGGGGCGAGTTCGGTGCGGGCCTGTTGCAGCACGGCTGCTTGTACGGTGTCTACGTCGCCCTGGCTGGCACTGACCACAAAGGCCAGCAACCCGCCCGGGCCGTCGAGCTGGCCGCGGTCAAACACAAACTGCGCGGGAGCCGTGGGCGTGGCGCGCAGCGCCAGCATGGGGTGGGGCAGGCGCGCCTGCGGGGCCCAGGCGTACACGGTGGCAATGGATTCAAAGCGCAGCGCTGTGGCAGTGGTGGCCCAGGTGTTCAGGGCGTTTGCTATGGTTTCGGGAGCGTGGTTGGCAGATTCCACGAGGGCTATAGCCGCATTGCTGGATGAAGTGGCCCAGACTACATGGTCGAAGACGGCGCCGTCCAGGGCCCACCCTTGTGGCGTGTGACGCAGTTGCTGCACGCGTTGGCCCAGGTGCACGGTGGCGCCGCGCTGCGCCAGCCAACGTGCGCCAGCTTCGGGAAACAAGGCACCCAGGTCCACCCGCGGCAGCAGCAGGTGTGAGCCGCCGCGTACGCCAAACAGCGCGTCTTGTAACACGCGCAGGAACACGCTGGCGCTGGCTTTGTGGGCGGGTGTGTTCAGGGCCGATACGCACAGAGGGTCGATCAGTTCGTGCAGCACACGTGGGGCCAGGCTGGCGCAGAGCTGGGCCACGGTTTGGTGCGGCTCGCAGGTAAAACCGCGCCATTGCCAGCCCAGCGCCGCGCGGATGAGTGAGGCGCGTTCGCGCCAGTTCCAGCCGCGTGCGGTGGCGATGGCAGCTATGGCATCCAGCGGTGCAGGCCAGTGCGTGGCGTAGCGGGGTGTCTGCAGCCCCGTGCCATCCACAAAGGGCAGCGACAACGGGCGGCGCAGCAAGGCCGCTTCGGGCGCAACGCCCGCCAGCCGCATCAGGCGCAGAGTTTCGGTGTAGGCGCCAATCAGGATGTGCTGGCCGTTGTCCAGGGTGACGGGTGTGCCATCGGGCAAGGTGGCCGACACGGCGCGGGCGCGGCCACCCAATTGACGTGTTGCCTCGAACAGCGTGACCTGGTGCCCCGCCTGGCACGCGGCCACTGCGGCCGCCATGCCAGCCCAGCCACCGCCAACGATGGCCGTTTTCACAGCCTTCCCAAAGCTTGCACCTTCCACGCCAGCCAGAGTTTGCGCAGCGGCGTGAGGCTGATGCGTTGGTGCAGCACCTGGAAGTTGTCGTGTTCGATTTCGCGCAGCAGGGCGCGGTAGATGCTGGCCATCATCAGCCCCGGCTTTTGCGCGCGGCGGTCGGCAGCGGGCAGCAGGGCCAGGGCCTGGTCGTACAGGCCGTGCGCACGCTGGGCCTGAAAGCGCATGAGGGCGGTGAAGCGATCGGAATACACGCGGTTCAGGATTTCGTGGGCCTTCACATCAAACTGCTGCAGCTCGCTCACGGGCAGGTAGATGCGACCGCGCACGGCGTCTTCGCCCACGTCGCGGATGATGTTGGTGAGCTGCAGCGCCTGGCCCAGGGTGTGGGCATATTGGGTGGTCTGCTCCTGCGTCTGGCCGAAGATGCGCGCGGCCACTTCGCCCACAATGCCCGCCACCAGGTGGCAGTAGCGCTGCAGGTTGGGGTAGTCGAGGTAGCGAGTTTGCTGCAGGTCCATCTGGCAGCCTTCGATGACCGCCTGCAGGTGGCGTTGTTCGATACCGAATTCGGCGCTCAGGGGCATCAGGGCCTGCATCACCGGGTGGCTGGGGTTACCCGCATAGGCCTGGGCCACTTCGGACTGCCACCAGGCCAGCTTGGTCTGCGCTACGCCAGGGTCGACCATGTCGTCCACGACGTCGTCCACCTCGCGGCAGAACGCGTAGAAGGCCGTGATGGCGGCGCGCTTGCGCTCGGGCAGGAAGAGGAAGGCGTAGTAAAAGCTGCTGCCAGAGGCGGCGGCCTTGTCCTGGACGTATTGCGCGGGGGTCATGGCTGGCATTGTCGCCCAGAGTGATGGCTGTGGACTGAGCGTTGCACCAGTTGGGCTGGACGTTTTGCTCCGTGTCCCCCGCCCGCTGCGCGGGCTCCTCCTTTACCTACGCAAAACGCCCAGCCCAACTGGCGTGCCAGCGGCGGTGGTACGCTCTGACTTCCATTTCGCGTGGTCGCTGGGGTCTGGGCCCGGTAAGGACGCATACCTGCCGCTGGTGTGTTGCGTCGACCGGTTGAATCCGCCAGCGAAAGCGGTCATTCGAAAGCACTCAAAAATATGAAACTGCGTTAGCCAAGATTCTTTAGGGCTTGAATTGAAAAATTTGTTTGTTGCCGCATTGAGAATCATCTCTACCTATGCTGCTATCTGGGGCGCTTTCATTTGCCTTGCCCTATTTGCCATGAAATTGCTGGGACTCCGCGGCGAAGATGGGTTCTTTACGTTGGTGACATTTGTTTTTGTCGCTTGCCTAGTTGTCATTTGGATAAACACGGGAGCAATCAAATACACGAAGCAATCAAAGGCGAATGAGAAACGGAAGTAGGTATGGGGCCGACGTCCGCAAACAGCCTGAAGGAGTCATAAGCCTTAACAGCGCCTGTGACTGCTAACGCCCCAACCGAGTCAACCTCCACCAGAAAATCTACATCCACACCGCCCGCCACAGCATCACCGGTACATCCCACCAGCGCAGCGTGGGGCGCTGGCGGAGTGTGGCGTAGTTCAGGGTGGCGATCTTGTCCAGGATACGCAGGCCGCCTTGCACCACCAGGCGCAGTTCCCACCCGGCTCTACCGGGGATCTGGTGCACCAAGCTTGAGCCAAAGCGCATGGTAGCCCTCGCAAAATCTACGCAGTGTGCTATCAATTGCGTAGCGTTTGGGGTTTGGTGCTGGGCCAGGATGTCGGCCTGGCCGACACCAAAGCGCTGGCACAGGTCGTGCGGCAGGTAGAAGCGCCCGCGGGGGATGTCCACGCTGAGGTCCTGCCAGAAGTTGATGAGTTGCAGGGCGGTGCAGATGGCGTCGCTGCGCTGCAGGGCCACGGGATCGGTCACGCCATACAGGTGCAGCAGCAATCGTCCAACCGGATTGGCAGAGCGGCGGCAGTAGTCCAGCAGTTCGCTCTGGTCGGCGTAGCCTTGTGCCGAGGCTGTTTTGCGTATGTCTTGTGTGAAGGCGTCCAGCAAGTCGTGCAGCAGTTGTGCAGGCAGGTGGTGGCTGACCAAGGCGGTTCGCAAGGGGCCAAACACCTGTGGCCAGCGGGCGCTGGTGAACGCTGGTAAGGCGCTGGGCTGTGCACTGACCACGGTAGTTTCCAGGTCCAGGCGGTAGGCCTGCAAATCGGCCAGCCGCTGCTCGGCGCTGGCGTCACCCTCGTCAGCGATGTCGTCGGCTGTCCGGGCAAAGTGGTAGATGGCGGCGATGGGCGCGCGCAGCGCCGGGGGGCACAGCCAGGATGCGACGGGGAAGTTTTCGTAGTGGGTGACGGGTGCTGCGGCTGTCGGCGCCAGCGGTGCGGTGGTGAGGTCTGCTGCCATCAGCTTTTCAGGGGTGTAGCCTGTTCGGAGAGGATCTTCCAGTCGTCGCCGTGCTTGTGCAGGATCAGGGTCTTGCGTGACAGGTCGTTGAGCTTGGCGGTCTGGTACTTCTGGATGAAGACGGCCTGCACCTTGTCGCGACCGATGGGTTCGACGACCAAGTCCATGACCTTGATTTGCAAGCCCTGCGCTGTGCCAATGCGCTGGCGGCGCTGGGCTTCCCATTGGGGACGGGTCAGGCCCTCGGTGGCGAGAAAAAGCGGGCTGTACGCGGCCAGGTAGGTGTCTACATCCTTGCGGGCCCAGGCGGCGGCCCAGGCCTGCACGACCTCCTGCGCCGCGCTGATCTCGCGCGCTGCCTTGGCGGCCACGGTCGCGGCCAAAATCTCGGCGGTAGACGCCGGAGCGGTCGGCGCGCGTGCTGCCTGCGTTTCTGGTACGGGCGCGCTGGAAACCGGCTCCGGGCGGGCAGCAACGGGGCTGGGGGCATGGTCAGAGGCGCTGTGGATCCGGTAGGCACCCCACGCTGCCAGTGCCACAAAGCCCGCCAGCGCTGCGACAACCTGGCGCTGCCCCAGCAGCCACTGCAGCTTTTGTGCGGGGGTCATGTCTTCAAGCAGCTTCTGGCGCCGAAAGCGCTGGCCGTGCTCCATCACATGCGCGCCTGCCACCGAGATCAGAAAGGTGAGCAGAAACAGGACGACGAACACGATCATCATGTCCTCTTCGGACAATCGAAAGGCGCTGCCCAGTCCCCAGGTCAACAGGGCAGGGAGCAGCAGGGTTGCGAGCAATGCGGGCATGACACGTGTTCCGGTGAGTGGGAGCCGCCCGCTATTGTGCGCGTGTTTGCAGGCGCCTCCGGGGCCCGGTTGTCAGCGTGTCGGTTGTCAGCGGGCAGATCGCAAGGGATTGCGCTGGGCCAGGTGCTGCAGGTAGGCGTCCACGTCCTCACCCTCGCGCACCAAAAAGCGCTCCACCGCGTCGGCAAACGCCGGGTGTGCCAGCCAGTGGGCGCTGGTGGTCTTAACCGGGAGCAGGGCGCGCGCCATCTTGTGCTCGCCCTGGGCGCCGCCTTCAAAGCGTTCGTAACCGTGCTGGATGCACCACTGTAGGGGCTGGTAGTAGCACGCCTCGAAGTGCAGGCAGTCCACCCGCTCCAGGGCGCCCCAGTAGCGGCCATAGGCGACTTTGGTACCTCCGGCCCCCGTAGAACCTGGTTCTAGTGCTATCAGACTGCTAGCAATTGGGTGAGCGTCGCGCTCGGCGATGAACAGCAGCCAGTGTTCGGGCATGGTGTCGGCCATACGCTGGAAGAAATCCCGGGTGAGGTAGGGCGCGTTGCCGTGCTCCAGGTAGGTGCGTTCGTAGCAGCGGTAGAAGAAGTCCCATTCGGCTGGTGTGATGTCGCGGCCCCGTGACCAGCGGAACGTGACGCCTGCAGCAAGCACTTTGCGCCGCTCCTGGCGGATTTTCTTGCGCTTGTCTTGGGTGAGGGACGCAAGGAAGGCGTCGAAGTCGGGGTAGCCGGTTTCGCCGCCGGGCCGCCCCAAGGCGAAACGCGCCCCCTCGGGGGGCAGCGCAGTACGCGAAGCGACAAGCGTGGGGGCCATATTTTTCCAATGGAACTGGACGGTGTGGCGCAGCATCAGGCCTGCCTGTTTACACGCGGCAACGTCGTCGCCCACAAGGAACAGCAGGTGCAGGGACGACAGCTGGCGCTCCTGGCACCAGCGCAGCAGCGCTTGCAGCAGGGCGGCGCGTACGGCCGTGTTGGCCGCCATCAGCCGCGCGCCAGGCACGGGGGTGAAGGGCACGGCGCAGACGGCCTTGGGGTAGTAGTCCAGCCCGTGCTGGGCGTAGGCATTGGCCCAGGCCCAGTCGAACACGTATTCGCCGTAGGAGTGGGACTTCTCGAACACCACGCAGGCCGCAACCAGCGCCTTGCCCTGGTGCACGGTGAAGCAGTGCGGCCGCCAGCCGGTGCGCGCGCAGGCGCTGCCGCTGTCAATGAGCGCGGTCAGGTAGGCGTGGCGCATGAAGGGGCTGGGGTTGGGCTGCGTGTAGAGCAAGGCGTCCCACGCTGTGGCGTCCACACTGGAGAGCGTGTCCGTCACCCCAATGACATAATCCTCAGACAAGGCGTGTCCCCCTTGGCGCGCCGGGCCGCTGCAGGCTGTATTCAAACCCAATTTTCCGGTTCATGGCTCTCACACTGTGCATTGCACAACTCAATTTCGTCGTTGGTGATCTGGACGGCAATGCCCAGAAAATCATCGGCGCCGCCCGCGACGCCTACGCCCAGGGCACGCGGCTCTTGCTCACGCCCGAACTCTCCATCTGCGGCTATGCCGCCGAGGACCTGTTTCTGCGTCCGGCCTTCATTGCCGCCTGTGATGATGCCGTGAAATCGGTGGCCCAGGCGCTGGCCGGGTTAAAGGACATGACGGTGGTGGTGGGGCACCCCACTGGTGGCGACAGCCGTACGCGCTCGGTGGCGGTGCAGCAGCGCTTTAACGCTGCCAGCGTCTTGCGCGAAGGCCAGGTGGTGGCCACCTACCGCAAGCGTGAACTGCCCAATTACCAGGTGTTCGACGAGCGCCGTTACTTCACCCCGGGGGGGGATGTGTGCGTGTTCGAGGCCGGGGAGTCCGGTGCGCGGGTGAAGGTGGGTTTGCTGATTTGCGAGGACGCTTGGTTCGATCAGCCCGCACGGGAGACCAAGGCAGCCGGCGCCGAGTTGCTGGCGGTGATCAATGCCTCGCCTTTCCACGTGGGCAAGGGCTATGAGCGCGAAGCCATGATGCAGCGCCGGGTGCTGGAAACGGGCCTGCCGCTGGTCTATGCCCATCTGGTGGGCGGGCAGGACGAGGTGGTGTTCGAGGGCCATTCCTTCGCCCTAGATGCCGATGGCACGGTCACCGGCCGCGCCCCGAGTTTCAAAGAAAATCAGTTCGTAGTCCTCGTGGAAGCTGCACAGCCAGCTATGAAAATCGTAGCAAACGTGGAGCCAGTGCGCAGCCCCGAGCAAGACCTGTGGGATGCGCTGGTGCTGGGCGTGCGAGATTACGTGGGCAAGAACGGCTTCCCCGGTGCCATCCTGGGCCTGTCCGGCGGCATTGACTCGGCGCTCGTGTTGGCCATTGCCGTGGACGCGCTGGGGGCTGACAAAGTGCGCGCGGTGATGATGCCTTCGCCCTACACGGCCGACATCAGCTGGCTGGATGCGCGCGACATGGCGCAACGCATGGGCGTGCGCTACGACGAGATTTCCATCGTGCCCGAGTTCGAGGCATTTAAGGCGTCGCTGGCTGCCGAATTCGTAGGCCGTGCCGAGGACACCACCGAAGAGAACATCCAGGCCCGCATCCGCGGTACGCTGCTGATGGCACTCTCCAACAAGTTCGGCAGCATCGTGCTCACCACCGGCAACAAGAGCGAGATGGCCACCGGCTATTGCACCCTGTACGGCGACATGGCCGGCGGCTTTGCCGTCATCAAGGACCTGGCCAAGACGCTGGTCTTCAAGATGGCGCACTGGCGCAACGCGCACGACCCGTATGGCACGGGCGCCAACCCCATCCCTGAGCGCATCATCACCCGGCCACCCAGTGCCGAGCTGCGCCCCGACCAAAAGGACCAGGACAGCCTGCCGCCCTACGAGGTACTGGACGCCATCATCGACCGCTACATGGAAAACGACCAGAGCATCGCCACCATCGTGGCGGCCGGGTTTGACCAGGCCGATGTGGAGAAGGTCACGCGGCTGATCAAGCTCAACGAATACAAACGCCGCCAGGCGCCCGTCGGGATTAGAGTGACCCACCGCAGCTTCGGCAAGGATTGGCGTTATCCTATTACCAACCGTTTTCGAGCCTGATTAGACCCCAACTGATTAGAGAGATTCCATGAAGCAAATCACCGCCATCGTCAAACCGTTCAAGTTGGAAGAAGTCCGCGAGGCCCTGGCCGAGTGCGGCGTTACCGGCTTGACCGTCACCGAGGTCAAGGGTTTTGGCCGCCAGAAAGGCCACACCGAACTGTACCGGGGGGCCGAGTACGTGGTGGACTTCCTGCCCAAGGTCAAGGTTGAAGTGGTGGTGAAAACCGAGGACTGCGACCGCTGCGTGGATGCCATCGTCAAGGCCGCGCGCACGGGCAAGATCGGCGACGGCAAGATTTTCATCACCAGCGTCGAGCGCATCGTGCGCATTCGTACCGGCGAGGAAGACGAATCGGCCGTTTGAGGCGCTAGTGCCAGCGCCGGGCAGGGCTGACGCCGATCAGCTGGTGATGCGTGAGACCAGCGCCGCGCCCCAAACGCCCATGCACAGCATCAGGGTCAGGAACACGGCGGCGCTGCCCATGTCCTTGGCGCGCTTGGAGAGGTGGTGCCATTCAGGCCCAACGCGGTCGATGGCGGCTTCCACCGCTGTATTGAGCAGTTCCACAATCATCAAGAGCATGACCGAACCGGCCAGCAATGCCGTTTCGACCCAGCTTCGGCCCAGCCACCAGGACGCCGGAACCAAGACCATGGCGGCAATCGCTTCTTGCCGAAACGCAGGCTCGCCCCAACCCGCGCGCAGCCCGGCCAGGGAATAGCCGGTCGCGTGCCAGACGCGGCTCAGGCCATTGCGCGCTTTTTGGGGATTGACGGGTGGTGGGGGCGTTTGCGGCGCGCTCATGCTGCCATCACCAGCCGGGTGCCAGCCAGTGCGTCATGCCAGAACTGCTGCGTAGGGTGGAAGCGGCTCAGCAGAGCCCAGACCCCGATCCAGCCCAGCACAATGACCGAGGCTTCGCCACCGGCCAGGTGAAAGGGCGCAATTGCAGCCAGCGGCGGCAGAAACCAGAGCCAGCTCAAGGCGTAGCGGCCCAGCGCGCGCAGTTGGGTGACAGGCCGACCCTGTGCGTCTACCAGCCGGATATGCCAGGTCTTCATGGCCAGCGTCTGCCCGCGGGACCAGAACCAGACAAAGTAGATGCCCAGCACGACAAACATGAAGGCTTGCAGGGCGGTGCGGTTGTCTAGGGCATTGCGGGTTTGGCTGAGGGCGCTGAACAGATAGCCCGGCAAGAAGACGACACCAAACAGCAGTACGCCTTCGTACAGCCAACAAGCCATCCGCCGCCACAGGCTGGGAGTATTCATGAAACGGCGAAAGACCTAATTGGGGGACAGGGAGTCGCTAGACACAGCGGGCCTGGACACGGGTTCTGTGTTGCCAGGCGGGGTGTCTGCGCTGCTGGGTGGAATCACGATCTTGGGAAGCAAGGTGTCGGGGTCCAGCTGCGGTTTGACCAGGGGCGATGCCTCTGCCGACACAGGGGTGTGGCGGGTAATGGGCACGGCCGTGATTTTGTCGTTGGGTACCGGGGCAATAGCCACGGCAGAACCGGTGGGTTTTTTGGCAGCGGTGGCGGCCAGGCGGGCCCTTTCTTCGGGGCTGAGTTCTTGGTAGGCAGCCCAACTGGCGGCGAGTTGCTCTGCGGTGAGTTTCTTGGTTTCCGCAAAATTCAGGCGTGCAAGCTCACGCTCGCGCGGGGTCAGGGCGGCCCACTGGACCATGCGCTCTTGCAGGCGGGCCTGGTTCTCGTGCGAGAGGGTTGGGAAATTCTTGGCAATGACGATCCATTTCTTCTTCTGGATCAGACCCAGGGAATTCCAGACGTTGGCTAGCGGCTTGAGTACTGCTTGTTGCGTGGCGTTGAGCTCATGCCAGCGCGGACCGGGTTGATCCGGCAATGTCGCGGCGGCTGAGGCAGGCGCAGTTGTTGGCGTGACCGCAGCGGTGGTCGCATCCGCTTCGGTATGGGCCATGGACCGCATCAACCAGATGGACAGTGCCACCACGACCACGGCCGTGCAGGCGAGCAGCCACAGCATCAGGCTTGACTTGCTGGGTGATGAAGTGGACTCGGCAGGCACCATGGAACGATTGGGGGGCGAAGTTAGTCGCGATGCGCCGTATTCAGGAAGTGAACAAATCCGGGGTCGGTGAATGCAGACGGGGGCAACTCATCGCCCAGTAGCTCGGTATCGACCGTGGCCATTTCGGCGGCGCGCTGCTCTTCCTGGAAGAAACTTACAGCCAGCAAACCTGCGATCAGGACCAAAAGCGGAATGAATGCCGCAATGCGCCCCCACAGCCCAGGGGAACCGTCCGGCGCGTTCAGGGCGGCCTGGCCGTTTCCAGCCATTTGCAGACCCGAGACCAGTTGCAGGCGAATCACCTTGCGTTTGGCCAGCGCCCGTTCGCGCGCAGCGCGCAGGCGCTCGGCGATGTCGATCGGCAGGGCGTGGGTGGATTGCGAGAGGCGCGCTGTGAGCGTGCGTGCAAACTCGGCTTCGATGCGTGCGGGGTCTGGTGTCTTCATAGTCGTATTCCTTTTGCAATCAACGCCTTGGCCAGTGCCTGTACAGCCCGGGAGCAGTGCGTTTTGACGCTGCCTTGTGAGCAACCCATTGCTTCAGCCGTTTCGGCCACGTCCATATCCTCCCAATAACGCAGCAGGAAGGCTTCCCGTTGACGTGCCGGGAGGTCTTCCAGTGCGATTTCGATCTGCTGCAGAACCTGTGTACGCTCGGTGTGAGTCTGCGCGCTCTCGTTTTGTTCCCCAGGTTGGGCCGCTGACAGCGTTTCCAAGAGGTCGAAGTCGTCCAGATCGCTGTTGTCGCTCTCGAAATCGCTCAGGTTGGAAAACAAGGCCTTCTGCGTCTTTTGCCGCCGAAACCAGTCCAAGGTACTGTTGGACAGGATGCGCTGGAACAGCATGGGCAGCTCGGTCACAGGGCGGTCGCCGTAGTGTTCGGCCAGTTTCATCATGCTGTCTTGCACGATATCGAGCGCGGATTCGTCGTTGCGGACGTGGTACACCGTGCGTTTGAAGGCACGTTTTTCCACATCTTTCAAAAAATCGGAGAGTTCGCGTTCGGTTGCCAAGGGATTCAGCAGGTGAAATGGTCTGCCCCATCGTGGGGCGTTGCAACGCGCAATGACCAGCCTGGAGATGGCGCGATTATCGCACCGGATGCGTCGAAATTGGCGCCAACGCATTGCGGGTGGCACGGAAGATGCCATAATGCAAGCTGCATTCAAAGGCAAACGGGTTGTGGTCCGGTACAGCATTCAATGTGCCCATGGCCAGAGTCCTAAGTTCTGACGCGTCTCCACAAGAGTTGGCGAAGGAGCACCCAAGGTTTTTCGTTAGAGAAATTCACAAAGGTTCATCATGGAAGTTTCTAAAGCCGAAATGGCGTCCGCTGCTGCAGCGGGCAAGTCGCAGTCCAGCGCCCAATCCCCCGAAATTCGCGGTGCCGAAGTCGTCGTCAAGGCCTTGCAGGCCGAGGGCGTCAAGTACATCTGGGGTTATCCGGGTGGCGCGGTTTTGCATATCTACGACGCGTTCTACAAGCAAGACACCATTCAGCACGTGCTGGTGCGGCATGAGCAGGCCGCCGTGCATGCGGCCGACGGGTACGCCCGTGCCACGGGCGAAGTGGGGGTTGCACTAGTCACCTCGGGCCCTGGCGTTACCAATGCGCTTACCGGAATTGCCACAGCGTACATGGACAGCATTCCGATGGTCATCATCACGGGTCAGGTACCCACGCATGCCATTGGCCTGGATGCATTTCAGGAGTGCGACACCGTGGGTATCACCCGCCCGGTGGTCAAGCACAATTTCCTGGTGAAGGATGCACGCCAGCTCGCCGACACGATCAAGAAAGCCTTCCACATTGCTCGCAGTGGCCGTCCGGGGCCGGTGGTGGTGGATATTCCGAAGGACGTTTCATTCAAGAAGGTGCCGTGCACCGGTTACTCGATGTCGGTCGAGATGCGTTCCTACAACCCGGTGCGCAAGGGCCACGGCGGCCAGATCCGCAAGGCGTTGCAGATGCTGCTCGCCGCCAAGCGCCCTTACATCTACACCGGTGGCGGCGTGTTGATGAGCAATGCTGCAACCGAGTTGCGCACCCTGGTCGACATGCTGGGCTACCCCGTCACCAACACCCTGATGGGCCTGGGCGCCTATCCGGCAACCGAGCGCAAGTTTCTGGGCATGCCCGGCATGCACGGGACGGTTGAGGCGAACAATGCGATGCAGCACTGCGATGTGTTGCTGGCCGTCGGCGCCCGGTTTGACGACCGTGTCATTGGCAATCCCAAGCACTTTGCGCAGAACGAGCGCAAGATCATCCATATCGATATCGACCCCTCCAGTATCTCCAAGCGCGTCAAGGTGGATATCCCCATCGTCGGCGACGTCAAGGATGTGCTCAACGAAATGATCGCCATGATCAAGGAAGGGGCGGGCAAGCCTGATGCGGCTGCGCTGGGCGCCTGGTGGGAGACCATCGATGGCTGGCGCAAGCGCGATTGCCTGAGCTACGACCGCACCAACAAGGATGTGATCAAGCCTCAATACGTGGTTGAAACCCTGTGGAACATGACCAAGGATGCCGACACCTACATCACCTCCGATGTGGGGCAGCACCAGATGTGGGCAGCCCAGTACTACAAGTTCAACCAACCCCGGCGCTGGATCAATTCTGGCGGCCTGGGCACCATGGGCGTGGGCATTCCCTATGCCATGGGGATCAAGCTGGCCAAGCCGGATAGCGAAGTGTTCTGCATCACCGGCGAAGGCTCGGTGCAGATGTGCATCCAGGAACTTTCCACCTGCCTGCAGTACAACACGCCGATCAAGATCTGCTCGCTGAACAACCGCTACCTGGGCATGGTGCGTCAGTGGCAGGAAGTCGAGTACGAAGGCCGCTACAGCCACAGCTACATGGATGCGTTGCCCAACTTCGTGAAGCTGGCCGAGGCCTATGGCCATGTGGGCATGCTGATCGAGAAACCGCAGGATGTGGAGCCTGCATTGCGCGAGGCACGCAAGCTCAAGGACCGTACCGTGTTCATGGACTTCCGCACTGATCCCACGGAGAACGTGTTCCCCATGGTGCAGGCGGGCAAGGGCCTTACCGAGATGCTGCTGGGCAGCGAAGATCTTTGAAGAATCAGGGTCGTAGCCCCTGTAGCTATTGCCTAGGTAGCTATCTATTTGATAGCGTTTTAGACGAATCTATTGCCTGCCAAGCCTGGTGCTTACCGGTACCGGGGGAGGGCAGCGAGAAGAGGAATCGAGTCATATGAAACACATCATTGCAGTTTTGCTGGAAAACGAGGCGGGCGCGCTGTCCCGCGTGGTGGGCCTGTTCTCGGCCCGTGGTTACAACATCGAGTCGTTGACGGTGGCGCCCACGGAAGACCCCAGTCTTTCGCGCATGACCATCCAGACCACCGGTTCGGATGACGTGATCGAGCAGATCACCAAGCACCTCAACCGCCTGATCGAAGTCGTGAAGGTGGTGGACCTGACCGAAGGCGCCTACATCGAGCGCGAGCTCATGATGGTGAAGGTGCGCGCCGTGGGCAAGGAGCGCGAGGAGATGAAGCGCATGGCGGATATCTTCCGTGGCCGCATCATCGATGTCACCGACAAGAGCTACACCATTGAGCTGACCGGCGACCAGGCCAAGAACGATGCGTTTTTGGAGGCCTTGGAGCGCGCCGCCATCCTGGAGACCATTCGCACGGGCTCCAGTGGCATCGGTCGGGGTGAGCGCATTTTGCGCGTTTAATCAGTTTAGTCAGTTGGGGGCACAGCACATCGCTCTCGCGAGTGGTCTGCCCCGCAAATTTTTACCATGGAGCAAATATGAAAGTTTTTTACGACAAGGATTGTGATCTGAGCCTGATCAAGGGCAAGACCGTCGCCATCATCGGTTACGGCAGCCAGGGCCATGCCCACGCCCAAAACCTCAACGACAGCGGTGTCAAGGTTGTGGTGGGGCTGCGTAAAGGCGGCGCTTCCTGGGACAAGGTTGGCAAGGCCGGTTTGACCGTGATGGAAGTCAATGAAGCCGTCAAGGCCGCTGATGTGGTCATGATCCTGCTGCCTGACGAGCAGATTGCCGAGGTTTACACCAACAACGTGGCCCCCCACATCAAACAGGGTGCTTCGCTGGCTTTCGCTCACGGCTTTAACGTGCACTACAACCAGGTCGTGCCGCGCGCCGATCTGGACGTGTGGATGGTGGCCCCCAAGGCCCCCGGCCACACCGTGCGCAACACCTATACCCAGGGTGGCGGCGTGCCCCACCTCGTGGCCGTGCACCAGGACAAGTCCGGCAAGGCGCGTGACCTGGCCCTCTCCTACGCCATGGCCAATGGTGGCGGCAAGGCTGGCATCATCGAGACTTCGTTCAAGGAAGAGACCGAAACCGACTTGTTCGGCGAGCAAGCCGTGTTGTGCGGCGGTGCCGTCGAACTGATCAAGATGGGTTACGAAACCCTGACCGAGGCGGGCTACGCCCCGGAGATGGCCTACTTCGAGTGCCTGCACGAGCTCAAGCTCATCGTGGACCTGATCTATGAAGGCGGCATCGCCAACATGAACTACTCCATCTCCAACAATGCGGAGTTTGGTGAGTACGTGACCGGCCCCGAGGTCGTCAACGAGCAGTCGCGCGCGGCCATGCGCAATGCCTTGAAGCGCATCCAGAACGGCGACTATGCCAAGATGTTCATCCAGGAAGGTCGCTTGAATTACCCCAGCATGACGGCACGCCGTCGCAACCTGGCCGACCACTCCATCGAGAAGGTGGGCGGGCAGTTGCGCGCCATGATGCCCTGGATCGCCAAGAACAAGTTGGTCGATCAGACCCGGAACTGACCCGATCTGACGGACTGCGGTGGCCACTACGGTGGCCATTTTTGTTGGCACTGGCGTTCCCGACTACCATCGGGGATGCGCCATCCCGCCTGGCGTTGGCATGGCGGGAAATTGCTATTTGTTTCATAGCTTGATACGGCGTATTTACGGGGGCTGGAGGCCTATTTATGCATGATGGTGACGAATTCGACGCATCCGACCAGGCAGGGGTCGTGGTGAAGAAGCGCCGCAAGGGCATTTACATCCTTCCCAATCTGTTTACGCTGGCGGCCCTGTTTGGCGGGTTTTACGCGGTTGTGATGGCGATGAATGGGCGCTTTGACCAGGCGGCCATCGGCGTTTTTTGTGCCATGGTGCTCGACAGCCTGGATGGTCGCGTGGCGCGCATGACCAACACCCAAAGTGCATTTGGCGAACAGATGGATTCACTTTCCGACATGGTGTCGTTCGGTGCCGCACCGGCCTTGATTGCCTACGAGTGGTCGCTGCGCGGGCTGGGGCGCTGGGGCTGGATCGCGGCTTTTGTCTACTGCGCGTGCGCCGCCTTGCGCCTGGCACGCTTCAATGTCAACACCGGGGTGGTGGACAAGCGCTATTTCCAGGGCCTGCCTTCGCCGGCTGCGGCCGCACTGGTCATGGGGTTCCTGTGGCTGATGATCGAGGTCAACCCTGGCGTCAAGGGTGACGACGTGGCGTGGCCCATGTTTGCCTGTACCCTGTACGCGGGGCTGACCATGGTGACCAATGTGCCGTTCTACAGCTTCAAGGATATGCACATGAAGAAGAGCGTGCCTTTTGCGGCGATCGTGCTTATCGCTTTGAGCATCGCCATCATCAACATTCACCCGCCGACGGTGCTGTTTGGGGTGTTCGTCATTTACGGGCTGAGCGGCTATGCGGTCTACGCTTGGCGCAAAACCAAGGGCATCCAAACTAGCGTCATCAGCACTTCGACCGATGAACCCGACGAACGGGGTCTGCATAAATAGACGGCAACTGTGTTACATTGACACCATGCGCATTTCTGCACGTCTGCTACTACTACCCCTACGTCAACACGGGCGGAAGAAGTAGCGCACGCGCGCAAACCCTCAAGGCCCGTTAGCACTCGCAACGGGCCTTTTGTTTTGGCAATGCGTTTTTCGGTTGCGGGTTTTTTGAAGATCGACAGGAGTACCGAGATGTCCGACAAATTGATTATTTTTGACACCACCTTGCGCGATGGCGAGCAGTCCCCTGGCGCCTCCATGACGCGCGACGAAAAGCTGCGCATCGCACGCCAGCTCGAACGCCTGAAGGTGGATGTGATCGAGGCGGGATTTGCGGCCAGCTCCAATGGTGATTTCGAAGCCGTTCAGCTCATTGCCAACCATATCAAGGACTCCACCATCTGCTCGCTGTCGCGTGCCAATGACCGTGACATCGCCAGGGCCGCCGAAGCGCTCAAGGGGGCGAACCGGGCGCGCATCCACACCTTCATTGCCACCTCGCCCCTGCACATGGAAAAAAAGCTGCGCATGACGCCCGACCAGGTGTTCGAGCAGGCCAAGCAGTCCGTGCGTTTTGCACGCAACCTGGTGCAAGACATCGAGTTCAGCCCCGAAGACGGTTACCGCAGCGACCCGGATTTCCTGTGTCGCGTGTTGGAGGCAGTCATCAACGAGGGTGCCACCACCATCAACGTGCCCGACACCGTGGGCTATGCCATTCCCGAGCTGTACGGCAACTTCATCAAGAACCTGCGCGAGCGCATCCCCAATTCCGACAAGGCCATCTGGTCAGTCCACTGCCACAATGACCTGGGCATGGCCGTGGCCAACTCCCTGGCCGGGGTAAAGATTGGTGGCGCGCGCCAGGTGGAGTGCACCATCAATGGCCTGGGCGAGCGCGCGGGCAACTGCAGCCTGGAGGAAGTGGTGATGGCGGTCAAGACCCGCAAGGACTACTTCGGTCTGGACGTCGGCATCGATACCCGCCATATCCTGGCCGCCAGCCGTATGGTTAGCCAGACCACCGGCTTTGTGGTGCAGCCCAACAAGGCCGTGGTGGGCGCCAACGCCTTCGCACACGCCTCGGGCATCCACCAAGATGGCGTGCTCAAGGCACGTGACACCTACGAAATCATGCGCGCCGAGGACGTGGGCTGGACCACCAACAAGATCGTGCTGGGTAAGCTCAGCGGGCGCAACGCCTTCAAGCAGCGTCTGCAGGAGTTGGGCGTGGAGCTGGAAAGCGAAGGCGATATCAATGCCGCCTTCGCCCGGTTCAAGGAGCTGGCCGACCGCAAGAGCGAGATATTTGACGAAGACATCCTGGCACTGGTCAGCGATGAGAGCATCGGCCACGTGGGTGAGCAATACGGATTTGTGTCCCTCAAGCAGCATAGCGAAACGGGCGAGCGCCCCCATGCCAGCATCGTGTTTACCATCGGCGGTCAGGAGGTGAAAAGCGAATCGGATGGCAACGGCCCGGTGGACGCTTCCCTAAAAGCCATCGAAGCGCATGTGAAGAGCGGCGCAGAGATGGTGCTGTACTCGGTCAATGCCATCAGCGACTCCACCGAAAGCCAGGGTGAAGTGACCGTCCGCCTGCAAAACAGCGGCCGCGTGGTCAATGGAGTCGGTGCGGATCCCGACATTGTGGTGGCGTCTGCCAAGGCGTACCTAAGCGCGTTGAACAAGCTACAAAGCAGTGCGGAGCGCGTTGCCGCGCAGGGCTAGACGCATGGCGGCGCAAACGGCACCTAAAATTAGTTGAAGTTTGCGCCGCAAGTTCTTGATCTTGCAGAGATTTTGATTAAACTCGGGCGTACGCGGCGAGCACCCAGGTGCCACCGCGAACCTGCCACCGTTTATTGGGAATACGCCATGCATTCTTTTTTTGTTCGTTGGGGCGTCTGTGCCGCGTTGGCCATTTTTGCGATGGTGGGTCAAGCCCAGGCAGCACAACATCGTTCTACGACCAAGAAACATGTCGTGAGCAAAGTCAAGCTCAAAGCCAGTAATCGACACGCAGTAGGCCGCGTCGTTCCGGTAGCGGCCAGGGCACCGGTCCACAAGCAACAGGCTGTGGCGAATGGTCCGTTAGCCGTCAAGTCGAATGCTGCACTGGTTGTGGACCAGGAAACGCAGGAGGTACTGTTTCGCAAGAACGACCAGGCTGTGCTGCCCATCGCCTCAATCACCAAACTGATGACCGGTGTGCTCATCAGCGAAGCCAAGTTGCCCATGGATGAAACGATCACCATCACCCAGGACGACGTGGATACCGAGAAGGGCAGTTCCTCGCGCCTGAGCGTGGGCACCGAACTAAGCCGTGGTGAGCTGTTGCATCTGGCGCTGATGTCCAGTGAGAACCGTGCTGCCCATGCGCTAGGGCGCACCTATCCGGGTGGACTATCCGTCTTTGTGAGCCTGATGAACGCCAAGGCCAAGGCGCTGGGTATGCAAGACACGAACTACGAAGAACCGACCGGCCTCAACAGCAGGAACCAGTCTAGCGCCAAGGACCTCGCAACCCTGGTGAACTATGCCTACAACGACGCACTGCTGCGGGAGCTGTCCACCTCGCCGGACTACCAGGTTGCGGTGGGCAATCGGATGCTGCAATTTAAGAATACCAACCTCCTGGTGAAGAATCCTTCCTGGGAGATTGGCCTGCAGAAAACTGGCTACATCCGGGAGGCAGGCCGGTGCCTGGTCATGCAAGCCAAGGTGGCTGGTCGTAAGCTCATCATGGTGTTCCTCGACTCTGCGGGCAAGTTGACCCGCATTGCCGATGCCGAACGGGTGCGTCGTTGGGTGGAATCGTCACCGCAACTGCGGCATGGGCCTGTGGCCAGCGTGGACACGCTGGCGCTTACGCACTGAGGGCGGTGGACCTATCAGTTGGGCGGCGTGCGGCAGCCCAATGATTCAGAAATGATGCGGGCGGTTTCCTTGAGTTTGGGAAGCCATGCATCATCCAGCCGCTCCGACGGTGCAGAGATGGACAACCCCGCAACCAGCTTGTTCTGATCGTCGTAGATGCCAGCTGCCATGCACCGCACGCCCATCTCCAATTCTTCGTTGTCTGTGGCTTGGCCGTACTGGCGCACCTTGGACAGTTCTCGCTCCAACACGTCCACCTGGGTGATGCTGTTCTTGGTATGGCCCTGCAGTCCTGTGCGTACTGCGTAGGCGCGGGCACCCTGTGGGTCATCCGCAGCCAGGAACAGTTTCCCCACCGACGTCAGATGCAACGGCGCCCGCCCGCCAATGGCGCGCACCACCTGCATGCCGGAACGTTCGCTGAAAGCGCGCTCGATATAGACGATTTCGTCGCCTTGGCGCACGCTCAGGCTGACCGGTTGCTGGGTGAGCTTGTGCAATTCGCGCATCGGCCCCACCGCTGCGTCACGCACGTTCAAGCGGCCTTTAACCAGGTTGCCTAGCTCCAGCAGTCGCATGCCGAGCCGGTAGGTGCCTGGTTGGGTGCGGTCCACAAAACGGCCGCTGGCAAGGTCATTGAGAATGCGGTGCGCAGTCGACGGATGCAACGCGGCCTTTTCGCTGATTTCCTTCAGGCTCAAGGCCTCTTCCCGTGAGGCCAGAACGTCGATCAGGGTGAACATGCGCTCAATTACCTGTACGGCGGGCTTACCGGGGAGATCGGAATCTTTCTTCGTCATAGGTTTGCATTATCCCGTAGCGCCGGGTTCGTCCGAAGTCGAGGGTTCGGTTCTTTCTGCCTGCAACGGCGCGCGCAGCTGCCATCGGCCGTCGATCAGCAGTTCCATCGGCAAGAACCGGGCCTTGTAGCGCATCTTGGCGCTGTTGGCGATCCAGTAGCCCAGGTACACGTACGGTAGGCCCAGGCGATGCGCTTGCTGAATCTGCCACAGCACGTTGTACGTTCCGAAACTGGCTTCCTCTTCGGGTTCAAAAAATGTGTAAACCGCTGAAATGCCATCGTCGAGCACGTCCAGAATGGACACCATCTTGAGTGTGCCGGGTTGCCCTGATGGCGTGCGTTCCCGGAACTCCACCAGACGGGAGTTCACCCGGCTTTGCAATAGAAACTGCGTGTACTGGTCAATGCTGTCCTGATCCATACCACCACCCGGATGGCGGCTGTTCTGGTAGCGCAGATAGAGCGCATAGTGCTCTGGAACAAAGCCCAAGCCCAGCACGCGGGCCGACAGATCTTGGTGACGCTTCCATGCCCGTCGCTGGCTTCGATTGGGGCGAAAAGGCTCGACGACCACGCGCAAGGGCACGCAGGCCTGGCAGCCATCACAGTGCGGTCGATAAGTAAACATCCCGCTACGGCGAAAGCCCTTGGTGACCAGGCTGGAATACGTCGAATTGTTGATGAGGTGGCTGGGAGTGGCGACTTGCGAGCGGGCCAGTTGGCCCGGCAAGTAGCTGCAGTCGTACGGCGCGGTGGCGTAAAACTGCAGGGCTTGCAACGGCAGGTCGTGAAGGTCAGTCACGTTGGGTCGACTGGTCAGTACTAACGTGGTCCCAGTATAGGGGTGAGAACTGCCAGTTGGGGGCTGGCTGCTGCTGCGCTTGCTCCATTTGGGCTTGAAACAACACCCGTGGCATTTCCCGCGCACCCATGGATGCCAGGTGACGCGTGTTCTGCTGGCAGTCGATCTGCACGATGCCGTGGGCCCGGCAAAAACCGACCAGGGCTGCCAATGCAATCTTGGAGGCATCGGTAGCATGGGAAAACATCGACTCGCCATACACCGCCCGGCCAATAGCCACGCAATATAGGCCCCCCACCAGTTGTCCTTGCACCCAGGTCTCTACACTGTGTGCAATCCCTTGGCGATTCAATTCGGTGTAAGCCTGCACCATTTCCGCCAGAATCCATGTGCCGTTTTGACCGTTGCGCGGTGTGCTGGCGCATTGGGTGATGACATCAACGAATGCGCTGTCAAAACGTACCTCGTGCTCGGGCGCATTGCGGAAACGCTGCACGGTTTTGCGCAAGGACCGATGGAGCCGGAATTGGGCGACCTGCAGCACCATGCGTGGGTCCGGGCTCCACCACAGGATGGGTTGCCCTTTGCTGAACCAGGGAAAAATGCCGTGGCGGTACGCTTGCTTCAAGGTTGTAGGGCTGAGGTCGCCCCCCGCTGCCAACAAGCCAGGGGCATCGGAGTCAGGGCCCCAGGCTGATTCAATGGGTGGGAAAGGATCGCCTGGCATGAGCCAGGGTAGGGTGGGGAGCGAAGGCCGCATGGCAGAAGAAGTGTACGACGTGGATTGTTGCACGCAGTGAGGTTAGAATAGAAGGCTGTCGGGGCGTAGCGCAGTCTGGTAGCGCATCTGGTTTGGGACCAGAGGGTCGAAGGTTCGAATCCTTTCGCCCCGACCATCACATTTATCGGCCAGGGCATCAGGCCCAACCCGGCCTTCTGTCCGTAGCTCAGTTGGATAGAGCAACAGCCTTCTAAGCTGTGGGTCGGGGGTTCGATCCCCTCCGGACAGGCCAATTCACCGCACATCCCCTTTCTGCAACCGCAGGTTTGCAGCGATCCGCCACCTGACACCGCCCTGTTGCGGCAGCACTGTGCTGAAATCGATTAACTTGATTTCTCCGCCATTGCACAGGAGCAGGTTGGCGGGCTTGATATCGCGTTTGGCATGTGCAGGAGCTCGCAGCACATGCGGTTTGCTACTTGCCCTTTAGAGCCGCCTTCCAATCGCGAAAGACGTCCAGGTCTACGCCATCGGGGTAGTTCAATAGGCCCGGCGTATGGCCTTTCTTCCCTTTCTCGCCGTATTGCCAGATGATGGCCTTGGTCTGACGGTCAATCACCACGACCCGGTCGTGCAGATCGTCCACAACCAGGATGTCGCCAGTGTCGGGTAGCTCACGGGCTATGGAGCAATGGTCCAGCATGCCTTCGCCCTCCTTCACAAAGTACTCCCAGGTTGCCTTGCGCGTGAGGGGGTCGAAGATCACTACCCGGCCCGGTTTCCAAAAATCGGCCACGATGACTTGCTTGCCGTCTACGGTGGGAAAGGCGTCGGAAGGGTAGCGCACGTTGGGGGCTTTGACGCTCCACAGCACCTTGCCTTCCCGCGTGATACGCGAGATCCACGCATCCTGGATTTCGGTTACCAGCAAATCACCGTTTTCCATGGGGGTGGCCCCATTGGGGTATCCCAGTTGTGTGGGCGGGTTGTGCTTGCATTGACCGGGTGTGCCCCACTGCGTGGTGATGGCGCTGGTCTTGGGGTCGATGATGAGGATGCGGCAATTGCGGATGTCAGCGGTAACCACCTTTCCATCGGCCAGGAAATGGGCATCGTCCGGGTAATTCAGCAAGCCTGGTCCTTTGCCGCGGTGGTCGGGCATGCCGTAGGTCCAGGTCAGTTCCCGCTTTTCGTAGTCCACCAGATGAATGTCGAAGTTATCTTCCTCGCTGATGGCCAACTGCTTGCCGTCGGGTGAGAAATTTACATCTTCGTTGCCGCGGTAGACCTTGAGGTTGGGCGAGGGAAATTCCCAGATGATGCGCTTGTCGGGCGCAATCTCGATCAGGCGGTTGTTGCGCCGATCCGCGATGACGATGGGATAGGGCAGGGGCTTGCCCCATGAGGGAACCGGTTTGGCACGATTGCCGGTTACGCTCGGAATGGGGGGCAGGGTAACGCCACTCGACACAGCACCGGCGCCGGTCATTTCAGCCGTGACCGTGACTTCAGTGGGCTCACCACGGGACTTCTTCCGGGCCTGTGCCGATGCGCCGCCCGGCAGTCCGAGCGATACGGCGCACAATGCGCTGATCACCAGTGCCGACCGCAGGGGAGTCAAAACCGCGGGGGAAAGCCGATGAATCAAATGCATGTCAAGACTCCAGATCGTTCGGGCGCGATGGTTTTACTACCCGCGTTGGGATTGTTCACACGGGCGTCAGCAAGCACCTTGACCTGCCGCAAGCTCTGGAGTGTTTACTGCGAGGCGGATGTCCAACCAGCGTGCCAAGGCGTCCTGCAGTCCTGCGGGGATGCCCGTGGTGTAGGCACGTAGTAACGGTGTGCCGCTGTCAGCCAACGCCAACTCGGGATGCAGCAAGCCGTGCTCGGCGAGCCGACGCCGCGTCTGACGGGCAACGGGTGCGCCGCCTTCGAGAAGCCGCACGTCTTCACCCACCAGGCGTTGCAGGACGTCACTGGCGAAAGGGTAGTGGGTGCACCCAAGGACCAGCACGTCCATCGCCCCAGGCATTGAGCCAAATTGGCCCATAGCCCCCGTGTAGTTTGAACACAGCGCTTCTATTTTTGTAGCATCGGATCGTTCGATGGCATCTGCAAGACCGTCACAACGCTGCAGCACAAAGCGGGCCTGGTTTTCCAGCGACGCCTGCAGGCCGCGAAACTTGGCGCTGGACAGCGTGCCCCGGGTAGCCATGACGCCCACCGTGCCGGTTCGTGTCAGCGCTACCGCCGGTTTGAGTGCGGGTTCGATGCCCACGATGGGCAGATGCGCGAACTCCTGGCGCAACAGGTGGATGGCTGCCGCCGTTGCTGTGTTGCAGGCCACGACCAGGGCCTTGATGCGGTGGCGTTCGAGCAGATAGCGCGTGAGCGTGCGGGCGCGGGCGATGACGTGGGTGTCGTCACGCTCGCCGTAGGGCGCATGGCCACTGTCAGCAAGATAGACAAAAGCCTCGGCTGGCAACTCGGCACGCAGGGCGCGCAACACGCTCAGCCCACCGACGCCGCTGTCAAAGACACCGATGGGGGCGTGCCAGACCGGATCGTTCACTGGGTTCAGGTGCTGGTAACGGCAATATTCTTGAATTCGCCAGTGGCAATTTTTTTCTGCCATTCCGCAGGGCCGGTGATGTGGGCGCTGGTGCCACCCGCGTCTACCGCCACGGTGACTGGCATGTCCACTACGTCAAACTCGTAAATCGCTTCCATGCCCAGATCGGCAAAGCCCACTACCTTGGCGGCCTTGATCGCTTTGGACACAAGGTAGGCGGCGCCGCCCACGGCCATCAGGTAGGCGCTCTTGTGCTTCTTGATGACCTCGATGGCGACCGGGCCGCGCTCGGCTTTGCCGACCATGGCAATCAGGCCAGTCTGGGCCAGCATCATCTCGGTGAAGCCGTCCATGCGGGTGGCGGTGGTAGGGCCGGCGGGGCCAACCACCTCGTCACGCACCGGGTCGACTGGGCCGACGTAGTAGATGACGCGGTTGGTGAAGTCCACCGGTAGCTTCTCGCCCTTGGCCAGCATGCCCTGGATGCGCTTGTGCGCAGCGTCGCGTCCGGTCAGCATCTTGCCGTTGAGCAACAGGGTTTGACCGGGTTTCCAACTGGCCACTTCGGCGGGGGTTAGGGTGTTCAGGTCTACGCGCTTGCTCTTCTCGGTGTCGGGCGCCCAGTGCACGTCGGGCCATAGGTCCAGGCTCGGCGGGTCAATGTAGACCGGGCCGCTGCCGTCGAGCACAAAGTGCGCATGGCGTGTGGCCGCGCAGTTGGGGATCATGGCCACGGGTTTGCTGGCCGCGTGTGTGGGGTACATCTTGATCTTCACGTCCAACACCGTGGTCAGGCCGCCCAGGCCTTGGGCACCAATGCCCAGGGCGTTGACCTTCTCGAACAGCTCCAGGCGCAGCTTTTCCACGCTGGACAGTTCAGCGCCACTGGCAGCCTTGGCCTGCAACTCGTACATGTCCAGGTCGTCCATCAGGCTTTCCTTGGCCATCAGCACGGCCTTTTCAGCCGTGCCGCCAATGCCAATGCCCAGCATGCCGGGCGGGCACCAACCCGCGCCCATGGTGGGTACGGTCTTTAGGACCCAGTCCACCACCGAGTCGCCGGGGTTGAGCATGATCATCTTGCTCTTGTTCTCGGAGCCGCCGCCCTTGGCGGCCACCGTCACTTCGACCGTGTTGCCAGGAACGATCTCGGTGAAGATGACGGCAGGAGTGTTGTCCTTGGTGTTCTTGCGCAGAAACTCTGGGTCTGCCACCACGCTGGCACGCAGGGTGTTGTCAGGGTGGTTGTAGCCTTGGCGTACGCCTTCGTTGATGGCGTCATCAAGGCTGCCGGTGAAGCCTTCCCAGCGGACGTCCATTCCGACTTTGAGAAACACGTTCACGATGCCGGTGTCCTGGCAGATCGGGCGGTGGCCTTCGGCCGACATCCTGCTGTTGGTGAGAATCTGGGCCATGGCATCCTTGGCCGCTGGGCTTTGCTCGCGTGCGTAGGCGCGGGCCAGGTGGGCGATGTAGTCGGCGGGATGGTAGTAGCTGATGTATTGCAACGCGGCGGCGATGGACTCGATCAGGTCGGCTTGGCGGATGGAAGTGGTCATGGTGGTGGGTGCAAGTGGAAGAACGGAATCAGTGCTGTTCAGGCAGCGAATGGGACATGATCTTGTCGGTATACGCGATGGCCATCGCCGACAACAAAAATGCCACATGGATCAGCGTTTGCCAGAGGAGAACTTTCTCGTCGTAGTTGGCTGCGTTGATGAAGGTCTTGAGCAGGTGGATGGAGCTGATGCCGATGATCGCAGTGCCTAGCTTGACCTTGAGGACCGAAGCATTGACGTGGCTGAGCCATTCGGGTTGATCGGGATGGTCGTCCAGATTCAAGCGGGACACAAAAGTCTCGTAGCCGCCCACAATGACCATGATGAGCAGGTTGGAAATCATGACCACATCAATGAGTGCCAGCACCACCAGCATGATGATGGTTTCATTGAGGCCGGAG
Source organism: Rhodoferax sp. (assembly GCA_046348185.1). Classification (GTDB taxonomy): domain Bacteria; phylum Pseudomonadota; class Gammaproteobacteria; order Burkholderiales; family Burkholderiaceae_C; genus Allorhodoferax. The sequence goes on along the minus strand of JAXMER010000013.1, from coordinate 1,355,228 downwards.
ATCTCGGCCGAATCCTTGTAGCCAATGCTCTTGACCAGCAGTTCCAGCGCATGCTGGTTGCCAAATGCGGCTTCCATCAGGTGAACCAGTTCCACCCAGAAATGAAACACGTACACCGCCTGAGCGGCTATCAACCCGAGGTACAGCGGCAACTGCAGCCATCGGCTGGCAAAAATCAGACGGGGCAGCACACCCAACGGCGGCTGGGACTTCGGGGTATTGGGAGCTTGCATGCGTGGGGATGCCAAAAGGGCCATGGGATTGTAAAAGCGTCGCACGCCATCTTGAAGCTGCCATGAGGGCTGTCAAGTCAGTGACATGTAAGTGCCAGCCCACACCATTGCTGTCGGCTTCAACCGACAACACAGGAGACTGTCACCTATGAGTACGCCCGCGTCCGCCATCGAATCTGTCCTAGTCGAAAACCGGGTATTTCCCCCTAGCGACAGCATGGTCAAGAACGCCCGCATCTCGGGTATGAACGGCTACAACGCCTTGTGCGCTCAGGCCGATGCTGACTTTGAAGGATTCTGGGCCAAGCTGGCCCGCGAGAATGTCGTCTGGTCCAAGCCCTTCACCCGAACCCTGGATGAGTCCGAGGCACCGTTTTTCAAGTGGTTTGATGACGGTGAACTCAATGCCAGCGCCAACTGCCTGGACAAGCACATTGGCACCCCCACGGAAAACAAGGTCGCGGTCATTTTCGAGGCTGACGACGGCACGGTCACCAACACCACCTACAAGGAATTGCTGGCACGTGTCAGCCAGTTCGCCAACGCACTGAAGGCACAAGGCATCCAGAAGGGCGACCGCGTGCTGGTGTACATGCCCATGACGCTTGAAGGCGTAATCGCCATGCAGGCCTGTGCACGTATCGGCGCCATCCATAGCGTGGTTTTCGGCGGCTTTTCGGCCAAGGCCGTGCAAGAACGCATCATCGACGGTGGTGCTGTGGCGGTCATCACGGCCAACTACCAGATGCGTGGTGGCAAGGAACTGCCGCTCAAGGCCATCGTGGATGAAGCGCTGGACATGGGCGGCTGCGATGCCGTGAAGAAAGTGCTGGTGTTCCAACGCACGGCCAGCGCCTGCAACATGGTGGCCGGGCGCGACCTGACCTTCGACCAGGCCCTGGCAGGCCAAAGCACCACCTGCGCGCCTGTGCCCGTGGGCGCGGAGCACCCACTGTTCATCCTTTACACCTCGGGCTCTACGGGCAAGCCCAAGGGTGTGCAGCACAGCACCGGCGGCTACCTGCTGTGGGCCAAGCTGACCATGGACTGGACCTTCGATCTCAAGGACAGTGATGTGTTCTGGTGCACCGCCGACATTGGCTGGGTCACCGGCCACAGCTACGTGGCCTATGGCCCGCTGGCGGCAGGTGCAACCCAGATCATCTTTGAAGGCATCCCCACCTACCCGAACGCCGGGCGCTTTTGGCAGATGATTGAACGCCACCAGTGCACGGTGTTCTACACGGCGCCCACGGCCATCCGATCGCTCATCAAGGCTTCCGAAACCGATGAAAAGGTGCACCCCAAGAACTGGAACCTGTCCTCCTTGCGCATCCTGGGTTCGGTGGGCGAGCCCATCAACCCCGAAGCCTGGATGTGGTATTACAAGCATGTGGGCGGCGAGCGTTGCCCCATCGTGGACACCTTCTGGCAAACGGAAACTGGCGGTCACATGATGACCCCTCTGCCGGGCGCCACGCCGTTGGTGCCGGGCTCGTGCACGCTGCCGTTGCCGGGCATCATGGCTGCCATCGTGGACGAAGCGGGCAACGACATGCCCAACGGCGCCGGTGGCATCCTGGTGGTTAAGCGCCCCTGGCCGTCGATGATTCGCACCATCTGGAACGATCCTGATCGCTTCAAGAAGAGCTACTTCCCTGACGAACTCAAAGGTTACTACCTAGCCGGCGACGGCGCTGTGCGCAGCGCCGACCGCGGCTACTTCCGCATTACCGGACGTATTGACGACGTGCTCAACGTCTCGGGTCACCGCATGGGCACCATGGAAATCGAGTCCGCCTTGGTCGCCAAGACCGACCTGGTGGCCGAGGCCGCCGTGGTGGGGCGCCCGGACGATCTCACGGGCGAGGCCATCTGCGCCTTCGTGGTGCTCAAGCGTGCTTTGCCCGCTGGCGATGAGGCCAAAGCCATCGCCAAGGAACTGCGCGACTGGGTGGCCAAGGAAATCGGCCCCATTGCCAAGCCCAAAGACATCCGCTTTGGAGAAAACCTGCCCAAGACACGCTCCGGCAAGATCATGCGCCGCCTGTTGCGCTCCCTGGCCAAGGGCGAGACCATTACGCAGGACACTTCAACGCTGGAAAATCCCGCCATCTTGGGTCAGTTGGGTCAAACCTACTGAGTCACAGGTTCATTCAATGGACCTGAAGCCCGCCTTGGCGGGCTTTTTTGAGCGCACACGGCACTTTTCAGGTGGCTGGATGGTATCGGTTTGCGCTACAGTGTGCCTGAGTGCGTTGGGTTGGTTTACCTACAAGGGGCATTGCAATGTATCTGCTGGGCTTGGGCTTGGTTTTCCTGGTGATGAAGTACTTGGAAATTGCGCCGGTGGCGGCTTGGGACTGGTGGGTGATCTTCACGCCCTTCGGGTTGGCGGTGGCGTGGTGGACCTGGGCTGATGCCACGGGCTATACCAAGCGCAAAGCCATGGAAGCCGAAAATGCCCGCAAGCAAGAGCGCATTGATCGTAGCAAGGAAGCGCTGGGCATGCTCAACAGCAAGCGACGCACCAAGCGCTGATCCAAGGGCACAATAGTGCCCATGCTGCATCATCCTGAAATCGACCCCGTCGCCTTGCGCGTCGGTCCACTGGCCATTCACTGGTATGGGCTGACCTATCTGGCCGCATTCGCCCTGTTTTTGTTCCTGGGGCGCCGACGCCTTCAACACCGCCCGTTTGTTGAGGTACGTGGCCCATCTGCCTGGACATCGCGTGATGTCGAAGACATCTTGTTCCTGGGGGTGTTGGGTGTGGTACTGGGCGGGCGCCTGGGGTACTGCCTGTTCTACAAACCCGCTTATTACCTGGCCCATCCGCTGGAGGTGTTTGCCGTCTGGCAAGGCGGCATGAGTTTTCACGGTGGCTTGCTTGGCGTGGTGGCGGCGCTGCTGTGGTTCGCCGCTTCGCGCAAGAAACCGTTTTGGCAGGTGGCGGATTTTGTCGCGCCTTGCGTGCCTACGGGCTTGGCCGCCGGGCGTGTTGGCAATTTCATCAATGGTGAGCTGTGGGGGCGACCTGCCGACCCCAGCCTGCCCTGGGCCATGGTGTTTCGCGGGGCTGGTGATATCCCGCGCCATCCGTCGCAGATCTACCAGTTCTTGCTGGAGGGCATGCTGCTGTTCGTGCTGCTGTGGTGGTACGCGCGCAAGCCGCGCGAGCAAGGGCAAGTGGCTGCAGCGTTTGTATTTGGCTATGGGGTGATGCGCTTTGTCGTGGAGTTCTTTCGTGAGCCTGATGCCCATCTAGGGTTGCTGTCGCTGCGTATGAGCATGGGACAGTGGCTGTGCATACCCATGATCGTGGGCGGCGCACTCGCCTGGGGTTGGTTCGGTCGGAGCCGGACGCTGGCATAGGACGCGTTCATGACCAAGGAAGTCCGATACAGCAATCCGACGGCGGGCGTGGCCGTCGTGGAGCTGGTGCACGCGGCCAAGTTCAACGCCATGTCGCGCACCATGTGGCGACAGCTGCAATCGGTGTTCCAGAAGATTCAGGACGACCCTCAGTTGCGGTGTGTGGTCGTGCGCGCTAGCGGGCACTTTTGCGCAGGGGGCGATATTTCCGAATACGCCGCATTTCGCTTTCAGGAGGAAAGTCTGCGTGCCTTCCACGAGGACGATGTCTGGGGCGGTTTGCAAGCCATGCTGGACTGCGATGTGCCCATCGTTGCGCAGATCTGTGGCAATTGCATGGGTGCCGGTGTGGAGATTGCCAGCTGCTGCGATGTCCGTATCGCCGCCGACGATGCGCGTTTTGGCGCACCTATTGCCAAGCTGGGATTTCCGATGGCGCCGCGGGAGGCCGCCCTAGTTGCGCACGCGGTGGGCGAACTCACGGCGCGCGAGATGCTGTTGACCGCTGCGGTGCTGGATTCCCCGGCCATGCAGCGCCGTGGCTTCCTCAATCACGTGGTGCCACTGGCGGAGTTGGACGCCACGGTGCACACCCTGGTGCAGCGCATGCTGGCACTGGCGCCCCAGGCCGCACGCATGAACAAACGCACATTTAGGGCATTGGCCCCCGTATTTGCTGGTAACAATGCTACAGAAATAGTAGCAAGTGCCTACCAGTATGCCAATTCCTCGGAGCACCGCGAGGGCATCCAGGCCTTTCTGGACAAGCGAGCGCCACGGTTTACGCCCTGACGGGAATAGCCCCCACCTGCCACGACCGACTGCCATGACCAACCCCAACTTGTTTGCCGCTCTGGCGGCCGCCTTTCCAGACGACTGCAGCGCCACCGCCATCGAAACCGACAGTGGCCTGTTCTATTCCTGGCAGGACTTGCTGGACGCCACCGCCATGATGGCCAACCTGCTGGAGTCCTTGCGACTGCCCCAGGGGGCGCGCATTGCGGTGCAGGTGGAAAAGTCGGTCGAGGCCTTGCTGCTGTACCTGGCCACCCTGCGCGCCGGATTGGTCTACCTGCCGCTAAACACGGCCTACCAGCGCGGCGAAATGGCCTATTTCATTCAGGATGCGCAGCCCGCCGTGGTGGTCTGCACCGGCTCCAACTTCAGCTGGATCAGCCAAATGGCCTTCCAGGCAGGAACGGCCCATGTCTTTACGCTCAACGACGACCGCACAGGGACACTGCTGCAGCGCGCTGCGGCGCAACCGCGTTCGCATGCCGTGGCGCAGGTGGAGGCGCATGACCTCGCGGCCATCATCTACACCAGTGGCACAACCGGACGCAGCAAAGGGGCCATGTTGTCTCACGCCAATCTGCTCAGTAACGCCCAGGTACTGAAGGACTATTGGGACTGGCGCACGCCTGACCAAGGCGGTGATGTGTTGCTGCATGCCTTGCCCATCTTTCATGTGCATGGCTTGTTCGTGGCCATCCATGGCGCATTGCTCAATGGCAGCAAGATGATCTGGTGCTCTCGATTCGAACCAAAGACGGTGCTGCGCCTGCTACCGCAGGCCACCGTGTTCATGGGCGTGCCGACCATGTACACACGCCTGCTGGTAGAGCCGGGGCTGCAGCCCGCGGTCTGCAAGGGAATGCGGCTCTTCATCTCGGGATCGGCACCGATGCTGATGGAAACGTTTACGGCGTGGCAGGCACGCACGGGACATGCGGTACTGGAACGCTACGGCATGAGTGAAACCGCCATGCTCACATCCAACCCCTGCCGCCCGGAAGACGGTGAGAGGCGCGGGGGCACCGTGGGCCCGGCGTTGCCCGGCGTAGAACTGCGCATCGTGGATGACGCTGGTTGTGATGTGCCTGTTGGTGAAATCGGCGGCATCGTGGTGCGAGGGCCCAACGTTTTCAAGGGCTACTGGAACCTGCCAGACAAAACCCGTGAAGAGTTCACGGCGGACGGTTTTTTCAAGACCGGCGATGTCGGGCGTCGCGATGCCGATGGTTACGTAACCATCGTTGGTCGCAGCAAGGATCTGATCATCAGCGGCGGCTATAACGTGTATCCGGCCGAAGTCGAAGGTGTGATCAACGCGCTGCCGGGTGTGGCCGAAAGTGCCGTGGTGGGGGTTCCGGATGCTGATTTTGGCGAAGTGGGCGTGGCGGTTGTCGTAGCCAAACCTGGTGCCCAACTGGATGCTCGCGCATTGCTGGCAAACCTGAAATCCCAGTTGGCCGCATTCAAAGTTCCCAAGCGATGTTTTTTTGTGGCAGAGTTGCCGCGTAATGCCATGGGCAAGGTACAAAAGAACCTCTTGCGATCCCAATACGCCCAATAACCAATTCAAGGAGCAGTGTCATGAAGGTTGTGCAAACGGTCATTCGGCAATGCGCGGCACTGGCACATGAACTGGGCGCTCTTGCAGCCATACAGCCAAACTTGGTGCTGGCGTTTGGGTCGGTCGCGTTGCTGCGGGATGCCGCGCCCGCGCTGGCGCAGGCGTTCCCCAACTCTGTGCGCGCCGGTTGCTCGACCGCAGGCGAAATCTCCAATCACGGGGTGGAAGATGGCACCCTGGTGGTGACAGCGCTGCGCTTTGCGCATGCGCGGGCGGTGCCCGTCAGCACCACCTTGTCCCATATGGATGATTCCCGCGCTGCCGGTCAGCGGTTGGCGCGCGCATTGCCCTTAGATGGGTTGCGTGCCGTGTTGCTGATCGGGCAGGGCGTGCAAATCAACGGTAGTGCGGTACTGGAAGGTGTGGTGGATGTCTTGGGGCGCAGCATTCCCATTACCGGCGGTCTGGCGGGGGACGGCGGTGCCTTCGCCCAGACCTGGATTCTGGATGGCGAAGGTGCCAGCAGCGAGCGCCTGACGTGTGTCGGCCTGTACGGGGAGCAACTAGTATTTGCCCACGGCTCTTTTGGTGGCTGGTCGCCCTTCGGCCCGGCGCGCAAGGTCACACGCTGTGCGAACAATGTGCTCTTTGAACTCGATGGGGAGTCGGCCTTGGAGGTCTACAAGCGCTATCTGGGTGAGCATGCCAAGGGTTTACCGGCCTCGGGTTTACTGTTTCCTTTTGCCATGTTGGGCAAGGACCATTCCGAAGTAGGGCTGATTCGTACCATTCTGGGGGTGGATGAGGCCAACGGTAGCTTGACGTTGGCGGGCGACATCGATCCGGAAGGCTATCTGCGCCTGATGCATGCCAGCACCGACGCACTGGTGGAGGGCGCCGAGGCAGCGGCTGAGGCGGCCCAGGCCATGCGGGGTAATGCAGGGGAGGGATTGGCCTTGCTGGTGAGCTGCGTGGGACGCAAACTGGTCATGGGCGGGCGTGTCGATGAAGAGGTCGAGGCCGTGGGGGATGTGTTTGGGCAGGGCGCCACATTGGCCGGGTTCTATTCGTACGGTGAAATCAGCCCGTTCAGCCCATCGGTGGATTGCAAGCTGCATAACCAGACCATGACCATCACCTACCTGTCTGAAACGGCCTGAGCCCATCTCAGCAACCGCTACTTATGCACAAACTCCTATCGCGACAGATCCGGCGGGTCCTTGGGACCGACCCGGAAGTGCTGAGCGCCGTTCAGGAGGAACTACTGCAATTGTCGGAGGCAAGCGGCGTATCCGAGTCGGCCCGTGCATTGCTGCGCGGTCTGCCGGTTTTTTTCCAGAGGGTCAACGAGGCCTATGAGCAAGGCGACCGCGACCTAGAGCTCAAGTCCCGCAGTCTGGAGCTGAGCTCGGTCGAGCTTACCGAGAAGAACACGCGCTTGCGCGAAGACCTAGCCAGCAGAACCCGGGCCATTGACTCGCTCAGGGCTTCTGCGCGGGACCTGATGGCGTCGATTCAGACCACTCAGACGCTCTCGGTCGACGACAACCTGGAGGCGCTCTCCGAGTTGATGCGTCAGTTGGTGCGCAAGCAGGAAGAAAGCCAGCGTGAGCTGCATGCAGCGCTGACTGATTTGGCCTACCAGAAATTTGCCCTGGATCAGCACGCGATTGTCAGCACCACGGACCTCGAAGGCAACATCATCTATGCCAACGACAAGTTCTGCGAAATCAGTGGCTATTCCCGCGCAGAATTGATGCACCGCAACCACCGGTTGGTGAAATCGGGCATCCATGGAGCCGACTTCTACGCCGATATGTGGGAAATGCTGCTGGCCGGGATGGTTTGGCACGGTGAAGTGTGCAACCGCTCCAAGTCGGGCGAATTATCTTGGCTTGACGCCACCATCGTTCCGCTTTCGGACGAAAGCGGCAAGCCCACCATGTTCATAGCGATCCGCACGGACATTACCGAGCGCAAGCGCATGGAAGCGGCCATCAAGGCTGGTGAGGAGCGCATTCGCCATATCACCAACACGGTGCCGGGTGTGGTGTTTCAGCTGGAAATTCTCGGCGCCGAATTCCGCTACACGTTTGTGAGCGACCGGGTGCGCGAGGTTCGGGGCCTGACGCGGGAATCCATCCTGGCGGACCCAACGTCCAGCACCGGCCAGGTGCTGCGCCAGGATCGCGAACGGGTGATTGGCGGCATGGTTGCGGCGGCACGGGAACGCCGTGACTGGCGCGACGAGTATCGGATCCAGCTGCCGTCGGGCGTAGTGCGCTGGGTGCAATCGGAGATGCGCCCTGAGCCCGAGCTGGCGACCAATGGCGCTACCGTTTTTACCGGTATCTGGCAGGACGTCACCTTGCTCAAAGACGCGGACAACCGCCTGCGCGAAGTCACCGAGAACATCCCCGTGGCGGTGTTTCAATACTGCTTTGATGAGCAAGGCAAGATGCGCGTCACGTTTGTGAGCCATGCTCTGGAGGCCATCGTTGGAATCAGTGCCGAACAAGTCATGCTGGATTCGGATGTCTTCTTCAAGCTGATGCATGTGGAAGACATGGAGGCGTTCCGTACCTTGCTGGAGGAGTCGGATGACGAGGCACGACCCTGGACCTACGAGTACCGCCTGACCCACAAGCGAAGCGGCCAGACGGTGTGGGTGCGGTCCGAGGCACGTCCGCGCGTTCAGCCTCAGGGCAGCATCACATGGAACGGTTATCTGGCCGATATCACGTTGGCCAAGAAGACTTCCGAGGAATTGCAAAAGGCCAAGGAATCGGCGGAGGCGGCCAGCCGCGCCAAGTCCGATTTCCTGGCCAACATGAGCCATGAGATTCGCACGCCCATGAACGGTGTGATCGGGATGACCGACTTACTGCTGGATACCCGGCTCGATTCCGACCAGGCCGATTACGTGGGCATCATCAAATCCTCGTCGGAAGCCTTGCTGCGCATCATCAACGACATCCTCGATTTTTCCAAGATCGAGGCAGGCAAGCTGCAGTTTGAGCACATTCCATATAACCTGGACCAACTAATAGCCGAGACGCTCAAGTCCTTGTCTGCGCGCGCGCGCGATAAGGGTTTGCCACTGACGTGTGCCATTGCAGACGACGTGCCACTGGCGGTGATCGGTGATCCCGGACGCCTGCGCCAGATTCTGGTGAACCTGGTTGGCAATGCCATCAAGTTTACGGAGCACGGCGAAGTCGAAGTGCAAGTGGCACGCACGATGGTTGTCGGGGATGTGCGCCTGTTGCACTTTGCGGTGCGGGATACCGGCATCGGCATACCTGCGGAAAAGATGGACACCATCTTTGAGTCTTTTTCGCAGGAAGACAGTTCCATTACACGACGCTACGGTGGCACCGGCCTGGGCCTGTCCATCTCCGCCCGCATGGTGGAGGCGATGGGAGGGCGGATCTGGGTCGAAAGCGAGCTCGGGAAAGGTAGTACGTTTCATTTTCAGGTCCAGATCGAAGTAGATCGCCGCGCACAGCGCGCGCCCGAAGTCGATGCGTGCTTGGAGCGTGACCTGTTTGAAGACGAGCAAACTGCGCTACGCGTTTTGCTGGTTGAGGACGACCTCGTCAATCAGAAGGTCGCACTCACCTTACTCGAGCGTTGGGGACATCGGGTTGCGGTGGCGCCCAATGGTTTGGTTGCGCTGGACATGCTGGCGCAGAACCAATACGACGTGGTGCTGATGGACATGATGATGCCCGAGCTGGACGGGCTGGAGACGGTACGGCGTATTCGTAAATCCGAAGGGGATAGCCACATCCCGGTGATCGCCATGACCGCCAATGCGCAGGAGTCGGATCGCGAACGTTGCCTGGCCGCTGGCATGGATGACTACATCTCCAAGCCCATCAAGGCCCCGGTCTTGCAGCAGATGCTGCGGGAGGTGGCGGATCACGTCTTGCACCGCTTGTCAACGCGTTCCAGCACCATGACCGAGCTGGACTTCCAGGACGCTACGCTACGCGTGTTTGACTATTCGGCAGCCATGGCTTCGGTGGACCAGGAAGTGCTGGAGATTGTGACGCAGCCCTTCCTGGCCCAATGGCCCCATGACCTGGAGAAGTTGCGCGCTGCGGTGCAGGCATGCGACCTGGGCGTGGTACGCCACGTCGCCCACGCCTTGAAAGGTACGCTGGCCATGTTCGGGGCACGCCCGGCGAGCGACTGCGCATTGGAATTGGAGCGCATGGCGGCCAGCGGTGAGAGCGCCGGCTTGCATGCAGGGTTGGAAGCATTGCAGCGAGAAGTTGAACAACTCCTGTCTGTATTTGCCGACACACGAACGACCGTGTCTTGACGAAAGTTTGTATGGATCAGGCGCAAAAAGTGCTCATTGTGGACGACACCGAGATCAACCTGATTCTCTTTGCCGCCTTGATCAAGAAGCTGGATAACTGCGTAGCCACGACCTTTTCCAATGCCACCCAAGGTTTGCAGTGGGCTGCAGCCCAAGTGCCTGACTTGGTGATTGTGGATTACATGATGCCCGATGTGGATGGCCTGGAGTTCATCCGTCGGCTCAGGGCCATGCCAGGGCGCGAAGCGGTTCCGGTATTGATGATTACGGCCAATGACCAGAAACCCTTGCGTTACCGCGCATTGGATCTGGGAGCCAACGACTTTCTGATCAAACCGGTGGATAAGGTGGAGTTTCTGGCCCGCACCAAGAATATGCTGGTGTTGAGCCAGGCGCGGCGTAACCTGTCAGACCGTGCCTTGTGGCTAGCCGATGAGGTTCGCAAGGCCACTGCGGAAGTGGTTTCCCGCGAGCGCGAAACCGTGTTTCGCCTGTGCAAAGCTGCAGAGTACCGTGACCCCGAGACTGGAGCACACATTCTGCGTATGGCCCACTACTCGCAGCTGATCGGTAAGGGCTTGGGGTTGCCGACTGCAGATCAAGAGTTGCTGCTGGAGGCGGCCCCCATGCATGACCTGGGCAAGGTCGGCATTGCCGACAAGATCTTGCTCAAACCGGGGCGACTGGATGCCGACGAATTCGAGATCATGAAGAAACACGCGGTTTTTGGCTACGAATTGCTGCAAGGCAGTTCGTCCCGTGTTTTGCAAGCGGGTGCCGAAATTGCATTGGCGCACCACGAGAAATTTGACGGCTCCGGCTATCCGCAGGGCCTTAAGGGCCAGGATATTCCACTTTTTGGACGTGTCGTTGCGGTCGCAGATGTTTTCGATGCCTTGACGTCGGAGCGACCCTATAAACCGGCGTGGACCTTGGAAGCGGCTATTGATCTATTGCTGGAAGGCTCAGGCAAACATTTTGATCCAGCCTGCGTGCAGGCGTTTCTGAATGCCTGGGAGGATGTTCTCGCCATTCGCAACAAATACCAAGACGACGACGATTTTGATCCAGCGGTCCCGCACTGACCCTGGTTTGGGCGTGGGGTGATCAGGTCGGGTTTGTAATCCGTCTTGCACGTATAACGGCGTTTTTTGGTCAAATCGGGGTTCCCTGATCTCATTGCTTGCGCCAATTTCATTCCATGTCGGTCGACATCGCCCCGACTCCAGCCCAAGGTCCGGCCACCGCCGGTGCGTTCCAGCTTCTTGATGATCCCCAGGAATGGGGTGCCTTTAGCCGTCCGTATGATGCTGCGCCACAGTGTTGGGAGTCCAACCTGGTGGTCGAGGGCATGCATTGCGCCGCCTGCGCGTTGACTATCGAAGACGCTTTGCGCAAGGTTCCCGGTGTAATTTCTGCGCACGTCGGCGCTGCAAGCCATCGTGCCAAGGTGATCTGGTCGGCTCAGCACGTGCAACCCTCCCGCTGGATGCAGGCGGTACAGTCTGCTGGATACCGTCCGGTACCCGCGAACGATGCACTGGCTGGCGAACACCGCAAGAAAGAAACCCGCATGGCGCTTTGGCGCTGGCTGGTAGCCGGTCTGTGCATGATGCAGGTGATGATGTATGCCTACCCGGCGTATAGCGCCGATCCTGGAGACTTGTCACAGGAGATGGAGCAGTTGCTGCGGTGGGCATCGTGGGTGTTGTCGCTACCGGTCATGTTGTTTTCTTGCGGCCCGTTTTTTCGCAACGCTTGGCGCGACCTGTCCGGCTTGCGTATCAGTATGGACTTGCCGGTGGCTCTGGGTATGGCCATCACGTTTGCTGTGAGCACGGCGGGTACGTTTGATCCCCAAGGCATTTTTGGCAAGGAGGTGTATTTCGACTCCCTCACCATGTTTGTCTTCTTTTTGCTGAGTGGGCGATTCCTGGAGCTGCGCTTGCGCGACCAAACCGCGGGTGCCATTGACGCACTGCTCAATCGTCTGCCCGAGAGCGTGGAGCGCGCCGATGGCAAGGGTGGTTTTGAGCGCGTTGCCGCACGGCGTGTGCTTCCCGGTGACCTGTTGCGCGTGCACCCTGGCGAGTCGTTCGTGGCCGATGGTGTGGTGGAACTCGGCGAGGCACTGGTCGATGAATCCATTCTTACGGGTGAATCGCATCCTGTGCGCCGCGGCCCCGGGGCATCCGTCCTCTCGGGTAGCCACAATCTGAGTGCGACGGTGCAGATACGTGCGCGCGCCGTGGGAGGGGATACACGTTTTGCGCAAATCGTGGCCCTGATGGATAGTGCCGCCACATCCAAGCCGCGTAGTGTCTTGCTGGCGGACCGGCTGGCTAAACCCTTTCTCCTGGTTGTTCTGTTCGCGGCCGCGCTGGCTGGTGCATGGTGGTGGGGGCGCGACCCTGGGCATGCACTGATGGTGTCCGTTGCGGTATTGGTTGTAACCTGCCCCTGTGCGCTGTCATTGGCCACTCCTGCTGCGCTGTTGGCGGCCGCGGGAGCGTTGGCACGTAGAGGCATTCTGGTGCGCAACTTGCAGGCACTGGATGCATTGGCGGGTGTGGATGCGGTTGTGTTCGACAAGACGGGAACCCTGACGCAAGACGCAATCGGGCTCCATGCGGTGCATGTACGTGGTGGTCTCACTCGTGCCGAGGTGCTGCACATGGCCGCAGCATTGGCGCACCACTCGCTGCATCCAGTCTCGAAGGCGCTTGTTCGCGCGGCCGCAGCCGACAGCGATGCCATGCTCTGGCAGTGCCAGGGAATTACGGAAACCGCGGGTCATGGGGTGCAGGCGGTGGTTTCGTCGATCGATTCTGGAGGAAACCAGGTTGCGCGCCTGTTGCGTTTGGGGTCCGCGGAATTCTGCGCGGTTGCTGCGGAATCCGTGGAACGCTTGACCGTCTATCTGAGCGACGACAAGGGCTGGCTGGCCACTTTCGAGCTGGAAGAATCACTGCGAGATGGTGCCCTGCAAACTGTGGCGGCCTTGCAGACACAAGGCGCGCAAGTGTTCCTGTGCTCGGGGGATGCGGCTGCGCCCGTTCAACACGTGGCAGAGCAGGTGGGCATTCCTCAGTTCCAGGCGGCGTGCACCCCTGCTGGCAAGCTCGACTATTTGCAGCAGCTGCAGGCCCAGGGGCGGACCGTGGCCATGGTCGGCGACGGAATCAACGATGGTCCGGTACTGGCGGGCGCGAACCTCTCCTTTTCACTGGGGCACGCAGCCGCCCTGACGCAAACCCGGTCCGATTTCGTGATTTTGGGCGGGAACATTGCCGGGGTGGCCATGACGATCGATTTGGCAAAGCGAATGCGCACCGTGGTCCGACAGAATCTTTCTTGGGCACTGGCCTACAACGCGGCCTGCGTACCGCTGGCGGTTGCAGGGTATTTGCCGGCCTGGTTGGCCGGTCTGGGCATGGCAACCAGTTCGCTGCTGGTCGTGCTCAATGCCTTACGTCTTACTCGGTTTTCGTGAAAGTAACAAAATGGACATCCTTTATCTGTTGATTCCTTTATCAGTGGTTCTGATCTTTTTCATCCTTGGCGGGCTTTGGTGGGCCATCCAAGGTGGGCAGTTCGAGGACATCGACGCTGAAGGTGAGCGAATTTTGAAAGATTCTTAACACATCATAAGAATAATTCTAATAGTTTGACAGACATCAATAGAGACCCTTCTTCAATAAGGGAAACTCGGACCGATCCATCAAGAAGAGGTAAACATGGCATTTGCAAATCAACAAGCGACCGTCTACAACGACACCGTTGTACGGCAGTTCGCCATCATGACGGTGGTGTGGGGGGTGGTTGGCATGCTCGTCGGTGTCATCATCGCCGCGCAGCTGGCTTGGCCCGAACTGAACTTTGGCATACCGTGGTTGAGCTATGGGCGTTTGCGCCCCTTGCATACCAATGCGGTGATTTTTGCGTTTGGTGGTTGCGGTTTGTTTGCCACGGCGTATTACGTGGTCCAGCGGACCTGCCAGGTGCGACTATTCGCTGATGGCTTGGCGGCCTTCACATTCTGGGGCTGGCAGCTGGTGATTGTTCTGGCAGCCATTTCCTTGCCTTTGGGTTACACCACAGGCAAGGAATATGCCGAGCTGGAATGGCCCATTGACATCCTGATCACGTTGGTCTGGGTGTCGTTTGCGATTGTGTTCTTTGGTACCGTTGGAACCCGCAAGATCAAGCACATCTATGTGGCCAACTGGTTCTTTGGTGCCTTCATTCTCGCGGTCGCCATCCTGCACCTGGTCAACAGTGCCGAGGTGCCTGCGGGATGGATGAAGTCCTATTCGGCTTACGCCGGTGTGCAGGACGCCATGGTGCAGTGGTGGTATGGCCATAACGCCGTGGGATTCTTCCTGACCGCTGGTTTTCTGGGCATGATGTATTACTTCATCCCCAAGCAAGCCGGGCGTCCTGTTTACAGCTACCGCTTGTCTATCGTGCACTTCTGGGCGCTGATCTTCACCTACATGTGGGCAGGCCCGCACCACTTGCACTACACCGCATTGCCCAATTGGACGCAGTCAGTGGGCATGGTGTTTTCGCTGATTCTTCTGGCACCGAGCTGGGGCGGCATGATCAACGGCATCATGACCTTGTCCGGCGCATGGCACAAACTGCGCGATGACCCGATCCTGCGTTTCCTGATCGTGTCGCTGTCGTTCTACGGCATGTCTACTTTTGAAGGCCCGATGATGTCCATTAAGACCGTCAACGCCTTGAGCCACTACACCGATTGGACCGTGGGCCACGTGCACTCGGGGGCTTTGGGCTGGGTGGGGCTGGTGACCATGGGTTCCATGTACTACCTGATTCCCCGACTGTTCGGACAAAAGCAGATGTACAGCGTCAAAGCGATTGAAGTCCATTTCTGGACCGCCACCATTGGTATTGTGATCTACATCGCTGCCATGTGGATCGCCGGCGTGATGCAAGGCCTGATGTGGCGCGCCATCAATGCCGACGGCACCTTGACTTACACCTTTGTGGAATCGGTCAAGGCCACTTACCCCTTCTATGTGCTGCGGCTCACGGGAGGACTGTTGTACCTGACCGGAATGGTCATCATGCTGTGGAACACCGTGAAGACTGCGACCAATGGAAATGCGGTGACTGTGAACGTTCCCGCAGTCGTCGCACACGCTTGAAAGGATAAAACCATGGCTAACAACACAGCAAATTCCGGCTTGTCGCACGAGAAAATCGAAACCAGCAACACGTTGATGGTGGTGCTCATCCTGTTGGTTCTGGCGGTGGGGGGCTTGGTGGAAATCGTCCCCTTGTTTTTCCAGCGTTCGACCACTGAGCCGATCAAGGGCGTGCAGCCCTATACCGCCTTGCAGTTGGCAGGGCGCGATATCTACGTTCGCGAAGGGTGCTACAACTGCCACTCGCAGATGATTCGTCCCTTCCGCGCGGAAACCTTGCGATACGGACATTACTCGGTGGCAGGGGAATCGGTGTACGACCATCCCTTCCAATGGGGTAGCAAGCGTACCGGTCCTGATCTGGCGCGCGTGGGTGGCAAGTACAGCGATGTCTGGCACCGTACCCATCTGAACAACCCCCGTGATGTGGTGCCCGAGTCCAACATGCCGGCCTATCCCTGGCTGGAAAAGACTCCAGTGGATGCAGCGGTCATGCCCGCGCACATGCGGGCGCTGCGTGCGGTTGGCGTGCCCTATACCGACGAGCAGATCAACAAATCAGTGGAAGAAGTGCAAGGCAAGACCGAACTTGAGGCAGTGATCGCCTTCCTGCAAGGTCTGGGGCTGGCCCTGAAGTGATGGTGGGAGTGCATCAACATGGACTTTGATATCAACACCTTGCGTTCACTGGCCACCGTGGTCAGCTTCGTGACGTTCATCGGCATCGTGCTGTGGGCCTGGTCCAAACGCCGGGCGGCCGATTTCAACGATGCCGCCAACCTGCCTTTCCAACAAGACTGAGTCCTCGGGAAAAAGGAAATAGAAATGAGTGACTTTATTAGCGATTTCTGGTCGGTCTATGTGGCTGGCATCACCGTGGTGAGCATTTTGTCGTGTGCCTTGCTGCTTTGGTTTTCAGGCAAGGCTACGGCCATGACCGCGTCCGACAACACCACCGGTCACGTGTGGGATGGTGACCTTCGCGAAATGAATAATCCGCTGCCGCGTTGGTGGGTCTGGCTATTCATCATCACCATCATCTTTGCTGCTGCCTACCTGACCTTGTACCCTGGATTGGGCACCTTTGGCGGCAAGTTGGGCTGGACCGCACAGGGGCAGTATGAAGCAGAGGTGGAGAAGGGCAATGCCGAGGTTGCCCCACTGTATGCCAAGTTCATGGCCATGAAGCCCGAAGACGTGGCGCGCAACCCGCAAGCCATGGCCATTGGCGAGCGCCTGTTCATGAACAATTGCTCGCAATGCCATGGTTCTGATGCGCGCGGGTCCAAAGGCATTCCCAACCTTACCGACAATGATTGGTTGCACGGTGGTGCTCCTGAGAATATCAAGGAAACCATCACCAAAGGCCGCATCGGCAACATGCCTCCCATGGCGGCGGCATTGGGCACCGAGGAGGATGTGAAGAACGTCGCCAACTATGTGCTGAGCCTGTCCAACAGCCCCCACGATGCCGCGCGCGCCCAGGTAGGCAAGGCCAAGTTTGAAGTATGTGCGGGTTGCCATGGAGCCGATGCCAAAGGGATGCAGGCGATTGGGTCGCCCAACCTCACCGACAACATTTGGCTGCATGGTTTTGGCGAGGCTGCGATCAAGGACATGATCAACAATGGCAAAGTCAACCAGATGCCAGCCCAGGAAGGTCGACTGACGGAGGCCCAGATTCATGTGCTGACGTCTTATGTATGGGGGCTGTCGAACAAGGCCCAGTAAGGCCGTTGTGCGGCTCTTCCTTCGGAGTTAGTTGTATGCAGGAGCAATCCAACCGAGTCATTGCGATCGCTCCTGCGGAGAAAATCTACCCCCGCAGTGTTTCGGGTCGGTTTGCCAACTGGCGTTGGGCGCTGGTTGTCCTGACCCAACTAGTCTTTTATGGCTTGCCCTGGCTGCAATGGGGGCATCGCCAGGCCGTTCTTTTCGATTTGGGAGCGCGACGCTTCTATATCTTCGGCCTGGTGCTCTACCCGCAGGACTTCATCTACCTCACCGGCCTGTTGGTTATTTCTGCGCTCTCGCTGTTTCTGTTCACCGCAGTGGCTGGGCGGCTGTGGTGCGGCTACGCGTGTCCACAAACCGTCTATACCGAAATTTTCCTGTGGCTTGAAAAAATCACCGAAGGTGACCGATCCGCCCGCATGCGCCGGGATGCTAAAGGTTGGACATGGGACACAACATGGCGCAAGACAGCTAAGCAGACGCTGTGGGTGAGTCTGGCCTTGTGGACGGGTTTCACTTTCGTGGGTTACTTCACGCCCATCCAGGAACTGGGCCGGGAAGTGGTTCAGCTCAACCTGGGTTCGTGGGAGATCTTCTGGACTCTCTTCTATGGCTTGGCGACCTATGGCAACGCCGGGTTCCTGCGCGAAAAGGTGTGCTTGCACATGTGTCCCTACGCACGATTCCAAAGTGCCATGTTCGATCACGATACGCTCATCGTCACTTACGACAGCGAGCGCGGTGAGCCACGGGGTGCGCGGGCCCGCCATGTCGAACCAGCCACGCGGGGGCTGGGGTCGTGCATAGACTGTAGCTTGTGCGTGCAAGTCTGCCCCACGGGAATCGACATTCGAAAAGGTCTGCAGTACGAGTGCATTGGGTGCGGTGCCTGCGCCGATGTGTGTGATTCGGTCATGGACAAGATGGGTTATGCGCGCGGCCTCATCAAGTATTCGACACAGAACGCAGTCAATCAACACTGGAGCAATGCCCAGATCTGGCGCCACATCTGGCGCCCGAGGGTGTTGGTCTATTGCGCGATTCTCGGGTCTGTGGTGCTGGCCATGGTTGTCAGTCTCACGTTGCGTACACCTTTCAAGGTCGATGTCGTGCGAGATCGCGCCGTGTTGGCGCGGCTGGTGGAAGGCGGGCGTTTGGAGAATGTCTACCGCCTGCAAATCATGAATGCGACCGAAACCAGTCAACGCTACCGTGTCGCAGTAGAAGGCTTGCCCGGACTGGTGGTGGCTTCGGATACGGACGTAACCGTGGCTGCTACCGAGGCGCGGTGGGTGGTTGTGCGCCTTCAGGCGCCCTACGACGCCGCACCGCCTGGGTCGCACGCAATCGCGTTTCTGGTAACGCGCCAAGAAGGCAGTGAATCCGTTCGCGAGAAATCCGTTTTTATCGTTCCCCAGTAGAAAGCGCTATGACTGACATTTCCTCTAACAACTCTCCAGCGCCGTGGTGGAAATTTGGCCATGTGTGGATGGTGATTGCCGGACCTGCATTGGTGGTGGTGGCTTCCTTTGCCACGTACTACATCGCCGTATCCGGCATGGACAAGGTCATTGATGAACCCGTTGCCGTTAGTGCCCCGACGGGAGCCAAGTCTGGCCAAGGGAGCTTTGCGCCAGCCGTTCAGGCGCGCAACCATGTGGTAACGGGAACCACCGCTAAACCCTGACGGCAATCGGCGCTAGCTTAGGCGCCTGAGCGGGGATTGACGATGTCGCGCAAGGCGTCGGTATTGAGAATGCGGACGTGGCGCTGCTTGACTTCAATGATGCCGTCTTCGACGAACTTCGAGAACGTGCGGCTCACCGTCTCGAGTTTGAGGCCCAGGTAGCTGCCGATCTCTTCGCGGGTCATGCGCAGAATCAGCTCATGCTGGGAGAAGCCGCGCGCGTGCAGGCGTTGCACCAGATTCAACAGAAACGCCGCCAGCCGTTCTTCCGCGCGCATGCTGCCCAAGAGCAGCATCACACTGTTTTCACGCACGATTTCGCGGCTCATGATTTTGTGCACATGGCGTTGCAGTGCGTTGACTTCGCGCGACAGTTCCTCCACGCGATCAAAGGGCATCACGCAAACTTCGGCATCTTCTAGCGCAATGGCGTCGCAAGTATGGTTGTCATTGACAATGCCGTCCAGGCCAATCATCTCGCCGGCCATTTGAAAACCGGTTACCTGGTCGCGGCCATCTTCAGAGGCTACGCTGGTCTTGAAGAAGCCGGTACGAATGGCATACAGGCTGGTAAAGCGATCTCCGTTGCGAAACAAAGTTGTGCCACGTTTGACCTTGCGACGATTGGCCACCACACCGTCGATGCGGTCCAGCTCTTCCTCGGTGAGCCCCAGCGGCATGCACAACTCGCGCAGATTGCAGTTGGAGCAAGCGACCTTGATGGTCTGTGCGGCACTCGGGGATACCTTGGTGCCCGACTTGTCTGCTGGTTGCATGGTGGATGCGGGGCAGTTCATCAAGGAGTGGGTTTGGTCAAGCATGGTGCACCGGGCTGGGGCGTTGTAGCCGCTGAGTTTACCCAATTTCACTCTACTTGATGCACATCAATCAGGATCGAGGGCGCATGTTGCACATTTATGCGCCATTTTGCCCCTAGCCCTGATGAACGCTTCCGTTACTGTTTCCGAATCCATTTTGCGACGCTATGACGTGCCGGGGCCGCGTTATACCTCGTACCCGACGGCAGATCGGTTTGTCGAGGCGTTCACTGCGGCGCAATACGAAATGGCACTGGTTCAACGACGCAGTGGCCCGGCCGCCCGTGCCTTGCCGTTGTCGGTGTATGTGCACATTCCGTTTTGCGAGTCGTTGTGCTACTACTGCGCCTGCAACAAGGTCATCACCAAACACCACGAAAAGGCCGACGCCTACCTGCGCTACCTTGCGCGTGAGGTAGACCTGCTGGTGGCTCATATCGGCCCAGGGCAAAGTATCAGTCAGCTGCATCTGGGCGGCGGCAGCCCCACCTTCCTGACCGATGCGCAACTGACTGAACTCATGGTCATGTTGCGGCGCCATTTCAGCTTTGCACCGGGGGGCGAGTATTCCATCGAAGTGGACCCGCGCACCGTGGATGCCCAGCGCCTGCAGCACCTGGCGCAGCTAGGTTTCAATCGCCTGAGCTTTGGGGTGCAGGATTTTGACCCGCTGGTGCAAAAGGCCGTGCACCGGGTGCAACCCGCGCAGCAGGTATTTGCCCTGGTCGAGGCGGCACGAGCACAGGGATTCGAGTCCATCAACGTCGATCTCATCTACGGTTTGCCGCGCCAGACGCCGGAGTCGTTTGATCGCACGCTAGACCAGATCAAAACCCTGCGCCCCGACCGTATTGCGGCCTATGCCTATGCGCATCTCCCCGAGCGCTTCAAGTCGCAACGGCGCATCGTCCCCGAGGAGCTCCCCACCGCGGCCGCCAAGCTGACCATGTACTCGCATACGCTCAACCAGCTTAAGACGGCGGGCTACGTTTATGTCGGCATGGATCACTTTGCCTTGCCCGACGACGCTTTGGCCGTTGCCAAGCGCCAAGGGCGGTTGCACCGCAACTTCCAGGGCTACAGCACCCAACCCGACTGCGATGTGATCGGATTGGGTGTATCCGCTATCGGCCGCATCGGCGCCACTTACAGCCAGAACGCCAAAACCCTGGAAGAGTACGCCGATTTGCTGGACCAGGGCCGACTTCCCACGGTACGTGGGTTGGCGCTGACCCGTGACGACCTGGTCCGGCGTGCGGTCATCATGGCACTGATGTGCCAGGGCGAGGTGCAGTTCGAGTCGATCGAGCTGGGTTTCCTGGTCGACTTTCGCAGCCTCTTCGCCAAAGAACTGCAAGAGCTGCACGCGCTGCAACACGAAGGCTTGGTGACCCTGGACGACGTGGGCATCCACGTCACCCCCCTGGGTTGGCATGTTGTTCGCGCTGTGGCCATGGTGTTTGATCGCTACCTGCAGACCGACCACAACCGGGCACGGTTTTCCAAGATCATTTAGCATCCACCGATGCAATCGTCACTGGCGCTTACGGCGCTGTTCATGGGCCTGGCCGGTGGCCCTCACTGCATCGCCATGTGTGGCGCGGCCTGCGCTGGTATCGGCCAAGCAGCGCCCACCCACAAATCCACTGCACTGGGCTTGTTTCAACTGGGCCGCCTGATCGGGTACAGCGCTCTGGGCGCTTTGGCGGCGGCTTCTCTGCAGGGATTGGGGTGGCTCACGGTACAGTCTGCGGCGCTGCGACCCGTCTGGTCGCTCTTTCACGTTGCGGCCATGGTGTTAGGGCTGGTCTTGGTTTGGCAGGCCCGACAACCGGTTTGGCTGGAAGGCGCGGCGCGGGGGCTGTGGCTCAAGGTGCGTGCCGTGGTCCAGGCAGGCGGGCAGGGTGCCCCCCTTGCTGTGGGGCTGGCCTGGGCCTTGTTGCCCTGTGGATTGCTGTATTCCGCACTCATGGTGGCGGCTTTGGCCGGTGACGTGCTGGCTGGTGCGGGGGTGATGGCCCTGTTTGCGCTGGGTTCGGGTGTGAGCCTGGCCGTGGGGCCGTGGCTTTGGATGCGCTTACGTGGTGCCGGGCCGCGCGCAGGCAGTGGTGCCTGGGGCGTGCGCCTGGCCGGGGCCGCATTGGCCGCCAGTTCGGCCTGGGCCTTGTGGATGGCCTTGGCGCACAATGCCGCGCCCTGGTGCGTGACGCCCAGCGCCTGATGAGGGTTGTCGATAATTCCGCAATGGATTCTGTAACTGGCGCTACACAGCCCCTGCACCGCCTGTCCGTCGCGCCGATGCTCGACTGGACGGATCGTCACTGCCGTTTCTTCCACCGCCTGCTAAGCCGCAAGGCATTGCTCTACACCGAAATGGTGACCACCGGCGCGCTAGTGCATGGAGATGTGGCGCGCCATCTGCGCTTTAACGTCGAGGAGCATCCGCTGGCTTTGCAACTTGGCGGTAGCGAACCGGGCGACCTGGCGCGTTGTGCAAAGCTGGGGCAGGAATGGGGATACGACGAGATCAACCTCAACTGCGGCTGCCCCAGCGAACGGGTGCAGCGCGGCGCGTTTGGCGCGTGTTTGATGACCGAGCCGCACCTGGTGGCCGATTGCGTCAAGGCCATGGTGGATGTGGTGGACGTGCCTGTCACCGTGAAGCACCGCATCGGGATCGACAAGACCGAAAGTTACGACTTTGTGCGCGATTTTGTCGGAACCGTGGCGCAAGCTGGTTGCAAGACCTTCATTGTCCATGCGCGCAATGCGTGGCTGAAGGGACTCAGCCCCAAAGAAAACCGCGACATCCCGCCCTTGCGCTACGAGCTGGTCTACCGGCTCAAGCGCGACTTCCCGGAACTCACCATCGCCATCAACGGCGGCATCACCACTTCCGAGCAGGTGCAGCAGCATCTGGAGCAATTGGATGGCGCCATGATCGGGCGTGAGGCGTACCACAACCCCTGGTGGCTTGCTGACTGGGATGCTATGTTTTTTGGAGCGCAACCACGAGATATCACGAGGGATAGCGTTGAATTGGCCATGATTGACTACATGCAGCGCGAAGCCACCGAGAACGGCACACCCTGGTACTCCATTGCACGCCACATGCTGGGCTTGCGCCAAGGGTTGCCGGGTGCGCGGCGCTGGCGCCAGACCTGGAGCGACCATCGCCTCAAGAGTTTGTCGGCCTCTGAGGTGGGACGGCTGGCTCGATTGGCGTAGCATTTTGCTATTAAGTTTGTAGCGAAATCCCTTGCATTTACGAGGGCTAACTGCCTGTTTCTCATTAATTTCCGTGTTGGGTGGAAGTCGTGCAGAAACGGGGTGGTTGGTGGACATGGGAATCTGTGCTTGGGCAAGTATTGGGGCACCGTGCCATACTGAGTGGCATGCCACTGAGTTCGTCATCTTTCGCCGCCAGGTTTTCTATCAAAACCAAGGTGACGCTGTCCATGCTGGCACTGTTTCTGGTGGGTATGTGGTCTTTGGCCAGCTATGCCAGTCACGTGTTGCGCGAGGATCTGCATGAGGTCCTGGGCAAGGAGCAGTTTGCCACGGCGTCAACCATGGCGGCGCATCTCAACCGGGAGATGGAGGATCGCTTGCAGGCGCTGCAGGTTACGGCGGTACTGCTTAACCGCGCCATGCTGACCGACCGTGCCGCCATGCAGGCATATTTGCAGGAGCGTCCGGTATTGCAGCGCTTGTTCAACGGCGGCGTGGTGGTTATTGATGCCACCGGCACCGCCGTAGCAGAGGTTGCACCGGTCGTGGGGCGCATTGGCACCAACTACCGGGACATCCCGTCGGTGGCGGCTGTTTTGCAGCAGGGTATCGATGTTATCGGGACTCCTGTCCTCGGCAAGCGCATCGGTGCGCCGGTGTTCGGTATGGTGGTTCCGATTCGCGATGCTCAAGGGCAGGTCATTGGCGCGCTCTCCGGGTTGACCAACCTGGGCACAGCAAACTTCATTGACAGTATTGGCGGGGCCAACTACGGGCCGAAGACCAGCTACATGTTGATCGCAACGCCACAGCGGGTGGTGGTCACCGCCACGGACAAACAGCGTGCCATGGAAAAGCTGCCGATGCCGGGAACCAATCCTCTGCTGGATCGGATCGCAGCGGGCTTTGAAGGTTTTGATGTCATGGTCAGCCCACAGGGAGCAGAACTGCTGGCTGCTGCGCGAGGTATCCCCGCCTCCGGCTGGTCCCTGGTGGTGGCACTGCCGACGTCCGAGGCTTTTGCGCCGATTCACCATCTTCAACGCCACGTCGTGGAGGCGACGCTGCTACTCACCGTATTGGCAGGCATCTTGACGTGGTGGTTGATTAAACGCCAGCTCGACCCCTTGGTATCCACCTGCGTGGCTCTGGCCGGCATGTCCCAAAACGAGGCGCCTACCGCGTCGCTGCCCATCACGCGCCAAGACGAGATTGGCCAACTGATCGCTGGAATCAATCACCTGCTGGAACATCTGAGTCAACGCAAGGACGCCTTGCGCCAGAGCGAAGCGTTCAAGAACGTGGTGCTCAACTCCGTGGCGGCAGAGATCGCGGTGCTGGACTGCCAGGGGGTGATCCAGGCAGTGAACGAGCCCTGGGCGCGCTTTGCAGTTGACAACGCGGCGCAACCGGAGTTCGCCGCGCCCAATACCGGTGTTGGAACCAACTACTTGGCCGTTTGCGAGGCGGCGACGGGCTCTGGGGACGATCTGGCGGCGCAGGCCGTGCGTGGCATCCGTTCGGTGCTCGACGGGACTGCGAGCAGCTTTTGCATGGAGTACGCCTGCCATGCACCCCACGAGCAACGCTGGTTTACCTTGAATGTGACTCCGTTGGGGAGCGATCGTGGCGGGGGCGTCGTGATCACGCACACCAACATCAGTGCGCTCAAGCGGGCCGAGGAAGCACTGCGCATCGCTGCGATAGCGTTCGAATGCCAGGAGGGCATGATCGTCACCAATGCGCAGCGTATCGTTTTGCGCACCAATGCCAGTTTTGCCCGGATCACCGGCTATGCCAATGACGATGTGGTGGGTACCGCATTTGATTTTCTGCGGTCTGAACGGCACGACCCTGCGTTTGTGGAGTCGGCCTGGCAAGCGCTGCAACGGGATGGAATTTGGAATTCCGAGGTTTGGAGCCGTCGCAAGGACGGTGAGGTGCGCCCCCAATGGTTCACCGGCACCGCGGTCAGAGATACGGGGGGCACCATCACACACTACGTATTGACCCACGTTGATATCAGCAACGAGAAAGAGCAAGAGGCGATGCGCCAGTCGGCCGAAGCGGCGCATCGGGAGGCCCTTGTGCGCGAGGTGCACCACCGCGTCAAAAACAGTCTGCAAGGCGTCATTGGTATGTTGCGCCAGTGCGCCCAAAACAACCCTGCTACCGCTGAACCCATCCAGCAGGCCATCGGCCAGGTGCAAGGCATTTCGGTGATCCACGGGTTGCGTGGACGCACTCAGGCCTCGTCGGTGCATCTTTGCGAGTTGGTGCAAGCCATTGCCAGCGAAGTCAGTGCGCTCTGGCAGACGCCGGTGGTGGTGGACCTGCCCCCACCCGGTTGTTCCTGCGTGCTGACGGAAACCGAGGCTGTGCCGATGGCGCTGGTGCTTAATGAGCTGATTCACAACGCCGTCAAACACGGTGGCAAGGCGCATGGCGATGCCCACGTGGTGCTACACCAAGGCGACCGGCCCGACCAAGTGCTTGTTACCATCACCAACACGGGTCAACTGCCCGGTCCGGATCAGCGCGGGCGGCACACGCAAGCGGGCCTCAAACTCATCAACAGCCTGTTACCACGTAGCGGCGCACGGCTGGACCATCAGCAGGTTGGCACCCAGGTGGTCACTACATTGCTGGTACAGGCTCCCGTCATCGACTTCACCAAGGACTGTGTACTGTGACTGCTTCACCGATTCTGACGACTTCCAAGCACTTACTCCTGGTTGACGATGACCGCCTGGTGCTCAGTACCTTGTCTGTCGGTCTTGAGCAAGCCGGCTACCAGGTGGGGGTGGCCGAATCGGCGGAAGAGGCGGAAGCCCAGTTGGCAGGAGGATTGCGTCCGGACCTGGCCGTCCTTGACATGCGCATGCCAGGGCGAGACGGCTTGTTTTTGGCGGAGCGTTTGCGGGAACTCGACCATATCCCGTTTATGGTGCTCAGTGCGTACAGCGATTCGCAAATGGTGGCCCACGCGACGCGCCACGGTGCCTTGGGTTACGCCATCAAACCTCTGGATACGGCCCAACTGCTTCCGACCATCGAGGCGGCGCTGGCGCGTGCCAACGAGTTAAGCGAACTACGTCAAACGCGCGAACAACTGCAGCAAGCGCTTCAGGGTGATCGTAGTATCAATATTGCAACGGGGATACTGATGGTGGAATTCAGGCTGGGCCGCCAACAGGCATTCCAGTTGTTGCGCGACACGGCGCGTGCCAAACAACGCAAACTCTCCGACTTGGCCAGCGAAACCATTGCTGCACGCGAAGCCCTCAATCTGAGTGCTATGCCAAACCCCGCCGAACGATAGTGTGAGCCACGTTGCGCTACCGCTGCAGGTGTGTTGGCGATTGACGGTTTGCCCATAGTTCGCTAAAAATACCCATTCGATTTGCCCTGGAACCCGGCGTCGAGCCCTGAGGCCCAGAACATGCCTCGTTGGACTGACTGCACCGCGTGTGCAGCAGAGGACATTAAAACCCTACCCGTGCACAACGGGTTGCATGCATGTTCCAGCACGGCGAAGACGTCACCGTCGATCTCGCAACTCCGCAGCCGCACGCAGGTGCGCCGTTGCACGCGTTGGCGCATCGTGTGTACTTGCGCCACTCCCTGGGTAAAAGGCTTGCCGTCTTGATGGTGGTAGGCGGGACGGTTGCTGTGCTGCTCACGGTTTTTGGCATCCTGGGCCTCAGAGCATCCAATGAGAGCCTGCATACCGTGTACGAGGAGCGCATGGTGCCGGTGCGCGAGCTCGCGCACATTCATCAGCTCATCATCTATAACCGATTTATCCTGCAGTCTGCCCTGAGTGCGGTTACCTTGCAGGGACAACGTGGCACTGCGCCGCGACTGGTGATGAACGCTGACACGGCCAATGCATGTGCCGACGCAATTGAGCGCAACATCGAACGCATCAGTGCACACTGGCAGGCCTACAACCAGCGCTCGCTGCCATCGCAAGAGTCTGACCTGGCTGCGCGCTTTGCGATCAAGCGTGCGTTGTATATCAGTCAGGCTCTGGACCCGGCCATTGCCGCGTTGCGCACCAACAACTATGCGGCCGCTCAGCACGCGGCGGCGTTGGGGGGCCAATTCTTCAGCGAATTGGAGCCGCAGCTTGAGGCACTGAGTCAGTTGCAGTTCGATTTTGCACACGCCGCCTACCAAGTCGGAATCGAGCGTTACCAGCGCACGCAGGTGCTGGGCTTGGGTGCGTTGCTGGCGTCGATGCTGCTGATGATTGGGCTTGGGGTGTTGTTGATCCGCTCCATTGTGCGTCCGCTGCACCGTGTGATCGACACTTTTGATCGGATATCGAGCGGCCATTACGACACGCCCATTCGGATTGAGGGTGCCGACGAAATCAGCGAGGTCATGCGCGCCTTGCAGGTCATGCAGAGCAAATTGGGTGCCGATGAGACTGCCATTCATAAGCTGGCGTTCTACGATCCGCTAACCCAGCTACCCAACCGGCGCTTGCTGCGTGAGCGGCTGCAACTGGCATTGAACGCCAGTGCCCGCAACCAAGTTTACGGTGCGTTGTTGATGCTGGATTTGGACAACTTCAAGACCATCAACGACGGCATGGGTCACCAGGTGGGAGACGACTTGCTGGTGCAAGCTGCCCGGCGTATCCAAGGCTGCCTGCGCCAGACTGATACCGTGGCGCGCTTGGGCGGAGACGAATTTGTAGTGGTGCTCGAGGGATTGGATGCCGACGTCAGCGTGGCAGCGGTGCAGGCTGAGGGCATTGGCGAGAAGGTTCTGCACGCCATTCGTGAACCCTTTTGGTTGGGTGGACAGCCGCACGAGAAAACGGCCAGCATCGGCATTAGTCTTTTTCTGGACCATGGCACCACCATCGACGATTTGCTCAAGCGTGCTGACCTGGCCATGTACCAGGCCAAGGCTGCCGGGCGGGACAATCAGCGCTTCTTTGATCTGCAGATCCAGACGGCGCTGGAATCCCGGCTGGCCTTGGAAGTAGACCTGCGCCAGGCGCTGCCCCAGCGCCAACTGGAGCTGTTCTACCAGGTGCAGGTCGATAACACCAACCAGGTGCTGGGTGCCGAGGTGCTGTTGCGCTGGCGTCATCCAGCGCGCGGCCTGGTCGGGCCGATGGAGTTCATTCCCATCGCCGAGGAGTCGGGCCTGATCGTGTCGATTGGCGAATGGGTGTTGCGTAGCGCCTGCGAGCAACTCAAGCGGTGGCAAAGCAACCCAAGTACGCGAGGTTTGTTACTCAGCGTCAACGTCAGCGCGCGGCAATTCCGGCAGGTGGATTTTGCAAACCTGGTGCAACAGATCAGCCAGGAGACCGGTATTGACACCAGCCGACTGAAACTGGAACTGACCGAAAGCCTGGTCCTGCACAACGTGGAGGACACCATCACCAAGATGAAGACACTGAATGCGTTGGGCATCCAGTTTTCCATGGATGACTTCGGAACCGGCTACTCCTCGTTGTCGCAACTGAATCGACTGCCCATTGCGCAGCTCAAGATCGACCGCAGCTTTGTCAGCCAGATTACCCAAAACCGCAATGACGCCGTGATTGTGCAAACCATCATTGGCATGGCCAATAGCTTGGGTGTGGCGGTCATCGCAGAAGGCGTGGAAACGGAAAGTCAGCGTGTACTGCTGGAACGCCTGGGGTGCCTGAGCTATCAAGGTTTTTTTGCAGGCCGCCCCATGCCGCTGGCTCAATTCGAAGCATTGGTGACCCAGACCATGGGGACTGGCACCAACAACCTGGAAGGACTTGGAACATGAATCGCCTGAAGATTTCCACCCGCTTGACTATGCTGATTGGTGTGATGTCGGCGCTGTTGATTGTTGTTGGCTCTATTGGGTTGTTGGGTATCAGCAAGGCCAACCATGCGATTCAGACCATTTATGACAACCGTCTGGTTGCCACCGGCCAGCTTGCGGAAATCAATGAGCGGCAATTGCGCACTCGGCTTGCCATTGCGGTAGCCTTGGTCACTCCCCAGCCGGAAATCTTTGCCAGCAGCTTGGCAGAGGTAGAGACAAATTTAGCGGCCATTGCGCAGCTTGCCAAGGACTATGCGGCGACTGAAAAGGCGAATGAAGAGGCCGCGTTGACGCAAGCCTTTACGCAAAGCCGTACGGTGTTTATCAACGAGGGCCTGCAGCCCGCCGTGGCGGCCCTGCGGGCGAATGATGCCGCAACACTAAGCCGCCTGGTGGTGGAGAAAATTCGGCCACTGTACGTTCCGGTCGGTACCGGGATTCAGAAACTTCTCAAGTTCGAACTCGACGAAGCCAAGCGTGAATACGACGCGGCTGTTGCGCGTTACGCCACCATCCAGGCGGTAGCCATTGGGTCGATTGTGCTGGGCGTTTTGTTTGCCGTTTTGTTTGGAATAACCCTCATCCGTGGTATCTCGCGCGCCATGGGGCATGCGATCGATGTCTCGGACGCAGTTGCCCAAGGTGATCTGAGCCAAGCTATTCACCGAGACGGTCAGGATGAGGTGGCGCATTTGCTGGGGTCAATGCAAGCCATGCAGCAAAACCTGGGCCAGGTGGTTTCCAAGGTTCGGCAGGCGGCTGAAGGTGTTGCCACGGCGAGCGCGGAGATCGCACAAGGCAACAACGATTTGAGTGCCCGCACCGAAAGCCAGGCAAGTGCGCTGGAGCAAACCGCGTCCTCCATGGAGCAACTCAGCGCCACCGTGAAGCAAAACGCCGATAGTGCCCGCCAAGCCAACCAACTGGCACTGAGTGCCAGCAACACGGCGGTGCGCGGTGGCGAAGTCGTGGCCCAGGTGGTCGCCACCATGCAGGGCATCAACGAATCTTCAAGGAAGATATCGGACATCATCAGCGTGATTGACAGCATCGCGTTCCAGACGAATATATTGGCGCTGAACGCTGCCGTGGAGGCGGCCCGAGCGGGCGAACAGGGGCGTGGCTTTGCGGTGGTTGCCACGGAAGTGCGTGCATTGGCAGGACGCTCCGCCACGGCCTCCAAGGAAATCAAGTCCTTGATCAATGCCAGTGTGGAGCGGGTCGAACACGGCACGGTATTGGTGGATCAGGCGGGTACCACGATGGCTGAGGTGGTGGGCGGTATTCGGCGGGTGGCTGACTTGATGAGTGAAATCAGCGCCGCCAGCACGGAACAGAGCCAGGGTGTTTCACAAGTCGGTGAAGCCGTCATGCAAATGGATCAGGCTACGCAGCAAAATGCCGCGCTGGTCGAGGAAATGGCCGCCGCCGCGAGCAGCCTGAAAACGCGAGCACAGGAACTGGTGAGCACTGTGGCCGTGTTTCAACTATCGCATGCCCAAGACGGGGGTGCAGCACAGCCACGTATGCGTCACGACGGTCAACCTCTGATTGGGTTCGCCCAGTAGTGCCCTTGCTTCTTGCTGGGCATGGGTCGGGACCCGCCGATCCAACCCCGGATGGTTCGAAGAAGCCAGGAGCCGCAATTCGCGGAAATTACTGCGCCGCCGCCTGCAAACCGTTGGCAAAGTGCTCGCGCATGCGTTGTGCCGTGGCGTCGGCATCGCGCGCACCCAAGGCAGCCATAATGGCGCGGTGCTCCTGCAGCGACTCCTGGATGCGCCCGGTCTTGAAGAGTGAGCTATGGCGGTTGAGCTTCATCACCTTGCGCAGGTCGGCCACCATCTGATCGCGCCAGCGGTTGTTGGCGATTTCCAGCAGGCGCATATGGAAGCGTTCATTTACGGCAAAGAATGCGTCCGTGTTGGCGCTGCCGTGCTGACCAGGGTTGGCGGCAGCCTCCAGCTCCTGATGCAGGGCTTGCAGTTCGGCCAGTTCGGTATCGGTGGCGGTGCGTGCTACCACGGCTGCGGCGTCGCTCTCCAGCAGGCTCAGCAGGTGGTACACATCGGCCAGGTCGCGCGGAGAGACTTCGGTGACATAGGCGCCGCGGCGCACCTTCATGGTCACCAAGCCCTCGGCCGCCAGCACCTTGAGAGCTTCGCGCAAGGGGGTGCGGCTGATGCCGTATTCCTCGGCAATGCGCAGCTCGTCGATCCAGCTGCCCGGCTCCAGCTCGCGCTTGAAGATGCGCTGGCGCAGACGCTCGGCCACCTCCACATACAGCGCGCGCGGCGCAAGCGATTGGGCGGCGGTGGGGGGGGACAGGGTTTCAACCATGACGCGATTGTAAGCTGGAATCAATATTTTGCATTCATAATTATGCATAATATAGTCTTTGCAGCGCCGCGTATTGGCCTGGTGGCCAAAAAGGATCACCATTGCGGCTTAACCGGGAAATGCCATGACCGAACCAAAATCCGAATTCAATACCGCCACGTTGGAAGCCTGGGCCAAAGCGGCCGCCAAGTCGGCGCCTGGTGGCAACGTGGATGCGCTGAACTGGGTCACGCCCGACGGCATCACCGTCAAGCCGCTCTATACGGCAGCGGACACGGCCAATCTTCCCTACGCCGATACGCTGCCGGGCTTTGAGCCCTTCCTGCGCGGCCCACAGGCCACCATGTACGCGGTGCGCCCCTGGACCATCCGCCAGTACGCAGGCTTCTCCACCGCCGAAGAGTCCAATGCCTTCTACCGCAAGGCACTGGCAGCGGGCGGGCAGGGTGTGTCCGTCGCATTCGACCTGGCCACCCACCGCGGTTACGACTCGGACCATCCCCGTGTGACGGGCGACGTGGGCAAGGCCGGTGTGGCCATCGACTCGGTGGAGGACATGAAGATCCTGTTCAACGAGATCCCGCTGGACAAGGTGAGCGTCTCCATGACCATGAATGGCGCCGTGCTGCCGGTGCTGGCCGGCTATGTGGTGGCGGCAGAAGAGCAGGGCGTGAGCCAGGACAAGCTCTCCGGAACGATTCAGAACGACATTCTGAAAGAGTTCATGGTGCGCAACACCTACATTTACCCGCCCGAGCCGTCGATGCGCATCATCGGCGACATCATCGAGTACACGGCCAAGAACATGCCGAAGTTCAACTCGATCTCGATCTCGGGCTACCACATGCAGGAAGCCGGTGCCAACCAGGCGCTGGAACTGGCCTTCACCCTGGCCGACGGCAAGGAATACGTGAAGACAGCCATTGCCAAGGGCATGGACGTGGACGACTTCGCCGGTCGTCTGTCCTTCTTCTGGGCCATCGGCATGAACTTTTACCTGGAAGTGGCCAAGATGCGTGCCGCGCGCCTCTTGTGGTGCCGCATCATGAAGGGCTTCAATGCCCAGAACCCCAAGAGCCTGATGCTGCGCACCCACTGCCAGACCAGCGGCTGGAGCCTGACCGAGCAGGACCCCTACAACAACGTGGTGCGCACCACCATCGAAGCCATGGCCGCGGTGTTCGGCGGCACGCAGTCCCTGCACACCAATTCCTTCGACGAGGCCATCGCGCTGCCCACCGAGTTCAGCGCCCGCATCGCCCGCAACACCCAGCTCATCATCCAGGAAGAAACCCACATCACCAACGTGATCGATCCCTGGGCTGGCAGCTACATGATGGAAAAGCTGACTCAGGACATGGCCGACGCCGCCTGGAAGATCATCGAAGAAGTTGAGGCCATGGGCGGCATGACCAAGGCCGTGGACAGCGGCTGGGCCAAGCTCAAGATCGAAGCCGCCGCGGCCGACAAGCAGGCCCGCATCGACTCTGGTCAGGACGTGATTGTCGGCGTCAACAAGTACAAGCTGAAGAACGAAGACCTGATCGAAGCCCGCGACATCGACAACATGGCGGTGCGTGATTCGCAGATCGCTCGCCTGAACGCTATCAAGCAAAAACGCGACTCCGCCCTCGTCAATGCTGCATTGGCTGCTATCACTTCTGCAGCAAAGTCCGGCGCTGGCAATCTGCTGGATCTGTCCATCAAGGCCATCCGCCTGCGCGCCACTGTGGGCGAAGTGTCCGACGCCATGGAGAAGGCCTTTGGCCGCCACCGCGCCGACACCAACAAGGTTTCCGGGGTGTACGCCGCCGCCTACGACTCCGCCAAGGGGGACACCATGGAATACTGGAATGCGCTCAAAGCCGATATTGCCGCCTTTGCCGAACGTGAGGGCCGCCGCCCGCGCGTGATGATCAGCAAGCTGGGCCAGGACGGACATGACCGCGGCGCCAAAGTGGTGGCCACGGCCTTTGCGGATCTGGGCTATGACGTGGACATGGGCCCGCTGTTCCAGACCCCGGAGGAATGCGCCCGCCAGGCCATCGAGAACGACGTGCACGCCGTGGGCGTGTCCACCCTGGCGGCCGGCCACAAGACACTGGTGCCGGCCATCATCGCCGAGCTGAAGAAGCAGGGCGCAGACGACATCGTGGTCTTTGTCGGTGGTGTGATCCCGCGCCAGGACTACGACTTCCTGAACGCTGCAGGCGTCAAGGGCATCTTCGGACCCGGCACGCCTATCCCCGTGTCGGCGCGCGAAGTGCTGACGCAGATCGAGAAGAACCTGGCCACCGCGTGAGCCTGTGCACCCGTCGGTGGCGCACCCATTCAAGCCCAGCAACATGATCAGCGCGCAGTCCATCACCGGCACCAGCGGTCTGGCGCAGCGTCGCGCCGTGGCCAAGGCCATCACGTTGCTGGAGAGCACGCGTGCCGACCACCGCGCCCAGGCTGATGAACTGCTCACGGCCCTGCTGCCGCACACGGGCCAGTCCCTGCGCCTGGGCATCAGCGGTGTGCCCGGCGTGGGCAAGAGCACCTTCATTGAGGCATTGGGCCTGTACCTCATCGCACAGGGCCACCGTGTGGCCGTGCTGACCATTGACCCGTCCAGCAGCGTGTCGGGCGGTTCCATCCTGGGTGACAAGACCCGCATGGAGCAGCTGTCGGTGCGCGAGGAGGCCTACATCCGCCCCAGCCCCAGTGGCGGTACCCTGGGCGGCGTGGCCGAGAAGACGCGCGAGGCGATGCTGGTCTGCGAGGCAGCCGGCTACGACATCGTGATAGTGGAAACCGTGGGCGTGGGCCAGAGCGAGACGGCCGTGCACGGCATGACCGACATGTTCGTGTTGTTGCAGCTGCCCAATGCCGGCGACGACCTTCAGGCCATCAAGAAGGGCGTGATGGAGTTGACGGACCTGGTGGTCATCAACAAAGCTGATATCGACCCCGACGCCGCTACACGCGCCCGGGCGCAGATCAATTCGTCGCTGCGGCTGCTGGGTCTGATGGGTAGCCATCACCACGGGCATGAACCCCATGCGCCGCATGCCGCAGTTGCTGCATGGAGTCCCAAAGTCATTCAGATCAGTGCCTTGCAGGCCCAAGGGGTCGACCGCTTCTGGGAGGCCGTGTGCGAATTTCAAGCACTGGGTCAGGCCAACGGTCAGATCGCGGCGCGCCGCCAGCACCAGGCGCTGGCCTGGATGTGGGAGCGCATTGATGCCGGACTCAAGTTGGCGTTTCGCCAAAACCCGGTGGTGCGCGCGCGCCTGCCCGAAGTCACCCGCGACGTGGAGGCCGGGCGTATCGCCGCCTCCACTGCAGCACGAAATCTGCTTGCAGCCCTCCAAAACACAGCGTAAGCAGCTATCAATACAGTAGTAAATCGTCAACCCAATCCCTACTCACCCGAAAGAAGGAAACCATGCACGACATTCTGGAACAACTGGAAGCCAAGCGCGAACTGGCGCGCTTAGGGGGTGGCCAAAAACGCATCGACGCCCAGCACAAAAAGGGCAAGCTGACAGCGCGTGAGCGCATCGAACTGCTGCTGGACGAAGGCACGTTTGAAGAGTGGGACATGTTCGTTGAGCACCGCTGCGTGGACTTCGGTATGGCCGACAACAAGATCCCTGGCGACGGCGTGGTCACCGGCTACGGCATGATCAACGGTCGCCTGGTGTTTGTGTTCAGCCAGGATTTCACCGTGTTCGGCGGCGCACTCTCCGAAGCGCATGCCGAGAAAATTTGCAAGATCATGGACCAGGCCATGAAGGTTGGCGCCCCGGTGATCGGTCTGAACGATTCGGGCGGCGCCCGCATCCAGGAAGGCGTGGCCTCCCTGGGCGGTTATGCCGACGTGTTCCAGCGCAACGTGATGGCCAGCGGCGTGATCCCGCAGATCAGCATGATCATGGGCCCGTCGGCCGGTGGCGCGGTGTACTCGCCCGCCATGACCGACTTCATCTTCATGGTGAAGGACAGCTCCTACATGTTCGTCACTGGCCCCGAAGTGGTGAAGACCGTGACGCACGAGGAAGTGACCGCCGAAGAACTGGGCGGCGCCGTCACCCACACCACCAAGAGCGGCGTGGCCGACCTGGCCTTCGAGAACGACGTGGAAGCGCTGCTGATGCTGCGCCGCCTCTACAACTACCTGCCTTTGAGCAACCGCGAGAAGGCCCCCGTACGCAAGAGCGGCGACCCGATCGATCGCATGGAAAAGAGCCTGGACACGCTGGTGCCGGACAACCCCAACAAGCCCTACGACATGAAGGAGCTGATCGTCAAGACGGTGGACGATGGCGACTTTTTCGAGATCCAGCCGGAGTACGCCAAGAACATCCTGATCGGCTTTGCCCGCATGGATGGCCAGACCATCGGCATCGTGGCCAACCAGCCCCTGGTGCTGGCAGGTTGCCTGGACATCAAGAGCTCCATCAAGGCCGCGCGCTTCGTGCGCTTCTGCGACGCGTTCAACATCCCCGTGGTCACTTTTGTCGATGTGCCCGGCTTCATGCCCGGCACTTCTCAAGAATACGGCGGCATCATCAAGCACGGCGCCAAGCTGTTGTACGCGT
The DNA here is from genome assembly GCA_046348185.1 of Rhodoferax sp. Taxonomy (GTDB): domain Bacteria; phylum Pseudomonadota; class Gammaproteobacteria; order Burkholderiales; family Burkholderiaceae_C; genus Allorhodoferax. The sequence goes on along the minus strand of JAXMER010000013.1, from coordinate 1,319,535 downwards.
ACGCCGAGTGCACCGTGCCCAAGATCACGGTGATTACCCGCAAGGCCTATGGCGGTGCATACGATGTGATGGCCTCCAAGCATCTGCGCGGCGACGTGAACCTGGCTTGGCCCAATGCCGAAATCGCGGTGATGGGCGCCAAGGGCGCGGTGGAAATCATCTTCCGCGAAGACAAGGGCGACCCCGAGAAGCTGGCTGCCAAAGAGGCCGAATACAAAGCCCGCTTTGCCAACCCGTTCGTGGCGGGTGCGCGTGGCTTCATTGACGACGTGATCCTGCCGCACGAAACCCGCAAGCGCATCTGCCGTAGCCTGGTGATGCTCAAGGACAAGAAGCTGGAAAACCCGTGGCGCAAGCACGGGAACATTCCTCTCTGATCACCGCGAAGAATACGAAAAGGATCACCGACCATGTTTACCAAAATCCTCATTGCCAACCGTGGCGAGATCGCCTGCCGCGTCATTGCCACCGCCCGCAAGATGGGCATCAAGACCGTTGCGGTCTATTCCGATGCTGACAAGGATGCCCGCCATGTCATGCTGGCCGACGAGGCCGTGCGCCTGGGGCCGCCGCCCAGCCGGGAAAGCTACCTGCTGGCCGACAAGATCATCGAGGCTTGCAAGCAGACCGGCGCCCAGGCCGTGCATCCAGGCTACGGCTTCCTGAGCGAGAACGAAGCTTTTGCCAAACGCTGTGAAGATGAGGGCATTGCCTTCATCGGTCCACGGCACTTCAGCATTGCCGCCATGGGTGACAAGATCGCCTCCAAGAAGCTGGCCAACGAAGCCAAGGTGAGCACCATTCCTGGCTACAACGACGCCATCGAATCGGCTGAGCGCGCCGTGGAAATTGCCAAGGGCATTGGCTACCCCGTGATGATCAAAGCCAGCGCTGGCGGCGGCGGTAAGGGTCTGCGCGTGGCCTTCAATGACAAGGAAGCGTTTGAAGGCTTCACCTCCTGCCGCAACGAAGCTCGCAACAGCTTTGGTGATGACCGCGTCTTCATCGAGAAATATGTGCTGGAACCTCGTCACATCGAAATCCAGGTGCTGGGTGATTCCCACGGCAACGTGGTGTACCTGAACGAACGCGAGTGTTCCATCCAGCGCCGCCACCAGAAGGTGATTGAAGAGGCGCCCAGCCCCTTCATTAGCGAGGCCACACGCAAGGCCATGGGTGAACAAGCCGTCGCCTTGGCCAAGGCGGTGAAATACCAGAGCGCTGGCACGGTGGAGTTCGTGGTGGGCAAAGACCAGGACTTCTACTTCCTGGAGATGAACACCCGCCTGCAGGTGGAGCACCCGGTGACCGAGTGCATTACCGGGCTGGACCTGGTGGAGCTGATGATCCGCGTAGCAGCGGGCGAGAAGCTCCCCATCACCCAGGCCGATGTCAAGCGCAATGGCTGGGCCATGGAATGCCGCATCAATGCCGAGGATCCGTTTCGCAACTTCCTGCCCAGCACCGGACGCCTGGTGCGCTTTGCGCCACCACCGCAAACCATGTCGCAGGCCAATACCCAGGACTTGCTAGGTGTGCGGGTGGATACCGGCGTGATGGAGGGCGGCGAGATTCCGATGTATTACGACTCGATGATTGCCAAGCTCATCGTGCACGGCATCGACCGCAATGACGCCATCGCCAAGATGCGCGAAGCCCTCAACGGTTTTGTGATTCGCGGCATCAGCTCCAACATCCCGTTCCAGGCTGCACTGCTGGCGCACCCCAAGTTCGTGTCGGGGCATTTCAACACGGGCTTTATTGCCGAGCACTATGCCAAGGGCTTTGCCGCCGAAGACGTGCCGCACGAAGACCCATCCTTCCTGCAGGCGCTGGCGGCCTTCGTGCGGCGCAAATCGCGGGAACGCGCAACCACCATCACCGGCCAGTTGCCCGGCTATGCCGTAAATGCCGGTAAAGACTACGTGGTGGTCACGCTGGCTGCCGATGGCAACCACGCCTACACCCCGGTGCATGTAGACGAATTCGTGGGCGAAACCGGCTTTGCCCGCGTGCGAGTGGGGGCTGCTAGCTATGAAATTCGTAGTGCATCACGCATCAACGACGTGGCTATCACCGGCACGGTCAATGGCACGCCATTCACCGCCCAGGTCGAGCGTGGCACGCCCAAAAACCCGCTGTGCCTGCGCCTGCAGCACAATGGCACGCGCATCGATGCCCTGGTGGTGTCGCCACGCATGGCCGAACTGCACCAACTCATGCCGCACAAGGCGCCGCCCGACATGAGCCGCTACGTGCTTTCGCCCATGCCCGGCTTGCTGGTGGACGTGGCAGTGGTGCCGGGGCAGAAGGTGCAAGCGGGTGAGCGAGTGGCCGTGATCGAGGCCATGAAGATGGAGAATGTGCTTTTTGCAGCGGCCGATGGCGTGGTGGGCAAGGTGCTGGCCACCAAGGGTGAGTCGCTGACCGTGGATCAACCGATTGTGGAGTTCGTGTGATGAAGCGTCCTTTCCATGTGCTGGGCATTCAGCAAATCGCCATTGGTGGCCTGTCCAAGGATCGCCTCAAGACCCTGTGGGTAGACATGTTCGGCCTGGAGGTGTCGGGCACCTACAAGAGCGAGCGCGAAAACGTGGATGAGGACATCTGTACCTTGGGAGCCGGTGCGTTCAAGGTCGAAGTGGACCTGATGCAGCCGCTGGACCCGGACGGCAAGCCAGCGGTACACACCACACCGCTCAACCACGTCGGCCTGTGGGTGGACGATTTGCCCACCGCAGTGGAGTGGCTGACCGCCCAGGGCGTGCGCTTTGCGCCCGGTGGTATCCGCCAGGGCGCTGCGGGGTATGACATCTGCTTTCTGCACCCCAAGGCCAACGAGCAGTTTCCCATTGCCGGTGAGGGCGTGCTGATCGAATTGGTGCAGGCGCCGCCCGAGGTGGTGAAAGCTTATTCGCAGATGGCCCACCCAGGGCAAAGCCGGTAATCGGTTCTCGCAGCATCCCCAAAAAGGCCCGTGAAGGGCCTTTTTGCATGGATACTGGGCATTTGGGGTGTTCAGGGTATCGGGAGCGATGGCGATGGTGGACGTTCTGGATTTGGTTTTGGCGCGGCAGGCTCAGGTGTGGATGTCCCTGGCGGCGGTGTGCGCTGTGACATTGGTGTTGCGCATTGCGCTTCCGGCGCAGCGGCGCGCACTGCGCCTGACCTGGGTGCTGGCGCTGCTGTCAGCGTTGGCGTTCTGGGCGGGCACGCAGGCAATGTCGTATCCGCAATTGGTGGCGCTGGCATTGGGGCTGGCATCGGTTCTGGGTGGACTGGCCATTGCGCATCTGGCTACGGGTCTGGTGTTTCGGGTTGCATTACCCGCGCTGGGCTTGCATGTGCCGCGCATCGCGCATGACCTCACGTTCACCGCACTGGCGCTGGCCTGGGGGTTTTTTTGGTTGCGGCTGCTGGGCGTGGACCCCACCCAACTGTTTGCGACTTCTGCGGTGATTACCGCGGTGCTGGCGTTTTCCATGCAAGACACCCTGGGCAATGTGCTCGGTGGGGTGACGTTGCAGCTGGACAACTCCCTGCGCGTAGGGGATTGGGTACGGTTGGACGACGTGAGCGGACGCGTGACCGATGTGCACTGGCGCTTCACGTCGATCGAAACCCGCAATCGGGAACTGGTGATGGTCCCCAACAGTTGGCTGATGAAGAACCGCTTTACGGTGATTCGCGGTTCGGATGATGCGTTGTATGCCTGGCGTCGTGCGGTGCAGTTCAGCATTGAACCAACTGCTTCGCCCGACGCCGTGATTGCTGCGCTGGAGCATGCCGTCAAGGACGCCGAGATTGCCCATGTGCTGAAAGATCCGCCGCCGAGTGCCATCTTGTTCGAAGTGGCTGCGGGGTACTGCCGCTATGTGCTGCGCTACTGGCTTTCCGATCCGCGCCAGGACGATCCCACGGATTCCGCAGTTCGTGTCCACGCGCTGGCTGCACTTGCGCGAGCGGGTGTTCGCTTGGGCGTGCCCCTGGAAGAGCGGCTGATGATCAAAGAGAACGAGAATTGGCGCACGGCAGCCGACCACAAGGAAATGGCTCGCCGGGTGGACGCCATCCGAAGCACCGTGCTGTTTGCCAACTTGCCTGCCGAAGAGCAGCAGGCACTGGCCGCGCACCTGGTGCATGCGCCTTTTGCAGCGGGCGACATCATCACCAGCCAGGGCAATGTGGCCCATTGGTTGTACCTCATCATCCGGGGCGAAGCCAAGGTGTTGATGGACAGCCCCAAGGGCCGCATCCAGATTTCCACGCTGCGCGACGGTGCTTTCTTCGGGGAAATGGGCATGCTGACCGGTGAGCCACGCAGTGCCACGGTGGTGGCTGTGACTGCGGTGGATTGCTATCGGCTGGATAAAGCCGGATTCGCGCAGATCCTGGAAAAACGCCCCGAGATTGCGCGAGAGATGTCGGCCATTCTGGAAGCCCGCAACCGTGAGCGCCAGGCCCTGCTGGACCAGGCCGGCACCGCTACCAATGGGCATGGCGATGTACTGGGGCGCATCTTGCAGTTTTTCTCAGTGCGGGGTTGATGGTTTCAATGGTGATGGCTTGACGCCGATCAGAAAATCAGCAGTTGAGTCGGGGCGTGCGGGATAACCCGAACGGAGTTGATTCGCGCTGGCCGTAGACTGGGCACGAGCCCTCGAATCTGTCTGTTTTTGGGGCGTCCACCAGGAGGCTGCCTTGCATAGCGTTGATACGTCTCATCCCGACTACTTTCACAAGGTGGTCGATTGCCAATGGGCCTGCCCGGCCCACACACCCGTACCGGAGTACATCCGCCTGATCGGCCAGGGACGCTACAGCGATGCCTACCTGATCAACTGGGTGTCCAACGTCTTCCCTGGAGTTCTGGGTCGCACCTGTGACCGCCCCTGTGAACCCGCCTGCCGCCGAGGGCGCGTGGAAGAAAACAACGGCGAGAAGCCGGAGCCGGTGGCCATTTGCCGACTCAAGCGGGTTGCGGCCGACCACAAGGACGAAGTGCGCAGCCGTATGCCTGCGGTGGCGCAGCCCAACGGCAAGCGCGTGGCCTGTGTGGGCGCGGGCCCGGCATCGCTGACGGTGGCGCGCGACCTGGCTCCGTTGGGCTACGCGGTCACGGTATTTGACGGCGAGGCCAAGGCCGGTGGGTTCATGCGTTCGCAGATTCCGCGCTTTCGCCTGCCCGAATCGGTGATCGACGAGGAGACCGGTTACGTCCTGAACCTGGGTGTGGACTTCAAGAGCGGCCAGCGCGTGGAGTCGCTCAAGGACTTGCTGGGCCAGGGTTTTGATGCCATTTTTGTGGGTAGCGGTGCACCACGTGGGCGCGACCTGGAGATACCGGGGCGCCAAGAGGCTGCAGCGCATATCCATATCGGCATTGATTGGCTGGCATCGGTTTCGTTTGGCCACATCACCAGCGCGGCACCCCGCGTGATCGTGCTGGGCGGCGGTAATACGGCCATGGACTGCTGCCGCTCTGCGCGGCGCCTGGGTGGAGTCGACGTCAAGGTCATCGTGCGCAGTGGTTTCGATGAAATGAAGGCCTCACCCTGGGAAAAAGAGGACGCCCAGCACGAAGGCATTCCCATCCTGAACTTCCACGTGCCCAAGACGTTTGAACATGACAATGGGCGCTTGACGGGCATGACGTTTGAAATCGTGCGGGCCGAGTACGACGCCAAGGGTCGACGCAGCCTGGTACCCACCGGTGAGCCCGATGTATTTGTGGCGTGTGACGAGGTGCTGGTGGCCGTGGGGCAGGAAAACGCATTTCCCTGGATTGAGCGTGACTGCGGCATTGCATTCGACAAATGGGGCTTGCCGGTGTTGAGCCAAGCGACCTTCCAGTCCACCTTGCCCAACGTGTTCTTTGGCGGGGATGCGGCATTGGGCCCCAAGAACATCATCACGGCCGTGGCACAGGGGCACGAGGCGGCAGTATCGATTGATCGCTTCCTGCACGGCGAAGCCGTGGCGCAGCGACCCGCACCGTTGACGCGCCTGTTGTCGCAGAAGATGGGTATCCACGAATGGAGCTACCGCAACGATGTCTCCAACGACGTGCGCTTCAAGGTGCCCTGGGCCGCTGCCGAAACTGCCTTGGCCAATATTCGCGTGGAAGTGGAGTTGGGGTTTGACGCCGCCACGGCGTTCAAGGAAGCCAGCCGCTGTCTCAATTGTGATGTGCAGACGGTCTTCAACCGCGATTTGTGCATCGAGTGCGATGGCTGCGTGGACATATGCCCTATGGACTGCATCACCTTTACCGCCAACGGCGACGAAGCCGATCTGCGTACGCGCCTGAAGGCACCCGCCCGCAATCTGGATCAGGCCTTGTACGTATCGCCCGAACTCAAGACCGGGCGCATCATGGTCAAGGACGAAGACGTGTGCCTGCACTGTGGCCTGTGCGCCGAACGCTGCCCCACCGGCGCATGGGACATGCAGAAGTTTTTGCTCAACACCACGCAAGCGGGGCCACGCTGCCGCGATGCCCATAGCGCACACAAGGAGCTGGCATGAAACGCATTGAAGCCATCAACGATTTCGTCATCAAGTTTGCCAACGTCAACGGTTCGGGCTCGGCATCGGCCAACGAGTTGTTCGTCAAGGCCGTGATGCGCATGGGCGTGCCGGTCAGTCCACGTAACATCTTCCCCAGCAACATCCAGGGTATGCCCACCTGGTACGAGGCCCGTGTGTGCGAAAAAGGCTACCACGGTCGTCGCGGTGGCGTGGACATGATGGTGGCCATGAACCCGCAGACCTGGGATGCGGACATTGCCGAAATCGAGCCCGGTGGCTACCTGTTTTACGACAGCACCCGGCCCTTGCCACCGAACAAGCTGCGTGAAGACGTGCACACCATCGCCGTGCCGCTGACCGAGATCACCAACGCCGCCTACACCGACCCACGCCAGCGCCAGCTGTTCAAGAACATCATCTACGTGGGTGCCCTGTCGGTGCTGCTCGATGTGGATGCCAGTGTGTTCGAAGTCCTGTTTGCGGAGCAGTACAAGGGCAAGGAGCGTTTGCTGGATTCGAACATCAAGGCGCTGCACCTGGGGCGCGATTACGTCAAGCAGCACCTGGCCTTTCCGATTGGCTTGCAGGTGCGCCGTTCCGACAAGGTGGGGGACCAGATCTTTACCGACGGCAACAGCGCGGCTGCACTGGGCTGCGTGTATGGCGGTGCTACCGTTGCTGCCTGGTATCCGATCACGCCGTCGTCATCCATCCCTGAAGCTTTCCAGAAATACTGCGACAAGTTCCGTGTGGACCCGGCCACGGGGCGGCACAACTTTGCCATCGTGCAGGCCGAGGACGAATTGGCCTCTATCGGCATGGTGGTGGGCGCGGGCTGGAATGGTGCGCGCGCATTTACGGCCACATCCGGCCCGGGTATCTCGCTCATGACCGAATTCATTGGGCTGGCCTACTTCGCGGAGATTCCGGTCACCATCATCAATGTGCAGCGTGGAGGGCCTTCCACCGGCATGCCGACACGCACCCAGCAGTCCGACCTGTTGTGCTGTGCCTATGCCTCGCATGGCGACACCAAGCACGTGTTGCTCTTTCCGCAAGACCCGCACGAGTGCTTTACCCACTCGGCCGCCGCGCTGGATTTGGCCGACCGGCTGCAGACCCCCATCTTCGTGATGACCGATCTGGATATCGGCATGAACCAGCGCCTGTGCAAGCCCTTTGTGTGGGACCCAGAACGCGAGTATGACCGCGGCAAGGTCATGACGGCCGAAGAGCTGGAAGCCGGCAAGGATTTTGGTCGCTACAAAGATGTGGACGGCGACGGTATTCCCTGGCGCACCTTGCCGGGCACGCACCCTACCAAGGGCAGTTACTTCACCCGGGGTACCACGCGCAACCCGTATGCCATGTATTCCGAGCGTGGCCCGGATTACATCTACAACATGGAGCGGCTGCAGCGCAAGTTCAAGACGGCTGCCAGCTTGGTGCCGCAGCCCATCTTGCGCAGCGCACAGAAACCCACCTCGCTGGGGGTGATCTACTTCGGCTCCACCACCCCGGCCATGCGCGAGGCGCTGGATGTGCTGGACGAGGAGGGCGTGCACCTGGACGCACTGCGTTTGCAGGCGTTTCCGTTTCCTGACTCGGTGGATGCATTCATTGCTGCGCACGAAACGGTGTTTGTCGTGGAGCAGAACCGCGATGCCCAGATGCGCAGCATGCTCATCAACGAGCTGGATGTGAATCCTGCCAAACTGGTACGGGTGCTGCACTATGACGGTACCCCCATCACGGCGCGCTTCATTGCGGCCGCCATCCGTCAACGCCTGGCGACGCCGTCGTCAACTGGCGCCACCACCCAACAAGCCAAGGAGTACGCATGACTTACATTGCCAAGCCGCGGCTGCATCACCCCACGCTCACGCGCAACAAGGTGGGCTACACCCGGCGTGACTACGAAGGCCGTATTTCCACGCTGTGCGCCGGTTGTGGGCACGATTCCATTTCGGCGGCCATCATTCAGGCATGCTGGGAAACCGATATCGAACCGCACCGCGTGGCCAAGCTCTCGGGTATTGGTTGCAGCTCCAAGACGCCGGATTACTTTCTCGGCGCTTCGCACGGCTTCAACACCGTGCATGGCCGCATGCCGTCGGTGCTGACCGGCGCCAACCTGGCCAATCGTGATCTGTTGTACCTGGGCGTGTCCGGTGATGGTGACTCGGCCTCCATTGGCCTGGGCCAGTTCGCCAACGCCATGCGCCGCGGCGTGAACATGGCCTACATCGTGGAGAACAACGGCGTCTACGGCCTGACCAAGGGGCAGTTCTCTGCCACGGCCGACCGTGGCTCCAAGAGCAAGAAGGGCGTGATCAACAGCGACAGCCCCGTCGATCTGGTAGCGCTGGCCCTGCAGTTGGGTGCGACGTATGTGGCGCGCAGCTTTTCGGGCGACAAGGCCCAGCTGGTGCCGCTCATCAAGGGGGCCATTGCCCATGGGGGGGCTGCTTTCATTGACGTGATCAGCCCCTGCGTCACCTTCAACAACCATGGGGGCAGTACCAAGAGTTACGACTATGTGCGCCAGCACAACGAGGCCGTAAGCCGGATCGACTTTATGGACGTGCACGGGGAGATCACTGCCGACTACGCGCCTGGTGAAGTGATCGAAGTGCCGCAGCACGACGGCTCAAGGCTGCGGCTGCGCAAGCTGCATCCTGAATACGACCCCACCAACCGCCAGGCGGCTATGGCCTATCTGCAAACGCACCAGGCGCTGGGCGAGGTGGTCACGGGCTTGTTGTATGTGGACTCGCTGGCCACCGACCTGCACGGCGCACTCAACACAACGCAGCACCCGCTCAACACCTTGGGGCGCGAGCAGCTGTGTCCGGGGGTAGCGGCATTGGACAAGATCAACGCCAGCCTGCGATAAAGACTTGTTGAAGGGGTGACATCATGGCCGAACGTACCGTTTTTCAGTCCATGCCGCACCGGCATGTCATCAGTCTGGGGCCGCAGGCCAGCGTGTGGGAGGCGGCCTGCGTCATGACGCGGGCCAATTGTGGGAGTGTGCTGGTGGTGGATATTCCCGGCAATCTGCTGGGCATCGTCACGGAGCGCGATCTGATGACCCGCGTGTTGGCCAAGGCCCTGAACCCGGAAACCACGACCTTGGCCGATGTCATGACCCGCAGTCCCTACTGTGTGGCACCGGAAACCCTGGTGTCCGATGCGGTGCTGGTCATGATTGAGCGAGGTTTTCGGCATCTTCCCGTGATTGGTGCCCAAGGCAAGATCATGGGTGTTTTTTCGGTGCGCGATGCCTTGCCCCGCGAGATCGGTACCGCCGTCAGCATGGCGGAGTTCCACGAACAGGTTAACGACGCCCTGGGTTGACCGGGTCCGCTAGGGCGCCTTGCCCGTGGCTGCGCGCTTCTCGCGCGCACGCGCAAGCGCCGCTTCAATGGCGCTGCGCTTGCGCTCGTGCGGGTCGTTTGCCTGGTCTGCGGCTTGTGCTGTTGCAGTGTTCGGCTCCCGGCGGCGCGCGTGGGCCGCGTAGCGGGCGCGGGCCTTGTCGGCGTCAGCCGGGCTCCAGGCCGACCAACCCGTGGCTGCCTGGGTAACCGTTTCCATGTGGATGCAGTCGACCGGGCAAGCCGGTAAACACAGCTCACAGCCGGTGCAGTGGCTTTCGATCACTGTATGCATACGCTTGTGGGTGCCGATGATGGCGTCCACGGGGCAGGCTTCCAGGCACAGGGTGCACCCGATGCACCAAGCTTCGTCGATGATGGCCACGCCGCGCGGGCCTTCGGTGCCAAAGGTGGCGTCCAGCGGTACGACCGGAAGTCCGGTCAGTTGCGAAAGACGGGCAATGCCCTCAGCGCCACCGGGTGGGCATTGGTTGATGCTGGCCGCACCTTGTGCCACGGCCTGGGCATAAGCCGCGCAGTCCGCATACCCACAGCGCCTGCACTGCGTTTGGGGCAGCGCGTCCAGAATGCGCGCTGCCAAGCCGGGGGCTGGCGGCGCGGTGGTCATGCACGGGTGCGGGTGGCGCGCTTGTTTGCTACAGATTTAGTAGCGTTATTGCTAGACTTTACGGGGGCTACTGCCGATTTTTCCTCTTGTGCCGGGTTGGCGGCGCGATGGTGGGCCAAGATGAAATTCTTCACCGTGGGGTAGACCATTTCCCGCCAACGGCGACCCGAAAAGATGCCGTAGTGCCCTGCACCCTGAACTTCGAAGTGCTGCTGCATTGAGCGCGGTACGCCCGAGCAGATGTCGTGCACCGCCCGTGTCTGGCCCGAGCCGGAGATGTCGTCGAGTTCGCCTTCCACCGACAGCAATGCAGTGGTGGTGATGTCTTGCGGGCGTACGCGCTCGATCTTGCCGCTGTCTGATTCCACGTCCCAGGTGCCGTTGACCAGGGCAAAGTCTTGGAACACCACCCGGATGGTTTCCAAGTAGTAATCAGCATCCATGTCCAGGACCGCGTTGTACTCGTCGTAGAACTTGCGGTGGGACTCGGCGCTGGAACTGTCACCCTTGATCAGGTCCCGGAAATAGTCGTAATGGCTCTTGGCGTGGTGGTCGGGGTTCATGGCCACGAAGCCGGTGTGTTGTAGAAAGCCAGGATAGACGCGCCGCCCGGCGCCGGGGAAGTTGGAGGGCACGCGGTAAATCACGTTGTTCTCGAACCAGCTGTGGCTCTTGTTCATGGCCAGGTTATTGACAGCGGTGGGTGACTTGCGCGCATCGATGGGACCACCCATCATGGTGGTCGACAGCGGCGTCATCTCGCCTCGGCTGGCCATGAGGGAAATGGCCGCCAGAACCGGCACCGTGGGCTGGCATACGCTCATTACGTGGCAGTTGCCATACTTGGCCTGCACGTGGCGGATGAACTCCTGCACATAGTTGACGTAATCGTCGAGGTGGAATTCGCCATCTTCCAGGGGTACCAGGCGCGCATTCTTCCAGTCGGTGATGTAGACCTTATGGTCCTTGAGCATGGTGCGAACCGTGTCACGCAGCAAGGTGGCGTAGTGGCCCGACAAGGGTGCCACGATCAGGACGGCGGGCTGGTCCTTGATTTTTTCCAGCGTCTGGGCGTTATCGGTAAAACGCTTGAAGCGGCGCAGCTCACAAAACGGCTTGCTAAGCTCCACACGCTCGTGAATCGCAACCTCGTCGCCGTCCACGTCGATCGTGCGAATGCCAAATTCGGGCTTCTCGTAATCCTTGCCAAGTCGGTGCAAGAGGTCAAATCCAGCGGACATGCGCTGTGCAAACGGGCCTTGTCCAGCAGGGAACAGGGGGTTTGCAAACACCTTGGCGGCGGTCTGTGCGAGGTCCGCAAAGGGTTCCATCAGGGAGCGTTGGGTCTCGTAGAACTGATACAGCATGGCAGATTCGCTTGTTGGGGGAGGGGAGATAGAAGGCACGCAGCAAGAATGCTGCAGTGCAATATATCAGTTTTCCCTGACGTTTGCCTGAGGGGCGCTTTTCAGGATGGCGCGCAGGGCGTTGCGGCTGTGGGTGCCAAAGTGTCCCAGAAGACGGGCGATGGCGGTATCCAAGGGTTTCACGGTCTTGGGGTCGCGCTGGCGCATTTCGGCCAGCAGATCCACCTGGTCCGCCTGGGCGCCAAAGTCAAATGCCGGATCTGCCACGTACGATTCAGGAAAGGCTGCCAGCAGCACGGGTACCAGTCCGTCAGCTGCGCGCGCGGCTTCGGCTGCGACTACGTTGCGCAAGGACTGGTCGTTCCAGGCCGGATAGTCGGCATCCTTGGCGCTGTTGTGCAAGGCATCCTCCAACTCGCCATTGCGGTTGGCGCGGGCGGCATCCAGCAGCAACGCCGTCTGGTACCGTTCCAGCGCGAGGTGGCGATTGGACAGCAGGACAACGGTCTTGTCTTTCAGGCCCGTTGCACCCAGCGTAGCCAGGGCATTGACCATCAACAGGCGCGCATCCGACTCGCCAGGCGCGAGCTTGGCATGGTAGGGCTGGGTCAGGTCCTGCAGGTAGTGCAGCGCCAATCCGGCAAAGCGCCATCCCCAATACGCATGTCCCGAGCGAAAGGCCAGACCGGACAGGCTGCTCCATTGGTAATAGCGCCAGATGGGATACGTGCGCTTGATAAAAGGCGCGGCCAGGTACAGCACTTTGCTTTCATGCTTGAAACCCATGTGAAACGGCGCCTGGCTTGAGATAGCCAGCGCCGGATTGCCAAACGGCTGTTTGCCAAACCCGTAGGTGCGTCCCCAGGTGGAGGGGCTGTCATCCCACAGGTTGATATCGAGCCCGTAGTCCGGCTCGTCGGTAGCGGTCGCCAGCACCGTCAGCGGGTTAATCATTTCGCCTGGTTGCAGGCTCACAAAGCTTTGCGTGACGTGGCCCGACACGGGCAGCGTGCTGACATCGGCATACGCCAATCGCGCAGCAACTGGTGCAGGAAGGCGCGGGTCAGGCTGGGCAAACAAGGCGAACTTGACGTTTGGTGCCACGCGCAGGGCGCTCAGGAACGCAACGCGCCGCGCAGTTTCCGAACGATTCGGGTCCGCCTTGAAGGCCAGCGCTGCCGGACGCGTTGGGTAGTGTGACAGGTTGGACGCGGCCCAAGCCTCCTGGCTGGCCAATAGGGCTTCCACGGTGTTTTCTTCGTCTTTCAGGAACCGATCCAGCGATTCAACCGCGACCGGAGCTGCTGCGCTGACCTCGGGCAGGTTTTCCAGTGCGCGGTAACTGGCCAGGGTGTGGTTACCCCAGGCCTGCACTGGCACGGGCAATTGCCCGAGTGCCAATAACGCCGTTAAAGCGAAGAAACGAAAAGGGCGCATCGCGCTCAGACGACTTTGGCGATGGCCTGGCAAACGTAGTCGATATTCTTGCTGTTGAGCGCGGCCACGCACATGCGACCGGTGTCGGTGCCATACACGCCGAATTCACTGCGCAGGCGCACCATCTGCTCTTTGGACAACCCGGAGTAGCTGAACATGCCAATCTGGGTGGTGATGAAGCTCATATCCTGCTTCACGCCTGCGGCCTTGAGTCCGTCCACCAGCTTCTGGCGCATGGCCTTGATGCGCACGCGCATCTCGCCCAGCTCCTTTTCCCACAGGGCGCGCAGCTCCGGGTTACCCAGGACTGCAGCTACCACGGCACCACCGTGCGTGGGCGGGTTGGAGTAGTTGGTGCGGATGACGATCTTGAGCTGCGAGAGCACGCGCGCTGCCTCGTCCTTGTCGGCGCACAGGACGGACAGGCCGCCGACGCGCTCGCCATAGAGGCTGAAGCTTTTGGAGAAGCTGGTGGAAACGAAAAAGCTCAGGCCAGCGGCAACAAACTTCTGGATCACGGCTCCGTCTTCCGCAATGCCGTGTCCGAATCCCTGGTAAGCCATGTCCAGGAACGGCGTCAAGCTGCGCGCCTTGATCACGGCAATGACCTGGTCCCATTGTGCGGGTGTGATGTCGTAACCCGTGGGGTTGTGGCAGCAGGCATGCAGCACGATGATGGTGCCCGGCGCAGCCGCATTCAGGCTGGCGAGCATGCCGTCGACGTTGACGCCGCGCTTGTCGGCGTCGTAGTACGCATAGGTTCCCACTTCAAAGCCGGCGTTGGCAAACAGCGCGCGGTGGTTTTCCCAGCTCGGGTCGGAAATCAAGACCTTGGCAGCGGGGCTGACTTTTTTGAGGAAGTCGGCACCAATCTTGAGGCCGCCGGTACCGCCGATAGCCTGCACGGTCGCTACGCGGCCCGAGGTGACTGGCTCGCTGTCGGCGCCAAAAACCAAACTCTTCACGGCGTTGTCGTAGGCCACGATGCCGTCGATCGGCAGATAGCCACGTGCCGTGGGCTTCTCCATCAGGGTCTTTTCCGCTGCCTGCACACACTGCAGAAGGGGTAGCTTGCCGTTGTCGTCGAAGTACACACCCACGCCCAGGTTGACCTTGTTGGGGTTGGTGTCAGCGTTGAACTGTTCGTTCAGACCCAGGATGGGGTCGCGGGGGGCCATTTCGACGGCAGAGAAAAGAGACATGGAAAAGTCCTGTGATGGGGTGTCGGGTCGGAACCGGTAGCATAACTTGGCTACGGGTTATCCCTATTTTAGCGGGTGGACTTTGGGTTCAGTTGCAGGCGTTTGCCACTTTGTGCACGACGCATGAGGCTGCGCTCCGGGCCACCCTGCGGCGCTGGTCGCTGGCACGACTCCCCTGCGCTGCTCGCGTCGGGCGGGGTCTGGCGACAACTCGGGCTTCTCCCTCAAACATTCGCCAGCCCTGATCCGCCCGCCGCTTCGCTGCTCGGCAGCGCCCAAGGGTGGCCCCAAGCGCAGCCTCAGGTCAATTGGGTGAGCGTTGAAATTAGTCGGTGGGATAGGTTTCAATGAACTCACCTTCTCCGGTTGCCCTGCACGATACGGATGCGCCGGTGGCAGAAACGCTGGTGCCGCATGTGAAGGTGAGTGAGAGAGCGACATTTCCGGACGCGGAGAATGGCAGCGGGACAAGCGTCATGGGCTGCCCGCACAACAAGCCCACAACAAACCCTACAGCAACGGAATCCCCCACATGGACTACAGTTCCATCTTTGCCCACTTGCCAGGCCACAACGATATGCCCGTTCCGACTCCTATCGCCGACCCTGATGCCGCGTCAGCGTCGGCCGGACAGTTCATTCGCTACCCTGGCTCCCCGTTCGAGCTGTACCAACCCTATCCACCGGCGGGCGACCAGCCCGCTGCCATCGAGCAACTGGTGGAGGGGGTGCAAAACGGTGAAGTCTTCCAAACGCTGCTGGGCGTGACCGGTTCGGGCAAGACCTACACCATGGCCAACGTGATTGCCCGTCTGGGGCGCCCAGCCATCGTGTTTGCACCCAACAAGACGCTGGCTGCACAGCTGTACAGCGAGTTTCGCGAGTTTTTTCCCAAGAACGCGGTGGAGTATTTCGTCAGCTATTACGACTACTACCAGCCTGAAGCCTATGTGCCGCAGCGCGACCTGTTTATCGAGAAGGACTCGGCCATCAACGAGCACATCGAGCAGATGCGCCTGTCTTGCACCAAAAGCATCCTGGAGCGGCGCGATGTGGTGATCGTGGCCACCGTGTCTGCCATCTATGGTATTGGCAAGCCCGAGAGTTACCACCAGATGGTGATGACGCTGCGCAGTGGCGACAAGCTGGGCCAGCGCGACATGATTGCCCAGCTGGTGCGTATGCAGTACCAGCGCAACGACATGGAATTTGGTCGCGGCACGTTTCGCGTGCGGGGCGACACCATCGACGTCTTTCCGGCCGAGCACTCGGAGATGGCGTTGCGGGTCGAGTTGTTCGACGACGAGATCGAATCCCTGCAGCTCTTTGACCCGTTGACCGGACGCATCCGCCAGAAGATTCCGCGCTTCACCGTCTACCCCAGCAGCCACTACGTGACGCCCCGCGAACAGGTTCTGGCCGCCGTGGAAACTATCAAGACCGAGCTGGCCCAGCGCCTGGACTTTTTCGTCAAGGAAGGCAAGCTGGTCGAGGCCCAGCGTCTGGAACAGCGCACCCGGTTTGACTTGGAGATGCTCAGCGAAGTGGGGCACTGCAAGGGTATCGAGAATTACTCCCGCCACCTCAGCGGTGCCGCGCCCGGCGAGCCACCGGCCACCTTGACTGATTACCTGCCCAAGGATGCGGTCATGTTCCTGGACGAGTCGCACGTGCTGATCGGCCAGTTTGGCGGCATGTACAACGGCGACCGCTCGCGCAAGACCACGTTGGTGGAATACGGCTTTCGCCTGCCCAGTGCGCTGGACAACCGCCCGCTGAAGTTCGCGGAATTCGAGCGCCGCATGCGCCAGGCCATCTTTGTGTCGGCGACACCAGCTGAATACGAAAAGACCCATGCTGGCCAAGTGGTGGAGCAGTTGGTGCGTCCGACTGGCCTGGTTGACCCCGAGGTGCTGGTGCGCCCCGCCACCAGCCAGGTGGACGACGTGCTGCAGGAAATCCGCCTGAGGGTGCAACAGCAAGAGCGGGTGCTGATTACCACGCTGACCAAGAAGATGGCTGAGCAGCTCACCGAGTACCTGAGCGACAACGGCGTCAAGGTGCGCTACCTGCACAGCGACGTGGATACGGTGGAGCGGGTGGAAATCCTGCGTGATCTGCGCCTGGGCACCTTTGACGTGCTGGTGGGCATCAACCTGTTGCGTGAAGGCATCGACCTGCCGGAGGTGTCCATGGTGGCCATTCTGGACGCGGACAAGGAAGGCTTTTTGCGTTCAGAGCGCTCCCTGATCCAGACCATCGGCCGTGCGGCGCGTAACCTTAACGGCTGCGCCATCCTGTATGCCGATGTGGTGACAGACTCCATGCGCCGCGCCATCGGTGAGACCGAGCGCCGTCGGGCCAAGCAGATCGCCTTCAATGCCGCCAATGGCATCACGCCCAAGGCCATCGTGAAGAAAGTGCGCGACCTGATTGATGGGGTCTACAGCGAGAAGGCGGGCAAGGAAGCCGAACGCCTGGAACGCGATGCCTTGGCGCGTGCCCAGGTGGAGGATATGAGCGAGAAAGACATTTCTCGCGAGATCAAGCGGCTGGAAAAACTGATGATGGAGCACGCCCGCAACCTGGAGTTCGAAAAAGCGGCGCGGGTGCGGGACCAGCTGGCGATCTTGAAAGAGCAGGCGTTTGGTGCGTCCGGGCATGACACCGCATTGGGTGTTGTAGGAAAGGCTGCTTGAAAATTTGTCAAGTGCTTACCCGAGCAAAAAAGTAGGAAAAGCGCTATACTTGACTTGTTTAGTCAACAAACCGATCCAAGGAGCTTGTGATGCGACTGACCACCAAAGGCCGTTTTGCGGTAACCGCCATGATTGATCTGGGACTGCGCCAAAGTGCCGGCCCGGTTACCTTGGCTGCCATCAGCCAGCGTCAGCAAATTTCGCTGTCGTATCTCGAGCAACTGTTTGGCAAGTTGCGCCGCCACGAGCTGGTGGAGTCGACCCGCGGGCCCGGTGGCGGTTACACCCTGGCGCGAAAAGCGTCGGATATCACGGTTGCCGACATTATCGTCTCAGTGGACGAGCCCATTGATGCCACGCATTGCGGTGGCAAGGAAAATTGCCACGGCGAAGGCGCGCGTTGCATGACGCACGACCTTTGGACCTCGCTGAACCATCGCATGGTGGAGTTTCTTGACTCGGTCACCCTGCAGAAACTGGTGGACGACCAGTTGGCCAAGGGGTTGCCAGTGGAAGATAGGCCCAGTGTCAAGCGCGCCATCTCTGCCATGCCGGTGAGCAAGCCGATCCGAGTCAACGCGCCCAATTCGGTGTTTGCACTGGGTGCTGCCGTTTCCAAAGGGTGATTTTCCTTCAGCCATACGAAGAGACCAACGTACTGCCATGGATACCACACCGCATTTCCCAATTTACATGGACTACAGCGCTACCAACCCGTGCGACGAGCGCGTGTTGGACGCCATGGTGCCCTGGTTGCGCAACCACTTCGGCAATCCCGCTTCGCGCAGCCACGCTTGGGGCTGGGAGGCCGAGGCTGCTGTCGAAAAGGCGCGCTCCCAGGTTGCAGAACTGATTGGTGCAGACTCGCGCGAGATTGTCTGGACTTCGGGTGCGACCGAGTCCAACAACCTAGCGCTCAAAGGTGCTGCGCACTTTTACCAATCGCGGGGCAAGCACATCATCACGGTCAAGACCGAGCACAAGGCTGTGCTGGACACCTGCCGCGAACTGGAACGCCAAGGCTTTGAGGTGACCTACCTCGACGTTCAGCCCGATGGTCTGGTCAACCTGGATGCGTTCAAAGCCAGCATCCGTCCCGACACCATCCTGGCGAGCGTGATGTTTGTGAACAACGAAATCGGTGTCATACAGGATATCGCCGCCCTTGGCGCGGCATGCCGTGAGAAAGGCGTGATCTTCCATGTGGATGCCGCCCAGGCGACCGGTCGCGTGGCATTTGATTTGTCGAAATTGCCGGTGGACTTGATGAGCCTGACCGCGCACAAGACGTATGGCCCCAAAGGTGTGGGAGCGCTGTTTGTGCGTCGCAAGCCGCGGGTGCGCCTGGAAGCGCAGATGCACGGTGGCGGCCACGAGCGCGGCATGCGCAGCGGCACCTTGCCGACCCACCAGATCGTGGGCATGGGGATGGCGTATGCCATTGCCAAGCAGGAAATGGGCGCTGAAAACGAGCGCATTCGCATGCTGCACGACCGTTTGTTGAAGGGGTTGCAGGGCATCGAGCAGGTGTTCATCAACGGCCATCTGGAGCAGCGGGTGCCCCACAACCTCAATATCAGCTTCAACTACGTCGAGGGCGAATCGCTCATCATGGGCATCAAGGGCTTGGCGGTCAGTAGCGGCTCGGCCTGCACCTCGGCCAGCCTGGAGCCCAGCTACGTGCTGCGGGCCTTGGGGCGCAGTGATGAACTGGCCCACAGCAGCCTGCGCATTACCATCGGTCGCTGGACCACCGAAGCCGATATCGACTATGCCGTCGAGACCATCAAGACCAATGTGGCGCGCCTGCGCGAGCTCAGCCCGCTGTGGGAGATGTACCAGGACGGTGTCGATATCAATTCCATTCAATGGGCCGCCCATTGAATGCCGCTTGAAGCACGGATCTGCCGCTGCCTGCAAACGAAAGGAAATCACGATGGCTTACTCTGAAAAAGTTGTGGATCACTACGAGAACCCCCGCAATGTGGGTTCATTCGAAAAAGGTGACGACACGGTTGGTACCGGCATGGTGGGTGCACCGGCGTGCGGTGATGTGATGAAACTGCAGATCAAGGTGAATGCCCAGACCGGCGTGATCGAAGACGCCCGCTTCAAGACCTATGGTTGCGGCTCGGCCATTGCATCGAGCTCCCTGGTCACCGAGTGGGTCAAAGGCAAGACACTGGATGAGGCGGCCTCCCTGAAAAACAGCCAGATCGCGGAAGAACTGGCCTTGCCCCCGGTAAAGATTCATTGCTCTATCCTTGCCGAAGATGCCATCAAGGCCGCAGTGGCCGACTACAAGGCGAAGCACCACCCGGACGGTACACAAGCCCCTTCGCTGGACAGCGCTGCACACTGAATGAAAGCTGACTGGATATGGCCATCACTCTGACTTCAGCCGCCGCGCGTCATGTCACCCGTTACCTGTCCAAGCGGGGCAAGGGGGTAGGGGTGCGCCTGGGCGTCAAGACCACCGGTTGCTCGGGCCTGGCCTACCAGCTGGAATACGTCGACGAAGTGTCACCCGAAGATCTGGTCTTCGAAGGGCACGGTGTGAAGGTGATGGTTGACCCCAAGAGTCTGGCCTACCTGGACGGCACGGAACTCGATTTCGTGCGTGAAGGATTGAACGAAGGATTCCGCTTCAACAACCCGCGCGAGCGGGATCGGTGTGGTTGCGGCGAATCGTTCCGCGTCTGATGTTGACGCCGTGAATCTGCAATCTGACGATTTTGAGCTGTTTGGGCTGCCGCGCCGATTTTCGCTGGTTGGCTCGGAGCTGGACCAGCGCTGGAAAGACCTGCAGCGCCAGGTGCACCCGGACAAGTTCGCCGCCGAAGGCGACAGCGCCCAGCGCCTGGCGATGCAATGGTCCGTGCGTGTCAACGAGGCCTACCGCCGGTTGAAAGACCCATTGGCGCGCGCTGCCTACCTGTGTTCGCTGGGTGGATCTCCCGTCAATGCGCACAGCAATACAGCGATGCCCACGGCGTTTCTGATGCAGCAGATGCAGTGGCGCGAGGAACTCGATGATGCCGCGAACGTGCAGGCATTGGAGAGTGTGCGCGCCAAGGTCCACGCGGCTCAGCAGCGTCTATTGGGGCAATGCGCCGAGCATCTGGATGGCACCCACGATTTCGCGACCGCGTCTGAGGATGTGCGCTCGCTCATGTTCATCGACAAGTTCCTGCGCGATCTGGACGCTCGGCTTGAGCAACTGGATCACGCCTAATTCCCATGGCCTTGCTGCAAATTTCCGAACCGGGGCAGGCGCCCGACCCGCATGCCCGACGCATCGCCGTTGGCATTGATCTCGGCACCACGCATTCATTGGTAGCTGCGGTGCGCCACGGCGTAGCTGAATGCCTGCCCGACCATCAAGGGCGGGTCATTCTGCCGTCCGTGGTTCGCTACCTGGCTGACGGACGTCGCGCCATTGGCTACGATGCCGTGGCGGCGCTGGCCGAAGATCCCGAAAACACCCTGGCTTCGGTCAAGCGGTTCATGGGGCGCAGTGTTTCAGATGTGCAGGGCATTGAGAAACTGCCTTACCGTTTTGCCGACCACCCCGGCATGTTGGGGTTGCTGACTGCGGCCGGCGAAAAGTCACCCGTCGAAGTCAGCGCCGACATCTTGGCCACACTGCGCTACCGGGCCGAAGATACGTTCGAAGACGATTTATATGGGGCGGTCATCACGGTGCCGGCCTACTTTGACGATGCCCAGCGCCAGGCAACCAAAGACGCCGCGCAACTGGCGGGATTGAATGTCTTGCGTTTGATCAACGAACCCACGGCCGCGGCAATCGCGTATGGTCTGGATAACGCCAGCGAAGGCGTTTATGCGGTGTACGACCTGGGTGGCGGAACCTTTGACATTTCCGTCCTGCGTCTGACGCAGGGGGTGTTCGAGGTGGTGGCAACCGGTGGCGATTCTGCGCTGGGTGGCGACGACTACGACCATGCCCTGGCTGACTGGGTGCAGCAGCAAACCGGTGTGTTGGCCCGCAGTGCTGCGGACAAGGCAGCCCTGAAGGCCGCCGCACGCGCCTGTAAAGAAGCCTTGTCTGCTACTGAAAATGTAGCAATAGATGTAGATTTTACGGGGGCTAAACTGCGTTTTGATGTGACGCGATCCGATTTTGACGCGTGTACCGCGCATCTGACCCAGCGCACCTTGACGGCCGTGCGCAAGGCCCTGCGTGATGCGCGCCTGGGTGTCCAGGAGGTGCAGGGCGTGGTCATGGTGGGGGGCTCGACCCGCATGCCCCAGATCCAGTCGGCAGTTGGGGCTTTTTTTGGCCAAACCCCTTTGACCAACCTGAACCCCGATGAGGTTGTGGCACTGGGGGCTGCCATCCAGGCCAATCAGCTTGCTGGCAACAACCCTGCCGGAGACCTGTTGCTGCTGGACGTGATTCCGCTTTCGCTCGGCGTGGAGACCATGGGCGGCCTGGTGGAGCGCATTGTGCCGCGCAACCAGACCATTCCCACGGCCATGGCGCAGGATTTCACAACCTACCAGGATGGGCAGACGGCGCTGTCGCTGCACGTCGTGCAAGGCGAGCGCGATTTGGTTGACGATTGCCGCAGCCTGGCGCGATTCACCCTGCGCGGGATTCCACCCATGGCTGCTGGTGCGGCGCGCATTCGCGTCACCTTCACGGTGGATGCTGATGGCTTGCTGTGCGTATCGGCCCACGAGCAGACCAGCGGCGTGCAGGCGGAAATCCAGGTCAAACCGTCCTATGGTCTGGGAGACGCCCAAATTGCCCAGATGTTGCAAGACAGCTTTGCCAGCGCCGAGAAGGACGTGCAAACGCGTGCCCTGGTGGAGGCGCGTGTGGATGCGGACCGTTTGTTGCTGGCCACGCGCAGCGCCTTGCAGGCCGATGGTGACTTGCTGGATGAGGACGAGCGTGCCGCCATTGATGCCGCGATGGCAAGCTTGTCGCAATCCGCAGCCGCCAGTACCGACCCCGCCGTGGTGGAGGCCCAATGCAAGGCTCTGGCCCAGGCGACAGAAGCCTTTGCGGCCCTTCGCATGAACAAGGGGATTGCGTCCGCGCTTGCCGGGAAAAACGTCGAAAATATCTGAAATGCCAACCATCAAAGTTCTCCCCCACGCCGAATACTGCCCCCAAGGTGCAGAAATCCAGGCGCCGCCTGGTACGTCCATCTGCGAAGCCCTGCTGGAAAACCATATTCCCTTGGAACATGCCTGTGACATGAGCTGCGCCTGCACCACCTGTCACGTCATCGTGCGGGAAGGGTTTGCTTCGCTCAATCCGTTGGATGACGCCGAAGAGGACCTACTGGATCGCGCCTGGGGTCTAGAGCCCAACTCGCGCCTGGGTTGCCAGGCGTTGCTCGCGACCAAGGATCTGGTGGTGGAGATACCCAAATACTCCATCAACCACGCGCGCGAGAATCATTAGCCCCCACGGGTGTAGCTATGCGCCAGATCATCCTGGACACCGAAACCACCGGTTTCTATGCCAACCACGCCACCGAGCCGGACCGCATCGTGGAAATCGGTTGTGTGGAACTGTTCAATCGCAAGCTGACCGGCAATAACCTGCAGTTCTATCTGAACCCCGAGCGCGACAGCAATCCCGGGGCGCTGGAAGTGCATGGCCTGACCACCGAGTTCCTGAGCGACAAGCCCAAGTTCGCGGAAATTGCGCAGTCGTTCGTGGACTATGTACGCGGCGCCGAGATCATCATCCACAACGCGCCCTTTGATCTGGGTTTTCTGGATGCCGAATTGCGCCGCGCCGGATGGGCGCCCATGCGATCCCACGTCGAAGGTGTGATTGACACGCTGTTGATGGCCAAAGAGATGTTCCCAGGCAAGCGTAACAGCCTGGATGCGCTGTGTGATCGGCTCGAAGTGGACCGCTCGGGGCGAACCTTGCACGGTGCATTGCTGGATGCGGAATTGCTGGCCGATGTGTACATCAACCTCACACGCGGGCAAGACGCGTTGATCATGGACGTAGCCACGCCGGAGATTCAGGCCGTGACCACGGTCAAGATGGACATGTCTGGCATCGACTTGCCCGTGCTGGTCGCCAACGTCCAGGAGTTGGCGGCGCACGATGACGTGCTGGCGCAAATCGACAAATCCAGCGGGGGCAAGACCTTCTGGCGCAAGGAGTCGTCCCCAGCATAGGGTAAACCCTTTCGCTATAATGAGAGGCTTTCCAGAAAACAGCCGTCCCAAGCGCCGTTCCAGCACCTTTCCCAACCAACAACAGCAGCCAAGAATTGTTCTTGAGCACGCTTGGGCGTACCCGTAACCCACTCGGAGAACCCAGTGCTTTTGTCTCTCAAGGGAACCACCCCTCCCGCCATCCTGGCGCTCGCAGACGGCACGGTCTATATTGGCAATTCCATCGGAGCCGCCGGCTCCACGGTCGGTGAAGTCGTGTTCAACACGTCCATGACCGGCTACCAGGAGATCCTCACCGATCCCAGCTATTGCCAGCAGATCGTCACCCTCACGTACCCCCACATCGGCAACTACGGAACCAATGCCGAAGACGTGGAGTCCGACAAGGTCCACGCCGCCGGCCTGATCATCCGTGATCTGCCCCTGGTGGCTTCCAATTTCCGCAGCACCGCCACGCTCAGCGACTACCTCACGCAAGCCGGCACGGTGGCCATTGCCAACATCGATACACGCCAGCTGACCCGACAACTGCGCACCCAGGGCGCGCAAAACGGCTGCATCTTGGCGCTCGCAGCTGGCGAGGCGGTTACGCCGGCCGCCGTGGACAAGGCCATTGCCCTGGCCAAGGCCGCGCCGGCCATGTCCGGTCTGGACCTTGCCAAGGTGGTCACCCAATCTGGCACCACGCAGTGGACTGAGTCCGAGTGGACCTTGGGCACCGGATATGGCCAGCAGACCGCACCGCGTTTCCACGTGGTGGCCTATGACTTTGGCGTCAAGAAGAACATCCTGCGCATGCTGGCGGAGCGCGGCTGCAAGGTCACCGTGGTGCCGGCGCAGACCAGCGCGGCACAGGCCATGGGCCACCAGCCCGACGGCATCTTCCTGAGCAATGGCCCAGGCGACCCGGAGCCCTGTGACTACGCCATCAGCGCCGCCAAGGAACTGATCGAGTCCGGCATTCCCACCTTCGGCATCTGCCTGGGGCACCAGATCATGGCCTTGGCCTCTGGCGCCAAGACTTTCAAGATGAAGTTCGGCCACCACGGCGCCAACCACCCGGTCAAGGACCTTGACAGCGGCCGCGTGTCCATCACCAGCCAGAACCACGGTTTTGCGGTGGACGAAAAGTCCCTGCCGGCCAACCTGCGCCCCACGCACGTGAGCCTGTTCGACCACACGCTGCAGGGCCTGGAGCGTACGGACAAGCCGGCCTTCTGCTTCCAGGGGCACCCGGAAGCCTCGCCCGGTCCGCACGACATCGGCTACCTGTTCGATCGCTTCATCACCTCCATGGAAACCCACGGCGGGCGGGCAGCATGAGCTTTTACGGCGTCACCGATATCTGGACCTACGTGATCGGGGCCTTCGGCATCATCCTGCTGCCCGGCCCCAATTCGGTATTCGTGCTGTCGGTGGCCACGTCGCGCGGCGTCAAGGCCGGCATGCAAGGTGCCTGCGGCGTGTTCGTGGGCGACACCGTGCTGCTGACGCTCACCGCATTCGGCGCAGCCAGCCTGCTGCACACCTATCCGGCTCTGTTCATGGTGGTCAAGTACGCCGGCGCCGCCTACCTGTGCTGGGTGGGGCTGAATCTGCTGTGGGGTGCGGTCCAGAAGTGGCGCAACCCCGTGCCCGAACAGGCGGCGACGCCTGAGACGCCGGCCCACCTGGCACACCCGTTCAAGCGGGCGCTGGTGATCAGCCTGCTCAATCCCAAGGCCATCTTGTTTTTGCTGTCGTTCTTCGTGCAGTTCATCGATCCTGCCTACGACACGCCCGCCATTCCGTTCCTGATCCTGAGCACCATCCTCATGCTGTTCAGCGCGCTGTACCTGTTCGGCCTGATCTTTGCCGGTGCCCGCCTGGCGCAGGGTTTCCGACGACGCAAGCGCCTGACCAGTGGCCTCTCCGGCGCGGTGGGCGGTTTGTTTGTGTGGTTTGGTTCCAAACTGGCGACAGCGAACCTGAACTAAGCAAACCTGAATTGATTGAATGAAAAAGTAAAGAGCAGTCCAAATGCCAAAACGTACCGACATTAAAAGCATCCTCATCATCGGCGCCGGCCCCATCATCATCGGCCAGGCCTGTGAGTTCGACTACTCCGGCGTGCAGGCCTGCAAGGCCCTGCGTGAAGAGGGTTACAAGGTCATCCTGATCAACAGCAACCCCGCCACGATCATGACCGACCCGGCCACGGCCGACGTCACCTACATCGAGCCCATCACTTGGCAGACGGTCGAGAAGATCATCGCCAAGGAGCGTCCCGACGCCATCCTGCCGACCATGGGCGGCCAGACCGCGCTGAATTGCGCGCTGGACCTGTGGCACCACGGCGTGCTGGAGAAATACAAGGTTGAGCTGATCGGCGCCACACCCGAGGCCATCGACAAGGCCGAAGACCGCCTGAAGTTCAAGGACGCCATGACCAAGATCGGTCTGGGGTCCGCACGCTCCGGCATCGCCCACAGCATGGAAGAGGCCTGGGCCGTGCAGAAGAACGTGGGCTTCCCCACGGTCATTCGCCCCAGCTTCACGCTGGGCGGTACGGGCGGCGGCATCGCCTACAACCCTGAAGAATTCGAGACCATCTGCAAGCGTGGCCTGGAAGCCTCGCCCACCAACGAACTGCTGATCGAAGAGTCGCTGCTGGGCTGGAAAGAGTACGAGATGGAAGTGGTGCGCGACAAGGCGGACAACTGCATCATCGTCTGCTCCATCGAAAATCTGGACCCCATGGGCGTGCACACCGGTGACTCCATCACCGTGGCTCCGGCCCAGACCCTGACCGACAAGGAATACCAGATCCTGCGCGACGCCTCCCTGGCCGTGCTGCGCGAGATCGGCGTGGACACCGGTGGCTCGAACGTGCAGTTCTCCATCAACCCCAAGGACGGTCGCATGATCGTCATCGAGATGAACCCGCGCGTGAGCCGCTCCTCGGCGCTGGCGTCCAAGGCCACGGGTTTCCCGATTGCCAAGATCGCCGCCAAGCTGGCCGTGGGCTTCACGCTGGACGAACTCAAGAACGACATCACCGGTGGTGCCACCCCCGCGTCGTTCGAGCCCAGCATCGACTACGTGGTCACCAAGATCCCGCGTTTCGCATTCGAAAAATTCCCCGCGGCCGACAGCCGCCTGACCACGCAAATGAAGAGCGTGGGTGAGGTCATGGCCATGGGTCGCACCTTCCAGGAGTCCTTCCAGAAAGCCTTGCGTGGCCTGGAAGTGGGCGTGGACGGCCTGAACGAAAAAACCCAGGACCGCGAGGTACTGGAAAAGGAACTGGGCGAACCCGGCCCCGAGCGCATCTGGTACGTGGGCGACGCCTTCGCCCAGGGCATGAGCGTGGACGAGGTCTTCGCGTTGACCAAGATCGACCGCTGGTTCCTGGTGCAGATCGAGCAGATCGTCAAGATCGAGCTGGAAATCGAGCGCCTACCCCAGCCTTCCAGCGGCTCCGCTTTCGACAAGATCGACGCCGCCACGCTGCGCAGCCTGAAGCAAAAGGGCTTCTCCGACCGCCGCCTGGCCAAGCAGTTCAAGACTTCCGACCGCGCCGTGCGCGAGAAGCGCCGCGCCCTGGGCGTGCGCCCGGTCTACAAGCGGGTGGACACCTGTGCCGCCGAATTCGGCACCAACACCGCCTACATGTACTCCACCTACGAGTCCGAAGGTGCCCAAACCGGAGGTTTCGCTAACGCTCAGTGCGAGGCCGCACCGACCAACGCCAAGAAGATCATGGTGCTGGGTGGTGGCCCCAACCGCATCGGCCAGGGCATCGAGTTCGACTACTGCTGCGTGCACGCGGCGCTGGCCATGCGCGAGGATGGTTACGAGACCATCATGGTCAACTGCAACCCCGAAACCGTGTCCACCGATTACGACACCTCGGACCGCCTGTATTTCGAGCCGCTCACATTGGAAGACGTGCTGGAAATCGTGGACAAGGAAAAGCCGGTGGGTGTGATCGTCCAGTACGGCGGCCAGACGCCCTTGAAGCTGGCGCTGGACCTGGAAGCCAATGGTGTGCCCATCATTGGCACCACGCCCGACATGATCGACGCTGCAGAAGACCGCGAGCGCTTCCAGAAGCTGCTGCACGAGCTGCAGTTGCGCCAGCCGCCCAATGCCACGGCCCGCACCGAAGCCGAGGCCCTGGAAAAGGCCGCGGCCCTGGGCTACCCCCTGGTGGTGCGCCCCAGCTATGTGCTGGGTGGCCGCGCCATGGAGATCGTGCACGAGCAGCGCGACCTGGAGCGCTACATGCGTGAGGCCGTCAAGGTCTCCAATGACAGCCCCGTGCTGCTGGACCGCTTCCTGAACGACGCCATCGAGTGCGACGTGGACTGCATTCGCGATGCCACCGGCGCCACCTTCATCGGCGGCGTGATGGAACACATCGAACAGGCTGGCGTGCACAGCGGCGACTCCGCCTGCTCGCTGCCCCCTTACAGCCTGCGCGCCGAGACCGTGGTCGAACTCAAGCGCCAGTCTGCCGCCATGGCCGGCGCCCTGAACGTGGTGGGCCTGATGAACGTGCAGTTCGCCATCCAGCAGGTGGATGGCAAGGACATCATCTATGTGCTCGAAGTGAACCCGCGTGCCTCGCGCACCGTGCCCTACGTGTCCAAGGCCACTGGCATCCAGCTGGCCAAGGTGGCCGCACGCTGCATGGCTGGCCAGACCCTGGCAGCCCAAGGCATCACCAAGGAAGTCACTCCGCCCTACTTCAGCGTGAAAGAGGCCGTGTTCCCCTTCGTCAAGTTCCCCGGCGTGGACACCATCCTCGGCCCCGAGATGAAGTCCACCGGCGAGGTGATGGGCGTGGGCAAGACCTTTGGCGAGGCCTTCGTGAAGTCGCAGCTGGGCGCGGGCGCCAAGCTCCCCCGCGGTGGCAAAGCCTTCCTGTCGGTCAAGCAAAGCGACAAGCCGCGTGCCGTGGAAGTTGCCCGCGGACTGGCGGCTATGGGTTTTGAACTGGTAGCTACCAAAGGTACGGCGGCCACGATCTGTGCGGCAGGCGTTGCCTGCACCGTGGTCAACAAGGTGACCGAAGGGCGTCCCAATATCGTGGACATGATTAAGAACAACGAGATTGCCTTGGTGATCAACACGGTGGAAGAGCGCCGCAATGCCATTGCCGATTCGCGCTACATTCGCACGTCGGCACTGCTAGGGCGCGTAACTACGTTTACCACCATTGCCGGTGCCGAGGCGGCAGTGGAGGGCATGAAGTACCTGGATCAACTGGATGTGATTTCGGTACAGGAGATGCACGCGCAGCTGGCCTGAACGGTGGCGGCTGGTTGTGACATTGGCATAATCCAGCCTTGATTTTTTATAGGACAGCGTGGCAGCAGCCATGCTGTCCTTGTTGTTTTGTGAACCTTCAAATATGGCAACCTACCCCATCACCAAGCGCGGAGCTGAACTGCTCAAGGCGGAGCTGCACAAGCTCAAGACTGTCGAGCGCCCCAACGTCATTCAGGCGATCGCCGACGCGCGTGCCCAAGGCGATCTGAGCGAGAACGCTGATTACGACGCCGCCAAGGAACGCCAGGGCTTTGTGGAAGGCCGCATCATGGAACTGGAAGGCAAGTTGGGCGCTGCCCAGATCATCGACCCGGCCAGTTTGGATGCGGGTGGCCGTGTGGTGTTTGGTGCCACCGTGCAGCTCGAAGACGAAGATTCCGGTGAGCGAGTGACCTACCAGATCGTGGGTGAGGATGAGGCCGATCTGAAGTTTGGCCGCGTCAACATCAGCAGCCCCATTGCCCGCGCTCTGATTGGCAAGGAAGAAGGCGATAGCGCCGAGGTGCAAGCTCCGGGCGGGATCAAGACCTACGAAATCGTGGCGGTTCAGTACGTCTGACGTCGATGCAACTGCAAAACCCGGTCAGGATGACTGGCTTTGCTTCTTGGCGCTGACCTGTTTGGGTTTGGCGCGTTTGATCTTGCCGCCAGGTGTGAGGCGCTGGTTGCCCAGAACGCGCAGCGTCTTGACTTCCGGACGCTGGCCGGGCTTGCCGAACTTGAGCACCTTCACATCGCGTGGACCGGCCTTGCGGTCCTCGTCCACGGCACGAACCTTCTCAGGCTGCGGGCGCCACAACACCAGCAATTTTCCAATGTGCTGGATGGGCGCGGCACCCAGTTCTTCAGACAGGCTTTGAAACAGGGCTTCGCGCGCAGTGCGGTCGTCTGAGAACACCCGCACCTTGATGAGGCCGTGGGCGTTGAGCGCAGCGTCAATTTCCTTCTTGACGCCTGG
The DNA here is from genome assembly GCA_046348185.1 of Rhodoferax sp. Classification (GTDB taxonomy): domain Bacteria; phylum Pseudomonadota; class Gammaproteobacteria; order Burkholderiales; family Burkholderiaceae_C; genus Allorhodoferax. Next base: position 1,289,844 of record JAXMER010000013.1, on the reverse strand, counting down.
TGTGGCGCCATCGGCGCCGATCATGACCACGGGGTCCAGGTGGTGGGCGGCGGCGCGGTATTCCTTGCGCTCGGCAGGGGTGAGTTGGATTTGGGGCATCGCAGTATTATCGTTGCAATGAAAGCACAGACCAAAAGCAAGAAGGTCAACAAGGCGTGGCTCCATGACCATGTCAACGATCCCTATGTGAAGCTGGCCCAGAAAGAGGGCTACCGGGCTCGTGCAGCCTACAAGCTCAAGGAGATCGACGAAACCCTGCATCTGATCAAGCCCGGTCACCTGGTGGTGGATCTGGGTTGTGCACCGGGCGCGTGGAGCCAGTATGTGCGCCGCCGGTTGTCCCCGTTGGGGGCCGCGGTGGGGGCGCTGGAGGGCACCATCATTGGTCTGGATTTGTTGGCGATGGAGCCCATCGAAGGAGTCCAATTCATTCAGGGCGATTTCCGCGAGGAAGTGGTGCTGGCCCAGCTGCAGCAAGCTCTGCAAGGACGCATGGCCGACGTGGTGGTGTCGGACATGGCCCCCAACCTGTCGGGCATTGCGTCTGTGGATGCTGCGGGCGTCGAACACTTGATCGAGCTTGCCATCGATTTCTGTCAGCACCATTTGAAGCCCCAGGGCGCTTTGGTGGCCAAGGTGTTTCATGGCCCGGCCTACAACACCGTCGTGCAGGCGTTCAAGGCGGGCTTCCTGCAGGTCAAGGTCATCAAGCCCAAGGCTTCGAGGGATCGGTCGTCGGAAACCTTTCTGGTCGGTGTGGGTCTACGTCGCTGATATATCCCATTTCCTTGCCCCCAGTAGGGACGCCCTGGTGCAAATACACCCTCTCGCCAACTTGAAACGCCTAAAATGGGGGCCACATGGGTTCGTAGGCAGCGTGGCGCTGCGTGTAGACGGACCTGACTGGAGTTTCGCTTGAATAATCAATGGTTTTCCAAGATTGCTGTATGGCTGGTGATTGGCCTGGTGCTGTTCACGGTATTCAAGCAGTTTGACACCCGGGGTACGGCAGGAGCCGGAACCATGGGCTATTCTGATTTCCTGGAAGAGGTACGTGCCAAACGCATCAAGAGTGCCGTGATCCAGGAAGGCCAGGGTGGAACCGAAATCGTTGCCGTCACGACGGATGACCGCAAGATTCGCACCAACGCCACCTACCTGGACCGCGGCCTAGTCGGTGACCTCATCAACAACGGTGTCAAGTTCGACGTCAAGCCGCGCGAAGAAGGCTCTCTGCTCATGACCCTGCTGGTCAGCTGGGGCCCTATGCTGCTCTTGGTGGGCGTGTGGATCTACTTCATGCGCCAGATGCAAGGCGGCGGCAAGGGCGGCGCCTTCAGCTTTGGCAAGAGCAAGGCGCGCTTGCTGGACGAAAACACCAACACTGTCACTTTTGCGGATGTCGCCGGTTGCGACGAGGCCAAGGAAGAGGTCAAGGAAGTCGTGGACTTCCTCAAGGACCCCAGCAAGTTCCAGAAGCTCGGTGGCCGCATTCCACGCGGCCTGCTGTTGGTTGGCCCGCCGGGCACCGGTAAGACCCTGTTGGCCAAATCCATTGCGGGCGAGGCGAAAGTCCCGTTCTTCAGCATTTCGGGTTCCGATTTCGTGGAAATGTTCGTTGGCGTGGGCGCGTCCCGCGTGCGCGACATGTTCGAAAACGCCAAGAAGAACGCACCCTGCATCATCTTCATCGACGAAATCGACGCCGTGGGCCGCCAGCGTGGTGCCGGCTTGGGTGGTGGCAATGACGAGCGCGAGCAGACCCTGAACCAGATGCTGGTCGAAATGGACGGTTTCGAGACCAATCTCGGCGTGATCGTGGTCGCTGCCACCAACCGCCCCGACATCCTAGACGCCGCTTTGCTGCGCCCCGGTCGTTTCGACCGCCAGGTGTATGTGACCCTGCCCGACATCCGTGGCCGCGAGCAGATCCTGAATGTGCACATGCGCAAGGTGCCGCTGGGCCAGGACGTGAGTGCCAGCGTGATCGCCCGCGGCACGCCCGGCATGTCCGGTGCCGATTTGGCCAACCTGTGCAACGAAGCGGCGCTGATGGCGGCCCGGCGCAATGCCCGCGTCGTGGAGATGCAGGATTTCGAAAAGGCCAAGGACAAGATCCTGATGGGCCCGGAACGCAAGAGTATGGTCATGCCCGAGGAAGAGCGCCGCAACACGGCCTACCACGAGGCGGGTCACGCCCTGATCGGCAAGCTGCTGCCCAAGTGCGATCCGGTGCACAAGGTCACCATCATCCCGCGCGGTCGCGCCCTGGGTGTGACCATGAGCCTGCCCGAGAAAGACCGCTACAGCTACGACCGCGAATACATGCTCAACCAGATCAGCATGCTGTTTGGCGGGCGCATCGCGGAAGAGGTGTTCATGAACCAGATGACCACGGGGGCTTCCAATGACTTCGAACGCGCCACCCAGATCGCACGCGACATGGTGATGCGCTACGGCATGACCGAGGCCTTGGGCCCCATGGTGTATGCCGAGAACGAAGGTGAAGTGTTCCTGGGCCGCAGCGTGACCAAGACCACCCACATGAGCGAGCAGACCATGCAGAAGGTGGATGGTGAAGTCCGTCGCATCATCGACGAGCAATACGGCCTGGCCCGTCGCTTGATCGAAGAACACAGCGACAAGATGCACATGATGGCCAAGGCCTTGCTGGAATGGGAAACCATCGACGGCGATCAGCTTGACGACATCATGGCTGGCAAAGAGCCGCGCCCACCCAAGGACTGGACGCCTCGCACCCCCAATTCGGGTGGTGGTAGTGGGGGCGCCCCGGCGGTGACGCACGATCCCCGCCCCACGGCTGCCTGAGCCGCAAGGCGCTGACAGCGCAAATGCCAATGAACTCCGGGGCCTCGTGCCCCGTTGTTGTTTACCCGGCCATCCACTGGAAATCGTTGCACCATGATCTGGCAGACCAGCCGCTTTGCGATTGACCTCTCCCGCCCCCGCATCATGGGGATCGTCAACGTCACGCCCGACTCGTTTTCCGACGGTGGTCTGCATGCTACGGCCGAAGATGCCATGGCGCACTGCGAGCAGTTGGTGGACGACGGTGCCGATATCCTGGACATCGGCGGTGAGTCATCCCGCCCGGGCGCTCAGCCCCTGCCTGCCGCGCAAGAGCTTGAGCGCCTGCTGCCTGTGGTGCGCCACGCCGTTACGCTGGGTGTGCCGGTTTCGGTCGATACGTACAAACCTGAGGTGATGCAGGCGGTGCTGGACCTGGGGGTCGACATCATCAACGACATCTGGGCGTTGCGCTGGCGGGATCCGCAAGGGGGGCTCAGCGGTACATCGGTGGTGGCCTCGCATAAGGCCTGTGGGGTTTGCCTGATGCACATGCACCGCGACCCGCAGACCATGCAGCAAGCCCCCATGGAAGGCGATGTGGTTTCACAGGTGCTCTCATTTTTAGAGCAACATGTTCAGTTTTTACGGGGGCTAGGGGTTGATACGGCTCGTATCTGCATCGATCCGGGCATTGGGTTTGGCAAGACGGTTGCGCAGAATTTTGCCTTGCTTGCGCAACAGCGTGCCTTGTTGGCGTTGGGCTTGCCGGTACTGGCTGGGTGGTCGCGCAAGTCTTCGCTGGCAGCGGTCACCGGGCGTTCGCTTGCGCAGGTGGCCACCATGGATGCGCGTGAGCGCCTGGTGCCCAGCGTAGTGGCCGCCTTGCTGGCCGTGCAAAATGGTGCGCAGGTGGTGCGCGTGCATGATGTGCGCGAGACTGTACAGGGGATCAAGGTCTGGCAGGCCATGAACGCCCAACAACCATGAATTCCAAAAAGGGAGACAGCATGAGTCGACGTTACTTTGGCACCGATGGCATCCGTGGCACGGTGGGGCAGGCCCCCATCACGCCCGATTTTGTGATGCGCCTGGCGCACGCCGTGGGACGCGTGCTCAAGCGCACCGAGGCGCGCCCCACGGTGCTCATCGGCAAGGACACGCGCATTTCCGGCTACATGCTCGAAAGCGCGCTGGAAAGCGGTTTCAACTCGGCCGGGGTGGACGTGGTGTTGCTGGGGCCATTGCCCACGCCGGGCGTGGCTTACCTGACCCGGGCGCAGCGGGCCTCGTTGGGCGTGGTCATCAGCGCCAGCCACAACCCATTTGACGACAACGGCATCAAGTTTTTCAGCGCCCAGGGCACCAAGCTGCCCGACGCCTGGGAAGTTGCCGTCGAGCAGGCCCTAGACGAACCGGCTGCCTGGGTGGATTCGGCCTCGCTGGGCAAGACGCGACGTCTGGACGATGCGGCCGGTCGTTACATCGAATTCTGCAAGAGCACCTTTGGCTCCGACCTCACCCTGAAGGGTATGAAGATCGTGGTAGACGCTGCCCATGGCGCCGCCTACCACATCGCCCCCATGGTGTTTCACGAACTCGGTGCCGAGGTATCGGCCATTGGCTGCGCGCCCGATGGCTTGAACATTAACCGCGGCGTAGGCGCTACCCATCCGCAGGCCCTGGTCGAGGCGGTGCGCGAGCGCCATGCCGACTTTGGCGTGGCACTGGATGGTGATGCCGACCGGCTGCAGGTTATTGATGCCACGGGGCGCCTGTACAACGGCGACGAACTCCTGTATGTGATGGCGGATGCTCGTCTGGCACGCGGTGAGGCTGTGCCGGGCGTCGTGGGCACGCTCATGACGAACATGGGGGTGGAGATAGCGCTCAAGACGCGCGGTATCGAGCTGGTGCGCACCAAGGTGGGCGATCGCTACGTGCTCGAAGAGTTGGAGAAGCGCCAGTGGCTGCTCGGCGGCGAAGGCTCTGGCCACCTGTTGGTGCTGGACAAGCACACCACGGGCGATGGCCTGGTTTCGGCGCTGCAGGTCATGCAGGCGCTGCAGCGTAGCGGCAAGACGCTGGCGCAGCTGCTGGAATCGGTTCAGCTGTTTCCGCAGACGCTCATCAACGTGGGCCTGGCCCCCACGTCGGGACAGGACTGGAAAACCAACCCGCGCGTGGCCGAGGCAACACGCGCCGCCGAAGCAGAGTTGGGTGAAAGCGGTCGCGTGTTGATCCGCGCCAGTGGTACCGAGCCCCTGGTGCGCGTGATGGTGGAAGCGCGCGATGCCGCCTTGGCCCAGTCCAGCGCCGAGCGCATCGCCAACGCCTTTGGGGCCTGACGCGTTCAGCGCAGCGCCGCGTGGTCGTCCCAACCGGCCAGGTTGCGGCGGCTTTCCCAGGACAGACTTTGCCCTGTAAGCGGGTCGGTCAAGGCCAGTGAGCGCGCCAGCAACTGCAACGGGCGCGTGAAGTCGGTGCTGCCTTCGGCGGTCAGCACCGGGTAGATGCCGTCCCCCACGATGGGCAGACCCAGGGCAGCCATGTGCACGCGCAGCTGGTGGCGCTGACCGGTGACCGGGCGCAACCGGTAGCGTGCCAAACTCTGGCACACCTCAATGGGCTCAATATGGGTGATGGCATTGGGGCTGCCGGGCACCTCGCGCTGCTGCATGAAGTGCTCGGCAGGTGCTAGGCGGCTGGTGCGCGTGAGGGGCCAGGCCAGATCCGGGTTCCACGGTGCGATGCATTCATACACCTTGTCCACCTTGCGCGCACGAAACAGGTCCTGGTAGGGCGCGCGGTCGGATGGCTGCTTGGCAAACAGCACCAGGCCTGCCGTATCGCGATCAATGCGGTGCACCGGCGACAGGGTGTCGATGCCGGTGGACTTCTTCAACCGCACCAGCAGCGTTTCGTGCAAATACTTGCCCGATGGAATGACGGGTAGGAAGTGCGGCTTGTCGGCAACGAGCAGATGTTCGTTCTCCCACAACACCGTGGCGTGAAACGGCAGCGCTGGCTCGGGCGGCACGCTGCGAAAGTAGTACAGGCGCAGGCCCACGGGTGCGGGGTCGTGCGCGGCCAGGGTGCGCGCGTGGGTGTCGACCACGTCACCGGCATGCAGGCGCTGCATCCAGGTATCGCGGCTCAGAAACGGGTAGCGCTGTACCAAGAAGTCCAACACCGTCGGCCCCATGCCGGGCGGCACCACCACACAGCTGGCGCTTACGCCGTTGCGGGCGGGTGGGGCATTGGGGCGGTAACGGCTCATCCCAATGCCTTGTTCAGATTCCGCGCGGCGACTAGACCCGCTCGAACACCAGGTCCCACACGCCGTGCCCCAGGCGGATGCCGCGGTTCTCGAACTTGGTCAGCGGGCGGTAGTGCGGCTTGGGTGCGTAGCCGTGCAGTTCGGGGTGGGTGGCCAGGGCGCGGTTCTTCAGCAGCGGTTCGGCACCCAACACCTCCAGCATCTGCTGCGCATAGGGCTCCCAATCGGTCGCGCAGTGGATGTAGCCGCCGGGCTTGAGCCGCGCGGCCAGTTTGGCCACCAGCGGTGGCTGGATCAGGCGGCGCTTGTTGTGACGGGTCTTGTGCCAGGGGTCCGGAAAGAAGATGTGCACGCCATCGAGGCTGCCAGGTGGCAGCATGTGGTCGATGACTTCCACGGCGTCGTGCGCACAGATGCGGATGTTGGTCAGGCCACGTTCGCCAATGCGCTTCAACAGCGCGCCTACGCCGGGTTCGTGTACCTCGCAGCACAGAAAGCGCGTACCCGGCAGCACGCTGGCAATGTGGGCGGTGGCCTCACCCATGCCAAAACCGATCTCCAGCACCACGGGCGCCAGTTGAGAGCCATTTGCACCCTCAGCCCCCGTCGAATCTGCAAACACTGCTTCGAAATTGATAGCGCTTGGCTGGTACGGCAGCAGAAACTGTGGCCCCCAATCGGCAAAGGCCTTGGCCTGCCCGGTGGTGGTGCGCCCGGCCCGCTTCACAAAGCTTTTGACGGTGCGCATGAAGGGCTTGGCCGTGGCGTCGCCGGGTTTGGCATCGTCGGCCAGCGGCTCGGAGGCGGGGTCTTGGGTAGGCATGGGCACGGATTTGCGAGAAAGCGGATAGGGCCCGCATTGTAGGGAGTTGATGGTTTCGCGTTACGGCAGGCGCGTAGCCGGGCTTTACGCCCCCACCGGCAAGCTCCCGGAGGCCTTGACTTCCTTGAGCGAAAAGCTGGTGGCGATTTCCTTCACGCCGGGCAGGCTGCGGATGCGGCTGCGCACCAGGGTGGAGAAGGCCTCCAGGTCGGTGGCCACGGCTTCGATCAGATAGTCGTACTGACCGGAGAGGTTGTGGCAGGCCAGCACTTCGGGCACGGCCACCACCTCGCGCTCGAAGGCGGCGGTGACTTCCGCGGTGTGATTGGCCATCTGCAGGTGGATGAAGCCGGTTACCCCGTAGCCCAGCTGCTTGCGGTTGAGGCGGGCCTGGTAGCCCTCGATCACGCCCGACTCCTCCAGCTGCCGCACCCGGCGCCAGCACGGCGATTGCGAAAGCGCCACCTGTTCGGCCAGCTCGGCCATGCTCTGGCGCGCGTCGCGCTGCAAGGCCATGAGCAAGGTGCGGTCGGTGGAGTCGAATGTGCGCATGGTCAAACTATCCTAAAAACGGCAGAAGTTAGCAAAAACCTTCCAACAATTCAAACGAAAGCTTGCTGAATAGGCAAATGTTTGCGGCAGTGTTGCATAAAAATTCTCCCATCACAACCCATACGGAGACTTTGCCATGCATCCCAACGACCTGCCCCTGTCCGCCCTGCCTGCCGACTCCGCTGCCAACCATGCACGCGCCGGTTTTGCCACCCGTGCCATTCACTGGGGCTACAACCCGGCCGACCACCACGGCGCGCTGGTGCCGCCCGTGTACACCTCGGCCACCTTTGCTTTCCCGAACGTGGAATACGGCATGCGCTGTTTTTCCGGCGAGGAGCAGGGTTATTTCTACACGCGCATTGCCAACCCCACGCTGGCCTTGCTCGAATCGCGCCTGACCAGCCTGGAGCAGGGCGCCGGTGCTGTCGTGTTTGGTTCCGGCATGGGGGCCATCACGGCTACGCTCTGGTCACTGTTGCAGCCCGGTGATGAAATCTTGGTTGACCTGACCCTGTACGGCTGCACGTTTGCCTTCCTGACCCACGGCATGGCCCGCTTTGGCGTGCAGGTGCGCCATGTCGACATGACCAACCCGCAGGCCGTGGCCGACGCCATGGGGCCGCAGACCAAGGTGGTGTACTTCGAGTCGCCTGCCAACCCCAACATGCGCCTGGTGGACATCGCCGCCGTCAGCGCCATAGCCCGCCAAGGCGGCGCGCGCGTGGTGGTGGACAACACCTACTGCACGCCCTACCTGCAGCAGCCCCTGTTGCTGGGTGCCGACGTGGTGGTGCATTCCATGACCAAGTACCTCAGCGGCCATGGCGACCTGACCGCCGGTTGCGCCGTGTTTGCCGATGCCGAGCTGGCCCAGCAGGTGCGCCTGTATGGCCTGAAGGACATGACCGGTGCCGTCATGTCGGCGCAGGACGCCGCCTTGGTCATGCGTGGCCTCAAAACCCTGGCCCTGCGCATGGATCGCCACTGCAGCAGCGCCCAGGCCGTGGCCGAACTCATCGAGAAGCACCCCGCCACCGCGGTGGTGAACTACCCCGGCCTGCCCAGCTTTGCCCAGCACGCGCTGGCCCAGCGCCAGATGCGCCAGTTTGGCGGCATGATCGCGTTCGAACTGCACGGCGGCCTGCAAGCCGGTATCCGCTTCATGAACGCGCTGCAGCTGGTAACGCGCGCCGTGAGCCTGGGCGATGCCGAAACCCTGGCCCAGCACCCGGCCAGCATGACGCACAGCACCTACACCCCCGAAGAGCGCGCACGCTACGGCATCAGCGACGGCCTGGTGCGCATCTCGGTCGGGCTGGAAGACCTGGCCGACATCCTGGCCGATGTCCAGCAGGCACTGGACAGCGTTGCCACGGCTTGACCGTTGCTGCCGGAGCGCCGCCAAGGCTCCGGCTGGCAGATTCTGCTGTTCAACGGCCGGGCAGTGCTGACAATTGGCAGCACCTGTCCGGCCTTCGTTCGTATAGTCCACTTCCATGAACACCGCACACGCCACACCGACCTTGCCCGACTCTGCCCGGGATATCGACCCCCAGGAAACCGCCGAATGGCTGGACGCCTTTGCCACCCTGGTGCAGAGCGCCGGAGCCGAGCGCGCGCGCTTCGTGCTGGATCAGCTGGTGCGTGCGGCGCATGGTCAGCACATCGGCTGGTCGCCCGAACTCGCCACGCCTTATGTCAACACCATTGCCGTGGAGCAGCAGGGCGCGTTCCCGGGCGACCTGGCCATCGAAGAAAAGCTGGCCTCGCTGATGCGCTGGAACGCCTTGGCGATGGTGGTGCGCGCCAATGCCGAGTACGGTGAACTCGGTGGCCACATCGCCAGCTATGCCAGCGCGGCGGATCTGTTCGAAGTAGGGTTCAATCACTTCTTTCGTGCGCGCAATGAGAACCACAAGGGAGACCTGGTGTTCTTCCAGCCGCACAGCGCGCCGGGTGTCTATGCCCGCGCCTTTCTCGAAGGGCGCCTGAGCGAGAACGACCTGGCCCACTACCGCCAGGAGATCACGGCTCCGGGCAAAGGTGCCAAGGGCCTGTCCAGCTACCCGCACCCTTGGTTGATGCCGGATTTCTGGCAGTTCCCCACGGGCTCCATGGGCATTGGCCCCATCAGCAGCATCTACCACGCGCGCTTCATGCGCTACCTCACGCACCGCAACCTGCTCGATTGCACGGGGCGCAAGGTGTGGGGCGTGTTTGGCGACGGCGAGATGGACGAGCCCGAGAGCATGAGCGCGCTCACCCTGGCCAGCCGCGAGAAGCTGGACAACCTGGTCTGGGTAGTGAACTGCAACCTGCAGCGTCTAGACGGCCCCGTGCGCGGCAACGGACGCATCATCGACGAGCTGGAAAAGCTGTTTTGCGGCGCGGGCTGGAACGTCATCAAGTTGGTCTGGGGCAGCGACTGGGACGGCCTGTTTGCTCGTGACGTGACCGGTTCGCTGGTGCAGGCCTTTGCCCATACGGTCGACGGCCAGATGCAGACCTTTGCCGCCAAGGATGGCCGCTTCAACCGCGACAACTTCTTTGGCCAAAACCCCGAGCTGCAGCGTCTGGCGCAGGGCCTGACGGATGAGCAGATCGACCGCCTCAAACGAGGCGGCCACGACATCGTCAAGATCCACGCCACCTATGCCGCAGCCCACCAGCACCGGGGTCAACCCACGGTGATCCTGGCCCACACCAAGAAGGGCTATGGCATGGGCCAGGCTGGCCAGGGCAAGATGACCACGCACAGCCAAAAAAAGTTGGACGAGGCCGAACTCATCGAATACCGCAATCGCTTCAACCTGCCGCTCACCGACGAACAGGCCACCACGCTGCAGTTTGTCAAACCGGCTGAGGACAGCGCCGAGATGCGCTACCTGCACGCGCACCGCCAGGCGCTGGGGGGTTACCTGCCCCAGCGCCGCGTCGACGCTGCCAGCGTGCCGGTGCCGGAACTGGCCAGCTATGGCGCCTTTGCCACGGCAGCAGCGGGTAAGGAGATGTCCACCACCATGGCATTTGTGCGCTTGCTGGGCAGCCTCTTGAAAGACCCGAACCTGGGCCCGCGCATCGTGCCCATCGTGGCCGACGAGGCGCGCACCTTCGGCATGGCCAACCTGTTCAAGCAGGTGGGCATCTACAGCAGCGTGGGCCAGCGCTATGCGCCCGAAGACATCGGCTCCGTGCTCTCCTACCGCGAAGCGCTGGACGGCCAGATTCTTGAAGAGGGCATTAGCGAGGCCGGTGCCATCGCCAGCTGGACGGCAGCGGCCACCAGCTACAGCGTGCACGGCCTGGCCATGCTGCCGTTCTATATCTACTACTCCATGTTCGGCTTCCAGCGCGTGGGCGATGCCATCTGGGCGGCGGCCGACCAGCGCGCCCGCGGCTTCCTGCTCGGCGCCACATCGGGGCGCACCACGCTCGGCGGCGAGGGCTTGCAGCACCAGGACGGCAGCAGCCACCTGGTAGCGGCCACCATCCCCAACTGCAAGGCCTATGACCCGGCGTTTGCCGGTGAGATGGCTGTCATCGTCGACCACGGCATGCGCGAGATGCTCGAACAACAGAAAGACGTTTTCTACTACGTCACACTGATGAACGAGAACTACGCCCAGCCTGATCTGCCCGCAGGGGTGGAGGCCGACGTCGCCCAGGGGTGCTACAAGTTTGGTAGCTATACCGCCAATGAATACGGGGGTCAGAGCGCGAATTCGCTCAAGAACCTGACGCTGATGGGTTCTGGTGCCATCCTCACCGAAGTGATTCAGGCCGCGCAGCAGCTGGCTGCGCAGGGCGTGGGTGTTACGGTGTACAGCGTCACCAGCTGGAGCGAACTGGCCCGCGAAGGCCGCGCCTGCCTGCAGCGCCGCCTCAACGGCGAGGGCGACGCGCCCACGCCCTTCATCACGCGCCAACTGCAAGGCAGCCAAGGCCCCATCATCGCTGCCACCGACTACGTGGTGGCCGTGCCCGAAAGCATCCGCGCCTTTGTGCCCGAGGGACGGCGTTTTGTGACGCTTGGCACCGACGGATTTGGTCGCAGCGACACGCGCGCCGCGCTGCGGGGTTACTTTGGGGTAGATGCCGCGAGTATTGTGCGCTCGGCGCTGGCCGCTTGGTTTTGACCGCAGCGCTTGGCTTGCGGGCGGTGAACTTTTGGTAGTGCGATACTCCAGACCGTACACATGCGGTGTGCGGATGGAGGGAATCAGCCATGGTTTCTGCACGGTGGCGCCACGCACTGGTCGTGGTCTGGCTGGCATGGGCAAGCATGCTGGGCGCTGCGCGTGCAGCCGAGCCGGTGTTGGTCGGCGCTTATCCCTTTTTGCCCTTCGTCCGTAACGGCGAGGGCCTGACCTACGAGCTGGTGGACGCCATGAACCGGTTTCAGCACGACTACGCATTCCAGCTAGTCAACACGTCGGCCAATCGGCGCTACCGCGATATGTCACAGGGCGCCTTCCAGATGATGCTGTTCGAGAACATCAAGTGGGGATGGGATGCGCAGACTGTGGAGGCCAGCAAAGTCTTCTTGCAAGGTGATGGCGAGGTGTTCGTGGCTCGCAGTGCGCCGGGACGCGATGCCAGCTATTTCAACGATCTTGCCGCACGGCACATCCTTGCCGTGACGGGCTACCACTATGGGTTTGCCAATTTTGAAGCCGACCCGACCATACTGTCGCGCAACTACCGCATTACCTTCAGCGCCGATTGCGATATCAGCCTGCGCAATCTGCTGGCGGGGCGCGGTGACGTGGCCATCGTCACCAAGTCGTACTTGTCCAACTACTTGCTGGGCCACCGGGAAGCTGCTTCCCAGTTGCTGGTGTCGGATCGTTTTGATCAAACCTATGCCCATACGGCGCTGGTGCGCAAAGGCACACGTCCGTCGGCACAGGAAATCGACCAGCTCCTCGAGCGTATGCGCGCGGCGGGCGTACTTAAGCCGCTCTGGGCCCGCTACGGCATGTAGCCTGCGTGCCATACTTGGCAACTAGGCCCAGGCTGTGCCTGCAGCGCTGGCACCGTTCAGCCAACCCAGCCCGTGGGCAGTGGGGTGCTTGCCGTGCTCAGCACGCAACCCAGCGTTGCGCCCAAGGAGCCAGCCACTCGCGCAGGGCGTCGCTGGCCATGGTGGCGTGCGCTGGCGGCAAGCCCAAGCACTGCGCGGCTGCCTGCAAGGCGCCCAGCGCCGCGCCAGGCTCGTGGGTTTCAATGGCGGCAGCCCCCGTTTGCTTGGACAGCTTTTCACCGTGGGCATCCAGCACCAGGGGCGTATGCAGATACTGCGGCGTCGGTAGGCTCAGAGCCCGTTGCAGGACGATCTGACGCGCCGTGTTGTCCGCCAGGTCTTCGCCCCGCACGACGTGGGTGATGCCTTGCGCTGCATCGTCCACCACCACCGCCAGCTGGTAGGTGAAGCAGCCGTCGGCGCGCTGCAGCACGAAGTCGCCCACCCGCGTGACCACGTCCTGTTGCTGCGTGCCCAGACGCCGGTCGTGCCAGCGCAGCGTGCTGGGTGCTATGAATTCAGTAGCTGCACTGTCAGTTTTTACGGGGGCTAATGTCATGTCCTGCATGCACAGGTCGGTACGCAGTCGCCATGCCAGGGCGCCGGGTTTGGCGCGCACCGCAGCAGGCAATCCCTGTCGACAGGTGCCGGGGTAGACCCACTCGCCATGGCGCTCACGGTGCACGCCTTGCTGCTGCAGGGCCAGCGCAATGGCCTTGCGTGAACAGCAGCAAGGGTAGGCTCGCTGCTGCTGCACCAGATGCGCCAGCGCCTGGCGGTACGGTTCGGTGCGCGTCGACTGGACTGCCACGGGTTCGTCACTGTGCAGGCCGCAGGCCGCCAGCTGGCGCAAGATGGTGTCGGCCGCGCCGGGTACGGTGCGCGGGGTGTCGACGTCTTCCATGCGCACCAGCCACTGACCCTGGTGTGCACGGGCATCCAGCCAGCTGGCCAGCGCCGCGACCAGGGAGCCCGCATGCAGCGCGCCGCTGGGTGATGGCGCAAACCGACCCCGGTACAGCAAGGGTCAGGCCACCGCCAATGCCAGCTCCAGGCCCGAAAGAAAGGCGTTCTCCACGCGGTGGCCCAGACACCAGTCGCCGCATAGCCCCAGTTGGGCATGGGCGTCCCACAAGTGGGTGCGCCCCAGCGGCTGCACCGTGCGCGCATAACGCCAGCGGTGCACCTCTGCGTGGGCGGGTTGGACGCGGATGCCGGTGATCTCGGCAAAGGCCTTGAGCAGCTTGGCTTGCACCCGTGCGGGGCTGTCGTCTACATGCTCCTGCGACCAGTTCCAGTTGGCGTGCACGGTCCAGCGCTCGACAATGCCACGCCCCGGCTTGCTGGACTCGCGCGCCATCCAGGCGATGCGCTGGTGCGTGCTGCGCGCGGCGTTCCACTGCGGGCCCAGGATGGTCAGGCCCGGCTGCACCGCCTGGGGATAAGCCACCATCAAGGTCCAGCAAGGCTGCATGTCCACCGCTGCGCAGTGGCGTGCCAGCGCCGCGCCAGCAGGCACGCCCTGCAGCAAAGCCTGGGCCTGCGCTGCGGGCTGGGCCAGCAGTACGGTGTCGAAACCGCCAAAGACGTGGCTGGCGCCATCGTCGCCTTCGGTGCGCAGCTGCCATTGCGCACCATGCAGCGCGTCGCGCTCGATACGGGTGACGCGGCAACCCAGTTCGAGCTGTCCGTTGTCGGCCAGGGGCTTGGCCCAGCGGTCGAGCAAGGTGCGCATGCCCGGTGTGGGAACCCAGTGCGGTTCGCCCGGCGGCAGGCCGGGGGCAGCCATGCGGCCCTGGGCATCAAGCAGGCGCACGGAGTTGGCGCTCCAGGCCTTGCAGACATGCGGGGCGGTTTGCAGGGCCAGGTCAAAGCGTGCGTCGCGCACGGTGAAATACTGCGCACCGTGGTCGAAGGTGCCAAATGGGCTGGAACGCGTGGCCATGCGCCCACCCACGTGCGACGATTTGTCGAACACGGTGACCCCATGACCCGCCTGGACCAAGGTGCGTGCACAGGCGATGCCGGCCATGCCAGCACCAACAATGGCAATGGAGCGAGTGGAGGCAAGAGGCGTTTGGGGCATGGCTGGTCTCCTAAAGGGTTGGCGTCTCGGTGCGGGGCGCTGCATGCATGTTAATCGCTGGCGGATCGGGCGCCAGCGTCAGAGCCCGCGGTGGCGTTCCAGCAATGCATGGCGCGTGGTGGGGCTTTCCAATTGCTGCAACCACCATTGCAGTGCCTTGCCCTGTGTAACGGATTTGCCACTGCGCCAGGCATAGTGAATGGCAACCTGGCGCGTGGCGTGCTCAGTTTTTTTGACGACCAGGCGCCCGGTTTCGATGTACGGCTGTGCCATGCACAGCGGCAGATTGCCCCCGCCCAGCCCGCGTAGTTGGGCATCAAGCTTTGCCTGCATGCTGCCCACGGTGAACACGTCCTGCCCGCTGAGCAGGCCGAAGGTCAAGGCGCGTCCGCGCTGCACCGTGTCGGCCACGGCCACGGCGCGGTGTTGTTGGATCAGCGCGTCGCTCAAGGGCTCGGGCACCTGCGCCAGGGGGTGGTGGGGCGCTACGGCGTATACGAAGCCCACGGTGCCCAGCGGTTTGCTGTGAATGCCCGGATGGCTGGTGCCGTCGGGTGTGATGCCGATGGCCAGGTCGGCCTGGCCGGAGGTCAGCGCTTCCAGGGTGCCCGACAAGGTTTCGTCGCGCAGGCGGATGCGGGTAGGAGGTGCCAGTGCAAAGAAACTTTCGCACAGCTCCATGACCGTGGCCTTGGCAATGATGGTGTCAACCGATAGGGTGAACTGCGACTCCCAACCCGTAGCGACCCGGCGCACGCGGTTGGCCACGGCGTCGATCTCGGCCAGCAGGCGCTCGCCCTCACGCAGCAGCTCGCCACCGGCTTCGGTCAGGCGCGCCTGGCGCGCGCTGCGGTCAAACAGCAAGACATCCAGCGCGTCTTCGATCTGGCGCACGCGGTAGGTCAGCGCACTGGGCACCATGCCCATCTCGCGGGCGGCACCGGCAAAGCTGCCCGTGCGGGCAATTTCCTGCAGCATGGCCAGGGCGTCGGGTGTGAGGACGTCGCGTGCGGTTTGCATGATGAGGTCATTTCAATTGAATTGGTTTGAATGATGCCATCAAACAGGGTGGATGGAAATACGCCGTGCGACACCCAAAATTCATCCCAAGTTCAGGAGTGAAGCCCCATGTTGACCATTCGCAAATCGCAGGACCGCGGCTACGCCGACCATGGCTGGCTCAAGTCGTATCACAGCTTTTCCTTTGCCGGGTACTACGACCCCCGCCACATGGGCTGGGGCAACCTGCGCGTCATCAACGATGACCGCATCGCCCCCGGCACGGGCTTTGGCACCCATGGCCACCGCGACATGGAAATCATCAGCTACGTGCTCTCGGGCAACCTGGCCCACCAGGACAGCATGGGCAACGTCAAAGGCATCCCACCGGGCGACGTGCAGCGTATGAGCGCGGGCACCGGCGTGCGGCACAGCGAGTTCAACCATGCCGCAGGCGAGACCACGCATTTCCTGCAGATCTGGATCGAGCCGCACACGCTCGGCGTGCCGCCTGGCTACGAACAAAAAACCATCGCAGCGGCCGACAAAGACGGCCGATTGCGCCTGGTGGCGTCGCCCGACGGTGCGCAGGACTCGGTCACCATCCATGCCGATGCGCGGCTCTATGCGGGATTGTTCGACGCCGACCAGGCCGCCACGCTGGCGCTGGACCCGGCACGCAAGGCCTACGTACACCTGATCCGCGGGCAACTGGAGGTCAATGGCGTGGCGCTATCTGGAGGCGATGCCGTGCTGCTGCAAGACGAGTCCCAGGTTCGGCTGGAGCGGGGCGTCGATGCAGAAGTCTTGGTTTTTGACCTGCAGGCCTGATATTTGATTTTTCAACCAAGCAAGGAGCTTAGAAATGGCAAAAGTTGCAGTCGTTTTTCATTCCGGGTATGGCCACACCCTGCGCATGGCGCAATCCGTGGCAGAAGGCGCGGGAGCTGAACTGGTCGCCATTGATGCCGACGGCAACCTGCCCGAAGGCGGCTGGGAAACCCTGGCCGCATCCGACGCCATCATCTTTGGTTCTCCCACCTACATGGGCAGCGTAAGCTGGCAATTCAAGAAGTTTGCCGATGCCTCCAGCAAGCCCTGGTACACCCAGGCTTGGAAGGACAAAATCTTTGGTGGCTTTACGGCCAGCTCCAACGTCAACGGCGACAAGCACTCCACCTTGCACTACTTCATGACCCTGGCCATGCAGCACGGCGGCATCTGGGTGGGCACCGGCCAGAACTACAACAACACCAAAGCCTCGCAGCGCGATGACATCAACTACCTGGCTTCCAGCGCCGGCCCCATGGCGCAGACACCGGGCGATGCCAGCGGCGCCGAAATGAATGTGGGTGACCTGGAAACCGCACGCCGCTTCGGCCAGCGCGTAGCGGCCATTGCCGACCGCTTCAAGGCCTAACTCCCTCCATGGCCGGGCGCAAGCCCGGTCTTTCGGGGCGCGTTAGCATGGCGCCCCTATGACCGCTCCACTTCCGACTGCTTCGCACCCCTTGCTGCGCCTGTGGCGTTATGCCCAGGCGTACCGGCGTGACATCCGCCTGGCCACGCTGTACTCGGTTCTCAACAAGTTCTTCGACATCCTCCCGGAAGTATTGATTGGTGTGGCCGTC
The DNA here is from genome assembly GCA_046348185.1 of Rhodoferax sp. Lineage (GTDB taxonomy): Bacteria > Pseudomonadota > Gammaproteobacteria > Burkholderiales > Burkholderiaceae_C > Allorhodoferax. Next base: position 1,272,639 of record JAXMER010000013.1, on the reverse strand, counting down.
GACGTGGTGGTGCAGGGCGACCAGAGCTACCTGGCCCGCCATGTGCTGGGCGCCGTCGGCATCACCAGCACCTGGCACCAGTTGCTGGTTCTGGGCGCGGTGAATGTGCTGGTGTGGGGCGGCGAATCGCTGTTCCAGTACCTGTACGAGCTCAAGTGGCGCCAGCTGGCGCAAGATCTGCAGCACGCACTGCGCCAGGACGCCTATGCGCATGTGCAAAAGCTCGACATGGCCTACTTCGAGAACCAGCGCACTGGCAATCTGATGGCAGTCCTGAACGACGACATCAACCAGGCCGAGCGCTTTCTTAATTCAGGCGCCAACAGCATCATCCAGGTGTTTTGCTCGTCGCTGATGATCAGCGCGGTCTTCTTTGCCTTGCAGCCCGGCATTGCCCTCATATCGCTGGTGCCGGTGCCCGCCATCTTGCTCGGTGCATTCTGGTTCCAGAACCGCCTGGCACCGCGCTACACCGCCGTGCGCGAGGCGGCGGGTGACGTGAGCGCGCGGCTCAACAACAACCTGTTGGGCCTGGCCACCATCAAGGCCTTTGCCACCGAGGCTACCGAGCTCGATCACATGGCGCAAGCCAGCAACGCCTACCGCCAGGCCAATGCGCAGGCCATCCGCATCAGCGCGGCCATCACGCCGGTCATCCGCATGGCCATCCTGAGCGGCTTTACCACCACGCTGCTCTATGGGGGCTGGCTGGCCTTGCACGGGCAACTGGCGGTAGGGGCGTATTCGGTGCTGGTGTTCCTGACACAACGGCTGCTGTGGCCGCTGACGGGCTTGGCTGAAGTGACCGACATGTACCAACGCTCCATGTCCGCCATCGAGCGGGCCATGCAACTCATCGACACCCCCATCACCATTGCCTATGAAGGCCAGCACTTTCCAGCCGCGCAGGTGCAAGGCGCCATCACCCTGCAGGATGTGCGGTTTGCCTATGGCGACGTGCCGGTGCTGCACGGCATCAGCCTGACCGTGCCGGCGGGGAAAACCACGGCCTTTGTGGGTACTACCGGTTCGGGCAAGTCCACCCTGGTCAAACTGCTGCTGCGTTTTTACGAGCCGCAGCAGGGCCGCATCCTGCTCGATGGCCAGCCCATTGACACCCTGAACCTGCAGGACCTGCGCCGAGCGATTGGCTATGTATCCCAGGACACCTTCCTGACCGATGGCACTGTGGCAGAAAACATCGCCTACGGTGCCCCGGACGCCAGCGAGGACGCCATTGCCAACGCTGCACGCGCCGCCGAGGCCACGGATTTCATCGGCCAGTTGCCGCTGGGCTTTGCCACCCGCATTGGCGAGCGTGGACAAAAGCTCTCTGGCGGTCAGCGCCAACGCCTGGCCCTGGCACGTGCCATTCTCAAGAACCCGCCCATCCTGGTGCTGGACGAGGCTACCAGCGCCGTGGACAACGAAACCGAGGCAGCCATCCAGCGCTCGCTGGACGTGGTCAGCCAGGGCCGCACCACCCTGGTCATCGCCCATCGGCTGTCGACCGTGCGCCAAGCCGATTGCATCCACCTGATGGAAGGTGGCCGCATCGTGGAAAGCGGGACGCATGATGAATTGCTGGCCCGCGAAGGGGGCTATGCGGCGCTGTGGCGGTTGCAGACCGGGGAGCGCGGGTAGATCTGCGTATTGCACGTTTCACGCCGCTGTTTTTGCGTTTCGTCGTAAACACTGTAGTGCCGGGGAACTTTTGCCACTACATTGCGGCCTTCATTTGTTGTCCCACAAGGAACCTTATGCAAGAACGCAGTGAGATCGCCGTTGCGCGCCTGGCTCCCATCACCGAGCGCATTGAGGCGCTGGATGTGGTGCGGGGTTTTGCCCTGTTGGGCATTTTTCTAATGAACATCGAGTTCTTCAACCGGGCCATGAACGGCATCGGCATGGGAATGCCCGAGGGGCTGACAGGTTTGAACTGGCTGGCGAGCTGGTTCATCCTGTACTTTGTGCAGGGCAAGTTCTGGACCATCTTTTCCTTGCTGTTTGGCATGGGCTTTGCCGTGATGTTGACTCGCGCGCAGGACGCAGGCCGGGGCTTTCTAGGGCCTTACCTGCGCCGCATCCTGGCGCTGGCGGCGTTTGGCGCAGCGCACTACATCTTCCTGTGGGGCGGCGACATCCTGTTTAGCTATGCGATCGGTGCCTTGATGTTGCTGGTGATGTTGTACGGCAACTGGAAATACGGGCTGGCGGCAGTGGTGGCCCTTGTGGGCATCGGCATCGCCACCAAGACCGACGATCTCTTCGGTGTGGCAGGTATGCTGACCTTCACGGGCGTGCTGGCCTTGTATTTGCGCGGTGAGCGCAACGTGACCATTCGCGGGCGCAGCTGGCCCCTGTTCTCGGTGATCCTGATGGGGCTGGGTGCGGTGACGGTGCTGGCCATTGCGGTGACGATTGGGGTCACAGGTTCGGCCAAAGGTTTTGTGGGGCCGGTTGGCACGCTGGGCGTGTTTGGCCTCGTGTTGGGGTGGCTGTCCTCATTTGATCATGGCAATGTGGCCAAGCGCCCTTTGCGCCTGGGGGTGGCGGTGTACATGCTGTCCTTCACCATGATGAGCATTGGCGGGGCGGTGCAGTACTTCAGCCCGCGCTCCAGCGAGGCCCTCACCGTTGCTGCCGCAGCGTCGGCTGCGGAAGCCGAAAAGGCCGCCAAAGAAGCCAAGCGGCTGGCCGAACGCAAGGAAGAGCGTGCCAAACAGCGCGCTGAACGTGAGGCCTATACCGCCAAAGAGGTGCGTATCTATTCCAGCGGAACTTACCTGGAGGCTGTGGAGTTGCGGGCGCGCAAGTTCCCCGGCAAGGTGATGGAGGACTTTGGTTTCGGCACGGTTCTGGCAGCCATTTTCTTGATTGGCAGTTGGTTCATCCGCTCCGGTGTGATGGTGCGCCCGCAAGACCACCTGGACCTGTTCAAGCGCATGGCGCTGTGGGGCCTGCCCATTGGCATTGGCATGGGCCTGCTGGGCAGCCTGATTGCTGTGCGGGCCACGCCAGGGCTGGAGGGGGACGGCTACCAGCTGGCACATGGCCTGGCCATGATGGGCAATCTGCCGGCCTGCCTGGGCTACGTTGGGTTGGTGGTGTGGCTGCTGCACGGGTCGGCAGGCACCTGGCTGCGTACGTTGGCCCCGGCCGGGCGCATGGCGCTGACCAACTACCTCATGCAGTCGGTGCTGTGCTCGTTCATCTTCTACGGCTATGGCCTGGGCTGGTGGGGCATGCCGCGCTCGCAGCAGGTGGTGTTTGTATTGGTGGTGTATGCGCTGCAACTGGCCTTCAGCCACTGGTGGCTGGCACGATTCCGGTTGGGTCCCATGGAGTGGGTGTGGCGCAGCTTCACTTACCGCGAGTACCCGTTGATGCGTCGGCTGGCCTTAGCGTAAGACGTTCTTGGGCGGCCTTTTCGACCGCCGCGCGGGTGTAGAGCAAGGGAAAGTAACGGCCATCGCGCCACAGGTCCACCAGATCGCGGTAGTGGGGGCTGTCGGGGTTGCCCGATTGTCCTGGCGCATTCACGGCCACGCTGTTGTCCCAGGCGCCCACGTCCAGCACCATACGAAACGAGGCGCCTCCGGCCTGGCGGAAGCTGCGCGGGTCGTAGGCCGAAACGTTGGGGGTGGATGAGCCGCCCCCGCGCGGCAGCGGGCCGACTTGCAGGGCGGCGGCCGTTGCGGGGTTGGCCAGCGGGGCTACCGGGTGTTCAAACACGGTGTGGTGCAAACGGCCCCATTGCCATTGACGCGCATCCGACCCCAGGGTTTGCCCCATTTGCAGCCAGGCCTGGGTCAGGGTGTCCAGCAGCAAGCGGTCGCGCTGCGCCGCAGCGTTGGTGCTAAAGCGTGCGGTGGGGTTTTCCAGTGTGTCGAGCACCACCTGCGGGTCTACCCCACGCAGCGCGGCCAGTTCGGCGCGGTTCAGTACCGCCTGGGGAAAGCTGGGCACCAGAAAGCGCGACCACCACACTTCCAGCAGTGCCGCTTGGGGTGAATCGGCGCTTTCCTGGGCGTCCCAGCCGCGCAGGAACTGCAGGGCCGCCTGCGTGGTGCGGTTGATGCTTTGTAGCGGTGCCAGCAGGGCCAGCAGGCGCCGCGCGGTGTGGGAGACCAGGTCGTTCTGAAGGCGCTGGGCGTCTTCCAGGCTGTGCCGGGGCTGGGACTGCAGCACCTCGCGCAGGCGCTGGTAGCGGTCATCGCTGGGCCACTCGAACCCCACCTTGTGCTGGCGGTAGTCAAAGCTGGCGGGCAGGTTCATCTCGTTGGCGGTGGCGATCCAGCCTTCAGGCGGGTTGCTGCGGCTGGGCAACAGGTCGCCGTCGAGGTAACCCGCCCACTCGTAGCGACCGTCGCCTGGTACGGGTAGTAGGCCATCCCAGTTGGGGCGGATGGGGCTGCGCCCACCGGCCACCCAGCCGATGTTGCCTGCGGTGTCTGCGTAGACCTGGTTCTCTGCCGGGGCGCCCCAGGTGCGCATGGCGCTCTTGAACGTGCCAAAGTCGCGGGCGTTCATGTAGCGCACGCTGCCAAAGTAGGGTGCCATGCCCGGCTCCAGCCAGGCCGCCCGTACGGCGTAGGCGCGAGCGCGCGCCAGGTCGGTGTAGATCACGGGGCCATGGCGGCTGAAAGCCAGGGGCGCCACAACGGTTTTGCCCCCGCGTACCAGCACTGGCTCGCTGAGCTTGCGAAAATCTTCCCAGCGCCCCTGATAGCGGTACTGGTTGGCATTGGCCGGGTTGAGCTGGTACACATAGAGGTCTTCCTGGTCGATGCCGAACACCGTCAGGCCAAATGCGATGTGGCCGTTGTGCCCGATGGAGATGCCGGGCAGCGCTGGTTCGCCCGCGCCGATGGCGTCGATGCCCGGCGCCGACAGGTGCACCAGCATGCGCAGCGAAGGCGCCGTCAGCGCCCGGTGCGGGTCGCTGGCCAGGATCGGGCGACCCGTGCTGGTGCGGCTGGGGGCCACCACCCAGGCGTTGCTGCCTTCCAGCGGTTCGCTGGCGGGCGCGGGGGCGTGGGCTTGCTGGGCAGTATCGGTGCTGCGTTCGGTGGGCAGGCGAAGGCCTTGGGGCAAGCGCATGGCCTGCGTGGCCAGCGTGTAGGTGCGCAGCACATCGACAGGCAGACAGGGGTCCAGGCCTTCAGGCAACTGCGTCTGCCACGGCGGCGAGAGGTGCTGGCGCAGGCTGTCCACGGCCAGGCTGGCCTTGCAGGCGGTAAGGGCGCGTGCCACCTCGGAGCCCAGGTTGCGGTACAGGCCGTGGCTGCGGATGCGCACCACATCGCTGGCGTCCCAGTGTTCGGGGCGGTAGCCCAGCATTTTGAATTCCGGGGGCAGGCGGCTGGGGTCGGCCCGGGTCTGGTCGATATAGGCATTGATACCCGCCGTGAAGCGCTCGGCCATGCGCTGTGCGCCTTCGCCGTAGCTGCGCCACTCGGCTTGCATGTCGCCCCGAAACAGGAATAGCCGTGCGGCCTGGTCCTGCTCGATGAAATCGGGGCCAAAAGCCTGTGCCAGGCGCCCCAGCCCGCGTCGGCGCCACAGGTCGATTTGAAACAGGCGCTGCTGGGCCGCGATGTAGCCCTGGGCAAAGTACAGGTCGTCGGTATGGCTGGCGTAGATGTGGGGCACGCCCCAGGTGTCGGTGAGCACGTCCACGCGTTGTTGCAGGCCGGGAACCGCCTGTGTATGGGCCTGCGCCGAGGCCGCGACAAGGTCACCAGACGCTATAAAAAGCGTAGCTACAAGCGCAATGTTTACGGGGGCTAATGGCCAGTTTTGCATGGGAGCCGGTAAATGGGAGATACAAACACCCGATCGTACCGAACTCCTGCCCGGAGCGAGCCAAAACTACAATTGCCCCCATGTTTGTCCATTTGCGCCTGCACACCGAGTTTTCGGTCGTCGATTCCACCTGCCGTATTGATGACGTGATCGCTGCGGCGGCCCGAGACGGCCAGGTGGCCTTGGCCATCACCGACATCAGCAACCTGTTTGGTGCCCTCAAGTTTTACAAGCAGGCTCGCGGCAAGGGCATCAAGCCCATCCTGGGTGCCGACGTGGTACTTGAGGGCCTGGGCGGGGATGCCACCGCGCTGACCCGCATGGTGCTGCTGGTACAAAACAAGCAGGGCTACCTGAATCTGTCGGAGTTGCTGGCCCGGGCCTTCACGCAGAACGTGGTGAAGAACCAGGCCGTGGTCAAGCTGGCCTGGCTGCGCGAACTGGGCGAGGGGCTGATTGCGCTGTCCGGCGCCCAGGCCGGGGCAGTGGGGCAGGCGCTGGTGCAGGGCGATGCGGCGCGCGCAGCCGACCTGGCCCTGCAGATGGCCAGTATCTTTCCGCACCGTTTTTACCTGGAGCTGCAGCGCGCCGGCCGTGCCGAGGACGAGCCCCACGTGGCAGCGTGCGTGCGGCTGGCAGCACGCCTGCAGTTGCCGGTGGTGGCTTCCCATCCGGTCCAGTTTGTCGAAGCCGATGATTTTGAGGCCCACGAGGCCCGTGTCTGCATTGCCGAAGGCGAAATGCTGGCCAACCCCAAGCGCGTGCGCCGCTTCACCCGCGAGCAGTATTTCAAGCCCCAGGCCGAGATGCAGGCGCTGTTTGCCGACATCCCCTCCGCGATTACCAACACGGTGGAGATTGCCAAGCGCTGCAGCCTGACGCTGGTGCTGGGCAAGCCGCAACTGCCTAACTTTCCCATCCCGCAGGTTGATGGCAAGGATTTGTCCACGGAAGAGTACTTCCGCTATGCCTCGTTCGAGGGCCTCAAGGAGCGCATGGCGCACCTGTACCCGGATGCGGTCGAGCGCGAAAAGCGCATGCCCGAATACGTGGCGCGCCTGGAGTTCGAACTCGGCACCATCCTCAAGATGGGGTTCCCCGGCTACTTCCTGATCGTGGGTGACTTCATCAACTGGGCCAAGAACAACGGCTGCCCCGTGGGGCCGGGGCGGGGTTCCGGCGCCGGTTCGCTGGTGGCCTATGCGCTCAAGATCACCGACCTGGACCCCATCCGCTACAAGCTGCTGTTCGAGCGGTTCCTGAACCCTGAGCGGGTGTCCATGCCCGACTTCGACATCGACTTCTGCCAGAGCAACCGCAACCTGGTGATCGACTATGTGAAGGACAAATACGGCAAGGACGCCGTGAGCCAGATCGCCACCTTCGGCACCATGGCCGCGCGCGGTGTGGTGCGCGACGTGGGCCGTGTGCTGGACATGAGCTACACCTTTTGCGATGGCATCAGCAAGCTCATCCCCAACAAGCCGGGCACCAACGTCACCTTGCAGCTGCCGCCTCCCGACAAGAAAAGCGACAAGTACATCTACGCCACCGAGGCCGAGCCCGAGCTGGCACGCCGCGAGGCCGAGGAAGAAGACGTCAAGACCCTGCTGGAACTGGCGCGCAAGTTGGAAGGCCTGACACGCAACATCGGCATGCACGCCGGGGGTGTGCTGATTGCGCCGGGCAAGCTCACGGATTTCTGCCCGCTGTACCAGCAGCCCGGCAGCGACAGTGCCGTGAGCCAGTACGACAAGGACGATGTGGAAGCCATCGGTCTGGTCAAGTTCGACTTCTTGGGCCTGGCCACGCTGACCATCCTGGAGATTGCCGCCGAGTTCATCCGCAAGCGCCATGCCGGGCAAGAGAAGTTCGCTTACGAGAACCTCCCGCTGGACGACCGCAAGGTGTACCAGCTGTTTTCGGAAGGCAAGACCGAGGCCGTGTTCCAGTTTGAAAGTACCGGCATGCAGCGCATGCTCAAGGATGCCAAGCCCAGCCGCCTGGAAGACCTGATCGCCCTGAACGCCCTGTACCGCCCCGGCCCCATGGACCTGATCCCCAGCTTTGTGGCGCGCAAGCACGGCAAAGAAGAGGTGGAGTACCCGCACCCGGCCGTGGCCGAGATGCTGTCCGAGACCTACGGCATCATGGTCTACCAGGAGCAGGTGATGCAGACTGCGCAGATCCTGGGTGGCTACAGCCTGGGCGGCGCCGATTTGCTGCGCCGCGCCATGGGCAAGAAGAAGAAGGAGGAGATGGACCAGCACCGGGACATCTTTCGCGCTGGCGCGCTCAAGACCCACGGCATCCCGCAGGAGAAGGCTGACGAAATCTTCGACCTGATGGAGAAGTTTGCAGGCTACGGCTTCAACAAGTCGCACGCCGCCGCCTACTCGCTGCTGGCCTACCACACGGCCTGGATCAAGGTGCACTATACGGCTGAGTTCTTCTGCGCCAACATGACCGTGGAAATGGACAACACGGACAAGCTCAAGGTGCTGTTCGAGGATGCCGAGAAGATGGGCCTGACCTTCGAGCCGCCCAACATCAACCGCGGTATGTACCGGTTCGAACCCATTTCCAACAAGGAAATCCGATACGGCCTGGGCGCGGTCAAGGGAACCGGGCAGCAGGCCATCGAGGCGATCGTGGCCGCGCGCGAGGGCAAGGGCCCCACGGGCGAAGCCGGTCCGTTCAAGAGCCTCTTTGACTTTGCCCGCCGGGTGGACCGCACGCGCCTGAACAAGCGCTGCGTGGAAGCGCTGATCAAGGCCGGGGCCTTCGACACCCTGCAACTCAACCGCGCCGCACTGGTTGCCAGTATTGACCGCGCGTTTGACTTTGCCGCCGCTGCCGCCGCCAATGCCAATCAGCATGGCCTCTTTGACATGGGCGGAGATGACGACCATGGTTCCAGCACGCAGGAGCCCGACATGGTGGACGCACTGCCCTGGGGGGTGAAAGAGCGTCTGATGCAGGAGAAAACGGCGCTGGGCTTCTACTTGTCTGGCCACCTATTTGACGAGGTGGAGCGCGAAGTTCGCCGCTTTGCCAAGCGCCCCATTGAAGAGTTGCTCGATAGCCGTGAACCGCAGTTGGTGGCGGGCATCATCAGCGATTTCCGGGTCATCAATGGCGAGCGGGGCCGACGCGGTGTATTCAAGCTGGATGACAAGTCCGCCGCCATCGAGGCTACTGTCGATGAGGAACTGCTCAACACACAGAAGGCGCTTTTGCATGACGACGCCTTGGTGATCGTCAGTGGTAAGTACCAGCCTGCACGCGGCGGCTTCGAGGCGCGTTTCAACGTCAAGGAAATCTGGGACCTCACCGCCGCACGCTGCCGCTTTGGCCGCTACCTCAAGGTGGCGGTGGATACCAGCGGTGGTACACGTGCGCCCGATGTAGCGGCACTGCTGCGCGAGTTCCCCGCGCAGCGCGAAGCGTCTGAGTTTGGCGATCTGGTTCGCGGCCTGGGCGTGCGCCTAGCCGTGCGCCAGCAACTGCCCGAACCTGTTGTCATTGCCGACGACGCGGACCCGTTGCAAGCGGCTTCGGCCGAGTTGCACCTGGGCGAGGCCGTCCGTTTCTACCCCACCGATACCGCCCTGGCCAGCTGGCGGGCGCAGGCCCACCAGGGGCAGGCGGTGGTGGTGTACGAGTAAATTTTTAACACACCCCCTATCCCCCCGCCCCTTTCCACCCTCGCCAGGGCGGAAAGGGGAGCCTGAACAGCCGATTTGGCCTTGTCTCTAAACGAAGGGGAGTGCACCTGCCAGGTGCGGTTGGGAAGCCTGATTCGTCGAGTTATCGTTGAGCGTGGAGGGGTATGGGAGTTGGGCCCGATTTCGCAAAGCGCAGCGCGTATGAGGGCCCAACCCCCATACCCCGTTACGCGGAGCCGGAACGGCCAAGAAATTGGAATCTGGCCTCAGTTACTACAGGACTTCAACGCGACTGCTTTCGTTGAAGTAAAAGATGTCTTCACGCTTGAATCCCCACCGTCCACCGACTTCTCTCACATGCGGTTCAAAGGTGAAAAACGGAACGTCGCCAAGCCGCTTGTGGTTGGCAGCTTCGATGTACTGGCGATCGCTGCGGTGGGTTGCGATGCTATGGCCAACGTTCCCAAGGAAGTCCAGGTTTTCAAATCCGCTGGTCTTGATGCGATCGTTTGTCCATTCGTACAACTCGTGGAACTTCATTTCAGGACAGACGATTTCTTGCATCGCAGCATGTAACGTCTCGAGGAAGTGCCTTCCCGCCGCGAGTTCAGGCGCAATCGGTTCGGATACAACCCGCCCGTTTTCAATGTAGAACGAACGAGCGCAATCTCCCCAACGGCTATTTCGCTGTGGGCTCAGGTCGACGGTGACTAGGTTGAATTGCCCAATGGGCTCGGTGTTTGGAACGTAGCTTCGACCAGAAATTGATAGGCAACTGCGCGAACCTGCGAGAACAAAGGCAGGGCAGTCGTAGTACCAAGTTTCGGGAAAACCAAGGTCGCAAAGCGCTCGGCAGGCTGTTGCTGCGATGGTTCCTCGGTGTCGAATGCAGATATCTCCGAAGCGAGGTTCGCCAGCACGGATTTGGCAGCGTTCTGGACGTCGCGGTGTTCGGCGACCAATGATTTGGGTGGTGTATCGCCGTCCTGCTGGTTCAAAGGCATGTCAGACTTCCCCCAAGTGGCCGCGGGCGATGGCGGCTTCCCGATCCTGGAAGATGGCCATGCCAGTGAGCAGCCGCATGAAGCCGAATTTTTTGTAAAAGGTTTCTTTGCCGGGAACCGAGTACAGAATGATCTTCTTGTGCCCTTTGCAATCGTCAATCAGGCGGGAAACCATTTCACGCCCTAGGCCCGTGCCCTGGTGACTGGGCAGTACCGCAACATCGCAGAGGTAGGCGCAGTCTGCACCATCCGCAAGCGCTCGGCCTGCGGCCACAAGGATGCCATGCTCTCGGGCAAACCAACGGTACCGGCTGTTGCCGAAAACGGTCTTGAGCATTTCTGCGTTCTTATTTCCTAGCGGCGCGACCCGATAGAGCGCTTCCAGCTCAAACCAGTCCAGTCCGTCCGTGCTGTGTGTCCAGGTGAGCATGTCAAATTGACCTTGTGTGGTTTCCGCGCACTATAACTCCGGCCTAAAACAGCGTTGCAGCACCGTGATGGGCCGTGCACGGCCCATTTCGCTAGGAGAAATTGCCCGCCCCAGTTGACAGGAATTCCCATTTGAAATAAATTACTAACCATCTGGTCATTAGACTATTTCAACCCCATCCTTCCGCCATGTCCACCAAATCCCTCACGCTTGCGCTGACCGGCATTGCCTGTGCCGGCCTGCTGGTTGCCTGCTCCAAGCCCGCACCCAGCGAAGAACCCATTCGTTCCGTCAAGGTCATGACGGTTGCCAGTTCCGGGCTGAATGCCGATGCCGAGTTGGCTGGCGAAGTGCGTGCACGGGTGGAGTCGCGCCTGGGGTTCCGCGTGGCCGGCAAGATCATTCGCCGCCAGGCCGAGCTGGGCCAGCGGGTGCAAGCCGGTGCGGTGCTGGCGCAATTGGACCCGCAGGATTACCAGCTGGCCGCACAGGCTGCCAAGGCGCAGGTGGCAGCGGCGTTGACCAATCGCGACCTGGCTGCAGCGGACTTCAAACGCTATAAGGAGCTGCGCGCGCAGAACTTCATCAGCGGAGCCGAGCTGGAACGCCGCGAGGCCGCCTTGCAGGCAGCGCAAGCCCAGTTGGATCAGGCGCAAGCCCAGGCCAGCGCGCAGGGCAATCAAGCGGCGTACACCGCGTTGGTGGCCGATGTGTCTGGCGTAGTTACCGCCATTGAAGCCGAGCCTGGCCAGGTGGTGGCAGCTGGAACACCGGTGGTGCGGATCGCGCAGGATGGCCCGCGCGACGTGGTGTTTGCCGTGGCTGAGGACAAGGCGGCGCTGGTCAAGGTGGGCTCTGCCGTGCAGATCAAGCCTTGGGGTGCAGGTGCGCTGGTGAAGGGGCGTGTGCGCGAGGTGGCGGCTAGTGCCGACCCGGTGACGCGCACGTTCACCGTCAAGGTGGGTCTGGATGCGCACGACGCGCTGCCCCTGGGCACCACGGTCACGGTGCTGCCGCAGGCGCTGGCGCGCGGTGATGTGCAGGCCATCAAGCTGCCCACGAGTGCGCTGCGTCAGGACGGTGGTGGCACGTCGGTGTGGGTGCTGGATCCGTCGAGCATGACGGTGAAGTTGCAGCCGATCCAGATTGGCACCGCCGATGGCAACGAGGTGGTGGTGGCCAGCGGCTTGCAAGCAGGCCAGCAGGTGGTGACGGCGGGCGTGCATGTGCTCAATCCAGGTCAGAAGGTGACTCTCTTTAAGGATAAATATGCGGTAGCCCCCGCAAAATCTGTTCAGTCTGCTACAGAAAACGTAGCGACCTCGGGTGCGCAAGGTGCAGCATCGGCTGCCAAGACGCAGTGAGGACGGTATGAGCGATCCCCATCTGCATCCCGAAAAGGGCTTCAACCTGTCCCGTTGGGCAGTGGACCATGCGCCGCTGACCCGCTTCCTGATGATCGTCTTGATGATCCTGGGTGCCAGCGCCTTCTTTCAGCTGGGCCAGGACGAAGATCCGCCGTTTACCTTCCGTCTGATGGTGGTGCGTGCCTTCTGGCCTGGTGCCACCGCGCAGCAGATGGCCGAGCAGGTGACGGACAAGATTGAGCGCACGCTGCAAGAGGTACCCAACGCTGACAAGATTCGCAGCTATTCCAAGCCGGGCGAGACCACGATCATCTTCCAGGTGAAGGATTCGACGCGCGGTAGCGAGATGGCCAACATCTTCTACACGGTGCGCAAGAAGGTCGGCGACGTCCGCGCCACGTTGCCGTCGGGCGTACAAGGGCCGTTTTTTAATGACGAGTTTGGTGACGTGTTCGGCGTGATCTATGCGTTGCAAGCCGACGGCTATTCGAATGCCGAGGTCAAGACCTTTGCCGACGAAGTGCGCCAGAAACTGCTCAAGGTGCCTGACGTAAACAAGGTCGAGCTGATGGGGGTGCAGGACGAGAAGCTCTATATCGAGATCTCGCAAAAGCGCCTCTCGCAGCTGGGGCTGGACATGAACCAGGTGCTGGCGCAATTGGGCCAGCAAAATGCGGTGGAAAGTGCGGGGGCCATCCAGACGCCGCTGGATGTGGTGCAGGTGCGCGTGGGCGGGCAGTTCACTGCCGTGGAGCAGCTCGGTGCCATGCCCATCCGGGGCGCCAGCGGCAACCAGCTGCGCCTGGGCGACATTGCCGACATCAAACGGGGCTATATCGACCCGGCATCGACCAAGGTGCGCCACCAGGGCCAGCAGGTCGTGGCTCTGGGCGTGTCCATGTCCAAGGGCGGCGACATCATTGCACTGGGCAAGGCGCTGAAGACCGCGACGGAAAAGATCGAGTCCACCTTGCCTGCCGGTGTACATCTGGTGAAGGTGCAAGACCAGCCGCTGGCTGTGTCCAAATCGGTTGGGGAATTCATTGGCGTGCTGATCGAAGCAGTGGGTGTGGTGCTGGCCGTGAGCTTTATCAGCCTGGGGCTGCATAAGCGCGAGGGCGCCACCACCTGGTTGCGCCGCTACTACGTGGACCTGCGCCCGGGCCTGGTGGTGGGTATCACCATTCCGCTGGTGCTGGCGGTCACCTTCCTGGGCATGTGGTACTGGGGTATTGGCCTGCACAAGATTTCGCTGGGCTCGCTCATCATTGCATTGGGCTTGCTGGTGGACGACGCCATCATTGCGGTGGAGATGATGGTGCGCAAGATGGAGGAGGGCTGGGATAAGGTGCGCGCGGCCACCTTTGCCTATGAGATCACGGCCATGCCCATGCTGACGGGTACGCTGATTACCGCGGTGGGCTTCATGCCCATCGGCATTGCGCGCTCCAGCACGGGGGAGTACACCTTTGCCATCTTTGGCGTGACCGTGCTGGCCCTGGTGCTGAGCTGGATTGTCTCGGTGTACTTCGTGCCTTATTTGGGCACGCTCATCCTCAAGGTCAAGCCCCATGATGTGGGTGGCGAGCCGCATGAGCTGTTTGATACGCCTTTCTACAACCGCTTCCGTGCGGCGGTGAGCTGGTGCGTGGAGCATCGCTGGAAGACCATTGCCATCATGCTGGCTCTGTTCGCGGCCGGCGTGGTGGGCATGGGCAAGGTGCAGCAGCAGTTCTTCCCGGATTCGTCGCGCCCTGAAATCCTGTTGGATGTGTGGTACCCGGAAGGCACATCCATCGCGGCTAACGAAGAAACCACCAAACGCATCGAAGCGCGGCTGATGGCCGAGCCGGGGGTTGAGTCGGTCAGTACCTGGGTGGGCTCCGGCGTGCCGCGCTTCTACCTGCCGCTGGATGCCATCTTCCCGCAGACCAACGTGTCGCAGTTCATCATCCTGCCCAAGGACCTGAAGCTGCGCGAGCCCCTGCGCATCAAGATGCCTGCCATCCTGGCGCAGGAGTTTCCCGAGGTCCGTGCCCGCACCAAGATTCTGCCCAATGGCCCGCCGGTAGCGTACCCGGTGCAGTTCCGGGTGGTGGGTGGAGAGCCGCATGCCTTGCGTGCTCGTGCCGATGAGGTCAAGGCCATCCTGCGTGCCAACGAACACATGCGTGGTGTTAACGACAACTGGAACGAGTCCATCAAGACCATGCGCCTGGAAGTGGACCAGGACAAGGCTCGCGCACTGGGGGTGAGCAGCCAGTCGATTGCGCAGGCATCACGTACCGTGTTTTCCGGTACAACGGTGGGGCAGTTCCGCGAGGGCGACAAGCTCATCGACATCGTGCTGCGCCAGCCGCAGGATGAGCGCAACGCCATCACGGATGTTGCCAACGCCTACCTGCCTACGGCCAGCGGCAAATCGATTCCGCTGACGCAGATCGCCAAGCCCAGTTTCGCTTGGGAGCCGGGCGTGCTGTGGCGTGACAGCCGAGACTACGCCATTACCGTGCAGGGCGACATTGCGGAAGGCCTGCAAGGCGCCACAGTGACGGCCGAGTTGCTGCCCAAGCTGCGCGCGCTGGAAGCCCAGTGGAGGGCCAAGGGTTGGAGCGATTTTCGTATTGAGGTGGCGGGTACCGTCGAAGAGAGCAGTAAAGGCCAGATGTCCATCGCCGCAGGCATACCCATCATGCTGTTCATCACATTTACGCTGCTGATGCTGCAGTTGCACAGCTTCAGCCGCGCCATGCTGGTGTTCCTGACGGGTCCCCTAGGCATCGCCGGTGTGGCCGGGGCCTTGCTAGTGTCCGGGCGGCCTTTTGGCTTCGTGGCGCTGCTGGGCGTGATTGCGCTCATGGGTATGATTCAGCGCAATTCCGTGATTCTGATCGACCAGATCGAGCAGGACCGTGCCGCGGGCGTTCCCACCTGGGACGCCATTGTGGAAGCGGCGGTGCGCCGCCTGCGTCCAATTGTGCTGACCGCGGCTGCAGCCGTACTGGCAATGATCCCGCTGTCGCGCTCGGTGTTTTGGGGGCCCATGGCGGTGGCCATTATGGGCGGCTTGATCGTGGCGACCGTGCTCACGCTGCTGGCCCTGCCGGCCATGTATGCAGCGTGGTTCAAAGTAAAAAGGGAGGGGCAACTGCCCAACTAGCGTCCGCAACTGGTTAAAATAATAGGTTGACCAATTTCAAGTGGGTGGTCTGGGGCTTGTGGCATCGGTTGCTGCGGGCTGCGCAGACCCCCCATTTTGTTTTTTGCGCGGGTGGCGAAATTGGTAGACGCACCAGGTTTAGGTCCTGACGCTGGCAACAGTGTGGGGGTTCGAGTCCCCCCCCGCGCACCACAGGTGGATTTTTTTGGGTCAGCCGGGCCGGTTTCGGCGCTGGTTGGCCTGCGAGCCCTTTGTTGAGGAGAAAGACATGGCCGTTACTGTAGAAACGCTGGAGAAGCTGGAGCGCAAGATCACCTTGATGCTGCCGATTGGTGCTATCCAGTCTGAGGTGGATTCCCGCCTGCGCAAGCTGGCCCGCACCGTGAAGATGGACGGTTTCCGTCCTGGTAAGGTGCCCATGAACGTGGTGGCACAGCGTTATGGCTATTCCGTGCACTACGAAGTGATGAACGACAAGGTGGGTCAGGCCTTCGCGTCTGCTGCCAACGAAGCACAGCTGCGGGTGGCGGGGCAACCCCGTATCACGGAAGCCCAGGGTGCGCCCGAGGGTCAGATGGCGTTTGACGCCGTGTTTGAAGTGTTCCCGGAAGTCAAGATTGGTGACCTCTCGAGCATCGAGATCGAGAAGACCAATGCTGAAGTCACCGATGCAGCCATCGACAAGACCGTGGAAATTCTGCGCAAGCAGCGTCGCACGTTTGCGCTACGCGCCAAGGATGCGCCGGCGCAAGATACCGACCGCGTGACGGTTGATTTTGAAGGCAAGATCGATGGTGAGCCCTTTGCCGGTGGCAAGGCTGACGACTTCCAGTTCATCGTCGGCGACGGTCAGATGCTCAAGGAATTCGAAGAAGCCGTGCGCGGCATGAAGGCTGGCGAAAGCAAGACTTTCCCGCTGGCGTTCCCAGCTGACTACCATGGCAAGGACGTCGCAGGCAAGACCGCAGATTTTCTGGTCACCCTCAAGAAGATCGAAGCCGCCCATCTGCCCGAGGTGGACGATGCCTTGGCCAAATCGCTGGGTATTGCCAACGCCAGCGTGGAAGGCTTGCGTGCCGACATCCGCAAGAACCTGGATCGTGAAGTCAAGCAGCGCTTGCTGATGCGCAACAAGCAAGTGGCCATGGATGCGCTGGTGAGCAAGGCCGAACTGGACCTGCCCCGTTCCGTGGTGCAGGCCGAGATTGATCGCATGATCGAAGGTGCCCGTGCTGACCTGAAGCAGCGTGGCATGAAGGATGCCGACAAGGCAGAAATCCCCGCTGACATCTTCCGTGCGCAGGCTGAGCAGCGTGTTCGCCTGGGCTTGGTGGTGGGTGAGCTGGTTGCCGCGAACGCCCTGCAAGCCAAGCCCGAGCAGATCAAGGCCCACGTGGACGAGCTGGCTGCCAGCTATGAGAAGCCCGCAGATGTGGTGCGTTGGTACTACGGCGACAACCGTCGCATGGCCGATGTCGAGGGCATGGTCATCGAGAACAACGTGACCGATTTCATCTTCTCCAAGGCCAAGGTCACCGAGAAGACGATTTCTTTCGACGAGTTGATGGGTCAGGCTTGAGGTTACGCCCGCAGCGATGCGGGCCTTGGCTTGTATGGGGCTTGGGTGGGCTTGTAGTTCCACTTGCAAGCCCCATTTACTTGGGGGTTGCGGATTTTGGGTACAGTCCGTGTCCATCAATTGGAGACTTTATGAACGTAAGAAATGGTGCGCACAACATGGAAACCGTAGGCCTGGGCATGATCCCCATGGTGATTGAGCAGTCGGGGCGTGGCGAGCGTTCCTACGACATCTACTCGCGCCTACTCAAGGAACGTGTGGTTTTCCTCGTCGGCCCGGTGAATGACCAGACTGCCAACTTGGTGGTGGCACAGCTGCTGTTCTTGGAAAGCGAGAACCCGGACAAGGACATTTCCTTCTATATCAACTCACCTGGTGGTTCCGTCAGTGCCGGCATGGCCATTTATGACACGATGAACTTCATCAAGCCCGCTGTGTCCACGCTGTGCATCGGCATGGCGGCCAGCATGGGCGCATTTTTGCTGGCGGCAGGCGAGAAGGGCAAACGTTTCTGTCTGCCCAACTCCAAAGTCATGATCCACCAGCCATCCGGAGGAAGCCAGGGGCAGGCCACCGAGATCGAGATCGCAGCGCGCGAAATCCTCAAGACCCGCGAGCAACTCAACAAGATACTGGCTGAACGTACCGGCCAGTCGCTGGAACGTATTGCCCGCGACACGGAGCGCGACTACTACATGTCCGCAGACGAGTCCAAAGAATACGGCTTGATAGATCAGGTGATTGCCAAGCGTCCCTGAGACATTGGGTTGATCCGAACGGTGCTCCGCCGTGGGGTGGGGCGCCGTTTTTCATTTAGTATCATTCGGGCATCTCCCGAAAAGGCAAACTCTCCATGGCCGAGAAAAAAGGCTCTTCCAGCGAAAAAACCCTGTATTGCTCGTTTTGCGGCAAGAGCCAGCATGAGGTCAAGAAACTCATTGCCGGTCCGTCGGTGTTCGTTTGCGACGAGTGCATCGAACTGTGCAATGAGATCATCCGCGACGAGTTGCCTGCCAGCGTCTCTGACACCAAGGATGCCAAATCGGATTTGCCCACGCCAGCGGAGATCAAGGCCAATCTGGATAACTACGTCATTGGTCAGGAAGCGGCCAAGCGCATCCTGGCAGTTGCGGTCTACAACCATTACAAACGGTTGCGCCACAAGGATCATGCCAAGAAGGATGAAGTGGAGTTGGCCAAGAGCAATATTCTGCTGATCGGCCCCACGGGCTCTGGCAAGACCCTGCTGGCGCAGACCATGGCGCGCATGCTGGATGTCCCCTTTGTGATGGCAGATGCCACCACGCTGACGGAAGCTGGCTATGTCGGCGAGGACGTGGAAAACATTGTTCTCAAGCTGCTGCAAAGCTGCAATTACGACGTTGAGCGTGCCCAGCGGGGGATTGTCTACATCGATGAAATCGACAAGATTTCCCGCAAGTCCGACAACCCATCCATCACCCGTGATGTGTCGGGTGAGGGGGTGCAACAAGCGCTGCTGAAGTTGATTGAAGGCACCATGGCCAGCGTGCCACCGCAGGGCGGGCGCAAACATCCGAACCAGGATTTCGTGCAGATCGACACCACCAATATTCTGTTTATCTGCGGCGGTGCTTTTGCGGGGCTGGAGAAAGTGATCGAGAATCGGACACAGTCTTCCGGCATGGGCTTTGCTGCCACGGTAAAGAGCAAGCAGCAGCGCAGCCTCACTGATGTGTTCAAGGAAGTCGAACCTGAAGACCTGATCAAGTTCGGCCTTATTCCTGAACTGGTTGGGCGCATGCCCGTGGTTGCATCGCTGGCTGAGTTGACGGAAGAAGCCCTGGTGCAGATTCTTACCGAGCCGAAGAATGCCTTGGTCAAGCAGTACACGAAGTTGCTGGCCCTGGAAGGTGCGGAATTGGAAGTCCGCCCTGGCGCCCTAAAAGCCATCGCCAAGAAGGCTCTGGCGCGCAAGACGGGTGCACGCGGGCTGCGGTCCATCATGGAGCAAGCCCTGATCGACACCATGTACGAACTACCCAGCGTGGCCAATGTGGCCAAAGTGGTTGTTGATGAATCCACCATAGACGAGGAAAAGCCTCCGCTGTTGGTGTACCGCGAGGCTGCCAAGCAAGCCTGAAATCCTGCCATTTGCCTGATTTGACAGGCATTGTTAGTGTTTCCTTACAGTTCTGTTGCAGCCGTGCGTTTGATAATGCAGGTAGCTTGAAAAAACCGTGTTGCAGACCATATTCAACCGGTAACGCAAAGGTTCATCATGTCTGGCCATACTCCCTTACCCACCACCCCAATCGACCTGCCCTTGCTGCCGCTGCGGGATGTGGTAGTTTTTCCCCATATGGTGATTCCACTGTTTGTGGGGCGCCCCAAGAGCATCAAGGCGTTGGAAGCCGCAATGGAGTCCGATCGCCGTGTGATGCTGGTGGCGCAGCGCACTGCGGCCAAGGATGACCCGGTCGTGTCCGACATGTTTGACATGGGATGTGTATCCACCATCCTGCAGATGCTCAAGCTGCCCGATGGCACCGTTAAGGTGTTGGTCGAAGGGCATCAACGCGCCAGTGTCAACAACATCGAAGAGGGAGAAGCCTTCTTTTCGGCCAATGTCACACCGGTGGATCCGCAGGCCGTTCCGAAGGGCAAGGACCGGTCCAGCGAGATTGAAGCCCTGCGTCGCGCGGTGCTGACGCAGTTCGACCAGTACGTCAAATTAAACAAGAAGATTCCGACAGAAATTCTCAGCTCCATCGCCAGCATTGATGATCCTGGACGATTGGCAGACACCATCGCCGCGCACTTGCCTCTTAAGCTAGAAAACAAGCAAGCGGTGCTGGGTTTGGCTGCTGTGGCAGATCGCTTGGAAAGCCTGTTTGAGCAAATCGAACGGGAGGTGGACATCCTCAACGTTGACAAACGTATCCGTGGACGTGTCAAGCGCCAGATGGAGAAGAATCAACGCGACTTCTATCTCAATGAGCAGGTCAAGGCCATCCAAAAAGAGTTGGGCGAAGGCGAAGACGGTGCCGACATTGAAGAGATCGAGAAAAAGATCAAAGCGGCCAAGATGCCCAAGGAGGCCTTGAAGAAGGTCGAGGGTGAGCTCAAGAAGCTCAAGCTCATGTCGCCCATGTCGGCAGAAGCCACCGTGGTGCGCAACTACATCGACGTGCTGACAGGCTTGCCATGGCAGGCCAAGACCAAGATCAAGCATGATCTGGCCCATGCCGAAGCCGTGTTGAATGAAGACCACTACGGGCTTGAAAAGGTGAAGGACCGTATTCTTGAGTATCTTGCGGTTCAGCAGCGCGTTGACAAGCTCAAGGCACCCATCCTGTGCTTGGTTGGACCACCTGGCGTCGGCAAAACATCACTGGGTCAGTCCATCGCCAAGGCAACCGGACGCAAGTATGTTCGCATGGCCTTGGGTGGCATGCGGGACGAAGCCGAGATCCGTGGCCACCGGCGAACGTACATTGGAGCGATGCCGGGCAAAGTCTTGCAGTCGCTCAGCAAAGTTGGAACGCGTAACCCTTTGTTCTTGCTCGATGAAATCGACAAGCTGGGTACGGATTTCCGCGGTGATCCCAGCAGTGCGCTGCTGGAGGTGCTGGACCCCGAACAAAACAGCAAGTTTGCAGACCACTACGTAGAGGTCGATTACGACTTGAGCGATGTGATGTTCGTGGCTACGTCCAACTCCATGAACATTCCGCCAGCCTTGCTAGATCGCATGGAGGTCATTCGTCTATCCGGATATACCGAGGATGAGAAAGCCAATATCGCGAGCACTTACCTTTTGCCCAAGCAAATGAAGAGCAATGGCGTAAAGGAAACGGAGCTGGTTGTAACTGACGAGGCAATTCGTGACATCGTGCGCTATTACACGCGTGAGGCGGGTGTTCGATCGCTGGAACGCGAGCTCTCCAAGATCTGCCGCAAGGTTGTCAAGGCCTTGTTGCTCAAGCAGGTGAAAGGGCAGGTTAGTGTTACGGCTGAAAACCTGAACGAATACCTGGGTGTGCGCAAGTTCACCTATGGTCGTGCCGAAAAGCAGGATCAGGTCGGACAAGTTGTGGGGTTGGCCTGGACCGAGGTTGGTGGTGATCTGCTGACCATCGAAGCCGCCATAACCCCTGGCAAAGGGGCCATCACCCGCACCGGCTCCCTGGGGGATGTGATGAAAGAGTCTGTGGAGGCAGCGCGTACCGTGGTGCGTAGCCGTGCACGTGGCTTGGGTATTAAAGACGAAGTGTTCGAGAAGAAGGATATCCACATCCATGTCCCCGATGGAGCTACACCCAAAGATGGGCCGAGTGCTGGTGCAGCAATGGCCACGGCGTTTGTCTCCGCCTTGACTGGCATCCCTGTGCGAGCCGATGTCGCCATGACCGGTGAAATCACCCTGCGTGGTGAGATTACTGAAATTGGCGGGCTAAAGGAAAAACTGCTGGCGGCTTTGCGCGGCGGTATTCGCACGGTCTTGATTCCGGAGCAAAACGCAAAAGACCTGCAGGAAATTCCAGCCAACGTGAAAAGTGGACTTGAAATCGTACCCGTACGGTGGTTTGATCAGGTCATTGAACTTGCCTTGGCAGGGTCTCCCACGCCTTTGTTGGATGACGAGAGCGGTGTTGCTGCCGTTGCACCTGCTGCAGCTAGTTTGCCGACGAATGCGCCTGAAACAGTCAAACACTAGATTCCGGTTTTTTTCTAGTTGCAGGGAAAAGCATCTGAAAGTCGTTTATAATTTTGGTTTCCAAGCGCGGGAATAGCTCAGTTGGTAGAGCGCAACCTTGCCAAGGTTGAGGTCGCGAGTTCGAGCCTCGTTTCCCGCTCCAAATATTGAAATTCTGGGAAGCCCATGCTTCCCATTTTTCTTTATGAAGTACATGGCCCAGCGTTGGGGTAACATGTTACTCGTGGCGCGATAGCAAAGCGGTTATGCCCCGGATTGCAAATCCGGTTAGACCAGTTCGACTCTGGTTCGCGCCTCCAAATTTTTCCATTTATGCCCCGCTATCTCCCTAGTCGGGGCATTTTTGTTTGACAATAGGCCGACGCCCGAGTGGTGAAATTGGTAGACACATCGGACTTAAAATCCGCCGCTTCGTGAATAACGGGCGTACCGGTTCGACCCCGGTCTCGGGCACCAACCACAAATCTTTATGCCACGCTATAACGCCCCCTTCGAAATCCATGTGCACGGTGATGTGCGTCTTCGTTCGGATGTGCACTATGAGGCACTGCAGGACGCGCTGAAGCCTTTGTGGAAATATGCGGGCGCGAAATCGTTGGTCGACGGTGCGGGCAGCGCGTACGAAGATGAACCTGGTATCCAGTTTGATTCGAAAGACCATCTCCTGCAGATGTGTTGGACGGTCTCGGGCGACCATGACTTCCGGCAGTCGTTGGACGATCTTTGCATGAATCTCAATGACCTGGCGGAAACAGGCGCGGCTATTGAGGTTACGTTCTATGACGCCGACTTTGACGAGGAAGACCAGTCATCTGGCAATGAAGCCCGTGATGATTTCCTGATGTTGTTCGTGGGCCCGAACCCGGCCGCCATCTTGCAAGTGCAGCGGGATTTGCTGGTTCAGGATTTGGTCCATTTGATGGAGCGTCATTTTGATGGGGCCGAGCTTTCTGGCGTGGTCGCTGAGGTCGACAAGCTGTTTACCCAAAGATTTGATGCCATGGTGAACTCTCTTGCGGTGGGCAAGCCGCCTTTGGGCGGGGGGCACAGCGGCCACGGCGGTGGACGCAAGCCGCGACATCTGCATTAGGTCTAGCAGGTTCGAGAGAATCGGCGTAACCTGTGCACACTTGATGACTTCACGGGTGCTCTAGCTAGTCACGTAAGCGTATTCGGACCATGTTGAAGAAAATAAGTGTTGACCAACTCAAGGTGGGAATGCACCTGAAAGAGTTTTGCGGGTCCTGGATGGAGCACCCCTTTTGGCGCTCGGGATTTGTCATAGTTGACCCCAAAGACATCAAGACCATTCTTGCTAGCAGCATCAAAGAAGTCTGGATTGATGTCAGCAAGGGCGACGATGTGCCGATCGGTGAAGTTGCAGTGTCCGAGGCTGAGTCGGAAGCCCAGGTGGAAACCGAATTGCACCAGGCTGCCCAGGACCGACGCGATGTGGCGCCGGTGTCAACCGAGGTGGAATTGCAGCGGGCGGCGAAGATTTGCGCGCAGTCTAAACAGGCCGTGATTTCCATGTTCCAGGAAGCACGGATGGGAAAGGCCGTTGACACGGGTGGCGCCAAGAAATTGGTGGAAGAGATTTCAGACTCGGTTGCGCGCAATCCCAGTGCATTGATTAGCTTGGCTCGACTCAAGACG
Source organism: Rhodoferax sp. (assembly GCA_046348185.1). Taxonomy (GTDB): domain Bacteria; phylum Pseudomonadota; class Gammaproteobacteria; order Burkholderiales; family Burkholderiaceae_C; genus Allorhodoferax. The sequence goes on along the minus strand of JAXMER010000013.1, from coordinate 1,249,268 downwards.
GTGGACGACTACACCTACATGCATTCGGTCGCAGTATGCGCCATGATGGTGGGGCTGGCTAAGCAATTGGGTTTGGACGAAGAGCAAACCCGCGCTGCGGGGTTGGCGGGGCTGATGCATGACCTGGGCAAGGCACTTATGCCCATGGAGGTCTTGAACAAGCCTGGAAAGCTCACGGACGCGGAATTCGCCATCATCAAGACCCATCCGGAAGAAGGACATCGTTTGTTGCTCACCGGTCAGGATGTAGATACGGTCGTGCTGGATGTCTGTTTGCATCACCATGAAAAAACAGATGGCTCAGGATATCCAAAAGGGCTGAAAGCCGATGAGATTAGCCTGTTTGCAAAAATGGGCGCCGTATGTGACGTATACGATGCGATCACCTCCAACAGGCCCTACAAGGCAGGATGGGATCCTGCAGAGTCGTTGCGCAAAATGGCTGAATGGGCCAATGGGCACTTCGACAACAAAGTGTTCCAGGCTTTTGTGAAGAGTCTGGGGATCTACCCGATCGGATCTTTGGTCAAACTGAGCTCGGGGCGTTTGGGCGTGGTGGTGTCGCAGAGCGGCAAGTCCTTGACGATGCCTCTGGTCAAGGTGTTTTATTCCACCAAGTCCAATTTGCGTGTCGTACCGGAGGTCATCGATCTGTCTTCACCGGGTGCCACCGAGAAGATCATCAACCGGGAGGACCCGGCCAAATGGCGTTTTTCGGATTTGAACGCCTTGTGGTCGGGTCAGCTTGCGCCAGCTTAAGCTTTCTTAGGGGCCATGTACTTGCCCAACTCCCACTTGGCGATGGCGTTGCGGTGCACTTCATCGGGGCCGTCGGCAAAGCGTAGCGTTCGTGCCTGGGCGTAGTTGAAAGCGAGCGGGAAGTCGTCGCACATGCCGCCACCGCCGTGCGCCTGGATGGCCCAGTCGATCACCTGGCAGGCCATGCTTGGCGCCACCACCTTGATCATGGCGATCTCGGTCTTGGCGACCTTGTTGCCCGCCACATCCATCATCCAGGCGGCCTTGAGCGTGAGCAGGCGCGCCATGTCGATCTTGCAGCGCGCCTCGGCAATGCGCTCCTGCGTCACGGTCTGCTGGGCCAGCGGCTTGCCGAAGGCGACGCGCGAGATGGCGCGCTTGCACATCAGTTCCAGCGAGCGTTCGGCTAGGCCAATTAGGCGCATACAGTGGTGGATGCGGCCCGGGCCTAGGCGCCCTTGGGCGATCTCGAACCCGCGTCCTTCGCCCAGCAGGATGTTGGAGGCGGGGACGCGCACGTTTTCGAACAACACCTCGGCATGGCCGTGCGGTGCATCGTCATAGCCGAAAACGTTGAGCGGCCGCACGATCTTGACGCCGGGGGTGTCGGCGGGCACCACGATCATGCTTTGCTGCGAATGCTTGGGCGCTTCGGGGTCGGTCTTGCCCATGGTGACCAGCACCTTGCAGCGCGGGTCCATGGCCCCGGATGTCCACCACTTGCGGCCATTGATGACGTAGTCGTCGCCCTGGCGTTCGATGCGCGTTTCGATGTTGGTGGCGTCACTCGACGCCACATCGGGCTCGGTCATCGCAAATGCGGAGCGGAACTTGCCTTCCAGCAGCGGCTTGAGCCAGGCCGCCTTGATGGGCTCGGAGCCATAACGGGCAATGGTCTCCATGTTGCCTGTGTCGGGCGCCGAGCAGTTGAACACCTCGCTGGACCAAAGCACGCGGCCCATGATCTCGGCCAGGGGTGCGTATTCGGCGTTGGTCAGCCCGGCACCGTGGTAGCCCGAAGCCTCGGCCGTGTCCACGGGCAGGAACAAGTTCCACAGCCCGGCCGCCTGGGCCTTGGGCTTGAGGTTTTCGATGACCTGCAGTGGCGTCCAGCGCTTGCCAGCTGCGGTGTTGGCGGCCAGTTCGGCAGCGTACTGGCCCTCAGCTGGGTAGATATGCTCGTCCATGAACTTGAGCAACCTCTCGCGCAGTTCTTTGGTTTTGGGGGAATAGTCAAAGTCCATGGGATCTCCTAGAAAAAATCAGTGGGTCAGTGGTGCGGGCTCAGCTACGTTGCGCAAAAGACCAGGCCAGTTGTGCCAGTGGCCGCGCACCTTCACCCGATGCCTTGGCCTGGGCGCTGGATGCGGTGCCTGCCTCTACGCGCTTGGCAATGCCCTGCAGGATGGCGGCTAGGCGGAACAGGTTGTAGGCGAGGTAGAAGTTCCAGTCGGCGGCTAGTTCGTCGGGGGTGGCAAGACCGGTGCGTTCGCAGTACTTGCGGATGTAGTCCTGCTCGGACGGGATGCCCAGCGCCGCCAGGTCCAGCCCGCCAATGCCACGGAAATGTCCAGGCGGAATGTGCCAGGCCATGCAGTGGTAGCTGAAGTCGGCCAGCGGGTGGCCCAGGGTGGACAGCTCCCAGTCCAGCACAGCAACAACGCGTGGCTCGGTGGGGTGGAACATCAGGTTATCCAGCCGAAAGTCGCCGTGCACGATGGAGACGCGGCTTTCGTCGCGCGCGCTGGCGGGCATGTGGGCGGGCAGCCAGGCCATGAGCAGGTCCATCTCGGGGATGGGCTGGGTGATGGAGGCTTGGTACTGCTTGCTCCAGCGGCCGATCTGGCGCTCAAAGTAGTTGCCCGGCTTACCGTAGTTCGCCAGGCCCCGTGCGGCAAAGTCCACCCGGTGCAAGGAGGATATGACGCGATTCATTTCGTCATACAGTTCGCCGCGCTGCTGGGGGGGCATGCCCGGCAGGGACTGATCCCAATAAATGCGTCCCTCCATGAATTGCATGACATAAAAAGCGCGTCCGATGACGGACTCGTCCTCACACAGGCACAGCATCTGCGGAACGGGAACGTCCGAGCCCTGTAGGCCGTGCATCACCGCGTATTCGCGCTCGATCGCGTGTGCAGAAGCTAGCAGTTTGGCGGCGGGGCCTGGCTTCGCGCGCATGACGTAGCTGGTGTCAGGAGTGATGAGCTTGTAGGTCGGATTGGATTGCCCGCCTTTGAACATTTCCACTTGCAATGGCCCCACGAAGCCCGGCAAGTTCTGTTTCAGCCAGGCGCTGAGCGCCTCAATGTCGAAAACGTGCTGTGGAGAGACCGGGCGTGTACCCAGAAAGTGGTTGAAATCACTCATGAAATCGGATGGCTGGTGGAGGATTAGTTTTCGGAGTCAACGATGTGCATCAGTGCTTGGCGGTCACGAACTAGCAAGCCGCCCGGTTCGATGCGAATGGCGCCTTCGCGCTCCATGGCCTTGAGCTCCTGATTGACACGTTGCCGCGATGCACCCAATAGCTGAGCGAGTTCTTCCTGTGCCAACTGCAGCCCGATGCGGATTTCGTCCGGGTTGCTGAGGGAAGGTAAACCGTAGCTGCGTGCGAGGTGCAGCAATTGTTTGGCCAGCCTTGCCCGCAGGGGTAACGTGTTCAAGTCCTCGACCAGACCATAAAGTTGGCGGATGCGCCGGGCGTGCAGGCGCAACAGGGCTTCGTAGAGCTCGACGTGTTGCGCCAAGATTTTCTTGAAATCGGCCTTGGCTACGCACAAGATGGTGGTGTCGCCATGGGCATAGGCATCGTGTGTACGTCGATCTCCATCGAAAATGGCCACATCGCCAAACCAGATGCCGGGTTCGACGTAGGTCAATGTGATTTGCTTTCCAGAAATCGATGTCGAACTCACCCGCACGGCACCCTTGGCGCATGCGATCCATTCTTCTGGCGGCTCGCCTCGCGCGGTGATCAAGTCGCCGTCCTTGTAGCGTTTGACGAATGCACATCGAAGAATGTCGTGTTTCAGTGAGGGAGACAGGGAAGAAAACCAGCGACCCGCGTTGATTGCTGATCGCTCCTCGATGGTAAGGATGGGTTCGTCCATTGCGTGTCCTTTGGGTGACTGTCTGTGTCCTTGGTGACAGGGCTATTGTGACGCTGAGCATGGCATGAAGCTGCGGGATTTGTCGCATCGGTGTCTGGACTGGGTGCTACGTTGATGCAGGGATATGTGCAAAGTGCCTATGAGAGAATGACCTGTATCAATGAAACTGAACAAGTCATTTGGTGCAACCATCTGGACGTTGCTCGCGCTTTTGGCATGGAGCGACGCACATGCGCTGACGCTGGGCCCGGCAAGCGGAACTGCTTTTCTGGGACGGTCTGCCAAGCTCGCGGTGCCCGTGCAATTGACCTCTGTAGAGGAGGGGCGACAACTTTGCGCGCAGGCTGACGTTTTCTATGGCGATCGCAAGATTGCTGCGCAATCGGTTGAGGTCAGGCCAGCCGTGTCCGCAGACTCACTGAGCGCCTGGGTTCATGTCGTCGCAGTGCAGCCCGTCGATGAGCCCGTCGTCACCGTTTTTGTTCGTGCGGGATGTGAACAGAAGCTGTCGCGTCGCTATCTGTTGATGGCCGAACCGCAGCGAGAGACCGAAGGGCGGGGCGCAGAACCTTTGCCGATTTCCCGCGCCAGCGCATCGCGTATACCCGCAAATGTCTCTGAAACCGCGCCACAAAGCACCTTGCAACACTTGCCGCCCGCAGTGTCGACAAAGCCAGCATCCAAGGCAAGCCAAACAGCGAGGGAGGCAACGGCTAACGGCCGCGAACGCGTGGCGTCGCGCGATGTTTCGTCCAAACCCAGTGCGGCGTTGCGTTTGATGGCTGAAGCAAACCTTAAGTGGAGCTCGGACTTTGGAGTGACCGACACGCAAGATCCGAACATTCGCTTGCAGGCTTCCCAACTGTGGCGCGCACTAAACCAGTCGGAGCCGGACATCGCCGAAGCCAACCAGAGGCAGCTATCGTTGCTTGCAGATTTGCGTGCCGTACAGCAATCGATCGACCAACAGAAAAAGCTAGCGCCACTGCTGGGAGCGAAACTCGAAGAAGCACGTTCGCAACGCTATGCCAATGCCTTGGTGTATGCCTTGTTGGGAGGGTGCGCCGCCTCTATGGTGGGATGGGCGATCTGGTGGCGACGTAGTCAGGGTTACCGACGCCACGGGCCTTGGTGGCGAGAGAAAACCGATTCCCGACATGCCGACTCCCTTCAGGCGGATTCTCATTTGCCAGAACCGACCAGCGCGTTTGCCGCTATTGCAGATGTGCCACTGGATAAAGCGGACAGCGGCGCTGGGGGGGCTTCTGCGCAAGCATTGGGTCAACCCGCCGTTGATATCCACCTGGATGATTTTGATGCCCAAGGCACGCCGCAACAGACATCTGCCGTGGCGATCCCCGTGGTTGCGCCCATTGAGAATCCGCCGATGGTAGTGGCACCGGTGTCCCATCACGCCAGCGGGCATGCTGATTTTGTGCACAGCACGAGTTCCGGCCTGCGCTCCTTGAGCACCGGCGAAATGCTCGATATACGCCAACAGGCCGAGTTCTTCATGACGTTGGGGCAGCATGAGCAAGCACTGACGCTGTTGGAAGACCATATTCAACAAAGCTCGCAGTCCAATCCCTTGGTGTATCTGGACTTGTTGAACATGCTGCACAACCTAGGTCGGCGCCCAGACTTTGAACGCTACCGGGGGGAGTTCAACGCACTGTTTGCTGGTCAGGTCCCGCCCTATGGCGCGCTGAGTGAGTCAGGCAATGGCCTGGAGCGCTACCCCAACCTGTGTGATCGAATCGTTGCACTTTGGCCCACGCAGGACTGCGTGGCATTCATTGAAGAGCACCTTGTGCGCCATGCTGACCCGACCAAAGACAATGTCATCGATCTGGAGGCGTTTCGGGATCTTTTGTTGTTGCATGGCATCCTGATACGCGTGCCGCACGACAAGGGCACAGGACGTGCGCCTTTCAGTGCGAGCCGTGAAGCAGCCGAACCCACCCCCGATGGCACGATTGATTTTGATTTGTCCGAACCAGCGGGCAACTTGATGGAATTTGATGTGTCTGCGTTCTTGGAGGCAGAGGCTCCCCAATCAGCACGCGGCACCAGATCGCATGGAACCCCGTAAAGTTGCCTACCGACGCACCTGCAACGCGCCGGGATTGATGATGTTGGTGGGTGTGCCCTTGATGAAGTTCACGACGTTATCGAAAGCTGAGCCAAAGAGAACTTCGTAGTTGTTTTGCTCAACGTAGCCGATGTGGGGCGTGCAAATGCAATTCTCCAGCCGCAGCAACGCATGACCCTGCAAGATGGGTTCGGCTTCGAACACATCGACCGCCGCCATTCCAGGACGACCGCGATTGAGCGCGCTGATGAGCGTATTGGACTCGATGATTTCGGCGCGGGATGTGTTCACCAGCAGCGAGGTGGGCTTCATGCGCGCCAGGTCTGCTTGCGTTACCAGGTGATGTGACGTTTCCCCCAGCCGCAAGTGCAGTGTCAGCACGTCACTTTGCTCAAAGAAGGCTTCGCGATTGGCAGCGATTGCGTAACCGTCTTCCTGTGCGCAGACGCGTGAGGCTTCGCTACCCCAGATGACGACGTGCATGCCGAACGCACGGCCATAGCCCGCCACCACTTTCCCAATGCGACCGTAGCCCCAGATACCCAAAGTCTTGCCATGCAGTTCACTGCCAAGACCAAAGTTGGGCGGCATGGATCCAGCCTTCAGCCCGGACTGCTGCCAAGCGCCATGTTTCAAGTTACCAATGTACTGAGGCAGCCGTCGCATGGCGGCCATGATGAGGGCCCAGGTCAGTTCCGCAGGCGCGATGCGCGACCCCATGCCCTCGGCCACCGCGATGCCGCGTTCTGTGCAGGCTTGCACGTCGAGATGACTGCCGACGCGGCCCGTCTGCGAGATCATCTTCAGCTTGGGCAGTTTGTCGATGAGTTGGCGGTTCAGGGCGGTTCGCTCACGAATTAGCACAATGATGTCTGCATCGCGCAGGCGCACCGAGAGTTGCCCGATGCCCTTGACGGTGTTGGTATAGACCTTAGCCTGATAGTTCTCTAGCTTGGCTGCGCACTCCAATTTGCGCACGGCATCTTGGTAATCGTCCAGAATCACAATGTTCATGCACTCCATTGTGCCTTGCCGCAAGGCACACTTTGGCGTGTGAAGGGTGCATGGGTCAGTGGGCTCGTGCTTCGCAGGCGGCCAACCGGTCCAGTTCGGCGCAGACATCGGCCATGCGTCCGGAAATGACCACGCGTCCGGCGCCTGAGCGGGTATGCCCTACCTCCCGGACATGCACCACCCGCACAGGCCGGGGATTTGTGAGATTTCGCGTTTTGGCCCCCGAAAATATTGGTCTTTCTGCTATCGAATGTATAGCAATTGTGTTTGAGGAGTTTGCCAATGCAACGCCAGAGACAGCGGGCAAGCCACCCAAAGGGCGCCAACTGCTGGCAAACGCCTGCAGACGATGGCAAATAGCGGCGGCGGAAGGAAGAGAGAGGTGCATTGCGGTCCCCAGGTTTACATCAGCATGGTGTTACGGATCAGCCCGACCGCCAAACCCTCGATTTCGAACGGCTCACCCGGCTCGACAATGATGGTTTGGTAGTCGGGGTTTTCGGGATGAAGTTCCACGAGATTCTTGTTGCGGCGAAAACGCTTGACGGTAACCTCGTCGCCTAAGCGGGCCACGACGATCTGACCGTTCTTGGCGTCTTTGCTCGACTGCACAGCCAGCAGATCGCCGTCCATGATGCCTGCGTCACGCATAGACATGCCGCGCACGCGCAAGAGGTAATCTGGCTGGTGTTGAAACAGGCTGCTTTCCACGTAGTAGGTTTGATCCACATGCTCTTGCGCCAGAATGGGGGAACCGGCTGCAACGCGACCGACCAGCGGAAGCGCCAACTGCGACAACTCGGGAATAGGCAGCGAAAACTGCTTGAACCGGGATGCATTGATGGACCGTAATGCCTCGCTGCGCAGTCGGATGCCACGGGATGTGCCGCTGACCAGTTCGATCGCGCCCTTGCGCGCCAAGGCTTGCAGGTGTTCCTCGGCGGCGTTGGCCGATTTGAAACCCAGTTCGTTGGCAATCTCCGCCCGCGTGGGTGGGGAGCCGGTTCGCGCAATGGTGTTCTGGATCAAGTCCAGAATCTGTTGTTGCCGTGCAGTGAGTTTGGGGCTGTCAAGCATAGAGGCTCCTCGTGGCGGACTGGATACACTGTAGGCGCAAACATACTGTCTTCGCATACAGTATCTGTATTTTTAACCAGTTTTGAAAATGTTGCAAGGGGGGGCGATGGGAAAGACCTTGGTTTTCTTGGGTACCGGAGGCACGATTGCGGGCAAAGCCGCGCTTGCGCAAGACAACGTGGGCTATACCGCAGCGCAGCTTGGCGTTGCCCAACTGCTCGAAGGTGTGTCTGGGCTGGAAAGCGCTGTCGAAGGCTGCGCGGTGGAACATGAGCAGGTGGCCCAACTGGATAGCAAGGATATGGAGCATGGGGTCTGGTCGTACCTGACGCAACGCATCCAGGTCCATCTTGCGCGCGATGAGGTTCGCGCCGTCCTAGTCACCCATGGTACCGATACGCTGGAGGAAACCGCTTTTTTTCTGTCGCAGGTTCTTTCGGCAAGGCTGTTGGGCGACAAGCCAGTCGTTCTGACCTGTGCCATGCGCCCGGCCACGGCGTTGACGCCTGACGGCCCGCAGAACGTGCTGGATGCCGTGCGGGTGGCGCTGGATGCACGTGCGCGCGGAGTGGTCGCCGTTTGTGCGGGCATCATTCACGCTGCGCGTTATGTGCAGAAGTCGCATCCGTACCGGCTGGATGCTTTCGATTCCGGCGATGGTGGTGCTTTGGGTTACGTGGAGGAGGGGCGTATTCGCTGGGTGCGTGAATGTCCGGTCGAAGGAAGCGATACACCATTGCCCGGGCTGGACCAGCCGGGCGGTTGGCCGCGCGTAGAAGTGGTTTTCAGCCACGCTGGTGCTAATGGGGCCACGGTGCATGCCATGTGTGCAAGCGCGACCCTGGGGGCACCTGCTGTGCGCGGCCTGGTGGTTGCCGGAACCGGCAATGGCACTGTGCACAGTGACCTGGAAGCCGCCTTGGTTCAGGCCCAGCAGCAAGGTGTGCACGTGGTTCGCACCACGCGATGTGCCTATGGTGCGGTGGTACCCGGTGCCGTGTCGCCCTTCGCGGTGGGGCAGGGGTTGGCCCCGTTCAAGGAGCGCATTGCCCTGATGCTTCAGATCATGCGCGGTTGACGTTTGGCGGCTCGCGTTCAGGATTCGAGCGCGGCAAAGACCCGGTTCTTGATGTCGTCGACCTCGCCCATGCCAGCCACCTTGCGGTACTTGGGTGCGCTGGTGGGGTCTTGGGCGGCCCAGCCGGAGTAGTAGTCTACCAACGGGCGGGTTTGGGCGCTGTATACGTCCAGACGTTTCTTGACGGTTTCTTCCTGGTCGTCGGGGCGCTGTACCAAAGGCTCGCCGGTCACGTCGTCCTGGTCAGCCACCTTGGGTGGATTGAACTTGACGTGGTAGGTGCGACCCGATGCCGGATGCGAGCGCCGACCACTCATGCGTTCGATGATGGCGTCGAAGGGGACGTCGATTTCCACGACATAGTCCAGCGCCACGCCAGCGGCTTTCATGGCATCGGCCTGGGGGATGGTGCGGGGAAAACCATCAAAGAGAAATCCTTTGGCGCAATCGGGTTGGGCGATGCGTTCCTTGACCAGGTTGATGATCAGGTCATCGCTGACCAGGCCTCCGGATTTCATGACCGCATCGGCTTGTTGGCCCAACGCAGTGCCAGCCTTTACGGCAGCGCGCAACATGTCGCCCGTGGAAATTTGGGGAATGCCGTACTTTTGGCAGATGAACGTGGCTTGCGTACCCTTGCCCGCGCCAGGCGCGCCCAACAGGATCAGTTTCATGGAACAACCTCGATAGATCAAAGAATCCGGGTGATCGGGTGCTGAGCAGGTCAACACGCGACGCGACAACGTCGAAGAATAGCACGGGCCAACCGGTTGCTAGCTTACAGATCGGGCGCCCGATGACAGAAAAATGGCACGGACACGCTCCAGATCCTGCGGGGTGTCTACGCCAGGGCCCGGGGCATCGGGGGTCACGTGCACGGCAATACGGTAGCCATGCCACAGGGCGCGCAGTTGCTCCAGCGCCTCAGTCTGCTCAATCGGAGCGGCAACCAGTGTCGGAAACTGCCGCAGGAATGCCACCCGGTAAGCATAGATGCCAATGTGCCGCAACGGTGTCGGTTGGGGCAGCGTCTGAATACCGTTGGCAAAGCCGTCGCGCCACCAGGCGATGGGCGCGCGGCTGAAGTACAGGGCCAGGCCGGTCGCATCCGTTACCACCTTGACGACATTGGGGTTGGTAAAGTCCGCGACTGACTCGATGGGGTGGGCCGCCGTGCCCATGCTGGCTTGCGGGTGGGTATCCAGGGTTCGGGCAACCGCCAGCACCAAGGCCGGGTCAATCAAGGGTTCGTCACCTTGCACGTTCACCACGGTGTCGCTGTCGGTCAGTCCCAGCAAGTCACAGGCCTGGGCCAGGCGGTCGCTGCCAGAAGGGTGGTCTTTGTGGGTAAGAACGGCGTCAATCTGGTAATGGGCACAGGCGCCCAGAATCTGGGCATCATCACCGGCAACCACCACGCGCACGGCGCCAGGCACGCCCGACTGTACGCGCTGGGCCACGCGAACCACCATGGGGACCCCGGCTATATCGGCCAGAGGCTTGTTTGGGAGTCGGCTGGAGGCCAGTCGGGCCGGGATCAGAACGGTGCAGGCCATGGCCGTCTTAGGTGGCCAATTCTTCGTCAGTCAGTGGACGGGCTTCGCCCTCCAGTAAGACGGGGATTCCATCGCGCACCGGATAGGCCAGTCGGGCACTGCGGGAGATCAGTTCCTGCTTTTCGCGGTCGTATTCAAGAGGCCCTTTGGTGACGGGGCAAACAATCAGTTCAAGAAGTCGGGTGTCCATGCGCGAATGATAGCCGTGCAGCCAGCGCCGCTTGCACGCGTGCATCGAACGCCTGCCAAAAAGCCTGCTCCGGTGTCAGTGTGAGTCCCACGGCAAAGGCTCTAGGCAGCAAGCGCCACAGCTTGGCGGCATCCTTTTCGGTGCAAATAAGGGGGTAGCCCTCGTCAATATTGCTTGGTATGCTATCAAAATGGTAGTGGTCGGGCAAGGCCACGGTTTCTCGCAGTGCTATGCCACGGTCGCGCAGCATGGCAAAGAACGCATCGGGTTGGGCGATTCCGGCCAGGGCGATGCTGGGCGGCAAGTGGGCTAATTGGTCCAGTGTCAGGGTCGTTCCATCCAGCGATCGCGCCAACGCCTGCAGTTCCCGCTTCGCCGTATACCCGGCAAATGCAGGGTGGTGCCCGGTGTGCAGTACCAAGGCCTCACCCTGGGCCACCAGTTCAGGATGCGCGCCGCGGCGTGGCCAAGGTTCGCGCAGTGGTCCGGCGGGCAGCAAACGGCCATTACCGCATCCCCGGTCGTCAAAAACGCACACTTCCACATCGCGTGCCAATCGGTGGTGCTGCAAACCGTCGTCGCAGACCACGATGCGGATGTCGGGGTGTCGCTGCAGCAAGAGCGACGCCGCCGCAGCACGATCGCGACCCACCACGACGGGCACGCCGGTGGACTTGTGAATGAGCAAGGGTTCGTCTCCTGCCTGTGTGGCATCGGTCGTCGGGCCCACCTCCAGCGTCTGGTCGTTGCGGCGCCCATAGCCGCGGGAGACAACGCCCACGGCAAACCCTTGCGCGCGCAGGTGATGCACGATGGCGATGGTGGTGGGCGTTTTTCCGGCACCACCTGCAACCACATTGCCGACGACGATGACGACGGCCGGAACCCGCTGCCGGGTTCGCCATCCGCGCCGGTACAGGCTGCGCTGCAGACTGGCCAATCCAGCATAGAGCCATGAAACAGGCACCAGCGCAGTCGACAGCGCGTTCTTGTTGCTCCAGGCCCGCAGCAGCGTGCGCTCGATCGCCAGCTGCACCCCGGCCGACATCTTGCTAGTGAGCGCCAGACTGCGCGGATGACTGGGTGGCAAAGGTGATCTGGTGCAGGCCAGAGCGCCGTGCGGCCTCCATCACCGTCACAACCGATTGGTGGCGAGCGCTCGCGTCGGCGCTGATGATGACCACCGTGTCTTTGCCCGCCTTGGCGGATTCCGCCATGGCCTGGGCCACGCTCTCCATGCTGCGTCCCGCAACCGGTGTGCGGTTGACGGAATAGCTTCCGTCGGCGCTGATGGCCACGATCAACTCCTTGGCGTAGTCGCGCTGTGCGTCGGTGTCAGCTACCGGCAGCTTCAGCTGAATCTCGGTGAACTTGCTGTACGTGGTGGACAGCATCAAAAAGATGAGTACGACCAATAACACGTCGATGAACGGAATCAGATTGATTTCCGGCTCTTCCGGTTTGTGCGGACGGAAATTCATCGTGCTACTTGCGCATGGATTTCAGATGCCGTGCCAACCGGTCCGCCGACAGTTCCAGCGTCATGAGGTAAGCGTCCACCTGGCCGCGAAAGTAGCGCCAGAAGATCAGTGACGGGATGGCAATGATCAGGCCAAAGGCGGTGTTGTACAGCGCAATCGAAATGCCATGGGCGAGTTGCGCCGGGTTGCTGCCCGATGCGCCGGTGGGCGCTTGGGAGCCGAAGATCTCGATCATGCCCACCACGGTGCCGAACAGACCCATCAGCGGCGCGGCGGACGCAATGGTGGCCAGTGCGCTTAAGCGGCGCTCCAACCGGTGGGCGACGGTGCGACCTGTGTTTTCCATGTTGGCGCGCAGGTCTGCCTCGGAGCAGCGTGGGTCGACATTGAGGGAGCGCAGGCCGCTGGCGAGCACTTCGCCCAAAGCCGAGTTTTGTTCCAGTTGGGCGACGACGTCCGGTGCCGGAATGGCGTTGCGGGTGACGCCCAGCACTTCGTCAAGCAATTTGGGTGGGGCCACCTTGCTCGGCTTGAGGCTGATGAAGCGGTCGATGACGATGGCCAGAGCCAGCACCGAACAGGCAATGAGCGGCCAGATCGGCCAGCCAGCGGCTTGTATGATCGAAAACAAGGGTCACTCCGGGGAAAATAATGCCCCGCGATTATGGCGCACGCAAACAAGGCGTTTTGGAAGGTAGGGTAGAGCAGTGGCGTCAGGCGAAATGGAATCTGCAGCACACCTGCGCGGTCAACAGCCAGCGCGGCCCGCGCCCTGGGCGGTGGGGGCTTTGTGCCGCGCAGTTGCCGATTCCCTGGATACACATTTCAATCCTGTACAGGTGGTTGGTGAAATCAGCGGTTTTGCCCGTGCAGCCAGCGGGCATTGTTATTTTTCGTTAAAGGACGCCAACGGCCAATTGCGCTGTGCCATGTTTCGACGTGCCGCATCGCTGCTGAATTTCGCCCCGCAGGAAGGAAACCGTGTCGAGGTGACGGGACGGCTGGGGGTTTACGAGCCACGGGGCGACTTGCAGTTGGTGGTGGAGGCGATGCGCCCGGCCGGGCAGGGGGAATTGCTGGAACAGTACCTGCGGCTCAAGGCCGAGTTGGAGGCGCAGGGTTTTTTTGATGCAGCACGCAAACGCGCATTGCCCAAGTTCCCACGCGCGATCGGCGTGGTTACCTCGCTGGGAGCCGCAGCCCTGCATGATGTAGCCACCGCCTTGCAGCGACGCGTGCCGCATCTGCCCGTAGTGGTATCGCCTGCTGCGGTGCAGGGGATCGGAGCGCCAGCGGAGCTGATCCAGGCACTGACGTCCTTGTACCAGCTGCACCAGGCAGATGCTCCTGATGGTGTGCGTAGCGTGGATGTGATCCTTCTGGTGCGCGGGGGTGGCTCACTGGAAGACTTGTGGTCGTTCAACGATGCGGCACTGGTGCGTTGCATCGCCAGCAGCCCGGTGCCGATCATCTGCGGTGTGGGGCACGAAACTGATTTCACCCTGGCAGATTTTGTTGCTGACATGCGTGCACCCACGCCCACGGCGGCTGCCGAGTTGGTGTCGGCGCCGCGCGAAGTTCTGCTGGGCGCTGCCGATGCGCTGGGGGAACAATTGCGTGACGCGGCCTTGCGCCAGGTGGACTGGCATGCCCAGAAGGTGGATGGGCTGGCAGCCCACTTGGGACGCCCCTCGGAGCGCATTCAGGTGCAACGCATCAAATTGGCGCAGCTGCAGCAAGTCCTGGCGCAGCGCGCGTCGCGATCGCTGCACCAACGCCTATTGGCACTGGAGCGCAGTGCGCAACGCTGGCAGCTTGCCGGTGAGCAAACGCAACGTCGTCGACGGGAACGGCTACAAAGTATGGCGGTCCGCTTGCACGCCATGGATCCGCACGCGGTGCTGCGACGTGGCTACGCCTGGCTTACAGGAGACGATGGACGCACGGTGACGAGTGTCGGGCAGGTGGCGCCGGGCGACGCGTTGCAGGCAACCCTTACCGACGGTGTGGTCGACTTGCGTGTGATGAGCCAAATTCCTGATTAATTCCTACAATCGCGGCGTTTTGCAACCCGCAGCACTCGGAGAGACATCCATGGAACACACTTTGCCCCCCCTGCCGTTCGCCATTGACGCGCTGGCGCCCCACTATTCCAAGGAGACGTTGGAATACCACCACGGCAAGCACCACAACGCGTATGTTGTCAACTTGAACAACCTGCAAAAAGGGACCGAGTTCGAGTCAATGTCGCTGGAGGAGATCGTCAAGAAGTCCAGCGGTGGCATCTACAACAATGCGGCGCAAATATGGAACCACACCTTCTTCTGGAACTGCATGAAACCCGCTGGCGGCGGCGAGCCTTCCGGTGCCCTGGCAGCGGCCATCAATGCCAAGTGGGGCAGCTACACTGCCTTCAAGGAAGCGTTTGTGAAGTCTGCAGTAGGTAACTTTGGCTCGGGTTGGACTTGGTTGGTCAAGAAGGCCGATGGTTCGGTCGATATCGTCAACACCGGCGCTGCTGGAACACCGCTTACCACGGCCGATAAGGCCCTGCTTACGGTGGATGTCTGGGAGCACGCCTACTACATCGACTACCGCAACCTGCGGCAGAAATTTGTAGAGACTTTCTTGAGCAATTTGGTGAACTGGAATTTTGCTGAAGCGAATTTCGCCTGACCTATCGTCGGCTGCAGTTCTGGGGGCCAGCCATGTGCTGGCCCTTCTTCATGGCGAACCAAAAGGCCGACCACTGAGCTTGGTTCCAGCCTTGATCCCCTTCTTGGCAAACCAGCCTTGGTTCATTTCCAGCACGTAACGCACGGGCTTCTTTGCGCAATGCGAGTCGAGCGACTTGGGCTTCATGTCTTCCAGATTCACGATGGTTCCATCGTCGTCGATGAAGGCGGCCGTCAGGGGAATCAACGTGTTTTTCATCCAGAAGCAAAGTGGGCTTGGGGACTGGAACACAAATAGCATCCCTTCATGCTGAGGCATTTCCTTGCGGTACATGAGACCGGTGGCTTGTTCTTCACCAGTGGTGGCAACCTGGGCATCGATCTGGAACATGCCAACCGACAGTGTCGTGCGTGGCAACTGCATTTGCGGTGCTTCCTGCGCCCGCGCACACGTAGCGAGGAGCATGGCAGCAAAGTAGACAACAGGTTTCATGGTCATCTTCCGGGGCGACTACGCTTTCTTGGCGCGTCGCTTGGATTTCTTATGGTGTTTCTTGACCTTGTGCCCATGTGCTCTCGCCTTTTTCGCAGCCTTTGGCTTCTTCATCGTCTTGGCGTGCTTAGGGGCAACCTGGGCGGCTGGGGCGATAGACGGAGTTGGTGTTACCGGTGCAGTCGTCTGTGCCATCACACCGGCACTGACGACGCTGGCGACCAGCATGGCAACCAGTTTGTTCATTTTTCGAGCTTTCTAGATGTTGAAACAACAGGGTGGGCAAGGCTCATTATCAAACACGTGAGTTCAAGCGGTTTTCACATGATGAAGCACCACATCAATTGACAGAATGAAGTAATTTTTTGGGACTAGAATTTACGCACTTTTTGAAGCACAACTTCTCAGGTAACGGCGATTCCCACACTCAACGGAGACCATAGTTCCATGTACCAGCACATCAAAGTTCCAGCCGAAGGCCAAAAGATTACCGTCAACGCCGACATGTCGTTGAACGTACCTGATCAGCCCATCGTTCCCTACATTGAAGGTGACGGTACCGGTTTCGACATCACGCCCGTGATGCTGAAAGTGGTCGATGCCGCCGTTGCCAAAGCCTATGCTGGCAAGCGCAAGATCCACTGGATGGAAGTCTATGCCGGTGAAAAATCCACCAAGGTCTACGGCCCGGACGTGTGGTTGCCCGAAGAGACCTTGCAGGCACTGCGCGAATACGTGGTGTCCATCAAGGGGCCGTTGACCACCCCGGTTGGCGGTGGCATTCGCTCCCTCAACGTGGCGCTGCGTCAGGAACTCGACCTGTATGTCTGCCTGCGCCCGGTGCAGTATTTCGACGGCGTGCCCAGCCCGGTCAAGGAGCCGCACAAGACCAACATGGTGATCTTCCGCGAAAACTCAGAAGACATTTACGCTGGCATCGAGTGGGAAGCCGAAACCGACAAAGCCAAGAAGGTCATCAAGTTCCTCGTGGACGAGATGGGTGTCAAGAAGATCCGCTTCCCGGAAACCTCCGGCATTGGTATCAAGCCGGTGTCGCGTGAAGGTACTGAGCGTCTGGTGCGCAAAGCCATCCAGTACGCCATCGACAACGACAAACCCAGCGTGACCATTGTTCACAAGGGCAATATCATGAAGTACACCGAAGGTGGCTTCCGTGACTGGTCTTACGCATTGGCGCAGAAGGAGTTCGGCGCCGAGTTGATCGACGGTGGACCCTGGTGCAAATTCAAGAACCCCAAGACGGGCAAGGACATTGTGGTCAAGGACAGCATCGCCGACGCCTTCCTGCAGCAGATTTTGCTGCGACCGGCCGAGTACAGCGTGATCGCCACGCTGAACCTGAACGGTGACTACATCTCTGACGCGTTGGCCGCGCAAGTGGGCGGTATCGGTATCGCGCCCGGCGCGAACCTGTCCGATTCGGTCGCCTGCTTCGAAGCTACGCACGGCACGGCCCCCAAGTATGCTGGCAAAGACTACGTCAACCCGGGATCGGAAATCCTGTCCGCCGAAATGATGCTGCGCCACATGGGTTGGAAGGAAGCTGCCGATTTGATCATCAGCTCCATGGAGAAATCGATCAAGAGCAAGAAGGTCACCTATGACTTTGCCCGGCTGATGGATGGTGCCACCCAGGTCAGCTGCTCTGGATTTGGACAGGTCATGATTGACAACATGTAAGCGTACACCCGCTAACGCCCTAAAAACCGCCAGGAGACCGGCGGTTTTTTTTTTGCCCTTTGTGCTTGAAGTGGCGCATAGTGGCACAACATCCCTATGGCGTGCCGCTCCTTGGGGTGGCCCGTAAAATTGACCGCATGGCAAGCAATACCCCGCATCAACCACCCAAATACCCGGAGCAGCGCCCTGATGGCGAGGCTGGGGGCACCGTTGTACTGGAACGGCGGACCCAGAAGACCAAGCCACCGCAGATGTACCAGGTGGTCATGCTCAATGATGATTACACCCCCATGGAATTTGTGGTGGTGGTCATTCAGGAATATTTTGGCAAGGATCTGGAGCAGGCCACGCGGTTGATGTTGAAGATTCACTTGGATGGAAAGGCCGTTTGCGGGGTGTACACACGCGACGTGGCTGTAACCAAGGTCGAACAAGTGATGGATGCGGCCCACAAGGCCGGGCACCCGCTGCAGTGCATGTGTGAACCTTTGGACATGTAATGTGATCCTAGAAGCAGTCGACAGTTTTTTTATAAAGCGTATACAGTCAATCATCAACGCAATGCCAAAGGAAATCACATGATTGCCCAAGAACTGGAAGTCAGCCTGCATATGGCGTTTGTCGAGGCGCGGCAACAGCGTCACGAGTTCATTACCGTCGAACACTTGTTGCTTGCCTTGCTGGACAACCCCAGCGCTGCCGAGGTGTTGCGTGCATGTTCTGCCAACATCGATGACCTGCGCAAGTCGCTGACCAATTTCATCAAAGACAACACGCCGCAGGTCGCGGGCACGGAAGAGGTGGATACTCAGCCCACGCTTGGCTTTCAGCGGGTGATCCAGCGGGCCATCATGCATGTGCAGTCCACGGGCAGCGGCAAGAAGGAAGTGACGGGCGCCAACGTGCTGGTCGCCATTTTTGGCGAGAAGGATTCCCATGCGGTGTACTACCTGCATCAGCAGGGTGTCACGCGCCTGGACGTGGTGAACTTCATTGCGCACGGCATCAAGAAGAACGATGCTGCCGAACCCAGCAAGGCGACCGAGAGCTCGGGTGAAACCGAAGAGGCGGGCAACGAAAAAAGCGAGAAGGCTTCCCCGCTGGAGCAGTTCACCCAGAACCTGAATCAATTGGCACTAGAAGGCAAGATCGATCCATTGATCGGGCGTGAATACGAAGTGGAACGCGTCATCCAGATCTTGTGCCGCCGACGCAAGAACAACCCACTCTTGGTTGG
Source organism: Rhodoferax sp. (assembly GCA_046348185.1). Lineage (GTDB taxonomy): Bacteria > Pseudomonadota > Gammaproteobacteria > Burkholderiales > Burkholderiaceae_C > Allorhodoferax. The sequence goes on along the minus strand of JAXMER010000013.1, from coordinate 1,230,802 downwards.
TGAGGCCGGTGTGGGCAAGACGGCTATTGCCGAAGGGTTGGCTTGGCGGATCACGCAAAAGGATGTGCCCGAGATACTGGCCGACTCAATCGTCTACGCACTGGATATGGGAGCTTTGCTGGCTGGGACCAAGTACCGTGGCGATTTTGAGCAGCGCCTCAAGGGTGTTCTGAAGTCGCTCAAGGACAAGCCCCAAGCCATCTTGTTCATTGACGAGATCCACACACTCATCGGCGCAGGCGCCGCGTCGGGTGGTACGCTGGATGCATCGAACCTGCTCAAGCCCGGTTTGAGTTCCGGCCAGCTGAAATGCATTGGTGCAACCACGTTCACGGAATACCGAGGCATTTTTGAAAAAGACGCAGCGCTTTCTCGCCGCTTCCAGAAAGTGGATGTGGTAGAGCCCACTGTCGAGCAGACAGTGGAGATTCTCAAAGGGTTGAAGTCCCGGTTCGAGGAGCACCACAGTGTCAAGTACGGCGTGGCTGCCTTGCAGGCCGCTGCTGAACTGAGCGCCAAGTACATCAATGACCGTCACCTTCCCGACAAGGCCATTGACGTGATTGATGAGGCCGGTGCTGCGCAACGTATCCTGCCGCCAAGTAAGCGCAAGAAGACGATTGGCAAGAGTGAAGTCGAGGAAATCGTTGCGAAGATTGCGCGTATCCCGGCAGCCAACGTCTCGCATGACGACCGCGACAAGCTTCAGACCCTGGAGCGGGATCTCAAGAGCGTGGTTTTCGGCCAGGACAAGGCTCTCGAAACGTTGGCGTCCGCCGTCAAGATGGCGCGCTCCGGACTGGGTAAACCCGACAAGCCCATTGGCTCGTTCCTGTTCAGTGGTCCCACTGGCGTTGGCAAGACCGAGGCTGCCAAGCAGCTGGCCTACATCATGGGCGTGGACCTGATCCGCTTTGACATGAGCGAGTACATGGAGCAGCACGCGGTCAGTCGCCTCATTGGTGCGCCTCCGGGCTATGTTGGTTTCGACCAGGGTGGCCTGCTGACCGAAGCGATTACGAAGAAGCCGCATTGCGTGCTCTTGCTCGACGAAATCGAAAAAGCCCATCCAGCCATCTTCAACGTATTGTTGCAAGTAATGGACCACGGAACGCTCACCGACAACAACGGACGTAAGGCCGATTTCCGCAATGTCATCATCATCATGACCACCAATGCCGGTGCCGAGACGATGAACAAGGCGACCATTGGTTTCACCAATCCGCGTGAGGCCGGTGATGAGGCAGCAGACATCAAACGCATGTTCACGCCCGAGTTCCGCAACCGTCTGGATGCCATGGTCAGCTTCAAGCCTCTGGATGAGAACATCATCCTGCGGGTTGTCGACAAGTTCCTGTTGCAGCTGGAAACTCAGCTGGCCGAGAAGAAAGTCGAGGTCACCTTCACAGACAAGTTGCGCAAGCACTTGGCCAAGAAGGGCTTCGATCCTTTGATGGGCGCACGACCCATGCAGCGCCTGATCCAGGACACCATCCGACGCGCCCTGGCCGACGAATTGCTGTTTGGGCGCCTGACTGACGGAGGGCGCTTGACCGTGGATCTGGACGATACCGACACCAGCAAGACCGAAGTGTTGCTGGATATTCAGCCCTTGCCGGAAAAGAAGGGCAAGGCCAAGCCCGAAGAGGCTACCGCGGGCTGATTATTTGAAACCCACTCGGTCCAGCATTTGCTGGACCTTGACTTGGTTGGCACCCGCGACGCTGACCGGAGTAGTTTCACGCTTGGAGCTGCCGCCGGAGTTCGTGTCGCCCCCTTATTGGGCTCGGTGCCGTATTGCCCATCATGCCCTTGAGCCATTGCTCGGTAGTGGCATCACCCGGATGTGCCGCAACGGCACCGAATAGCAACAGGTTGTAGGCGTGGGACCCAGAGTGGATGCACAGTTTGCCCCTGGGCATTGGGTTGCGCTTGGTACCGGGTGGGGATTGCCGCATCAAGGACGGAAGACTTGACCGGAAGGAACAGGCCATCGGTTTCGCCGCACCACAGACGGCTGGCGTCAACCAGCAAACAGACGTCAGTTGGCGATGCTGTGCCTTCAGCCGTGCCAGAATCCCGGCGTCGTCGGCATCGACGTGGGTGAGTTTGATGCCCGTGGCCTTCGTGATGTTGGCATACAGCGCTTCATCGGTTGGTTAATGGCGTGCGCGAATCATTCGCAATAAAGGAGGTTTTCTTGGCTGTGGAAAAGCGATGGGTGCCAGCGGGTCTGCTGGTGATGGCGGTGTTGGCGGGTTGCGCCAGTCCCCCAAAGGATACGGGTCCTGGTACGTCCGATACGGGACCACTGGTGACGACCCCACCGACCGTGGCTCCCGTCGTTGTGCCCGCTGCACCCAAGATATTGCCTCGCGTGGGCCTTGCCTTGGGCGGTGGTGCGGCGCGTGGGTTCGCCCATGTGGGTGTCATCCAGGTGTTGGAGGAGGCCGGTATCCGCCCAACCCTCGTTGCGGGGACTTCTGCTGGCAGCCTAGTGGCGGCCATCTACGCCAGCGGCAAGAATGGCAAGCAACTGCAACACGTAGCCGAGACCATGGAGGAGGCCACTATTGCCGACTGGACGCTTCCGCTGTTCAACCGGGGCATGCTGCGCGGCGACGCTTTGGCGCGCTATGTCAACAGCCAGGTCGGTGGACGGTCGATCGAATCCCTGACGCTTCCTCTGGGCATTGTGGCCACGGACCTGGCTACCGGCTCCAGCATGCTGTTTCAGCGAGGCGATACGGGTACCGCAGTGCGCGCCTCCAGTGCGGTGCCGGCCGTGTTTCAGCCGGTTCGGATTTCGGGCCGCGACTATGTGGATGGGGGGTTGGTATCGCCCGTGCCGGTTCGTGCTGCTCTTCAGATGGGGGCAGAACTGGTGGTCGCCGTGGATATTTCCAGCCCGCCAGAGGGCAACACATCCGGTAGCACGCTGGATGTGCTGCTGCAAACTTTCACGATCATGAGCAAGAGTATCAACTTCTTCGAGCTCAAGGAAGCCGATGTGGTGGTACGTCCCGCCCTGATTGGAGTTTCCAGTGCTGATTTCAGCTCACGCAAGCGCTCCATCGAGGCCGGACGCCAGGCTATGTTGCAGATGCTGCCATCGCTGAAAGCGGCGATGGCAGCCAAATCGCATTGAGCAAAAAAAAGGCCCCGTCGAAGACGAGGCCTTGAAAGGATCCCTGAACCTGATGGTTTCGAAAGGACCCGAGGAGACAACCGGTGCAAACAACCACTGGGGCGTTTGCGTGAAGTTGATTATGTCAGGGTTTTCCCGGCATCACTAGACTGCGCACTCCAATAGTTGCACCTAAGTGACCCGATTCCCATTTAGCGCTTGCGAGCAGCCGTCGTCTTGGCGGCGTTGGTGGCGGTGGCGGCCACTGCATTGAAGTTGGCTTCAGCGATCTCGCTGGCTTGCTTGGCAGCCTTCTGGATCGATTCCAGCGCGTTGTTGGCGGCGGCAACGGAGCTCTTGACGATGGCCACAGCGGCTTCGGAGCCTGCAGGTGCATTTTTGGCGGCGCTGTCAACCAGGTTCATGAACTTCTTCTGGGCTTCAGCAGTTTGTGCTTCAAAGCTCTTGGTGAACTCGGCAGCGGTGCCGGTGGTGATGTCGTACAGGTGACGGTTGTACGCAGCGGTCTTTTCAGCCAGGGGCTGGAGCAGACCGGATTGCAGGGCCAGCAGTTCCTGGGCGTCCTTGACGCTCAACAACGACTGTGCATGGGCGTTGGCGTCAGACATGGCGGCCTTGGAGGCGGTCAGGTTCAGTTCAACGATCTTTTCCACGCCTTCGAAAGCCTTGGCAGTCAGGCCGTACAGGGTTTCCAGGTTGGCTTTGTGCGAGGCTACGACTTGTTCGACGGTCATCATGGCGAGTTCTCCAGAGGTTAATGAAATCGGGCTGCGTCGCTTATCCGGCTTGCCAGCCATCATGTTGCAGTGCAGCATGGATTGAATTATATGCAGTGCAACATGGATCGCAAGCCTTTTTTGCTGCGTTGCAACAATTTGGAACAATTTCTCTAAAAGTCGCTGTTTTCATCAGGCCGTCACAGGTCGTGCGAACGCCAAGGCTGCTGGCAGAATTGGGTCATGTCCGAACCGAACGCCACCCCAACCAAGCCCGCACCGGAGCCACGCAGTGCCTACCGGGTGATGCGCCCCATAACCACCCGCTGGATGGACAATGATGCCTATGGCCATGTCAACAACGTGGTGTACTACAGCTGGTTTGATACCGCGGTCAACGCCTACCTGATCGAGCAGGGCGCGCTGGATATCCATGCGGGCGAAACCATTGGCCTGGTGATCGAAACGCAGTGCAACTACTTTGCCTCGCTGGCCTTTCCGCAGACCGTGCAAGCCGGTATTCGTGTGGCCAAGCTGGGTAGTTCCAGCGTGCGCTACGAGGTGGGCATCTTCGGCGACGGCGACACCACCGCTGCCAAAGGCCATTTTGTGCATGTGTACGTCGACCGGCACACCCGCCGCCCCGTACCGCTTCCCGCCCCGTTGCGGGCTGTTCTGGAGACCTTGCTATGACCGCTGCCATCATCAACGCCGCCATCACCTCACGCATGGCAACACGTGCCTTTACCTCGCAGCCGGTGCCGCGTGCCGTGCTGGAGCAAATTCTGGAGGTGGCCAGCCGCGCGCCCTCGGGCAGCAATTGCCAGCCTTGGAAGGTGTACGTGCTGCAAGGAGCCAGCCGTGACGCCTTGGTGGAGAAAGTCTGCACGCTGCACGACGCCATGCGTACCGATGCGGCGCTGGCGGCCCAATACACCGAGGAGTACGACTACTACCCCCCCAACTGGTTCAGCCCCTACATCGACCGCCGCCGCGAAAACGGCTGGGGTCTGTATGGACTGCTGGGCATCGCCAAGGGCGACAAGGACAAGATGCACCAGCAACTGCAGCGCAACTACCGGTTCTTCGACGCGCCCGTGGGTCTGATGTTCACGGTGGACGTGGGTATGGGCCGCGGGTCGCTGCTGGACTACGGCACCTTCCTGCAAAGCATCATGATTGCCGCGCGCGGGCACGGATTGCACACCTGCCCGCAGCAGGCCTGGAACCATTTCCAGAAGGTCATCAAGCCACATGTGGGCGCCGGTGACAACGAAATGCTGGTCTGCGGCATGGCGCTGGGCTATGCCGACCCGCAGGCGTTGGTCAACACGTTTCATACACCACGCGTTCCCGTCGCCGAATTCACCACCTGGTTGGAGTAACTCCACGGGGTCTGCCGCGTGAGTTTTGCTGCCATTCAGTTGCTCAATGGGCTGAGCCATTCCACCACGCTGTTCCTGATGGCGGCGGGGCTGACGCTGATCTTTGGCGTAACGCGCATTGTCAACTTTGCCCATGGCAGCTTCTTCATGCTGGGCGCGCTATGGGGCGCGCACTGGTTGGTGAACTGGTTCCCGGCCTGGGCCGAAAGCGCCTGGCTGTATGCGTTTGCTATGCTTTTGGGAGCGCTTGCGGCAGCAATTACGGGGGCTATTGCCGAGTTTTGTTTATTGCGCCGACTGTACGGCGTACCCGAGCTGTATCAGCTGGTAGCCACCTTTGGGTTGAGTCTGGCGCTGCATGATGGCATGCTGGCCGCCTTTGGCTCACAGGAGATCTTTGCGCCGCGCTTTCCCGGACTTCAGGGTGCCATCCCCGTGGGGGACGATTTCTTTCCCGCCTACCAGGCCGCCACCATCGTGCTGGGGCCGCTGGTCTGGCTGGGCTTGCACCTGCTGCTGACCCGGTCGCGCTTTGGCACCCAGGTGCGCGCCGCCACCCAGGACCGCGCCATGCTCGGCGCGCTGGGCGTCAACCCGGCGCCCCTGATGTTGGGCACCGTCATGCTGGGCTGCGCACTGGCTGGGCTTGGTGGCGCGCTGCAACTGCCACGCGAACCCGCCCACCTGCAGATGGACGTGAACATGGTGGTCGAGACCTTTGTCGTGGTGGTCACTGGCGGCCTGGGCAGCTTGGGGGGCGCGTTTGCGGCGGCGCTTTTGATCGGTGTGGTGCACGCGTTTGGCGTAAGCCTGTTCCCGCAGGCCACCCTGGTACTGGTGTTCCTGACCATGGCCGTAGTGTTGGCGGTACGTCCGCAGGGCCTGGCCGGTCAACCCGTGGATACCGGGGCGCACGAGGCGGCGCTGGCTTTTGAGGCCACGCCCGCAATGGGCGTGCGCACGCTGGTACTGGGACTGGTGGTGGCCGCTGGCGTGGCCTGGGCCGGACCGTATTGGAGATCCATGACCAGCGACATCCTGATCCTGGTGATGCTGGGTGTGAGCCTGCAGGCCATGATGGCGCTGGGCGGGCTGGTCAGTTTTGGCCATGCAGCGTACTTTGGCCTGGGGGCCTATGGCGCTGCGCTGGTGCACCTGGCGTGGGGCTGGTACCTGCCAGCGGCGGTGGTAGCGGGCATCGTACTGGCCGTGGCGCTGGCCGTTCCCTTAGGGGGCGTGCTGGTGCGCCGCGCCGGTGTCTACCTGGCCATGCTCTCGCTGGCGTCGGCGCAGGTGCTGTGGGCGCTGGCCAGCCAGTGGGTTGGCCTGACCGGGGGCGACAACGGCCTGATCGGCCTGCGCTTGGTGGAACCTGCATGGCAAGGCGCTTTCTATACGCTGCTGTGGCTTGCGGCGTTGGGCAGCGTGGCGGCGCTGGCGCGCCTGAGCCGCTCCAGCCTGGGGGCTGCCTTGCAAGCGGTGCGCGATGCCCCACTGCGCGCCGCCGCCAGTGGCCTGGTGGTGCACCGCATCAAGCACCGTATTTATGTTGGTAGTGCGGCGCTGGCGGCGCTGGCGGGGGCGCTGTTTGCTGCGCACCAGGGCGCGGTGTTTCCATCGGCGTTGTCGGTGTCGACCTCGCTGGACGCGTTGCTGGTCGTGTTGCTTGGGGGCATGCACCAGTTGTGGGGCAGCGTGGTGGGCGCCGGGGTGCTGGGTGGGGCGGGGGCGCAGCTGGGACGCAATTTTGTGTACTGGCGTGGGGTGCTGGGCCTGGTGGTGATGGTCATCATGGTGATCGCGCCCTCGGGCTTGCTGGGTTGGCGATCGCGCAAGCAGGCCAATGCAACGGCAGCGTCGGAGGTGGTGCGATGACGCTGGTGGTGTCAGGCCTGGCGCGGCATTTCGGAGGCGTCCAGGCGGTTCGCGATGTGTCGTTTACCTTGCATCCGGGTGAATGCGTGGCGCTGATCGGTCCCAATGGCGCGGGCAAGTCCACCACCTTTGCCTGCATCGCCGGGCAGCTGCCGCTCCTTGCGGGGTCGGTTGTATGGAACGGCGCGCGGATCGACACGTTGGATGCAGCCGAGCGCATGCGCCGCGGCGTGGCGCGCACGTTTCAGGTGGCGCAAGTCTTCGAAGCGCTCACGGTGCTACAAAATTTGCAGCTACTGATGCAGATTCCACGGGGGCTGAACGTGTATGACGACCTGGATCGGTGTGCGAAGCCGTTGGCCCAGGCCTTGCTGGAGCAGGTCGACCTGGGCGCCTGGGGCAACACCTTGGCGCGGCATGTGCCCTACGGCGCCAAGAAGCGCCTGGAGTTGGCCATGGCGCTGGCGGGCCTGCAGGACTGCGGGTTGGGTGTACCGCGCCAGCGCCCGCACGATGCCCAACTGCTGCTGCTCGACGAGCCCGCTGCCGGGCTGGCCGCCAGCGAACGCCAGACTTTGATGGCACTGGTGCACAGCCTTACGCGCCGTGACCGGGGGCGCACACCCATGGCCGTGCTCTACACCGAGCACAACATGGATGCCGTGTTCGGCGTTGCCGACCGGGTCCTGGTGCTGATAGATGGCGTACTGGTGGCTGACGGCACGCCCGATGCCATCGCCCGCGACCCGCAGGTGCGCGAGCGCTACCTGGGCCACGGTTGGGACCTGCAAGAACATCTGCGGGAAGGCCGCGATGCTTGAGTTGCGCGATGTGCATGCCTGGTACGGCGCGGCGCAGGCGCTGGTGGGTGTGAACCTGCGTGTGCGGCCCCAAGAGCTGGTGGTGCTGCAAGGTCTGAACGGTGCGGGCAAGTCCACACTTTTGCAAGCCATTATGGGTATTGGTCCGCGTGTTCAGGGCTTTGTTGGCTATCAAAATAGGAGCATTTCTGGTTTGCCCAGTTACCAGCGCGCGCGTCTGGGGCTGGGCTTTGTGGCCGAAGACCGCCGATTGTTTACCGCCCTGAGCGTGCGTGAGAACCTGCTCGTGGCCGCGCGCGCCCCCCAGGCGCACGCGCGGGGCTGGGCAGCGCTTTCCGTGGCTCGGCGTTTGGAGCAGGTGCTGACCTTGTTTCCGGCTTTGTCGACCATGCTGGAGCGCAGCGCTGCGCAAATGAGCGGGGGCGAGCAGCAGATGTTGGGCCTGGCTCGCACCCTGATGACCGGCCCCACGCTGCTGTTGCTGGACGAGCCCTGCGAGGGTATCGCACCGATGCTGGTGGCCTCCATCCGCGACGCGGTGCTGGAGCTCAAGCGCGAAGGCATGTCCCTGCTGGTGGCCGAGCAAAACGGCATTCTGGCCGCGCGTGCAGATCGCGTGATTACACTGAAGGCGCAGACTCCCCTGCACGCCGACTGACCGCCTTGCATCCGCCATGATCATCACCAGCCTGCTGGATACCGACCTGTACAAGTTCACCATGATGCAGGTGGTCCTGCACCAGTTTCCCGGTGCCCAGGTGGAGTACCGCTTCAAGTGCCGCAACCCTGGTGTCGATCTGGCAGCACACGCCGCCGACATCCGTGAGGAAATCCGTGCGCTGTGCAGCCTGCGCTTTCAGGAAAGCGAGCTGGCCTATCTGCGCGGGTTGCGCTTCATCAAGAGCGACTTTGTCGACTTCCTGGGTCTGTTCCAGCTCAACGAAAAATACATCACCGTCACGCCCCAGGCCACCGGCGAACTGGACATCCGCATCGTCGGCCCCTGGCTGCACACCATCTTGTTCGAGATACCGGTGCTGGCCATCATCAACGAAGTCTATTTCCGCAACACCCAGCCCGTGCCCGACTTCCTGGAGGGCCGTCGCCGCCTGGATGAAAAAATTGCCCAGCTACGGGGCGAGGGGCTGTCGGAACTCAAGATCGCCGATTACGGCACGCGCCGTCGTTTCTCGCGCGCCTGGCACGACGAGGTATTGCGCGTGCTCATGGCACGACTGGGCACCGCCCAGAGCCCCGGCCATGCGCCGGGCACGCCGGGGCAACTGGCGGGCACCAGCAACACGCTGGCGGCCATGCGGTTGGGGATCACGCCGCTGGGCACCATGGCGCACGAATACCTGCAGGCCGTTCAGGCCCTGGGGCCGCGCCTGCGTGACAGCCAGATTTTTGGCTTTGAGTCCTGGGCCCGTGAGTACCGGGGCGACCTGGGCATTGCACTGTCTGACGTGTACGGCATGAGCGCCTTCCTGCGCGACTTCGATCTGTATTTCTGCAAGCTGTTCGATGGTGCGCGCCACGACAGCGGCGACCCCTTCGTCTGGGGGGAACGCATGCTGCAGCACTATGTGCACAACCGGGTCGATCCGCGCACCAAGACCTTGATCTTCAGCGACGCACTGACCATGCCCCGCACCATCGAGCTCTACCAGCGCTTTCGTGGCCGCTGCCAGCTCGCCTTTGGCATCGGCACCAACCTCACCAACGACCTGGGTTACGAACCGCTGCAAATCGTCATCAAGATGGTGCACTGCAACGGCCAGCCGGTGGCCAAACTCTCCGACACTCCGTCCAAGAATATGTGCAATGATGAAAAATACCTGGCCTACCTGCGCCAGGTGTTTGACGTGCCACCCACCACCTGAGCGCCGCCATGCCGCCTCCAACCCCGTCCTCCGCGCGCCCCGGTGTGCTGGTTACCCGCGCCATCTTCCCCGAAGTAGCACAGCGCTTGTCCGAGCACTTCGATGTCGAATCCAATGACGAGGATGCCGACTGGAGCCGCGATGAACTACTGCACCGCCTGCAGGGCAAAGTCGGCGCCCTGACTTTCGGCCTGGAGCGCATCGACGCCGAACTGCTGGCGCAAGCACCGTACCTACGCATTTGCGCCAACATGACCGTGGGCTACAACAACTTCGATCTGGCTGCCATGAGCGCCGCCGGGGTACTGGGCACCAATGCGCCCGACGTGCTGACCGAAACCACGGCGGACTTTGGCTTTGCCCTGCTGCTGGCCACGGCGCGGCGTGTGACCGAAAGCGAACACTTCCTGCGCGCGGGGCGCTGGCAGCGCTGGCGCTACGACATGTTTGCCGGAGCCGAAGTGCATGGCAGTACCTTGGGGATCATCGGTATGGGGCGCATCGGCCAGGCCATCGCGCGCCGCGCCGCACACGGCTTTGGCATGCAGGTGATCTACCACAACCGCAGCCGCCTGGATGCGGCGCTGGAAGCGGAATGCCGCGCCCGCTACGTGGGCAAGGAGGAACTGCTGCGCATGGCCGACCATGTGCTGCTGGTGCTGCCGTACACCAAGGAATCGCACCACACCATTGGCGCAGCCGAATTGGCGCTGATGAAGCCCACCGCCACGCTGATCAACATCGCCCGTGGCGGCATCGTGGATGACGTGGCCCTGGCCGACGCGCTACGTGCAGGCCGCATTACCGCAGCGGGGTTGGATGTGTTCGAGGGCGAACCCAAGGTCCACCCCGACCTGCTGGCCTGTTCCAACGTGGTGCTCACCCCGCACATTGCCAGCGCCACCACCGCCACCCGCCGAGCCATGGCCATGCTGGCGGTGGACAACCTGATCGGTTACCTGGTGCATGGGAAGGCGGTGACGCCGTTGAACGCGGTTGGCGACCATGGCTAAAGACCCCCGGGGCTATGGGGGAGGCGCGCTACATCCACCAGTCACTTCGATGGGACGCAAGTACCTTTCGTCATTTGAGAACTGAGAAAACCGAGCGTTTCATTTGCGGCGCTCGCCTTTTTCGCCTGGCTATACACGTCGGACCATTCCTTTCTCATCTGAGTTTCGGCGGCAAGACAATCCGACAGACTGTTGAACACCAAATCGGTCTTGACAGGTGCGTTCATCACAATTACGACCAATAGCCACTTCATCTTGGGCCTCCTGCAGTTGAGTTGCGGTGCTGGATTTTGACGTATTCAAACCGCGGGCAGTGCGTCAATTGCGAAAAGGCTCCTACGCCTCCCGTTTATAGTCTTTAGCCTTGAGTTACTCACAGAACCACATGGCCGATACGACACAACTATTCCTTATGGGCTTGGCTTTGCTGGCGTTGCTGAACTTCGTAGTGCTGGTGCTCGTGTGGCGGCGCAGCACTGGCGAAGCGCTGGTGGCATTGCAAACCCAGCAAGCGCTGGACAAAGCAGCGCTGTTGACTGCTGTGCAAGCCGCTCAGCGCGAAGCACGTGACGGCAGCGAGCGGCTGGAGCGCGAACTGCGCCACGAAGTGCAGCAGTCCAGCCAGGTTGCGCGCCAGGAACTGGGCCAGACCCTGGCCACCTTCCAGCAGACGCTGACGCAGCAAAGCGCCGAAGCCACGCGCACGCAAAACACCCAGATCGACGCTTTCGGCCAGCAGCTCGCGCTGCTGCAGAAGTCGCTCTCCGACACCCTGGCCACGCAGCTGGGCGGCCTCAGCGAAACCAACGCCCGGCGCATGGCCGAGGTGCGCGAAACGCTGGAACGCCAGCTGGCAGCCATGCAGACCTCCAACACGGCCAAGCTCGAAGAGATGCGCGTCACTGTCGACGAAAAACTCCAATCCACCCTGCAGGCGCGCCTGGGCGAGAGCTTCAAACAAGTGGCCGACCGTCTGGAGCAGGTACACAAGGGCCTGGGCGAGATGCAGACCCTGGCGCAGGGCGTGGGCGACCTCAAACACCTGCTCACCAACGTGAAGACGCGCGGCATCTTTGGCGAAGCCCAACTGGCCAGCCTGCTTGAGCAGGTTTTCACGCCGGATCAGTTTGTCGCGCAGGTTGCCACGCGCCCTGGCAGCAAGAATGTGGTGGACTTTGCGATCAAACTGCCGGGCAAGCTGGACCATGGTGCACCCGTGTGGCTGCCCATCGACGCCAAGTTCCCCAACGAAGACTACGAGCGCCTGCTCGACGCCCAGGCCAATGCCGACGTGGCCGGTGCCGATGCTGCAGCGAAGGCGCTGGAAGCCCGTATCCGCCTGGAGGCCCGTTCCATTGCCGACAAATATCTGGAGCCGCCGCACACCACCGACTTCGCCATTCTGTTCCTGCCCACCGAAGGCCTTTACGCCGAGGTGCTGCGTCGCCCCGGCTTGATCGAGGCCTTGCAGCGCGACCACCGTATCACCCTGGCGGGCCCGACCACACTGTTGGCCATGCTGAGTTCGCTGCAAATGGGTTTTCGCACGCTGGCGCTGGAAAAGCGCTCCAGCGAGGTCTGGCAGGTGCTGGGCGCGGTCAAGACCGAATTCACCAAGTTCGGTGACGTGCTGGCCAAGGTCAAGTCGCAAACACAAACTGTGCTCAATACCCTGGACAGCGCCGAGGTGCGCAGCCGCGCCATGGGCCGCGCCCTGAAGCAGGTGGAGGCCTTGCCCGAAGGCCAGGCCAGCCAGCTGTTGCCGCTGGATGTGGTGGCCGATGGCGAGGGCGCATGACCGATCCCGATCCGGCCACAGCTTCTGCCTGCGAGCACCGCGGGGTGCAGGGCGCGGAGCTGCTGCGTCTGATTTGCGGGCAGGTATGCCTGCACGGCAGCATGGCGGGGTTGCGAATGGCTGCGCCGCTGCTGGCGCTGCGCCAGGGCTACAGTACCTTCTCGGTGGGGGTGCTGCTGGCTTTGTTCTCGCTCACCCAGGTGTTCCTGGCGCTACCTGCCGGGCGCTATGCTGATCGGCATGGTTTGAAGCGACCGATCCGGCTAGGCGTGATGGCTGCGTCGTTGGGGGCCTTGCTGGCGGTACTCTGGCCATACTTTGCGGTGCTGTGCGTGAGTGCGCTGCTGATGGGCGGGGCCAGCGGGTCGGCCGTGATCGCCCTGCAGCGCCATGTCGGGCGCGCCGCGCAGGATGCCAGCGAACTCAAGCGCGTGTTCAGCTGGTTGGCCATAGGCCCGGCGGCGTCCAATTTTCTGGGGCCGGTACTGGCGGGCTTGTTGATCGACCATGCGGGGGTCTGGCTGGGTGGCGTGGCGGCGGACGATACCGGTTTTCGGGCGGCCTTCCTGTTCACCGCGCTACTGCCCTGGGCCACGTGGCTGTGGGTGCGCCGCACGGTGGAATTGCCTCCGGTGCAACCCGATGCAACCGCTGGGCAGCGCAATGTGTGGCAGCTGCTGCGCGAACCCCTGATGCGCCGCCTGCTGCTGGTGAACTGGCTGCTGTCGAGTTGCTGGGATGTGCACACCTTTGTGGTGCCGGTGCTGGGCCATGAGCGTGCCCTGAGCGCCTCGGTCATCGGCACCATCCTGGGCCTGTTTGCGCTGGCTGCTGCAGGTGTGCGGGTGGCGCTGCCGGTGCTGGCGCGCGGCTTGCACGAATGGCAGGTGGTGAGCGGGGCCATGCTGGCCACTGCGCTGCTATTTGCGGTCTACCCCTTTTTGACGACGGCTTGGTCCATGGGCGTGTGTTCGATGCTGCTGGGGCTGGTGTTGGGTTCGGTGCAACCCATGCTGATGAGCACTTTGCACCAGATCACGCCACACCACCTGCACGGGCAGGCCATCGGCTTGCGGCTGGCTTCGCTCAATCTCTCCAGCGTGCTCATGCCCATGCTGTTTGGCACGGCAGGAGCCGTGGTGGGCGTGTCGGTGGTGTTTTGGACCGTGGGGGCGGCTGTGGGTGCGGGTGCGCGCTGGGCCTGGTTGCTCAGGCCTGGTAGAACGCCTGGATGAACTGCCAGGCTTCCTGCGGATCGTCGCAGAAGCGAAACAGGTCCAGGTCCGGGGCCGAGATGACGCCTTCTTCCACCAGCGCCTCAAAGTTGACCAGGCGTTTCCAGTAGGCGGAGCCGAACAGAACAATGGGCACCGGGCTGGCCTTTTTAGTCTGCACCAGGGTGATGACTTCGAACAACTCATCGAGCGTGCCAAAGCCGCCGGGGAACGCCACCATGGCCTTGGCGCGCATCATGAAGTGCATCTTTCGCAGCGCAAAGTAATGGAACTTGAAGCTCAGCGACGGCGTGACGTACGGGTTGGCGTGTTGTTCGTGGGGCAGGGCAATGTTCAGGCCGACGGTGGGCGCGCCCGCCTCGAAGGCCCCGCGGTTGGCGGCTTCCATGATGCCGGGGCCGCCCCCGGTGCAAATGGTGAATCGTTCGGCGGGGGGGAGCTGCGCGCTGTGCGCCGCCACCAGGTGGCCGAACTGGCGCGCCAGTTCGTAGTAGCGGGCGTTGCGCATGTCGCGCTCGGCTGCGGCAATGGCTGGCGCATCGTTGGCGGCGCGCGCCGCGTCGAGCTGGGCCTGCGCGTCCTCAGGGGCGAGAAAGCGCGCACTGCCAAATATCACGAGGGTGTTGTTGATGCCCTGGGCCATCTGCTCCAGATCCGGCTTGAGCATTTCCAGCTGGAACCGGATACCACGGGTTTCGCGGCGCAGCAGGAATTCGGGGTCAACAAAGGCCAGGCGGTAGGCGTCGGCCTGCAGGGGCAGTCCTGCATCGGCATGGGCCTTGAGGTCGGCCCAGGCGTCGGCCAACGTACGTTCGGTCAGGGTGTGGGGAGAGTCCATGGCTGGGGCCTATTGGGAAGAAGAAAAAATGGTGCACAAGGCGTCGGCCAGGGCGGGGGCCACACTGACGGCGTTGCTAGCGTGGGTGATGCAGTCGGTGCTCCAGACGTGGCGCACCCCCGCGCTGTGGATCACATCGAGCGCATCACCCGCGAACAGCGCATGGGTGACGGCCACGTCCACGCTGGCCGCTCCTGCGGCCAGCAGTAAACGCGTGGCACCAGCCAGGGTGCGCCCGCTGCTGGCCACGTCGTCCAGAACCACCACTGCACGGTCCTGCACATCGAGGTCGGGCAGGTGGATGGTCACTTCGCGGTCGCCATGGCGGTCTTTGTGGCACACACCGTGGGCAAAGCCGTGCGCGCTGGCAGCCTGGGCAATCCATTGGGCCGATTCGGCGTCGGGCCCGATCAGCACCGGGCGGTCCAGTTCACGCGCCAGCAATTCGGCCAGCAGCGGAGCGCCGCTCAGTACCACGGCTTGTGGCACGGGAATAGCTTGCTCCAGGCGCTCGATGCGGTGCAGGTGCGGGTCGACAGTGATGACGGCGTCAAACAGATCGGCTAGGAAATGGCCCACTACCTGCTGGCTGACCACCTCGCCGGGGTTGAACGCGATGTCCTGGCGCATGTAGGCCATGTAGGGTGCGACCAGGGTGATATGCGTGGCACCCAGGGCGCGTGCGGTGCGTGCCGCCAGCAGCAGTTCCACCAGCTTTTCGTTGGGATGGTCCAGGCTGCGCAGCAGCACCACGCGTGTGGGCACCGTGGCTGGTAGACGCAGTTTTAACTCGCCGTCGGGGAAACGGTGGCGTGCAATGGCGGCGCATTCGATGCCGGACGCCTGTGCCAGGCGCTGGGCCATGGGCCGTTCGTCGTCGAAATGCAGCAGCAGGGCAGACGGAATCGTCATCAGAACTCCACAAACGTATGGGTGGCCGCGGCATGGGTGCCGATGCCGTAACCGGTCGACTTGGAACAGGCCTGGCGCGCAAATTCCAGGTCGGCGGCGAAGTCGGCGTACACGCGGTACAGCGATTCGCCCGTGCGCACGGCATCGCCCATCTTGCGCAGCAGGTCCACCCCCGCGCTTTGCACCTTGGGCGCTCCGGCCAGGCTGGCAATGCGGGCAATGTGCAGGTTGTCGATGGCGGTGACCACACCGTCTTCGGGGGCCAGCACGTCAAAACTGAGGGCACCCAGTTGGGGCTGGTTGTGGTCGAAGTGCTTGCTGCCCTGGGCGGTGATGATGGCGTTCATCTGCGCCAGTGCGCGGCCACTGTCCAGAATGTCGCGGGCAATGGCAAAGCCGTCGCCGCCGCGTACGTCGGGGTTGCATTCGATCAGGCGTCCGGCCAGGCGCAGCGCCTTCTGGCGCAGGTCCACGGGGGCGCGTGGATCGTTTTCCAGCACGCGCATGACATCGCGCGCCTCCAGCACCGGGCCGATACCGTTGCCAATGGGCTGGCGCCCGTCGGTGATGACCACGTCCAGCGACAAATGGGTGCGCTTGGCCACGTATTCGAACAGTCGGCGCAGGCGCTGCGCTTCGGGCATGGAGCGCACCTTGGCCGTGGGACCGATGGGAATGTCCAGCACCAGATGGCTGGAGCCTGCGGCGATCTTTTTGGACAGGATGGAGGCCACCATCTGCCCCGGTGAATCCAGCGAGAGCGGACGCTCTACCGAAATCAGCACATCGTCCGCAGGCGATAGGTGCGCCGTGCCGCCCCAGGCCAGGCAGCCGTGGTGCGCGCGCACAATGCCTTGCAACTGGGCAATGGGCAGTTCGACCTTGGCCAGCACTTCCATGGTGTCGGCGGTGCCAGCCGGTGAGGTAATGGCGCGCGAGGATGTCTTGGGGCAGATCATGCCGTGAGCAGCGACGATGGGCACGATGAGCATGGAGGTGCGGTTGCCCGGTATGCCGCCAATACAGTGCTTGTCCACCACCAGGCCTTCGTGCCAGTTCAGGCGTTTGCCTGCGGCGATCATGGCCTCGGTGAGGAAGTAGACCTCTTCGCGGTCGAGTTCGTCGCGGTTGCAGGCCACCACGAAGGCGGTGAGCTCGATCTTGGAATAGCGGTGCTCAGCGATGTCGTGCACGATCGATGCAAACTCATCGCGCCCCAGGCGCTCGCCGCCGAGCTTGCGGTGCAGCGCGCTGATGGAGGCCGGTGGCTCGGCTTGTGAAACGGTGGCGCTGTGGCCGTCTTCAACACCCATCTGGTCAAAGGCTGCCTTGGATAGACCCAGTTCGCCGCACGCGACGATGCTGGTGTCGTCCACCACGTTGAGCGTGGCCAGGATGGCGCGGCCATTGGTGCGCACTTCCACCTTGGTCAGGGCCTTGAAGCCCTCGGCGCGGTAGATGTCGCAGTCGCGGTGCATGTAGGCCACGTTCTCGTGGTACGTGTCGATGAGCACGCGGCGCAGCGCCAGGCGCTTGGGTGCAGTGACTTCGGGTGCTTGGGAATTCATGCTGCAAGCCTACACCGAAACAGGTAGTGTTTTGCGGCTGTTGCGGCAGTCAGACGCAGTTGAACCCAGTCATAATGAACCGGCAGGAGAAAAACAATGAGTTTCTTGAATCAACTCAAGAGCCAGGCGCAATCGGTGCAGGCCCAATGCGCCGCGCAGCAACAGACGCAGCAGCAGGTGGTGGAGGCCGTGGAGCATGCTGCCCATACGACTTGGCGTTACCTGGACGAATTGGCTGAGCATCTGCGTGTCCTGCAGCCCGATGGTCCGCGCATGACGGCCGACGGCAAGACCCCCTGGCCCGCCATGCGCGCAACCGATTTCCGGGTCGATGCGCGCAAGATGAAGGTTGACGACAAGGACCTGTTTGATTACGTGGTGATGGGCTGGCGTCTATCGCCCAAGATGGGTGTGGTGGTGCAAGGCAGCGTGACCAGCAGCTTGCTGGCCGAAGCCAAACAGATCGAGGCGCGCCTGGATGCGGGGCAGGTGCAATACGAGCGCTCCGAAATCCGCGTGGGGCCGCGCAACACCGTTCAATCGGTGCGTCTGGATTACCAGACCGAAGCGCGTGGCATGGTGCGCGTAAAACCCCGACACGTCACGGGCGAGTTGGAGTTCCGGCTGGTCTGTGTGACCGGGCTGGAAGTTGCCACCCGGATGGTAAATGCGGTGCAATTCCAAGGGCAGCTGCTGGATGAACTGGCCAAGCTCATGGTGGGTCAGCCCAGCGCATTCTTGTTGCCGTAGAGGGCCAACAGGCGGGCGCAAAAAAGGCTCCCTGGGGAGCCTTTTTCAATGGGAAGTGATTGCGTTCAGACGCGCTTGCGGTATTCGCCGGTGCGGGTGTCGATTTCGATCTTGTCGCCTTGGTCCACGAACAGGGGCACGGGCACTTCAAAGCCGGTGGCGATCTTGGCAGGCTTCAAGACCTTGCCCGAGGTGTCGCCCTTGACGGCGGGTTCGGTCCAGGTGATTTCGCGCACGATGGTGGTGGGCAGTTCTACCGAGATGGCCTTGCCGTCGTAGAACACCACTTCGGTGGTCATGCCGTCTTCCAGGTAGTTCAGCGTGTCGCCCATGTTCTCGGCTTCGACTTCGTACTGGTTGTAGTCGGCATCCATGAACACGTACAGCGGGTCGGCAAAGTAGGAGTAGGTGCACTCCTTCTTGTCGAGGATGACCTGGTCCATCTTGTCGTCGGCCTTGAACACGACTTCGGTGCCGAAGTTGGCGATCAGGCTCTTGAGTTTCATGCGCACGGTTGCGGCATTGCGGCCACCGCGGGCGTATTCGGTTTTGAGCACGACCATCGGGTCCTTGCCGTGCATGATCACGTTGCCAGCGCGGATTTCTTGAGCGATTTTCATAGGAGTCTCGAGTGAAGGGCGCGCACTGCGCGCATAGGCCGCGTGGAGCGGCGAAGGCAGTCGCCACCTCAAACGAGCGCGGCAATTTCTGCAAAGCCTTGGATTTTACTGTTTTTTTGCCCGAAAACCGTGCACAAATCGCAGCAGTTGGGTCGTTAAATCATCTTGCGCCAGCAGCTCTTCGCGCGCCAGAGCCACCGAGACGGTCCATGTCTTGAGATCGGTCAAATCGGGCGCCGCGCCGTGGCCGTTCCAGGCGTGGTGGGCTGTGCGCAGGGAAGGGGGGGCATCCAGCCAATCCAGAAAGGCATCGAGCTTGGCGAGGTGGGCGTCATCGTCTTGCGGGTAGATGTGCCACAGCAGCGGCTTGCCCGCCCACAGCGCACGGACCAACGAATCCTCTCCGCGCACGCAGTTGAGGTCGCAGGCCCACAGCAACTCATCAAAAACCAGCTGGCTCAGGTGCGGCAGTTCATGCACCGTGAGATGACTGCCCACCGTGGGCATGGCGGCGCGAACGGCCGCCGTGGCCCGGCCCGCGCACACCAGCAGACGGGTATACGTGCTGGCCGTAGCCAACGCTGCCAGCCAGGCGGCCAAGGGCTTGGGTTCGTAGCAAAACAGCGCAATCCAGCGTTCGTGCGGCGCCGGGACCACGTCACCTACGCCCAGGCTTGCCAGCCAGTCGGTGCGCGGTCGGGCGGCGAAGGCGCGTTGGCGTTCCAGCAGGTCGGGTTCGCGCAGCAGCCCGCCCGTGTCGCGGGTGAAGCCGGGGTAGAAGAAGTGCTTGGTCCAACCTTGTGCCGGGCCGTGCAGCACGGGCGAGGGCAAGCCGTGACAGCGGGCAACATACCCTTCCGCTGACAGGTACTCCAGATTGATCCAGATCGGTGCTTGTGGGTGTTTCGTGCCATTGGCCCCCGATAAATGGACATGGTGTGCTATGAATTCAGGAGCAATCTCGCAACCAAACCCTTCAATCCACACGTCGGCGCGCTCCAGCGCGGCCAGTGCGTCCGCGTTGTGGCTGTGCGCCCAGGGGTGCACCTGGATGGCCGGACACTTGCCTTGCAATGCGCCCGGTGCCATCCAGTGCAGGGCGGATGCATCGTCCACCCACAGCCGCACGCGGTGGCCGCGTGCGGCCAGGTCGGCACCCAGGCGCCAGCACACACCCAGGTCACCATGGTTGTCGATGACGCGGCAAAAGATGTCCCACAACATAACCCCAGATTGTCCACACTCCGCGTGGAGCCCGCGACAATAGGTGCCATGTCTGACACCCATTCCGACGAACTGCTGCGCCAGGTGGCCGCCTTGCCCACGCTGCCGGGCGTGTACCGTTACTTCGACGCGCAGGACCAGCTGCTCTATGTGGGCAAGGCCATCAATCTGAAGCGCCGAGTATCGAGCTACTTCCAGAAGAACCATGGCGGCACGCGCATCGGCCATATGGTGAGCAAGATTGTGCGGATGGAGACCACGGTGGTGCGTTCCGAGGCCGAAGCGCTGCTGCTGGAAAACAACCTCATCAAGACCCAGAATCCCAAATACAACATCTTGTTTCGGGACGACAAGAGCTATCCGTTCTTGAAAATGACGGGCCTTGGGCCTGGTGCACGCAAGACCGATGCCGCCGGACTGGCCAGTGCCGCACCCGACCCCGCGCAGTTCACCCGCGTCATGTACTACCGCGGCGCCGTGGACAAGAAGCACCAATACTTCGGACCCTACCCCAGCGCCTGGGCGGTGAAGGAAGCCATCTTGCTGATGCAGAAGGTTTTTCGCCTGCGCACCTGCGAAGACCCGGTGTTCAGCAACCGCTCGCGCCCGTGTCTGCTGTACCAGATCAAGCGCTGTTCGGCGCCCTGCGTCGGGCATATCTCGGCGCTCGACTATGCCCAGGACGTGGAGCACGCCCAGGCCTTTCTGCGGGGCGATGCGCAGGGCGTGATGCAGACACTGGAGGCGCGCATGATGGCGCACGCTGACAGGCTGGAGTTCGAACAGGCCGCCGAACTGCGCAATCAGGTGGCGGCACTGTCCAACGTGCTGCACCAGCAGTCCATGGACAACGTGCACGACCGCGACGTCGACATCCTGGCCGTGAAGGTGCAAGGCGGGCGTGCCTGCGTAAACTTGGCCATGGTGCGTGGCGGACGCCACTTGGGTGACAGGCCCTATTTCCCCACCCATGTCGAAGACGCGGCCGCACTGGAAGCCGCCGAGGAAGAGGGGGCTGCGGCACGCAGTGTGGAAGTGCAGGTGCTCGAAGCGTTCCTGGCCCAGCATTACCTGCACGTGCCCATGCCACCGGTGCTGGTGACCAGCGAGCCTGTGGGCAAGGCGCTGCTGCGCAGCCTATCCGAGCAGGTGGGGTTCAAGGTGACGGCGGTGCACCAGCCGCGCGAGCAACGTCGCGCCTGGCTGGACATGGCGGTGACCAATGCCGCGCTGCAGTTGGCGCGCTTGTTGGCAGAAGAAGGCTCGCAGCAGGCGCGCACGCGGGCGCTGGTCGATGCGCTGGACCTGCCGCTAGACAACCTGGATGCCCTGCGCGTGGAGTGCTTCGACATCTCGCACACGGCGGGTGAGGCCACGCAGGCGTCGTGTGTGGTGTTTGAAAACCATCGCATGCAAAACGCCCAGTACCGCCGCTACAACATTGAGGGCGTCACGCCGGGGGACGATTACGCGGCCATGCGCCAGGTGCTGCTGCGCCGCTATGGCAAGGTGGCCGAAGGCCTGCAAGCGGCCAAGCGCGACGGGGTGGCACCTAGCGCAGCCAGCCGCATGCCCGACCTGGTACTGATCGATGGCGGGCGTGGTCAGGTGTCGATGGCGCGCACCGTGTTCGAGGAATTGGGGCTCGATCTAGCGCTCATCGTAGGGGTGGAGAAGGGCGAGGGACGTAAGGTGGGCCTGGAGGAACTGGTGTTTGCCGATGGCCGTGACAAGGTCTACCTGGGCTCGGATTCCGCCGCACTCATGCTGGTGGCGCAGATCCGCGACGAAGCGCACCGCTTTGCCATCACCGGTATGCGTGCGCAGCGCGCCAAGGTGCGCACCGGCGCGAGCAAGCTCGAAGACATCGCGGGTATCGGCCCCAAGCGCCGCGCCAAGTTGCTGCAGCGATTTGGTGGCGTGCGTGGTGTGGCGCTGGCCAGCATGGAAGACCTGGCCTCGGTCGATGGAATCTCGCGCGAACTGGCCGAAGAAATCTACAAGGCATTGCACTAGGCGTGCCACAATGCCACCATGTTTACGACCATTCCCACCCTCATGACGTGGACGCGTATCTTCGCGATCCCGCTGATTGTGGCGGTCTTTTACCTGCCAGCAAGCATGGTGTCGCAAGCCGATAAGAACCTCATTGCCACGGTCATGTTCGTGGTGTTTGCTGCGACCGACTGGCTCGATGGTTTCCTGGCGCGCAAGCTCAACCAGACGTCGTCGTTTGGAGCCTTCCTGGACCCGGTGGCTGACAAGATTCTGGTCTGCGCCAGTGTGTTGGTGCTGGTGCATTTGCAGCGTACCGATGTCTTCGTGGCGCTGATCATCATCGGTCGTGAAATTGCCATTTCGGCCCTGCGCGAATGGATGGCACAGATTGGTGCTTCAAAAAGCGTAGCGGTGCACATGGTTGGCAAGTTGAAGACGACCGTGCAGATGGTGGCGATCCCCTTCCTGCTGTTTGACGGTGTGCTGTTTGGCTATATTGATACCCACATGTGGGGCGTGTGGTTGATCTGGGCCGCTGCTGTGTTGACGATATGGTCCATGGTCTACTACCTGCAAAAAGCCTTGCCTGAAATCCGCGCCCGTGCGCGCTAGAATCGGCCCCCGCGCCTCGAACTCTTGAAGAGACATTCAACCACCACAGCCATTTCCCAAGGGGTTTACGTGAATAAGACAGAACTGATCGAGCACATTGCCAAGCAAGCAGACATCTCCAAAGCCGCCGCAACGCGCGCGCTGGAAGCAACTATCGGCGCCGTGAAGACCACCCTCAAGAAGGGCGGCACGGTTTCTCTGGTAGGATTCGGTACTTTCGCAGTCGGTAAACGCGCAGCACGCACCGGCCGCAATCCCCGTACCGGGGCGGCGATCAAGATCAAATCCGCCAAGGTACCCAAATTCCGTCCTGGCAAGGCATTGAAAGATGCCCTGAACTGACACCAGTTTTCAGGTCGGGTGATTAGCTCAGTTGGTAGAGCGGCGCCCTTACAAGGCGTAGGTCGGCGGTTCGAGCCCGTCATCACCCACCACCCATTTCGGGTAAGAAAGAAGCACTTGGAGCGATCCAGGTGCTTTTTTTTCGGCCTATGCCCAGTGCCCCCTTGCAAGCAGCACCCTCAGCCACCAATTGATCGTCATGAAAACCCTCATTTCCACCACCATTGCACTGGCACTTGCCGCACCCTTTGCCACCACTACATTCGCCCAAGCAATCGGCGAGGTGGACACGGCGTTCAAGCTGTTGGGGCCGGACCACAAGATCGTGGTCGAGGCTTTTGACGACCCCAAAGTGGCGGGTGTGACCTGCTATGTGTCGCGTTCCAAGGCGGGCGGCATCAAGGGCGCACTGGGCGTGGCCACGGAGAAGTCCGAGGCCTCCATCGCCTGCCGCCAGGTCGGGCCGATTTCTTCGAGCGTGCCGATCCCCAAGAAAGAAGAGGTTTTCAGCGAGAGCCGCTCCTTCCTGTTCAAGAAGCTGCGTATCGTGCGCTTGGTGGATGCGCAGCGCAACGTGCTGCTGTACCTGACCTACTCCGACAAACTCATCGACGGGTCGCCCAAGAACAGCCTCACCGCCGTTCCACTCAATGGGGCACAACTGCAGTTCAAGTGATCGGGGGCCAATGCTAGAATCCACCCCCGTCGTAGAGACAGTGGTCTGCTGGCCTGAGATCACCCACCGATTCATATCCGTAAAGGCGAACAGTGTGTTCGCCTTTTTTGTTACGTTCTAGAGAGTTTGGCGCATGTTTGATTTCGTCCGCAAGCACACCAAGTTGATGATGATCCTGATGTTTCTGGTAGTCTTCCCTGCCTTTGTGCTGGTGGGCGTGGATGGCTACAAGCGCATCAATGCCGGTGGGGATGCGGTGGCCGTGGTTGGCGCGCACAACATCAACCAGGCTGAATGGGACGCCGCGCACAAGCAGGAAGTGGACCGCATGCGTGCCCAAATGCCCACCATCGACATCAAGTTGCTCGATACGCCGCAAATGCGCTATTCCACGCTGGAGCGCCTGGTGCGCGAACGCGTGATGGCCCAAGCCACGCAAGACGCCCATTTGGTTACATCCGATGCACGCCTGGCCCGTGAGCTGCAGCAGAATGCCGTCATTGCGTCGCTACGTAAGCCCGACGGCTCCATTGACATGGAGCGCTACCGCCAACTGGCCGCCCAGCAAGGCTTGACCCCTGAAGGGTTTGAAGCCAGCTTGCGCAAGCAGATTTCGGAGCAGCAGCTGGAGTCAACCATCACCCAGACGGCCCTGGTGCCCGGCGCACTGGCGCAAACGGCGCTCAATGCCTACTACGAGCGCCGCGAAGTGCAGCTCACCCGTTTCAACACCAGCGATTACACGGCCAAGGTCAACCCGACCGAAGCCGAGATTGAGGACTACTACAAGGCCAATCCCAACCAGTTCCAGGCGCCTGAAATGGCCTCGGTGGAGTACGTGGTGCTGGATCTGGACACGGTCAAGAAGACCATTGCGCTCAACGAAGCCGACGTCAAGACCTACTACGAGCAAAACGCCGCACGTCTGAGCGGCAAGGAAGAGCGCCGCGCCAGCCACATCCTGATCTCCGCTGCCAAGGATGCGCCCGAAGCGGACAAGCAAAAAGCCAAGGCCCGCGCTACCGAGCTACTGGAACAGCTGCGCAAGTCGCCGGGCAGCTTTGCCGAACTGGCCACCAAGAACTCGCAAGACCCCGGTTCGGCCGCCAAGGGTGGCGATCTCGACTACTTCGGCCGTGGCGCCATGGTCAAGCCGTTTGAAGACGCCGCTTTTGCGCTGCAGAAGGACCAGATCAGCGATGTGGTGGAGTCTGATTTTGGCTACCACATCATCAAAGTTACCGACATCAAGGCGCCCAAGATCAAGTCCTTCGAGGAACTGCGCGCCAGCATTGAGGCGGATCTTCGCAGCCAGCAGGCCCAGCGCAAATTTGCCGAGGTGGCCGAAACCTTCACCAACACCGTGTACGAGCAGTCCGACAGTCTCAAGCCGGTGGCCGAACGCCTGAAGCTGGAGGTCAAGACCGCGGCCAATGTGCAGCGCAAGCCTGGCCCCGCTACCACCGGCGTGCTGGCCAACCCCAAGTTGCTGGCCGCCTTGTTCAGCACCGATTCCATCGAGAAGAAACGCAACACCGAAGCCATCGAAGTCGGGCCCAGCCAGTTGGTGGCTGCGCGCATTGCCGAGTACAGTGCGGCGCGTACCTTGCCATTGGCCGAAGTCAGTGCCCAGGCCAAGGCGCGGCTGGTCGCCAGCCGGGCCGCCGACATGGCCAAGAAGGAAGGCGCCGACAAGCTCGCCGAGTGGAAGCAGAAAGACCCCGCCAGCCTGCCCGCCACCGTGGTGGTGAGCCGCGAAGGTGCTCCCACCGTTCCCACGCCGGTGCTGGATGCCGTCTTGCGCGCCGACATTGCCAAGCTACCCGCTTGGGTGGGCGTAGACTTGGGCGCGCAAGGATATGCTGTGGCACGCATCGAGAAGGTACAACCCCGCCCGGCCCCGGCGCAGCCCCAGGCTGACCGGGAACGCCAGCAGTTCGCCCAACTGGTGGCCAATGCCGAAAGCCAGGCCTACTACAAGCTGCTGAGCCAACGCCTGAAAGTGGAAATCAAGGCGCCACGTCCCAGCGCAGCCACCCCCGAAGCGGCGGCCGAGTAAGCCGACCGGTATTCCAACGCCGACACCCGCGCCACCGTGTCCAGCCCAAGCCCCGCCGCCGCGGATCACGCACTGCGCGTGCGGGTGTACTGGGAGGACACCGACGCCGGGGGCATCGTCTACTACGCGAACTACCTGAAGTTCTTCGAGCGCGCCCGTACCGAGTGGCTGCGCGCCTGCGGTGTGGAGCAGGGCCTGTTGCGCGAGCAGACGGGCGTGATGTTCGTGGTGGCTGATGTGCAGCTGCGCTACCGTGCACCGGCGCGTCTGGATGACGTACTCACCATCACCGTGGCAGTGCGCGAGCAGGCCGCTGCCAGCTTCATGCTGCAGCAGCAGGCCTTGCGCGGCGACACCCTGCTGGTGGACGGTATGGTGCGCATCGGCTGCGTAGACAGCCAACGCTTGCGCCCCGCGCGAATGCCCGCAGTTGTGCTGCAGGCGCTGGCGGACGCCGTTCCGGTCGGCGCGGCATCGCCTGCCACTTGCTAGTAGTTTGCTAGTAGTTTCATAGCACTACCATCAGATTTTACGCGGGCTAGGTGGTGATTTTGTTGTTGGAGTCGAATCCGTACCAGTTCACCTTGCGCGTCAGCACCATGATAGTCGTCAACACCGCGAACAAGGCAACCGACCCCACCACCAGCGCCGTCTGCTCCAGGCGCAACAGCACGAACAACACGCCGTAGAGCAGCGCAATGCCTGCACCCAGCAGCACGCCGCGCAGCCAATGCCCCAGCATGTGGGTGGCGTAGTAGGTTAGCAGTACGATGCAGGCGGCGCTGGCCAGCGCATAGGCCTGCGCAAACGCCAGGTGCTCCGACAGGCTCAGCAGCAGCAAGAAGAAAGCGCTCAGCGCGCAGCCCACCAGCAGGTACTGCACCGGGTGCACCGCACGACGCTGAAGCAACTCCACCAGGCCCACGGCCACGAAGGTCAGCACGACAAACAGCAGGCCGTATTTGGTTGCACGGTCCGCCAGGGTGTAGGGATTGATCGGGTCCATCAGGCGCACGCGAATGCTTTGCACGCAGTTGGCGGGCTCGTTGCTGCCCATGCCGTCGCCGTCGATATCGGCTTCTTCGCGCCAGCTTGGCGCGCACAAGGGTTTGCTGGAGAGCACGTCTTGCGCAGCGGTGGTGGCCAGTGCGCTCAGGCGCCAGGTGGCATCGAAGCCGCTGGGGCGTACCTCGCGCTCGGTGGGCAGAAACTGTCCACCAAACGACGGGTGCGGCCAGGCGCTGCGCAGGTGTACGTCGGTGTGTTCGCCCAGCGGCACCAGCGCCACCTGCTCGGTGCCGGCCAGTTCCAACTGCAGCTCCAGCTCCAGCGGGGCACCGGTCTGGCTGGCGTCGGCAGGCAGGGGGGCATGCAGCCCGCGGCTGTAAACGGGATGAAAGGTGCCAGCCTTCAGGGGCTGTGCATGGCCGTTGTGCAGTAATTGCACGCCGCGCAGACCGCGTGTGTCGCTCACGGCCAGCATCACGATGGGCGTGCCACATTGCATGCGTGAGTTCTTTTCGGTGGGGGCCGGGCGCAGGGTCGCCAGATCGTTCCAGCGCGCCTGGATGTTGCCCTTGAGCAGGTAGGTTTGCACCGGATGCAAGCCTCGGCGCAGGGTTTGCGGCAGCGCCTCGCCCGCAAATTTCAACTCGCTGGGCACCAGGGTGTGGGTGCGCTCCTGGCGGCGCTCGGTCAGCTTGCGTTCGTTGCGCTGGGTTTCGATCACATCCCAGCTTTCCACGCAGGCCATGTGCAGCAAAGGGCCCAGCAGCGTCTGCGGTCCGGCCAGGCTTTGCGCAACGCTTTGCGTGGCCAGGTTGCGGTGCAGGATGCGGTCGCGCACCACGCTTTCAATGCGCATCAGGCCCAGCATGAGCAGGATGACGATGGCGGTCAGAGTAGCCAGTTTCTTGAGTACCGGGTTTTTCATGGAGGGGCTCCGTTGTGAATCCAGCCCCCACTGTCATGCCCGTGTGTGAGCTCCGTGCGAAGTGTGTGAAGTGGGTGTGAAGTCCAGCGTGGCGCGCAGTCCTGGGGCGGTGTTAACCAGCTGAAGTTGCCCGCCATGCAAGGCCATGATGCGGCGCACGATGGCCAGCCCCAACCCCGAGCCGCTGCGCTCTCCGTTGGGTCGTGCGGTGGTGTAGAAGCGCTCGCCCAGGCGCGCGAGGGCGTAGTCGGGTACGCCGGGGCCTTGGTCTTGCACATGCACGCGCGTGCCCTCCAGTTCGATGCGCACGTTCTGCCCCGGTGCGGCGAAGTCGATGGCGTTGTCCAGCAGGTTTCCAATGGCCAGGGTGACCAGCTCACGCTCCCACGCGCCCGTGGCACCGTCACCGGTGCAGGCCAGTGTCACGCTGCGCAGCTGCGCGCGTGCCTGGGCATGTTCCAGGGCCGCTTGCGCGCAGGAGCGCAAGGAGACGGATGCAGCCGGATGCGCCAGCGGGCGCTGCTCCAGTTTGGAGAGCTCCAGCAAGCGGTCAATCAGGCGCTGCAGCCGTTCGCTTTGCTCGACCACCTGGCGCGCAAACGCCTGCCGGTCAGCCACGGGCAGGTCGTCTTGCAGCAGCTCGCCCGCACCGCGCAGCGCCGCCACGGGGCTCTTGAGTTCGTGGGTGAGGGCGCGCACGTAGCCTTCCACGTAGTCGTGCCCCTGCAAGCGCAGACGCATCTGCTCCATGGCCTGGGCCAGGTCGCCCAATTCGCCTGGCACGCTGGGCACCTGCACGGCACTGGCACCGAGGTCGGTGGACTGCACACTTTGGGCATAGCGGCGCAGGCGGCGCACGTTCCAGACCATCCACAGTGTGACCGCCACACCGACCGCTGCGCAGAGCGCCAGAAACAAGCCGCCCTGCAACAGCAGCTTGCGTTCCGATCGGTCGATGAATGCCTGCACCGTGCGGTTGGGCTTGGCCACGGTTAGCACGGCGGCAATGCGACCATCCACCCACACTGGGGCCGAGACATGCATCACGCTGCTGGTGTCGTCGTTGGCAATTTCGCGTGTGGCCCGCGCACCGTACTCGCCGCGCAAGGTCAATACCACATCGCGCCAGCGCGAAAAATCCTGACCCTGGGCCACACCGGCCGAATCTACCAGCACGCGGCCATCGCTGCCGATCAGGTAGATGCGCAGGTCCAGCGACTGCTTGTGCAGGCCCCAGATACTGGCGTCTACTGTGCGCTGGTTGTAGCGGCGCAGGCTTTGCGCAAACGCGCTGTCCTGCGCGCCGGTGCGGGGCACCTCGCCGCGTTGCAGCGCTTGGCCGGCCAGTTCGGCCAGTGCGTAGGCGGTGTCCACCATCAGATCTTCCATGACCTCGCGCGCGCTGGGCTTGATCTCGGCCGTGAACACGCGCAGCACAAAGAAGGCCGCCATGCCATTGATGAGGAAGAACGCGAACAGGAGCCGTAAACCCAGGCGCATGGTGTCGGGCCCTGTACCTCAGGGCAGCAGCAGGCTGTAGCCCATGCCGCGGTGGGTCTGGATGTAGTCGTGCCCGGCATCGACGGCGCGCAGTTTGGCGCGCAGCGTCTTGACGTGCGTGTCCACGGTGCGATCGGTGCTGGTGCTGTCGTCACCCCAGGCGCTATCGAGCAACTGCGCGCGGCTGTGGATGCGACCGGCCCCGCGTAGCAAGCAAGCCAGCAGATAGTACTCACGCCGGGTCAGGTCCAGCACCTGACCGCGCAGCAGCAGGCGCTGGCCCGGCGCATCGTCCACCAGCACGGCAGGCGATGCCACTGGTACCGCGCTAGAGCGGCGCAGCAAGGCTTTCACCCGTGCGGCCAGCTCACGTGGGCTGAAGGGCTTGGGCAGGTAGTCATCGGCTCCCAGCTCCAGACCCAGCACACGGTCGATCTCGTCGCTTTGGGCGCTCAGGATTAGCACCGGCAGTGCGCTGCCGTTTGCGCGCAGGCTGCGCAACAGGTCCAGCCCATGGCCGTCGGGCAGCCCCAGGTCCAGCACCAGCAGCTGGCAGGAGTTGCGTGCAAGCTGCACGCGGGCATCGTGCAGCAGCACACAGTGCATAACTGTCCAGCCCTCGCGTTGCAGCGCATAGGCTGCGGTGCGGGCAATGGCGGGGTCGTCTTCAAGCAGGAGAATGTGCGCGCTCATGGATGGCGAATTGTGCGACAAGACGGCAGCCGCACCGCGCGTGCCCGGCGCCAACTGGGCTGATCCTGTTCTCCACGAACGCAAGAGACGCCATAAAAATAATAGCTGTATCGCTATGTTTTACGGGGGCTAATGGCAAATAATGGCATCAAATGCCCCGTAGCAGGCCCCAGGCCAGCGTGGCCATCATGGCCGCCACCAGCATGTCTAGCAAGCGCCAGGCCAGGGGCTGGGCGAACACCGGCGCCAGCCAGCGCGCACCAAAACCAAGGCCGGTGAACCATAGGGCACTGGCGCAGCTGGCACCCAGCCAGAACAGCGCTTGCTGCGCGCCGGGCTGACGCGCCCCCACGCTGCCAATGAGCAGCACCGTATCCAGGTACACATGGGGATTGAGCAGGCTGATGCCCAGCACCTGGGCCAGCACCTGCTTAGGGGGCTGGGCCTGGCCCTGCGCCTGGGCCTGCAGCGCATGCGGCTGCAGGGCGCGGCGCAGCGCTTGCCAGCCATACCAGGCCAGCGCGGCCGCACCGGCCAGAGCCACGGTCTGCATCAGTGCCGGGCTGTGTCCCAGAAATGCCGCCAAGCCGCTCACGCCCAGGGCTACCAGCACGCTGTCCAGCGCAATGCACACCGCCACCACCAGCGCCACATGCTCGCGGCGCAATCCCTGGCGCAGCACATAGGTGTTCTGGGCCCCAATGGCCACGATGAGGGACAGGCACAAGCCCAGCCCGGCCAAGAAGGCCGTCGCAGAAGGGGAGGTGATGGCCATGGCGGGGAGGACGATATCGGAGGGCATCGCGGCAGTATCTCTTGTGCAAACCTCTCCTACCAGCGAAATATGCTAATCTGAAGTTAACAAAATTACATCAAAGTCTGCCATGCTCGATCCGCATCTGCTCGTCACCCTGGCTACCGTGGTGCGCGAAGGCAGCTTTGAGCGCGCTGCGCGCTTGTTGCACGTCACGCCATCGGCGGTGTCGCAGCGCATCCGTCTGCTGGAAGACCGCGCCGGTGCCGTGCTGGTGGTGCGGGGCCAACCTTGCGTGGCCACTGATATGGGCGCGCGCCTGTGCCGCCACGCCCAGACCGTTGCGCTGCTGGAAGAGTCCCTGCGCCGCGACCTGCCCTGGGTGGGAACCGACACCCCCACCGGAGCGCGCAACACGGTGCGCGTGGCCGTCAACGCCGACAGCCTGGCCACCTGGTTCGTGGCTGCCTTGCAGGACTTCTGTGCCAGCGATGACACCCTGGTGGATGTGGCCGTGGACGACCAGGATCACACCGGCGAATGGTTGCAGCGCGGCCAGGTGCTGGGGGCGGTTACTTCGCAGGCCCAGGCGATCCAGGGCTGCCGCAGCCGCAAGCTGGGGGCGCTGCGTTACTGCGCCACCGCCGCGCCCGACTACATGCGGCGTTGGTTTGCGCAGGGCGTTAACGCCGCCAGCCTGGCCCTGGCTCCCAGCCTGGTGTTCGACCACAACGACCGCCTGCAAGAGCGCTGGGTGCGCCGTGCGGTGCGCAAGGATGTGCCCTTGGTCGCCCACCGCCTGCCATCCACACAGGCCTTTGTGGATGCCTGTCTGGCCGGGCTGGGTTGGGGCATGAACCCGCTGCACCTGGTGCAAGCCCATTTGCAGTCCGGCAGCCTGGTCGAGTTGGTGCCAGACCGTCCGCTGGATGTGCCCCTGTACTGGCAGTGCGCCACCCTACCATTGCCCACGCTAGAGCACTTGGGGCAGTGTGTGCAGCGGGCGGCGGCGCTGTCGCTGGTGCGCTGACACAGTTGCGCCGTATCATTGGCGCCGGTCGATCCGCTTGGACGGACCACCAATAACAACGAGGAGACCTTGATGAGAAAGATGCTGGTTCTGCTGGCAGCGGTGGCGCTGCAGTCTGTGGGTATGCAAGTGGAGGCGCAGGAGCCCATCAACATCAAGTTCAGCCATGTGGCTGCGACGGACACACCAAAAGGCCAGGGGGCCGAGCGGTTCAAAAAGCTGGCCGAAGAGCGCACCAAGGGGCGCGTGAAGGTCACGGTCTACGCCAACAGTGCCTTGTTCAAGGACAAGGAGGAACTAGAGGCTCTGCAGATGGGGTCGGTGCAGATGCTGGCACCGTCTATCTCCAAGTTCGGGCCTTTTGGCGTGAAGGAATTTTAGGTCTTTGACCTGCCCTTTGTTACTCCCGATCTGGCCTCGTTCCAGCAGGTTACCGCCAGCGAGTATGGGCAACAGTTGCTCAAGAAGCTCGATGTCCGTGGGGTGCGGGGCCTGGCGTATTGGGACGCCGGCTTTCGCGTGATTTCCTCCAACCGCGCCTTGCACAAGTTGGCCGATTTCAAGGGCATGAAGATCCGTGTGAATTCATCAAAAGTGATCGAAGCGCAAACCCGTGCCGTCGGGGCCATTCCGCAGACGTTGGCGTTCTCCGAGGTGTACCAGGCGTTGCAAACTGGGGTGGTGGATGGCGCTGAAACGGTAATGTCCAACGTGTTGACGCAAAAATTCTACGAAGTGCAAAAGCACGTCATGACCTTGCACCACACGCACCAGACCTACGCCGTGGTGGTCAACAAGAAATTCTGGGATAGCCTGCCCAGTGACATTCGCACGATTCTGGAAGGTGCGGTGGCCGATGCCACCACGTATGCCAACTCGCTGGCTTTGGCGGAAGAGGCCGATGCGGTCGACAAGATCAAGGCCAGCGGCAAGACCACCATCTACGACCCCACACCCGCCGAGCGCCAAGAGATTAAGAAAGCCATGATGGTGGTGCACACCGACATGGAAAAGCGCCTGGGCAAGGACAACATCCAGCAGTTCTACAAGGCTGCCGGGTTTGTGCCTGGGCGGTAGTTGCGCTCCCACTTGATATGCCCGCCTGAAAAGGCCGGGCCGTTTACCGCCGTTCTGGTGGTGTGCGGTTTTGTGGTTTCAATGCTGACCGTTGCTTTGTCCGGGATGTAGCGCGGCGGCTTCTGAAGCTGCACTTTCACCCACCAGGGGCCGTTTCCCTTCTGCGCGAACGTAGCGCATATGGTCGCCGGCGGCGGCGCTGGCGGCTTCGGGGTCGCGTTGCATGATGGCGTCGAACATCGCCTGGTGCTGGCGGCGCAGGGCGGCACGGCGATCCGGGTTGGGGCTGAGTGTGCTCAGGTTGCGCCGAATATGGCCGTACATCAGCTGCAAAACGGCGTTGCCAACCTTGCGCAGGGGCGCGTCGTGCGTGGCCTCGATGATGCCCATGTGGAAGGCCAGGTCGCGCTGGATCTGGGTTTCCAGGTCATCGGTGGTAAAAGCGGCATCGAGCGAGTCGAATATCTTGCGCAAGCGCTGGCGGTCGGCGTCCGAGGCGTTGCTGGCAGCCAGGCTGGCGGCATTGGCTTCGACCAGTTCGCGAATGTCGAGCAGGTTGTCGCGCAGATGCAAGGGGGTTGTGCTTGCATCCTCGCTGGGCGCTGTAGCCAGTAGCGCTGGTTGCTCCTCAGCGTCCTCCTGCCGCTGTGGGGCAATCAGCGGCAGGTCGATGATGAACATGGCCCCACGTCCGGTGTCGCTGCTGACACTGATGCGCCCACCCAGCGTCTGGGTCACCAGGCGATAGACGATGGACAAACCCAACCCGCTACCGCCTTGTCCCAGCCGGGTGGTGAAGAACGGGTCGAATATCCGGGGCAGGTCCGCTGCGGGAATGCCACCCCCGTTGTCACCAAAATTGATGCGCACCGTGTGGTCGTCAAGCAGCGTTGCCGCAATACGCACCTGGCCAATGGGCCTGTCGGCAAATGCATGGATGCGCGCGTTTTCCAGCAGGTTGATGAGAACCTGACCCAGTGCACCGGGGTAACTGTCCAGTTCGAGTTCGGTGGGCACATCGACCACCAACTGGGGCAGGGGACCCCGAGCGCCAGCTTCAAACGTCTGTACGATTTCTGTGATGCAGTGAGCCAGCGAGAACGGTCGCCGCCGGTCACTGGTCTGGTCGACGGCGACATCCTTGAAGTTGCGAACCAACTGGGCAGCACGCTCCAGGCTGCGCACCAGCATCGACGTCGCCAGCGTGCAGCGTTCGGTGTATTCCTGCAGCGCGGACCGCCGCAGGGTGCCATCTGCCACCGCTTGCACAAATTCGGCTGTGTCATGTTCAAGAGTGGAGGCCACGACCAGGCTGTTGCCAATGGGCGTGTTGAGTTCGTGCGCCACACCGGCCACCATGGAGCCCAAGGACGCGAAACGCTCCTGGCGGGTGATTTCGTCTTGCGCAAGTGATAGGGTGTCAATGGTTCGTTCCAGCTCGGCATTGGCACGTCCCAGCTGCGCGGTGCGCTCGGCAACCCGCGTTTCCAGGTTCTGGTTCAAGGCGCGCAGGGCCGATTCGGCCTGGCGCATGGCGGTCACATCCAGCATGGCGCTCACGATGCCGGCCACCTCGCCGTCGGGCGTGCGAACAGTGGCCTTGTGAAAAACGATGTCGCGTTCCTGCGCATCTTTGGCCAGAATGCGCGCCTCGTACACCTGGGGTTCCTTGCTGGTCAGCAACTCCTGGTCCTTGTCGTGGAAAAAACGTGCGCGCTCGGCGGTGGTGAGGGCGTCCACTGTTGCGCCCACGATGCTTGCGCGGTCTTTCCCAAAGAACTGGAGAAACGCATCATTGACCCGCTGGTAGACCATGGCGGTGTCCTTGAAGAACATCGGGTAGGGCGCGGCGTCCATCATGGCTTGCATGAGTGTGAGCTCTTGGCGCACCAGCCGTGCGGCCCGACGCTTGATCAGCATCACATAAATCAGAAAGCCCATCTGAATGACGAGCAGGACAAACGCCGACACCGCGGTAAAGAACAGCGTCGGGTGTGATTCCCAGATCTGTGCGGGTCGATTGATGATGCGGGCCTGCGCGGGCAGCTCAGCCGGTGCAATGTCAAACCGCTGCAGCTCGTTGTAGTCGAACGCGTAATGGTTGGGGCTGGCCGACACGGGCGGCAGTGCCGTGATGGGTTCACCATGCACCAGCCGCAGCAGCAAGCCTGCCAGAGATTTGCCTTGCGCTTCGCCCGAAACCAACATGCCGCCCACCACGCCATGCCCCAAAAAAAAGTCCCATCCGACGTAGATGGGGTGGTGCGTATGGTCGCGAATGAACCGGGCTGCTGCAGGCCCTGTGATCAGGTTGCCTTGCTCGTCCCGCGGTCGGCCCATCAGGAAGATCAAAGCATCGTTCGGGATGGCTGCAAGCTGTGAGCGAAGTTCATCGAGCGTCGCGGGAATCAGGATTGAAAGCCGAAACGGCTCGGGCAAACTTGCATTGCTCGCCTGCAACGCAGCCAAGTTGGTTGCAAACGCCGAGGTTGAATCTCCAACGACTATCAGGGTGTCGCGCTGCGGATGCAGGCGATGCATCAGCGCGAGATTGGTCGAGAACTCCGGCTTCTCGGCAACGCCAGCGATTGCATTGATGCCTGTCAACTGCTCTTGGGTGATGCTATTCATAGCAGCGAACAAAATGGGCTTGCCCGGCGCGAGGCGCTCGCGCGTCGCCAGCAGCAGTCGGTAGGCTGGATCGTCGGTCGCCAGCAAGTAGTCCAGGCCTAGGTTGCGATAGCGTTCGATGAGGAGTTGCGCAAAACGTTCGGTGGCCTTTGCATCGGCTCGCAACGCATCCAGGTGCTCGTAGTACAGCTGCAACTGCTCGGCCTGATCGCCCAAACCAACCTGAAACCCCCGCTGCAAGGCATCGTTCCAGGGCAGACCCACGTGGTAGGAATGCAGCACCAGCACACGTGGCTGCGCCTCACCGCTGGCGCCATTCGCCTCGCCCGCATGGGCGGCGTGCACGGCAGGGGCAGCAAGTTCCAGCAACAGCCAAGCCAAAGCCACGGACCAGGCCGTACCCCGCCAAACCCCGCCCATCAGCCTTCGAACAAACCAGGCGCACGGTGCCATCCAGTCGTAGCGGGTGTGCGATGCTTCAGGGGAATGCATCGCGGCATGATGCCAGAGTAAGGGGGAGGGCTGCAACTGGGCAACCGTACCTCAATCTTTGAAACTCGGCGCCTTCTTCATCATGTTGGACGACATGGCCTCCATCAAGTCCTTGCTTTGCAGCATGGCCGCGTTCCAGGTGGCAATGTAGTTCAGGCTGTCGGCCACGCTGTGGTCGCGGGCGTAGTTCAGCATTTCCTTGGTGCCTCGGATCGACAAGGGCGACTTGGCAGCGATCTCGGCGGCGATCGCCTGCACCCCGGCATACAGCGCTTCACGGCTCTCGAACACCCGGTTCACTAGGCCGATGCCTTGCGCCTCGGCGGCGTCGAACTTGCGCGCGGTGTAGGCCAGTTCGCGCGTGATCCCTTGGCCAATGAGTTTGGGTAAGCGCTGCAGTGTGCCCACGTCGGCCACCATGCCGATGTCGATCTCCTTGATGGTGAAGAAGGCGTCGCTGCTGGCGTACCGCATATCGGCACAAGTGATGAGGTCGATGCCGCCGCCGATGCAGCCCCCGGCAATGGCTGCCAGCACGGGCTTGCGGCAGCGCTCCAGGCTGGTCAGGGTGTCCTGCAGGTCGAGGATGAGGCGGCGCAGCTTTTCGCGCATGCGGCCTTCGCAGTCGTCGGCAATGGTGGCGGGCAGGCCCATCATCATCTGCAGGTCGATACCGGCGGTGAAGTACTTGCCTTCGCCAGCGAGCACGGCCACGCGGGCTTCGGGGGTGGCATCCACCCAGTCAAAAGCCTGGCGGATTTCCTGCCACATCGCTGCGTTCATGGCGTTGGCCTTGTCCGGGCGGTTCAGGTGCACGGTGGCGATGTGGTTTTCGAGCGTGACGCTCAGGGTTGGATTTGTTACGACTTCGAACTCACGGCACAATTGTGTTGAAAAGGGGGGGGGAACGCGTATGACAAAGGAGTCAGGTCAATCGACAAAGGCGGGTACGCCTAAAGGTTTTGCTGCAGAAAAGGTGCCACCGCCCGCAGTTCGCTTACACATCAGTGCCACAAAAAAACTAAACCTCGCAGCCTTCCAGAACGCGGTACCCGCGTTGCACGAACTGGTCATAGTCAATGAGACCTCGGCTGCGATCAACGAGTTGACCGTTCAGCTGGTCTCTGAGCCCCCGTTTGTAAAGCCTCGTGTCTGGAATGTGGAATCGGTTGGCGCGGGCGAGAGTTATCACTTGCGTGATCTCGACGTCCAGTTGGATGGCGCCCTACTTTCACGCTTGACGGAGGCCGAATCGGCTTCGCTGCATTTTGAACTGCGCAATCGCAAGCAATCGGATGAAGTCCTCGCAAAGCAAGAGTCCACTGTAGAACTACTGGCCCGCAATCAATGGGGTGGCATTGGTCATCTGCCTGAAATGGTAGCGGCGTTCGTACAGCCGAACGACCAAGCCATCGACCGTCTGCTGAAAGGTGCAGCCATGGCATTGCAGACCGGTGGGAAGTCTGGGTCGATCGACGGCTATACCCATGGCTCGAAACGGGCATGGGAATTGGCGTCGGGTATCTGGGCCGGTGTGCTTCAGCGCAAACTGAACTACGCACTCCCGCCCGCCAGTTTCGAACACACTGGCCAGAAGGTTCGCAGTCCTTCACAGGTACTCGATGGCGGCCTGGCCACATGCCTTGATCTCGCGCTGCTGTTCGCCGCATGCCTGGAGCAGGCACACCTCAACCCCTTGCTGGTGTTCACCCGTGGCCACGCATTTGTCGGTGTGTGGCTGCGGGACGAGGAGTTCTCCACGGCTGTGGTGGATGACATCACGGCCGTGAGAAAGCGGTTGAAGTTGCAGGAGATGCTGGTCTTTGAAACGACCCTCGCTGCCCATGGCCAAGCGGTAGGCTTTAGCCAGGCCATTGCCAACGGCAACCGCCAATTGTCAGAGGAGGAGGAAGACAAGTTTGAACTGGTTATCGACGTCAAGCGCGCGCGCATGTCGCGCATCAAACCGCTTGCTCAGGCTCACTCTGTCTCAGAGTCGATGCCTCTCACGTTGGAGCATGAACCAGTAATCGGTATTGAAGACGCGCCTGATCTACCCGACGAGGTGATCACCGATACGCCGACATCCGAGCTGGATCCCAAAGACAGACTGGCTCGGTGGCAACGCAAACTGCTTGATTTGTCGCTACGAAACACCCTGCTGAACTTCAAGCAGGGCAAGAAGGCGTTGCTGCTCGACGTGGCAGCACCAGAACTGGAAGACACCCTGGCAGAAGGGCAAACGATCAAGCTGCTGCCCATCCCAGCACTGATGCAGGGCCAAGATCCTCGTAGCCAGCAACTGCACGAAGCCAGAAGCCTTGAAGATCTTCGCAAAGCGCATGCAAAAGACGCCCTGCAGCGCCGTGAGGTCTGCATCCGGCTGGAAGATCAAGAACTGGAAGGACGCCTGGTTGAGTTGTATCGAGGCGCCCGCAACGCAATGCAAGAAGGTGGATCCAACACGCTCTTTATCGCCCTCGGGTTTCTGGTCTGGACTCGTCCGGACAAACCGGACTTGCGGATCAAAGCCCCCTTGATACTGTTACCAGTCACGTTGAACCGCAAAAGCGCGCGGTCGGGCTTCACGCTGCAAGAACATGAGGATGAGGCGCTATTCAATCCTACGCTGGTCGAAATGCTACGGCAGGACTTTCAACTGGAGTTGGGCATCCCATTGGGGGACCTTCCGCGTGATGATTCCGGCATTGATATTACGGGTATCTGGAAGCGCGTTCGCTATGCCATCAAAGATATTCGGGGCTGGGAAATCAGTGAAGACGTTGTGTTGTCGACGTTCTCCTTTGCCAAGTATCTGATGTGGAAGGACCTTAGCGAACGAACAGCGGATTTGCGCAAATCCCCTGTCGTGGCGCACCTGATCGATACGCCGCGCGAGCCCTATCCCTCCACAACACCCTTCCCGGAGACCCGCAGGCTGGACTCCGACTACCCGCCGCAGCAGGTGTTCAGCCCACTTCCCGCAGACTCGTCCCAGCTATCCGCCGTCATGGCTGCAGCCAGAGGCAAAGACTTTGTGTTGATCGGTCCGCCCGGCACAGGCAAGAGCCAGACGATTGCCAACCTGATTGCGCAGTGTCTGGCCGAAGGCAAACGGGTGCTTTTTGTGGCTGAGAAGATTGCTGCGCTGGATGTCGTCTTCCGCCGTCTGCGCGAAGTGGGACTGGGGGAGTTCTGCCTTGAACTGCATTCAAACAAGAGTCGCAAGCTCGACGTGTTGAGCCAGCTCCAAAAATCCTGGGAGTCCAAAGGCGAAGTGGACGCTCCCACCTGGGAAGCCAAGGCGCGGCAACTGGGTCAAGTGCGTGAGCAACTGTCTACCTATGTTG
Source organism: Rhodoferax sp. (assembly GCA_046348185.1). Taxonomy (GTDB): domain Bacteria; phylum Pseudomonadota; class Gammaproteobacteria; order Burkholderiales; family Burkholderiaceae_C; genus Allorhodoferax. The sequence continues at coordinate 1,191,869 of JAXMER010000013.1, read as the reverse complement.
AGCGCCTTCACCACCGCCACAGCAACGGTTGGACGATCTTCAAAGCCATCGGGTGTGTCGTCGGAGGCCTTGAGCTGCCCGACCTGCGTTTCAGTTGGACCTCTCCCCGGGCGCACGACGAAGCTGCCCTGACCGAACTGCGCGATCTCACGGGTAGGTTGCAGGCCAACGCGGCGGCTGTTAGCCCTGATCAATTGTTGACCGGCCCGCTGGTGCCAGTGCACGTCACGGAATGGTCAGCCAAGTGGCAACAGGAAATGGTCAAGTCCGCGCAGTCGCTGCAAACCACCAGTCGGAACTTCCAGGCCACAGCGCAATCCTTGGGGAAACTCATCGGCATGGAATGGCCAGCGCTGCACCGTCAACGCCGGTCGGCGCTCGGTGTACTTGCCAAAGCCTTGCCTCAGGCATCTTCTCAAGACTGGAGTTTCTGCGCACTGCCGGACAGTGAGTCCATCTGCACCGCCTTGAAAACCGGCAATGAACTGCTCGGCAATCACCGGGAAATCTCGTCGAAGATGTCCGCTCCGTGGTCGGCAGAGCTGCAGACTCGAATGTCCCACGCGCTCGACTTGCTCGACAAACACCGAAACCTGCACACGGAACTCGGAACGCCATGGCTACCTGCCGTCAGCGATGAGATCGAACGTGGTGTGCAGTTGATCGAGGAAATGAGCCAACTGCGCGCTGGTCTTTCCGTGAAGTACGGATCTAGTGTGGGACAGCTCAATGTGTCCCAACTGCAGCGCGATTGGGTCAAGGCCGAAAGGGCGTTCTGGCCGATGTCATGGCTGGGCAAGCGAAAAGTGCGCAGTGCGCTGGAAGGTGTCATCGAAGGTACAGGTGAACCACGTGTGGCCGCTGATCTGTCTGCGCTCGTGCGCATCAAGAGCCTACGTGAAGAGGTCCAACAACTGAACCCGGGTGCTGCTGCTGAAGGCTTATGGGCTGGCGTCAAGACCCGGGTTGATCACGCTCGCAGCGCCTTGAAAACCAACACGGCTCTGCATGCAGCTCGCCTGCACAAGCCCTTTGCGCTGGAGGGTCTGGACGCTGCATTGAAGGGGTACTGTGGCGAGCGTTGGACACGAGAGGTTCAACGCCTGACGGCCTTGTTGGACCTGGACCATCGCTTGACCGAGTGTGCATCGCTCTCGGAAAGCAGCCATGGACTTTGGCAGGGGCACAGCACCGATTCCGCAGTTCTTCGTTCAGCGCTCGCATTTGAACGCGAGCGATTGGTCTTGCTTCAAAGAGGCATGTTGCAGGCACCGCATCAGGACGTGGCCGAAGGGCGATGCGGCCCAGCTCTTCAGCAACAGCGTGAGTGGTTGCAGAGACGCAGTGCGGTGGAAGCACGGCTGCTTTCTATGACTGGTCTCGCGACCGAGTGCCCTGGGGTCTGGAATGCATTGGATACTGACAGCGACGAGATCCAACGAGCTCTGAAGTTCCATGCCTCGCTGAAGGCTGGCTTGTCTGGTCTCGGACTGGACCCCTCTGCCGCAACCGTGGCGCGTCGCAGCTTGCATCAGGTGCTGGCATCGCGTCGCTCTGAACTGGGTGACTCAGGCGTGATTGGGCAAGCCTGTCACGAGGTTATGGCGAAGCTGACAGACCTCAACAGTGCGACAGACCAGTTTTGCAACAACGCCGCGCAGCCAGACACTGTCCGTCGCGCGTTCGCAGACCTTGAGCCCATAGAGCTTGCTGACACGGCGGTGCAATAAGAGGCAAATCACCACGGCCTGCACGCATGGTGCGCCTGGCGTCACGCTCAGGTCGATGCGCGCAATGCAGGACTCCCTGCGTTGGTGGGCGCTATCGAGGCGGGTGACGTCGCCCCAGCGCAGGTGCGCACGGCATTCGAGGTGAACTACGCTCGCTGGTGGCTGGCCGAAGCTGTGGACGAGGACGAAGTGCTCAAGCGCTTTGTCTCAGCAGAGCACGAACTTCGCATCAAAGAGTTCCGCGTCCTGGATGACGAGTTCACCAAGGTGTCCCGCGAATGGATTCGCGCCAAGTTGTGCGCAAACCTGCCGGCGCCCGACAGCATTCAACGCAACAGCGAATGGGGCATCCTGCGCCACGAGATCACTAAGAAGAAGCAGCACAAGCCGCTGCGCCAATTGCTGCATGAGATCCCATCGGTGGTGCTGCGACTGACCCCTTGCTTGCTCATGAGCCCACTGTCGATCGCCCAGTACCTCTCTGCCGAGGCCAGCAACTTCGATCTGGTGGTGTTCGACGAGGCCTCTCAAATCCCGGTGTGGGACGCCATCGGCGCCATGGCTCGAGGCAAACAGGTGGTGATGGTGGGGGACCCGAAACAACTACCACCCACCAACTTCTTCGGCCGCAGCGACAGCACTGATGGTGACGAAGATGTCGTGGAAGGCGACCTAGAAAGCATCCTTGACGAATGCCTGGGTGCGAGTCTGCCCACGCGCAACCTCTCTTGGCACTACCGCTCGCGCCACGAAAGCTTGATCGCCTTCAGCAACCACCGCTACTACGGTGGTGGCCTCGTCACCTTCCCGTCGCCCGTCACCGACGACCGGGCCGTCAGCTTTCACTTAGTGAAGGGGCGCTATGAAAAAGGCGGAGCCCGCACCAACCAACCAGAGGCCCAGGCCCTGGTGGCCGATCTAGTGAGCCGACTCAAGCGCCCGGGCTTCCGGGAGTCGGGCCTGACCATTGGTGTGGTGACCTTCAACTCGGAGCAGCAAGGCCTGATCGAAGACTTGCTTGACGAGGAGCGCCGCAAAGACCCCGGCCTGGAAACCTATTTCTCTGAAATGGATCTCGAACCGGTGTTCGTGAAAAACCTGGAGAGCGTGCAGGGTGACGAGCGCGACATCATGTATTTCTCCATCACCTACGGGCCGGACAAGGCCGATGCCGTGTCGATGAACTTCGGCCCTTTGAACCGCGACGGCGGCGAGCGGCGCCTGAACGTGGCCGTGACGCGCGCCCGGCATGAACTGCGCGTGTTCTCCAGCCTGCGCGGCGAGCAGATGGACCTGTCGCGCACCAAGGCGAACGGCGTGCGCGACCTGAAGCACTTCCTGGAGTTTGCAGAATTCGGGCCGCGCGCTCTGGCCGAAGCACATCACGGTAGTCAAGGCGATTTCGAGAGCCCATTCGAAGCCGGCGTGGCAGCAGCGCTGTGCCGCAAAGGCTGGCAGGTGCACACCCAGATCGGCGCATCGTCGTTTCGCATCGACCTGGGCGTGGTGCACCCCGACTTTGCGGGCAGGTATCTCGCGGGAGTGGAATGCGACGGTGCCACCTACCACCGCTCCGCCACTGCGCGCGATCGGGACAAACTGCGCGAGCAGGTGCTGCGCGGCCTGGGCTGGGAGATCGTGCGCATCTGGTCCACCGACTGGTGGGTGAATCCGGGCGGTACGCTGGAGCGCGTGCATGCGGCGCTGACCGAATTGCTCGAAAAGGATCGGGAACGCCAAGCCGCCGAAGCCGAGGCGTCGCCCGAAGAAGCGGTCTCCGTGCCGAACGACGACGAAGCAACGCCTAGCCTGCATGTGATCAACGAGGCCGATGCGGCCGTCACGCGTGCGGCAGCAGGGCTGCCACCTTTTGCTGACGATGCCCATGAAGAAGCGGACGAAGCAGCCGAAACGGTCTACGCCCGGTCGGCATCCACGTCGTCAACGCCTGCTCTTGGGGACGCCAACACCCAAAGGGATCACCGCTTCCAGGCGTCACAACCCACCGATGCGGTACCGCCCGGCGCCATCTCTGCCGACCTGTTCTACGAGACCCCCTATGACGCGGTGTTGCTCCCGATGGTTGAGTGGGTCGTGCAGCGCGAGGGACCGGTGCTGGATGCCGTGCTGGCGCGGCGCATTGCGCGAGCACATGGCTTCCAGCGTACGGGAAGCCGGATTCAGGATCGGGTCGAGCAGATCGCCCGGCGCTTGTTTGATGTGACAGAGGAGGCTGGCGGCACGTTCTATTGGCCGCGAGGCGTTGACACGGAAGCCGAGATCGCTTTCCGGTATCCACTCGATGACGACAGCGCGCGCGGCGTCGAAGAAATCTGCGAGTCGGAGTTGACGTCGCTAGCTCGTGGGGTACTTGGCCAAGGCAAGACTGGGGAAGACGCGTTGATCGCAATGGCACGCGAATTGGGTTTATTAAAACTCAGGGCTGCAAGCAGGGGCCGGTTGGAGGGGGCTCTCATTAGAGTGGGGCTCGTTTGAAGCGTTTCCCAACTCAATGGTGACTGCGAGCAGCACCTCCTTGCACCGTTCAATCCTTGAAGCTCGGCGCCTTCTTCATCATGTTGGACGACATGGCCTCCATCAAGTCCTTGCTTTGCAGCATGGCCGCGTTCCAGGTGGCAATGTAGTTCAGGCTGTCGGCCACGCTGTGGTCGCGGGCGTAGTTCAGCATTTCCTTGGTGCCGCGGATCGACAAGGGCGACTTGGCGGCGATCTCGGCGGCGATGGCCTGCACGCCCGCGTACAGCGCCTCGCGGCTCTCGAACACCCGGTTCACTAGCCCCATGCCTTGCGCCTCGGCGGCGTCGAACTTGCGCCCGGTGTAGGCCAGCTCGCGCGTGATGCCTTGGCCGATGAGTTTGGGCAGCCGCTGCAGCGTGCCCACGTCGGCCACCATGCCGATGTCGATTTCCTTGATGGTGAAGAAGGCATCGCTCGATGCATAACGCATGTCGGCGCAGGTGATGAGGTCGATGCCGCCGCCAATGCAGCCGCCGGCAATGGCCGCGAGCACGGGCTTGCGGCAGCGCTCCAGGCTGGTGAGGGTGTCTTGCAGGTCGAGGATGAGGCGGCGCAGCTTTTCGCGCATGCGGCCTTCGCAGTCGTCGGCAATGGTGGCGGGCAGGCCCATCATCATCTGCAGGTCGATACCGGCGGTGAAGTACTTGCCTTCGCCAGCGAGCACGGCAACGCGGGCTTCGGGGGTGGCATCCACCCAGTCAAAAGCCTGGCGGATTTCCTGCCACATCGCTGCGTTCATGGCGTTGGCCTTGTCCGGGCGGTTCAGGTGCACGGTGGCGATGTGGTCTTGCAGCCTGACGCTCAGGGTCTCAAAAGTGGGTGTGGCGGTGGTATTCATGGTGTTTTGGGGCATTGGCCCCGGTATTCATTGGCTCGGTAGCTATTGAAATAATAGCAGCTGCTTATCCCTTGGCCCCCTTCATCATGGCAATGTAGGGGGCCAGGCGCTGCGCCATCTCGTCGCCCAGGGCCTGCAGGCCGCTCATGGGGCGCACCATGACTTCAAAGTCCACGATCTTGCCGTCTTCGTCAAAGCGGATCTGGTCGATGCCTTTGAGTTCGCGGCCAGCGACCTTGGCACTGAACTCCAGGATGGCGCTCATGCCGTCCTCGCTGGTGTAGGTGCGGTGGTAGGTGAAGTCCTGGAACACCTGGCTCACGGTGCTCAGTATCACCTGCACCGCCTGCGCGCTGGGGTAGGGGGTGTGGGCCATGGGCGAGCGGAACACCGCCTTCTTGTGCACGATGCCGGGCAGCTCGCTCAGGTCGCCCGCCGCCACCATGGCGTGCCAGGCTTTCAGGCTGGCCTGCACGGCGGGGGGCGCCTGGTGCGTGCCCTGGGGCGCCGCCACCGCAGCCGCTGCCGGGGCGGGGCCAGTGTCCAGGCGCAGGGCCAGTTCGGTGCCTTGTTTGATGGCGCGCTTGGCGTCCAGCTCGGCGGCCTTGTCGGCGCCGCCAATCAGGTGCACACGCACGCCTTGGGCTTCCAGTGCCGCTTGCAGTTCGCGGTTGGGGTCCTGCCCGGCGCAGACGATGACGTTGTCCACGCGCAAGGTCATGTCCTTGTCGCCCACGGTGATGTGCAGGCCCGCGTCGTCAATCTTGCGGTAGTTCACACCGGGGATCATTTCCACGCCGCGGTTCTTGAGGCCGGTGCGGTGGATCCAGCCCGTGGTCTTGCCCAGGCCGTCGCCCACCTTGCTGGCTTTGCGCTGCAGCAGGTAGATCTTGCGCGGCACGTTGCCAATGTGGGCGCTTTGCAAACCGCCGCGTGCGCCACCGGTGGTATCCACACCCCATTCGGCAAAGAACTTGGCCTTGTTCAGGCTGGCCGACTGGCCTTCGTGCAGCAGGTATTCGCTTACGTCAAAGCCAATCCCGCCCGCGCCGATCACTGCCACGGTCTTACCCACGGGCTTCTTGTCGCGCAGCACGTCCAGGTAGCCCAGTACTTTCGGGTGGCGGATACCTTCGATTTCGGGCAGGCGTGGGCTGATGCCGGTGGCCAGCACCACCTGCGTGAAACCGGCTTGTGCCAGATCATCGGCGCTGACGCGCTGGCCCAGCTTCACGGTGACACCGGTTTGCTTGAGCCGTTCGCCAAAGTAGCGCAGGGTTTCGTAGAACTCCTCCTTGCCCGGCACTTGCTTGGCTACGTTGAACTGGCCGCCGATCTCGGTGGCGGCGTCGAACAGGGTTACATCCAGGCCACGCTGGGCGGCTTCGGTAGCGAAGGCCAAGCCCGCCGGACCGGCGCCCACCACGGCTACGCGCTCCTTCTTTGGCAGCGGCAGCGGCACCAGAATGGTTTCGTGGCAGGCACGGGGATTGACCAGGCAGGATGTGATCTTGCCGCCGAAGGTGTGGTCCAGGCAGGCCTGGTTGCAGCCAATGCAGGTGTTGATGTCTTGCGCGCGGCCTGCAGCGGCCTTGTTCACAAACTCCGGGTCGGCCAGGAACGGGCGGGCCATGCTCACCATGTCTGCCATGCCGTCGGCCAGGACTTGCTCGGCCACTTCGGGGGTGTTGATGCGGTTGGTAGCAACCAGCGGGATGCCGACCTTGCCCTTGAGCTGCTGCGTTACCCACGCCCAGGCGGCACGGGGCACCTTGGTGGCAATGGTGGGAATACGCGCCTCGTGCCAGCCAATGCCGGTGTTCAGGATCGTCACACCCGCAGCTTCCAGCGCCTGGGCGAGCTGCACCACCTCTTCCTGGGTGGAGCCGCCTTCCACCAAGTCGAGCATCGACAAGCGGAAAATGATGATGAAGTTCTCGCCCACGCGTTCGCGGGTGCGATGCACGATCTCCAGCGGGAAGCGGATGCGGTTTTCATAGCTGCCGCCGTACTCGTCGTCGCGCTGGTTGGTTTGTGCGGCAATGAATTCGTTGATGAGGTAACCCTCGGAGCCCATGATCTCCACGCCGTCGTAACCTGCGCTTTGCGCCAGCACGGCGGCGTTGGCGTAGTCCTCCACGGTTTGCTTCACCTCGTCGGTGGTCAATGCGTGCGGGCGGAAGGGGCTGATGGGTGCCTTGAGGGCGCTGGGGGCCACCAACTCGGGGTGGTAGGCGTAGCGACCGAAGTGCAGGATCTGCATGGCGATCTTGCCACCGGCTGCGTGCACGGCCTGCGTGACGATCTTGTGTTTGTCGGCCTCCTCTTGTGTGGTCATGGCCGCGCCGCCAGGCATGGGGCGGGCACGGTCGTTGGGTGCAATGCCGCCGGTCACGATCAGGCCCACCCCGCCTTTGGCGCGCTCGGCATAGAAGGCCGCCATGCGCTCAAAGCCGTTGGGTGCCTCTTCCAGACCCACGTGCATGGAGCCCATGAGCACGCGGTTTTTCAGGGATGTGAAACCTAGATCCAGGGGGGCGAGCAGGTGGGGGTAGGGGACGGGGGTGGCTACAGCGTTCATGGCGACTCCGGGTGAGGCAAAAACTGGTGAAACCGGTGCAGGGATGCAGCCGGTTGCGCAAAAGTGTACGATCGTTCGGGAATTTATGCAACTGGTTGCATAGTTTTTCGTGAGCGGCTAGACTGGGGCACATGTCGCTTGCCCACGCCGTCCTGACCTCGCTGCTGGAAAAGTCCACCTCGGGCTACGATTTGGCGCGCCGGTTTGACAAGTCCATTGGCTACTTTTGGCACGCCACACACCAACAGATCTACCGAGAGCTGGCGCGCATGGAAGCGGCCGGCTGGATTGCCAGCTTTGTGCCCGCTGACGCGGGCAAGACGCGCAAGAAGGCATACCGCGTGCTGCCCCAGGGCCGTGCCGAACTGGTGCGCTGGGCGCAGGAGAGCTCCGAGCCCATTGATCTGCGCGATGCATTCACTGTCAAGCTGCGTGCCGATGCGGTGTTGGGCGAGGTGGACCTAACCCCCGAACTGCAACGCCACATCGCGTTGCATGCGCAGCGCCTGGCGCAGTACCGCGCCATCGAGAAACGTGATTTCCCCCAGCCCGATACGCTGAGCCGGGGTCAGGCGATCCAGTACATGATTCTCAAGAAGGGCATGCTCTATGAGCAGGGCGAAATCGACTGGAGCCACGACATGTTGGCGCTGCTGGGGCGAGATAGCCCGGCTGGCGCTGCGCAGGCTGTCGGTCTATAGTGTGCGAATCGGGCGCAAGCTCTATTTAGCACAGGAGGACATCATGGCGATTGCACATGCCGTATCCGGGCGTCCGGTTAGCGTCTTGCCCTATGGTGCGGGCCTGACGCAGCAACAAAGTACCGCGCTTTTCAAAACCGAGCGGCTGGAGGTGATGCGCCTGGTGCTGCCACGGGGTAAGTCCATGCCATCGCACAAGGTAGCCGGCGCCATTACCGTGCAGTGCCTGGAAGGGGTGATTGCATTCGCCAGTGACGACAGCACCCAGACCTTGCGCCCCGGTGATCTGGTCTACCTGGAAGGGGGTGTCACCCACAGCATCACCGGCGTGGAAGATGCCTCCGCCCTGGTAACCATGGCCCTGTGCCGGTAGCGTTGGGCGGGGCTCAGGCCTTGGCCGCGTATTGGCTCAGCAAGGCACTGATCTGTGCATCTTTGTCGCGCCAGATCTGCTGCACCCATTGTGAGAATTTCTCTCGAAATGCCGGGTCCTGGGCGTAGTCGCCGTTGATGAATTCGTGCGGGATGGGCAGGCTGCGCATGCGCACCACCACGCGTCGCATGCGCCCTTGCAGAAAGTGGGTGAACGACGGCGCGCCGTCGGGATAGACGATGGTGACATCCAGCAGCGCCTGAAACTTGTCGCCCATGGCGTTCAGGGCCAGCGCCATGCCACCAGCCTTGGGCTTGAGCAGGTGTTGGTAAGGCGACTGCTGGCGGTCGTGCTTGGCCGGGGTGAAGCGCGTGCCCTCCAGGAAGTTCATCACGCTGGTGGGGATGAGGGCATACTTGGCGCAGGCCTTGCGCGTGGTTTCCTGGTCCTTGCCACGCATCTCCGGGTGCTTCTTGAGGTATTCCTCGCTGTGGCGCTTCATGAACGGAAACTCCAGCGCCCACCAGGCCAGGCCCATCAGCGGAACCCAGATCAGTTCTTGTTTGAGAAAGAACTTCAGCAGCGGAATGCGGCGGTTGAGCAGATGCTGCAGCACCAGGATGTCCACCCAGGACTGATGGTTGCTGGCCACCATGTACCAGTTCTTGGCATCGAGTCCATCCACACCTTGCACGTCCCACTGGGTGCGTTGGGTCAGGCCCATCCAGCCGCTGTTACCCGAAATCCAGTTTTCGGCAATGGACAGGATGACGGGATCAATCGCCAGACGTACGCTGCGAAACGGCAGCAGCAGCTTCAGCAAGGCAAACACCATCAGGATGGGTACCCAGAACAGAATGTTGATCAGCAGCAGCAGGCTGGCGATCAGGAATACCAGGGGTGCAGGCAGAGCATTGAGCATGGAACGAACGCCATTGCGTAGAAGTTGCTACAAAAACAGGAGCGAAAGGCGCTTATTTTACGGGGGCTATATGCAAAACCAATGGCATAGCAGCACCGCCGTCCCTACTTAAGGCTGCCACTGAGGAACTGGGCCAGACGCACGCTCTTGGGCGCATTCAGGACCTGGGCTGGCGCGCCTTGCTCTTCGATTCGCCCCTGGTGCAGAAAGATCAGGTGGCTGGCCACCTCGCGGGCAAAGCCCATTTCGTGGGTGACCACGACCATGGTACGCCCCTCTTGGGCCAGTCCCCGCATGACCTTGAGCACCTCACCCACCAGTTCCGGGTCGAGGGCGCTGGTGGGTTCGTCAAACAGCAGCACCTCGGGTTCCACGGCCAGCGCGCGGGCGATGGCCACGCGCTGCTGCTGGCCGCCACTGAGGTGGGCGGGGTACGCATCTTCCTTGCCCTGCAGGCCCACCTGGTCCAGGTACTTGCGGGCGGTTGCGATGGCTTGCGGGCGGGGCACACCCAGCACGTGCACCGGCGCTTCGATCACGTTCTCCAGCACCGTCATGTGCGCCCACAGGTTGAAATGCTGGAACACCATGGCAAGCCGGGTGCGCAGGCGGGCCAACTGGCGCGGGTCGGCGGCATGCAACTCGCCGTTGCGCTGGGGCGCCAGGCGCAGTTCCTCTCCTGCAACGACGATACGGCCTTGGTGCGGTTTCTCCAGCAGGTTGATGCAGCGCAGCAGGGTGCTCTTGCCTGAGCCGGAACTCCCGATGATGCTGATCACATCACCCGCATGTGCGCTGAGCGAAACGCCTTTGAGCACCTCCTGGGAGCCATAGCGCTTGTGCAGGTTTTCCACCTGTAGTTTGAAGGATTCGGGGGGCATGGTGGTCGTAGAAATACTTAAAAACCCAAAAGGGGGCCGCTGCGAAAGGCTGTGGCACCGGCCACCTTACCCAGTTCGCCACCGGCGTGCACATAGCGTTCGCGAATGCGTGCATACAGCACGCCTTGGACCGACGCGCAGATGCGCTGGCAGTCACCGCTGATGGGGTCGATGACCTCGGCCACCAGATCACCCGCCTGCACCCGCTGCCCGACCGCGGCTGCGAACACCACCAGGCCCGCCTGCGTTGCGCACAGGGTTTCCGATCCGGCCAATGGGGTGGGGGCACAACACGGGAGTGGTATGGGTGACAGGGCATCCAGGCGCAACACGCCAATCTGGCCCAGCCACTGCAGGATGGCCTGGGCATCGGCTCGCGCCAGGTCATGCGCCACATCGATTTCGCCACGCAGCTCGATCGTGGCGCTGCAGCAACCCTGTGGTACGGGCAGGGCATGGCCGTGGGCGGCCAGCCGCTCGGCCAGGCGCCACCACAGACCCGACAGGCACTCGTCAAAGGGGTCGCCGCCCGAGTTGCGGGCCAGCAGCACCGCCTGGCATTGCAGCAACCGTGTGAGGGATTCGAACTGCGGCCAGCAGGCTACTTCCGTGTAGAAGTGCAGCACGGCTTCGCAGTCGCAATGCAGGTCGAGCACATAGTCGGCATCGTGGGCCAGCAGCAGCAAGGTGCGGCGCTGGCTTTGCAGTTCGGTGGTGGGGGTCCAGTGGGTCAAGAAGCGGCCAGCGGCCCGGCGGATGGCGGCCCGGTTGGCATCGGCGTCCGGCCCCAGCGCTTGCAGAATGTCAGGCCAAAGGGCCTCGAGCAAGTCGGGGAACTGGCGGTTGAAGTTCTCCGACGAGGCCAGTTCAAAACGCCCCATGGCCTTGTGGTCCACGCGCTGGGCCAGTCCGATGGGATTGGCCAGCGGAACCAGTACCACTTCGCCCTGCAGCCGACCGGCTTGCTCGGCAGTGGCCAGGGCCGTGTGCAGGTGGTGGGCAACGAGCATGCCGGGCAGTTCATCGGCATGCAGGCTGGCCTGGATGTAGACCTTGGGCGCGCCGCTGTGCGGTGCGCCGAAGTGAAAGCTGGTCAGTGTCTTGTGGCTGCCCAGACTGGGCGACAGCAGCGGATGGTCAATGCGTTGCATACTGGCCTCAGGCGTTTTTGCGCGGAGCCAGGTAGGCCAGCCAGTGCTGCTCGGCGAGCTTGAACAAGCCGATGAACAGGAACGATGCCGTCAGGTAGATGGCCGCTGCTCCCAGGTAGGCCTCAAAGGGCAGGTAGTAGTCGGCATAGATGCGGCTGGCCGCTGCGGTGACGTCCAGCATGGACGGCACCGCACTGGCCAGGCTGGTGCTGTGCAGCATCATCACCACCTCGTTGCTGTAAGCTGGCAGTGTGCGGCGCAGGGCGCTGGGCAGCACGACACGGCGCAGGGTTTGGGCGCGGCTCATGCCATAGGCCTGCGCGGCCTCGATCTCACCGGCGGCCGTCTCGCGGATGGCTCCGGCCAACATCTCGGCGGTGTAGGCAGCGGTGTTCAAGGCAAAAGCCAGCAGGGCGCAGAAGAACGGTTCCTTGAAATAGACCCAGGGCCAGACCGTGTCCCAGCGTGCCTGAATCCATTCGAGCTGGGCCAGGCCGTAGTAGATCAGGTAGACCTGGATCAGCAGCGGCGTGCCCCGCATCACGTAGGTGTAGGTGCCCACCAGCCAGCGCGCCGGTGCCCATGGCCCCGTCAGCAGCAGGGCAAAAACCAATGCGAGTACGCCACCGGCCGCCAGCGACGCCCCCAGCAAGCCCAGCGTGGTCAGGATGCCCTGGCCATAGAGTGCCAGGTTCTGGGGTTCGAGCAGCACCGACCAGTTCATGCTAGACCGTCCCGCGGCGCACGCCGCGGCTAAAGCGGGCCTGCACGGCGCGCAGGGCCCAAAGGGAAACCGATGTGTAGACCAGGAAGATGGCCGCCGTGAACAAGAAGAACGTGATGGGTGAACGTGTGGCCGCGCTGGCCTGTTTGGCCGCGTAGGTCATGTCGTGCAGGCCGATCAGACTGACCAGTGCGGTGGCCTTGATGAGCACGAGCCAGTTGTTGGTGAAGCCGGGCAGGGCATAGCGCACCATCAGCGGCGCGGTAATGCGCATGAAGGTCTGCACGCGCCCCATGCCGAAAGCCCAGGCGGCCTCGATCTGGCCATGGGGGATGGACAGGATGGCGCCACGAAACGTCTCGGTCATGTAGGCACCATAAATGAAGCCTAGCGTCAGCACCCCGGCCACGAAAGGGTTGATGTCAATCGTTTCCTCGCTGCCCAGCCACTCCAGCAGGCTGTTGAGGCCCATGGTGCCGCCATAGAAGATGAGCAGCATCAGCACCAGGTCGGGGATTCCCCGGATGAGGGTGGTGTAGGCGGTGGCCGTGCCAACCCAGACGCGTCGACCCGATAGTTTGGCCGTAGCGCCCAGCAGCCCCAGCACCGTGGCTACTGCCAGCGCCGCGAGCGATACCCCGACCGTGAGCAGGGCGCCTTGCAGGATGCTGGCGGCGTACGCATTCATGCCCGACCCGCCTTACTTGCCGTAGACGTCAAACTTGAAGTACTTGTCGTTGATCTTCTTGTAGGTGCCGTTGGCACGGATGGCCTTGATGGCGGCATTGAGTTCGCCCTTCAAGGCATCCTGGCCCTTGCGCAGGCCGATGCCTGCGCCAATGCCAAAGTACTTCGGGATGTAGAGTTCTTCGCCCTTGAGCTCGAAATCCTTGCCCTCGGGCTTACTCAGAAAGCCACCGGTCACCTCCACATGATCAGCCACCGTTCCGTCCAGGCGGCCGGCCTTGATGTCCAGGTAGACCTGGTCTTGCGCTTCATAGGAAACCACTTCGGCCCCAGCAGGCTTCAATTCGCCCATAGCGTATTTCTCTTGCGTGCTGGCCTTGAGGACGCCGATCTTCTTGCCTTTGACGGATGCCGGTCCGTCGTACTTGAAGGCCTTGCGTAGCACCACGCGGCTGGGGGTGTTGTAGTACTTGTCGGTGAAATCGATCTGCTTTTGCCGCTCTTCAGTGACAGACATGGAACTGATGATGACGTCGTACTTGCGCGCCATCAAGCCAGCGATCATGCTGTCCCAGACTTGCTCCACGAACACGCATTTGCGCTTGATCTGCTCGCATAGCGCTTGGGCGATCTCCACGTCAAAACCGGTGGGTTTGCCATCGGGTGTCTTGAAAGTGAAAGGCTCGTAGGTGGGGTCGATGGCGACCTTGAGGTCCTTGCCTTGTGCGAAGGAGCTGACGCACAGGGCGCCCAGGGTGATGGCGAGCAATGCTTTTTTCATATCGGACCTTTTGGGTTGGTATCAGATCATTCTACGGGGCACCGTCAGCGGGACCCGGCGCCGCCCCTCAGCACGCGCACTTCACGCACGGCTTCGCGCTGCAATACGCCAGTGGGCTGCATCGACTGGCGTGTGGCTGTGGTACTGGCCGGGCAGCTGCCGTTGGCAGCGCGGGCCAGTGCTGCGCTGAGCATGCGCTCGGAGGTGTTGCCCAAGGGTTTGTCTAGGTCGTCGGTTGCTGAGCAGCCGGGCAGGTTGGTGTCGGTCGGGGTGCCGGATGTGGGCGCAAAGCCGTCGGCGTAGTCACCAAATCCCTTGGCGTTGATGCCGCGAAATTCAATCGGGAAATACGAAACGCCGCAGTTGTCCTTGGGAGTGAAGCCGTAGGGCTTGCCGCAGGTGCCGCTGCCAATGAGTTGCACGTCGACGTTGATGCCGCGCAGCGCGTTGATGATGGACTCGCTGGCCGAACAGGTGTTGCCCGTGGCGATCACGAAAACGCGTGGCAGGTCCAGCGAAGGCAGTGCCTTGGATGTTGTGCAGTAGCCGTTGGCATCGGGCAGGCAGGCGCCGTCGTAGAACGGAGTGGCCGCAGCTGCGTTGTCCGATGTGCGCTTGGCGTTGTACTGGAGTTTCTCGAAGAACTTGCCCGCCACGCGGTTGGGACCGGCAATCATGTAGGAAAGCTCGCTGGCCAGATAGAGGTAACCGCCACCGTTGTAGCGCAGGTCCAATACCAGATCGGCCACGTTCTGGGCCTTCAGGGTCTGAATGGCGTCGATCAGCTTGGATTCGGACGAGGCAATGTGATCGGTAAAGTGCAGATAGCCCACCTTGCGTCCTGCAGGATCCGTGACGACCGAGGTAACCGGAACGGGATCGATCGTGACGTTGATTGCGGTCAGGGTGGCGCTGATGTCAGCGGCGTTTGCGCGTGAAAAAACCAACCGATGCACCGTGCCATTGACCGGGTTGACACCTGCGTTCAGCGTGGCCGAATCGGTGCCGTTGGCGAAATCCACGCCGTCAACCGTCTTGAGCGTGTCGCCGCGCAGGATGCCTGCTGCTGTCGCTGGCGAATTGGGTTGCACCATGGCTACGCGCCACAGCCGGTTGGGGGATGTACTGTTGAGAGCCACCCATTCAATGCCATAGCCTGACGTTACCCCGGATTGCGAAAGCTGTTGCCAGGCTTTGGTGGGGTAGGTGAAGCTGAATCGGTCGGTCTTGGCCCCGCTGGGCGTTGTCAGCCGGGTTTTCAGGGCGCTGAAATAGTTGGACAACGGCAGCGGCACCCTGCGGCTGTCCAGCGTAGTCATCGCCCCGGAGAACTCGGGTGCTGACGGGTCCACGGTGGGCACGCTGTCGTACCAAAGGTAGGCTTCATCAAGGTAGGTGCGAATCCATTGCTTCTCAGCGGCGAGCGTTCCGGGTCGGGTAGCAGCGCTGGCGTCGCCGCGGTAGGGATTGTCGGGAGCGCATTGCTGCGCCAGGCTCGCTGCGCTAACGGGCGTGGCAGTGGGCACATTGGTGGTGGACGATGTGGTGGTGACGTCGCTGGAACTACCGCCACCGCCGCAAGCGGCCAGGCTCAGGGCCAACAAGGAAGCCAGGGGCAAGGAAAGAGTGATGCGTGACATGGTTGATAGAGCGTTTTCTTGCTTTTTTTAAAGTCCGGGAGCATACCCCAGTGGTATGGGGTTTCACGAGGGATTGCCTTGAACCTGCATCCAAAAAACTACAATTGCGGTTTCCCCCCACTGCCTTGCCTATGAACGCGTTTGTCGACGTTTCCTTCTTTCCGCGCGCCGCCAAGCCTTTGACCAGCTACCGCCCGTACTGGGCCAAACGCTTCGGAACGGCACCCTACCTGCCCATGAGCCGCGAGGAGATGGCGCAGCTGGGTTGGGATAGCTGCGACGTGGTGCTGGTTACGGGCGACGCCTATGTGGATCACCCCAGCTTCGGCATGGCGGTGATCGGGCGGCTGCTGGAGGCCCAGGGTTTTCGCGTTGGCATCATCGCGCAGCCCGACTGGCACAGTGCCGAGCCCTTCAAGGCGCTGGGCAAGCCCAACCTGTTCTGGGCGGTGTCGGCCGGCAACATGGATTCCATGATCAACCGCTACACGGCCGATCGCAAGATCCGCAGCGACGACGCCTACACCCCTGGTGGCGCCGCCGACCGCCGTCCCGATCGCGCTGCGGTGGTCTACAGCCAGCGTTGCCGCGAGGCCTATAAGGACGTGCCCATCGTCTTGGGCGGCATCGAAGGCAGCTTGCGCCGCATCGCCCACTACGACTACTGGAGCGACAAAGTGCGCCGCTCCATCGTGGTGGACGCCAAGTGCGACCTGCTGCTGTACGGCAATGCCGACCGCGCCATCGTCGAGATCGCCCACCGCCTGGCCGCACGCGAGCTGGTCGAGAAGATTACCGACGTACGGGGCACCGCCTTCGTGCGACGCGAGTCGGTGGAAGGTTGGTTTGAGATCGATTCCACCGAGGTGGACCAGCCTGGACACGTGGAAGACCACATCAACCCCTACCACACCACCGCCGAACTGGCCGGTGCCCAGGGTGTGAGCTGTGTGCAGGGTGCTACAAAAAACGCAGCAACCAAGCGAGATTTAACAGGGGCTGATGCCGAAAAACCTTTGAACTTCGTGCCCAACCCGGCGCTCTCGGCCAAGGGGCAGCGTCCTCCGCGCGAACGCACCGTGATCCGTCTGCCCAGCTATGAGCAGGTCAAGAGCGACAACGTGCTCTACGCCCACGCCAACCGCGTGCTGCATCTGGAGACCAACCCCGGCAACGCCCGCGCCCTGGTACAGGCCCACGGCGAGGGCACCACGGCGCGCGACGTGTGGATCAACCCGCCGCCCATCCCGCTGACCACGCCCGAGATGGACTACGTGTTTGGCCTGCCCTTTGCGCGCAACCCGCACCCGGCCTATGCTGATGAGCAGGGCGGCTTTGACGGCGCCACCAAGATCCCGGCGTGGGAGATGATCCGCTTCTCGATCAACATCATGCGTGGCTGCTTTGGCGGCTGCACGTTCTGCTCCATCACCGAGCACGAGGGCCGCATCATCCAGAGCCGCTCGGAGGATTCCATCATCCACGAGATCGAGGACATCCGTGACAAGGTCAAGGGCTTCACTGGCACCATCTCCGACCTGGGCGGCCCCACGGCCAACATGTACCGCCTGGGTTGCCGCACCCCCGAGATCGAAGCCGCCTGCCGCAAGCCCAGCTGCGTCTACCCCGGCATTTGCCAGAACCTCACCACCAACCACGACCCGCTGATCGCCATCTACCGCCGCGGGCGCGCCATCAAGGGGGTGAAGAAGATTCTGATCGGCTCCGGCCTGCGCTACGACCTGGCGGTGACCAGCCCCGAGTACGTGAAGGAGCTGGTTACCCACCATGTGGGTGGCTACCTGAAGATCGCGCCAGAACACACCGAGAGCGGGCCACTTACCAAGATGATGAAGCCCGGCATCGGCAGCTACGACCGATTCAAGCAGATGTTCGAGAAGTACACGCTTGAAGCGGGCAAGAAACAGTACCTCATCCCGTATTTCATTGCCGCCCACCCCGGTACCTCCGACGAGGACATGATGAACCTGGCCATCTGGCTTAAGAAGAACCGGTTTCGTGCCGACCAGGTGCAGACCTTCTACCCCAGCACCATGGCCACCGCTACGGCCATGTACCACACGGGGCTGAACCCGCTCAAGGGCCTGCACCGCGACGATCGGGCAGAAAGCGTGGACGTGGTGCGTGGCGAAAAGCGTCGGCGCCTGCACAAGGCTTTCTTGCGCTACCACGACCCCAACAACTGGCCGCTCTTGCGCGAGGCGCTCAAGGCCATGGGCCGTGCCGACCTGATCGGCAACGGCAAGCACCATCTGATTCCCACCTACCAGCCGGTGAACAACGGCGCGTACGAAAGCCCGCGCAAGAAGAACTCCACGTACCTCACCATTCCTACCATGGTGATGGAACGGGCCAAGCCCACCGCGCCCAAGCCGGGTACGGTGCTGACGCAGCATACGGGGCTACCACCACGTGCCGATGGCGCGCGCACCAAGCCGGGTGCGGGCAAACCGACGCGACCAACGCCTTCGCGCAAGCCACGGTAAGCTGCGCGGTTAGCGGTTCTTTCGCATCGCCTCCTGGTCGAAAGCGCTGTCGCGCTCGGACTCGGATGTGGAATTGAGCTGCATGGGAACGGTTGGTGCATCGCACTGGGGTGGCATCTGGCTATCCTGAAAGGCTACCGAGTCTTCCCACGCAGCCCAATCGGCATCGGAGTTGCCTTCGGTTACCTCGGGCAGTTTGGCCGGTTGTTCCCACAGCGAAAGGGCTGGTTTGCGCGACGGGGCGGCGAAGTTGCGGCTGGCAGGGCGGGAGACCGGTTCGCTGGGACGCTTCTTGAAAATGCCAAACATGCATGCCTCCTCGAAATGGCACGCCTCGGTGAAAACCGGGTGCGCTCTGTGGCGGCATTGTGCCCATGGCGCAGTGGTTTGTCACGGGGGGGAGATCCGGCGCACGCTGCGCACCTGGCGAAACGCGACAAATCCGGCGATGGCCTTAGCTCGAAAACAGCGGGAAGAACTCGCGGTCGGCGCCAAACACATGGCGCGCAATAACGTCGCTAACCAGAAACTCCAGCATCGCTCCCAGGGTGCAACTGCCGTTGGCCACTTCCTGGTGCAGCTGTTCTGCTCGACGCAGCAGCCCTTCATGCGCACGCTGATGCGCTTCCAGCTCGCGAAAACCAACCTGCGCCAGCACGGCTTCTTCGGCGTTGAAGTGCGTGACGATGTGCATCATGAGCCGCTCGCAGGCCTGCAGGACGTCGGTCTGATCGTGCATGCCCGCCAGCCAGATGTCGATCAGCGCATTGGCGCGCTCGAATAGTTCACGGTGATCGGCGTCAATGTGTGCATGCCCCGATTCGTAGACTTCGTGCCACACCAGATGCAAGGGGGATGCCCCGTGCTCGGCGGCCCACAGGTCGGAATTGCCGCGGGCATCCACGCGTACCTGGTTGCGGCCGCCGTTTTTGGCGGCATACAGCATGGCATCGGCACGTTGGAACCAGTCTTCGATGTCCTCGTGGCCCTCGTGCTCGGCAACTCCCAGGCTGACGGTGAGTTTGCCCGCCACCCCAAAGGTGTGCGCGGCAACGCATTCGCGCAAGCGCTCGGCCAAGTGCGCCGCACCACGGTACCCCACTTCGCTTGCCAACACGGCAAACTCTTCGCCGCCCCAGCGGAATACCGTGTCAGCCTTGCCTACTGTGTTTCGGGTGAGTTCCGCCATTTCGCGCAGTACACGATCGCCTACCTGGTGACCGAAATGGTCGTTGACTTGCTTGAAGCAATCAATGTCCACCAACACCAATGACAAGCAACGGCGGTGGCGCAGACTGCGTTCCAGATCGTGCCGCACCAGCGCGTTGAATTGAGCGCGATTCCACAACCCGGTCAATTCGTCGGTCACGGCCCGCCGCTCAAGCTCTACATGGCGTCGGCCCATTTCGTCCACCACCGCGCATTGCCCATGGTTTTTCAAAGGGCAGTTTTCGGGAACCAACTCCAGCAGGTGGATCATTTCATGCATAGTCATTGCAGGGAAATTGCACCACATGAGGGCATGCGCGACAAGTAGGTATCACCCTGTTGTCATTGGCTTGCTTTCTGCAGTCAGCGTGAACAGCGGAATGTCTTTGGCGCTGCCAATGGTTTCCAACTGTTTGCGTGTGTGCCGCGCGCACCACTGGGCGATCGTGGCGTGGCTTTCGGGCAGGAACATCGCCATGATGTGGCTCTTGGCCAGGCCTGCTTCTTGCGCCAGGCTGGCGGCAAAGTGCGGCTCCAGTGCGGCCAGGGCCACACGCCCATCCTTGCATGGGTAGACGCGGTACCCCGCGTGGCCCCCGCCCACCGCAGCCGAGGGCACGGTCAAGCCCCAACTGCGCGGCAGGGCCAGGTATCGGGCCGCTTCGGACAGGGCAATCTCCAGGCGCACGCCCTTGCCGCGGGTCAGCTGCAGGATGCGGGCTTGCAGCACCGCCTCGCTGGCCATGAGCGATCCGCCCATGTCGGCGTACAGGCTCGGAGGCATATCGGTGCCGGTGACCAGCCCGGCCTCGGCCATGTAGGTGAGGTCATGGCCGGGCTCTTCGGCGCGCGCGCCCGGTGCGCCAACGATTTCCACCAGCGACAACTGCGCATAGCGCTTGCGCAAGTCCGCCCATGCCAAGCCCAGCTTGCGCAGCGCCGAAGGGCGAAATGAGGTGAGCAGCACGTCGGTCTTGGCCAGATGCCGGTGCAGCAGGGCCTGGCCCTTGTCGGATTTCAGGTCTGCCGTGAATACGCGCACCCCGTCATGCATCACGTCATAGGCGGCGCGGTTGTACAGGCCCATGGGGTCGCCCGGCGTGCCGGGCACGGCACCGGCAGGCGGCGGGGCTTCAAGCTTGATGCACGTGGCCCCCATCTGGCGGCAGCGCATCAGGGCTGCGGGGCCGGGCAGGTTCAATGCCAGGCTGAGGATGCGCACGCCTTTGAGTGGTCGGGGGGAGGGCGTTTTTGCTGGAGCGGAAGACTGGACCATTTTGAATACAGTTTGCTATAAAAGGTGTAGCTACAGAGGTCTATTTCACGGGGGCTAATTGCACATTCCTGCAACAAGACCGGTTGTGGGGCCGTACAACCATGATAATGGCTCCCCACATGAGCGATACCCAACTTGATCTGGCCTTCATGGCCGACCTGCCCTCGCGACCTGCGCCCGCGCGCCCGGCCCGCAAACCCAGCCGCGCGCGCAAGGTGCTTGCCGGTGCCGCAGGAACCGCAGCGGCGCTACCCGCCACCGACGCTGAGGCGCACGCCCGCGCACTGGAGGCTCACCCGGACTACCGTATCCTGCGTCGCCTGCAGCCGCGCCAGCAATGGCCCGACGCGGAACCCGGCACCGACATCCGGTGCGTGCTCGTTCTGGATACCGAAACCACGGGCCTGGACCCAGCCAAAGACCGCATCATGGAACTCGCCGTGCTGCGCGTGGATGTAGATGCCGCGTCGGGCCAGCCTGTGGGGGCCGTGCAGGTGTATGACGGGCTAGAAGACCCTGGAATCCCCATCCCCAAGGAGGTTCAGGACATCACCGGAATCACCTCGGCCATGGTGCGCGGACAGGCCCTGGATGAAGCGCGCATTGCTGCGCTCTTGCAGGGTGCGGATTTGGTGGTGGCGCACAACGCCGGTTTTGACCGCCCTTTTGTCGAGGCCCGTCTGCCCTTGTTCAAGGACTGCGCCTGGGCCTGTTCGGTGCACGATGTGCCCTGGAAGGCGCACGGTCGGCGCAGTGCCAAGCTGGAAAGCCTGGCCCAGGACCTGGGCTGGTTCTACGATGCCCATCGCGCCGAGATGGACTGCCATGCGCTGTTGGCGGTGCTGACTGCGCCCCTGGGGGCTGGCCGTGCGCTGGCCGGCGTGCTGGAGCGCGCACGCCACCCCAGCTACCGCCTGCTGGCCACCCACGCGCCGTACGATGCCAAAGACCGGCTCAAGGCGCGCGGCTACCGTTGGAGTACCGAAGACAAGGTTTGGTCCATCCAGTTGCCGGACTCCACCGCCCTGGAGGCAGAATTCGCCTGGCTTAAGGACAACGCCTACCAGCAACGTGCTGCCGTGGTGCAGTTTGAACGTCTGCCAGCCACGGCGCGCTATTCCGGGCGGCCCGGCGTGCTCATGCACCACCAACTGTAGGCATTCGTGATGATGATCCCAACGCCACCCCCACGTACCCTGCTGGGTCTGCAGATCGCCCAGGCGCGCAAGGTGCGCATCGGCGAGCGGCTGATCCTGACCGCCATCCACAAGACCGCCGCAACAGGTGCCCTCAGTGTGCAGCCCCTGGGGCTGGAAGGCGACGAGCAGGCCGACCTGTCGGTGCACGGCGGGCTGGACAAGGCGGTCTATGCCTACCCCAGCGAGCACTATGCGTTTTGGCGTGATCAGCGTGCGCAAGCCGGTGTGGCCAGCCTGGACGATGCGCTGCCCTGGGGGGCTATGGGTGAAAACCTCAGCCTGCAAGGCCTGCTGGAGGCTGATGTCTGGGTTGGGGACCTGTTACGGTTTCCCCATTGCACCTTGCGCGTCACCCAGCCGCGCGAGCCCTGCTACAAGTTCAATGCAGCCATGGGCTTCAACCAGGCCGTGCGCGCCATGGCACAAAGCGGCTATTGCGGCTTCTATCTGGCAGTGGATGTACCCGGAACCGTGGCGGCGGGCGAGTCATTCGAACTCCTGCCCGGCGCCCGGCAGGTCAGCATCCGCGAGCGCTTTGCCGCCAAGATGTTCAAGCACCTGCGCTGAATCAATGCCCCCATTCCTCCCCCGTGCGGCGCTTGTGCCACATCACGGGGGCCTCGGTGGCGATGCGAGCCAGCTCCTGGCGGCCCTGGTTCAGGACAGCGGTTTTCATCTTGCCCATCACATGCATTTCGCAGGGCTTGCAGTCAAAGCGCAGGGTGAGTTTTTCCTTGCCGTTGATGAGTTGCAGGGGCTCGGCGCGGACCTGGCCTTGTACGCCAATCACGCCTTTGGCCTGTTTGGGGCACAGGCTCAAACTGAAGCGCACGCAGTGCTTGGTAATCATCAGGCTGACTTCGCCAGTTTCTTGCAGCGCCTCGTAGGCCGGGGCAATCACCTGCACGCCGTGGCGCGCATAGAAGCGGTGGGCGGCTGCATTGAGCACATTGCCCAGGTAGCTGAGGGCACCATCCGGGTAGGGCACGGGTGGCTCCACGGATGGGCTGCGCTGCCAGTGCGGTAGGCGGTGCAGGCGCTCGGCTTCCAGGGCCGTGACGGCGTCGCGGCGTAGGGTGTTGAGCACGGATGCAGGTATAAATAAGCCAGTAGCCCCCGTAATATCTATCGATGATGCTTCGAAAATAGTAGCACCCAGCTTGCCCAGGTGGGTGCGGGTTTGCGCGTCGGCGGTCGAATGGTCCTTGGCGGACTCCAGTACGGCGGTGGCCTGCGCAGTCGCTGTGCATCCGTCTTCGTCGGTCAGCGTCAGGGCCAGCCCCTGGGGAGTGCGCTGCAGGGTCATCCAGAGGTGGATACGCCTGTCGCTGGACTTCTTGTCGAGCGTCTTGGTCCAGTGCGTGTCGCGGTTGCGGTTGACCTCGGTACCTTTGCGCAGGTCCTTGAAGCCAGCCATGGGGTCTTTGGGCCACACGCGCCACAGGCCCCGTTTGGCATTCCGCGCCTCGGCCCGATTGATGGCCAGGCCTACCAGCTCTTTTTGCAGGTCGTAATAGCACAGGCCGTCGCCGTTGTGCAGGGCGGCGGCGCAATCGTTCAATTCCAGGTCTACGCTGTCGACATGTACCTGGGTCACAAAGCCGATGGGCTGGCCAGGATTCTTGGGGCTGTCGAAGGCGCCAATGTCGATTTGCCGACCCTGGACGAAGTAGTCGGTGAACTCGCGGTTGAAGTTCTGGTTGGGGTCGGGCGTGAAGGTGAACGTGGTGCGCCCACTGCTAGCGCGTTCCAGGGGGGCGGCAGAATAGGCACGGGCTTCGATCAGCTCGTCCAGCAATAGCCGATAGTGGGCCGTGATGTTCTTCACGTAGCCCATGTCCTTGTAGCGACCTTCAATTTTGAAGCTGCGGATACCTGCATCCACCAGCGCCGCCAGGTTGGCGCTCTGGTTGTTGTCCTTCATGGACAACACGTGTTTGTCGTGGGCCACAAAGCGACCCTGGGCATCCACCACCTGGTAGGGCAGGCGGCAGGCCTGGCTGCACTCGCCACGGTTGGCGCTGCGCCCGGTGTGAGCCTGGCTGATGTAGCACTGGCCGCTGTAGGCCACGCACAGCGCCCCATGCACAAAAAACTCCAGTGTGCTTCGCGCGGGATCGGTGGCGGCGCGGATGGCGGCAATCTGATCCAGCGTGAGTTCGCGCGCCAGCACGATCTGAGACAGGCCCACGTCCTGCAGAAAGCGCGCCTTCTCGGGGGTGCGGATGTCGCACTGGGTGCTGGCGTGCAACTGGATGGGCGGCAGGTCTATTTCCAGCAAGCCCATGTCCTGGATGATGAGGGCGTCCACCCCGGCTTCATACAGCTGCCAGGCCAGTTTGCGGGCTGGTTCCAGCTCGTCATCGCGCAGGATGGTGTTGAGCGTCACGAAGACGCGGCTGTGAAAGCGGTGCGCGTGCTGCACCAGCCGGGCAATGTCGGGCAGCTGATTGTCGGCGCTGGAGCGCGCGCCAAAACCGGGGCCGCCGATGTAGACGGCGTCGGCTCCGTGGTTGACGGCTTCGATGCCAATGTCGGCGGTGCGCGCCGGGGCAAGCAGTTCTAGCTGGTGGGGGAGGAGGGACATAGGGGCGCAATTATCCCAGTCAAGCCCCTAGAACGTTGCCACGCTGCCGTGGGCAATGCCGACGCTGGGGGGGGACTTGACGCAATTTATGCCTGAATGACACGCTGGGTCTGGGTGCCTAGGCCGTCAATGCCTAGCCGCATGGTTTGCCCGGCACGCAGGAATACGGGCGGCTTGTGGCCCATGCCCACGCCGGGGGGCGTGCCGGTGGCGATCACGTCGCCGCTTTGCAGGCTCATGAAGCGGCTGAGGTAGCTGATGAGAAAGGGCACCTGGTACACCATGGTGGCAGTGTTGCCATCTTGCATGCGCTGGCCGTCCACGTCCAGCCACAGGCGCAGCGCCTGGGGGTCGGGAATTTCGTCGGCGGTGACCAGCCAGGGGCCCAGCGGGGCAAAGGTATCGCAGCCCTTGCCTTTGTCCCAGGTGCCGCTGCGTTCAAGCTGGAACTCGCGCTCGGAGACGTCGTTGACCACACAGTACCCGGCCACATGGGCCATGGCGTTGGCTTCGTTGATGTAGCGCCCACCCTGGCCGATGACCACACCCAACTCGACTTCCCAGTCGGTCTTGACCGAGCCGCGCGGGATTTCCACGGCATCGTCGGGCCCGACGATGGCGCTGGTCCATTTGTTGAACACCACGGGCTCGGGCGGTACCTGCATACCGGCCTCGGCAGCGTGGTCGGAATAGTTCAGTCCGATGCAGATCAGCTTGCCGACCTGACCCACACAGGGGCCCAGACGCAGGTCTTGCTGGGGTGTACCTGCGACCAGGGGAAGGGTATCCGGGGCTATGGAGCGCAGGCGATCAATAGAAGCTGGTAGCAGCGCGGTGGCGCCAATGTCGGGTATCCATGCGCTGAGATCGCGCACGCGCCCTTGGCCGTCGAGCAAACCGGGTTTTTCCTGGCCGCAGGGGCCATAGCGTAGAAGTTTCATGGCGCGATGGTACGACTGTTCAGCGGCGCCAGCTGAACTGCTCGAACATGCCACTGATGTCAGCCCGGCACGATGCGCTGGGGTACTCGGGCACTGAATGCGTGCGGGAGTTGGCTTGCTGCAGGGCATAGTGGCGCACACCTTGGGCGGCGAGCTCATGGGCCAGTTGCAACAGGTGTTCTGGTGGATGCAGTGCAGGGTCGACGGTGGTTCGCACCTCCATGGCGATGCCTGCTTCCAGTACGGCGCGCAAGCTTTCTTGAACCGGTTCAGCGCTGCCGCGAATGCCGGTCAAGGCATCGTAGGCCGAGGCAAGTGCCTTGACATCCAGTCCCACCCAATCGAGATAGGGCAGTAGCTGGCGCAAGCGTTGCGGGTACATCCCGGCCGTGTGCAAGCCCACTGCAAAACCCATGGCCCGGACTTCGGCAACCGCGCCAGCAAGCGCCGGGTCCAGAGTGGCTTCGCCGCCGCTGAATACCACGGCGTCCAGCAGTCCTTGGCGGCGCTGCAGGCGCGCCCGAATATCGGGCCACCGGGGGCTGCCCGGTTGGTGCTGGCGCGCCTGCAGATGCGGGTTGTGGCAGTACGTGCAGCGCCAGGGGCAACCCTGCACAAATACCACCGCCGCCAGCTTGCCTGGGTAGTCTGTGCTGGAAAACGGAACGAAACCGCCAACGCTTAGCACAGGGGCGGCTCGCAACGGCCTTCACGGAAGTAGGTACGTTCGGCAAACTCGCCTTTCTTGCCGGTGTTGAAGGAGGCTACGGGGCGGTGGTAGCCCATCACGCGGGTCCAGATTTCGCAGCGTTGGCGCTCATCGTCACGCAGAACAATGGCATCCTGGGCGGCGGGTGTCGGTGGAGTGGTGGGGTGGGCAAGCGTCATGAAATGCTCCTTTCAGATGAGGTGGTGGGTTGCAGGGTTGCGCGTTTGCGGGCGATCAGGGCCTCGTCGCACTTGGGGCAAAACTCGTGCTTGCCAGCCAGGTAGCCATGCGTGGGGCAGATGGAGAAGGTGGGCGTGACCGTGATGTAGGGCAGGCGAAAACGCGTGAGTGCGCGCTTGACCAGTTCGCGGCAGGCCTGGGCGCTGCTGACTGATTCGGTCATGTACAGGTGCAGCACCGTACCGCCGGTGTACTTGCGTTGCAGCTCGTCTTGCATTTCCAGCGCTTCGAACGGGTCGTCGGTGTAACCCACCGGCAGCTGGCTGGAGTTGGTGTAGTAGGGCTGCTCCGTGGTTCCGGCCTGCAGGATGCCGGGGTAGCGCTTGGCGTCTTCCTTGGCAAACCGGTAGGTTGTGCCTTCGGCGGGTGTCGCCTCCAGGTTGTACATGTGGCCGGTGGCGTCCTGGAATTCAAGCATACGGGCACGCACGTGGTCGAGCAGGCGCACGGCCAGGGCATGGCCTTCAGCACTGGTGATGTCGTGCGCATCGTGGCTGAAGTTGCGCACCATCTCGTTGATGCCGTTCACGCCCAGCGTGGAGAAGTGGTTGCGCAGCGTGCCCAGGTAGCGCTTGGTGTAGGGGAACAGGCCGTTGTCCATGTGGCGCTGGATCACCTTGCGCTTGATCTCCAGGCTGTCGCGGCCCAGCTCCAGCAGGCGGTCGAGCTCGGCCATGAGTCCGGCCTCGTCGCCCGCAAACACATGGCCCAGGCGTGCACAGTTGATCGTGACCACACCCAGCGAGCCGGTCTGTTCAGCTGAACCGAACAGCCCGTTGCCGCGCTTGAGCAGCTCGCGCAGGTCCAGTTGCAGGCGGCAGCACATGGAGCGGATCATGTTGGGTTTGAGCTCGGAATTGAGGAAGTTCTGGAAGTACGGCAGCCCGTACTTGGCCGTCATGGTGAACAACAACTCGGCGTTGGGACTGTCCCAGTCGAAGTCGGGCGTCATGTTGTAGGTGGGAATCGGGAAGGTGAACACCCGTCCCTTGGCGTCGCCCGCGGTCATGACTTCCATGTAGGCGCGGTTGATCATGTCCATCTCGGCCTGGCAGTCGCCGTAGCTGAAGTCCACCTCGCGCCCACCGATCACGGGCACCTGCTCGCGCAGGTCTTCGGGGCAGACCCAGTCGAAGGTCAGGTTGGTGAACGGGGTCTGCGTGCCCCAGCGCGAAGGCACGTTGAGGTTGTAGATCAGTTCCTGGATGTACTGGCGCACCTGGGCGTAGCTGAGCCGGTCCTTGCGCACGAAGGGCGCCATGTAGGTGTCGAAGCTCGAAAACGCCTGGGCACCGGCCCACTCGTTCTGCAGCGTGCCCAGGAAGTTCACGATCTGGCCCACGGCACTGCCCATGTGCTGCGGCGGGCCGCTTTCCACCTTGCCCGGTACGCCATTGAGGCCTTCAGTCAGCAGGGTGCGCAACGACCAGCCGGCGCAGTAGCCGGCCAGCATGTCAAGGTCGTGGATGTGGATGGCGGCGCTGCGGTGGGCCTCGCCCACGGCCGGCGGGTAGACGTGGTTGAGCCAGTAGTTGGCCACCACCTTGCCCGAGACATTGAGGATGAGCCCGCCCAGCGAATAGCCCTGGTTGGCATTGGCGTTGACGCGCCAGTCGAGCTGCTGCAGGTACTCGTTCATGCTGGACTCGACATCGACCAGCGCCTGGCGGTCGCGGCGCAGCTTCTTGTGCTGCTCGCGGTAGACGATGTAGGCGCGCAGGGTCTTGCGGTAGCCGGCGTCGAACAGGGCCGCTTCCACCGCGTCCTGGATCTGCTCGATGTGCGGCGTCAGGTGCCCGGCGGTCTGGATGCGCGGCAGCACCAGGTACTGGGTGATGCGCTGGGCCTCGGCGCCATCGAACTCGGTGGCGGCCTGGCCCGCGCGCTCCAGCGCGTGGGTGATCTTGGCGGCGTCGAAGGCCTTGATGCCACCGTCGCGCTTGATGATGTGGGTGAAGGGTGGTGTCTGCATGTTTTTTCGATGAACGCTATATATGGTGCGTGTGTTCATCATAAGCACTATAGGTAGTGTTTATGTCGGAAATCCGGGGGAAATGTGTGTGCAGACGTAAGCCTTTGATCTGGATCAGCCTTTACGGGTTGCCGATCCGACATGGGCAAAAAAAAACGCGGCACAGCCGCGTTTTTAGGGAGACAAGAAAGACAGGTTTACTCGACCTTGGCCTTGGCGCGCAGTTCTTCGGTGAACTTGGCGAGCTTCTGCTGTTGCAGCTGCTGGGCGATCTGGGGCTTGACGTCTTCAAACTTGGGCAGCTGGGCGTCACGGATGTCGTCCAGGCGGATGATGTGGAAGCCAAACTGCGACTGCACCGGGGTCTCGGTCATCTTGCCTTTGGTCAGCGAGGCCAGGGCTTCACCAAATTCCTTCACATAACTGTTGGGGTTAGCCCAGTCCAGGTCACCACCCTTGGCGCCGGAGCCAGGGTCCTTGGACTCTTTCTTGGCGATGTCTTCAAACTTGGCGCCCTTCTTGATGCGGGCGATGATGGCCTTGGCCTGGTCTTCTTTTTCCACCAGGATGTGACGGGCCTTGTATTCCTTGCCCGAATTGGCCGCTGCAAACTTGTCGTATTCGGCCTTGATCTCTTCGTCTGCCACGGGGTTCTTCTTCTGGAAGTCGGCAAACAGTTCACGGATCAGGATGCCTTGGCGGGCCAATTCGATCTGGTTTTTGTAGTCTTCGGTCACATCCAGACCACGTACCTGGGCTTCCTGCAAGAAGATTTCGCGGGCAATGACTTCGTCCTTGAGCTGCTTCATCATCTCAGGTGCCACGGGGCGGCCGGAACGCTTCATTTGCTCTGCCAGCGCGTCTACGCGGCTCTGGGGAATGGGCTTGCCATTGACGATGGCCACGTTCTGGGCCATGACGGCGCCTGCGCCCAGCAATGTGGCCAAGACCACTGCAGACATTACTTGCTTCTTCATGCGGTTTCCTTTAAGAATGCAAAAGTGAATCATTAATAAGCCGACGGTGCGCATCACTGCGCAGCGTCGGCGGGAGTGTTTTCGGCCTCAACAGCTAGGGCGTGCAGTCCCATGGCCATGAAATCATGCAGCGCATCATACACAAGCCGGTGGCGCGCCACCCGATTGAGCCCTGCAAACTTCGGTGAAGTGATGCGAACGCGGAAGTGCGATCCAAAACCGGTGCCATTGGCGCCTGCATGGCCGTGGTGCTGGTAACTCTCGTCAATCACTTCGACGTGGGTGGGCGACAGGCGTTCCAAAAGTCGGGCCTGAAGCTGGGCTGCGGTGGGGGCGGTGATCATGGTTGGTTGGGATGGTTGTCGTCAGAATTGTCGTCGCTGCGCAGGTGCGGAGCAATGTAGAGGCCTTGTCCGATCAGGAAGGCCAGGGGAAATGCATAGCCCCACAACTTGAAATTGACCCAGTCATCGGTGCTGTAGTTCATGACTACAAAGGCGTTGAGCGCAGACATGAACAGGCAGTAGATCACCCAGGCCACGTTGAGCCGGTGCCACACAGCGTCGGGCAGCGCCAACTGTCCGCCTAGAAGGGATTTGAGGAAATTCCTGTGAAACACCCAGGTTGCTGCAGCCAGCGCCAGGGCCAATGCAGCGTACAAGAGGGTTGGCTTCCACTTGATGAAGCGTTCGTCTTGCAGTACGAGGGTTAGCGTGCCAAAGGCTAGCACCAGCACCAGGGTCACCTTGTGCATGGTTTGCAGGCGGCGCTCAAGCGCGTAGGTGATACCCATTTGCGCGACCGTCGCTGCCATCAGAACACCGGTGCCGACGTAGATGCCATAAAGTTTGTAGGCACCAAAAAAAAGCAGGATGGGAACAAAGTCGAGCAAAACCTTCATGAGGGGGTGAAGTGTAACGAAGCCGAATTCATGCAGTAGCGCAAGCCGGTGTGCGTAGGCCCGTCGTCAAACAAATGCCCCAGGTGTGCGCCGCATTGGCTGCAAAGCGCCTCGGTGCGGACCATGCCGTGGCTACGGTCCACACGGGCCTGCACGGCACCTTCGGCAATGGCCTGGTCAAAACTGGGCCAGCCACAACCCGCATCGAATTTCGTCTCTGAGCGAAACAGGGGCTGGTCACAACAGACACAGTGGTAGACACCGTCGCGGAAATGGCTGGCGTACAGGCCGGTGAAGGGGCGCTCGGTGGCAGCCTGGCGCGTCACGGCGAAGGCTGTGGGTTCGGCGCCCTTGGCCTTGAGCAGGGATTGCCACTCTTGCGGTGATTTTTCGATGGGGTAGGTCATGCTTGGCTCCAGGAAGCGGGTCATCAGGAACTGCAGCTGATGGTCAGGCTCTGCGCCCAGTCGGGTGCGAAGTCGCTGTAACGTTCCCTGCCCGGTTGCGTCGTGAACGGATGCTCCAGGACGGACTGGAGCTGGCGCAGTTCGGCAAAGTCTTTGCGTTGAGCGGACTGAATAGCCAGTTCTGCGAGGTGGTTGCGCAGCACGTAGGCGGGGTTGGCCTTTAGCATTAAATTGGCATCCAGCCCCCGAGAATGCTGCCTGATATGCTCTAAAAATTGTAGCAACCAGTGGTTGATACCATCGCCATCCAGAAACAGGTCGCACACCGGTTGGGTAAGGCGTGCATCGCCAGGGCCGCCGGCAGCGACACAGTCATACAGGCGGCGCCAGAAGATGGTCCAGTCCACTCGCTCGGCCTGCATCAGCCGCAATAGCGACGCCACGAGTTCGCGCTGCCCGTGCGCAGCCTGGGCAAAGCCAAGCTTGGCTGCCATGCGGCTGTCCAGCGCGGCCGGAAACAGTGTCTGGTAGGGTGTCAGTGCCTGTTCGACCAGGTTCTCGTCTTCAAAGAGGGGAAGTAGCGCCTGGCCCAGCGCGTACAGGTTCCAGTACGCCACCTGGGGTTGGCGCGCAAAGGCGTAGCGACCCTGGTGATCGGAGTGGTTGCAGATGTGGTTGACATCAAAGCCGTCCATGAACTGGAACGGCCCATAGTCGATGGTCAGCCCCAGGATGCTCATGTTGTCGGTGTTCAAGACCCCGTGGCAGAACCCCACCGCCTGCCACTGTGCCAGCAGATGGGCGGTGCGTTCGGTGACGGCCGCCAGCAGGTTTGCATACGGGTTGGCAGCCAGCGCGGCAGCTGTGCGGCACTGCGGATAAAAACGATCAATGACGTAGTCGGCCAGGGTGCGCAGTTCGCCGTGCAGACCGTGGTGGCTGAAGTGCTCGAAATGGCCAAAGCGAATGAAACTAGGTGCAAGACGCGTCACCACGGCGGCGGTCTCTGGTTGTTCGCGGTAGACGGGCTCGTCCGAACCCACAACGCACAGGGCGCGTGTGGTCGGAATACCCAGGGCATGCATCGCTTCGCTGCACAGAAACTCGCGAATGCTGGAGCGCAACACGGCACGCCCATCGCCACGGCGAGAAAAGGGAGTGAGCCCCGCGCCCTTGATCTGAATTTCCTGCGCCGGGGTGTTTGAGGCCTCGGGTGCAATCAGTTCGCCCAGCAAGATCGCCCTTCCATCACCCAGCTGTCCGGCCCACACGCCAAATTGATGACCACTGTAGACCGTCGACACCGGACGGCTGCCCGCTGGAATATGGTTCCCCGCCCAAGTCGCCAACCAGGCGGACGCCGCGCCGGCAGTAGCGGGAAAGCCCAGCAGTTGCGCCGCCGTACCGCTGTAGCCCACCCAGTAGGGGTCTGGCAGCGGTTGCAGCTGCATTGGCGCGTGGAACGAGCCGCCCAGGTCTGCAAAGGAATGGGCCCATTGCCAGCCGGGTTCAAGTTGCGGGCCGTTGGCCGTCGTGCTTGTCATACGGCTATTGTGCGGGCCTTGGTCTTGGCCCATTGTGCATAGGGTTATGTGCGTAGCGGCGTGGGGGGATCAGCGTAGCAACTGCATCAGCCCCTCGTCATCGCGCACCGTAATGCGGTTGAAGGCTTGCCCGATGAGGCCGCGTGCCTGCAACTCGCAAAGGGCACGGTTGGCGGTTTGGCGCGACATGCCCGCCAGACTTGCCAGTTCGTCTTGCGTCAGGTCCAACTGGCGCAGCCGGTTCCAAAATAGCCGACTTAGAGCCAAGGCAATGCGCTGCTCTGGACTGCGCGTGCGCCCGGCCTCGACCATGGCCATGGCCTGTGCCAGGCGCAGATTGAGTCGCTCCACCAGAAACTGGTTGAAGGCCAGATTGCGTGCCGCCAGTGCGTGGAAGGTGGCGCTGGGCACACACAGGAGCTCGGTATCGCGTAAGGCGATGACCTGGTAGCGACGAGGCTCCTTCTTGAGCACCGTGCCTTCACCAAACCATTCTCCGGCGGCAACGCCCAGGTAATCGGAACGGCGCCCACGGGGGCCCCGCGCCGAAAGTTTGACCAAACCGTGCATGACGGCATACCAGCCTTGCGTGGGCTCGTGGTCTGGCAGGGCGATTTCGCCGCGACGCGCGGACAGGGGGAAGCAGGCGTCGCGGACGTCCTGGCGGTCGGTTTCGTCCAGTGCCAGGAACCAGGGTTGGGCCAGCAAAAAGCGGTGGGCGGGCGATGCGTGTTCGAAAAACATGGTGGCTATTGGATCACGGTAACCCCATTTGTCGTGTGGGCGACAGATTTTGCGCAGGATGCGGGTCACGCGCACACTGCAGTTTGTGAAATGGTGCGACTCCCCTGGGCAGTCGCAGTACCATGAAAGCGTTTCAGTTTCACCCGAAATGACAAAGGAGCTCCCATGTTAGGCCTGATGCAAAGTCACCAGCTGCTGATTTCTTCCCTGATCGAATTTGCCGAACGCCACCACGGCGAAGGCGAGGTGGTATCCCGCCGGGTCGAGGGGGATATTCACCGTTACACCTACAAGGATGTGGCGGCCCGCGCTCGCAAGGTGGCGAATGCGTTGGACAAGCTGAACCTGGCGTTCAGTGACCGGGTGGCGACTTTGGCCTGGAACGGCTACCGGCATCTGGAGCTGTACTTTGGCGTCAGTGGTACCGGGCGGGTGCTGCACACCCTCAATCCGCGGCTGCACCCGGAGCAGATCGCCTGGATTGCCAACCATGCCGAAGACCAGGTGATGTGCTTTGACATGACTTTCCTGCCCATCATCAAGGCTGTGCACAGCCATTGCACCACGATCAAGCACTGGATTGCGCTATGCGATGCAGACAAGCTGCCCGCCGACACGGGAATTCCTGGGTTGCGTAGCTACGAGGAGTGGATTGGGGGTGAATCATCCGAGTACGCCTGGCCAGAGTTTGATGAGAACTCGGCTTCGAGCATGTGCTACACCAGCGGCACGACCGGCAATCCCAAGGCAGCCTTGTACAGCCACCGCTCGACTATGTTGCATGCCTTTGCAGGCGCACTGCCGGACGCGCTGAACATGAGTGCGCGCGACTGCGTGTTGCCGGTGGTACCCATGTTCCACGTCAATGCTTGGGGCTTGCCTTACTCCGCCGCCATGACCGGCGCCAAGTTGGTGTTTCCAGGCGCAGCCATGGATGGCAAGTCCATCTACGAACTCATTGAGTCCGAGAAGGTCAGCTTTGCTGCGGGTGTGCCCACTGTATGGCAAATGCTGCTGGGCCACATGCAAACTGGCGGACTGCGCTTTTCCACTTTGAACCGCACCGTAATTGGCGGTTCAGCCTGTCCGCCAGCCATGATCACGGCGTTCAACGACGTCTATGGCGTGGAAGTGTTGCACGCCTGGGGCATGACCGAAATGTCGCCGTTGGGCACGGTGTGCACTCTGAAGAACAAGCACCTGTCCATGAGTCCCGAGGAAAAAATGGTGGTGCGCCTCAAGCAGGGGCGCGGCGTCTTCGGCGTGGACATGAAGATCGTCGACGAGCACGGCAAGTCGTTGCCCTGGGACGGCAAGGCATATGGGGACTTGCTGGTGAAAGGCCCCTGGATCATCAAGGAGTATTTCAAGGGTGAGGGCGGCAGTCCCTTGGTGGATGGCTGGTTCCCCACTGGTGATGTGGCCACTATCGATCCCGATGGCTATATGCAGATTACCGATCGCAGCAAGGATGTCATCAAGTCTGGCGGCGAATGGATTAGCTCCATCGATGTGGAGAACATTGCCATGGCGCATCCGGCGGTCGCCATGGCGGCCTGCATTGGCATGAAGCACCCCAAGTGGGACGAGCGCCCCATCATTGCCGTGGTCAAAAAGCCCGGTTCCGAAGTTACGCGTGAGGCGCTGCTGGCGTTCTATGAGGGCAAGACGGCCAAGTGGCAGATTCCCGATGATGTGGTGTTCGTCGACGCCATTCCTCTGGGTGCCACCGGCAAGATGCAAAAAACCAAGTTGCGCGAGCTGTTGAAAGAGTACAAACTGCCAACGGTTTGAAGTGCCAGTTGTTGCTTGCGGGAAGTCGCGCAGGTGATAGGTTTAGGGGAAACCCTTTCGATCACTTGCACAAATTCTTGTACGCTCAATCCCGTCGTTCACAAGGAGCCCTATCCATGAAGTTTGCGTTGAAATTTCTCGCTGCGTCAGTTGCCCTGTCCTGCGCGGGCGCTGCCCTTGCCCAGAAGGGTGAAACGGTCAAGTTGGTGCGTATCGACCCCCTGACTGGCCTGCTGGGTCCGGTGGGCATCAGTCAACTCAAGGGCTACCAGTTCTTTGCAGAGAAGTTCAGTGGTGCAGGTAATCCGGCCGGTGTGAAGTTCGAGGTGGTGGGCATCGATAACAAGCTCAGTCCTACGGAAAGCCTGAACGCGTTGAAAGCGGCCGTTGATCAGGGGGCTCGCTACATCGTGCAGGGCAATGGGTCATCCGTTGCGCTGGCATTGAGCGACGCCGTAGCCAAGTACAACGAACGCAATCCGGGCAAGGAAGTTATCTACCTGAATGACTCCGCCGTGGACCCGGACCTGACCAACGCCAAATGCAATTACTGGCATTTCCGTTTTGATGCCGACACGTCCATGAAGATGGAAGCCATGTCTTCCTTCATGGAAACACAGAAGGACATCAAGAGTGTCTACATCCTGGGGCAGAACTATTCCCACGGGGTGCAGGTTGCCAAGTACGCCAAGGAAACCCTGGCACGCAAGCGTCCCGACATCAAGATCGTGGGTGAAGACCTGCATCCGCTGGCGCAGGTGCGCGACTTTGCTCCCTACATTGCCAAGATCAAGGCCGCTGGAGCCGACGCCGTCATTACTGGCAACTGGGGCTCGGACCTTTCCTTGCTCATCAAGGCGGCCAACGAGAACGGCTACAACGGCAAGTTCTTCACCTATTACGCCGGTGTTACTGGCACGCCCACCGCGCTTGGACAAAACGGTGCAGGCCGTGTTTACCAGGTGGCTTACAACCACTACAACATGGGCGGCCAGATGCAGAAGTGGCAAGACGAGTTCAAGGCCAAGCACAACGACGACTTCTACACTGGCTCCACGATCCGCATTTTCCAGATGTTGGGCGCCGCCATGGCTAAGGCCAAGTCCACCGACCCTGTCAAGGTGGCTGCTGCCATGGAAGGCCTGAAGGTCGAAAGCTTCAACGGTGAAGTGGAAATGCGCAAGGCCGACCACCAGCTGCAGCAACCGCTGTACGTGACGGTCTGGCAAAAGGCCGACAAGAAGTATCCGTACAGTCCCGAGAACACGGGCATGACCCTGGCGCCGGTCAAGGAGTACCCGAACTATGTTTCGAGTACGCCGACCAGCTGCCAGATGAAGCGCCCATCCTGATCCAGGAGCGCCAGATCATGTGCGCGCAGGGCCCCAGCGGCTGTGCCGTTGTGGGCCCTTTTGTTTGATTCGTCGAGGAAGGTCGGGCGATCATGGAGTTTTTCATCATCTCGATGCTCAACGGACTCAGCTATGGATTGCTGTTGTTCATGTTGAGTTCTGGGCTGACGCTGATTTTCAGCATGATGGGTGTGCTCAATTTTGCGCACGCATCGTTCTACATGCTGGGTGCCTACGTCGGGTACACCATCTCCCAGTGGGTTGGCTTCTGGCCTGCCTTACTGTTGGCGCCACTGGTGGTTGGTGCTCTGGGGGCTCTGTTTGAGCGCGTTTGCCTGCGCCGGGTACACAAGTTCGGGCACGTGGCGGAACTTTTGATCACCTTTGGGCTGTCCTACGTCATCCTGGAACTGGTGCAGCTGATTTGGGGTCGTATCGCGCTGGAATTCCGCCCGCCCGAGGTGTTGCAAGGCCCCGCGTTTACCTTGATCAATCACTCCGTCGAAGGGCTACGCCTGGCCTGGGGTGCCGTCCCAGCGGAGGCTTGCAGTGCGGCAGATGCCGCGGTGAAGGTAGCTTGTTCGCCGTTTCCCGCCACACGCGGCTTCATGATGATGGTGGCATTGGTGATGCTGATGGCCGTGTGGTTGCTGCTCACGCGCACGCGCATCGGACTGGTCATCCAGTCGGCACTGACCCACCCTGAAACGGTGGAGGCGCTGGGGCATAACGTACCGCGCATCTTCATGCTGGTTTTTGGTGCTGGTGCCGCGTTGGCGGGGTTGGCAGGGGTGATTGGGGGCAGTACCTTCCTGACTGAACCCGCCATGGCGGCCACGGTGGGATCGGTGATCTTTGTTGTCGTGGTGGTGGGGGGCATGGGCTCCCTGTCGGGTGCTTTTCTGGCGTCAGTGCTCATCGGTGTATTGCAGACGTTTGCAGTGGCATTTGACTATTCCTTGGGGACGCTGATCCGCCAACTCGGACTGCCGCTGGGCGATGCAGTAATGGGCAATACCTTGGTCAAGCTGACGCTTTCGCAGGTCGCACCCATCCTGCCGTATCTGTTCCTGGTCCTGATTCTGATCTTCAGGCCCAAGGGCCTTCTGGGCACACGGGAGGGGTGAAACCATGAATACGCAGGTTTATCAAAAACGCGTGCCTGTTGGGCGTGTGCTGGTCTGGGGGGTGTTTGCGCTGGCGCTGGCGCTGACCCCGATGCTGTTTTCCAGTGGCTTGGCGCTGACGGTGCTGTCGCAGATGGGGATCGCCATCATTGCATGCCTGTCCTACAACATGTTGTTGGGGCAGGGTGGCATGCTGAGCTTCGGACATGCCGTCTATTCTGGGCTGGGGGCTTTTGTCGCCATCCATGCGCTCAATTCCGCGTCCAGTGGGGCACTGCCGATCCCGGTTTCGCTCATTCCGGTGGTGGGGGGCCTGGCGGGCATGGGTTTTGCCGTGCTGTTTGGCTATGTCACCACACGCAAGGCCGGGACCACGTTCTCCATGATCACGCTGGGCTTGGGCGAGCTGGTTTTTGCCATGTCGCTCATGGTGCCAGAGTTCTTTGGGGGCGAAGGCGGTGTATCGGGCAACCGGGTCGTCGGGCAGGCGGTCATGGGCATCACATACGGCCCCGCCATTCAGGTGTACTACCTGATTGCGGTCTACACCTTTGTCTGCGTGGTGGCGATGTATGCCTTCACGCAAACGCCGCTTGGGCGCATGCTCAATGCGGTGCGTGACAACCCCGAACGCGTGGAGTTTGTGGGCTACAACACGCAACGCATCCGTTACATGGCCTTCATCCTGGCGGGCTTCTTTGCAGGCGTTTCCGGCGGGCTGGGTGCGCTCAACTTCGAGATTGTCACGGCCGAAGTGGTCGGAGCAGCCCGTTCCGGAGCCTATCTACTGTTCACATTCCTGGGCGGTGCCACCTTCTTTTTCGGACCCATCATTGGTGCGGTCTTGATGGTGCTGGCCTTCGTGCTGTTTAGCGAACTGACCAAGGCCTGGTTGTTGTATCTGGGCTTGATTTTTCTGGTCATGGTGATGTATGCGCCCGGTGGAATCGCCAGCCTGATCATGATGAACCTGCGGGTGGCAGCCCATGGGCGGCTCAAGGGCTTGCTGCGGCACTATGTATTGCTGGGCATTACCGCCGTTGTAGCCTTGACGGGGCTGGGCGCTCTGGTGGAGATGATCTATCACCTGCAACTGAACGCGTCCATGGGCGCAGAACTCCCTTTCATGGGGCTGAGCCTCAATGTGAGCCAAGCCCAAAGCTGGCTGGGTGCTACAGCAGTGGCACTGGTGGGATGGGTGCTGTTTGAGCTGGCGCGGCGTCGGTTTGCTCGGGACTGGAAAGCCGTACAGGAAGCCATCGAGCGCCAGATCAATCCGGAGGTGGCGTAATGACGGCTACGACCCATCATTCCCCGTACGCGCTGGAGCTGAAAGACCTGCGCAAGAGCTTTGGCAAGACCGAGATCATCCGTGGCGTGAACCTGGCGGTGCGTCATGGCGAGCGGGTGGCTGTTATCGGTCCCAATGGGGCGGGCAAGTCGACCTTGTTCAACCTCATCAGCGGGCGCTTTGGGGCGAGCAGTGGCGATGTACTGCTGAACGGCACCTCCATCATGGGCAAGAAACCCTACGAGATCAACCGCCTTGGACTCTCGCGCAGTTTCCAGATCACCAACATCTTTCCCAAGCTCAGCGTATTTGAGAACTTGCGCTGCAGCGTGTTGTGGAGCCTGGGCCACAAGTACACCTTTTTCAAGTTCCTGTCAGGCTTGCACGACGCCAATGCGCGGGCGACGGAGCTGATGCAGATGATCAACCTCGACAAGAAGCGCGATGTGCTGGCCATGAACCTGACGTATGCCGAGCAACGCGCCCTGGAAATTGGCATCACGATCGGGGGCGGCGCCAACGTGATTCTGTTGGACGAACCCACTGCGGGCATGAGTACGAGTGAAACGGCACGCTTCATTGGTTTAATCCGTTCAGTCACTGAAGGCAAGACCCTGCTTACCGTGGAGCATGACATGGGTGTGGTGTTTGGCCTAGCCGACAAGATCGCCGTGGTGGTTTATGGCGAAGTCATCGCGTTTGACACGCCCGATGCGGTGCGAGCCAACCAGCGTGTGCAAGAGGCCTACCTGGGGTCGCATGTGGCCGATGCCCAGGCGGCAGGAGGGCACTGAACATGCTGAAATTGACGAATCTTCACGCTTTCTATGGCAAAAGCCATGTGCTGCACGGCGTTGACATGCAGGTCAATGCCGGGGAAATTGTGGCGTTACTGGGGCGCAACGGCTCAGGGCGATCGACCACAGCAAAGGCCATCATGGGCCTGGTGGAATGCCAGGGTTCGATCCAGTGGAAGGATCAGCAAATCTTGGGCAGAAAGACCTACGAGATTGCCCATCGGGGCATCGGGTATGTCCCAGAGAGCCGCGACATCTTTCCCAAACTCACGGTGCACCAGAACCTGGTCATGGGACAAAAACGCGGTCAAAAGAACCCGCGTTGGAGTTTTGAGGACATGTATCGGATGTTCCCCCGACTCAGGGAGCGCGAGCATACCGAAGCCGGTGTCCTGTCCGGCGGAGAGCAGCAGATGCTCACGTTGTGCCGCACACTCATGGGCGACCCGGATCTGATCATCATCGACGAGCCTACCGAAGGCTTGGCGCCGAAGATTGTAGAGTTGGTGGGTGAGTACCTGCTGGAACTGCGCAAGCGCGGCATTTCGGTTCTGCTGATCGAACAAAAACTCACCATTGCCATGCAGATATCCGACCGGTGCCTCGTGATGGGGCACGGCCATATTGTTTTTGACGGTACGCCCGACACCCTGCGAGCCAACAGTTCGATACGCAAGGAATGGCTGGAAGTCTGAGGCGTCCTGCGGCTTTGTCCCTACTGTGACAAGCGGGCTCTCCCATTACAAGAAAACCTGCCTACAATCAGAAAAGAACGATCGTTCTATTTTCTAGAAGAGGATTGACCACATGACAGCGCACTACCAAGTCCAGGGCGACATCGCCGTGATTACGTTGAACAATCCGCCCGTCAACGGGCTGGGCCTGTCCACCCGTCAGGGTATCGCAGACGGCATGGCCAAGGCCAATGCCGATGCCGCCGTGAAGGCCATCGTCATCACCGGTGCCGGCAAGGCCTTCTCCGGTGGCGCCGACATCAAGGAATTCGGCAAACCCATGGCCATGCAGGAACCCAATCTTCTGAGCGTCATTGGTGTCTTGGAACACTCCTCCAAGCCCGTGGTTGCAGCCATCCATACCGTGGTGATGGGTGGCGGTCTGGAACTGGCCCTGGGTTGCCACTACCGCGTCGTTGCCCCCGGCACCGGTGTGGCCCTGCCGGAAGTGAAGCTGGGCCTGCTGCCCGGCGCTGGCGGCACGCAACGCCTGCCGCGCGTGCTGGGCGTGGAGCCCGCCCTAAACATGATCGTCAGCGGCGAGACCGTCAAGAGCGAAATGCTGGCCATGGCCCCGGGCCAGAAGCTGTTCGACAAGATGGCTGCCTCGGCAGAATCGGTGCTCGAAGAAGCCATTGCCTTTGCCCGAGAAAAGGCCGACGTGCGACCCCTGCCGCTGGTTCGTGACCTCAAGTGCAAGCACCCCCAGGGTGACGCCTACTTCCAGTTCGCCCGCAACATGGTCTTGGGGCTGAGCAAGAACTTCCCCGCACCCGCCAAGTGCGTGGATGCGGTGGAAGCTGCCACCAAGAAGAAGTTCGACGAGGGCATGGCTGTGGAGCGCGAAATCTTCATCAACCTGATGATGACCGCCGAGAGCCGCAGCCTGCGCCACCTGTTCCTGTCTGAGCGCGCCGCGTCCAAGATCCCCGATGTGCCTTCCGACACCCCGGTGCGCGCCATCAACTCCGTAGCCATCATCGGTGCCGGCACCATGGGTGGCGGCATTGCCATGAACTTCCTCAACGCTGGCATTCCCGTGAAGATGCTGGAGATGAAGCAGGAGGCGCTGGATCGCGGCGTGGCCACCATCCGCAAGAACTACGAAGCCCAGGTGGCCAAGAAAAAGCTCAAGCAGGACAAGTACGAGCAGCGCATGTCGCTGTTGAGCACCACGCTGAACTACGACGACCTGACCGGCACCGACCTCGTGATCGAAGCCGTGTTTGAGGAAATCGGCGTCAAGGAAGCCGTGTTCAAGGAACTCGACCGGGTAATGAAACCCGGTGCCATCCTGGCTTCCAACACCTCCACGCTGGACGTGAACAAGATTGCATCCTTCACCAAGCGCCCCGAAGACGTGGTGGGCCTGCACTTCTTCAGCCCCGCCAATGTGATGAAGCTGCTGGAAGTGGTGCGCGGCGAAAAGACCGCCAAGGACGTGATGGCCACCGTGATGGGCATTGCCAAGAAGATCAAGAAGACCGCCGTGGTTTCCGGCGTGTGCGATGGGTTCATCGGCAACCGCATGATCGAACAGTACGGCCGCCAGGGCGGCTTCCTGCTCGACGAAGGCTGCACCCCCGCGCAAGTGGACAAGGCCATGGAGAAGTTCGGCATGGCCATGGGCCCATTCCGCATGGGCGACCTGGCCGGCAACGACATCGGCTGGGCCATCCGCAAGCGCCGCTATCAGGAAAAGCCCGACATGAAATACAGCAAGACCGCCGACCTGCTGTGCGAGAAGGGCCGCTTTGGCCAGAAAGTGGGCAAGGGCTGGTACGACTACGTCGAAGGCAAACGCGATGCGATTCCGAATGCCGAAGTGGAGCAGATGATTGCCGACCACCGTGACGCACTGGGCATCACCCCCCGCAAGATCTCCGACGAAGAGATCGTTCAGCGCCTGGTGTTCGCCTTGGTGAACGAAGCCGCCCACATCCTGGAAGAAGGCATTGCCAACAAGGCCAGTGACATCGACATCGTCTACATCTTCGGCTACGGCTTCCCTCCACACCGCGGTGGCCCCATGAATTACGCCGACGAAGTGGGCCTGTTCAACGTGGTGCAGGCCATGAACCGCTTCGCGCAGAACCCGCTGGACGACGCCAAGTTCTGGCAACCCGCGCCGCTGCTGGCCCGCCTGGCCGCTGAAGGCAAGACCTTCAACTGAGCCGCCGCCGTTCAAGCCCACAGAATCAAGGAATCAACATGACATCCGCAGTTATTGTTTCTACCGCCCGTACCCCCCTGGCCAAGAGCTGGAAGGGGGCCTTCAATATGACCCACGGTGCCACCCTCGGCGGCCACGCCGTGGAGCATGCCATCCAGCGCGCCGGCATCCAAGCCGGTGAGGTGGACGACGTCATCATGGGCTGTGCCACGCCCGAAGGCGCGACCGGCGCCAACATCGCCCGCCAGATTGCCCTGCGCGCTGGCTGCCCCGTCACCGTGTCGGGCATGACCATCAACCGCTTCTGCTCCTCCGGCCTGCAGACCATTGCCACCGCTGCCCAGCGCATCATCGCCAACGAAGGCGACATCTATGTGGCCGGTGGCGTGGAAGCCATTTCCTGTACCGGTCAGGAAATGAACCAGCACATGCTGAGTGACCCCTGGTTGGTGAAGAACAAGCCCGAGATCTACTGGAACATGCTGCAGACCGCCGAGAACGTGGCCAAGCGCTACAACATCAGCCGCGAAGCCATGGACGAGTACGGTGCCGCCAGCCAGCAGAAGGCTGCAGCCGCTCTGGCCGCCGGCCTGTTCAAGGACGAGATCGCGCCCATCACCGTCACCATGGGCGTGGCCGACAAGGTCATGGGCCTGATGACCAAGCAGGTCACCGTGAGTGACGACGAAGGCATCCGCCCCGGCACCACCTACGACGGCATCAAGGGCCTGCGCTCTGCCGTACCCGGTGGCCTGGTCACCGCGGGCAACGCCAGCCAGTTCTCCGACGGCGGTGGCGCTGTGGTGGTGATGCACGAGAAGCTGGCCGAACAGAAGGGCCTCAAGCCCCTGGGCCGCTTCCTGGGCTTTGCCGTGGCGGGTTGCGAGCCCGATGAGATGGGTATCGGCCCCGTGTTTGCCATCCCCAAGGTGCTCAAGCGCCTGGGTCTGGGCATCAACGACATCGACCTGTGGGAGCTGAACGAAGCCTTCGCCGTGCAGGTGCTGTACTGCCGCGACAAGCTGGGCATTCCCGCCGACAAGCTCAACGTCAACGGCGGCGCCATCGCCGTGGGCCACCCCTACGGTGTCTCAGGCCAGCGCCTCACCGGCCACGCCCTGATCGAAGGCAAGCGCCGCGGTGCCAAGCGCGTGTGCATCACCATGTGCATCGGCGGCGGCATGGGTGCTGCTGGCATATTCGAAGTGCTGTAAGTCTGCTGCCGCAGTGGCGGTCAAAGCGGTAGCCGCACAGTGAAGCGGGTGCCTTGGCCAATCTGGCTTTGTACCGCCACGCTGCCACCGTGTAGTTCGACCGCGTGCTTCACAATCGCCAGGCCCAGGCCAGTGCCCTTGATGTCCCCCACATTGCTGGCGCGATGGAACGAAGCAAACAAGTGGGGTATCTCGTCAGCAGGAATGCCAATTCCTTGGTCGGTGATGGAAAGCACATAGTGGGTGTCGTCTCGCGTAGCTGCAAAGACGACCTTCCCACCCGAGGGTGAATATTTGATGGCATTGGACAGCAAATTGCCAAAAATGTGCCGCAGCAGAGCCGGATCAAACTGACCGACGGGGAGGTCGGCAGCAACGTCCAAGGTTGTTTCGCACAGCAATGGTGCAGTGGCTGTCAGGGTTTCGTCCAATATCTGCTGGCACAGTACACCCAGGTCCGTGGACTGTGGGGTGAAACTCATCATCTGCGCTTGCGCACGCCCTAGGATTAGCACGCTGTCAAGCATGGTGGTCATGCGTTTGACGCTCTCTTCAATACTGAGCAGGATGTCCTGGCGTTCGTCGCTCGTCATCCGATCGCTGTAGTACTTCAGCAATTCTGCCGAGGACAAGATGGTGGCCAGCGGAGTCTTGAACTCGTGGCTGGTCATGGACACGAAGCGCGTGCGCAGATCATTGAGTTCGCGCTGTTGAGCCAGGGCCGTGCGGATTCCTTCTTCGGCGAGTTTGCGTTCGGTAATGTCCAGCGCCGTCCAGACTGTGCCTTCGTTCAGGTTGTGGTGGTTGACGGCC
Source organism: Rhodoferax sp. (assembly GCA_046348185.1). Classification (GTDB taxonomy): domain Bacteria; phylum Pseudomonadota; class Gammaproteobacteria; order Burkholderiales; family Burkholderiaceae_C; genus Allorhodoferax. Next base: position 1,147,814 of record JAXMER010000013.1, on the reverse strand, counting down.
TGACCGGACAAGGACACCCAGATCGGCGTGCCGTCGAGCTTGCGCATGGGTAGCTCGCGCTGGAAAAGCGCGCCATTGCTGATGGCGTGCGCCACGGCGTCGCCGGTCTCCAGATACTGCTGCCGGTTCAGGTAGACCTGCTCCATCGAGTGCGGGCTGACCTGGTCCTTCCAGCCAAACAGATTCAGCATGGCCGGATTGGCCCACCGGAATCGACCCTCGGGTGTCAGGAAAGCAATGCCCACGACGGAGGTATTGAGCACAATTTCGCGCTCGGCCAGGGTGTTGGTGAGGCGGCTTTCCAGAGCCTTGCGTTCGCTCACGTCAGAGAAAAATGTGAGCGTAGCCATACCGCCTTGCCAGGGAACGAGCGTCACGCCAATGTCGATCCACTTCACACGCCCATCAGGCATTTGCAGACGGATCTCATACCGATTGGGGACTGACTCACCCGCCAGTCGCTTCAATCGACGCTGCTGCACCAGGGCTTGATCGTCAGGATGGATGCGCTCCAGATAACCGCGCGCCATCATGTCTTCGATGGGCATTTCAACGATGGCAGATGCCTTGGTGTTGACGAATGCAAATTGTTCTCCCTGTACCACCACCATGCCTTCGCCGACGTGTTCGACCACCTGCCGGTAACGCTCCTCCGATTGGTGCAGGGCTTCGATCATGCGGCGCTGTTCGGTGTAGTCGGTGAAGAATGTCAGTGTTGCGCTCTCACCTTCCCAGTCGGTTGTGCTGGAATGGGTGGTAAGCCAGCGCACGGTGCCGTCCGGCCAGATCACGCGGAACTCTGTCTGCATGTCGAGCTGGGTGCCCTGGTCGCGCGCGCGCAGGCGCTCGGCTACGTGCGCGCGGTCCTCGGGATGCACGGCGTCCAGGGCTTGCAGGTTCTCCAACGACTCGTAGGGGCGTCCCAAGATGGCGGCGCTTTGCGGGTTGGCAAAGATGACCCGGCCTTGGCGGATCACCATCATGCCTTCGCCCAGGTTGTCCACGATCTGGCGGTAGCGATGCGCCATCTGCTGCCAATGCAGGGCGTTGGCATCGCTGGGGGGTGGTGGTGGGGTTGCGGCTTTCATCGGCGCAGTGTACGTGCAACGTCGGGTCGGTCCGCGGTATGCCAGGGAGATGCAAAGCGCTATTCAAAAGATAGCTAGCAACCCAGTAAGTATGGGGGCTACATCGTGTATTGGTTGCAGAACGACGCTGTGCGGCCTTGCGCTAAACGCGGCTGCTTGGTGCAGGCTCGGCATCCGCATCGACCAACCCCAGCCCCAATTGGTACAGCCGCGCGTAGTGCCCACCAGCGGCCACCAGTTCGGCGTGGGTACCAGTTTCCACGATGCGCCCAGCCTCCATGGCCACGATGCGTGTGGCATGCATCACGGTGGACAGGCGGTGGGCAATCACCAGTGTGGTCCGGCCCTGCATCAGGCGTTGCAGTGCGTCCTGCACCGCGCGCTCGGACTCCGTGTCCAGCGCGGAGGTGGCCTCGTCCAGGATCAGGATGGGCGCATCCTTGTACAGCGCGCGGGCGATGGCCAGGCGCTGGCGTTGCCCACCGGAGAGCTGCATCGCGTTGTGACCGACCACCGTGTCCAGTCCTTGGGGCAGGGCATCCACCATGGCTTCCAGGTTGGCGGCGCGCAGGGCTTGGCGCACCTTGTCGGGGTCCAGTTCCAGCCCCAGCGCCACATTGGCGGCAATGCTGTCATTGAGCATGACCACGTGCTGGCTCACAAAGGCGAACTGCGCACGCAGGGCCTGCAGGTCCCAGTCGCGCAGGTCGTGGCCATCCAGCAGCACGGCACCGGCGTGCAGGTCCACGAAGCGGGGCAGCAGGTTAACCAGGGTGGACTTGCCTGCGCCCGAAGCACCCACAAAGGCAATGGTTTCGCCGCCATGCACGGTCAGGTTCAGATGGTTGATTACCGGGCCGGAATCGGCGCTGTACTGCACGACCACGTCACGGAACTCGATCTCGCCGCGCGCGCGGGGTTCGGCATAGTGGCCCTGGGTTTCGGAGGGCACGTCGTGGATCAGCTCCAGCCCACGCTCCAGGGCCGCCAGCCCGCGCGTGATGGGGCCGGAGACCTCGGACAGCTGGCGAATGGGCGCCACGATCATCAGCATGCCGGTGACAAAGGCCACGAAGCCCCCCACCGAGGTCTGGTCGTGTGCGCTCTGCACCAGGGCGACGGTGATGACGATGGACAGCGCCATGGCTGCCAGCATCTGGGTCATGGGCGTCATGGCGGCGCCGGCCACGGTGGACTTGAAGGCCAGGCGCTGCAGGGCTTCACCCAGGCGCTCAAAGCGTTGTGCCTGCGCCGACTGGGCCGCGTACAGGCGAATGTCGCGGTGGGCCAGCACGTTCTCTTCCACCAGGTAAGCCAGGCTGTCGGTGGCTTCCTGGTTGGCTTTGGTCAGCTTGTGCAGGCGTTTGGTCAGCACGCGCATCACCCAGGCCACGGCCGGGAAGATGGCAACGACGATCAGCGTGAGCTTCCAGTTCAGCATCAGCAGGTAGGCGGTCAGCCCCAGCAGTGTGAGGGCATTGCGCACCAGGCTCAGCAGCGAATTGACCAGCATGCTGGCCCCGGTTTGGGTCTCGTAAACCAGTGCGTTGGAGAGTGCACTGGCGCTTTGCCTGGAAAACAGCTGCAGGTGGGCCGCCAGCAACTTGTCGAACATGGCCCGGCGCATGCGCACCAGCCCCTGATTGGTGATGCGGGTCAGGCCGATCTGCGAGACATAGCCCGACAGGCCGCGCACGGCGAACAGCGCCAACAGCACGGCCGGAATGGTCCACAACGCCAGCGAGCGCTTCTGGAAGCCTTCGTCGAGCAGGATGTTCTGGAAGTAGGGAATCAGGGGCTCGGTGGCCGAGCCCACGATGGCGCCCAGCACCACCACCAGCCAGGTCCCGGGATTGCGGGCGAAGTAGGGGCGCAGCGGCTGCACCCGCTGCCACAGTGTCTGGCGCGGCTGGGCTGCCGGTTGTGGGGCGCTCATGGCGTCGCCACCAACTGCCTCTGCCGCACACCCAGTGCCAGCAAAACGCCCAAGGTCACCACCAGATAGTCGCCCATCAGGTCATCGTACAGGGATGAATTGAACATGCAGGCGATAGCCGTGGCCGCTACGGCAGCCAACAGGGCGCGGCCCACCGGTGCTTCAAACCGCAGGGCGTCCCGGCACAGACTGGCCAGGAAGCCCAGCAGCAAGACCAGGCCACCCGCACCCAATTCCACTGCCCACAGCAGGAACTCCTGGTGGGGGTTGCTGGCGTTGCCTTCGCCAAACATGGCGACTGCGTTGGCACCTTCAAACTGCTTGACGGCAGGCGTCCAGTTGCCCACACCGTGGCCGATCAGGGGCTTCTGGGCAAAGGCTTGCACGGATCGTTTCCACGCGTTGAGCCGCCAGCCGGAGGAGTCCAACTCGCCCACCTGCTGGGTTTGGGCGAAGTGCTGACTCTCGGCAAAGATCTTGGTGACCCGCTCCTGCACCTGGGCCGAGCCCAGGGCCAGTGCGGCCAGGGCAATGACGGGGGTGCCAATAAGCGTGGGCAGGCGCCATTTGGCGGGCATGGCCCACATGGCGGCCAGCGCGATGGCACTCAGCGCGACCAGGTAGCCACTGCGCCCCTCCAGCACCAGCAGGCTATTGGCCAGCGCCAGCAGCGCCAGTAGAGCACCCAGCCAGGCGGGCCAGAGGCGTTCCTTGCGCAGGTACCACAGCAGGCTGGCGGTGGTGGCAAACATGATGGACTGGTCCAGGTAGGTGGAGAACACCACATTGGCCGTCGCCGAAGCAGCCTGCCAAGGTACCGGCAACCCCAGGCGCAAGGCCCAGGAACTGAGCAGCAGAAACACCTGTCCGGCCACCAGTGCCTTCACGGCCACACGGGCGTCCGCCACATGGCGGATCAGGACCACCAGCAAAACCACTTCCAGTAGCTTGGCATGCTTGACATAGGTATTGAAGGCAGCTGCGGCATCGGCCCCCGTCCACAGGCCACTGAGCGCAAAGGCCGCCAGTGCCACCAGCACCACCTTCGGTGTCCACCAGGCCGTGTCCGGGCGGCCCTGTCGGCGCAGGGCCTGCGCACACCACATGCCCGTGCCCACCAGGATCACCAGCACTTTGGCCAGGCTGATCCAGGCCATGGGCAGGCTCACGGATACCCCGGCCAGAACCAGGAGTGCCAGCCGTGCACGGTCCCAGGCCGAGCGCGCGGGGGAGGGGGGGCTGAGGGTGTCAGACATCGTCAGGTGGGGCGGTGGGGGCCTGCCACTGCGTGCCCTTTTGCAGTTCCAGCGCCTTCACGTAGCGGTAGAACGTGCCCTCGAAGTTGCCCACCGCAATCACGAAGCCCGGCCACCCATCCAGAAAGCCGCGCTTGAAGATGTAGTGCTTTACAAAGGCCCACAGGCCATGGCCCACCGCACGGCCCATGGTGATCTTCTTGTGGACGATTTTTTCGGCGCCCAGCGAAGAGTAGCGATTGGCCTTGTGCATGACCTCGGCCATGTTCTTGAAGGGGAACTGCCAGATGGCGTTCTGCAGATGCCCAATGGGCTTGTCCGAATGCAGCACATAGCCTTCATGCACGGGCTTGTTGTCGTAGGCCATGCGACCCTTGCGAAACAACTGGGGCTGGCGGTAGTTGGGGTACCAGCCCGAGTAGCGTATCCAGCGGCCCATGAAGTAATTGCGCCGCGGCATCCAATAGGCATCCAGGGCGTCGGGCGATTGGGTAACGGCACGCAGCTCGCGTTCCACCGCCGGGGTGCAGCGCTCGTCGGCGTCCAGGCTGAAAATCCACTCGTGCGTGCAGGCCTCGACGGCCCGGTTGCGCAGGTCACCAAAACCCTTGAACTCCACCTGCACCACACGGGCGCCCATCTGGGTGGCAATGTCGGGTGTGCCGTCGGTGCTCCAGGAGTCCACAACAATCACTTCATCGGCCCAACGCACGCTCTCAATGGTGGCGGCCACTTTCTGGGCTTCGTTGTAGGCAATGATGTAGACGGAAATCTTGCTCATCAGGGGTGGTAGTATTCGGCCTCGCTGCGTAGCGCCAGCCGTTCGTGGCAGCCGCGTAGTCTAGTTCAAAATGCCCGCTTCTCCCTTGATATCCGTGGTCATCACCACCTACAACCGCAGTGATGCGTTGCTGGCAGTATTGCGTGGCTTGGCCGCGCAAACTGACCGGAATTTCGAAGTGGTGGTGGCGGACGATGGTTCACGCGATGAGCATCAGCAGTCGGTGCTGCAGGCGGCGGTGTCCAAGACCTTGCGATTAACCCATGTTTGGCATCCCGATGTGGGTTTTACCGCTTCCCGCGTTCGCAACAGAGGCGTAGCTGCCGCGCGGGGCGACTACGTTGTCTTGATGGATGGCGATTGCGTTCCCGAAGTGGACTTCATCGCGCAGCATCGCCGCCTTGCGCGGCCGGGCCACTTTGTCAACGGCAGTCGCGTGCTGCTGTCGCCCGAACTGACTGAACAGGTGGTCCAGGGCCGCGAATCCGTCACCGGGCGGGGTGCTGCGTACTGGCTGGGTCAACGCCTGCGGGGCAGGGCGAGCAAGCTGAGCCACCTGTTGCGACTGCCCGATGGCGGCTACCGCTGCCATGCCCAATTCAGCTGGAAGGGGATCCGCAGCTGCAACATGGGCGTGTGGCGCACCGACTATGAGCGGGTCAACGGATTTGACGAGTCTTTCGTGGGGTGGGGGCATGAGGACGCGGATTTCGTATTGCGATTGCACCATGCGGGCGTGGTTCGCAAGAACGGGTTTTGTGCCACCGAAGTGTTTCACCTCTGGCACCGCGAAGCGGCACGCACGCAGGAGTCGCAGAACGCCCGCACGGTGCGTGAACGTGCCCTTACTACCATCACCCAGCCCACGCTGGGTTTTTCGCAACCCCGCATTGACGACGATGCGGTAATCACAACCTTGGGATAATGCCGCCATGATGAAGCGTTTCCTCCAGTGGATTGGAATGTTGTGCCTGTGCCTCCCGGCCTGGGCGCAGTTTCGTGTTGAAGTGACCGGTGTGGGCCTGACCCAGGTGCCGATTGCTGTTGCCAGTTTCCGGGGTGACGACAGTGCACCCCACAAGATCGGCGCCATCGTGCAGGCTGACTTGGAGCGCAGCGGCCAGTTTCGTCCGGTCGATGTGGCGGGCGCCGTGCTCGACGAGAACGCCCGCCCCGACATGTCCAGCTGGCGCCAGAAGAGTGCCGATGCCCTGGTGACGGGCAGCATCACAAAACTCGCGGATGGGCGCTTTGATGTGCGCGTGCGCTTGTGGGACGTGGTGCGCGGCCAAGAGCTGGGTGGTCAGAGTTATGCCGTGGTGCCAGCAGACGTTCGGTTGGCTGCGCATCGCGTTGCGGATTTCGTGTATGAAAAACTGACCGGCGAGAAAGGCGTGTTCTCGACCCGCATCGCCTACGTCACCAAGGCGGGCGCTTCGTACAACCTGTGGGTGGCCGATGCCGATGGCGAGAACGCACAAAGTGCCCTGCGCAGTGCCGAACCCATCATCTCGCCGGCCTGGGCGCCCAACGGCAACCAGCTGGCCTACGTGTCGTTCGAGTCGCGCAAGCCGGTGATCTTCGTGCACGATGTGGCCACGGGCAAGCGCCGTCTGGTTGCCAACTTCAAGGGTTCCAACAGTGCCCCGGCCTGGTCGCCGGATGGTAAGACGATCGCCGCCACGCTGACACGTGATGGCGGCTCGCAGCTGTATGCGCTGGACCCCGCAAATGGTGGCGAGCCGCGCCGTCTGGCGCAGTCGGGCTCTATCGACACCGAGCCCACTTTCACACAAGACGGCAAGTGGATGTACTTTGTCAGTGACCGTGGTGGTGCACCGCAGATTTATCGTATGCCCGCCAGCGGCGGTAGCGCCGAGCGCGTTACGTTTACCGGCACTTACAACATTTCACCTGCCCTTAGCCCCGATGGGCGCTGGCTGGCCTATATTTCGCGGGTGAACGGCGTGTTCAAATTGCACGTCATGGAGTTGGCGACGGGCGCCACCACTGCCATCACCGACACCACGGCTGACGAAAGCCCCAGCTTCGCACCCAACAGCCGCCTCATCATCTATGCCACTCACCAGTCGGGCAAGGAAGCCCTGATGACCACCACGCTCGACGGGAAAATCAAGGCCCGTTTGGCTGGGCAGGGTGGCGATATCCGGGAGCCCGACTGGGGCCCGGTGCAAAAGTAGTTTCGTGTTTCAGTTCAACAAGGAGTAGTACGAATGAATCGATTGATCTGGGTGGCCGCATTGGCCGCTGCGCTGACGGCCTGCAGCTCGGGTGTCAAGCTCAATGACGTGCCGGTAGAAGACAAGACCGGTGCTGCTGTGACCCAAGGTACCGCCGACGGCAGCGGTGTCAGCCAGCGCCCGGTAGCTGCTGTGGATCTGGACAAAGAACGTGCGAAAGCGTTCATGACGGGAACCAACCGCATGGTGTATTTCGATTACGACAGCTACGTCATCAAGCCCGAATTTCAGTCGGTCGTGGAGGCGCACGCCAAGTTCCTCAGCGGCGACAAGACCCGCAAGATCGCCATCGAAGGCCATACCGACGAGCGTGGTGGTCGTGAGTACAACCTGGCACTAGGCCAACGCCGTGCGGAAGCCGTACGCCGTGCCCTGGGTCTGCTCGGCGTTTCGGATAGCCAGATGGAAGCCGTGAGCTTTGGCAAGGAAAAACCGGCCGTCCAGGGCTCGACCGAAGAGGCCATGGCCAAGAATCGCCGCGCTGAGATCGTCTACCGCTAAGCCGGGTGCCAGTCATGGAACGCATGATGCCGGGGCGCAAATGGGTGCTGGCGCTATTGGCTGCAACTAGCATGGGCAGTGCCTGTGCTGGCCTGTTTGACGACGACGAGGCGCGCAAGGCCATCCTGGACTTGCGCCAGAAAGTCCAGAGTCTGGAAACGCGTCTGGCCGATGAGGCGCGCCGTTCGGAAGAGGACAAGGCCCAGTTGCGTCGCAGCCTCATCGAACTGCAGGGCCAGCTCGACACCAGCCGATCCGAACTTGCGCAACTGCAAGGCAAGCAAGAGCAGATGGCGCGTGATCTTGCCGAGGTGCAGCGCCAGCAAAAGGATACTTCGCAGTCGGTGGATGAGCGCCTGCGTCGGTTTGAGCCTGCCAAAGTCAGTGTGGATGGGCGCGAGTTCATGGCCGACCCGACCGAGCGCCGGGACTTTGAAACGGCCATGGCCACTTTTCGCCGTGGCGAATTTGCAGCCGCGCAGGTTGCTCTGGTCGATTTTCTGAACCGGTTTCCCAAGACCGGCTACCGCCCTTCAGCCCTGTTCTGGCTGGGCAATGCCCAGTACGCCACGCGAGACTACAAGGACGCGTTGGCCAGCTTTCGCGCACTGATGGCGAATGCTGATGACCATATGCGAGCGCCCGAAGCGCTGCTGGCCATTGCCAATTGCCAGCTGGAACTCAAGGACACCAAAGGCGCGCGCCGCACCCTGGACGACCTGATTGCCAAGTACCCTGGCACCGAGGCGGCACAAGCCGCCAAGGATCGCCAATCGCGTCTACGCTGAGCCGGGTTCCCGCATGGTGCTGCCAGACGACGCCTTGGCGCCGGACCTGAACCGCCGCTTTGCGGGCCTGGAACGCCTGTACGGCGTTGCGGGTGCCCAGGCGCTGCGCCGGGCGCACGTGGCAGTCGTGGGCATCGGAGGCGTGGGTTCCTGGGCGGCTGAAGCGCTGGCGCGCAGTGGCGTTGGGCAGTTGACCCTGATCGACCTGGACCACGTGGCCGAATCCAACATTAACCGCCAGGTTCACTCGGAAACGGCTACGCTGGGCATGGCCAAGACCGATGCCATGCGTCAGCGCATTGCCCGCATTCATCCGGACTGCACCGTGCGGGCCATTGATGCCTTTGTAGAACCCGACAACTGGCCCGCTTTGTTGCCCGATGGGGTGCAGGCCGTCATAGACGCCTGTGACCAGATCCGGGCCAAAACTGCCATGGCCGATTGGGCGCGCGGTTCGCGCGCGCTATTCGTGTCGGTCGGTGCCGCTGGTGGCAAACGCCTGGCGCACAAGGTCGACATCGCCGACCTGAGCGAAACCACGCACGACCCCTTGCTTGCGCAACTGCGATACCGCTTGCGCAAGCACCACGACGCGCCAAAAAACGGCAAACGCATCGGCGTTAGCTGCGTCTTCAGCCGTGAGGCAGTGGCACCCGCCGATGCATCATGCGGCGTGGCCCAAGGGGACCACTCCCTCAACTGCCACGGTTATGGATCGGTGGTGGCGGTAACGGCCACATTTGGCATGTGCGCCGCGGGCTGGATCATGGATGAAATTGCTTCGCGTGGAGTCGAGTCCCCACGAAAAGACGCTATAATCTGAGGCTTGTCGCAAATTGCTGCGGCAAGCCGGTCGGGACCTTAGCTCAGTTGGTAGAGCAGCGGACTTTTAATCCGTTGGTCGTGGGTTCGAGCCCCGCAGGTCCCACCAATAGTTTTCGGGAATTTAGCTCAGTTGGTAGAGCAGCGGACTCTTAATCCGTAGGTCGAGAGTTCGAGCCTCTCAGTTCCCACCAAATAGCCCTTGTGGTACATAGAAAGCCTGCTATTGAAGTGATAGCGGGCTTTTTTGTTTGTGGCTTTTTGAAAGCTGTGTAGCCACCATGTAGCCACCGGTACATGGTTTCCTACCATTTGAAGCTCATTCGCGCCCAGCGGCTAAGCAGAACATGAAGGCCAGAATTGCCGCATCCTCTGCCCAGCCCCAGCCCCAGCCCCAGCCCCGCTGCGCTTGCCTGCCGCAACAGTTCGGTTGCTCCAGGACAGCGCTTCGCTGCGTCACGCAATGTCACGCCATCCGTGCCGCATAGAATGTGCCCATTCACACCAGAAGGCTGGTCGCGCAACCCATCGGAAATCGCCCGTTGAAGTCGCTCCAGAGAAACCAAGTGTGGACGCGATTGGGAAGTGAGGCGTTGGGTGGTTAGACACAAGTCAGTGAGAGCCTGACAGACGCTGATTCCCTTTGCCGGTCAGGCGAATCCTGGCCACATTCCCGGCAATGCCTGTCATCGTGCCGGGGGCAATCAAACATGCATGGATTGATGCCGCTCAGTCCGGCCAGCGTCGCGCTACCTTGGTGAACTGCTTTGGGAGCATACCGGGCCCAGAGTATCGATTGCGTGTGCAATCCTTCTTATCCCTGAGGCCAAAGCAAATTCAAAAACTCTGTGTCGGAGTCGGCACGGCGATTGACACTGCCGCCAATGAGGTTGGGCGTGGAATGCCCATTGCGACCATCTATCGGTCGCACTCAAGAAGGGTAAGTTGCGTACCAGCAGGAAATGACTCACTTGCTTCGGTAGCACTCACAATTTCTACACGCCCTGGTCGACACACGCCTTTGTTTTCTTTCAACCCAGCCAACACAGTACCGACCGCGTTATGAAGCGCCTCGTTTGCCGGGCTTTTATCAACCCGCATTTTGCTCTCTTGCCATGCGATTACCGCAGCCCATGGGTAATCCCCCCAAAAATCCGGTGACGTCAGAAGTAGAAATTTCTCGGAGAGAATTTCTACATGAAGAGGTCCAAGTTTTCCGACAGCCAGATCATCGAAGCGCTCAAGCGCGTTGAGGCTGGCATTGGTGTTCCCGATCTGTGCCGTGAGCTCGGTATCAGCGTGGCAACTTTCTACAAGTGGCGCGCCAAGTTCGGCGGCATGGACACCTCCATGATGGCGCGCATGAAGGAGCTCGAAGAAGAGAACCGGCGTCTGCGCAAGATGTACGTCGAGGAGAAACTCAAGGCCGAAATCGCCACGGAGTACCTCGCAAAAAAGTAAGTCGGCCGTCTCGTCGGCGCGAGATGGCCAAAGAGGTTGTCACCCAGCGTGGGTTGCCGGTTAATTTTGTGTGCCGGGTTTTTTCGATAAGCGAGTCGTGCTTCCGGTACGAATCGCGTACCAGCGCAGAGAACGCATTGATTGCCAACTGGCTGCTGCGTCTGACGGACAACAATCGGACCTGGGGATTTGGCCTGTGCTACCTGTACCTTCGCAACGTCAAAGGCTTCCAATGGAATCACAAGCGCGTCTACCGGATCTACCGTGAACTGGAGCTGAACCTGCGCATCAAGCCGCGCAAACGGCTGATAAGGGCCAAGCCCGAGCCACTGAGCGTGCCACAGGCGATCAATGAGGTGTGGTCCATGGATTTCATGCATGACCAACTCGAAGATGGTCGCAGCATCCGATTGTTCAACGTGATTGACGACTTCAACCGGGAAGCGCTGGGCATAGAGATTGACTTCTCGCTGCCGTCGGAGAGGGTGATTCGTGCGCTCAAGCAAATCATTACCTGGCGCGGCAAGCCGGCAACCATACGTTGCGATAACGGGCCGGAAAATATCAGCGATGGGCTTCGCCGCTGGGCAGAGAAATGGGGAATCCGGATGGAATACATCCAACCGGGCAAGCCCCAACAGAATGCCTACGTGGAACGATTTAACCGGACCGTTCGATACGAGTGGCTGTCACAGCATTACTGGCAGGACCTGGATGAGGTCCAGCTATACGCCACGCAATGGATGTGGAAAGTGAGCGTCTGGTCTTCCCACCCCTGGTCCAAACGCGCAGAGGCTCAGGCTGGAACTGCGGGTTTCCAGCGATGTGGCAACAACTCGTCGATACGTGCGTTGGGGTGGGTGTGGATACGGGCCAACACGTCGCGCAGGTAAGCCCAGGGTTCCACGCGATTCATCTTTGCTGACTGCACCAGACTCATCACGATGGCGGCGCGTTGGCCGGCCAGTTCACTGCCGATGAACAACCAGTTTTTCGCACCGAGCTTCCAGGGCTTGATTTGTTGTTCCAGATGGTTGTTGTCAATGGCCACGGCCCCGTCATTGAGGTGCAGTGTCAGTGCATCCCAGGCCTGCAAGCTGTAGTCCAGAGCCTGGCGCACCTTGCTACCAGGCAGCACCCTGGAGCCTTCGAGTTGCATCCACGCCTTGAGCTCATCCCACAACGGTTTGCTCATTTGCTGGCGTGCCTGTTGGCGCTGCGCAGCATCCATGTGTACCAGCAGACCCTCCACCTGGTAAATCCGCGCGAACCGTTGCAGGGCATCATTGGCCAGCGCGCTGGCACTGGGGCCGCCACGGCTGAGCTCCTCGAATTTGCGTCGGGCATGAGCGGCACAGGCCGCAGCCTTGCGCAGTGGATATGCGCGCGTATCGAGCACCGCGTTATAGCCCGCGTATTGGTCACACAGCAGCGTACCCTTCCAGGGCGGCTCAGGTGCAGGCCCCGCTCTGTCCCCGCCTAGAAAGGCCAGCGGATATTGCCCCCCGCGTCCCGTGCAGAACTCGTAGATCACGCCCCGGTGTGTGTCATGCGGGCTGCGCGCATAGGCCCACATATAGGCCTTCTTCGTCTTGCCCGATCCCGGATCGAGCAAAGGGATGGGGGTCTCGTCGGCATGCAACTCTGTGCCACTGAGGATGAAGCGCCGATGCGCCTCATACAGTGGCTCCAGTGCCGCGCCTCCTGCCCCGGCCCAAGCTGCCAGCGTGGAGCGCGGCGTGTGCACGCCACTGCGGGCATTGATCTGCTCCTGCCGGTAGTACGGAAGGTGGTCAGCGAAACGACTGATCAGCGTGTGCGCCACCAGCCCACTGGCGGGGATGCCCCCATCGATCACATCGAGTTCCGCTGGCTCCTGGCGCAGCGTCTGGCAGCAGCGGCAGGTCCATTTGCCGTAAATGTGGCGGTGCACGAAGAACTCGGCCGGCACGATGTCCAGGCGTTCGCTGACATCCTCGCCCATGCGCTGCATGGGCTGGGCGCAGTCCGGATTGGGGCAATGGGTGTCCTCGGGTTCGTGGCGGTGCTCCACACGGCGCAGGTGCTCGGGCAGTGCCTGGCGGCAGGGTTTGCGCGGTGGTGATTTGGGTGCTTTGGCGGACTCAGGCAACTGCGCTTGCAGCGCTGCGAGTTGTGCCTGCAGGCTGGCCTCGTCTTCCACCAGGGTGTCCTCAAACAAGGCCCGCTGCTGGGCACTCATGGCCTCGGTCTTGGCACCGAACTTCCAGCGCTTCAGACGCGCCAGTTCGAAGCCGATCTTCTCCAGCTTGGCATCGCGCCAGGTAATTTCTGCGTCCTTGCGCTTGATCTCAACGTTCTTGTGCTCGAGTGCCTGGGCTTGTGATTTGACCTGCTCCTGCAACTGGTCAATGAACTGCGCCACCTCGGGGGTGATCTGTGTGAGATCAATGCTGGGTGCGCAATTGCCGGACATGTGCGCAATAGTGCCTCAGTCCAATCATGCGCGCTATTGGCGATTGCGATGTCAACCAACTGGCCCTGTGCCGCAGCACGCCACGCAGTCGTTCAGGTGCGACCGATGACGCTCAATTCCTCCAGCCTCTGCCAGGGCAGGCCTAGCACCAGGGCGTCAAACTGCTGGCGGCTGAGTTGCAGTGCTGGTGCCAACGCACCATCGCGTTTCACCCAGGCAAACTGCCCCGCGTGCAGCCGCCGTGTGGCACACCATACACCAAAGCCGTCGTGCACCAGCAGCTTGATACGGCTGGCACGGGCGTTGGCGAACAGGTATCCGTGATGGGCCTGGGCTTTGCCCAGGGTGTTGACCACCACGCTGAGCAGGCGATCTGCTCCGGCGCGCATGTCCTGCGTGTGGGTGCATAGCCAGAGTGCGTCAATGCGGATCATGCGCGCTCCACCATCTGCGCTAGGCTGTACAGCACAGCAGCCATAGACGCCCCGGCGACACGGGCACAGTGCAGCTTGACTTGCAGGGCACCCAGGTCAAGGTCCAGGCGAATGTCAGGCCTCAAACCGCAAGGTACACCAGGACTGGCCGCGGTCAGGCCCACCGGGACAAATTGCATGGGTACCATCGGCTGCTTCAGACCAGCCGGTACAGACAGACCGCAGCGCTTCATGCCGCGCCCGCTTAGCCATTTGCGCACGACGTTGGCGTTAAGCCCATGACTCAGTGCGACTGCGGCAACGGAGGTGCCAGGCTGCGCGCAAGCAGCCAGCACCAGGGCTTTGAATTCGGGGGAGTGGGTGCGACGAATAGGAGATTTGGGATGCATAGGTGTCCGCCAAAATTAGGTGGACACCATCGTCTTGGCAAAAACAACCCGATTCAAGATGGGATGACAGGACGCTCACTGTGGAAATACAATCACGACCGCCCAAATATGGCCCTGGGCGGCATTACCCCAAAGCAGCGACTGGCCATGGCTGCGTAACCGTTCTACTTCTGGCTGCACTGCAAAACGGGGGGATTACCCATGCACGCGGCTCGTTCAGTTGAGGAAACTGTCTTGCACGCGCTGCAATTTCATTTACGCTGTCAAGTTTGTCGAAAGAATTTCCTGACCATGTTGCAGTTTGGGAGGTTTTTGGTGCTTCATTAAGGAAATCTTCGATTTCGCTTCGTCTTGCTGACTGCGTTATCGCACCTTTTTCCCCGCCTGTGCCTGTTAGAGAGTTTGGTGCCTTCTGGAATTCGGACAAGTCAAGTTGAGGCGCAGGTGACTGGACTGGCTTTGCGGCCGCTGCCTGCCTCTTCTGGTAGTCCTGATACGCCGGCAGCGCCACCGCTGCGACGATACCCACACCAAAAACGGTACCGAAACCATATGCAACCCAGGCGTTCACGCCTGCGCCGTAGGAAAGCCTGCTGCTGACCAAGGATGCATTCGGGACTCCCCTCTGAGTAGCCTTAATTTTTTTCTTGATTTTGGTGTGATATAGGGAGTTTGCGTATGCGGCGAACCCCAAATAACTGGCTATGCAGGCTATCCCCACCCATTGATGAACTTGGGGACTCGGCACCTTCAGTAGCGTAGCGCCGACCGCGCCGAAGAAACACCAAGCAAAAAACCATCCGTACATCTTCCTGTACAGCGCCCAAAAACCAGTGAAGAAGAATGCCGCCCAGTTCCAGCTTGCATGGAGTCCCGGCCCCTTTTTGTCAAAGGCGTGAAACTTGTCAATGTAGTAATCGGCGTTCTTTCCCCGAGTGCTTCCTCGTAGTAGTCCGTGGGTTCGGTGGCAGGAGTTGCACTAACGCTTTTTAGTTCTGGTGCCTCGCGATTTTTGGGCGCATCGTCAACTGGTGGTTGAGTGTCGGGCCATGCTGCCGCACTTTCTATCGATTCCGCGCGAGCCTTGATGTAGAAGGCTTTCGCCTTGGACTCATCGCCGCCCGAATCAGCAAAGGCCCGTGCCCAAGTGCCCTTGTCCAAACGGCCTTCCTCAATTTCAGCAAGTGCGGCGGCGTACGCGTCGTTATTCATGCTCACAAACCCCTCCCATGGAATTGCTGCGCGGCCCGGTGACTCCTTGCAGAAGTTCTAGTGTCGGGTGCATGTCCTCAGTTTACCCCTGCGCGGACGGGTTGACGCCGCTCAGTACTACAGACACACGCGCGACGAGCTCAAAACCACGACTCATCCACAAGTTCGAAGTCACTGGGTAGGTGGTGGCGAAGATATTCAAGGAAGCTGATGGCGTCGACGCGAAACCGCTCAAGCGAATCGTCAGGAGGCCAAACAAAGTTTTTCGCGGCGAAAGCTGTGTATCGACTTATCAGGGGTTCGGCTGCTTCGACGACTTCCCGTGGCAACGGCAAGCTGTCAACTTCAATGGGATAGTCAAATTTCTCAGTGGTCGCGGCGTTGCCTGACCAGAGGCAAATCCCGCTTACGCCATCGAAGAAAAATCGAAGTCGATAGACTGGGGGCATCCGACGTCTCCAAAAATGAATAGGGACCGTTACCGAGGGGTTGGAGCGGACCAACCAATGCAAACCCCGTTTCTCGGCTAAGAAGATGCTTTGGGACAGCGCCGGCCCCACCGGGCCACCACAACATGGGAGAATCCTACCAGCATTCGTTAGCATTGCGGAAGCTGTGACGCTGGTTCCGCGTGTAGCCCGATGTATAGCCCAGCCCAAGACGCTGTTTTGGCTGGTAACTTTCTGGATACTTTTGTAAACCCCGTTTCGGTCGTTAACCACGCCGTTAACCTGCCAGTGCCAGTCTTTGTGTTGCGCATCAATGCACACTAACTCAGCCGCTAACTTGCAGGGTCAGCCGTTATAGGCACTCCACAACACCCGCCCCACATCGCATCGACTACCGTACCCAGCCCCACGCCCCGCCGATATGCACTGGGGGCATTGGAAATGATGTGCGTGGCAGGCCCTGGCATGGTCGACATCCAGCGCCGTTAGGGGGTGATACTGCTGCTGACATCTTGCTGCGTCTTGCTGACTTTTGGTGATTTTTGGTGACTTCCATGGTCTTTTGTCTATGCGGGTTTCGGCGTAACCTTGGCGTAACCTGGGGTTGGTGTCTAGGTTGCAAAACAGGGGCGGTCATCCAATCAGGTTCAGCAGAATGCCCTCCGTCTCGCTGTCATCAATGCGCTCGGCGTCGGCCAGATAGCGAAACACTGCAATAGCCTCGGGCTTGGTCTTAGGCTTGATGCGCGCTAGACAGCGGAGGGCAAAGCACTCAAGGACAATTGAATGGGCGGCAAGGTGAATAGTTCACGAACCCTTGGGTTGTCTTTGAATGCGCCAGAGCGTGCACAGATGGTTGAAGTTGCCCCTTTTTCGCGGACACCTTACCGTTATGGAAGAAGGAGTCCAAAATGCCCAAAACCAAGCCACCGTATCCGGTGCAATTTCGACAGCAAATCATCGAACTGGCGCGAGCAGGCAGAACGCCAGCGCAGCTATCGCGTGAATTCGGGCCATCGGCCCAAAGCATTGCCAACTGGATAGCACAAGACATGCGTGACCAGGGCACCCCACTGTCTGGCAAAGAAGGCTTGAGCAGCGCCGAACGCGAAGAACTGGTGCGTTTGCGTCGCCAACTGCGCCAGGTGCAACTGGAGCGCGACATCTTGGCAAAGGCTACGGCCTGGTTTGCCAGCAAAAGCGAGCGGACGTCCACACCGTCTTTGAGCTCGTGAGCACAAACCAGGCCGACGCCAACCCAGTGAGCGTGCGCGCAATGTGCCGTGTGTTGGGCGTATCACCCAGTGGCTATTACGACTGGCGCAGGCGAGCCCCCAGTGCGCGTGCCACGGCCAATGCGGTGCTCAGCGAAGCCATCCGCCAGATCCACAAGGACAGTGACGAAACCTACGGCATGCCTCGAGTTCACGCCGA
Source organism: Rhodoferax sp. (assembly GCA_046348185.1). Classification (GTDB taxonomy): domain Bacteria; phylum Pseudomonadota; class Gammaproteobacteria; order Burkholderiales; family Burkholderiaceae_C; genus Allorhodoferax. The sequence goes on along the minus strand of JAXMER010000013.1, from coordinate 1,130,547 downwards.
ACTGCGCGACATTGGCCAAGTGGCAAGCAAGAAGCGAGTGGCCTGTCTGATGCGCAAGGCTGGCATCCGTGGAGTCAGTCGCAGGCGCAGCTTCACCGTCACCACCGAACGCAACCACCGCCAACGCCCGGCTCCAGATCTGGTCAAACGCCAGTTTCACGCTGCTGCGCCCAACCAGCTCTGGGTGGCAGATATGACCTACATCCCCACCTGGACAGGTTTTTTGTACCTGGCAGTGGTGATCGATGCCTTCAGTCGCAAGGTGGTGGGCTGGGCCATGGGGGAGCGCATGACGAGCGAACTGGTTCTGGCGGCGTTGAACATGGCGCTGCACATACGCAAACCCACCAGCGTTATTCACCACTCCGACCAGGGCAGCCAGTACACCAGCATTGCCTTTGGCAACCGCTGCAAGGAGATGGGTGTACGACCTTCCATGGGTACGGTGGGCGACGCCTATGACAACGCCATGGCTGAGAGTTTCTTTGCCAGCCTGGAGTGCGAATTGATCAATCGGCGCAGCTGGAAGACCCAGGCCCAGGCACGCACAGCCCTGTTTACCTGGATCGAGGGTTGGTACAACCCGCGCCGACGCCACTCGTCCATCGACTACCTGTCGCCCATGAACTTTGAAAGGAAATACAACGAACCAACCGCTCACACCCAACACGGGTTGCCCACCGCGGCGTCGCGTTCGTCGCAGGCGACGCACGCCGCCGTGGACAACCCTGCGCCTGTGTCATCATCCGCTTGAGAATCAAGCCAATACCTGTCCGTGGAATCGGGGTAAGTCCACTTGACCGTGCCCAATGGCAAACCAGCCATGCTGGCCACCTCGCGCAGAGAATGACCACGGCGCAAATCCAGAATTTGTGCCTTGATTGAAACACCGTGTTTCATTGGTTCCCTTTCCAGGTAGTCCCAAGGGCTTGAAAAACGTCTTGGCAGTCACGCGCCATGAATGCCACGCCGCCAGTACTACGCACCCGCTCGAGAAAATCGGATTGCTCGGGTCTCAGCTTTCCGGTGGGGCTCTTCACCTCGACGCCCAGCAGACGGCCGTCACGCAATTGGCCCAACACATCCGGGCACCCCTTAAAGCCAAACCGAATAAAGCGATTGCCCACCTTGGCGGCTCCGCTGTTCATCCGTTCGCACCAGGACACGGCAGGATGGGCACGCAGCGCCTTTAGCACTTCCACCAGCGCGGCGGCCTCTGGTCGGTCTTTGGTGCGCGGGGGCTGGGTCGCCATGCCAAACAGGTCGATTGCACCAGAAAAGGGGGATTTAGCAGCCATTGCCAGCCCCCCTAAAAAGTTCACCCGTTCCCACCCATTCCCACCCGTTCCCAAACGTTCCGGGAACAAGTGAAACGGGCGGTGTGGACATCAGAATTTCTCTGATTCCACCCGTTCCCAATCTTTTTTCCTTAGGGAACGGGTGAAACGGGAACGAGTGGAATTCACGGTTCACCATGGCTATTCCCCTCTGATTGCTCTTCTGGTGTGGGAACGGGTGGAATTGCCGGTTTACGCCAGCTTTGCGGCACCACCAGCTTTTGCGCAGGCAGGTCAGCCCCAGCCAAAACCGCTTCATGTTCCACGGTCGATAGATTGACCAGAAACGCGGCCTTGCTGTTCACTGCGCGAATGGCAGCGGGCACCTGCACCTCGTACACCCATCGCTCACTCAGAAGGTTTTCCAGCGTCGCCACCACGTCCTGCGCCTTGCGTCGCACCTTCGCCCGCACACCAGCCCGCCCCAGCGGGTTGCCAAGCTGCCAGGCGGTCTCTACGGCGTCGCGCACCTCTTGCCGTAGGGCGGCCTCGTCCTCCTGTCGCTGGCGCTCTGCGGCCTGTTCTGCGGCCTCCTTGCGGGTCTGTTGCGGCGGTGCGGCAATGCCCCAGCGCAGGGTTACCGTTTCCAGGTTGCCAAACTCGTCCGGCTCCACGGTCTGCGCGGTGTAGCTGGTAATTTCAAGCTCTGGCCAGCATGGCTCGAACCGGGTCTTGCCCTGCACCAAAAAACGGCTCTCACCCTCCCGAATGAGAAACAGGGTCTGGTTTGCATCGCCCTCGATTGCACTGGCACCCCGTGCAGTCAGTGCATCGTTACGGCTCAAATTCGCCTTGGCAACATGGCCGATAAGCCACACCGGCAGCCCGTCAAAGCCCTGTTTGAGCGCGGCCATCATGGCGGATGCTTCCGCGTTGTCGTTTTCGGACTCCTGCGCCAGTACGGCGCTCTTGGTGTCCAACACCACCAGCGGCAAAACTTGCACACCCTCCACCGTGCGGGTGAATTGCTCACGGTAGGTCACGCCCACTTGTGCAACGAATGCCGGGTCAAGGCGCACGGCCTCCACGATATGCACGCGCTCGCGCACGGCCTCCAGTGCCAGCCCCATGCCACCATGGCCCACGATGCCCGCCAATATGCGCCGGGCCTGTTCCACATCCTCAGTGATGTAAACAACATGCCTCCATTGACGCGGCATCAAGTCGCCCCCATGCAGCCCTGCGGCGGTCAGTGCCAGCGGGAGTAGCGCTGTCGTCTTGCCCACGCCATGCGCCCCGGCAATCACGGTCACGCCATGCCCGATAAACCCCGGTATGACCCAGCGCGGCGGCTTGGCTGTACCGTCAATGTCCACGTATCGCGCCAGGGGGTGAACGTCCTGCGCAGGTGCGGGCGGCTGTTGTGCGGACTCCAGCAATGCAGCCAGCACATCCAAGCCCTCGCGCTGCATCAGGTCGTTCACGTCGCTGTTCTTGTCCCACCCAGCGGGCATGGTAGCTACGGCAGCGCCTACGGTCTGTGCAATCTTGGCAGCGTCCGACTCCTTGCCCACATCAGGCACCAGGACCAGACGGGCGCTTGGGTCGCGCGCGCGCAGGTTCTCTGCAACCCTGCGAACATTGCCCCAGCCGAAACACACTACAGCGCGGTGTCCGGTAGCCTGCCAGACAGCCCATGCAGCACCAATGCCTTCGCACAGATAGGCAGGGCCCTCGTTCGGCCCAATGGTGAAAGTAGCCCCAGCCATGCTCGCACCGGGCAGGTTTACTTTCTTGCCAGCACCGGGCGACGGTATGAACTGGGCGCTCTGGAGTTCACCCTCTGGTGCATAAGCTGGCACCATCAGGAACCCGGCCATGCTCTGACCGGCAATGTGCAAACTGTCACCAGCAGGTACCACGCGCAAAGCGTCCAACGGCACACCAGCGGCACGCTTGGCTGTAATGTACGGATGGGCGTTTGTAGCTGCCTCGCAGCGTTCCCATATCTCCGCAGCACCTGTGCCAGGTCGTGGCTTTGCGGGCGCTTCAATGGGCCTAGCAAGGGCCTTGGGCTTGCTCGTTGGTTTGACACCATTCATGCGCCACCCATGCTCCGCAGCCATGCGGTAAAGGGTACCAGCCCCTACGCCTTTGCCGGGTTTGAAACTGCGCCATGTTTCGCGGGCGGCATTCTCGCTGTAATTGCCTGCGCCAGCGCTCCAGTCGTTGAAAGTGTCAAAGTCCAGGCCAGCAGCTTGTGCCGCCATTCCAGCGCGTACCCACGAATCGCGTTCAAGGTCAGGCGGTATCGCGCGCAGGGCGTCAAGTGCGCGGTCAATGTCATTCAACATGCGCGGCCTCCATTCAGTGCCAGTGCTTCGGCAACGTACTTGCCGGGCAGGTGGTACAGGGCAATCACCCGGTCAGGGCATTGCTCCGTGGGACTGGGAATTTCGATGGTATCGATAGGCCACCCAAGTGTGCGTAGCGTGAATATCACGGCCCCAAGTCGCCAGCTTTGCGTGCTGCACTCAAAATCGGGGTGGTCAATCATCCTGCCATCCATCAGCATCCCAAGCGCACGGTCAGCAAGGGTTCCTTTTGTCGGCCAGCTAGGAGAAAATGGAGGTGGCGGTAGGAACGAAAGTTGCTCACCGTAAGCCCCGGTCGCATTGGTCTGTGTCGGGGCTTTCTTCATTTGGCAGACCTCCACAGCTTGAGCCATTGAGAAGGTGCGGCACACCAGATAGCAAGTGCCAGGCGGTGAATTGTGGCTTTCATCACACCACCCCCAACACTCGGCGCAGTTCAGCAACAGGCCAGGCTAAGCGGCCATTGATGCGAATGCAATTGACCGGGCCAGTTCCGGAATTCATCGCCCATGTGCGCAGGGTCTGCGGGCGGCGATTCAGGTAGTGTGCCGCTGCTGCGGTTTCTACAGTGGGGCGAGTGACAGCCTCCAGCGGTGGGTATTGCGCCAGCATGTTTTGAACCAGCGGCGAGGGGGTTGCGGTTTTCATAGTTTCGGCCTCAGTTCATCGCGTCGTTTGCGATGTGGCAACGCTTGATTGCGTTGACCTGAGCCGAAGAGTCCGCCCCCAGAAATCCCAGAAATCCTAGGTAGGTAAACCGGGGAAATTAGGAAGGAATGACGTTTTCTCGAACACGCTTCATGTTGTCTGCAATGACTTTATGGGAGAGGCTTTTTCCGCTGTCCTTCATGCAAAAGAAGTCTTCATGGTTAGCGGATTTCTTGAATGGAGAGTCGCCACCGCCGGACTTTGCAACAAGCCCTTTTATGAAGTCTTTGATAGTTCTGAATTTCCCTTCGTGATACACAGAGTTCAAATAGGGCAATACTTCTTCAATGGCTGACGAACGCTTTCTCTTCTGCGTGTTCATCGGAGGCGCCAATGGTTTAGCCTCCACGGCCTGGGGCTGGGCCACGACCGGTGCAAATAAATATACTGACTTGATGCCGACGACCTCTATCCAGCGTTGTAGCTCTGCGCGGGACACCAATTCACCCGTCAATTTTTCAATCGAACCAGGTAGGTCGGGCTTATCTGTTCCATCAGTGGAGTTACCAATGAGAAGTGTTTCCCGTTGGAACCGCTTGTCTTCCGGTCTGTCAAACACATACGCGCCCAGAAAATAGGCTTTTGCCAGTTTCACGTAGTACGGGATGGCATGCGGCGGTAGTTCTTCCCTACTTGGTACTCGCTTAGAGATGGGTGACACACCTGCCATAAGACAAGCGGCCTCATGCAGGCGAAAGCTATCGCACAAATCCCATGGCGAAAAATCCATAGCACCTCCCGTGCCACTCCCGGCCAAGATGCCCAGCAGGCCAGGGGAGGACTGGCTTTTCAACCCGGTTTCGAGGCGGGTCTAGCTGGGGCGAGTCGATTTTGCTACTTTTGTGCGATTTGGTAACTGCGCCCGCTTTTGGAGGACCACTTCAAGGACTATCCCTGCACTTGCTACAACCTGCTGGGTTCGGCTTTCGCTGATACCGCGCCAGGGCATCGAGGTATCTCTTTATGCCGCCAAGTGCTCGCGTCCTTCTACAGCCATGCGGGCAATGTACCCCGAACGTGTTTCCCCGGCACTGCGTGCGCGTGCATCCAGCCGATGCAATACGCGGCGCGGCAGGCTGATATTGACCCGCTCCAGGGTGTCATCCAGCATGGCCGGGTCAATCTTCACCAGTGCCCACATCCAACTCTCAAATTCAGGATGGGCGGCGCGCAAGGCTTCAATATGCGATGGTGCGGGGATGTCCTGCCCATCATCAATGGCAGCCTCAATCCATCCGCTGATAGCATCCTCAGCCTGAATCAGCGCTTCTTCCAATGTGTCGCCAGCCGAAAAGCAGCCGGGCAAGTCAGGAACCACCACGCCCCATGCGGTGGTCTCGTTTCCAGTTTCGATAGCAATGGGGTAACGCATACGATTCACCTCTCAAATACCGGCCTGCCGCCGGATGGCTTTGACCAGCCCCACGCCCAAATCCTTCTTTGGATGTGGCACCACCACAATGCCGGGGCGGCTCGGATGCTTGAAAACGTGATGGGAGCCATTCACGCGGTCAAGTTGCCACCCGGCGCGCTGCATCTCTTTAATCAGGTTGGCGCTGTTCATTGGTGTGTATCGTACACATTGATTTGAGTATTGGCAAATATGGCGTCGTTGAATTTGGGTGCTGTCACCCGGCCACCATGCGCAGCTTTCCGGGTTCAGTGGATGCCACAAAAGGCACCCCGCCCTGCACCAAATGAAGTTGGACTTACCCCGATTCCACGGACAGGTATTGGCTTGATTCTCAAGCGGATGATGACACAGGCGCAGGGTTGTCCACGGCGGCGTGCGTCGCCTGCGACGAACGCGACGCCGCGGTGGGCAACCCGTGTTGGGTGTGAGCGGTTGGTTCGTTGTATTTCCTTTCAAAGTTCATGGGCGACAGGTAGTCGATGGACGAGTGGCGTCGGCGCGGGTTGTACCAACCCTCGATCCAGGTAAACAGGGCTGTGCGTGCCTGGGCCTGGGTCTTCCAGCTGCGCCGATTGATCAATTCGCACTCCAGGCTGGCAAAGAAACTCTCAGCCATGGCGTTGTCATAGGCGTCGCCCACCGTACCCATGGAAGGTCGTACACCCATCTCCTTGCAGCGGTTGCCAAAGGCAATGCTGGTGTACTGGCTGCCCTGGTCGGAGTGGTGAATAACGCTGGTGGGTTTGCGTATGTGCAGCGCCATGTTCAACGCCGCCAGAACCAGTTCGCTCGTCATGCGCTCCCCCATGGCCCAGCCCACCACCTTGCGACTGAAGGCATCGATCACCACTGCCAGGTACAAAAAACCTGTCCAGGTGGGGATGTAGGTCATATCTGCCACCCAGAGCTGGTTGGGCGCAGCAGCGTGAAACTGGCGTTTGACCAGATCTGGAGCCGGGCGTTGGCGGTGGTTGCGTTCGGTGGTGACGGTGAAGCTGCGCCTGCGACTGACTCCACGGATGCCAGCCTTGCGCATCAGACAGGCCACTCGCTTCTTGCTTGCCACTTGGCCAATGTCGCGCAGTTCGGCGTGAACTCGAGGCATGCCGTAGGTTTCGTCACTGTCCTTGTGGATCTGGCGGATGGCTTCGCTGAGCACCGCATTGGCCGTGGCACGCGCACTGGGGGCTCGCCTGCGCCAGTCGTAATAGCCACTGGGTGATACGCCCAACACACGGCACATTGCGCGCACGCTCACTGGGTTGGCGTCGGCCTGGTTTGTGCTCACGAGCTCAAAGACGGTGTGGACGTCCGCTCGCTTTTGCTGGCAAACCAGGCCGTAGCCTTTGCCAAGATGTCGCGCTCCAGTTGCACCTGGCGCAGTTGGCGACGCAAACGCACCAGTTCTTCGCGTTCGGCGCTGCTCAAGCCTTCTTTGCCAGACAGTGGGGTGCCCTGGTCACGCATGTCTTGTGCTATCCAGTTGGCAATGCTTTGGGCCGATGGCCCGAATTCACGCGATAGCTGCGCTGGCGTTCTGCCTGCTCGCGCCAGTTCGATGATTTGCTGTCGAAATTGCACCGGATACGGTGGCTTGGTTTTGGGCATTTTGGACTCCTTCTTCCATAACGGTAAGGTGTCCGCGAAAAAGGGGCAACTTCAATGGTCGAAGTCAAACCCAGCCAGGTCACGGTGCACCGGGAACTTGGCACTGTGCAATTGGTAGCGGATGGAACGCATAGCCCTGTCGGTGTGCTCCATATCCAGCAGGTGCTCTACCAGCCACCTCGCGGTTTGCAAACCCACGGAATTGCCCTGTGCGACCAGGTCATCCCAGGCACTGGACATGCCGTAAAGACGCAAGCCCTTGAGTTCTGTGGCAACTTCACGCATGGTCCACCTCCGTGCGCAAGCTGTCATAACGACCTGCATCGGCAATCGGCTCCTCGCTTACCTCCAGATGCGTTTCCACGGACTGTGGTGGCGCCACTGACTTCAGTCGGTTGAGAACGTTTTCAATGTGTTCGGCACTCGGATTGCCAGATTCCAGTACCAGGTCCACAGCTACCAGCACCGCCTCCAGTCCGGATTTGGGAACTGCAGCCAATACCTTGGCCATCACCCGGTCGCCTCCATCGCGTTTGAGCAACAAGGCCCGCAAACGCAACAGCGGTTGCGGCATGTCTGCAAAGGGTGCACCGTTGCGCAAGGCCCCTGGCTTGCGTTCGATGATCGGGATGTAGTGTTGCCAGTCGTAGCGTGTTTGCTTGCGTTCGAAGCAGCGACTATGGCTAGCGACCACGGCATCTTGCGCGACGAAGTCAAGGTGCTCCGGATACACCCGCACACTGACTATCTGGCCCGCCAGTTCACACGGTACGGAGTAGCGGCAACGGTCATAAACCACCAGGCAGGTGCTGCTGACTTTGCCCAGTGTTTCAACATAGCCGTCAAACGGCGCTACCATGGGCATGAGGCTGGATTGCTCATGCTCGAGCATCTCTGCAATGGTGTGTTCGGCGAACTCCGGGTGGCGCAATTCATGCCATAGCGTTCTACACCTCGCCAGCAGCCACAGGTTGAGTTCGGTGAAGGAGCCGAACCGTTCCTTTGCCGCGTCCTGCCAGATGCGCAGTCGGCTGTCCTGTACGTTCTTCTCCACCACTCCTTTCTCCCAGCCGCTGGCCACATTGCAGAAGTCTGGATCAAACAGATAGTGCGAGGCCATCGCTGCAAAGCGTGTGTTGACGACCCGGCTCTTTCCCTTGTTGACCTTGTCCACGGCTGTGCGCATGTTGTCGTAGATGCCCCGACGAGGAATGCCCCCCAAGGCCATGAATGAGCGGGTGTGTGCATCGAACAGCATTTCGTGGCTCTGGGTGGGATACGCCTGCAACACAAAGGCTCGGCTGGCACACAGCTTCAGGTGTGCCACCAGTATCTTGCGCCACACACCGCCGACGAGAAGTCGCTCCTCACTCCAATCGAATTGGAAGGCCTCCCCAAGTTCAAATCGCAAAGGCACAAACGCCTTGACCAACGCTTGCCCACCAGCATCCCGCCACCTGCGGACAAACTCAGTGACACGGCTGTAGTCGCCGTCAAACCCCAACGCCTGGATTTCCTTGAATAACTTCAGCGCCGTGCGCCGATCCCGTTTGGGGCGGCGCGCATCCACTTCCAGCGCTTTGGTCAGTTGGGCTGCAAACGGAGCGATCTTGGTGTCTTCGGCGATACGCCGTGGATATTTTGGCTCGGTGCGCTCAGGTGCACTGAGCCACTTGCTGATCGTCTTCCGGGTCAGCCCCGTGCGCCTCTCGATCTCTGAAATCGACAACCCGTCACGGTAAAACAAGCGCCGAACAATGCCCAGATCTTTCATGGTGATCATCTCCTTTGGTCCTGCTCAAAAATGAGGCAGGCAGGTTAATCACCCTGAGTAAATTTCGGCGCGCGCTACTCAGTCAAACTGGGGAAAATTGATCGCGCGTCAACAGACTGTGCACCGAGTCAGCAAAATCCGAATAGCCAAGGAAAGCACGCAACGGCTGATGCATGCCGTGCGCACATACTGTGCAGAGGGGAGAGGCAGGTCACTGTCCCAAACCATCGAGAGGCTAAACCCTGTTCTGAGGGGATGGATGAACTACTTCAGCCTGACCCAGAGCCTAAGGGCCATCGAAGCACTGGATATGTGGGTGCGCAGACGCCTTCGGGCAATGTTGTGGCGGCAGTGGAAAAGGCCAAAAACGCGGGAAGCCCGTCTGCTCGCCCTTGGGCTTGATGCCCAGCGGGCCTGGAAGTCCAGCGTCAACGGCCATGGCCCATGGTGGAATGCCGGGGCCCAACACCTGTTTCAGGCACTGCCCGTACGATACTTCACGCAACTCGGACTGGTCTCGCTGGTGGTCACCCACCAGCATCTCCAGCGTTCCCCTTGAACCGCCGTATGCGGAACCGCACGTACGGTGGTGTGAGAGGGCTGAGGGGGCAACCCCTCACCCTACTCGATTCGTCGTCGCTGCTATGCCGCGTCTAATTGCTCGCTCAATTCCAGCCAGCGCTCTTCCAGATGTGCCAGTTCTTCGTTTACAGCATTGAGCCGTTTGCCGATCTCGGCGATCTCGTGTGGGTGGGTGTTGCTGGCCAACTGGCCTTCCAGTGCTGCGCCTTCGGCATTGAGCGTAGCCATGCGGGCCTCCACCTCGTCAAACTCTTTCCTGAGCTTGGGCGAGGTTGATCCCTTGGTTTTTGCCTTGTTCGCCACTGGCATGGTGGCCGTGGGAACGGGTTCCGGTCTGACCACCGGCTTGACGGCATCCTTGGCCGCTTCGCGCTGGCGTTTGGCTTCGTCGAGCAGGTAGCGTTGGTAGTCGTCCAGGTCACCATCAAACGGGGACACGCCGCCACGCGAGACCATCCAGAACTCGTCACACACGGCGCGCAGCAGGGCGCGGTCGTGGCTGACCAGCATCACCGTGCCTTCGAACTCGTTGAGCGCCATGCTCAAAGCCTCACGTGTGGCCAGATCCAGGTGGTTGGTGGGCTCGTCCATCAGCAGCAGGTTGGGGCGCTGCCACACCAGCATGCACAGCACCAGGCGTGCTTTCTCGCCGCCGCTCATGCTGCCCACGGCCTGCTTGACCATGTCCCCGCTGAAGTTGAAGCTGCCCAGGAAGGTGCGTAGGTCCTGCTCACGCGTGGCCTGGTTGGTGAGTTTGCCAGCAGCGGTCATGTCGCGCACCAGCCGGATCATGTGCTCCAGCGGGTTCTCGTTGGGGCGCAACACATCGAGTTCCTGCTGAGCAAAGTAGCCGATGTTCAGGCCTTTGCCTTCGGTAATGGTTCCGTCCAAGACCTGCAGGTCGCGGGCAATGGTTTTCACTAGCGTAGATTTGCCCTGTCCATTGGCGCCCAGGATGCCGATGCGCTGACCCGCCAGCACCGAGCGGTTAATGTGGTGCACGATGGGTGTGGGCGGCGTGCCCGCAGGTGCGCCCTCGGGTGCCGGGTACCCGACCGTGATGTCGCTCATGGCGAGCATGGGGTTGGGCAGGTTGGCCGGTTCCTTGAACTCGAAGGTGAATTCCGCTTCGGACAGCAGCGGCGCGAGCTTTTCCATGCGGTCCAGTGCTTTGACGCGGCTTTGCGCCTGCTTGGCCTTGCTGGCCTTGGCCTTGAAGCGGGCAATGAACTTTTGCAGGTGGGCGATCTTTTCCTGTTGCTTGGCGTAGGCTGCTTGCTGCAGTTCAAGCTGCTCGGCGCGCATGTCCTCGAACTTGCTGTAGTTGCCGCCGTAGCGCACCAGCTTGGCAGCGTCGATGTGCAATGTGACGTTGGTCACTGCGTCCAGGAATTCGCGGTCGTGGCTGATGACGATGAGCGTGCCTTCGTATTTTTTCAGCCAGGCTTCCAGCCAGACCAGGGCGTCCAGGTCCAGGTGGTTGGTGGGTTCGTCCAGCAGCAGCAGGTCGCTGGGGCACATCAGCGCACGCGCCAGTTGCAAGCGCATGCGCCAGCCGCCCGAAAAGCTGTTGACCGGGTTGTTCAGTTCGCTGACCTTGAAGCCCAGGCCCAGGATGAGTGCCTGAGCGCGTGCGGCTGCGTCGTGTTCGCCAGCGTCGTGCAGGGCGGTGTAGGCGTGGGCCATGCGGTTGTAGTCGTCGGTGGCTTCGGCGGCGGCGACTTCGGCACGGGCCTCAAACAGAACGGTATCGCCTTCCACGACGAAGTCGGTGGCGCCTTGTTCGGTTTCGGGCATGTCCTGGGCGACCTGGCCCATGCGCCATTGGGGCGGGATGAAGTATTCACCGCTGTCTTCGTGCAGCTTGCCGTTGAACAGGGCGAACAGGGACGACTTGCCCGCGCCATTGCGGCCCACCAGGCCGACTTTTTCGCCGGGGTTCAGGGTGACGGAGGCGCCGTCGAGCAGCACCTTGACGCCGCGGCGCAAGGTGACGTTTTTCAGGGTAATCATGGTTGGTGTGTGAGTAGCGCTTCGCGGGTGATCAGCAAGACCTGATCGCTTCCGGCGCTGGTTTCCAGCCAGACCACTTCCAGCTTGGGGAAGGCGGCTTCAAAGTAGGGGCGTTCGTTGCCGATTTCGAGCACCAGCACGCTGCTTGGCGCCATCACGGCAGGCGCCTCGGCGAGCAAGGTACGGACAAAGTCCATGCCATCGGCTCCTCCCGCCAGGGCCAGCAGCGGTTCAGCCCGGTATTCGGCGGGCAGGGCGGCCATGCTGTGGGCGTTGACGTAAGGCGGGTTGCACAGGATCAGGTCGAAGGGGCCACGGGCCTGCAAGCTAGGAGCACGCAGCCCGTCGGACTCCACCAAGACGATGCGCTCTTGCAGGGCGTGGCGCTGCACGTTGATGGCGGCCACGGCTAAGGCGTCGGGCGACAGATCGGCGCCGGTGACTTCGGTTTCTGGGTAGGTCAGGGCAGCGATCACAGCCAGGCTGCCATTGCCGGTGCACAGGTCCAGCACCCGGTGGGTGGATTCTGTGAGCCAGTAGTCGATGCTGCCGTCGGCAATGACCTCGGCAATCAGCGAGCGCGGCACGATGGTGCGTTCATCCACGTAAAACGACACACCCTGCAGCCAGGCCTCGTGCGTCAGGTAGGCGGCGGGCTTGCGGGAGTGGATGCGTGCTTCAAAAAGTGTAGCAACACGATCAGCATCTTCGAGGGCTATTGGCCTGTTTTGCTCGGAGTCGGGGCCGCGCACCGGGGTATCCAGGGGCAGGCCCAGGCACCACAGCGTGAGCCATACCGCTTCGTCGAAGGCGTTGGTCGTGCCGTGCCCAAATGCGACACCTGCGGCTTGCAGGCGGTGTTCGCCTGAGGCAATGAGTTCACCCAGCGTCATGCGTTGCGGGCCTGCATGTCAAGAGCTTCCAGCACGCGGCGGTAGATGGCGGTCAGGGGATCGATGTCTGCCAGTGCCACAGATTCGTTGATCTTGTGGATGCTGGCATTGGGTGGACCCAGTTCGATCACCTGGGGGCAAATCTGGGCGATGAAGCGCCCGTCGCTGGTGCCGCCACTGGTGGACAGTTCGGTTTCCAGTCCCGTCTCTTGGCGAATGGCCTGTTGCACCGCCTGCACCAGCGTGCCCGGCGCAGTGAGAAAGGGAAGGCCGCCAACGGTCCAGACCAGGTCGTATTCCAGTTCGTGGCGTTCCAGCACACGCGTCAGGCGCGACTGCAGCGACTCGGGCGTGGATTCCGTGGAAAAACGGAAATTGAAGTCGATCACCACGGTGCCTGGAATCACGTTGCTGGCACCGGTACCGCCGTGGATGTTGCTGATCTGCCAGGTGGTGGGCGGAAAGAACTCGTTGCCCTGGTCCCATTGCATGCCTACCAGCTCTGCCAGTGCTGGGGCCGCCAGGTGGATGGGGTTTTTGGCCAGGTGCGGGTAGGCGATATGGCCTTGCACGCCCTTGATGGTGAGCCGCCCCGACATGGTGCCGCGACGGCCATTCTTGATCATGTCGCCGGTGCGCTTGACCGATGTCGGTTCACCTACGATGCAGTAGTCCAGCCGCTCGCCGCGTGCCTTGAGCGCGTTGCAGACCACTACCGTGCCGTCGTGGGCGGGGCCTTCCTCGTCACTGGTCAGCAGCAGGGCGATGGAGATGGCAGGATCGGGCTGCTGGGCCAGGAAGGCTTCAATGGCCACGACAAAGGCAGCCAGTGACACCTTCATGTCCGCACTGCCACGCCCGTACAGGCGGCCCTCTCGCACGCTGGGGGTGAAAGGCGGGCTGTCCCATTCGGCGACGGGGCCGGTCGGGACTACATCGGTGTGACCGGCAAAGACCAAGGTGGGTGCTATATTATTGATAGCTAAGTCACCAGGTTTTACGGGGGCTGCTGCGCGTTTAGCCCAAAGGTTGGTGACCCGAAAGTGTTCGGGTCCGCTGACGATGGACTCGATGGCAAATCCCAGAGCACGCAGCCGATCGGCCAGGATGTCCTGGCAGCCGTAGTCGTCGGGGGTAACGGATGCGCGGGAGATGAGTTGTTCGGCCAGTGCTTGCGTGGCGCTCATAGGGCCCCCACGCTTCCCACTGCGCTGGGTACGCTGCCCCCCAAGGTGGTGCGAGCTTGCTTGAAGCGGTTCTGCGCTGCGCTCATTCGTGCTTGACGTCCAAAGTGATTTCGGTAAACGAGGCTTCCTCGTGTTCTTCTTGTGCTGCAACGGGCTGGGCTTTCTTGCTGAAGTCGTTCTGCAGGCGCCACATCAGGTTGGTGGGCGAGTCGGCGTGGGCCAGGCCTTCTTTGCGGTCGACCAGGCCTTCAACGATGAGGCGGGCAATGTCGTATTCGAACGATTGCGATCCTTCCGCCAGGGATTGTTCCATGGCGTCTCTGACGCCGGAGAAGTCGCCCTTCTCGATCAGTTCGGCCACCAGCTTGGTGTTGAGCATCACCTCCACAGCGGGGACCCGCGTGCCCGCTGTGTTGCGCAGCAGGCGCTGCGAGACGATGGCTTTGAGTGCTGCGGCCAGGTCGCCGAGCATGGTGGCGCGCACCTCGACCGGGTAGAACGACAGAATCCGGTTCAGGGCCTGGTAGCTGTTGTTGGCGTGCATGGTGGCCAGGCACAGGTGGCCCGACTGCGCGTAGGCGATGGCCGCTGACATGGTCTCGCGGTCGCGTATTTCGCCAATCAGGATCACGTCGGGCGCCTGGCGCAGCGCATTCTTGAGCGCTATGTGCAGGGATTTCGTATCGGTGCCAACCTCGCGCTGGTTGATGACCGAGCGCTTGTTCTTGAACAAAAACTCAACCGGGTCTTCAATGGTGAGGATGTGGCCGGCAACCGTGGCGTTGCGGTGGTCAATCATGGACGCGAGCGTGGTGCTCTTGCCCGCACCGGTGGCGCCCACCATCAGCAGCAGGCCGCGCTTTTCCATGATGAGGTCGCCCAGCACCGGCGGCAAGTAGAGATCGCCCAACGCTGGCACATCCACCGTGATGTAGCGAATGACAGCGGCATAGCTGCCACGCTGGCGCATGGCGCTCACGCGAAACCGCCCTACGCCCGGTAGCGGGAAACCCATGTTGAGTTCGCCCTCGGCCTCCAGCTCGGCGATGCGCTCGGGCGGCAGAATCTCGGCTAGCAGGTTCTTGGGCGCATCGGCTGGAAGCGACTGGCTGTTGATGGGCACGCACTGGCCGTTGATCTTGATCAGCGCCGGAGAGTGCGCCGAGAGATACACATCCGATGCTTTTTTCTCGCTCATGAGGCGCAAGATGCGCTCCATGGTTCCGGAATTGGGAGCGGTGGCCATGGTCAACCTCCGAGTTGGTAGGAATGGAAATTAGTCGCGCAGCAAATCGTTCAGCGAAGTCTTGGCGCGGGTTTGCGCGTCCACCCGCTTGACGATGACCGCACAGTACAGCGAATACTTGCCGTCGGTCGAGGGCAGGTTGCCCGAGACCACCACCGAACCTGCGGGAACGCGACCGTATGTGATCTCGCCGGTGGCACGGTCGTAGATCTTGGTGCTCTGGCCGATGTACACGCCCATGGAAATGACGGAGTTCTCTTCAACGATCACGCCTTCGACGATTTCGGAGCGCGCACCGATGAAGCAGTTGTCTTCAATGATGGTCGGGCCGGCCTGCATGGGCTCGAGCACGCCGCCAATACCCACGCCGCCGGAGAGGTGCACGTTCTTGCCGATCTGGGCGCAGGAACCCACGGTGGCCCAGGCATCCACCATGGAGCCTTCGTCCACATAGGAGCCGATGTTGCAGTACGAAGGCATCAGGATCACGCCTTTGGCCTGGTAGCTACCGCGCCGTGCGACGGCCGGGGGCACCACGCGCACGCCGGTGGCCTTCATTTCTTCGGCGCTCAGATTGGAGAACTTGGTGGCCACCTTGTCGTAAAAGCCCAGGCTGCCCGCCTGCATGATTTCGTTGTCTTTGAGGCGGAAGGACAGCAGTACCGCCTTCTTGATCCACTGGTGGGTGGTCCACTGGCCTACGCCCTGGCGGGTTGCCACGCGCAGGCTGCCGCTCTCCAGTTGCGCAAGCACGTGCTCCACGGCCTCACGCACCTCGGCGGGTGCGGATTGGACGGATAGGTTGGCGCGGTTATCCCAGGCGGTTTCGATAATGGTCTGGAGTTGTTGGCTCACGTTCGATTTCCTATGTCAAAAAAAGGGTAGCCCGTGCAGCCCGGATTCAGCGGCG
Organism: Rhodoferax sp.; assembly: GCA_046348185.1. Taxonomy (GTDB): domain Bacteria; phylum Pseudomonadota; class Gammaproteobacteria; order Burkholderiales; family Burkholderiaceae_C; genus Allorhodoferax. The sequence goes on along the minus strand of JAXMER010000013.1, from coordinate 1,114,560 downwards.
ATTGCGGACAAACTGCACGATGCGCTGGGCCGCTTCCAGGCACTCGGGCGTCTGTGCCACCAGCGCCATGCGGATGCGGCCGGCACCCGGATTGTGTCCCTGTGCCTCACGGGCCAGGAAGCTGCCGGGCAAAACCGTCACATTGTAGAGAGCGTAAAGGTCGCGGGCAAAGTCGGTGTCACTGCCTTGCACGCCCGCCCACAGGTAGAAGCCGGCATCAGGGAGGGCCACTTCCAGCACATCGGCCAGCACAGGCGTGACCTGGGCAAACTTGGTACGGTATTGCTCGCGGTTGTCCTGCACATGGGCCTCGTCGTTCCAGGCAGCGACGCTGGCACTCTGCACGACGGTGCTCATGGCGCTGCCATGGTAGGTGCGGTAGAGCAAGAATTTGGCAAGGATGCTGGCGTCTCCGGCCACAAAGCCGCTGCGCATGCCCGGCACGTTGCTGCGCTTGGAGAGGCTGGTCAATGCCACCAGGTTGCGGAAATCCGTGCGTCCTAGCCGTGTCGCCGCTTCCAGGCTGCCCAGCGGCGGTTCGTCGCGGAAGTAGATTTCGCTGTAGCACTCGTCTGAGGCAATCACAAAACCATGCTCGTCACTCAGTTCAAACAGCTTCTGCCATTCCGACAGGGGCATGACGGCGCCAGTGGGATTGCCTGGCGAGCACACATACAGCAACTGTGTGCGTGCCCAGACGGATGGGGGCACGCTGTCCCAATCCTGGGCAAAGTTGCGCTGCGGATCTGACGGCACGAAATACGGCTCTGCGCCTGCCAGCAGGGCGGCACCTTCATAGATCTGGTAGAACGGATTGGGGCAGACCACCAACGCCTTGCCCTCTGGTGTCGTCTGTTCCGGGTTGATCACGGTTTGGGCCAGGGCAAACAGCGCCTCGCGCGAGCCGTTCACGGGAAGGACCTGGTTGTCTTGCAGCGCTAGCCCGTAGCGACGCTGCATCCATTGCAAGATGGCCTGGCGCAGTGCGGGTGTCCCACCGGTGGCGGGGTACACCGCGAGCCCGCCCTGGGGGTCTTGGATGGCCTGGCAGTAGGCCGACTTGATCAACTCGGGGGTAGCGTGGCGGGGTTCTCCGATGCCCAGGCTGATGGGACGGTACTGGGGATTGGGGGCGACGCTGGCAAACAACTGGCGCAGGCGCTCGAACGGATAGGCCTGCAAACGCGACAAATGGGGATTCATGGGTTTCGATTATCCCTGAGCAATTGCTACACTGTGCCCCAAGCGGCCATGGGAGGCCGCGGCCAGTGGAACAAGGAGCCAAGATGTCGAACACTTCCAACGCGGGCAGCGCCTGGGTGTACCTGGACGAGGCACGTGCCATCGAACAGACTGGCGACGTGGCGACGCTGCGCAGCATGCTTCCCATGCTGCAAGAGCTGCTGGAGCGCGACGTACCCGAAATTGCGCGCCTGCTGCAAGCCCAGGATGTGCGCGGAGCAAATCCCCTGCTGCATTCGCTCAAGGGCTGCATGCCCATCTTTTGCCGCACGTCCCTTTGCGAACATTTGGCACGGGTGGAACACCTGAGCAAGGCCGGGAGTGCCGCCGAGGTCACGCCCGCTTTTGAAGACCTGCGCCCGCAGCTCGACGGGCTGCTGGCCGAAGTGATCCATTACCAGACTCTCTGAGGCACGGGCCGGGTCGAAGTTGCGCGGAGGTCGTTGTGGATATCAAACGGGCACGTGTCGTAGTGGTGGAAGATGAAGCCGTGATGAGTACCTTCATCCTCAGCAGTCTGCGTCGTCTGGGCATTCTGGATCTGTATGCATTCACCGATGGCGCCAGCGCCCTGCGTGAACTGGCCAAGCTCAAGCCGGACCTGATCCTGACCGACGTCCACATGCAGCCCCTGGGGGGCATTGATTTTGTGAAGCAGCTACGCGCGCTGCCAAACAACCAGCTCAGCAACACCAAGGTCATATTCCTCAGTGCCGACTCCAGCGCGGCCACCGTGCACGAGGCGCTGCCGCTGGGCGTGGCAGGCTACATGGTCAAGCCGCCTACGCTCAATGCCCTGGCTGCCAAGATCGAAGGTGCCCTGCGCGCCCTGTAGGGTCACCCCGCCACGGTATCATTGCCGGTTGCCGCTCCCAGGGCCTGCCAGGCCAGCGTTTTGCGGGGGCGATGTGTCTGTTTGCTGATTCATTCGTGACCCGTGCGCCTTAGCTCCATCAAGTTATCCGGCTTCAAGTCGTTTGCCGAACCGACCAATTTTCTCCTTCCGGGTCAGCTGGTTGGGGTGGTCGGCCCTAACGGCTGTGGGAAGTCCAACATCATGGACGCCGTGCGCTGGGTGCTAGGCGAAAGCAAGGCCAGCGAACTGCGCGGCGAGTCCATGCAGGACGTCATCTTCAACGGCACCACCAGCCGCAAACCCGCCAGCCGCTCCAGCGTGGAGCTGGTGTTCTCCAATGAGGACCACCGCGCCGGTGGGCAGTGGAACCAGTTTGCCGAGATCGCGGTCAAGCGCGTGCTTACGCGCGACGGCACCAGCAGCTATTTCATCAACAACCAGCCGGTGCGTCGGCGTGATGTTCAGGATGTGTTCTTGGGTACGGGCTTGGGGCCGCGGGCGTACGCCATCATTGGCCAGGGCACGATTTCCCGCATCATCGAATCCAAGCCCGAAGAACTGCGCCTGTTCCTGGAAGAGGCTGCCGGTGTCTCCAAGTACAAGGAACGCCGTCGCGAAACCGAAAACCGCCTCTCCGACACCCGTGAAAACCTGACGCGGGTGGAAGACATTCTGCGCGAGTTGGGCAGCAACCTTGAACGCCTGGAAAAGCAGGCCGAGGTGGCGCAGAAATACAACGCGTTGCAGGCCGATGTGACGCTCAAGCAGCAGCAACAATGGTTCTTGAAGCGCACCGAGGCACAGGCCGACCAGGCCAAGGTGCAGGCCGATGGGCTGGCTGCGGTGAATGCGCTGGAGGCCCGCATGGCCGATTTGCGCCATGTGGAGGCGGATCTGGAGGCTGTGCGCCAGGCCCACTACGCCGCCGGTGACCAGGTCAACCAGGCGCAAGGCCTGCTGTACGAAGCCAGCACCGATGTGGGGCGTTTGGAAGCGGAAATCCGCTACGTCGTGGAAGGTCGCCAGCGCGCCGAACAGCGCCTGCAGACCCTGGCCGAGCAGGTGGGCCAGTGGGCAGCCCGCAAGGAGGATGCACAGGCCGAAATCGAGCGACTGGCTGAACTTGCCATGGCAGGCGATGAACAAGCTGAACTGCTGGCGGCACAGGTCGAAGAGCAGGCTCAGCAGCTGCCCGAACTAGAGGACGCCCTTGCATCCGCGCAGAACGCCGCCAACGACCAGCGCGCTCAGGTGGCCCAGGTGCAACAACAGATCCAGGTGCTGGCAGCCGAGCAGCGCAGCATCGAAGAACAGTTCCGGCAGGCATCGCAGCGCCATGAACGCCTGACGGGCGACCGCAGCACCCTGGCCGCACCCGACGAATCCCGCCTGAGCATGCTCGAAGACGAACTGGTCGTAGCCCAGGAAAACGCTGCCGTGGCCGAGGCGCGCTTGCACGAATTGCAAGACGCCTTGCCTCAGCGCGATGAAGCGCGGCGCAACCAGCAGAACGCGGTCAACGCCGAATCGGCGCGCCAGGCCGAGCTGTCTGCGCGGCTGGATGCCCTCAAGGCCTTGCAAGACAAGGTCAAGACCGATGGCACCTTGCAACCCTGGCTTGCCAAGCACGGGTTGGATCACTTGCAAGGCCTGTGGACGCGCATTCATATCGAACAGGGCTGGGAATCGGCCCTGGAGGCCGCACTGCGTGAGCGCATGGGTGCCCTGGAAGTGTCGCGCCTGGAACTGGTGCGCGCATTTGCCCAGGACGCCCCGCCGGCCAAGTTGGCGTTTTACAGCCCGCCGCTGGCGGACGCGGTACCTGAAGGCGCCCGACTGCCGCGCCTGTCCGACCTGCTGCGCGTGCACGATGCCGGACAAAAGGCCGTGCTCACCGGTTGGCTGCAAGGCTGCTACACCGCTGCCAGCATGGAAGATGCGCTGGCGCAGCGTGCCGGTTTGCAGCCGGGGGAGGGGATATACCTCAAGTCCGGCCACTGTGTGACGGCGCATAGCGTTAGCTTTTACGCACAGGACTCCGAACAGGCGGGCCTGCTGGCGCGCGCGCAGGAAATCGAAAACCTGGAAAAGGAATTGCGCGCCCAGTCCATGATTGCCGATGAGGCCCGCGCTGCACTGGTGCGCGCCGAGGCAGCCTATGCCGATACGTCGCAGCGACTGGTGGCCGTGCGTAGGGAAGCCAGCGAGGCGCAGAACCAGGCACACAACCTGCAGGTTGAAACGCTGCGCCTGTCGCAGGCCGCGCAGCAGGCACGTGAACGCAGCGCCCAGATCGATGCCGACCTGGCAGAAGTGCAGGCGCAGCTCGACGACCTGCAGGAGCGCCGCATCACCGCCGAGGGGCAATTTGAATCGCTGGACCTGCAACTGGCCGACAGCCAGGAGCGCCATGCACAGCGCGACGAGCGCGTGATCGACATGCAGCGCCGCTTGAACCAGGGGCGTGAACAGCAGCGCACCCTGGAGCGTCAGGCCCAGGAGGCCGCTTTTGCGCAGCGCAGCCTGCAAGCGCGTACCGCGGAACTGTCGCGAACCATCGAAACTGCGCAACAACAGACCGAGTCCGTGCACGCCGAAATGCAGCGCGCGCGCGACGAGCTCACACGACTGACTGATGCCGCAGCCCAGGCCGGTTTGCAAAACGCGTTGGCGCTCAAGATGGATCGCGAAAAAGCCCTGGCCGCGCGGCGCAGCGAATACGATGACCTGACCGCCAAGCTGCGCGCCAGCGACGAGCGGCGCATGCAACTCGAACGCGAACTCGACCCCCTGCGCCAGCGCATCACCGAATTCCAACTCAAGGAGCAGGCCGCGCGTTTGGGGTTCGAACAGTTTGAGCAGCTGCTGCTGGACGCCCAGGCCGACCTGCAGGCGCTGGAGCGCAGCATCCAGGATAACAACGTCCGTCTGTTTGGCATGCAAGGCGAAATCGACCGCCTGCACCGCGAAATCGCCGCGCTCGGTGCGGTGAACCTGGCCGCGTTGGATGAATTGGCGGCGGCGCGCGAACGCAAGCAATTCCTGGATGCACAGAGCGTGGACCTGACACAGGCCATGAACACCCTGGAAGACGCCATTCGCAAAATTGATGCGGAAACCCGCGAAATGCTCTCGGGCACCTTTGAGCAGGTCAACAACCACTTCGGGCGCATGTTTCCCGAGCTCTTTGGCGGTGGCAATGCGCGTCTGGTCATTACGGGCGACGAAATTCTGGACTCCGGCGTGCAGGTCATTGCTCAGCCGCCGGGCAAGAAGAATCAGACCATCCACCTGTTGTCGGGTGGCGAGAAGGCGCTCACCGCCATCGCGCTGGTGTTTGCCATATTCCAGCTCAACCCGGCGCCGTTTTGTTTGCTCGACGAGGTCGATGCGCCGCTAGACGACGCCAACACCGAACGCTACGCCAAACTGGTGCGCAGCATGAGCAAGGAAACGCAATTTTTGTTCATCAGCCACAACAAGATTGCCATGGAAATGGCGGAGCAACTCATTGGTGTGACTATGCAGGAGCAGGGTGTCTCACGGATTGTGGCGGTCGACATGGAATCGGCCATGACCTTTGCCGAATTGGCCTGACGGACTATGAGCAATTTACAAATCGGATTGGCGATTGCCGGTGGGGTGGTGTTGGCGGCGGTGGTCGCCCATGGTGCCTGGAGTGCGCGCAAAGCCGCACCCCGGCAGGCAGTGCCCGAGCCGAGTGTGCAGGACCCCGCACCCCAGGAACCCGTGTTGGGGGAAGCGCCGCCCACGGATGTGGGCACCTCGACCTGGTCGGGGCTCATGCAGCGGCGCGCCAGCATGGATGCACTGATTGACGTGATTGCCATGGTGGCACTGGATGGCCCGCACTCCGTCGTGTCGGGCGAAGCCGCTCTGGCAGCCATGCCCAGCACGCGGCGTGCGGGCAGCAAGCCCTATACCATCGAAGGGTGCAACCAGGCCACCCAAACCTGGGAATTGCCGCAGCCGGGCCAACGCTACACTGCCTTTCAGGCGGGGGTTCAACTGGCCAACCGATCGGGAGCGCTCAATGAAATCGAGTTCTCCGAGTTCGTGATGAAAACCCAGGCTTTCGCCGATGCGCTGGGTGCCTCGCCCGAGTTTCCGGACATGCTCGAAGAGGTGGCGCGCGCGCGTGAGCTCGACCAGTTCGCCTCGGCGCACGATGCCCAGCTGGGCTTTACCATTCGCGCACGCACCGCTTCCTGGAGCACCGGGTTCGTGCAGCAGCACGCTGCGCGCCTGGGCTTTGTGCCCGGTGTGCTGCCCGGTCGCATGGTGTTGCCCGCGGGTGTGGAAGGGGCTGCGCCCGTGCTGGTGCTGAGCTTCGATGCACAAGCGGCCCTGGCCGACGATGCCAGCCATGCGGCCGTGCGCGAAGTGGCCCTGCATCTGGACGTAGCCCAGGTTGACCGGGCCGAACATCCCTTCGTACGCATGCGCGAGGCTGCGATGGCCCTGGCGCAAGCCATGGACGGCGTGGTCACCGACGACAACGGCCAGCCCCTCACGCCAGACGTCATGGATGTGATCGGCAGCGAGCTGGAAGCCTTGTACGATGCTCTGGAGCAGCGTGACCTGGCCGCAGGTTCGTCGCTGGCGCGTCGGTTGTTTGCCTGAGCGCGGGGGCGCCCCATGCAGACCCAGGACTTGTTCGCCACCCCCACGCCGGGTGACGCCTCAGAGCGCGAGCGCATGCATACCCTGCGCGCCTTGCTGCACACCTATGCGCACCAGTACTACGTGCAAGATGCGCCCAGCGTGCCCGACGCCGAGTACGACCGCTTGTTTCAAGAGTTGCAGGCCTTGGAACTGCGCTACCCCGAATGGGTTACACCCGACTCGCCCACCCAGCGTGTGGGCGCCAAGCCGCTGGAGCAGTTTGCGCCCGTGCGCCATGCCGTGCCCATGCTCAGCATTCGTACCGAGACGGATACCCAGGCGAGCGGGGCCGAACAGTTCGACGCCCGTATCCGCAAGGAGCTAGGCCTGACGGATGCTGATGGCCCGGTGGAGTACGTGGCCGAACTCAAGTTCGACGGCCTGGCCATGAGCCTGCGCTACGAGCAGGGTGTTTTGGTGCAGGCTGCCACGCGTGGTGATGGTGAAACCGGCGAAGACGTGACCCAGAACATCCGCACCATCGGACAAGTTCCGCTCAAGCTCCCGCAGGGCGTGCCCCGTGTGCTGGAGGTGCGCGGCGAGGTCTACATGCGTCGCGATGATTTCGAGGCGCTCAACGAGCGCCAGCGTCAGCGCATTGCCGCCGGTGAAAAGGGCGAAAAAACCTTTGTGAACCCACGCAACGCAGCCGCTGGTGCCGTGCGCCAGCTCGACCCGGCCATTGCCGCGCAACGCCCCTTGAGCTTTTTTGCCTATGGCCTGGGTGAAGTCGTTCTGGAGGCGGGCGCTACGCCGTTTGAACGCCACAGCGAGGCGCTCCAGGCCTTGCTTCAATGGGGTTTTCCGGTGTTGGCCCCCGTCAATATTGCCTATGGCGCTACAGAATTGGTAGCGTTTCATAAGCGCATCGCTGGCCAGCGCGACCAGCTGCCCTTTGACATCGACGGCGTGGTTTACAAGGTCAACCGGCTGGACCTCCAGCAACGCCTGGGCTTTGTCAGCCGCGAACCGCGCTGGGCCGTGGCGCACAAGTTCCCCGCGCAAGAGCAGCTCACCACCGTGTTGGATATCGACATCCAAGTGGGGCGCACCGGCAAGCTCACGCCGGTGGCCAAGCTCGCGCCCGTCTTTGTGGGCGGCGTCACCGTGACCAACGCCACCTTGCACAACGAAGATGAGGCCCGGCGCAAGGATGTTCGGGTGGGCGATACCGTGGTGGTGCGTCGCGCCGGTGATGTGATCCCTGAAGTGGTTGGCGTGGTACTGCCTGAGGCGCTGGACGGTGCAGCGCCAACTGTGCGCGGCCCCGTCTTCACCATGCCCACGCACTGCCCGGTGTGCGGCTCGCAGGCCGTACGCGAAGAAGGCGAGGCCGATACCCGCTGCACCGGCGGTTTGTATTGCAGTGCGCAGCGCAAGCAGGCCATTCTGCACTTCGCGCAGCGCCGTGCCGTCGAGGTGGAGGGCCTGGGGGACAAGCTGGTCGATCAACTGGTCGATGCCGGTATCGTCAATACCTTGCCCGACCTCTACCGCTTGGGGTTCACAGCCCTGGCGGCGCTGGAGCGTATGGCTGAAAAGTCGGCCCAGAACCTGCTTGATGCGCTGGAGCAATCCAAACAGACCACCTTGGCGCGCTTTCTGTTCGGCCTGGGCGTGCGCCATGTGGGCGAGGCTACGGCCAAAGCGCTGGCCCGGCGCTTTGGCAGCATGGACGTCATCATGGACGCCACGGTCGAACAGCTCGAAGCGGTACCCGATGTGGGTCCTGTGGTGGCGCGCAGCATTCGCACCTTCTTTGACCAGCCTCACAACCGCGAGGTGGTCGAGCAGCTGCGCGCGTGCGGCATCCATTGGCCCGAAGGCGAGCCTGCGGCCCAGGCAGTGCACGCGCTTACCGGCAAGACCGTGGTGCTGACGGGCACCTTGCCCAATCTGAGCCGCGATGACGCCAAGGACCGGCTGGAAGCCGTAGGCGCCAAGGTTGCCGGCTCAGTCAGCAAGAGGACCCACTACGTCGTTGCAGGTACCGAGGCGGGTAGCAAGCTCGACAAGGCACGTGAACTGGGCATTCCCGTGCTGGACGAGGCGGGCCTGCTGCAGCTGCTGGATGGGGCGTAGGGGTGTTTGGCCCCCGTAAAAACTGACTATTTAGCTATAAAACTAATAGCAAACGACAGTCGGGGAGACGCTAGACCGATATTGGCGCGTCCTCTTCCACATATGGGTGGTAGGGTCCGGTTCCGCTGGAGGTGGCCTGTGACGCTGGCACGAACCCGCCGCTACGCACGTCAAACACGTGCACCTCGCCGTCTTCGATCACGTAGTGCCAACCGTGCAGGGTGATGCTGCCTTCTTCCACCCGGCGGCGCACCATGGGGTAGTCCATCAGGCGCTCCAGCTGCAACACCACGGCGCGCTGTTCGGTACGGCGCAGGGCCTCGGCGCCGGGCACCACTGGCAGTGTGGCCTCGCGACCCAGCTCCAGCCAGCGCGACAGGTTCTGCGCCTCGGGGGGTACTTCGCCGTACAGCGTCTTGATGGCACCGCAATGGCTGTGCCCGCAGACCACGATGCGGCTGACGTTCAGGCTGAGCACCGCGAATTCAATGGCCGCCGCTGTGCCGTGCAACCCGTAGGAACCATCGTAGGGCGGCACAAAGGCGCCCACGTTGCGCACCACAAACAGCTCACCCGGCCCCGCCCCGGTCAACAGGTAGGGCACCAGGCGTGAGTCGGAGCAGCCGATGAACAGCGTGGTTGGGCGCTGTCCGTCTTCCACCAGGCTTTTGAACTGCTCGCGGTAATGCGGAAACGCGTCCTCGTTGAAACGACGCAGGCGGTTGAGCAGTTCGTCGTCGGGCATGGTGGCAGGCTCAGCGGTCTATTGCACCAGGGGGCTGTTGGCGCCTTCGAGGTCCACGCCATCGAGCACCGCCGCACCGGCCAGTACTTGCAGGTACTGGCGCAGGGCGTTGGACCAGGTTTGCTGGCGCAGCGTAAGAGCCACGGCACCGCGCACGTCGTCATATCGGGGTTGTTGTCCGGCTTCACGTTCCAGCACTTCCACCACATGCAGGCCAAAGCGGCTGTGCACCAGGCGTGCCAGCACGCCGACCTCGGCATGGCCAAAGACCTCTTGCGCGAACTCCGGAGCGCAGTCGGTGCGCGTGAGCCAGCCCAGCTCGCCGCCTTCGGCTCCGCTGGGGCAGTTGGACCATTGACCCGCCGCCGCACGAAAGGCGGCGCCGTCGTCGCTGGCGCAGCGCAGTTCCAGCAACAACGCTTCCGCTCGCTGGCGCAACAGCTGCACGTCCACACCCGGGGTGACGGCAAACAGGATGTGGCGCAGGCGCACGCGTTCGCCGTGCGTGTACTGCGATGGATGGGCTTCGAAATAGCGGCGGCAGGCTTCGTCGGATGGCTCAGGTACCTGCAGTTCGCGTTCCAACAGTTGCTCGATGGCTGTGGCCGCCAGCGCGCTGGTGGTGCCATCGGCGCTGGGGGCGTCGTCCAGGCCCAAGAAGCCTGCTTGCTGTGCAGCCTGGCGCAGCAGTTCGGTGCAGGCGCGCTGGCGCAGGCTGGCGTCATCCAGCCGTTCATCGGGTCGCTGCAGGGCAACGCCGTTGATACGACCCACCGGCCGACTGACCGGGGCTGGCTCTGTGGTGTCGGCGCAACCGCAGCCTGCGCTTGTGCATGTCGTCATGGTGTGCTCCGGTTGGTTCAGTGCGTGAGGGTGCGACTGGGCTGGTTGTGGCCAGCAGGCAGATTCAAGCGGCGCGCGCGCACCAGCTGGTAGGGACGCAGCACATAGGCCAGCGTGCCAAAGCCGCTCCACACGTGCACCAGGCGGGTGAACGGAAAGACCAGGAACACGCTCATGCCCAGGAACATGTGCAAGCGGAAGATCCAGCTGGCGTCGGCCAGCAGCTCCACACCACCCGAACGGAAGGTGACCAGGCGCTGTCCCCACTCGGCGAGCTTCATCATCATGGAACCATCCAGGTGTTGGGCCGAGAGCGGAATGGTGGCCAAGCCCAGGGCCAGTTGCACCCACAGCAGCCACAGCAGCACGATGTCGCTGGTCTTGGAATTGGCGCGGATGCGCACATCGGTCATGCGCCGGTGCAGCAGCAGCGTCAGACCCAGCAAGCCCAGCGTGCCCGCTACGCCGCCCACCAACATCGCCATGATCTGCTTGGCACCGGCACTCATGAAGTGCTCGTACAGCGCATGGGGTGTGAGCATGCCCACGAAGTGGCCGAAGAACAGCACCAGCACACCGACGTGGAACAGGTTGCTTCCCCAGCGCAGGCTGCCGGTGCGCAGTAGCTGGGAAGAATCGCTCTTCCAGGTGTACTGGTCGCGGTCAAAGCGCAGCAGGCTGCCGAGGAAGAAAACGCTCAGGCAGATGTAGGGATAGATGCCAAACAACAGGGTATCAAGCCAGGTGCTCATACGGAGGCTCCTTGGGGTGTACGGGTATTACGGACAAAGTGCAATGGCTGCGGCTGACCAGGCTTGGCCTGGCCACGGTTGCTGCAGCCTTCAAAGGCGTTGGGCTCGTCCCAGGACGCATCGATCTCGGGCTCCGGTGCCACCGGCACGGCTTGCGCCTGCTGGCCAGCGATTTCCAGGATGGCCGCCACCACGCTGGCGTAGGGCGTGCCCCGCGCCAGCAAGGCACTGAACAGCGCCTGCAGGATGTGGGCCATCTCGCCCAGGAAACTGCGTGCCACTTCGGGCGATTGGGTGGATGCAAACTCCAGCACCACGGGCAGGTGGTCAGGCAACTCGCTGGCACTGAAGGACAGACCCGCGCGTTCGTAGGTCTGCATCAGGTCCACGAGTGCGGGGCCACGGTCGCGTGAGTCGCCGTGCACATGCTCAAACAGATGCAGGGATGTGGAGCGACCGCGGTCAAAGGTCTCGACGTAGCGCGCCTCCACTTCCAGGGGGTCGCTGAGCTGTAGTTGGCTACACAGGTTTTGCAGTTCGGCAAGGCGCTCGGGGCGCAGCGCGTGCTCCTGGGCCAGGGCCTGAGCTAGCTCGGGCAGCACGGCGCGCAGCTGTGCGTCCGGGTAGGCCAGCAGGTGGGCCAGGGCGCGTAGGGTCAGACGCAAGGATGGGGGTTGGTTCTTGGCCATGGTGTGTCCTTACAGGGTGGCCTTGATTGGGATGGTGCGCGGCTTCTTGCCACCGAACAGGCTCGTTTCCGTGGCGCCATCCGAACAGCCGTTGCCAAAGCTGAAGCCGCAGCCGCCGCGCACGTCGAAGGTGTTTTCGGCATATTCCCGGTGCGTGGACGGGATGACGAAGCGGTCTTCGTAGTTGGCAATGGCCATGGTCTGGTACATGTCGTCGGCTTCGTGCTGGGACAGACCCACCTGCTTGAGGGCCTGCAGGTCCACCCGCTGCTCCACGTGCTTGGTGCGCTGGTAGGCGCGCATGGCCAGCATGCGCTCCAGGGCGCGTACCACGGGCGCGGTGTCCCCTGCGGTGAGCAGGTTGGCCAGGTACTTGACCGGAATGCGCAGCTGCGAGACGTCGGGGATTTCGCCGTTGATGCCCACGTGGCCGGCATTGGCTGCCGACTGGATGGGCGAGAGCGGCGGCACATACCACACCATGGGCAGCGTGCGGTATTCGGGGTGCAGCGGCAGGGCGACCTTCCAGTCCACGGCCATCTTGTAGACGGGGCTGTTGCGCGCGGCTTCCAGCCAGGCCTCGGGGATGCCGTCCTTGCGCGCTTGCTCAATGACCTTGGGATCGTTGGGGTCCAGGAAGATGTCGAGCTGGGCCTGGTACAGGTCTTTGTCACGCTCCACGCTGGCGGCGTCAGCGATGCGGTCCGCGTCGTACAGCAGCACGCCCAGATAGCGGATGCGGCCCACGCAAGTCTCCGAGCACACGGTGGGCATGCCGGCTTCGATGCGTGGGTAGCAGAAGATGCACTTCTCGGCTTTGCCCGACTGCCAGTTGTAGTAGATCTTCTTGTACGGGCAGCCCGATACGCACATGCGCCAGCCGCGGCACTTGTCCTGGTCGATCAGCACGATACCGTCTTCCTCGCGCTTGTAGATCGAGCCGCTGGGGCACGAGGCCACGCACGCCGGGTTCAGGCAATGCTCGCACAGGCGCGGCAGGTACATCATGAAGGTGTTCTCGAACTGACCGTAGATGTCTTTTTGCACCTCGTCGAAGTTCTTGTCCTTGCTGCGCTTGCTGAACTCGCCGCCCAGGATTTCTTCCCAGTTCGGACCCCACTCGATCTTCTCCATGCGCTGGCCGGTTATCAGGCTGCGTGGGCGCGCCGTGGGTGCGTGCTTCATCTCGGGGGCGGACTGCAGGTGGTCGTAGTCGAAGGTGAAGGGCTCGTAGTAGTCGTCGATCTGCGGCAGGTTGGGGTTGGCGAAGATGCGCATGAGCATCTTCCATTTGCCGCCCTGGCGCGGGACGATGGAACCGTCGGGATTGCGGTTCCAGCCACCGTTCCATTTGTCCTGGTTTTCCCATTCCTTGGGGTAGCCAATGCCGGGCTTGGTTTCGACGTTGTTGAACCAGGCGTATTCCACGCCGGGACGGCTGGTCCAGACGTTCTTGCAGGTAACCGAGCAGGTGTGGCAGCCGATGCACTTGTCCAGGTTCAGCACCATGCCGATTTGTGCGCGAATTTTCATCGTTTTCTCCTAATTGCGGGGTGGTGTTCAGGCGTGGGACGCGGCAGCAGGAGCCTCGTCGTCCATCCAGTCCACCCGTTTCATCTTGCGCACCAGCACGAACTCGTCACGGTTGGTGCCGATGGTGCCGTAGTAGTTGAAGCCGTAGCTGTACTGCGCGTAGCCGCCGATCATGTGTGTGGGCTTCAGAACCACCCGCGTGACCGAGTTGTGGATGCCACCGCGGGTGTTGGTAATCTCCGAACCAGGCACGTTGACGATCTTTTCCTGGGCGTGGTACATCAGCACCATGCCGTTGTTCACGCGCTGGCTCACCACCGCGCGGGCGGTGATGGCGCCGTTGGTGTTGAACAGTTCCACCCAGTCGTTGTCGACGATACCGGCGCTCTTGGCGTCGTCTTCGCTGAGCCAGATCACCGGGCCGCCGCGGTTGAGCGTAAGCATGTGCAGGTTGTCGCTGTACGTGCTGTGGATGCCCCACTTCTGGTGCGGGGTGATGAAATTGAGCGCGATTTCCTTGTGGCCGTTGGGCATCTTGCCTTCGACTTCGTGCAGCGTCTTCAGGTCTACCGGCGGGCGGTAGCTGCAGAAGCCTTCGCCGAAGTCGCGCATCCAGGGGTGGTCCTGGTAGAACTGCTGGCGGCCCGTGAGGGTACGCCATGGGATCAATTCGTGCACGTTGGTATAGCCGGCGTTGTAGCTGACCTTTTCACTCTCCAGACCCGACCAGGTGGGCGAGCTGATGATCTTGCGCGGTTGGGCTTGCACGTCGCGGTAGCGGATCTTTTCGTCCTCGCGGTGCAAGGCCAGATGCACGTGGTCGCGGCCCGTGGTGTGTGACAGCGCTTCCCATGCCTTGCAGGCCACGTGACCGTTGGTCTCGGGGGCCAGCTGCAACACCACTTCAGTGGCATCGATGTCGCTGACGATGCGTGGCATGCCCTGGGTAATGCCTTCTTCGCGCACGCGGCCGTTGAGGTCGCCCAGTTGTGCCACTTCGGTTTTGGTGTCCCAGGAAATGCCCTTGCCACCGTTGCCCACTTTCTCCATCAGCGGGCCCAGGGCGGTAAAGCGTTTGTACAGGTTGGGGTAGTCGCGTTCGACCACGGTGATGGCCGGGGCCGTCTTGCCAGGGATCAAGTCAACTTCGCCTTTTTTCCAGTCGCGCACGTCAAAAGGCTGCGCCAGTTCGGCGGCGGTGTCGTGCATGATGGGGGTGAGCACGACTTCCTTTTCCACGCCCAGGTGGCCCACGCTCACCTCGCTGACGGCCTTGGCAAAGCCCTTGTAGATTTCCCAGTCGCTGCGTGCCTGCCAGGCTGGTTCCACCGCTGCAGACAGCGGGTGGATGAAGGGGTGCATGTCACTGGTGTTGAGGTCGTTCTTCTCGTACCAGGTGGCCGTGGGCAGCACGATGTCGGAATACAGGCAGGTGGTGGAGAGGCGGAAGTCCAGTGTCACCAGCAAGTCGAGTTTGCCCTCGGGCGCTTTGGCGTGCCAGCGCACCTCTTCGGGCTTGGCATCGTCGGCCCCCAAATCCTTGCCCTGCACGCCGTGGGTGGTGCCCAGCAGGTGCTTGAGGAAGTACTCGTGGCCCTTGCCCGAGGAGCCCAGGATGTTGGAGCGCCATACGAACATGTTGCGCGGCCAGTTGGCGGGGTTGTCGGGGTCTTCGCAGCTCATCTTGAGCGAGCCGTCCTTGAGCGACTGCACCACGTAGTCCTTGGCATCCATGCCGTGCGCCTGCGCGTCTTTCACCACCTGCAGGGGGTTGGTTTCGAGCTGCGGCGCCGAGGGCAGCCAGCCCATGCGCTCGGCACGCACGTTGTAGTCGATCATGGAGCCGCTGTACAGCTTCTTGTCAGCCAGGGGCGATAGCACCTCTTCCATGGCCAGCTTCTCGTAGCGCCATTGGTCGGTGTGGGCATAGAAGAAGCTGGTGGAGTTCTGCTGGCGCGGCGGGCGGATCCAGTCCAGCGCAAAGGCCAGCGCCGTCCAACCGGTTTGCGGGCGCAGTTTTTCCTGGCCCACGTAGTGCGCCCAGCCACCGCCGCTTTGGCCAATGCAACCGCACAGCATCAGCATGTTGATGATGCCGCGGTAGTTCATGTCGCAGTGGTACCAGTGGTTCATGGCTGCGCCGATGATGACCATGCTCTTGCCATGGGTCTTGTCGGCGTTGTCGGCAAACTGGCGTGCGATGGTGATGACCTGTTCGCGCGGCACACCGGTAATGCGTTCCTGCCAGGCCGGGGTGTAGGGGCGGTCGGCGTCGTAACCGGCCGCACCGGTCTCACCGGGCAGGCCGCGCTGGATGCCGTAGTTGGCAGCCAGCAGGTCAAACACCGTGGCCACCATCACGCTACCCGATACACCATCGCCTTGTAGCTGCAGTCGCGTAACTGGCACGGGGTTGACCATGACATCGCCGTCCTGGTGTGGATTGGCCTTGAAGTGAGGACTTTCGACGCCGCCAAAGTACGGAAAGGCTACCGGACTGACCTCGTAGCTCTGGGCACCGTCTTCCATGACAGACAGCTTGAGCTTGACGGTGTTGCCCTCGCGTGCATCCTTGTCTTCCAGATTCCACTTGCCCAGGTCGGGGCGGTCTTTGTTGCCCCAGCGAAAACCAATGGAGCCGTTGGGCAGAGCCACCTGGCCGTTCTCGCCGTAGGCCACGGTCTTCCAGTCGGGATTGTTGCTCTGGTCGAGGTTGCCGGCAAAGTCGCTGGCGCGCACGTAGCGATCCGGCACCATCACCTTGCGCCCGTCGGGAAGCTCGCGCTCCTTCAGAACCACCAGCAGCGGCAGGTCGGTGTAGCGACGCGCATAGTCGTCAAAGTAGGCCGAGCACTTGTCGAAATAGAACTCCTTAAGGATCACATGCCCCATGGCCATGGCCACGGCAGCATCCGTACCTTGTTTGGGGTGCATCCACAGATCGGCCAGCTTTGCGACTTCGGAGTAGTCGGGCGTCACCGCCACGGTCTTGGCTCCCTTGTAACGCACCTCGGTAAAGAAGTGGGCGTCGGGCGTGCGAGTCTGGGGCACGTTGGAACCCCAGGCCATGATGAAGGTGGAGTTGTACCAGTCAGCGGATTCGGGCACGTCGGTCTGCTCGCCCCAGACCTGCGGGCTGCTGGGAGGCAGGTCGCAGTACCAGTCGTAGAAGCTCATGCACACGCCGCCCAGCAGGCTCAGGTAGCGGCTACCTGCGGCATAGCTGATCATGGACATGGCCGGAATGGGCGAGAAGCCGATGACGCGGTCGGGTCCGTATTTCTTGATGGTGTAGACGTTGGCCGCAGCAATCAGCTGGTTGACCTCGTCCCAGGTACTGCGCACGAAACCGCCCAGGCCGCGTTGGGCCTGCCATTCACGGCGTCCGGGTTCGTTTTCGACGATGGCTGCCCAGGCATCCACCGGGCTCTTGGCCACCGCCAACGCGGCGCGCCACTGCTTGAGCAGGCGACCGCGCACCATGGGGTACTTGACGCGGTTGGCGCTGTACAGGTACCAGGAGTAGCTGGCACCGCGTGCGCAGCCACGCGGCTCGTGGTTGGGCAGGTCGGGGCGCGTGCGGGGGTAGTCGGTCTGCTGGGTTTCCCAGGTAACGATGCCACCCTTAACGTAGATCTTCCACGAGCACGAGCCCGTGCAGTTCACGCCGTGGGTGGAACGTACGATCTTGTCGTGCGCCCAGCGGTCGCGGTAAGCGTCTTCCCAAGTGCGATCTTCACCAGTGGCAACGCCATGGTCGCCGGAAAAGGGTTCCTGGGGCTGGTTGAAGTAGCTCAGGCGGTCAAGAAAATGACTCATAAAAGTGTCTCCAGTGCAATGCGTGAAAGGTGGTGGTTCAGGGGTTCTTGATTTCAGAACCCTTGCGCAGGTAGAACCACCAGTTCAAAACCAGGCAGAACCCGTAGAAAGCTGCGAAACCGTACATGGCCAGCTGCGGGGTTCCGGCCTTGATCTGGTCGCCGATAACGATGGGGGCAATGAACGCGCCATAGGCTGCCACGGCGGAAGTCCATCCCAGCACGGGGCCGGCCTGCGCGCGATCAAAGATCACGCCGATGGTGCGGAAAGTGGAACCGTTGCCGATGCCGCTGGCGGCGAAGAGCACGACAAACAGGCCCAGGAACGTGGTGAAGTAGGCTTCTGGCGTGGCGGAATGGAACGCCTGCTGCATCACATAGCCCACGGCTACAGAGGCAGCCACCATGACGGCGGAAATGACTTGCGTAACGATGGAGCCACCGATCTTGTCGGAGATCCAGCCGCCCAGTGGGCGCACGGCAGCACCCACAAACGGACCAATCCATGCATAGGCCAGGATGGTGGGCGCGTTGGGGTTGTTTTGCGTGTGTTGCATGATGCCGTTGGCGTCGGGGACGTGAACCACACCGAAGATCACTTTCATCGCCAGCGGCAGTGCCATGGAAAAACCGATGAAAGATCCGAACGTCACGATGTACAGCGCGGTGAGCGACCAGGTGTGTTTGTTGTGAAAAATCGCAAACTGCTTGGCGATGTTCTCCTTCATGGTGCCAAAGGCTGCCAGGCGCATGATGAGCAACGCGCTACAGATGTCCAGCGGAATCGCCACCCACATGCTGATCAGCCCCAGGCCCGTCGGCTTGGGCAGGTACAAGTACAGACCCAGGATGGAAGGAATGAACGCCAGTGTGTAGAGCCAAGTGATCTTGGCATACGCCACGAGAGGGCTGCCCGTGTCAGGCGAGACGCTCTTGAGGTTGTTCATGCCCAGCCAGCACAGGATGGACAAGGGCACGAGTGACAGCGCCCAGGCAAACCCGGCGTTCTGAATCCAGGTTGGGGTACCGGCGGTGATTTTGCCGAAGATCCAGCCGCTATCCTTTTGCAGGATCTCGGGCGCACCGCCCAGGGTTCCGAAGAGGCCCACCGTCATGACCAGCGGAATCACGATCTGCATGGTGGTCACGCCGAAGTTGCCCAGACCGGCATTCAGGCCCAGACCGGTGCCCTGCAAGCGCTTGGGGAAAAAGGTGCTGATGTTGGACATGGAACTGGCGAAGTTGCCACCCCCCACGCCGCACCACAGTGCCATGAGCTGGAATGACCACAGCGGCCAGTCCTTGTGCTGCAATACGATGCCGGTTCCGATGGCCGGTGCCAGCAGCATGGCCGTGGTCAGGAAGATGGTGTTGCGCCCGCCCGAAAGGCGCACAAAGAACGAGGCGGGAATCCGCATGGTGGCGCCGGCGATGCCTGCAATGGCCGTGAGGGTGAAGAGCTCGGCCTGGGAGAAGGGGAAGCCCAGGTTGAGCATCTGCACGGTGATGATGCCCCACATACCCCACACGGCAAAGCCGCATAGGAGAGCTGGAATGGATAGCCAGAGATTGCGGTAGGCGACCTTCTTGCCGGTGTGTTCCCAGAACGTTGCGTCCTCGGGATTCCAGTCTTCGATGGTACGACCGCCTGCGTAAGGGTGACTCATGATGTTCTTTCGATCAAGGTTGTGTATGGGCTGCCTGCGTTTGTTGGCCCATGAAATCGGATCGGCGTACTTCGGTCCAGTACATCCAGATGAGCGAGACCCAGACCACGCCGTACATCAGCATGAAAGCGCTGGAGCGAACGCCCGTGAGGTCCATCAGCGCGCCAAACATGATGGGCAGGATGAAGCCGCCCAGGCCGCCGGCCAGGCCCACAATGCCACTGATGGTGCCGATGTTGGCGCCATAGTCGTCACTGATGTACTTGAACACGCTGGCCTTGCCAAATGCCCAGGCCACGCCCAGGATCGCCATCAGCCCCGTAAATACATACACGTTCAGGCCAATATGGAACGTTGTGGGGCCGTTGACCGTGAGGATGGTGAAGTCGGTCTGTGGGTAAGAGAGCAGGAACAGGCAGATCCAGCTCACCCACATCACCCACCAGGTGACGTGGTGGGCACCGTATTTGTCCGACAGCACACCGCCAATGGCGCGCAACACACCGCCGGGCAACGAGAAGCAGGCGGCCAGCAGGGCGGCCACGCGAATGTCCAGGCCGTATTCGCCCACGTAGTACTGCACCATCCACAGGGACAGCGCCACGTAGCCGCCGAAGACGATGCTGTAGTACTGGCAGTACTTGATGACCTTGGGGTCTTTTAGCGCCTTGAGCTGGTCGGAGAACTTCACGTTGCTGGGAACCAGGTGGGCAGGGTCGCTGTGGCTGAACAGCCAGAACAGCACCAACGTACCCAGCATGATGGCGGCATA
Source organism: Rhodoferax sp. (assembly GCA_046348185.1). GTDB lineage: Bacteria > Pseudomonadota > Gammaproteobacteria > Burkholderiales > Burkholderiaceae_C > Allorhodoferax. The sequence goes on along the minus strand of JAXMER010000013.1, from coordinate 1,094,875 downwards.
GACGTGTGGCACCATGGTCCAGCCAAAAGCCACTACCAGCACCGGGGCCACGAACTTGTTCACCGCTGCCCCGGAATTACCTGCGCCGTAGACACCCATGGCCGTGCCTTGCCGGCTCTTGGGGAACCAGCGCGCCACATAGGGTGTACCGACTGAGAACGAGCCCCCAGCCAGGCCAACGAACAAGCCAATTGTTAGAAAGTGCCAGTACTCGGTGGCATAACCCATCATCCAGATGGCGGGGACGGTAATAGCCATCAGCGAGGCCATGACAATGCGACCGCCGTAGCGGTCGGTCCAGATACCCAGAGGCACGCGGATCAGCGAGCCGGTGAGCACGGGGGTGGCGGTGAGCAAGCCAAACTGCGTGGCGTTGAGGTCCAGCATCTTCTTGATCGGAATGCCGATCACGCCGAACATCATCCAGACCATGAAGCAGACGGTGAATGCCAGGGTGCTGACGATCAGCACGGACCAGGCCTTACGCACTTGTTGCAGGTCGGTGCCTGCTGGGAGCGGGTTGGTTGCCATGGAACGATTCCTCTTAAAGTAAGTGGAGGTATCGTCCCGCAACGCAGCAATCTTGCCCATCCTTCTGCGGAAGGGGCGCGGCGATGCAAAAGAACTAGGGTAAACCCCTGCCATCGTCCAAAAGAACTACTCCCATTGGACGGGCGGATGTAGCCATCCGCTGCAGCGACGGTTGTTGCTTATTAGTATCCGAATACAGGGTAAACCCCAATCTTGTTTCCTATTTGCAACGAATTGACGCTATTTCTCCTGACCTGCGTCAACCAAGCGCTATGCGCTGGTGGAGGCGCTTTGCCTTCCTCCTAGACTCTTGCCCCAGAAGCCATAGGCCCTAGGCGTGGCAGACAACAAGATTCAGTAGGAACCCCCATGGACAGCCCAAGTCCGGCGCCGTCGCGCGCGCCTGCGACCCCCACCACCCCCCATCCTGCCTTGGACGCCCTGTGTGCCATCGCCCGCTTTCACCACATCGCTGCCGACCCCGACACACTCGCCCACCAACTGGGCCTGCACAGCGGCGAACCCCTCGGCCCCACCCAACTCCTGCAAGCGTCCAAGCTCCTGGGCCTTAAAGCCAAGGCCACCCGCACCCGCCTTGAGCGCTTGGCGCTCACCCCGCTGCCCGCACTGGCCTGGCTGAGCGACACCCCCAGCCAGCCAGACGACCCCGCCGCAGACGCGGTGCCGCAGGGCCAGGGGCGCATCGTCATCCTGGCCCAATGCGACGGCGAGCGCGTTCTCATCCAAGACCCTGCGGCCGGGCCCGCCCCGCAGATCCTCACGCTCGATGCTTTTGCGCAGCGCTGGGACGGCCGCCTCATGCTCTTTACCAGCCACGCCTCGCTGGCCGGGGCCTTGGCCAAGTTCGACTTCTCCTGGTTCATCCCGGCTTTGGTCAAATACTGGCGCCTCTTGGGCGAAGTGCTGCTCATCTCCTTCTTCCTGCAACTCTTTGGGCTCATCTCGCCGCTGTTCTTCCAGGTCGTGATGGACAAAGTTCTGGTCCACCGGGGCCTGACCACGCTGGACGTGCTCGTGGGTGGGCTGCTCATCGTCGTGGTGTTTGAAAGCTTACTCAGCGTGCTGCGCAGCTACGTGTTCAGCCACACCACCAACCGCATCGACGTCGAACTCGGTGCGCGGCTGTTTCGTCACCTCATCACCTTGCCGCTGGCCTACTTCCAATCCCGCCGCGTGGGCGACTCGGTGGCGCGCGTGCGCGAGCTGGAGAACATCCGCTCCTTCCTCACCGGCAACGCCATGACCGTGCTGCTGGACCTCTTCTTCTCGGGCGTCTTCATCGTTGCCATGAGCCTGTACAGCGTCACCCTCACGCTCATCGTGCTGGCCAGCCTGCCCCTGTACGTGCTCACCAGCCTCGTGGTCGTGCCCATCCTGCGCAAACGCCTGGAACACAAGTTCGCCCGTGGTGCCGAGAACCAGGCCATGCTGGTAGAGACCGTCAGCGCCATCCAGACTGTCAAGGCCACAGCGCTGGAGAACGCCTTTGCAAGGCGCTGGGACAACCAACTGGCCGCCTACGTCAGCGCCAGCTTCAAGACCCAGAACCTGGCCAGCGTGGCGCACGAAGTGATCAACCTCATCGGCAAGATCGTCAGCGCCGCCACGCTCTGGTATGGCGCGCGCCTGGTTATGGACAACGAACTCAGCGTGGGCCAGTTCGTCGCCTTCAACATGTTCGCCCAGCGCGTGAGCCAGCCCATCATGCGCATGGCCCAGCTCTGGACCGACTTCCAGCAAACCGGCATCTCCATGGCGCGCCTGGGCGACATCCTCAACACCCCCACCGAAGTCCCACCCACCAGCGCCGCCCAACTGCCGCCGCTGGCCGGCCACATCCACCTGGACAACCTGCACTTTGCCTACCGCGCCGAGGCCGCCCCCGTGCTGCGCGGCATCAACCTGGCCATCCAACCCGGCGAAGTCATCGGCATCGTGGGGCGCAGCGGCTCCGGTAAAAGCACGCTCACCAAACTCATCCAGCGCCTGTATGTGCCCAGCCAGGGGCGCGTGCTGGTGGATGGCGTGGACATCGGCCTCATTGACGCCGCCCAGCTGCGCCGCCAGGTGGGCGTGGTGCTGCAAGACAACATCCTCTTTAACCGCTCGGTGCGCGAGAACATCGCCATTGCCGACCCCGCCGCCCCGCTGGAGCGCGTGATGCGCGCGGCCATGCTCGCCGGTGCGCACGACTTCATCAGCCAACTGCCCGAAGGCTACGACACCGCTGTGGGCGAGCAAGGCGCCAGCTTAAGCGGCGGCCAGCGCCAGCGCATTGCCATTGCACGCGCCCTGTTTGCCAACCCGCGCATCCTCATCCTGGACGAAGCCACCAGCGCGCTGGACTACGAGAGCGAGGCCATCATCCAGCGCAACATGCGCCTGATCTGCAAAGACCGCACCGTGCTCATCATTGCCCACCGCCTGAGCGCCGTGCGCCACGCCAACCGCATCCTCGTCATGGACCAGGGCCGCGTGGTCGAACAAGGCAGCCACGAACAACTCCTGGCCAACCCCAACGGCATCTACGCCCACCTGCACCGCGCGCAAGACGGCCTACGCGAACCCGCCACACCGCAAAAGGCCGCCGCATGAAGCGCGCTACCAAACACCCCATACACACCCTGCTGGGCCGCTACCGCGACACCCTGCGCCTGGCCTGGAGCCAGCGCGCAGCCCTGGCAGGCCCCCAGCGCCAGGCCGATGAACTGGCCTTCCTGCCCGCAGCGCTGAGCCTGCAGGAAACCCCGGTGCACCCCGCACCGCGCATCCTGGCCAAAGCCATCATCACCCTGTTCTGTGTGGCCCTGGGCTGGGCCTGCATCGGCACGGTGGACATCGTGGCCACGGCACCGGGGCGCATCATCGTGAGCGAGCGCAGCAAGACCGTGCAGCCGCTGGAGGCCGCCGTCATCCGCGCCATCCACGTGCGCGATGGCGACCGCGTGCAGCAAGGCCAGCTCCTGGTGGAGCTGGACCCCACCGCGGCCAGCGCCGACAAGGCCAATGTGCAAGAACAAATCCAGGCAGCCACCTCCGAGGCCCTGCGCGCTGGCGCCTTGCTGGGTGCCTTGCAAGGCGGCAAATCCGGTACCCCCGTGCTGGGCACGCCCGACGCTGCGGACTGGAGCGCCGCGGCCCAAGCAGATGCACGCCAGCAAATGCTCAGTGAATGGCACGACATCCAGGCCAAGCTTGCCAAGCTCGACGCCGAGGCTGCCCGGCGCGAGGCCGAGCGCATGACCGCACGCCAAACGCTTGCCAAGCTGCAAAGCACCCTGCCCATGGCCAAGACGCGCGAGGCCGACTACCTCCAGCTCGTCAAAGACGGCTTTGTCTCCAGCCACCTCACCCAGGACAAGACCCGTGAGCGCGTAGAACTGGAGCGCGACCTGGCCACCGCCCAAGCGCGCCTGAACGAGGCCCAAAGCGCCCTGAGCGAAAGCCAGGCCACGCGCGCGGCCTACAAGATGGAAACCCTGCACCAGCTCAGCGACCGCAAGGCCAATGCGCAAACGAAGCTGGCGCAACTGCAGCAAGACCAGACCAAGGCCAGCCAGCGCGAGCGCCAAACTCAGCTGCTGGCCCCTGTAGCGGGTGTGGTGCAGCAACTGGCCGTGCATTCGGTGGGCGGCGTGGTTACCCCGGCGCAGGCCCTGATGGTGGTGGTGCCCGAGCGCGCCGACGTCACTGCCGAAGTGGCTGTGGCCAACCTGGACATCGGCTTTGTGCGCGCCGGGCAAGAGGCCGAGATCAAGCTGGAGACCTTCCCCTACACCAAGTACGGCACCGTAGCGGCCCGGGTCGCCGTGGTCTCGGCCGATGCCGTGGCCGATGAAAAGAAGGGCACCGCCTTCTTCCCCGCCACCGTGAAGCTGCAGCGCACCAGCATCGCCGTGGACGGCACCAGCGTGCCCATCAGCCCCGGCATGGCCGTCACGGCTGAGATCAAGACCGGCAAACGCCGGCTCATTGAGTATCTGCTGGCACCGATTCAGCGGGCGGGGAGTGAGAGTTTGCGGGAGCGGTGAGATGAAAGCGATCCAACAGCAAGCAAACTCATCTGCTATGCATTGTGTAGCAGCAAATGACCATTCCACGGGGGCTAGGCGCCCATTTTGCTTAAAAAGCGGTTTCGGGCTCGTTCCAGGAACCCAGAAGGCCAAAGTCATATCACCGGTAATATGGGATTGAGAAGCTCCCAACGTTGGCGACTTGCGCCTTTCCTTGTGGGCGGGGGTACGCAAACGTGCAGGCCCGGCGTGCACAGCGAAGGAACGATCCCCAGAGGCCACGCCAACAGCCTGGCAGCCCCCAAACACGGATCCGACTTCATCGACGGCGGCGCGGGCGACGACACCTTAACGGGCGATGGCGGCTCAGACATGCTCTACGGCGGAGCCGACAACGACACCCTGTATGGCGACAGCGGGGGCAACACCGCCAGTGCGGACTACGTCGCCCTGGCCTACCACGGCAACGACACGCTCGACGGCGAAGACGGCGACGACTACCTCGAAGGCGGGGGCAAAGACGACACGCTGTATGGAGGCAGCGGCAACGACAGGCTCTGGGGCGACACCACAGCCGCCAACGTGGCCAGCGCGGCAGATGCGGCACTGCTATGGGGCAGCGACACCCTGGACGGCGAAGACGGCGACGACGAACTCATCGGCGGGGGCAAAGACGACACGCTCCTGGGCGGCAGCGGCTCCGACAAACTCTGGGGTGACCAGGACAGCACCCAGCTGGCCGGTGCAGACAACGGCAAAGACTACCTCGACGGGGGAGAAGGCAACGACCAACTGGTGGGTGGCGGTAATGACGACACCTTACTGGGCGGCACGGGGGATGACGCCCTGTGGGGCGACAGCAGCCTGAACTTTGTGGCCGCCGAATTCCAGGGCAACGACTATCTGGACGGCGGCGACGGCAAGGACCAACTCACCGGCGGGGGCAAGGACGACACCTTGCTGGGGGGCAAGGGTGACGACACCGTGATCGGGGGCGGCAAAGACGATGTTCTGCTCGGAGGCACTGGCGACGATCACTTGTTTGGTGACGACAAAGAGTCCCAATTGGGCGGGCAATTTCACGGCAACGACACGCTTGACGGTGGCGATGGCAACGACTTCGTGGTGGGTGACGGGGGCAATGACACCCTGTACGGCGGCCAGGGGGACGACACGCTCCGGGGTGACACCGTTGCCACCGATCTGGCTGGTGCCTACCACGGCAACGACACGCTGTTTGGTGATGGGGACGATGACGTCTTGTTGGGTGGGGCGGGCAATGACGTGATCGCACGCCAGTCGGGTGACAACCTAGTGCTGAGCATCAAGGGGCCAACCGACCAGGTGGTGGTGAGCCGTGTCACGCTAATGGACGCCGCTCAGCAGGTGACCGATGCCATGCGCAAACGCCGCTCCCAGCGTTCATGTACCAAGCGCATTCATACATCCGCTATCACAAAGATAGCAACACATCCAGATAATTACCGGGCCAACTGCAGATTTGTTCTGCAAACGACTTGGCGTGGGTGTGGGCGGATAGCGCTGGTGCGAACGATTGGCGCGCACGTGTAAGCCGACAAACGAGCCACCTATTGGGATGAGATCTACTTTTTGATTGAGGGAGAAAACCACATGAAACGAACTACATGGCTGGCATGGGCCGGGCTTGTCTTGAGTTGCACGGCCAGTGCAGCGAGCTTCGATTGCGCCAAGGCGCAGAGCAGGGTGGAGCAAATGATTTGCGGCAACCCAGAGATATCCAAGTTGGATGATGAACTGTTTGCCAGTTACGAAGCTGCTCTACAAAGCCAGGCAGACGCAGCAGCAGTGAAACTGGCGCAAAAGCTATGGTTGAAGGAGCGCAACAAATGTGCGGGTGCCGCTTGTGTCAAATCGGCCTATGTAAATCGCCTATCGGTCGTTTCTCAAACAAGTGCGAGGGACAGGCAACAGCTATTAAGAAAAGGTCAGAACAACAACGCCATGTCTTGTGAGTCATGCGCAACAAGAAGCGAGACCGAAAGATCGGCGAATTTCAATATCTTGCAAGAGCGTCCGGGTCTACCACCGGGCGAAGAGCGCAAAGGAATCAAGCCTCCTGATGAACCCGGCCTATGCGAGGTCTATCTCCGTAACATTCAGTATCTTTCCCATAGAGGTACCCTACGTGTTCGCAGCGAATCCGTGGCGCCCGATCTGAATGACAGGATTCAAGTATTAGCCTGGGAAGACATCGATCCCGATAAGTACCCAGCACTATTCAATGAAGCGGTATCAATTGCAAAATATGGCGGAAGTCGACCTGCTTCGGAAGCAATTCTCGCTAATGTCCGAAGACTCATCAACGAGCGCCATTGGGTATTTCGTCGAATTAGGGAACCCATTACGGGAAAAGTCGATGGCACCAATACGGTGAATGGCGTTTACCGCCAGCTTCCCGTGCCCTCCAATCCTATTCAACACTATTTTGTTCAAGTAGGTGTAAATCCAGACCAAAATCCGAACGATGACGTTGCCAAAAACTGGTTGCAAGTCCCAACTTCAATGGACATGGTTTTTAGCGGCCTATCGCCTGAATATTGGAGTTTTATTGGTGGGTCGATGGTGCGCATAAATGAGCGCATTTACTTGGTGGGTATCAACAACAGCGGTGATGTAGAACTACAGGAAATGCTCACAGACTATCCAACACAGGTTGAAACTGTTTGTTACTTTCAAAATATGGCGCATATCAAAGGCAGGAACTAAGTCATGGCACTTCAATATAACAACTTGGGCGGAACTGAATATCTAAATCTTCTTAAAACATTTATCAAACTGGTAGAAAGTGTCGAACAAGACCCATATGTAGATACGAAGGGATACCCGACGATAGGTTGGGGCTTCATCTTGGTAAAAGATAAGGCAAAGGCTGCGACATTTCCGCATTTGATTGGGGATGTACTGGGTGTCGATCCCGGGAGAGCGGGTCTCAGTAACAATCCTGCAACACAAAATGCACCTGCCAGTGGCGCAGCGGTCCGAGAGCAATTCTATTTCGACAGATTGAAGGCGGTAGCAAACCAGACCTACGCAGCAGAAAACTCAGTGAGTCATACGGGGACATCTAGCACTGCACTGCGTGCTGCGCTGAACCAGGTATTGGCAGATCGAGCTGCGGAAATCAATAACCCCACTTCGCAATACACGGCACATGATAGGGAACTAATTGGCACGCCAAAACTGAGCTTCCGCTATGACAACGCGGATGATATGGGGACGACGTTTGAACGAATAAAACCGGCCTACGATATCAGTGTCAACAATAATTTTGGAAGCCCACCTGAAAGTCGTGAACGAGTGGCTTTGTTTTCAATGATTTATCAGGGGCAGTGCTCAACAATTTTCAACTCAAATGGACAAGGAAATAGCGCATATTTCTTTGCCCAAAGCATCCGTGATGCAATGGCGAATCCTGAAAACGCTACTGCTCGTGCCGAGGCTTGGTACTCAATTCGATATGGCAGCAGACCCCTCGCCGTTCCGTCACGATCCTATATGGAAGCTGCACTATTTGGACTATATAACGACTCCAACAATATTTCACCTAGTGATTCAATAGCAGTATTCCGAATGTTCGGCCTGCATCGAGATGCAATATTCCAATATGACAAGAATAATGCAGCAGCGCTCACGAGTGCAAGAAACTCAATTCAAAGTAACACCGTACTTAACGGTGTTGCCCCAGTATGGACAATTGGTGAAGCCCTTGGTGGAAGTGATGGGAACGGGCGAGCGAAATCAGTTTTCTTGACTCAACTTAAGATGGAGGCATCTGGTGTCACGGGCACAAATGTTGATTCCATTAGTGCAACCGACATCTATTTAGATCCTGGGCGTGACTACCTGACAGCGCCAGTTAGCTTGAGCCATAACTCAACGTTGGACGGCCGCAAGGATTCATTTGGAGTTGCAAAAGCCACTGCAGAGTTACTGGTCGGAGAAGGTGGACAGGATACGCTCTACGGCGGCGGTGGTAACGACATCTTGATAGGCGGCACCGACAACGACAGCCTGTTTGGTGGTGCGGGTACTGACACCTACGTTTTTAAATCCGGCGACGGCAAAGACACCCTTCAAGACAGTGACGGCAAAGGCGTCATCAAGATCGGCACTGCGACGCTCACAGGTGCCAGCACCGCCGATTGGGTACCGTTTGCGGGAACCTATGGCCAACAAGAGGTATGGAACGTCAACAGCGGCGAAGTTGTCTACACCCTCGACGAACGCGCCCACACCCTGGTCATCAGCGGCACCAGCCTGGGTGCAGACAGCCAGATCACGGTGGACCTGGGCAACACCGACAACGTCGCCAAACTCACCGGCACCGAAGGCTACCTCGGCCTCAAGCTAGAGCGCCCCGTCAAAGTCGCCTTTGGCACCACCGGCAGCGCCAACCCCTACGCCAGCAACACTACACCACCCAACCTCACAGCCAGCGTCAGCGAAGGCGGTGCCACCAGCTACATGCTCTACCTGGCAGCCCCCGCCCATGCAGGCGACACACTGGTGGTCAACGGCAGCGGCACTGGCGCCAGCCAATGCAGCATCGTGCGCGGCGACGACACCGTCCCATTGGCAGGCGGCGTCACCTTGACCCTGGCCGAAGGGCAGACCCAAATCGCCTTTGCCCTGCTCGAAACCACCCCCCTGAGCGCCAACAGCACCGTAACCCTCAGCGCCAGCTACACCAGCGCAGGCCAAACCGTCACCAGTCTCAACACCGCCACCCTCACCCTCACCGACGCAGGAAACCCCACCCACACCTACATCGGCGACCAACACGCCCCCCTCAACGCAGCAAGCACCTACGACTGGGGCACCACCAGCTGGGCCGCAGACGGCACCCTCACCGGAGGGGTGTCAGAGGCCAACTTTGCTGACGTCATCACCGGCAGCAGCGGTTCCGACAAACTCTCCGGCCTGGGCGGCAACGACGCCTTAAGCGGCGGAGACGGCAACGACCAAATCGACGGCGGCGACGGAGACGACCTCATCGGCGGTGGAGCCGGATCGGATGTGATCCAAGGCGGAGCAGGCAACGACTACATCCTCAGCAGCGCCACCCTGGGCGTGCAACAACGCCACAAGACCACCGACAGCTGGAGCCCACCCCAAGGCACGACCGCCATCACCCAGGGTCCGGGCTGGGGCATCTACAAGGACGCCACGGGCGCCATCATGTGGGAAGGCACCAATAGCCCCACAGGTGACGACCCCGACACCATCGATGGCGGAGCGGGCAACGACTGGATCATCGCCAGCGCCGGAGACGACCACGCCCAAGGCGGTGCGGACGACGACACCGTCTTTGGGATGGGCGGCAACGACGTACTCGAAGGCGGAAGCGGCAAAGACAGCATCCACGGCGACGGCATCATCCCCAGCGGCAGCGCCACCAGCCTGGCAGCCCCCAAACACGGAGCCGACTTCATCGACGGCGGTTTAGGCGACGACACCTTAACGGGCGATGGCGGCTCGGACATGCTCTACGGCGGAGCCGACAACGACACCCTGTATGGCGACAGCGGGGGCAACACCGCCAGTGCGGACTACGTCGCCCTGGCCTACCACGGCAACGACACGCTCGACGGCGAAGACGGCGACGACTACCTCGAAGGCGGGGGCAAAGACGACACGCTGTATGGAGGCAGCGGCAACGACAGGCTCTGGGGCGACACCACAGCCGCCAACGTGGCCAGCGCGGCAGACGCGGCAGTGTTGCGTGTGGCCTGTGCCACACACAAACGCCGCTCCCAGCGTTCATGTACCAAGCGCACCCAAGCAAATGCTATCGCAACGATAGCAACATATCTAGATGATTCGCGGGCTAAGTGCCGATTTGTTTTGCAAACGGCACAACACTGGTGTAGGCAGGCGGCGCTCGTGCGCACGACAAGCGTGCACTGGTGCCGCTAGGTGGCGAACCGGTAAGACGAGATTTACTTACTTTTATTGGGAGAACAGCATATGAAACAAACTAAGCGACCAACGCCAAGAGCAACCGACAAGCGTTTATCGGGCGCGCTGCCTTTCGCCATCTCGACTCTGATCCTCGGAGCCAGTATGAGTGCGTGCTCATTCGAAAACACGACAAGCTGGAAGGAAGAGGTACTGCTGCATGATGGCAGGAAGATCATTGTGGAGCGCTCGACAACAAGAAACCCGTTTGGACTGCGAGAAATCGGTCAGTCTGCGCCTATCAGCGAGCAGACGTTAAGTTTCACCGTTCCGGGCATGTCTCAGCGCATTACCTGGAAGAGCGACTTTGGTCGAACCACGCAAGACAACCTTGACCTTTTGGCACTGGACATCGTTGGCGGGACCCCGTATGTCGTGACCTACCCCGGTTTCTGCCACGCCTTTAATAGGTGGGGCAGACCCAATCCGCCCTACGTGTATTTCAAGTTCGACGGTCGTGCTTGGCAGCGCATCGCCAACGGCGAACTCCCGCGCGAGATTAGGCAAGCCAACGTCGTCATTGGCGGCTATGGCAGCGACGAGAAAGGTCGGCTGCGTGGTTTGGGAATTGACGAGGCGAAAACCCGACCCTACCTAACAGTAGAAGTTGTCGCTCGCTTTAACAACGATATGAGCGGCGATCCCGAATCGCAGCGCATGCGCGTGTTCGTGCGTGAGCCAGTGCAAGGTGGAGGTATGCATTGCATGGCCCCTACCTTCAACAGCCCCAAGGCCCCAGACCTGATACCACCAGACATTCAAGCAGAGGGCACGAAGTAGCCCATCCCATCAAACTCAAACTCGCCGCCCCAATCAGGAAGAAAGCAACATGACAACCCAATACGAAATCGACCTCGCCTTGATGGCTGGGTACGCATACCAAACGACCCGCAAGACTGTGAACCAGTTTCCTGCACCCCCCGGTTGGACCGTGTTCTACCACGCCACCGACGCCACGTTCGGTTCGACAAGCGGCTTCGAAGCCGTATCGTTCAAGCGCGGCAGTGAAATCGTTATCTCATTCGCGGGTACTTACGATCGATCACCAAATGACCTGTCGACCGATGCCAACTTGTATGGCGGTTTAGGCGACCGGCAACTGAATGAAGCGGTGCGCTATTACCTAGAGGTCAAGAAGGCCAACCCTGGTGCGACCATTACCTTTACAGGCCACAGCCTGGGCGGAGGTTTGGCCGCGTTGATGGGTGTCTATTTCGACCGACCCGCTGTCACCTTCGATCCGGCCCCGTTTGCCAAATCGTTAAGTACCGGTGTGCGCGATGGGATCGTCAACTACTTTTATGGTTTGGGTTACAGCTATACCGACGTATCAACGCAGATGCCGGAACTGCGGGCATTCTCCCCAGAAGTGGTTGCGGCGCGCTTGGCCAACATCTCCGGGCAATATGTTCAGGGCGAGTTTTTGCATGTGAAGCTGACGACCGGTTATATCGGTGCATTAACGCAGATACCTCACGGCTCCGATGCGGACACCTCTGGCGGTGACTTGCATTCGCAGGCACTGCTGAGTGCCTTCTTGCTCAATAACACGTTCCGAAGCATTACCGGCAAGCTGCCGGATTTGTTAAAGATGGCTTTTAACACCGACCTGTACGCGAGCAGGACCGACACCGCGCGAGAGAATTTCACCGAGCGTTTGGTCCGTCACCAGGTCGGTGTCGCCGACTCCTTCTCCCCCGACAACATGTTGAACCGGTTCACCGCTGACATGCAAAAGCTCACGCAAGAAGGTGGCCTCACGCTCACCAACGAGAACGTCTCCAAGGCACTGGTGGCGTTTGCCATGCAGAAATACTACGAAGAGAAACCCGGTGACTCCGATGCCGGACAAAAACTCTTTACCGATGTCTCGGGCGGAATACGTTTTGACCGCACCGTGGTGGCTGACCAGTTGGGCACGGCTAAAGGCTACAACCTGTATTTCCAAAAATACCTCGAATCGTTACCCGCCGCAGAACAGATCGTTATCAAGAGTCGTCTACCCCTGGCCACGGACTGGTTCGTGCAAGCCGGTGGGACCTCACTGGGTGCGACCGCTGACAACCAGCGCGCATTCATGCTCGGAGGCATTGGCAACGACGTGCTGACCGGCGGCACCGCTGCTGACCTGCTGGTGGGCAACCTGGGCAACGACACACTGGACGGGGGCATGGGCCCAGACGCATTGCTAGGCGGTGTGGGAACAGACACCTACAACTTCAACGGCACTTGGGGCAAGGACACCGTGCTCGACAGCGACGGACAAGGCAGCATCAAGATCGACGGCAAAGCACTCAGTACGGCCAAAGGCGCAGGCGAACGCAACAAATGGACAGCTGACCTGGGTGGTGGCGTTACAACCACACTCACCGTGATGGACGACTCGCGCAGCAGCACCGGCAAAACGCTGCTCATCACCAAAGGTGCCGACACCGCCAACAACATCACCATCAACAACTTCAACCTGATCAAAGCCAGGTCACCCGAAGGTTACCTGGGTATCAAGCTGGAGCCCACCAGGCTGGCCGTGGTGGAAGGCGTTTGCTCCAACGTCTTTGCTAGTGCGAGCTTTGACCCCAGTAGTTTGGTAGGGCGATCCTCCACCGTGATCGAAGGCAACTGCGAGACATTTACGGTTTGCCTGGATCAAGCGGCCAGCAGCGGGGAGACCCTGAGCCTGGCGCTGTCAGCCGATGCTGACAAATACCAAGTGATCCTGGGTGACCGCACGGTCTCGGCCAACGGCGCCGTCATCACCCTGGCCGAAGGACAAACCGAGGTCGTCTTTGCGCTGGTGCAAACCGGTGAGGTCACTGGTGACAGCAGCATGCAGCTCAGCGCCAAGTTCACCAGTGCTGACGGCACTGCCACCAGCAACGCCTGGGCGGTCAACCTGCACGACACCGGCACCCCCACCCACACCTACCTGGGCGACCAGCACGGCCCCACCCGCGCCGACGGCAGCTACGACTGGGGCGCCACCAGCTGGGCCGCAGACGGCACCCTCACAGGCGGCGTGACGGAGGGCAACTTTGCCGACGTCATCGACGGCAGTGAAGGCATTGACAAGATCGAAGGCAAAGGCGGCAACGACGCCCTCGATGGCGGCGACGGCAACGACCAAATCGACGGCGGCGACGGAGACGACCTCATTGGCGGTGGAGCCGGATCGGATGTGATCAAGGGCGGAGCGGGCAACGACTACATCCTCAGCAGCGCCACCCTGGGCGTGCAACAACGCCACAAGACCACCGACAGCTGGAGCCCACCCCAAGGCACCACCGCCATCACCCAGGGTCCGGGCTGGGGCGTCTACAAGGACGCCACGGGCGCCATCATGTGGGAAGGCACCAACGCTCCCACCGGCAGCGACCCCGACACCATCGATGGCGGAGCAGGCAACGACTGGATCATCGCCAGCGCCGGGGACGACCACGCCCAAGGCGGCGCGGACGACGACACCGTCTTTGGGATGGGTGGCAACGACGTACTCGAAGGCGGTGACGGCAAAGACAGCATCCACGGCGATGGCATCATCCCCAGCGGCAGCGCCACCAGCCTGGCAGCCCTCAAACACGGAGCCGACTTCATCGACGGCGGTTTGGGCGACGACACCCTAACGGGCGATGGCGGCTCGGACATGCTCTACGGCGGAGCCGACAACGACACCCTGTACGGCGACAGCGGGGGCAACACCGCCAGTGCGGACTACGTCGCCCTGGCCTACCACGGCAACGACACGCTCGACGGCGAAGACGGCGACGACTACCTCGAAGGCGGGGGCAAAGACGACACGCTGTATGGAGGCAGCGGCAACGACAGGCTCTGGGGCGACACCACAGCCGCCAACGTGGCCAGCGCGGCAGATGCGGCACTGCTATGGGGCAGCGACACCCTGGACGGCGAAGACGGCGACGACGAACTCATCGGCGGGGGCAAAGACGACACGCTCCTGGGCGGCAGCGGCTCCGACAAACTCTGGGGTGACCAGGACAGCACCCAGCTGGCCGGTGCAGACAACGGCAAAGACTACCTCGACGGGGGAGAAGGCAACGACCAACTGGTGGGTGGCGGTAATGACGACACCTTACTGGGCGGCACGGGGGATGACGCCCTGTGGGGCGACAGCAGCCTGAACTTTGTGGCCGCCGAATTCCAGGGCAACGACTATCTGGACGGCGGCGATGGCAAGGACCAACTCACCGGCGGGGGCAACGACGACACCTTGCTGGGGGGCAAGGGTGACGACACCCTGTTTGGAGACGACAACAACGCTAGCCTACCCGGCAGCGCCAACGGCAAAGACACCCTGGATGGGGGCGAAGGCAACGACCAACTCGTGGGCGGAGGCAACGACGATACCCTGATCGGGGCAGCCGGTGACGACCTGCTCCAAGGCGACAGCAACCTGAGCTTTGTGGCTGCCCAGTTCCACGGCAACGACACGCTCGACGGCGGCGATGGCAACGACACCCTGTATGGTGATGGGGGCGATGATGTTCTGCTGGGTGGGGCGGGCAATGACGCCATGGATGGTGGTGACGGCAACGACACGCTCGACGGCGGCGAGGGCACCAACCTCCTCAAGGGCGGCGCGGGAGATGACACCTACATCATCGACTCCGACGACGTGACCGCGCAGCGCGACCCCCAGACCGGGGTGGCGCTTTTGGGCACGGCGATCCTGGACACGCAAGGGAACAACAGCATTCGCGTAGACGTGCTCCAGGGCGACATCCGCACTGCGGTCAGTGTCAATTCGGAAGACAACTTCGTGCTGTCATGGGGGGGCACCGCCAGCAGCGGGACCGGCATCGTCATCAACCAGAGTTCGGCAGGCCACGCCAGCCTGGCCTTTGCTGACGGTACTCATACCACGGTGACCCGCCTGATCAATGAGACCCTGGACACAACGGTGACCGCCAGCTCCAGCACGGTGGGTGCGACCTTGTTGGGTGGCAAGCGGAGCGACGGTCTGAGTGCCTATGGCGACGGCAGCGTCATCAGTGGGGGGCTGGGGGACGACACCATCACTCTTGGCGGCCAAAGCCAAACGGTGCAATACACCCAAGGCGATGGTGTGGACACCCTGGGTGGTGATGGACACGGTGCCACGGTCGCGTTGCAAGGCGCTTTCTCGGCGGCCGATCTGCAGTTGGAGGTGGATGCCCAAGGCCAGGTTTCGGTGCGCTTGACCAAAGAGGGCAGCGAACCCGTGCAGCGCATCAACCTGGCCATTGACCGCAACAGCCTGCAGCAATTCAAGCTGGTGGATCACTTCAGCTTGGATGGTGGCGCCACGCTGAGCTTTGCGGACTTGCTCGCGCGTGGCGTCAAGCTGACGGGTACGGGAACGGGCGGTACGGACGAAGACACCCTGAGTGGAACCGATGCCAATGACGTCATCAATGCAGGCCCCGGCAAGCATCTATTGCTGGGCGGGGGAGGCGACGATACCTACATCATTGCCAACAGCTCCACCAACCGGGTGGACGACAGTCAAGGCGTCAACCTGGTGCGTCTGGATGGCGCCAGCGCCTGGAGCGAGGTCGCCTTGGCCCAGCCGGTGGAGGGCTCAAACGATTTGGTCGTGACGGTGGGTAGTGGCGCTACGGCGAGCCGTGTCACGCTGATGGATGCCCTGCTCAGGGCCGACAAGTTCCGTATGGCGCTGGGCGACGGCCAAACCCGTAGCTTGGGGAGCTTCATCGCCGCCTTGCAGCCCCTGCAAGTGACAGGCAACTACGATTCCAATGTGATCATGGGCAGTGATTTGGGCAATGTGGTTGATGGCTCTGGAGGGGATGACCAGATTAGCGGTGGTGCGGGCTCCGACTGGCTGGTGGGGGGCGATGGTGCGGACGTAATCAGTGGCGCAGGAGGCGATGACGTGCTCTTTGGCGGCGCGGGTGATGATGTGTTTGTGATCGATGCCCACATGGGGCTGGATCAGATATTCGATTACGAGGGCAGCAACACCGTGCGCTTTGCGGCGGGCGTGTCGCCGCAGAGCGTGGTGGTGGAACGCGTGGACGACGGCACGGACCTGCGCATTCGCCTCGATGCCAGCAACGCCGTGATCGTGCGCCGGGGCCTAGAGGGTGCGGTGGGCACCTACACCTTTGCCGACGGCACGAAGTGGACCTATGCTGACCTGATCGACCGATTGCCCTCGCCGAATGGGAAGGTGTTTGCCGGCGACGACCTCGACAACCGGATTGACGGCAGCTCGGGCAACGACGTGCTGCTGGGCAACAGGGGCAATGATGTGCTGCTGGGCCATGCCGGAGACGACGAGCTGCGCGGCGGCGACGATAGGGATGCCCTGACTGGCGGAGCGGGTAACGACCTGCTTGATGGGGGTGCCGACGAGGACCGCTTCTACTTTGCCAAGGGTGATGGAGTGGATCGGCTGATCGACAGCGCGCAGGCGAGTACCCTGGTCTTTGGCGCGGGCATCAGTTTGGAGGACCTAAGTGCGAGCCGCCAAAGCGTTGATGGTGTGAGCTATGTGCGCCTGGCATACACCGCCAACGACGCGGTGCTGATCGGGCCGGACGTGGTGTTGAGTGGTCCGGCGGTTGAGTTTGCCGACGGCAGCAAATGGACCATGGACGAGGTGTTTGCCCAAGCCTTGGCCGAGGCGCGAATTTTGCCGCCCTACACCGTGGGCGACGACACCATTTATGGATACGCGGGCAACGACGTGCTGCAAGGCGGTGCCGGGTTTGACCACCTGCTGGGCGGCAAGGGCAATGACGAGTTGGATGGTGGCGCCGACGACGATCAATTGGAGGGTGGTGCGGGCGACGACACCTACGTCATGGGCACAGGTGGTGGGCAGGACACGATCGTGGAGGTGCCGGGGCAGCACAGCACGATACGCCTGGCACAGGGGGATCAGACGGCACTGACCTATGCCCGCATGGGGCGCAACCTGCTGGTGAGCAATGCGACGCTCAACACCAGTTTCTACATTGCCGATTTTTATGCGGGCACCAGTAGCTGGACGCTCAAGACCGCACAAGGTGTTGAGCTGGACCTGCGCGCACTGGCTGCAGCCGGTCTAAAAGACAGGACGCCCGAGCAACGGCGCGAAGACTTCTACAAGGGGCTGATCGCCAAGACCGGCCCGATGGATTTGGGCGATGGACAAACCCTGGCGCCGGATACGGATAAGCGGTTTACGGATGCGGACGGTAACGAGTTCCACTATGCGTTCCACCGCAGGCGTGCGCAAATCCAGTCGAATGACGCAGTTATCAACGCCAGCGCGGATGGCTCCAGCGTGCAGCGCAGTTCAACTTTTCTCCGCACCAAGCAGGTGACACGCAGCTACGAGGTCACGGATGTCACGTACACCTATTCCGATACCGTGACCGATGGGCGGGTGATCCGCGTACCGTGGTTCAACGGCAGCCTGGGGGTCCCCCCAGGGTACTCGACGACCTTGGATTCCCATGGCAACTTGTATTTGGTGGAACCCAGCCGCAAGAGGACCACGATAACTCCACACAGCAACAGTCACACGGTTACCGAGACATACAGCATGGACCTGTACCACACCGAGGTTGTCGGGGAAAGCGTGGTGGAAGACGTGCGTGGCGGGGACGCCGCCAACACCATCAACCTCAGCGGCAGCGCCTCCAAACTGGTGATGGCGGATGGGGGCAATGATGTGGTGGTGCGCACCGACGCGGGTGGCCACGACAGTTCGGATGGGCCCCTCTTCAAGTTAGGTGACTGGGTGGATGGTGGCGTGGGGGACGATCAGATTCGACTGGGCGGTGGGGATGATGAGCTCAGTGGTAGTGCAGGCCAAGATTTTCTGGATGGCGGCGCGGGAGCGGATACGTATGTGGTGTCGGCCGATGACGATGGCTGGGACACCATTTACGACAGTGCCGCAACCTGTGTGCATGTGGAGTTCAAGGCCGGTTGGTATGGGATGCTGGACAAGCATCTGGCGGATGAGCTGGCGCAGTTGATGCGCAATCCGGAACGCGTCTATATCAACGAGGACTACCACATGGGCACGAACATTGGTCCTATTGACCCCGCGACAGGAAAGCCGCTCGAAACGAACATGATTTCGGGTGATGTGGAGGTCACCGCGGCGAACCTGAACGCGTTGCTGGCCATTGACCTGGCGCGACCTGCTGAGGGACAGTCCTACACCCACGAGTGGGGGTTGGACCGGTCTTTGCTGGTATCCGCCGGACTGGATCGGCTGATTTCCGTGGCGATGGGGCGACCATTTGTGACCTACGCATCGGAGGTCGGACAGAGCGAAATTCTGCGCCCGCATTTCGCTTTTACCGATTCCAATTTGTCTTTTGGTCAGGATATCGTTTCTGATACTGTGCGCTTTGGCGTCGGCATTTCACGGGCAGACCTGCACCTGAGTTGGGGAAAGGTAACGCAGGGTGGGTCTGACCAAGACGCCCTGCTGGTTTCATGGGGGGGCAGTGGGGGCGTCAAAGTGGTGATGCCGGATGTGGGTGGTCCGCCCGGCGTGGGCATTGAGCAATTTGAGTTTGCCGATGGTACGCAGATGACAATGGCGCAAATGCTGGCGCTGGCGCCCCCGCGCGGCGCCACGAACCATGCGCCCGTAGCGGCCACGCCCATCCCCGCCCAAACGGCCAATGAGGGCGCGCCGTTTAGCATGGTCTTGGCGGTAAACGCGTTCACCGATGCCGATGCGTGGGATACCCTTCGCTACACCGCGACGTTGGCTGACGATACGGTACTGCCCAGTTGGCTGCAGTTCGACAAGGCGACCCAAACGTTCTCAGGCACGCCGGGTGCGAGCAACGTGGGCAATATCAGCATCAAGGTGGTGGCAACCGACGGTGCGGGGGCGACGGCCAGCTCCTTGTTCAGCATCAACGTGATTGCCGACCCGCTGGCGGGCGACGATACGCTGACCGCCGACACCAACAACACTCCTTTGTACGGAGGGGGTGGCAATGACAAGCTAACGGGCAGTTGGGCCAGCAGCACACTGTTTGGCGATCGTGGGGATGATGTGCTGATCGCTTCTGGGGGGCCGAGCAACTACTTGGACGGTGGGGATGGGAACGACACGCTCACGGGTGGTTGGGGCCAGGACACGCTGATTGGAGGCGACGGCAACGACACCATCACGGCTGTGGGCGGCAATACCATCATTCGCGGCGGTGCTGGAGATGACAAGATCACTTCCAGCTGGGGTGCGGACAACATTGATGCCGGCGCGGGCGATGACATCATTCGTGCAGGAGGCGGTGGCAATACGGTCCGTGCTGGCTTGGGTAACGACACGATCATCAGCGACCAGTGGAGCGACGACAAATACCTGTTTGCACGTGGCGATGGGCACGACTCATTGCTGGATGCCGGTGGGCAGGACATGCTGACGTTGGAAGACGTGCGGTCCGACCAATTGTGGTTTACCCATGTGGGTAATGATCTGGAGTTGAGTGTCATTGGGACGCAAGACCACATCACCCTGCGTAACTGGTATTTGGGCGCACAGTATCCGGGCGCACAGTACCACATGGACAAGATCAAGGCCAGCGATGGCAAGATGCTGTTGGATGGTCAGGTTCAGGCGTTGGTGCAGGCAATGGCATCGTTTGCGCCGCCCGCTGCGGGCCAGACCACGTTGTCGCCCGAATACGCAACGGCACTTGCTCCGGTGTTGGCGGCGAACTGGCACTAAACCATGTCAGATAGTTGGCTCATTGCATGGCAACGCTGCTGATTGGCACCGAGGGGGGTGAGGGCCTTGGGCATGTAGCCCCTTGGGCATGCTTGGTCAACCAGGCGCTGGCGCGGGGTTGGCAGGTTCACATGGCATCGCCCAACGTGGGGCAGCCTCAACAGGTGCTGGGCGCAGATGGGCGGGTGGGTATTTGGCAATCGCCTGTGTTTGGCCGCTCCAGCGGGGGGGCTGCACACCCAACGCCCAAGAGCTGGCCTGAGCTGTTGCTGAGCTTGGGCTATGGTGACGCCGCGCTGTTAGGCGGTGCGGTCAAGGCTTGGGTCAATATCCTCCGCCATGTTGCGCCAAATGTGGTTGTGGCCGACTACGCCCCAGCACTGATTTTGGCGGCGCGGGTGGTTGGTGTAGCGTGTGTGGAAGCGGGGATGGGTTTTTGCGTCCCTCCCTGGGAGACACCGCCGCCGTGCTTTCCCGGTGTTCGTTTGACTGACAGCGGGGCGCAGATAGCCGCTGCCAAGACGTTGTGCGCCAGCATGAGCGCCGCATTGCGCGCCAGCGGCTATTCGCCAGGGTTGACGGATGTGTGCGAACTGAGCACTTGGCCAGCCTGGCGCGTCATCACTTCAATACCCGAGATGGATGTGTATGGAGAGCGTACAGGTGTTGATTACGCGGGCTTCTTAGGGGGAAATTCTGTCGTGGATGGGGCTGGGCCGACGCAACCCCTCCGAGTGTTTGGCTATTTGAAGCCGGGGACGCCGGGATTGCTTGGGTTGATCGACCAGCTTTGCGAAGCAGGCATTGCTGCCTTTGTGGTCATTCCCGACGGTCTGTCGCATCCCGTTATGCAGCAGCGTGGGACCGTAACCCTGGTCAACCATATGGTGGATGTGCAGCGCGCACTGAGGTTGGCTGATGTCTATCTCAGCAACGGGGGCATGCACGGTGTTGGGCAAGCGCTTGTGGCCGGCCGATGGCCCGTCGTCGTACCGATGCAAGCCGAGCAGGTTGCCAACGCGCGCAATCTGGTCATGCGTCAGTGGGGTGCCGTTTGGTTGCCGGAGGTTGCGAACAGGCAGGGCCTGGGAATCGAAGACGCATTGCGCAGGCGTTCTTCGGGACCTCGTTTCGATGCCAATGGACCGACTGCCGAAGAATTCCTGTTTGGCAAACTGGAGTCGATTCTTTTGAGTGTGAATGGCGTGCACTTGGATGCCGACAAAGGAAACACCTGATGGGAAGCGACTTGCTTATTCTTCGAGTCTTGAGATTGACCCATCATCGGTTAGCAAGGCGCTGGTCGGTCATCACCCCAAAACAGTCTGCGCGATCAGCACATTGGCCGGGATGCCCAGGCTATTGTGCAGTCTGCGGATCATGGCCAGCGTCAGTGGACGCTTGCGGTTCAGCACTTCATAGACGCGGTTGCTTTTGCCAATAATCGGCTCCAGATCTTTGACGGACAGCCCGCTTTGATCCATTCGGAATTTGATGGCTTCCACCGGATCCGGCGAAGTGATGGGCGTGTGCTTGGCTTCAAAGGCTTGCACCAGCGTAGTCAGGATGTCCAGGCGATCCCCCTCTGGCGTACCCAGATCGGGGTCGGTGTCGATCAGGGTCGAAATTTCCTTGAGGGTGGCTTTGTAGTCTGCTTCAGTGTGGATAGGGCGAATGTCCATGTTTTTCTCCGTGGCCGGTTAGGCCGACTCAATGGTTTCTGCGTCGACGGCGTCGTATTCCTTGTGGGTGCCGACAAACTTCACGTAGACGATCTGTAACTTGTATGCAATGGCCACAATGAGCCGATAGTCATTGCCTTTGATGTTGAAGACAACACGACGATTCTTCAGCACGCTGGCGTTGCGGTACTGCGCCTTGATGTCAGCGGGTTGAGTCCAGGTTGTGCTGGTAGCTTCCTCGTACCAAGCCTTCAGCGGCTGTTCTGCGTCGGGATGGCGCTCCCAGAAGGACCGAAGGGTCGAAACGGCAATCACTCGCATAACTGAAGTTTAGTCCCAAAATGGGACTTTTGCAAGTGGTGACGCAAGCCCTCAGTCAGCGCGTGCGGTCAGAGGCGTACACCGCTGCCTGCACGCGCGAGCTCAGGCCCAGTTTGCGCAGGATGTGCTGCACGTGGATTTTGACGGTGGTTTCGGCGATCTGGAGGGTGCGGGCGATTTCCTTGTTGCTGGCGCCGCGGGCGATTTCGCGTAGCACTTCTTCCTCGCGCGGCGATAGGGGGGAGGTGTCGTCGTCGGTAGCGGGGTCGGATTCGGGCGGCGAGGCGGCCGGTGTGAGTGCCGGTGGGCCTCCCTGGGCTTGAAAAGCCGCCACCAACTTGCCCATGAGTTCCTGGCTGACCACCGGTTCACCCCGCGCTGCCCGCCGAATGGCTTGCGCGAGCAGATCGCCGTCGATCGTCTTGAGCAGATAGCCTTGTGCCCCATTGCGCAAGGCGATGGCCAGATCCTGGGCATCTTCACTGACGGTGAGCATAAGTACGCGCGAACGTGGCGATAAGGCGAGCAAATCCTTGACAGCGTCAATGCCGAGCACGCCGGGCAGGTGGTTGTCGAGCAGAATTACATTGGGCTGCAGCCCCGGCACGATGCGCAGCGCTTGTGCGGCATCTGCGGCTTCACCCACTACGCGAAGTCCGCTGTCTTGCTCCAGCAGGGCAATCAGGCCGCGGCGAAACAGGGTGTGGTCATCGACGACCAGAATGGAAATGCTGTCGGCAGGAGTGGTCATGCAAGCGTGGGGGTGTTGAGGGTGTGGGGTTCTGGAAGGGTAATTCGCATGGTGGTGCCCAGACCCGGCTGGGAATGTACGGCCACATTGGCACCGATGCCCGACGCGCGTTCGCGCATGATGCCCAGGCCCACGTGCAGCGAGTCGGCCGAACGCTGTGCGCTGGTGTCAAAACCCACCCCGTCGTCCTGTACCTCGATGCTCCAGGGATGGCGCTGCACACGCACCTGTACTTGGCGTGCCTGGGCGTGCTTGCGCACGTTGGACAAGGCCTCCTGCACGATGTGCAGTACCTGGATCTGCACATCCGGCGCCAGCGGCAGGCCATGGCCGCTAAGCTCAAGCTCGGTAGCGATACCGGTTTGGTGCTCAAACTTGGACAGCGTGGAGCGCAGGGCCTCCTCGATGTCGTCCTCGCTGGCGCGGGTGCGAAAGTGCACCAGCAGCTCGCGCACATCGGCATAGCATTCGCGCACCCCCACGTCGAGCTCGGACATGCTGCGGTCCCGTGCAGCAGTGTTGCCCTTGGCCACGGCATCGCGTAGCAGCTGCGTCTGGATCTTGAGGAACGCCAGCGACTGGGCGATGGAGTCGTGCAGCTCGCGCGCCAGCAGGCTGCGCTCTTCGGAGACGGCCGCCTCGCGGTCGAGCGCAATGGCGCGCAAGCCTTCCATGGCGCTGGCCAGGTGGCGTACCAGCGCTTCCAGCAAATCGTGCATTTCGCTGCTGAGCTCGGTACCTGAGCGAAAGAACAGGTTGAGCTCGCCCAGCACGCGATGCTGCACCATGACTGGAATGGCTACCAGCACCTCGTAACCGGCTTCATGGCAGTGGGGCAGCTGCATGTCATGCTGCGTCGTGATGGGGATTACGCGCGTGCGCGGCAAGTCGCCTACGGGTCCGCACAGGCAGGCGCCAGCGTTCAGGCATTGTTCGCGTTCGGCTATGGCCTTGGGCAGGCCATCGGCTGCCAGGATCACATAGCGTTCGTTGGCTTCGCCCGACCAGCGCACCACGGCGGCATCGGCACCCGCGAGCTGGCGCACCTGCTGCACGAATGCCTGTGCCAGGGTAGCCAGCGAGTCGGCCTGTGCGGCCATGGCACTGATCTCGAACATCGCCGACAGCCGCTGGTTCTTGATTTCGATGCTGGCGGTCTTCTCCCGCACCTTGCGTTCCAGGTCTTCATGGGAGGTCTGCATGGCATGGGCCATGAGGTTGAAGCCCTCCGCCAGTTGACCAAACTCGTCGTCGGAATCCACCGGCACGCGGGTACCCAGGTCACCCTGGCGCACACGGGCCATGGCCTGCTGCATACGCGAAATGGGTGCCAGCACAAGCAGGAAACTCATGGTCATGAATACGGCCGACGCAACCACGGCCATGCCCATCATGAAGATCTGGAACACGTGCAGCGCGGCAGTCCAGCGCGAAATTTGCGCCTCGATGGCGTCCACAAACCGGTTTACGCTGCCAACAAAACGATCCGCTTGTGCCACCAGGGTGAGCGTATCTGGGTGGGTGGGGCCGGTCCAATCGTGGCGCAGACCAGCCCATTGCTGGCGAAGCTCCTCAAAGCGTGCCCGTGCATCGTCGCTCCAGGGGACGAACAAAGGGCGCATGGACGTGCCCAAGCTGAGGAGTTCCAGGCTGTTGTCGAAGTCCTTGGTCAGCGTTTGGAGGCGTTCGGTGTCGTGCGTTTCCAGCGCCAGGGCCATGCGCACGGTGTACATGCGCAGGCGTCCGGCTTCGTTGACTGCGGCTGCGCCGCCTTCGAGCTTCCAGGTGACCCACAGCGTCAGCCCGATGGAGACCATGGCCAGCATCAGGAAAGCAAATCCGGTGGCCATGAGCTTGGTCGTGAGGGTGGGGTGGGGGCGCATGCGCGCAGTGTACGAGAATGAACCTTTTGTGGTGGTGTGCTGGTGCAGTTGGTGCGCCAGGTGCAAGGAGCTGAACATGAGCGTCAGAGACATTCTGAAGATGGGCGACCCCCGCCTGCTGCGCACGGCTCGGCCCGTGACTGCGTTTGACAGCGATTGGCTGCACCTGCTGGTAGCCGACCTGTGGGACACCATGCGGGCCGCCAGTGGCGCTGGGCTGGCCGCACCGCAAGTGGGCGAGGATTGGCAGGTGGTGGTGTTTGGCGGCACCGGGCGCAACCCTCGCTATCCGGATCGCCCCGAAGTACCCGCCACGGTGCTGGTGAATCCGGTCATCACGGCTTTGGGGGATGCCATGGAGGATGACTGGGAGGGCTGCTTGTCGGTGCCCGGCTTGCGCGGTAAAGTGCCCCGCCACGCCCGTATCCGCTACACCGGCTTTGACCTGTATGGGGATCCGATCGACCGCACGGTGGAGGGTTTTCATGCCCGCGTGGTGCAGCATGAGTGCGACCATTTGTGGGGTACGCTGTACCCGATGCGTGTGCGCGATTTTGCCCAGTTTGGCTACACTGAAGTCCTGTTTCCTGATCTGGTTGCCTGAACCCATGAGCCCTGAACTTGCCAAGAAGCTGGCCGCCGCCGTTGACGGGATGCCCGCCTTTCCCAAGAGCGTGCAGCGCGTGCTGGAGTTGACCCGTGACGTGAACTGCACGCCCAAGGAGGTGGTGGATGTCATCGACAAGGACCCCGTGTTGACGGTGAAGATCCTCAAGGTGGTGAATTCCGCCTATTACAGCCTGCCACGGCAAATCACATCGGTAGGGCATGCGGTGGTGTTTCTGGGGTTCAACACGATCAAGAACCTGGCACTGAGCATTGCCGCCATCGGCATGCTGCCCAAGAGCAATGAGGCGGGTTTTGATGGGCAGCAGTACTTGCTGCATTCACTGGCAACCGCAGGGATTGCCAAGCAGCTGGCAACCCGGCTGGACGATGCCGATCCCATGGATTGCTTTATCGCCGGCCTGCTGCATGATTTTGGAAAGGTGGTGCTGGCGCAGTTTTTGCCTGCGGAATTCCGCACCGCTTTGCAGGCCAGTGCGGCAGAGGGCATCTCGCTGCACGCTGCCTTGCAGCGCGTACTGGGCGTCAACCATGCCGAGGTGGGTGCCATGCTGGTGGAGAAGTGGCGCTTCGCACCGCATCTGGTGGCCGCCATTCGTAACCAGTACGGCGAAAACCTGGCCGACTCCGACATGGTGGCCTGTGTGTTTGCCGCCAACCAGATAGCCAAGAAGCTGCAGTTCGGTTTTGCAGGCAATCCCGTGGTGGAGCCCTTGCCGCCAACCTTGGCCCGGCGCCTGGGCGGCACACTCGACGAGGTCATTGCGGCGCAGTCCGACCTGACCAAGATCTTTGAAGAGGCGAAGGTTTTCGCCAAGCTGTAGGTCTGTGGGCGCCAGATTCAACCCGCCAGCGCCTGCAGCAGTTCGGTCTCGATCTCGATCTGCTTCTTGTTGTGCTGCAGCTCCGGGCCATTGATCAGGAAGGTGTCATCCACCCGCTCGCCTAGCGTTGCCACCTTGGCCAGTTGCAGGTTGATATGGTGGCGTGCCAGGATGCGGGCAATGCTGTAGAGCAGGCCCACACGGTCGCTGGTGGAAATGTTCAGGAGCCAGCGCTGGCCCTTTTCGTCCGGGGTGAGCGTGACGCGCGGTGCGATGGGAAAACTCCTGACCCGGCGTGACACCCGGCCGCGGCTGGGATTGGGCAAAGGCCCGGCATCGGCGATCACTTTGGCCAGGCCGTTTTCCAGCATGCTGATGACTTCACGGTGGTCACCATTGAGGTCGGGCGTGATGACCTGAAAGGTGTCCAGGGCATGACCGTTGGTGGCGGTATGGATGCGCGCGTCCTGGATGCTGAAGCCGCGCTGGTCGAAGTAGCCACAGATGCGGGCAAACAGGTCGCTTTGGTCCGGGGTGTAGACCAGCACCTGCAAGCCTTCGCCGATGGGAGATCGCCTTGCAAACACCACCGGGGTGGCCGACCCGACCAGGCGCGAGAGCTTGCGTGTGTGCCAGGCGATGTCGGACGCATCGTGGCGCATGAAGTAGCCCACATCCAAGGTGTTCCAGAGCGGCTTGTGTGCCTCGAAGGGCAGGGCATGCATGGCCACCAGCACCAGGGCTTCGCGTTTGCGGGCCTCGACCTCGGCGTCCGGGTCGGGCGCATGTCCTCCCAGTGCGCGGCTGGTCATGCGGTACAGGTCTTCCAGCAGCTTGCCTTTCCAGGCGTTCCACACCTTGGGCGAGGTGCCACGTATGTCCGCAACCGTCAGCAGGTACAGGGCGGTTAGGTTGCGCTCGTTGCCGACCCGGCGGGCAAAGTCGGTAATGACCTGCGGATTGCTCAGGTCGGACTTTTGCGCCACGCGACTCATAGTGAGGTGTTCGCGCACCACGAATTCGATCAGCTTCGTATCGTCAGGCGCCATGCCGTGCTGTTTGCAGAAGCGCCGCACCTCCATGGCTCCCAACTCCGAGTGGTCGCCACCGCGCCCCTTGGCAATGTCATGGAACAGGGCAGCGGTGTACAGCAGCCAGGGTTTGTCCCAGCCGCTGGCCAGTTGCGAGCAAAACGGGTACTCGTGGGCATGTTCCACGATGAAGAAACGCCGCACATTGCGCAGCACCATCAGGATGTGCTGGTCCACGGTGTAGGCGTGAAACAGGTCGTGCTGCATCTGGCCGACGATGCGGCGAAACACCCACAGGTAGCGCCCGAGTACCGAGGTCTGGTTCATCAGCCGCATGGCGTGGGTGATGCCTTCTGGCTCCATCAGGATGCGGGCAAAGGTGGTGCGGTTTACCGGGTCGCTACGAAAGCGCGCATCCATCAGGGTGCGGGCGTTGTACAGCGCGCGCAGTGTGCGTGCCGAGAGGCCCTTTACGCCAACGGTGGTCTGGTAGATCAGGAACGTCTCCAGAATGGCGTGGGGGTCACGCTGGTAGAGATCGTCGCTGGCCACGTCGATCATGCCAGCCTTGTCATTGAAGCGCTCGTTGATGGTGCGAGGCGCATGGGTGATGGGGTTCAGGCGCTCTTCGATGTTGAGCAGCAGGATCTGATTGAGCTGGGCCACGGCCTTGGCGGCCCAGTAGTAGCGCTTCATCAGCATTTCGCTGGTGCGCACGGCGTGTCGGCGCTCGGCGGGCGTGGTGGCCTGGGGTGCCACCAGGCCAAACGATTCCGCCAGGGCGGTTTGCATATCGAAGATGAGGCGGTCTTCCCGGCGCTTGGCAATCACATGCAAGCGCGCACGGATGCGCGCCAGCACTGACTCGTTGCGCCGAATTTGCTGCACCTCAAACGGCGTGGCCAGGCCGTTGGCAGCCAGGGCTTCCCAGTTGTCGCCATATCCGGCAGCCTTGGCTACCCACAGGATGACCTGCAAGTCGCGCAGGCCGCCAGGGGATTCCTTGCAGTTGGGCTCCAGGGCGTAGGGAGTGTTCTCAAACTTGGTATGCCGCTGGCGCAGCTCCAGTGTTTTGGCCACAAAGAACGCCTTGGGGTCGAGTGCGCTGAAGAATGCACGCTGAAACGAGTCGACCAAGGCGGCATTGCCGATGAGCAGGCGGTATTCCAGCAAAGCTGTCTGGATGGTGACGTCCTTGATCGACTCGGCGATGCACTCGCTCAGGGTGCGCACGCTGGAGCCGATTTCCAGGCCGCAATCCCAACAGCTGCCGATGAAAGCTTCCAGACGGCCTTTGAGCGCGAGGTCGCCGTGTGGGTCGTGGTCGTCGGGCAGCAGCACCAGCACGTCCACATCGGAATAGGGAAACAGCTCGCCGCGTCCATAGCCCCCCACGGCCAACAGCGCACAAGGCGGCCCTAGTTCGGCGCGGCTCCACAAGCGCAACAGCACCGAATCACACAGCTGGGCGAGCCGGTGCAGGATGTGGTGCACGGCTCGTCCCGACACCCCGCTACGCATCAGGCTGTCAAGCAGCTGGGCCTTTTGGGCGCGGAACTCGCTGCGGATGGTGCCGATATCGTGCATGCCGCGGGTTGGATACGGCGTTGCTCAGGCGCCTGGTTGGGGTACGAATGAAGGAATGGGGGGGCTGCCTGCCGACAGGGTCAAGACTTCGAATCCGGTCGGGGTGACCAGCACCGTATGCTCCCATTGCGCCGACAGTGAGCGGTCCCGCGTCACGATGCTCCATCCGTCTTTCTCGGGTCCTTCCTTAATGTCCTTGCCACCGGCGTTGATCATGGGCTCGATGGTGAAAGTCATGCCTTCCTTCAGAATCTCCAGCGTACCCGGGCGGCCATAGTGCAGCACCTGGGGTTCTTCGTGGAACCCCCGACCAATGCCGTGTCCGCAGAACTCGCGCACCACGCTGTAGCCGTGGCTTTCGGCGAATTGCTGGATGGCAAAGCCAATGTCGCCAAGGTGAATGCCGGGGCGGACCAGCTTGATGCCTTGCCACATGGCGTCGTAGGTGATCGCGCACAGGCGTTTGGCGGCAATGGAGGCTTCCCCCACGATGAACATCCGACTGGAATCGCCATGCCAGCCGTCCTTGATCACCGTGACGTCGATGTTGACGATGTCGCCTTTCTTCAGCGGCTTGTCGTTGGGAATGCCGTGGCAGACCTGCTGGTTGACCGAAGTGCAGATCGACTTGGGGTAGGGCTTGTTGCCGCCACCGGTGTAGTTCAGCGGTGCAGGGATGGCGTGCTGCACCTGGGTGATGTAGTCGTGCGCCAGCTTGTCCAGTGCGTTGGTGGTTACACCGGGTTTAACGAAGGGGGTCAGGTAGTCCAGCACCTCGGATGTCAGGCGGCCCGCCAGCCGCATGCCCTCAATCCCGGCGGCATCTTTGTAGGTAATTGTCATGGCGCAATTATCCCAAAGGGGGAATCAATTGACACAGACGCGGTTTCTTCCTTCCTGCTTGGCCTGGTACAGCGCCGCATCGGCAGCTGCTATCAGCTTGGGCAGTGCGTACCCATGCGTGTCCGAGCAACACACACCCGCGCTGACACGGTAGCGGATGTCCATGCTCTCTACCCGGACGTGGGTGGACTCCACGACAGCGCGTATTCGGTCTGCAACCTGGCGGGCCGTCTCCAGGCTGGAGCCGTCCAAGATCAGTGCGAATTCTTCGCCACCGTAGCGCACCACCAGATCGCTGGGGCGTACCTGTGCCATCAACATCCGCGCCAGATGCTGCAGAACCTGATCGCCTGCAGGGTGACCATGCGCGTCATTGATGGCTTTGAAATGATCGGCGTCGACCATGACCACGGCCACCGGGCGGTGGTTCTGGCGCGCGCGCAGCAGTACCCGTTGCCCCATGCGTTCGAGTCCGAGGCGGTTGAGGGTGCCCGTCAGGCCATCCAGCATGGTCAGCTGGTTGAGCTTTTCCGCATAGCGGTGCGACACCAGCAGAATCAGTCCAAACGCGACGCTGACCTGGGCCAGGGTTCCCGCCACCATGCTGTCGGCCATGATGGTTTCCAGCACGTCGTGCTGGCGTGCCTCGGCCAGGGCAACGATGAGATAGACCGCCCGCAGAATCAGCGCCATGCCCAAAACGGCAAAACTGCTGAATGCCACCCACATGGTGTTGCGGATGTGGCCGCGCAGACCGGCATACAGGGTGAAGGCACACGCCAGGTTCAGCACGCCCAGATAGGTGCCACTCACGACCAGCCGTGCCATTTGGTCGGGATGCACGACGCCAAAATACACCGGAAAAGCAAAGGCGCCCGAAGCGATGCCGAACAGCCATTGGTTGGACAGGTCCTGACCGCAGAAGAGGCGCAGCCCCTTGAGTACCAGCCCCAGTCCCAGCCCCAGCAGTCCATAGCTCAGGCCGCCATGTATCCATACGGGAAGAAACTCCAGGGAGCCGATGCAGAACCCAAGGCAGGTCATCACGTTGCCCAGGGCCCACAGGCGCTGCTCGCGTAGTGCATCAGGTGACAGCGCAGCGGCAATCAGGAGTACCGTTGTCAGTACCGTGAATACGACCTGGACCAGGAGCAGGGTCGGTTGATTCAACATGGCAGGCACCTCCCATGGTCAGTCTATCAGGGCTGGCGAATCTTGGGGGGTGTTGTCAAGGCGACAACTTCACGCTGCTGGCACAAAAGGTAAGGGTAGAGGTTTCATCCTCAGCGGTGCGCCCACCTCCAGCGACCCTGTGAGCTCCCGCGCAGGCGGGTAAAATTGGCGGCAGTTGGAGTAGGCCCATTCAGCGTCTGCTCCGGTGATGCGTCATCCCCCACCTGCAAAACCCTTAGGCCGCTCCCGTGACCCTGCACATCTCGACCTTCGAAGGCAGCAATGCCCTCTCCAGCTTTCGCGCCCAGCAACTCCTGCCCGCCCTGCAGGCTATCCACGACAAGATCACGTCAATTTCGGCACGCTTTGTCCACCTGGTGGGCACCGATGCCGCGCCCGACGCGGCCCTGCGTGACAAGCTGGCAGCATTGCTGACTTACTGCGACCCCTACACCGGCCCCACAGACCCCAAGGAACAAGGCGCGCTGATCGTTGTCGCGCCACGCCTGGGCACGGTCTCGCCGTGGGCCTCTAAGGCCACCGACATTGCCCACAACTGCGGACTGGGCGTGCACCGTATCGAACGCTTGGTGGAGTACCGCATCACGCTCAAGAGCGGCCTGCTGTCCAAGGCTTCGCTCAGTGCCGAGCAGCTAGCCCAGGTGGCTGCCTTGCTGCACGACCGCATGACCGAAAGCGCCATGCTGTCGCGCGAGGAAGCCTCCGCCCTGTTCGAAGAACTGCACGCTGCCCCCATGGAGCATGTGGATGTGCTGGGCGGTGGCAAGGCCGCATTGGAAAAGGCCAACACCGAATGGGGTCTGGCCCTGGCTGCGGACGAGATCGATTACCTGGTCAATGCCTTCAACGGCCTGGGACGCAACCCCACGGACGTGGAACTGATGATGTTCGCCCAGGCCAACAGCGAGCATTGCCGCCACAAGATCTTCAACGCCCAGTTCACCATCGACGGCGTGGCGCAAGACAAGAGCATGTTCGGCATGATCCGCCACACCCACCAAACCAGCCCGCAGCACACCGTGGTGGCGTACTCGGACAACGCTTCCATCATGGAAGGCGTCACCGTCGAACGCTTTGTGGCCAAAGCGGCATCCAGCCCCCGTGAAATAAGCTCTTCCAGCTACCAGAAAGATAGCAAAACGCACCACATCCTGATGAAGGTGGAAACCCACAACCACCCCACCGCCATCAGCCCGTTCCCCGGCGCCTCCACGGGTGCGGGTGGCGAGATCCGCGACGAGGGCGCCACGGGCCGCGGCTCCAAGCCCAAGGCCGGCCTGACCGGCTTCACCGTCTCCAAACTCTGGGGCGGGGATTTTGGTAAGCCGGAACACATCGCCAGCCCGCTGCAGATCATGGTGGAAGGCCCGCTGGGCGGCGCCGCGTTCAATAACGAATTCGGCCGGCCCAACCTGCTGGGCTACTTCCGCGAATACGAGCAGACCGTGGCGACCGATGCGGACACCATCCGCCGCGGCTACCACAAGCCCATCATGATCGCCGGGGGCCTGGGCGTCATCGACTCCGACCTGACCCACAAGATCGAATTCCCCGCCGGCACGCTGCTGATCCAGCTCGGCGGCCCAGGCATGCGCATCGGCATGGGTGGTGGCGCGGCCAGTTCGCTGGCCACAGGCACCAACGCCGCCTCGCTGGACTTTGACTCCGTGCAGCGCGGCAACCCCGAGATCGAGCGCCGTGCGCAGGAAGTCATCAACCAGTGCTGGATTCAGGGCGACCAAAACCCCATCTTGGCCATCCACGACGTGGGCGCTGGTGGCCTGTCCAACGCCTTTCCCGAGCTGACCAATGACGCAGGCCGTGGCGCACGCTTCGACCTGCGCGCCGTGCCGTTGGAGGAATCCGGCCTTGCGCCCAAGGAAATCTGGTGCAACGAGAGCCAGGAACGCTACGTGCTGGCCATCGCCCCCGAGTCGCTGGAACAGTTCAAGGCCCTGTGCGAGCGCGAGCGCTGCCCGTTCGCCGTGGTGGGTGTCGCCACCGAAGAACGCCAGCTGGTGCTGTCGGATGACGATGGCGTGAGCGGCGCCGGGCCGTCCCAAGCCGCGAGGGCCCCCTCGGGGGGCAGCGAACCCAACGCAGTGGGGAGCGTGGGGGCTGCAGTCAATATGCCGATGAACGTTCTTCTCGGCAAGCCGCCCAAGATGCACCGGGATGTCAAAACCGTTACGCGCAAGGCGAAGGCGCTGGACCTGACTGGTGTGGACCTGCAAAAAGCCGTGATCGACGTGCTGGCGCACCCCACCGTGGCCTCCAAGCGCTTCCTCATCACCATCGGCGACCGCACCGTGGGCGGCCTGACGCATCGCGACCAAATGGTCGGCCCCTGGCAGGTGCCGGTGGCGGATTGCGCCGTGACCTTGGCCGACTTCAAGGGCTTTGCCGGCGAGGCCATGGCCATGGGCGAGCGCACGCCGCTGGCCGCGCTGGATGCCCCCGCATCCGGGCGCATGGCGGTGGCCGAAGCCATCACCAACCTGTTGGCCGCGCCCATTGAACTGGGCCGCGTGAAGCTCTCCGCCAACTGGATGGCCGCTTGCGGCGAGCCCGGTGAGGACGCCGCGCTGTACGCCACGGTCAAGGCTGTGGGCATGGAACTGTGCCCGGCGCTGGGCATCTCCATCCCTGTGGGCAAGGATTCGCTGTCCATGCGCACACAATGGAAGGACGAGGGCCAGGACAAGAAGGTTACCTCCCCCGTGTCGCTGATCGTCAGCAGCTTCGCCACGCTGGCTGACGTGCGCGGCACGCTCACGCCCCAGCTGGAACGCGAGGATGACACCACCCTGATCCTGGTCGATCTGGGCAAGGGCCAGCACCGCATGGCGGGCAGCATCCTGGCGCAGACCCTGGAGCAAGTGGGCGATACGGTCCCCGACCTGGACGACCCACAAGACCTGGTGAACCTGGTGCATGCCGTCAATGATCTGCGTGCGCAAGGCCAGATCCTGGCCTACCACGACCGCAGCGACGGCGGACTCTTGGCCTGTGTGGCCGAAATGGCCTTTGCCGGGCATGTAGGCGTGACACTGAATGTGGACATGCTGGTCACCGAGGGCGATGGCATTTCTGATAGCCGCATGGATGGCGGGGACGCCAAGAACTGGGCCACGCAGGTTGGCGAACGGCGTAACGAGCTCACGCTCAAGGCCCTGTTCAACGAGGAACTGGGTGCCGTGCTGCAGGTGCGTACCGCCGACCGCAATGCCGTGCTGGGCGCGCTTCGCGCGCATGGCCTGTCCGCCTGCAGTCACGTGATTGGCAAGACGCGTCCGGCTAGCAGCACTATCGATGCGGGCAAGGGTGAGCTGCAAGTCTGGCGCGACGCCAAGGCCATCTTCAAGGCCAGCCTGTACGACCTGCACCAAGTCTGGGACGCCGTGAGCTGGAAGATCTGCCAGCAGCGCGACAACCCGGCCTGCGCCGACTCCGAACATGCCGCCGCAGGCGCCGTAGGCGACCCCGGCCTCCACGCTCATGTGCCAAATGCAGTGCTAGCCCTCGTGGAATCTGCGCAAGCAGCTATCAAAAACGGAGCGCCTGCGGTGCTGACGGCCCGTCCCAAGGTGGCGGTGCTACGTGAGCAGGGCGTCAATTCGCACGTGGAAATGGCCTATGCCTTCACCGAGGCCGGCTTCGAAGCCTTTGACGTGCACATGACCGATCTGCAGAGCGGCCGTGCCAAGCTCTCGGACTTCAAGGGTGTGGTTGCCTGCGGTGGCTTCTCGTATGGTGACACCCTGGGTGCCGGTATCGGCTGGGCGCGTTCCATCACCTTCAACCCGGTGCTGGCCGAGCAGTTCAAGGCGTTTTTCGGGCGTACCGACACGTTTGGCCTGGGCGTGTGCAACGGCTGCCAGATGTTTGCCGAGCTGGCCGACATCATTCCTGGCGCACAAGCCTGGCCGCGCTTCACCACCAACCAGAGCGAGCGCTTCGAGGCGCGCCTTTCGCTGGTGGAAGTGTTGGAGTCGCCCTCCCTGTTCTTTCGTGACCTGGCCGGCATGCGCTTGCCCATCGCAGTGGCGCACGGCGAGGGCTACGCCAACTTCAAGTACCGTGGCAATGCCGACAAGGCCATTGCCGCCATGCGCTTCGTGGACAACCACGGGGCCGCCACCGAGGCCTACCCATTCAACCCCAACGGCAGTCCCGGCGGCCTGACGGCGGTGACCACGGCGGACGGCCGCTTCACCGCCATGATGCCGCACCCCGAGCGCGTGTTCCGCAACATCCAGATGAGCTGGAACGGCCTGGACGCCAATGCCCACAGCCCGTGGATGCAGCTCTGGCACAACGCCCGACGCTGGGTTGGGTAGTCGTGCGCGCGGGCAGTACCCGTTCAGCCCTGCAGCGGTGCGGGCTTGGATGGGGTGCGCAGGTTGACCGAGAAGCGAAATCCATTGCGCCCGGCCATCTTGGTGGCATACATGGCCTTGTCGGCACTGACCATGAGTGAATCGGCAGTGAGTCCGTCTTCGGGGTATTGGCTGATGCCAATGCTGAATCCGACCTGAATTTCCTGCCCCTGGTGCACGATGGGTGAGCGCACGCAGTCGAGCAACTTTTCGGCAATATGGACAATGTCCTCGCGGTGCGCCGGGTTGTCCAGCAGCACGACGAACTCGTCACCGCCCAGGCGGGCTACGGTGTCAACCTTGCGGGTGGTGGTACGCAGGCGCTGCGCCACCACTTTTAGCACCGCGTCGCCACCGTCATGGCCCCAGCGGTCATTGATCTGCTTGAAGTCATCGACGTCGATAAAGAGCAGGGCAAAGCGTTCTACGCCGCGCTGGGCGCGGGCCAGGGCATCATCCAGGCGCTCCTGAAAAAAACGTCGGTTGGGTAGGCCTGTCAGTGGGTCGTGCCGGACCAGGTGTTCCAGTTCGACATGGCTACGATTGAGGGCATCCATCTGCTGCTGGATCTGCTCCTGCATGCGGCGCACACTGCGCGCCAGTACACCGATTTCGTCATGGCGCTGCTCAGGCAGAGGCGCAATCTGGTGCGATTCCGTGAAAGCCTCAACCGCCTGGCTCAGGGTGTTGATGGGGCGTGTCACGGCGCGTGCCACCAGCATCGCCAGCAGCACGCCCACTGCACACATGGCTGCAACCAGGCGAATCACCAGGGTGCCCAGTGCATCGGCCTGCTGCACCACCGCTGCCAACGGTTGGGCAACACCCAGGATCAGTTGCTGTTCCTCGCTAGCGACATTGACCCGGCCCGACAGGAACGCGGCCACGATGGGTGTCTGCGCATAACGGCCCTCGCGCGCTTCCAGCATCACGGCTTTGCTCTGACCCTCGACCAGGGGCAGCGTGGCTGGGAACTCGTCTTGCATCAGCACCCGGCGCCCCTTGTCAAAGCCAAAAGCCTGGCTGGCATCGGGGTGCACGAGGTAATCACCCAATCGATTGGCCAGAAATAGCTGGTAGTCCTTGGGCAGGTCGGCGGCCAGCCCGGCAAACATGTTGTTGAGGTCGACATTGACCACCACGACACCCAGCGCCTTGCCGTCAGCGTCCATGACCGGCGTGGCCAGGATCACCGAGGGTTGTTCTAGCCCTGCGTGGGCGCCCAACTCGTGGTTGATCACGATCGGCGACAGGTAGGTCTGCCCGGCCTCCAGACGCAGGGCCCCCGAAACGTAGGGGAAATGCCCTTTTTCCTGCAGGTCATCGCCACGCACGTGGATCAGGCCACCGTCGGCACGGTCCACCCGTACCTGCTCCAGGCCATAGTGGTCGGCCGAGATCAGGCGCAATTGGAAGTAGTTCCTGTTGTGGCGCAGCACCTGTTCAAACAGGGTGGCCATCTGCTCCTGGGCTGGCCCGGCGTGGTTTTCACGTAGCGCCGCCTGTGCCGCCGGGTGCCCTGCCAACACCATCAAGTTGCGTGAGGCTTCCTCCCGATTGAGGGCAATGCGGCGCGCCACCACCTTGGTTGTGGTCAGCAAGTCGGCTTTGGCGGCCTGGACCAGCTGGTCGCGACTGGCCTGGTAGGCGTAATAACCGGTGAGGCCAGCGGCGAGGACGCTGACTGCCGCAAGCAGCAGGCCGAGCTTGGTGGCGATTGCGATCTTCATGGCGTCAGGACCTTACTGGCGCGGTCTCCGGCCAGGATGCGGCTCCAAAGCCGGTTGCGCTTTTCCACATCTTCTACCGGCTCCAGCCACCTGAGCTGGTCTTGCGCGCGCAGGAAGGGCGATTCGGATGTGGTGTTGGCCAGACCTTGGCGCTCCACCAGGGCCTGGCCGGGTTCGGCCTCCAAGAAGAAGTTGATCCAGGCCTGGGCCAGTACAGGGTTGCGCGCTGCATGGGTGATGGCCCAGCAATCGAGCCAGGCCAGCGCGCCCTCGTTGACAATGCTGTAGCCCACGTCCACACCGGCGGCCCGCAGCAGCTTGATTTGCTGCGATCCATAGTTGGCGAACATCAGCGCGGCATGGCCATTCTTGAACAGCTCCACCGACTCTTCGGGCTGGGTGTAGAAGCGCTGGGCATTGCGGCGCAGGGCAATGAGTTGGTCCACCGCAGCAGGCCAGTCATTTGCGCCGATGCGAAAAGGCGTGGGATTGCCCAGCGCTTGTGAGGCCAATGAAAAATTGTGCGTGCCGCCGTTGTACAGCAACACCTTGCCGCGGTAGCGGGGGTCCCACAGCGCGCGGATGGATGTTGGTGGCGCGTGAACCTGTTGGCGGTCGTAGATCAGACCCATTTCCGAATAGGTGTAGGGCACGGCGTAGGTCTGACCTGCGCGCTGCAGTCCTGGAATGCTGGCCGCATTGCGAAAGCGTGGCAGCAGGCGCGCATGGTTGGGGATGGCGGCTGTGTCGATGGGTTGCACCAGTTTGGCGTCGACGTAGCGCTGCAGCTCGGCGGTATTGACGGCAAACAGGTCAAAATCCTGCGCCTGGCGGGCATTGAGCTTCTGCCACATCACTTCGTCGGAATCGATGAAGGTCACTTCCACCTTGGCGCCGGTGCGACGCTCAAAAACCTGAACCAGGTCAGCGTCAGCGTAGCCCGGCCAGGTCAGCACCCGCAGTACCTGCTGCGCCGATGCGGCAGCGGTTAACAGGCACAGCCCCAGCACGGCCAGCCAGTGCCTCCAGTGAACGCGACAGTACATGCGCGGTCCCATCAGGTTGTATCCGTTCTTATTGAAGTTCGGTTCAGTCTATCGCAGTTGGGTTGTAATCGCTATGGTTTGCGTTGCATAGGCCCGACGGGGGCGTGCGCGCTGGGTGTGGGCTCCCATTTAGAATGCTTGCATGTCCTACCTCGTGCTCGCCCGCAAGTACCGCCCGCGCAATTTCACCGAAATGGTGGGCCAGGAGCACGTGGTGCAGGCACTCTCGAACGCCTTGTCCACGCAGCGGCTGCACCATGCGTACCTGTTTACCGGTACGCGCGGCGTGGGCAAGACCACGGTGTCGCGTATCCTGGCCAAGTCACTCAACTGCCAGGGGCCCGATGGTCAGGGCGGAATCACCGCCAGCCCCTGTGGAATCTGCCAAGCGTGCTCTGATATTGATAGCGGTCGCTTTGTCGATTACACCGAGCTGGACGCCGCCTCCAACCGCGGTGTGGACGAGGTTCAGACCCTGCTGGAGCAGGCCGTTTACAAGCCGGTGCAGGGGCGCTTCAAGGTTTTCATGATTGACGAGGTGCACATGCTCACCAACACGGCGTTCAACGCCATGTTGAAGACGCTGGAGGAGCCACCCGAATACCTCAAGTTCGTACTGGCCACGACCGACCCGCAAAAAGTGCCGGTTACGGTGCTCTCGCGCTGCCTGCAGTTCAACCTGCGCCCCATGGCGCCCGAAACCATCCGCGAGCATCTGACGCGGGTGCTGGAGGTGGAGCAGGTTCCCGCCGAGGGGCAGGCGCTACGCTTGCTGGCGCGGGCCGCGCGCGGCTCCATGCGCGATGCCCTGAGTCTGACCGACCAGGCCATCGCTTTCGGCAACGGGCAGCTGCAGGAAGCCGCGGTACGCCAGATGCTGGGCAGTGTGGACCGTGGCTACGTATTTCGCCTGATTGAGGCCCTGGCTCGCGGAGATGGCAAGACGGTGGTGGACACCGCCGAGCTGCTGCGCCAAAACGGACTGAGCGCTGCTTCCACGCTGGAGGAAATGGCGGCCGTTCTGGCCCGCATGGGCGTTTTGCAGGCATTGGGTGGGGCGGGTGATACGGATGACAGTGACCCGGATGCCGCCCAGACCGCAGCGTTGGCTGCGCTGCTGCCTGCCGACGAAACCCAACTGCTCTACAGCATCTGCCTGCATGGCCGTGCCGACCTGGGTCTGGCACCAGACGAGTATGCGGCGCTGACCATGGTGTTGCTGCGGCTGTTGGCGTTCAAGCCGCACGGCCCATCGGCCACGGCTGAAAAAAAAACTCTAGTTGATGCGCAGCCGGTGCCCCGGCGGGAGGTGCCGGTCGCGGTTCGCCCGGCAGCCACGCCCATTGCGGCACCGCCGGCATCTACGCCACCGGGGCAGCTGCTGCCGGTGCGCGAAATCCGTGTTGCTGCAACGCCCGTCGATCCGCTTGATAACCCCGATGACGAAGGTAATCGGGCTTGCGCCCCCGTAAATGCTGGCGTTGCTGCTACAAATGTAGTAGCGGTTCCGGTGCGCACGGCAGCACCCGCAAGACTGGATGCGGCGCCAGAACCCGCGCAATCGGTGTTGATTCCGACCGAGGAGGGGGATTTCTGGCACGCGACGGTGCGCCAATTGGTGCAAGCGCAGGCCATCACGGCCATGGTGCGCGAACTGGCGCTACAGGCACAACTGGTGGCGCGAGACACCGACCAGTGGCTGTTGCGCGTGGAGCGGGAATCGCTTAACCAGCCGGGCTCGCGCGAGCGGTTGGCGCAGGCGCTGGCCCAACTCGGCCACGCGGTGAAAATAGTGGTGGAAGTGGGGCGTGTGACTGATTGCCCGGCGCGGCGCAACACCCAGGCCTCGGCCGAGCGGCAATTGGCGGCCGAGAAGATAATCTTCGACAACCCGTTTGTTCAGGCGATGATGCGCGACTTTGGCGCGAAAATCGTGCCTGGTTCAATTAAGCCTGTTTAGTTAGTTGGGGTCAGAGCACATTTGCCGCGCAGAGTGGTCCGACCCCAATAGGTTCCGTTCGTTGGGTTCAAGGCCCGTTCGCTGCGCCAATTGGCTTAACCCACAAAGCATTTTCGTTAAAGGATTTCCATGTTCAACAAAGGACAACTCGCCGGTCTGATGAAGCAAGCCCAGGCCATGCAAGACAACCTCAAGAAGGCGCAGGAAGAACTGGGCACGATCGAGGTCACCGGTGAATCCGGCGCCGGGTTGGTTAAGGTCGTCATGACTTGCAAGCACGATGTCAAGCGCATCACCATCGACCCGAGCCTGCTGGCCGACGATAAGGACATGCTGGAAGACCTAGTGGCGGCAGCCTTCAATGCCGCCGTGCGCAAGGCCGAGGAGACGTCCAACGAGAAGATGGGCAAGCTCACGGCTGGAATGCCCGGACTGCCCGGCGGCATGAAGTTTCCGTTCTGACACGCAAGCAGGTGGCTGATACCCATGCGCTGGACGCGTTGATTCAGGCACTGCGCCGCTTGCCTGGCGTGGGGGTGAAGTCTGCCCAACGCATGGCTTTTCATTTGCTGCAGCACGACCGACCCGGTGCGCTGGCGCTGGCGCAAGCCTTGCAAGCGGCGGTGGCGGGCGTGCATCACTGCGAACGCTGCCACACCTTTACCGAGGCCGCCGTTTGCGCCACCTGCCAGGATACACAGCGCGATGCCAGCAAGCTGTGCGTGGTGGAAACCCCGGCCGACCAAGCCGCGCTGGAGCGCACCAGCGCCTACCGGGGCTTGTATTTTGTGCTGATGGGTAAGCTCAGCCCGCTCGACGGAATCGGCCCCCATGAAATTGGGTTACGCAAACTGTTTGACCGTGCCTTGGACGGCGTGGTGCAGGAAGTGATCGTGGCCACCAACTTCACTGCCGAGGGTGAGGCAACCGCGCACGTCATCAGCGAAGCCCTGAAATCGCGCGGACTGACCGTGACCCGTCTTGCCCGCGGCGTACCAGCTGGCAGCGAATTGGAGTATGTGGACTTGGGCACCATTGCCCATGCGCTGGTGGATCGGCGCTAAGGTAGCGCCACACCATGCATTAGCGCCGC
Source organism: Rhodoferax sp. (assembly GCA_046348185.1). Lineage (GTDB taxonomy): Bacteria > Pseudomonadota > Gammaproteobacteria > Burkholderiales > Burkholderiaceae_C > Allorhodoferax. The sequence goes on along the minus strand of JAXMER010000013.1, from coordinate 1,053,653 downwards.
CGTTTGCTGGGTTTGCCGACCTTGTGTTTCACGACGGTCTTGCCATGGCTGGCGGGTAGTGAGGCCAGCATCAGCACCACCGGCTGTCCAGCCCGGAAGGTCGCCGATAGGCTGACCTTGTTCCACTTCGCCACCTGGTCGGGACTGACCTTATAGCGGTGTGCCACAGTGGCTACCGTGTCACCGCGACCCGCCTTGATGCTGGTGCGCTTGAGCACCACTTCGGGCGTGACCGACACTTGGCCATGGTCTGCCACCTTTTCCGCAACGTCGTGTTGCACACCCGCTGATCGCGGCACCAGGAGTGACGACCCGGCGCGAATGAGCATGCGCGGTGCAATGGCATTGACGGATCGGAACTCAGCTTCGCTCATGCCCACGCGTTTGGCAGCATCGGCGGTGCGCAGGGTGGTGGGGGCTACCCAGACGGTCCAGCTGGCCAGGCGTCCGCCCCCGTAGGCTTCCAGGTTGGCCTGGAACGTTTCGGCGTTGTCCCAGGGCAGCAGGATTTGTGGCGTACCCGCAGCCATGATGACCGGGCGGTTCAACGAGGGGTTGAGCGACTTGAAGTCCTCCAAGGGTACTTCGGCCAAACGGGCCGCCAAGGCCACGTCAATGTCCCGTCGAATCGGCACGCTCTGGAAGTAGGGGTGGTTCTCAATCAGGGGCAGCTTGGAATCGAACGTCTGTGGGCGGGCCACAATGTTCTTGATGGCCTGCAACTTGGGGACATAAAAGCGCGTCTCCATCGGCATGGTCAGGTCGGTGTAGCCCGTGGGTAGGCCTTGGCGCTGGTTCTTGGCTATGGCGCGGCTGACGCTGCCTTCGCCCCAGTTGTAGGCAGCCAAGGCCAGGTGCCAGTCTCCGAACATGCCGTACAGCTTTTGCAGGTAATCCAGCGCGGCACGGGTGGAGGCCAGTACGTCTCTGCGGTCATCGCGGAAGGCGTTTTGCTTGAGCTCGAACGTCTTTCCCGTGGCAGGCATGAATTGCCACATCCCGGCCGCCTTGGCGCTGGATACGGCCTGCGGGTTGAATGCGCTCTCGACAAATGGCAACAGGGCCAGCTCGGTGGGCATGTTGCGTAATTCCAGTTCTTCGACGATGTGGAACAGGTATTTCTTCGACCGCTCGGTCATGCGGTAGATGTAGTCTGGTCGCGTCGTGTACCAACGCTCCCGATCACTCACCAGGCTGCTGTCGAGGTCGGGCATGGCGTAACCACGTCGAATGCGCTCCCAGAGGTCCTGCGGAGGCTCCAGCGATGCAACCGTGCGTGGCGCAGTGAACTGGGCGTCAATGGGGCTCAATGGGTTGGATGTGTCGGCTCCTGAAGGCGCACGGTTGCCGACCTTCGGCTTGGATTGGAGCTCGGTACTGGTACGCAACTGCAGACTGGCGTTGCTTGTTGGCGCAGGGTTTTCGGCCACCGGGGAGGTGGCACAGCCTGCAAGGGTCAGCACGGCGCACAGGCAAAGAAAGGGGATTTGTTTCATCGGAAGTTGTTTTTCCATTGCCGCAGCGTCGCAAACACGCCGTCATGCGCGACGCCTTGAGGGTCATGCAGGCGCGCCGCCATGATGACCGACGTGTGTTCGGTGCGGACAAAAGGGTTGATCTGGCGTTCACGTCCCAGAGTGGATGGCAGCGTAGGCAGGCCTTGCTCACGTTGTGCCGTGCAGATGCGTATCTGATCAGCAATGTCTTGGTTGTCTGGCTCCACAGTGGCGGCAAAGCGCAGATTGCTCAGGGTGTACTCGTGCGCACAGCACACGCGCGTGGCATCGGGCAAACCCATGAGAAGCGCCAGTGATGCCTGCATTTGCGCCGGTGTGCCCTCAAAAAGGCGACCACACCCCGCGCAGAACAGCGTATCGCCGCAAAACAGGATGGGATCTTCGTTGGCGGGTTGGCAATGGTAGGCAATATGCCCCGCGGTATGCCCCGGAACGCCCAAAACTGTGATGTCCAAACCCAGCAAGTGAATGTGCTGTAGATGCTGCAGCCGCGTGCAGGGTTCGGGCATAGGTTCATCGGATGGACCGTAAACGGCAGCCTGTGTTTGGTGCTGCAGCTGCGCCACGCCACCGACGTGATCGCCGTGGTGATGCGTGACTAAAATGGCCTGCAGCTGCAAGCCCTCGGCTTCCAGGGCCTGCAGCACGATTGTTGGATCGCCCGGATCAACCACCAGTGCGGCACACCCATCATGCAACATCCAGATGTAGTTGTCAGCCAACGCAGGTAGTGGTCGTAACTTCATGAGCGAACAAATTATAGAGATGGCTCATTGGCTGCAAACGCCCGTGGGGCAATACCTGCTGGACTGGGAGAGCCAGCAGATGGACGGGGCCGTCGCCGATGTGTTTGGCTACCATGCCATCCAGCTAGGGCTACCGGAGCTCGAGGGCCTGAGGGCCAACCGCATGCCGCATCGGTGGTTTTTGGCGCTGCAACCGCCAGTGCCCGATGCGAGGGCCAACGCAGCCGCATGCGCCTGTGATTCGGTTGCGCTGCCGTTTCCCGCTGCCAGTCTGGACCTGGTCTTGATGCCGCACACGCTGGAACACAGCCCCGACCCGCATCAGACCCTGCGCGAGGTGGAGCGAGTGCTGGTTCCCGAGGGGCGCGTGGTGATTACCGGTTTCAATCTGACCAGCTTGTGGGGCTTTCGGCAAAAACGCGCGCGCTTGCTTCGTCGGCTGGGTTTGGGGTCGCTGTACCTGCCCGATGGCGGAGAGTTCATCGGTTATTGGCGTTTGCGCGATTGGCTGCGCCTGCTGGGTTTTGAGGTCGAGCTGGCAGCGTTTGGCTGCTACCGCCCCGCGGTGAAGCATGGCGGTTGGCTGCGGCGGTTTGCCTGGATGGACCGGGCCGGGCCACGCTGGTGGCCGATTCTTGGGGCCGCATATTGCGTGGTGGCCGTCAAGCGTGTGCGGGGAGTACGGCTGATTGGGGCGACTTGGAAGACGGTTGCCGCCACGGTGTCCAAGCCCGTTTCGGTGGCCAATCAATTGCAACCGCAGGATTTGTCGACGCCTTTTCGGGCGCCTGAATCCGTGCTAGGGAAAGAGAGAGCGAATTGAACGAAGTGGTGATTTATACCGATGGTGCCTGCAAGGGCAATCCCGGTCCGGGGGGGTGGGGCGCGTTGTTGCAAACCCCGGATGGTCATGCCAAGGAGCTTTTTGGGGGCGACGCGCAGACCACCAATAACCGTATGGAAATGATGGCGGTGATTGAAGCCCTGGGCGCACTCAAGCGACCGTGCAAGGTCTTGCTGCATGTCGACAGCCAGTATGTGCTCAAAGGCATGACCGAATGGCTGCCCGGTTGGAAGGCCAAGGGCTGGAAAACGGCAAGCAAGCAGCCCGTGAAGAATGTGGACCTCTGGCAACGTCTGGATGAACTGGTTGCCGCGGGTGGCCACGTGATTGAGTGGCGATGGGTCAAAGGGCACGCGGGGGAACCTGGCAATGAACGTGCAGACCAACTGGCCAATCGTGGCGTGGCGCAGGCACAGGGCGGTTGATCGTCGTTGAGCGAATGAAGTTATGCAAAGTTGGCCCCGGGGGGCCGGCAGCTGGCGTGACAAGCGTTAATAATCTTTACCCATGAAAACAACTTCGTTTGGAATGCCCTTTTGCACCGTCATGGTGTTGGGGGTATTGACCGCTTTGAGCGGTTGCGGCGGATCGTCAGGTGGCGTATCACCGGCTGCATCGGCTGTAAGCTCTGCGGCGTCGTCTGCAAAGCCCGTCGGTCCAGCAGTGGCGGTGACAACCGTTGCCGCCGAACAAAAGGACTTTGAAGTGGTGTTGGAGGCGGTGGGCACGGTGTCTGCGATTTCCAGCATAGATGTCAAGCCGCAGATCAACAGCGTGGTAACGCAGGTTCACGTCAAGGAAGGGCAATTCGTCAAACGGGGTGAAGTTCTTGTTACCCTGGATTCCCGCAACGATGAGGCCAATCTGGCTAAAGCCAAGGCCCAGTTGGCCAAAGACTCCGCGTTGCTGGCGGACGCTCAGCGCCAGCTGGTGCGCAGCAAGGATCTGGTCTCGAAGAATTTCATTTCTCAGGGAGCGGTGGATACCAATCAAGCCCAGGTGGACTCCCAGCAGGCCAATTTACTGTCTGACCGAGCGGCAGTGGATGCCGCGCAGGTGGCCCTGAGCTACAACACGGTTCGAGCTGCCGGATCGGGGCGTCTGGGCGTGGTTAACGTGTTTCCGGGCACTGCAGTTGTCGCCAACCAGACCGTGATGGTGACCCTGACGCAGATTGATCCGATCAATGTTGCCTTCAACCTGCCACAACGCAACCTGGGCACGGCGTTGGCCGGTTTGAAGGATGGCGGGACTGCAGTGACCGCGGTTTCGCAGGAAACTGGTGCCCAGGTCCGAGGCCGATTGCAGTTTGTTGACAACGTGATTGATGCTGCCACCGGCACAGTCAAGGCCAAGGCGCGCTTTGACAACCGGGACGGTCAACTCTGGCCTGGCGCGTTTGTGAAGGTGAGGCTGGTGTCCGATGTCGTAAAGGACGCCATTGTGATTCCGGTCGCAGCCATTGTTCAGAGCGCCAAGGGTCCCGTTGTGTATGTGGCCGATAAGGGCAAGGCCAATTTGCGGCCCGTGAAAACAATTGCCATCCAGGATCTGGAGGCTGTTGTCACAGGAGTGGCGCCAGGCGAGCGCGTGGTGTTGGAAGGCAGACAGAATCTGCGCCCTGACACCCCCTTGGCCGAGCGCGGCCCGGCTTCTTCGCCTGCTCGTGCGGTATCCCAGGCAGCATCCGCGTCATGAATCTGTCTGAATTGTTTATTCGGCGACCGGTGATGACCGTGTTGCTCAATGCCGCTATTGTGCTGGCGGGGGTGATCGGCTATCGCAGTATTCCCGTGGCGGCCCTGCCGAGCTACGACACACCGGTCATCAACGTGTCCGCGGCTCTGCCCGGGGCGAACCCCGAAACCATGGCGAGCTCGGTGGCGCTTCCATTGGAAAAGCAATTCCAGACCATCCCTGGTCTCGCGGTCATCAGCTCCACAAGCACTTTGGGCAATACCTCGTTGACTCTGGAATTCGAGGAAGGACGCAATATCGACGGTGCGGCCTTGGACGTGCAGGCTGCGCTCTTGCGGGCGCAGCGGTCACTACCTCAGGACATGACACAGTTGCCGGCGTACCGCAAGGTCAATCCAGCAGACGCGCCGATCCTGCTGGTGGCACTGACGTCACCGTCCATGGTCATGTCCGATTTGCAGGACTATGCGGAACACCTGATCTCTCCCACGCTATCAACCATCGACGGTGTGGCACAAGTCAACGTGTTCGGCTCCAAGCGTTTTGCCGTGCGTGTGCGCGTGCTGCCCGAGGCCTTGGCTGCCCGCAACATCAGCATTGAAGAACTGTCAGCAGCGTTGCGCGCGGCCAATGTGAATACGCCTGTTGGCACCTTGGATGGACCTCAGCAGATGCTGACGCTACAGGCCAATCGGCAATTGCGCAATGCCGCTGATTTTGCCGGGCTGATCGTGGCGAGCAGGGGCGGCGTCACCGTGCGGCTGCGCGATGTCGCCAACGTTGAAGACAGTGTGGAGACGATCAAGTCATACGCCAACTTGAACGGCGAAGCATCCATCACACTGGCGATCTTGCGTCAGCCTGGCGCGAACACCGTGCGTGTAGTGGATGCGGTCAAGCAGGTTCTGCCCAAGTTGAAGGAACAGATGCCGCAATCGGTCAACATGACTTCGGTGAATGACCGGTCCATTTCTGTCCGCGAAGCCTTGCATGATGTGACGCTGACCTTAGGGGGCACGATCGTCCTGGTGGTCTTGGTGATCTTCTTGTTCCTGCGGCGATTTGTTGCTACCGCCATTCCAACACTGTCTTTGCCCGTCTCGCTGGTGGGGGCCGTGGCCTTGCTGTGGGGCATGAAATACAGCCTGGACAACGTGTCCCTGTTAGGGCTGACACTTGCCGTGGGGTTGGTGGTGGATGACGCCATTGTGATGCTGGAGAACATCATGCGCCATGTCGAACATGGCGAGAAGCCGTTCATGGCGGCCTTGCGGGGCTCACGCGAGGTTGGCTTCACCATCATCTCGATTTCAACGTCCCTGATTGCCGTCTTCATTCCGATTTTCTTCATGCCGGGTGTGATCGGGCTCTTGTTTCACGAGTTCGCAGTGGTGGTGGGCTTGTCCATTGTGGTGTCTGCGTTTGTGTCCCTCACGCTCGTGCCGATGCTGGCCAGTCGCTTCTTGCGCGAAGAGGCACCCGGAACACCGCATTCGTTCCTGATTCGCCTTTTTGAGAGCGGCTTCAATGTCATGCTGGCCCTGTACACCCGCTCGCTCGACGCAGCGCTTTCACATCGCAAGACTGTCTTGGCCGTTGCACTGGCGACATTTGTTGCGACGGGATGGCTGTTCAATATCATTCCCAAAGGATTTTTTCCGGAGGAGGACATTGGTCAGATCACCGTGACGACCGAGGCTGCGGAAGACACATCCTTTGCAGAAATGGTGCGCCTGCAAGACAAGGCGGCTGCTTTGATACGGAGCGATGCCAATGTCCAAGCTGTGAGTTCATTCAACGGCGGCAGCGGTGCCCAGAACACAGGGCGCATGTTTGTGACGCTCAAACCCCGTGGTCAGCGGGTGCCCATGAAGCAGGTGCTGGAAGGACTGCGCAAGAAGTTGCGGGAAGTGTCAGGTATCAGCCTATTCATGCGGCCAGTGCAAAACCTGCAATTGGGCGCCCGGTTCAGCAAGGCGCAGTACCAGTACATTTTGCAAAGTGTGCGTGCAGACGAACTCAACGAATGGGCCGTGAAACTGCAGGAAAAGTTGCGCAACGATCCGCTGTTTCGCGATGTCACCAGCGATGCGCAACTCAGAGGATTGCAGGCCCAATTGCAGATAGATCGGGATCGTGCCAACGCCTTGGGTGTCTCCATGGATGGCGTGCGTACGGCCCTGTTCGGGGCATTTGGCGAGCGACAAGTCTCAACCATTTACCTTCCGACCGATAGCTACCAAGTCATTCTGGAGGCCGCCCCTCAGGCCAAACTGGATGAAGGCGCGATCAGTGGAATCTATGTGCGATCTTCCACCGGGTCGCTGGTGCCGTTGGCGGCCTTTACGCGGGTCGTGCGGTCTGTTGGTCCGACCTCCATCAACCATGTCGGTCAGCTTCAGGCCGTGACCGTGTCCTTCAACCTGGCGCCTGGCGCGGCGCTTGGCGATGCAACTGCACGCATTGAAAAGGTACGCGATGAGATCGCCCTGCCCAGTTCCGTCATCACCAGCTATGGAGGTGATGCCGCCGTGTTCAAGAGCTCCCAGGGTAACCAGGCGGTGTTGATTGTCTCGGCACTGTTGGTGATTTATGTGCTGCTCGGCGTTCTGTATGAGAGCTATATCCATCCGATTACCATTCTTGCCGGCCTGCCCTCTGCGGCGGTGGGTGCATTGGCAACCTTGATGCTCTTCGGTCAGGACCTCACCATCATCGCGACCATCGGCATTTTGTTACTGATCGGCATCGTGAAGAAGAACGCCATCATGATGATCGACTTTGCGCTGGACGCCCAACGCCACCATGGCATGGCACCGCAGCAAGCCATTCGTGAAGCGTGCATTCTGCGGTTTCGCCCCATCATGATGACCACCTTGGCTGCGTTGATGGGCGCCATTCCCATTGCACTGGGCCTGGGGGCTGGCGCAGAACTGCGACAACCGCTGGGCTTGGCCGTGGTGGGGGGGCTGGTGTTTTCCCAGGCCGTGACCTTGTACATCACCCCGGTCATTTACCTGGGGCTTGATCGCTTCAGTGGCAAAGGCCCTGTAACTGAACCGGAGTCCCTGGTTTCCTAGCCGCCGATGTAGCTCATTTCGATTTTGGGGCGCGCCTTCAAGGCGGTGCTGCTCTCGCTGCGAAGTTGTGAGTAACGATCGTTGCGCTGTGCCCAAATATGGGCAATGCGTGATGCGATGTCGGTGTCGCTGGCCCCCTCGCGCAGCATGGCGCGCAGGTCGTGGCCCTGGTGGGCAAAAAGACACAGGTAGAGACGCCCTTCGGTCGACAGCCGTGCGCGGTTGCAGTCGCCGCAAAAGGCTTGTGTCACGCTGCTGATGACGCCAACCTCACCCGCTTGTCTATCGTGTGTTCCGTCGGGGTTGGCATACCCCCAGCGCTGTGCAGTTTCGCCGGGCTGGGCGGCCTCCAGGGGAACGAGCGCCATGGCGTCCTGAAGGCGCGCGATGACTTGCGCAGAAGGAACCACATCATCCATGCGCCAACCGTTGGTGGCGCCCACGTCCATGAACTCGATGAACCGCAGGATCTTGCCCGAGCCCTTGAAGAACTTGGCCATCCTCACGATCTCGTGGTCATTGGTACCCCGTTTGACCACCATGTTGACTTTGATGGGACCCAGCCCCGCATGTTCGGCGGCGTCAATCCCTTCCAGAACGCTCGCTACCGGAAAATCCACATCGTTCATGCGGCGGAAGACGCCATCGTCGAGGGCATCCAGGCTGACGGTGACGCGGCGCAGTCCTGCACTCTTGAGTGCTTGCGCCTTCTTTGCCAGCAGCGCGCCGTTGGTGGTTAGCGTCAGGTCCAATGGGGCGCCATCAGGCGTTCTCAAGGCAGCAAGCTGGCCGATCAAACGCTCTATATCCTTGCGCAGGAGCGGCTCTCCGCCTGTGAGCCGAATCTTGCGTACACCATGCGCGACAAACAGCCGGGACACGCGCGTGATTTCTTCAAAACTCAGTAGTGATGCGTGTGGCAAATAGGGGTAATCTTTGTCAAACACGTCCTTGGGCATGCAATAGCCGCAGCGGAAATTGCAGCGATCTGTCACGCTGATGCGCAGATCATGCAGCACGCGTTCCAAGGTGTCGACAAGTCTCCCGTGGGGCTGTAGGGGCGCACCGGTGGTAGGTACGGCAGGGGACGTTTGGCGCAGGTCATGCACGGGAATGACCCTTGGTGAAAATCGCTCGGACATGGCGCTATTTTCGCTGTCTTTGCAGGCATAACAAAAAAGCCCGCATCGGGCGGGCTTTTTGTTTTAGGTGGAAGGGCGTTATTTCATGTCCACGCCATAGAACGTGTGGCGACCAAATGGGCTCAATTTGAAGTCCACAACCTCCTTGCGTACAGGCTTGAGTTGCACGGCGTGTGCAATCGTGAACCAGGGGGCTTGCTCCTTGAAGACCACCTGCGCCTTTTCGTAGAGCTTGGTTCGCTCGGCAGGGTTGGAAACGACCTTGGCCTTTTGAATCAAATCTTCAAATGGTTGGTAGCAAAACTTGGCAACGTTCGACCCATTGGCCTTGGCGGAATCGCAACCCAGCAGGTTGGCCAGGAAGTTGTCCGGGTCCCCGTTGTCACCCGTCCAACCCATCATGCCCATCTGGTGCTCGCCGTTTTGCATGCGCTTGCGGTACTCGCCCCACTCGAAACTCTTGATCTCGGCCTTGACGCCAATTTTGGCGAGATCGGCCTGCATCAGTTCGGCAATGCGTTTGGCATTGGGGTTGTAGGGACGCTGCACCGGCATGGCCCACAGGTCGGTCGCGAATCCGTTGGGATATCCAGCCGTTGCCAGCAACTTCTTGGCGGCGGCTGGATCGTAGGTGTCGTCCTTGATGGACTTGTTGTAGGACCATTGCGTGGGCGGAATGGGGTTGATTGCGGGTACGCCTGTGGACAGGTAAACCGCAGACACAATGGCCTTCTTGTCGATGGCCATGTTCAACGCCTTGCGAACGCGGGCGTCGTCAAACGGCTTCTTGGTAGTGTTGTAGGCCAAGTAGCCAATGTTCAGACCCGCCTGCTCCAGGACGGTGACGTTGGCGTCCTTGCGCATGGTATCCAGATCGGCCGGGTTGGGGTAGGGCATGACATGGCATTCACCTTTTTGCAGCTTGGCCCAGCGGACCGAAGCGTCGGGGGTGATGGAAAAGATCAGGTCGTCAATCTTGGCCTTGCCACCCCAGTAGTCAGGAAATGCCTTGTAGCGGATGATGGCATCTTTTTGGTACTGGACCAGCATGAACGGCCCGGTGCCCAGGGGCTCCTGGTCAACCCGTTCAGGTGTTCCGGCACGCAGCATGGCAATGGCGTACTCCTTGGACTGCACACCGGCAAATGCCATGGCCAGATTGGAGAGGAACGGTGCCTCTGGTCGGTTGAGCACGACCTTGACGGTGTAGTCGTCAACCTTGTCCACCGATTTCAGCAACTTGGACATGCCCATGTCGTTGAAGTACGAGTGGTTGGAACTTGTTACCTTGAAAAAGGGATCACTTTCCTTCCACTGCCGTTCAATGGTGAATAGGAAGTCGTCTGCATTGAAGTCACGCGAGGGCTTGAAATTCTTGTTGGCGTGCCATTTGACGCCTTTGCGCAAGTGGAAGGTGTACTCCAGTCCGTCTTTGGAAACGGTCCATTTCTCCGCCAGGCCAGGCACAACCTGGGTACCACCACGTTCGAACTTGACGATGTTGTCGTAGATCTGCTCGGTGGCATCAAAGGATGTACCGGTAGTGTTGATGCTGGGGGCAAAGTTTTCGGGGCTGCCTTCGGAGCAATACACCAGCGTTTTGGCGTGAACCGGTGCCAAGGCCAACAGAGTAGGTACTGCAAGGGCGCACAACCATGCGGTCTTGCTGGGGCGCAAACGGCTAAACCTAGTGCTAAGAGACATCACGAAAACTCCAAAATGTGGGCGAATACTCGCCCAGAAAAAGTAACTCGGGCTGGTAGCCCGATGTGCAAATGAGCATGTTAGCCCACGACCATCGGCCCAAGCATCAGGGTTCTTACTGGGAGGATCGACCGCTGCTGGAATCTGCCAGGTTCGCGGCTTCAAAGCAGGCAACCTGTCGGCCATGCAGCTCTTGTAAGGTGGGTCGTTCGCTGCGGCATCGTGCGGTGGCGTGGGGACACCGCGTAGAAAACACGCAACCGGTTGGTGGATGCAGAGGGGAGGGGAGTTCTCCCTTGAGCACGATGCGTTGGCCCACGCCGCTGCCAAGACCAGGGGTGGACGCCAGGAGTGCCTGGGTGTACGGGTGCAACGGACGCGCAAAGATGGCTTGTTTCTCGCCATGCTCTACGGCATGGCCAAGATACATGACCAGTACATCGTGTGCGATATGGCGTACGACGCCCAGATCGTGCGATATGAACAGGTAGGCTAGTCCCAGTTCGCGCTGCAGGTCGGCCAGCAGATTGAGTACTTGCGCCTGAATGGAGACATCCAAAGCTGATACCGGCTCGTCGGCCACGACCAGCGCAGGCTCCAGCATCAACGCACGCGCGATGGCGATGCGCTGGCGCTGCCCACCAGAAAACATGTGCGGGTAGCGGTCGTAGTGTTCGGGCCGCAATCCCACCCGTGCCAGCATTGCGCGAGCTTTTTCGGCACGCTGATCGGCATCAAGCGTGGTGTTGATTTCTAACGGTGTTTCCAGGATCTGGCCGATGCGTTTTCGGGGGTTCAGAGAGCCGTATGGGTTCTGAAATACCAGTTGCACGGTGCGCCGTAGCTGGTGACGCTCATCCTCGCTTGCATTGCGAACGTCGATGCCGCCGAGCTCCAGTTGGCCCTCCGTTGGCGTTTCAATCAAGGTGACCATGCGCGCCAGCGTGGATTTGCCGCAACCGGATTCACCCACCACGGCCAAGGTTTTTCCAGGGAAAACCGAGAACGAAACACCGCCAACAGCCTGCAGTAGATCCGGTTTGCGAAAGAGGCCTTTGCTGATCGAATAGGTGCGCCGAAGGCCGCTTGCTTGCACGACTGGCAGTGGAATGAACTCAGCCGGAGTCAAATGTCTGCTCATGCCATGGCCTCCAGCGTGTGTACCCGTTGGACCGCTCTCGGTGCAAGGGGGAAGTGGCAGCGTACTGCGTTGTCATTGTGGTGCTGCAGTACCGGGCGCGAGTTGCATAGCGGTTGCTGCACGTGGGCGCAACGAGGTGCAAACAAGCATCCTGCCGGTCGATCATGAAGGCCGGGGACCATGCCGGGAATGGTTGCCAAGCGGTCGCAGCCGACGTTGCGCTCGGGCAAGGCAGCCATCAAGGCCTCGGTATAGGGATGCCTTGGAGAATCGAACAGGTTGGCAGCCGCCTGCATCTCCATGATCTGTCCTGCATACATGACGGCCACCCGTTGGGCCATTTCACTGACCACGCCCATGTTGTGCGTGATCAACACCAGGCCCATGTTGCGGGTTTGTTGCAGTTGGCGCAGCAAATCGAGAATCTGCGCCTGGATGGTGACGTCTAGCGCGGTTGTGGGTTCGTCTGCAATCAGTAGCTTGGGATTGCAGGCAATGGCCATGGCAATCATGACGCGCTGGCTCATACCGCCTGACAATTGATGGGGATAGACACCCAAACGACTCTCCGGTGCGGGAATGCCCACCTGCTCCAGCAATTCAATGGAGCGCTTGCGTGCAGCTCGGCGATCCAATCCGAGATGCAGTTGAAGTGTTTCAGCAAGCTGGAATCCAACAGTAAAACAGGGGTTGAGGCTGGTAGTGGGGTCCTGAAAGATCATGGCCAGGTCTTTGCCCGTCAAGCGCCGACGATCGCGCTCTGACAAGGCAAGCAGGTCGTGCCCATCGAAGCGCAGGCGATCGGCCTTGATGCGACCCGGATAGGCCACCAAACCCATGAGTGCCATCATGGTGACGCTTTTGCCCGACCCGGACTCCCCTACGATGCCGAGCACCTCACCACTGTCAACCGTGAGACTGACGCCTTCAACGGCGTGCATCACGCCTTGGTGGGAAGGAAATTCCACCGACAGATTTTCGATTTCTAACAGAGCCATGAGAGTCGGCGAATTAACGTTTTAACTTGGGGTCCAGCGCGTCACGCAGACCATCACCGAACAGGTTGAAAGCCAATACCGTGATCAAAATGGCCAGCCCAGGAAATGTGACGACCCACCAGGCGCGCAACACGAATTCGCGCGCGTCGGCCAGCATGGTGCCCCATTCCGGTGAAGGCGGTTGCGCACCCAGGCCCAGAAAGCCCAGTGCTGCGGCATCCAGAATGGCCGTGGAAATGCCCAGGGATGCCTGCACGATTAGTGGGGCGGTGCAATTGGGCAAGACTTCGCTGAACATGATGCGCAGGTGGCCCGCTCCGCCCATGCGGGCTGCGGTCACGTAGTCGCGCGAGGCCTCGGAGATCACAGCAGCGCGTGTGATGCGGACATAGTGAGGGAGTACAACAATAGAGACCGCCAGCATGGCATTCATCAAACCAGGTCCCAGAATGGCGACGATGACAATGGCCAGCAGCAAGCTGGGCAAAGTGAGGATGATGTCCATCGTACGCATGACCGCGATCTCAAACAGACCCTTGAAGTAGCCTGCCAGCAAGCCCAGTACCGTGCCCACCATCACCGACAATGCAACAACGGCCAATCCAATGGTCAATGACAGCCGCGCTCCGTGAATCAGCCGCGACAAGATGTCGCGCCCAATGGCATCGGTGCCCAGCGGATGCGCCCAACTGCCGCCGCTTTGCCATGCGGGGGGGACCAGAAAAACACTGTTGTCGGTCAGATCGGGGGCATACGGTGAAATCCACGGTGCCACGGCCGCCATCAGTAGTACTGCCACCACGACCACCAAACCGCCCACGGCGCCATGATTGGCGCTGAAATAGCGCCAAAATTCCTGCAAGGGACTCAAGGGTCTTGCACCAACGGGCATGGCCGCGTCGTGGCCGGGAGGGGGTGCAACTTGCACAGTGCTCATTTCTGGTGCCTTATGCGGGGGTTGATGATGCCGTATGTGACATCGACCAGCAGATTGACCGTCATGACGACAGCGCCCAGCAGCAGCATGCCACCTTGCAAGACCGGGTAGTCGCGTCGGCTGATGGCCTCAATGAGCCACTTGCCCACGCCGGGCCAGGAAAATATGGTCTCTGTGAGGATGGCGCCGGTGAACAGAACACCCACTTGCAAGCCGATGACGGTAATGACCGGAATCAGCGCATTGCGCAGGGCATGTACCGTCACGACGCGCAGAGCGGACAAGCCTTTGGCTCGCGCGGTTCGAATGTAGTCTTCACCCAATACCTCCAGCATGGCCGAGCGAGTCATGCGTGCAATCACGGCGAGCGGGTTGGTTCCTAGCACCACCATGGGCAGCACCAGATGCGACAGCGCCGATCCAAATGCCCCAGGCTCACCGGACAGCCAGGAATCAATCACCAGGAATCCGGTGACGGGTTCAATGAAGTACTGCACGGCAATTCGGCCTGATACCGGCGTCAGGTCCAACTGCACAGAGAACAACAGGATCAGCAGCAGTCCCCACCAGAAGATCGGCATGGAGTACCCGGTCAGCGACACACCCATGACTCCGTGGTCCAGCCACGAATTGCGCCGCACGGCAGCCAGAATACCTACGGGAATTCCAACCAGAAGCGCAAAGAGGATGGCACACAACGCCAATTCAATCGTTGCCGGAAACAGTGCGGCGAACTCCTGCAACACTGGCGCCTGGGTGATCACCGATTTGCCCAGATCCCCATGCAGTACCTTGCCAATATAGATGCCATATTGCACTAGTACCGGTTGATCCAGTCCATATTCTTTCAATAACGCAGCATGGCGCACCGGGTCGATGCCGCGCTCACCAGCGAGAGTCTCAATCGGATCTCCTGGAACCAGTCGTATGAGGAAGAACGCCAGTAAAGTCATTCCGATGAAGGTGGGAACGACCAGGCTAAGGCGCGTGAACAGAAAGCGCAGCATGTAAAAAAAGCCGGGGAAAAAGTGAGAAGACCGTTGCACCGAAGTGGTGCCCATGGAGACAAATTTTAACGATCGAATCCCTCTTCGCCGGGCACGAAAGACCGGTATTTCTACCTAATGGATATCCCCGGCAGAGCCCAGCGCCAGGGTGTGTCCAGCAACAAAAAAAAGGGCTGGTTGCCCAGCCCTTTTGTGTGCGAGTTCGAGCTGAATTACTTCAGATGCTTGCCAATCAGGCCAGCCATTTCGAACATGGAGACCTGAACCTTGCCAAAGATTTCCTTGAGCTTGGCGTCGGCATTGATCATGCGCTTGTTCACAGCGTCCTGCAGCTTGTTCTTCTTGATGTAGGCCCACAGCTTGCTGACCACTTCGGTGCGGGGCAGGGGATTGGCACCCACGATGGCAGCCAGCGCGGCGCTAGGTGTCAGAGCTTTCATGAAAGCAGCATTGGGAGTGCGCTTCTTGGCGGGGGCCTTTTTGGCGGGAGCGGCCTTCTTAGCCGGGGCAGCCTTCTTGGCGGGAGCGGCCTTCTTGGCCGGTGCCTTGGCGGCTACTTTCTTGGCGGGAGCGGCCTTTTTAGCCGGGGCAGCCTTCTTAGCGGGAGCGGCTTTCTTTGCCGGAGCTTTCTTTGCAGTTGCCATGGAGTTTGTCCTTTGTGTGTGTGGTTAATCGCCAGCGTGAAGTTGCCTCTGCGCTGGTAGTGCGGATGCTACTGGAGAAAAAGCACCATTCCAAGCGAGAAATCATGTTTTTCATTGGGAAATGTTGTTTTTTCCATTGGAGAATATGCCCAGTGATAAAAAAGGAGTCCTTTGCTATGGTCAAACCATTTGCCACGTGTGATCTCTGTGATGTGCACAAGGGCGATATCTCGGGCAGTTTCAGGGTGCTGGCGCCGGTATTTCGGGACTTTGGTGCCGTGAAAGCGTTTGCCGGGCCGGTTGAGACTGTGAAATGCTTCGAAGACAACTCGCTGGTGAAGGCGGCTGTTGACTCCGTTGGCTACGTGGAAACGCCCGAGGGGCGCTTTGGCAAGGTGCTGGTGGTCGATGGCGGCGGGTCGCTTCGCAAGGCCCTCCTGGGGGGCAATCTGGGGGCAGCCGCCGCGAGAAACGGGTGGGCCGGTGTCGTAATCGACGGGTGTGTACGCGATTGCGCCGAACTGGCCGAGCAGGAAGTTGGCATTAGGGCACTTGCGAGCAATCCCATGCCGACGGAAAAGCGCAACCAAGGTCAGGCTGGAGTTCCCGTGCAAGTGCAGGGGGTGTGGGTGCGTCCAGGAGACTGGTTGTACGCCGATGCAGACGGCATGGTGGTGTCAGCTACGGCGCTGGTGTAGCCGTTTCACCGCTGGGCAAGGTGGCCAGAAGGACACCAGCCAAGGCAATGGCAAATGCCACCAGTTGCACTGCGCTGAGTGTTTCACCAAGCCCAAATACGCCGACCAATGCCGCCGAGATCGGTAGCATCACCGTGAACACGCCCGCGCGCGAAGCCGGCACGCCCTTGAGACCTGTCATCCAGAGCCAAACGGTCCAGACACTGGCAGCCATGGCGTAGAAAAGCAAGAGCACCCAAGTCTTCGTTTCGACGGCAGCGAAGTCGAACTGCAAGGCGGCGTACAGCCCCATGGGGGTCATCAGGACAAACCCCCACAAATTGATCAGAGAGGTGATGCGCTTGGGTGAGAGCGCGCTGGTCAGACGTTTGCCAATCACGGCATAGGCTGCCTCGCACAACACGGCGCCAAACACTAATGCATTGCCGAACAGCACGCGTGATGGTATTGAATCTCCATCTAGCCCCCGAACTGATTGGCTGTGAAGCTCGCCTTTTGATAGCGCAAGCAGACCAATGCCCAGTACGCTGCAGGCAATCGCCGCCCAAATCCTGGCGCTGATTCGCTCCTTCAGGAATATCCAGCTCAGCAGCGCGACCGCCGCCGGAATGCTGGCCATGATGACACCGGCCGATATGGCGCTTGTCATGCTGACGCCATACAGCATGCAGATACTGAACAGGAAGTTACCCAGAAACGACTCCAAGAAAACCAGACGGCGCGTGGTGGTTGTCATGGGGGGTTCATCGGCCGGGCGTTTGAGCCAATGCAACGTGGCCAACCCTCCGATACCAAAGCGCAGCCAGGCCAGGAGAAACACTGACAGCGTTGCAACGAGAGGTTTCGACAATGCCACATAACTACCAACCAGTGCCATGCTGGTTGCGAGCAAGGCGTAGCCGCGCCAATGCGGCTTTGGGGTGTGGGAATTCGCGTATTGCATGGCTTATTGTGAGGGAGATTTTCACCATGACTTTTTGTCTTTTCACGATGTGAATTTAGAGTTCTTTCTCGGTGGAAAATTTTCAGAAAATATGTCTTATATAAGACATAAGATGTTGTTTTAGTCTTGTATAAGACTAGAATTTCCCTATGCCCGATGCAGCCTGTTGGGCTTCGGTATCGCAATTCCTAACTTTGGAGAACTTCCATGACCAAATTGACCCGTGAACAGCAAATCGCCGCCCTGGAAAAAGACTGGGCCGAAAATCCCCGCTGGAAGCTCGTCAAGCGCGGCTACAGCGCTGCTGACGTTGTGCGCCTGCGCGGCAGCCTGCAGCCTGAGTACACACTGGCCAAGAACGGTGCCGAAAAGCTGTGGGAAAAGGTCAATGGCGGTGCCAAAAAGGGCTATGTCAACGCCTTCGGCGCCATCACCGCGGGCCAAGCCATGCAACAAGCCAAGGCTGGTCTAGAAGCTGTGTACCTGTCGGGTTGGCAAGTTGCTGCTGACGGCAACACGTCCGAGACCATGTACCCCGACCAGTCGCTGTACGCCTACGACTCTGTGCCCACCATGGTGCGCCGCATCAACAACACCTTCAAGCGTGCGGACGAAATCCAATGGGGCCGCGGCATCAACCCCGGTGACAAGGACTTCGTGGACTACTTCCTGCCGATCGTGGCTGATGCCGAAGCCGGTTTCGGTGGTGTGCTCAATGCGTTCGAGCTGATGAAGAACATGATCGCCGCCGGTGCTGCTGGCGTGCACTTCGAAGACCAGTTGGCCGCCGTGAAGAAGTGCGGCCATATGGGCGGCAAGGTGCTGGTTCCCACCCGCGAAGCCGTTGAAAAGCTGATCGCTGCCCGTTTTGCAGCCGACGTGATGGGCGTGCCCACCATCGTATTGGCCCGCACCGACGCCGAAGCCGCCAACCTGCTGACTTCCGACTGCGACGACAACGACAAGCCCTTCATCACCGGCGAGCGTACGCAAGAAGGCTTCTACCGCGTGAAGAACGGCCTGGAGCAAGCGATCAGCCGTGGCGTGGCCTATGCCCCCTACGCCGATCTGGTGTGGTGTGAAACCGGCGTGCCCGATATCGGCTTTGCCCGTGAGTTTGCGCAAGCCGTGCAAGCCGCCTGCCCGGGCAAGCTGCTGTCCTACAACTGCTCGCCTTCCTTTAACTGGAAGAAGAACCTCAACGACAGCCAGATCGCCAAGTTCCAGGAAGATCTGTCGGCGCTGGGCTACAAGTACCAGTTCATCACGCTGGCCGGTATCCACATCAACTGGTTCAACACCTTCCAGTTTGCTCACGCCTACGCCCGTGGGGAAGGCATGAAGCACTATGTGGAGATGGTGCAAGAGCCCGAGTTCAAGGCGCGTGAGCAAGGTTACACCTTCGTTTCGCACCAGCAGGAAGTGGGCGCTGGTTATTTTGACGATGTGACCACGGTGATCCAGGGTGGATCATCCTCCGTGAAGGCGCTGACCGGTTCCACCGAAGAAGAGCAGTTCCACTAAGCACTGCTCATGGCATCGCTTACATGCGGTGCTGCACCAAGCCGATGTTGCCTTTGGGCCATCGGCTTTTTTGTGCGGTTAAAATCCAAGCTTCACTTTGTATAAGAGCGAGAAAGGCACCCTGGTTATGACACCGCGAACTACACGGCCCGCAATATCAAGCGAATAAGGCTCGTAGTCCGCGCGCCTTGTGCGTAGGCAGCTCTCAAATTCATAGCAAAGCGCGGACGGTTCCGCGCTTTTTCTTTTTATACGCTCGACTTTACGTAGGCATTCAGCATGATCCACATTACGCTTCCCGATGGTTCCCAACGCGAGTTTCCCGGTCCAGTCACGGTGGCTGAGGTCGCAGCTTCAATCGGCGCAGGTTTGGCCAAAGCTGCGCTGGGTGGCAAGGTCAATGGCAAGCTGGTGGATACCAGCTTCTCCATGGATGCGGACAGCAGCTTGGCCATCGTTACTGCCAAGGATGCCGATGGTCTGGAGTTGATTCGCCATTCCACCGCCCACTTGCTGGCGTATGCGGTCAAAGAACTGTTTCCCGACGCTCAGGTCACCATCGGCCCGGTCATTGAACACGGCTTCTATTACGACTTTTCGTACAAGCGCCCCTTCACGCCTGAGGATCTGGCGGCTATTGAAAAGAAGATGGGCGAGCTTGCGGCCAAGGACGAGCCCGTGGTGCGCCGTGTATTGCCGCGTGATGAGGCCGTGGCCTATTTCAAGAGCCTGGGTGAGAACTACAAGGCCGAGATCATCGGCAGCATTCCCAGCAACGAGGATGTATCCCTGTACCGCGAGGGTAAGTTCGAAGATCTGTGCCGCGGACCGCACGTGCCCAGCACGGGCAAACTGAAGTTCTTCAAACTGATGAAGGTAGCCGGTGCCTATTGGCGCGGTGACCACCGCAACGAGATGTTGCAGCGCGTGTACGGCACGGCTTGGGCAACCAAGGATGAGTTGCAACAGTACCTCACCATGCTGGAAGAGGCCGAGAAGCGCGACCACCGCAAGCTGGGGCGCGAATTGGATTTGTTTCATCTGGACGAACACTCACCCGGCACTGTGTTTTGGCATCCCAAGGGCTGGACGCTTTGGCAGGAGGTCGAGCAGTACATGCGCCGCGTCTACCGAGACAACGGTTACCAGGAAGTCAAGGGCCCGCAAATTCTGGATAAAACCCTCTGGGAAAAAACGGGCCATTGGGACAAGTACCGCGAAAACATGTTCACGACGGAAAGCGAAAAACGCGAGTACGCCTTGAAGCCCATGAATTGCCCTGGCCACATCCTGATCTACAAGCAAGGCATCAAGAGCTACCGTGAACTACCGCTACGCTACGGCGAATTCGGCAACTGCCACCGCAACGAGCCCACCGGGGGATTGCACGGCATCATGCGCGTGCGTGGGTTTACGCAGGACGACGGACACATTTTTTGCACCGAAGACCAGATCCAAGACGAGGTGAAGGCGTTCACAACCCTGCTCAAGAAGGTGTATGCGGATTTCGGATTCACCGACATCATCTACAAACTATCGACGCGCCCGGAAAAGCGCATCGGCACCGAGGAAAGCTGGGACCGCGCCGAGGCGGCATTGGCGGATGGCTTGCGGGCTTCAGGCTGTGAGTTTGACTACCTGCCGGGGGAGGGTGCGTTTTATGGGCCCAAGATTGAGTACACACTCAAGGATGCGTTGGGGCGTCCGTGGCAGTGCGGCACCATTCAGGTCGATCCCAATTTGCCGGAACGACTGGATGCTGAGTTTGTGGGAGAAGACGGTGCGCGGCACCGGCCCATCATGCTGCACCGTGCCATCGTCGGCAGCCTGGAGCGTTTCATCGGCATCTTGATCGAGCAGTACGCTGGTGCCCTGCCAACTTGGTTGGCACCAGTGCAGGTTGCCGTGCTCAATATCACCGATGCGCAGGCCGAATATGCCCGTTCCGTGGCCAAAACGCTGCAAAATCAAGGGCTTAGGGTTCAATTGGACCTGCGTAATGAAAAGATTACGTATAAAATACGCGAGCATTCGATGCAGAAGCTGCCCTTTTTACTGGTCGTGGGTGACAAGGAGATGGCGGCAGGCGCTGTTGCAGTGCGCGCCCGGGGTGGACAAGACCTCGGAGCCATGTCGCTGGAAGACTTCATAAAAAGGATTACCAGCGGCATTGCCAACAAATCCGCCACTTGACCCTGTTCCAAGCTGCTGGTTTGCCCGCGTGCGTTGTGCATGAACCGCTACAGTTGGTGTAGCAATTTTTTTGAGGTATTGAGTCATCGCTACTGAATTTCGTGATCGTCGCCAGCGTGAAGAGCGCAAGCACCGTTTGAACCGTGAAATCATGGCCCCCGAGGTCCGACTCATGGGCCCCGAGAACGAACCCATCGGGGTTGTCAGCCTGATGGAGGCGCTGCGGATGGCGGGCGATCTGGATGTGGATTTGGTTGAAATTGCCGCGACGGCGAATCCGCCGGTTTGCCGATTGATGGACTATGGCAAGTTCAAGTACCAGGAGCAGAAGAAGGCTGCCGAGGCCAAGGCCAAGCAAAAGGTCATTGAGGTCAAGGAAGTCAAGTTTCGCCCCGGTACCGATGACGGAGATTACAACATCAAGATGCGCAATATCCGGCGTTTCTTGGATGAGGGTGACAAGTGCAAGATCACGCTGCGCTTTCGGGGACGGGAAATTACCCACCAGGAGTTGGGGCTGGCGATGTTGCAGCGGATGCGTGATGAGTTAGGGGATACGATCGTTGTCGAACAGTTTCCCAAGTTGGAAGGGCGGCAAATGATCATGATGATCGCGCCCGGACGTCGTAAATCGGGTGGTGCACCTAAAGCGGCCGCCGAGGTGGCTGCGTAACGAGAGTTTGCCTGCGTAGGTTTGGTCACCTGCGCAGGTGATCCGGTGGGATACACGTCCTGCCAGATGCCGGTGCCGCAAGGCCGCTGGCTGAAAAGTGGCTCGGGGCCAACAAGGCTGGAAGGAGTTTTCCAGACGCCTCGCGAGCACAAAGTAGAAGGAGCATGAACATGCCCAAAATGAAGACCAAGAGCGCGGCGAAGAAACGCTTCCGCGTGCGTCCCGGTGGTACCGTCAAGCGCGGTCAAGCCTTCAAGCGTCACATTCTGACCAAGAAGACCACCAAGAATAAGCGCCATTTGCGCGGTGCAACAGCCGTCCACGCGACCGATATGGGTCGCATGGCACAGATGCTGCCCGGTCAAGGCCTTTGATTAACGACGTACAAGGAGTAACACAATGCCTCGCGTCAAACGTGGTGTAACGGCTCGCGCCCGCCATAAAAAAGTTCTGGCCCTTGCAAAAGGTTTCCGTGGTCGCCGCGGTAATGTCTTCCGTATCGCCAAAGAAGCGGTAATGAAGGCTGGGCAATATGCCTACCGTGACCGTCGTACCAAGAAGCGTGTCTTCCGTCAGCTGTGGATTGCCCGTATCAACGCGGCAGCCCGTCAGTGCGGCTTGACCTACAGCCAGTTCGCCAACGGTCTGAAGAAGGCCAATATCGAGATCGACCGCAAGGTCCTAAGCGATATCGCCATTCACGACATGGCGGCTTTTGCCGGTATCGTGGAGCAAGTCAAGGCCAAGCTGGCTGCTTGATTTTCGCCCTGTGATGCTATCGGTTTGATAGCTGTCAGAGCAAATAGAACAAGGGCTAGAGCTTGAAAGAGCGCTAGCCCTTTTTCGTTGACCGAAGAAACTATGAACGATTTGAACGCCATTGTCGAGCAAGCCCAGGCGGCATTTGAACAAGCCGCCACCCCCGCAGATCTGGAAAATGCCAAGGCGCAGTTCCTGGGCAAGGCGGGTCGCATCACCGAACTGATGAAGGGCATGGCCGCTTTGAGCGTGGACGAAAAGAAGTCGCGCGGAGCCGCCATCAATTTGGCCAAGCAGGCCATTGAAGCCTCACTCACGGCACGCCGCCAGGCGCTGGCCGATGCCGAACTGCAGGCCCAATTGCGTGCCGAAGCATTGGATGTGACCCTGCCGGGCCGCCAGCGCGGGCAGGGCGGTTTGCACCCCGTGTCGCTCACCATGGAACGCATCGAGGCCATCTTCGGCTCCATGGGGTTTGATGTGGCCCAGGGCCCCGAGATCGAGTCCGACTGGTTCAACTTCACCGCATTGAATACGCCCGAGGACCATCCCGCGCGCTCCATGCACGACACCTTCTACGTGGAAGGGGGATCCGAGACCGCCCCCAACCTGCTGCGCACCCACACCAGCCCCATGCAGATCCGCTATGCGGTGCAGCATGTCAAAAAGTATAGCGGCCGAGCCAATAACGACGGGGGCCAGGGCCTGTATTCGGGTGATATGCCCGAGATCCGCGTGATTGCGCCGGGTCGCACGTACCGGGTCGACAGCGACGCCACCCACTCGCCCATGTTCCACCAGTGCGAAGGTCTGTGGGTAGGCGAGAACGTCAGCTTTAAAGACTTGAAGTTCGTCTTTACCGATTTCTGCCGTACCTTCTTTGAATCGGATGATCTGGTGCTGCGTTTCCGCCCCAGCTTCTTCCCGTTCACCGAGCCCAGCGCAGAGATCGACATCCAGTTCCAGAGCGGCCCCTTGGCCGGGCGCTGGCTGGAGGTGGCGGGTTCCGGCCAGGTGCACCCCAATGTGATTCGCAACATGGGCCTGGACCCCGAGAAATACATCGGCTTTGCCTTTGGCATGGGACCGGACCGCCTGACCATGCTGCGCTATGGCGTCAACGACCTGCGCCTGTTCTTCGACGGAGACATCCGCTTCCTGTCCCAGTTCCAGTAACGCCTGCAAGCGCTGACCCGTCACTATCGCCGTATTTTTCGTTTGACCGACCATGCAATTTTCTGAATCCTGGCTGCGCACCTTCTGCAACCCCTCCATCTCCACCGCCGAGTTGGCCGAAACGCTGACCATGGCTGGACTGGAGGTAGAAGAGATCAAGCCCGTGGCGCCGCCCTTCACCAAAATCGTGGTGGGTGAAATCCGTGAGGCTGAACAGCACCCCAATGCCGATCGCTTGCGTGTCTGCAAGGTGGACGTGGGGCAGGGCGAGTTGCTCAACATTGTTTGTGGCGCGCCCAATGCCCGCGTGGGCATCCGCGTGCCCTGCGCTCTGGTCGGTGCCGAGTTGCCGCCCGGCGAAGACGGCAAACCGTTCGTCATCAAGGTTGGAAAGTTGCGGGGCGTAGAAAGTCAGGGCATGCTGTGCTCGGCACGCGAACTGAAATTGTCCGAAGACCATGGCGGCCTGCTGGAGCTGCCGTTGGATGCGCCCCTGGGCCAGAACATCCGCCAGTACCTGGACCTGGACGACACGCTGTTCACCCTCAAGCTCACGCCCAACCTGGCTCACTGCCTCTCCGTCTACGGTGTGGCACGCGAGGTGTCGGCCCTGACCGGCGCGCCGCTGGTCACGCCAACCATCGCCCCGGTGGCAGTGACCAACCAGGACCACCTGCCGGTCACCATCAGCGCGCCCGATCTATGTGGCCGTTTTTCGGGCCGCGTAGTGCGCAGCGTCAATACCAAGGCCCAGACCCCGCAATGGATGGTGGACCGCCTGGCCCGTTGTGGCCAGCGCAGTGTGACTGCGTTGGTCGACATCTCCAATTACGTCATGTTCGAGCTCGGCCGTCCCACCCATATCTTCGATCTGGACAAGATCCACGGCGGCCTGGACGTGCGCTGGGGCAAGGCGGGCGAACAACTCAAGCTGCTCAATGGCAACACCGTTACGGTGGACGACAAGGTGGGCGTGATCGCGGATGCGCAGCAAGTCGAGTCCCTCGCTGGCATCATGGGTGGTGACGCCACTGCGGTGTCCGATGACACGCGTCACGTCTACGTGGAGGCTGCCTTCTGGTGGCCCAAGGCCATCGCCGGTCGTTCGCGGCGTTTTAACTTTTCCACCGATGCCGGCCACCGCTTTGAGCGCGGTGTGGACCCCGACTTGACGGTGGAGCACATTGAGCGCATCACCCAGCTCATCATCGACATTTGCGGTACATCGGAGACAACTTGCGGCCCCATCGATGACCAGAAGGCCCGGATGCACGCACCGGCACCGGTCACGCTGCGCGTCGCGCGCGCCTGCAAGGTCATTGGCATGCCGCTGACCCAGGCGCAGTGCGCCGACGCACTCAAGCGCCTGGGACTGGCCGTGACCGAAGGTGAAGGCACCGTCACGGTGGCGCCGCCCAGTTACCGCTTTGATTTGCAGATCGAGGAAGACCTAATCGAGGAAGTGGCCCGCATGGTGGGCTACAACCACTTGCCGCACACGCCACCGCTGGCACCCATCACCGCCAAGATCCGTACCGAGTCGCAGCGTGGTCCGTTCGCGGTGCGCCGTAGTCTTGCCGCCCTGGGTTATCAAGAAACCATCAACTTCAGTTTTGTGGAAGAGGCCTGGGAGCTCGGCCTAGTCGGCAATCCCAACCCCATCAAGCTGCTCAACCCCATCGCGAGCCAGATGAGCGTGATGCGCTCAACCCTGCTGGGTTCGCTGCTGCAGGTGCTCAAGTTCAACCAGGCCCGCAAGCAGGCACGCGTGCGCGTGTTCGAACTGGGCCGCGTGTTCTTGCGCGACGCCAGCGTCAAGAGCACGGACACCACCGTCGAAGGCTTTTCCCAGCCCATGCGTGTGGCCGGTCTGGCCAGCGGTGGCGCCGATGCGCTCCAATGGGGACGCAAGGAGCAGAGTGTCGATTTTTACGATGTGAAGGGCGACGTGGAGGCGCTGTTGGCACCGCTGCAAGCTCGCTTCCAGACCGGCAGCCATCCGGCCATGCACCCCGGTCGCTGCGCCGAGGTTTTCCTGAATGACCGCAGCATTGGTTTCGTGGGTGAATTGCACCCTCAGTGGCGCCAGTCTTTTGATCTGGCGCAGGCCCCCGTGCTGTTCGAGCTGGATCTAGACGCCGTGCTGCAACGGCGTGTGGCCGAGTTCAGATCGGTGGCCAAGTTCCAGCCGGTGCAGCGCGATATCGCGGTGGTGGTTGGCGATCAGGTGACACACGCAGCACTGATGCAAGCCATTTGGGATGCCCCCACGGGCGGTTTGCTACGCGATGCGCAATTGTTTGACGTCTACCGGCCGAAGTTGGGCAAGGATGCTCCCGTTGCAGAGGGCGCTGCTGACCGCAGCCTGGCGGTACGCTTGACACTGAACAGTGACGAAGCGACCCTTTCAGAGGAGCAGATTGAATCCACAGTAAAGACCGTGGTCGATCAACTGGTGGAGCGTCTGCAGGCGCGCCAGCGTGCATGAAAACCGAACGCGCAGAGAGGACGCCCGCCATGGAATTTGCAGTTGAGAGCCTGGAAACTCCTGCGCTCACCAAGGCGCAGCTGGCGGACCTGTTGTTTGAACAGATCGGATTGAACAAGCGTGAGTCCAAGGACATGATCGATGCCTTTTTTGACCTGATAGCTGCCAGCCTGGTCGAAGGGGAAGATGTCAAGATCTCCGGTTTCGGCAATTTCCAGATCCGAACCAAGGCACCTCGTCCAGGGCGCAACCCCAGAACCGGCGAAGCCATTCCCATCAAGGCGCGGCGCGTGGTCACGTTTCATGCCAGCCACAAACTCAAAGAACAGATTCAGGATTCGGTAGCCTGAGTTTTTTTTCTCACCTTGAACTTCAAGGCTTGGCACGGGAGCGAAAGTTAGAGTAACCTCTACACTTTGCCCTGTACAGCATTGATTTCAATGGAGAAAACGCTCCCTCCCATTCCCGCAAAACGCTACTTCACGATCGGTGAAGTGGGTGATTTGTGTGGGGTCAAGCCGCACGTGCTACGGTATTGGGAGCAGGAATTCACGCAACTACGGCCGATGAAGCGCCGTGGCAACCGGCGCTACTATCAGCACCATGAAGTTTTGATGATTCGTCGCATCCGCGATTTGTTGTACGACCAGGGGTTTACGATCAGCGGCGCCCGCAACAAGATGCAAGAGCTCTTGCAGGCCGAACGCGACAAAAAGCGCAACGGCGAAGTCATGCTCGAAGGTGTCGAAGTCCTGGAGGTTGATGAAGCCGACCTGGACGAGTTCGAGGATATTGCCCCATCCGAGTCTGATGACGATGTTCTGCAACTGGCACAGTTTCGTCGGGAGTTGACAGAAATTCGCGAGTTACTCATCACCGCCTAAGATTTGTGGCTTTTGTCGGGTTATAATTTGAGGCTCGATCGGTGTGTGGCGCAGCCTGGTAGCGCACTTGCATGGGGTGCAAGGGGTCGAAGGTTCGAATCCTTTCACACCGACCAATAAAATCAAGGACTTAGCTTAGAAATGGGCTAAGTCCTTTCTTCTTTGTGTCTCCAAAATTGCTCATTGTCCCAACCGTTGTCCCAACTGAGGGAAAAGCTGGATCAATGCCTGGTGGTTGTTGATACTTTTGTTTCGGCGGGCTTGTGTTGGCGACGTCGAAAGCTGGTTTTGGACGACATCGGTGCAATGAACGCCATTTTGCGAAGCAGATTTACCGCTCCAGCAGCTTGTACAGGGATGTGTCCAACTAACCCTGGTGAAACAGCCTTGCCGCCCAATCCCGAAGGCTGATCGCTGACTTGCCCATCCAACGCCCAGTTGCTGACACGTACTGGGCGAGAAGCCACGCGAACAAGACAAGCAAACCCGCTGACAGTGGCTGCATCAACCCAAGGTAGAACGGGTTTCCTTCTATGAATGGATCAAACGGCGACATGTCTTGGTGAACAAGCATGTCCAACAGGATGTGGCTGGTACTGCCGACAAACGCGCCTAGCCACCACGCCCGCGTCCATTTGAATATCCCGATCAGCGGCGTCATCAGTAATGCCCACCAAAACACATGGTCATCATGGCTGATTGCACCGTACCCTGTCAGGGTGTAGATGATGCTGTGCGCGTCCATCCAGACATTGGCCAGAACAAACGACACATTACTCACCTTGCCTGGGTGGTAGTGGTTGATGGGCGCCAGGACGCCAAAGTGCAGCGGTGTGATTGGCATGGTTTGGTTCCCGACTGCACCGTGGCCAGCTTCAAGAGAATTCCCGCAGCAATTTGAATCCGGCCATTGTGGCTGACACCCGAGCGTTCTATGGACACCCATAGCGTAGGAAAAACGCCATTTTGCGAAACAGATTTACGGTTCCAGCAACTTGTGCAGGAAGCCAAACTTGCGGCCCATGTCGTGTAGGCTGATTTGTACCAGTGCATCGTGATGACCTTTGAGCCGCCAGTAGGTCTTCCAGTGCATGCCTTTAGGTTTGCCACCATCGCCATTCAAGAAACCTGCCTCCCAGCCCAGGCGCTTACGCAGTTTGTCGGCCCTGGTGGAAGCCCGGTCGCCTGCGCCCTCCTTCTGCGTGGCGTAGCCCAGCCCGCCACACTGGCGACAGGCAAAGTAGCGACCCGGCGCATAGAGCACCGCCACA
This sequence comes from Rhodoferax sp., assembly GCA_046348185.1. Taxonomy (GTDB): domain Bacteria; phylum Pseudomonadota; class Gammaproteobacteria; order Burkholderiales; family Burkholderiaceae_C; genus Allorhodoferax. Next base: position 1,025,586 of record JAXMER010000013.1, on the reverse strand, counting down.
CGTTTCCCGCACCGTGGGCAGGTGAACCAATGGCGCTGCCCACCCAGGTGGCAGGGGGTGGTTTGGGTCTGTACCCGCTGCTCGACCACTTCGCCGGTGCTTTTCATGCGGTACGACAGCACCATGCCCTCAAAATCTACCCGGATGCTGATGCCCGCCACCTGCCGATCATTCACCAGCCATTGCCAACTAAAGCGATTGCCCGGCGCTAGCAAGCCTTTGCGCGTGATCTTGCGAATGTCCAGCGGCATGGAATCATTGGTCTCCGGTTTGCCGTTGTAACTGCTGCGCCGCCCACTTCCCAATCCTCCCATTTTTTATTCTCCGGTTTTTGCCGAAATCAATTGGCAAGTTGAATAGGTGCTGTGATCTGGAAATACATGAAACGGTCTGCAACCCGCATGGATGCTGGGTTTTTGGTGTTTTGTGAGTTGCCAGAAAGTACGCATGTTTTTAGGGCGTGCGGTTGCTCCGGAGGTCTTTGAGCTTGATCAGCATGGCCAAAGTGCGCTCAAATTTGCGGTCCAGGTGCGTTTCGTAGCGGGAAAGCTTCTCCAACCGGTAGGCTTGCAGCCCTTCGCCAATGGTCTGATTGACGATGGCGTCATGGTGGCGGGACTCTTTTTCCTGCTGGGACACAAAGGGCGTAACGTGTTCTGAGATGAAGGCTGCCAGCCCCTTGGCATCGGCGGGGTACTCTTCATCATCCACATACTCTTGCCACCATTCGCGGGTATCGGGCAGCAGGGCGCGCAGGGCTTTGTCATACGCACGGTCGCCGCCTTTGCGCAGAATCGCAATGGCCTTGGTGGTGGCTTCCAGGTCGTGGCGGGCAGTACGCTGGCTTTCGGTGACGTCTTCGGGTTTCAAGTCCATCAGGTCGCGGATGTCGGTGCCCTCGCCCGACAACCCCATTTCAAATGGGGCTGCCGCCGGAATCACAGTTTTGGCACTGCGGGCGGATTCCTTTAAACCCTTGTTGATGGTTGCCCCTTCTGCTTGCAGCACCCGGCGCTTGCGCCAGATGATGCTGGCCAGTTCTTCAATCAGGTGCTGCTCGGTGGCACCCGCTGGCAGGTGCTCGTCCATCAGTGAGTTGACCAAGCTTTCATAGTCCGCATGGCTTTCGTGGCTGAGCACGGTGTAGCGGCTCAGGATGCCGTGTTTCAGGGCATTGAACCGGACGGCTTCGTAGGGCGTGGTGTTGGCAATGTCGGTTGTGGTGGTGTTCATGATGCGCTTTCAAAAAAGATCATTCGCAATACGCCAGCCATAGCGCCATGCCAGTGGCACAGCGTTGCCCGTATGCACTTCCGCGTCCGGCGGCGATGCACTGCGGGCAGGTGAAGTGGTGTGCGTGGTAGGTCGCTGCCAGTGCGCGCCAGTCGGCTGACTTTTTCAATATGGTGGGGGTAGGCACTGCCAAAACTGACGAAAGTTGCTCTGGCGTTGTCGAAACGGCCTCAACTGGCACTGACGAAACTGCCAAAAGTCTGGAATCAGTGGTTTCGTCAGTTTTGGCAGTACCATCCCGGTCCATTTGTGCAATGGCCGCCTTTGCCCGTTCGGCCCAGGTGATCATTTCCCCACCTTCTTAATGTGCGGATTGATGTAGTAACGCACCGTCGGGCGACCCATCGTGTTGATGCCGTCCAGACTTTGCACATGGCCGTTTTCTTCCAGGATGGCCATCGCGGCTTCGGCTTGCAGGGCGGTGGTGACACCCGACCACTGCTTGCGCACCATGTCGCGCACGGTAAAACCATCTTCCAGCTTGCCCTCGGCCAGTCGGCGGCTGACCATACGGGCGGTGGTCACCTTGGCAGCCTCCACCAGGCCATAGATGCGCCGTGCATGACCGGCCAGGTACTCGCACCAGGCAGCTGCACGCAACGCACTGGTGGCGGTCACCGGGCCTATGGAGCCCTCTGCCAAGTGCAGGATCAGTGCAATGGAGCAGAACAGTTTTTCAAACTTGCCGAAGTGCTGCTGCATCAACGGGTTTTGTTCATTGGCAATGTGCACGGTGTGCAACTCGGTGCACCACTCTACAAAGACCTCTTGCGCCGCATCGTCGAAGCAGAAGTGGGGCAGCTTCACAAAGTCGTCTTGGGGTGCTGCGCCGTCCTGCACGGGGTCGAACACAGCCAGCCTGTCAAACAGATCACGCACCGCCTCACGGGCGCCCTTGACCGGGTAACGGTCGCGCCATTCCCAGGGAACAGCGTTGGGGTAGACCATGACCTGAAAGCGCTGAATGCGGCCATCGTTGTCCAGCGAATTGGCGATCCCGGCAAGGTAGCGTTCCAGCAGCTCTGGCTGGATACCGCCAAACACCGAAATGCACAGGTTCTTGATGTGCAGGCTGCCACGCCCGATACGGTCAATGTTGAAGCTGGCGGTGCCGTTCCAGCCCTCCAGATAGAAAGCTTTGTCCCCCTCCTTGCCCTCCTTCTCCCAGGATGCCAGCAGGCCAACCAGTTCGTCGCGGTAGACCAGCATGCCCTGCGGGTTGTGCACCAGGAGGTCGCCCAGCTTCTCCACCGTGGAATCATTGGACTTGAAACGACGTTCTTTGGGCTCCTCCGGTGCTTGCAATCCTGCCAGGTCCGCGACGGCGGCGTCCATCTTGAGTTGGTCGACTTTGCCGCTTGCGGCCTTCTTCATGCTGGCCTTGACGGCGGATTGGTGTGCCTCAAAGGCAGCGGTTTCAGCCGCAAATATCCTTTTGGCATCCTCCAGCCTTTCGGCTTCCTTGGCTTCCAGCCGATCCAAAAAGCGTGTCACCGTACCCAGGGCGGGCGACTTCTTGGAAGACGGGTCTCCCACAATGCCGCCAAACAGGTTTGGTGTGACGATCCAGTCGTCCCGGCGTTTGGGCTTGATACCGCAGCGCGCGCCAATGACCGACCCCAGGCAGACGATGAGCGCCGCAGCGATGTAGTCCGGCGCACATGGCATGCGGTCCGCCTCGTCCAACACAAAGTCGGCCAGCGTCGGGGGCAGCAGAACCTTCGCATCGAACGCCGGGGCAGCAGGAAGATCGGTTTTGATCTCCTTCAGCTCAGGCCAAAAGGCCAGTTGGCCTGAAGTCCCCGTATCACTAGTGCAAGCTACTGCGGAATTGATAGCGGAATCAATGCATTCCTTTACCGCTTCTGGCCCCGCCAACAGATGCAGATCGTTGAAGTCGGTCATCTTGTTCATGCTGTCACCGCCTTAAACACAGGGATTGCAATGGTGGCTCCTGATGTTTGCACCGCTGCCATGGCTTTGGACATGCCGGGGTTGCCGGGGGTCTGGTGGTCATCGTCCGCGGCAACGATGATTAGGAGAGCGGGGTACTTGCTGCGCAGCGCCACAGCGACAGCTTGGAGATTGCCAGCATTGAAGGCGACGGCTACTGCGTGACCGGTGCATTCGTGGATGCTGGCACCGGTGGCGAAACCTTCGCACACAATCAGCACACCATTGGGTTTACCGATGGCGAAGTAACAGCCTTTGACCCGGCCCCCGGACATAAACATCTTGGTGCCATCGGGTGCAATGGTCTGCAGGCTGTGCGTCGTACCCGCCGTGTCGCGCATGGGGATCAACAGTTTGGCGCCCTCGGTTCGTGCGCCGTGGGGCTGGATGCCCTTGCGAGTCAGGTAGTCGTGCTGGGTGCAGGGTGTGGCAGCCGTCCAGCGTTGGAGTGCATTGGCTGCGGCCACTTGTTGGCGCTGTGCGAGGTCGTCTTCACGCTGGCGTTGCATGGCCTTGACGCGCTGACGGTGTGCGAGGCGTTCCGCGTCGGTCATGGCGGTGTCCGACTTGCTGCACCAGTTTTGCGTGAGGCCTTCGCGCCAGTCGCCAAATGCACCTGCGGCAACAATATCACCGTGCAGCACATACCAGCCGGAATCATCTCGCAGCGCGCCATTGGCACTGAAGCGGTGAATTTGGCCGTCGGCGATGATGTTGTCCGGGGCTGTCAGGCCGGTCGCGGCGATGGCGCGCTGGAACAGATGGATGATGCTATTCACTGGAGCACCTCCCATTTGGCGGCGACCATTACTGCACCTTGGCGAGGGCGTTGGCGCGCTGCGCTTGCAGTTCCTTCACCAGTTCGCGGATTTCATCGTCGGTCTTGCCGGAAATGCGTGCAGCGTTCAGCGTCTCAATCTCATTGGCGGGCCAGCCGACGGCGCGCGGGCCCAGGCTGACAGGCGTGGTCCACAAGCCCTGGGCAACGCGCAGATAGACGGTGGAACGCGAGTAGCCAGATTCCGCCTGAACGGACGGCAGTCGCAAAATTGCTTTCGACATGTCGGCACCTCATTGGGTGTTGTTGAACATGTCGCCATTGGAGATTTATGTCGCTGTCTATTGAATCCCCAATGCACAGCAGCGGGTACCCAGTGCTTAGCAGCGGGGAGGGTCGGGTTCATTGACCAATGCGTTTCGTGCAGATTTGATGGACATGTTGAGGGCGGCGCATTCCTGTTCTGCACAAATGTCCCTGGTCTTGTATTTCCCACTTGCCCAAATCGCACGAATTTGATTCTGCTTGTCACGGCTGCCGCCAGGCTGGCTATGTCGTGCACTGGCTGCGGCTTGGGCATTTTGCTTACGCCATTCAGGGGTTCCTACCTCGGGCGGCTTGGTTGCAACGGGTGTACTGGCTTCCGCAAAATCCTCTGCCTCTATCCGCCTGACATGCTCCAAAGTAAACAACCCGGTTTCCAGCGGCGGCCAGTCCCGGTGTTCTGAAAACGTACCCCGAGTGCCTCCGTAGATGGGATGAGCGTCCAGCAGCCGGGATTCTGCAATCTTGGCCCGGATGAAGGCAGCCGGTTGTAAACCGGGCCGTTTGCTCCACCGCTCGATCAATGCTTTGCCGGTGATAAAGCGGTCTGCGGGCGTGAACTGGTCAATGTCATCCGCCTTGAACCAGCAGGCCATCAATGGCGCAATGTAGTCTTGGCTATCGCTACCCGTGGCATAGAAAAACCGGGGAGGTGGGTTCAATTCATTAGCGTTCATGTAGGCGGCGATGCCACCTTCTTTGGGACCCATCCATATCCATGCGGCCAATTCTTCAGGTGTGGCACCCAGGCGCTGTGCTAACTGGTGTATGGCTTTGGGGTAGGCAATGTAGATGGTTTCAGGCACTTGTTCAGCGTGGGCGCTGCCAGCCGCCGGAACACCGGACTTTCGCACCGGGTAGTAGTCCCCCCGCGCAGTGCGCTGTTGCGCATCCATGCGCGCCAACTCTTGTTTGAGTTCTGTCAGCCGGGTTTCCTTGAGCGCCAAGTCAGCGGCAGTCGGGGCGGCAACCCCCTCCCATTCGGCCAACTGCTTTTTCAGGCTATCCACCCGCTCAAAGAATTCCCACCAAAATTTTTGATCTTGCGCGGTGGCGGGGTCATGCTGGCAATCCATTTGCAAGGCTACGCTGCGCCTCTGGTCTGCGGTCAGCTTGTCCCACGGCATGGGAAAAAACACCTGCTTAACCCGTTGCCGCAGTGCGTCTGGAAGATCGCACAGCTGGCTATCAAACCAGTCATCTAGTGTCCAGGTTAGCGGGTCAAATGTGCTCATGTTGCTAATTGCCGCTCTGCCGGCCGCTCGTTGGGCATGTTCCGGAAATACTCTGTGGTGGGGCAGTGACGGGCAATTTTGTCTCCCTTCTTCGCATTGCATTCAGCGGATTGCGCGCGCTGTCTGACGCCTCTATGCTTTGTTGTACATTGGAGTATATGTATACGGCTTCATCGCGGTATGGGGAGCAGCGACAGCCTCGATGCTGCGGATGGTCAGGCTGATTGATATGGGGCCTGCAGTTCGCAACGTCTGGCAATAAAAAGAGCAAAGAAAATGGCAACAAAAACGGGAAATGATCTCTTCATCGTCGACAACAGCGACGAGGACTGGAAGGTTCTGAGCTACCTGGCCGAGTGGTCAGAAATCTCAAGCAAATTTGACATTGCCACCGGGTACTTTGAAATCAGTGCTTTGCTGGCCCTTGATGGAAAGTGGCAAAAGCTCGATCAGATCCGCATCCTGATGGGTGACGAGGTCACCAAGCGCACCCACCGTGCGTTGGCTGAGGGTCTCGCGCGTGTCGGCCAACTGTTGAACGACAGCATGGAGCGAGAAAAGCAGAAGAATGATTTTCTGACCGGCGTGGACCAGATCGTGCAGGCCATTGCCAGCGGAAAGATCCAGTGCCGGGTCTATACCAAGAAGAAATTCCACGCCAAGGCGTACATCACCCACAGCAAGCTCGCTGTGGTCGGGTCGTCCGCCTTGGTGGGCTCCAGCAATTTCACCTATCCCGGCCTCACGGGCAATGTCGAACTCAACGTACAACTCCGCCGCGAGGTAGAAGAGCTCCAGCAGTGGTTTGACGCGCATTGGGAAGAGGCTGAAGACGCCACTGCCGAAGTTCTCAAGGTGATGGAGCGCCAAACCCGGAATTACCTGCCGTTCGAGGTCTATGCCAAGTCGCTGCAAGCCTATTTCAATAACTACGAAGAAACGGCAGGGGACTGGGAGCGGCACCAATCGCGCATGTACCCCATCCTGGATCAATACCAGCGTGATGGCTATGGCGCACTGCTGAAAATCGGTGGCAAGTACGGCGGCGCTTTCCTGTGCGATGGTGTGGGCCTGGGCAAAACCTTTGTGGGGCTCATGCTGATAGAGCGGCTGGTGAAGTTCGAGCGCAAGAAGGTGCTACTGGTCGTACCCAAGTCCGGGCGCGAGCCGGTGTGGGAATCCAGCCTGCGGCGCTATTTGCCAGAACTGTTCGGGGATTTTTCCAACCTGGTGTTGATCAACCACACCGATCTGCAGCGTGGTGGCGAATGGGTGGAGAAAATCCAGCGCCTCAAGGAGCAGGCCGACGTGATCGTCATTGACGAAGCACATCACTTTCGCAACCCCAGCACCAAGAAAGATACCTCTCGCTATTGGCAAATGCAGGCACTGGCCAAAGACAAAACCGTCTTCATGCTTACCGCCACGCCTATCAATAACCGCTTGATCGATCTGCAGCACCTGATTGAACACTTCACACAGCGTGCACAGGACCACTTCAAGGAAACCCTGGGCATTCACTCACTGCCGGGCCACTTTCGCAAGCTTGAAAAGGAGCTGGGCAAGCGCATGGGCAGCGAGCTGCTGCAGGGCGAATTGGCGGGGCTGGAAACTGGCGACATCCTCTCGCAAGACAGCTTATTCCGCGAACTGGTGGTGCAGCGCAGCCGCGCCTACGTAAAGCAAAGCCAGATCACCACGGGCGCGAAAGAGGCCCTGTTCCCCAAGCGCGAGGCTCCCAAGGTTGCCGACTACTCGGTCAAAAAAACCTACGGCAAGCTACTAGGCATGGTGGAAAAGGCTTTCAACAAGAAGCAGCCGCTATTCACCTTGCCCATGTATTACCCACTGGCCTACGCCAAGGTTCCGGTGGCCGATGGCTTTGAAGACAACCGCCAAAAGCAGGTGGTAGGCCTGATCCGTATTCTGTTTTTGAAGCGATTTGAAAGCTCTGCCAGCGCCTTTGAATCCTCATGCCAGCAACTGCTGCGCAAGGTAATGGCCTTTGTGCAGGTCAACAGCACCACAAAGCACGAACTGGCGGCGCTAGAGCGCTGGCGCATTCACCAAGAAGAGTTGCTGGGCGACGTGCAGAAGCGCCAGCACCAGCTTTTTGACAACAGCGGTGAAGACGAAGCCGAGCAGGAAGAAGACGTTATCCCTGAAGAAATGCTGGCTGCGGTAGAGGTGCTGGACCGTGACCGCTTCGACGTGCCACAAATGCTGTCCGAGTCGTTGCAAGACCTCAACCAGTTGGCCGAATTCTTGAATGAACTGCGCCAATTTCAGCCCAAGCATGACGACAAGTTGCGCGCCCTGGTTCAACTTCTAAAGACCGACCCAGTGCTGAAAAAGCACAAGGTCATGATCTTCAGCGAGTTCTCCGCCACGGCTCGCTATTTGGCTACGGAGCTGGAAAAGGCGGGCATCAAAGGCATTGACCAAATCGATTCCGGCACCAAACGCAGTCGCAGCGACGTTATCCGCCAGTTTGCGCCGTATTACAACGGCATGAACAGCCAGGCATTGACAGACGCCGACCAGCCTGAAACCCGCATATTGATTGCGACCGACGTGCTGAGCGAAGGCTTGAACCTGCAAGATGCCACCCGTCTGATCAACTACGACCTTCACTGGAACCCGGTGCGCCTCATGCAACGCATAGGACGGGTAGACCGGCGCATGAACCCCGACATTGAAAAAGCGTTGGTCAAAGACCATCCCGAGGTGAAAGCCATTCGTGGCACCGTGGAGTATTGGAACTTTCTGCCACCCGGCGAACTGGACGAATTGCTGAACCTGTTCAAAAAGGTGTCCAACAAAACCCTGCTCATTTCCAAAACCCTGGGCATCGAAGGCAAAAAGCTGCTGCGCCCCGAAGACGACTTTGCCGCCCTGCGCGATTTTGACCACCAGTTTGAAGGTGAACCCACCGCGCTGGAAACCATGCACCTGGAATACCAGCGCCTGCTAGCTGCGTACCCCGACTTGCCGGAGCGCTTGCAAGCCCTGCCGGGCCGCGTTTTCAGCGGCAAAGTGCATTTGCAGCCGGGTACGCAGGCCGTGTTCTTCTGCTTTGCCTTGCCCGGCAAAGACAGCACCGTGACAGCCCCCGTGCTGGAGTCCGATGCCTGGACCCTGGCCGCTGGCCGCACGGAATGGCTGTTGCTGGACCTGCAAAGCGGCAAAGTGCTGGACGACGCGGCTGCCATTGATGCCGTCATTCACTGTGAACCCGAAACGCCAAGACACTGTTACATCGCGCAAGCCACGCTGTCAGAGGCGCGCGCCAAGGTGGAAAAACACCTAAAAAATGGCTACCTGCGGCAGGTGCAGGCACCCCTGGGCGTGGTGCCGCAGCTCATCGCGTGGATGGAATTGAACTAAATAACTAGAAGCAAAGCAAACAGAGAGGCAACCCATGGCAACCCGCCCCAACAGCGCGCTAGACCCCTTGGCCAACAAGCTGCGCCAAGTCCACACCATTCCGGCCCTGGTGAAGTACCTACATGACGAGCTGGACTGGCCCGTGAACGTGGATGACTGGGAAGACAACCTCTTTGATTGGGAACCTGACGAGCTCAATCTCAAGGCTGAGCATGAAGTCAAGGTCAAATCCATCAAGCAGTTGCGTCCACTGGTCAGCGGCCAGCCCTGGGGTATTTTTTTTGTGGAGTTCAACAAAGGTCGCCTGCCCATTACCGCGCTGCGCCGTGTGCTCAACGGCTTGGTGCCCAAGGGTAGGGCTACTGGTGGCGGCCACCAGACCTGGGCTGCGCACGACCTGCTGTTTGTCTCCAGCTTTGGCGAAAGCAATGCCCGCGAAATTGCGCTGGCCCACTTCACCGACGAGTCCGCCAAAGGCGACCTGCCCACCCTGCGCGTACTCGGCTGGGACGATGACGACACGCTCCCGGAATTGAGCCATGTGGCCAAAACCTTGCGCGAAAAACTGCGCTGGCCAGCCAGCACTCGTACAGCAGATGACTTAGCACTGTGGCGCAAGCAATGGGCTGGTGCCTTCACATTGGAATATCGCCAGGTCATCAATGACAGCAAAACCCTGGCCCTGGCCATGGCAGAGCTGGCCAAGCGCATCCGCAGGCGCGTCAACACTGTTCTGACGCTGGAAAGCGACAGTGGCCATCTGCGGCAGATGCACAAGGCATTCAAAGACAACTTGATTGCCGATTTGTCAGACGATGCCTTTGCCGACATGTTCGCGCAGACCATTACCTACGGCCTGTTCACCGCCCGCGCCAGCCGCAGCAGCGGCGCCCTGGTGGCCGACAACCTGGCCGACATGGTGCCCAGCACCAACCCGTTTTTGAAAGAATTGTTGGGCAGCTTTTTAAGCGCCGCGGGCCGCGCCCGCAACCGCGCCAAGCGCGTGGACTTTGACGAGTTGGGCATCAACGAAGTGGTGACCGTTTTGCGCGAAGTGCCCATGGACGCGGTGCTGCGCAGCTTCAATGCCAGCAAGCCGGGTGATGACCCAGTCATTCACTTCTATGAGGACTTCCTCAAGGCCTACGACAAAGCCATGCGCGCCAAGCGCGGCGTGTTCTATACCCCCAGCCCTGTGGTGCAGTTCATTGTGCGCAGTGTGGACGAGATTCTAAAAGCCGAATTCGGCATTGAAGACGGCCTGGCCAGTACCATCACCTGGGGCGAGATGATGGCGCGCAAGCCCGAGTTGAAACTGCCCAAGTTTTGCACCGCAGCCACGCCCTTTGTGCATGTGCTGGACCCCGCCACTGGCACGGGCACCTTCATTGTGGAAGTCATCACCCAGGTTCATGCCCATATGCTGGGCAAGTGGGCGAAGCAAGGCAAGGTGACCAAGGCGCAATGGCAGCCGCTGTGGGTGGATTACGTCAAACAGCACCTGCTGCCGCGTCTGTATGCCTTTGAGCTGATGATGGCCCCGTATGCCATTGCGCATATGAAGATTGGCCTGAAGCTGGCCGAGACAGGCTACACATTTCCAGAAGACGGGCCGCGGGCCAATGTTTTTTTGACCAACGCACTGGAGCCTGCGCATGCCATCAATCCGGGGCTGGCGTTTGAGGCACCCATGCTGGCGCATGAGGCGGCAGCGGCGAACCGGGTGAAGGAGCAACTGGCGGCGACGGTGGTGGTGGGCAATCCGCCGTATTCGGGGGTCTCCAACAACATGTTCCCTTGGATTGATGGACTGCTGAAAGGGCAGTTGCCGGACGGCACTGTGGTCAGTAGTTACTACCATGTCGACGGTCAGCCGTTGGGGGAGCGCAAGGTTTGGTTGCAAGATGACTATGTCAAGTTCATTCGTTTTGGGCAGTGGCGAATTGAGTCTTCTGGTGTTGGTGTTTTGGGATATATCACCAACCACGCCTATTTCGACAATCCGACATTCCGTGGGATGCGTGCTTCGTTACTTGATGCATTCGATACGCTCAGTGTTACAGACCTACATGGCAGCGCTAAAAAGGGAGGATCGGGCGATCAAGATGGGCCAGATGAGAACGTATTCGATATTGAACAAGGGGTGGGCGTCGCATTGTTGACGCGCAATGCTGGCTTGTCAGACAAAACGACATTGGTGAGTCGAAGTGACCTCTGGGGTTCCCGCGTAGCGAAATATGAGTCTCTCGTAAGCGGTTCGACATTAGCAAAAGTCCTCTCGCCCGCAAGCCCGTACTACCTTTTCAAGTATTGGGATGAAACAAACTCTGCGGACTACATGAATGGCCATGCATTGCCGGACATTTTGCGAACAAACAGCAGCGGCATCGTAACGTCCAAAGACCATTTCGTGGTCTCCCTTGACAGAGCGTCGTTAATCAAGCGCATAAAAGAGTTTGCGGTGAGTCATGAAGTTGGCGATGCCTTGCTTCAGCGGTTTGATCTCAGTGAAAACTACGCTTGGAGTGCGACAAAGGCGCGTGATGAGGTAGCAGAGCTAGCCAACTTGGCCGATTTTGTTCGGAAGATCGCTTACCGCCCTTTTGATAACCGATACATGTTTTATCACCCGAGTCTCGTATGGCGGACGCGCGAGGAGGTCATGCAACATATGGACGGCGCATGTCTATCTCTGATCTCGTGCCGGCAGCAGTCTCAAGAGGATGTGGAATGGTCACTGGCTGGAGTAACGAAGCTTCCCATCGAAAGTTGCGTGATCTCAAATAAGACCAAAGAGATCAATTATTCATTTCCTCTTTGGCTGACGGCTGACAAATCCAAATTCCCCAATCTCTCGTCGAGTTACTTGGCCGCAATCCATTCTGCGTTGAATTTGGTTTCAACCGACTACCGCCCCGAAGACCCCACGGCCTCGCTGCACGCCGACAAAATCTTTCACTACATCTACGCCGTGCTGCACAGCCCCGCCTACAGGCAACGCTATGCCGCGTTTTTGCGTACTGACTTTCCACGCATCCCCATCCCCGGCAGTCGCAAGGTGTTTGACGCGCTCGCCAAACTGGGTGCGGAACTGGTCGCCTGGCATCTGTTGGAGCACCCGGGTGCTATAAATATCGTAGCTGGTCAAGCACATTCGACGGGGGCTGCAGCCTGGTTTGGCACTGATTACTCGCTGGTGAAGGTGGCCGAGAAGTCGCGCGAGCTGGCCGACGTGCAGGGCACCACGGACAAGGTGGGCAAGGTGTATATCAACGCAACCAGCGGCTTTGCCAATGTGCACCAGTCCATCTGGCAGCACACCATTGGCGGCTACCAGGTGCTGCACAAGTGGCTGGACGACCGGCGCAAGGCGGGCCGCAGCTTGAGCTCGGACGATATCACCCACTGGCTGCGCGTCTATGCCGCGCTGCAAGCCACGCAAAAGCTGATGCTGCAGGTGGACGTGGCGATTGAAGCCAATGGTGGATGGCCTGGAGCCTTCAGCCAGAACCATCCACCGCCGGATGCGGCCACGCTGGCCGCAGAACAGATGGCGCAAAAAGAGCAGCTCAAGGCGCAGAAGAAGGCGGCGTCTGCTACCAAAAAGAGAGCTGTTCAAGTAAGTCCTACGGGGGCTACCAGCCTTTTTGATGATTTGGAAGACCTTGCCAACGCAGCCGGAGGGCCAGACCGCCCAAAATCTAGGGCCACCCCTGCCAAGGCAGCGGGTGGCAAAAATTCTGGCCGCACGGTGCAAGTGGATGGGTTGAATGATGGCCAGTTGATGTGCGCTATTCGGCGTGCCTTGGCAGGCGCCGGTAGCGGTGGACTCAGCCGGGACGGCTTGATTCGTTCCGCCGCGCGGGAGTTGGAATACGCCCGCACCAGTACGGCACTCAAGGCGGTGCTGGACGATGCGGTCCGTCGCGCGGTGCGCCGTGGCATTGCCGAAAACTCGGGCGGAGTGCTGACCGTGTTGGTGAAAGACATAAGCGGTTACGACCTCGACCACCTGAAAGCCCAGCTTTTGGTGGCTATCAGGGCTGTGGGTGGCACTTGCTCCAAGGCAGATGCACCCATGCTGCTGGCCCGTGCCTTGGGCTTTGCGCGCACGGGGCCGACCATCACCGCAATGGTCGAGTCCATTTTGCGTAGCTTGGCTCGGGCCAAGCTGGTGGCGTCCAGGGCAGGGCAGGTTTCTGTTTTGCGTGCACCAGCCGCCCCAACGCGGTAATCCGCCATGCCGATAAGCACCAAAGTAATCAGAGTCCCGGTCAAGCTAGTAGACGGTGGCTGGGAGCTCCTGTATGGCGGGGCGGTGAAGGTAAAAGAGGGGGCGATTGGTGATCTGCATTTGGATCAGATGTACTTCACCGACAAGAAATTTCTGAAGGCGCTGACCATAAAGCGTCGGGTTGAGGTGCTGGCCGCAGGCACCGAACTCCGCGTGGCTCTGTCTGTGAAGCCTGGGCTGGATGCAACACTTTGGTCACACTTGCTGGCGCGGGATGCAACACCCCATCGCCACACCGCCAAGATCAGTGGGGATACGCGCTTTGTATCCATCCGCTTGGGTGGCCCGACGGCGGCGCAGCAGAAGAAAAAGGTCAACCATGGCGGCCTATTCCTGCTGCTGGAAGGCATGGAGCCACGCGCTATTGAGTCGGGTATGGTGAATTTGCCACCGGTTCCCGGGCTCGATCCCGTAGACAGCCTCAATTACGCCTTCACCCGTTTGTCTGAGGTGTTCGAGCCTTGGCGCAAGGCGCACACCGGCAGCATTTACGAACGGATTTTTTACCTTGAGCGGGACCAGCATTGGTATCCATTGAAGGACTTGCGTGACCGAGCATTGGCAACCGCTGAGCGCGCGCTAATCAAAGACCTTTGGGCCGCTGTGGCAGAGCAATTGGGCACGGCACTTTTTTAGCATTCGAAACACATTCAATCACGCAGGGAGGCGGGCAGATCATGACAACTTCAAACGCCGTTCAGGTTGACGCCTATGGCATTGACCTTGGCACCACCAATTCAACGCTTTGCCGAGCCAGCTTGCCCGTGGGTGCAAAATCCGTCACCGAACCCAAGCTTGTGTCGCTGCGGCAACCCACGCCCGCCGGTGAATTCACGGGCACATTGCTACCGTCGATCGTTGCCACCTACCAAGGGCGTGAGTTTGTAGGGCAGGGCGCAAAGGATTTGCGTGCACTGATGGCCGATACATCCAAGGGCATTGTGCGCAATGTCAGCGTGTTCCACGATTGCAAGAATGAGATTGGCACTTCCCGTACCTATCCGAATGCCCCAGAAGGCTATCGCAGCCCGACCGACATCGCCGCACGAATTCTTGGTTACCTGCGCCGTGAGGGTATCGGCGAGGCTGCCGCAGGCAATGTAGTCGTAACAGTTCCGGCATCTTTTCAGACAGCCCAGCGTGCAGAGACGGCGCGCGCTTGTGCCATGGCGGGTCTGGACGTGAGTGGTGGCCGCTTGCTGGATGAACCGGTTGCCGCCTTTATCGACTTTGCCTATCGCTATGACCCCAGCTTGGTGGAGTCCGTCACCGGGAAGAAGAACCTGCTGGTGTTCGATTTCGGTGGTGGCACCTGCGACATTGCGCTTTTTGAACTGGCCCACGAAGTTGCGGATGCGCCCGTGCAGGTTGCCAGTCGATCGGTGTCCCGTTTTCATCGCCTTGGCGGTGGCGACATTGATTTGGCCATCCTGCATAAGGTGTTGGTGCCGCAACTCCGCAAAGAAAACGCGCTTTCCGAGTTCGAGTTGTCCTTCCAGGACAAAACCAGGGTGGTTACGCCCGCGTTGATCGCTGTGGCGGAGGCGTTGAAGATTCAAATTTGTAATGAAATCTGGCGTCTGCAGCAATTCGGCAAGCTGGATTCAACGCCGCGCGACGAGATTGTTGCCCGATTTCCGGCGCAGGTGTCCATGCGCCAGGGTGAGCGCACCTTGAAGCTATCGACGGCGACCATTACTGCGGCACAGTTTGATGAGGTGCTGGACCCATTTCTGAATACAGAATACCTGTTCGCCCGCAGCACGGAGTACCGGCTGGAGAACTCGATTTTTGCACCCGTTGCTGACGCGCTGGATCGTGCCCGGCTGGAGCCCGCTGAGGTCGACTTTGTATTGGCGGTGGGCGGCAGTTCCCTCATTCCGCAGGTGATCGACGCATTGCATGGGTACTTTCCGCGTGCGCGCGTGCTGCAATATGAAGATCGCAAGGATGCGCAGTTGGCGGTTGCGCGTGGGGCCAGTCTTCAGGCGTTGGCCCTGGCGACCAGCGGGCGTGGTGTCATTGCCCCACAGGTGCAAGACGACATCTATTTGGTCACGCAAAAGGGGGATCTGCCATTGGTGGCGCAGGGTGCTCCTCTTCCGTTTCCAGCTGTGGGTGTCTCTACCAATGACAGTCTTTCGGTGCCGGAAAACGCTTTTGAGAAACCTCTGCGTTTGTCGGTTGAATTGGTGGCGGGTCCGGAGCGTCGCCCGCTCTTTCGTGACCATTGGGACATGGCGATGGTCAGCAAGGGTAGCCCGCTTCGGCTGGAGTACACCTACGATGCGAATCAGGTATTCCATCTGGCACTGAAGCTGGCCGATTTTCCCGAATCGGTAGTGTTCCAAGCCAGCATCGAAAACCCGCTATCCCATGTTGTCAATCCAAACAAGCAGCAAGAAGAGATCGACCGCCTGGAGGAAGAGTACCGCCAAGACCCCCGCAAGGCTGAGGAATTGATGCCCCGCATTGCAGAACTGTGTGCCGACCTAGGGCAGCACGACAAGGCGATTGGCTTGGTACGTGGCCTGCTCCGCCAAGCGAATCGGCCAGTGGGCTGGCTGTTGAACCGTCAAGCACTGTACGAGGAGGCGCGCGGCAATCTGCCTGCGGCAATACGTGGCTATGAGGAGGCCGCAAAGGCCAGTAGCAATTGGGGCGGTCCCCTCTTTAATCTGGCGCTGTTGCATGAAAGACAACGGGATTACCCGGCCGCACTTCGCGCAATAGAACGCTCAATTCAAGCCCAAGATGCCCCTTCGTACCAGGCATTGCGACTACGAATTGGCAAACATTTGAGTTCGGACCGGGATGTAACTGCACAAGCGAAGCATGTCCTTGCCTCCTTCGGCGGACCTACGGCTCTGAATGACTGGGAGCTGGGTTGGTACATCTATGCAGCAGATATCGCGAACGATCAAAAGGCCAGGGAGGCAGGTATACGAGCGCGCCGAGCCCTCACGGAAACCGGGGCCACCGACTCCGGTGGTATACGGCCTGACATGTGTCGCACCTTGGAGTGAGTCATGGCTTGGTTGATACCTTTCTCAAGTCTCATACCGGCCCAGCAGGATGCGGTTCAGATGGATACCCGCAGCCACAAGGCGATCATTGGAGGCCCAGGGGCTGGCAAGACGCTTGTGTTGCTGCACCGGTTGAATCTGCTTTTCCATCGGGCGGGGAAAAATCACGATGCGGTCCGACTGTTTGTCTATACCAACACCCTCAAACAGTTCATCCAGGCTGGTAACGACATGCTGGACGTGCCGGACGCGTGCATCTCAACCTTCGACAAATGGTGCGCTGATACCTACAGAACTCAAGTTAATCCACGCTTGCCAACAAAGGACAAGAAGCCTGACTTTGAAGCCATACGTTCCGGGATTTTTGGCGTGATTGAAAGTGGAAAACTGCCAACACCGCTTTTTGATAGCGTGCTGATAGACGAAGCGCAGGACATGGATATCGGCGCCATTGAGATATTGAAGCGCTTGGCGCGGCATATCACGATTTGCATGGATGGCAAGCAGCAACTTTATGATGACCGCATGTCGGAGCCAGAGGCGCTATCGAGACTTGGGCTCTCACGTCACAACACGGCGCTACTGGCGGCCTTCCGCTGCAATCCGATGGTGACTGAACTTGCTGCGCAATTCATCGCTGACGATGCAAGGCGACAAGAGTTTATGCGGCAAGCATCCAACCTTGAAATGGATCGTTCGCGCCCACTGTTCTACGTGGCCGACAATTTTTTCGATGAGGCAGCCCATCTGATCGAGATGGTGAAGCTGCGCCTAAGCTACGGCGATTCGATTGCCGTCCTGTTTCCCAAGCAGAGCCAAGTGCACGGGTTTGCCAAGAGATTTATGGAAGCGGGAGTTGATGTGAAAGTTCAAGAAAGAGACATGCCGATTGACTTTTCCAATCCATTTCCCAAGCTGATGACCTATCACCAGGCAAAGGGGTTGAGCTTTGATAGTGTCTTCATGCCGCGCCTGAATCAATCGTCATTTCCCGGTGAAATGAGCAAACGGATCGGGCACATGTGCTTTGTCGGTGTGAGCCGAGCAGTGAAGTGGGTTTACATGAGTGGGAATAAACAGGCTCTCATTGCCCCCATGCAGGAACTTGGACAGGTCTCAGCCCGCCGCTTCCTTGAATCCAAGATAAGCGGTGAAGCCGCCGGATTGCTTGGCCTGGATGTGGTGGCTGACAACCCCGTGCTTGCCACCGACCCTTTTGGACTGGATTGAAGGCATGGCGCAATGACTGTTGATCCTGGCGTCGTCACCTGGTTCGTGGATGAAGCTGGTGATCCCACCCTGTTTGGAAAGGGCGGCAAGGTTGTTGCGGCCACCGAGGGTTGCTCACGGTTTTTCATTGCTGGAAAACTTGAGTGCCGTGACGTGGACGCGCTGACCGTCGACCTGGAGCGCTTGCGCATGGACTTGGTGGCCGACCCATTCTTTAAGGATGTGCCGTCACTGGACCCGGCGCGCAAACGCACAGCGGTGCAGTTCCACGCCAAAGATGATCCGCCAGAGGTGCGGTTCATGGTTTACAAGTTGTTGGCGCAGCATGACCTTCGCTTTGTGGCGGTGGTGCGCGACAAGTTGCGCTTGGTGGACTATGCTCTTCAGCGGCGCAGGATAGATCCCGCGTACCGGTACGACCCATCCGGCCACGAGCTGTACGACGAGTTGACTCGGCACCTGTTTTCCCGTTTGCACGGCTGGAGTGACCACAGAATCGTGTTTGCGCAACGCGGGCATAAGCCCCGCACCAAAGCATTTGTGGATGCTGTCGCCCACGAGAATGACGGTTTTGCGCGGGACTTTGGCCTGTCAAAGCCCAAGCCAACCGAGGTGCTGTGTTCGGTACCTAAAGATCATGCAGGATTGCAGGCCGTTGATTACTACTTGTGGGCGTTGCAGCGGTTCTATGAGCGGGGCGAGGCCAGATACCTGAATTTTGTGTGGCCGCAGACGTTGGAGGTCTTGGACTTGGATGTCGAGCCTCCACGCAAGGTCAGGAAAGCCGCAAACCAATGCGGCATCTTCAATAAAGAACACCCGCTGACTTTGGAAAGTAGAGCGGGTGTCGGGAAGATGGATCGAGAGATATAGGATGAACCGAATCACCTCACGGCGTGGAGCCGATTTTCGTCTCTCGAAGGTTTGATTATAGCGAGGCTATTTCTGCGCGTGATGAGGTCAGGCCAGAAGGGGGCAGTATGCATGACTCCGGCAGTGAATCTAGCAATCTCTCTGCGGTAGAGCGGGCTGCGGCCTTGATGGAGCAGGCCGATGCACTAATCGTTGCGGCCGGCGCGGGCATGGGTGTTGATTCCGGTTTACCAGATTTCCGTGGCAAAGAGGGCTTCTGGCGGGCCTATCCGGCCTTGCGGGAAGCACGACTCGACTTCTATAGCGTCGCGTCTCCCGCAGCATTTCATTCGTTGCCCGAACGCGCATGGGGTTTCTATGGCCATCGATTGGCGTTGTACCGTAAGACGGTACCGCACCACGGATTCGAATTCCTGAAGCGCTGGGGTTCCCAGATGTTTCATGGGCTTAGCGTTTTCACCAGCAATGTAGATGGCCAGTTTCAGAAGGCGGGTTTTGACCAGTCACGCATCCACGAGTGCCACGGGTCCATTCACCACCTGCAGTGCCTGGAACCGTGCCACCAAGGGATATGGTCTGCTGATGGATTTCAGCCGGACGTGGATGAGCAGACGTGCCGCCTGCTCAACCCGACACCGTTCTGTCCGCACTGCGGTGGCTTGGCACGTCCGAATGTGTTGATGTTTGGTGATGGGGGCTGGGTCGATCGGCGGAGCGCTGCGCAGGGATATAGGCAGGACGCATGGCTTTCGGCAGTGACGCGACCCGTCGTCATCGAATTGGGGGCTGGCACGGCGATACCTTCTGTAAGACATTTCAGCCAGCGCGTGATTCACCAATACGGTGGGCGGCTGATTCGCATCAATCCGCATGAGTGCGATGTGCCAACGCGGCTGGATGTGGGGCTGCGGATGGGCGCGGCCGATGGACTTGCGTTGATCGCGAATGTGCTGGGGCCCGAGTGGGGCATACCGGCGCCAGGAGGCGGCGAAGATGGCAGGCGATAACCATTGGCTCTTCGACAAGATCGTGTCGGTTGGACAAGTGTGTATCAACGGCGAGTAGAGGGCGACCATAGCCAGACAATGCATATTGAGACACTTGTATAAATACAGTAATAGTGTTTTAATATGTTCAATGACATCCGATTCCGCTTCATCTCTCGGCAGCTACCCCCTGGCCGACCTATGCGTTCTGGCTGACTTGCCACCCCGAACTGTTCGCTACTACGTGCAGATTGGACTGGTTGACCGCCCCGAGGGGGAGACCCGTGCCGCGCGCTACGGTGCAACGCAGTTGGAGCAACTGCTATTGATCAAAAAGTGGACGGCGGCGGGGCTTTCGCTGGATCGGATTCGAGAACTGCTGCGCGGTGAGCAGGCCCCGGTTCCGCCTCGGGCACGCGCCATTGGCTCCGTTGAGGTGCGAAGCCACCTGATGGTGGCCGACGGCGTGGAGGTGGTGATTGAACCCGGGCGTGCGGGGCTGTCACCCGAACAAGTACGCCAATTTATCAAAGGTGTGATGGCGGTATTCGCTCAGGTCAGCGGCGGGGACGTGGAGCCAATAGCTGACCCTTCAAGCAAGAAATGAAAGGGAAGAGCATGAACAAGCATGAATGTGCGCGTTTGGAGACGCGGGGTGGGCAAACCGTGAACTTGCTGGGGGTGAAGCTTTCGGGGGACCTGCGCGGACTGATGTTCGAGGCGAGCATCGAGCAGCGCTTTTGCAACCCGGGCGACAAGAACGTGGAGGTTGTCTACAGCTTCCCATTGCCATGGGGCGCCGTGTTGTTGGGCGTTGATGTTGTGCTGGGTGACAAGCATCTCACTGGCACGGTCGTGGAGAAGAAGCAGGCGGTGGCGCGTTACGAGGAAGTCATCTCGGAGGGGGATGCCGCGATCATGCTGGAGAAGAACCGTGATCAAAGCTACAGTCTGAACCTGGGCAACCTCGCTGCCGGTGAGCATTGCACCATCACGCTGCGCTACGCCCAGACCCTGCAATTTGAGCAGCGCGGTCTGCGCCTACTGATCCCCACGGTGATTGCACCGCGCTACGGCGATGCCCAGCAAGATGGTGGGCTGTTGCCGCATCAGGCGCCCAGCCATAGCCTCACGGCAGAGCATCCATTTGACCTAGAGCTGCGTTTGCACGGGGATTTGGCGCAGGCACGGGTGGCGTGTCCTAGCCACCCGGTCGGCGTTACCCATGGGAGTTCGGATCAAGGCAGTGTGCTGACCGTGTCATTGGCTCGCTGCGGGTTCCTGGATCGAGATTTTGTGCTGGTAGTCGATCAGCTGGCGCACGACTCCGTCGCCGTTGCTGCACGAGATTGCGTCGAGTCCACACGCGTGGCGGTTCTGGCCAGCTTTTGCCCTCGCATTCGTACGCTGGGAGTCCCAGCGACTGCCGTCAAGATACTGGTCGACTGCTCCGGCTCCATGGCGGGCGACAGCATTGATGCGGCAAAGCGGGCTTTGCAAGCGATTGTCCGGCAATTGGGTGCCGGTGACCGTTTTTCTATGTCTCGGTTCGGAAGCACTGTTGAGCACCGCTCGCGCGGCCTGTGGAAAGCGTCTAAGACGACAAAGCTGGCCGCTCAACGTTGGGTTGGCGCGTTGCAGGCCGATTTGGGGGGCACTGAGATGGAGGCTGCTCTGACATCAACCTTCGCCTTGGCCCAAACAGTCAGTAGCGACATTTTGCTGGTGACGGACGGGGAAATCAGCGCGATAGACAGCACGATCAAGGCAGCCAAATATTCTGGGCACCGATTGTTTGTCGTGGGCATTGGCAGCAGCCCGGCCGAGATACACCTGCGGCGCCTGGCCGAAGCCACAGGCGGCGCCTGCGATTTTGTGGCACCTGGCGAGGCGGTGGAACCCGCCATCCTGCGGATGTTTGCAAGGCTACGGTCGCCTCGACTGGCGGATTTGCGTATCGAATGGCCCACTGGGGTGGTCACCGAGTGGGTGTCGCCGTTGCTGCCTTCGGTGTTCGATGGTGACACGGTGAACGTCTTTGCATGGCTCGGACAGGTGCCAATGGGCAAAGTGCGGCTGCTGGGCAAACGCTCCGAGGATGAGGTGCTGCAGGAGATTGGTTCTGCGACCTTTCAGGGGCAATTGGAGTCGGCAGACACGTTACCGCGCATGGCTGCATCGGTGCGAGTTCAATCTGTTGCCAATGATGCTTTACTTGGCAAGCTGGCCGGTGCAACCAAACTGGCTGTTGACTACCAGCTGGTGACGGACAAGACCAATTTCCTGTTGGTTCATGAACGGCCGGATGGCGAAAAAGCTACCGATATGCCAGCGCTACAAAAAGTCGCGCAGATGGTTCCGGCTGGATGGGGAGGCAATGGGTCGGTGATGTTTTCGCGGGGTGTCGACGCGTTGTCTACTCCAACTGTGTTTAGGATGGCGCGCGAGCCATCCGGCCAGTATGACGCCGATATTCCTGCTTTCTTGCGAAAGCTTGATCAGACCATCGACAGCTTCAACCCGCGATATCGGTCGGTGTTTGAACACTATTCGGGCTTGACGCCTCTAGGGGTTAGCGAGTGGCTGCGCATCACACCCGCGCCTGAATGGCCAACAAGCTACATGGGGCTCAGACAGATGGGCTTGGGCGAATGGTTGGTTGACTGGCTGGAGTTGGTGATGGCTCGCCACCAGGGTACGATGTATGCCGAATCCCAAGTGGTTGAGACATTCCTGCATCTGATGTCCAGGCGAGATACCTATGAATCGCTGGCAATGTCTGATGGACTGTTCGGTACCCTCAAGTCCACAGCATCACGGCTGCGCGGCATGTTCGCCAGCGCCGCGGTCGTCAAGCCAGGCAGTATTGAAGTGACCTTGGTCGAAGAGATGGTGACCGCATTGAAGGGAATGACGGCTAGTGCATGGCCCGACCGGGTATTTTCCTTGGGCGGTGCGATTGACGAGGTGGGAAATGCCGCTGAAGCGGCCACTGTCGTTTGATCGGGGAGCTGCTTTGCAGCATCGGACAAGTTTGACTGGCCAATGCATGCCTGTTCATTCGGGACGTTCTGAAGATTGATCCAAACAAGCCCTTTTATGAGATCAGAGGAGGGGAGTAGAAATGCCAGTTCAACAAGTTCTCACTGACCAGCGCGTACCGGTCAAGATCTGGACCGACGATGTCGACGACCGCTCGAAGGAGCAACTGGCGAATATTGCCGGGTTGCCCTTTGTACATCACCACGTTGCGGCCATGCCAGATGTGCATCTCGGGATCGGTGCCACCATCGGTTCAGTGATCGCCACGCACAAGGCCATTATCCCGGCGGCTGTTGGCGTGGACATCGGCTGTGGCATGGTGGCTGCCCGGTTGTCGATCACGGGCAATGATCTGGACGAGAAAGCCCTGAAGAAGGTATTCGACCAAATCACCCGGGATGTGCCGGTGGGACGGGGGCAACACGCCGATGACCGTGTTCTGGTGGAAGTTGCAAGGCCCTTCGAGCCGGGCTTGAAAGCACTGACCGACCGGCACCCCCAACTTCTGAAGGCCTTTGGTAAGCTCTCCAAGTGGACCAACCAGATGGGCACTCTGGGTGGCGGCAACCACTTCATCGAGGTTTGCTTAGATGAGTCGGATCAGGTGTGGGTGATGTTGCATTCGGGCAGCCGAGGCATCGGTAACGCGATTGCTGATTATTTCATCCAGTTGGCCCGCAAGGACATGGAACGCTGGATGATCCAGTTGCCTGACCGCGACCTTGCCTATTTCCCTGAAGGCACCGAGCACTTCAACGACTACGTGGAAGCTGTGCACTGGGCGCAAGAATACGCGATGGCTAACCGCCAGGCCATGCTGGACCTGGTTCTGGATGCGCTGGCGCGGCATCTGCCGCCGTTCACTGTGACTACCGAAGCGGTGAACTGCCACCACAACTACGTGGCCAAAGAGCACCACTACGGCGCTGATGTATGGGTGACTCGCAAAGGGGCCATTCGCGCGCGTGAGGGGGATCTGGGCATTGTGCCGGGCAGCATGGGTGCACGCAGCTACATCGTTCGAGGCAAGGGATGTGCCGAGAGTTTTTGTTCCAGCGCCCATGGTGCAGGTCGCCGCATGAGCCGCACTGCCGCTGAAAAGCACTTCACCGAGGCCGACCTGGAGGCGCAGACTGCCGGTGTCATCTGCCGCAAGGACAAGGGCGTACTTGATGAAATTCCGGGTGCGTACAAGGACATTGATCAGGTCATGGCCAACCAGCGCGATCTGACCGAAATTCAGCACACCTTGAAACAAGTGGTGTGTGTCAAAGGTTGAGGGGGCTGATATGACGGAAGAAAAAGTGGTGTTCGCGTTCGCCAAAGCATGGAATCGTCTGGAACCCGATGGCTTCTTGACGTTACTCTCGCCGGATACACGGTATGCATCGCAATGGGTATTTGAAGAGCTGGTTGGCGTGGCAGCCATTTCGGATTACCTGCGCAACAAGATGCGGACGGTGCGCGCTCATAGCGTTAATGACCCGAATTCGCGTGTTCTGGTAGAGATTGGCCGCACTGCTCAAGGAGACGACGGTAGGCCATGCGCGTTCATGACTCAGGGGCAAGGCAACGCGGTGCAGGCCGCTGTGCTTTTTGAAATCAGCGACGGCAGGGTTTCCCGCTATGACCTATGCATTCCGCAAATCATGGGAGCGGTCCGGACCGGGGTATATCCGGTTTAAGAGGGGGCTCAAATTGAAGCCCGATGACCATCAACGCGTTGACATTCAGGCTTTGATGCGGGCATTGCCCGTTTCGGGGTTGGAGCCGCAGTGCCTGGCGTCAGTGGGCGGATTGATCGAGGCTCCAAAGGACAACCGTTGGAAGGAGACGATTTGGCTTCTGGAGCCGCCAGCGGGCCAGTGTGTGCCCTACATCGAACCCGTGGGTGTGCTGGAAAAGATACTTCGTCACCAGGGCGTCGCGTTGGAGTTTGCCAAAAACCAAGCGATCAAGATTGTTGCGCGGATGAGGAACGATGTGGCGGACGACCATTGGGTCAACTTCTTTGATCGCTACAAATCGGAATCACCCGAATGCTTGCCTTTACCCAACTTTGTGGCCTGGCTGCGGTCAGAAAGTATACGAGTGGCGCAGTTAGGGCTCAAGGAGTCGACCGGTGCGGAAATGTTGGTGGCGCCTGACATCCTTGACTTCCTCGAACAGGTTGCAGAGGTGGCCGCGACAACGCCAATGTTTCGCGGGCCTGACAGCTGGAATGAGCCGTGGTCGCTGGAGGATTTGCCCAAGCTACCACCTCCCACGGCCATGATCGAGTTCACGCCCGGCCCACCGTGGGACGATGGCGAGAGCGACAAGAGTTGGGAAGCAGGCGACCATCCGTTTCTGCTTTGGCGCGAGAACATGCGTCCGATTGCGATGGAGCTGGAAAAACGCTTGGGCGAGCCGGTGTATCACTTTGCCAAATTGGATTGCGATATCGACGACGACGAAGTACATCGCTTTCTTGTCTTGCACTGGTGTTGCACGCACAAGCCGGAATCGGCTTTCGTACGCTACTTGTTGAAGGTCAGCGGGGCCAGGGATGTCGAGGAACTAAAAGGAGCTCTGATTGATCCAGCCAGCTATTCGCATCCATTCAAGATGCACTGGTCCTACTTAGGGCTGGAGGTTTTTTCTTGCCACGTCAATTACCTGCCACCCGATGAGCACAAAACGGTTGGTGTCGTGTTCTTGACCGCGCAGGCCCGCGAGGTTGCACTGTCACTGCTGACTCAGCAAATCGGTGCGCATGCATTCATTGTTGCGCCGAAGGAGCTGGCGACGGACATGTGGGTGCAGCACGCGACGCGCTATTGCCGCGACTGGACAGTACGCTACGTGTCCGCTACCCATGTGGATGAGCCAATATACATCTTGGCGTCAGTTGATGAGATGTTTGTGATTGCAAACGAACCACGCCCCAAATCAGGCTTTGACCTCATGCTGTCCGTGGAGTGTGAAAACCTCTTGTGGTTGGCACTTGCCAATGGTGTCGATGTTCGTTACTACGGAATTGAGCGCATGTCGCTCTACAACCCCGGAACTTGCTTGCAAAAGCGCGGCGTGCCCGAACGGATCGCGGCGCAACAGGCGCAATGCGTGATGTTCACGCGGCAATTGAGAGAAATTCGCCTTGAAAATGACTTCGCCAGCAGCGGCCTGTGGAATGACAAAGGCAAGATGCTGGGATATGACTTGTTGGACTTGCCGTTTCCCCTTGTGCGGCGCATCGCCACTTGGCAACGAGACTACGACGATACGATAAATCCGCCCGATATGGGTGACGAGGCTTGGTGGGATCGCCATGAACAGGAGACGCTAGAGCTGGCGAGGGAACTGCAAGTGGCATTGGGCAATAACACAACTGTCAAGCTGTATCGAAAACAAGGCTGGGTGAGTGTGGATGAAGTCACCCACGTTGAGGGATGTGAATCATGAAATTGGCTTGGAGCAAAAGCGACGAACCGAAGCAACTGCAGGCGCGCGAGATCAAACGCAACTGCGGACAATTACTCGGTCGGTTGGATGACTTGCTGCCCTGTCTCTACATTGCACAGTACGGTGCGCCTGGGCGTGCTATGCGCGAACGGTTAGCAGACGATGGGGCGGGTCTGTTCGCCGTTGGCGCCCGCTCGGGAGGTGACCGTCCAGGCATCGCACCGCGCGATGGCCTGCTATTGCCCTTGACCCTGTGTCGTGATGAGAATGCGCGTGCGGCCTTGCTGGAAATCGCGAAGTTGATCGACGGCACGACGAACGCCACGATGTCGGACAGGCGGCGCGCGGTGCAAGCAAAGCTCGACCAAGCGTTTGAGGGCGACCTGCAAATTGCCGACAAAGAAAGTCTCGATGGCTTCTTCGCATTGACGCCCGGAGCAGGCTTGTTTCAGCGACTGAACGAGTCGTTTGACTACGTCACTGAAGTCATGGACAACGCGGCGAGCGTGGTTCGTGTGGCCGCGACAGAGCGCTTTCACTGGCGCAGCTTCGGCGAATTGATGGAGTGGTACCACCGTCTGCGTGGGGCGGATCGCTTTGGTGCGTGGTCGGCGCTCACGCCGTTTTTCGTCTGCGGCAATACGGGGGTTCTGCACTCATACAGCACCGAGCGTTGGGCGCGTGCTGGCCTGAGCCGACCCTCCGAGGAACCTGCCAAATGGTTCGTACTTCGCCCTGGCCTGCCTGATGCCCAACTTGGCGTGCGACTAGAGATGGGGGAATACGGCTGGGCGAAGCTGCACCTGTGGCTCGACGACGCCACGGCCTTGATTCACCTGTCGGACGTGTTTGACCCGTTCTACGAACTGGTCGCCTGGGGCCGTGAGATTGCCGAGGGCGATCTCCCAATTGAGATGGAGATCGATGAGGAGGGGCAGGAGGCGGTATTGACGGTGCTGCGCACAGATGATCCGCAGCGCGTCCTGCTGCGCATCTCGCGCAAATACGAGAATGCGATTCTGCTGGAAGGCATTGTGTCGCGTGCCGCATTGGCCGCGGCGTTGAAGACCGAATTGATCCGCTTTTTCACGGCAGAGTTTGATCCGCAACATTGGGATGTGGGGCGCGATCCTGAACCTGAAGATGATTACATCCAGGTCAAAGACGCCATGTTGAATCATCCATGGCTCGCCTCCACGCGGTGACGGAATAGTACGAAACCATCCGCTTCGGCCTTTCGCCAAATGAAGCCGAGGCATTTGCCAATGAACTCAAGGCGTGGTGCGCGAAACCGGAGTACGCTTTTGTGTGGATAGGTGATTGATTGAAATATGGGCAATGGCGATAACACCACTTTCATTCCAGTCCTTACCGTGATGGTGGACTATGGCAACGCGCCGTTTTTGTGGCACGTCGGCGGACCGGAACAGGTTGGCATAGGCGGAAACATTTGTGATGGTACGGGGCGTGATGGGGGTTGCCCCGTGTCAGAAGGGCTGTGGCGAAAATTTGCAGACTGGGCCATCGAATTTGATCGAACGTCGTTCTATTCCGATACCTTCGACGCCAGTGACTGGAATTGGGTGGCTTTTCACGAGCACGGCCTGCAACTGTCCCGTTGGCTCAAGGGTGAGGTGGGCGATGCGTATCGCGTCGTGTATCAAAAGCCTTGCGAAGATCCCGACTACTGCTTGGATGGACGCAGGGAGGTCTTGTCCGACGGAACTCTGTTACAGCTCCCCTCCTTGTGGGCGTAGGATGGCACGAAGCCTCATCGACCCCGTTGCTGCAAGGGAACGACATTGGTTACCCGACCATGGGCCATGTCTTGCAATAGCGCCAGACGGCTGCCCAGCAGTTTCCAGGCTTCGCGCATGGGGCCTTCGTACTGGGCGCGTTGGTAGATACGTTTGACCTTGCCCACCTCGGTGTGGTTCAGACATTTTTCAACCACATCGGGGAGGGTACCCAGTTCTGCCATGGTGGTGGCCGCCGTCCGACGGAGGTCGTGCGGTGTCCACTTGCCGCCGGGTAGTACCAGCGCGTCCACGTCCTTAGAGCGGCCGCTCATGGGAACATCGCCGGGGCGCTGCCTATCACCCACTTGCTTGGTCACGGTTTTGACGCACACATGGTCGGCAAAGTCGGGCTGATCTTTCTTGGTTTGTGTAGCCGGGAACAGCCAGGGCGTCAGGCCAGTGCTTTCATGCAAGCTCTTCAGTTGGAGCAGAGCAAAGTCACTGAGCCAAATTTCATGCCGCTTGCCATTCTTGGTTTCGGGCAGGGTTAGATTTCGGCGCTCAAAATCCACCTGTTCCCAGCGCGCAGCCAGCACTTCTCCGATGCGGGCGGCAGTTGCCAGTTGAATCAGCAGTGCCAGTTGGCTGGTTAGCGCAAGCCCGGCATGGGGTAATTTCTGAAACAGCAGGATCAACTCGGCTTCGCTCAAAACGCGGTCGCGTTCCACGTCAGCACCGATGCGGGCTTTTTTCACGCGCGCAGTAGGGTCAGCGTCCACATAGTCCCGATCCAGCGCGAAGCCAAACATTTGGCGTATGTCGGCCAGCGTCTTTTTGGCGGTGCGCACCATATTCTGTGTGGGCGTGGCGCGTGATTTGATTGTGTCCACAATCTCCTGGATGTGCGCCTTGCTCACGTCCGCAGCCGCAACATTGCCGATGAGCGGGAAAACATCGCGTTCAAAGGAGCGCAGCGCCTCGCTGCCTTTGTCCGCACGCTGCACCAACTCCAATCGCTGCCATTGGTCAAACAGGCTGCGAACCGTCATGCGTGCGGTCTTTTCCGCCAACGCCTGCAGCCGCAATTGTTGTTGGTGCACAGCCTCTTGGCGGTCAGCTTCGATTTTGAGGAGTTCGGCCTCGCGTTCGGCTGCCAGACGTAGTTGTTCGGTTTCGCGGACGGATTGCAGTTGTTCACGCACAAGCTGGCTCTGTGCTACAGGGTCAATGCCGCTTTGAACCTTCACCCGCAATGCGTCACGGTCTTTGCGGATGGAGGTGATGTCGGCTTTGGGCCAAGTGCCAACCAGCACTTCCCGCGATTTGCCACCAAATTTGTAGGCGAACCGAAATTGAACCGAGACAGCACCGTCACGCGCCACATACACCTTGCCCTTGAGCGATCCGCCGTCAGTCAATCGGCGTCCATGGTCCGCAGCATTCAGTGCTTTGAGTTCCAGCATAGTCAGTGCCATAAGACTCCCCGGAGTGGACTGCGTAGCTGCCATTGTCCCAACCATTGTCCCAACCGCAACGCAGGCTTTGAGTGTATCGCAGTGGATGTTGTTGGATAAGATTTTTCGTGTTTCTGTGAGCAATGTCTTTTAAAATCAATAAGATAGAGAAGATTTTAGAATTTTGTTAAATTTCACTGGACGCACAAAAACTTGCATGGGGTGCAAGGGGTAGAAGGTTCGAATCCTTTCACACCGACCACAATTTGAAGGCCTCCGCGTAAAACCGGAGGCCTTTTTCATGGTCTTTCGATGTTCTGCAAGGCCTGTGCAAGGCTTGGACGCACAATCGGGCAATCGGTGGCACAATCGCCGACGTACCAAGGCCCTTCCCAGCCACAGTCGCATCCGCCAAACGGTTCAGCCGTGCCGCGGAAGGTTTTCCAACCAAGCTAAGTTTCCTTAAGGGAAACGGAGGTCAGCGCAAGATGAGTGAGACAACGTCCCACCAAAACTCGGCGGCATCGATTTATCGCGCCTACGCCAACAACACCTACCTCTTCGGCGGCAATGCGCCCTATGTCGAAGAGATGTACGAGAATTACCTCGCCAATCCTGGCAGTGTCCCCGATACATGGCGGGACTACTTTGACGCCCTGCAGCACGTGCCGGCTGTTGACGGCAGCAATGCCAAGGACGTTGCGCACCTACCGGTGGTCAATGCCTTTGCCGAGCGGGCCAAGAAGGGAATCAACCAGGTGGTCATGGCCACGGGTGCGGATTCCGAGATGGGGCGCAAGCGCACCGCCGTACAGCAGCTGATTTCTGCTTACCGCAACGTGGGCAACCGTTGGGCTGATTTGGACCCCTTGAAGCGTGCCGAGCGCCCCACCATTCCTGAGCTGGACCCCGCTTTCTATGGGTTCAACGATGCGGACCAAGAAACGGTGTTCAACACGTCCAACACGTTCTTTGGCCGCGAGTCCATGAGTTTGCGCGAACTGCTCAACGCATTGCGCGAAACCTACTGCGGCACGCTGGGTGTCGAGTTCATGTACACCTCCGACCAAACGGAGAAGCGCTGGTGGCAGCAGAAATTGGAAAGCATCCGCAGCAAACCCAACTTCACGGCCGACAAGAAGCGCCAGATTCTGGACCGCCTGACGGCAGCGGAGGGACTGGAGCGTTTCCTGCATACCAAGTACGTGGGCCAGAAGCGTTTTTCGCTGGAAGGTGGCGAAAGCTTCATCGCGGCAATGGACGAGTTGATCCAGCAGGCTGGCGCAAAAGGTGTTCAGGAGATTGTGATCGGCATGGCCCACCGGGGTCGACTCAACGTGCTGGTCAACACCCTGGGCAAGATGCCCGCTGACTTGTTTGCCGAGTTTGATCACACGGCACCCGAAGAACTGCCTGCCGGGGACGTGAAATACCACCAGGGCTTTAGTTCGGACGTTTCCACCGCTGGGGGCCCGGTACACCTGACGTTGGCGTTCAACCCGTCGCACCTGGAAATTGTGAACCCGGTAGTAGAAGGCTCCGTGCGTGCCCGCATGGACCGCCGCGGCGATCCAAAAGGTAGTCAGGTTTTACCCGTTCTGGTGCATGGGGATTCGGCCTTCGGAGGGCAGGGCGTGAACCAGGAAACCCTGTGCCTGGCCCAGACGCGTGGCTACGCCACCGGCGGAACCGTACACATCATCATTAATAACCAGATTGGTTTTACCACGTCCGATCCGCGTGACATGCGCTCGAGCACGTATTGCACCGACATCGTGAAAATGGTCGAAGCCCCGGTGTTGCACGTCAATGGCGACGATCCCGAAGCGGTCGTGCTGGCGACCCAACTCGCCCTGGAATACCGTATGGAATTCCGTCAGGACGTGGTAGTAGACATCACTTGCTTTCGCAAGCTCGGTCACAACGAGCAGGATACGCCCAGTCTGACCCAGCCATTGATGTACAAGAAGATTTCCCAGCATCCCGGTACGCGCAAGCTGTATGGTGACAAGCTGGCGACCCAGGGCGTTTTGCCTGCCGGTGGTCCCGACGAGATGGTAAAGACCTACCGCGCTGCCATGGACGCGGGCAAGCATACGGTCAACCCCATCCTGACCAACTTCAAGAGCAAGTACGCAGTGGATTGGTCGCCGTTTCTGAACAAGAAGTGGACCGATGTCGCCGATACCGCCCTGCCATTGGCCGAGTGGAAGCGTCTGGCCGAGAAGATCACCAAGCTGCCTGAAGGCCTGACGCCCCACCCGCTGGTGCGCAAAGTGCTGGAAGACCGTGCGGCCATGGGCCGCGGCGAGGCCAATGTGGATTGGGGTATGGGCGAGCACATGGCGTTTGCGTCGCTGGTGGCCAGCGGCTATCCGGTGCGCCTGTCCGGTGAGGACTGTGGCCGTGGCACCTTTACCCACCGCCACGCCGTCATCCACGACCAGAATCGCGAGAAATGGGATACCGGCACCTACGTTCCACTGCAAAACGTGGCCGACAACCAGGCGCAATTCGTGGTCATTGACTCCATTCTGTCCGAAGAGGCGGTGCTGGGCTACGAGTACGGCTATGCATCCAACGATCCCAATACGTTGGTGATCTGGGAAGCCCAGTTTGGCGATTTCGCCAACGGCGCCCAGGTGGTGATCGACCAGTTCATCGCGGCAGGTGAAGTGAAATGGGGCCGTGTCAACGGCATCACCTTGATGCTGCCACACGGCTACGAAGGTCAAGGCCCCGAGCACTCTTCGGCCCGCGTGGAGCGTTTCATGCAGTTGGCGGCTGACACCAACATGCAGATCGTGCAGCCCACCACGGCCAGCCAGATCTTCCACGTGCTGCGCCGCCAGATGGTGCGCAACCTGCGCAAGCCGCTGATCATCTTCACCCCCAAGAGCTTGCTGCGCAACAAGGACGCCACATCCCCGGTGTCCGAGTTCACCAAGGGCAGCTTCCTGACCGTCATTCCCGACAGCAGCGAAGCCGTGGCGAAGAAGGCCGACAAGGTCAAGCGCCTGGTCGTGTGCTCGGGCAAGGTCTACTACGACCTGGTCAAGAAACGCGAGGAGAAGGGCAGTGATGACGTTGCCATCATCCGTATCGAGCAGTTGTACCCCTTCCCGCACAAGGCCTTTGCCGCGGAGGTGAAGAAGTACCCCAATGCCACGGAAATCGTGTGGTGCCAGGACGAGCCGCAGAACCAGGGCGCCTGGTTCTTCATCCAGCACAACATCCATGAAAACATGCTCGATGGCCAAAAACTGGGCTATGCGGGCCGTGCGGCCTCTGCCTCGCCTGCGGTGGGTTATGCCCACCTGCACCAGGAGCAGCAGAAGGCTTTGGTCGAAGCGGCGTTTGGCAAGCTCAAGGGCTTTGTCCTTGCCAAGTAACCCCGTCTTCATTCAACGTACATACCGCATATTGAAAGTTCAAAAATGGCAATCGTAGAAGTTAAGGTTCCGCAGCTCTCCGAATCCGTGGCCGAAGCCACTTTGCTGCAGTGGAAGAAAAAGGTGGGCGACGCTGTCGCCATGGACGAAATCCTGATCGAAGTCGAAACCGACAAGGTCGTGCTCGAAGTGCCCGCGCCTGGTGCTGGCGTCTTGGCCGAGATCGTGCAGGGTGACGGTGCTACCGTCGCTGCCGATCAGCTGATCGCCCGCATCGACACCGAAGGCAAGGCTGGTGCAACGGCTCCTGCCGCGGGCGCACCGGCAGCCGCCGCCAGCGCACCGGCAGCTGCTGTGGCTGTGGCCCCGGCCTCTAACAGCAAGGCAGGCGTGGCCATGCCCGCTGCAGCCAAACTGCTGGCCGACAACAACCTGCCTGCCGGTGCCGTTACAGGTACGGGCAAGGACGGTCGTATCACCAAGGGCGATGTGCTGGGTGCGGTTGCCGCTGGCTCCGCTCCTAAAACTGTAGCTACAGTGGCAATACCTACGGGGGCTCCCACTAGTTCCTTGCCCCAAGTGGCTGCACCATCGAGCCCGCATCTGGGCGAGCGCCCCGAGCAGCGCGTGCCCATGAGCCGTCTGCGTGCCCGCGTGGCCGAGCGCCTGCTGCAGTCGCAATCTACCAACGCCATCCTCACTACGTTCAACGAAGTGAATATGGCGCCGGTCATGGAAATGCGCAAGAAGTTCCAGGACCAGTTCACCAAAGAGCATGGCGTCAAGATCGGCTTTATGAGCTTTTTCGTGAAGGCCGCCGTCCACGCGCTCAAGAAGTTCCCGGTGCTGAACGCTTCGGTTGACGGTACCGACATCGTCTACCACGGCTACTTCGATATCGGCATCGCCGTGGGCTCGCCCCGTGGTTTGGTAGTGCCTATTCTGCGCAACGCCGACCAGATGAGCTTTGCCGACATCGAGAAGAAGATTGCCGAGTTCGGCAAGAAGGCGCAGGACGGTAAGCTGGGCATTGAGGAAATGACCGGCGGCACCTTCTCCATCTCCAACGGTGGCACGTTCGGCTCCATGCTCTCTACCCCTATCATCAACCCGCCCCAGTCGGCCATCCTGGGCGTGCACGCCACCAAGGATCGCGCTGTTGTCGAAAACGGCCAGATCGTGGTGCGCCCCATCAACTACCTCGCCATGTCCTACGACCACCGCATCATCGACGGCCGCGAGGCCGTGCTGGGCTTGGTGGCCATGAAGGAAGCGTTGGAAGACCCTTCTCGTTTGCTCTTTGACATCTAAGGAATCACGACCATGAGCAAACAATTTGACGTAGTTGTCATTGGCGGCGGCCCCGGTGGCTATATTGCTGCCATTCGCGCGGCCCAACTGGGCTTCAACACCGCTTGTATCGACGAGTGGAAAAACGACAAGGGCGGCCCGGCCCCTGGCGGCACCTGCACCAACGTGGGCTGCATTCCTTCCAAGGCCTTGCTGCAGTCCAGCGAGCACTTCCGCCACGCCAACCACCACTTTGCCGAGCACGGTATCAGCGTGGCCGATGTGAAGATGGATGTGGCCAAGATGATTGGCCGCAAGGACACCGTGGTCAAGCAGAACAACGACGGCATTCTGTACCTGTTCAAGAAGAACAAGGTCAGCTTCTTCCACGGTCGCGGCTCCTTCGTGGCGGCTGTTGAAGGCGGTTACCAAGTCAAGGTGGCAGGCGCAGCCGAAGAAGTGCTTATCGGCAAGCACATCATCGTGGCCACGGGTTCCAACGCCCGCGCGCTGCCTGGTGTTCCGTTTGATGAGACGCAGGTGTTGTCCAACGACGGCGCTTTGCGCATTGGCGCAGTACCGACGAAGCTGGGCGTGATCGGCTCGGGCGTGATCGGACTGGAAATGGGTTCGGTCTGGAAGCGCCTGGGAGCCGATGTGACCATCCTGGAAGGCCTGCCCACGTTCCTCGGTGCGGTAGATGAGCAGGTAGCCAAGGAAGCCAAGAAGGCCTTTGACAAGCAGGGCCTGAAGATCGAGCTGGGCGTGAAGGTCGGTGAGGTCAAAACCGGCAAGAAGGGCGTGTCCATTGCCTATGCCAATGCCAAGGGCGAAGCTCAGACCCTGGAAGTGGACAAGCTCATCGTGTCGATCGGCCGCGCGCCCAACACTACGGGGCTGAACGTGCAAGCCGTTGGCCTGCAGCTCGATGAGCGCGGCGCCATTGTGGTCGACGCAGACTGCAAGACCAACCTGCCCAATGTGTGGGCCGTCGGCGACGTGGTACGCGGCCCCATGCTGGCGCACAAGGCCGAGGAAGAGGGCGTGGCCGTGGCCGAGCGCATTGCCGGCCAGCACGGGCATGTCAACTTCAACACGATTCCCTGGGTCATCTACACCAGCCCCGAGATTGCCTGGGTGGGCCGCACCGAGCAGCAACTCAAGGCCGACGGCGTGGCGTACAAAGCGGGTTCCTTCCCCTTCATGGCCAATGGCCGTGCCCGCGCCTTGGGTGATACCACGGGTTTCGTGAAGTTCCTGGCCGATGCCAAGACTGACGAGATCCTGGGGGTGCATATCGTCGGCCCGCTGGCCAGCGAGTTGATCTCTGAAGCCGTCGTGGCGATGGAGTTCAAGGCCAGCGCCGAGGACATCGCCCGCATTTGCCATGCGCACCCATCCCTGAGCGAGGCCACCAAGGAGGCCGCCCTGGCGGTGGACAAGCGTACGCTCAACTTCTAATCGGCATTTCAAGAAAAACTAGCTGCTAGCCCACGTAAAATAAGGGCTAGCAGCTATTATTTTTGTAGCATTCTGCATGAGCGTCAAAGAAACCTACTTGGCCGAGCTGGCAGCGCGTGGATACCAGGCCGATCCGGCGCAGTTGCGTGCCGTGGAGGCGCTGGAGCGTTGCGCGACCGAATGGGCGGCTTTCAAGCAGCAGCGTTCCAACGCCTTCAAGAAGCTCATCAACCGACCCAACATCCCGCGTGGCGTGTACATGTACGGTGGTGTGGGGCGGGGCAAGAGCTTCTTGATGGATTGCTTCTACAACGCTGTGGTGCTCAAGCGCAAGACACGTCTGCACTTCCACGAGTTCATGCGTGAGGTGCACCGCGAACTGGCCGAATTGCAGGGCACAGTCAATCCGCTGGACGAACTTGGCCGACGCATTTCCAAGCGGTTTCGACTGATTTGCTTTGATGAGTTCCACGTGGCCGACATCACCGACGCGATGATCCTGCATCGCCTGCTGGCGGCCCTGCTGGACAACGGCGTGGGTTTGGTCACGACATCGAATTTCCGCCCGGACGACCTCTATCCAAATGGGTTGCACCGTGACCGCATCTTGCCCGCCATTGCCTTGCTGAATGCACAGCTGGAGGTGCTGAATGTGGACAACGGCACCGACTACCGTCGACGCACCTTGCAGGCGCTCAAGCTTTACCACACGCCCAACGGTCCGGATGCCGACCATGCCATGACCGAGGCGTTCAACGCCCTGGCAGAAACCCATGATGAAGATTCCACGCTGCACATCGAGGCCCGTCAGATCCACGCGCGCCGACGTGCCGGAGGGCTGGTGTGGTTTGATTTCAAGACCTTGTGTGGCGGGCCGCGTTCGCAGAACGACTACCTGGAAATCGCTTCCTGCTTTCACACCGTGTTTTTAAGTGACGTACCGCACATGCCGGTGCGCATGGCCTCGGAAGCGCGACGCTTCACCTGGCTGGTGGATGTGTTGTATGACCGCCGGGTCAAGCTCATCATGTCGGCAGAAGTCCCTGCTACCAAGCTCTATACCGAAGGCCCTCTGTCACACGAGTTTCCGCGCACAGTGTCTCGGCTGGAAGAAATGCAGTCGCAGGAGTACGTATCGCAAGAGCGGCGCATGGTGGATACGGCGCTGACCTGATGTCCACGCTCAAGCGCATTGCGATCGGGTTGGCGGTGCTCGGTGCACTCGCTGGCTATGCCGTGGGCCAAATCGCTGGCGACACGGGTGCGCAGCGCCAGGCCATCGCCACCCAGCGCCAGCAGCTACTGCAGAAACTCGAAAGCCAGGACCGTGCCTGCGAGGATCGGTTCTTTGTGACCGATTGCCGTGCCCAGGTGGAAACCCAGCGGCGCAAGGCACTGGCCGAATTCAAACGCCAGGAACTGGCGCTGGATGATGCCCAGCGCGCACAACGCGCTGTTGAGCAACAACAGAACCTGGTTGACAAGCAATTGGAGCGCCAGGAGCGAGACAACCGGATGGTGGACCCGGACAACACACCCGCGGTGCGCCTGCAACGCCAGGCCGAGAAGCAGGCTGCTCATATCCAACAGGCACAGTCGCAACAACGACCCACCACACAGCCAAAAACACCCAGCGGGCCGGACGCAGCCGCACGCCAGCGCAGTACGCAAGCATACGAAGACAAACAAAAAGCCCTGGAGCAGCGCAGGGCCGAACGGGATCAACGATTGCGCGAGCATCCCAGCACGGCTGCGCCTTTGCCGTCGCAACCGTGAAGCGCCACCGGGGTAGGGCGCTTATCTTTCGGGCGTGAGGGGTTCGAGCTTGACGATCACCACCGACAAGTTGTCCCCCGTGCCACGGGCGCGGGCACGGGCCTTCTCGATCAGAAACTCGGTTGCCTCACGTGCGGACAGCGTCGACAGCACCGACCCCAACTCTCCCGTGTTGAAATAGTGCCAGACCCCATCGCTGCACGCCATCAGCACATCGCCGGGGCGCAGCTGCGGAATGAAGTGGTAATCGACCGGCGGTTCATTCTCGGTGCCCAGGCATCCCATCAGGATGTTGGACTGCGGATGCACCGTTGCCTGCTCTTCGGTAATCTCGCCCCGATTCACCAGGGCCTGCACATAGGAATGGTCCATGGTGCGCTTGATGAAGCGATTGCCATTGAAGTGGTAGATGCGCGAATCGCCCGTGTGGGCCCAATGGCAATCGCCCTGGGCATTGATCAGGAACGCGGCCAGCGTGCTGTGGGGCTCTTCTTCGGCTGAAATGGCGGTGAGCTTGATGACGATGTGCGCCTCTTGCACGATTTGGCTTAGCGTTGCAGACGCATCGTCGGTATCGGGGTCGTAACGATCAAATAGTTGCTTGGCCGTCATCATGACCTGGTCCGAGGCCTTGCGCCCGCCACTGCGCCCGCCCATGCCGTCGGCCACGATGGCCAGCACGCAGCCGTTGATGCGGTGGTGCTTGAGCAGGGCCACCTGGTCTTGTTGGTACTCGCGGTCGCCCTTATGGATGCCCGTGGAAGCCGTGAGTCGGTAGCCAGTTGCCATGTTGAGAAAACGTCACCCGCTGCAGTCGTTAATTGATCAGTTAGGCCGTATTATCCAGCCAGCCTGTCGCGTACGCGTCGAGTTTACCCCCGTACTTACACCCATTTGCCTTGGTTACGAATCTCCACTCTCCCGAACGCCATCTGATTGAGTTGCGCATCGAGCATGCCGATCTCGATGCCTTGATCGATCACGCCATGCAGGAAGGCCCAACCGATGAGTTGATGATGCGTCGCCTGAAAAAGCGCCGCCTGGCGCTGCGCGACGAGATCGCTCGGGTGGAGCGCCAGCTGGACCCGGACGAGCCCGCCTGACATGCGCTTGCGTGAGCGGGTAGCGGCTGTCTGGTCGGCACAGGGTGCCATGGCCCAGTCTGTACCGAACTACCGCCCTCGACACGGTCAGCAAGCCATGGCGGAAGCGGTGGCGGACATCTTGGAAACCGGCGGTGTACTGGTTGTGGAGGCTGGCACGGGAGTGGGCAAGACGTATGCCTACCTCGTTGCTGCATTGCTCAGTGGCGAGCGGGTCATGGTGTCTACCGCCACCAAGGCTTTGCAGGATCAGCTGGTGGGGCGCGACCTGCCACTGCTCCTGGCAGCCCTGGGTCTGCCGGTGCGCGTTGCTCTGCTCAAGGGGCGTTCCAGCTACCTGTGTCGGCATCGACTTGACCTGGCGCGCCAGGCGGAAGTGGCGTATCCGATCAACGTGCAACGGGACCTGGCTCAGGTAGAAAGCTGGGCGGTGCAAACCACGCGCGGTGATCTGGCCGAACTTGCCACTTTGGACGAAGACTCCGACGCGGTGCCGCTGGTGACTTCCACGCGGGACAACTGCCTGGCCAGTCATTGCCCACGCTGGACATCCTGTCACGTCTACCAGGCACGGCGCAATGCCATGGAGGCGGAAATGGTGGTGGTCAACCATCACCTGTTCTTTGCCGATCTGGTCGTGCGTGAATCCGGCGTGGCCGAATTGCTGCCCCGTATGCACGCCGTCATCTTTGACGAAGCCCACCGGCTCAATGACATCGGCGTGCCTTTCTTGAGTCACCGCGTCGAGGCTGCAACGCCCGAAGCTGCGCTGTTGACCATCGCCCCAGCCATGCAGGAGCTGCTGGATGAGCCCGCAGCGGCGCACCGCAGTTGGATCTTTACTTCAGCCACCTTGGGCTACGAGCCCGGCCTGGATGCTTTCCTGGAGACCACGGGCTTGCAGAATCGCTCGCGTGTGCTGCACGTGCCCAGTCCGTTCGACTATGCGAACCAGGCGGCGCTGTATGTGCCCACGGAGATGCCCGACGTGGGCACGTCCGCGCACAGCCTGTCGGTGGCGGATTTGGCGGCGCAGGCCGCGACGGTGCTGGGCGGTCGTACCCTGGTACTGACCACCAGCCTTCGGGCCATGCGCGCCATTGCGCAGCGCTTGCGCGAGCGGCTGCAATCAGACACGGACCCCCAGGTGCGCGTCCAGGGCGAATCGTCCAAACGCGCACTGACCGATGCCTTGCGTCGGCGTGGGCCCAACAACGCCACTGTCGGCGTGATTCTGGTGGCGTGCGTGACGTTCTGGGAAGGTATCGATGTACCGGGTGATGCTTTGCAGCTTGTCATAATCGACAAGCTGCCTTTTTCTCCGCCGGATGACCCCTTGCTGCAGGCGCGCGCCGCACGACTCAAGGCAATGGGGCGCAACCCGTTCATGCAGCTGCATGTCCCGCAGGCAGCGGTCTTGCTGAAGCAGGGCGCGGGCCGATTGATTCGATCAGAGACTGATCGCGGCGTATTGGTGGTCTGCGACGGTCGGCTGGTACAAAAGCCTTATGGCCGCAAGATTGTGGCTGCCTTGCCACCCATGCGTCGTCTGCAAGGGGAACCCGAATTTCAGGAAGCGCTGCTTGCGCTTACCAAACCTTCCACCATGGCTCGTTGACTGCGCGTCCGCCATTGGTGATGTACTCGGACTGCGGATAGGTCTTGTCCAGCACACGTTTGGCATCGTCGCGCAGTTCTACCATACCCAGTGCGTCGTAGGAGTTGTAGAGGATATACAAGGCCTCTTCGATGGCTGGCACCTCACGGTAATCGCTGATGGCGGCCTGAGCCCGGTTGGCCGCTGCCAAGTACGCACCGCGCTTGTAGTAGTAGCGCGCCACATGCACTTCGTTCTTGGCCAGAGCCGCCACGATGTAGTTCATGCGCAGCTTGGCATCAGGGGTGTACTTGGAATCGGGAAAGCGATCGACCAGCTCCTTGAACGCTTCAAAGGCGTCGCGCGAAGCCTTCTGGTCGCGTTCGGACAAGTCTTGCATCGTGATCTTGGCGAACAAGCCCAAGTCTTCGTTGAAATTCACCATGCCCTTGAGGTACAGCGCATAGTCAACGGCCGGACTGACAGGGTGCAGTTTCAAGAATCGCTCGATTGTCGACAAGGCCTGGGCAGGCTCCTGCGACTTGTACTGTGCATACGCCTTGTCCAGCTGGGCTTGTTGGGCCAGCGGGGTACCGGCTGCGCGGCCTTCGAGTTTTTCCAGCAGGCCGATGGCGCGTTCCCACTGCCCGTTGGACATTTCTTCCTTGGCGTCGGCGTAGATCTTGGCTGGTGTCATGTTGGCCGTGACGTCGACCGGGGTGCTGGAGCACGCTGACAACAGCAAGACGCAGCTGGTGATCAACCCAGCGCAAACGACCGATAATTTGGCACGGACCATGTGAGGAACCTTCGTGAAGCAAAGCAGCGGGATTATATCGACCGACCCCCAGGATACCGAGGCTTGCGAAGGCACCGACCTCACAGACGATGCAGAGTGGCGCACACTGACCTTTGCGCCCGAGCAGCATCAGCAACGACTGGACCGCGCCCTGGCAGATAGCCTGCCGGAGTTTTCGCGCAGTTATGTGCAGCAACTCATTGATACCGGCATGGTGCGTGTCAACGGTGTGCTGGCGGCCAAGTCCGCCCAGCGCGTCAAGGCTCTCGATCAGGTGCAGGTCGAACTGCGCCCCACACCGCAGAGTCAGGCCTTTGCACCGCAGGCCATGGCGCTGGACGTGGTGTTCGAAGACTCGGATGTCCTGGTACTGAACAAGCCTGCGGGTCTGGTGGTGCACCCGGCGCCCGGTAACTGGAGTGGCACCTTGCTCAATGGCCTGCTGGCCTACGACAAGGCGTTCACCCTGATGCCGCGTGCGGGGATCGTGCATCGGCTCGATCGCGATACGAGTGGCCTCATGGTGGTGGCCAAGAATCGACCGGCGATGGATGCCCTGATCACAGCCATTGCTGCTCGCACCGTCAGTCGCCAGTACCTGGCCGTGGGACAGCGTCCGTGGTCCGGGGCGGCTTTGCGCACGGTGGATGCCGCCATCGGCCGTGACCCGCGCAACCGTTTGCGCATGGCCGTGGTGGACCTGAATCAGCACGCCGGCAAAACAGCGCGGACGGACTTTGCCCTGCAGCGCAACTTTGCGTCGGCCTGCCTGGTGCATTGCAGTCTGCATACCGGGCGCACGCACCAGATTCGCGTGCACATGGCATTCATTGGCCATCCCTTGGTAGGCGATACCGTGTACGGCGGATCACCCATGCATGGCATGGCGCGCCAGGCCTTGCATGCCACCCACCTGGCCTTCGCGCATCCGGTGTCGGGGCAAGCGTTGGTCTTTGATGCACAACCACCACCGGATTTTTTGGGCCTGCTGGCCGCGTTGGAGTGACTGCGGCGTCGGCGCAACGTTACAATCTGCTTTGACGGGCCTTCCCGCATGGTGAAGCGGCCAACCGGGTCAGGTGGGGAACCAAGCAGCCCTAACTGTGGAGCCAGTGCCGGGGTCAAGGCTCGTCAACCTTATTTCTGAACCCTAATCACCTATTCTGTATTGCGCCCAATGCTATGCAGATCGAAGGGGTCCGCACCGTCGCCCAGCCAAAAGTAACGCCCGGCAAATGCCGGTGTGTCGCGCAGTAGCCGGGCCACCGGGCGACGCGCATCGAGCAACCAGCGTAGATCTTCCTGGACCGACTGGCACAGTGCCTGCACGGGTGCACGTAGGTGCGTCGGCAGTCGAGCGGGAACGGTCAGCCGGGCCTGAATCGGGGCGGTACCGTCTGGCAGCAGGGGCTGGGCGCGCAGTTGCTCGATCAGCTTTGCAAAAGCGGGCCATTGTGGCGCCTTGCGCTTGCGGGCTGCGTGTAGCAGCAGGGCAGAGCGGATTACAGCCTCGGCGTCGCTGTCGTGCAAGTCCTCTTCTTCGAGCGCCCATTGGTGCGCCCACCAGCGAGCGGCTTGCATTTTCTGGGCATTGGCATGGCGCTGTGCCCAGTCGGCCTGGTAGTCCGCCAATGGGCGCTGAATCCAGCGCGCCAGCAGGGGCTTGTCGGCATCGGTAAAGTGATCTTCGCCTTGCAGCCCGAAGTGCGTGCTCTGGGGTAGTGCGATCAGCGCCTTGAGCATGTCTGAGCCTGCTTTGGAGCGCGACAGCAGGGTGTGGTCCCGCAGCGACTCTGCGCCGCGGTGCAGGTCGCCTTGGCAACTGTGCTCCAGGTACAGGCTGACCAGCCGAACCAGCCGCTCACGGGCCAGTTCAAGTTCCGGGCGCAACCAGGGGGTGCCAAAGTATTTGGCAATCTGCACGATGCCTTTGGGCGCTTCCTGGTTGAGGGCTGCCAGGCGCTCTGGGCTGATGGTGCCGGTGCGCAGGCCGTGGGCAAGCGCACGTTCGAAAAACGGGCGGTGGTCGTACAGCGAAACCGTACCGGTTTGAGGGGGTGCCGACATGGATGCCCCGTGACCTAGATGGCAGACTCTTCGTCTTCGTCGTTGCGCGCCGCTGGCGTTACCTGGCCCCGGTCGGTATCTGCGGTTTCGACTTTGCCGTCGCTATCGTCTGTGGTGCGCAGGGCATCGGTTTCTCCACGCTCGAAGGCGCGTGCCTTGGCGCGCAGAACCAACACGGTTTCGGTAAACAAGTCCGGGCAGGTGTAGCGCAGCAGCCAGGCCAGTTGCATCCAGTCCTGGTCGGCCACCTCGTCCATGTCTACTTTGGGGGCTGCATGGGCCACGTTGAACAGTTCATCCTCGCTGAGCAAGTCGCCGTCTTCTTCCTGGGAGTCGAAGGTGCCGGTACGTGCGAAGGCCTCGATGCGTGACCATTTGTCGGCAAAGTAGTCGGCCAGGGCCTCGCTGCCACCTTCGAGGTCGCCCACTGCCTGCAGGAAGGCTGCCGGGTCGCCGTCTTCGCGAAAAATGACCGCGTTCACCATGCCGCGCAAGTGGGTATGGCTCAGGTCACGGTACTGTTTTTCGATGACCACCGCACGGGCGAATATCTCCGGTGTCACCAGCAGGTTGACCACCGAAGCGCGAGAAGGGTCGTACTCGCGCATGACCGCCAGCACGTCCTTGGGCTGGAGCTGCTCCAACACCACAGCCAGGGCGTGGTCGCCCTCGTGATCGGCCAGATCGGCCAGCGCGGCTTCCGCACCGACGATGTCGCCTGCTGCAATCAGGCTGCGTGTCTGCGCAATGATGGCGAGTTGCTTGCTCATTCTTTCCGCTCGAATCCTTGTTCTGCCAACCAGTCGGCACCGGCCTGCTGGCGATCGCGCTCTTCGCGCTCCTCGTCGGTCTCGTCGCCATCCGCATCAACGTCCTCTGCCTCCAGTTGTTCCTGGCGCAGTTGCCAGTACTCCAGCGCAGCCGCTACGGTCAGGAACCAGTCGCCCTGGGGCTGGGCGCGCACGGCATCCACCAATGGGCGGGTCCAATGCGCCAGGCTCACGTCCTGGGCAAGGCTGCCCCAGTCGGGCAGGTCTTCGGGCTCCAGCGTAAGCAGGTGTTCCATGCGTGCCGGGTTTTGGAACTGAAACCCTTGGTGAAACAGCACTGCCACCATTTCCGGACTGGTTTCCAGCATGGTGAGCAGGAAGTCCAACTCCTCGCGGCGTTGCGTCAGGCGCTGGCCCAGCACGTGCGTGCCTTCCGTGTCCAAGGCCATGTCTTGCAATTCGGCGCTGTAGGCACTGTGCAAGTGGTAGAAAAAAGGAGAGAGAAACATGTTGATCAGATCACGCCTTGGATATAGGTTTGCCAGATTTCACCAGCCGTTAGCAAGGGGTCGTCCAGCAGGCCGCGCTTGCGGTTTTCGTCGTATGCCTGACGCTTTTCTTCGTTAGCCAGGATCTCGTAGGCCTCTTGCACCGCACGAAAACGCGCAGGAGCCTGGGCGTCGGCGTTGCGATCGGGGTGGTACAGCGATGCGAAATGCCGGTAGGCCTTCTTGATGTCGGCCAGGGTGGCGCCGCTGCTCACGCCCAGGGCGGCGTAGTGGTCCTTCATCGTGAGTTCCTTGGAACAAGGCAAACCCCTGATTTTAGCGGCGCACCGTAATCTTGCACCGCAGCTGTCGATGGGGCTGCGCGGGTCAGGCTTTTTCGTCCAGCAAGGCGCTCGCCATGGCGTTGCTGGTCTTGAGCACCGCACGGTTGGCCAGGAAACTGTAGAGCGCCTGGTGCTGCGCAACAAGGTCGGTTGCCAGCGACTCGCCCTCGGTAGGCGCGTGGGTCAGAACCGTCGAAACCCCGCCATGTGGCTGCTCGGATTGCTCCACCAGTTGGCGTCGAAACTTCGGGGTGCTGGCGTTGGCGACGTTGTGTGCGGCAGTGTCCAGTGCCACCTGGGCTGCTTGCATGCCAGATAGTGAAATGGAAGAAACAGAAGCCATGGTGTGCTCAGGTTTTGCGTTGGGTGGAGTCCGCGTAGGGCACGTAGACACCGGCGTTGCCTTGGCGTTCGATGGTGCCTTTGGCTCGGCTGATCCGGAATCGATCCAGCACAGGTGACTGTAGGCCGTCGCCGCCCTGACAAGGGGGCTCGCTCTTTTCGCGCAACGCCAACTCGACAAAGCGCTTGCCCGACGCTTCCAAAACCAACTGCAGGCACGTCGCTCCACCGGGCACGGCGTAACCCGTATCGCGCTGCACAGCCCGCTCCAGCAGCAAGGCAGCCTGGCCGTCGCTCAGGCGCGCAGCCAGTACGGGCAGGCTGGTCAGCGTCCCAGCCGCAGTCAAACCCGCGAGGGCGATGGGGTACCAAGGTTTCATCATGTCGCAATACTAGAAGGGTCGGGCGCAGATTGCAACGTCAAGAGCAGTCCTTGCCCCGGTGATATCGGCAGTTTGGCGCAGAACTTCAGCAGTCTTAGAGGCTGCCAAAGCGGCCATGATTGAA
Source organism: Rhodoferax sp. (assembly GCA_046348185.1). Classification (GTDB taxonomy): domain Bacteria; phylum Pseudomonadota; class Gammaproteobacteria; order Burkholderiales; family Burkholderiaceae_C; genus Allorhodoferax. The sequence continues at coordinate 980,592 of JAXMER010000013.1, read as the reverse complement.
GTCGTCGATGGCCTGCATGATCTCGGCGCGGGAGTTCATGACAAAGGGGCCGTGACCTGCGATGGGTTCGCCCAAGGGCTGCCCGCTAAGCAGAAGGGCGTGAGTGTCTGACCGGGCCGCTGCAGCGATCTGGTCGCCGACGGGTTCGAACAGCACCAGCTGTGCTGCGTTGGCATGGGCGCTGGAGTTGATTTCCATGCTGCCTTGCAGTACCACCAGCAGCGTCGTCCAGCCGTCTTGCACATCGATCTGCGTTTGCGAGCCTGCTGGCAGGTGCAGATCGAGCACCTGCAGTGGCGAAAACGTATGGGCCGGGCCTTGCGCTGCGCAAAAGCTACCGGCGATCACGCGAGCCGTTCCCGCACCAGCGGGTAGGGGCACGATTGGAAAACAATCTGCGGTGATGGCCTGGTAGCCCGGTGGCGCCATCTTGTGCGCTGCGGGCAGATTGACCCACAGCTGCACCATATGCAGCAGTCCCCCTTGTGCGGTGAAGGTATCGGAGTGGTACTCCTGGTGCAAGATGCCGCTGGCGGCCGTCATCCACTGCACGTCACCCGGGCCAATCACGCCGCCTTGACCGGTGGAGTCGTGGTGCGCCACTTCACCATCGAAAACCAGGGTCACGGTCTCGAACCCCCGGTGTGGGTGCGCTCCGACGCCGCGTGGCCTGGCTGCCGGTGCAAATGGCGTAGGCGCTGCGTAGTCCAGCAGCAGGAACGGGCTGAGGGCTTCACCCAGGTGGTGGTAGTCGAACACAGACCGCACCGGGAAACCGTCACCTACCCAATGCATGGGCGGTGCGCTATAAACGCTTTTGACTTGTTTCATCGTTTCTCCTGGAGCCGATGGGATGGATGATAGGCCGCAGAGCCAATGCCTGCATACGGTGGAACGCGGTAGTTGGAGTCACCAGAAGGGTTGCCAAACGATGATGGAATTGACCGAATTGCAACGAGACGCATTGACCGAGATGTTCAACATCGGGGTCGGGGCGGCAGCCGATCTGCTCAGTCAGATGGTCGGTGAACCGGTACGCCTGTCGGTTCCGTTGGTGGAGTTCACCAGCGAAAGCAAGGCCAAGGCGTATTACCTGGAGCGCGAACAACGTCCTTTGTGTGCCATTCGCCAGACCTATGTTGGCGAGGTCAATACCGACGCCTTGTTGATGTTCCCGGAGGAAAACAGCCTGGAATTGGTGCGCATCATGGTTGGTGCCGACCTGCCTGTGCAGACCCTGACCGAGATGGAACAGGACGCCATGGCCGAAATCGGCAACATCATTCTCAATGCGGTGATTTCGAGCATGGCAACCACGCTGGCGCTCAAATTTGAGGGTGCGTTGCCGCAGGTCAGTATCCTCAGCGCGGAAGACTTGTTTGTTTCATCGGACCCCGCTGGGCCTGCCGATGAAGAAGGTTCGCTGATGGCGCTCAATATCGATTTCTTCCTGAGTGCGCGCAAGGTCAGTGGGTATCTGGCCTTCTTGCTGGACTTGCCGTCGGGGACGGTCATGCTGCAGCGCATCGACGCTTACATTGCGCAGGGAGCGGTATGACGGCTTTTCAACAAACTGACTGGCCCTCGTGGGTGGCCGATCAGGTGCAGTCCGGTCTGGTGGTGCTCGATCTGGATGGCCGTATCCTGCAGTTCAACCGCTGGATGGCGCTGCGTAGCGGTTTGACCCCCGAGGAGGTCTGCAATCGCAGCATCTTTGAAGTGTTTGCGGAGCTGGAGGGTAGCCGTGCCGGACAAGCCATTCGCGACTGCCTGAGGCAGGGCATGTCGGCCTTGTTGTCGAACTCGCTCAATCCGCATCCGTTTGCGCTACACGCCGACGCCAACCAGCGCGCCAAGGGCATCCGCTGTGAGCAGATGGTACGCATCGTGCGTTCGCCCGCGCATGCCGATGGCCACCAGCAGGTGCTGCTCGAAATCCATGATGTTTCGGCTGCCGTGGCACGGGAGCGGGCACTCAAGCAACTCAACGCCACCCTTCGGCGCAATACCGAGACCACCGAGGTCGCGCTCAAGACGGCTGAGGCGGCTTCGCGCCTGAAGAGCCAGTTCGTGGCCAACATGAGCCACGAAATTCGTACGCCCATGAACGCCATCCTGGGCATGCTGCACCTGTTGCAGACGACTGACCTCAACGCCCACCAACAAGACTACGTCAGCAAGACCGAAAGTGCCGCACGCTCGCTGCTGGGGCTGCTCAACGATGTTCTCGACTTCTCCAAAATCGAGGCCGGCAAGCTCGATCTGGACCCGCAGCCCTTCACCTTGGAAGACCTGTTGCGCGACATTTCGGTGATCTTTGGTGCCAACGTGGGCGCCAAACCCGTTGAAGTGCTGTTTGACGTGGATCCGGCACTGCCAGCCATGCTTGTTGGCGACATGATGCGGCTCAAGCAGGTTCTGATCAACCTGGGAGGCAACGCCATCAAGTTCACGGCCCAGGGGCAGGTGGTGGTGCGCATGCAGCAGATCGAGCGCCGTGATGGCGCTGCGCTCGTTGCCTTCGCAGTCAGTGACAGCGGCATCGGCATTGCCCCCGAGCACCTGGAGCACATCTTTGATGGCTTTGCCCAGGCCGAGACTTCCACTAACCGACGCTTTGGCGGAACCGGGTTGGGTCTGTCCATTTCGCGGAGACTGGTCGAACTGATGGGGGGCACGCTGTCGGTGCAGAGTGCCCTGGGTGTGGGTAGTACGTTCTTCTTCACCATCACGCTGCCGGTGCACGAGCGTACCCGTGCAATCGCCCCCGCGCCGCTGCTGGCGCCGCGCCAGCCCCAGTCGGTGCTGGTGGTGGATGACAACGCCGCCGCCAACGACTTGCTGTGCGCCATGGTGCGTTCACTCGGATGGCCGGTACACAGTGCCAGTAGCGGTGAGGCTGCCTTGGCCCTGGTGCGCGCGCGGGCCGACCAAGGGTTGGCGCCCTTTGATCTGGTGTTGATGGACTGGCAAATGCCCGGCATGAATGGATGGGACACCCTGCACGCTATGGACCGGATGTTGGCCGCCACCAAGCCGCCCATTGCCATCATGGTCAGTGCACTGGGGCGCGAATTGCTGGTGCAGCGCAGTACCGAAGAGCAGGCACGCCTGCATGCCTACTTGGTCAAGCCTATCACGCGCGCCATGCTGGAGCAGGCCGTGCGCGACGCCATGACCGACCAGCGCAGCGTGCGTACCCATACGCGCAATGACGAGCAGGCCGCCAAACGTCTAACAGGCTTGCGCCTGCTTGTGGTGGAGGACAATCCCATCAATCAGCAAGTGGCTGCGGAACTGCTGCGCAAGGAAGGCGCGGACGTCACCCTGGCGGGCAATGGTCAACTGGGCGTGGCGGCGGTTGGCGGCGCCGATCCGGCATTTGACGCTGTGCTGATGGACATCCAGATGCCGGTCATGGACGGTTACACGGCTACCTGCGCCATCCGCGCCATGGGCTACACCCAGTTGCCCATCATCGCCATGACGGCGAACGCTATGGCATCCGACCGTGCCGCCTGCCTAGAAGCTGGCATGAACGAACATGTGGGCAAGCCCTTCAACCTGAACGACTTGGTGCATGTGGTGCTGAACCACACCCGCAGGCGCAGTCCTTCGGCGCTGCGCGTGGGCGAAATCGGCGGCCCAGACGCCCCAAGCACCGTGCCTGCGGCCCTGCAGGCGCTGGACCTGGCGGGTGCACTGGCGCGCATGGGCGGCGACGAGGTGCTGTACGCACGCTCCGTGGCGGCCTACCTGGACGATTTGCGGACCTTGCCGCAGCGTTTGGGGGCGTTCCTGCAAAGCGGGCAAACGCACGAGGCGCAACGCCTGTTGCACACCGCCAAGGGGCTGTCGGCAACCGTAGGCGCGCTGGCCATGGCCGAGGCGGCGCGCCAGGCAGAGGAGGCACTGCAGCAGGCACAGCACCCTGAAGGTCCGCACTGGCTGCAAGGGCCTGTGGCCACAGCGGTGGAACAAACCGTGCAGGCGCTTACCGAAGCGGTGCAGGCCTTGAAGGCCCCTGCAGCCCCCCCAGCGGCTGCGTCGACGCTGGCAACGGCCGACCGGGATGCGGCGCGTGTGCTGGTGGGCCAGTTGCGTGAATTGCTGCTGCAGTCCGATATGGCTGCGTTGCAGGCCTATGAGCGGCTGCGTGCACAGCCTGTGCCGTGGGATGTGGTTACGCTGCAAGCACTGGATTTAGCCATCCATGCCTTTGACTTTGCCCAGGCCGCTGCACAGTGTGGAACCCTGGCGCAGCAGCTGGATCGGTAAAAGTCGACGAATGCTATGAAAACAATAGCTACATGACCAGGTTTTGCGGGGGCTAGCGACGAAAACGGTTCTGAAGGTTCGCCCCGCCTCACACCAGGCCGTCGAACACCACCACGTCGACCCAGTCGCCTGCGCAAACGCTGCCCTGGCTTTCGCCCAGAATCACCATGCAGTTGGCTTCGGCCATGCTGCGCAGCACGCCGGAGCCTTGCGAACCGGTAATGCGCACCACGCTCTGGCCCTGGGCGTCGGTGCTGAGGATGCCGCGCTGGTATTCGGTGCGGCCCGGCTTCTTGCGGATGTCGGCCTGCGCCAGGGCGCGCAGCCTGGGCAGCGCCTGGCTGCGTGCGCCCATCAGGTGCAGCAGGGCGTCGCGCACGAAGAAATAGAACGTGACCATCACCGCTACTGGGTTGCCCGGCAGGCCAAACAGGTAGGCACGCTTGCCGTTGCTGTTGATGGTGCCAAACGCCATGGGGCGGCCGGGGCGCATGCTGATCTTCCAGAAGTTCACCTGGCCCAGGGTGTCCATGACCTGCTTGGTGTAGTCGGCTTCGCCCACCGACACTCCGCCCGAGGTGATGATGGCATCGGCCTGCGCGCAGGCGCCACGCAACGCGGCCTCCAGCGAGGTGGGGTCGTCGCGCACCACGCCCAGGTCGATGATTTCGCAGCCCAGGCGCTGCAGCATGCCACGCAGGGTGTAGCGGTTGGAGTCGTAGATGCAGCCCGGCTCCAGCGGTTCGCCCAGGCTGCGCAGTTCGTCACCGGTGGAGAAGATCGCCACTTTCAGGCGTCGGCGCAGCGGCACTTCGGCCACGCCCAGCGAGGCCAGCAAGCCCAGATCGGCAGGGCGCAGCACGCGCCCGCGGTGCACGGCGGGCTGGTCTTTGGCCAGGTCTTCGCCTTGCAGGCGGCGGTTGTCACCAGGGTGCACCACACCGGACGGCAGGCGCACGAAGTCAGCGTCGCGCTCCAGGGTCTGCTCCTGGGGAATCACGGTGTCGCACTGCGCAGGCATGACTGCGCCGGTCATGATGCGCACGCATTCACGGGTGCCCACCGCCCCGGCAAAGGGCCGTCCGGCATAGGCCGTTCCGACGATGCGAAACACTGCCGTACCGTCGCCCGGCAGATCGTTGCCGCGCAGCGCGAAGCCATCCATGGCCGAGTTGTCGTGCGCGGGCACGTTGATGGGTGAGAGCACGTCGGCGGCCAGCACGCGCCCCAGGGCTTCGGGTACGGGCACCAGTTCCATGCCGTGCTGGGGCTTGATGAAATCCTGGATGATGCGCTGCACCCGTGCCACGGATACCGCACCGTCGTCCGGGCTGGGCGTGCAAGCTGGAGTGGAATTGTCAAAGCTCATGGTTAGGGGCTGGTGAGCGTAGGTGCGTCTTGGGTCTGCAGCTCATCGAGGGTGTTGATGTTGCGAAAGTCCTGAGCGTCGGCAAACCCGACTTCGGCCACGCGCAGGTTGCGATACCAGTGCTCTACCTTGCGTCCGCCTTCCTGCAAATAAGCGTTCAGATGCGCCAGCAGTGTCTTGGGCACCAGGCAGAACACGGGCTGGGGCTGGCGCTTGCCGTCGGGCGTTTGCGTTACGGCCACTGCCAGGTCGGCGTCTTGCGCCTGCAGGCCCTGCGTCAGGCGTGCCACCAGGTCCAGAGGCAAAAAGGGCGAGTCGCACGGTGCCGTGACGAGGTAGGGTGTGGTGCAGTGCATCAGCCCCGTCTGCAACCCGGCCAACGGCCCGGCAAAGTCGGGCAGGGCGTCAGGCCAAACGGGCCAGCCATAGGCCGCATAAGTGTCATGGTTCTGGTTGGCGTTGATCATCAGCGTAGCCACTTGGGGGCCAAGCCGTTCAATCACGTGCGCAACCATCGGCTTGCCCGCCAGGGCGACCAGGCCTTTGTCGACCGTGCCCATGCGTGTGCCGCGCCCGCCTGCGAGGATGAGTCCTGTAATGTCCATGTGGGGCCTTATCCTACCCGCACCCGTTGCTCGAATGCGCTCGCCTCGATCGGTCGGCTGAACAGGTAACCCTGGTAGGCATGGCAACCAAAAGCGGCCAATACCTGCTGCTGGGCCTGTGTCTCCACCCCTTCAGCGATGACACCCAGGCCCAGGCTGTGGGCCAAGGCCACCACGGTCTGCGCGATGGCCGCATCGTTGGGGTCAAACAACACGTCGCGCACGAACGAACGGTCAATCTTGAGCTGGTCGATGGGCAGGCGCTTGAGGTAGGCCAGTGACGAATAGCCGGTTCCAAAATCATCCAGCGCAAAGCTGATGCCTTTGGCCTTGAGGGCAAACATCTTCTCGATGATGGGCTCGATGTCTTGCACCAACACGCTTTCGGTCAGCTCCAGCTTGAGGCGGCCGGGCTTGGCTCCGGTGCTATCCAGTGCGGCCAGCACCTGCTGCACGAAGTCGGGCTGGCGCAGTTGCTTGGCGCTGACGTTCACGGCCACCGTCAGGTGGTCCAGGTGGGGGTCCTGCGCCCACAGTGCGAGCTGGGTGCAGGCACTGTGCAGGACCCAGTTGCCCAGCGAAAGGATCAGGTCGGTGTCCTCGGCCAGGGCAATGAATTCGGCGGGCAGCACCATGCCGCGCTGGGGATGTTGCCATCGCACCAGGGCTTCGGCTCCGGTGATACGTCCTTCGCCCGCCACCTGGGCCTGGTAGTGCAATACCAGTTGCCCATCGGTAATGGCATGGCGCAACTCGTCTTCGAGCTCGGCGCGGCGCTTGACGGCAGCTTCCATGCCGGGGTCAAAGAAGCGCACCACATTGCGTCCAGATTCCTTGGCGCGGTACATGGCCAGGTCGGCCTGCTTCATCAGCACATCCACGGCAACCGGCTCGGTGCCAAATAGCGTGGCGCCGATACTGGCCGTGCTGCGGTGGCTGCCGCTGGCCAGCGTATAGGGCTGGGCTAAGGCCGCCAGAATCTTCTCGGCCACCATCTCGGTGGCGCGAGCGGCTAACTTGTCGTCTTCATCCAGGCCCGTCAGCACCACCACAAACTCGTCGCCGCCAAGGCGCGCGGCGGTGTCTTCGTCGCGCACGCCGCGGCGGATGCGATCGGCCACCTGCATCAGCAGCTGGTCGCCTTGGTCGTGGCCTTGCGTGTCGTTGAGTGTCTTGAAGTTGTCCAGGTCGATGAAGATCAGCGCGCCGTGGTTGCGAGAACGCAGACTGGCTGCCACGGCCTGCTTGAGCCGGTCGGCCAGCAACACGCGGTTGGGCAGGTGGGTGAGCTGGTCGTAAAACGCCAGTTCGTTGATTTGCGCTTCGGCCTGCTTGTGTTTGGAGATGTCCAGCCCGATACCAATGAGGGCCGGGCGCTTGTTCACCTCCAGCCGAAAACCATTGAAAAGGTACGGCACGAAGCGCCCGTCGCGTGTGCGGAAAGGGGCTTCCAGGGTGGTTTCACCCTGCTCGAACGCCTGTGTAATGGCGCTCTGTACGGCAGGCTGATCCTTGGCGTCGAAAAACTCCAACGGGTGTGAGCGTGCCACTTCGTCCGACGTCAGGCCCAATACCGTCTCCAGGTTGCGGTTCCACATCAGGAAGCGCCCGTTGGCGTCAAACAGGTAGAAGGTGCCGGGAAACGACTCGATCATGCGCTGGCGAAAACCCTGCTCCTGCTGCCAGACACGATGAAACTTCCACAGTGCGCCGCCCAGTAGCAGCATTAACAAGCCGATGATGCTGAGCGTGGTGATTGCTTCGGTGTGCCAGCCCGCCAATGCGTCGTCCAGGGATCGGCCCACCAGCACGTACACCGGTATTTCGGGGGAACGCCGGTAAAACAGCAATCGGTTGATGCCGTCCACCGGAGACTTGGAAACATAAGCCATCTCCGACGCACCTGTGGCGCGGATGCGCTGCAGTTCGGGGGAAGCCGCCACGCTGCCGGGCTGGCCACGCGGGCCCTCAATGGCCGGATAGCGGGCCAGCAAGGCCGACTTCTCATTGCGCACGGTAATCAAACCTCCAGAACCAACTTCCAGGCCAGCAAACAACTGGTCGAACTGGTCCAGGTACAGGGGTGTGAAAACAAGGCCGCAAAAACTGCCGTCAGCGCAGGGCAGGCGACGCGCCAGCACCAACTGCGGGCGTCCGGTGAGCTTGCCGCGCACGGGTTCGCTGATCAAGAGTCCACTGGACGGGTTGTCTCGAGCCTTCTGGAAATAGGGTCTATCTGCCACGCTGGCCGAACCGTTGCGGTCCACGCCGGTGCCGTAGCGCAGCCGCCCCTCCTGGTCGGTGACGATCAGGGCCTGCAAACCGCGGACCCGCTGCAACTGGCGTTCCAGTAGGGCATCAAGTTCGTGGTCGTCGCGCCGTGGGTCGGCCTGCCAACGGCGCACCTCGTCCACCGCAACCAGCAAAGCCTGGTCGGACCGTTCGAAGGCGGCGGTAACCCCAAATTCCAGCGTATGCGCCAGGTTTCGTAAAGTCGTATTGGCATTGCGCAGATCATCCTGGCGTGACTGGTAAAGATTCCATCCGCCAAGTGCGGCAAAGCCCAAGCAAACGATGCCGTAGAACACGGCCATCGCCATTGCGAGGGATACCGATTTACGTGAGGGTGGGGCAGTCATCAGGCTCGCAGGTTACCGCGAAACGGCGATTAAGCAGCAGGAAAAACCCCATGGGTCAGATCCCCGCATACCCCACCACCGCCGCCAGCGTCCCTCCCGCTTGTACCGCGACGGCGCAGTATTTGACCTCGGGGATCTTGCCCACCGGGTCCAGCGCGGGGTTGGTCATCAGGTTGGCGGCGGCTTCGTGGTAGGCGAAGGGCATAAAGATGGTGCCTGGCGGTGTGCCCTCGTCCTGGCGGGAGCGCAGGGTGACGGTGCCGCGGCGCGAGCGCACGGTGATGACGTCACCCGCCCGCACGCCCAGGCGCTGCAGGTCGGCACTGCACAGGCTGGCGCTGGCGTGGGGTTCGAGTGCGTCGAGCACCCGGCTGCGCCGGGTCATGCTACCGGTGTGCCAGTGCTCCAGCAGGCGCCCGGTAATGAGCACGAAGGGATAGTCGGCGTCAGGGCGCTCGTTGGCTGGGATGATGTCAGCGGGTACCAGCTGGATGCGGCCATCGGGGGTGTTGACGTGTTCCTGGAACAGGATGGCCTGGCCGGGGTCGTCGGCGCGTAAACAGGGGTAGGTCACGCTGGATGCGGCACGCAGGCGCTCCCAGGTGATGCCGCCTATGGCACTGTGCATGGCCTGGCGCATTTCCTCGTACACAAGCTCTACACCGTAGTAGCCCCCGTTGTTATTAGCTAGTTTGCTATCGTTTTCGTAGTTCCAGGGCAGGTTGAAGTGCTTGGCGAACTGCTGGATGATCCACAGGTCGGCCCGTGCGTCGCCCGGAGGGTGAATGGCTTGCTTGCCGAGCTGCACCATGCGGTCGGTGTTGCTGACGCTGCCGGTTTTTTCGGGCCAGGCGCTCGCCGGCAGCACCACGTCGGCCAGCCAGGCGGTTTCGGTCATGAAGATGTCCTGCACCACCAGTTGCGACAAGCTGGCCAGCGCGGCGCGGGCGTGGTGCAGGTCGGGGTCGCTCATGGCCGGGTTCTCGCCCATGATGTACATGCCACGCACCTTGTGCGGGTCGCTCTCGGGGGCCAGGGCCTTGTCCATGATCTCGACCACGGTGTAGCCGGGTGTGCTGTCGAGTTTTGTGTTCCAGAAGTCTTCAAACCAGGCGTGCGCTTGCGGGTTGTTCACGCGCTGGTAGTTGGGGAACATCATGGGGATGAGGCCAGCGTCGCTGGCACCCTGTACGTTGTTCTGGCCGCGCAGCGGGTGCAGGCCGGTGCCGGGGCGGCCCAGTTGGCCGGCTACGGTGGCCAGGGCAATCAGGCAGCGCACGTTGTCGGTGCCGTGCACGTGCTGGCTCACGCCCATGCCCCACAGGATCATGCTGGCCCTGGAGGTGGCGTAGGCGCGCGCCACTTCGCGCAGCGTCTCGGCTGGAATGCCGCACAGTGGTGCCATGGCCTCGGGGCTGTAACCCTGCACGTTGGCTTTCAGTGCTTCAAAATTGCTAGCACGCTGGGCAATGAATTCGGGGGCTGCAAGGCCTTCTTCAATGATGGTATGGATCAGTGCGTTGAGCAGCGCCACGTCCATGTCGGCACGAAACGGCAAGGTGCGCCAGGCGTGCACGCCCAGATCGGTGATGCGGGGGTCGGCCAGCACCAGGCGTGCGCCACGCTGCACGGCGTTCTTGATCCAGGAGGCGGCCACGGGGTGGTTGGAGCTGGGGTTGGCTCCGATGACGAAGATGAGCTCGGCGTGCTCCACGTCACGCACCGGGTTGGTGACCGAGCCCGAGCCCACGCCCTCCAGCAGCGCGGCTACGCTGGACGCATGGCACAGGCGGGTGCAGTGGTCCACGTTGTTGGAGCCAAAGCCGGTGCGCACCAGCTTCTGAAACAGGTAGGCTTCTTCGTTGCTGCCTTTGGCCGAGCCAAAACCGGCCAGGGCTTTGGGGCCGAAGGTGTCGCGCAGGTTTTTCAGGCCATCTGCTGCGAAAGCAAGCGCCTCATCCCAGCTGGCTTCGCGAAATACAGCCGACCAGTCGGCACTGTTGCGATTGAGTTGGTCGAGCAGCGCCGGGTCCTTGGGCACGCCGCTCTTGCGGATCAGCGGCACGGTCAGGCGCTGGGGGTTGTGCACATAGTCAAAGCCAAAGCGGCCCTTGACGCACAGGCGCCCCTCGTTGGCGGGCCCTTTGCGGCCATCGACGCTGACGATGGTGTTGCCGCGCAGGTTGTAGGTGATGAGGCAGCCCACACCACAAAAGGGACAGACCGAGTCCACTTTTCGGTCGACCGCCTGCGAGCCGATCTGCGTCTTGGCGCTGAGCGCCCCGGTGGGGCAGGCCTGCACACATTCGCCGCAGGCTACGCAGGTGCTGGTGCCCATGGGGTCGGCCAGGTCAAAGCCGATCTGGCTGTGCGCGCCGCGCCCCAGCGTACCGATGACGCCGTTGACCTGGACTTCGCGGCAGGCGCGCACGCAGCGGGTGCACTGGATGCAGGCGTCCAGATTCACAGCCATGGCGGGGTGGGAGAGGTCGGACGCGGGTTGACTGCGCCGTAACGCCTTCAAGGCCGGGCGCACGGTTACGTCCAGTTGGCTGGCCCAGTCGCTCAACTCCCCATGCTGGCCCGCGTCGCGCCAGTGGTACCCTGCATCCGGCATGTCCGATAGCAGCAGTTCGACCACCATCTTCTGGCTCTTCAACGCCCGCTCGCTATCGGTCTGCACCTGCATCCCTGGCGTAACGGCGCGACAGCAGCTGGGGCTTAGGACGCGCTCACCCGCAATCTCCACCACACAGGCGCGGCAGTTGCCGTCGGCGCGAAGGCCGTCGGCGTAGCAGAGGTGGGGAATCTCCACGCCGTGGCGCTGCGCGGCCTGGAAGATGGTTTCTCCCGGCTGGGCCTGGGTGGCCTGGCCGTTCAGGGTGAAGGTGATCGGTTCGCTCATGTGCCACCCCCTACCTCATGCCCAAAATACAGCTGCATGCAGCGCACCACATTGGGTGCGGCCTGGCCCAGGCCGCAGATGGAGGCGTCCACCATCACCTGGCTCAGGTCTTCCAGCGTGGCGCGGTCCCACACCGGGGCTTGCATCAGTTGCGCCGCTTTGGCGGTGCCCACGCGGCAGGGGGTGCATTGGCCGCAACTCTCGGCGGCGAAGAAGCGCATGGCGTTTAGCGCGGCGTCGCGGGCGCGATCATGTTGGCTCAGCACAATGACGGCGCCCGAGCCGATGAAGCAGCCGTAGGGTTGCAGGGTGTCAAAGTCCAGTGGAATCTGGTTTAGCCGCGCGGGCAGGATGCCGCCCGACGCGCCGCCAGGCAGGTAGGCGTAGAGTTGGTGGCCGTCCTGCATGCCGCCGCAGTATTCGTCGATGAGTTCCTGCACCGTGATCCCGGCCGGGGCCAGCTTGACGCCGGGCGACTTCACCCGGCCACTGACGCTGAAACTGCGCAAGCCGGTGCGCCCCTGGCGGCCGTGGTTGGTGAACCAGGCCGCGCCTTTTTCCACGATGTCGCGCACCCAGTACAGCGTCTCGAAATTGTGCTCCAGCGTTGGGCGGCCCCACAGGCCCACCTGGGCGATATAGGGAGGGCGCATGCGCGGTTCGCCGCGCTTGCCTTCAATGCTCTCCAGCATGGCCGATTCCTCGCCACACACGTAGGCCCCGGCACCACGGCGCAGCTCGATCTCGGGCAGGGGGCAGGGCGGGCATTCCCGCAGGATGGCCAGCTCGCGCTCCAGGATGGCGCGGCACTGGTGGTATTCGTCGCGCAGGTAGATGAAGCAGCGCTCGGTGCCGACGATCTGGGCGGCGATCAGCAGGCCTTCCAGAAAGCGGTGCGGGTCGCGCTCCAGGTAGTGGCGATCCTTGAAGGTGCCGGGTTCGCCCTCGTCGATGTTGATGGCGAAATACCGGGGGGCGGGTTGTTCGCGCACGATGCGCCACTTGCGTGCCGCGGGAAAGCCCGCGCCGCCCAGGCCGCGCAGGTTGGAGGCTTCCAGCGCGGCCAGCACGGCCTCAGGGTCGAATTCGCCCTGCACTACGGCAGCGGCCAGCTGGTAGCCGCCTTGCGCGAGGTAGGTGTCCAGGTCGGGGTAGGTTGCCTGTTGTGCCGTCGGCGTGGTTTCGTTTGCTACTACATTGATAGCGGCATCACCAGTTATTACGGGGGCTAAATGCCGATTTACTTCCAAAGCCACCGCTGCGGGGGTCGCCAGCGGCACCGGCGTCTGGTGCACCACGGCCACGGGCGCGGTGTCGCAGCGGCCCACGCAGGGGGCGGCTACCACGCGCACGTCGCTTCGGCCTAGCAGGGCGGGCAGGCGCTCCAGTACAGCCGCTGCGCCCGCCATTTCGCAGGCCAGGCCGTCGCACACCCGCACCGTGAGCACCGGAGCCTGCGCACCGTCGGGCAGGATCTCGAAGTGGTGGTAGAAGCTGGCCACCTCCATCACCTCGGCCTGGGGGATGCCCATCTCGTGCGCCAGCGCCACCAGATGGGCGCGGTGCAGCGCGCGGTAGTGGTCGTTCAGGGCGTGCAGGTGCTCGATGAGCAGGTCGCGGCGGTGGCCCTCCAACGGGCGCGGTCCGATCAGGGCGCGCACTTCGGCCAGGGCCTGCACATCGGGTTGCCGACCCTTGGGTTGGTGGCGGCTCTTGCGCACGGTGGGGGTGGTCATAGGGTGAAGGTAAATTGGTCGATCAAGGCGCCGGGTGTGCGTGAGCCACCCAAGGCACGCTGGAAATAGGTGTCCACCGCCGGGTCGATGGCAGTGTGCGCAGTCAGGGCGATGAGCTTGGGGCCTAGCGCGTCGAACAGGCTTTCGTCCCAGCGCATGTCCTTGATGGGGCCGACGATGGCGCCGTTCTCCACCCAGAAGCAGGCGTAGCGGGTCATGCCGGTAACGCGGGCAGAGACCGGGTCGCTCCAGTTCAGGTAGTGCAGGTTGGATGCGTACAGCCCGGTGTCCAGCGCACGCAATACATCGGCTTCCTGCAGGGTGCCGGGTGCCACATCCAACGCACGGGGTGATTCGGCGTCGTTGGCACCGTTGGCCGCCAGGCCAAATTCTTTGGCGGTGCGGGAGTTGACCAGTAGCGACGCCAGCTTGCCGTGCGCGATCAGCGCCAGTTGCTGCGCCGATACCTCGCCCTGGTCGTTGAAGCGCGGCGTCAGGCCCAGGCCGAAGTTCTCCGTGACCTGCAGCAGCGGTGAGAACTGCACCTCGCCATCGGCCAGCCTCTTGAACGGGCTGCGCCCTTGCTTCCAGGCGGATGCGGAGAGGGCGTTCCAGCCCATCATGCCCACCAGGTCGGAGAAGGCGCGCGGGGCCAGGTAGGTGCGGTATTGGCCGGGGGCCACGGTCTGCAAGGGCTTGTCCATGAGCGCCAGCAGGCGTTTGCTGTGCTCCAGGTTGGCGGCCCATTGCGCGCCGTCCCAGTGGCTGGCGGCGTAGCTGCCCTTGACGGCGCGTGCGCCGTGGTAGAGCGAGTAGTCCATGAAGAAGCTCTGCGTGGCAAACCAGTGCCGTTGGCCTTGCGAGTTGCGGTTGGCCCGCACGATGGAGCCACCGGCGTACAGGCCGACCATGTCGCAGCCCTGGGCGGGGCCGACGATGGCGGCCACCACGTCGGGTGCTGCCAGCAACTGGCCGCGAAAGGTCTCGTCGCTGCTGCCGTGGTTTTCTATAGGCACCTGGTGGGGGTCGGCGGGCAGTACGCGCAGCTCCTGGCGGCATTGGTCGAGCAGGTGCGCCATGGCGTTGCAGTCGGTCGGGAGGTGACCCGACAGGGTGCGCGAAGCCTGCGTGGTGCGCCCCTGGGCCTGCAGTTGCAAAGCCAGCGTCATCTGCTGAACCTGGGTGGCCTGGCGCACACGGTTGTTGTTGAAGCGCACGAACAGGGATTCTTCGGCGCACAGGTTCAGGGTGGCGGCTTCGTCGCCCTGCAACTGGGCCAGCACCCGATCGGAAACGGCATCGAAATGGGTGCGTACGGTATCGAGAAAATCGCGCTGGCTCATGCTTGGCCTCCAAACACTTCCACGCCCCTGAACAGGCAGGGCGGCGAGGAGTGACCCACGCGGATGACCTGGCTGGGCTCGCCCTTGCCGCAGAACAAGGTGCCAAAGGTTTCGCTGTGGCGGCCCACGGCGGCCAGGCGGTTCCAGAAGTCGACCGTGATGCCACGGTAGTTGGGGTTGCGCACCACTGCGCCGAGCTGGCCGTTGTGGATCAGGCGGGCGTATTCGCAGCCAAACTGAAACTTGTTGCGGTAGTCGTCAATGGACCAGGAGCGGTTGGTGCTCATGAGAATGCCGTTTTGTACCGAGGCAATCATGTCCTGCAACTCAGAGGTGCCGGGCTCCAGGTTGACATTGGCCATGCGGTCGATGGGGGCGCGGTTCCAGGAGGCCGAGCGGAAGTTGGCGACGCCGGGCAGGCTTGACCGGGCTTGCGATTCCACCGAGCCCAGGCCGCGGCGCAGGATGCCGCCTTCGATGAGAAATTCCCGCCGTGCGGGGTTGCCGCCATCGTCAAAGGCATAGCTGGCCATGGAATGGCGCTTGGTGGGGTCGAACGTCACGTTCATCAGCGGCGAGCCGTAGCGCAGCTGGCCGAAGTCGCCAGGTTGCACGAAGCTCCAGCCGGCGTAGTTGCGCTCGTCGCCCAGGATGCGGTCGAGCTCCAGCGGGTGGCCGATGGATTCGT
Organism: Rhodoferax sp.; assembly: GCA_046348185.1. Classification (GTDB taxonomy): domain Bacteria; phylum Pseudomonadota; class Gammaproteobacteria; order Burkholderiales; family Burkholderiaceae_C; genus Allorhodoferax. The sequence goes on along the minus strand of JAXMER010000013.1, from coordinate 965,029 downwards.
GAATCTGCAGCATCATCTGGTCGGGCATCAGGATCAGGTCCAGCGTGCCGGTGGGGCAGTTGGGCGCGGCCAGCAGCTCCAGCGCCTCATTTGCCACGCGTCGGCCTTGCTGGGCAAAAACGGCTTCGTCGAACACTTCACCGCCGTACTGGCCGGTGTGGCTCCAGCTGCGGGTTTGCGACTGCACGCCTTCGGCGGCGGTTGCAGCCACGGTAATGTCCACCATGTCGAACTGTTGGGTGGTGTGGGTGCCGTTGGTGGCGTAGTAGTCGATCTGGGTTTGCACCAGCACGGCGCGGGCACTGCGGTTGACGACCTTGTCGCCTACGGCCATGGCGCGCGAAGCACCCAACAGGCACTGCGTGACCTGCGCCAGCGGCGTCTGGGCCAGAGGGGTTTGCGCCGGGCTGGCATACGCACCTTGCACGGCAGCGCGCTGGGCTTCGGTGAAGGCGTGTACTTTGTACGGGGCCATGGCCCGTGTGGTGGCAATGGCCTGGTCAAAGGCGCGCCGCAGGCCTGCGGGGCTCAGGTCGGCGGTGGCGGCGTAGCCAAAGTGGCCGTCCACCAATACTTCGCACAGCACGCCCTCGTCGCAGGCGGTGTCGTTCTTCTCGGGGGTGTCGTTGCGGATCTCGCGCGACTGGGTGGTTTCGCGCGAGTAGCGCAAGCCCGCCCATTGCGCGGCCTCATGGGCATGGCGCAGGGCAGATTGGGGATCAAATAAGGGCATAGGCGGTAAGGTGAATCAGGGCGACACCGTGTCGCCGAACTGAGTCTACCGTGCCGCCACGGACTGATAAACCAATAAAAATCAAGCGCGCTTCTTACGCGCCGGGGTTCACCATCACCAACTTGCCCATGACGCCGCGCGAGCCCATGTGGGCATAGGCCGCCTTGAGTTCGGCCATGGGCATGGTGCGGTCGATCACGGGTTTGATCTTGCCCTGGGCGTACCACTGGGCCAGCTCCATCATCATGGCGGCATAGGCTTTGGGTTCGCGCTTGGCGAAGTTGCCCAGAAACACGCCGACGATGCTGGCTACCTTCAAGAGCGGCAGGTTCAGCGGCAGGGCCGGAATCGGACCGGCTGCAAAGCCCACCACCAGGTAGCGTCCGCGCCAGGCAATCGAGCGGAAGGCGGTCTCGGTCAGCTCGCCACCCACGGGGTCGTAAATCACGTCCGGCCCCTTGCCGTCGGTCAGCGCCTTGATGGCGTCGCCCAGGTTGGCTGTTGCGTAGTTGATGGTGGCGTCGGCACCCAGCGAGGTGCACAGCGCGCATTTGTCGTCGGTGGAGGCGGCCGCAATCACTTTGGCACCCATGGCCTTGGCGATCTGGATGGCCGCCGTGCCCACGCCTCCGGCTGCGCCCAGCACCAGCACGGTTTCACCGGCTTTGAGCTGGCCGCGATCCACCAACGCGTGGTAGGAGGTGCCGTAGATCATGATGAAGGCCGCCGCGTCCACAAACGCAAAGCCCGCTGGCAGCGGCATGCACAGGGCCGCCGGGGCCAGGGTGTGGGTGCCGAACCCACCGGTGCCCGCCAGGCAGGCCACCGGCTGGCCCACCTGCAGGTGTGTGACACCTTCGCCCACAGCTTCGATCACGCCGGCAAATTCGGAACCCGGCACGAAGGGCAGGGGTGGCTTGAGCTGGTATTTGTTCTGCACGATCAGGATGTCGGGAAAGTTCAGGCTGGCGGCCTTGATGGCAATCAGCACCTCCCCCGCCTTGGGCGTGGGTGTGGGTAGTTCTTTCCAGGTCAGGGCATCAACACCCACGGGGTTTTCGCAGAGCCAGGCGTGCATGGTCGTCTCCAGGTTGGGGATGCGGCATGATAGGGCCGCACCCGCGTCGACGCAGGCGGCGTTTGTCTCGTGCGTGACGGTCGGCGTTGGGGTCGACGCAGCCCTACAATGCCCGATTGCGAGAGACATTCCCCCATGAAAATTCTGATTTGCAATGACGACGGTTACCAGGCAGCGGGCATCGTGGCGCTGTACGAAGCGCTGAAAGATCTGGGACAGGTGGAGGTCATTGCGCCCGAGCAGAACAACAGCGCCAAGTCCAATGCGCTCACTCTGCATTCCCCCTTGTATGTGCACCAGGCGGCCAACGGCTTCCGCTATGTGAATGGCACCCCGGCCGATTGCGTGCACGTGGCCTTGACCGGGTTGCTGGACTACCGCCCGGATCTGGTGGTGTCGGGCATCAACAACGGTGCCAACATGGGTGATGACACCATTTACTCTGGCACCGTCGGTGCTGCCATGGAAGGTTATCTGTTCGGTATCCCAGCCATTGCGTTTTCGCAGGTGGAGCGTGACTGGCTGCACCTGGACAGCGCTGCGCGCAAAGCGCGCGACCTGGTGCAGGGCCTGGTCCAGGGGCAGATGCTGGGCAGCCCGTACCTGCTCAATGTGAACATTCCCAACCGTCCCTACGACCAGATCGGCAGTCTCAAGCTGTGTCGGCTGGGGCGGCGCCATGCGGCCGAGCCGGTCATCAAGCAGCAAAGCCCCCGTGGCGAGACCATGTACTGGATTGGGGCAGCCGGTGCCGTCAAGGATGATGGCGAAGGTACCGACTTTCATGCCACGGGGCTGGGTCACATGGCAATGACGCCGCTCAAGGTGGATCTGACCGACCATGCCCATCTGGGCTATTGGGCCCAGACCGCGCACCGCCTGGTCGAAGCCACTGCCGCATGAAGCAGCGCCCGTCGTTTCCCGCGCGGCTGGATACCACGCTGGCCAAGCACCGCCCCAACCCGCAAGGCGCAGCGGCACTCGGCGCAGGCCTGCCACGCGATGCGGCCAAGCCCAGTGCCCCGGTGAAGGCGCGCAACACCCTGCCGCCACCGCCCCCGGGTCATGGCATGGATTCCAGTGCCGTGCGCAACCGCATGGTGCAAAAACTGGCTGCGGGCGGCGTGGTGGATGCCGACGTGCTGGGTGCTATGGGCACCATCGAGCGCCACCGCTTTGTGGACAGCGCCCTGATCAACCAGGCCTACGAAGACACCAGCCTGCCTATCGGTCTGGGCCAGACCATTTCTAAACCCGGGGTGGTGGCGCGCATGCTGGAACTGTTGCGCAACGGGCGCACCACCAAGCTCGGGCGTGTGCTGGAAGTGGGCACGGGTTGCGGCTACCAGGCGGCGGTGTTGAGCCTGCTGGCCACCGAGGTCTACAGCATCGAGCGTCTGCGTGGCCTGCATGAGCGCGCGCGCACCAACCTGCGCCATCTGCGCCTGGCCAATCTGCATTTGCTGCTGGGCGACGGCATGCTGGGCTTTGCCGAAGGGGCTCCCTACGCAGGCATCATTGCGGCGGCTGGGGGCGAGGCCGTGCCCCAGGCCTGGATCGACCAATTGGCTGTGGGCGGACGCCTGGTGGCACCGGTGGTGACCCCCGGCGCACCCGGCGGCAGCCAGGCTCTGCTGGTGCTGGACAAGACCGCGCAGGGTGTGCGCCATGTGGTGCTGGAAGCCGTGAATTTTGTCCCCCTAAAATCGGGCATCGCTTGAAGGAAGGCAAGATATGGCAGGTGTGATGCGCTCAGGATGGTTGTGGTCGACGGTGGCGGTGTTGGCCCTGTCGGCGTGTGGTTCCAAGCCGATGCAAAAGGCGCCTGTGGAAGACCGCACGTCGGTGCCCAACCGCGTGGTGCCCGATCCACGCTCCACCACAGCCCCTGCTACCGTGGCGGCACCTGAGTCCAAACCCTTGCCGGGCGCAGAGAATGCGGGCAAGCCCGGTTACTACACGGTCAAACCCAAGGACACGCTGATCGCCATCGGCCTGGAGGTGGGGCAAAGCCCCAAGGACCTGGCACGCTGGAACGGCGTCGAGAACCCCAACCGTATCGAAATTGGCCAGGTGCTGCGCGTGGTACCTCCGGTGGCCGACAACGGCGTGGTTACCAAACCGGTCAGCACGGGTACCGTTACGGCAGCGCCTATTGCGGCACCGGGTTCTGCACCGGTGGCTTCGGCGCCCGCCAAGTCAGCCTCGGCAGCCAGCGCTCCTGCAGCACCGGCGGTGGCGGCAGCGCCGGTTGCAACCTCGGCCAGCACCGCCAGCGACGAAGATCTGGGCTGGATCTGGCCTGCGGGCGGATCGGTTCTGGCCGGATTTGATGAATCCAAGAACAAGGGTGTGGACCTGGGTGGCAATACGGGAGACCCGGTGCTGGCCGCAGCCGATGGCAAGGTGGTGTATGCCGGTGCCGGCTTGCGTGGCTATGGCAACCTGATCATCCTCAAGCACAACAACATCTACCTCACGGCCTACGCGCACAACCAGAGCCTGCTGGTCAAGGAAGACCAGGCGGTTAAGAAAGGGCAGAAGATTGCCGAGATGGGCAATAGCGATGCCGATCGCGTCAAGCTGCACTTTGAGGTGCGCCGCCAGGGCAAGCCGGTGGACCCGCTCAAGTACCTGCCGTCGCGTTAAACGACCCGCGCCATGCGAAAGAAACACTCCCATGGCGCCAAGCACCCTCCCAGTCTGCCTGCGTCCCAGGAGCCGGGTTTTGAAGAAAATGCGGCTCGGGCCCCCGACAACATTGATGTTTCTGCTACGGATTCAGTAGCAGTTCACGCGCTGGAAGCGCTGGTGGAGCAGGCCGTACAGTCGCCCGTGGCGGGCGACGAATCGGCCGACGCGCTGGCACTGTACCTGCGCGGCGTGCGCCGCACCCCCTTATTCACCCCCGAGCAGGAGTACGCCACTGCGGTGCGTGCGTGCGCCGGAGATTTCGCAGCGCGGCAAAGCATGATCGAACATAACCTGCGCTTGGTGGTGAGCGTGGCTAAGGGCTACATGGGGCGCGGCGTACCCATGGCTGATCTGATTGAGGAAGGCAACCTGGGCCTGATGCATGCCATCGACAAGTTCGAACCTGAGCGCGGGTTTCGCTTTTCTACTTACGCCACCTGGTGGATTCGCCAGTCCGTCGACCGGGCCCTGATGTACCAGGGCCGTGCCGTGCGCCTGCCGGTGAATGTGGTGCGCGAAGTACATCACGTGATGCGGGCCCGGCGCTTGCTGGAGAACGATGCCGAACTGCTGGCCCGGCGTCCGGAAGGCATTCGCGTGGAAGATATTGCCGCCCTGCTGGGTGACGATCCTCACCATGTGGCGCAGCTGCTGTCCATGGCCGAATCGCCACGCTCCCTGGATGCGTCGCTGGACCGTACCGATAGCGATCAAACACTGGCCGATGGTCTGGTGGACGAGGATGCGCTCGGCCCGGAAGACATCACCCACGCCCATGAGGTGGATGGCTTGCTGCAGGAGTGGCTGGCGGCGCTGTCAGCGCGCGAGCGCGAGGTGCTGGAGGGCCGCTTCGGCCTGCACGACCGAGAGCCCGAAACGCTGGACGTGCTCAGTCAACGCCTGGGGCTTACGCGCGAGCGAGTGCGCCAGGTGCAAAACGAGGCCCTGCTCAAGCTCAAGCGTACCCTCGGACGCAAGGGCATTTCGCGCCAGTCGTTGCTGTAGTCACGCGCCTGCCTGTGCACCAGGCTCGACCTGAGACAATGCAGGCATGACAGATTCGACGCTTCCCACCCCTGCATTGCCCGATGATTGGTTGTCCGTCAAAGCCCTGGACCTGGAGGCCCAGGGTGTAGCCCATCGCAGCGATGGCAAGGTCGTCTTTATTGATGGCGCGCTACCGTTCGAGGTGGTCAGCGCCCGCATCCACCGTTCCAAAAGCAGCTTTGAGAAGGGCACGCTGACCCAGATTCATCGCGAATCCTCGCAGCGGGTGCGCCCGCAGTGCCCGCACTTTGGGCTGCACGAGGGCGCCTGTGGCGGCTGCAAGATGCAGCACCTGCACCCCGCTGCACAGGTGGCCGTCAAGCAGCGGGTGCTGGAAGACAACCTCTGGCATATCGGCAAGGTGCGCCCTGACAACATCCTGCGTCCTATCGAAGGGCCTGCCTGGGGCTACCGGTACCGGGCGCGGCTGTCGGTGCGCTACGTGCGCAAGAAGGGCACGGTACTGGTCGGTTTTCACGAGCGCAAGAGCCAGTTCGTGGCGGACATGCGCCAATGCCCGGTGCTGGTGCCGCAAGTCAGTGCCATGTTGATGGATTTGCGGGCCTTGATTGGCGCGCTGGACGTGGTGGAGCAATGCCCGCAAATCGAACTGGCAGTGGGGGACGTGGGCGGCCCCGATGGCCGCGAGGGCGATGTCACCGCCCTGGTGCTGCGCCACATGGTGCCGCTTACCGATGGCGACCTGGCCAAGCTGCGCCAGTTTGCGCAGGACCATCCCGGCGTGCAGTGGTGGCTGCAACCCAAGGGCCTGGACAGCGTGCACCGGTTGGCGGAACCCGCGGGATGCGAGACGGCGCAACTGGCCTACGCCTTGCCGGACTTTGGCATCCACATGCCGTTTCGGCCCACCGACTTCACCCAGGTCAACCCCCATATCAACCGCGTGCTGGTTGCGCGCGCGTTGGGCTTGTTGGCGGTGCAACGCCATGAACGGGTGATTGACTGGTTCTGTGGCCTGGGCAACTTCACGCTGCCGCTGGCAACGCAGGCGCGGGCGGTGTTGGGTGTGGAGGGGTCTGAAGCGCTGGTGGCGCGTTCGCGCGAGAACCTAAAGCACAATCAAGCCTTAGCCCCCGTAAATGTTGAACTTGCTGCTACTGAATTCGTAGCGCGCAACCTGTTTGAGATGACACCAGAGGTGCTGGCGGGCGATGGCAGCGCCGACAAGTGGCTGGTGGATCCGCCCCGTGAAGGCGCCTATGCGCTGGTGCAGGCGCTGGCGGACTTGCGCTCGCAAGGGGCTCAGGACGCAGGTGCTTCAAGCTGGCAGCCCCCGCAGCGCATCGTCTACGTGAGCTGCAATCCCGCCACTTTGGCGCGCGATGCGGGCGTTCTGGTGCAGCAGGCGGGTTACCGGTGCACGGCCGCGGGTGTGGTCAACATGTTTCCGCACACCGCGCACGTGGAGAGCATGGCGGTGTTTGAGCTGTAGGGCTCAGTGCGACTTGGCATCGGCGGCCTTGGCCTTGGTCGGGCCTTTGGCCTTGCTCTCGTCAGCGGGTTTTTCCTCAATGATCTCTTCGACTGGCGCGGTGGCCTTGGCGGGAATGCCTTCGATCTTGTTTTCCCGCATGTATTGGTCCATTTCCTTCCAGCCGTCAAAGATGGCGGCTTTGGACGCTTTGGGGTTCAAGGTGTAGCAGTCCTCGATGGAGCGCAGGCCGTGGCGGCAGCCGCTGCCGATGGCCTTGGAGTCAGCGATGCGCTGAGCTGCCTTGGGGTCGGCCATCAGCTGATCGACCAGCTCGCAGCCGGTGAGGCAGAGCGCGGTCAGGGCGATGAATAGGGTCCGTGCGGTCATGCTGGGGTTGCAAAGTTCCGCCTGCGCAGCGGCACGGCGGTTTTATGCTGATTGTGCGGTAGTTTCAGATGCCGAAGCGGCAATAAAAAAGGCCCTTGCGGGCCTTTTATGCGCTTTAGACGGCGTGCTCAGTCACGCTCGCCGCCGAAGATGCCTAGTAGAGCCAGCAGATTCTGGAATACGTTGATGATGTCCAGGTACAAGGCCAGCGTGGCACTGATGTAGTTGGTTTCGCCGCCGTCCACGATGCGCTTGACGTCGTAGAGCATGTAGGCACTGAAGATGCCGATGGCGATCATGGACATCACGATCATGCCGGTGGTGGAACCCACAAAGGCGTTGATCAGGCCCCCTACCAGCAACATGATGACCCCGACAAACAGGAATTTACCCATGCCGGAGAGGTCGCGCTTGATCACGGTGGCCAGGCTGGCCATGGCGAAAAACACGCCAGCCGTGCCGCCGAAGGCAATCATGACCAGCTGCACGCCGTTGCGGAAACCCAGCACCATGCCAATCAGGGGCGACATCATCATGCCCATGAAGAAGGTGAAGGCCAGCAGTACGGGAATGCCGGTAGCGGAATTCTTGGTGCGCTCGATGGCGTAGATAAAGCCAAAGGCGACGCCCAGGAACAGAATCATGCCCAGCCAACCGCGGAACAGGGCAGCTATACCCAACTCCACACCCAACCAGGCGCCCAGCACCGTGGGCACCAGGCTCAAGGCTAGCAGCCAGTAGGTATTGCGCAGGACCTTGTTGCGCTCAGCACCAGAGCTTAGATAGCCGCTCTGGTTAGGGGTCAAGATCGTTACGGGATCGGACATGGTATGAACTCCTTCAAACTCTGCACACCGCAGATGGGGGGATTCTAGGGTTTTGCAAGGGGCACAATGCAATCGAGGACCTACAAAAACCCCAGAAAGCACGTGGCTGTAGGGGGTGGGGGTTATGCTTGGGGTCAACTACTTGGAGACGTTGCATGAAAAATAAACTAGTTCTGGAATTGGCCGACGTCAAGTTGATGGCGGCGGCGGCCGAGGCCGAGGCGACCAAGAACAACTGGGCGGTGAGCCTTGCCATCGTGGATGATGGTGGAAACCTGCTCTGGTTCCAGCGACTCGATGGAGCGCCTCCCATTTCCACGCACATTGCGCCGGCCAAGGCGCGTACCGCGGCCTTGGGGCGTCGGGACAGCAAGGTCTACGAGGACATGATCAATGGTGGCCGTACATCGTTCCTGAGCGCTCCCGAACTGCAAGGCATGCTCGAAGGCGGCGTTCCTGTGATCCGTGACGGCCAATGCCTGGGTGCGGTGGGTGTCAGTGGTGTCAAGTCCACGGAAGACGCCCAAATTGCCAAGGTAGGCGTTGCTGCCCTGGTTACGACCTGAGCCGCAAAGGGAACCTGGTTGTGTATCGGCATCGCGCGCGGTGCCGGTCCCTCAGTAGACAAGCCGCTCCGGATGGATTTCCTGGAGGATGGTGGTGGCAATTTCTTCAATGGACTTGGTCGTGGTGGACAGCCATCGGATGCCGGCACGGCGCATCATGGTTTCGGCTTCGTTGACTTCCATGCGGCAGTTCTCCAAGGAGGCGTACTTGGAGTTGGGGCGACGTTCGTTGCGGATTTCGCTCAAGCGCTCGGGCTGGATGGTCAGACCAAAAATCTTGCCTTTGTGTGGAACCAGCGCCGGTGGCAACTGACGGCGTTCAAAATCTTCGGGAATCAACGGGTAATTCGATGCCTTGAGTCCATATTGCATGGCCAGGTACAGGGATGTGGGTGTTTTGCCGCTACGACTCACGCCAATCAAAATGACGTCAGAGTGCTCCAGATCACGATTGAGTTGCCCGTCGTCGTGAGCCAGGGAGAAATTGATGGCTTCGATCCGGCTCTGGTATTCCTTACTCTTGCTGGCGTCGCTAAAGCGTCCGATGCGATGGTTCGATTTAAGTTGGAATTCTTGTTCCAAGGGGTGGACAAAGGTGCCGAACATGTCCAGCAGCATGCCTTGGCAGTTCTCCTGGATGACGTGCAGCACCTCCATGTTGACCAAGGTTGTGAATACGATGGGGCGGTACCCATCCATGACAGCGGCATGGTTGATCTGGCGCACGGCCTGGTGCGCCTTGTCGACTGTGTCGACAAACGGCAGGCGCACATGGCGAGCCTTGGTTTCGAACTGGGCAAGGATGGCATTGCCGAAGGTCTCCGCAGTGATGCCTGTGCCGTCGGAAACAAAGAAGATGGTGCGGTGCGTCATGGCGAAGCAAGGTTGTCAGTGAATTGAAAGCGCTGGCAGGCGCATGCATCCGCGCTCTGGGCATACGGACCCTACAATGGCGGCAGTTTGCGCATTTTCGCACTCCAGTAGCCATTTCGAAAAGCAACAACAAGGGCGGATTCTGGTGTGGGCGCTGCCATCTCGGCGGGCGTGTGCCGCGGCGGCAGTGACGGTTTTTTAACTTCCGGAGCTTTGCCATGTCCACCCTCTTTAGCCCGACCGATCTGGTCGTTCCATTTGAACAGCTGCGCATGACCGATGTGGAGTCGGTTGGTGGCAAGAACGCCAGTCTGGGCGAGATGATTTCCCATCTGCCCACTGGCGTCAAAGTGCCGACCGGTTTTGCTACGACTGCGCATGCATTTCGGGAATTCCTGAAATTCGGCGGCCTGACCGACAAGATCAGCGCCAAACTGGCCGCGCTGGATGTGGAGGACGTGCGCGCCCTGGCACAGGTGGGGGCAGAAATCCGCGCCTTGGTCCAAGCGCAGCCATTTCCTCCAGCTCTGGAACAAGGCATCCGCGAGGCATTTGCCAAATTGAGTGCCGGTAACGCCGAGGCCACGTTTGCGGTGCGATCGTCGGCGACCGCAGAGGATTTGCCGGACGCCTCTTTTGCCGGTCAGCAGGAAACCTTTCTTAATGTGCACGGAATCGACGACATTCTGCACAAAGTGCGCGAAGTGTTCGCCTCGCTCTACAACGACCGTGCAATCAGCTACCGTGTGCACAAGGGCTTTGCGCACGACGTGGTGGCGCTGTCAGCTGGTATCCAACGCATGGTGCGCTCCGATATTGGCGCTTCGGGCGTGATGTTCACCATTGACACTGAGTCGGGTTTTGACCAGGTGGTGTTCATTACCTCCAGCTATGGTCTGGGTGAAACCGTGGTGCAGGGCGCTGTGAATCCTGACGAGTTCTACGTGTACAAGCCCACGCTGAAAGCGGGCAAGCGCGCTGTCATCCGGCGTAACCTGGGTTCGAAACTGATCCAGATGGTGTTTACCGAGCCAGCTGAAAAAGCCGCCAGCGGCAAGCTGATCAAGACGATTGATGTTCCACCAGAAATGCGCAATCGCTATTCGCTGACAGACGCAGACGTCGAACAGCTTGCACACTATGCCTTGGTGATTGAGCAGCACTATGGTCGTCCGATGGACATTGAGTGGGGCAAGGACGGCAATGATGGTCAGCTGTATATCTTGCAGGCTCGTCCTGAAACCGTGAAAAGCCAGGCCGCCAACCAGGCCGAAGTGCGCTACAAGCTCAAGGGAACTGGAACCGTGCTGGCGGAAGGGCGGGCTATTGGCCAGAAGATCGGAACCGGCCCGGTGCGCATCGTCCACAACATCAGCGAGATGGACAAAGTACAGGCGGGCGACATTTTGGTAACTGACATGACAGACCCCAACTGGGAGCCGGTCATGAAGCGGGCGTCTGCCATCGTGACCAACCGAGGCGGCCGCACCTGTCACGCCGCCATCATCGCGCGCGAATTGGGCATCCCTGCGGTGGTGGGGTGTGGGCATGCGACGGATGTTTTGCGTGACGGCACTTTGGTTACCGTGAGTTGTGCGCAAGGTGATACGGGGTTCATCTACGATGGCCTTCTGGAAACGGAAGTGACTGAAGTGCAGCGTGGTGAGATGCCGGACATCGCCGTCAAAGTGATGATGAACGTTGGCAATCCGCAGTTGGCGTTCGACTTTTGCCAGTTGCCCAATCAAGGGGTCGGACTGGCGCGGCTTGAATTCATCATCAACAACAACATCGGCGTCCACCCTAAGGCCATTCTGGACTACCCCAATGTGGACGCTGACCTCAAGAAGGCCGTCGAGTCGGTCGCGCGCGGCCATGCCTCGCCCCGTGCTTTCTACGTGGATCGGGTGGCCGAAGGCGTGGCCACCATCGCAGCGGCCTTTCATCCGAAACCCGTGATCGTGCGCTTGTCTGATTTCAAGAGCAATGAATATCGCAAGCTCATTGGTGGAAGTCGTTACGAGCCAGAGGAAGAAAACCCAATGCTTGGTTTTCGGGGGGCTGCTCGCTACGTGAGCCAGGAGTTTGGTGAGGCCTTTGCCATGGAGTGTGAGGCATTGAAGCGCGTGCGCAACGACATGGGGTTGACCAATGTACAGCTGATGGTGCCCTTTGTGCGCACGTTGGGGCAGGCCCGGAAAGTGACGGAGTTGTTGGCCCACCATGGATTGCGCCGCGGGGACAATGGTCTCAAACTGATCATGATGTGCGAAATCCCCAGCAACGCCATTCTTGCTGAGCAGTTCCTGGAATTCTTTGATGGGTTCTCGATTGGATCCAATGATCTGACCCAGCTGAGCCTAGGGCTTGATCGAGACTCCGGCCTGGAATTGCTGGCGGCCGATTTTGACGAGCGTGACCCAGCTGTGAAGGCGCTGATCAGTATGGCGATTGCGGCATGTCGCAAGCAAGGGAAGTACATTGGGATTTGTGGTCAGGGTCCCAGTGATCATCCGGATTTCGCACTATGGCTTGAGCAGCAGGGCATTTCGTCCATTTCTTTGAATCCTGACTCGGTCATCTCTACCTGGCAGCAATTGGCAAGTCGATGACTGATTCTGCGCCACGGCGCCAATGGAGGTTGCACGCAGCTCTTCTGGGGCTGTGGTTCGCGACGTCCTTTGGCGTCGTTTTTTTTGCGCGCGATTTGTCATTTGTAGTGGGTGGTTGGCCTGTTTCTTTCTGGTTTGCAGCGCAGGGGACGGTTCTTTGCTTCATCGCCATCGTTGTCCTGTTCGCCTGGCTACGCAATCGCAAACAAGCATTGCCAGCGGGGTTTGATGACGATGGCTATCGACGTTATCGATCGGGCTTGCACCGTCGTTTCGGCCTCTATGTAGCAGGGCTATTGCTGCTGCTGGTGGTGTTGGCGGTTGCGGAGCAATTCGGCCTTGCCAAAGTCTGGGTGGCAGGGATTTTCCTGTCGGTCACGCTCATCTTCTATGCAGGAATTGGTGTCTACGCAAGAACCGCAGATGCGGATGAGTATTACGTTGCCGGGCGGCGTATCCCAGCGGTTTACAACGGCATGGCGACTGCTGCTGACTGGATGAGTGCCGCTTCGTTTATCAGCATGGCCGGTGGGCTCTATTTGCAAGGTTATTCAGGGCAGGGCGACCAAGCCGGTGGTCTGGCGTATGTGTTGGGATGGACCGGAGGGTTTTGTCTGGTTGCACTTCTGGTGGCCCCCTATTTGCGCAGCATGCGTTTATATACGGTGCCTGATTTTTTTTCGGTCCGCTATGGAGGACGTTGGCCGAGGTTGATTGCGGCCTACGCAGCAATCCTGTGCTCATTTACCTATGTGGTCGCGCAAATTTACGGTGTGGGCTTGATTACGTCGCGACTGACGGGCGTTCATTTTGAGATTGGCATTCTGTTGGGCTTGGGTGGGGTTTTGGTGTGTTCTTTCTTGGGGGGAATGCGCGCAGTGACATGGACGCAGGTTGTTCAGTACGTGGTGATCATTCTGGCGTTCTTGATACCGGTGTCCTGGCTTTCTTACAAACAGGTAGGCAATCCATTCGCTCCAATGGCCTACGGCCAGCAGCTTCAAAAAATTGCTGCCATGGAACAAGAACTGATGGCCTCACCCGCAGAGCAATCCGTTATTGACGAGTATGAGCGACGTGCGCGTGCCTTGGAGTGGCGGCTCAAAGATGTTGAAGGATCCTTGAACGCCGAGCGTTTGGATCTGCGGACCCGCTTGCGATCGTTGGGTGATCGCCGGGCCGAAAACGAAACAGCAGTTGCCTTGCGTCGCGAGCTTGCTGCGCTACCGAAAGACGCACGCGCCGCGCGTGAGCGTTGGACCCGTGAACTGCAGGAATACCAGAGCCGGGCGAAACCTCTTGGGGGCATGCCGCAGCACGCCAAACCCTTTTCAGGTGACCCCGACGGGACGCCCGAACAACGCGAGGAATATAACGGCTCTCGTCTCAATTTTCTTGCGCTGATGTTTTGTTTAATGGTCGGCACGGCAGGGCTGCCGCATTTGCTGACCCGGTATTACACGACACCGACGGTCTCCGAGACGCGCAGTGCAGTGGCGTGGTCTTTGTTCTTCATTGCCATCCTGTATCTATCGGCACCGGCCTTGGCAGTACTGGTGAAGTATGAAGTCATGGCGCACTTGGTGGGTCAACCGTTTGATAGTCTGCCCGGGTGGGTTGCACAGTGGACCCGCGATTCCAGCCTGCTGACCTTGGCCGACATCAATGGCGACCGTGTATTGCAGTTCGCTGAACTCAACATCGGAGCCGACTTCGTGATGCTGGCATCGCCTGAAATTGGCGGTCTGCCTTATGTTGTTTCAGTGTTGGTTGCTGCAGGAGGGCTTGCGGCCGCACTTAGCACCGCTGACGGTTTGTTGCTGACGATTGGAAATGCCGTTGCGCATGATGTTTACTTTCAGGGCAATTCGGATAAGGCGGAAGCGATGCGCCGGGTCATGTGGTCCAAGTTCGCTCTTTTGGTCGTCGCCCTGATCGCTGCCTACGTGGCCGCGCAGCGTCCAGCGGGTATCCTCTATCTGGTGTCTGCATCGTTCTCGCTGGCTGGCGCTGCGTTCGTGCCGGCCATGGTGCTTGGAATCTTCTGGCCCGGCACTTCAAGGATTGGCGCAATCGCAGGCATGCTTACAGGTCTATGCGTGACCATCTACTACATGGCCGTCAACATTCCCGCCGTTCGTTCCGGGCTGCATCTGGCCGGCGATGGTCTATGGTGGGGTATCCAGCCCGTTTCTGCTGGTGTATTTGGGGTAGCAGCGGGCGTCGTAGTGACGGTTGTAATGAGCGTGCTCAGGCCTGATTCGAAACCGATCTTCTCAGGATTCTCCGAGTCCCTGGATTCCAGTCGCCGACAAATCGGCTAGAATAGAGGGCTTTTCGCCTTGCTGCACTTCCATTGGACGCGGAGGGCAGCTTTTCTTTCCCGCTTGGTCGGGGTATCCAAAAGGAGTATCAATGCGTCATTACGAAATCGTTCTCATGATCCATCCGGATCAGAGCGAGCAGGTTCCCGCCATGCTCGAGCGTTACAAAGGCATGATCACCGCCGGTGGCGGCCAGGTGCATCGTGTGGAAGACTGGGGCCGTCGTCAGATGGTCTACATGATCAACAAGTTGGCCAAGGCGCATTACCTGTGCTTGAATATTGAAGCTGGCAAGGAAGTGATGTCCGAGCTGGAGCATGCATTCAAGTTCAATGATGCAGTGTTGCGCCATCTGACCGTCCTGAAGAAGAAAGCGGAAACGGGGCCCTCTTCCATGATGAAGACCGTCGAGCGCGAAGAATCGCGCAAGACCCAACAGGCTGAGTTCCAAGGCTAAAGCCGCGCATTACGGAGCGTGTCAACGAATTCACTGGTTCTGCAAGCTTGTATTTCTGAGCGCGAAGCGCTTCGCTATACACCCGCAGGATTGCCCGCGTTGAATATGCGACTCGAACACGAGTCCCAGGTTCTAGAGGCGGGTCAGGAGCGACTGGTGAAGTTGGGTGTCAGAGCTGTGGCATTAGGGACGGTAGCCGAACGACTGGAGCAACAGCCGATTGGTACGACCAGGACCTTCCATGGTTTTCTGGCGGCACCCCGCAATAGCAAAGGCCTGGTTTTTCATATTCAAGAGTTTTCGCAAGATTAATTTTTCAGGAGCCTCTCATGGCAACGTTCAAGAAATTCAACAAGGACAAGCGTCCCAAGCGTCCGGCACAAAACCTGCTGTTCAAGCGCAAGCGCTTCTGCCGCTTCACCGTGGCTGGCGTCGAGGAGATCGACTACAAGGACATCGACACCCTGCGTGACTTCATCGCTGAGAACGGCAAGATCATTCCCGCACGCCTGACCGGCACCCGTGCGATTTACCAGCGCCAGCTCAACACCGCCATCAAGCGTGCCCGCTTCCTGGCATTGTTGCCCTACAGCGACCAGCACAAGATCTAAGGAGTACCGACCATGCAAATCATTCTGCTCGACAAGGTCGTGAACCTGGGTAATCTGGGCGATATCGTCAAAGTCAAGGACGGTTACGCACGTAACTTTCTGATTCCCTCTGGCCGTGCTCGCCGCGCGACCGCTGAAGCCAAGGCTGCATTTGAAGCAAAGCGTGCTGAATTGGAAAAGGCAGCTGCCGCCAAGTTGGCTGAGGCGCAAGGCTTGGGTGAAAAGCTGGCTGGCACCACCATCAAGCTGACCCAAAAGGCGGGTGTTGATGGACGCTTGTTCGGTTCCGTTACCAATACCGATATTGCCGAAGAATTGGGCAAGCAAGGCTACAAAGTCGTCAAGTCCCAAATTCGCATGCCCAATGGTCCTATCAAGATCGTCAGTGATAGCTCGGTCAGTGTGGCGCTGCATACCGACGTAGTCGTCGATATCAACGTATCGGTTTACGGCGAAACAGCCTGATCCAGGTTCTCTGCGCCACTCCTTCTTGAAGGAGTTGGCCGATTTTCTAGAGGCCGTGAGGGGTTATCTCCTTGCGGCTTTTTTCATTTCCTGCTGACGCGTCCAACACTTATCCACGGATTTCCCCAAGCTATCAACACGATCTACCTGGTTTGTACCCAGGCTTTCACTCGACTTTGTGATGGTGTGGACTTAAGCTTGTCGACTGTGTTTTTTCTCCTATCCCTTGAATTCCACCCACGACATGCTGCCAACTGTTGAAGACTATGCTGCGGACCCGCAAGTTGCACAATTGCGCGTGCCTCCGCACTCGATCGAGGGCGAATCCAGTGTGCTTGGCGGATTGCTGCTGGACAATGAACGCTGGGACCGAGTTGGTGATCTTCTCAACGAAACCGACTTCTATCGTTATGAACACCGGTTGATTTTTTCGGCGATTGGTGCGCTCATCAATGCAGGCAAGCCTGCCGATGTCATCACGGTTTTTGAGCACCTGCAAAACCAGGGTCGTAGTGAGGAGGTGGGAGGGCTTGCGTATCTGAATTCTCTGGCGCAGTTCGTTCCCAGTGCCAGCAATCTGCACCGGTATGCCGAAATCGTGCGGGAACGCGCACTACTGCGCAAACTCGTGACCGCCAGCGATGAAATCGCTACCGCAGCCTTCAACCCGCAAGGACGTCCCGTCAATGACATCGTGGACGAGTCCGAGCGGAAGATATTTGCCATCAGCGAACAGGGTAAGCGCAACAAACAGGGCTTCCAGAGTATGGAGGCGCTGGTTGTGAACCTGCTCGACCGTGTGCAGGAAATGGCCGACAACCCCAACGACGTGACAGGCGTTCCCACAGGTTTCTATGACCTTGATCGAATGACCGCTGGTTTGCAGGCAGGTGACCTGATTGTCTTGGCAGCGCGCCCATCCATGGGTAAAACAGCTTTGGCAATCAACATTGCCGAGCATGTGGCCTTGCATGAAGGTCTACCGGTGGCGGTGTTTTCCATGGAAATGGGCGCCGCGCAGTTGGCGGTGCGTATCGTAGGTTCCATTGGGCGCATCGACCAGGGGCATCTGCGCACGGGGCGGCTCAAGGATGACGAATGGCCGCGTCTGGCCGAAGCGGTGGAGCGTTTGCGTGACATGCCCCTGCACATTGACGAAAGTGCCGGACTTACATCGAGTGAATTGCGTGCCAATGCACGTCGCCTGGCGCGAAACTGCGGCAAACTGGGCTTGATCGTCGTGGACTACCTGCAATTGATGAGCGGTACCAGCGGTGATGGGGAGAACCGTGCCACGGAGCTGGGTGAAATCTCGCGAGGACTCAAGATGTTGGCGCGTGAACTGCAGTGTCCAGTGATTGCACTGTCCCAGTTGAACCGAAGCGTGGAGCAGCGCCCCGACAAGCGTCCCATGATGAGTGACCTGCGCGAATCCGGCGCCATCGAGCAGGACGCCGACATCATCATGTTCATTTACCGTGACGAGTATTACACCAAGGACCAGTGCAAGGAGCCGGGCGTGGCTGAGGTCATCATCGCCAAGCAGCGTAACGGCCCGACGGGGACGGTGAAGCTGGCGTTCTTGAAGCCGTTGACCAAGTTCGAGAGTTTGGCGAGCGGGTCGGGGGACTATTGATTACAGGACATCGCTGGCAAAATCGGCCAGGCGTGAGCGTTCGCCACGTGCCAGCGTGATATGGCCACCGTGCGGCCAGCCTTTGAAGCGGTCCACGGCGTAGGTCAGTCCCGACGACCCCTCTGTGAGGTAAGGGGTATCGATCTGGGCCAGATTGCCCATGCAGATGATCTTGGTGCCTGGGCCTGCGCGGGTAATGAGCGTCTTCATCTGCTTGGGCGTGAGGTTTTGCGCCTCGTCGATGATGACGTACTTGTTCATGAAGGTGCGCCCCCGCATGAAGTTCATGCTTTTGATCTTGATGCGGCTGCGGATCAGCTCGTTGGTGGCGGCGCGGCCCCACTCGCCGGCGCTGGTGTCCGTTTTGCCTAGCACCTCCAGGTTGTCGTCCAGCGCGCCCATCCAGGGCCCCATCTTTTCTTCTTCGGTACCGGGCAGAAAACCGATGTCTTCCCCAACGCTTACAGTGGCGCGGGTGACGATAATTTCGGTGTAGCGACGGTCATCCAGCACCTGGGTCAGACCAGCAGCCAGGGCCATCAGGGTCTTGCCGGTGCCGGCCGTGCCGGTGAGGGTGACGAAGTCGACATCCGGGTCCATGAGCAGGTTCATGGCAAAGTTTTGCTCACGATTGCGGGTTGTAACACCCCAGACCGCATTTTTGAGGTGGTTGAAATCCTTGAGTGTTTTGAGGACGGCGACGCTACCGCGAATTTCGGTGACACGGGCATAGAGACTGGGCTCGCCGGGCGATTCAAAATACACAAACTGATTGATGTGCAATGCAGGTACGACTGGACCGTCAATCTTGTAAAACGTGTGTTGGCCCTGTTGCCAGCTTTCGACCTGCTGGCCGTGCGTACTCCAGAAATCGGGTGGCAATGCTAGCGAGCCCGAATACAACAAATCACCGTCTTCTAGTGTCTTGTCGTTCTGGTAATCGTCGGTGGCCAAACCCAGGGCACGGGCCTTGACCCGCATGTTGATGTCCTTGGACACCAGAACCACTTCGCGCGGGGCGTACTGCTGGCGCAAGGCTTCGACGACACCGAGGATCTGGTTGTCCGCCTTGCCCTGCGGAAGGCTGGTGGGCAGGTGGTATTGCAAGGGCTGCGTTTGGAACAGCAACTTGCCCCTTGCATCCTTGTTGCCGGTGCTGGACAAATCAAATCCAGCGGCGATATCGGCTCCGGGTGCTGCCGCCAAGGCGTCAAGCGTCCGGCTGCTTTGGCGTGCATTGCGGGCGACTTCGGTCATGCCCTTTTTGTGGCCGTCCAATTCTTCCAGCACGATCATGGGCAGAAAGATGTCATGCTCTTCAAAGCGGAACAAGGACATCGGATCGTGCAACAGAACGTTGGTGTCTAGCACAAAGAGTTTAGTAGGACCGGAGACAACCACCTTCTTGCTGCGTTTGGAAGGCGCAGGTTTTTCCTGCGCGGCGGCGGCCGTGACTTTGGCAGGCGCTCGTGCATCCGATTTCAAAGGCACAGGTGGAGCGCTCGACGCCTTCTTGCGTCCGGCTTGGCGAGGCAAGGTCGCCTTGTCCATCACGTGACCAGGTTCGGAAGTCACTTCATGTGCGGACACGAAGGACGCCTTGCTGGTGGGGCTTCGCGGGCTGGGAGTAAGGGCCGAAAAGGCCTTGGCGGGGAGTCGATCGGCGGGTTTTGTCGGGGCAGAGGGCAAGGGCATTGGCCCATTATGCACGACGCAAGTGACTTTCTGTCGCTACGATTTCCCGCAAATTCAAGCGACTTTTTTCAGTGCCTTGACGGCCTTGAGTACTTCATCCACATGGCCCGGAACCTTCAGGCCACGCCACTCTTCTTTGAGGACACCGTCAGCGCCAATCAAGAAGGTGCTGCGCTCAATGCCCTTGACCTTCTTGCCATACATGATCTTGTTCTTGACCACGCCGAACATGTGGCACATCTTTTCTTCCGTGTCTGCGATCAACTCAAAGGGCAATTCCAGTTTGGCCTTGAATTCATCATGCGATTTCATGTTGTCGCGTGACACGCCAAACACCGTTGCTCCGGCTTTGACAAAATCCTTGTACTTGTCGCGAAACTGCATCGCTTCAGTGGTGCAGCCGGGTGTGTTGTCTTTAGGATAGAAATACAGCACCAGGATCTTGCCCGCGTGGTTCGTATTGGTTACTTTGACACCACCGGTGGCGTTGGCTTCAAATTCGGGGATGGGCTTGTTGACAACGATCGCCATAAGGTAGTTTGAGTCTCGTGTTCTGGTCGTGGCAGCGGGATCAAACGTGACAGAGTTTGACTAAGCTCCGACTGCAACCCGCGATTTTACCTTGAAATACTCCGCATTCCTCGGCGCGGGTGCGTGCCCAGTCGTGGACCGGCTACTTTTTTGCCGCTTTGTCGTCAAATCAGGCGACCATCATCACCTAGCGCCTGATCCAGTCGCTCCAGCAGCGACACCAATGCCGGGTCCCCGTCGGGGAAGTTGGTGTGGTTGTCGACTTGCGTGTCCTGTGGGGCTGGCGCCTCGGCGGTTCGGTCGGGCAATTCAAACGCCAAATTCAGTGCGGCTAGAACCGCGATGCGATCCCGGGCGCGGACCTTACCAGCATCGCGGATCTTGCACATGGCAGAGTCCACGCGCTCAACCGCTTCAAGCAGGCGGGCATCGCCCCCTTGTGGGCACCCCAGCAAATAGGTCTGCCCCATGATCTGGACTTCAAGCTGCTTCATGACGGATCTTTGTGCGAGGCAACGGCTTCTGGGATGCGCTCCAGCAGTGCGTCCACCCGGGCGCGCGCAGCATTCAGGCGTGACTTCAACGAGTCCCGCTCCTGAGTCAAGGTTTCCACCTGACTGGACAGCAGTGCGTTGGTGCGTTGCAATTCACCGTAACGCACCAGCAGGCGCTCAACGCGTTCGGCAATCTGATCGGAAAGATTCGGATGGGCCATAGAAGCGGCATTGTAGGGTTTGAGACAGCCAACTGCCGTAGAATTCGCACGTTGGTTCTCGCGGCGTGGTTCACACGCCGCAGTTCAACGGGAAGCAGGAGGGAACGCCAACCCTGGCAATCCTAACCTGCGCTGCCCCCGCAACGGTAAGTGGACGGATCTTCCTGATTCCGCTCTTCTCAAATGCCACTGGACGCTTTGAACACGCGTCTGGGAAGGCGAGGGGAGTTGCTCCACCAGCCCGGATACCGGCCAACACGGTGGTCCCGCGTCCTGCGCGGGGTTGTTACGCCCATGCGCTGTCGGGGAAGACAGCGAGGGCATTTGTCTTGGGTTTTCCTTCTGTCATGAAAAATCGCACTTATGGTGCACGTCGTGCCACGCTCAGTCTGGCGCTGGCTGCTGCTTTTCCCTTGCACGCGCAAGTTCAACTTCCCGAAACCGTCGTCACTGCCAGCCGGGTGGCCACACCCATCACGGACGTCATTGCCGACGTGTCGGTTATTGACCGCGCTCAGCTGGACCTGGCTGGTCAATTGTCTCTGCGTGACTTGCTTTCGCAGTTGCCTGGCGTGCAGATCACCAGCAACGGTAGTTACCGTTCCTCCACCGGCCTCTTTTTGCGGGGGGCCAGCTCGTCACAAACGCTGATTCTGATTGATGGCGTGCGGGTGGGCTCGGCCACTTCAGGCGGGGCCACGCTGGAAAACCTGCCGCTGTCGCGTATCGAGCGCGTCGAAGTGCTGCGTGGACCCGCGTCGGCGCTGTATGGCCCCGACGCTGTGGGCGGCGTGATCCAGGTTTTCACCCGCGAAGCCAGCGAAGTGGTGCAGACCGACGCCAGCCTGGGTGCTGGTACGGATGGCCAGCAGCAGATCGGCGCCTCGGTGCGCGGCAGCAGCGGCATACTGGGCTACAGCCTGGGCGTTTCGCGCGAGAAAGCCACGGGTATCAGCGTGATTTCCAATCCAGCGTCCTACAGTTTCAACCCGGATGCCGATGGTTTCACCGCCACCAGTGCGGATGCCAAACTCCGCGCCAAACTTGGCCGCGACCACACCGTAAGCCTGAACCTGCTGCATAGCGATACCGACTACCAATTCGATTCCACCCCGTGGCCCAATCCGCTGGGTTTGACACCGCTGACCAGTGATGCCCGTGCCCGAGCCGTCTTGAACAACGCCACGCTGAAGTGGGACGCGCAGTGGCTGTCACAGTGGCATGCCACGCTCACCGTGGGAAGCAGCGACGAGCAGTCCTTGAGCGACTATTTCCGCATCGCCGACGGTGCCTGGGGCGGCAACAGCAAGTTCAACACCAACCGCCGCCAGGCTACCTGGCAAAACGACATCACGCTGGACAAGGACGTGCTCTCGCTCACCGTGGAGAACCGCTCGGAGTCGGTGGACAGCTCGACCGTCTACACCGTTACCAGCCGCGATGTGCGCAGTGCCTTGGTGTCCTACGCGTTCAACCGCGCATCGTGGAATGCCTTGCTGGTGGCGCGCAACGATGACAACTCCCAGTTTGGCAACGTCAACAATTGGTCGGCCTCTGGCGGTGTGCGGCTCACGGACACAGTGCGTGCCGTTGCCAGCATGGGCACCAGCTTCCAGGCCCCCACCTTCAACCAGTTGTATTACCCAGGTTATGGCAATCCCGCTTTGCAGCCCCAGCGCAATCGGGGTTCTGAAGCCGGTCTGAAATACCACGCCGGTGGCCTGTCGTTGGGGGCGGTGGTGTACCACAACGACATCCAGGGATTCATCAGCCCAGCCAATAACGCGCAAAGCGCGTTGGCGGTACTGCGCGGCGTCACGTTCAGCGGCGAATGGGCGACGGGTGACAGCAGCTATGCGCTGTCGTATGACTATGCTGATCCGCGCTCGTATTCCAGCAACCCGGCCACCAACGACCAACGCCTGGTGCGTATCGCGCAGAACGTGTTCAACGCCCGGGTCAACCATCGGTTGGGGGCTCTGGCGGTGTTCGGTGAGATCAAGGTGTCCAGCGACCGCGAGGACAACAACCTGTCGTTCAGCGGACGCGATGTACTGCCCGGCTACACCGTGCTCAACCTGGGGCTGACCTACCAGCTGCACAAGCAGGTTTCGCTGCTGGCTCGCCTGAACAATGCCACCGATGCCCAGTACATGCTGGCCAATACCTATTCCACCCCGGGGCGCAACCTTTTTGTTGCACTCAACTGGTCGATGTGAGGGCACCCATGGAGCACGCTACCTGCCCGGCCGTTTTGATCGCTGCCCCGGCGTCGGGGCAGGGTAAAACCACTGTAGTCAGTGCCCTGGCGCGTTTGCATGCGCGTCAGGGGCGGCGCGTGCGCGTGTTCAAGTGCGGGCCGGATTTTTTGGACCCGGTCTGGCACGGCCTGGCCAGTGGCGCGCCGGTGTACCAGCTGGATTTGTGGATCAATGGCGAGGCCGACTGCCGTGCGCGCCTGCTTGCGGCTGCGCAGGATGCTGATCTGATCCTGGTGGAAGGTGTCATGGGCCTCTTTGACGGTGACCCCAGTGCCGCCGATCTGGCCCAGCGTTTCGGTCTGCCGGTGCTGGCCGTGGTGGACGCCTCCAGCATGGCGGGCACCTTTGGTGCGCTTGCTTTTGGTCTGCAACACTACCGGTCGGGCTTGCGTTGGGCCGGGGTGCTGGCGAACCGGGTCGCCAGCAGCCGCCATGCCGAGATGCTGCGTACCAGTCTGCAAGACCCCGAAGCCTGGCTGGGTGCATTGATGCGCAACGCCGATATGGTGCTGCCTGAACGCCATCTGGGGCTGACACTTGCTGACGAGTTGCCCGATGCATTGGCGCGATTGGATCTTGCGGCCGATGCTTTGGCTGCAACCCACCTGGGGCAGATGGGCCTGCAAGATTTGGAGCGCTGGGCAGTAGTGTTTGAAGCTCCTTCTGTCGGTCCGCAAAGCTGCGAGGGCGGGTATTTTGCTCCGTGTCCCCCGCCCGCGTTGCGGGCTCCTCCTTTACCTGCGCAAAACACCCACCCTCGCAGCTTTGCTACGTTGGAGTGCAAAACCATCGCCGTGGCGCGCGATGCGGCGTTTTGTTTTATCTACGCGGCCAATCTGGATTGTTTGCACGACTTGGGAGCCGAGATCGTGTTTTTCTCGCCCCTGGCTGATGGGGCCTTGCCGATGTGCGACGCCGTTTGGCTGCCCGGTGGCTACCCTGAGCTGCACGCGCCGACGTTGGCCGCCAACACCAGCCTGCGCGACAGCCTGGCCGCCCATGTGGCCGCAGGCAAACCCGTATGGGCCGAGTGCGGCGGCATGATGGCGTTGTTTGACACGCTGGAGCTGGTAAGCGGCGAACGTGTGCCGCTGTGGGGTCTGCTGCCCGGTGTCGTCACCATGCACAAGCGCCTGGCGGCCCTAGGGCCGCAGCAGCTTGCACTGGCTAGCGGTACCCTGCGTGGCCATACTTTTCATTACTCGACCACGGCGACTGACCTGCAGCCGGTGGCTCGCACCGCGCGTCCTGACGCCGATCCGCAACCCGACTCTGGCGAAGCCCTCTGGCAGCAGGGCTGTGTGCGTGCGAGTTACTTCCATGCATGGTTCCCATCCTGTCCGCCGGCGGTGGTGGGACTGTTCACGGCGGCATCGGGAGGCGGCGCATGACAGCATCTTGGCGAGAAACCCCTCAAGGCCCGCAGCGTATTGTCTGCATGACCGAAGAAACCACCGAGTGGCTGTATTCTCTGGGACAGGAACATCGCATTGTCGGCATTTCGGGCTACACGGTACGCCCACGCCGTGCGCGCGAAGAGAAACCCAAGGTGAGTGCCTTTACCAGCGCCAAGATCGACAAGATCCTGGAACTGCAGCCCGACTGCGTGCTGGGCTTTTCCGACATGCAGGCCGACATTGCCTCGGCACTGGTGCGCCAGGGCGTGCAGGTCACCATCTTCAACCAGCGCAGCGTGGCCGAGATCTTTTCCATGCTCTACCAAGTGGCCGCCACGGTAGGGCAGGGGCCGCAAGGCCTGGAGCGTATCGCCGCCATGCAGGCACAGCTTGGCGCTATCGAAACGGCTGTGGTCCAGCGTGTGGCCGCCGGTGCCCGCAGGCCCAAGGTGTACTTTGAAGAGTGGGACGAGCCACCCATCAGTGCCATCCGCTGGGTATCCGAGTTGCTGGGCATTGCCGGGGGCGACGATTGCTTTCCCGAGTTGGCGAAAGAACGCGCGGGCAAGCAACGCATCATTGCCGACAGCGGGGAGATCGTGCGCCGCAACCCCGACATCATCATCGGCTCCTGGTGCGGCAAGAAATTTCGCCCTGAGAACGTGGCGGCGCGTGCGGGTTGGCAAGCGGTCAACGCGGTGCGCCACGGCCAGCTGTTTGAAATCAAGTCCTGCGACATTCTCCAGCCCGGCCCAGCGGCACTGACCGACGGCGTGGGGCAACTGCACGCCATCGTCACACGCTGGATGGATGCCGATCAATCGGGGGCCTTGCGATGACGGTGTCGACCATCGTTCGAAGTGAACTGATCCTGGGCGGCCAGAAAAGCGGGAAGTCGCGCCGCGCCGAACTGCTGGCCCGCCAATGGCTGGGGCAGGGTGCTGACCACCGCGCGGTGCTGATCGCCACCGCCCAACCGTGGGATGACGAGATGCGCGCCCGCATCGCCCGCCACCAGGCCGACAGGGCCGAGCGTGTGCCGGGCATGGCTACGGTAGAGGAGCCGCTGGCGCTGGCGCAGGCCATCACGCAGCACAGCACCCCCCAGACCCTGCTGGTGGTGGATTGCCTGACGTTGTGGTTGACGAACCTGCTGATGCCCAGTACTGCGCATGAACACCAGCCGCACCAGGGCAGAAGGGCTGAGTGTTTTGCGCAGGTAAAGGGGGAGCGCGCGCAACACGCGGGGGATGCGGAGCCAAACACTCAGTCATTCTGTCCGATAGCCCCCGTAAATGCTACGCAGAACGCTATGCTTTTAGTAGCAATTCAACAAGCTCTCGGCCCCGTGGTATTGGTCGGCAACGAAATCGGCCTGGGCGTGATTCCGCTGGGGCGCGAGGTGCGTGCGTTTGTGGATGCGCTGGGGCGGTTGAACCAGGATGTTGCCGCCGTGTGCCAGCGTGTGACCTTGATGGCGGCTGGGCTGCCTCTGCTCTTGAAGAATGCGCCATGAAACACAAAGTCTTTTTCCTTTCGGTGTTTGCATGCTTGGCCCTGCTCGGCAACCTGGCCGCTCAGGCCGCGACGGTCACCGACGACCGTGGCGTCACCGTCAACTTCAAAGGCGTGCCCCAGCGCGTGGTCAGCATCCTGCCGTCGCTGACCGAAAGCGTGTGCGAGCTGGGGCACTGCGCGCGCTTGGTGGCGGTGGACCGGTACTCCAACTTCCCCGAATCCGTGCAGAAGCTACCCAAGGTGGGCGGCGGCATCGACCCCAATGTGGAGGCCATCGTCGCGCTGCGACCCGATGTGGTGCTGGCGGCCAAGTCCTCGCGCGTGGCCGAACGGCTGGAGGCCCTGGGCATCAAGGTGGTGGTGCTGGAGCCCAAATCCCATGCCGATGTGCAGCGTGTGTTGCTCAAACTGGGGCAATTGCTGGAAGTAGCCGACGCCCAGCGCGTGTGGCGTGCCATTGACGCCGGGGTTGCCGCTGCGGGGCAATCCATTCCGCGCGGGCTGCTGGGGGCCAAGGTGTACTTCGAAGTCAACCAGGGGCCATACGCAGCGGGGGAGTCCTCCTTTATCGGTGAAACACTCAAGCGCCTGGGGGCGCGGAACATCGTGACTGCCGACATGGGGCCGTTCCCCAAGCTCAACCCCGAGTTCATTGTGCGTGCCAACCCGGATGTGATCCTGATCGGCCAGCGCAGCGCCGATGGCCTGCAGCAGCGCCCCGGCTGGCAGGGCATCCGGGCGATGCGTGAGCAGCGTGTCTGTATCTTCCCCAGCGACGAGGCCGATGCGCTCATCCGACCCGGTCCGCGCATGGCCGAAGGCGCGCGCTTGATGGCTCGCTGCCTGGCGGACAAGTCCCCCTATCGGGGGCCGGGCAAGCCATGATGCAAAACCGCGTACGCTGGATGCTGTGGTCCACGGTGCTGGGGGCACTGGCGCTGACCACACTGGGCGTTTGCGTGGGCAGTGTAGGCTTTGAGAACCTGCTGCAGCCGCTGCTCAGTGGCACCAGCGACCCCGAAAGCGCCGCCATGGCGCGGCAAATCGTGTGGGAGATTCGGCTGCCACGTACCGTGGGGGCTTGGGCCGCCGGGGCCTTGCTGGGTCTGGCCGGTGCCGTGGCGCAGGGCCTGTTTCGCAACCCGCTGGCAGACCCGTATCTGTTGGGTAGTGCCTCCGGTGCCTCGCTGGGTGTGGCCCTGGCCCTGGCCGCCATGGGCGGTGCAGCGGGCATGTTGGGTGGCGGTGCGTCGCAAGGCGGCCTGGTCATCGGGGTGTTTTCCAACAGTGTGCTGGTGCGCCTGGGGCTCACCGGTGCTGCATTCCTGGGGTCGGTGGCGGCGATTGTGCTTACGCTGGTGCTGTCGCGCGGCGTGGGGCATACCTTGCGCCTGCTCTTGGCCGGTGTCATCGTGGGTGCCGTACTGGGCGCGGTTACGCACTTGGTGCTGATGGCATCGCCCGATTCGCTGCAGGCCATGTGGGCCTTTATGTTGGGCTCCACCGCCTTTGTGGGCTGGGTGTCTCTGGTGCTGATGGTGGTGGCCTGGCTGGTGAGCCTGGTGGCGGCCTGGCTGCTTTCGCGCGTGCTCGATGCCCTGAGCCTGGGCGACGCCACGGCCCAAAGCCTGGGCCTGCCTGTGGTGCCCATGCGCGCGGCCCTGGTGGGCGTGCTGGCTCTGGCTACGGGCACGGCCGTGGCGCAAACCGGCTTGATCGCCTTTGTGGGACTGGCAGCACCGCACCTGGTGCGATCGGCCATCAAGACTACGCATGGTCAGCTCATTGTTTTGGCCAGTCTGGTGGGCGGGGTGCTGCTGATGGCGGCGGACACGCTGGCGCGCTGGTTGATTGCGCCGCAGGAATTGCCCGTAGGGGTGTTGACGGCGGTGCTGGGCGGCGGCTATCTGCTGTGGCTGATGCACCGCGGGTCGGCCAAGGTCGGGGGCGCGTTATGAACCGGTCGGCTTGCGTGGCTTTGCGTGCCGAGGGCCTGTACGCCAGCCTGGGCAGTGGAGTCGGCCGCACGGCGGTGCTGCACGGGCTGTCCGTGGGCATTGCAGCGGGGCAGTGGACCAGCATCGTCGGCCCCAACGGCGCGGGCAAGTCCACGTTGCTCAAGTGCCTGGCCGGGGTGCTGCCCTGTACGGGCACGGTGGCGCTGTGGGACCAGCCGCTGGCCAGCCTTCCCGTGCGGGAACGCGCGCGCCAGCTGGCCTGGTTGGGGCAGAACGAGACTTCAGCCGATGACCTGACCGTGTGGGATGTGGCCATGCTCGGGCGCTTGCCCCACCAAGCCTGGTTGGCACCGGCCAGCACCGCTGATGAAGCCGCCGTGGAACAAGCCCTGCGCGCTACGCAAGCCTGGGATTGGCGCTGGCGTGCGTTGGGCCAGCTGTCGGGCGGCGAGCGCCAACGCGTGCTGCTGGCACGCGCCCTGGCGGTGCAGGCGCCGGTGTTGCTGATGGACGAACCCTTGGCCAATTTGGATCCACCGCACCAGGCCGACTGGCTGGCGGTGGTGCAAGGCCTGGTGCAGCGGGGTCATACGGTGGTGAGCGTGCTGCACGAAATCGGCATGGCCCTGCATGCCGACCGCGTGGTGGTCATGGCGCAGGGCCGTGTGCTGCACCACGGTGCCAGCGGCGATGCGGCCACGCACCAGGCTCTGGTGGATGTGTTTGACCAGCGCATTGCCATCCATGCCATTGAGGGGCAATGGGTGGCGTTGCCGTGCACGGTGCGTTGAACATACCCGCGATTTCGCAAATCTTTTCAACCCGCGTTGGAGACAACGCCTTTCATGAGGAGCACAAGTATGCATATTGAACCTGGACTAGTAGATGGCGCCAAGATCGCGCTGAGTTACGCCACCGCTTCCGCGACCCTGGGCTACGCGGCCACACTCGCGCTGCAGGCCATCCGCAAGGACGGCGTGGCCGCGCTGGCGGTGCGCACGCTGCTGGCCACGGCCTTGGTGTTTTGCTGCTTTGAAGTGCTGCCCCACCACCCCATCGGCGTGTCGGAGGTGCACCTGATTCTGGGCACCACGCTGCTGCTGCTGCTGGGCGCCGCACCCGCAGCCCTGGGCCTGGCGGCTGGCCTGCTGGTGCAGGGCCTGTTCTTTGCCCCGCACGACCTGCCGCAGTACGGCATGAACGTCACCACGCTGCTGGTGCCGCTGTTTGCCATGGCGGCCCTGGCGCGCCGCATCATTCCCGCTGCCACGGCCTATGTGGACATCAGCTACGCCCAGGCGTTCAAGCTCTCGGTGGCGTACCAGGGCGGCATCGTGCTGTGGGTGGGGTTCTGGGCCTTGTACGGCCGTGGCATGGGCGTGGACAACCTGGCGCAGATTTCCAGCTTTGGCGCCGCCTACATGGGTGTGGTGCTGGCCGAGCCGCTGATCGACCTGGCCGTGCTGGCCCTGGCCAAGCACCTGCGCGGCCTGCAAGGTAGCCTGTGGGTGCAGCACCGCCTGCACCACGCTGCCTGAAGGAGCGGCGCATGGCCATGGGCACCGTCTGGTTTGTGGGCGCAGGGCCGGGCGACCCGGACCTCATCACCGTCAAGGGGCGCGGTCTGATCGAGCGCGCGGGCGCCATCTTGTTCGCCGGTTCGCTGGTGAGCGAGGCCGCCACGCGCTGGGCGCCGCCGGGCTGCGAGATTGCCGACAGCAAGGACATGACGCTGGAGCAGATGTCGGCCTGGCTCATTGCCCAGGCGGCGCGCTGCGCCACCGTGGTACGCCTGCAGACCGGCGACCCAGGCCTGTACGGCGCCCTCATCGAGCTGGTGCAGCCGCTGGACGCTGCGGGCGTGCCTGTGCAGGTGGTGCCGGGCGTGTCTTCGGCCATGGCCAGCATGGCCGCGGCGGTGGAGAGCATGACCTTGCCGGAAGTGACCCAGACCGTGGTGCTCACGCGCGTAGAGGGGCGCACCCCCATGCCAGAGGGCGAGTCCCTGCGCGAGCTCGCCGCCCACCACTGCACCGTGTGCGTGTTTTTGAGCATCACCCTGCTGGGGCGCGTGACCAGTGAATTGCGCGCCGCGGGCTGGGCCGAAGACGCCCCCATGCTGGTGGTGCACAAGGCCAGCTGGCCGGGGGAGCAGCAGATCGTGCGCGGCACGCTGGCCACCATCCAGGCCCTGTGCCGCGAAGCCAAGATCGTCAGCCAGGCCATGATCGTGGCCAGCCCCACGCTGGGCGCGCGCCAGTGGCCCACGCTGGCCAAGTCCAAGCTCTACGACGCGCGTTTTACCCACCGCTTTCGCCGCGCCAGCGCCCCTGCCGAGGAGGAGAACCCCACATGAACCAGACCACCCTTTTGCTCGTGGGCCACGGCTCGCGCGAGCCCTCGGGCAACCAGGAAATCGAAGACTTCGCGCAGGCCTGGCGCGCGCAGCGGCCGCAGTGGCGCATCGAGGTGTGCTTCATCGAATTTTCCGCGACCACGCTGGAGCGTGGGCTCGATGCGGCCGCGCGGGGCGCCCAGCGCGTGCTGGTGCTGCCGCTGATCCTGAACGCCGCCGGGCACGCCAAGATGGATATTCCGCAGGCGCTGGAGGCGGCCCGTGCCAGGCACGGCGCGGTGCGCTTTCAATACGTGCCGCCCTTGAGCGCCTGCGACCCGCTGCTGGCGGTGATGCTGCGCCGCCTGCAAACGGCCATGCAGGCGCTGGACATGCCCGATCCGTACACCACCGGCGTGGTGCTGCTCGGGCGCGGCTCGTCCGACCGGCAGGCCAATGGCGAAATGGCCAAGATGGCCCGCTGGGTGCAGGAAGAAAGCGGCCACCCGCTGGTCGACCTGGCCTTTACCGGCATTACCCATCCGCGCCTGGAGGGCGTGGTGCAGCGCCAGGTGCGCCTAGGGATGACGCAGGTGGTGGTGCTGGTGTACTACCTGTTCGACGGCACGCTGGTACAGCGCATCGAACGCCAGGTGCAGCACCTGCGCACGCAGTACCCCACGCTGCGTGTGGTATCCACGCGCTACTTTGGCTTTGAGCCCGAAGTGCTGGCGGTGCTGGAACAGCGCGTGTTCGACGCCCTGCACGGCCACGCGCAGGCCCTGATTGCCTGCGACGGCTGCAACTACCGCGCCTTTGCCCAGGCGCACGGCCTGGGCGGGCACACCCACGATGGCCATGGGCACGACCACGGCGGCCAGGACCATGGACACCACCATGATGACCACGACCACCTCCACACGCCCGCGCCCAAGCGCTGCGCCCTTGCGCACGCCGCCGCGTGCACCGACCAACCCGCTTGAGACTTGAAGGAGACTTTGTGACGAACCCCATCGAAACCTCCTACGCCAATGTGGTGACCGAGCAGCTCACCGCCGCAGGCCGTGCCATCGAGCACGACTCGTTTTCCATCATCGACCGCGAAGTCGGCCCCCACGCCTACGCCTCCGAGCAATGGCCCGTGGTGCGCCGCATGATCCACGCCAACGCCGACTTCGAGTTCAACGGCCTCACCCGCTTTCACCCCGACGCCGTGGAAACCGCCCTGCGCGCCATCCTGGCGCACTCCACCCGCCTGGTGGCCGATGTCGAGATGATCTGCGTCGGCCTGTCGCAGCCGCGCCTGCAGCACTTTGGCCTGGGCACGCACCAGTTCATCAGCGACGCCGACGTGATCGAGCGCGCCCAAGCCGATGGCACCACCCGCGCCGTGCAGGCCATGCGCAAGGCGCAGCGCCTGGGCCTGCTCGACGGCGCCATCGTCGGCATCGGCAACGCACCCACGGCGCTGATCGAGGTGGTGCGCCTGATCCGCGAAGAGGGCGCGCGTCCGGCCCTGGTGCTGGGCATGCCGGTGGGCTTTGTGTCGGCCGCCGAATCCAAGGCCTTGATGGCCGAGGTGACGGAGGTGCCCTGGATCGTGATCGACGGGCGCAAGGGCGGCTCCACCCTGGTGGTGGCAGCGCTGCACGCCCTCTTGGGCATGGCCGAAGCCCGCGAACGCGAGGCCCAGGCCGCATGAGCGAAGAGCGCCTACCACGCGGCACCCGCACCGGCTTCACCACCGGGGCCTGCTCGGCCGCGGCCGCCCGCGCGGCCACGCTGGGCCTGGTGCAGGGTGCGGTGCCTGCGCAGGTGGAATGCCAACTGCCAAACGGCCAGACGCACTGCTTTGCCGTGCACGACGGGCGCTGCAAGGGCCCGCAGGCGCATGCCATGGTCATCAAGGACGCGGGTGACGACCCCGACTGCACCGACAAGGCGCACCTGACCGCCGACGTGGAGCTCCTCCCCGAACAGCCCGGCGTGGTGCTGCTGGCCGGGGGCGTGGGGGTGGGCGTGGTCACCATGCCAGGGCTGGGCCTGGAGGTGGGCAAGCACGCCATCAACCCCATGCCCCGGCGCAACATCGAGGCCAATGTGCGCGCGGCGGCTGGCGGCTTGCTGGAACGCGCGGGCCTGCGTGTGACCATTTCCGTGCCGCAGGGCCCGGAAATGGCCAAGAAGACCACCAACGCGCGCTTAGGGATCTTGGGCGGCATCTCCATCCTGGGCACCACCGGCATCGTCAAACCCTATTCCACCGCCGCCTACCGTACCAGCGTGGTGCAGGGCGTGCACGTGGCCGGCACCCTGGCGCACAGCACCGTGGTGCTGACCACCGGCGGGCGCACCGAGGCCTTTGTGATGCGCGAATTCCCCGACCTGCCCGAAGCCGCCTTTGTGCAGATGGGCGATTTCCTGCGTTATGCGCTGGGTGCGGTGGTGAAGGCGGGCATACGCCATGTCGTCATTGGCGGCATGGTGGGCAAGCTCAGCAAAATCGCCCAGGGCGAGACCATCACCCACGCGGGCCGGGCCGACGTGAACACCGGCTTGCTAGCCGATCTGGCCGCCGAGCTGGGTGCGCCGCCCGCTGTGTGCGACGACATCCGCGCGGCCAAGACCGCGCGCTACGCGGGCGACCGCATGGCCGGGGTGGGCCTGGGGCTGGCCTTCCATACCGCGCTGGCCCAGCGTGTGGTGCAGGTGCTGCGCCAGCGTTATGAAGACGCCTTCACCCTGCGGGTGCTGGTGTGCGACTTTGACGGCAACAAAATCACGGAGGCCTCCTCTTGAGCCCGGAACCTATCACTGCCCCCTGCCGCATCATCGGCGTGCTCGACGACGGCGCCGCCAGCCTGGGCGCGCAGGCCTTGCAGCACCTGCGCCAGGCCCAGGTGATCATTGGCGCGCAGCGCACGCTGGCGCTGTTCGCCCAGGACATCGCCCCCGATGCGCTGCAGCGCGATATGGGCGGGGCCCTGGGCCAGGTGGCCGAATGGGTGCGGCAGGCCCGCGCCGACGGACTGCGTGTGGTGGTGCTGGCCACGGGCGACCCGCTGTGCTACGGGATCGCCCCCTTCCTGGCCGCACGCCTGTGCGTGGAGGCCATCGAGGTGCTGCCCAACGTGTCCACCCTGCAGCTGGCCTGCGCGCGCCTCAAGCTGCCCTGGCAGGACATGCGCCTGGCCTCCGTCCACGCCAAGGACGCGGGCGAATGGGCGGTGGGCAGCACGCCCAGCCACGGCCTGTACGCGCTTTTGCGCGACATCCGCCACCATGACCGCCTGGCCGTGCTCACCAGCCCGGACAACACCCCCGACCGCATCGCCCGCATGCTGGTGGCGGAAGGTCTGGACGAAGATTTCGAGATGGCCGTGGCCGAGCGCCTGTGCCTGAGTGAAGAGCGTGTGGTGCAGGGCCTGCCGGTGCGCGTGCTGGCCCAGGCGCGCTTTGCCGACCCCAACGTGGTGCTGCTGTGGCGGCGCACGGCGCGTGCGCTGCCGGTGCTGTTTGGCGTGGCGGACGACCAGTTCGTGCAGCGCACCCCCGAAAAAGGCCTGATCACCAAGAACGAGGTGCGCGCCGTGTCCTTGGCGCGCATGCAACTGCGCGAAAACAGCGTGGTCTGGGACATTGGCGCCGGTTCCGGCTCGGTCGGTCTCGAGGCTGCGCGCCTGTGCCGCCAGGGCCATGTTTTTGCGATCGAAAAGAACGCCGACGATGTGGAGAACGTGCGCACCAACCGCGCCGCCTGGGGCGTGGGCAACGTCACCGTGGTGCATGGCAAGGCGCCCGAGGGCCTGGACGCCTGGATGGACCCGGACGCCGTGTTCATCGGCGGCTCGGGCGGCGAGCTGGCCGAGCTGATTGCCCTGGTGCTGCGCCGTTTGCGAGCGCAGGGCTGGCTGGTGATGAACTTCGTCACCCTGGAAAACCTCAGCACCGCCGTGGAGTGCCTCAAGGCCCTGGGTGCCGAATGGGATGTGGTGCAGTTGCAGGCCTCCCGCTCCAAACCCATTTTGCACATGCACCGCATGGCGGCGGAGAACCCGGTGTGGGTGGTGTGCGCGCAGGCCCCGGCGGCCGGGCAGGCTGTGCAAGGGGAGGGCGCATGATGCAGGAAGTGAAGGTCCGCATGGGCCAGCTCATCGGCGTCTCCCTGGGCCCCGGCGACCCGGGCCTGATCACGCGTGCGGCCTGGGCCCAGTTGCAGCGCCGCGACGCCGTGTGGGTCTACCCCGCGCGCAGCGGCAAGACGCCCAGCTACGCCTTCGAGATCACCCAGCGTGCCGACCTGGCGCCGCCAGAACAGCACAGCGTGCTGCTGTTCCCCATGACGCATGACGGCGAAAAGCTCGCCCGCGCCTGGGGCAAGGCCGCCGCCACCGTGCTGCCTTGGCTGCAGCAGGGCCTGGACGTGCTGTTTTTGGTGGAAGGCGACGCCAGCACCTACGCCACCTTCGGCCACCTGGCGCGCACGCTGCGCGCACTCGAACCAGCGGTGGGCGTGCGCAACATTGCCGGGGTCAACTCCTTCACCGCCGCCTGCGCCAGCCGCAACGTGCCCTTCTCCGAGCAGGACGACACCGTGGCCATCGTCCCCGCCGCCTATGGGGTGGAGGCAGTGGACCGGTTGCTGCCCGAGTTCGACACCCTGGTGCTGATGAAGGTCAAGCCCCTGCTGGACCAGCTCATCGGCTGGCTGCAGGCGCGCGGCCTGTTGGAGCAGGCCCTGTTCATCGAGCGCGTGGGCGCGCCCGACGAGCGCAGTTTTGCCGGAGGCGAATTGCTGCAACTGCTGGGCACCAAGGTCAGCTATTTGTCGCTGCTGCTGGTGCGCAACCCGCAGCGCGTGCGCGGTGAGCGCATCAAGGGCTGTTTGAAGAAAACCCCGGCCACGGCACTGGAGGGCGAAGAATGAGCGCCGCCCGGCCGCCCGAAGGCGCGAAGGCCCCCCCGGGGGGCAGCGACCCATGCGCAGCAGGGGAGCGTGGGGGTCTGGTACGCGCAGATACATCCTCCACCGTGGTGCTGTCCGCACCCGCCACGGCCGTGCAGGACGTGCGCGTGGGCCTGGTGGCCATCACGCACCACGGCGTGGCCCACGCGCTGCGCCTGGGAGCGCTGCTGCCGCAGGCCCACCTGTGCACCTCGGGCAAATTCGGCGCCTTGGTGCAAGGTGCGGCCAACCCGCTGCATATCTTTGAAGGGGCCATGGGCGCGCAGATGGCTGCGCTGATGCAGCGCTTTGACCAACTGGTGTTCTTTGTGTCGCTGGGGGCCGTGGTGCGCCTGATTGCGCCGCACCTTAAAAGCAAGGACGAAGACCCCGGTGTGATCGTGGTGGACGATGCGGCGCAGTTTGTCATCCCGGTGCTCTCGGGCCATGTGGGCGGTGCCAACGAATGGAGTGGCCGCGTGGCCGACCTGCTGGGTGCCACCCCAGTGCTCACCACCGCCTCCGACGTGGGGCGCACCATCCCCGTGGACATCCTGGGCCGCCACCTGGGCTGGCGCGTGGAGGCGCCCAAGATCAACATCACCCGGGTCTCCGCCCACGTGGTCAATGGCGAGCCCATTGCCGTGGTGCAGGAGGCGGGCAGCCCGCACTGGTGGACGCGGCCCACGCCGCTGCCCGATAACATCCGCCGCTTCGCGCGGCTGGACGACGTGGATCTGGACCACTACCGCGCCGTGCTGTGGATCACGCACGCCGAGGTGCCCCCGGCCTTGTGGCAGCAACTGCACGAGCGCCTGGTGGTGTACCGCCCGCCGCAGGAGGGCGCGCCATGACGGAGATGGCGGTGGCTGTGGGCCTGGGCTGCGACCGGGGCACGCCCCTGGCTACGGTGGAGCACGCGCTGCACACTGCCCTGGCGCAGGCCGGGGTGGCGCTGGCGCAGGTGCGCGCGGCGGGCAGCATCACGCTCAAAGCGGATGAGCCCGCCTTGCAGGCGCTGGCGCAAGGCTACGGCTGGACGCTGCAGTTCTACCGCCCCGAGCAACTGGCCCAGGTGGCGGTGCCCAACCCCTCCGAGGTGGTGCGCCGCTACACCGGCACCCCGTCGGTCAGCGAGGCTGCTGCGCTGCTGGCCGGTGCCCAGGCGCTGGGCCTGGCGCAGGCCTTGCCCATGCAGGCCCTGCTGGTGGAAAAAGTCAAACACCGTGGCGAAGACGGGCGCAATGCCACGGTGTCCATTGCCCGTTGTCAAATTAAAGAAGACAGGAAACCAATGATGAGCGAATCGCAAGGAAAAATCATGCTCGTGGGCATAGGCCCTGGGCACATGGACCACATGACCCAGCGCGCCCTGGCCGCCATCCGGGAAGCCGATGTGGTGGTGGGCTACACCACCTACATCAAGCTGGTGGCCGACCTGCTGGAGGGCAAGGAGGTCGTGCGCAAGGGCATGACCGAGGAGTTGGACCGTGCCGAGCTGGCGCTGCAGGCCGCCCGTGCCGGCAAGAAGGTGGCACTCATCTCCAGCGGCGACGCCGGGGTGTACGGCATGGCCGGGCCCACCTACGAGGTGCTGTTCCAGGCCGGCTGGACGCCCGAGGACGATGTGGAGGTGGAAATCGTGCCCGGCGCCTCGGCCATCAACGCCTGCGCTTCGCTGGTGGGTGCGCCGCTCACGCACGACTTCTGCTCCATTTCGCTGTCCGACCTGCTCACGCCCTGGCCCGCCATCGCCCGCCGACTGGACGCAGCGGCAGCGGCGGACTTCGTGGTGGCGCTGTACAACCCCAAGAGCGGGCGACGCTCGCAGCAAATCGTGCAGGCGCAGGCGCTCTTCTTGCACCACCGCCGCGCCGACACGCCGGTGGCCATCGTCAAGTCGGCCTACCGTCGACGCCAGACCATCGAGTTCACCACGCTGGAGCACATGGCCGAGTGCGACATTGGCATGCTCAGCACGGTGATCATCGGCAACAGCCATACGTTCGTGCGCGACGGGCTGATGGTCACGCCGCGTGGCTACGAAAACAAATACGACCTGGAAGGCGGCAGCACCCTCGAAGGGGAAAAGCGCGGGCGCTCGCTCTCCACCGGGCTGGCGGGCTGGACGCAGAACCTGCATGCCGACCACGCCGAAGGCGCCAGCGCGGCCGCGCTGGCCCAGCGCCACGGCCTGCCGCAGGCCTACATCCAGGCGGTGCTGGACCAGCCCCGGCCCAGCGATGAAAACGCGACCGAGGTGGCAGGGGAGGAATTGGCATGAACATCGAAACCCCACCCACAGAAAAGCGCTACGACAAGGCCGAGGGCGAACGCCGGGGCCTCGTCATCGTCAACACCGGCGACGGCAAGGGCAAGAGTACGGCGGCCTTTGGCTTGGCGCTGCGCGCGCACGGCCGTGGCAAGGCCGTCAAGATCTTTCAGTTCATGAAGGTACCCACGGCACGCTTTGGCGAGCACCGCATGTTCGAGCAGATCGGTATCCCCATCGAAGGGTTGGGCGACGGCTTTAGCTGGAAGAGCCAGGACCTGGAGCACAGCGCCCAGCTCGCGCGCGAAGGCTGGCAAAAGGCCAAGGACGCCATCCTGGGCGGAGCGTTCTTTATGGTCACGCTTGACGAGATCACCTACCCGTTGATCTATGGCTGGCTACCCCTGGACGATGTGCTGGAAACCTTGCGCACACGCCCGCGTGAGGTGCACGTGGTGCTAACCGGGCGGCGTTGCCCGCCGGAGTTGATTGCACTGGGCGATACGGTGACCGAGATGCAGTTGGTCAAACACGCGTTTAAGGCAGGCGTTCCGGCGCAACGGGGCATCGAGGACTGACGCCGATTGGGTGCAGTCCGCACCGATGTCGTCAGCTTGGTGTCTACCTCGGCCGCGTATCATAGCGGTCTGTAATTACTAATTATGAAAGGGTCTCTCCATGTTGGAAGCCGTGCAACCCGTCCAATTCCATACGCCGCGAAAGTCGCCGCAGCCTGCTGTACGCGTGTCGCAGCGGCAGTGGAGCGTGCAGGAGGTGGCCGCGCTGCTGGAGCTGCCCTTCAACGACTTGCTGTTTCAAGCACAGAGCGTGCACCGCGCGCACTGGGATGCCAACCTGGTGGAATTGGCCACGCTGCTGTCGGTAAAGACCGGCGGCTGCCCCGAGGATTGTGGCTACTGCCCGCAAAGCGTGCACTTTGAAACCGGCGTGCCCGCCAGCAAGCTCATGGCTGTGGCCGAGGTGCGTCAGGCAGCGCAGGACGCCAAGGCCAGCGGTGCCACGCGCGTTTGCATGGGCGCGGCCTGGCGCGCGCCCAAAGACCGCGACATCGAAGCCGTGGCCGACCTGATCCGCGCCGTCAAGGACGAAGGGCTGGAGGCCTGCTGCACCTTGGGTATGCTGGAAAACGGCCACGCCGAGATCCTGCGCGACGCCGGGCTGGACTACTACAACCACAACCTGGATACCGCACCAGACTTTTACAACGACATCATCAGCACCCGCGATTACCAGGACCGCCTGGACACCCTGGTTCGCGTTCGCAATGCCGGTATCAACGTGTGTTGCGGCGGCATCGTGGGCATGGGCGAATCGCGCTTGCAGCGTGCTGCGCTCATTGCCGAACTGGCCAACCTGGCGCCGTACCCCGAGTCCGTACCCATCAACCATTTGGTGAAAGTGGCAGGCACGCCGCTGGCCGAGCAGCCCGATCTGGACCCGCTCGAGTTTGTGCGCACCGTGGCCGTAGCGCGCATCACCATGCCCAAGGCGCGCGTACGCCTGTCGGCCGGGCGTCAAAGCATGAGCGAGGCGGTACAGGCGCTGTGCTTTGTGGCCGGTGCCAATTCCATCTTTTATGGCGAAAAACTGCTGACCACTCCCAACCCCGAAGGCAATGCCGATCTGGCCTTGCTGGGGCGGCTGGGCCTGCGCACGGGTCAGCCCCAACCGCGCAACTGATCGGCTGGGTATGCAGGCGGCCCTGGTCCCCATGCTGGCGGTGCTGGTCGCCCTGGCGGTGGATCGTACCCTGGGTGAGCCACCCGCACGCTTGCACCCGGTGGTGTGGATGGGGCACGCCCTGGCGCGTACGGGGGCCTGGTTGCAGGGCCGCACGCTACAAGACCCTGCAATCCCTGATTACAAGGCTTTTTGGCTGGGAGCCCTCGTGTGGATTGCTCAAGCAGCTATGATTTTCGTAGTGACCTGGGGTCTGCAGATGGCCGTGGCAGGGCAAGCGTGGTGGCTGCAGGGGCTGCTGTTGGGTGTGTTGCTCAAGCCTCTGCTGGCTTGGGCGTTGCTTCGGCGCGAGGTGCAGGCGGTGGAGGCGGCCCTGGGCGAATCTTTGGACGCCGGTCGCGCCCGATTGCGCTACCTGGTAAGCCGTGACGTTACCACCCTGACCGAAACCCAGGTAATTGAGAGCGCCATTGAGACCCTGGCCGAGAACCTGAACGACTCCGTGGTGGCACCGCTGTTCTGGTTCGTGCTGCTGGGCTTGCCGGGCGCAGCGCTGTTTCGCTTTGCCAATACCGCCGATGCCATGTGGGGCTACCCCGGCATGTACCCCCCGGGCGACCAAGGCCGCAACTGGGCCTGGGCGGGCAAGTGGGCTGCGCGCGCCGACGATGTGCTGGGCTGGGTGCCTGCGCGCATCACCGCGGTACTGCTCCTGCTGGTGGGGGGGGGGCATGGCGCACGCCAACTGGCGCAGGAAGCTGCCCGCACCCCATCGCCCAACAGCGGCTGGCCTATGGCCGCTATGGCGCTGGCGCTGGATGTGCGCCTGGCCAAGCCTGGTGGTTACGTGCTGCACGCCCATGGGCGTCAGGCCCAGCCCCAGGATACAGGCCGCGCCGTGGCATATGCATCAAATGCGCTATTAGCCCCCGTATTTGCTGTATTTATTGCTATGGTAGTGATAGCATTTTGGAGCCTGCCATGACACTGCAACCACACGGTGGCCCCGACGCGCAGGGCGTGCCGCGCTGGGACTTTTCCACCAACGCCAACGCCTGCGGCCCCTGTCCCACTGCGTTGGCTGCCATCCAGGCCGCCGACGCCAGCCGCTACCCCGATCCGCTCTACACCGCCTTGCGTGCCCGGCTTGCCGCGTTTCACGCTGTGGCGCCCGAGCGCGTGCTGCTGGCTGCCAGTGCCAGCGAATGCATCCACCGCGTTACCGCCTGGCAGGCCCGTCTGGGCGCTCGGCATGTAGCGGTGCCCAAGCACGCCTATGGCGACTATGCCCATGCCGCGCGTGCCTGGGGGTTGGCAGTCGGGCAGGGGGAGGCAGCCATGGCCCATGCCGACCTGATCTGGGCCTGCGAGCCGTCCAGCCCCTTGGGTGGCGCGCAGCCGCACTGGCCGTATGCGTCGATCGACGGTGACCTTACCGTTGCACGACCCACCGTAGTGCTGGATGGTGCCTACGCCCCGCTGCGCCTGAGCGGCACACCCAGCCTCGGTAACGCGCAGCTGCACCGTGTGTGGCAGCTGTTTTCACCCAACAAGGCCCTGGGCCTGACCGGTGTGCGCGCGGCTTACGCCATAGCCCCGCTGGGCCGCGAAGAAGCCGTGACTGAACTGGACGCTCTGGCACCGTCGTGGGTGGTGGGTGCCCACGGCGTGGCTCTGCTGCAGGCTTGGACCGAGCCTGCGGTGCAGACTTGGCTGGACCAGAGCCGCACCACCTTGCGCAGCTGGAAAGCGCGCCAGATGGAGGTCCTGAGCAACCTGGGCTGGGTCTGTCATCCCAGCGACGCCAACTTTTTCTGTGCCCAGCCGGTGCTGGCACCAGCCCTGGACCTGAGCACCTGGCTGGCCCGGCTGCGCCAGCAGGGCATCAAGCTGCGCGATGCCACATCCTTCGGCCTGCCCGGCTGGGTGCGCCTGGGCGTGCTAGAGCCTGCGGCGCAGGATGCGCTGGTGGATCAGTGGATGGACTTGCCCTCAGGAATATCCATTTCGCACCATCCGGTACGCGGTCCCAGTCGTGCGCCAGGTTGCGACAGTGTGCGTATCGCTTAAAGTACCTGCGGATGTTTCCTACAAAAAAAATCATTGCGGGCCCCAACGGCGCGGGGAAGACCACCTTTGCGAGGGAATTCTTGCCAACGGATGAGGCCTGCCTGAATTTTGTCAATGCGGACCTGATTGCGGCAGGTTTGTCGCCCTTTGCGCCGGAGGCGGCAGCAGTGCAGGCAGGGCGGCTGATGCTGACTCAAATTGCCGATCACGTGGCGCATGGCCGAAACTTTGCACTGGAGACCACTTTGTCAGGCTTGGGCTATGCGCGACAAATACCGCGGTGGCGATC
Organism: Rhodoferax sp.; assembly: GCA_046348185.1. Taxonomy (GTDB): domain Bacteria; phylum Pseudomonadota; class Gammaproteobacteria; order Burkholderiales; family Burkholderiaceae_C; genus Allorhodoferax. The sequence goes on along the minus strand of JAXMER010000013.1, from coordinate 923,597 downwards.
ATTGGGTTATGCGGTGGCCTTGCATTTTTTGGCATTGCCGACTGCAGAACTCGCAATTGCTCGCGTTGCCCAGCGGGTAGCACAAGGCGGCCACAGCATTCCAGAAGAGGTGATTCGTAGGCGGTTCGCTGCGGGGCAGGCTAATTTGGCACGGTATTGTGCGTTGGTGGACGATTGGGATGTTTACGACAATAGTGGGTTGGTACCTGTCTTGATCAACGAAAGGACTTTGTCATGACCGCCGTAACCGATACGAAGCCCCCCGTTTTCGCCTCAAGACAGCAGGTCATGAGTGCATTGCGGCGTGCGGCGCAAAGAGCGAAGCAAGTTGCCGAGCAAACGGGCACCCAATTGATCGTATCGAACCCGATCACGCAGACAAATGATGCGGTGCCGCAAAGGAATGGCACGCAGCCAAAGAAGTAGCCACGGCATGACCTACAGCGTCAAGGAAATTTTCTACACCCTGCAAGGCGAAGGCCACCATGCCGGGCGTCCGGCCGTGTTCTGCCGCTTTGCCGGCTGCAACCTGTGGAATGGTGACGAGGCCAGCCGCGCCAGCGCCGTCTGCCAGTTCTGCGATACCGATTTCGTGGGCACGGACGGTGAGGGCGGTGGCAAGTTCGTCACCGCATCTGACCTGGCCGCGGCCATCGATGCCCAGTGGCCCGCAACCGATACCGCCCACAAGTACGTGGTCTGCACTGGCGGCGAGCCGTTGCTGCAACTGGACAGCCCCCTGATTGACGCCCTGCACGCCAAGGGCTTCGAAATCGCCATCGAGACCAATGGCACGCTGCCCGTGCCGCCGGGGGTGGACTGGGTGTGCGTGAGCCCCAAGATGGGCTCCACCCTGGTGGTGCGCTCCGGCAACGAACTCAAGGTGGTAATCCCCCAGCCCGGACAGCCCCTGGAGGAATACGCCGCGCTGCCCTTCGAACACCATTTCCTGCAGGCCATGGACGGCCCGCTGCAAGCCACCAACCTACGCCTGGCCGTGGACTATTGCAAAGCCCACCCGCAGTGGAAGCTCAGCCTGCAGGCCCACAAGATTCTCCAAATTCCCTGATTGGTTTACCCACCATGCTCACCATCACCCGCAAGCTGGAGTTCGACGCCGGCCACCGCATCCCCGACCACGCCAGCCAGTGCCGCAACCTGCACGGCCACCGCTACACCCTGCTCATCACTCTGACGGGTGACGTGGTGCAGCAGGACGGCGAATCGGACAACGGCATGATCATGGACTTTGGCGACATCAAGACCCTGGCCAACGCCCATCTGGTGGACAAATGGGACCATGCCTTCATCGTGTACGAGAAGGACACCGCCGTGCGTGCCTTTCTGGACAGCATGCCCAACCACAAGACGGTCGTCATTGACCGCGTGCCCACGGTAGAGAACCTGGCCCGTGTGGCCTTCGACACGCTCAAGGACGTCTACCACGACCGCTTTGGCCGCCAACTGTCGCTGACCAAGGTCACGCTGTACGAAACGCCCAATTGCTGGGCCGAGATCGACGGATAGGAATTAGGAGTTTGATATGCAAATCGAATCCATAGAAATAAAGAATTACCGTCTGTTTCGCGACGCAAAGTTTGAGAACATTCCACGACTGTGTGTGGTGGTTGGGGCCAATGGCACGGGCAAATCGACTTTGTTCGATGTGTTTTCTTTTCTCAAGGATTCGCTTGCTATGAACGTTGGAAAGGCTGTCGCCAAGCGCGGTGGATATAAAGAGCTTGCCAGCCGGGGATATGCAGATGAACCGATTGAGTTGACCCTTCAATTTCGATTGCACATCACTGGTTACGAGAGGCTGGTTACCTATGTGCTAAGAATTGAACCAGACGCCACAGGGCGTGCTGTTGTGGCAAGGGAAATACTACGATACAAACGCGGTGCCAACGGAAAGCCGTACCATTTCCTGGACTTTTCCTATGGCAAGGGCTACTCCATTACTAACGAAGAGGACTTTCACAAGGCAGAAGAGGCATTGACGCGCGAAGAAACGCAACTGGACACGCCGGACTTGCTGGCAATTAAAGGATTGGGGCAGTTTGAAAAGTTCAAAGCCGCCAGTGCCTTTCGTCTGATGATAGAGAACTGGCATATTTCGGATTTCCATGTGTCTGAAGCCCGACCCAGCCAGGAAGACGGATTTGCGGAACATTTGTCAACCCGCGGGGACAATCTGCCACTGGTGGCCAACTACCTTTTTGAACACCACCGTGACCGTTTTGATAGGGTACTGAAATCCATGCAGCGACGCGTTCCTGGCGTTAGTCTGGTACAGCCCAAGCAAACCGAAGACGGTCGTTTGGTTTTGCGCTTTCAAGATGGCAGTTTCAAAGACCCGTTCATTGCGCGTCATGTGTCAGACGGCACGATCAAAATGTTCGCCTACTTGGTGTTGCTGAATGACCCGAAGCCGTACCCGCTATTGGCTGTAGAAGAGCCAGAGAATCAGCTCTACCCCGAGTTGTTGCCTGAATTGGCGGAAGAGTTTCGTGACTATGCTCGTCGCGGGGGACAGGTTTTCATCTCGTCTCACTCCCCCGATTTCTTAAACGCGTTGACGCTCAGCGAGATTTTTTGCTTGCGAAAGGAGAATGGTTTCTCACAAGCAAGTTGCGCGGCAGATTCGGAGAATCTGCGTTCATTGTTTGATGCTGGTGACCTGCCCGGATATCTATGGAAGCAGGGGCTGTTTGCGGGGTTAAACCGATGACCGGTCGGTTGATTTTCTTGGTGGAGGAATCCTCCATGAAGAGCTTGCTTGACGGGTTATTACCCAGACTGTTTCCTGGATGGGTCGAGGGGCAGCATTTCTTATGCGTCAAACACGAGGGCAAGAGTGACTTGGATGCCAGTATTCCTCGCAAACTTGCGGCGTGGAAAGTTCCGCGCGATCGCTTTGTCATCGTGCGAGATAACGACAATGCTGATTGCGTCCGCGTGAAGGCGAGGCTGCGATCTGTGTGTGTGACAAATGGTCGCCCCGACACACTAATCCGGTTGGTTTGTCAGGAGTTGGAGAGTTGGTATGTTGGCGACCTGAAGGCCTTAGCGCAGGCCTACGAAAACCCCAAACTCGATACTCCAGCATTACGCAAGCGCTTTGTGAAACCGGACGAGTGGGAGAAGCCATCGGTGGAACTGAGTCGATTGGAACCTTCGTTTCAAAAGGGAAGTGGAGCGAGGGCAATGGCTGATTTCCTGTCCCCTTCGGGGAACCGTTCACACAGTTTCCAGGTATTTGTGGCCGGGCTGCGCCGCATTGCCCAAGAAATGGAACTTCTTGCGTAAATGCACCGGCTGCACCAATTGACTGCCCGCTGCATCATGGTGCTGGGCACGACCAGTGGCGCGGGCAAAAGCTGGTTGACCACGGCACTGTGCCGCTACTACGCGCGCCAGGGGCTGAAAGTAGCGCCCTTCAAGGCGCAGAACATGAGTAACAACGCAAGGGTTGTTGCATCGGACAACGGCCAGGGCGAGATTGGCAGTGCACAGTATTTTCAGGCTCTGGCTGCCAAGGCCGTGCCCGACGTGCGCATGAACCCGCTGCTGCTCAAACCCGAGGCCGACACGCACAGCCAGGTCGTGCTGATGGGGCAGGTGGACGAGGAACTGAGCCGCATGCCCTGGCGCGGTCGCAGTGCCAGCGTGTGGCCGCAGATTGCAGCCGCCTTGGACGCCCTGCGCGCTGAGAACGACGTGGTGGTGATCGAAGGCGCGGGCTCGCCCGCCGAGATCAACCTGCACGATTCGGACATCGTCAACATGCGCGTGGCTCTGCACTGCAACGCCGCCTGCCTGCTGGTCACCGACATCGACCGCGGCGGCGCCTTTGCCCACTTGTACGGTACCTGGGCGCTGCTGCCTGAAATCGAGCGTGCCCTCATCAAGGGCTTTGTGCTCAACAAGTTCCGGGGTGATGCCAGCCTGTTGGCCCCGGCTCCGCAGATGCTGCAGGACCTGACCGGCGTGCCCACGGTGGCTACGCTGCCGATGTGGTGGCATCACGGCTTGCCCGAGGAAGACGGCGTGTTCGACGACCGCAGCGTTTCCGCCGGGCGTGTCACGCGCACGGTGGCCGTGGTGGCCTATCCGCGCATCAGTAATCTGGACGAATTCCAGCCGCTCAAGAACATACCCGGCATTCGCTTGCAGTGGGTGCGCAGTCCCAAGGAACTGGCGGGCTTATCTCAGGCGGACTGGATCATCCTGCCCGGCTCCAAGGCCACGGCGTCTGATTTGGCCTGGCTGCGCAGCCAAGGGCTGGATGCGGCCATTCTGCAGCATGCCGCACAGGGTGGGGCGGTGCTGGGTATTTGCGGTGGGCTGCAAATGCTGGGTGAGGCCTTGCACGACCCGCATGGCGTGGATGGCGCAGCGCCCGGCCTGGGCTTGCTGGCGGTGCAGACCACCTTTGCGCCGGAGAAGACCGTGCGCCGCACCGAGACACGTTTCAGCGCACCATGGCCTGCTGCCGCGTCGCCTTGGGCTGCATTGGCCGATGTGCCGGTGGTGGGGTATGAAATCCACCATGGCCATACCCATGCCACCCGCGCCCAAGCCCATGGCGTGCTGGCGGGCAACCTGGGCTGGTGTAACCTTGCGGGCAATGTGCTGGGCGTGTACCTGCACGGCCTGTTTGAGGATGCGGCCGTGTTGCGTGCCCTTTTTGGTGTTGGAGCCCCCACCCTGGATGCCGTATTTGACGGCTTGGCCGACTATATGCAGCGCCATGTAGCGGCGGGCGTGCTCGATGCATTGCGCGACCACCAGCCGCAGCCATTACCTCATTGATCTTGGAGTTCGAAGAAATGTTGTCCCAGCAGCCCCAGCCCGACCTTCCGCAACTGGCGGATATCCGTGATGCGGCCCTCACACAGGCGCTTACCGCCAAGCTCGCCAACAAAACCAAGCCTTTGGGTTCACTGGGGCGCATCGAGGATCTGGCACTGCAGATCGGTCAGATCCTGGGCAGTGAAAACCCGGTCCTGGAACAGCCGCAGATGGTGGTGTTTGCGGCCGATCATGGCATCACCCGGCGTGGCATCTCGGCCTATCCCAGCGACGTCACCTGGCAGATGGTGGACAACTTCCTGGGCGGCGGCGCGGCTGTCAGCGTGCTGGCCCGCCAGCATGGGCTTGCGCTGACGGTGGTGGACTGCGGCGTGCAGCACAATTTTCTGGAGGGCTTGCCCGAAGGGGTGGGTATCGATGGCTTGCAGGTACGCAAAGTAGCCTGGGGCGCGGCTGACTCCAGCAAAGGCGCGGCCATGACACGCACCGAATGCAACCTGGCCATTGCCCATGGCCGAGCATTGGTGCAGGAACTCCCTGGCAATGCCTTGTTGCTGGGCGAGATGGGCATTGGCAACACATCGGCGGCGTCATTGCTGCTGGCCAAGCTGGCAAACCTGGACATCGCCCAGTGCACGGGTGCGGGTACGGGCCTGAATGCGGCGGCCATTGAGCACAAGATTGCGGTATTGCGCGAAGTGATGCTGCGTCACGCGCGCCAGCGTGAGCCCTTGGGCATCCTGGCGGCCGTGGGCGGGCTGGAGATCGCCACCATGGTCGGCGCGGTGCTGCAGGCAGCGCACGAGCGCCGCGTGGTGCTGGTCGACGGGTTCATCGCCACCAGCGCCGTTCTGGTGGCCCACGCCCTGCAACCGCTGGTGCTGCAGCGCTGTGTGTTTGCCCACCGCTCGGGCGAGCGCGCGCATGAACAGATGCTGCAGCACCTGGGCGTGCAACCGCTGCTGGACCTGGGCCTGCGCCTTGGTGAAGGCTCGGGCGCGGCACTGGCCTGGCCGCTGCTGGTTTCCAGCTGCGCCATCCTGCGTGAGATGGCCAGTTTCGCCTCGGCCGGTGTGTCCGAGAAGACCGAACCGACCGACAAGGACGCGTGACCTCCTTCATTCGCCACTACCTGCTGGCCCTGCAGTTCTTTACGCGCATTCCGGTGACCGGCGCGCTGGCCCGCTGGGTCGGGTTCAGCCCGGCGATGCTGCGCGCAAGTGCCGGGCACTTTCCGGGCGTGGGCGTGTTGGTGGGCGCGCTGGTGGCCATCGCCAGTGCAGGGCTGTGGGCCTTGCTGGCGCGCCACAACCCCCTGGTGCCGCTGGTGGTGGCCGTGCTGGGCACGGTGGTGTCGGTGCTGGTCACTGGGGGATTTCACGAAGACGGGCTGGCCGACCTGGCTGACGGCCTGGGCGGCAGCCAGACGCGGGAACGGGCGCTGGAGATCATGAAGGACTCGCGCATTGGCGCCTTCGGGGCCATTGCCTTGGTGCTGTCGCTGCTGAGCAAGGTGAGCCTGCTGGCGCTCATCGGCGTTGGCAGCGCAGTGGCGTTCGTACTTGCGGTGTTTGCGGCCCATGTGGTCTCGCGGACCTGGCCGCTGCTGCATATCCGCTTCATGGCGCATGTAGGCGATGCGGCCGGGTCCAAGTCCAAGCCGCTGGCAGACCAGATCTGCCGCAGCAGCCTGCTGATCGGGTTCATGTGGTGTTTTACGGCATTGGCCCCCGTGTTGATTGCCTTGCGTGCTATTGATTCAGGAGCGTATTCGCATGCCGATGGCGCCACCGTGCGTGCGCTGGCAGGCGCCCTGCTGGCGTCGGGCCTGGCCTGGGCCGTCATGGCGCGCCTGCTGTGGCGGCGCCTGCAAGGCTATACCGGTGATGGACTGGGCGCCACCCAGCAGGTGTGCGAGATTGCGTTTTACCTGGGCTGGGCGCTGGCGGCATGACGCTGTGGCTGGTGCGCCATGCGCAGCCCCTGGTGCCGCAGGGGGTGTGCTACGGCGCTTGGGACATTCCGGCCGATCCGCAAGCTACCGAACACGCTGCCCAGGCTGTGGCCTGCGTGTTGCCCCCAGGGGTGCGAGTGGTCTACTCACCGCTACAAAGATGTGAGCGACTGGCCCAGTGTTTACGAGGGCTAAGGCCTGATTTGACGTATGAAACCGAGGCAAGGCTGACCGAGATGGACTTTGGCACCTGGGAAGGGCAACGTTGGGATGCCCTGGACCCGGCCGTCCTCCAGGCCTGGACCGATGACTTTGCCCACTGGCGTTGTGGGGGAGGCGAATCGGTGGCGGAATTCATGCAACGGGTTGCCGCGGTGTGGGACGGCGCATGCCGTGCCCGGTGCGATCAGGTGTGGTTGACCCACGCCGGGGTCATTCGTGCGGCGCGGCTGCTCTCGCGTGGGCAGCGCACGGTGCAGCACGCGCATCAGTGGCCCCACGAGGCGCCCGCCTGGGGACGATGGGAGCGCCTGGCGCTGCCGCACCTGGGATGCGACACCCCGGCCGGGGCGTGAAACCCAACCTACTTTTGCGCGGCTTCTTTTTGTGCCTTTTCCTGGGCGGCGGCCATGGCCTCCAGACGGCGGGCCATGTCCTGCAGGCCCTCGGCAACGACCCGGTTTTCACCCGATGGGGTGGGAACGACTACGGTTGAATCCGTTGCCACGGGCGCAGAGGGTGGGGCCACCGGGGCCGATGCGGGGCTGGGCGCGCTCGCCGTTTCCGGTGCGGCAAGCCAGGGTCCAGGGACAAACCAGGCGCTGGTCATGCTGATGAGCAGGCTGCCCATCATCGCCACCAGGCTAGTGACCACCAGGTACGGCAGCGCGCGTGCGTTGGGGCAGCCCATGAGCACGGGCAAACCCAGGTACACCAGGTACAGCGCATAGGCGCCACCGGCCAGGGCCAGGAACGACAGGCCCGGCATGGCATTGAACACGCCGCCCAGTAGGGCCGGTGTGCTGGCGTACACCGCCAGTTTCACGCCGTTGATCAGACTGGGCTGGCCACCAAAGGCGCGTGCCATGGTGCTGATGATCCAGCCCCATACCAACACCATGACCAGCGTCATGAAGTACTGGGTTAGCACCAGCTCCAGCGCGGAGGCAAGGGGCAGCTTCAAGGCTGATCCCATGCTACCCATGCCGGGCACCGACCAGGCCATGAAGTTGGCAAAGGCGGGAATCACCGCCAGCACGCACAGGTAGGGCACAAACAGGCTGACCAGGCTGGCGGGTTCCTGTTTGATGGTCGCCCAGGTGGCGTCGGGGGAAGTCAAGAGGGCGCGCACGCGTTCAACCAGATCCATGGGGCAGTGTTCTCAGAAATATACGAGGCTAGACAATGGGTAACCCCGCATTTTTGCACGCCCGCATCACGCGGGGTCAGCGACAGGTGCGGTGCGCTCCAACAGGCGCTTGCGAACCAGTTCGATGTTGCTGCGCAGTGCGTAGAGTTCGTCGGTGTAGGACAGGGGTACGCTGATCTTCTCGACATGCTGGTCCAGCGCGGCGAGCTGGCGCAGCAGTGGTTCGGGGGCGTCTCCGTCGGCGGCGCGGGCCTCCACGTCGCGCAACTGCGCGTACCAGCGGAAGATGCGCGATCGGATGCGAAAGGCGTACAGCGGCGGAATCACGCGCGATAGCGGCAGCAGCACGGCCAGGATCAGGCCCATGGCCAACCACATACGCTCCACCAGGTTGGCTACCCAGAAAGGCAGGTAGCGTTGCAACAGCGGTGTGCCGCCCTGGATGCTGCGCTCGGCCTCCTGGGCCAGTGGGAGTTCGTTGTTTTTTATGTTGGGAAACTCGCGTGCGTGCTTGAACCAACCCGGGCCGCCGTGGATGGTGTTGCCCGCCAGCGCAAACAGCTGCAGCAGCGCGGGGTGCGTGCCGTCGCGGGTGAGCAAGGTGGTTGTGGGGGCGATCAAGCGCACGTTGCGCGCGGGAATATTGGCCGCCAGATCCACCACGCCGCGCGGCAGCACCACCGGGCTTACGAAAGAAAAACGGCGCGAATAGGCCTCGTTCTGGGCAAAGTCCATGAGCTTGATGCCAGGGGTTTGCAGCAGCATTTGCACCAGGCTGGACTCCGGGGCCGATGCGAACACGATGGCATCGAGCTCACCGGCAAGCAGCGCCACGGTGGCCGGTGTTTGCTCCAGCTGTGATAGCGTCAGCGCGGTGGGGGCGATGCGGTTGCTTTCGAGCAGCTTGCCCATCAGGTTGGGGATGCCGCTACCCGTTGTGCCCACGTTGACGCGCAGGCCCTGCAGCTGGGTCAGCGAATCCAGGGTTTGTGGCGGTGTGGTGTCGGCGGGTGCAACCGCTTCGCGGTAGAACAGCCACACGGGCTCCAGAAACAGGCTGCCCAGGGATTCGAGGTTGGCATCCTCCAGCTCTGCCGGGTCGGCGGTGCCGCCGCGCACAAAGCCCAGGTCAACCGCTCCTTCGCGCAGCAGCCGCAAGTTGTCGGCAGAACCTTCGGTGGCCACAAGTTGCACGCTGATGCCGTCTTTGGCCAAGGCCTTGGCATAGCGCTGCCCAAAGTTGGCGTAGGCGCTTTGTGCTGGTCCGGTCGCCAGACGCACGGTCTTGGGCGGGTTGGGGTCGAGCCACCAATAGGCGCCACCCAGCATCAGCACGGCCAGCAGCAGGAACGGCCCGACCGAGACCAGCAGGTCTCGCAACGAAAGCAGGGTGTAGCGCAGGGATTGGGTCACCCGGCAACCTTACCACGTGGGCCGGTCAGGGCTGCGGTGTCTTGGGTTCAAAGTCACACCACTGGGACACCGCACAGCGCCAGCATTGGGGTTTGCGCGCCAGGCACACATAGCGGCCATGCAGGATGAGCCAGTGGTGGGCGTCGACCAGGAACTCGTGCGGCACGACCCGCAGCAAGCCTTGTTCCACCTCCAATGGGTTCTTGCCGGGGGCCAGGCCGGTGCGGTTGGCCACGCGAAAGATGTGCGTGTCCACCGCCATGGTGGGCTCGCCAAAGGCCACGTTCAGCACGACGTTGGCTGTCTTGCGGCCCACGCCGGGCAGGGCTTGCAGGGCTTCGCGTGTGCGGGGCACCTGACCGCCATGTTGCTCCACCAGGATGCGACAGGTCTGCATCAGGTGGCGTGCTTTGCTGCGGTACAGCCCGATGGTCTTGATAAAGGATTCCAGGCCTTCCAGTCCCAGGTCGAGGATGGCCTGGGGCGTGTTGGCCACGACAAACAGCTTGCGCGTGGCTTTGTTCACGCTCACGTCAGTTGCCTGCGCGCTTAGCAGCACCGCACACAGCAGCTCGAATACGGTGGTGTATTCGAGCTCGGTGGCGGGCTGCGGATTGGCGTTGCGCAGCGTTTCAAAGAAGCGCTGGACGTCGTTGGGGCGCAAGGTGCTGTCCAGTGGGCCTGTGCTCAGGCCAGGTGGCGCAGTTCCCGCAAGGCGACGGACACCGGCGCCAGGTCTGCCGCTTGCGTGCTGATGGTGGCCAGCAGCTTGTTCAGGCGGTCAATGGCCTGGGCGTGGTGGGTTTGCCAGGTATCCAGCGCTTCGCGACGCGACAGTAGGGCTTGCGTGATCTGGCGTGCAATGGAGTACACGTCGTCGCGCGCGCTGCCGCGGGCCTGGGTCTGCCACAGGGTGTCGGTGGGCAGGCGGTTGATCTGGGTGCGCCATTGCGTCAGGCCCAGTGCAGTTTCCACGCCAAAGTAGGCGCGTGCAGCCTGCTCCAGCGCGTTGGCCGTGCCATCGGCCAGGTCGACCAGATCCAACGCCGGGAAGGTGAACTCCAGTGCAGCCAGGTTTTGTGCCAAGGCTGCATCCACACCAGCTTGCACCAAGGCTTGCGTGGCTTGCTGCAGGCTGTCCAGCGCGGGCGCAGGTAGCCAGGCCGCCAGGTTGGCGCGCAGTTCCCGCGCGGCGGGCTGGTAGCGCTGGATCAGCGTGGGCAAGTCGGTGCCCTGGGCGCGGATGCGCAGCATCCAGCGAGAAGCCCGCTGGGCGATGGCAATGAGCTTGTTGAGCAAATCCAACTGCAACTTGGCATCGACCTTGTAGTCCAGCGCATCGATCTGGTCCCACAGGGGCTCCAGGTCGAAAATTTCGCGGGCCAGCGTGAAGGCGCGGATCACGTCGGCGGTGGCCGCGGCCGATTCAGCGGCCAGGAAGTTGATGAAGGTGGCGCCGGTGCGGTTGACGACGGTATTGGTAATGAATGTGGCGATGATTTCGCGCTTCAAGGGGTGCTTGCTAATGGCGTCGGCAAACTTTTCGGTCAGCACCTGGGGGAAGTAAGCCTTGAGCGCACGACCGAAGAACGGGTCGTCGGGTAGGTTGCTTGCGACCAGCTCGTCAAAAACGGCCATCTTGGCGTAGGCCAGCACGACCGCGTTTTCGGGGGCGGTAAGGCCCTGCTTCTTGGCACGGCGGTGGGCAATTTCGTCATCGGTGGGCAGGAATTCAATGGCACGGTTCAGGCGCTTGCTGCCTTCGAGCCAATGCATCAGTCGCTGCTGGCCGTCCAGGAAGTACAGGGGCCGATGTCCGGCAATGTCCAGCGCCTGGGTCTGGTAGTAGTTGTCCTGCAGCACCAGTTGGGCCACTTCATCGGTCATGGAGGCGAGCAGGTCATTGCGCTGCTTGAGCGTAAGATCCCCAGCCTCGACCACGCTGCCCAGCAGGATCTTGATGTTGACTTCGTGGTCGGAGCAGTCCACGCCGGCCGAGTTGTCGATGGCGTCGGTGTAGATCAGGCCACCCTTTTGCGCATATTCGATGCGGCCATTTTGCGTGCAGCCCAGGTTGCCACCTTCGGCCAACACCTTGCAGCGCAGCTCAGCCCCGTTGACGCGGAAGGCATCGCCTGCCTTGTCGCCCACCTGGGCATGGGTCTCGAAGCTGGCTTTCACGTAGGTTCCGATACCGCCGTTGTAGAGCAGGTCTACGGGCGCTTGCAGAATGGCCTTGAGCAGCTCCAGTGGCGCCATCTCCTCGGCGTCCGTGCCGATCACGGCGCGCGCTTCGGGGCTGAGCGTGATGGACTTCGCGCTGCGCGGGTAGACGCCGCCGCCTTGCGAGATCAGGCTCTTGTCGTAGTCATCCCAGCTGGAGCGCGGCAGGTTGAAGAGGCGCTGGCGTTCGGTGAACGACTTGGCGACATCCGGGTTGGGGTCGATGAAGATGTGGCGGTGGTCGAAGGCCAGGACCAGCTTGATCTGTTCGGACAGCAGCATGCCGTTGCCAAACACGTCGCCCGACATGTCGCCGATGCCGGCCACGGTAAAGGGCGTGGTCTGGGTGTTGTGACCCAGAGTACGGAAGTGGCGCTTGACGGCTTCCCACGCTCCGCGCGCGGTAATGCCCATCTTCTTGTGGTCGTAACCCACCGAGCCGCCCGAGGCAAAGGCATCGCCCAGCCAGAAGCCGTAGTCGGCAGATACGCCGTTGGCAATGTCTGAGAAGGTGGCCGTGCCCTTGTCGGCGGCAACCACCAGGTAAGGGTCGTCACCATCCTGGCGCACCACGTTGGCGGGCGGCACCACAGCGCCCTTGACGATGTTGTCGGTGATATCCAACAGGCCCGACAGGAAGGTCTTGTAGCACGCCACGCCCTCGGCCTGGTAGGCCTCGCGGTCGCTCATCGGTGGCGCGTTCTTGAGCACGAAACCACCCTTGGAGCCGACTGGAACAATGACAGTGTTCTTGACCTGCTGGGCCTTCACCAGGCCCAGGATCTCGGTGCGGAAGTCTTCGCGTCGGTCGGACCAGCGCAGCCCACCACGCGCCACGCGCCCGCCACGCAGGTGCACGCCTTCCACGCGCGGAGAATAGACCCAAATTTCATACAGGGGCTTTGGTTCGGGCACGCCGGGCACTTCGCGTGGGTTGAGCTTGAAGCTTACGTACGGCTTGGCGGTACCGCTGGCGCTAATCTGCCAGAAATTGGTGCGCAAGGTGGCGTTGATGGTGGAGACGAACTGGCGCAGGATGCGGTCTTCGTCCAGGCTGGCCACTTGCGATAGCTCGGTTTCGATTTGGTTGCGGATGTGCTGTTGTGCGGCGTTTCGGTCACCACTGAACGCCGGGTTGAAACGGGCCTTGAACAATGCGACGATGGCCTGCGCGATGCCTGCGTTTTTGTTCAGCGTAGCCTCGATATAGCTCTGGCTGAAGGCAAACCCCAACTGCTTGAAGTAGCGGGTGTAGGCACGCAAGATCGTGATGGCGCGCGCATCCAGATCGGTGGTGAGCACCAGTTTGTTGAGGTCGTCGCTTTCGACTTCTCCGCGCCAGGCCGAAGCAAACAGGGCTTCAAAGCGCTCCTTGACGGTGGCCAGATCGGTGGAGGCGGGCAGCTGCAGCCCGAGATCGTGAATCCAGAGGGACTCGCCGTTGTTGCCAATGCGGTAGGGGTGCTCGTCGAGTACGCGCGCGCCCATGCGCTCCAGCACCGGGAGGGAATCGGACAGCGCCACCTTGGCGGTGTTGTAGATCTTCAGGCGCAAGGTGCCAGGAGCCGCGTCCAGGGGGCGGTACAGCTTGACCGCCATTGGGCTGGTTAGGGACAAGCCGGTGAGCATGTCAGCGTCTTCGGCCGCCACGGGTGCGGAAAAGTCCTCGCGGTAAGCCATCGGGAATGCTTCAGCAAAGCGATGGGCCAACACCAGGCCTGGGCCTTCACCGTGGGCGCGCAGCAGTTCGGCGGTGCACTCGTCTTCCCAACGCTGGGTGTGGCGGGCAATGCGCGCTTCCAGGGCGGCGATGGCCACGTTCTGGGGCGCCTGCTCGCGGGCACGCACCAGGTAGTGGATACGCGCCAACGGGCTGTCGGTGAGCATGGGGGTGAATTCGACCGATTGGCCGTCCAGCACCGCCATGAGTTCGTTGCCAATCTTCACGCGCAGCTCGGTGTTGAAGCGTTCACGGGGGACGAAAACCAGCGCCGATGTGAAGCGACCAAACACATCGCGACGCAGGAACACCCGCGTGCGCTGGCGCTCCTGCAGGCGCAGGATGCCGATGGCGTGTTCGGTCAGGGTAGGGGTGTCGGCCTGGAACAGTTCGTCGCGGGGGTAGGCATCCAGAATGGCCTGCAAAGACTTGGCTGCGTGGCTCTCTGGGACCACGCCGGCGGCCGCCATTACGGCTTGCACGCGGCTGCGTACCTGGGGTATGTCGTCAACCGACGCGGTGTAGGCGGTGGAGGTGTACAGGCCCAGAAAGCGCGATTCGCCCAGCAACTGGCCCTGTTCGTCAAAGCGCTTGACCGCGATGTAGTCCAGCCACGCGGGGCGGTGCACGGTGGCGCGGGTCATGGCCTTGGTAATGAGCACCAGTTCGTTCGATTCCAGTAGCGCAACGGCTTGCGCAGGCAGCTTGGTCTCGGGGGTCTGGACCGGGCCGCGCAGGATGCCCAGGCCGCTTTCGGGCTTGGCGACCAGGCTGACCCCTTGGCCGTCGCGTTTGAGGTCATAGTCCCGTGCGCCCAGGAAGGTGAAGTGGCGATCTTCCAGCCAGCGCAGAAATTCCACACCTTCGTGGCGCCCGGTGTCGGACAACAGGCTCGATTGCGCGGCGGCGGCGGCGACGGCTTGCGCGCGCGCCAACATCGGCCGCCAATCTTGCACGGCGGCGCGCACATCGCCCAGCACGCGCTGGATCTCGTCACACAGCGCTTGCTGGTCTTGCGCACGCACGATACGGTCGCATTCGACCATGATGACGGATTCCACCGGGTCGGTGCGGCCCTCTGCACCGGCCTGGGCAGCGCTGGTGAGCGTCTGGATCTTGCCTTGTGCATCGCGCGTCACGCTAATCAGGGGGTGCACGATCCAGTGCGCGGTGCGGTTGCCCCGGTTGATGGCCATGGTGACCGAATCGACCAGAAAGGGCATGTTGGCATGCACGATCTGCACCACCGTGTGGTCGCTGACGAAGCCATCTTCGGCCAGCGTGGGGTTGAACACGCGCACTTTGGCGGTTTGTGGGTCGCGCGCTGCGTCGAGCAGGCGCCAGTGCGCGTTGGCCATCGCAAACAGCGTGGCGGGGCCGCGCGCCTGCAGTTCGTCAGGGTCGGTGTTGTCAAAGTAGGCTGACACGAAATCAATCATGCGGCCCGATGCCGAGCCTGCATGTTCTTGGGTAAAGGTCAGCAGGTCGGCGAGCGCGGAATGGGTCATGGAGTGCTCCGGGTTATCTTTTGGATGGGGCGGATTCTAGGGCGCGCACCCTAGTTTGTAAGGGGGGTGTAACCCGCGTCTCATGTGGTTATGCGCAAAATGCATGATCGCTCTGCGCCGAATTCGGCGGCCTTTTGTCTCCTTTGTGGTGGCCCAGAGCACGGATTGGATAGTTCAGGTAGATTGATGGTCATGAGAATAAGTAACTCTTCGTGGCTGACCGTCGTTGGTGCCGTTGTCGCGATGGCCTCTGTGGGGGCGCAGACGTCCGAGCCGGTCACGCTGCACTACGTCCAGCGCCCGCCCTACATGATGGCTGCAGGGGAGGGGCTTACCGGGTTGACTGGCGGACCGTCTTACCTGGCGTTCAAGACTGCCAAGGTAGCGGTGGTGGTCAAGGAGACGCCTTTCGCGCGCCAGTTGTACTACCTGGAGAAGAATACGGGCAGGGACTGCATGATTGGTATGTTTCGAAGGCCTGAGCGTGAAGCCTTTGCCAAATACAGCAAGCCCGTTTACCAAGACCAGCCGCAGGTCATCGTTGCGGGCGTCGCCCAAGCCAAACGTTTTTCCGATTTCCAGTCGGTGGTGGATGTCTTCAACGACAAGAAGTTAGTGCTCTTGACCAAGCTGGGGTATTCCTATGGTGTGCCGCTGGACGCCATGATCGAGAAATACCAACCCACGCGCATTCAGACCACCGATGAGAATCTGCAAATGCTGCGGTCCGTTCGTCTGAATGCATCCAGCTATATGTTCATGGCCCCCGAGGAAGCCAATGTAGCCATCGAAGCAGCTGGCTTTACGGCGAGCGATTTCAAACTGATCCGGCTGGGCAATATGCCCGAAGGCGAGTACCGGCATCTGCTGTGCAGCAGGAACGTGCCAGACGAGGTCATGCACAAGCTCAACGCTGCAATCCGGTTCACCAAGTAGGGTCTGGTTGTGTATACAAGTTGGCACGCTAAGATGTAAGGTTCTTCCGACCCACAAACCGCTTTTCACCATGCCGCTGCATTTTGCCGACCGACTCGACAACGTCGAAACCTCCGCCATCCGCGAACTCTTCAAGTTGCTGGGCAAGCCCGGCATCATCAGCTTTGCCGGCGGTTTCCCCGACCCCGCCATGTTTGACGTAGAGGGCATTCGCGAAGCCAGCAACGCCGCGTTGACTGCCGAGCCTGGCGCCGCGCTGCAGTACGACGCGACCGAAGGCTACCAACCCTTGCGCGAGCAATTGGCCGCCTTCATGGCCAGCAAAGGCAGCCAGAACCTGGCAGCCGACAACCTGATCGTCACCACCGGCAGCCAACAGGCGCTGGACTTGCTAGGCAAGACCATGATCAGCCCGGGCGACAAGGTGATCGTGGAAGGGCCGACTTTTCTGGCCACCATTCAGTGTTTTCGCTTGTATGGGGCGCATCTCATCAGCGCACCTATTGACGCCAACGGTGTGCAGGTAGACAAGCTTGAAGCCCTGATTGCCGAGCACAAGCCCAAACTCGTGTACCTGATTCCCACGTTTGGCAACCCCAGCGGGGCCATGCTGAGTTTGGAACGGCGCAAGCGGGTGCTGGAGCTGGCCGTGCAGTACCAGACACTGGTGGTGGAAGACGATCCCTACGGCGATTTGTATTTCCAGGACGCACCGCCGCCTTCGCTGCTGGCACTGAGTCACACCGTGCCTGGCAGCCGTGATTGGCTGGCGCACTGTGGCTCGCTTTCCAAGGTGCTCAGCCCAGGCTTGCGCGTGGGTTGGTTGGTGGCACCGCCAGACCTGCTGGGCAAGGCCACCATGTGCAAGCAGTTCAGTGATGCGCACACCAGTACCTTTGCGCAAGCCACGGCGGCGCAATACCTCAAGGCCGGGCGCATGCCAGCCACTCTGGCGCGCGTACGCAGTGTCTACGCGCAACGCGCGCAGGCCATGGGAGAGGCCCTGCGCCGGGAATTGGGTGCCGCCATCGAATTTGTGCCACCCCAAGGCGGCCTGTTTGTCTGGGCGCGCCTCACGGGCGCCGCAGGCAAGAGTACGGATGGTGCTGCCCTGGCGCAGCGTGCCATCGAAAAGGGGGTGGCCTTTGTGCCGGGTGTGCCGTTTTATGCCACCAACCCGGATCGGGCCACCCTACGCCTGAGCTTTGCCACTGCCGATCCGCAAAAGATCGCCGAAGGCGTGGCTCGATTGGGGCAGGCGTTGTAATTTAAGGCTTGCGCACAGCCCACTTCCAGTAGCGGGCCAATTCGTCCAGGCCTTCCGGTCCGGAAACGTTGGCCAGCGCCTGCAGGGCCTTGTCGTTTTGTTTGGCTTGCGCGTAGGCAACAGCCAGGCGCAAGCGGGCATCCATGGGGTTCTTGGCAATGCCTTTGGCGATGCCTTTTTCCATCAATTCAAGACCTTTGTCGAATTGCCCGCTGGCCACTTGGTTCATGCCCAGATTGAACAGTGCAAAACCGTCGGGCTTCTTCTGAGCTGCAGCCACGTCGGCCGCAAAGCTCTTGCGGTCTTGCTCTAGGTCGTGGGCCAGCTTGGCGCGTTGTTTCTTCTGCGCGTCGCTGGTGCCGATCAGACCCAGGCTGACGCCTTGGTCAAAGACGGAGATGGCTTCTGGCAGGAATCCAGCGCGTTGGGCAAATTCGACGTATTCGGTGAAATCGGTCGCTTCGTCGAGCGCATTGGTGAACAGCGCCAGGCGAAAGACGTCCAGCTGCAGCCGGTTGGGCAAGTCGGCACGCGTCCACAGACGGTTCACCAGCTGGCGCCAGTGGTCCTTGTTGGGGTAGTGCTGCACCAGGGACTCCAGCACTTTGCCCGCACCTGCCGTGTCCTTGATGTTGGTTCGGGCTTGGTACAACAGTTGCAATTGCTTTTCGTCGGGAACCTGACCACTCTTTTCCACGGCCTCGATGGATTGCGCCAGCAAATCGGCACCTTTTTGCACATTGCCCGAGAGCAGCAGCGCGCTGACGAGGGCTTCGCGAACCGATGCATCGGTGGCACCCGCCTGCATGGCGCGGTCCAGCCAGCGTGCGGCGCCAGCCCAGTCCTTGGCGCGGTAGTGGGCGATGCCCACCGCGTGCATCAGGGAGGCGTTTTCTTGGGGCTTGAGCCAGTTGCCTGTGGTGTTGAGTTGAAAAATCTGGTCGGCATACTGGCCTGCACCGGGCCCATCGTCTTGCGACAACGCGATGGACAAGCCAATGCGGGCTGTGACATAGCTTTCGTATGGGGTTTTATCGGCTACGGCCACTGCGGCCTGGAGTTTTTCCTTGGCTGCCGCAAAGTTCTTTTCCTCGAACAGTTTCTGGGCTTCGGCCAGCGGGGCGCGCAGTGTTTCGCGCAAGGTATTGACTGGCGCAGATGCGCTTGCGGCGGGTGCGGCTGCCGTCTGGGCGTGCACACCCGTGGCAACACCGGTCAGGGCCAGCAATGTGGCCAGGGCCACGCGATGGATGGAATGCTTCATGTTCGCGCTCGTTACTTGCCAGAAGCATTGCACAGGGGATGTGCGCCCATCTGGCTTACCAGATCACGGGCCTTGTTGACCTCGGCCGCAGTAGCCACGGCGGCGATGTTGGAAGCCAGGCTGCCCACGTACTTGGCCGATGCATCGGCAAGCGACTTCAGCGCATTGCAGCGGGCCGCGAGATGTTTCTTGGCAACGCCCAGGTCCCCGGCGTCGCGCATTTCAGCAGCCAGAATCCCCAGCGCCACGACCCCGTCGGCGGTGGCATCGACCAGGGACAACTGGTTGCTGACCAGTTTGAGCATGTCTTTGTCATTGGGGGAAGCCGTGTTGGTGCGCTTGGATAAATCATCGAGCGACTTGGACAGACTTTGAGAAACGGTTTGAAAGTCGGCAGCGGTCTTGCCCAGGGCGGCTTTGTTTTGGGCTAGGGCGGGTTGGGCAAGGCACGCAACTGCCAGCGTGGCGACAGCGAAAGAAGTACGTTTGAACATGGAAAACACGGTGCAAAAGTGAACGTGAGCGCGACTGTACACCGGTTCGGCCCGGCCGCGTCTTAGGGCTTACGCCGTGATGCCCATACGCCTTGCAGGTACGCGCCCAGCGCAATTCCAGCCAACGCAACCAGCAAGTCCGCATTGCCGGTGCCCAAACCTGCAATGGCCGGACCCGGGCAAACGCCGCAAATGCCCCAGCCTACGCCAAAGATCGCCGCACCGCATACCGTGTCGCGATCCAGCACCGATGGCCGAACCGAAAAATGATCGCCCAGCCAGGGCCGATTCCAGAGCCGTGGAGCGAACTGGTAGGCCAGCAGTGTGACCCCCATGGCGCCTCCCATGACCAACATCAAGCCCCAATCTTGAAAACGCAGGAAGCTCAGCACCACCTCGGGCGACACCATCGTCGAAACCGCTAGCCCAAAGCCGAACAATATTCCGCTGACCAGCACGGCCAGGAATCGCACGGCACCCATTTCAGCGCCCCCCCAGCCACAACACGGCATGGGCAGTGGCAAAGCCAGTCGCCATGAAGGTGAGCACGGCCACCAGCGACGGCAGTTGCAGCGAACTGAGACCACAAATGCCGTGGCCAGATGTGCAGCCATTGGACAAGCGCGCACCAAAGCCCACCAGCAGGCCGCCCAGGCCCAGTTGCCAAAGTGGAACGCTGGTCCGCAGGGCATGACCAGGGCCCATTGCCAGCCACCACAGTAGTGCACCTAGTACCAAACCGAGCGCAAACACCAGACGCCAGGCACGGGTATCAACGAAGCGGGCCTGTTGAAAAAACGCGCGTCGGGAAACATAGGACCAGGTGCTGCTGAAGACCGTGCTCATGCCGCCAACCCAGCCTGTAACCACAAACAAAAGGCTGACACCGCAGCCAATCAGCAGGCCACCGAGCAGATAGTGGGTCCAGCCCAATGGAAACAACACGCTTGCCATAGAAATCCTCTAAAACGCCATGAACTGGCAAGCATAGCGGTGAATGAAAGGGATTTCCCTGACGGTTTCGAGATAAGGCGCAGAGAATAATACGACGCGGACCAAGACGGCATCTCCCGTTTTGTCCGGCGGATTGACAAGTCAGGCGCAATTCACATGATGACATCGGGTATGGGGCTGGGTAAACGACTGACGGTGAGCTTTACCGTCGTCATTGTGTTCATGGCATTGGTTGCAACTCTGGCGACCTTACGCATTCAGGGACTGAGCTCAGAGATTGAGACCATCGTCAAGGACCGCTATCCCAAGACCAATATCGCCAACAGCATCAAAGCGCAGATCAATGAAATCTCGCGCAGTATGCTTGGCGTGCTGATCATGACCGATGCTGAGCAGATCAAGGCTGAGATTGAGAAGATCGAACAGATCAACACTGCCAACAACGACGCCATTGCCACCCTGGATCGCATCATCACCGACGACAAGGGGCGCGAGCTGCTCAAGAACATCGTCGAGATTCGGGACAAGTTCAAGCCGCTGCAGGCGGCATTTGTAAAACTGGTCAACGAGGATCGAAAAGAAGAAGCCCAGCTCAAGTACCTGTTTTCCATGCGGCCGCTCCAAAAGAAGTACTTCGATGCCTTGGACGCCTTTGTGAAATACCAGGACGGACAGATGGAGAGTGCAGGGGATACCTCGGCCGAGGTGGCACGCCAAACGGAGTTTCTGATCATTGCATTGGCGCTTGCGGCGGCAGTAGCAAGTACGGTGGTGGGCTTTTTGGTCACACGCAGCATCGTGGCGCCGCTCAAGAATGCGGTCACGGTGACGCAGCGGGTGGCCGATGGCGATCTGACCAGCGACATCGCGGCGGGCGGCACAGACGAGGTCGGCCGAATGATGGAGGGGCTGCGTCACATGAACGACAGCCTGCGCACGCTGGTCAGCGACGTGCGCTCGAGCGCGCAGACCATTGCGGGCAATGCGCAGGAAATCGCCATGGGCAACAACCAGCTCAACGATCGCACGGTCGAACAGGCCCACACACTGCAGCAAACCACGTCGGCCATGCACGAGTTGACCGCCATCGTCCGCCAAAGTGCCAGCAGTACCCACGAAGCCAACCAGCTTGCCGCAACGGCGTCCGACATTGCAGCCAAGGGCGGCGCCGTGGTTTCCCAGGTGGTTGAGACGATGGGGTCCATTCACGGCTCATCTAAGAAGATTGCCGACATCATCGGAGTCATCGACGGCATTGCCTTCCAGACCAACATCCTGGCGCTAAATGCGGCGGTGGAAGCAGCACGTGCCGGTGAGCAAGGGCGCGGTTTTGCCGTGGTCGCCTCCGAGGTGCGTAGCCTGGCCCAGCGTTCGGCTACGGCAGCCAAGGAAATCAAGGCCCTGATTGACGACTCTGTCGGCAACGTAGAGAACGGCAGCCGCCTGGTGGACCAGGCCGGCAGCACCATGACCGAACTGGTGGCCAGTGTGCAGCGTGTCAGCACCATCATGGCTGAGATCACCAGTGCCAACCGCGAACAAAATGCCAGCATCGAACGTGTGAACCAGTCCATTGTGCATCTGGAAGAGGTCACGCAGCAGAACGCCGCCATGGTGGAAGAAGCCGCCAGTTCGGCACAGTCCATGCACAACGAAGCTGACCACCTGACCAGCGCCATCAGCGTGTTCAAACTCGGTGCTACTGCGCCCGATGTTCGATCGACGTCGATGCAGACAGGGATGCGATTGCTTCGCTAATGTGTTTTCAAGTGAGTGTGTGTCATCAAGAACGGAGATGAGGATATGAAGTTTGCAAAGCTGATGCTGGGTGCTGGACTGGTTGCAGGAGCTTGCTGGATGCTTCCGGCGCAGGCCGCGGAAATCAGCGGCATCAAGATTGACGACACGGTCTCATTGGCAGGCAAGAATCTGGTCCTCAATGGCTATGGCATGCGGCAGATCTTCGTGGTCAAGGCCTATGCCGCGGCGCTTTATCTGAGTGAGAAGAAAAACAACGCAGCAGACGTGCAGGCATTGACTACACCAAAGCGGATTGCGCTGCACATTCAGCGTGAAATCGACAGCGATGAATTCGGGCAGTTGTTCATCACCTCCATGAACAAGAACTCCACCAAGGAGGAAAAGGCCAAGGTTGTCAACCAAACCGTCAAGTTCGGCGAAATGTTTGCCAGCATGGAAAAAGTGAAAAAGGGCGATGTGGTGACCCTGGATTGGGTGCCAGGCAAGGGCACCGTGAGTACGCTCAACGGTAAGCAAATTGGAGAGGCACTACCCGACATTGCGTTCTACAACGCAGTGCTGCGCATCTGGTTGGGGGACAACCCGGTCCAGTCAGACCTTAAGCGCGGTCTGCTCGGCGAGAAGTAGGCAAGAGCTTGCCCCCAATCAGGAGGCTTGTAGCGCCGAGATGTCGTTCAAGCGTTCGGCGTCAGGCACCTGCTTGGCCAGGCTTTTCAGATTCAGCCCCAGTGAAGTTGCCCCTTTTTCGCGGACACCTTACCGTTATGGAAGAAGGAGTCCAAAATGCCCAAAACCAAGCCACCGTATCCGGTGCAATTTCGACAGCAAATCATCGAACTGGCGCGAGCAGGCAGAACGCCAGCGCAGCTATCGCGTGAATTCGGGCCATCGGCCCAAAGCATTGCCAACTGGATAGCACAAGACATGCGTGACCAGGGCACCCCACTGTCTGGCAAAGAAGGCTTGAGCAGCGCCGAACGCGAAGAACTGGTGCGTTTGCGTCGCCAACTGCGCCAGGTGCAACTGGAGCGCGACATCTTGGCAAAGGCTACGGCCTGGTTTGCCAGCAAAAGCGAGCGGACGTCCACACCGTCTTTGATCCGTGAGCACAAACCAGGCCGACGCCAACCGAGTGAGCGTGCGCGCAATGTGCCGTGTGTTGGGCGTATCACCCAGTGGCTATTACGACTGGCGCAGGCGAGCCCCCAGTGCGCGTGCCACGGCCAATGCGGTGCTCAGCGAAGCCATCCGCCAGATCCACAAGGACAGTGACGAAACCTACGGCATGCCTCGAGTTCACGCCGAACTGCGCGACATTGGCCAAGTGGCAAGCAAGAAGCGAGTGGCCTGTCTGATGCGCAAGGCTGGCATCCGTGGAGTCAGTCGCAGGCGCAGCTTCACCGTCACCACCGAACGCAACCACCAACGCCCGGCTCCAGATCTGGTCAAACGCCAGTTTCACGCTGCTGCGCCCAACCAGCTCTGGGTGGCAGATATGACCTACATCCCCACCTGGACAGGTTTTTGTACCTGGCAGTGGTGATCGATGCCTTCAGTCGCAAGGTGGTGGGCTGGGCCATGGGGGAGCGCATGGCAAGGCGAACTGGTTCTGGCGGCGTTGAACATGGCGCTGCACATACGCAAACCCACCAGCGTTATTCACCACTCCGACCAGGGCAGCCAGTACACCAGCATTGCCTTTGGCAACCGCTGCAAGGAGATGGGTGTACGACCTTCCATGGGTACGGTGGGCGACGCCTATGACAGCGCCATGGCTGAGAGTTTCTTTGCCAGCCTGGAGTGCGAATTGATCAATCGGCGCAGCTGGAAGACCCAGGCCCAGGCACGCACAGCCCTGTTTACCTGGATCGAGGGTTGGTACAACCCGCGCCGACGCCACTCGTCCATCGACTACCTGTCGCCCATGAACTTTGAAAGGAAATACAACGAACCAACCGCTCACACCCAACACGGGTTGCCCACCGCGGCGTCGCGTTCGTCGCAGGCGACGCACGCCGCCGTGGACAACCCTGCGCCTGTGTCATCATCCGCTTGAGAATCAAGCCAATACCTGTCCGTGGAATCGGGGTAAGTCCACCAGTGCCTCTACGCAGGATGTGGGCCAGTCCGTCAAGGCTTGGCCACCCGGTCGCGGGTGGTCCGCCAGGCGGCTTGCCAGGTGCAGGACGACCGACAGGGTATTGCTGGGTGTCGCAAGCGGGCGGGCGCAATGGCGCAGTGCATGCTCAAAGTTTGCCGGGAAGTCCCAGTGCTGCGCGATGGCAGCAGAAATCTCCCCTTCGTCAAAACCGGCACATTGGCGCTCGCGTTCCCAGCGCTCACCAGGGGCGCAGGGGTGCATTTCGATGGCGGGCATGGCGTCGGGCAGCACCTGCGCAATCATGAGCTCGCCCAGGCGTAGCATCATGCCCATCAGCCACGCCTGATGCTCGTCCGCAGCCTGGCTGGATGCCAGCCAGCGGGCATAGCCGGCGCAGCGCATGCAACTACGCCAGAAGTCCAGCCGGTTGATGTCTTTGGGAAACACGAAGACCTGTGACATGCACACCGCCAGAGCGCGTGCCCGAATCTGCGACATGCCGACCACGCTGACCGCTGCATCCAGCGTCTGAACACTGCGAGATAAGCCAAAAATGGCGCTATTGGCCATGCGCAAGAGCGTGGCGGTCAGTGCCGGATCTTTGGAAATGATGGATGTGACGGAGGGAATGTCCGCGTCGGGGTCGTCTAACGTGCGGATGAGCGCATGCGCAACCTCCGGCATGACCGGCAGCTTGACCGCCTGGAGAAAACTGGAAATGTCCGCCATGTTGCGAGGGATGATACCCCCGCCTCATGGTTTGTGTGTGTCTTGCAGGGGCTTAGTGGCCGCCGCAACCGCCACCGCAGCAGCCGCCGCTCGCGGGGGCCGCCGTGGCCTGGGCTTCGAAGGCCGGAAACAGCACGTTGTTTTCCAGGTGGATGTGGTTCATCAGGTCTTCGCTGAGTTGACCCACCCCGTTGTAGAGCGCGCGCCAGGTGTTGCATGCGCCCTGGGGCGGCGTGGCATTGTTGGTCAGCGCCGCCAACTTTTCCAGGGCAAGACCGTGTTGTACGTGCTCATTGCGCATGGAGCCGATGGGTTGGGAAATAAAGGGGTGTCCGCCGCTGCGCATCATGGGAAACAGAATCTGCTCTTCCTTGTCCATGTGGGCGAACAACTCGGCTTGCATGGTTTCCAGCAGCGCTGCCAACCCCGCCGGTACTGCAGGATTGGCTTTGTGCACCATTTCCACGCGTTGGGCCATGCGGATGAGCTCGGGCAACTGCGCACGGTGGATGTCGTGGTAGCGGGCCACGATATGGTCGACCAGGGCCGTAGCGGTCATTTCGTCGGGCAGGTTGTCGTCGTGCTCCAGGGCGGCGAGCTTGCCTTGAATCTCGGCCAGGTCAAGACCCTTGTCTGCAGCAGCCTGGCGCAGGCTGACGTTGCCGTGGCAGCAAAAATCGAGCTTTAGCTCTCGAAAGAGGGCCGTTGCACCCGGCAGTTCGACAGCGATGCTGCCCAAGGATTGTTCGCTGCGGTCGGTAGAAGTGTCAAGCGGCTGTCGTGCGTTCATGCCCAGTTTCCTCAAAGATTCATACAAAGGGGATATTTTAAAACCGGGCACTGTCAGCAAACAAACGCCGTTTTGGCGTGTTCCTGTTCCAGATTAAGAAAATTGGCGCAACACTAGGGCGCGAGAGGCTGCAGGACTTCCAGCAAACGATCAAGCCCGCCTTCGTTGATTGCCAAGTGGGCTTTCTCCCGTACGGCGGGCTTGGCATGGTAGGCCACGGAAAGGCCGGCTGCGCCCATCATCGGCAAATCATTGGCGCCGTCGCCAACGGCAATGCACTGCTCGGGCTCGATGCCCAGCAGGCTGGCCACTTCCAGTAGCGTGCGGCGCTTTTCAGCGCCATCGCATATGTCGCCCCAGCACTGGGGTGTGATACGGCCGGTGAGGGTGCCGCAATTGGGACCAGATGCAATTTCCAGCAGGTTCGAGCGCGTGAAATCCAGCCCCAGCCGCTGGCGCAGGCGTTCGGTAAAGAAGGTGAACCCGCCCGACACGAGCAGCGTTTTCAGCCCAGCCTGTTGGC
This sequence comes from Rhodoferax sp., assembly GCA_046348185.1. Classification (GTDB taxonomy): domain Bacteria; phylum Pseudomonadota; class Gammaproteobacteria; order Burkholderiales; family Burkholderiaceae_C; genus Allorhodoferax. The sequence continues at coordinate 897,776 of JAXMER010000013.1, read as the reverse complement.
AGGCCTGCACCAGCGCCTGGGCGCCAGGGTTGAGCTGCAGGCGCTGCGTGTACACATATTCCAGATCGGCCACGGTTGCGCCACGCAGCAGCGCCACGCGTCGGCGCAGGCTGTCCTTGTAGTCGGCGATCTCGCCGCGCATGGCCGCTTCGGTAATGGCGGCCACCTCGTCCTTGCAACCTACGGCGTCGGCGATTTCGTCCACGCACTCAATGTTGATAAGGGTGGAATCCATGTCGAAGGCGATGAGCTTGTAATCACCCAGACGCTGGCGCTGGGGCATGGCGCGCACGGTGATACCGGTTGCGGGGGTGGTAGTAGTCATGCTTCAGGAACGACAAGATGCTCTCAAAATAAGAGCAATAGATTCAGTAATTACGGGGGCTGGAATGGATATTTGTTCACCATGCCGCACGAGAGCCGTGGCCCCCCCCGGACCAGGGCGCATTTTATCGTGACCAACCGTTGTCGCTCCTTGTCGAGCCCGCTGGACGCGTCAGGGCCGCGCCGGTGCGCGGGTCAGTTTGGCCAGCACATCCACCTGCCTGCGCGCGTCGCTACCAACCAAGGCCTCCAAGCTTTGCGTGTCCGATTGCACCTCGATGCCTTGGCTGTGCAGGTGTGCGCGCAGAGTCGGCATGTCCATGCCCAGCACCGGGGCCAACGTCGGCAGGGGGGCACGGGCCATGGCGTGGATGGGGGCCATAAACTGCGGCTTGCCATCTGCCTTGCCCTTGATCGGCACAAAACTGGCGGCCAGCACCACCGCAAACAGGGCAATGATGATCAGCGCAGGTGGTTGCTGCCAGTACCGGCAAAACGACTTCCAATTGATGCTGATGTGCCACAGCGCGCCCGCCAGAAAAGCCCAGCTCAACCACTCGTGAGCCACCTTGTTCAAGCCGCTGTCGAGGTGAAAGAACATCAATACACCCGTAACGGCCGTGAGCGCAAAGCTCCCAATCACGATCGGTGTGGCGGCTGTCTTGAACGAAAACGCAGTCATAGGAATCCTTGGAGTGCCTTGCCCGCTGAACTTGCAGGCTCTTGGTGGACGAATGGTTGGGATGCTACCGACCACGCCTTAAGGAATTCTTAGTGATGACTGCTGGGATGTTAAGAACTGCATCTGGTCGGTGAACCTGTAGCAACCGCTGCGGTACAGTTTGTCGCTATGCCAGACTCCGACGACCTCTTTGCCGACCAAGGCCCCGCATTTGCACCCATCCCCGACCGCCTGGAAATTGTGGCGGGCAAAGTGGTCGCCACCATGAACAAGCCCAGCGCGACGCAAAAGCGCTTCAACACGCTCATGGCCCGCATCGATGCCGAGCAAACCCAGGCAGCCATAATGCGCCACGCCGTGGATACCCATGGCATGCTGCACCGACAGGCCGTGCACGAACTCACGCAGCGCAGCCAGCAATTGGTCAAATCGATGCTGCTATTGCTAGACGCACGTATCCAGGCTCCAGGCAAACCCCAGGGGCTGACTGCCAACCAGAAGCAACAAGCCATACGCATGGTGCTGGGGTTGTGTGACCAGCTGGCCGACGCGCCCGATGACGAAGTCCAAGCCGTCTACCAACGGTACGCCGAAACGGACGATGAGGAAGATGAAGCTGAACAAGCGCGGCTGAAGGCCCAGGAACTGATGGAGTCGTACCTGGGCGAAGACTTTGCACAGGGCCAGGAATTTGATTCGCCCGAAGCCGTGCTGCGGGCGGCCATGGAGTTCGAGCAAAAGAGATTTCAGGCACAGCAAGACAAGCGCAACGCCAAGCGTGCCGCGCGCAGGGCCGAAAAAGGCCCCACGGCGCGCGAGCGGGCCGCCCAGCAGAAAGACCTGGATGCGCAAAACGCACTGCGCACGGTCTTCAGGCAACTGGCCAGCGCCTTGCACCCCGACCGCGAACCGGACGAAGCTTTGCGCAAACAGAAAACCGCGCTCATGAGCGAGGTGAATGCTGCCTACGAACGTAAAGACCTGAACGCCCTGCTGCGCATCCAGCTGCAAGCCGAAATGGCCGATGCCAGCAAGGCCGCGCAGCTGTCAGAGGCCAGGCTCAAGGCCATGTGCGATCTGCTCGCCGAACAGCTGCGGGCTCTGGAAGCGGACAACCTGCACCTGTGCCGGGCCCTGCACTTCGAGTTTGGGTACCTGCCATCGCCGCGATTTGACGAGGCCGCGTTTCTGGCCGTGCTGCAGGCAGAGCGCAGCAGCCTGCAAGACGATTTGGCCCACATGCAGAAGGAGTTGGAACAGGTTCAGGACGACAAAATGCTCAAAACATGGCTCAAGGACCAGGCGCGGCTGAGCAAGCAGCGTGCTTCCTATGATCCTGACTTTGCCATGGACCTCGATGACTTGCTGCACGCCATGATGCGGCGACGGTAGGGGGCGCTGGGGTCAGCGTGTCGGATGCACGGCACCGATCGATTGTGGGGTACCCGGCCAGTCGGTTGACTTCAGCCTGCATCATGGGTTACAGCCCCATAGACCTGCGCATCACGATGCCATCCTGGCGCACGCCATCGTCGGCATCAAAGAAGCCCTGAAGGCGGGCCACTTCTACAAACCCCACACTGGCATAGACCCGCCGCGCAGGAGGCCAAGCGGCATTGACGAGCAGGACCGCCGTTTGAACCTGCGGGCAGGCCTGCGCCACATGTGCCAGGCAGCCCAGCAACAGCGGCGCGCCCAGGCCCTGGCCGCGTACGGTCGGTGCGAGGGTCATGGAGCTGATGTACAGCTCGGTGCCGTGCACCGGGTCGTGGCGCTCGCGGATGTCATGACCCAATTTGAAATGCGCGGCATCGAGCTGCGGCGCGGCCGGCCAGAGTTCCGAAAACACGCACCCCACACAGTCCTCCTCGCGCCAGGCCATCAGGGCGCCCTGGGGAAAGACGTCAATGCGCTGGGCGTAGGCAGCACGCTCTTCGCGGTGACCGGCTGCAAAGCCCTGTCGCTCCAGCTCCATGATGCGGTCCAGGTCGGCGGGGGTGGCTTCGATCAGGTGCAGGGTGTTCTTGCTGGGGGTTGCTAGCATGGCGCAGACCGAGGCGCGTGACCGGGTTCCTGCCGCATTTATTTGACGTTTGTGACCGTATCCACCACCGGCTGCCCCAAATTGCGCAGAATGTCGCGCACCATCTGGGCCCGGTCTTTCACCTCGGGCAATTCGCGCTCAATGCGCAGCTTTTCGTTGCCGGCCAGCTTGATGTGCTTGTTCTTCTGGATCAGGTGGATGATCTTCATTGGGTCGATGGGCGGATTGGGTTTGAAGGTGATGGTGATCACGCCCGGCGCCGCGTCCACCTTGACCACGCCGTAGGGTTGCGACAGCACCCGCAGGCGGTGCACGTCGATCAGCGTCTGGGCTTGGTGGGGCAGTTTGCCAAAGCGATCCACGATTTCCTCCAGCAGGCGGTCGACCTGCTCGGCATTCTTGGCGGTAGCCAGTTTCTTGTAGAACGACAAGCGCAGGTGCACGTCGCCGCAGTAGTCGTCGGGCAGCAGCGCGGGGGCATGCAGGTTGATGTCGGTGGCGGCATTCAGGGGGGCGAGCAGGTCGGGTTCCTTGCCGTTTTTCAGGCAGCGCACGGCCTCGGCCAGCATCTCGTTGTAGAGCTGGAAGCCCACTTCCAGCATGTTGCCGCTCTGGTTTTCACCCAGCACTTCACCGGCACCACGGATTTCCAGGTCGTGCATGGCCAGATAGAAGCCGCTGCCCAACTCTTCCATTTGCTGGATGGCGTCCAGGCGCTGCTGGGCTTGCTTGGTCAGGCCCTCGATGTCCGGCACCATCAAGTAGGCGTAGGCTTGGTGGTGGCTGCGGCCCACGCGACCACGCAACTGGTGTAGTTGGGCCAAGCCGAACTTGTCGGCGCGGGCCATGACGATCGTGTTGGCGGTGGGTACGTCGATGCCGGTCTCGATGATGGTCGAACACAGCAGCAGGTTGGTGCGCTGGGCGATGAAGTCGCGCATCACGCGTTCCAGCTCGCGCTCGGGCATCTGGCCGTGAGCGACCGCGATACGTGCCTCGGGTAAGAGTTCTTCCAGCTTGGCGCGGCGGTTCTCGATGGTTTCTACCTCGTTGTGCAAGAAGTAGACCTGGCCGCCGCGCTTGAGCTCGCGCAGCACGGCCTCGCGGATGACGCCGTTGGACTCTGAGCGCACAAAGGTCTTGATGGCCAGGCGGCGCTGCGGCGCGGTGGCGATCACGCTGAGGTCGCGCAGGCCCTCTAGCGCCATGCCCATGGTGCGGGGGATGGGCGTGGCGGTCAGCGTGAGCACGTCCACCTCAGCGCGCAGGGCCTTCATCTGCTCCTTGTGGCGTACGCCAAAGCGATGCTCTTCGTCGATGATCAACAGGCCCAGGTTCTTGAACTGCGTCTTTTCACTCAGCAGCTTGTGAGTGCCGACCACGATGTCCACGGTGCCATCTGCCACGCCCTTGAGCGCGGCGTTGATCTCCTTGGCTGAGCGAAAGCGGCTCATCTCCGCCACCTTGACCGGCCATTTGGCAAAGCGGTCGGCAATGGTCTGGAAATGTTGTTCGGCCAAGAGCGTGGTGGGCGCCAGGATAGCCACCTGCTTGCCACCCGTCACGGCCACGAAGGCGGCGCGCAGCGCCACCTCGGTCTTGCCAAAGCCCACGTCGCCGCAGACCAGACGGTCCATGGGGCGCGGGCTGATCATGTCCTGGATTACGGCGTGGATGGCGGCCTTTTGGTCGGCAGTTTCCTCAAAGCCGAAGTCGTTGGCAAAGGTCTCATAGTCCTGCGGGCTGTAGCGGAAGGCGTGGCCCTCGCGTGCGGCGCGGCGGGCGTAGATGTTGAGCAGCTCGGCGGCAGAATCGCGCACCTGCTCGGCGGCCTTGCGCTTGGCCTTTTCCCACTGCCCGCTGCCGAGCTTGTGCAGGGGCGCTTCGTCGGCGCTCACGCCCGTGTAGCGGCTGATGAGTTGCAGTTGGCTCACCGGCACATACAACGTGGCGTTGTCGGCGTATTCCAGGTGCAAAAACTCTTGCAGCTCGGGCTCGCCGTCGGCCGTCTTGTTGCCTACGTCCATGTTGACGAGGCCGCGGTAGCGGCCAATGCCGTGCTGGCTGTGCACCACCGGGTCGCCCACGTTGAGTTCGCTCAGGTCCTTGATTAGCGCCTCGACATCGCTGACCTGCTCTTGCGTGCGGCGCCGACGCGCGGTGGGGGCGGTGGCAAACAGCTCGGTCTCGGTGACGAAGTCGATACCGTGCTCCAGCCAGCTGAAGCCCACGCACAGGGGGGCGCAGGCAATACCGAACTTTTCGTCGCTGGTCTGGAACTCGGTGAGCGAGTCAAAGGCGGGCGGGTTGACGCCACTGGCGCGCAGGAAGTCCAGCAGGCTTTCACGGCGGCCATCGCTTTCGGCCAGCACCAGGATGCGGTGTTGGGTGTTGCGGGCGTGCAGCTTCAGCCGCGCCAGCGGGTCTTCGCTGCCGCGCTCGGCCGCCATGGGGGGCAGGCGCTCCAGCTCCACATAGGGTGAGGCCGGTGTTTCTATGGAATTCTGGTCATCAGCCCCCGTTAATGCAGGCGGTTGTGCTACTGATTTGATAGCAAGCTGGGCGTAGGCGTTGGCTCGGGCATAGAACTGCTCGGTGTTCAAAAACAGGCTCTCGGGCGGCAGGGCGGGCCGCTCGGGGTCGCCCTGCACCAGGCGGTAGCGGTCTTTGGTGTCCTGCCAGAAGCGCTGGAAGGCACCGTCCAGATCGCCGTGCAACACCACGGTGGCATCGTTTCCGACGTAGTCAAAGACGGTGGCGGTTTCCTCGAAAAACAGCGGCAGGTAGTACTCGATACCCGCCGTGGCCACCCCGGCACCCATGTCCTTGTAGATGCGGCTTTTGGTGGGGTCGCCTTCCAGCAGCTCGCGCCAGCGGCTGCGAAAGCGCGTGCGTGCGGCATCGTCCATGGGGAACTCGCGCCCGGGCAGTAGCCGAACCTCGGGAACGGGGTACAGGCTGCGCTGGCTGTCGGGGTCGAAGGTGCGGATGGAGTCGATCTCGTCATCGAACAGGTCCACCCGGTAGGGGACGTTCGAGCCCATCGGGAACAGGTCGATCAGGCCGCCGCGCACGGCGTATTCGCCGGGGCTGACCACCTGCGTCACGTGGCTATATCCGGCCAGGGTGAGTTGGGCCTTGAGCTGCGCCTCGTCCAGCCGCTGCTTGACCTTGAACTCGAAGGTGTAGGCCGCCAGGAAGCTCGGCGGTGCCAGACGGTATAGCGCAGTGGTGGCGGGTACCAGCACCACATCGGCGCCGGTCTCGCGGTCGCGTTGGCGGATGCGCCACAGCGTGGCCAGGCGCTCGGAAATCAGGTCCTGGTGGGGCGAGAAGGTGTCGTAGGGCAGGGTTTCCCAGTCGGGAAACAGGGCACAGCGCAGTGCGGGGGCAAAGAAGGCGATTTCGTCCAACAGGCGCTGGGCATCGTTGGCGTCGGCGGTGACGATGGTGGTGGGGCGGCCTGCGGCTTTCTCGCGCTCACCCAGTTGCGCCAGCAACAAGGCGTCGGCCGAACCGGTGGGGCGCGGCAGGGTATAGCGTTTTCCGTGGGCGAGTTTGGGCAGTTCCATGGGGCATAACCAATACAAAACACCCCCCGCTCAGGGAACGGGGGGTGTTGGGCTGTGATGTGCCAAATTTTACCGGGGGCGATGCCGGGTTTTTGCAGTGGTAGCATCCCCGACCAATTCCGTCATCTCCTGCAGCAGATTCCATGTTCACCCGGTTCGTTTTTGTGTGTTTTGCGGCCCTGCTTGGGGGGCCGGGTGGCGCGTTGGCGCAGACAGGTGCCGCCAGCGCTGGGCCTAATGCAGGCCCGATGTCACGCGCCGAATTGCGCCAGTGCCTGCAGATGCAAGTCGCTCTGGAAGGCGACAAGGAAGCACTGGCACGGGCGCGCGCGCAGCAAGATGCCACCATCAAGTCTCTCGACGCCGACGAGGCCAAGCTCAAAGCCGCTCAGGCCAAGCTTGAGCGCTCGAACCGACGGGCTGTCAAAGCCTTCGATGCCCAGGTCAAGGCCCACCACGAACGGGTTGCGGCGCACAACCAGACCCTGCCAGCTTTCAATGCCCAAGCTGCAGCCTATGAGGCCAGTGAAGCGCGCTACCAGGCCCGGTGCGCGGGCAGACCGTACCGTGAAGCCGACCGCGCTGCCGTTCAGCCATGACCCACGCCACACCTGCCCCTTCTGACCCACATCCGGGCAGCCGCCTGTGGGCGCTGATCCCGTGTGCGGGCACGGGATCGCGCGCCGGGGCCGATGGCCCCAAGCAATACCAACCGGTGGCCGGGCGGCCCCTGGTGCTGCATACCCTGGCAGCCTTTGCTGCGGTGCGCCGCCTTGCCGGGGTGCAGGTCGTGGTGTCAAGCGGGGATACGTTTTGGGCTCAGCACCCGAATGCTACTGTTTTCGTAGCAGCATGCGGAGGTTTTACGAGGGCTGAGAGCGTATTGAATGGTCTGACCGCGTTGCAGGCGCGTGGTGCCCTGGCGCAAGACTGGGTGCTGGTGCACGACGCCGCGCGCTGCCTGATCACGCCTGAGCAGATCGATACGTTGATCGACACCTGCCTGGACGACCCCGTGGGTGGCCTGCTGGCCTTGCCCTTGCCTGATACCCTGAAGCAGGAGGCGCACGGCCGCGTGGCGCAGACGCTGGAGCGTGCCGACAAGTGGCTGGCGCAAACGCCGCAAATGTTTCGCCTGGGCGAACTGCAGCAGGCCCTGCAGGCGGCTGGCAGCGCGGTTACGGACGAATCCAGCGCCATGGAGTTCATGGGCAAGGCCCCGCGCCTGGTGGTCGGCAGCGCCCAGAACTTCAAGGTAACCTATCCCCAGGACTTTGCGTTGGCACAAGCTGTTCTGCAGGCCCGCACCGGAGGCACACCATGAACCTGCGCATCGGCGAAGGCTGGGACATTCACCGCCTGGTGGAGGGGCGCAAGCTCATCCTGGGCGGGGTGCATATCCCGTTCGAGAAAGGGCTGTTGGGTCATTCGGATGCCGATGCCTTGCTGCACGCCATCACCGACGCTATTTTGGGTGGTGCCGGGCTGGGCGACATTGGCACGCATTTCCCCGACACCGATGCCCGCTTCAAAGGGGCCGATTCGGGCGTGCTGCTGCAGGAAGCCGTGCGGCGCGTGCACGAAGCCGGTTTCGCCGTTTCCAATGTAGACAGCACGGTGATTGCCCAGGCACCCAAGCTCGCCCCCCATATCACCGCCATGCGCCAGCGCATTGCCGAGTTGCTGGGCGTGGGCGTGCCGCAGGTCAACGTCAAGGCCAAGACGGCTGAAAAGCTGGGCCCGGTGGGCGAAGGGCAGGCCATGGAGGCCCGTGCCGTGGCGCTGCTGGTGGTGCGCGAAGACCGGTTCGCCTAAAGTCGCGAGGGCACGTCTGCGCTGTCAGACCTGGGTTACCCGCTGCAGGCGGATATTGGCGCTCAGGCCGCTGGTGCTGCCGTTGCTCAAGGCAAAGTTGCCACCCATGCGCTCGATGGTTTTTTGCACGATGGCCAGGCCCAGGCCCGAACCATTGGCGGCCGTGCGCGCAGCTTCACCCCGGTAAAACGGCTGGGTCAGGCGTGAAAGCTGATCGGGTGCCACGCCAATGCCGTGGTCGCGCACCTTGATGAGCACCCATCTGTCCTTGGAAATGGCAGCGATCTGGATGCGGGCGATGCCCGTGTCGGGTGACTTGCCGTAGCGCCGCGCGTTCTCCAGCAAGTTGGAAAGCACGCGGCCGAGCTCCACTTCGTCGCCCAGCACCAACAGGTTGTCCTCCAGCTGCACCTTGATCTGCACATCGCTCTGGTTGCGGTAGGAGTAGATGCAGGCGTCCACCACATCGGCTAGTACCACCGCGGTCAGTTTCTCGCTGTCGGGGCGCGCGTAGTCGAGGAATTTGCCGATGATGGCGTCGAGCTGCGCAATGTCGGCGACCATGTTGGCGCGGGCGTCGGCGTCGGCCACACTCATTTCGGTTTCTAGACGCAGCCGCGCCAGCGGTGTGCGCAGATCGTGCGAAATGCCCGCCAGCATCACGGCGCGGTCTTGCTCAACCTTGGCCAGACGCTGGGCCATGCGGTTGAAGCCGATGTTGACTTCGCGGATCTCACCAGTCTGCACCGATTCATCGAGGCGGCTGGCATCAAAATCGCCCTCGCGCACACGGCTGGCCGCAAACGACAACTCTTTGAGTGGGCGGTTGATGAGCCCTGCAATGAGTGCCGCACCCGCTAGCGACAGCCCCGCCGCAATGGCCGACCACACCAGCCAGGTCGTGCCACCAACGGGGTTGAAGCGGTCCTGGTCGGTCAGCAGCCAATAGTCGTCGCCGTCAATCTGAAAACCAATCCACAAGCCGCTTTGGCCATTGACAGTGTCGGCCACCACCGTGCCCTTGCCCAGGCGCCGCCCCAGCTCGGCGGCCACTTCGCCACTGATGCTGTCGTGGGCGTAGGTGGTGAAGCGGTCGGTCGGCTCGCGCGGAACAATGTGCACGCCTTCTTGCTCGCTCATGGTCTTGAGCAGCGAGGTACGCGCAATCGCATCGGCGTGGATCAGCGCTGCGCGGCTCAGGTTGACCTGCGACGCCAGCTGCTGCGCGGTCTGGATTGCGCGGGGCTCCAGCTCCAGCGAACGCAGGGTCTGCAGCCAGGCCATGATGCTGCCCAACAGCAGCGCTGCGATGAGGAAGAAGGTACGCCAGAACAGGCTGATGCCCAGGCGCCCAGGCCGGGCGGTGGCGGTATCTCCCTCCAGCGGGCTGGGGGCGCTGCTAGCTTCGAAATCGGTGGCGACCACGAGGGTGGGCAGTGTCAGGCAGCTTCGTCGGGCACAAAGACGTAGCCAATGCCCCACACGGTCTGGATGAAGCGCGGCGCGGCGTGATCGGTTTCGATCAGCTTGCGCAGGCGGGAGATTTGCACGTCCAGGCTGCGGTCAAAGGGCTCGAACTCGCGCCCACGCGAAAGTTGCGCGAGTTTTTCGCGCGACAACGGTACGCGCGGATGGCGCACCAGGGCCTTGAGCATGGCAAATTCGCCCGTGGTGAGGGGAATCTCGGTGTCCTGCTTGGCCAGGGTGCGTGCGCCCAAGTCGAAGGTGAACGCACCAAATCGCACCACCTGGGGCTCCACCGATGGCGCGCCGGGCGCTTCGGGAGTAGGGCGCCTTCGCAACACGGCATGGATGCGTGCCAACAGCTCGCGCGGGTTGAAGGGTTTACCCAGGTAGTCGTCGGCGCCCACCTCCAGGCCGACGATGCGGTCGATGTCTTCGCCCTTGGCGGTGAGCATGATGATGGGGGTGTTGTCGCCAGCGGCGCGCAGCCGTCGGCAGATGGACAGGCCGTCTTCGCCCGGCATCATCAGGTCCAGCACGATCAGGTCGGGTGCCTCGCGCAGCAGGATGCGCGTGAGCGACTTGCCGTCTTCGGCCAGCAGAACATCAAACCCCTCCTGCGCCAGGTAGCGGCGCAAGAGATCGCGGATGCGGGTGTCGTCATCGACTACCAGGATTTTTCCGGGACGCGCTGTGGTGCTTTGCATACGTGGGCTCTGAATTTGTAACATCGCAATTGTGCGTGGCCTGCGGGCAATCTGCTTGCTTGCACAATCGAAGGTTGACACATTGTTACAAATGAGGGCTTGGGAATTCATGGCCTTGCGCCACCATTGGAATATGCGAAGCAGAGCAAGCTGGGTTGGATGGTTGATGCTGATCGGCGTGCAGGCCGTGGCGCAAGCTGTGCCTGTGCAACCAGGCAGCGAGGCGGACACGGCGGCCGATCCTGCTCGCACCACCCAAGAAGTGCGCCGTGATGAGCGCAAGGCTGCACTGCGCGAGGCGCTCAAACACCGGCGCGAGGCGTCCGAAAACGAGGATGCCGAAGCGCCTCGGCGGGCCCTGAACCGGCAAGAGCGTGCCGAACTGCGCCAGCAGCTGCGCCAGCAGTCGTTTGCCGGGCGGCACAAACCCTAGTCGGTCCCGTTTTTCCACGCACCTTGCTGCGAGTTCGCGGTAACGGTGCCATACTGGAACGCATGACTGGAAACGTACCGCAATTCAGTTCTTCGATCACCACCAGCCGCCTGCGCGCGTCCGACATGTTGGGGCGCTTCGAGTTGCGCAAGATTCTGGGGCAGGGCGCGCAGTCCACGGTGTGGCTGGCATTTGATCCGCGCCTGGAGCGCGAGGTGGCTCTCAAAGTGCTGCAGGTGGGTGACGCATCGGACAACCAGGCCGTGGCGCAGTGGTTGCAAGAGGCGCGCAGTGTCGGGCGGGTGCAGCACCCCAATATCGTTCCGGTGTACGAGGCCGATATTCAGGAGCGCCAGCCCTATCTGGTGTTTGAGTACATCGCCGGGCAGACACTGGACCAGTTGCTCAAGAAGAATGGCCCCATGCCCGCCGCGGCGGCTGTGGCGTTGATGATGGACGTGCTCGATGCCATGGCCGTGGCGCATGCGGCCGGGGTGGTGCACCGCGACCTCAAACCTTCCAATATCCTGGTGGACGCGGCCGGACGTGCGCGCGTGATGGACTTTGGCATTGCGGCGCGGTTGCATAAGTTGCAGGCGGCCAATGGCGCAGAGGTTCAGGGCGGCACGGTTGGATACTTGTCGCCCGAAGCGGCCAACGGCGCCGTGCCCACGCCCGCCATGGACGTGTTTTCTGCCGCCCTGGTGCTGGTGGAACTGCTGGCGGGCAAGCCCCTGGTGGATGCGACCGACCCCTACCGGGCGGTGTACCGCGTGGTGCATGAGCAGTTGCCCTTGCCGCGTGAACTCGAAGGCCGTATCGACGACCGCCTGCGCGCCATTTTGCTGCATGCATTGGCGCGCGACCCAGCCCAGCGTTTTGCCAATGCCAAGGATTTCTTGGCGCAGCTGGAAGCATGGGCCAAGCCTGCCGATACTGGCTCCAGTGCCGACAGCGCTAGCAGCGGCACGCTGGACTTCCTGTTGCGGCGTATGCGTCACAAGAGCGATTTCCCAGCGCTCTCCGATTCGGTGGTGCGCATCCAGGCGCTGGCCAGCTCCGACACCGAGAGCATCAACAGTGTCACCAACGAGATCCTCAAGGACGTGGCACTGACCAACAAGCTGCTGCGTATGGTCAACAGCGCTCACTTCGCCCGCGGTGGGGCCATCAGCACCGTGTCGCGTGCCGTTACGCTGGTGGGGTTTAACGGCATTCGCAACATGGCGCTTAGCCTGGTGCTGCTGGAGCATATGCAGGACAAGGCCCATGCCGCGTTGCTGAAAGAAGAATTCCTGCGCTCACTGATGGCCGGTACGCTGGGCGCCGAGCTGTGCGGTACCCCGCGCGAGAGCGAGGAAACCTTTATCGGCGCCCTGTTTCAGAATCTGGGGCGCCTGCTGGCCCTGTACTACTTTCCTGAGGAGGCGTTGCAGATCCGCACCCAGGTGCAGGCTCCGCGCGACGCTGTGAGCGAAGCCGTGGCCACGCGCCGGGTGCTGGGCCTGGGCTACGACGAACTGGGCCTGGGTGTGGCGCGGGCTTGGGGCCTGCCCGCAGCGATCCAGCGCTGTATGCGCGCGCCCGGCGCTGCACCGCCGGCATCGGCACCCGCTGACCCCACCGAGCGCATGCGCTGGATTGCTGCTGCCTCCAACGCCATTGCCGACACCTTGTTGCGCGGGGAGGCGCAGGGCCAGGATGCTCGCGTGCAAGGCCTGGCCAAGCAATACGCGCCGGCCATGGGCGTTCGGATACAGGCTGTCAGCGACGCCACCACCAAGGCACGTCAGAAGCTGGTGGAGATGGCCCAGGCCATGGATATCCGCGTTGCGCCCGGATCGGCGGCGGCACAGTTGTTGGCCGTGGCTCCTGCAGCGGGTGTTGAAGACTCCCCCAATGGCGACGCCTCGCTACAGCGCACCGAACTGCAGGCCACCACGCAGCCACAGCCGTTGATCGAGGGCAGTGCCCAGGCGCACCGCGCGCAGGTGGCCGAAACCCTTGCTGCAGGCATTCAGGACGTGACCAATGCCATGGTTGAGGACTTCAAGCTCAGCGACGTGCTGCGCATGATCCTGGAGACCATGTACCGCGCCATGGCGTTTGACCGCATCATCTTCTGCATGCGCGACGCCCGCAGCGAAGCGCTGACCGGCCGTTTTGGCCTGGGGGAAGGGGTGGAAGCTCGGGTCAAGGCCTTCAAGGTGCCACTGAAGGCCGCCAGCCCGGACCTGTTTGCCCTGGTTTGCGCCAAGGGCGCCGACACCATGATCCAGGACGCTAGCGAAGCGCGTATCGTGCAGCGCCTGCCGGATTGGTACCGCGCCCAGATTCATGCGCCGACCTTCTTGCTGCTGCCGCTGCAGATCAAGGGCGCACCCCTGGGCCTGATCTATGCCGACAAGCTGCGCCCCGGCACTCTTGAACTGGACGAAAAAGAACTGGCCATGCTGCGCACCTTGCGCAACCAGGCTGTGATGGCGTTCAAGCAGTCTTCTTGAACCTGTTGCTACAAACGTCGTAGCAGATGACGCCCGTTTTACGGGGGCTGCAGGCCGATTTAACTACTGAGCGGTCCAGCCACCGTCCATGTTCCAGGCCACGCCGCGCACGTTGTTGCCCGCCGGGGAGCAGAAGAACACGGCCAGCGCACCCAGTTCCTCGGGGGTGGTGAACTGCATGGAGGGCTCTTTCTCGCCCAGCAGGAGCTTGGTGGCCTCTTCGTTGCTCAGCCCCAGGGCGGCGGCTTTGGCATCCACCTGCTTCTGCACCAGGGGTGTGAGCACCCAGCCCGGGCAGATGGCGTTGCAGGTGACGCCCGTGGTGGCGTTTTCCAGGGCGACGACCTTGGTCAGGCCCACCACGCCATGCTTGGCGGCCACGTAGGCCGACTTTTCCGCGGAAGCCACCAGGCCGTGGATGCTGGCCACGTTGATGATGCGACCCCAGTTCTTGGCGCGCATGGCGGGCAGGGCCAGGCGCGTGGCGTGGAAGGCGCTGGAGAGGTTGATGGCCATGATGGCGTCCCAGCGCTCCACCGGGAAGTTCTCTACGCGGGCCACGTGCTGGATTCCGGCGTTATTGACCAGGATGTCCACGCCACCAAAGGTTTCCTGCGCATAGGCCATCATGGACTCGATCTCGGCGGGCTTGCTCATGTCTGCGCCGTGGTAGCCCACGCGTACGCCCAGCGCCGTCACTTCGGCCTGTGGCCCTTGGGCGTCACCAAAGCCGTTGAGCACCACATTGGCACCTTGGGCGGCCAGGGCCTTGGCGATACCCAAGCCGATACCGCTGGTCGATCCGGTGACAAGTGCAGTTTTACCTTTGAGCATGATGGTCTCCTGAATTTGGGCAAAAAGTGTGGGACGATTCCAGTACGATGCCGCTGTGGCAGCATCAACGCCACGCATTATCAAACCCGCATTGCACCATGCCTGAACCTAAGCTGAATTACCTACCGTGCCCGGACAGCGGTGCGGGCCACCGCATGGCGTACTGGGACTGGGGCGATGCGGCGGCCTCGCACGTGATCGTGTGCGCGCACGGCCTTTCGCGCCAGGGGCGCGACTTCGATGTGCTGGCCCAAGACCTCCTGGCCCATGCCAAAGGCCGCCTGCGCGTGGTCTGCCCCGATGTGGTCGGACGTGGCGCAAGTGACTGGCTGGCCGACCCCCTGGGCTACCAGGTACCCACTTATGTTGCCGACATGCTGGTGCTGCTGACGCACCTGAAACCCACCCTCGTGGATTGGGTTGGCACCAGCATGGGGGGCTTGATTGGCATGGGCGTGTGCGCTGCGCTGCAGGCGGCGCCCGCAGGCTCCACCCGGGTGCGTCGACTGGTGTTGAATGATGTGGGTCCAGCCATCCAATGGGAGGCCATTGCCCGTATCGCCACCTACGTGGGGCGCAGCATGGAGTTCGATTCGCTGCAGCAGGCAGCCGATGCGCTGTGGGCCATTTCCACCTCGTTCGGGCCGCACACTCCCGCGCAGTGGCTGGAGCTGACGCGGCACATGGTCAAGCCGGTGGCCGAAGGCTCCGAGCGCGTGCGCCTGCATTACGACCCGGCCATTGCCGTTCCCATTGCCGCGGCCACGCCCGAATCAGTCGCGCAAGGCGAGGCCCTGCTGTGGCACGTGTTCGATGCCATCACGCCGCAAACGTTGCTGCTGCGGGGTGCTCAATCTGATTTGCTGTCGGTTGCCACGGCGCAGCAGATGACCCTGCGCGGCCCGCGTGCGCGGTTGGTGGAGTTTGCCGACATCGGCCACGCACCCACGCTGATCGCTGCGGATCAGGTGGCGGTCGTGCGCCGATTTCTACTGGAGTAAGCCGCTGCCTGTGATGGGCCGTTGCGCCATCCGACCCTCGCCGGGTCGCCCTATTTGATGAAAAGTCACGTTCACAACCCATCCTCGGCACCGGTGCTGGCTGCTACAGCCGAGGCCGTGCCTGAGCAGGCCGATGCCCTGGCGCGCGCGCGCGCCTTTGCCGAACCGCTGTTGTCCTGCGAAACGCTGGACACCGGTGAAAACGTGTTGGCCCATGCCGATGCCGTGGCCGCCATCCTGCGATCCATCGGTGGCTCGCAGGCCATGCAGGCGGCCAGCTATTTGGTCTACACCTGCGACCACCTGAACAAGCCCCACGAGATCATCGCCAAGGCCTTTGGCACCAACTTTGCCGATTTGGCACTGGAAACCACCAAGCTGGTACGCGTGCAGCGCCTGTCGCGCCTGGCCCAGGCCAGCAACGCACCGACCTCTACCAGCAGCGCGGCCACGCAAACCGAAAGCGTGCGCAAGATGCTGTTGGCCTTTTCGCGCGATCTGCGCGTGGTCATGCTGCGCCTGGCTTCGCGCCTGCAGACACTGCGCTACTTTGCCGCCAGCAAGGCGCCCGTACCGCCCGGCCTGGCCAGCGAGGCGCTGCAGGTGTTCGCACCCCTGGCCAACCGCCTGGGCATCTGGGAGATCAAGTGGGAAATCGAAGACCTGGCCTTTCGCTTCCTGGAGCCTGATACCTACCGTCAGGTGGCCCAGTGGCTGGACGAAAAGCGCGTGGAGCGAGAAGCCTACGTGGAACAGCTGCGCGCACAATTGCGTGCCGAACTGGCCGAGCAGGGCATTACCGCCACCGTGCAGGGGCGGCCCAAGCACATCTACAGCATCGTCAAGAAGATGCGCGGCAAGTCGCTGGGTTTTGATCAGGTGTATGACATCCGGGCCCTGCGCATCGTGGTGCCCTCGGTGCCCGACTGTTACGCCGCCCTGAGTGCCGTACACAGCCGCTTTACTCCGGTGCCCGAAGAGTTCGACGACTACATTGCCCGGCCCAAGGCCAACGGCTACCAGTCCCTGCATACGGTCGTTCGCGATGCGCAGGGTCTGCCCATCGAGGTGCAGATCCGCACCCAAGCCATGCACGACCATGCCGAAACCGGTGTGGCCGCGCACTGGGCCTACAAGGAGGCGGGCACCAAGGGCTACGCGGGCGTATCGGCCAGCAGCGAGTACGACGCCAAGATCGCCGTGCTGCGCCAGCTGCTGGCCTGGGAGCGCGACCTCTCGGGGGCCCAGGGTGGAGTGGCGTTTGACGACCGCATCTACGTACTGACCCCCAACGCCGCCATCGTGGAGCTGCCCCAGGGCGGCACTCCCGTGGACTTTGCCTATACCGTGCACACCGATCTGGGTCACCGCTGCCGAGGCGCGCGGGTCGATGGCGTGATGGTGCCGCTGAACACCCCGCTCAAGAACGGGCAAACGGTGGAAGTCACAGCGGTGAAGGAGGGCGGCCCCTCGCGCGACTGGCTCAACCCCGAGCTGGGGTTTCTGGCCAGCCCGCGTGCGCGCTCCAAAGTGCGTGCCTGGTTCAACGCCCTTGCCATGGGTGAGACCATTGCCCGCGGGCGCGAGGCAGTCGAAAAGCTGCTGCAGCGCGAAGGCAAGACCGCCATCAAGCTCGACGACCTGGCCGCCCAGCTGGGGTTTCGCGCAGCGGACGAACTGTTTGAAGTGGTAGGCAAGGACGAATTTTCACTGCGCAGCATCGAAAACGTCCTGCGCCCGGCCGAGCCGATCCTGCCGCAAGACGAGTTCCTGCTACTCAAGAAAAACAAGGGGGCCAGCCCGGCGGCGCGCGGTGGCGTGCTGGTGGTGGGCGTCGACTCGCTCATGACCCAGCTCGCCAAATGCTGCAAGCCCGCACCGCCCGACCCCATTTGCGGCTTCGTCACCCGGGGCAAGGGTGTGAGCGTGCACCGCACCGATTGCACCAACCTGCGCAACATGGTGGCCGTCAGCGGCGACCGCGTCATCGAAGTGGCCTGGGGCGGCGCCAGCACCCAGGCCGGCAGTGTCTACCCGGTGGACGTGGCCGTGCAGGCCAATGACCGCCAGGGCCTGCTGCGCGACATCTCGGAAGTGTTTGCCAAGGAAAAGATGAACGTGATCGGCGTGCAGACCCAAACCGTGCGCGGCACCGCCTGGATGACCTTTACCGTGGAAGTCAGCGACGCCGGGCGGCTGAACAAGGTGCTGGGCGCGGTGGCCGAGCTCAGCGGGGTGCGCAGTGCACGGCGGCGTTAGGCGGCGGCTCAGTAACAAAATCGAGCGTTAGCCCCCGTAAAACATGACGATGTAGCTATAAAAACAGTAGCTAATCGCGTGGATCGCCGCCTTCCAATGCAGCCTGGTACAGCGCCAGATCGCTCGCCGAAAAACAGCAAAACAGCACGCTGAGCAGGCGTGCGTCTTCCTGCAGGAACGATTGGACGGTGGAAACAGCGATGGCGCACGCGGCCTGCGCCGGGTAGCCAAACACACCCGTGCTGATGCAGGGGAAGGCGATGGATTGCGCACCGGCCGCAACCGCCACGGCCAGCGAGCGCCGGTAGCATGCCGCCAGCAATTCGGCCTCGCCGTGCGTGCCGCCGCGCCACACCGGGCCTACCGTGTGCACCACCATCTTGGCGGGCAGCAAGTAGCCTTGGGTCAGCTTGGCATCGCCCGTCTTGCAGCCGCCCAGTAGGCGGCATTCCTGTACCAGGTGCGGCCCTGCTGCGCGGTGGATGGCGCCGTCCACACCGCCGCCGCCCAAAAGCGAGGTATTGGCCGCGTTGACGATGGCGTCAACCTTGATTTGGGTGATGTCACCTTGAATGGCTTGAAGAATGGTCATCTTGCAAAGTCTCCAAGGCCAGCAGCAGGCTGGTGCGGTGCTCGCGGGCCACCACTTGCCAAGGCATGCCCGACAGCGCGCCTTCCAGCGCCCACAGCAGGTTGAGCGAGACCCGTGCGTTGTGTCGCTTGACTTTGGCGTAGGTGGCCACGGCGCCCAAACGGCGCACTTGGGCAACGGAGGCGATACCCGCATCGAATAGCGCCTGCGCCGACTTGGGGCCTAGATTGGCCAGCGCAGCAAGCTCTTGCAGTGCGTGTGAAGCGGCACACCGGTCTGAGGAGGGGCCGCCGGTGGGTGCCAGTGTGGTTGGACGCATACCGCGCTGTTTGGATACGACCATACGAATCCCGTTTACAACGTAGGTGCCTGGGCATTCATGAGGGCGGCCTCGGTTGGCGGATAGCTGTCGTGCGCTGTAAAAGTGGGTGCAATCATGGTCGAACCAGTATGCACGAAGATGGCGTTTTCGGGGGGCACAAAGGTGCAGCGTGAATGCGCAAACCAGCAGCTTACAAACCCCGCGCACATTGCGTGGCAGGCAATAGCTGGACATCCGGCGCAGCCGCTACCAAATCGATAGCTTGCTGCGCTTATTCTACGGGGGCTACAGGCCAATTTGACCTGTAGCGCCGGGCAGCGCCAAGCGATGCTGTCTTAGGCGAATGCGAAGTGCTCCTTGTCCAGCTGCATCACGCTCTTGGTGGAGGCCAGCGCGCCGCTGCGGTGGGCGTTGGCGCGGGGCATGAGGCGGTCGAAGTAGAACTCGGCGGTCTGGATCTTGGCGCGGTAGAACTCCTCGCTCTCCTTGCCCGCGCCGCTGTCCAGCAGCTCCTGCGCCTTGGCCGCTTGCAGCGCCCAGTAGTAGCCCATCATCACGAAGCCCGAGTACATCAGGTAGTCGTAGCTTGCGGAGCCGACGATCTCCTTGTCCTTGGGTGCGCGCACCATGATGGCCAGGGTGAGTGCATTCCACTCGGCCGCCCGTGCGGCCAGCACGCGGGCCATGGAGCCCAGCGCGGTGCGCTTGAGGAGGTTGGGCTTGGCAAACTTGACCATCTGCAGGGTGAAGTCGCGCACACACTTGCCCTTGGAGCCCAGCAGCACCTTGCGCCCGAGCAGGTCCAGCGCCTGGATGCCGGTGGTGCCTTCGTACAGCGTGGAGATGCGCGCATCGCGCACGATCTGCTCCATGCCGTGCTCTTTGATGTAGCCGTGGCCGCCAAACACTTGCACGCCCAGGTTGGCCGCTTCCAGGCCCATCTCGGTCAAAAAGCCCTTCAGGATGGGGGTGTAGAAGCCCAGTTGGCCGTCAAACTGCTTGTAGGCCTTCTGGTCGCCGGCGCTGGCCGCGTTGAACATGTGGTCGCCCGTTTTGAGCGCGTCGTAGATCATGGCGCGGCCGCCTTCGGCAATGGCTTTTTGCGTGAGCAGCATGCGGCGCACGTCCGGGTGCCAGATCAGCGCGTCGGCCTTGGCTTCGGGCTCTTTCTTGCCCGAGAGGGCACGCATGGAGCGGCGGTCCTTGGCGTAGGGCAGCGCGCCCTGGAAGGCCGCTTCGGCGTGGCACACGCCCTGCACAGCGGTGCCCAGGCGGGCGGTGTTCATGAAGGTGAACATGGCTTCCAGACCGCGGTTGGGTTCAAACACCATGAAGCCTTCGGCTTCGTCGAAGTTCAGCACGGCGGTGGCGGAGGCACGGATGCCCATCTTGTGTTCGATGGAGCCGCAGGAAACGCCATTGCGCTCGCCCTTGTTGCCTTGGGCGTCCACCTTGAACTTCGGGACAACGAAAAGCGAAATGCCGCGCGTGCCTTCGGGCGCATCGGGCAGGCGCGCCAGCACGATGTGCACGATGTTGTCGGTCAGGTCGTGTTCACCGGCCGAGATGAAGATCTTGGTGCCGGTGATCTTGTAGCTGCCATCCTTCTGTGGAACGGCCTTGGTCTTGACCTGGGCCAGGTCGGTGCCGCATTGGGGTTCGGTCAGGCACATGGTGCCCGACCACTCACCCGACACCAGTTTGGGGATGTACTGCGCCTTTTGTTCGTCGGTGCCGTACTGCATCAGCGTGTTGATGCAACCCACGCTCAAGCCGGGGTACATGGTGAACGACCAGTTGGCCGTGCCCATCATTTCCGACTTGAAAATGTTGAAGGACATGGGCAGGCCCTGACCACCGTACTCGGTGGGGAAGGACAGGCCTTGCCAACCGCCTTCCACGAAGGCTTGGTAGGCTTCCTTGAAGCCTTTGGGCGTAGTCACTTCGCCGTTGTGGAAGTGGCAGCCTTCCTGGTCGCCACTGTGGTTCAACGGGGCCAGTACTTCTTCACACAGCTGGGCTGCACCTTCCAGAATCGCGTCGGTGGTTTCCTGGTCGGCGTCCTTGCCGTTGGGCAGGGAAGCGTAGTGGCCGGGGTAGTCCAGCACTTCGTTCATCAGGAAGCGCATATCGCGCAGGGGGGCTTTGTAGTGGGACATGGTTCAAGTCTCCTGGAAGTGCACGATTAACGTTCGATGATGGCAACCACGCCCTGTCCACCCGCCGCGCAGATGGAGATGAGGCCGCGGCCCGAGCCTTTTTGTTCCAGCATCTTGGCCAGCGTGGCGATGATGCGCCCGCCGGTGGCGGCAAAGGGGTGGCCGGCGGCCAAGGAGCTGCCGTTCACGTTGAGCTTGCTGCGATCGATCTTGCCCAGGGGCTTGGACAGACCCAGCTTTTCCTTGCAGAAGGCCTTGTCTTCCCAGGCCTTGAGGGTGCACAGCACTTGGGCGGCAAAGGCTTCGTGGATTTCGTAGTAGTCGAAGTCCTGCAGGCTCAGGCCCGCACGCTCCAGCATGCGCGGCACGGCGTAGGCCGGGGCCATCAGCAGGCCCTCCTTCTGGTCGAAGAAGTCCACGGCAGCGACTTCGCTGAAGGTCAGGTAGGCCAGCACCGGCAGGCCACGCGCAGCAGCCCATTCTTCGCTGGCCAACAGTACGGCCGAAGCGCCGTCGGTCAGGGGGGTGGAGTTGCCGGGGGTCAGCGTGCCCTGCTCGGGGCGCACCTTCTTGTCGAAGCAGGGTTTCAGGCTGCGCAGCTTCTCGATGCTCAGGTCCGCACGCAGGTTATTGTCCTTGGACACGCCCTTGTAGGGGGTCATCAGGTCGTTGAAGAAGCCCTCGGAATAAGCACGGGCCAGGTTCTGGTGGCTGGCAAGGGCCAGAGCGTCCTGGTCTTCACGGGCAATATCCCACTCGGCGGCCATCTGCTCGCAGTGCTCGCCCATGGACAAGCCCGTGCGTGGCTCACCGTTGCGGGGCAGTGCGGGTTGCAGCAGCATTTGCGGGCGTACCTTGGCCAAGGCCTGCAGACGCTGGGGCATGGTCTTGGCGCGGCTGGCTTCCAGGAGAATCTTGCGCAGCTTTTCGTTCAAGCCGATGGGCGCGTCGGAGGTGGTGTCCACGCCACCGGCGATACCGCACTCGATGTGGCCCAGGGCGATCTTGTTGGCCACCAGCATGGCGGCTTCCAGCCCGGTACCGCAGGCTTGCTGAATGTCGAAAGCCGGTGTGTCGCGCGACAGTGTGGTCGACAGCACCGACTCACGCACCAGGTTGAAGTCGCGGGCATGCTTCATCACGGCACCGCCCACCACCTCGCCCAGGCGCTCACCATGCAGGTTGAAGCGGTCCACCAGGCCTTGCAACGTGGCCGTGAACATCTCCTGGTTGGAGGCGTTGGAATAGACGGTGTTGGAGCGGGCAAACGGAATTCGGTTGCCACCGAGGATGGCCACGCGGCGCACGGTTGCCGAGGCGGCGGAAGATGTTTGCTTTTGGGTCTTGCTCATGGTGTTCTTTCAGTATTCGGTGGGAATCAGGCGGCCACGGTGTAGGCCAGTTGGGCGCGCAGGTGGGGCTTGTCGCCCTTGGCGTTGCGCACTTCGAATATGGCGTTGTGGGGTTGTGTGCCCTTGACTTGGCGAGTGGCCCACAGCGAGGGACGCGAGGGCAGGTATAGCGGGGTCTTGAAGTCCACCAGCAGTTCAGCCTTTTGCAGTGGCTGCGCAGGCAGCATGGCCGAGAGGGCGCGTGCCGTAGTCCACAGCCCGTGGGCAATGGCCTGCTTGAACCCAAACAGCTTGGCCGACGCCGCACTGATGTGGATGGGGTTGAAGTCGCCCGACACCTGGCCGTAGCGTCGGCCAATGTCGGCTGGGGCGCTGAAAGTGGCCTGGCAAGACAGGTCCACATCCCCAGGTACTACGCTGGCGTATTCTGCGCCAACCGGATTTTTCACACCTATGCGCAGCACGGTCATGGTGCCTTCCCACAAGCAGGCGCCGTCGCGCGAGAGGGTAAATTCCAGGGTGAAGACCTGACCTTTTTCGTGGGCGATGAGTGCCCCGGTGCGCATTTCCACACGCACCACGTCGCCCGCACGCAGCGCGGCGTGTTGCACGACCCGGTTGGCCAGGTGCACCGTGCCCAGTGCAGGCCATGGGCAGTGTTCGGAACCAAAAAAGTCCATGGCCAGCGGAAACACCAGCATCTGCGGATACAGCAGCGGTACGCCCACTTCGGGCTTGAACCCGCACACCTTGGCGTAAGCGGCGATCTCCTGGGCATCGAGCGTCACCTCGGGGCGCACGTAGGTCACCGGCTTGAGGGCCTTGACCTCGCCAGGGCGCTTGCGGCTGGAGAGCAGGGCGTTGGCGTAGATGTGCGCAGCGTGCTTCGGCGTGGTGAGTTCGATGGTGGTCATCGTGGGTTGTTTTCTGGTTGCCATCACGCCCCCATGATGCTTTGGCCACACACGCGCACCACGTTGCCGGTGATGCCAGCCGATGCGGGCGAGGCAAACCAGCCAATGGCTTCAGCCACATCTACCGGCAGGCCGCCCTGGCTCATGGAGTTCATGCGCCGACCCGCTTCGCGGATGGCAAACGGAATGGCCGCTGTCATGGCGGTCTCGATGAAGCCCGGTGCCACGGCATTGATGGTGATGCCCCTCCGTGCGAACACCGGCGCATTGCTTTGCACCATGCCCACCACACCCGCCTTGGACAGCGCGTAGTTGGTCTGACCCAGGTTGCCCGCAATGCCGGAGATGGACGACACGCACACGATGCGACCGCCGTCTTTCAGCGCGCCGGATTCCACCAGCGCGTCGTTGATGCGTTCTTGCGTGGACAGGTTCACGTTCACCACCATCTGCCACAGGTGTTCCTTCATGTTGGCAATGGTCTTGTCGCGGGTAATACCGGCGTTGTGCACGATGACGTCCCAACCGCCGTCAGCCTTGGCGGCATCGACCAGCGCTTGGGGCGCTTCGGCAGCGCCAATGTCCAGGGCAATCGCCTTGCCACCGATCTTGGCGGCCACGGCATCGAGCCCTTCCTTGGCTTGTGGCACGTCCAGGCAGATCACGCTGGCGCCTTCACGGGCCATGACTTCGGCAATGGAGGCACCGATGCCGCGCGAAGCACCGGTTACCAGCACCTTCTTGCCCGCCAGGGGCGCTGCCCAGTCAGCGGGTGCAGCACCCGCACCCACGGGTTTGCCGATGCGGATGACCTGGGCCGACACATAGGCGCTACGCGGCGACAGCAGAAAACGCAGAGTCGAATCAAGCTGGTCTTCAGCGCCTTCGGCCACATAGACCAGCTGCACACCGATGGCCTTCTTCAGTTCCTTGGCCAGCGAGCGGCTCAGACCTTCCAGCGCGCGCTGAATGGTGGCCTGGCGTGGGGTGGCACAGGCTTCGGGCGGACGGCCCAGAATGACCACACGACCACACGGCAGCACCGAGCGGGCGGCATCGTGAAAGAACTGGTACAGCGCGTCGGACTGGGTGCTCTCAAGCAGACCGGTGGCGTCGAACACCAAGGCCTTGACCTTCGCGCCCGGCTTGCCATCGGCATCCCAGCGCCCCGTCATCAAGCCCGCCTTGTTGGCCAGGGGCGTCCACTGCGGCAACTGTGAATGCGCCACCGTTTGCGCGCCGATGGACTGGAAGAACGCTGCCAGGGTCTCCAGCAACTGGGGCTCACCACCGCCACCAACCAGGACGGTGCCTTTGATAACCGGTTGGCCCGGTTTGTATCGTTCCAGCTTGAGTGGCTTGGGCAGGCCCAGGGTTTCGGCCAGCTTGGCGCCAAACGGGGAATTGGCAAAGTTCAGGTAGGTGTCGGTCATATCACTGCATTCCGTTATTGAGCTTTGGTACTCGTCGGTACCAATACGAACGATCATGCTTTTTTGTGTGTGGTACTGTCAAGTACCAATCCGGCCAAATGCTAGATGGCTTCGCCTAATTCGACGCTACGATTTGCTGCTATGTACGAGCCAGAGACAGCCCAAACGTCCGCCACTGAAGGCGCCCACCGCCGACGCCTGTTCGAGGGCATGGCCCGCGCCGTGGCGCAGCAGGGCTGGGTCGATTGCACCATTGCCGACATCGTGCGCGAAGCCGGTGTTTCCAAGCGTACTTTCTACGAGCACTTCCAGACCAAGAACGAGTGCCTGGTAGCACTGTACGAGTCCGCCAGCCGCAACGCGCTGCGCCACCTGGACAGCGTGCTCGACCCCAACCGCCACTGGCAAGACCAGGTCGAGTCCGCGATGACCGCCTACTTGGGCGTGCTGGCTGAAAACCCCATCATGCTACGTGCCCTGTTCATCGATATCCTGGGCCTGGGCACCCAGGGCCTGGCTGCCCGGCGTCGCGTGAATGTGGCCGTAGCGGATTTCCTGCTGGGCGTAGTCAATCCGATGCGCGACGACCGTGTGATGTCGCCGAGCATGGCCATGGCCGTGGTGGGCGGAATCAACGAACTGGTGCTGCAACTCATCGAGCAAGACCGCATTCACGACATCCACACCATCACCCGGACCACCAGCGAACTGATCCGCGCGGTGGTGGGGATCGGTTCAAACGCTGTCGCTAGTTCACCGTGAGCCAGGCCCTTGCGAGTTCTGCCTGCTTTTCTGGGAAGTACTCCATCGGGAATGGAACCAGTCCATGAAAAAAGAAGAGCAGTGCAGTATCACGCCAACGCAAATCGCCGACAAATGCCATCCTGGTGATGTGCTGCTGTATGAACTTGTCTTCCGGGATATCGTCCCATTGCACCAGGGAACTGAGCCCTGTAAATCCGGGTTCGATTTTCATCAACATCGCGGCTGATCCCTGCGTCATCAGGTACGCAAAAACGGTGCGCTTGGATTCGTTAAGCTGTTCCAGCGAAATCCCCCCAGACACTTGGGCAACGATGAGACCAGATGGTTCGAACTGAATTTGGATAGGCATGGCGTGTCCGACGGGCTGACAATGGGTCGCTGGCGGGACGCCGATGATAACGGGCAGGGATACATTTGTGTTCCGGGTGTTTTTTGTCCAGGCGGGGTACCACCTGGAGACTCGGGAAGTTGCCAACGAAGCAGCCAATGCCGCGATGTCGGTCCATCATCGTGTCACTGGTGCTTGCGCACCGGTTGTGCCGGTGCCAACGCCTGTGGGAGCACTACGCCGTTTGCAGCCTGAGCCAGTTTGAAGAACACATCCGTGTTGTCCTGCACGCCGGTGAAGGACCAGGCACCGGGGCCGAAGGCAGACAAGGGGATGTCCGTGGCGGTGTGCACCGCGCTCTCGCCGGGAACCTGGCCGGTCACCAGGTAGTTACCCAGCGCCGAGTCGCGTTCGCTGGGGTTGGCGGGGTAGGCCTTGAGCGGGGCTTGCTTCACGAACGGTTGCTGGATGTCCTGCTGCGGCGTGGGGTTGGTGCGCCAGTCTTCATAGCGGTCGGCGTTGGCGCCGTAGCCTACCAGCAGGCGGTGGTCGATGTCAGTGGTCTCAGGGTATCCATCGGCGGCGATGCTGTACTTCGGAAATCCGGCCTGTTCGTACACGCCCACCACCTTGTCGCGGATATTGGTCACGCCACGCTGCTGCACCAGCTCCTGCAGGCGCGCGTCGCTCACGCGCGAGCCGCCAATCAGCGCAGCGCCCGAGCATTCGTGGTCGGCGGTGACGATGACCAGCGTGTCCCCGCGCTTGGCGGCAAAGGCCTGCACCAGTTTGATGGCGCGGTCGAATTCGATGGTGTCGAGCATCCAGCGCTCAGTGTCCATGTTGTGGGCCTGCTTGTCGATGGAGGCGCCTTCCACCATCAGCACAAAGCCGTTCTTCTGGCGCTCCAGCACGGCCAGGGCCTTGGCGGTCATCTCGTCGAGCATGGGCTGGTCTGGGAAGCCATAGTCGTCCACCACGCGCCCGGTCAGTCCGTGCGCCTTGCCCCGGCGGCCGTCGATCTTGTCCAGCGCCACGTTCATGTTGGAATAGCTGAACAGGCCCAGCAGTTTGCCGGTGTGGGCGGAGTCGATGGCGTCCAATGTGGTCTTGTCGGCGGCGTAGGTGTAGCCGGCAGCCTGGAAGTCGGCCAGCAGGTCGCGGTCCTTGTCCAGCGCACCGGCGGCAGCGCCCCAGCGCTTGACGATGTCGGCCGTGTGGGCATCCGTGGCGGAGAAGACATAGTCCGTCTTGTCGCCGCGGGCCGATCCGGGAGTGGAGGCGGGCAGGAACCACTTGCGACCGCCGCCCATCAGCACGGTCAGGCCGGTGAGCTTGCGGTCATCCAGGTACTGGTCCACGATGCCCGTGCCCGCGCCGCGGTTGCTGGAGTGCACGGCGTTGCCGGCCGGGGTGGCATCAAACACATCGGCGGTGGTGACGATGCCCAGCGCCTTGCCCTGGGTGCGGTGCAGGTATTCGCTGAGGTACTCGATGCGCGGGTTGTCGAATGGGTCGGTGGTGTCGTCGGGGAAGACGCCTTCCTCATTGTTGTTGTTCTTGTTGCCCGACACATAGCTGGTCATGCCGGGCGAGGAATCTGTCACCACCGAGTTGAGCGATGCGGTCTTGACCATGCCCGTCACCGGAAAGGTGTCCATGGCCAGTGGGTGGATCACCTTGCCCTGGGCATAGCCACCGGCCACGATGCGCGCCGCCGTGCGCTGGGCCGCGCCCATGCCGTCGCCCAGCATCACGATGATGTTCTTCGCCTTCTGGCCACCGGCCAGCAGGGGCACCACCTCGAAATTGCCTGTGGCAGTGACGCTCTGGCCGTCGCTCTGCGTGGCCGTCACCGTGAAGGTGTGCACGCCGGGTTTGAGTGCGCTCACGGCGCGCATGGTGGCAATGCTGGCGTTGGTGGGCACGCTGGGCAGGCAGCCCTGGGCGCAGCCTCGCAGGGCCACATTCACGCCGTCGAGCGCCTTGCCGTCGATGGCGAAGCGTGCACCGGTGATGGTCTTGCCCGCTTCGTCGGGGCGCAGGGTGGCCTGCAGGTCAAAGCGTTGGCCGGGCAAGAAGCGGGCAATCAGCGGCGCAGCGTTGCCGCTGCTGAACAACTCGCTGGGCGGTGTGAGCCGACTTACGGTGGGGCCGGCGTAAGCGGTTGCGGCCAACAGGGCGGCAGCCAGGGTGCAGAGACGTTTCATGCAAATCCTCGTAGATGAATGGAATCAGTTCACACCGCGAACGGCATCGGGCGCCAGCTGTAGGCGTACCCACGACACGCGGCCATCGTCGTCTTCCAGCCGGCCCACGGCCAATTGGCCGGTCAGCCGCACCAGGCCCCGCACATGGGGCACGGCCCAGTCACGCTGCGCGGCTGCCAGCAGTACGCGCACCGTGGCCGGGGGCAGGTCGTCCGCATCGCCATCGGCGTGCTCGCTCATCTGCACCGGGCGCGGTGTCAGCAGAATTTCGCCCGGCGTGGGCGCCTCTTGTTGAACCATGTAGCCGGTGAGCGTGACCATCTGGCCATGGGCCTGGCGCAGTGCCGGGCTGATTTCCAGGCCCTGGGGGCCGACGGGCAGGGTGAAGAAGTCTTGAAAGCGGATTTCGTGGGGTTTGATTGCTGCTGCGGTTGATGCAACGGCAGCGTGTTGTGCCCAAGCGGGCAATCCGGCCAGGGTGGCGAGGCAGACGGTTGCGGTGATGAGGGCGCGAAGGTGCCAACAGCGGCTGAGGAGGGGTGTGTGGGATTGGTTCACCCCCAAGACGTTATCCGGGCAATGTGACAGTGGAGTGACGATACGGTGAACGCTAATTGCGTCGAGACGCCAGGATCGTGTGCAGCTCCTGCAGGAAACGGGTGTTGGCATGGTCGGTGCTCCACGGCTCCCAGGGAACGCCTGCGTACACCGCTACCAAGGGGTCTTCCTCCAGCGGTGTCTCGCGAATGTTCAATACCGTGCGGACCTCATCGCGGCTCCAGCCAGCCACATGGATCGCTTCGCTGGCGGCGGCCAGAATATCGGCCTTCTTATGCTGGGCCTTCTCGTCCTTAGTCCACCAGGACACGCCGTAGCGCGCAAAGAGCATCCGCTGCATCTGCTCCAGCAACGCCAGGAAACCGTCGCCCAGAATGGGTTTGAGCGGAGAAATCGGATCGAAACCCAGCAAGCCTTCTTCTGCGTCGTGCAGCAGCTCGCGCAGTTGCGCATCGGGGTCCAGCTGGGCCTGCGAGCGTCGAATCTGCAGCACCAGCAACGAGTGCTGCGCAACCGACATCGGAAGCGGCCACACGGAATGCCCGCCCCAGCGGAACGTGCGCGCCAGCCCTAGCGAGAGGTCTGTGTCATCGACATCCGCGAACGTCGGGTCCCGCAGATCCATGCGCCGCCCCGAGGGCAGCCGCACCCAGGCGCGCTGGGCGTTGCCACTGGCTGCAGCAGGCTTCTTCATGGGCCGCTTTTTGTCGGGGCGTCTTGGCTCTCGGGGGCATCTGTTATGCGCACTTCCACCTTGAATTTGACCTTGACGGTGGACAAGGCCACCATCGTGGCCGCTATCGCGCTGAGCGCAGTAAAAAGCAGGCCCGTGGGAATGAGCCATTGGTGCAGAGCCTCTTCCAGGCTCGACATGAAGACTGTCATTCCATGACAGCTGTAGGCAATCGTGTGCTGTGCATCAGCCACGTGCGTATGTGGCGTGGCGCAGACGGTTGTCAGCAGAATGCCCCACGCAAGAAGGCTACCTATTGCGCAGGTGAGGAAGAAGGCCAGCATTAGTTTCCACATTAGCTGTTTGCCGCGTGTCATGTGTTTCCACCTCGCTGCCGATTGGTTGCTACCAGTTGCAAGAATAACGCCCCCACCGGCGCCTGCAACTCCCCTGTCGCCTTACTGGCAACCATTCGTCTCTACCCGGCTGATGGGTGTGAGGGAACTATCAGCAGAATAGGATCTGGAGGCTGTTCAGTGCGCGACTTGCACGGAGCGTGGGTGCAGTCGGCGTGATACCAGCGCCACCAGCGCAAACACCACGATCCCAGCCACTCCCATTGCCGCATCCGATATCAGCCCGGCATTGCTGCCGAACTTTTCGTAGAAGTAACCGTTGACGACGCCCAGGTAGGCAATGGGTGTGTTCGAGAGTGACGCAAAGATGCTGTACTTGGTGGCCGCTGCGCCCTTGCCGATCGCTTCCAGCGTGACGGCGGTAAACGACGCAAAGCACAGCCCGGCGATGAAGCCATAGCCCAGCACGAATACGTAGTACATCGTCAGGGTATGGGGGGCCCAGGCCATCAGCAAGGCGCAGGCCACCATCAGGGCACCAAACAAGGCGTAGGCGGTTCTGCGGTCCATGCGGTCGCAGAAATGGCCGCCCACCATGCAGCCCACGGCCGATAGCAGGCCCGACAGCGCCCCGCTGGTGGCGGCCACATCGTTGGCGGAGGCTCCCCACTCGGCGGCGAACAGCGGAAACAGGTTGCCCGCAGCGCCCGAGCCAATGGGCAGAAAGCAGATCAACAAGCCCAGGTAGCCCGTGCGTGAACGGGCCACCTGCCACAAATCCTGAAAGACGTGGAGCACCGCATGCCATGCGGCGTGCAGCGCGTTGGAGGCCACCCGACCAGGAACTGAAGTTGGCACATGGGCTGGTGGCTCGGCCGTGTGGCGGATGGCCAGGCCGGTCAGCAGGCAGACGATGGCCAGCACCACGCCGGGCAGCCAGGGCAGGGTGGTATTTTCGGCGATCACCAGTGCCAGCCCGCCGCCCAGGCCCCCGCCGCCCAGGTTGCCGGCCTGAAACCAGCCGGCCGTGCGCCCCAGTTCGTCGGGTGCGGTGTTGTAGGCCATCAGGCTTTCAACCGACATGCTCAGCGTAGCGGTGGCGATGTTGCCTACCACCACCAATATGCGCAGCCAGGGTAGGCCCGCTTCGGTGGCCGGCACCATGCCCAGCAGGGCCAGGCCCAAGGCGCTGGTGATGCTGGACAACACAAACCAACGCTTGCGCGTGAGTGTCAGGTCAACCAGCGGCGCGTACAGGAATTTGAAGGTGTGCGGCAAGAAGCTCAGACCCGTGAGCACTGCAATGGTCAGCGGATCGACGCCCGCCTTGCCTAGCAGGTAGACCACCGTCACACCCAGAAAACCGCTGGCCGCACCAAAGGGCACGATAAGCAGCAGGAACACCAGGGGATGGGTGTGGGGATGGGGCGTGGGTGTTTGACTCATGGGCGGGGTGGGTTGGTGGACTCGGTTTGGGGCGCAGTGTCAGCGGTCTGGCCTTGGCTGGCCATGTCGCGCATCAGTTGCTCCACGTCTTGTTCGTTTGGGGCCGCGCTTTCAAGCGCGTTGGGGGCCGGGCTGTCCAGGGCGTGGACCGTGGCGGGCAGGATGAACACCGCCATGGTGACGGCGCACTGCACACCCAGGTAGGGCCCCAGCGCGCGCAAGGTTGGCCCGATTGCAACGCTGGCCAGACCCGAACGGGTACGCGCCATCATCACGGCATAGCCCATGGGCGGGATCAAAAAGCTCAGCTGCAGCACCAGCAGCAGCAATACGGCGGCCTGCTGTGCATCACCGAGCAGGATGATGAGCGGTGGTGCCACGATGGGGATGATTACAAAGATCATCTCAAACGCATCCAGCACCCAGGCGCACAGAGCTACCAGCGTCAGCACCAGGGCCGCTGTGGGCAGGGCTGGCAGGCTGGAGCCCAGCACCAGTTCGCTGATCCAGCGGTCCGTGCCCCACAGGCGAAATACCAGGCTGAAGGTTGTGGCGCCCACCAGCAGGGCAAGCAGGGCACCGCTAAGCGCGAGCGTGTCGAGCAGCACCGTCTGCCATTGCTCGCGGCTCAAGGCGCGGCTGGCCAGGGTGGCCGCAACCAGGGCGACGCCGGCCGTGGCGGCACCTTCCACAGCGAATACCGTTCCACGGAAAACGCCGGTCAGCAGCAGCACAACGGCGGCCACCGACGTGGCGGCCACCAGCCATTGGCGCCGTGTGGCGGGTGCAGTGGGTGCGGGCGCCATGCGCCGCCCCTGCCACCAGGCCACGGCCAGCCACAGCAGTAGCACGCAGGCGGCGGGCATCAGGGCGGCGTGAAATACGTCCTGCGTGTTGATGATGCGCTGCGCCCCCAGCGCGTAGCCCTTCAGGTTGCTCGCCTCGGTGTGGGCGCGCAGCATCGCGTCACCCAGCAGAATCAGCACGAGCGAGGGTGGCACCACGACGCCAATGGTGGCGGCCACGCTTACCAAGGCGGTGGCGGCACCGGCATCCATGCGGCCCAGGCGGGGTGCCACCAGCCGCGCCAGCAGAGCCGAGGTGGATGCCACCGATCCGTTCATGGGTGCCACCAGCGTGCCCACGCCCATGGCGGCCAAGGCTGTGCTGGCCGCACCGCGCCCCGGCAGGCGCGCCAAGGTGGCGAAGAGCGCGTCGGCCACGGTCAGGCGCTGCAGCAGCACGCCAATAAATACATACAGCGGCAGGGCCTGCAGCAGGTCGTGCTCCAAGAGGCCCAGGGTGCGCACGCTGATGGCGTTGAGCACGTCGACGTCCATGGCACCCAGAGTCAGCCCGAGCATGGCAAAGGCGCTGGCGCTGCCAATCAGCAGCACCCATACCGGCAAGCCGGTGGTAACGATGAGCGTGCCCAGTGTTGCCAGCATCCACAAACCTGCGGTGGGGAATGTGGTGCTCATGGGGCCGATGACTCGCTTCGCAACACCGACCACAGCGCCTGCGCCAGCACCAGCACGGCCAGCAGCACCAGGGCCAGCCGCAGGATGAAGTAGCCCGGCGTCAACCCCTCGCTGAAGATCTCCAGTGCGCGTACCGAGGCCAACGCCTGCGGCAGCGCTGTCCACAGCACGAACAGCGCCCATGGCCCCACGCTCAGCAGGGTGCACCATGCGCGCCAGTTTGCTATTGTTTTGCTAGCGGAATGTGCAGGTTTTACGAGGGCTAGATGGGTATTTCCTATGGAAGCGGCGGTTATGGCCACGGCCATGTAGAGACCAAAGAGGATTTGCGCCACATCGTTGGCCTGGCGTGAATAGGCCTGCACCCAGTCGCGCAGCGGCCATTGCATGCACAGCAGCAAGGCCAGCGGGAGGACCAACGCGCCAGCCATGGTGAGCAGGCGTTTCATGCGGCTTGAGGGTGTCATGCGCGCACCTGGGCTAGCACGCAGGGCGTGCCTAGCCAGTTGGCTTGGGGCGCGCTGATGGTGATGGCCGCCTGCAGCTGTGCTACCGCTTGGCCAGCTCCATTGGTATCGGCGGCGTGTACCAGCGCCAGTGCGTCACCAGCGGCCACGATGGTGCCCAGGGGGCGCACGGCGCTCAGGCCCACGCGCATGTCGATGCGCTCGGTGGGCGTGCGCCGCCCGCCGCCCAGTTCGACAACGGCCAGCCCGATGGCGCGGGTGTCCATAGCGGCGAGCACACCGTCGCGCGGGGCGGGTACGGGCATCACTACCGGGGCTTGGGGCAGGTAGTTGTCGGGCCGCTCCAGTAGGTCGGCGGGGCCGCCCAGCGCGGCCACCATGCGCCCAAAACGTTCGGCGGCGGCACCGCTGTCCAGCGCGGTCTGCAGGCGCTCTGTAGCAGCGGCGGTGTCGGCGGCCAAGCCGCCCAGCACCAACATTTCGGCGCCCAGGGACAGGGTGATGGTGTGTTGGCGAGTTTCACGGCTGCTCGGGTCGGTGAGGTAGGCAATAGCCTCGCGCACCTCCAGCGCGTTGCCCACGGTGTGGCCCAGAACCTGGTTCATGTCGGTGATGAGGGCGCTGGCCTCCAGACCGGCGCCACCAGCCACGGACACGATGTTCTGCGCCAGTGTGTCGGCAAAGGCAGGGGTGTCGGCAAAGGCGCCGTTGCCGCACTTCACGTCCATCACCAGGCCTTGCAGCCCGGCCGCCAGTTTCTTGGACAGGATGCTGGCGGTGATGAGCGGCACACTCTCCACCGTGGCGGTTACGTCGCGGATGCCATATAGCCGCTTGTCCGCCGGGGCCAGGTCGGCGGTCTGGCCGATCACGGCGCAACCCACCTGGCGCACCACGCGGTCGAACCGGGCGGATTCGGGCGTGGTGCTGTAGCCGGGAATGGATTCGAACTTGTCGCAGGTGCCACCGGTATGGCCCAGGCCGCGGCCCGAGATCATGGGCACATAGCCGCCGCAGGCAGCCACCAGGGGGGCCAGCATCAGGCTGACTTTGTCGCCCACGCCGCCGGTGGAGTGCTTGTCCAGCACGGGGCCGGGCATGTCCGGCCAAGCCATGACGCGCCCAGAATGCAGCATGGCGTGCGTGAGCGCCACGCATTCATCGCGGCCCATGCCACGCAGGAACACGGCCATGGCCAGGGCGGCCACCTGACCTTCGCTCCAACTGCCATCCACCAGGCCGCGCACGAATCGGTCGATCTCGGCACTTGCCAGCGCATGGCCGTCGCGCTTCTTGCGGATGATTTCCTGGGCCAGCATGGAGTGGTTCCGATCAGTAGGTGCTGGTGGCGGGGCCAGAGGCTTTGTCCGAGAGCACGGCCTCAATGTCGTTGAGCAGCCCGCTGGCGCCAAAGCGCAGGCGCTGGGGCACCAACGCACCACCGCCCAGGATGCTGGACGTCAGTTGCAGGTAAACCTGCGCATCGGCCACGCTGCGGATGCCGCCCGATGCCTTGAAGCCCGCCGTGGCGCCGCGCGGGTGGGTGGCGAGTGTGCGCAGCATGACCTCTGCCGCCTCGGGCGTGGCAGACATGGGGGTCTTGCCGGTGCTGGTCTTCACGAAGTCGGCACCAGCATCCAAGGCGATGCGGGTGGCCTGGGCGATCAGCTCTGGCGCGGCCAGCTCGCCGCTTTCGATGATGACCTTCAGAGCGACCTGGCTCCCACAAGCGGCGCGCACCTGCGCCAGCAAGTCGGCACAAGGCGCTGTTTGGCCTTGCATCAGCGCCCGATAGGGCAGCACCACGTCCACCTCGTCACCTCCGGCATCAACGATGGCACGCGTGTCAGCAACGGCTAAAGCGGCATCCAGCGCCCCGGCAGGAAAATTGGCCACCGCCGCCACCTTGATGGTGCGGGGCAGGGCGGCGCGCGCCTGGGCGACAAAGCGCGGCCACACGCAGACAGCGGCGACGGGGCCAAACGGCGTCTGGGCTCGCTGGCACAGGGTTGCGATGGTGTCGCTGGTGTCATCGGTGTTCAGGCTGGTCAGGTCCAGGCACGAAAGCGCCAGGCGGGCGGCTTGCCGCAGCGGTAGCGTGGGAGTTGCAGTCATGTCGAGTAAAAAGGGGTATTAGCCCCCGTGAAATCTGGATAGTTAGCTACAAAAAGAAGAGCAATTGTTAAATGGCGGCGGCCCTGCTGCCCGCCAGATGCTGCAACAGATCCGCCAGATACCCTGCAGCCGTCTCACCGGCGGCCTGGGCTTGCGCCAGCGTAGCGGCATGGGTCAACGCCTCACCCGACATACCCGCTGCCAGGTTGGTGATGAGCGACAAGCCCAGCACGCGCAGGCCCGCATGGCGAGCCAGGATGGTTTCGGGCACGGTGCTCATGCCCACGGCGTCGGCACCCCAGGCTGCGAACATGCGGATCTCGGCCGGTGTCTCGAACTGTGGGCCCAGCGCCCACAGGTAGGTGCCCTCAGTCAGGGGCGTACCCCGCGCTACCGCCAGTGAAAGCGCCTGTGCCCGAAGCTGGGGATCGTAGGCGTTCACCATGTCCACAAAGCGGGCGTTGCCGCTGGCGCCCACCAGGGGTGAGCGCTGGGGCGCATTGATGTGGTCGGCCAGCAGCATCAGGCTGCCGGGTGGCATATGGGTGCGCAGGCTGCCTGCGGCATTGGTCAGCACCAGCACCGGCACGCCCCAGGCGGCCAGGCTGCGGATGGCGCCGGCCATGCCGGTGCAGTCGTCGTTCTCGTAGGTGTGGCGCCGCCCGGCCAGCACCGCTACACGCTGGCCACCCAGTTGGCCTACCACCAGTGCACCGGCGTGCCCTTCCACGCCGGTGGGCTCAAAAGCCGCCAGCTCGGTGTAGGGCACGGTCCGGGCGTCTTGCAAGTGCTGGGTGACGCCGCCCCAACCCGAGCCCAGCACCACGGCCACGGCGGGCGCGGCGCCAAAGCGTTGGTGCAGTTGCTCGGTGGTTTGGGTGATGGTGGCAGCGGTCGGGAGCATGGCGGTAGGGTTCGTATTAGTTGTTTGGGGCTTCGGGGTTGTGGTGGAGGTGGTCCGGGCCAAAACTGGCGGGCAGCAACTGGCCCAGGGTCCAGCTCTGGCGCACGCCGCTGGGGTCCGCGGCCACGATGAGCAAATCGTCATCACCAAATTCGCGCAGCTTTTGGCGGCAACCGCCGCAGGGGGTGATGATGTCCGGCCCTGGGCCGCTGACCAGCACGGCACGGGCACGGCGGCCACCGGCCATCAGCATGGCGCCCAGTGCCGTGGTTTCGGCGCACCAGCCTTGCGGATAGGCGGCGTTTTCCACGTTGCAGCCCGAATGGATGTCTCCCTGTTCGTCCAGTACAGCCGCGCCCACACAGTAGTGTGAGTACGGGGCGTAGGCCCGTTGGCGGGCTGCCAGGGACGCGGTAAGCAGCTTTTGCAGGGTGGTGGGGTCCAGTGAAACCATGTGACGGTGTAGGGGTGAGCGGCGGCTGTGCAATAGTGTAGTGTTGTCAAACGCTTGCTTACTCCATGGACAGCCACACCTTCCTTTGGCACGACTACGAAACCTTCGGCGCCCAGCCGCGCAGTGATCGGCCCGCCCAGTTTGCCGCGGTGCGCACCGATGCCGAGTTGAACGAAGTCGGTGCCCCGCTGATGCTGTATTGCCGCCCGGCGCCAGACTTTCTGCCCGATCCGCAGTCCTGCCTGATCACCGGCATCACTCCCCAGCAGTGCCTGCAGCGCGGCGTGCCGGAGGCCCAGTTTGCCGCTGCCATCGAAGCCGAATTGGCGCGACCCGGCACCATTGGCGTGGGCTACAACACCATCCGTTTTGATGACGAGGTCACGCGCTTCCTGTTCTGGCGCAATCTCATCGATCCCTACGCCCGCGAATGGCAAAACCAGTGCGGTCGCTGGGATTTGCTTGATGTCGTGCGCACGGCACACGCGCTGCGCCCCGAGGGCATCCAGTGGCCCACGCGGGCCGAGGGCGGCACCAGCTTCAAGCTGGGCGACCTGACCCGTGCCAACGGTTTGGTGCACGAGGCCGCGCACGATGCGCTCAGCGACGTGCGCGCCACCATCGCTCTGGCGCGTCTGATGCGCACCGCGCAGCCGCGCTTGTTCGACTACTGCCTGGGCCTGCACAAGAAGGACCGCGTGGCTGCTGAGCTGGGCCTGCCCACCGCCCCGCAATACGCGCGGCCCTTCTGGCACGTGTCGGGCATGTTCGGCGTGGAGCGCGGCTGCCTGGCCCTGATGTGGCCGCTGACCATGCACCCGCACAACAAGAACGAGCTAATCGCCTGGGACCTGGCCCACGACCCGCGCGAGTTGGCCGACCTGAACGTGGATGCCTTGCGCCAGCGCCTGTTCACGCGCAGCCAGGACCTGCCCGCGGGTGTAACGCGACTGCCCGTGAAATCGGTGCACCTGAACAAGTCGCCCATGGTGGGCACCAACCTCAAGGTACTGACGCCTGCCGTCATGCAACGCTGGGGCCTGGATGTGGATCAGCAGTTGCGCCGCGCGGAGCAGGCCCGCAGCCTGCCCGACATGAGTGCGCTGTGGGCGGACGTGTTTGCCCGCAACGACACGGCCCCGCGCGACGTCGATGAGGACTTGTACGGCGGCTTTGTCGGCAACGCGGATCGGCGCCGCCTGGAAGCCTTGCGCAAGCTGAGCGCCGACGAGCTGGCGCGCGAACGCACCGGTTTTGATGACGCCCGCCTACCGGAACTGGTATGGCGCTACCGCTGCCGCAACTTCCCCGAAACGCTGTCACCAGCCGATGTCACCCGCTGGCAGGCCCACTGCGGTGCACGCCTGCATGCAGGTGCGGGCGGTGCCCGTACGCTGGCGCAACTAGCCGAAGCCATCGACGCCTTTTCCGACACTGCCAGCGAGCGCGACGCCAGTATCCTGGAAGCCTTGTACGACTACGCGGAATCCATCGCGCCGGAACACGACGCCTGAGCGGCGACAATGCCGCCTTCACGAATTTCCACCAACCCTACGATCACCATGCAAATTGATAAAGACACTGCCGTGACCCTGTCCGTACGCGTCGCCGACGGCAAGGGCCAACTCCTGGACGAAGGCAAACACCCCACCGCCTACCTGCACGGCGGCTACGACAACATTTTTCCAAAAGTGGAAGAGGCGCTGCAGGGCAAGGTCCGCGGCGATCAGGTCACCTTGGAACTGAGCGCGCTTGACGCCTTTGGCGTGCGCGACGAAAGCCTGGTCTGCACGATTCCCAAGTCGGAGTTTCCGCCGGGCGTGAAGATTGGCGGCCAGTTGCAGCGCCGGGGTGACGATGGCGAAGAGCGCGTCTACCACGTAGTGAAGATCAAGGGACCGGTGGTACTGCTCGACGGCAATCACCCCCTGGCCGGCACCGATCTGCGCCTGACGATCAAGGTGCTGGAGGTGCGCACCGCCAGCGCCGAAGAAATCGCCCACAAGCACGTGCACGGCGCGCACGGGCATCATCACTGACAGGTACGGTGTTACTGCGTTCCGAAGATCCGGTCACCCGCATCGCCTAGGCCAGGCAGGATGTAGCCGTGATCGTTGAGTTCGCGGTCCACGGCTGCGGTGTAGATGGGCACGTCTGGGTGCGCCTGGTGCATGGCGGCAATGCCTTCGGGGCAGGTTAGCAAGCACAGGAACTTGATGGAGCGGGGCTTGCAAGATTTCAGGCGCGTGACGGCAGCGGCGGCGGAGTTGCCGGTGGCCAGCATGGGGTCCACCACGACGATGTCGCGCTCTTCCATGGATTTGGGCATCTTGAAGTAGTACTCCACGGCCTGCAGCGTCTTGGGGTCGCGGTACAGACCGATGTGGCCCACGCGTGCGCCCGGCACCACCGACAGCACGCCGTCCAGAATGCCGTTGCCCGCGCGCAGGATGCTCACAAACACCAGCTTCTTGCCGTCGATGACCTTGGCGGTCATGGTCTCGAGCGGGGTTTCGATCTGCACGTCCTGCAGTGGCATGTCGCGGCAGACTTCGTAGGCCATGAGGCTGGAGAGTTCGTTCAGCAGGCGGCGAAAGCTGTTGGTGCTGGCTTCCTTGTTGCGCATGAGCGTGAGCTTGTGCTGCACCAGCGGGTGGGTGATGACGTGGACGTTGTCGGGCAGGGTGGGTGTAGTCATGGTGATGCGCAAAATGGGTGGGTGACCCGAAGTGTAGGCCCCGCAAACTCTAGCGCAGTTTTACTGCGGCTGCGCCAAGCCATCGGGTTACAGTAGCCCTCTTTCACCGCGACGTTTGTCCTTCCATCTCATGAAAAAATTCCCTCTTCTGGGCCTGCTGCTGGCAGCCACTTTTGCGCAGGCGCAAGCGCCAACGCCGCCATCGTCCGCTGCCAAGAAGGAACTGGTGGCGCGCATTCTGACTCTGCAGCAGCCCGGCATTGAGCAGACAGCGCAAGCTCTGGTCGAGCGTCCGGCCCTGATGCTGCAACAACAGGCCGGGGTCGCCTTGCAGACGCGGGTGCCACCCGACAAGCGCGAGGCCGCGGCCAAGCAGGTGCAAGAGGATATCAAGAAGTACGTGGACGAAGTAGGCCCGCAGGTGCGCCAACAGGCCGTGAAATTGGCGCCGTCCACCATCGGAGCGCTGCTGGAGTCCAAGTTCACCGAAGACGAACTTAAGCAGCTGATTGCCATCATCGAATCGCCCGTGAACCGCAAGTACCAGCAAATGGGGGGCGAGATGCAAAACGCGCTCACGCAGAAGCTGGTCGCACAGACGCAAGCCATGGTGGAGCCCAAGGTCAAGACGCTGGAACAATCCATTGCCAAACACTTGGGGCTGCCCACAGCGCCCGCAGGCAAGGTCTCCGAGCCCGCCGCCAAGTCGCCCAAGAAGTAGCGCGCGGCGGTTCTAGCGGCGCGACCCGCCAAAGATGCCGCCCAGCACGCCGCGGATGATCTGGCGGCCCACTTCGCGGCCAATGCTGCTGGCAGCGCTTTTAACCAGTTGCTCGCCCACACTCGCACGGCTGCGACGTTGGCCGCCACTGAACATGTCGCCCAACGAATCGAGCATGCCGCGCTCGGGTGCGGTGGGTGCTTGCGCGCCTTGCGCAGCACCGCCTGCGCGCTGGGCATGGGCCACTTGCTGGGGCTCGGCCTGGCGGGTTTGGGTACGGCCTTTGAGCACTTCGTAGGCCGATTCGCGGTCTACCGCCTTCTCGTACACACCGGCCACCAGGGAATTGGCGATCAAGGTCTTGCGCTGGTCGGGCGAGATGGGGCCGATCTGGCTGTTCGGGGCCAGCACGAAGACCCGTTCGGTGGGGGCAGGGCGGCCCTTGTCGTCGAGCAAGCTGACCAGGGCTTCGCCCACACCTAGCTCGGTAATGGCGGTGGCGATGTCCAGCCCCGCATTGGCGCGCATGGTGTCGGCTGCTGATTTGACCGCCTTCTGGTCGCGCGGGGTGAAAGCCCGCAGGGCATGTTGCACGCGGTTGCCCAGCTGCGCCAACACGGTGTCGGGAATGTCCATCGGGTTCTGGGTGACGAAGTACACCCCCACGCCCTTGCTGCGAATCAGGCGCACCACCAGTTCGATGCGTTCGATCAGCACTCTGGGCGCGTCGTTGAACAGCAGATGGGCTTCGTCGAAGAAGAACACCATCTTGGGTTTGTCTAGGTCGCCCACTTCGGGCAGATGCTCGAACAGCTCGCTCAGCAGCCACAGCAAGAAGGTGGCGTACAGGCGCGGCGCGGTCATGAGCTTGTCGGCAGCCAGGATATTGATCATGCCCAGACCTTGTGCGTCGGTCTGCATGAAGTCCGCGATGTTGAGCATGGGTTCGCCAAAGAAGCGGTCACCGCCTTGCTGTTCGATCTGCATCAATCCGCGCTGGATGGCCCCAATGCTGGCTGCACTGATGTTGCCGTACTGGGTGGTGTACTGGCTGGCGTTGTCGCCAACGTCCTGACACATGGCGCGCAGATCTTTCAGGTCCAGCAGCAACAGGCCGTCGTCATCGGCGATCTTGAACACCAGTTGCAGCACGCCGGTCTGGGTATCGTTCAGGTTGAGCATGCGCGCCAGCAACAGCGGCCCCAGGTCGCTCACGGTGGCTCGAACCGGGTGGCCCTGTTCGCCAAACACATCCCAGAGGGTGGTGGGGAAGGCCTGGTAGGCCCGTGCGGGCAGCTTGCGCTCGGCCAGCATTTGGTCGAGCTTGGGCACGATTTGCCCGCATTGCGAAATGCCCGTCAAGTCGCCTTTGATGTCCGCCAGGAAAACCGGCACACCCTTGCGCGAGAACCCCTCGGCCAGGGTCTGCAAGGTGATGGTCTTGCCGGTGCCGGTGGCGCCGGTGATCAGGCCATGGCGGTTGGCCTTGTCTGGGCGCAGTACGCATTGTGTGTCGCCATGTTGGGCAATCAGGATGCAGGAGTCGTCAGATGCGGCCATGTATCACTCGAAAAGTACAATTGATGCCATAGCGTAACGAACTTTTTGAAGGAATCGACGTGGCAGGACATAGCAAATGGGCCAATATTCAACACCGTAAGGGCCGCCAGGACGAAAAGCGCGGCAAGATCTGGACGCGCATCATCCGTGAAATTACGGTGGCAGCCCGTGCCGGTGGCGGTGATCCTGGGTCCAACCCCCGTTTGCGTTTGGCCATCGATAAAGCCAAGGCGGCCAACATGCCAGCCGACCGGGTCAAGTACAACATTGACAAGGCCACGGGCAATGCCGAAGGCGTGAACTACGAGGAAATCCGCTACGAGGGCTACGGCATTGGTGGCGCAGCCATCATCGTCGACACCATGACCGATAACCGCGTGCGCACGGTTGCCGAAGTGCGCCACGCCTTTTCCAAGCACGGGGGCAACATGGGCACCGAGGGCTCGGTGGCGTTCCAGTTCAAGCACTGCGGCCAGTTGATTTTTGCTCCGGGCACGAGCGAGGACAAAGTCATGGAAGTCGCCCTGGATGCGGGTGCCGAGGACGTGATTGCCGACGACGACGGCGCCATCGAAGTCCTGACCGCCTTTGCCGACTACGAGTCGGTGAAGCAGGCGCTGGAGGCGGTCGGCCTCACTCCCGAAGTGGCCGGTGTGACCATGCGCCCGGAAAACACCATCGAATTGACCGGTGACGATGCCGCCCGCATGCAAAAACTGCTGGATGTGCTGGAAGACTTGGACGATGTGCAGGACGTCTACCACAACGCAGCTTTATAAGTATTTGCGGGACAGATATTGAGTTCTGTCCCCAACTGATTGGGTTTCTCGATGAACATTCTCGTCATAGGCGGCGGTGGCCGCGAACATGCGTTGGCTTGGAAGCTGGCGCAGTCGGACAAGGTGCAGATGGTCTACGTGGCCCCTGGCAATGGCGGCACTGCGCTGGACGCACGCCTGAAAAACGTGCCCATTACCGACGTAGTTGCCCTGCGCACCTGGGCCCAGGACAACAAGATCGCGCTCACCGTGGTCGGCCCCGAGGCGCCCCTGGCCGCCGGTGTGGTGGATGAATTCCGTGCCCACGGCTTGCGCATCTTTGGCCCCACACAGGCTGCGGCACAGTTGGAGAGCTCCAAAGCCTTTTCCAAGGCCTTCATGCAGCGCCACGGCATTCCCACTGCCGCGTTCGAGACGTTTACCGATCCCGCAGCCGCACATGCGTTTGTGGACAAACTGGGCGCTCCCATCGTTATCAAGGCCGATGGCCTGGCTGCCGGTAAGGGCGTAGTCGTTGCCATGAGCGTGGCCGAAGCCCACGAAGCGGTGGACTTCATGCTGCTGGACAACAAGCTGGGTGTCACGCACAACGCGGGGGGCGCACGCGTCGTCATTGAGGAATTCCTGCAAGGCGAGGAGGCCAGCTTCATCGTGCTGTGCGATGGCAAGGACGTGGTACCGCTGGCTACCAGCCAAGACCACAAGCGCCTGCTCGATGG
The DNA here is from genome assembly GCA_046348185.1 of Rhodoferax sp. Lineage (GTDB taxonomy): Bacteria > Pseudomonadota > Gammaproteobacteria > Burkholderiales > Burkholderiaceae_C > Allorhodoferax. The sequence goes on along the minus strand of JAXMER010000013.1, from coordinate 855,131 downwards.
CGACCAGGGCCCCAACACTGGTGGCATGGGCGCGTATTCGCCCGCACCCGTGGTCACGCCCGAAGTACACGCGCGTGCCATGCGCGAGGTGATCCTGCCCACGCTCAAGGGCATGGAAAAGGATGGCATCCCTTACACCGGTTTCCTGTATGCGGGCCTAATGATCGATGCCGAAGGCCAGGTTCAGACGCTGGAGTTCAACTGCCGCATGGGCGACCCCGAAACCCAGCCCATCATGATGCGGCTCAAGTCCGATCTGGTCGATGTGATGATGGCCGCCACCGAACCCGGCGGCCTGGCCTCGATTGAACTGGAGTGGGACCGCCGCACCGCGCTGGGCGTGGTGCTGGCTGCGCATGGCTACCCGTTGTCGCCGCGCAAGGGCGATGCCATTACCGGCTTGCCCGCCGAGCAGGACGCCTGCATGGTGTTCCATGCCGGTACCGAGCTGCGCGACGGCGTGGTGCGTACCAGTGGCGGGCGCGTGCTGTGCGTCACCGCCCTGGCAGAAAGCGCCCGTGCGGCACGCCAGCTGGCGTATGAGGCGGTGGCGGGCATCCACTTTGACGGCATGCAGTACCGCACCGACATCGCCCACCGCGCCGTGCGCCATTAGTGCGGTCGAGCGGGCGAACGCATCCATGGGTGAGCGTCACATAGCCGACAGCGAATTTGCGCAACCCTATCCCGTGCGTCCGCGTGGTCATGCCTGGGGTGCCTGGCTGCTGCGCCGCCTGGGGTGGCGGGTGCATTTTGAGGGGCTTCCCGCCCAGCAAGGCGTGTTGCTGGTCTATCCGCATACGAGCAACTGGGATTTCGTCCTGCTGGTGCTGGCCAAATGGGCGTTGGGTGTTCAGGGGTCCTTCTGGGGTAAAGGCAGCCTGTTTGGCGTTCCCTTGTTCGGGCGTTGGTTGCGCTGGCTGGGCGGTGTGCCGGTGGACCAGCATGCACCGCAAGGGCTGGTCGGACAGATGGTGGCGCACATGCGCCAGGAAAAAGCCGCTGGGCGATATTTTTGGCTGGCGCTGTCGCCCGAGGGCACGCGCAAGGCGCGTCCTGGCTGGCGCACCGGCTTCTACCGTGTGGCGTTGCAAACGGACGTGCCTGTGGGCCTGGTGCGACTGGATTTTGCGCAGCGGGTGATTGACGCGGTGGATTTCTTTCGCCTCAGCGGTGACGAGGCGCAGGACATGGCGCGCATTGCCGCCGTGTACCAGGGCGTGCGGGGTTACCACCCCGCGCAGGCGTCGCCCATCGTCTTGATGAAGAAGGAGCAACCATGAGCGACACCCGCGTAGACGTGGTGCGGGCCTACCTGCAAGACCTGCAGTCGCGGATCTGCAACGCAATGGAAGACCTGGATACGCACCGTTTCCTAACGGATGCGTGGACCAAGGCGGCCGATGAGCCCTTGCAAGGCAATGGGGTGACACGCATTCTGGAGGATGGCTCGGTGCTAGAGCGCGGCGGCTGCGGTTTTTCGCATGTGCGCGGCCCCAAGCTGCCGCCTTCGGCAACCCAGCATCGCCCCGAGCTAGAGGGCGCGCCTTTTGAGGCCATGGGTGTGTCGCTTGTCTTTCACCCCCGCAATCCCTATGTGCCCACGGTACACATGAACGTGCGCATGATTGCCGCGGTGCAACCAGGCCAGGAACCCGCCTGCTGGTTTGGCGGGGGCATGGATCTCACGCCCTACTACGGTTTTGAAGAGGACGCGGTGCATTTTCACAGCGTCTGCCACCATGCCCTGGTGCCTTTTGGTGCCGACAAATACCCGCGCTTCAAAGCCTGGTGCGACGATTACTTTTTCCTGAAGCACCGCAACGAAGCACGCGGCGTGGGTGGCATTTTCTTTGACGATTTTTCTGAAGGCGGCTTTGACAACGGGTTTGCGCTGATGCAGGCTGTGGGCAATGCCTTCTTGCACGCCTACCTGCCAATCGTGGGCCGACGCCAGGCCATGCGCTGGGGCGAGCGCGAAACCGCGTTCCAGCGGTACCGGCGCGGCCGCTATGTGGAATTCAACCTCGTGTGGGACCGGGGCACACACTTTGGCTTGCAATCGGGCGGGCGCACCGAGTCCATCCTGCTGTCCATGCCACCGCATGCGAGCTGGGCCTACCAATACCAGCCGCAGCCGGGCTCACCCGAAGCGGCGCTGACCGAGCGCTTCCTGCCGCGTCGGGACTGGGTGCGCGCGTGACGGGCAGCACACCTTTGCGCATGGGTGTCTTTGGCGGTGCCTTTGATCCGCCGCACAACGCCCACCGTGCGCTAGCACAGGCCGCGATGCAGCAGCTCCAGCTGGACCAGATGCGCATCGTTCCTACCGGCCAGGCCTGGCACAAAAGCCGTAGCTTGAGCGCGCCTGCGCACCGGCTGGCTATGGCGCAGCTGGCGTTTGCCGACTTGCCCGGTGTTTGCATCGATCCGCGTGAAATTGCACGCCTCGGGCCCAGCTACACCGTCGACACGCTGGCCGAACTGCGCGCCGAATACCCCGACGCCCAACTGTTCCTGCTCATGGGGGACGACCAGGCCAATGCAATAACCACCTGGCACCGGTGGCAGGACCTACCCCAGCTTGCTACAATATGTGTAGCGGCCCGCGGAAATTCCACGGGGGCCAACAGCCCATTTGATGCCCAATGGCCGTTTGCGGGCTCTCTGCGACGCCTGACCATGCCGCCGTTGGACCTGAGCGCCACTACCATTCGCGAACGCCTCGCGCACGGCCAAGACATTGGCACGCTGGTCAGTGAGCCCGTTGCGCGTTATATTGCCGACCACCACCTCTACCAAACCACCTGATGACTACTTCGACCGCCGTAAAAAAAGACACCACCAAACTGCAACGGGCCATTGTGGATGGTCTTGAAGACGTAAAAGCCCAGGACATCAAGGTGTTTGACACGGAGGCGCTGTCTCCACTGTTCGAGCGGGTCATCGTCGCATCGGGCACCTCCAATCGCCAGACCAAGGCGCTGGCCGCCAGCGTACGCGATGCGGTGCGGGAAGCGGGCTTTGCCAAGCCCCGTGTCGAGGGCGAGGACAACGGCGAATGGATCATCGTGGACTGCGGTCGTGCCGTGGTCCACATCATGCAGCCCAATATCCGCCAGTACTACAACCTGGAAGAACTGTGGGGCGAAAAGCCCGTACGCATGAAGATCGGTGCCGCCAAGCCCGCTGTTGCCGCAGCGGCGCAGTCGGCCGCCAAGAAGACAGCGGCCAAGTCCGCCCCGAATGCAAGTGCCAAGAGCGCAGAGCAGCCCACCAGCCTTAAGCGTGCCAGCGCGGCGAAGAAGGGTGTGGCCGAAGCCTTCCCGTCCAAGGCTGCATTGAAGAAGGCCGCAGCCAAGAAGGCTTCCACTCCCTCAGCCAAGTCGGGCGGTGCCACCAAGGCACCTGCGGCCAAGAAGGCAGCACCCAAAAAAGTCACCACGGTCGTCGTGAACAAGTCGGCCGCGAAGAAGGCGGCCACGAAAGCGACGGCCAAGAAAACCCCGGCGCGTAAAGCCTGATTCGAGATGCTGCGCCCATGCGCCTACTGATCGTTGCCGTGGGTCAACGCGTGCCCGACTGGGCGCAAACCGCCTGGGACGACTACGCCAAGCGCTTTCCGCGTGAACTGCAAGTCGAGCTCAAGGCTGTCAAGACTGAACCTCGCGCGTCCAAGTCGCTGGATACCTTGTATGCGGCCGAGCGCTCCCGCATCGAGGCGGCCATCCCCAAGGGCACACGCATCGTGGCGCTCGATGAACGGGGCACGGCCCTGACCACGGTGGCCCTGGCGGACAAACTCAAGGCATGGCAATTGGGGGGCACCGATGTGGCGCTGGTCATTGGCGGTCCGGATGGGCTTGATCCTGCCTTTCGCCAGGCTGCCCATGAACGCATCCGTCTGTCAGACCTGACCTTGCCGCATGCCATGGTGCGCGTATTGCTGATCGAGCAGCTCTACCGCGCCTGGTCCATCAACGCCAATCACCCCTACCACCGTGAGTAATATGGCCCCCACGCTTGCCGCTTCACGTGCTGCGCTGCCGCCGAAGGGGCGCGTTTTGCCTTGGGGCGGCCCGGCGGCAAAACATCGGTTCCCATGCTGTACTTAGCCTCCCAAAGCCCGCGGCGCAGCCAGTTGCTTGACCAGATGGGACTGGCGCACACCTTGTTGTTGCCTGGCGCGGATGAAGACGCCGAGGCGCTGGAGATTGTTCGCCCCCACGAGGCACCCAAAGCCTACGTGCAGCGCGTGACCCGGCTCAAGCTGGAGGCTGCGCAGGCGCGGCTGCGCACGCGAGGCCTAAGTGATGGCCCGGTGCTGTGTGCCGACACCACGGTAGCCTTGGGTTCGCAGATCCTGGGCAAGCCGGTTGATGCAGCGGATGCGGCGCGCATCCTGCGCATGCTGTCGGGGCAGCGCCACCGCGTGCTAACCGCCGTGGCCGTAGGCTGGGGCACGCGGTACGCGCAGGCCTGCAGCGAATCTTGGGTGCAGTTCGCGCCCTTAAGCGTTACTGACATTGCCGACTACGTGGCTAGTGGCGAGCCCATGGGCAAAGCCGGTGCCTACGGCATCCAGGGGCGCGCGGCGCAGTACATTGCCAAGATCAGCGGCAGCTACTCTGGCATCATGGGGCTGCCGCTTTATGAAACGGCCCAGGTGCTCAAGGCTTTAGGCTGGCACGGGTAGGCACAGGACGCACGACAACACACCTATGCAGCAAGACATTCTCATCAACTGGTCGCCTCAGGAAGCGCGCGTGGCGGTGCTGGAAAACGGCGCCATTCAGGAATTGCACGTGGAGCGGGCACTGGAGCGCGGCCTGGTGGGCAACGTGTACCTGGGCAAGGTTGCGCGCGTGCTGCCGGGCATGCAGTCGGCGTTCATCGACATTGGCCTGGAGCGGGCCGCCTTTCTGCACGTAGCTGATGTGTGGCAGCGCCCCACCGACGGCGACGCACCGTTCGTGTCCAAGGGATCGGCGCCGCTGATCCCGATCGAGAAGCAGATTTTCGAGGGCCAGTCTCTCATGGTGCAGGTCATCAAGGAACCAATCGGAACCAAGGGTGCGCGGCTATCCACGCAGATCAGCATTGCCGGTCGGCTGCTGGTGTTCTTGCCGCAGGACGACCATATCGGCGTGTCGCAGAAGATTCCGGGCAACCAGCGCGACGAGCTGCGTGCGCGTATGCAGCAGCTGGTGGGCGGGCAGGGCGGCGGGTTCATCTTGCGCACCAATGCCGAAGACGCCAACGATACCGAACTGGCCGAGGACATTGCCTACCTGCGCAAGGTGTGGGCCCGCATCAAAGATGCCTCGTTGCGCCTGCCTGCCACATCGCTGCTGCACCAGGACCTGAGCCTGCTGCAGCGCGTGCTGCGCGACATGGTGGGTGAGGGCACGCAAAGCATCCGAGTGGACTCGCGCGAGCAATTCCAGGCGCTGAAGGATTTTGGCGCCGAGTTCATGCCCGCAGCGGCCGACAAGTTGCAGCACTACAAGGGCGAACGTCCCATTTTTGACCTGTTTTCCATCGAAGAAGAGGTCGCCAAGGCGCTGGGTCGGCGTGTGGACCTGAAATCGGGTGGTTACCTGATCGTGGACCAGACCGAGGCCCTGACCACGGTGGATGTGAATACCGGTGGCTTTGTCGGCGCCCGCAATTTCGACGACACCATCTTCAAGACCAACCTGGAGGCGGCCCAGGCCATTGCCCGCCAGCTGCGCTTGCGCAACCTGGGCGGCATCATCATCGTGGATTTCATTGACATGGTGCGCGAAGACCACCGCGAAGCGGTGCTGGCCGAGTTTCGCAAGCAGCTTGCACGCGACCGGGTAAAGACCATGGTGGGCCATTTTTCGCAGCTGGGCCTGGTGGAGATGACCCGCAAACGCACCCGTGAATCGCTGGTGCACATGCTGTGTGAACCCTGTCCCACCTGCGAGGGCAAAGGCGTGGTCAAGACACCACGCACCGTGGCCTATGACATCCTGCGCGAAATCCTGCGCGAAGCGCGCCAGTTCAATCCGCGCGAGTTTCGCGTAGTGGCCAATCCGCGCGTGATCGAGCTCTTTCTGGATGAAGAAAGCCAGCACCTGGCCGGTTTGAGCGAATTCATTGGCAAACCGGTGTCGCTGCAAAGCGAGGCGGCCATGGGCCAGGAACAATACGACATCGTGCTGCTGTAGTCACTGTCTGCAATGTCCGAGACCGATCTTGCCCCCAGTGGGACGCTGGCCATCCCCAAGGCCATTCCCATCCTGACCTACCACCAGATTGCGCCCGCGCCACCCAAGGGCACGGGCTATCGCAGCCTGTGCGTGGCTCCTGACGACTTTGCGGCCCACATGTCGCTGTTGCGTGCCCTGGGCTACCAAGGGCTGTGCATGCGTGAGCTGTTGCCCTATCTGCGCGGCGACAAGCGCGGCAAGGTGGTTGGCATCACCTTTGACGATGGCTACTGCAACAACCTGGAGCACGCCGCACCGGTGCTGCGTGCACAGGGCTTCTCTGCCACTTGCTATGCCGTCAGCAACATGCTGGGGCAAACCAATGCCTGGGATGCGGACAATGGGGTACCGGCGTCCCCCCTCATGACAGCCGCACAGCTGCGCGAATGGGTGGCTTGCGGCCAGGAAGTAGGTGCGCATACCCGCCACCATGCCCACCTTGGCATGTTGGACCCGGCACAGAGCCTGGACGAAATCGTGGGGTGCAAGACCGAATTGGAGCAACATCTTGGCGTGGCCGTGCAGCATTTTTGCTACCCCTACGGCCAGTACGGCGAGACACACGTCCGCCAGGTCGCCCAGGCGGGGTACCTGACGGCCACCACGACCCAGCGTGGACGCTGCGCTTCGGGCGATCGACTCTTGCAGCTACCTCGGGTGCCGGTGCTCCGCCGCACCGGGCGCACCCTACTGTGGTGGAAGCTGTCCTCGGGTTACGAAGACCGTCGCCGGGGGTAGCGGGGATGCGCATCGCCGTGCTCAATCGCATCTTTGCGCCGACGGGGGGCGGGGCCGAGCGCTATTCCATTGCCCTGGTAGAGCAACTCGCGCAGCGCCACGAGATCCATGTCTTTGCCCAGCAAATTGCCCACCAGTGGCCCGGTGTGCACTACCACCGGGTGCCGCAATTTCTGGAGCGGCCCCGTTGGGTCAACCAGCTTTGGTTTGCGTTGGCCAGTTGGTGGCTGACACGCCGGGGCTTTGACGTGGTGCATGCCCACGAGAACACCTGGCACGGCCAGATCCAGACCGTGCACGTGGTGCCCATTCGCTACAGCCTGCTCAAAGACCGCACGGGCTGGACGAAAGCGCTGCGCTGGCTGAAGATAGTCACCAGCCCCCGCCTCCTGGTGTACCTGGCGCTGGAGGCGGCGCGCTACCGGGTGCAAGGCGGGCGACGCTTGATTGCGCTGGCGGCCAGCAGCCTGGAGCCAGCCATGGCCCACTGCTACCCGCGCGCCGTGCCTGCATGCCGGGTGGTTACGCCGGGTGTTGCTGCCGTTCCAGGCCTGGCCGATACCGGCACGCGCGAACAAGCACGCGCCCAGCTGGGTTTGCCTGCGCAGGGGCGCTGCGTGCTGTTTGTGGGCAACGATTTTCTCAAGAAGGGCCTGTCCGCCTTGCTGCAAGCTTTGCCGCTGCTGCCCGACGATGTCTGCCTGGCCGTGGTGGGCAATGCGGCCCAGCAGACGTTGGTGCAGGATGCCCTGGCCGCCTTGCCCAAGTCCGTGCAGGCACGGGTGCATTTTCTGGGCGCGCTGGGCAGCGTGGATGTGGCCTACCAGGCCGCCGACTGCCTGGCGCACCCCACGCTGGAAGACACCTTTGCCATGGTGGTGCTCGAAGCCCAGGCCCACGGGCTGCCCGTGGTGGTGAGCAGCGCGCGCACCTGTGGCATTGCCGCCTTGCTGCATGACGGCCAGGATGCCCTGGTACTGGACGACCCACGCGACGCGCCTGCCCTTGCCTTGGCGCTCAATCGCGTGCTGCAAGACCCGGCGCTGGCTGCGCAGCTGCGGGCAAACGGGTTGGACTTTGCACGTCGGCACCTGTGGTCGTTCATTGCCCAGCAGCAAGAAGCACTCTACGAGCAGGTGGCCGACCTGTAGGTACGGGTACCGACAGGGTTGTGATTGTTACAAAAACGATAGCTGCATCGCCAGACTTTACGGGGGCTAATGGCTGGTTTTGCTTGTAAGCACCGATTGGCGCCAGGTTTGCACCTACAACCGCCGTAGCCGCTCCAGCGCTGCGAGCAAGGTGGCGTCCTGCTTGGCAAAGCAGAAGCGCACCACGCGCTGATCGAACCCGCTGCCATAAAAGGCCGATAGCGGGATGGCGGCCACGCCGATTTCGGTGGTAAGCCAGCGGCAGAAGTCGGCCTCGCCGAGGTCGCTTACGGCCGAAATGTCCACGCATTGAAAATAGCTGCCTTCGCTGTGCAGCAAGCGTAGCCGACTGCCCTGCAAACCGTCGCGGAAGAGGTCGCGTTTGCGCTGGTAGAACGCGGGTAGATCCAGGTAATGGGCCGGGGTGCCCATGTAGGCGGCCAGACCATACTGCATGGGCGTGTTCACCGTAAATACGTTGAACTGGTGCACCTTGCGGAACTCGGCGGTCAGGCTGGCGGGGGCGGCCACGGTGCCCACCTTCCAGCCGGTGACGTGGTAGGTCTTGCCAAAGCTCGACACGATGAAGGCACGCTCGGCCAGGCCGGGGAAACGCGCCACACTTTCGTGTGCGGCGCCATCAAAGACCATGTGCTCGTACACCTCGTCGCTGATGACCAGCACATTGGTGGGCACCAGCAGCTCGTGCAGGCGCAGCATGTCGGCGCGGCTCCAGACCGTGGCACTGGGGTTGTGCGGGCTGTTGATGAGGATGGCGCGGGTTTTGGGGCCGATGGCAGCAGCGATTTTGTCGAAATCGGGGCGGAAGGTGCCGGGTGTTAGCGGCACGCGCACTGCCACGCCACCGGCCAGTTCGATGTTGGGCACGTAGCTGTCGTAGCAGGGCTCCAGGACAATGACTTCGTCGCCGGGGTGGACCACGGCCAGGATGGCGGTGAGGATGGCCTGGGTGGCTCCGGCAGTAATGGTGATTTCGTCTGCAGCCCCGTAGGAACGGGCGTGCAGTGCTTCAATTTTGTGAGCAACTGCCTCGCGCAGCAACGGTACGCCGGGCATGGGTGGGTACTGGTTGTGCCCGGCTTGCATGGCCTGCGTGACATGGTCCACCAGGCTCGGGTCGCAGGCGAAATCGGGGAAACCCTGGCCGAGGTTGACGGCCTGGTGCTGCGTAGCCAGCGCCGACATGACGGAGAAGATAGTGGTGCCGACGTCGGGTAGACGCGAAGTAAGAGCAGGGGTGGTCATGGGTCGCGGGAATCAGTAATCGTAGTCTTCGACGTGGCCGTCCATGGCGCGGGCAATGAGCTTGCGGTCGAGGCGGTCGCTGAGCAGTTCGGCAAAGGTGTACACAAAGTTGCGCAGGTAGGCTCCGCGCTTGAATGCCACGCGGGCTATGTTCTGACCAAACAGGTTGCCTGCCGGGCGCACGACCAGGCCGCTCTGGCCGCCATCGGCCACCACGTCGCGCACCGCCATCTCGGCAGCAATGCCGATGCCCAGACCCATGCGCACATAGGTCTTGATCACGTCGGAGTCGATGGCTTCCAGAGCAATGCGCGGTTCGAGCTTGCGTTGTGCAAAGGCTGTGTCGATGCGTGTGCGCCCGGTGAATGACGGGTGGTAGGTGATGAGGGGTTCGTGCGCCACGTCTTCCAGTGTGATGCGCTCCTTGCGCGCCAGTGGGTGGTCCACCGGTAGCACCAGCGCGTGCTGCCACTCGTAAAAGGGCAGGGTAACCAGTTCCTCGTAGTTGGTCAGCGATTCGGTGGCCATGCCAATTTCGGCGACTTCGTCAATCAACATACGCGCCACCTGGTCGGGTGAGCCCTGGTGCAGGCTGACATTGACTTTGGGAAAGGCGGCGCGCAGGGCCGCTACTTTCTCGGGCAGGACGTAACGAGCCTGGGTGTGGGTGGTGGCAATGGAGAGCGTGCCGCTGTCCTGTGCGCTGTATTGTTCACCGATGCGCTTGAGGTTGCCCACCTCGCGCATGATGACGTCGATGCTGCGCAGTACATGCTGTCCGGGCTCGGTGACGCGTTTGAGGCGTTTGCCGTGGCGCGCAAAGATGTCGATGCCCAGTTCTTCTTCCAACTCGATGATGGCTTTGGATACGCCCGGTTGGGACGTATGCAGGGCCTTGGCGGCTTCAGTCAGGTTCAGGTTGCGTCGCACGGCCTCCTGAACAAAACGGAATTGGTGTAGGTTCATATCGAATTCCGACTAAAGAAGGAATTCATTATGCAAGATTGGTAGATCAGCGGTGCGCGAGGGCCATATGGGCTAGGGCGTCGATCAAGTCGGCGTTTTCACCGGCAGAAGGAAGCAGGCGCACGTCCAATTCAGGGTATTTGCGTCGGACGGCTTCGACGAGCAGCGGCACATCTTCCCGCGCATGCTTGCCCATGCCTAGGAAAAGTGGAAATACGGTCAACTGACGGGCACCCTGTTGCACTAGCTGGTCGGCCGCCTGTTCCAGTGTGGGTTCGGTGAGTTCGATGTAGGCGCAGGTCGCAGGCAGCTCGCTTGCCAACGCGCGTAAGCGGCTGGCTACCGCTTCAATGGGTTGGCGCCAAAGTGGGTCGCGCGAACCATGGGCCAACAAAATGACAGCACGCGCCGGGGTCAGGGTGTTCATCGTCGCAATACCAACCAGCCAAAGGCTGTAAGTGAGATCAGGGAATAGATCAGGCCGGGCAATGCCGCCGTGATCCACGGCAGCCAGCCGCGCAATGCGCCCAGATCACCGAGCACGTTGTTGAGCAGCACAAAACTGATGCCTGCCATGACCCCGCCAAAGACATAAGTAGCGACACTGCCGGATCGGAAGTGAAAGTAAGCAAAGGGCAGGGCCAGCACCACCATGACCAGGCAGCTCAGGGGATAGAACACCTTCTTCCAGAACTGGATTTCATATTTTTGGGCTGTCTGGCCGTTGGCGTTGAGGTGGCGAATGTATTGAAACAGGTCGATGGTGCCCATGCGCTCGGGCTTCAGAACCGCTGTGGCTACCATTTCCGCACTGATTTGGGTGGGCCAGCGAAAGTTGTCGACGCGCGTGCGCTCAACATGGGCGGCGGCGCCGCTGGCATTGTTGAACTCTGCATGTTCCACGTTCTGCAGCAGCCAGGAGTCGTCGGACCGAAACTGTGCCGTCTGCCCTTCGGTCAGCGATACCAGAAAGCCGCGGTTGTCAAACTCGAAAATGCGCACGTCCCGCATGCTGGCGTCTGGCGCCAGCGCCCCTACATTCACGGCGTAATGGCTGTAGGCTTGGCGTTCCTTCAGCCAGGCCCCGGTGCGGCCCACCGTAACGTGACCTTGGTAGCGTGACTTGAGCAACTGCGCCGTCTTGCCTGCCCAGGGAGCCACGTAGTCGCCCACCGAGAATGTCACGATCACAAAAAACAAGCCCAGTGCCAGCAACATGCGTAGCGCCAGCCAGGGGCCTAGACCACTGGTACGCAGAATGGTGAATTCCGAGCTCTGGGCGAGCCGGGCCATTACGAAAATGGTGCCGATCAGTACCGTGATGGGCAGCAGCTCGTACAAATGGCTGGGCAGCAGCAGCGCCACATACAGCATGGCCTGCACCACGGAGTAGCCGGTAGCGGCGTGCTTGGTTACGGCTTGCAGTTCTTCAACAAAATCAAAGAAATAGAACAAGGTGACGAAGCCCAGGGTCACCAGGACCACCGATACCAGCATTTCGCCATACAACAGGCGGCGCAGGGTTTTCATGGTGCGGTAGCGCCTCTGCGCAGGTAAGCCAGGCGCGGCAGCGCCCAGTTGTTGTTGCGCTTGCTCAACCACAACAAGGCGCCCACCAATACGCCGCCGTGCAGAGCAAGAAGAAAGACGGTAACGTGCACTTGCCCGGTTTCGATCCAGTTCTTGCCCAGGACCAGCAGGTTGAAATAGACCACGAAAACCAGAAAGGCAAATCCGAGATTGACGGCGCGCCCTGCGCGTGGGTTGGCACCCGCGATGGCCAGCCCGATCAGCACCAGGTTCATGGAGGCCAGGGCCAGACCGGCGCGCCAGCTTAGCTCGGCTAAATGCGCTGGTACGGGGGTTCGTAGCAGATCCAGTGTGCTCTTGTTGCCCGAGGGAATGAAGGCACGGGCAGATGGATCGTCTCCCTCCACCTTGGCGCCGTAGACACCGAATACTGCCACGTTCAAATCCTTGTTGAGCTTGGTTTTCTCGAGCCGCTGACCGTTCTCCAGCACCAGGTACTTGTCGCCGTTGATGATCTCGACATGGCCGCTGCGCGATGAGGTCACTGTTTCCTTGTTGTCCTTGTGCGTGGCGATAAAGACGTTGCTGCCCGCCATTTGCCCGGTGGCATCCTTCTCGATAAAGAATACGCGTTCGCCATTGGCGGACTCCTGGAACTGACCAGGTTCGATGCGGGCGATGTCACCACGCTTTTCGTAGTGGTCGCGCAAGTCTTCGATGCGACCATAGGCCCATGGCAGGATCAGGAAGGCCAGGGCCGCAATGACGAGCAGGATCGGCCAGGCAAAGCGAAACAAGGGTTTGATCAGGCTGGCTAATCCCTGTCCGGCGCCAAACCAGATCACCATCTCGCTGTCGCGAAACATGCGCGTCAGCACACTGTTGATGGCAAAGAATAGGCAAATGGCCAGGATGGTGGGCATGTCTGATAACACGGTGTAGCCCATGATGATCATGACATCAGCCGGATTGAAGATGCCCCGACCGGCTTCGCCCAGTGTACGAATCAGGGTAATGGTCATCACCACTGTCACCAGCACCACCAGCGTGGCGCCAAAGCTGCGGGCCAGCTCCTTGCGAAGGGACGAATGGAATAACATGGCGGATTCAAGGAAAACCTGAATTATGAACTTTGAACTTCACTCCATGGGTCTTACCGAGGCCCAAAATGAGAAATGTGACGCCCTGATCCTGTTGGTGTCCGATGATTTCAAGGCCGGCAAGGACAGTCTGTCCACCCTGGTCCATCAGGCCCTCAAAGCGGGCGACCTGGAGACCAAGGCCGGCAAGCTGCTCAGTTTGTACCGCGCCCCACAAGTCCAGGCGACACGCCTGGTGTTGACCGGTGCAGGGAAGGGCAGCGCACGCGACGTACGTGCTGCCGTGCAAGCGGCATTTGCCGCCGCCAAGTCGGCCACCCTGAAGAAGTTGGTGGTTTGCTTTACGGGAGTCAGTGACGCCGCAGCCGTGCGCGCGGTAGTCGCTGCGGTTGCTGACGCAAGCTATGTGTATACCCACACCAAACCCAAGGCAGAAGCCCGCACGCTAAGCAAGGTGCTGGTAGGTGTGCAAGACGCTGCTGCGGTGCAGGGTGCCTTTGACCGTGCCAACGCCATTGTGTTGGGCGCCGAGGTGGCCAAGGAATGGGCCAATCGTCCTGGAAACTACGCGACGCCCACCCATTTGGCTGGGGCTGCTGAAGATTTGGCCAAGCATGCCAACAAGATCAGCTGCGAAGTTTTGGGCCCCAAAGAGGTGGCCAAGCTGGGCATGGGCTCGTTCATGGCGGTAGCTCAGGGGTCGGATCAGCCGCTGCGCTTTATTGTGTTGCGCTACAGCGGTGCCGCCAAGTCGCAGGCGCCCGTGGTGCTGGTCGGCAAAGGCATCACGTTTGATTCTGGCGGCATTTCGCTCAAACCGGGTGCCGAGATGGACGAGATGAAGTTCGACATGTCAGGCGCTGCCAGCGTGCTGGGCGTGTTTCGTGCTCTGGCTCAACTCAAGCCGAGCTTGAATGTCGTGGGCTTGATCGCCGCATGCGAGAACATGCCCAATGGCAACGCGCTCAAACCGGGTGATGTGGTTACCAGCATGAGCGGCCAAACCATTGAAATCCTCAATACGGATGCCGAGGGCCGCCTGATCCTGTGCGATGCACTGACTTATGCCGAGCGGTTCAAGCCACAGGCGGTGGTGGACATTGCCACCCTGACCGGTGCCTGCGTCATCGCACTTGGTGGAGTACGTAGCGGCATGTATGCCTCGCAAGACGATCTGGCCGAGGCCTTGACACAGGCGGGGGACACGGCGCAGGACTTGTGCTGGCGCATGCCGCTGGATGAAGAGTATGCCGAAGGGCTGAAAACCAACTTCGCCGATGTGGCCAACGTGGGAGGACGGCCTGGCGGCTCGATTACGGCTGCCAAGTTCCTGCAGCGCTTTGCTGACAAATACCCCTGGGCGCATCTGGATATTGCTGGTACGGCCTGGAAGGGCGGAGCCAGCAAGGGCGCCACCGGTCGGCCCGTGGGTCTGCTGGTTGAGTACTTGCTCGCGCAGGCTGCCTCGCGCTGATGGATTTGCGTGACCGAACTGGCATTTCATTTCGGCGCTCCTGACAAGCTGGCATACGCCTGTCGGTTGCTTCGCAAGGCCGTAGGTAGCGGGGCCCATGTCACGGTTGTGGCCGATGCGGCGCGTTTACAGAGCCTTGACGGCGCTCTCTGGGCGCTGTCTGCTACCGACTTTGTACCGCACTGTATGGCGGATGCCGAGCCGAACGTGTTGTGCCGCTCACCGGTGGTTTTGGCCAGTGAGTTGGAACCGTTGAGCACGCAACGCCGCGTACTGGTGAACTTGTCCGATGTGGTTCCTGCGGGGTTTGATTCGTTCGAACGCTTGATCGAAGTCGTCAGCCTGGATGCAACCGACCGAGAATGCGCGCGCCAGAGATGGCGTCAATACACTGCCATGGGCTATGCCATCCAGCGGCATGACCTGCAATTGAAGAGCAACGCCTGAGCCATGTCGTCCGCAAAACCATCCGCCCGTTTTTTCCCCACCTTGACCGAAGTGGTAAAGCCCGGCATCGCCGTGCCGCAGATGCCGGTGGATGTGGAGCGCCTGACCCAGCAAGTTATTGATCGTGTTCGTCCCCGGCTGGAGCAGCAATTGCGTGCAAACCTGCAGTCAGCACTGGATAGCTACCTGCGAGCCGCTTTGCCCCAATACCATGCTGAGATGGATGCGGTGGTCGAATCGGTCGTTGCGGAGGCGCTTGCAAAGCTCCAGACTGGTAGTGGCGGCCAACCCGAGCGATAATTTTTCCTGTGATGGCGACGATGGATTGCAATTCCCGGGTTAGAATAGAAGGCTCTGGAGCGGTGGATGAGTGGTTTAAGTCACACGCCTGGAAAGCGTGCGTGGGGTAAAACCCACCGCGGGTTCGAATCCCGCCTGCTCCGCCAGATCAAACAACACCCGGTGTGCTTCGCATAGCCGGGTTTTTTGTTAATGGCGCCTGTCCGAGCCATGTTAGGCTCGGCCCCGTTCGATTGTGGGAGAGAAACAATGCACCAGTCAGATACGGTCACACCGGTCATATTGTGCGGCGGCAGCGGAACCCGGTTGTGGCCCTTGTCCCGCAAGGCCCTACCCAAGCAGTTCGTGCCCCTGGTGCAGGGCAAGAGCCTTCTGCAACTGACGTTGGAGCGAGCTTCGTTGGTTTCGACAACCCAGCTCATCGTCGCTTCCGAAGACCATCGCTTTCTCGTGCAAGAGTGCGCACATGCCGCCAAGGTGCAAAGCCGTATCGTGCTGGAACCTATGGGTCGCAACACTGCAGCCGCCATGGCGTGTGCGGCGTTGAATGTTCCGGCCGACACCCTGCTGCTGTTTCTACCCGCCGACCACCACATTCCAGACGCTCGTGCATTTTCGGATACGGTACGCTGCGGTGAAGCGGCTGCCCGGGCGGGCAGTATTGTGACGTTTGGCGTGCAACCCAGTTTTCCCAGTACCGCGTATGGCTATATCCAGCAGGGAGATCCATTGGAAGGCAGGCCGGGCGTGCACCAGGTGCAGCGCTTCATCGAAAAACCCGATGCACACCGAGCCCAAGAGTTGCTATTGCAGGGCCGTCATTTCTGGAACGCCGGCATATTCTTGGCCCAGGCAGGTAGCTTGTTGCAGGCCCTGGAGGCGTTTGCGCCGGACATTCTCGCGGCTTGCCGACAAGCTGTCGCGGCGCAGGAAGCAGACGGAGACTTTCTTCGGCTGGAGTCAGCCTCCTTTTCGGGGTGCCGCAGCGAGAGCATTGACTACGCGGTCATGGAAAAGGCGCGCAACGTGGCCGTGGTGCCATTTGCGGGAGCCTGGAGCGACGTGGGCAGCTGGAATGCAGTAGCCGAGCTTACGGTGCCGGACCCCAGTGGCAATCGGATCGAGGGGCACGGCCATGCCGTGCAAGCCAGCAACACGTATATCCATGCACCGCATCGCCCGGTTGTGGCACTGGGTACACAGAACGTTCTGATCATTGATACGGCCGATGCGGTGTTGGTGGCTGATGCCGCACATGTCGAGCAGGTCAAGCATGTGGTGGCTGAGCTGGAACGCCAAGGCGTGCCGCAGGCCCAACAACACCGGCGCGTAGCACGCCCCTGGGGTATGTATGACAGCGTAGATTCCGGGGCGCGCTTTCAGGTCAAACGCATTGTGGTGAAGCCCGGCGCCAGTCTGAGCCTGCAAATGCATCACCATCGTGCCGAGCATTGGGTCGTGGTGAGTGGAACAGCCGAAGTCACCAATGGCGACAAGGTTCTGCTGCTCTCGGAGAACCAGAGCACCTACATCCCCATCGGCCAGATTCACCGTCTAGCCAATCCGGGCAAGGTGCCGCTCGAGATCATCGAGGTGCAATCGGGCGCTTATCTGGGCGAAGACGATATCGTGCGGCTGCAGGACACCTACGGCCGAGTGGCAGGTAGCTAAGCAATCGGGGCCTCAGGTGTACGCCCCCAAGCGGATGGGGATGCGCCTGGGACCAAAATGACCAGCCGTGTCGGCAAAGTGTCCGGCAAGTGTGCTACCGCAATGGGGGCAGGTACCTGTGGCAGTTACCGTATATTGGTCGATGTTGAACCGGTCACGTGCGATCAAGGGTGCCTGGCACGTGGCGCAATAAGTGGTTTCACCTTCGCGATGATGCACATTGCCGGTGTAGATGTGGTGCAGACCCTCTGCCTGGGCAATCGATCGCGCGCGAACGAGGGTGTCCAGTGATGTTGCAGCGGTTTGCGTCATCTTGAAGTCCGGATGAAATGCTGTGAAATGGAGCGGGACATCGGGGCCCAGTTGATGGGCGATCCAATGGCACATGGCGCGAATTTCGACATCGGTATCGTTGTGTCCGGGTATTAGCAGGGTCGTGATTTCCAGCCAGGTTGACGTATGGTGACGCACATACACCAAGGTATCCAGCACGGGTTGAAGGTGGGCGGCGGCTTGCCGGAAGTAGAAGTCTTCGGTAAACGCCTTCAGGTCGATGTTGGCTGCATCCATCTTCGCAAAGAAATCCTGGCGCGCCTGGCCATGAACGTACCCGGCAGTTACGGCCACCGTGCGGATTCCTAAGGCATGGCACGCATCGGCTACGTCCAACGCGTATTCAGCAAAGATCACAGGATCGTTGTAGGTGAATGCAACGCTGGTACAACCGTGGGCTTTGGCTGCCGAAGCAATTTGTTCGGGTGAGGCCTGATCCATTAAGCGGTCCATGTCTCGGGATTTACTGATGTCCCAGTTCTGGCAGAACTTGCAAGCAAGATTGCAGCCCGCTGTGCCGAACGACAGTACGCTGGTACCGGGATAGAAATGGTTGAGAGGCTTTTTCTCGATGGGGTCGATGCAGAAACCCGAAGATCGCCCGTATGTTGTCAATACCAAGGCTTGGTTGTGGCACATGCGCACGAAACAGGCGCCACGCTGGCCTTCGTGCAGTTGGCAGTCACGGGGGCACAGGTCGCACTGAATACGACCGTCATCCTTGACATGCCAGTAGCGCGCAACCAACGGCTCTGTCAGCAAAGTGGGATCGGTGGTTCGGACCATTTCTGCACGCTGTAACGTTGCCAATGCATGCTTGAAGACCAAGCGGTAGCAGGCAGACCTGCTTTTTGCTTGACGCGCGAAACAAAATCGAGGGTGTCGGGCAACTGCTCCCAAACCTGGGGCAGAAACGTGGCACGGCGCACGCCGTCTTGGACGATCAAGCCATCCACATGCGGGCGAAGACTCGCCAGCAAGGCGGCCTCGCTTTGCACCGGGAGTGCCTCGGGCCGGGACAGGACCGAGACTTCGATGCGCAACGACTCCAAATCGTCTCCCTTGACCGGTTCAAACCGCGGGTCGTGGAGCGCCGCGGCCACTGCGTTGCTTTGCAGATCGTCAAGCAAGCTGCGGTGCGCGTGCAGGGTGCCGATGCAACCCCGTAACTGGCCGTATTGGGTGAGGGTTACAAAGCAAGCCGCAGGCTGGGCTAGCCACGCAGCCGATGTATCCACGCCAACTGCCGCGCAACCCAGTGCATGGGCAATGGTTTGTCGCGCAATGCCCAACAGGCAGGTGCCAAATTCAGTGGAGAACATGATTCGCAGGGGCAAATACGACGGCAGCGTAGCCCACTACGCGGCTGCGATCGTACGAGGCGGAGTCGCCGGAATTGCACATGCCCAGTACCTCAGGGTGCAAATCGCGGGCTTGGGCGACCTGGAGCAAACCGTTAATGGGGGTTGCACCACAGGCCTGCCTGGGCGTGAGATCGGGTTTCAGGTTCAGAATGGCCCGCAGCGTTTGGTGATCGGTACTGCGTGCCTGAGCGTAGGGCTGGTAATGAGAGAGGTCCGAACTGATCACGATCAGTGTCTCGGGACCACCCCACACGCAATCGAGCACTTGTGCCACCTCGGATGCGCTGGCATCACCCACCGCCAACGGAACCAGCGTGAAGTCTTCGAGCGCCATTTGCAGGAAAGGCAGTTGGACTTCCAGCGAGTGCTCCATGGCATGGACGGCGGCGTTGGCGGTGACTTGGGGCAAAGCAAGCAGTGACTGGATTGAATCGCCATCAACCGGTACTGTTCCCAATGGGGTCGCCAGCATATCAACATTCGGCAATGCCAGACCCGGTGCTGCGACTCGGTGTGCGGGGCCCAGTAGCACCACCTTTCGGATATCTGAGGCGTAAGGTTTCAGGCGTGCGTATGCCAGAGCCGCCGTAGCGCCTGAATACACGTAACCGGCATGCGGCACGATCAACGCTTTGGGGCAAACCGGGTTGCGCGGATCACACGGCGTAGCCGCCAGCAGCCGAGCGACCTCGCGCCTCAGGCTCCCGGGTTCCAAGGGGTAAAAACTCCCTGCAACGGCTGGTGGGCGCACCGTGCGCATGGCTGGGCTACCGTGTGGATTGCGTCATCTTCATGGCTGACGCAATCAGCGCAGACACTTCGGCCATGTTGCTGGGCACAATGAGGGTAGTGGTTGCATCCGATGCCACCTTCCCATAGGCATCGACAGCACGTTCGGCAACTTTCAACTGTACGGCTTGCTCGCCGCCCGGCTGTCGAATCGCGGCAGCAATGCGCTCGATGGCCTGGGCCGTGGCTTGCGCCACCGCCATGATGGCCGATGCCTCGCCTTCAGCCTTATTGATGACGGCCTGTTTCTCACCTTCTGACTTGGCGATAAAGGCTTGGCGCTCGCCGTCTGCGAGGTTGATCTGCTCCTGGCGCTTGCCCTCTGATGCGGCAATCAGCGCACGCTTTTCGCGCTCGGCGGTGATCTGCTGCTGCATGGCGTGCAGGATTTCCTTCGGTGGGGTGAGGTCCTTGATTTCGTAGCGCAGCACCTTCACACCCCAGTTCAACGCCGCTTCGTCGATGGCGGCCACCACCTGGCTGTTGATGAGGTCGCGTTCCTCGAAGGTCTTGTCCAGCTCCAGCTTGCCGATGACCGAGCGCAGCGAGGTCTGCGCCAGCTGCGAGATGGCCACGATGTAGTTGCTGGAGCCGTAGCTGGCACGCATCGGGTCGGTGACCTGGAAATACAGGATGCCGTCCACCTGCAGCTGCGTGTTGTCACGGGTGATGCAAACCTGGCTGGCAATGTCCAACGGTACTTCTTTGAGCAGATGCTTATAGGCGACACGGTCGACAAAGGGCATCAGAAAACTGAGCCCCGGTGTCAGGGTGCCGTTGTACTTGCCTAGCCGCTCAACCACCCAAGCATGCTGTTGCGGCACGACCTTGACCGATTTGGTCACAAAGATGACAGCGATGACCAGTAAGACCAATCCAATTTCCATAAATTCTTCTTTCGGTAGACGGAGTTTTTCTGCAGTGCTTGTATCAAACCGGTTGAACGATCAGACGGCTGCCAACCACTTCAACCACGCGATGCGGCCCAGGGACCAAGGCCCGTCCCTGTGCACAACTTACGGCCCAGTTTGCGCCTCGGTACTTGACGGTGGCGGTTCCGTCGGCGCTCCAGTTGTCTACATGCACGGTTTCGCCAATATCCAGATTGACATCGCGATTTGCGCTTGCTATCGGAGTTTGCGGTCGGTTGGCGCGGTAGCGACGCAGCGCCAGCACCGAGCCTGCACCTACTGCTGCAGCCAGACCGAGTTGTAACGCAAACGGAGTCGTCAGGTAGGCCGAGACAGCCGCCACTGCAAATCCCAGAGACAACATCAGGAGATAAAACGTACCGGTGGCCAGCTCAATAGCCACTGCCACGCCAGCAAGCAGCCACCAAAGAGTCGAATCGGCCATAAATGAAGGGCTTCTGTGTTGCGATTTCGACATTTTCTGCCTTTCGGCCCACAACGCAAGCGAAGCGAGACAATATGTCCTTACACTTCGCGCCTGCTTTTTTTCGATTTGCGCGCATTGACCTGGAGCCCGACATGAAATTTCGCTTTCCCATCGTCATCATCGACGAGGATTTCCGCTCCGAAAACACGTCGGGTCTGGGCATCCGTGCCCTGGCTGAGGCCATCGAAAAAGAGGGTTTTGAGGTGCTGGGCGTCACCAGCTACGGCGACCTGAGCCAGTTTGCCCAGCAGCAAAGCCGCGCCAGCGCATTCATCCTGTCCATAGACGACGAGGAATTCACCCCCGGTCCCGACTTGGACCCCGCCGTGCTGAACCTGCGCAAGTTCATCGAGGAAGTGCGCTGGAAGAACGCCGACGTACCGATTTATGTGTACGGCGAAACCAAGACCAGCCGCCACCTACCCAACGACATCCTGCGCGAACTGCACGGCTTCATCCACATGTTCGAGGACACGCCCGAATTCGTGGCCCGGCACATCATCCGCGAGGCCAAGAGTTACCTGGAGGGCATTCAGCCGCCATTCTTCCGCGCTTTGCTGGACTATGCCGAAGATGGCTCGTATTCCTGGCACTGCCCGGGGCACTCAGGCGGGGTGGCGTTCTTGAAGAGCCCTATCGGCCAGATGTACCACCAGTTCTACGGCGAGAACATGCTGCGCGCCGACGTCTGCAACGCGGTGGAAGAACTGGGCCAGCTGCTGGACCACAACGGCGCCATTGGCGAGAGCGAGCGCAACGCTGCGCGCATCTTCAACGCCGACCACTGCTTCTTCGTCACCAACGGCACCTCCACCTCCAACAAGATGGTGTGGCACCACACCGTGGCGCCCGGCGACGTGGTGGTGGTGGACCGCAACTGCCACAAGAGCAACCTGCACTCCATCATCATGACCGGGGCCATCCCCGTGTTCCTGAAGCCCACGCGCAACCACTTCGGCATCATCGGCCCCATCCCCAAGAGCGAGTTCGAGCCGGCGGCCATCCGCGCCAAGATCAAGGCCAACCCGCTGCTCAAAGGCGTGGATGCGGCCAAGGTCAAGCCGCGCATCCTGACGCTCACCCAGAGCACCTACGACGGTGTGCTCTACAACACCGAGACCATCAAGAAGATGCTCGACGGCTACGTGGAAAACCTGCACTTCGACGAAGCCTGGCTGCCACACGCGGCCTTCCACCCGTTCTACGGCATGTACCACGCCATGGGCAAGAACCGGGTTCGGCCCAAGGAGGCGGTGGTGTACAGCACCCAGTCCATCCACAAGCTGCTCGCTGGCATCAGCCAGGCCAGCCACGTGCTGGTGCAGGATTCACAACGGGTCAAATTGGACAAGCACCTCTTCAATGAGGCCTACCTGATGCACACCAGTACGAGCCCGCAATACAGCATCATTGCGAGTTGCGACGTGGCTGCCGCCATGATGGAGCCGCCCGGTGGTACCGCGCTGGTGGAGGAGAGTATTGCCGAGGCACTGGATTTTCGCCGCGCGATGCGCAAGGTGGACGAAGAATACGGCAAAGACTGGTGGTTCAAGGTCTGGGGCCCTGAGGTGGAGGCCGAGGAAGGTGTCGGCGAAGCGAGCAACTGGATTATCAAGGCCGAGCGCAAAAGCGCCAAAGCCAATGCCAAGGCCGTCAATGAAGGTGGCAATTGGCACGGTTTTGGACAGCTGGCTACTGGCTTCAACATGCTCGACCCCATCAAGAGCACTATCGTGACGCCTGGGCTGGATTTGAACGGCAAGTTTGCCGCTTCTGGCATTCCGGCGGCCATTGTGAGCAAGTTCCTAACGGAACACGGTGTCGTGGTGGAGAAGACCGGCTTGTACAGCTTCTTCATCATGTTCACCATCGGTATCACCAAGGGCCGCTGGAACACGCTGCTGACCGCCTTGCAGCAGTTCAAGGACGACTACGACAAGAACCAGCCCATGTGGCGCATCATGCCGGAGTTCTGCGCCAAGCACCCGCGCTACGAGCGCATGGGCCTGCGTGACCTGTGCCAGTTCATCCACGGCATGTACGCGAAGTACGACATTGCCCGCCTCACCACGGACATGTACCTCAGCGACCTGACCCCGGCGTTGACACCCAGCGACGCCTACGCCCACATTGCCCAGCGCAAGACCGAGCGTGTGGAAATCGACGACCTGGAAGGCCGCATCACCGTCGGCTTGGTCACGCCGTACCCGCCGGGTATTCCGCTGCTGATTCCCGGGGAAGTCTTCAACAAGAAGATCGTCGACTACCTCAAGTTCTCGCGCGAGTTCAACGCCCAATGCCCGGGCTTCGAGAGCGACATCCACGGACTGGTGGTGGAGAAGGATGCAGACGGCAAGGTGCGCTATTACGCGGACTGCGTGAAGTAAGTTCTCGCGGCTTCAAAGCAAAGGCGCCTGCAGCGGAAGCTGCAGGCGCTTTGGTCTTTGTAGCGGGATACGCAGCAGTGGTGCGGGTAGTCAGGGATATTTCCGTGCTACATGAAGCACTTCAATGGCTGTCACTGTGTCTTCGGTTTGCACGAGGATGACGATGTAATTGGCGTGTGCTACCAATTCCAATGTGCCTGGAACGCGGCCACGTCGGCGCGGAAAGGTGGGGTCGGCCAATTGGCTTACTTGGTCGTCTATCGTCAGCCACAAATCCAGTGCTGCAGAAGAGTTGTCTTGCGCGACGAAATCTTCAATGGCTTGTAGGCTTTCCCAGTACCGCGGTTTGCGCAGCACCTTCATGACTTGGATTGCAAGGCATCACGCTGTGCCAGTTTCTTAGCGCGGATGGCCTCCCAATCATCGGATTCGATGCTTGGGCGAGGGTCGGCCAGTGCGGCATTTACCTTGTCCTTGAACCACTGGTCATATTCAACGACATTGCGCAACGAATCGCGCACCAGTTGCGACACCGTGGTGTCGTGGTGCAGGGCATACGACTTGAGCGCGAAGTACTGCGATTTAGGCAAATCAACGTTCAGGCGCTGTGTTGGTTCGGTGGCGGCAGATTTCATGATGATTTGAGTAAATTATCAATACCTCATTATCCACCTAATCCCATCCTCCCCGCCGTATCCAGCATCCGGTTCGCAAAGCCCCATTCGTTGTCGCACCACAGCAGCGCCTTGAGCAGGCGTTTGTGGGCGACGCGGGTGAGGGAACCGTCCACCACCACCGAGCGCGGGTCGTGGTTGAAGTCGATGGAGACCAGCGGGGCTTCGGTGTAGCCCAGGATGCCTTGCAGGCCGCCCAGCGCGACTTCATTTAGCACGCGGTTGATGTCCTGCGCCGTCACGTCGGCGCGCAGGGTCAGCGCCAAGTCCATGGCGGTGACGTTGATGGTGGGCACGCGCACGGCAATGGCTTCGAAGCGGCCCTCCAGCTGCGGCAGCACGCGCTGGATGCCTGCGGCCAGCTTGGTGTCCACGGGGATGATGGAGACGTTGGCGGCGCGGGCGCGGCGCAGGTCGGGGTGGTAGGCGTCGATGACGGACTGGTCGTTCATGGACGCGTGCATGGTGGTCACCGCGCCGCTTTCCACGCCAAAGGCGCGGTCTAGCACGTCGATCACAGGTACCACACAGTTGCTGGTGCACGAGCCGTTGGACACGCGCGTGTGCGTGGGCAAGAGGCCCAGGTGGTTGGTGCCAAATACGCAGGTGTAGTCCAGGTCGTGCCCGCCGGGCTGGCTCAGCAGCACTTTCTTGGCACCCGCCACGATGTGGCGGTCGAGCTGCGCCGCGTTTTGCATGGTGCCAGTGCACTCCAGCACCACCTCCACTCCCAGCTGACGCCAGGGTAGCTGGGCCGGGTCGGCTTGTGAGAGCAGGCGCACGCGGTGGCCGTTGACGACGAGGTGCTCGCCCGTACGTTCCAGCGTGCCGGGAAAGCGGCCATGGCTACTGTCGTAGCGCAGGAGGTGCTCTATGGATTCGGCCGGGGCCAGTTCATTGATGGCAACGAGTTCAAACTCGTTTTGGCGGTTGGATTCGACCAGCGCACGCAGAATGCAGCGGCCAATGCGACCGAAGCCATTGATGGCAATGCGGACGGCCGTCACGCGTTGGGGTTGTCGACGACCGCAACGGCAGATTGGCTGACGCCGCAGTCCACGTAGGTAATTTGACCGGTCATGCCGGACGCCAGGTCGCTGAGCAGGAACGCCGCCACGTTGCCCACTTCCTCGATGGTCACGTTGCGTCGCAGAGGTGATGCACTCGCCGAGATCGACAAAAGTTTGCCGAAGTCCTTGACGCCGCTGGCCGCAAGGGTCTTGATGGCGCCCGCGCTGACTCCATTAACGCGAATGCCTTTTTGACCGATGGCCTCAGCCAGGTAGCGCACCGCTGATTCCAGCGATGCCTTGGCCAAGCCCATGGTGTTGTAGCTGGGCACCACGCGCACACCGCCGAGGTAACTCAAGGTAAGCAATGATGCATGTTCGGAAAGATAGGGCAGGGCTGCCTTAGCCATGGCCGGAAAGCTGTAGGCGCTGATGTCATGCGCAATGCGAAAATTCTCGCGGGTCAAGCCGTCCAGGAAATTACCGGCAATCGCTTCCCGAGGCGCAAAGCCAATGCTGTGCACAAAACCGTCGAACTGCGGCCAGTGCTGTGCCAGATCGGCAAAGAGCTTGTTGATCTGGGCGTCGTCGCCCACGTCGCACTCAAACACGAGATTGGAGTCAAACTCGGCAGCAAACTCGGTAATGCGATCCTTGAACCGCTCACCCACGTAACTAAAGGCCAACTCCGCGCCTTGTTCGTGACATGCTTTGGCAATGCCGTAGGCAATGGATCGGTTAGACAACACACCGGTGATCAAGAACTTCTTGCCTGCTAGAAAACCCATTTCATCCTCTTTTTGTTCGCATGTTACGGCGCGGGATTGTCGCATGCCACTGCGACAGCGGGCGCTTGTGCGATTCTTCCACCCATGGAATGCGGGCCCGGCCTTTGGGTCGTAAACGCGTTTTGCGTCGATTTCGCCGATATTTCCTTACGAATCAATGCACTAGCACAGGTTTTTGCATTACAATGGTGGTTCACGACCAAACGGGCGGGTAATTACCGCCCGTTTTTTTTGGTCATTCGCTTTTGGGATATGGGCGGGTCGAGACAGGTGGCATTGCAAGAAATTGTGGAACAAACGGTTCGTGGCCTTGGCTACGACTTGGTGGAGATTGAGCGCTCTGCCGGTGGGCTCCTGCGCGTCACCATTGACCTGCCGTGGTCACCACCCGTTTCCGATGGGGCGGCTACCGAGCAGTTTGTTACGGTTGAGGATTGCGAAAAGGTCACCCGGCAATTGCAGTTTGCGCTGGAAGTGGATGGTGTCGAATACAAGCGACTGGAAGTCTCATCGCCTGGCATCGATCGCCCCTTGCGGCATGCGCAAGATTTTGAGCGGTTCGTCGGTCACGTGATTGATGTGACGCTCAAGGTGCCGATGGGCGCTGCAGCGCAGGGCCAGGTCGCGGCCAACCGCAAGAAATTTCGGGGCACGCTCGAAAAGGTGTTTCAGGCAGATGGTTCGTTCACATGGCAAATCGTGTGGAGCGATGAGCCAGCAATCAAGCCAGGGCAGAAGGTCAGCAAGAAGCGTCAACCGGCGCCCTTGCAGGCCCTGGGTTTTGGGTTGGATGAGTTGCGGGAGGCGCGTCTTGCGCCAATTGTGAATTTCAAGGGGCGTGGGGCCCCGTCGATTTAGGGTGTACAGGAGAACAAGGGCATGAATCGCGAAATGTTGATGCTGGTCGAGGCTATTTCACGCGAGAAAAACGTCGAGCGCGAAGTGGTTTTGGGTGCGGTTGAAGCCGCTTTGGCGCAAGCTACCAAGAAACTGTACCCCGGCGATGTGGATATCCGTGTTGCACTGGATCGCGATAGCGGCAACTACGAGACGTTCCGCCGTTGGCATGTCGTGCCCGATGAGGCGGGCTTGCAGTTGCCTGACCAGGAAATCCTCTTGTTTGAAGCCAAGGAGCAGATTCCCGACATCGAGGTCGATGAGTACATCGAAGAGCCGGTCGAGTCGGTGCCTATTGGGCGTATCGGCGCCATGGCGGCCAAACAGGTCATCCTGCAGAAGATTCGCGATGCCGAGCGCGAAATGTTGCTCAATGATTTCATGTCGCGTGGCGAGAAAATCTTCGTGGGCACCGTCAAGCGCATGGACAAGGGTGACATCATCGTCGAGAGCGGTCGCGTGGAAGGCCGCTTGCGTCGCGGCGAGATGATTCCGAAGGAAAATCTGCGTACCGGTGACCGTGTGCGCGCCATGATCATGGAAGTGGATCTCAGCTTGCGCGGTGCCCCGATCCTGCTTTCCCGTTCGGCGCCCGAGTTCATGATCGAGCTCTTTCGCCAGGAAGTCCCTGAGATCGAGCAAGGTCTGTTGGAGATCAAGTCCTGCGCGCGCGACCCCGGTAGCCGGGCCAAAATCGCCGTGCTTTCGCACGACAAACGTGTGGACCCCATTGGCACCTGTGTGGGTGTGCGGGGCACTCGCGTAAATGGTGTCACCAACGAACTCGCTGGCGAACGCGTGGATATCGTGCTCTGGAGCGAAGATCCTGCCCAGTTCGTGATCGGCGCGTTGGCACCGGCCAATGTGCAATCCATTGTGGTGGATGAAGAAAAACACGCCATGGATGTGGTGGTGGATGAAGAGAACCTGGCCATTGCCATTGGCCGTGGGGGTCAAAACGTGCGCTTGGCATCCGACCTGACGGGTTGGAAGATCAACATCCTGGATGCCGCAGAGAGCGCCCAGAAGCAGGCCAACGAAGCAAGTTCGGGTCGCAAACTATTCATGGAAAAGCTCGATGTAGACGAGGAAATCGCCGACATTCTGATTTCCGAAGGCTTTACCAGCCTGGAAGAAGTTGCGTATGTGCCGCTGCAAGAAATGCTCGAAATCGAGGCTTTTGATGAAGACACGGTCCATGAGTTGCGCACGCGTGCAAAGAACGCGCTGCTGACGATGGAAATCGCCCACGAAGAAAGCGTGGAAGAGGTATCGCAAGATCTGCGCGACCTCGAAGGTCTGACACCCGAGCTGATCGGGAAATTGGCCGATGCCGGGGTGCACACCCTGGACGACCTGGCCGACCTGGCTGTGGATGAACTTACCGACATCACCAGCCAGTCAGTTGATGAGGCCAAGGCCTTGATCATGAAAGCTCGGGAGCATTGGTTCACCAATGATGCCGCTTCGCAAGAGTGAACGAGCATGTGAAGCCATTTGAACCGCCGCGAGGGTTACCAAGAATATGTCCAGTACCACTGTCGCCGAGTTTGCGAGCGAACTCAAGAAATCCACTGACACGCTGCTCATACAGCTGAAGTCGGCGGGTGTTGCCAAAACTACGCCATCCGATGTCCTTACCGACGCCGACAAGCACAAACTGCTGAGCTTCTTGCAAAGCAGCCATGGCACTGCAAGCACCGAACGCAAGAAGATTACCCTGGTCAAGAAGCAGACCACCGAAATCAAGCAGGCCGATGCCACCGGCAAGGCGCGCACCATTCAGGTGGAAGTGCGCAAAAAGCGCACTTTTGTGCGTCGCGACGACGAAACCGATGTGCCCGCCGAAAGTTCACCGGCAACGCCTGCAGAAGTGCTGCACGCAGAACCGATCATCGACGCTGCCGAACTTGCCCGGCGCGAAGAAGAGGCGCGTCGCCAGGCCGAACTGATCCGCCGCCAGGAAGAAGAGCTCGCCCAGCGTCGCCGCGAACGTGAAGAGCAGGAAGCCAAGGAACGTGCCGCAGCCGAAGCTGCCGCGGAGCAAGCGCGCGAGCAGCAAAAGCGCGATGCAGCCCAAGCGGTAACCGAATCGGCTCAGCAAGCCCAGGCGCAGGCGGCCCAAGCCGCTGCCTTGGAGCAAGAGCGCCAGCGTGAGAAAGCAGCTGCTTTGGCGCAAGCGCGCGCCAAAGAAGAGTCCGAGCGTGCAGCCGACCTGGAAGGCCGTCGCCGTAAGGCAGAGGCAGAGGCAGCTGCGATTCGTTCCATGATGGCCGCACCCAAACGGGTGTTGACAGCCAAGAAGCCCGAAGAAGCCAAACCGGCCGCATCGGACAGCAAGAGCGCCATCAAAGGTACGTTGCACAAACCCGCGGGCGCTGCAAAAGATGCCAAGCAGCCCGGTAAACCGGCTGGTGATGCTGCGCCAGCCGGCAGCGGTGCTGGAAAGGAAGTCAAGTCGGCCAAACTGTCGTCTAGCTGGGCTGCCGATCCCTCCAAGAAGAAGGCGATCCCAACTCGGGGTGATACCGGCGCTGGTGCTGGCCGCTCCAGCAACTGGCGTAGCGGCCCGAAGGGGCGCAAGTCGGGTGATCGGGACCGCGACAACGCTCCCGTTGCAGCCGCACCGGTGGAAGCGCGCGTTCTCGAGGTGCATGTGCCCGAAACGATCACCGTGGCCGAGTTGGCACACAAGATGGCGGTCAAGGCTTCTGAAGTCATCAAGGCCCTGATGAAGATGGGACAGATGGTCACCATCAACCAACCGTTGGACCAAGACACGGCCATGATCGTGGTGGAAGAGTTGGGCCACAAGGCCGTCGTGGCAGCGCTGGATGATCCCGAAGCCTTTACCGACGATGAGGTGTCCCAGCAGTCAGCCGAGGCCTTGCCTCGTGCTCCGGTTGTCACCGTGATGGGCCACGTGGACCATGGAAAGACCTCGCTGCTGGACTACATCCGTCGTGCCAAGGTCGCGGCCGGTGAAGCGGGCGGCATTACCCAGCATATCGGTGCATACCATGTGGAAACGCCACGCGGTGTCGTCACATTCTTGGACACACCGGGACACGAGGCCTTTACGGCTATGCGTGCACGCGGCGCCCAGGCCACCGACATCGTGATTCTGGTATGTGCTGCCGACGACGGTGTCATGCCCCAGACCAAGGAAGCCATCAAACACGCCAAGGCGGCCGGAGTACCGGTTGTCGTCGCCATGACCAAGGCCGACAAGCCCGAGGCCAATGTGGAACGCGTCAAAGCTGAACTCGTCGCCGAGGAAGTGGTTCCCGAGGAGTTCGGGGGCGAGTCGCCCTTCGTTCCGGTTTCCTCCAAGACCGGTATGGGCATTGATGATCTGCTGGAACATGTCTTGCTCCAGGCCGAAGTGCTGGAGCTCAAGGCACCGGTGGATGCCATGGCCAAGGGCCTGGTTATCGAAGCCAAACTCGACAAGGGCCGTGGTCCGGTGGCCACCGTTCTGGTGCAGTCCGGAACGCTCAAGACGGGCGATGTGGTGCTGGCCGGGCAGACCTACGGGCGCGTGCGCGCCATGCTCGATGAAAACGGCCACAAGATTGAATCGGCCGGACCTTCCATTCCGGTGGAAATTCAAGGTCTCACCGAAGTGCCCCAGGCGGGCGACGAGTTCATGGTGCTGGCCGATGAGCGCCGGGCCCGCGAAATCGCCACCTACCGCGCTGGCAAGTTCCGCAACACCAAGCTGGCCAAGCAGCAAGCGGCCAAGCTGGAAAACATGTTTGCCGACATGACGGCCGGTGACGTCAAGACGCTGCCGATCATTATCAAGGCTGACGTGCAAGGCTCGCAGGAGGCGCTGTCCAGTTCGCTGCTCAAGTTGTCTACGGACGAAGTCAAGGTGCAGGTGGTCTACGCCGGCGTGGGTGGC
Source organism: Rhodoferax sp. (assembly GCA_046348185.1). GTDB lineage: Bacteria > Pseudomonadota > Gammaproteobacteria > Burkholderiales > Burkholderiaceae_C > Allorhodoferax. The sequence continues at coordinate 824,702 of JAXMER010000013.1, read as the reverse complement.
ATCAGTGAATCCGACATCAACCTGGCGATCGCGTCCAAGGCGGTCATCATCGGTTTCAACACCCGTGCCGACGCGGGTGCACGCAAGCTGGCCGAAGGCAATGGTGTCGATATTCGCTACTACAACATCATTTACGACGCGGTTGACGAGCTCAAGGCGGCCATGTCGGGCATGTTGACACCGGAGAAGAAGGAAGAAGTCATTGGTATGGCCGAGATCCGCACGGTGTTTGTGGCCTCCAAGATCGGTACCGTGGCCGGGTGTATGGTCACCTCGGGTATGGTCAACCGAAGCGCGCATTTCCGACTGCTGCGCGACAACGTGGTGATCTACACCGGCGAACTCGATTCATTGAAGCGTATGAAAGACGATGTGCGCGAGGTCAAGGAAGGCTTCGAGTGCGGTATCAAGCTCAAGAACTACAACGAGATCAAGGAAGGCGATCAATTGGAGTTCTTCGAGGTCAAGGAAATCGCCCGTACGCTGTAAGCCGCCATCATGCGAAAGAAGTCATCCACTCCCAACCGCGGTTTTCGCGTGGCCGATCAGATCCAGCGCGATCTGACCGAACTGATCGCGCGCGAGCTCAAAGACCCGCGGGTCGGGATGGTGACCATTCAAAGCGTGGAAGTGACACCCGATTACGCCCATGCCAAGGTGTTTTTCAGCCTCTTGCAGGGTGACCCCGAGCTGTGTGCGCAAGGCCTGAACCAAGCGGCCGGCTTCCTGCGCAACGGTTTGTTCAAGCGCCTGCACATCCACACCGTGCCGACCTTGCACTTTGTTTTTGACCGCACACCCGAGCGCGCTGCCGACATGAACGCACTGATCGCACAGGCAGTGGCCTCACGTTCCAAAAACGAGGATTGACATGCACACCACCGGGCAACCCCAGGGCGCTCCGGCTCCCGTGGGGGAGCAGGAGGTGCAGTCGCGGCCAGCCAAGACACGCATTGTGCGTCGCCCCGTGCATGGCGTGTTGCTGCTAGACAAACCGCTGGGGCTATCAAGCAACGACGCCTTGCAGCGGGTGAAGTGGCTGTTGCGCGCAGAAAAGGCCGGGCACACCGGCACGCTCGATCCCTTGGCCACGGGGGTCTTGCCGCTGTGCTTTGGTGCGGCCACCAAGTTCAGCCAGCTGCATCTGGATGCCGACAAAAGTTACGAGGCAACTGCCGTGTTGGGCACGACCACGCGCACCGGCGATGCAGAAGGTGAAGTCGTTTCGGTGCGCCCAGTCAAAGTCACGCAGTCAGACGTAGAGCGTGTGCAGCAACAGTTTCTGGGCACCATCCAGCAAACCCCGCCCATGCACAGTGCCCTCAAGAAAGACGGCAAGGCGCTGTACGAGTACGCACGCGCAGGCGTGGAAGTGGAGCGTACCCCCCGCGCCGTCACGATTCATGCATTGAATCTGCTTCTGGCCCACGTAAAATTTGGCGATAAAGCTATTGAAATGATAGTAAAGTGCAGCAAAGGCACCTACATTCGCACCCTGGGGGAAGACATTGGCGAGGCCTTGGGTTGTGGCGCACACTTGACGCGCCTGCGCCGCACCGTGACCGGACCGTTTGACCTGTCGCAATGCATCACCCTGGAAGCACTGGAGGGCATGACCGAAACCCAGCGTCTGGCCTGTTTGCGCTCGGTCGATGTGCTGCTGGATGGTCATGCGACTGTCACGCTGGGAGACGGCGATGCTGGGCGTTTTCTTAGCGGTATGCGTCGCCGCGGCCCTTGGCCTGACGGCGATTACGTGGCTGTCTATGCCGATCAACCACGTACCTTACTGGGTACAGCCCGCGTACGGGCAGGGGAACTGATTCCCGTACGGTTGTTGAGTCCGGTGGAGATCGATCAGATCCGCAGCCAACCTCAATCATTCCCCTTGCTCAACAACGCCCCGGCGCGACCCGAACATTGATATCACTGAAAGCGAACCATGAGTAGCACCCAAATCCGCAACATCGCCATCATTGCCCACGTAGACCATGGCAAGACCACCCTGGTGGACCAATTGCTGCGCCAGTCCGGCACCTTCGCTGCCCACGAAAAGGTCGTGGATACGGTGATGGACAACAACGCCATCGAAAAGGAACGCGGCATTACCATCCTGGCGAAGAATTGCGCCGTGAGTTGGCAGGGAACGCACATCAATATCGTCGACACTCCCGGACACGCTGATTTTGGCGGTGAAGTAGAACGTGCCCTGTCCATGGTCGATGGTGTGCTGTTGCTGATCGACGCGCAAGAAGGTCCCATGCCCCAGACCCGCTTCGTGACCAAGAAAGCCCTGGCCCTGGGCCTGAAACCCATCGTCGTGGTGAACAAGGTCGACAAGCCCGGAGCCAACTGCGACAAGGTCATCAACGCCGCGTTCGACCTGTTCGACAAACTGGGCGCGAACGACGAGCAGCTCGATTTTCCGGTGGTTTATGCCTCGGGCATCAATGGCTGGAGTTCGATGGAGGAGGGCGCTGCCGGTGAGCAGTGGGGTCCTGATATGTCGGCCTTGTTCAACACAGTCCTGAAACACGTACCGGCCAACTCGGGTGACCCCAAGGCACCGCTGCAGCTGCAAATCTCCGCGCTCGACTTTTCCAGCTTCGTTGGTCGTATTGGTGTTGGCCGCGTGAGCCAAGGCACCATCAAACCCGGCATGGATGTCTTGGTGATGGAAGGACCGGACGGCAAGGCCACCAAGGGCCGCATCAACCAGGTTCTGACATTCCAGGGCCTGGACCGCATGCAGACGCCCGAAGCAGGTCCGGGAGATATCGTGCTGATCAACGGTATCGAAGACATCGGCATTGGCGTGACCGTGACCGATCCGTCCAATCCGCAGCCGTTGCCCATGCTCAAGGTGGATGAGCCCACGCTGATCATGAACTTCTGTGTCAACACCTCACCGCTGGCAGGTCGTGAGGGCAAGTTCGTCACCAGCCGCCAGATCTGGGACCGCCTGCAAAAAGAATTGCAGTCCAACGTGGCTTTGCGGGTGAAGGAAACCTCGGAAGACGGCGTATTCGAAGTGGCTGGTCGTGGCGAACTGCACCTGACGATTCTGCTGGAGAACATGCGCCGCGAAGGCTATGAACTCGCTGTTGGCAAGCCGCGCGTGGTTTTTAAGGATATCGATGGCGTGCGTTGCGAGCCCATCGAGATGGTGACGGCCGACATCGAAGAACAGCACCAAGGCGGCGTGATGCAGGCCCTGGGCGAGCGTAAGGGCGAGCTGGTGAACATGGAGCCGGACGGTCGCGGCCGTGTGCGCCTGGAGTACCGCATTCCGGCGCGCGGCTTGATTGGTTTCTCGAATGAATTCCTGAACCTGACCCGTGGCACGGGTCTGATCGCCAACATCTTCGACAGCTATGAACCGCACAAGGGTGACATCGGCAGCCGCAAAAACGGGGTGCTGATTTCGATGGATGACGGCGAGATCTTCACCTATGCCCTGGGCAAGCTGGATGACCGCGGCCGCATGTTCGTGCGGGCCGGCGATCCGGTGTACGAAGGCATGATCGTCGGCATCCACAGCCGGGACAACGATCTGGTGGTGAACGCTACCCGCACCAAGCAGCTCACCAACTTCCGCGTGTCGGGCAAGGAAGATGCGATCAAGATCACGCCGCCGATCGACCTCACGCTGGAATACGGCGTGGAGTTCATCGAGGACGACGAACTCGTTGAGATCACGCCCAAGAGCGTGCGCCTGCGCAAGCGCTTCCTGAAGGAGCACGAGCGCAAGCGTGCGAGCCGGGAATAACCACCGAAGCGGCTTGCACCGCCCCCTCCAAGGGGGCGCTACCAGCGGCTCGGCAAAGTCGGTCCGCGGTAGCCCTGGCGAATGCGTGTTCTGCAAAGCCCTCTAGGTCTTCAAAATGAAGCTTACCCACAGCCGCGCTGTCTTTCTGATGGTTGCAGTAACCCTGATGTGGTCCACCGCCGGCGTGGTCACACGCCATCTGGACGCGGCCCGCAGCTTTGAAGTGACGTTCTGGCGCGCTTGCTTCACGGCCATCACCTTGTTGCTGGTGCTGCCCCTCGTGCGGGGGCGCAAGGTGTTTACTGCCATGCTCGGCGCTGGCCGGGCCTTCTGGCTGTCGGGCCTGTGCTGGAGTGTGATGTTCACCGCCTACATGGTGGCACTGACGCTCACCAGCGTAGGCAACGTGTTGATCACCATGTCCCTGGGCCCCTTGATGACGGCACTGATTGCCCGTATCTTCATCGGCCACCGCATACCCATACGAACCTGGGTTGCCATCGCCGTGGCCGGTGCGGGCATTGCCTATATGTACGGTGCGCAACTGCAGGGCGGGCAGATGGTGGGTACGCTGATAGCCTTGTGCGTCCCTATTGCCGGTGCCACCAACTGGACGGTGACGCAGCACGCACATGCCAAGGGATCTGACGTCGATTTGGTCCCCGCCGTGTTCGTGGGAGCTGTGATCAGTGCTGCGGTCACGCTGCCACTGGCGTGGCCCATGAAAGCGACTAACCATGACCTGGGCTTACTGGCTTACCTGGGCGTGTTTCAGCTGGCCATTCCCTGCGTCTTGTCGGTGGTGTGCGCACGGGTGCTCCAGGCACCCGAGATTTCGCTGTTGGCGTTGCTGGAAGTGGTTTTTGGCATTCTGCTGGCCTGGGTCGGTGCGGGCGAAGCTCCCGGCCCAACCGTGGCAGTCGGCGGAACCCTCGTGATGGGTGCCCTGGTGGCTAACGAGCTACTGGGCTGGAGACAACGGAGTACTTTGACATGACGCAATCTTTCACCCCCGATATACAGGCCGCTGTCCACGGTGGCATCGGTCTCATCACCTTGAACCGTCCCAAGGCGCTCAATGCCCTGTCCTTGCCCATGGTGCAAGCACTGTTGGCCACCCTGAGATCGTGGCAAGAAGATCCAGCGGTGTTTGCGGTGGCGATTCGCGGTACCAACAAGGCGGGCGCACCAGGCACCCCGGAAAGCTACTTTGGCAACTTTTGCGCAGGGGGTGACATCCGTTTCTTCCACCAGGCCGCCTTGGCGGACGATCCGGCGCTGGGGACCTTCTTTACGGAGGAGTACACCCTCAACCACCTGATTCACAACTACCCCAAGCCCTACCTGGCCTTCATGGATGGCATTGTCATGGGGGGTGGGATGGGAATCAGTCAGGGGGCCAGTTTGCGCATCGTCACTGAGCACACCAAGATGGCCATGCCCGAAACCGGCATCGGCTTGTTCCCTGACGTGGGTGGCGGCTATTTCCTGAGCCGCTGCCCCGGTCATGTCGGCGAATACCTGGCTCTGACGGGAAACACCATCAACGGTGCGCAAGCCGTGGCCTGGGGCCTGGCCGACGTATGCGTTCCGGCCGCCAACCTGCACGCGTTGTGGGGTGCTTTGCAGGCACAAGGTTCGCTGGCACAGTTGCAGAACTGGATTGCTACAAAACTAATAGCTCCGTATCCAAATACTACGGGGGCTATAGACGCATTTGATTCAAAAGTGTTGGCGGCATTCAGCTGCGACCGTGTATCCGCCATCCTGACAACTCTGGACGCCCAGGGCACGGAGGCAGCGCGCAAAGTGGCGGCCACGCTGCGCCAGCGCAGCCCGTTGATGCTGCACGTGGTGCTGGAGCAGGTGCGTCGCGCTCGCAGCATGTCACTGGCGGACGATTTGCGCATGGAGCGTGACTTGGTGCAGCACTGCTTCGATACCGTTCACCTGCAACGCAAAGGCGTCAGCAGCGAAACGGTGGAGGGTATCCGTGCCCTGGCTGTGGACAAGGACCACCAACCAGCTTGGAACCCGACGCGCATCGAGGACGTTACGACCGAAATGGTGGAGCCGTTCTTCGTTAGCCCGTGGGCGGCTGACGCACACCCGCTACGGCACTTGGCCTAACCAGAAGGCCGCTACGCGCCGTCAGCGGTTGCGGCTTTTCATGGCGCGTTCGACCTCACGCTTGCCTTCGCGGTCCTTGATCGTGTCGCGCTTGTCGTGCTCGGCCTTGCCCTTGGCCAGAGCAATCTCGCATTTGACGCGGCCCTCTTTCCAGTACAGGCTAATCGGAACCAGGGTATAGCCTTTTTGCTCTACCTTGCCAATGAGCCGCTGGATTTGCTCTTTGTGCATCAAGAGCTTGCGCGTACGCAAGTGATCAGGGTTGACGTGGGTCGATGCTGTATGCAGCGCATGGATTTGCAGACCCAGGATAAAAAGCTCTCCATTGCGGATCACGACATAGCCATCGGTCAGCTGGACCTTGCCTTCTCGGACCGACTTGACCTCCCAGCCTTCTAGGACTAAGCCCGCTTCAAACCGCTCTTCAAAAAAGTAGTTGTAGGCGGCCTTTTTGTTGTCGGCGATACGGGAGTTAAAAGCGGGTTTCTTGGACATGGCACTGCAGTTTGGATAAGGCAGGCAATCTACAATCCCGCACAGACAGCCATTTTATGAAAACCGTTCAGAAGTCCGTCTTGATTTGGTACAGCCCACAGGAAATGTATGCCCTGGTGACGGATGTTAATCAGTATGCGAAGTTTCTCCCGGGGTGCGACAAAGCCAGCATCCTAGAAGAACATGACAACGGTATGACTGCGGAAATGGCCGTCTCGTTCGGCGGTATCCGGCAGACCTTCACAACTCGAAACGTACATACGCCCGATAGTCGAGTGAATATGGAGTTGCGTGATGGGCCGTTCTCCCACTTGGTGGGTGAATGGAACTTTCGACCTGTGGGCGATGGCTCGCAACGCGCCTGCAGGGTGGAGTTGACGCTGAGTTTTCGTTTTGACAGTTCCGCACTGAGCAAGTTGGTCAGCCCCGTTTTTGACAAGATCGCGGCAAACCTGGTGGATGCGTTTGTCAAGCGGGCAGAGCAGGTATATGGAGCGTGACCGCACCTTTGTCATCACGTTGGTGTTTTCACCAAGCCCTCGGCAAACGATAGAAGAAACCCTGGAGGTCTCGCCTGGGACCACGGTGGCCGAAATCCTTCGACGGCACAAAGTAGCAGGACCGCTCTGCGCGGACACGGAAGATTCGCACATTTGTGGCGTTTGGGGCAAGGAAGTGCCGTTGGACTATGCACTGCTACCCCATGATCGCCTCGAACTCTACCGGGGCTTAAAAGTAGACCCCAAGGTAGCACGACGACTACGATTCACCAGTCAAGGTGCACGCAAGGTTGCGGGATTGTTTGTACGCCGACGCGTGGGGTCAAAGCCAGGCTATTGAGCTGGCTTGGGGAGCGGCGCGCAGTCCTTGGCAATGATGCGATCAATGCGTTGCATCTCGCTGGCGCGCGTGGCGTCGTCCATGACTTCACGCTGCCCGGCAGCATTCGTCCGCTCGATCTTAATCCCAGATTCATAGGTTGTTTTGGCTTGCTTGGCTCGCATGCAGTTGTCTGCTCGTTCAGCCTCATATCGCTCCAACTCGGCCTTGCGCTTGGCGGCTTCGGCCTGTGCCATTTGTTTCTTTTTGGCTTCCAGATCTTTATCGGCCTTACTCGGTGCGCTTGGGACGGGTGGCACCGCTTCGGCCTTGTTCGTTGCAGGCTCCGCATCTTCCTTGGCTTGCGCAGGTTCTGCAGTTTTACCGGGTCGTTTGAGAATGTTCTTTTCAGCAATCTCCGTCGGAGGCGCCCGATCGCTAAAGACTTTTCGCCCATCCTTGTCAATCCACTGCCACTGCGCTGTACTCCATGACGAAATACCAAAAAGGCAGGCCGCTACGATTAATTGGACAGGTTGTTTCATAGACAAAGTGTAGCGCTCACGTTGCTCGTAGGGAAGTGTGAACCTGCAACACTGCAGTGGCGGGTACAATCTGGCATTTGGAGCTTTCAACCATGCGCCTGATTGGTAAAGCGCTCACCTTCGACGACGTTCTGTTGGTGCCAGCGTACTCCCAAGTCCTCCCTAAGGACACCTCCCTCGCCACCCGTTTCTCCCGCAACATCGCCCTGAACCTGCCCCTGGTGTCGGCGGCCATGGACACGGTGACAGAAGCCCGCTTGGCCATTGCCATCGCCCAGGAAGGCGGCATCGGCATCGTGCACAAGAACATGACGGCCAAAGAGCAGGCGGCGCAGGTTGCCAAAGTCAAGCGCTACGAATCCGGCGTGCTGCGTGACCCCGTCACCATCACGCCCACCCACACCGTGCGTCAGGTCATGGAGCTGTCCGACCAATTGGGCGTATCCGGTTTCCCGGTGTGCGAAGGCAAGCAGGTAGTCGGTTTGGTCACCGGCCGTGACCTGCGCTTTGAGAGCCGTTTGGATCTTCCGGTCAGTCAGATCATGACACCCAAGGCCAAGCTGGTGACCGTGCCCGAGGGCACCACCATCGCCCAGGCCAAGGTACTGCTGAACCAACACAAGATCGAACGCCTGCTGGTGGTCAATGATGCCTTTGAACTCAAGGGCCTCATCACCGTCAAGGACATCACCAAGCAGACCAGCTTCCCTAACGCCGCCCGTGACGCCCAAGGCAAGCTGCGCGTGGGTGCTGCCGTGGGTGTGGGTGAGGGTACCGAAGAGCGCGTAGCCGCCTTGTCTGCTGCCGGTGTGGACGCCATCATCGTCGACACGGCACATGGCCACAGCAAGGGCGTGATCGACCGCGTGCGCTGGGTCAAGCAAAACTTCCCGCACATCGACGTAGTTGGCGGCAATATCGCCACCGGCGCGGCTGCACTGGCACTGGTTGAAGCTGGTGCGGACGCGGTCAAGGTCGGCATTGGTCCCGGCTCCATCTGCACCACACGTATCGTTGCCGGTGTGGGCGTACCCCAGATCATGGCGGTGGACAGCGTGGCCACTGCATTGCGCGGCACGGGTGTTCCACTCATCGCTGACGGCGGTATCCGCTACAGCGGTGATATTGCCAAGGCGATTGCGGCAGGTGCTTCCAGCGTCATGATGGGTGGCATGTTTGCTGGTACCGAAGAAGCTCCCGGCGAAGTCATCCTGTTCCAGGGCCGCAGCTATAAGAGCTACCGCGGCATGGGCTCCATCGGCGCCATGCAGCAGGGCAGCGCCGACCGCTACTTCCAGGAAAGCAGCACCGGCAATCCCAATGCCGACAAGCTGGTGCCCGAAGGCATTGAAGGCCGAGTGCCCTACAAGGGCTCCATGGTCACCATCGTGTTCCAGATGGCCGGTGGCATCCGCGCCAGCATGGGCTACTGTGGTTGTGCCACCATCGCCGAAATGCAGGACAAGGCCGAGTTCGTGGAGATCACCTCGGCCGGTATCCGTGAAAGCCACGTGCACGACGTGCAAATCACCAAGGAAGCGCCCAACTACCGGGCTGACTGAACCTGACTAGCCAAGCTGCCTGCCGGAGACACTCCCAGGCAGCTTTTTTCATTTTTGGAGCCTTTGCATGCATCACCAGAAGATCCTCATCCTCGATTTCGGTTCCCAGGTCACCCAGCTCATTGCACGTCGCGTGCGCGAAGCGCATGTGTACTGCGAAGTGCATCCCTGCGATGTCAGCGACGAATGGGTGCGTGACTACGCCAAGGACGGTAGCCTCAAGGGGGTCATTCTGTCTGGTAGCCATGCCAGCGTGTATGAAGACACGACCGACAAGGCGCCACAGGCCGTGTTCGAGCTGGGCGTTCCGGTGCTGGGCATCTGCTATGGCATGCAGACCATGGCCTGGCAGCTGGGTGGCAAGGTCGAGGGTGGGCACAAGCGCGAGTTCGGCCACGCCGATGTGCGTGCCCACGGCCACACCCAGCTGTTCGACGGCATCCAGGACTACGCCACGGCAGAAGGCCACGGCATGCTCACCGTGTGGATGAGCCATGGCGACAAGGTCACCGAGCTACCGCCCGGATTCAAGCTCATGGCCTCTACCGCCAGCTGCCCGATCGCCGGCATGGCCGACGAAGAACGCCGTTTCTACGCGGTGCAGTTCCACCCCGAAGTGACCCACACCAAGCAGGGTACGGCCATTCTGGAGCGCTTTGTACTCGGCATCTGCGACGTCCAGGCCGACTGGATCATGAAGGACCATATCACCGAAGCCGTGGAAGCCATCCGCAAGCAAGTGGGTGACGAGGAAGTCATTCTGGGCCTGTCCGGTGGTGTCGATTCGTCGGTGGCTGCAGCGCTCATCCACCGTGCCATCGGTGACCAGTTGACCTGCGTCTTCGTGGACCATGGACTGCTGCGCCTGAACGAAGGCGACATGGTGATGGACATGTTCGAAGGCAAGCTGCACGCCAAGGTCATCCGCGTCGATGCCAGCGAACTGTTCCTGGGCAAGTTGGCCGGTGTGAGCGATCCGGAGCAGAAGCGCAAGATCATCGGCGGCCTGTTCGTCGACGTGTTCAAGGCCGAAGCCGCCAAACTCAAGGCTGGCACCGGAGGCCACAAGGGCGCCACGTTTTTGGCCCAAGGCACCATCTACCCCGACGTGATCGAATCAGGTGGCGCCAAGAGCAAGAAGGCTGTCACCATCAAGAGCCACCACAACGTGGGCGGCTTGCCCGAGCAATTGGGCTTGAAGCTACTGGAGCCGTTGCGCGACCTGTTCAAGGACGAAGTGCGCGAACTGGGCGTGGCCCTGGGGCTGCCGCAAGACATGGTGTACCGCCACCCATTCCCCGGCCCCGGCTTGGGCGTGCGCATTCTGGGTGAAGTGAAGAAAGAGTACGCCGATCTGCTGCGCCGTGCCGATGCCATCTTCATCGAAGAGCTGCGCAACTTCACCGACGAAGCGACAGGCAAAACCTGGTACGACCTTACCAGCCAAGCTTTCACCGTATTCCTGCCGGTCAAGAGCGTGGGCGTCATGGGCGATGGCCGCACCTACGACTACGTGGTGGCCCTGCGTGCTGTGCAGACCAGCGACTTCATGACCGCGGATTGGGCCGAGCTGCCTTATGCGCTGCTCAAGAAAGTGTCGGGCCGCATCATCAACGAAGTGCGTGGCATCAATCGCGTGACCTATGACGTCAGTTCCAAACCCCCGGCGACGATCGAGTGGGAGTAGTTTGCTAATTCAGATGTGTGTCACTGTCAATAGGACGAACATCAGGTTTGGCGCTAACTTAGATTTTTGAACGCAATATTTTCTTGACGTAAATTAATCAAACATGCATTGTGTATGCCTACAATGCCCCCCAATCGTCGAAGGGCCTTTCGATGATGGAATTTCAATTAAGGAAAAAGACATGGCGCAAAACAATCACGCTTCACCGCATGCCACCGACAACCCCAATGAGCCGGTTCCTTTCATGCAGCAGTTGCTGGACAACCCATTCTTGCTTTTGTTCCTGGGTGTGTTTATTCCCATGGTGGTATACAACCTGTGGGGTGTGATTGATATTCTGATGATCCCTACCGCCAAGTGATTGGCCGACGTTTGAAGCTTTCCTAAGAACTAACTGGAGAAAAGAAATATGAGCGCAATATTGCCTCCGGCCGAGCGGTTGTGGTGGAAGCACCCGCTGGACCGAGTAGAAGGAACCTGGATCGTGATTGCACTGGTGTGGTGCTTGATCATGTTTGCCATGATGGTGGGTTGGCATATATACGGTGCACAGAACCTGTCCACCGAGACCTACAAAACGACACCTGATGCTTTCTCCAAGAAGACCCAGGCCATGGTGGACAAGTACACTGTGCGCACTGAGACGGCTGACAACATTCCAGTGGTTGCACCGCCTCCTGGCTCCGATGTGTATCTGACGGCGCGTCTGTGGAATTTCTGGCCCATCATTGAGCTGGAAAAAGATAAGACCTATCGCCTGCATCTGAGTTCCATGGATTACAACCACGGCTTCTCGCTTCAGCCAGTTAACTTCAATATTCAGATCGTTCCCGGTTACGAGCATGTGGTGAAGATCACGCCCAACAAGTCCGGAACGTATTCTGTGCTCTGCAACGAATTCTGCGGTATCAATCACCACACCATGGTGAGCCGTATCTATGTGAAGTGAGGGGATGCAGATGACAACAACTTACCGTACTTGCCCGCGCTCCGGGCTGCAGTTTGAGGCTCAGGCTGAAAAACTGATGATTGTGAACGCCGTCACGGCCGTGGTGGCTCTACTGGTCGGTGGTCTCCTTGCGATTGGCGTTGTGCTGACGCGTTGGCCCGCTGTGCACTGGCTACCAGCTGACACTTTCTACATGGTGTTGACCGCCCATGGTATCGATATGCTGATCTTCTGGATCATCTTCTTTGAAATCGCGGTTCTGTACTTTGCCTCATCAACCTTACTGCGCTGCAGGCTAGCTACGCCAAAGATCGCTTGGTTGGCCTACGCGTTGATGCTGATTGGTGCTGTCGTCAATAACGTCTCTGTCTTCCAAGGCAGTTCCAGCGTGATGATGACATCGTATGTGCCCATGATGGCGGCCCCATCGTTTTACCTGGGCTTGATCTTGTTTGCGGTCGGTGCCTTGATTGCATGCTTTGTATTCTTTGGCACCTTGGTGGTTGCAAAGCGTGATAAAACCTACCAGGGCTCTGTGCCATTGGTTACGTTTGGCGCCATTACTGCAGCCATCATTGCAGTTTTCACCATCAGCTCTGGCGCCATCATCCTCATTCCGACGTTCTTCTTGTCGATAGGTTTGATCGATAAGGTGGATCCCCTGATGTACCGCACCATCTGGTGGGCTTTCGGACACTCGTCCCAGCAAATCAACGTCGCTGCCCATATTTCTATCTGGTACGCCGTTGCCGCAATTGCATTTGGCGCCAAGCCAATGTCTGAGCGTGTCAGCCGTGGCGCATTCTTGCTGTACATCTTGTTCCTGCAGTTGGCTAGCGCGCACCACTTGCTCTCGGACCCCGGTCTGTCAACAGGTTGGAAGGTTGTCAACACGTCCTACTTCATGTACTTTGCTGTGCTGGCATCCATGATCCATGGATTGACTATTCCTGGCGCCATGGAGGTTGCTCTGCGTGCCAAGGGTTACAACAACGGTCTGTTTGAGTGGCTGCGCAAGGCTCCATGGGGCAACCCGGTGTTTTCCGGTGTGTTTATTGCCATCATAGGTTTTGGCTTCCTGGGCGGCATCACCGGCGTGATGATGGGCACAGAGCAGTTGAACATGATCATTCACAACACGATTTATGTGCCTGGGCACTTCCATGCAACCGTGGTTGTCGGTACATCGCTGACCTTTATGGCGTTGACCTACTTCCTGATTCCCGTGCTGTTCCGCCGTGAATTGATTCTCCCCGGATTGGCCAAGTTGCAGCCGTATTTGTTTGGCTTGTCGATGTACTTCTTCTGCCTGATCATGATGGGTGCGGGTACGCTGGGTGTGTCGCGTCGCCACTGGGATATGGCATTCAATGGCGCCGCACTTGCCTACGAATGGCCCGGTACCGCCTATTTGATGATGGGCATGGTAGGTATTGCTGGTCTCGCGGCGATCGTGGGTGGCGGTCTGTACATCTTCCTGACAGTGGGTTCACTGTTGTGGGGCAAGAAGCTCGATGGCGGCAAGGTTGGCAACACCTTCACCCCGATTCCTCCCACAGCGCCGACTGCCGCAGCGCAAGCTTATGGCTCTGCTGGGTTTGTGGCACCAGGAACCTTTGTTCTGGCGATGGTTTTCCTCGTGTCCTTCGTCCTGTACTACTTCATTAACTGGAAGTATTTGTCGCAGGTCTGGGGTCTGGCTTAATTGACTCCCAAAGGGTCCGACCGTTGCCAAGTTGGCGTCGGGTCGGACCCTTTTTTATTTGTGTTTATTGATCTATGTCGGTGCGATGTACGTTGTCTAGTCTGACCTTGCGTCCGCGGGTTCTGCTCCGCTGGATTTGCTGTGCACTCGCCGTAGCCGTTTCTTTTGGAGCCACCGCTTCCACTGAGGACAGTGATCCTCAAACGCCAATAAGCCTTAACCAGCAGCAGGCTCTGGCACTGAGCCAATCGGTTGTTGGTTTGGCTCCCGAGAATTTTGCGTTCTTGGATCGATCGTCCAAACCTGTTGCGCTCTCAGCTTTTCGAGGAAAACCCTTGTTGGTGAGTTTCATTTACACGGGGTGTTTTCAAATTTGCCCAGGCACCACGCGTGAATTGCAGAACGCCGTAGAAGGGGCCATCAAAGCGTTTGGCAGTGATTCGTTTAACGTCGTCAGCATAGGCTTTAATCCACCGGCGGATGACCCCCAATCGATGCGTTCTTTTGCACGGCAGTTTCGCATCGATGCTCCAAACTGGGAGTTTCTGAGTCTGACTCCACAAAGTGTTCCAGAAGTCACCCGTGCCTTCGGGTTTAGTTTTCTGCCCACTCCTGCTGGGTTCGACCACATTCTCCAAGCGACCTTGCTGGATGCAAATGGGCGCATCGTGCAGCAGATCTACGGCGAGAAGCTCTCTGCCGCCGATATCGGCGAGCCTCTGAAGGCGCTTTTCGCCAATTCCCCCACTGCTAGTCAGGTCAGTTTCGATGGTTTTGTCGAGCGGGTGCGTATACTATGCACAGTATACGATCCGCAAACGGGTAAGTACGAAGTGAAGTACGGTCTCTTCCTTGAAATCGCCGGAGGAGTGACGTTTGCGATCGCCATGATGGTGTTCTTTTATTTCGAATGGCGAACCCAACGGCAACTTCGGAAGCGTGCTGGTTCTCCTGACGACCGTACCTAGACTCAGTATCGTGTTAAACCATTTGCAAAAGCTGGGCCAGCGCATGTTTGCGCTTGCCGAAAAGCCCTTTAATGCCATTTTTGGTATCAATCTCAACCCCATTTACTACCTTGGCCCGACTGCCTATTTCTTGCTTTGGGTCGTAGTGGGAACAGGGCTTTACCTGTACGCCTTTTTTGAGACAGGAGTTAGCGTCGCGTACGGATCGGTCGAAGCGTTGACGCACGCTCAATGGTTCGCTGGCGGGATCTTGCGTAGCGTACACCGGTATGCGTCCGATGGTTTGATCATCACGATGTTGTTGCACATGTTGCGGCATTTCATGCACGATCGTCATCGCGGTTTTCGCTGGTTCTCCTGGGTCACAGGTGTCATGCTGCTGTGGTTGGTCTTTGCAGCCGGTGTCAACGGTTATATGTTGCCTTGGGACCGCCTCTCCCAGTTTGTCGTGACCGCAACCACCGAGTGGTTTGATGTGCTTCCCATTGTTGGTGGCGTCATGGTGCGAAATTTCATCACCAATGCCGCCGTTACCGATCGCTTGTTTTCCTTGTTGGTGTTCATCCATATTGGACTGCCTTTGGGAGCACTGGCACTGCTATGGATCCATACCCAACGTGTTCCTGGCGCTCGGACCACGCCACCAAAGCACTTGGCAATTTCGATACTTTGCATGCTGGTTGTGTTGGCTATTGCGAAGCCGGCGGTGGGGCAAGGACCTGTGGACATGGCAACCGTGCCCGCAGTGATTCATTTCGATTGGTTCTATCTGCCCATACTCATGGTTGTCGAGAAATTGGGAGGATTCGAGGCCTGGGTGTTGACCATCGGCGCAACCATGTTGTTCTATCTGTTGCCGTGGCTGCCCCCAAAACGCAAGGCTGCACGGGAGCAATGGAACATGGCCGTTCATCCGGACGAGCGCATCGTGCCTGGGCGCACTGGCGAAACCTTGCTGGATGCCGGACTGCGAGCAGGTCTTGCGATGCCTTTCGAGTGCCGTAACGGTGCTTGCGGAATGTGTAAGGCAACGATCAACCACGGCACTGTGCGGCTCGGTCCACATTTGGACAGCGCCCTGAGTGCTGAAGAACGTGCCGCGGGCAAGACCTTGCTGTGCTGTGCCGAGCCAGAAGGTGACATTGAGCTCACTTACGAACCCCAGGAGAATGCGGTACTCATTCCATCGCGGGTGTACGAGGCCAGGGTGACTCGTATGGAATCGTTATCCAATGATGTCATGCGTGTGTGCATGGTTTTGATGGATGGCTCCGTACTCAAGTTTCACGCTGGGCAGTACATCAATATCATTCTGGAGAATGGAGAGCGACGCAGTTTCTCGTTTGCGTCGGCTCCGCACGTCGCTTCAGAAGAAATTGAACTGCAGATTCGCTTGGTTCCCGGCGGCAAGTTCACGACGGCCGTATTTTCAACACTGAAAGTGGGGGATACGCTGCGCTTTGAGGGCCCATTGGGTACGTTCACATTGCGCGAAGATAGTGAGAAACCCATTCTGTTTGTGGCGGGATCTACCGGATTTGCGCCCGTGAAGAGCATGGTCGAGTCCGCGTTCCATACAGGCATGCGGCGCAAGATGGTTCTGTATTGGGGGGTACGCCGCCCTTCAGATCTCTATTTGGCGGAGCTTGCTCAGGGTTGGGCGCGCGAACACGACAATTTTGAATTCATTCCGGTGTTGTCCGATCCACAGCCGGATGATGGCTGGACTGGAAGAACCGGGCTGGTGCACGAAGCAATTTTGGCGGACTATCCTGACTTGTCAAAGCACCAAGTCTATGCATGCGGATCGGTGCAAATGGTGAAGGCAGCCCAACCGGCATTTGTAAAGCACGGCATCTCCACCGACGATTGTTTCTCCGATGCATTCCACTTGGCTCCACAGCGCCCTCTTGAATCCACAGACGCTGCCATGGTCAAACTGGGAGGTACACACAATGGCTGATCGCTCCCTTCCCCGCGCAGTGCAGTTGGTGCTGCAAATCATCGCTTTTGGTGCCTTCGCAAGCGTGTTGGCGTATTTTTCGACGCACCCTAGCTACCGTCTTCGCGCGGATGATTCCGCATTGGTCAAATTGTCCTTTAGCCATGCAGCACAACTGGTGCAGGCGTGCCGGGAGCGCACACCCGAGGAACTCGCCAAGCTGGCGCCGAATATGCGGACCAAAATGGACTGTCCACGCCAGCGCGCCAATGTGGTGGTGGAATTGTCGATGGACGGCAAGACGCTGTACCAGATCAAGACCGCTCCAACCGGGCTGAACAAGGACGGGACCGCCACGGTCTATCGCAAGCTGGAAGTCCCTTCAGGACGGCACAGCTTTCATGCACGACTCTCTGACACGGCCGACGGCGCATTCGGGTACAGCAAGGATCTGGAAGTGGATTTGACGCCCGGACAGGTCCTGATCGTCGACTTCCTCACCAGCGAAGGTGGTTTCGTCTTCAGTCGCGGCTGAGGTCGAACCCATGCGCGGGCTGCAAACCACGATTCGCCGCTGCGACGAGTCCATCGCGAGCCTGTTCGATCGCGCGTTTGCTCCCAAAAGTAACCCCTGGCGTTTTCTGGGCGCATTGTCGTTCTGGTGTTTGGCGCTATGCGTTCTGAGCGGCATCATCGCCTATGCGTTCTATGACACCAGTGTGGTTGGTGCATATGAATCCGGACGTCGTTTGGAAGAGGGGTATTTCTTCCTGGGGCGTGTGCTCAGGGGAATTCATCGATATAGCGCCGACGGATTCTTGTTCTTGTCGGTGATTCACCTTGTACGTGAGTGGGCGCGTGGACACCACCGCGGTGTACGCTGGTTTCCCTGGGTCAGTGGCGTACCGCTATTGGCCTTGCTTTGGATCGCAGGTATTACGGGGTTCTGGCTGCTATGGGATTCGCGCGCTCTGTACAGCGTGACAGCCACAGCGGAATGGATTCAAGCATTGCCGGGGTTCTCTGATTTGCTCACGCGTAACTTTCTCACGCCGCAGTCGTTGACGGATCGCTTTTTCTCTCTGATCGTCTTCATTCATATCGGGGTTCCGCTCTTCTTGCTTGCAGGCGTGTGGATCCACATTCAACGCATCGCTAACGTGCGTTTGTGGCCCCCCAAGGTCCTGGCGTATGGCACAGCTTTGGCGCTCACCGCCATTTCACTCGCTGTTCCGGTGCGCAGTCTGGATGCCGCTTCTGCTGGGGGTCTGCCCGCAACCCTCTCACTGGATTGGTTCTACATGGCTGTGCATCCCCTCGTCGATGTTTCGTCTGCACAGGCTGTTTGGATGGGGTTTCTGGTTTTGTTCATCTTCTTGCTTTCGCTGCCTTGGTGGCCGCGCGCAAAGACCCCGGTCCAACAGGTTGCGTTTGTCGATCTTCTCAATTGCAATGGATGTGGCCGATGTGCGGTTGATTGTCCATTTGGCGCTGTCATCATGGTGCCACGTAGTGACAACCTGCATCATCGTCAGCAAGCGTCTGTCGTATCCGATATGTGTGCGGGATGTGGAATCTGCGTGGGTGCATGCCCGTCATCAACACCGTTTCGGCGTATTGAGGACATTGTTTCGGGTATCGAACTACCTGAACTGCCCGTGGCGCGACTGCGCAAGCAACTGCAGTCGATTTTGCATGAACCTTCAAACGTTTCGTCAAAACTTGTGCTTTTTACCTGCCGCCAGGCCGCAGACTGGTCCAGTCTGGACAATGAACAACAATCCACCGTCGCTTTGGAATGCGCAGGCATGCTGCCTCCATCGTTTGCAGAGTATGCAATCCGGCAGGGTGCTGCCGGAGTTGTCATTGCTGGTTGCAAATCGTGCGATTGCGAGTTTCGACTGGGTGATCGTTGGGTGGAAGAGCGGCTGCAGGGTTCGCGCGAACCCCGGCTTCGGGCTGCAGTTCCCCGTGAGAAAATAGAAGTCGTCTGGGCCGGTGACGACCAACACATGCTAGACGACGCCATCGATCGATTGCGTGCGCGCTTGCGCGAGGGCTCCTCATCAAGCAACGCATCTCCTATCGAGCCATAAACGATACCGACTGAAACATGCTCTCGAGTTCAACGAATAGTTCTGCCTTGAATGCTCCAGTTCCGCTGCGCGAGCCTGCATCGCACGCCGCCGAACCCCATCATTACGATTTGCTGGTACCACAGGATGCACGTGCGCAGCTTGCCAAGGGTTGGTTTGCATTAGGTCTCTTTGCTCTTCTGGCGTCGGGCTTGTTTTCCATATTGTTGGTGTTGTCGCGCACCCCGCAGCTGCAAACCTGGTTTCCCGTTGCCGACTTCTTCCGAGTCGCACTGGTTGTCCATGTTGACCTATCGGTTCTGGTGTGGTTTCTCGCTTTTGGAGGCGCTGTCTGGACCATGAGCGGCACCAGCAAATGGACAACCTTGGGGTGGTCCGCTTTTGGATTGGCATGTTTGGGCACGGTGTGCATGATTCTGGCCCCCTTCCTGGCCAAGGCAACACCCGTCATGTCGAACTACGTGCCAGTTTTGGACGGTTCCTTTTTTCTGACGGGCCTTTTTATCTTTGGCTTGGGAATCACACTGCTGTGCTTGCGCTCCATGCTGTCAACAGCACCTATGGGACGCAAACTGGTAGGAGAGGGCGCCTTGCGCTTTGGACTCAATGGCGCGATGGTGTCAACGGCAGTCGCGGCGATGGCATTCGTGTGGTCTGGACTGACGTTGCCGCAGGACCTGGATCCGCGTGTGTATTACGAGTTGTTGTTCTGGGGCGGTGGGCATGTCCTGCAGTTCACGTTTACTTTGCTGATGCTGGTCAGTTGGATCTGGCTGACGCAGGCAGTAGGCGGGGAGCTGACGATATCGCCCCGTATCCTGGCTCTGTTGTTTGTCGTGGCCCTGGCAAGCGTCTTTTTGACGCCCATTACCTATTTGGCCTACCCGGTTACTTCCGTCGAGCACCATCGGATGCAAACGCTCTTGATGCGGTTTGGTGGTGGCATCGTGATTCCACCGGTTGCCATCGCAGTGTTGTGGGCGCTGCGTTCGATTCGTGCACTGGTTCCCGAACTGCGGCCCTTGCGGGCAAGCCTGCTGGCTTCCTTGGCGCTGTTTTCTGCTGGAGGAATCATTGGCTTCCTGATCACCGGCAGCAACGTGCGCATCCCGGCGCACTACCATGGTTGCATTGTGGGTATCACGCTGGCAATGATGGGGGTGGTATACCTGTTGCTGCCACGCTGGGGCTACCAGGCTCCAACGTCTCGTGCTGCAGCTCTGCAACCCTATGTGTATGGCGCGGGTCAGCTCATGCACATCATTGGCCTGGTATGGTCCGGCGGCTACGGCGTACAACGCAAGGTGGCAGGCTCTGAGCAGGTCCTTCGGTCCACCGAAGAAGTTCTGGGAATGGGCTTGATGGGACTTGGTGGCTTGATCGCCATTGTGGGTGGCGTGATGTTCGTGGTCATTGTGCTGCGCGCGTTGCGCCTTCCGCGCGGGGGCAGGGTACATGCAGGCTGATGCTTCGACTGCAACACGGTGGATGGCAACCCTACGTTGGGCGGGCTTGATCGGCGCAGGGTTGGCTTTGGTGGTGCTAGGCGCCAGCATCTTGTTGCGCATGAGCAGCCGCTTTGAACCGGATGGCGTGCTGGTGTCTCTTTTGCCGCCGACGTTGGAACAAGGCGCACGGTTGGTGCATCGGCTGGCAGCGTCTACGTCCGGGGTGCTGGCATTGTTGTGCGTTGTTGTGGGTATCAAGACACGGCGGATGCACCCTGAGTTTCGCATGCCAATTGCAGTAATTGCGGCCATGACCCTTCTTTTGGCCGCAGTGGGACCACTTACCCCAGGTTATCGACACGATTGGGTCACCGTGTGCAATGTCTGGGGTGGAACCGTCTTGGTTGCCAGCTATTGGTGGCTGCATCTATTGGTGGTAAATGGTCCGACGGCGCCCGCGCACAACGTCTGGCTGCGCTGGGTGCTTGTGACATGGCTGGTGCATATCGCCCTGGGGGCAGCCACCAGCGCTCAGTTCATGCGCGGCCAGCATTGGCTCGGCTTTCTGCACTCTGCTTTAGCCATGCTGACTGCCGTGCTGCTGGCAGCTTCGCTGCGGGAGGCGTGGCAATCCAAGCATCGGCCCGGTCTAGTCCGCTTCTTGGTGGGGGCGTTTGCATTACAAATGGCGTTGGGAACGGTTGCCTTATGGAGTGATGTAGTACCGGTTGCACTGGGGACGCTTCATGCGCTTTTGTCTGCGGCATTGGCAATGGGGATGGTTGCGCTTTACGCCACAGACAGCCGCAACACCGTCTGAACGTGCGTTACCGTAGCAAGAAGGGGAATTTGCCATGCGCATGATTTTTGGAGTTTTGGGGCTTGTCGTCGTCTTGGCCATTGTCGGGCTGCTGGCCAAGAAGCAGCTGCAGCCGCCGGTATCCAGGCCCGTCCCTTCGGGCACTGACACGTCTGCACCCAGTGTTGCCGTTACGCCAGCCCTACCCAAACAGCTAGGGGCCAGTGTCGAAGCCGTCATGCAGCAGCCGCGTGCCCTGCCGGATGGGCAATGATCATGAGCCATTTGGGCTATTAGCCCCCGTAAAACCTTGGGTTTAAGCTATCATTATGCTAGCACTCCACGAGCAGGAAGCTTTCATGCGGCTCGCATTGGAGCAAGCGCAGATGGCGAGATCCAAAGGGGAAGTTCCTGTCGGCGCTGTGGTGGTTCGAGCCGGAGAAATCGTCGGACGCGGCCATAACTCCACGATTTCCGACAACGATCCCAGCGCACACGCCGAAATTGTTGCCTTGCGCGATGCCGGACGGCGGCTAGGCAACTACCGACTGGAAGACTGCGATCTCTACGTGACGCTGGAACCCTGCATGATGTGTTGTGGAGCCATGTTACATGCGCGGATCGGGCGGGTCGTGTTCGGTGCGTTTGACCCCAAGACTGGTGCAGCGGGATCTGTCTTAGATGCCTTTCACGATTCCAGGCTTAACCATCGGACCACCGTGGGGGCGGGCGTGCTGGCCCAGGAGTGCGGTGCACTGTTGACCGATTTTTTCCAGGAGCGGCGTACGTTTCAGAACGCCGCACGGCGTTTAAGCGTACCGCTACGCGAAGATGCCCTGCGTACGTCACTAGACCGATTTGCGATACTGGATGAATATCCATTTGCGTCCAACTTCGTTCACGATTTGCCCGCCTTGCGGGGTTTACGTCTTCATTTTCTGGATGAAGGTCCCCACAGTGCGCCAATAAGTCTCTTGCTGGTGCATGACTCTTGCTCTTGGAGCTACGCCTTTCGTCGCGCCATTCCGGTTTTGGTTGACGCCGGATTTCGCGTGATTGCGCCGGACCTTCTCGGGTTCGGCATGAGCGACAAACCCAAGCATGTGAGTTTCCATACCCTGGCAGTGCACGCGCAGATCCTTGGCGACCTCCTGGACTATCTACATATCGAGCAAGTGGTGCTTGTTATTCAGAATGATGAGGCGGGCATCGGCGCCAATTTTGCGAGTGCGTTTGCAAATCGGGTCGCGCAGATCTTTGTCGCCACCAGCCCATCTCCATCGGGTAATCGCCCTGGATGGCTAGATGCGCCATATCCCAATCAGGGATACCAGGCTGCTCTGCGCGCATTCCAGCGAGGGAGGAGCCAGCGGACGGTGGTTCCAGATCACGTCATCACGGTTGAGTCGACACAACACGAGGTGGATGCCGCATGCGCGCGACGGGTGGTTGACCACTGCCATGCTGTGCGTTTCGCCACAAGGGAAAACCCTCGTTAAGCGTGTGCATCAAAGATTTTTGCTATGCAGCACGCTTCAATCGAGCAAATTCCGTATGAGTGGTGCAAAATGGTCCCAACGATAAAGAACTGTGCACGGAATGCTTACCGACACTGACACTCTGCATTTCCTGGATGACGAAGGGGACGCGGGCGCCGCAACCGGTCAGGTTTGGCGGTTGATGGTGATCGACGATGAGCCCGATGTTCACCGCGCCACGACGTTTGCCTTGGCTGGCGTGAAGATACTCGGGCGCCCACTGCAATTTCTGCACGCCTACTCGGCTTCTGAAGCGGCCCATCTCCTGAAGACCGAGCGCGACGTTGCCGTGGTGCTCCTGGATGTCGTCATGGAGCGTGAGGACGCCGGTTTGGCATTGGTCAAGACCATTCGACAGGAATTGCGGCTGACGGAAACACGTATCATTCTGCGCACTGGTCAGCCGGGCTACGCACCAGAAATCGAGACCATTCACGATTTCGATATCAACGATTACAAGACCAAGTCCGAACTGACCCGTACCAAGCTGTATGCCACTGTGACAGCTGCGGTGCGGGCCTATGAACAAATTCGCAAACTCGATCAGCTGGCTTTCTATGATCGTCTGTGCGCATTACCCAATCGCAACAAGTTTCTTGATATCAGTGACGAACGCATGGCTCATGGCCAGCTAGCTGACGATGTCATTGCCATTCTTGATATCGATGACTTCTCTGAAATCAACGATGCGTTGGGCCATCAGCAAGGCGACCGTTTGCTGCAAGCCGTAGCCGATCGACTCAAGGTGGAGCTCGATCCTGGAACCGTTCTCGCTCGCATTGGTGGTGACACGTTTGGGCTCATGGGGTCACGCGCTGCGCTTGATCCAGTGACCGTCCTGGGCATGTTTCGCACACCCTTTCAGGTGCAGGACGATTCCATGGTGGTCACCGCCACCATGGGACTGACCCAGAACCTAGGGGAGGGTATTGCAGGAAGGGATGCGCTCAAAGACGCCAATATTGCACTCAAACTGGCCAAAAAGAATCGCCGCGGCGGATTTGTGGTGTTCTCGGCAGAAATGGGTGCCGAAATCCGTGAGCGGGTACGACTCTTGCAGGCACTGCGGCACGCCGTGGAGAGCGAACGGCTCTTTGTCGTTTACCAACCCCAGATCAACTTGACTACCGGCAAGCCGGTTGGCGTTGAAGCATTGATTCGCTGGCGCAATGAAGAGGGCGCCTATGTACCGCCCGATCGATTCATCCCGCTGGCAGAGGCTTCGGGCATGATTGTTGCCATTGGCGATTGGGTCCTGCGCATGGCCTGTCATGAGCTGATACGCCTACAGGCACTGGGTCTGCCCGATTTGCGCATGTCGGTCAACGTTTCGCAAATCCAATTCCGCCACCCAGAGTTTCTGTCGAAGCTGCGCGCCGCTGTTGAGGACACGGGCATCAATCCGCGCTGCCTGGAACTCGAGATCACCGAATCAGTTGCGATGGAAGATCCAGATTTCATTCTGGATATCCTTCACAAAGTCCGGCGCATGGAGATTTCGGTGGCCATTGACGATTTTGGTACCGGTTATTCTTCGTTGAGTCATTTGCGGCAGCTGCCGATTGATCGCTTGAAGATAGATCGGGCTTTTGTTTCTGAACTCAATCAAGCGGTCGTTGGTGGGCACATCGCAGCCATGGTGATTGAACTCGGTCGAAATCTGAACCTCACCATCATCGCCGAGGGCATTGAAAGTGAAGCTCAGGCAGAAATCCTTCGGCAAATGGGATGCCATGAGGCACAAGGTTACCTGTATGGTATGCCCATGGTTTCGCAGCAGCTCGTCGAATGGATCGAGTCACGCAAACTGGCATAGTGCAAGCCTCACTAGGCGCTTGCTGTCGCTGATAATGTGGATGTGAAAAATAAACACGTATACGTTTATTCGCCATCTGGGGCGGTGCGCGACAAGGCGGCATTCAAGCGAGGAGTCCGTCGGCTGGAGCAACTGGGGTGTGATGTGGAGGTTGATCCCAGCGCACTGGAATCCTGCATGCGCTTTGCAGGGGATGACGATACCCGCATTGCGGCCATCGAACGCGCAGCACAAAGCAAAGCCGATGTTGCCTTGATTTCAAGAGGGGGCTACGGCTTGACCCGCCTGCTGGGACGCATCCCTTATAAGTCGATTGACAAGGCTGTCGAACGCGGCACACAGTTTGTTGGTATCAGTGACTTCACGGCGTTGCAAATGGCCTTGTACGCCAAGAGGTCTACGCTAACGTGGGCCGGGCCCGCGTTGTGCGAGGGCTTTGGACCGGCAGTGGAACCCGGAGTGGCTCATTCGGGGCCCGATGACATCATGGAGGCCTGCTTTGAGGATCTGCTGTGGCATCGGGGTGAGGCGACCGGATGGCGGGTGAGCGCAGATTGCGCAAAGGCACTTGAAGCCCACACAAAAGAGGGGGATTGCTTCGCCACCAACAACCGGGTGCTGTGGGGTGGAAACCTGTCAATCCTTGTATCCTTGCTGGGTACCCCGTACTTTCCCAGTGTGCGCAGGGGTGTGTTGTTTTTGGAGGATGTAGGCGAGCACCCCTATCGCATCGAACGGATGTTGACGCAGCTGCTGCATACGGGGGTACTTTCCAGCCAAAAGGCCATTGTGCTGGGGCAATTCACGGAGTACAAGCTTACCGCGCATGATCGGAGCTTTAACTTACGTTCGGTAGTCGACTGGATTCGGTCGCAGACTCAGGTGCCCGTGTTAGACAATTTTCCCTATGGGCATGTACCCACCAAAGTGCTGGTGCCTTTTGGAGCGAAGGTGGACCTGGTTCTGAAGGGGCGTGATGCCATGCTAGCGTGGGGGCACATTTGACGACCAAAGTGGCTGGTAAGGGCCGAAACATTCCAACATGATCAGAGAACCATGGGTGTAGTCAAAACAGTCGTCTTTACTGACTTACACGGCAGCACTGCGGTGTTTGAGTCGTTGGGAAACGCGCGTGCGACCGAAATCGTCACCCAGATCACCAATTGGGTGGGCGAGCAGTTTGTCCTCAGCGGCGGATCCATTGTGAAGACGCTAGGCGACGGAGTATTGGCCTTATTCCCCGATCCAGCCACTGCATTGCATGCAGTAATCAAGCTGCAGCGCGATTATGCGGTTCGCAGTCATCAGTTTCCCGAGGCATTGCGAATGCCCATACGTGTCGGGGTTGCCAGTGGCGAAGTGGAAATGGTCGATGGCGATTGCTATGGAGACGCGGTGAATGTGGCGTCTCGATTGATCGATCTGTGTGGTCCTCACCAAATCTGGGCAAGCGCCATCCAAATAGATCCTGATGCCGCGCGCAGCATGACGCTGAAAGAACTGGGGCCAATCAGCATCCGGGGCCGGGCCGAGCCCTGCAATGTGTATCAGATTGAGTGGCAGGAAGAAGTGTCCACCGACATCTTGACAATGCAAGCCAAGTTCGACGAAGTTCAAAACAGCAACGAAGTTGACGCATTGGGGCGCGAGGTAGAGCTGACCTGGCTCGATACCTCCAAGCGATTTCGTTCCTACGACTTGCCGATCGAGATTGGTCGGGTTGGGTCAGCCGATTTCGTGGTTAACGACCCCCGCGTGTCGCGCATTCATGCGCGTTTGGAGTGGCGCAATGGCAGTGTAGTGTTTGTTGACGCCAGTAGCTATGGAAGCTGGATCCGATTTGCTGGTGCAGCCGATAGCGACGTGCTTCTGCGCCGTGAAGAATGTGTCCTGTATGGGAAGGGTGAGTTAGCCCTAGGTGCTTCGTTTGCCGACCCCAGCGTTCCCACCGTATCGTTCACGATTCGATGAAACAGGGTTCCTTTTTTTATTCGATAATATTTGACATAATACAAATTGTATAAAGTAGCATAGGGTTCCCGTGCGAGCCATGTCATTTTTGGCGTTAAGGAAATTTCTGAACACAATCAATGAGTTGCAGACTTCCCCGCGGCCTCCCCAATGATCTTTGATACCTGAAGGCGGATTTGCTCCGTTACCCGTTCGGAGGTTTCCAGTTGGACCTTCATTGCCAGTAATTCACCGCCAAGTTCTTGGATTCGTCCTGCTGCTGCCAGACGCAATCCCGTCTCCTTCTCCAGCTCCAGCCGCAAGGAGCTGGTTTGCTGCCTTTCGTGTTCGAGCTGGTTATTAGCCAAGTCGCGTTGGCTTTGAGTGGCCATGAGCCGCTCGTTTAGGCTCTGAATCTGCCCCTTCAGCTTTTCCTGTTGGGCCAGTTCTCGCCTTGCACCACCCAATTCCGTTGTCAGCCGAGCTAGTTCCTGGAACGCTTCGGCCGATTTCAGCTGGGCCAGGGTCAGGCTCTCTTTCAGGCCATGAATTTCATGCTGCAAGAACTGCACTTGGTTGTCGTGTTGTCGAGCTTCCTGCTCGCGTTGTTCACGGCTGGCGTCCCGGAAGTGTTCGAGGGCCCGCCGCGCGTCCACATACTTCCCTTCCGCCGCCGCTCGATGGCCAACCTCCGATTCCAGCTGCAATTGGAGGTCTGTTGCCCGTTGTTCGGCTTTGTTTCGTGCCTGGGTTTCCCCAATGAACGCAGCGTGAAGATCTTCGTAGCGGCACTTCTCGGCAGCAGCCTCCTTTTGAGCCTCGGACAAGCGCTGCTTCAGCGCCAGAATTTCGCTTTGGGCGGTTTGCAATGCGTCCTGGCTGGTTTGCAGCTCTTCAGCATGAGTGGACTTGAGCTGTAAAACCCGCTGATCCGCTTCATCCTGGAGCTGCTCAGCCAGCTTTTGCGTGAGGCTCTGTAGTGCCTCCGATATGGCTACGCCTCTGCCCTTTGCCTTGGCGCTTTCGTCTTCCTCGATTTCCTTGAGGTACCGATGGATGGTGACCTTTGAGCCCGTATTGCCGAGCTCAACCCGTACAGCATCAATCGACGGATGCCGCCCCTGGGCAATCAAGTTGTCTCGCGCACGTACTACTTCTGACTTGTAGATCCCGCTTCTGGCCATGGCCTACTCCTAGTATTTCATACCGTATTACATACCATGATATTACATACTAATAGTCGGAAAATCAAGCGACGCTACCGCCAAAAAATCACACTGGATAATCCAAGATTATTCAATGTGATGTGCTTCATCTTCCGACGGCTGGTTGAAATTGAGTGACTTCACCGGATCGAACAGAATTTTTGGCGTCCGCAGCCCCGGTTTCCAATGCCGTCGCGGTCAACCTTTGAAGGCTTTGAGCTAAATGGCCAGTCGCCACTTAGGGAAGGCCGAACCTTGTGGTATGTTGCTGTTACAAACACAAAAACGCCTTTTGCAGAGGGCGTGCATTTGCGGGAGATGCGTTATGACCTGTCACTTCATTATTTACAACGTCAAGCTCGGCCAATGCATCGGCGTACTACCCCATGACCAGCGAAATTACGCCATGATGGTCGATTGCGGACACGATGACGACTTTCACCCTATAGATGACTTTGGTCACCACCTGCCGAAATCAAGCAGCTCAAAACAGAGACCCTCTCTACGGTCCCTGGTGATCACAAACTACGATCACGACCATTTCAGCGGTTTACCAAATCTGCGTGCGACCGCTCATATTGAAAGCGTCCTGCTTCCGAAAAATCTCTCAATGGAAGAGATTCGGAATCTCAAATCGGAGTCCACGGAGGCCTTGGATGCCCTGGAACATATTCGAGGCACCTATACCGCCAGTGTTACTGATTGGGCACCACCCTTCACCCGCAAAGTGTTCTCGCTTAAACAGTCGGAACTCACCAAAGCTGGAGTTCCCATCGAGACCAACCACCTGAGCCAGATCGTGTTCGTGGAATACGGAGAGACTACATTCTGCATTCCTGGATGTTGGCGCGCGTCCAATATTCCTCAGGTGTGCGCGCCGAGCGAATACTCAGGGAACGTAGCCAGTCTTGATTGACTGACCTGTGGATAAGTTTATCCCACGGATGTTTTTTACTGCAACCTCGTATCCATTCACAGCCAGCGTGGGAAGCCGCGCAGGGCGTAGCCCGAAGCGGATTTCCACGCTTTGCAGTTGTCAGAACGGCGCCTCCTGATCTGAGCTTTTGGGTCGCTTGATTTGCTCCCTGGCTTTGATGCGGGACTTGGCAGTGGCCGTGCTGTGGCGGAATCGGTAAGACTCGTTGCCGGTCTCTACGATATGGCAGTGGTGCGTGAGCCGGTCCAGCAATGCCGTTGTCATCTTCGCGTCGCCAAACACGCTGGCCCACTCGCCGAACGTCAAGTTGGTGGTGATCATCACACTGGTGTGCTCGTAGAGCTTGGACAGCAGATGAAACAGCAGTGCTCCACCGGCTTGGCTGAATGGTAGATAGCCCAGGTCGTCCAGGATCACCAAGTCCATACGCATGAGTGCAAACGCCAGCTTGCCGGCTTTGCCTGCAGCCTTCTCTTGCTCCAGTAGGTTCACCAGATCGACCGTTGAGTAGAACCGCACCCGCTTGTTTTGCTGCGTAATGCTTACCACGCCCAAGGCGGTTGCCAAGTGCGTCTTGCCGGTGCCAGTGCCACCGATAAAGACGGCGTTGTGCGCCTCCTGCGTAAACGACATGGACGCCAATTCCTTTATCAAACCCTGATCAACCTTGGAATGGTCGAAGTCAAACCCAGCCAGGTCACGGTGCACCGGGAACTTGGCACTGTGCAATTGGTAGCGGATGGAACGCATAGCCCTGTCGGTGTGCTCCATATCCAGCAGGTGCTCTACCAGCCACCTCGCGGTTTGCAAACCCACGGAATTGCCCTGTGCGACCAGGTCATCCCAGGCACTGGACATGCCGTAAAGACGCAAGCCCTTGAGTTCTGTGGCAACTTCACGCATGGTCCACCTCCGTGCGCAAGCTGTCATAACGACCTGCATCGGCAATCGGCTCCTCGCTTACCTCCAGATGCGTTTCCACGGACTGTGGTGGCGCCACTGACTTCAGTCGGTTGAGAACGTTTTCAATGTGTTCGGCACTCGGATTGCCAGATTCCAGTACCAGGTCCACAGCTACCAGCACCGCCTCCAGTCCGGATTTGGGAACTGCAGCCAATACCTTGGCCATCACCCGGTCGCCTCCATCGCGTTTGAGCAACAAGGCCCGCAAACGCAACAGCGGTTGCGGCATGTCTGCAAAGGGTGCACCGTTGCGCAAGGCCCCTGGCTTGCGTTCGATGATCGGGATGTAGTGTTGCCAGTCGTAGCGTGTTTGCTTGCGTTCGAAGCAGCGACTATGGCTAGCGACCACGGCATCTTGCGCGACGAAGTCAAGGTACTCCGGATACACCCGCACACTGACTATCTGGCCCGCCAGTTCACACGGTACGGAGTAGCGGCAACGGTCATAAACCACCAGGCAGGTGCTGCTGACTTTGCCCAGTGTTTCAACATAGCCGTCAAACGGCGCTACCATGGGCATGAGGCTGGATTGCTCATGCTCGAGCATCTCTGCAATGGTGTGTTCGGCGAACTCCGGGTGGCGCAATTCATGCCATAGCGTTCTACACCTCGCCAGCAGCCACAGGTTGAGTTCGGTGAAGGAGCCGAACCGTTCCTTTGCCGCGTCCTGCCAGATGCGCAGTCGGCTGTCCTGTACGTTCTTCTCCACCACTCCTTTCTCCCAGCCGCTGGCCACATTGCAGAAGTCTGGATCAAACAGATAGTGCGAGGCCATCGCTGCAAAGCGTGTGTTGACGACCCGGCTCTTTCCCTTGTTGACCTTGTCCACGGCTGTGCGCATGTTGTCGTAGATGCCCCGACGAGGAATGCCCCCAAGGCCATGAATGAGCGGGTGTGTGCATCGAACAGCATTTCGTGGCTCTGGGTGGGATACGCCTGCAACACAAAGGCTCGGCTGGCACACAGCTTCAGGTGTGCCACCAGTATCTTGCGCCACACACCGCCGACGAGAAGTCGCTCCTCACTCCAATCGAATTGGAAGGCCTCCCCAAGTTCAAATCGCAAAGGCACAAACGCCTTGACCAACGCTTGCCCACCAGCATCCCGCCACCTGCGGACAAACTCAGTGACACGGCTGTAGTCGCCGTCAAACCCCAACGCCTGGATTTCCTTGAATAACTTCAGCGCCGTGCGCCGATCCCGTTTGGGGCGGCGCGCATCCACTTCCAGCGCTTTGGTCAGTTGGGCTGCAAACGGAGCGATCTTGGTGTCTTCGGCGATACGCCGTGGATATTTTGGCTCGGTGCGCTCAGGTGCACTGAGCCACTTGCTGATCGTCTTCCGGGTCAGCCCCGTGCGCCTCTCGATCTCTGAAATCGACAACCCGTCACGGTAAAACAAGCGCCGAACAATGCCCAGATCTTTCATGGTGATCATCTCCTTTGGTCCTGCTCAAAAATGAGGCAGGCAGGTTAATCACCCTGAGTAAATTTCGGCGCGCGCTACTCAGTCAAACTGGGGAAAATTGATCGCGCGTCAACAGTTTCTGGCGGAAGCCTGTTGGTTGGCTTGATCCTGCATCATCACAAAATGCGGTGGCCTACTTCTTCGGAGTTTTTGGCTGACACCTACCCCTCCCTGCGAACCACGTTGTGCCACACCAACCTTATTCCTGGTGCCTTGTTGGCGCTACTGAAGCCATGCAACTGGCGGTTTCTTATTTCCCGCGCCAACTTGTTGGCTAAGGCCTTGGATTCTGTCTGGGGCATCCACGAAAAGGTATGCGACCTTCCTGAGTTCCCAGAAATTTCATTC
This sequence comes from Rhodoferax sp., assembly GCA_046348185.1. GTDB lineage: Bacteria > Pseudomonadota > Gammaproteobacteria > Burkholderiales > Burkholderiaceae_C > Allorhodoferax. The sequence continues at coordinate 793,564 of JAXMER010000013.1, read as the reverse complement.
AATGGAACGACCGCCGAGAATGGCAAGCGTTTCCGATTCAAGCGTGACTCAATGGGCGATTACCTGCTGGGCTATGCCAAGCCCCAAGATTTCCCGTTGGCCGAAGCTTTGGCAGTGTCAGCTGCAGTGCCCGGCGTCTTTGGGCCACTTGCTATCGAGGCCTCCAAGTTCAACTGGGAGCGGCGTGCCAATTGGGGCGCCCCGAAAGATGATCTGCAGCAAGTCCCGCCGTCATTTAAACGCCTGCACCTATACGACGGAGGCGTTTACGACAATTTGGGGATTGAGCCGTTTTTCGACTGTGGCAAGAATGCCGCCAAGGAAGGTGCGGATGATTGCTACATCATTGTTAGCGATGCCGGTGCCGTGTTGAAGGATGGATTCAGAATGCACCCATTCAACTTCATGCGACTCAAGCGCGTGTCGGACATCCAGGGTGATCAGACCCGCGCGCTGCGAGTACGATCGTTTTGGACACATCTGAAGCAAAGTGCCAATAGTGGCGCCTATGTCTATATCGCTGAGCCACCAATCCCTTCGGACAAATTCACCCAAAGCGCGATTTTCTATCGCACCACACTGTTACCTCTTGCCGAATCAGATTTCGACGCCATAGCCGATCGGGGTCATGCAGTGGCAAGTACAAACCCTCACCTGGCAAGCTTACAGTTCAATCATTAGATCGGTGAACGCAGGATTCTGTGGGCCCAGCTCCCTGGAGGAATAACCCATAGGGTTGCAGACGACACGCGTTCCCTGCATGTCGTAATCGCACGACTCATGCACATGCCCGTGTATCCACAGTGTGGATAGTCCACCCAGGTGGTTGAGGTCGGACGCATAGACCGGACTGAACTTGCTAACTTCCCCTGTCCGAAACTGAGGTGGAATGCTTTGCAGGCTCGGACAGTGGTGGGTAACGACAACCGCCTTGGCCGGATCGCCTGTGGTCAGCGCCTCTTCAAGCCACATCCGACTTGCCCAATGGCGTCGAATTGTCATTTCGGGAGTCAGTGAGCCGCAGAATTTTCCATCGAGCCCCACCGCTGGTTTGACCTTGATCTGCCCTGCTGAATAGTCCTTGATGGACGTCCGTGCTTCATGCTTGAGGCGCAGAAGGCCATCTTCGTCCGGACTGAAGAGTTCGAAGTCTGTCCAGAGTGTGACACCCAGGAAGCGCACATCGCCGATGGTGACCTCACCACACTCAAGCAGATGGACGTCCAACTCGGACGCCGTGCTTTTCGCTTCATCTACGAAGCTATCGAAGTCCCGGCCGCCAAAGAATTCATGGTTTCCTAGAACCGTCACGATTGGTTTGTCCGGGAAAGTCGAGCGTGCCCACACCAGCCCATCCAAGCCTTCACCAATATCACCGGCGAGTACAACGACGTCCGCTTCCTTGGCGTCTCGACCCGGTGAGAAGCTCTGACGTTCAAGGTGGACGTCACTGTAGATGAGGAGCTTCATAAATGTTGGCGATTCCATTCCAGTAACGAGTTCATGGTGACGTCCTCGCGTCGCCCGCCCATTGCCGCGCCAGAAAAGCTTGACGCAGGTGGCGGGACTTGTCTGCATCAAGACCGATGCCTACGTCGCACAGCACGACAAATGGTCCGTCCGCTGCAAACCAGTCGCTATTGAGCCCGGATCCGGACGCTTCGTCATCAATGACCACCCAGCGCCTTTCGAACTCTGGATGCCGATGTAACCAGGAGCGCACTTGCTCAGCGCGCGTCTGACCAGTTGCTTTCTCGGTTTCCCAATCCTCGTGCAGGTTGTCTGCGACAAAGGAGAGGCCTGTCGATTGCAGAATCGCTTCGAGTAGTGACCGATCACAGAATCGGCTCCAGCTTGTGGACATCACATAGACAGGCGCGAATTCATCGTGGATGTTCGCCAGATTGGCCTTGGCACCGTCATCGAACAGCTGGTTCCAAATAGCTTGCAAATCGGCTTCGGTCTTGTGGCCGGAACGCACCTCCAGCAGGAGTTCGAGCACGTCATAGCCCCCAAAGGGATTGTTCAGGCACAGAACATCGTCCAGGTCGAGGAATAGAACGATACCGTTCATGAGTGACTCCCTTGCGCAATAGCCGATCGAATGGAGTGCATTACCTCGTTTCGTGCCATGGATTCCAATTCCTCCCCGATCGGAAAATGCCGGCAAACCGCGTTTCGCGCCCTGTGCTGTTCAGGTGAGAGATTTGGCACGCCGCGCAGGCCCTCGTTCAAGAATGCGCTGGCGGTGAGCAGAGCACACATACGCCGCGTTGGCGTGACTGGTGCGCGGTCAAGCGTGTTGGGTGCACCGGACGTTCCACCAAGCGGCTCCTGCTCCGGCGGCTCAGGTGCCAGCCACGTCACGGGCCCGAGGATTTGGTCGGTGTCCGCAGGGTTTGACAGCGCCCATGCAGAAATCTCCGTTGGAGTTGGGTAATGCACCAAGATCTGCTCAACCGTACAGTACTGAACTGGCGTGAGATTTCCTGCAGTCCGCAGTGCCGACAGTAACTCCCACCCCCAACGCAACGCCCGGGTGCGCTCAATCGGTAGAGTCATGAGGATTCCTCCCTTGCTTTGAACCCTTGGCGGCATGCCTGCGGTTGGTCTGATGCACGAGCCTGTCGCGCTCTGCCTTGCTGAGATTGTTCAGTTCCCAGTCGCCACTGGATCGTTTGCTCCATTTCAGTGTGTCGCCAACACGCCAGCCCAGCGAGTCTAGCCACGCGTCGGGTATGGGCAAGACCAGATCCCCGGTGTCCGGGTCCTCTTGAATCTTCACCGTGGCGGACAACGATTGCATGGGTCGGTGCCTGTTCTGCTTTCTTGAAACTGTGTTTGTCGACATCAGGTCCGGCCAAACGTCTTGGCCAGTGCCGTCTTCAGTGTCGAACGCACCTTGGGTCGACTGATACCCCAGTTGTCATCGCTTCGCACCAACCGGTCCTGGCACCAGTCCGGCCAGTCGCCGTGGTCGTCGTCAATGGCCATCCAGGCTGACGGTTGGCGGCGCTCAACGTCCATCCAGATCTGCAGGCCCCTTGGCATCTGAAGGAATGCGTCCCGGCTCATCTGCTTGTGGAAGGTCGCTCCCACGCAGCGGCGCGCCAACTCTGCCGGCAGGCGGTCTCGGGCATGCTCGTAGCCACGCCAGCGCACCCAGGTCGTTGACAGCACGATCTGCACATCTGGATACGGCTCCAGCAACTCGACCAGTATCGGTGCATATTCAAACAAGCGATGGGTATGGCCGTGGCGCACGCCATGAGCTTGGGCGTTGGCGCCGAAATACAGACCGCGTTTGGTGTTGACGCACACATCTTCATGGTGAAGCGCGCCGTCAAAGTCGAGGTACAGGACCTGGCCACCTTTGACCCTTGGGTCTTTTGGCTGCTTGTGAGGTGCGGAGTCCTGTTGTGTCGGGCAGCCTATGGGATTAGGCGGCAGGCAGCATTGGGCTTGGCTGCCGTCTTTCGAAGCGGCCAAACCGCTCTGCGATGCTTGTCGCAACTTATTCTGATCAGCCATGGCGAAGCCTACTCCCTGCCGGCACAAAACGGTATTGGGGCAATTCCTGTTCAGGCCAGTGCCAGACTCGATGCTGTTCGATACCAGCCCTGCTCGGCTGCAGGATTCGTGGTCCTGCAGCCAGTTCTGAATATCCTGTGCGCGAGCATCGTCCAAGGCGAGGAGCGGGATGGGGCGGGAGGCTGAGGCCAAGCCGACGCCTTCGTTTGCCAGGCTGTCTTTCATTGCGGACGGCCCTTAAGGGTTTCGCAGATGGTTTCATCCGGCGTACACAGATCCGACCGGACACCCCGAATGTGCAACACCACTTCTTGACCTTTTTGTAGATGACTCACACCGTCGACCACCAAGCTGCGTTCTAGGCCTTGGTCATCCCGGACATCCACCTGGGTATTGACACCGAAGGCGCCGAAATACCGGAGACCCTGCACCTGGCCTAGAGGACTTTCAATGGGGATGTAAGGGAAGGCCAGATAGATCAGCCATCCCAGGAAGGCGATCACGATAACAATGTCCCGTAGCTGTACCCAAGGACTGCGGACCGCCGCGCCCGGAGATGGCAAATCGAAGGTGTGGTCATCATTCATGGCGTTCTTGTCTCAAACATTTGGATGTTTTGAGCATCGGAGGGTTTGTTGGTCCGCCCGGGCTTCCTTTCGATAAGGGTTGAGCCTATTATTCGACGCATGTGACTCATGGCGTGAGTCACATGGAAAGGCTTGTCCAATGGACCGAACCGAGCGCTTCTACAAGATTGACTCCTTGTTGCACGCCAAGGGCGTGGTGCCGATTGAGGAATTTCTGGCGGTTCTGGAGGTGTCTCGGGCAACCTTCACGCGGGACATCGAGTACATGCGTGACCGACTGAACGCACCCATCCAGTGGAGCAAGGCGGACGGGGGGTACAGCTACACCACTGGCAAGAGCGTGACTCAGCAGCCGTTGCCCGGCCTGTGGTTCAACTCCGAGGAAGCCTATGCACTGCTGATGATGCAGTCCCTGCTGGCGCAGATCCAGCCTGGCTTGTTGGGACCGCATATTGCTCCTTTGAAGGCGCGGCTGCGGGCCGTCATTGAATCGGGAAAGCACCCGGCAGAGGACGTCGAGTCCCGGATTCGGCTGCTCAACGTGGCGGCTCGTCCGGTGCCGGATAAGTACTTTGAGCTGGTGGCCGGGGCCTTATTGGGTGGTCAACGGCTGCAGATCCGATACCACGGCCGTGCCAAGGACGATGTGACCGTGCGGGAGGTGTCACCGCAACTGTTGATATTTCACCGGGGAAACTGGTACCTAGGTGCGTGGTGCCACAAGCAGGACGCCATGCGGTCATTCTCGATGGATGCCATCGAAACGGCGACGTCAATTAGCAAGAGAACCAAGACCGTTTCCAAGAAGGAGCTCAACGGCTTTGTGGGTCAGGGGTATGGAATTTTTGCGGGATCTGATGTGCGGTGGGCGAAGCTGCGGTTTTCGAAGGAGCGAGCTCGGTGGGTTGGGCAGGAATTGTGGCATCCCAAGCAGCAAGTGAGTCACGAGCCAGATGGGCAGCTTTTGCTTGAAGTGCCCTTTACGGACACGCGGGAGCTGACTATGGACATCCTGCGGCATGGACGGCATGTCGAGGTGTTGGAACCAGTGGATCTGAGGAATGCAGTCGCAGACGATCTAGCATCTGCTTTGACTGTGTACAGAGACGATGCAATGAGGGCTCACAAGACTGAGAACCTGTAGCGCTTCTTTCACAACGGCAATTCGTTCGGCGACGCTGCAGCCCGACTATCAGACGTTTTTTGTTGCTGATGGTCGGGCAGCACATGATCACTAAGTATCTGATGTTTAGTACATCGAGACCTCCAGAGTATCGTCGCCAGATTTGCAGGTTAATTCACCCTTGAGAGCATGAGTCAGTCCAGCGCATCGAAGGACGCCGCCATCGTTTGCCAACAAGTCGGCTGAAATATTTATCAAGTGCCTTCTATGTGGGTATGACGCCAGTGCCCGCTGTTCTGCAGAGGCGGCCGACTCCCGCCAAAGTCCGCGGTAGGTCTTACCGTTGTAGACGATTTCTGCTATCGGCTCCTGGAAGCCGGCATTCAATGTACCGGTCACTTTTGTATTCACGTTAGTCGCTTTGATGGATGCCGTGGTGCAGGCCGATAGCATCCCCAACGCGGCAATTGCGACGGCTGTATTCAGTAGTTTCATGTTGACCTCATACGATGGGGATCGCCTGAAGAACGTCCGATACATATATCCAGCCCGCATTGGGCTGGCCGGTTGCCGCCGCCTTGCGGATGATGGCTATCAGTTCGGCCACGTGCGGTTCATCACAATGCAGTTCCAACTTGTATTCGTTCACCACTTCTTCCCCAAGATCCACGGAGTACTGGCGCTCCGCGTCGTCCAGGGGACGAAGTGAGCCCTTGACCAGATACAAGGTCAGGTTGTGCTGACCGCAGGTCCAGCTGGCACTGGCTTTGAGGGCTTCGATCACGTCCGATACGCGGCTGCGGTGTACATAGGCTTTGATGGCTTTCATGCGATGTCTCCTTCAGTAGTCATATTCGCTGGGATATTTGCCTTGCGTTGTGCACGCTCTTCCGCCCATTCGTAGAACAAAGGCAGCAGCAGCAGGGTCAATACGGTCGATGTAAATAGACCACCCACCACCACCGTGGCCAGTGGCCTTTGCGTCTCCGCGCCCACTCCGGTGGACAGCAGCATGGGAATCAAACCCAGAATCGCGACCGAGGCAGTCATCAGAACAGGCCGAAGTCGCAGGCTGGCACCTTGACGAACGGCATCGCGGATTGACAACCCACTCTGGCGCAACGAGTTCAAGAACGACACCAACACAATCCCGTTGAGCATGGCAACCCCGAATACGGTGATGAAGCCAATGGCCGACGGCACTGACAGATACTGGCCGCTAACAAACAATCCAAACACTCCACCGATGATGGCGAAGGGAACGTTGGCAATGATCAACGTGGCATGACGCAGTGAATTAAATGCGGTGTACAGCAGCATGAAGATAAGTCCAATCGTCAAGGGCACGATGGCGGCGAGACGTGCCATGGCGCGCTGCTGGTTCTCGAAGGCGCCGCCCCATTCCACCCAGTAACCCGGTGGCAGGGACACGGTTTGACGAATTTTGGCGTCCGCTTCCTTTACGAAGCCGTCCACGTCACGGCCCTTCACATCCATCTGCAGGACCGCGTAGCGTTGCAACGCCTCACGCCGGACAAAGGAATAACCCTCGTCGAGTTCGATCTTGGCGACCTGGCTGAACGGAATCAGAGCACCTTCTGCGGTGCGCAGCGGAATGGCGGCGATAGACGCTGGGCTGGCTCGGAAGTCATCGGTCAGTCGCACGGCAATGTCGAACCGCTTGGTGCCGTCGATCAGTGTTGAGACCGTACTGCCGCCGATGCCGGCTTGTACAACCTCCAAAATTTCATCGGCGTTGATACCATAGCGCGCGGCAGCCATTCGGTCTACGCGGATCACCAACTGCGGCTTACCTTTATTGGCCTCCGCAGCCAGGTCGGCCACGCCGGGCACCGTTTTCAGAACGCCTTGCAGCTGAGCCGTGAGTCGGTCCAAGGTGGCCAGGTCTTCACCGTAGAGCTTCAGGGCCAGCGTGGCACGCACCCCTGAAATCAGTTCCTCCACGCGCATCTGAATCGGTTGCGTTGCACCGAAAACCGCTGTCGACACTTCCTGCTCAAGCGCCTCCTGCATGGCGGCACTGAGCTTGGTGTAGGAGACTGGTTCCGGCCACTGCGCTGGAGGCTTCAAGTCCAGCAGCACTTCCATGTAGTTGACGTCGGCCGTTTCGCCTTTCTCCGCGCGCCCGATGGTGGCCAGCACCGATTGCACCTGGGGGAACTCTTTGTGCAGCCGCGCACTGATCTGGTTCGAGACGCGGATGGACTCATTGAGCGAGGTCGATGGGATGCCCGTCACGCGGAACATGATGGTCCCTTCCTGCAACTGCGGCATGAATTCTTTGCCCAGGAAGGGGAACAGCGCCAAGGCGGCCAGCAGCAAGGCTAAGGCAGCACCGATAACAGGCTTCTTGCGCTCCAGCGCCCAATCCAGCGCCGGCAGGTAGAACTGCTTCGCCTTGCGCACAAGGAACGTGTCTTTCTCCTCCTTGGCTTTGAGGATCAACGCCGCCAGAACCGGCACCAAGGTCAGCGAAAGCACCAGGGACCCAACCATGGCAAAGGTAATGGTCAAGGCCATGGGTTTGAATAGTTTGCCCTCCAGCCCGGACAGGGAGAACAAGGGCATGAACACCACGATGATGATCACGATGGCAAAAGCGATGGGGTTAGCCACCTCGCGTGCTGCCTCCAGGATCAAGTGTGTGTTATTGATCCTTTTGCCAGACTCTTTGGCGTGTGCGAGCAGTCGGAAGGCGTTTTCAACCATCACCACAGCGCCATCCACCATCATGCCGGTGCCGATGGCCAGGCCTGCTAATGACATCAGGTTGGCCGACAGCCCGAACTGCTGCATCAGCAAGAAAGCCATCAGCATGGCTAGGGGCAGCGTCACGATCACCACAATGGCCGAACGAATTTCTCCTAAAAAGAGAAACAATATGACGGCGACCAGCAAGGCACCTTCGACCAGAGAGCTTTCGGCCGTCTTCAGGGCCTTTTCCACAATGTCGGTTCGGTCGTAGATGGCCTTGAGCGTGACCCCCTTGGGCAGTGCCGCCTGGGCGGTGGCGAGCTTGGCCTTGACGGCTTCGACCACCGTCTTGGCGTTCTCATTGACGCGGGCCAAGGCCATGCCCAACACAGCTTCCTGGCCATCGCGGGTGACAGCGCCGAAGCGCAAGGCAGCGGCTTCCTTCACAGTGGCCACGTCGCGCACGTGGATGGGCGTGCCCTTGAACTCAGCCAACACGATGGACCCGATGTCGGCGGTGTTGGATACCAGTCCCAGACCACGCACTAGGTACTGTTCGGAGCCAATGTCGATGTACTGACCACCGACTTGCTTGTTGTTGGCGGTGAGCCGCTCCATCACTTGTTTGAAGGACAGGCCGTACTTAATTAACTGGCGCGGGTCGATCTGCACCTGGTACTGCTTCTCGTCACCGCCCCAGGTGATGACGTCGTCCACGCCGGGCGCGGTGCGCAGGATCATGCGCACCGTCCAGTCGTGCAGGGTGCGCAGGTCCATGGCACTCAGGCTTTTGTCGGCGGACTCCACGGTGTACCAGAACACCTGCCCCAAGCCCGAGCTATTGGGTCCGAGTACAGGCTCGCCATAACCTTGTGGCAGTCGCCCTTTGGCCTCCTGGAGCTTTTCACCGACTAGACGGCGGGCAAAGTAGATGTCGACGTTGTCCTTGAAATAGACACCGACATAGGACAGGCCGAACAGGGAAACCGAGCGGACTTCTTCCACGCCGGCCAAGCCGGCCATGGCTCCTTCAATGGGAGTGGTGAGAAGCTTCTCCACGTCCTCGGCAGCCAGACCCGGGGACTCCGTGTAGATGTTGACTTGTACCGGTGTCACGTCCGGAAATGCATCCACCGGTACTTGTCGGAAGGCTTGGATGCCCAGACCCGTCAGAACCAGAAATGCGACGATCACGAGAACTTTGTAGCGCAACGAGGCGCCCACGATGGCATGTAGCATGGTGTGGGACTCCTCTCAATGTTCGTCGCTGATCTGGGACTTCAGCAGTCGTGCCTTCAGGGCGTAGGCTCCAGCGCTCACAATCTGGTCTCCTTCGGTCAGACCGGATTTGATGCGCGTGCGTCCCTCAACCTTGTCGCCCAGTTCTACGGGGCGAGCTTCGTAGCCCCCGTGCTCGGCGACGAAGACGGTCGGCTGTCCCTGCAACAACACAATGGCGCCATCCGCTACAGACAACGCGGGCTTCGCGGTAGCACCCGTGTCGATGCGGGCGGTCGCAAACATGTCTGGCTTGAGACGCCCATCGGGGTTGCGAACTTCAATGCGTGCGGTCACGGAGCGTGTGTCCTTGTCCAACACGTTGCCGACATAGGTGACACGGCCCTCAAAGCGCTCATCCGGGTAGGCGCCAACGCTGACCGAGGCATGGGCTCCGGTGCGTACCCGCGCCAATGCGGCTTCGGGCAGACTGGCTTCAACCCACACGGTGGACAGGTCTGCAACGGTGAACAACGGGTCTGCCGGGGTGGCAAGCTCGCCCACACTGGCCTTCTTTTGGATCACGGTGCCGGCGAAAGGCGAAGTCAAGGCAAACGACGATTGCGCCGGATCGCTCGCTTGGGCCGATGGCGATGCACCCAGCATGCGCATTCTGTCCTGCGCGGCCCGCAGTTCTGCAGCGGCCTTGTCGGCCTCGCCTTGGACGCGAAGAAGCTCGCGCTGCGGGATGATTTCATCCGCACTCAGAGTTTTGGCTCGCTGCAAATCGGCCTGGGCGACCCGGTTTGCCGCCAGGGCGCGCAGGAGCGTTGAGTGCGCCTCGCCCAGGGCCGGACTGTCCAACGTGGCCAGGACCTGTCCGGCACGAACGCGATCACCCAGGCTGGCAGGTGCCTGGAGCACACGGCCTTCTACGCGAGGAGCGATCCGGGCCATGCGGTCCAAGTTGGCCGAGACAGTGGCGGTGACAGCCAGCGCATCCGGTGCCGATTGCAACGCAACAGTCTCCAGGGTGATGCCGGCGCGCTTGGTCTCCTCCTCGGATAGCTTCAAACCGTCCTTGTCGTCGTGCGCTTCGGTCTTGGCGCTGACTACTTCAGCGGGTTTGGGTGGTGTTTCAGATGAGCCGCAACCAGTCATCAAGGTCAACACGGCGCTGGCGATGAGCAGTGACGCGAAACCTGCGGGAACATGGATGCGGGGAGAAAGAGTCTTATGGGGGATATCGAAAACAGTCATGGTGCTTATTCCTGGTTGGTGCCGGCTGCAGCTTGCAGGGCAAACCGCGTCGTGTGGTATTCGGAGAGAGCGTCTAGCAGGTCACGCCGTGCATCGAGCGCCTGGCGATTGACCACAATCACGTCGAGAACGCCAATCTGACCGGCGCGTTGCGACTTTTCGGACAGGCGTAGGTTGTCAGTGAGTGTTGGGAGCACGGTTTGTTGCAAACGCTGTACCCGTGCTTCCAGACTGCTGAGCTTGCGCCACAGCGCCTGCACCTGGTTCTGGCTGGCTTGTCGGGCGGCTTGGTGATCGATCTCGGCTTGTGTCAGCTCGGCTGTTGCCTGTCCAATGGCTGCCGCGTTGCGACGGAACATGGGAAGGGGCAGGCTGAGCGTCACTGTCGTGAGCCGTTCCCGCGCGGCCTCCGGTCCCTCGTGTCCAACGTTGAGGCCCACGGTCACGTCTGGCCAGCGGCTGGCTTCCTCCAGTCCCAGCTTGGCCCGCTGACTCTGCTCCCTTGCGACAAGCGCACGCAAGCGGGGTTGACGGGCTGAGCGGTCAAGAAGGTCCGCCAAGGTCGGCGTCGGCGTCATAACTGTCAGATCCCCGTCGACTGTTGGAAGCGCCGCGAGCGGTATTTGCAGACTGGCGGCCAATTCGCCTCGGGCATCCATCAACTGCTCTTGGACTTGAGACAATTGGTTGCGCGCCCGTTCTGACTCCACAACGGCAACATTTGCGTCAAGCCGGGTGTCCTCGCCGGCAGCGCGGCGCTTCTCAATGGCCGTTGCTGTCGCGGAAAACAGTCGCAGGGCCTCAGTTTCCAGGCCCACTCGCTGTTGCAGCACCAGCACGCGGAAGAATTGTTGCGCCACTGAAGACATCAATTGCCCGCGTGTGTCAGCAATGTCGGCATCCAGTGCTTCGGCAGCCGAACGGGCTGAGGCGCGGCGCAGACCTTGTTGGCCGGCGATTTCAAAGGTTTGGGATAGGCCTGCGCCCCATTCCTGGCGGCTTTCGCTTGGCAAACCGTCCGCAGGCACGGTGCGCCGCGTCCTTTCCAAGGCCAGAATGGGGTTATTGAAGAGCAGCCCCGCAGCCTCGTCTTGGGCACCTTGCACAGCAGCCTTTTGGGCCAACTTGCTGCGCAGTACGGGATTGGCGTCCTGCGCCAGTTGCCATGCCCGTTGCAGATTCAGTGCAGCAAGCGTTGAAGCGGGATTTGGGGGCAAATCGCTCTGCGCAAATGCATTTGCGCAGGGCATGCCCAAAGTGAACGCAGTGGCCAGCGCCAGCGTGGTGAGTCGCATCGAATTCTCCTGTTTGAAAGACAAAGGCGGAAGAATTCGGCGAGTGCGTCAGTGCGGGAGAATAGCTCCGGTAGAAAAGATCACACGCGCCGAATCAGGCGGCGCGGGTTCGATTGGGCCGTTCAAGCCCATCGGGAATATGGGAGTCGTAGACAACAACTCGCGCGGTCGGCGGATTGGCAGTTGAAGCCGCAGTTGCAGAACTGGGAGTGGCCGTCACGACCTGGACGGTTCCTAAATGGCAGACTTCACAGTCGCCGTCAACTCCCGCTGACGGGCTGCTCTTGGCCTTTTCCAGGTTTCCGGCGTTGGCCTTGTGCTGATGCGTGTGGTGACCGAAGTGGCCGATATTCGCTTCCTGTTCGTGCTGACAGTAGCTGGCGGCCATGCCCCACGTTGCCTGCAGTGGCAATAGGAGCATCAGGAGGACAACGACAAGTCGGCGCATGAACGGTAGGGTCGGGTTCAGACCGTGCGGGGTCCGAGAGTGTGAGCCGAATGTTAGCAGGTAGCGGATTTCCTGAAGCATGGGCGTGGATTCAATTGCTTACTCGCAGCAGCCGCAAGCCATTGAAGACCACCAGCAAACTGGCCCCCATGTCTGCAAACACGGCCATCCACATGCTGGCATTGCCGGCAACCGCCAACACCAGAAAGACCGCCTTGATGCCCAGCGCCAGGCCAATGTTTTGCCAGAGCACGGCATGGGCACGCCGTGACAGCTTGATCGTTTCGGGGATGCGGCGCAGGTCATCGTTCATGATCACAACATCGGCCGCTTCCATGGCGATGTCGGTGCCCGCGTCACCCATTGCAAATCCCAGGTCGGCTCGGGCCAGCGCAGGAGCATCGTTGATTCCGTCGCCCGTCATGGCAACAAAGTGGTTTTGGCGCTGCATCTCCTCGATGGCGCTGAGCTTCTCGTCTGGCAGGAGGTTGCCTCGCGCATCGTCAATGCCCGCTCCCACCGCGATGGAGCGAGCAGTAGCCTCGTTGTCGCCCGTCAGCATGATTGAACGCACGCCCAGGGCACGAAGTTCTGCCACCGCCTCGCGGGATGTCTCCTTGATTGCGTCGGCCACCGCAAACAGGGCCAATACTTCGTTGTTGGATGCCAGCAGCGTCACAGTTCGGCCCTGGCGCTCGTGCAGGTCCAGGCGCGCCTCCAGCGCCGGGCTGCACAGGCCGCGCTCTTCCATGAGTCGATGGTTTCCCAGTATCAGCGCAACTCCATGGGCCTGCGCCCGAATGCCTCGCCCCGGCAAGGCCTCAAAACTGGTTAGGTCTCCATTGCAGGCATGCCGGGCCAGGCCCGCGGCCACAGCTTGTGCCACCGGGTGGTCGGAATGTGCTGCCAGATCCGCAGCCCAGTGCAACACCTGTTCGCCTAGGATCGTGGTGGTCAACAGTTCATGGGCGACCAACTCGGGCTTGCCTTGGGTAATGGTGCCTGTCTTGTCCATCGCAACTGCGGTTACGCGACGGGCATTTTCCAGATGGACGCCACCTTTAATCAGAATGCCGCGTCGCGCGCCAGCGGCCAGGGCACTTACCACTGTAACAGGGGTAGAAATCACCAGTGCGCAGGGGCAGGCAATTACCAGCAGCACCAGTGCCTTGTACAGTCCCTGCATCCATGGCCAGCCCATGAGTATCGGTGTGAGGAAAGCGACAGCCAGTGCCAACACAAAGACCGTTGGCGTATAGATCGCGGCAAATCGGTCGACGAATTGCTGCGTGGGTGCGCGAGCACCTTGCGCTTGTTCCACCGTGTGGATGATGCGATCCAACAATGTTGCGCCTGCGCCAGAAGTAACCCGCACTTCCAGTGTTCCCGTAGTGTTGATTGTTGCTGCAAATACGGGGTCCCCCGCGGCCTTGTCCACAGGGATACTTTCACCAGTAACCGGTGCTTGGTTGACTGACGACATACCCGCAACGACTACACCGTCCAACGGGACACGTTCACCGGGTTTAACCCGCACGATGGCACCAACAGGCACACTCTTTACGGGGACATTGGACCAATTGCCATCAGCCGCGCGCATATCGGCGATTTGAGGGGTCAAGTCCAAAAGGCCCTTGATGGCGTTGCGCGCACGGTCAACCGATTGCGCCTCAATGAGTTCAGCGATCGCATACAAGGCCATTACCATGGCGGCCTCCGGCCACTGGCCGATTAGGAAGGCACCTGTGACAGCCGTGGACATCAGGGCATTGATGTTTAAGCGGGCGTTGCGCAGCGCGGTCAGACCTTTTGAATACGTGGAGAACCCTGCCAGGCCGATTGCACAAGCTGCGACGACCATGCCGATGCCTTTCCACATCAAGGCTTCCGGAGCGAAATAGGACACTGCTTCGGCGGCGCATGCCAAAACCAGGGCCAGACCAAGTTTGACCTTTGTACCCACCACCATTCCTGCGAACGAACGGCCGCTCGCATCGCTGCCAATATTGGTTTGTCTATGGTTGTGCTCGTGGGCGTTCCGCCCGGATTGGGTTTCAACGGACGCAACAATGACCTGCGCCTTAAAGCCGGCCTTGGAGATCGCTTCGACCGCCAGCGGTATCGAAGCGGTGTCAATGTCGATTCCCAGGTTGCGACTGAACAAGCGAAACTGGAGACTGCGCACTCCGGGAAGCTTGCTCAAGGCGTGGCGGATTTCGGCTTCTTCGGCCGCGCAGTCCATGGCAGGAATGCTCAGCCAAGTCAGTCCCGACGTAGTGCTGGCGACTGGATTCGCGTCAGGTGATTCCATAACGTGGCATCCTGAAGAACAACCGCACCCCCCATGATCCTCCCGAAGTGGAACGGGCGGCGGGAGCGTTTGCCCTCTAGATTCTGAGCCGCAGCAAGGGTCGTGTTCGGGTTGGTGTGTCATGAACGTGGCGAATTCAGTCGGAATGGGTGTATTGGAAACCCTGTAGTAGGTGTAGAGTCAAGTCTTATGTATGGGGAATGCGCATGAAAATTGGTGAACTCTCAAAAAAGACCGGGACAACCGTGGAGACGATCCGCTTTTACGAGCGCGAAGGCCTATTACCAGAGGCTGAAAGGACCGAATCCAACTACCGCACCTACGGGGACAGTCATGCTCAGAGACTTCTGTTCATTCGTCGTTGTCGAGGCTTGGATATGACTTTGGAAGAGGTACGAACTCTGCTGGGCTTTAGAGACCGACCGGATCAGGACTGTTCGAATGTGAATGCGCTGATTGACGCCCACATCGGTCATGTGACCCAACGAATCAAGGAGTTGCGAAGCCTTGAGAGGCAATTGCGCGACTTGCGCGCCAGTTGTGCGGCAAGCAACCTCGCTCAGAATTGCGGCATTCTCAACGAGCTTTCCACTCAAAGCAACGACGACGGCAAGTCTGTCCCTAGCCCTCACATGCATGTCCATGGAGCGCATCACTGATGGGCCCAATACAGTTTGAATCAGTGGAGGCAAGCATCTCAATGGGATAGCGCACGCCAGATTTGATAAGTGGGCAAGCAGTTGGCAAGCGCACCTTCATCCCGGACAATCACACCATGGCGAGTGTCGAGACCTATACGCAATTAGCTGAGCGCACCAACACCCGTCGTAGCTACGCCTCGGCGGTGCAGCATTTCGAGGTGGAAGGACGAGGTGCTTTGCCAGCCACTGCTGAGGCAATCGCGGCCTATTTGGCGCAATATGCTGGCACGCATTCCATTAGTACCTTGCGCGCGCGGTTGGCTGGCTTGTCCAGGTGGCACCAGGACCACGGATTCGTCGACCCCACAAAAGCCCCTCTGGTTTCGCGCGTCCTTAAGGGGATTCGCGCTGCACACAATGCCCCGCAAAAACAGGCACGCCCCCTTGAATTTGGGTTGATGGAGCAAGTATCGGATTGGCTCAAAGCTGAGCAGAACCGCTTGGATCCATCAGATCCCAGGTACCTGCGTACCCTGCGTGACCAAGCCATGCTGCTCATAGGATTCTGGCGGGGGTTTCGGTCTGATGAGTTGACCCGACTGCAATTCGAGCATGTGTCGATAAAGGAGGGGGTTGGCATGCAGTGCTTTCTCCCGTATTCCAAGGGAGATCGCGAATCAGCAGGTCGCACGTTCCTCTGCCCGGCATTGCCCATACTATGTCCCGTGACAGCCTATCGGCAATGGAAAGTGGCGCTCGGAAAGACCTCCGGGCCGGTTTTTCGGGGCATCGACCAGTGGGGCAACGTCTCTGAGCAAGGCTTGGCAGCAGGGAGCGTCGTCCCCTGGTTGAGAAGCCTGTTCGAGGCGGCCGGCGTTCCAGATCATGACGCCTACAGCAGCCATTCCCTGCGCCGGGGTTTTGCCACTTGGGCCAAGTCCAGTGGCTGGGAACTGAAGGAGTTGATGGCATATGTCGGATGGACAGACGTCAATTCCGCACTGCGCTACCTGGAACTTTCTGAAGAGGATTTGGGCGCTCGCTTCGTGGGATTGATGGAAAAACCCCCATCTTCCAGGCTCCCATCCATTGCCTCCGGGCGTCTTCGCTCGAATGAGTCTGAGCAACCGAGCTCCAATGTGGTGGCACTACCCAGGCGCCCCTCCAAGTGATCATCGGGCTTTCCCCGCAGGAACTGCAGGTGCACCTGGACTCTGAGCAGGCCACGATTCGCAAGTTCGAGATCATTTTTGGGCGGTGGTGGCCACACTACGCCTTACCCCATGAGTTGAAGTGGACGCTGTACGCAGAGCGGGGTTGCTGCCCCTATTGTTCCGCAGAGCTACAGATTGCTGTCAGCCACGGTATTCAAGATCAGGAAGACACGGCACGGCATATCGATCACATGGATCCTTTGTCCCGTGGTGGCGAGGAGTCGTTTCGCAATGCTCTATGCGTTTGCGCCAAGTGCAACTTGGCCAAGGGCAAGCGGCTCTTTGCGGACTGGCTGGCCAAGATTCCAGAACCCAACCGGACTGATGCCAGGGCGATTTATGTACAAAAACTCGGACGGACACCCGAAGCATTCTGTCCTGGCCCCAGGCAGGTTCGGATTCTGCGCACGCGTATCGAATTAGGGCTTGAAGAATCCGTGCTGCGCAAACTCTTCCCCAAACCAGTGGTCCAAGGCCCACCAAAACAGCAGAGCGCCTGACCAGCTTGGAGTAAAGAGACCCAATTGCGTTACGACCAATTTACAGGGAACGACACCAATGCAAGTCGATGAAAAAGCCTACCAGGAGCACCCCGTATTCGCGCAGTTGCTGCGATACATGCGGTTCTACGACAGGTTGGCGATGTCAGTATTCTCCTTCGTGACTCTGGGAACCAAGGCGTTGGTCAACATGGACACCTACGTGTATTCCTCGATGCAAGGCACCGTCGAATCCATGCGCGCCGTCCTGCTCGCGGGCCGCATCAACGATGCCTATGCGCTGCTGCGCAAATACCACGACTCGGCCGTCATCAATGTCTACTCGAATCTATACCTGCACGATCACGTCAGCATCGAGAACTTCATCGTCGAAAAAATCAACAACTGGCTCCAAGGAAAGGAGCCGCTGCCGGACTATCGCATCATGTCTCAGTACATCAAGGCATCAAAGGCGCTGCAACCCGTCAATGAAGTGCTGTCGCTGGATGACCGATACAAGCGACTTCGTGATAGGTGCAACGACCACACCCATTACAACTTCTATCACTATGCGATGCTGAATGACAGGGCAATCCATATGGGAAGCCGTGGCAAGTGGCTAGATCGGTTTTCCGAGGATGCTTGCGACATCTTCATCCTGCACCTGGGCTACCTCTTCTTTTTGAACGACCATTACATGTGCGCCAGTGATTACCTGGATGCGCTGGAATGCGGCATGGAGCCAGAAGAAGGTTCCCAGTACCGGGTTGCCCCATATGTACAGGAAATGTTCGATGAGGTCATTACGCCCAGGCGCCCTGATGTGACAGCGGCGATTAGAGCGACAACCGCTATGCAACTCGCGTGAACCTGCAAGGTGTTATGTTGCTGACTTCAATGCTTGGAGTGCAACCCGCGTTTTCGGCACAGTTGGAAGCGTTTTAACGTCAGCCTGCAACGTAGACAAGTGCGACAAGTCCCGCGACAACAGCAGCGGCCTGAATCTGGGTGCTTTCACGCTTTCCTGTCGCAACGTATCGGGCGAAATGCTCACAGTTGTGGCCAAACAGGTTGTATGCGGGAGACCGGCTTGCCTCTTCTATCCGGGCTATCGCATCCCGTTCGTTTGTGATCTTTCCCATAACCTCCCAGGTTCCTGTGTCCTGCAACCAGTTGAGCCGAATACTGGGTGGGCTCTGATGCAAAACTACTGGCTGAAGTCCGTTGACCTCTGGATGACAAAGCCGATTACCAACATCAAGAATCCCATAGTGGTCGACGCCTTTGGATGCTGATTTTTGTTTGACGAGGTACAGGCCATCGGCCAGATGTTGATACGGCATTTAGTCACTCCCAAAAAGAATGACTGTCTAACGCCATAGGCGCTACTAGGTTGACTCCTGATGGTCTAGCGGATAGCCTGATGAGCGATTCATATTCAGGCGGCAACCTTCTTCTCAGCAGTGGATGTAAAGAGCCAGCGTGCATACTTTTCCACGGAGAAAGTGAAGATCCCGCGGAAGTTGATGTTCGACACATGTGCTGGGCTAACGTACGCCAGCCACTCGGTGCCGGTAGCAGGCAATACCGCGTTGGAATCCCCAAACAAGCCTTCTTGCATCCGTAGGGATGTCCAGGCAAGGCACAGGTTGGTCATGAGCGTCAGGGAGCCTGACGCTGCATAAAGCTCCGACTCATGTTGCCCCCTGGGCTTGGAAAAGCTTCCCGAATAGATGGCGCGCTGCAGGGTGTGCACCGATTCGCCATGGACCAGAATCCGATTGATGGTGCGGCGCAAATCCTCGCTGGTGATGTAGTCACACAGGTAAATGCTGCGAATCAGGCGGCCCAGATGCACCCCTGCACGGTAAGTGGGACTGTCCGAAGAGGCTGAGCCATAGCGAGCCAAGGCGATGGTGGCCGACGTGTGGCCTGTCTCGATGGATGCCGCCAGGCGTACCAGGTTGTCCCATTCCGCGACAATGGTCCGCAAGGAGACGGAGGAGACCACCATGTCTTCTAGTCCATGGGGGACCTTGGCAGATTTGGGAACATAGAGTTTGCGATCAGAAAGCTTGGCCAGTCGGGGGCACAGGCCGAAGCCAAGCAGCTTGGAAATGGCCATCGCAAACTCGGTGTAGCCATGGGTATCGACGGCCAGGCGCTCAACATCAAACTCCTTTTGGTGGAGCACGCTGTCTATGGCGGGGCCGGCCTGGCGTTCGTTGAGAACGATTGGCAGGTCGTAAATGACACTCCAGAAGTCTGCCACGGCGGTGTAGGTCCCTACGGACGCCACCTTGCGGCGGTAGTCCGCCCGGGCCCGCCACACCTGCTTGGACACATCCAGGCTCATCATGTCCGAGGAGGCCAGTGAACCGTCACCCCAGGCGCCACAGATTGGCAGGCGCCGCTGGAATCCCACCACCGCGTCGTTGGCGGCCCGAACCCGATCCTTGTCCTCGAAATACCGCATCCCCGCAATCACCTGGTTGGTGGTCAGCTGGGGCACCATGTGGCTCACATCGGTGGCGTCCAAGGCGCAGCCGTGGGCCAACATGCCGGTATAGACCTGCAGCAATTCAGTGCTGTCGATGGCTGGTCGCTCCAGGATGATCTTGCTGAAGCCTGTGCGGCTGTCCATCTCCAGAATCAGGTCGGGAAACTGCACGATGTCGATCTTGGCGAACAGGCTCTTCTTGGCCTGCTCGACCTCCTTGGGCACCACGGTGGGTTTGAACCGCGGGATGCGGAACCGGTGCTCTTGGACTTGGAAGTCACCCTTAGCCCTGGATTCCTCCAGGACAGCCAGTTTGGTATTCAGCTCATTGACCATGCTCTTGAGAAAGTCGTGGGGATTCAAGGGCAGGCTCAGCTGCGCATACCGGGTGGTGCGATCCCGCTCCCAGTCAGCCTGGTTGATCATCAGCCGATGGCGGCCACGGAATTTCTCACTGTGGTTCACGTAGACCGCACCGCTGCGCAATGCCTTGCGCAGGCCAACCAACGTCATGGCTTCCAAGGCGCGCAGCGCACGCTCCCGATCTTCGCCCTCGATGAGGTCACGCCAAGGGCGCCCAATTTTTTGGCCATGCCCGATGGGCAATTCGTTGTGGCCTTCTGCATACGTGTCTTGCAGGAATTGCACCAAACCCACGACTTCGTTGCCTTTTTCTCCCTGGAGTTCCAACTTGCGCAGCTCCGTCAGAAGCGCGCGGATCTGGGGATTGGGATCACTCAGCAGCCAACGTGCAGCTGCCGCGCGGGTTGGAAACTGGGGTGGCTTGTAAAGGGCCTTGAGGTCTCGCACGTATTGGACGAAATCCTCAGGAGATTGGCCCGGCTCATCGACCTGGTTGAAAATCGTCATGAGCGTTTCGTGGTACGACTTGGCACTCTTGCCTTCGAGTGTCTGGGCATTCTTATAGGCCTCGGCCATGATGCTGGTGACCCGCCGGCCGCCCAGCATGATCGCGGTGTCGGTGGCCTGCAGCAGCGTCCACTTGAGAAAACACACCAGACGCAGGGTCCGTAACGGGTCTTTGAGTTCCTTGAAGCGCGCCGGCCGGATATTGCGTAATTGCTCCGCGTAGGCACGGATCTTTTCCAGCGGAATGGCGTCCAGGTTCAACTGCTGAATGCCCAAACGCTTGAGGTATCCCACCCGGGTAGTCTGCTCACGGATGGCGTTCACAGACTTCTTACGAGCCGGCTGCTGCAGCCACTCCAGGACGGAACGTTGGCTGTCCATTTCGAGCTTGCACACCTCTTTGGTCCACTTTTGGATTGTGGACTGAGGAATTTGGCCGATCACATAGTTGTAGAACGCCTCTTCCGACGAAGTGGCCGCCTTGGTCACAAAACTATCCAACTCACGGACAGCCAACGAAAGGTACTGGTGCTGGTACAGCCATAGCTTGGCGCGCTGGGTCAACGCGTCCTTGTCGGTCGTAAGCCGGGCCTCATTCGCCAAATAGGCGGGTAGTGGAGCCAAGGCTTGAAGTTGCCCCTTTTTCGCGGACACCTTACCGTTATGGAAGAAGGAGTCCAAAATGCCCAAAACCAAGCCACCGTATCCGGTGCAATTTCGACAGCAAATCATCGAACTGGCGCGAGCAGGCAGAACGCCAGCGCAGCTATCGCGTGAATTCGGGCCATCGGCCCAAAGCATTGCCAACTGGATAGCACAAGACATGCGTGACCAGGGCACCCCACTGTCTGGCAAAGAAGGCTTGAGCAGCGCCGAACGCGAAGAACTGGTGCGTTTGCGTCGCCAACTGCGCCAGGTGCAACTGGAGCGCGACATCTTGGCAAAGGCTACGGCCTGGTTTGCCAGCAAAAGCGAGCGGACGTCCACACCGTCTTTGAGCCTTCGTGAGCACAAACCAGGCCGACGCCAACCCAGTGAGCGTGCGCGCAATGTGCCGTGTGTTGGGCGTATCACCCAGTGGCTATTACGACTGGCGCAGGCGAGCCCCCAGTGCGCGTGCCACGGCCAATGCGGTGCTCAGCGAAGCCATCCGCCAGATCCACAAGGACAGTGACGAAACCTACGGCATGCCTCGAGTTCACGCCGAACTGCGCGACATTGGCCAAGTGGCAAGCAAGAAGCGAGTGGCCTGTCTGATGCGCAAGGCTGGCATCCGTGGAGTCAGTCGCAGGCGCAGCTTCACCGTCACCACCGAACGCAACCACCGCCAACGCCCGGCTCCAGATCTGGTCAAACGCCAGTTTCACGCTGCTGCGCCCAAACTGGGTGGCAGATATGACCTACATCCCCACCTGGACAGGTTTTTTGTACCTGGCAGTGGTGATCGATGCCTTCAGTCGCAAGGTGGTGGGCTGGGCCATGGGGGAGCGCATGACGAGCGAACTGGTTCTGGCGGCGTTGAACATGGCGCTGCACATACGCAAACCCACCAGCGTTATTCACCACTCCGACCTGCCAGTACACCAGCATTGCCTTTGGACCGCTGCAAGGAGATGGGTGTACGACCTTCCATGGGTACGGTGGGCGACGCCTATGACAACGCCATGGCTGAGAGTTTCTTTGCCAGCCTGGAGCGAATTGATCAATCGGCGGCGTTGAAGACCCAGGCCCAGGCACGCACAGCCCTGTTTACCTGGATCGAGGGTTGGTACAACCCGCGCCGACGCCACTCGTCCATCGACTACCTGTCGCCCATGAACTTTGAAAGGAAATACAACGAACCAACCGCTCACACCCAACACGGGTTGCCCACCGCGGCGTCGCGTTCGTCGCAGGCGACGCACGCCGCCGTGGACAACCCTGCGCCTGTGTCATCATCCGCTTGAGAATCAAGCCAATACCTGTCCGTGGAATCGGGGTAAGTCCAGCTTCCTTGTCCGCCTTGCGGAAACCTAGCAACTCCATGGCCCACCACTGATGGTCGAAACGTGTCTTGGGGCGGTCGTAGATGGATCGCAAGGAGGCTATGGCGACCGGCGGAACACCGATTTCAGTGGCGACATGCCTCAGAAGGCGCAAGGGTATGGCGTTCAGGTCATCCAGCGTGGAACCCGTCATTTTGAGAAAACCCAGCTGAACGGCTGCGGCAATGCGCAGAGCATCCTTGCGTTTCTTGGCGATCTCTGCGCGCTCAGCCTCGCTGTAAGTAAAGAACGCTGAAAGCTCGACAGTCGATAGTGTCTTGGGAAGGGTGGTTGCTCCAATGTATTGGAGTTGCCACCGGTGGACTTGCTGCATGAGGCCCCCCTGAACTTTGAGCGGCGACTGTACAGCGTGGTACTTAGCCTGGTCAATTGCCATTGGCTACGGCCACAAAAAAAGGCCGAGTCCCATAGAAATTCCGCCTTTCAGGTGGCTATTAAGAGCTACTTCTTCTTAGGCGGAGCCTCAACAACGCTCCAGAGGGACGTACTGGCTAACGCCTGCGTCATGGGCACGACTCAGTAGATACCGCACCTGGCAATGAGCCGCAGCGGCTGGAGTTTGGAAGTGAGCGTCCTGTCATCCCATCTTGAATCGGGTTGTTTTTGCCAAGACGATGGTGTCCACCTAATTTTGGCGGACACCTATGCATCCCAAATCTCCTATTCGTCGCACCCACTCCCCGAATTCAAAGCCCTGGTGCTGGCTGCTTGCGCGCAGCCTGGCACCTCCGTTGCCGCAGTCGCACTGAGTCATGGGCTTAACGCCAACGTCGTGCGCAAATGGCTAAGCGGGCGCGGCATGAAGCGCTGCGGTCTGTCTGTACCGGCTGGTCTGAAGCAGCCGATGGTACCCATGCAATTTGTCCCGGTGGGCCTGACCGCGGCCAGTCCTGGTGTACCTTGCGGTTTGAGGCCTGACATTCGCCTGGACCTTGACCTGGGTGCCCTGCAAGTCAAGCTGCACTGTGCCCGTGTCGCCGGGGCGTCTATGGCTGCTGTGCTGTACAGCCTAGCGCAGATGGTGGAGCGCGCATGATCCGCATTGACGCACTCTGGCTATGCACCCACACGCAGGACATGCGCGCCGGAGCAGATCGCCTGCTCAGCGTGGTGGTCAACACCCTGGGCAAAGCCCAGGCCCATCACGGATACCTGTTCGCCAACGCCCGTGCCAGCCGTATCAAGCTGCTGGTGCACGACGGCTTTGGTGTATGGTGTGCCACACGGCGGCTGCACGCGGGGCAGTTTGCCTGGGTGAAACGCGATGGTGCGTTGGCACCAGCACTGCAACTCAGCCGCCAGCAGTTTGACGCCCTGGTGCTAGGCCTGCCCTGGCAGAGGCTGGAGGAATTGAGCGTCATCGGTCGCACCTGAACGACTGCGTGGCGTGCTGCGGCACAGGGCCAGTTGGTTGACATCGCAATCGCCAATAGCGCGCATGATTGGACTGAGGCACTATTGCGCACATGTCCGGCAATTGCGCACCCAGCATTGATCTCACACAGATCACCCCCGAGGTGGCGCAGTTCATTGACCAGTTGCAGGAGCAGGTCAAATCACAAGCCCAGGCACTCGAGCACAAGAACGTTGAGATCAAGCGCAAGGACGCAGAAATTACCTGGCGCGATGCCAAGCTGGAGAAGATCGGCTTCGAACTGGCGCGTCTGAAGCGCTGGAAGTTCGGTGCCAAGACCGAGGCCATGAGTGCCCAGCAGCGGGCCTTGTTTGAGGACACCCTGGTGGAAGACGAGGCCAGCCTGCAGGCACAACTCGCAGCGCTGCAAGCGCAGTTGCCTGAGTCCGCCAAAGCACCCAAATCACCACCGCGCAAACCCTGCCGCCAGGCACTGCCCGAGCACCTGCGCCGTGTGGAGCACCGCCACGAACCCGAGGACACCCATTGCCCCAATCCGGACTGCGCCCAGCCCATGCAGCGCATGGGCGAGGATGTCAGCGAACGCCTGGACATCGTGCCGGCCGAGTTCTTCGTGCACCGCCACATTTACGGCAAATGGACCTGCCGCTGCTGCCAGACGCTGCGCCAGGAGCCAGCGGAACTCGATGTGATCGATGGGGGCATCCCCGCCAGTGGGCTGGTGGCGCACACGCTGATCAGTCGTTTCGCTGACCACCTTCCGTACTACCGGCAGGAGCAGATCAATGCCCGCAGTGGCGTGCACACGCCGCGCTCCACGCTGGCAGCTTGGGCCGGGGCAGGAGGCGCGGCACTGGAGCCACTGTATGAGGCGCATCGGCGCTTCATCCTCAGTGGCACAGAGTTGCATGCCGACGAGACCCCCATCCCTTTGCTCGATCCGGGATCGGGCAAGACGAAGAAGGCCTATATGTGGGCCTATGCGCGCAGCCCGCATGACACACACCGGGGCGTGATCTACGAGTTCTGCACGGGACGCGGGGGCAATATCCGCTGGCCTTTCTAGGCGGGGACAGAGCGGGGCCTGCACCTGAGCCGCCCTGGAAGGGTACGCTGCTGTGTGACCAATACGCGGGCTATAACGCGGTGCTCGATACGCGCGCATATCCACTGCGCAAGGCTGCGGCCTGTGCCGCTCATGCCCGACGCAAATTCGAGGAGCTCAGCCGTGGCGGCCCCAGTGCCAGCGCGCTGGCCAATGATGCCCTGCAACGGTTCGCGCGGATTTACCAGGTGGAGGGTCTGCTGGTACACATGGATGCTGCGCAGCGCCAACAGGCACGCCAGCAAATGAGCAAACCGTTGTGGGATGAGGCTCAAGGCGTGGATGCAACTCGAAGGCTCCAGGGTGCTGCCTGGTAGCAAGGTGCGCCAGGCTCTGGACTACAGCTTGCAGGCCTGGGATGCACTGACACTGCACCTCAATGACGGGGCCGTGGCCATTGACAACAACCATCTGGAACAACAAATCAAGCCCTGGAAGCTCGGTGCGAAAAACTGGTTGTTCATCGGCAGTGAACTGGCCGGCCAACGCGCCGCCATCGTGATGAGTCTGGTGCAGTCAGCAAAGATGAATCGCGTGGAACCCTGGGCTTACCTGCGCGACGTGTTGGCCCGTATCCACACCCACCCCAACGCACGTATCGACGAGTTGTTGCCACATCGCTGGAAACCCGCAGTTCCAGCCTGAGCCTCTGCGCGTTTGGACCAGGGGTGGGAAGACCAGACGCTCACGTTTGGAAGAGTAAACGGACCGAACTGACCCGGAGGGAGACTTTGCCCGTGATGCCTTGAGCGATTGGGAAATCCCGAGCTTCGAAATGAATAGGCCTGGACTGCTACGTTTCCTTCAACGGCCGGGAGCCCCGGACACACGGGTGGAGCAGTTGTTCTGGAGGCGTGGTCCGAATACGAACCGTGACACTAGGGCCGCACGAACAACTCTACCTTCCTAACTTGGATATATGAATTGTCGCCAACTAGCCGCTAGATTCCGAATTGTTCCGATATCGGAGCTTCGTTACGCGAACATACGTTAACTAGCATAGATATCGGCATAAAACCATTTCTCTCCGGAAATTAATTAGATTAATTCACCCATCTGTTACAATTGGACTTGCAAACAAAAAAGGCCGCCGACCTCACGGTAAGCAGCCAAAAGTATGCAAAGTCCGCACCGCTCATATCCGGCAAGACATTACGGTGCATTTTGTTAGTAGCGCGTCTGAGATTATAGCACTTTGCTGCAATGCAGTAGGTAGGCAATAACCCTGACGCGGGCATTTATAAAGGAATTTCTATGCCCAGCCATCAGTACTCTCTCTCCTTAATCCCACATCAAGTACAGGACTCTGTAGTCGATCAACGCTCCGAAGACGGATACATCAACGCAACGGCGATGTGTCAAGCCGCCGGTAAGAAATTTGGCAATTACTATGAAAATGCTAGCGCCAAAGCTTATGTACAGGAGCTCTCTGCCGATATCGGAATTCCGATATCGGAACTCGTCCAGTCTTTGAAGGGTGGGGAGCCCCAGCTCCAAGGCACTTGGGTTCACCCGCAAGTAGCCATTCATTTGGCCCAGTGGCTGTCTCCCAAGTTTGCAGTTCAAGTCTCCAAATGGGTGTATGAATGGCTCTCTGGCAAAAAATCCGCGCCGGTTGAACTGCCTTATCACCTTGAGCGGCATATGCTCAACCTGCACAAGATACCAAGTGGCTACTTTTCCGTATTGCAGGAGATGACTATTGCCCTAGTTGCCCCCATGGAAGCACAGGGCTATCGCTTGCCCCAAAAAATGATGCCGGACATTGCACACGGACGCATGCTTTGCCAACACTTACGTGACAAGTATGGAATCGATACCAATGCGCTGCCCACATACAAGCACAAGTTTCCTGATGGCCGCGAGGTGGATGCCAAGTTGTATCCAGTGCAGTATCTTGGTGACTTCCGGGTTTTGCTAAGTGAAATTTGGATGACACAAAAGGCTGCCGTCTATTTCAAGGATCGTGACCCACAAGCGCTTGCTGCTTTGGACAAGATTTTGATGATTGGAAGCTCGGTCGCAAAGTCGACTCTGCCGGCAAATAAGGGCAAGTTCAAAAAGCAGGCATAAGATGTGCTGACTAGGAAACCCGCTTCGGCGGGTTTTTAATTGTTGGGCTGCGCTGTTGCGCATTCGGTAAGCGAAGTAGGGACCACACTTCAGCAGTTGTGGGCTCCATCGTGTAGGGCACAAAGTCAGGCCATCAGTTCGTCCGGCGTGCCTGGCAGCAATGAAAACCTCCCGGCCCGAATCAACGGCGAGTACAGGAGCAATTTCGTCCTCAAGTGTCGAAGATCGCTGTGGACCTTGCGGAGAAGGCTAGAGCTCGTTAATTTAATTAAGGATTTTCCTTAACGCCAAAAATGACATGGCTCGCACGGGAACCCTAGCATGGTGATGAAAACGTTGTCGTCCGCTGCTGGCTCTACCGTGAAGAATCGCTACCGCTACCGCTACCGCTACCGCTACCGCGCTTGGCCAGCTGCGCCCGTGCAGCCTCAGCAATCAACTTTGCAGCCGACTCACGTTGAACCCGTTTGGCAAAGTCTTCCGCCTTTAGTCCGAGCCCATTCTTGATGGTTGCATCTGCACCCGCATCAAGCAGCAGTTTGACGGCATCATCGGTACCGTACATGGCGGCCATCATGAGCGGCGTGCTGCCATTGGGTGAAGCGGCGTCGATATACGCATCGTGGTCGATGAGCAACTGGATCACGTCCACATGCCCACCGGTGGCAGCGTAATGCAAGGGTGTCCAGCCCGGCTTGTTGACATCGGCATCTCGGGCAATGAGCGCCTCGCACATGTCCAGGTACCCCTTGAGCGCCGCCAACATCAGTGCGCTTTCATCCTGGGCGGTGCGAATCTCCACCTGCGTGCGGGTATCTGATAGCAAAGCGGCGACTACCTTGGGAGATGGCTCTTGAACCGACATGATCAACGCGGGAACGCCTTTCGGGTTCACGGTGTTGGGATCAAAGCCGCGGCGCAATAGGTTCGCAACGGTTTGTGCCTCATCTCGACCAACCGCGGCAAAAAAGTCATCATACGAACCACTGTAAACAGGGAAACTTGCAATGAAAACAAATAGATAAACGACATATCTAAAGTGTTTCATGAAGTATAGATTCCTTTGAAAAGTGTACGAACATTGTCAGTCGTGATCTCTGCCATGCGTTCCACGCTACAGCTGCGCAATTGCGCTAGTTGGTGTGCGACATGGGGTACATACGAAGGATTGTTAGTCTTTCCTCGGTAAGGCACTGGAGCCAGATAAGGGCTATCAGTTTCAATCAGCAACCGGTCCAACGGAACCCAAGAAGCCACGTCACGGATGTCCTGCGCCGACTTGAAGGTGAGGATGCCCGAAAACGAAATATAAAACCCCAAATCCAGCGCCTGCCGGGCCACATCCAGCGTTTCCGTAAAACAATGAAACACCCCTCCGGCGCTGCCCGCGCGACCATCCTCACCCATCTCGCGCAATATCGCCAGCGTATCGTCCGACGCGCTGCGGGTATGGATCACCAAGGGTTTATTCAACTGCTGAGCTGCCAGTATATGAACCCGAAAACGTTCCCGTTGCCAGTGCATATCGGACACGCTGCGTCCGCCTAGCCGGTAGTAGTCCAGCCCAGTCTCGCCAACAGCCACCACCCGCGGCAAGCGTCCCGCCTCCAGCAGATCGTCTAGAGACGGCTCCCGGACACCCTCGTTATCGGGGTGCACACCCACGCTGGCCCACAGGTTGGCATGCGACTGTGCCAACTGGTGCACGTGCGGAAATTCTTCCAGGTTGGTACAGATGCACAAGGCCCCGTCTACCTGGGCATTCGCCATGGCCAGCAAGATGGTCGGCAGTTCATCGGCCAACTCGGGAAATGTCAAATGACAATGGGAATCAAAGAACATGGAACAAGACAACACCCGGCGCGAATGCACGACGCCGGGAAACGGTACGGCGGCAATTAAATGGTTTGCGTGGGGCGTTCTGACGCCAGATGAGCGCCCAGGATTTCCTCGATCTTGAGCTTGAGCGCACGAGACTTGTCGTCCTTGGGAAAGGTAATACCCACCCCTTGCGTGCGCCCACCCGCTGCCTTGGCCGGAGTGACCCAGGCCACCTTGCCTGCCACCGGATAGCGCTGCATGTCTTCTGGCAAGGACAGCAGCACATACACATCATCGCCCAGCGCATATTCGCGGGCTGTCGGTATGAAGACCCCGCCCTCGGCGAACAACGGGATATAGGCAGCATACAGCGCCGCCTTTTCCTTGATGGAGAGCTGGATGACACTAGGTCTGGGCGTGGCTGCGGGTGCTGTGCTCATGGGGTGGACTCCGGTTTGCAGTTTAGAGCGGAATGGGCCTGCGCGACAAGGGCTTCCAGCATCAATCCGGCATTGAATGGGTGATCTGCAGTCCGGCGGCAACGGGTCAAAGCCTGCGCCCAATTGGACAACGCACGAACATTACCCGCCGTGACCAGGTCTGCAGCTGCAAAAAAGCGTGGATCGGCCCCTACCGCCAAGGCCAGGGCATCGTGGCACAGTTTCTGCAATGTATCCACCACGTCCGGCGGGTTCCAGTCTTTGAACATTTCCACCTCACCCCTTGCCACGGCGCGGGGAATTTGGCTCCACACCGTGCTGGAGCGTGCCGATGGGCCAAAGGCCAGCACATCCTCTGGACGATCGCCCATGGCACGCAGCATGGAGGCGGCATCTGACGGTGCCACGCCCTGCTCCAACAACCACGGCACAGCCAACTCTCGTGCGGGCCAATGCATGGTGTGCGCAATACAGCGGCTGCGAATGGTGGGAAGCAATTGGTGTGCGGACTCGCTGGCCAGCACAAAACGCACATCACCGGGCGGCTCCTCCAGCGTCTTGAGCAGCGCATTGGCCGTCACGCCGTTCATCTGCTCCGCCGGATAGACCAGCACCACCTTGCCGCGCCCGCGCGAACTGGTGCGTTGAGCGAATTCGACTGTTTGGCGCATCGCCTCAACCCGGATTTCCTTGCTCGGTTTGCGTTTCTTGTCATCGATTTCAGCCTGCGCCTTTTCGTCCAACGGCCATTGCGTCTGTATCAGTGTCACTTCGGGCATCAAGACCATCAGATCGGCATGCGTACGCACATCCACTGCATGGCAACTTGCGCAGACGCCGCAGGCACCGTCTGCGTGGGGCTGTTCGCACAGCCAGGTGCGTGCCAGCTCCAGCGCCAGCGTGTACTGGCCCAGCCCCGATGGCCCCTGGAGCAACCAGGCATGCCCCCGCTGCAGCAGCAACTGGCGCAGTTGCGTACGAATCCAGGGCGCAAGCTCAGTTTGCATGCAACCACCCGCGACCGCGCACTGCACCAAGAACGTCAGCCCAGACCGCCTCCAGCGACTGGTCGGCGTTGACGCGTGCAAAGCGCGCCGGGTCACCCTGCATGCGACGCGCGTAGCCGTCCACCACCCGCTCAAAAAAAGCCTGCGACTGGGCCTCAAAGCGGTCCGGTGTGCGGGCTTGGCTCAGGCGCGAGGCGGCCACGCCGGGGGGCAGGTCAAACCAGATTGTCAGGTCTGGTTGCAGCAAGGCTGCCGCATTGCCCTGTCCTTGCACCCACTGTTCCAGCCTCGTCAACGTCGACCAGTCGAAGCCACGCCCAGCGCCCTGGTAGGCGAAAGAGGCATCGGTGAAACGGTCGCACAGCAGCACATCGCCACGTCGCAAGGCGGGCTGCACGACCTGCACGATATGGTCGCGCCGGGCGGCAAACACCAGCAGCGCTTCGGTCATGGGGTCCATGGCGTCGTTGAGCACCATGTCTCGCAGTCGCTCTGCCAGGGGCGTGCCACCCGGCTCGCGGCTGCGGACTACCGTGCGCCCCTGCGCCAGAAAGGCTTGCGCCAACGCATCGATGTGCGAGGACTTCCCTGCCCCGTCGATACCTTCAAAACTGATGAATAAGCCGCTCATGGGTAGATGGTAGGTCTCAAAGGCCACGCTGGTATTTGTTGACGGCCCGATTGTGCTCGTCCAGCGTCAGGCTGAACTGGCTACTGCCGTCACCGCGCGCAACGAAATACAAGGCCTTGATGGGTGCTGGATGCAGGGCTGCCTTCAATGCCGCCTTGCCCGGCATGGCGATCGGCGTGGGCGGCAGGCCATCGCGGGTATAGGTGTTCCAGGGCGTATCGGTTAGCAAGTCTTTCTTGCGCAGATTGCCGTCAAAGCGCTCACCCAGGCCATAGATGACGGTGGGGTCGGTCTGCAGGCGCATGCCCATGCGCAGCCGGTTGCAGAACACTGCGGCAATGGCGGCGCGGTCTGATGCCTGGCCAGTTTCCTTCTCCACAATGCTGGCCAGGATCAGGGCTTCTTGTGGTGTTTTGAGCGGCGTGGCCGGATCGCGGTCGGCCCAGGCAGCTGTGACGTGCTTGTCCATGGCCCGCAAAGCGCGTTGCAAGACTGCCACATCGCTTGTGCCCTTGCCATAGGTGTAGGTATCCGGAAAGAACTGCCCTTCGGCCGGTACGCCCGGACGACCCAGGCGCACCATCAGATCAGCGGCAGACAAATCCTTGGTATCGGGCCGCAATTGATCGGCCTTGGCCAGAGCCTCGCGCAATTGGCGCAGGTTCCACCCCTCGACCAGGGTCACACTACGCAAAGCTGCGTCGCCGCGCACCAGTTTGCGCAACAGGCTGTAGGGGGTTGTGCCTGCCTCGAGTTCGTAGCTGCCCGCCTTGATCTGGCGCGACAGGCCCGACATGCGAAACCACGCGTACAGCAGCTGCGGGGCTACATCCACCCCAGCATTGGCCACGGCTACGGCCACATCGCGCGGACTGGTACCGGGCTCGATGGCTAGGTCCACGCTCGCGGTGGCCAGCACCATCGGGTGCTGCAACCAGGCATACCCGGCCGCCGTCAGCGCAAAGGCCCCTGCCACCATCCAAAACAATAGCTTGCGCACAACCCTACCAGCTCTGTGTATCCATGGCTGGGATGATAATTCAGCCCATGAATACAACTGCAGACAACACGGTGGGTACTTTGCCACCCAGCTTTTCGATGCATGGCGTAGTCCGCCTGCCCCATCTGGGCGTCATCCAGGCGCAAGGGGACGATGCCGTCAAATTCCTCCATGGCCAGTTGACGCAGGATTTTTCCTTGCTGGACCTGCACACGGCGCGACTGGCGGCTCTATGCTCACCCAAGGGGCGCATGTTGGCCAGTTTCATCGGATTCAAGCGTGCGGGCGGCGAAGTCTTGCTGGTCTGCCACCAGGACCTGCTGGCCCAGACACTGAAGCGCCTTTCCATGTTTGTGCTGCGCGCCAAGGTCAAGCTCAGCGATGCCAGCGACCAGTTTGCTCTCTACGGCCTGCTAGGTGATGCTACTAAACCGATAGCCGAACAGCCAGCAATAACGGGGGCCAAAGCCGATTTTGAGCAGGGAACCCTAATCAACCTGCATCCGGCAGGAACCATTGCGCGCCAGCTCTGGCTGTGCAGCACCGACAGCCCTGCACCCGCTGGCCCGCCCGCCACGCTGGACGCCTGGCTGTGGGGCGAGGTGCGCAGTGGCGTGGCCACCCTGAGCGCTGCCGTGGTCGAGGCCTTTGTGCCGCAAATGCTCAATTACGAATCGGTCGGTGGCGTCAACTTCAAGAAAGGCTGCTACCCCGGCCAGGAGGTGGTGGCACGCAGTCAGTTTCGCGGCACGCTCAAGCGGCGAACCTACCTGGCGCACAGTCCGGTTGCGCTGAAGGTCGGCGACCCGGTGTTTTCGCCCACCGACCCCGAGCAACCCGCCGGCACCGTGGTGCAGGCCGCCGTTGCGCCGCAAGGTGGTTTTGATGCCTTGGTTTCCCTGCAAGTGGCCGCTGTGGAGGGGGGTACGCTGCACTTGGAAGGGGTGCAGGGCCCAGCCCTTACGCTGCTGGAACTTCCCTACGCGTTGCTGGAAGACATCTGAGCGCTGCGAGCGGGCGCAACATTTTCTGCAGCGCTTGCACGCGGAACCTATTCGCGATTCATAATGAGGCTGATTGGCGACAAAAACAGATCTAGAGGAATGTGCCAGACATGACCCGACCCATCAGCAAAGAAGAAGCCTATGCACGGCTGGGAGCCATTACACGCGAGATGCACGAAGCATTCAGTGTGTTGGGAGGCAGCACCGAGTTGCACCAGGTCGTCGAGGAATTCCCCAATGCGCGCGAACGCCTGTCGCATGTGGGCAAGATGACCGAAGATGCAGCCAACAAGGTGCTCAATCTGGTCGACGCGGCCAAACCCGAATGTGACGACCTGGCCAAGCGTGGCGAAGAGCTGGCGCAGTCGCTCACCCGCATGGCCGCCACGCAAGACCTGTCGGTGGAACGCGCGCGGGCCCTGATGGGTGTGTGCGGCAAATTTGCCGAGCGCACGGCTGGTTTTGCCAGCAAGCAAGGCGATATCCTGAGCGACATCATGATGGCCCAGGATTTCCAGGACCTGTCGGGCCAGGTGATCAAGAAGGTGATCGACATCATCAACCGCACCGAGCTGCAGTTGGTGCAGTTGTTGATCGACAGCGCGCCCAATGCCGCAGAGGCCCAATCCAAGACGGTGGAATTCACCGGCCAGACCCATGAACTCCAAGGCCCCCAGGCCTCGGACAAGGCCTTGGGTCAGTCGGATGTGGACGATCTGCTGGCCTCGCTAGGCTTCTGATCGCAGCGCCAGCGCCATCTCTTGGTGGGCAATGCCCGCCTCTTCAAAAGTGGCGCCACGCGGCGCAAACCCACAGCGCAGGTAAAAACCCACGGCACTGGCCTGCGCCATCAGCATGACCTCGTGGTCGCCGCGGTCGCGGCTGGCCTGCACCAGGGCATTCAGGACTTCCCGGCCCACCTGGCTGCCGCGTAGCGCCCGGTGCACCGCCATGCGACCAATGCGCCCTACCCCTGGCGCCTGGCTCACCAGCCGTCCCGTGCCCAGCGGCTGACCGAGCCGATTGCGCACCAAGGCATGCACGGCCTGGGCGTCGGCCCCATCCCAAACCATGTGCGCGCCAATGCCCTGCTCCTGCACAAACACCGCTTCCCGCACAACCGAGGCCTGTGCTGCGACGGTGTCCCACGACCCCACAACGCATTCGGTCATGGTCTGACCCGCATCAAAACCCTCCATGATCGCGCGCAGGGGCGCAGGCACCGGCTGGGGGCGCTGCGTGGCCGCGTCGGCATACACGTACACCAGGTGCGCCGTAACCAGGGGCCGGTGCTCGCGCAGGACGGCGCCTTCAAACACCATCGACGAATTGCCCAGACGCTGGCAACGCAGGCCCACCTCCAGCACGTCGTCGTAGCGCGCCGAGGCGTGGTAGTCGAGCTCCATCTTCTTCAGAAACACGTCCCCACCGAGCTGGTGCATGGCGCTTTCATAAGGCAGTGCCAGCGCGCGCCAGTAATCGGCCATGGCAGTGTCCAGGTACATGGCGTAGTGCGGATTGAAGACGATCTTCTGCATGTCCACCTCCGCCCAGCGCACACGCAGGCGGTGGATGAAGCGAAAGTCGGACCGTTGGGGGGAATGGGTTGTCATGCGCAAGCTCCAGCAAAGGCGTGTTTCAGGGCACGTGCCGCATCGGCGTGGGCACGCAGGGCCTCCGGGATGGCACGGCCCATCTTGATGAACTCGTGCACCACCCCGCGGTAAATTTCCAAATCCACCGGCACACCCGCCAGGCGTAGCCGATCGGCATAGGCCACGCCCTCGTCGACCAGCGGATCACACTCGGCCAGACCTAGCCACGCAGGAGCCACCTGCGCCAGATCCACCTCGTGACCTTGCTCGTCCAGGCCATCGAGCGGGGCAAAGCGCCAATCCTTGCGCGCGGCCCGATCGGGCAGGTACTGGCCAAAGAAATAGTCGATATGTGGCGCTTCCAGCACGAATCCCTTGGCGAAGGTCTTGTGCGATGGACTGTCCTGGTGCGCAGCGGTGCCAGGGTACAGCAGCAACTGCAAGGCCAGCGCCAAGCCACAGTCGCGCGCCAGGATGGCGCACACGGCAGACAAAGTGCCACCGGCGCTATCTCCGCCCACCGCGATGCGGCGCACGTCGACCTGGCGGCTGGCCCCGTGGCTGGCCACCCACTGCACCGCATCCCAAGCGTCGTGGACGGCGGTGGGAAAGGGGTGTTCCGGTGCCAGTCGGTACGCGACCGACAACACGGCGCAGTGCGCATGGTGGGCCAACTGGCGGCACAGGCTGTCGTGCGTCTGGAGACTGCCGATGGTGAAGCCACCACCATGGAAATACACCAGCACGGGCAGCACTTCGTGATTGGGAGCGACCAGGCGCACCGCAAGGGCCTGGCCGTCGCGCGTGGGAATGGTGAAATCTTCCACGCGTGCCATCGGGTGCAATGGCAGGTCGAGCACCCCAGCACCGATTTCGTAGGCCGCTCGTGCCTGTGCGGGTGTGAGGGCATGCAAGGGCACGGTGCCTGCGCGTGCCATGCGCTCCAGCACGCCGTGCATGGCCGGGGTCAGAAGCGAACGGGGGTTGCGTGGGTGACTCATCGGGTTCAGGCAAATTGGTACAGTGCGCATTTTCCACCCACCACTGTGCAAACCATGGCCCTGATCTACTACCTTACCCACGTGCAGTTTGAGCACGGCGCCGTGCGCCTGCTCGCCAGTGAATGCGAGCGCTTGAAGATTGCCCGACCGCTGATCGTGACCGATGCCGGCGTGCGCGCAGCCGGTGTGCTGCAAAAGGCGCTGGACGCCCTGCCCGATCTGCCCGTAGCGGTATTCGACCAGACCCCCTCCAACCCAACCGAGACCGCCGTGCGCGCCGCCGAGCAGGTATACCAGACCCAAGGCTGCGACGGCCTCATCGCCGTGGGTGGCGGTTCGGCCATCGACTGTGCCAAGGGTGTGGCCATTGCCGCCACGCACGAAGGGCCACTCACCCGTTACGCCACCATCGAAGGCGGTTCACCGCGCATCACCGAGCGCGTGGCCCCCATCATTGCCGTGCCCACCACCAGCGGCACGGGTAGTGAGGTGGCACGCGGCGCCATCATCATCGTCGACGACCACCGCAAGCTGGGCTTTCACTCGTGGAACCTGCTGCCCAAGTCCGCCATTTGCGACCCCGAGCTCACCCTGGGCCTGCCACCGCGGTTGACGGCGGCCACCGGCATGGATGCCATCGCCCATTGCATGGAAACCTTCATGGCGCCGGCCTTCAATCCGCCCGCCGACGGCATCGCGCTGGATGGTCTGGAGCGTGGCTGGGCCCATATCGCCCGCGCCACAGAAAACGGCAACGACCGCGAGGCACGCCTGAACATGATGAGCGCCTCCATGCAAGGCGCCATGGCCTTTCAGAAGGGCCTGGGCTGCGTGCACTCGTTGAGCCACAGCCTGGGCGGGGTGGACCCGCGCCTGCACCACGGCACCCTCAACGCCGTGTTCCTGCCTGCGGTGATCGCCTTCAATGCCAGCGCCGCGTCCATGGTGCAGGAGCAGCGCCTGCAACGCATGGCACGCGCCATGGGTTTGGCCCATGCCGACGACATCGGCCCGGCCATCAAGGCCATGAATGCGCGCCTGGGGCTACCCAAAGGCCTGGCCGAAATGGGGGTGCAGGAAGCGCAGTTCGACGCCATCATCACCGGCGCCTTGGCTGACCATTGCCACAAGACCGGCCCGCGCCTGGCCACGGCACAGGACTACCGAGCCATGCTGGAGGCATCGCTGTAGACGGATGATATGCAAGAAAACACGCCGTTGGCCCCCGTAAAATCTTGCTGCTATGCTATTTAATCGATAGCAAACTAATTTTTGAATCCATCATGCCCCTCACCTGCAACCGACTCGTCCCGCCCCTTACTGCCCTTCTGCTGAGCCTGCGATGCGCAAGCGCGCTGGCGCAGCCGCCAGCCAACCCGCCCGTGGCGCCATCGGCCCCTGGCGCACCCGCCAGTGCTGCGAGCGCACCCGCCGCCAAGCCGTCGGCCGATCCCACAGCGCCCAAGCCATTCGCCGAGGTAACCAAAGACGCCAAGGTCGAGAACGGCTTGTTCCCCATTTGGCGCAAGGACGAAAAAGTTTGGCTCGAAATCCCGCAGGCGATGCTCAACAAACCTTTCCTGTTCAGCAGCAACATCGCCAACTCCGTGGGTGAGCGGGGCCTGTATGCCAGCCAGATGGGCGCGAGCTGGATGGCCACATTCCGTCTGGTGGGCCGACAGGTGCAGTTGCTGGCACTGAACACCAAATTCCGGGCGCTTTCGGGTGACGGTGCTCAGCATGCGGTCGATCAGGCGTTCTCTCCCAGCTTGCTCGGTTCCAACGCCGTTGCTAGTGCGGAGCACCCCGAGCGCAAGTCGGTACTGGTCGATGCCAGTTTCCTGCTGTCTGACATCCCCGGCTACAGCACCCGGCTGGAAACGGCGTACCGGCTGCCGTTTGGCGTCGATCGGGCCAACTCGTCCTTTGCCAACATGCGCGCCGAGCCCAGCCTGAGCACCCTGACCGCGCGCATCCACTTCGCCACGCCGCGCATTCCCGCCGCGCCCCTGACACCGCCGCCCGGCGTAGCCCTGCCCCCGCCGCCCCTGGCCACCCCCGACCCGCGCAGTCTCTTTGTGGACTATGTGTACAGCTTCTCCGAACTGGCAGCCGCACCCATGGCACCGCGCCGGGCCGACCCACGCCTGGGCCATTTCACCGAGTCGTTCACCGACCTGGGCAACGACCTCAAGGCCAACCCGCGCGTGCACTACATCAAGCGCTGGCGCCTGGAAAAGCAGGACCCCAGTGCCGCCTTGTCCGAACCGGTCAAACCTATCACCTACTGGCTGGACAAAAACATTCCCCCACGCTACCGCGCCGCCGTGCAAGCCGGCATCCTGGAGTGGAACAAGGCCTTTGAGCGCATCGGCTTCAAGAACGCCATCGTCGTCCAGCAGCAAGGCGATGACGCCACCTGGGACAACATGGACGCCGGTCATGCCTCGGTGCGCTGGTTCGTAGGGGCTGACGTGGGCTTTGCCATCGGCCCCAGCCACGCCGACCCGCGTAGCGGCGAAATCCTGGATGCCGACATCGGTATGAGCGACGTCTTTGCACGCGGCTCGCGCCGCCTGATCGTCGAGGACGTGGGCCGCAGTGCCGACGCGCCCACTGGCAGTGCAACGCTGGAGGCGCAGTGCACCTACGCGCAAGCTGCCGCGCAAGAGCTGGAATTTGCCCTGGACGTACTGGAGGCGCGTGGCGACATTGCACCCGATAGTCCCGAGGCAGAGGCTTTCGTGCAGGCCGTCATCAAGGACACCATCATGCACGAAGTGGGCCACACGCTGGGCCTCAAGCACAACTTCAAGGCATCCACCACCATCACCCAGGCACAACTGCGCGACAAGGCTTTCACCGAACAGCATGGCATTTCGGGCTCGGTCATGGACTACAACGCCTACAACCTTGCACTGCAAGGCGAACCCCAGGCCAGCTTTAACAACACCACGCTGGGCCCCTATGACTACTGGGCCATCGAATACGCCTACAAACCAATCGACCCCGCCCAGGAAGCAACCGAACTCAACCGTATCGCCGCGCGCAGCACCGAGCCCCAGCTGGCCTATGCCGACGACGCCGACGCCGGTGGCTTTGGCCCATACGACGGCATGGACCCGCTGGCCAACCGTTTCGACCTGGGCGATGATCCACTGGCCTACTACAAGAAACGTCTACAACTTTCGCAAGAGCTGTGGGCCCGCATCCAGCAGCGAAAGCCCCAACCGGGCGACGACCCCCTGCGTCAGCGCCGCTCTTTACTGGCCGGTTTCACCCAGTTGCAGCGCGCCGCCGAACTGGTGGGGAAATACGTAGGCGGCATGCACGCCCTGCGCGACCTGCCGGGCACCACGGGGCGCGCCAGCTTTACCCCGGTTGAGCCGCAGCGCCAGCGCGAGGCCTTGCAGTTCATGGCCCGGGGCCTGTTCAGCGAACGCAGCTTCCAGTTCCGCCCGGAACTGCTGGCCAGCCTGACTGTGGACTACAACGAAATGGCACGCGCCACCCCGGTCAGCATTGCTGCAGCGGTGGCGGGCATTCAAGCAACGGCGCTGGACCGCGTACTCAGCCCGCACACTGCCAACCGCTTGATGGACTTGCCGTCGTTCCTGCCCGCGGCGCAGCGCAAGAATCTGATCTCGCTGGATGAGGTCTACACCACGTTGCAGGCCAGCATCTGGAGCGAACTGCGCAGCGGCAGGAACATCGACCGCCTGCGCCGTAACCTGCAGCGCGAGTACCTCAAGCGCATCCAGACCCTGCTGACCAAGGGCTCCTCGGCCCTGCCCGCCGATGCATTGAGCCTGGTGCGCCTGCACGCCACCCAGTTGCAAGGCACGCTGCGCGTTGCAAGCCAACGCCCCGGCCTGAACACGGAAACGCGTGCACACCTGGCCGAGAGCCTGAGCGGCCTGAGCGAAGCGCTTCGCGCGACCATGCTACGCAGTTGATCGCGCCCATGGCGGTGTCCGCTGGGCGTCATGGCTGCGCAAGCGCTCGGTAGTAAGATGGCCGCATCACCACGAGGAGATGCGCCCAATGAAATACGTCAAGCTGGGTTTACTTTCCATGGCGGCTGCGGCACTGGTGGCTTGCGGCCAATCCAGCGGGCCCACGGTCAGCACCACGTCGGCCAGTGCAAGCCCAAGCGCATCAGCCCCTGCCGCGCCGCCACCGGCACAGAAAACGGTTGGCCTGGTCATGAAGACGCTGACCAACCCCTTCTTCATCGAAATGGAAAAAGGGGCGCGCCGCGCCGAGAAGGAACTGGGCATCACCCTGCAGGTGCGTACTGCGGCACAGGAAACCTCCATCGAGCAGCAGATCCAGATCGTCGACGACCTCATTGCCGCCAAGGTCGATGCCATCGTCATTGCCCCCGGCGACTCGCAAAGCCTGGTGGCCTCGGTCAAGAAGGCTACCGATGCCGGCATCAAGGTCGTCAACATCGACAACCGGCTCGATGCGCAGGCACTGGCCGCTGCTGGTGCACCGGCAGTGCCATTTATCAGCGTGGACAACGACGCCGGTGCCTACAAGGCGGGCAAGTTCCTGGCCGAATCGGTGACGGCGCCAACCCAGGCCGCCATCCTGGAAGGCATCCGCAGTGCCGACAATGCCCGCCAGCGTATGGAAGGCGCCAAGCGCGCCTTGCTGGAGAACAAGCACATCAAGCTGGTGGCATCCGAAACCGCCAACTGGAAAATCGACGAGGCCTACAGCGTCACCAAGAAGCTGTTTGCCAAGCACCCCGACGTGCGCGTGCTGTTTGCAGCCAACGACATGATGGCGCTGGGCGCAGTCAAGTATCTGCAGGAAAAAGGGCTCACCAAGGTGCAGGTGGCGGGCTACGACGCTCTGGCCGAAGCGCTGGCCGAGGTCAAGGCGGGCCACATGGTTGCCACCGTTGACCAGCAGGCCGCCGAGCAAGGCTACCAGGGCGTGGTGGCCGCCATGCGCTTGGTGCGCGGTGAAAAGGTGGAGCCGCTCACGCTGGTCGAAACCAAGCTCCTGACAGCAGCAAACGCACCCTAGTCGGGCTGCGTCGGTCAAGCCGAGACATGCGTATGCGGCTGAACATCACCGCCAAGCTGCTGGGATACCTGCTGCTAGCCGGCATGTTGCCCGTGGTGGTGCTCGGCTTTTCGGCACTGAACATTGCGCGTGGCGTGGTGCTGGAGCAGGCCCAGGCCGAAAACGTGCACCTGATGGGCAGTTTCGCCTCATACCTGCGTCTGTACGACGACCAGATCGAAGACCTGGCCACCAATATCGCCGGCAACGACGCCATCGGCCAAGCCTTGCGCAGTGCCGACAACCCCACGCACAGCAGCTACGACGCGCTGAACCTGCGCGCGCAAATTGGCTACGCACTGAACAATTACATCCGTGTCAAAGGCCTGGTGTCGCTGGACCTGTTTTCGCTAGGCGGCAACCACTTCCATGTGGGTGAAACACTCAACATCGACCCGCAGGCCGCACGTCGGGCGCCGCTACTGCTGCAGGAAACCCTGCAGGCTGACCGCCCCACCGTGTGGCGCGGCATCATGGCCAACATCAACCCCAACTCGCGTTATGCGCAGGTGCGCAACGTCACGCGTGCCATCCGGTACTTTAGCCCCGACACAGGCAAGACCGACACGGTGGGCCTGCTGGTGATCAGCCTGTCGGACAGCATCATGGCCGAATACCTGGCCCGCGCGCCCCTGCCTTCGGGTCAGCAACTGATGCTGCTGGACCGCACCGGGCGCGTGGTGCTGCACTCCGAGCCCAAGCAACTGGGGCAGGCGCTGGCGCCGGGACTGCTGGACCTGCTGCGCCAAGGCACGCCCAGCCAGCGTCTGATGCTCGATGGCGTACCCACCATCATGGACGCCCTGCGCGTGGAGTACACCGGCGGCCATGTGGTCATGCTTACGCCCATGCACATGGTCACGGGCCGCGTCGACCGCCTGACAACGGCCACGCTGCTCGTCATGGCCCTGTGCCTGCTGGCCGTGGGCGCACTCACCTGGCACTACGCCCGCGGCGTCGTCACGCCCGTGCGGGCCGTATCCATGGGGTTTACGGCGCTGCATCGGCATCCCGACGTGGCACAACAACCCCTGCCGGTGCCCGCCACCGAAGACGAAATCGCCCAATTGGTGCAGGGTTACAACGAGCACCTGCTCACCCTGCAGGCGCAAAAACAGGCCAGTGTCGACCTGCAGCTGGCGCGCCAGGCTGCCGAGTCGGCCAGCCGCGCCAAGAGTGAATTCCTGGCCAACATGAGCCACGAAATCCGCACACCCATGAACGCCATTCTGGGCTTGATCAAGCTCATGCAGTCCACGCCCCTGGATGCGCGGCAAAAGGACTACCTGGAAAAGACCGATGGCGCGGCCAACTCGCTGTTGGGGCTGATCAACGACATCCTGGACTTTTCCAAGATCGAGGCTGGGAAGATGACGCTCGACCCCCGGCCCTTTTCGCTGCAGCGGCTGCTCGATGCCCTGTCGGTAGTGCTGGCGGCCAACCTGCGCAACAAGCCGGTGGAGATCCGCTTTGAAGTGGCACCCGATGTGCCCGCGTATCTCATGGGCGACGACATGCGCCTGCAACAGGTGTTAATCAACCTGGCGGGCAACGCCATCAAGTTCACCGACGCGGGCGAAGTGGTGGTGGCGGTGCGCGCACTCAGCCAGAACGCGCACGAAGCCGAGCTGGCGTTCTCGGTGCGCGACACCGGCATCGGCATCGCCCCCGAGCAGCAATCCCGCATCTTCGGCCACTTCTCGCAGGCCGAATCCAGCACCACCCGGCGCTTTGGCGGAACCGGCCTAGGCCTGGCCATATCCAAACGCATCGTGGAGCTGATGGGTGGCGAACTCAACCTGCAAAGCACCTTGGGACAAGGCAGCACCTTCACCTTTACCGTGCGCCTACCCAAAGCCGAACCGCCACGCGAGGCACCCTCCACCGCATCGACCACTGCTTCCGACGCCAAACCCCAGCGCCTGCAGGGGCTGCGCATCCTGCTGGTGGAAGACAACAAGATCAACCAGATGGTGGCCGACGGCCTGCTCAGCGGCGAAGGCGCCAAGGTTACGCTGGCTGCCAACGGCCAGCTTGGCGTGGATGCCGTGCTCAACCACCCTGGTGCGTTCGACGTAGTGTTGATGGACGTACAAATGCCCGTCATGGACGGCTATGAAGCCACGCGCACGCTGCGCCAGCATCCCGAATGTGCCCAGCTACCCATCATCGCCATGACCGCCAATGCCATGGCCGAAGACCGTACCGCCTGCCTGGCCGCAGGCATGAACGACCATGTGGGCAAGCCCTTCAACCTGAACCAGCTGGTGCAAATGCTACTGCGGGTCACCAGCCGTA
Source organism: Rhodoferax sp. (assembly GCA_046348185.1). Lineage (GTDB taxonomy): Bacteria > Pseudomonadota > Gammaproteobacteria > Burkholderiales > Burkholderiaceae_C > Allorhodoferax. Next base: position 750,898 of record JAXMER010000013.1, on the reverse strand, counting down.
CTGCAGAAGAAAAAGGCGCTTAGCCCCCGTGAAATAAGGCGATGCAGCTATTGTTTTGATAGCGATTTGCCATACACCCACTCATCAAACACCCCCTGCAAATCCACCCCGCTGCCTGCCTCCATGGCGCGTTGGAAATCCACCGTTTCGACGGATTGGCCCCAGTAGGTGCGGGTGTAGTGGCGCAGGCCGGCCCAGAAGCGTGCCTCGCCCAGATGCTCGCGCAGAGTGTGCAGTACCAGCGTGCCCTTGTCGTACACCAGCGAGCGGTCCGCGGCGCTGGGATGGTCCCAGTCGGGGAACACCAGGGACTTGTCCAGCCCGTGGGCGCGCAAGGCATCGACCTTGCGGCGCGCGGCGTCGATCTGGTATTCGTACTCTTCCTGACCGAAGCGGTGTTCCAGGTAAGCGGCCGTCATGAAGCTGGCGATGCCTTCATTGAGCCAAAAATGCTGCCAGCTGCGATTGGTGATGCCATTGCCCCACCACTGGTGCGCGGCTTCGTGGGCACCGAGCCAGATGGCCTGCGGGTCGGCCAGCACCCGCGTGCCGTAGCGCGCCCCCATGATGGATAAGCCTGCCATTTCCTGCGCGGCCGGGCCCATCAGTAGCACCTGGCGGTAGGTGTGCAAGGGGTAGTCCACACCAGCTTTGTCGGCGTAGAAGGCCAGCATGTCGGCGGTGTCGGCAAAGATGCGCTGCAGCGCGTCCGCATCAAACACTGCCTTGGGGCCTGCATGGTGCAGCGTGATGCCGCCAGGTGTTTTGACCTGGGCCTGCGCAAAATCGCCAGCAGCAAAGCCGTAGAGGTAGCTAGGCTGGGGCAAGTCGAGTTGCCAGCGGTGGCGCTCCAGGCCATCGGCAATCGCTTCGGTGGGTAACGCAACGCCATTGCCCACCGAGACCATGCCCTGGGGCAGCACCAGCGTCAGTGCAAACGGCGCGCGCACGGCAGGGTCGTCCAGGCACGGCATCCATTGGCTGGTGGAGAACGCCGTGGCGACCTGGCGGGTGTCTGGGTCAAAGCGCAGGCCGCTGGAGGGTGCACCGTGGTAGTCCACGCGCAGGTGTTGCGCGGTACCCACGGGCAAGCGATCGGGCAAGCGAATGCGCAACTGCGTGCCCGCGTTTTCAAAGGCCAGCGCGCGGCCTGACCAGGTGATAGCGTCCGCCGTGAGGTCGCCTGCGTCCAGCACCAGCTGGCGCAGCGTGGCATCGTGCACCGTGAAATCCAGCTCCAGCGTGCCTGCAATGGTGCGCTTCTCAAAACGCGGCTCCAGCTGCAGCGCGAAGTGCTTTGCTGTCCATCCAGCTTGCGCCAAGACGGCGGCGGGGCACAGCAAAATCAGAAAACGAACAAGGATAGAGAGAACATGTTGCATACAGGGGCCGCAATAACGGGGGGACTTAGAAAAGAGGAGATAGCCTACCCAATGTGTGCACCACGACGAAGAGTGGCGGCGCGCGTGGGACACGTTTACCGCAACGCCTTGACCAACTTTGCACCAAGCCGGGCTATGGCTTGGTTGCTAGCCGACATGCGTGCGGGGGTTTGCGTGACGTAGATCGCAACGACGATGGGGGCATGTTCAGGTGGCCAGATTACGGCGATGATGGATCGCGATCCATGACCGCCCGCTCCCGACTTGTCGGCAATCCGCCAAGCGTCGGGCAAGGCTGCACGCAGCAAGGCATCGGCCACCTGGTCATCCAGCATCCATTGGGTCAACTGCGTTCGCCCTGCGCTTGAAAGGACGTTACCCAACAGCAGCGTGCGCAGGCTTTGCGCGGCGGCCAGCGGGGTTGTCGTGTCGCGCACGTCACCCGGCGTGGCTTCGTTGAGGTCGGGTTCCGTTCGATCCAGGCGGGTAACCTCATCCCCCATTGATCGCATGAACGCGGTCAACGCGGGTGTTCCTCCGATCGCATCCAGTACCAGGTTGGCTGCGGTGTTGTCACTGATACTGACGGCTGCCTCACACAGTTCGGATAGCCGCAGGGTCCCACCTTGGGGCACCTTCTGCGTCACCGGCGAGTAGGACACCAGCGCGGCGTGATCCACCGGCACTGCCGCATCCAGCCGCAATTGATGCTTGTCTACCTGGGCCAAAACTGCCGCACAGGCAAAGGCTTTGAAGGTGCTGTTCAGGGGAAACCGCTCCTGGCCCCGATGCTGCCAAGTTCGGCCCGAACCGGTATCGATTACCGCCATACCGATCCGAGCGTGCAGGCGCTTTTCCTCGCGCACGACTGCCTGGGCAAGGACGTCGGTGTTGAGGGCATGGGCAGATGTGCAGAGGATTCCTGCACACACCAGTAGGGGGGTGACAATCGCGCGTCGCATTGGGGGGAAACTCATGACTGTTCAATGGATTTCGCAACTGCTCCCCATCTCCGCAGAAAGCACCGCGCTTTGGGGCCGCGAATGTTGTCTGAAATGATAGATGCCCATTACGGCAACGTTGGCCCTGCAATTTGCTGCAACGCCTGTTGGTACTGGGGCGACGCCATTAGTCGGGGCAGATACCGGATGGTGCGGCGCTTGCTACGTGCAATACGGTAGTCACGAAGGCTGCCGCGCATGCCACAGTACTGCTGGCAGGTCGAATGGCCCGACTGGGGGTCAGCATCGTTCAACACCAAGTCCGTGCCAGTGAGACGCAGCTGCAAGACGCAGCGCTGCTGGAAGGCGGTGTTGTACTCCGGGTCGCGGTATACGAAGCCGCCCTGCTGGTATGTGGCTGCGCCACTCACACCGCACCGGTGTCCGTTGGCAAACGCCAGTTCAGCGCGAAAGTAGATGTGGCTCGGGTCCATGGGCACGATTTCCACGATGTCTTCCGATATCCAACGCTCCCGCCCGTCGATGGTGCCGTTGGGAAAGCGCGTTTTGTAGACGCCTTGCATCTGCTGCATGGTGGTCCGGGGTGCATCAGCAGCGCCGACGCTGCTGACCAGAACCGCGCCTGCCAGCAGAAAGAATCGAATACGCACGGAGAAAAGAGGCTTGCGGGAAGGTCAAAAGGGTGCGCAGTTTAGCACCTTCGTTTTCCTACATTCACAGCGCTAACACCAACGTCGGGTCGGGCTTTTGCAGCCAGGCGGCAAATTCGTCGGCCAGCTGCGCGCTGGCGTCGCAGGCCCTGCGCCAAACTTTCACGCGCGCGGCTAGGTCGTTGCCATAGTGGGCAAAGTCGGTGCGGTCGGGCAGCTTGCCGTTGGGCAGGGTCTTGACCCATTCGGGGTTGGGGGCCAGCAGCACCATGGTGTCCAGGAAATGCGTGCTGCGGTGGCGCCATTTCAGTGTTTTGTCCAGCCAGCCAGGCACCACCGCCTGCTGGAAGTGTGGGTACAACACGATGCCAATGCGGTCATTAGCCCCCGTGTTCATTGCCTGGGTAGCTCCTGTTTTTGTAGCGGCCGCATCCACGGCGGTATAGTTCAGGTGCAGGTGGTAATCGGTGATGCCGCCGTCCCAGTAGGCGCCGGGCGGCGCTCCGGGGATGTGCTGCACCGCCTGCAACACGAAGGGGATGGAGCAACTGGCCTGCAAGGCGCTTTGGAAGTTGGCGGTGCTCAGGTTGACTTGGCGCGTACGGTAGTCGTGCGTGGCAAAGGGCAAGGCCGCACCGGGGGTGGAGAACACCACCCGCTCCAGCCAGGCCCCCATGGCGCGGCGGTGCACGGCGTTGGTGACATACGCCCCTAGGTACCCCAGGGGTGTGCCCAGGCGGTGCTCGCGGCGCAGCAGGTGGCGCCCGCGTGAGGTGACGATGTGCAGCCGGTAGCGCGGGTTGTGCAGTACCTCGTCGACCCGGCCACCGTAGAACGCCTGCAGGTTGCGGGCAAACTGGGCACTGACCTCGGCGGCGGCCGGGCGCTTCTGGCCCGGCGCCAGCTCAAAATGCTGGTGAATGTAGTCGTGCTCTAGGCGGCTCAATGCTGCCACGGTGTCGTCCAGGCAGACCGTGGCCATGCGCCAGGCACCAATGGATGCGCCCACCAGATCCACGCATTGGCTGGATTGGGTGAGCCACTGACCAAAGATGAAGCGGTCCAACGGGCCCAGGATCAGGCCCTTGGGGCCGCCAGCGGCTGCGGGAATGGTGACAATGTCGGCGGGGTGCAAGCCGCGCTGGGCAATGGCGGTGCGTGCCAGCGGCCCGGCGTAGATGTGCAGTGCTTTCATGCGGGCAGAAGAATCAGTGGGGTGTGCCCCAGTCAAAGGGGTCTTGCTGCAAGACGGCATCGATGTCCAGGTCCAGCGCAACGCCGATCGGGTACGGAAACGTCACCGCCAGCGCCTTGTCACCCATGCCAGCCTCCTTGGCGCGGGCACGCCAGGTGGCCAGGTGGATGACACCGGCCAGCGGCTCGTAGACATTGTTCTCAAACGGGGCGTACTGGTGTTCCAGCGCATCGACCATGGGCCGCGGAAAATGCCACATGCGGGCAAACCCGGCGCCCACGGTGGCGTAGCAGTAGCCTAGCTCGCGGCGCTCGGCCTTGGCGCGACGCAGGTCTAGCGGGCCGGTGTCCTGATCGAGTTGCACCATGAACTCGGGCAAGGCCAGGTGCATGGCCAGCTCGCCCACGGCATGGATGAGCCCGCAGGTAAAGGCGGCTTGCTGGTTCAGGCGCACCAGCGACGCCAATGCCCGCGAGATGCGCGCCACGTTCAGGCTGTAATGCCAGAACTGGGTCAGCTGGATGCCGGGCACGGCCTTCGGCGAGGTAATACCGGCGGCTACTTGCGCCATGCCCTTCACGCTGGCCAGATCCAGCAGCGCCAGCGCCTGTGACACGCTGCTGATCTTGCCCGAGAGGTGAAACACCTCCGAGTTGGCCAGCTGCAGCAACCGCGTGGTCAGGGCCGGGTCGGTGCTGATGAGCAGGTTGACCTTGCGCAGATCCACCTCGGTCCGATCCAGCTCGGCCAGCAGCAGAGCCACCACCTTGGGGATGCTGGGCAAGTTGAACTGCTGGGCCAGTAGGTCGCTAAGGGTCATGGCCAGGGGCCTACGAGTGGGGTTGCCGCCATTATGTCGTCAGGCACCGCCCGCGCAAAGGCGGTCTAACGCTTGAGCTTGGCAAACGCGTTGGCCATGGCAGAGTTACCGGCAAAGCCACTGTCTTGCCGACTGCCATGGCCCTGCTGCCCGCGCCCGACGCCCTGAAACCGATTGTCCCCAGGTTTCTGGCCGTTAGCCCCCGTCTTTCCTGATGGTGTTGCTCCTATTTTCATAGTAAGGCTGATGCGCTTGCGGGCCACGTCCACTTCCTGCACCTGCACCTTGACGATGTCGCCGGTCTTGACCACCTCGCGCGCGTCACTCACGAACTTGTGCGCCAGCTGGCTCACGTGCACCAAGCCGTCCTGGTGTACGCCCAGGTCCACAAAGGCGCCGAACTGGGCCACGTTGCTCACGGTGCCTTCCAGGATCATTCCTTCCTTGAGGTCGGTGATGTCTTCCACGCCGTCGTTGAAGCGCGCCACCTTGAAGTCTGGGCGCGGGTCGCGGCCGGGCTTTTCCAGCTCGGAAAAGATGTCTTTGACGGTGATGACACCGAACTTTTCGTTGGCGAACAGTTCGGGCTTGACGGTCTTGAGCATATCGGCGCGGCCCATGACCTCAGTGATGGGTTTGCCGGTCTTGGCCAGGATTTGCTCCACCACGGGGTAGGTTTCAGGGTGCACACCGGTCATGTCCAACGGGTTGCTGCCGCCGCGAATGCGCAGGAAGCCTGCGCTCTGCTCGAAGGTCTTGGCCCCCAGGCCCGTCACTTTCATCAAATCCTGGCGGCTGCCGAAGGCGCCGTTGGCCTCGCGCCATCGCACCACGGCCTTGGCCACGGTGCCTGAGAGGCCCGAGACGCGGCTTAGCAGCGGCACCGAGGCGGTGTTCAGGTCCACCCCCACCGAGTTCACGCAGTCTTCCACCACCGTGTCCAGTGTGCGCGCCAGTTCGCTCTGGTTCACGTCGTGCTGGTACTGGCCCACGCCGATGCTCTTGGGGTCGATCTTCACCAATTCGGCCAGCGGGTCCTGCAGGCGCCGGGCTATGGAGGCGGCACCGCGCAGGCTCACGTCCACGTCGGGCATCTCCTGCGAGGCGTACTCGGACGCCGAGTACACCGAAGCCCCCGCCTCGCTCACCACCACCTTGTCCACTTTGATCTCCGGCGCACCGGCCTGCGCGGCCATCTTGGCCAGCAGCTTGATGAGGTCGCCGGCCAGCTTGTCGGTCTCGCGACTGGCGGTGCCGTTGCCGATGGCGATCAGGTTCACCGAATGCTTGGCACACAGCTTGCCCAGGGTGTGCAGGCTGCCCTCCCAATCGCGCTTGGGCTCGTGGGGGTAGACCGTAGCCGTGTCCACCAGCTTGCCGGTGGCGTCCACCACGGCCACCTTCACACCGGTGCGGATGCCGGGGTCCAGGCCCATGACCACGCGTGGGCCGGCCGGTGCAGCCAGCAGCAGGTCGCGCAGGTTGTCGCCGAAGACCTTGATGGCCACCTTTTCCGCGTCTTCGCGCAGGCGGGCGAATAGGTCGCGCTCGGTGGACAGGCTCAGTTTCACTTTCCAGGTCCAGGCCACGCACTTGCGGATCAGGTCGTCGGCGGCTCGGCCCTGGTGGCTCCAGCCCAGCTTCAAGGCCAGGCGCCCTTCAGCCAGTGTGACCGCCGCAGCGGCACGGGCGGTCGCGGTGGATGCTACAGAAGTTGTAGCTGCCTGCGCCGTCTTGGCGAGGGCTGGAGCCGCATTTTCCGCATAAGGCTCGGGCTGGACCAGCTTTACATCCAGGATGTCCAGCGCGCGCCCGCGGAACACGGCCAGCGCGCGGTGGCTGGGCACGCGGCCAATGGGTTCGTCGTAGTCGAAGTAGTCGCGGAACTTGGCGACGTCGGGGTTGTTTGCGTCCTTGCCTTCGGCTAGCTTGGATTGGAGCAAGCCCTCCTCCCACAACCAGCCGCGCAGGTCCTGCACCAGCACGGGGTCTTCGGCCCAGCGCTCGCTCAAGAGATCGCGCACACCGTCCAGCACAGCGAACACGGTGGAAAAGTCAGGTTGCTTGTCGGCGATTTGCTCCGGCGTCAGCGGCGGCTTGACGTAGGCTTGGGCGGCCTCAGAGGGCACCAGGGTGGGGTTGGCAAACAGCGCGTCCGCTAGCGGCTCCAGGCCGGCTTCCTTGGCCAGCTGGCCCTTGGTGCGCCGCTTGAGCTTGAAGGGCAGATAGATGTCCTCCACCTCCTGCTTGGTGGCGGCGTTGTGGATGGCGGCGATCAGTGCGGGGGTGAGCTTGCCCTGCTCGTCAATCAGCTTGACCACGGCCTCCTTGCGGTCGCGCAGCTCGCGCAGGTAGGCCAGGCGCACCTCCAGTTCGCGCAGCTGGATGTCGTCCAGGCCGCCGGTCACTTCTTTGCGGTAGCGGGCGATGAAGGGCACGGTAGCCCCCTCATCCAGCAACTGAATGGCGGCCTCCACCTGCTGGGGACGAACCTGTATTTCCTGCGCAATCTGCGCGATGATTTTCTGCATGGGGAAACGAGACTCACAAAATGAGGCCGGGAGTGTGCCACAACTAAAGCGCATGGCTGCGCTGGCACGCCAAGGTGTTGCCTCTAATGCCCCAACTCCACGCAAACGTGACCGCGTCCACTTTCCTTGGCACGGTACATCGCCGCATCGGCGCGCTTGAGCAAGGCCTCCAGTCCAATGGGCTCTTTGCAAAAAAAAGCAACGCCCGCACTGGCACCAACGGGCGCTGCGTCGCTTGGCAGCAGGGCCCCTGCAACTTCGTGAACCAGTACATTGATTTCGCTGGCAAGATCTACCGGGTCCTGGTCGTTGGGAATGCCTTCGACCAACACTGCAAATTCGTCACCCCCGATACGCGCCAGGAAATCCGTGCGCCGCAGCCGGGCGGTCAGCGCCTGGGTTAAGGCGATCAGCAAGTCGTCCCCTTGCTGATGGCCATAGCGGTCGTTTACGGCCTTGAATCCATCCAGATCCAGGTAGATGAGTGCGCCCTTGGTCCCCAGGCGCTGTGCCCGATCCAGCGCCTGCTGGGCGTACTCTTGCAGGTAGCGTCGATTGGCAAGATCGGTGAGGGGGTCATGCAAGGCCATGCGTTGAACCGACTCGCGCGCTAGATGCAACTCAGTAACGTCATAGACCCAGATTAATAGAGCGGCTTCGTCACGATAGTCCAGAGTGCGCGCAGTGACCAAAGCCCACCACGCAGACCCGTTCGCGCGCGTGAGCTGCATCTCGGCGTTGTCCCATTGTGGTGTCTGCTCAAGGCGCCGCACCAGCGCAAGGCACGAGCCGTGCAAAGGCCGATTGAGCAGGTCTTCGGAGTTTGCGCATTCCATCAGCTCGGCCATGCGGGCATTGCATACCCGCACTTGCTGCTGCGCTCTTGCTACCAGCGCGACCCCAATGGGGCTTGCGCCCAGGATGGTGCGCATTTGTGCTTCAGACGCTTGTAGCGCGCGCTCGGCGGTCTTCAAGGCCGTTATCTCGCGTCCAACACCTCGGTACCCTATGAACGTCCAATCTTCATCGAACGCAGGTATGGCGGAAATGGAAAGGTCGCGCGAGACGCCGTCCTTGTCGCGGGCGGTATAGACAAAGTCCCGGTACGGTTGGCGTGCATGGCACTGCGCCAGATGATCGCGCCAGTGCGAACTGGTGATATCCAATCCAAAGGATTGCGCGTATTCGTCGCGCCGCCTGCCCAGCAGCATATCAGGGGTAATACCCGTGATTTCGGTCAGTTGACTGGAGACCCAGGTAAAACGCAATTGCGCATCTGTTTCAAAAAACCAATCGGTTGCTGCAGAGGCAAAGTCGCGAAAGCGCCTTTCACTCGCACGCAGTTCGCTTTCGATGCGCTTGCGCGCGCTGACGTCCAGGTAGGTTGTGACAAACCCGCCGTCTGACGTCGGTGCGCCAATGACTTCCACGGTGGTGCCATCCGGGCGCGTCCGCTCAAATTGGTGCGGTGTAAAGTTTTGTGCTTGGCGTACCCGCTCTTGTACTTGGGCGTCAGTATCGCCGGACCCGTATTCGCCGCGCTCGGCGTTGTAGCGAATGAAATCGGCGAAAGGTGTACCCGGCTGTCCAAACTCGGGTGGCATGCGCATGATGTCCAGAAACTGCTGGTTGCACAGCTCCAGATCCAACGCACGATTGAACAAGGTGATGCCCTGGCGTGTATGGCGCACCACCTGCTCCAATTGGGTGGTCTTGCGCTGTAGCTCGGCAGTGCGTTCTGCGACACGCTGCTCCAGTTCGGCACGCAGTTTGTCCAGCGCTTGCTCGCGTCGGCGCTGCACCGTAATGTCGGTGTAAATGGTGACAAAGCCCCCATTGTTGGGTAGCGGACTGCCACGCACCTCAATGATGCGTCCATCAGGACGCTCACGCTCAAAGGAATGGGGGACAAACTGGCGCGCAATGGCGACGCGCTGGGCAACTTGTTCCTCAATGGAGCCTGGCCCGTACTCACCATGCTCGGCGTTGTACCGAAAGAGTGCCTCAATGGAAGCGCCAGGCGCAGCAACTTCAGGCGGAATGCCGATGAGTTGAAAGAAACGCTGATTTACCGCGACTAGGCGCAACTGGGCGTCAAACACCGTAATGCCCGAGTCCAGTGCCTCGATACCTGCGGCCAACAACTCAGAGTGGGCGTTTTCCAAAGACATGCGCGCAAACCTCAAGCTCAGGCCATTCTGCCACCATGAGAACACTCTTGCAGGAGCAATGGAGTTTGCGCCAGACTCAGTGCCATTTGCCGTAAATGGCGGGATGCCACAACTCCTTGCGTTGCAGGGGTGTTTCGGGTGGCAACTTGGAGTTGTTCAGGTAGAAGAACTTGCGCCGCTCCAGTCCCTGGGACTTGATCAGCGGGCCGATGCGGCGTTCAAACAGCTGGTCAAAGCTCTTGTCCTTGATGGCTTGCTCAAAACCGTAGTTCAATCGCTCGGCCAATTCTGGGCGTTGCTTGCTCACGAACAGGTAGTACGCCGTGGGGTAGGCAATGGCCCACGATGCAATGGTTGCCAATTGGTTGCGCTGGGCAATGGGGCCGACCTCCACAATACCCAGCGGAAGCAACTGAAAGCTGGCAACCTGCAGTCGTTTGATGGATGACGTCAGATCGCCCAGACGCACCACATTGAGCCCGCCGTCGCGCATGATGAGGTAATCCGGCCAGTCAAATACCGCCCCCACGGAAACACGGTTCAGTTGCTCTTGCGTCTGGATCGACTCCAGTTCCTGCACGGTCTGTGCGGACCCCATGCCGATGCGCACACCCAGCAGGCCCTTGTACAAGCAGTAGCGCACCGGAATGGCGGCACGTTCACGTTCCACGCTGGTCATGGTGGCCATCACATCCAGTTCGTTTTGCTCCAATCGGCTGTAGGCGCGGCTTTGGCTCCAGCCCTGTTGCATGTTCTTCTGCAACACATACGGGCCATACTTGGCCTTGGATTTTTCCAACAACAGCACCAGCACCTCACCCTTGTAGTTCAGGGTGTCCGAATCGGCGGACTCGTAGAGGTTGTGGCGCACGAGCAGCGGCGCAGCCTGGCCGCTCACACCAAGCGTAACCAGCGACCAGCACAATGCAACGTGGGCCAGCAGGCGGGCGAACATAGACAGCACCTCGACGTTTCAGGCAAACAGCTGGGGCAGCTCCCGATTCCAGAGGGTATCGTCACCCGTGTTGAGTTCCATCAGGCGTCGCAGCCGCGTCAGGCTGGTGAGATCGGTGGCCTGGCAGGCAATGCCGATGTGGCTGCCATTGCGATGCACGATGTGGCCCTGCATGGCCAGGCCGTCACCGTCGTCCGCCAGGGGCAGCATCAGGCTGCAGGCCTGGCCAACGGCCAACGTATCGGCATCGACGGCCTCGACCAGTGCACCGCGCAGAGCGATGTCCAGCAAATGCACGGTATGCGGTTGGCCCGCCACGGTCAGCTGCGCACCGGCAATGAAGGGCACGCGGGCGAAGTGGCGCAATTGCTTGGGAGTGGAGGGTGTCATGGGGCAGATTCCAACGAAAACAGCCCCATCATCCCCCGCCACATGGGTGCGCGTCAAGCCGCTGAGACTTCAGGTGCGCAGGGCCTTGCGCAATTCCACGCCCAGTTCGGGCTTGTGTGCAAACGGATCGGTCGGATTGCGGGCCTGCAGCACATCTTCCAGGCGGGTCTGCACCGAGCCAATCGATTTGGGATGGCTGTAGATGTAGAAGCGCCCGGCTGCCACCGCATCGAACACCATCTGTGCCACCTCCGCCGCAGTGACCTTGCCGCTACTGACAGCCTTGTCGCTCATGGCCTGGCCAATGAGCTGGCTGCGCGTGGGCTTGGTATTCGCGTCAAGCGCACCGGGGCGGTTGCGATGGCTTTGGCTGATGCCGGTGGGCACAAAGAACGGGCACAGCACACTGGCGCTGACCTGGTCGGTGACCAGGGCCAGGTCTTGGTACAGCGTCTCACTGAGTGCCACCACGGCATGCTTGCTCACGTTGTAGATACCCATGTTGGGTGCGTTCAGCAGCCCCGCCATGCTGGCGGTGTTGACGATGTGGCCTTGGTAGGCCGGGTCTGTCTTGGCGGCCTCCAGCATCATGGGAGTGAACAGGCGCACGCCATGCACCACCCCCATGAGGTTTACGCCCAGCACCCACTCCCAGTCCTGCACCGAGTTCTCCCAGACCAACCCACCTGCACCGACCCCGGCGTTGTTGAAGACCAGGTGCGGCGCGCCAAAACGCGCAAAAGCCGCATCGGCCAGCGCCTGCATTTGGTCGGCCTTGGACACATCGACCCGCATGCCCAGTACGTTTGCGCCGGCCGCCTGCGTTTCTGCCACCGCTGCATCGAGCGCGTCTTTCTGAACATCGGCCAGCACCAGGTTCATGCCCAACCTTGCTCCGATACGGGCGCACTCCAGGCCAAAGCCCGAGCCCGCACCGGTCAGGACCGCGGTCTTCTTCGTGAAATCAGAAATCATGGGGGTTCAGATGAGTTTGACCAGTTGCTTACCGAAATTACGGCCTTTGAGCATGCCCAGAAACGCTTCGGGTGCGCTGGCGATGCCCTGAGCAATGCTCTCGCGTGGGCGCAGCTTGCCCGTGGCGACCAGGGTGCCCAGCTCTGTGAGCGCCTCGGGCCAGACCTCCATGTGCTCGCTGACGATAAAGCCTTCGAGCTTCATGCGGTTCACCAGCAGCAATGCGGGGTTGGCCATGGGCAGAGGTTGTCCGTCGTAGCCCGCGATCATGCCGCACACGGCGATGCGGCTGAAGGCGTTCATGCGCAACATGACGGCATCCATGATCCACCCACCCACGTTTTCAAAGTAGCCGTCAATGCCGTTGGGGCAGGCTTCCTTCAAGGCCTTGGAGAGCGCCTTCACATCGGTATGGGCCTTGTAGTCCAGGCAGGCATCAAAACCCAGTTCTTCGGTAGCGTAGCGGCATTTGTCTGCGCCACCGGCAATGCCCACCACACGGCAACCGCGCGCCTTGGCCAGTGCCGCAAAAGCGCTGCCGACCGCGCCGGTAGCAGCACTGACGACCACAGTTTCTCCGGCTTTGGGGGCAATGATCTTGACCAGGCCATACCAGGCCGTCACACCGGGCATGCCCACCGCACCCAGGTAAGCGCTCAGTGGCACGTGGGTGGTGTCGACCTTGCGCAAGGCGCCTGGCGCATTACCGTCGACCACGCTGTATTCCTGCCAACCGCCCATGCCCACTACACGGTCGCCCACGGTGTACTTGGCGTTTCGTGATTCAACCACCTCGCCTACCGTGCCACCGATCATCACGTCGCCCAACGGTTGGGAGGCCGCGTAGCTCTTGCTGTCGTTCATACGCCCGCGCATATAGGGGTCCAGGCTGAGGAAATGGTGGCGCACCAGCACCTGTCCATCCTGCAAGGCGGGGGTTGGTGTGCTGACCAGTTTGAAGTTGCGCGCGGTCGCTTCGCCTTGGGGGCGGTTGTCGAGCAGAATTTGTTGGTTGACTGGCATAGAAGCCCTTTCAGTCGGTGGAAATGTTCAGGGGTTGGGACGATCGCGCGCCGGTGGGCAGGCGCCTGACAAACTTGAAGGTGCCCGTGGCCTGTGCACATTTGCGGCCCTGGGCATCAAAAATGGTGGCCTGGGTGAACGCCAGAGTAGCCGTACGGTGGACCAACTCGCCCTCGGCCCGCAGCGGCCCCTGGGCCGCCTGCATGAAGCTGGTTTTCATCTCGATGGTGACAACCCCGGTCTCCGGCGTGACGCTGCGGGCCGCTGTAGCCATGGAGACGTCCAGCAGCGTCATGAGTGCCCCACCGTGGGTGACAGAAAACGAGTTCAGGTGCTCGGGTCGGGGGCTGTACAGGATTTGGGAAAAGCCCCCGTCAAAACGCGTGAGCTCAAAGCCCAGGTGTTTCACAAAGGGGATTTCCACCCCGAATCCAATGGCGTGCTCCCAGCTGGACATGGTTTACGCACCGGTGACAACCGACACGCCGCCGTCCACCGCCAGCCACTGACCGGTGATGTGCTTGCCGGCATCCGAGGCGTACAAAAGGCAAATGCCTTTCAGGTCTTCATCATCGCCCAGTCGGCGTAGCGGCGCATGGGCGGCCAGTGCCTCTTCACCCGCCATTTGGAGAATGCCCGCGGTCATCTTGCTGGGGAAGAAACCAGGGCAGATGGCGTTGACGTTGATGTTGTACTTACCCCATTCCGCGCCCAGGGTGCGGGTAAAGTTAATGACCGCGCCCTTGGACGTGTTGTAGGCAATGGTGGTCATGATGGGCGGGTTGCCATTCAGTCCGGCGATGGACGCTATATTGATGATGCGGCCCTGGCGGCGCGGGATCATGCTGCGTTTGGCAATGACTTGGCTCAGAATGAAGTAGCCGCGCACGTTGAGGTTCATCACCTTGTCCCAGGCTTCGATGGGGTGGCTCTCGGCTGGTGCGCCCCATGTGGCGCCGGCGTTGTTGACCAGGATATCCACATCGCCCATGCGCTGCAGGGTTTCGTCGGCCAGACGGTGCAGTTCTTCGTCCTTGGCGCAGTCGGCAGCCACCCAGCGGGCGTCGATACCCGCATCCTGCAACTCGGCACAGGCTTTCTCCAGATCGTCTGCCTTGCGCGAGGTGATCATGATACGAGCCCCCGCCTCACCCAGCGCATGGGCCATTTGTAGCCCCAGGCCACGCGAGCCACCGGTAACCAGGGCGGTCTTGCCTGTGAGATCGAATAGTTGTTGGACGGTGCGAGGGGTCATCGGCTATATCTCCTGCGAATAGAAAGGTCAGTTCGATTGTGCCGCCGAGCAGACACAAACGCTGTCCCCGGCGTGATATGGATCAAATCACTCAGAATGCCTCGACGGGCAGGTCGGCGCAGGTGGTATCCCGGGCCACCACCACGCCCAGCCAGGCGCTGATCTTGGGCAGTTCGTAATGGAAGAAATAGCGCGCGGCTGCCAATCGGCCCTGTGTGGATGCCTGCGCCATGGTGGGGTCTGCGCCCAGTGCCGTGCAGACCACATCCAGCCAGATCCAGGCCAGCACGGTATGCCCGAAGGCTTGCATGTAGGGTACCGCGTTGGCCAGCACCGCTGAGGGCTGAGCGCCGTTGGCCCACGCTTGCTGGGTTGCGCGGGCCACTTGCTGCAAGGCCTGGCCCAGCGCCTGGGCATGCGCGGCCAAGGATGGAATGCCGGCCGCCTTCTGGATCGTGGCCGACACCCGCTCACCTAAGAGCTGCAACCCCCTGCCCTCTTCCATCAGCACTTTGCGCCCCAGCAGATCCATGGCCTGGATGCCGTGCGTGCCCTCGTGGATCATGTTCAGTCGGTTGTCGCGCCAGTATTGCTCCACCGGGAAATCGCGCGTGTAGCCGTAACCGCCATGGATCTGGATGGCCAGGGAGTTGGCCTCCAGGCACCATTCGCTAGGCCAGCTCTTGGCAATGGGGGTCAGCACTTCAAGCAGTAAACGGGCGTTGTCGGCAGCCTCACCTCCTGCGGTGTGGTGTTCATCCACCAGACGCGCACAGTACAGCTCCAGCGCCAATGCACCCTCGGCGTACGCCTTTTGGGCTAGCAGCATGCGTTTGACATCGGCGTGTTCGATGATGCGCGTCTGAGGCGCGGCGGCATCTTTGCCTGCTCCGGTAATCGGGCGGCCCTGGGGTCGGTTTCTTGCGTACTCCAGCGATGCATAGTAGCCTGCCAGACCGAGCATGGTGGCGGCCATGCCAACACCGATGCGCGCTTCGTTCATCATGTGGAACATGCACGCCAACCCTTTGCCCGGCTGCCCCACCAGGTAGCCAATGGCGCCAGCACCTTGGCCGTAAGGGCCTTCGCTGCCCACCGGAAACTTGCCCTCGCCGAAGTTGAGTAGGGTGTTGGTGGTGCCGCGCCAGCCGCACTTGTGGTTCAGGCCCGCCAGGGCAACGTCGTTGCGCTGCCCGGTCAAACGTCCGTCGGGACTAACCAATTTCTTGGGAACGATGAACAGCGAAATCCCGCGTGTGCCAGGAACCAGCTTGCCATCGGCATCGGGAATCTTGGCGAGCACCAGGTGAACGATGTTTTCGGTCAAGTCGTGCTCACCCGCCGAGATCCACATCTTGTTGCCTTTGAGGCGGTAGCGTGGCCCAAGCGGGTCGCTTGCGAAATCCGCGCCGTCGGGGACGGCGCGCGTGGCCACATCCGAAAGGCTCGACCCCGCTTGGGGCTCGGACAGGCACATCGTGCCGGACCAGCGCCCGGAAAATTCGGCCTTGGCAAACACCTCTCTTTGCAAAGGAGTGCCATGGGCCATCAACAAGTTGGCATTGCCAACCGACAACATGCCCGAACCGATGCTGACGGACGCGCAGGCAAAGAACGCATTGGCCGCAGCCTCAACGCTGTAGGGTAACTGCATGCCGCCCATGTCGTAGTCCTGTGCCGCACTGAGCATGCCGGACTCGGCATAGGCTTTTTGCGCGTCAGAAGTGGCTTGGGGCAATACCACGCGCAAGCTACCGTCGGGCTCCACCACAGTACGAGGCTCTTCCACGTCCACCAGCCGGTTGAACGGCGCGTACTTCTCACGGGCAATGCGTTCGCAGGTGTCCAGGACCGCGTCAAACGTATCACGGGAGTGATCGGCAAAGCGTGGGCGAGCTGTCAGGTCGATCGTACCGAGCCAGTCATGGAGCAGGAAGTCAATGGTGGGGCGAAGGTTCATGGGCTACCTGGGTCATGTAAAACCGAAAGCCTAAACCAGACCCGTGCCCCGCGCTGGCACCAATGGGACACGACATGCACCAAAACGACAAAGCCCCTGCAAGCAGGGGCCTTGGAGGTGTCATGCAAGAGGCTTACTTGAAGTCGGCGCTCAGGCTGATGGCAGCAAAACGGGGGGCACCCAAGTAGTAAGACACGGTACCAGGCGCAGTCGCACCGTATTGCACGGCATTCACCACCGATCCTGAATTGGGATTGCGGTATTGCGCGTCGGTGATATTGCTGATGTTGAAACGCAATTGCACGTTGCTGAGCATGCCGAAGTTGCCAAAGTTGTAACCAGCATCGAAGTCACCCGTGGTGTAGGCGGGTACTTCCTCGTCGTTCAACAGCGTGGCGTATTGGCGACCCGTGTGCTTCAATTTCAGGCGAGCATAGAACGGGCCATTGTTGTACTGCAGCGAAGCGCCCACCATGCGGTCCGGTGTCAGCGTGAACTGCTTGCCTGATGTGGGCAGGGTTTGTCCCTTTGCCACCGTGATGTTGTCTTGCAGTTCACTGGACTGCGCAGTAAAGGATGCATAAGCCGTGAAGCCGCCCATGAATGGCGCCGTGCCAGCCTCTAGCTCCAAACCAGTGGTTTTTACGCTGCCTGCGTTGGTGTAGGTGCTCTTGTCGGCGGCCGAATCGTACGCGTTGGACTGGCGGTCCTTGAAGCTGGCATTGAATACTGTGGCAGAGAATGAGAAATCGCGCGTCTGCAAGCGATATCCCAAATCCGTCATGATCGAGGTCTCTGGCAGCGCCTCGGTCACCAGTTCAACCTGACCGGCCGCGTTCAAGCGCACGTTGTTGCCTGTGAATGCAAAGTTGGGCGCGGCGCGGAAGTTCTTGCCGATGTTGGCGAACACCTGCTGGCTCTTGTCCAGGTTGAAACGTACGCCCACCTGGGGCAGCACGTCGCTATAGGTTTTTTGTATGTTGTAGGCGGTTCCAAATGTTTCGTTGGGGTAATTGGTCACATCACGCGTGACCGAAGGTGCACGCACGCCGATGTTGAACAGTCCCCGGTCCCCCATGAAGCTGATAGCGTCGTTCGCGTAGAACTGGTAGGCGGTGCTGACGGTGCGCCAGTCACGCCCTTGGTAGGTGGTGCCGTCAGGGCGAAGGATCTGGCCGTTTTGCAACCAGATGTCATAGGGTTCACCGCTGGCATTGACACCCACAGCGGGCTGCGTCTGCAGGTGGGTTGCGCGCTCGTACCACAAGCCAAAGCGAACCTGGTGGTTGTCGAACGTGGTGTTGACCTCAGCCGTAACGCCAGGACGCTGCGTCTTGGTAACACTGCTGCGGGCCACAATGACGGTATCTCGCTTATCGCCGTCGCCATTGAGGTCCACGCCTGCGCCGGTCTTACCGGTGGCGGTATTCAGGAACGCCGTCTCGGACAACGCGGTCTGCTGGTTGCCACCGGTGCCAAATCCGTACCAGAAATACGGCTGGACTTTTAGGTAGGTCTCGGACGCCAGCTTGAACGAGCCCGACACCGAGGCAATGGCGTTTTCAAACGGGTTGTTTGACAACTTGTAATAGACCGGGCTTGGACCGGTTTCCTTCTGCGCACCCGCGCCGCCAGGCAGATGGCCGGGCGTGAAGGTGGTGGAGAAATCGTAGTTGTAGCCATTGGCATTGAGTTGGGCGAGGGTGGGAGCCAGGAAATAGTTGTTGATAGCCCGGTTGTATACAACCGAGCCCAAGATCACGTTGTCCTCTGACAGGTCCCAGCGGAAAGCAGCATCCAGGTGGTCCTTCTTGGCGCCGCCCTCTCCCTTCCACTTGTCGGCCTGGGTATGGGACAGGCTGACGAATACCTTGCCCTTGTTATCAGCAAAGCGCCCGGTATCCATGCGCACGAAAGTGCGGGACAGATTGCGCTGCCCCAGGGTCTGCGCAAAACGGAAGCGGCGGGCGTCCTCGGGGTCGCAAGTGACGATGCTCACGTTACCGCCGGTGGCGCCAGCGTGTGGCGCATCCACATCCGGATTACCCTGAGATACGGACTGGGTACAGACGTTCTCTTGGTCCACATACTCTTGTGGATAGACGGCGAAGTTGCCCGAATCATTCACCGGCACGCCGTTGATAGTAAAACCCAGTTGATCCGAGCCAAAACCCCGTACTGTCAAACCACCCCCAAACAGGCCGGTGGCGTCGTGGCTGTAGGTGTTAATACTGGGCAGCAGCGACAGGGCCTGGAAGGGGTTTCCGGTAGCCAGGTTCTTTTCTGAAGCGGACTTGGTGACTGTGCTGCGGCCTTTGACCGAGTCCTCGTTGAGCATCTGACCGGCGCCGAGTTTGCTGCCCTCACCAACGATCATGATGGTGCCCAGGCGAACGTTATCGTCCTTGGCGCGGGGCTGACCGTCATCGTCTTTGTTGGCTTGCGCAAACGCAGGGGCCACAGCGATTGCAACGGCCAGACTAAGGGCGGTGCGAGCAAAGCGGGGGAAATGTGAAACGTGGGCGGGAAGCATCCTGAGAACTCCTGAAACGATGAGGGGGTGCGCGTTCCTTGGGCGGAACTGTTGGTAAAAATTCGTAAAGAACGCAATATACCCATCAAGTTGACCATTCGTTCAGGAAAGTTTTGTGACAGGTGTTGTGCAAAACCAACCAACGGTATGATCGCCCGCTCCCAAGCACTGCATCGGTGCATTCACCGCGCATTTCCTATGCCTCTGTTCACAACGTCAATG
Source organism: Rhodoferax sp. (assembly GCA_046348185.1). Taxonomy (GTDB): domain Bacteria; phylum Pseudomonadota; class Gammaproteobacteria; order Burkholderiales; family Burkholderiaceae_C; genus Allorhodoferax. Next base: position 731,874 of record JAXMER010000013.1, on the reverse strand, counting down.
CGACTCCTGGGGTTTTCCCTGGGTCTTTTCGGAGTGGTCTCCCTAGCCCAATCCAACCCCCTGCAAACAGCATCCGGCGTAACGGAGCTGCGGATTTATTCCATCAACGATTTCCACGGCCATCTTCAGGATCGTTCACCTACACCTGCCATGCCGCGCTTGCCCGATGCAAAAACGGGCGAGCTCAAGCCCCAGCCAGCGGGCGGTGTTGCCTACCTGGCCAGTGTTCTGGATGGGCTACGACGACAGCATCCCGATTCAGTCTTTGTGGCCGCCGGTGACTTGATGGGCGCTTCGCCACAGATGTCTTCGCTACTCAAAGACGAGCCTACCTTGGCGGCCTTGAGCCAAATGGGCCTGGCAGCTACAGCCTTGGGCAACCATGACCTCGATGCTGGCCTGACGGAGCTATTGCGTCGAACACGTGGTGAATGCCCGATCGCTGGCTGCGCCTGGCCCGACTTTGCTGGCGCACGCTTTCCCTATCTGGCGGCCAATATGGTGTGGGCCGATTCCGGCCAGCACCCACTACCCGGTCACACCGTTGTTTCGGCTGGCAGCCTGCACGTTGGCATTGCCGGCGCGGTGACGCGCGATACCCCCAAAGTGATCGGCCCGCGTGCGGTTGCCGGACTACGTTTTGAGGATGAGGCCGACAGTCTGAATGCCCTGGTGCCCACATTGCGTGCCAAAGGCGCGACGGTCCTGATCGCTGTGCTACACGAAGGTGCTATGTTCGACGGCGCCGCCAACGACCCCAGCTACGCCTGCCCGGGTCTTCAGGGGCGTTTGCTGGACATCGCCAAGCGGTTGGACCGCGCCTATGCCATTCTGATCAGCGGCCACACCCACCAGGCGTACACCTGCAAGATCGATGGACGTCTGGCTGTGCAGGCGGGTAGCTTTGGCGCCTGGCTAACTGAGAGCACACTGAAACTCGATGCCCAGGGCCAGGTGATCGAGGCCAACGCCGTGAACCATCCGGTACTTCAGGCTGCGTACGCACCCAATCCGGCATTTCTGGAACTGGTCAAGCGCTCTGCCGCATTGACCGAAGCCGCACGCAACCGTCCGATCGCACAGTTGTCGCAAGGTGCGTCGCGGCACGTGCAGGCACCGTTCGGCGATTCGCCGCTGGGCAATCTGGTCGCCGATGCGCAACTGGCCTTTGCGCAGAAACGCGGTGCCGCCGATATCGCGCTGACCAATTCGGGCGGTATCCGCGCTGATCTGGTGGTGGAGTCCGAGCGCTGGGTGACGTTTAGCGAGATCTTCGCGATCCAGCCCTTTGGCAATGATTTGGTGGCCATCACGCTCAGCGGCGCGCAGCTTAAGCAGTTGCTAGAGCGCCAGCTGCCCAAACGCCCCGGTGCCACCTCCACCCAGGTTTCGCATAGCCTGCGCTACAGCTGGTCCGCCATTGAGGGCCAGGATCCGCATATCGTGTCCATTACCGTCAACAACAAGCCCCTGGACTTGCACCAAGATTACCGTGTGGTCGTCAACAGTTTCATGGCTGACGGTGGCGGTGCAACCGGCGTCTTGCGCCAGGGCCGAGATCGCCAGGTGGTTGGCCCCGATGTGGATGCCCTGGTCGAATGGCTCGCCGAAAACCCCCAGGCGCTGGCCCAGGCCACGTCAGGGCGGATTGAGCAAATGCCTGCACAGCAATAGGCGCGCTCAGGGCTGGATCTCGTATACGGCGGAACCGTCGCCGTTGTCCCGCAACAGGTGGATCTGGGGATGCTTGTCCAGGTAGCGCTGACCGGCGCTGGCGCTGGGAAACGTCAGCCGCACACCGGGCACGGGCAACAGCTTCCAGTTTCCATCAGCAGCGGGATTGACCGTGCGATTGGGGGCGAGCTTGTCGCTCATACGCAGGTACTCCACCAACACCTGTCGATTTTCTTCTGGGGCTTCCAGAATCACCTTGCTCGCCCCCAGGCCCGGGAAGTTGCCGCCACCAAAGGCGCGGTAGTTGTTGGTAGCCACCACAAACCGGGCATCCAGGTCGATCGGCTTTCCTTCAAAACGCAAGTCCCGAACGCGATGTGCATCGGGCGCCAGCAGCACGCCTTCGGGGGAGTAGCGGGCGGGCTGTGTCACATCCAGGGAATAGGACACACCATCGATCGTGTCGAAGTTGTAAGAGCGAAATGCCTCGTTCAGCAGGGGCTGCTCAGCAGGGCCTTGCGGGTCGATGCGGTTGAACTGTCCGGCCGACATCTCGATCCACTCACGCACCTCGGCCCCGGTCAGCAGTACCGCTTTCAACGTATTGGGATACACGTATAGGTCGGCCACATGTTTCACCGCGAGCGGCCCGGCCGGGATGTCGGTGTAGTTGCCCAAACCTTGCCGCCCCCCGGTCTTGAATGGGGCGGCGGCCGACAGCACGGGTAAGCCTTCGTACGCCGTACCAACCAATGCTCGCTTCACATAGGCGATTTGGGCGTTGGAGACAATTTGCACCGAAGGGTCGTCCGCCACCAGGGCGAAGTAGCTGTAGATAGGTGCACTTGTAAATGCCACCTGATCACGCACATAGGCCAGCGTCCCGGCGTGGGCTTGGGCCAGCGTGGATACAAACATCGGCTGCTCGGCCGCTACCGAGCGGCGCTGGGCGCGGTCGTAGATGGGGCGCAACGCCGCCTGGCTACCGGTTACCTTCCAACCCTTGTCGGTGTGGTCCAGCACCAGGTCAATGACCCCCAGGTGGTCACCCCAGCGCCCAGGCATGACCGAGGGAACCCCATTGATAGTGCCGCGCGCCAGGTCCACCTTGGGGTGCTGGGCAAACGCAGCGCTGGGAAACTCGGCATGGGCGTGTCCGAACAACACCGCATCGATGCCTGGCACTTCGGTCAGCGGACCGACCGCGTTCTCGGCCATAGCGCTACCGGGTACCTTGTCAAAACCCGAATGGGGAATGGCAATGATCAGATCGGCTCCTTCAGCACGCATCTGGGGCACATAGTGGCGCGCAGCCACGACCATGTCTCGTGCCATCACCTTGCCATCAAGGTTGCCCCGATCCCACTGCATGATTTGCGGCGGTACCAGACCCAACACGCCCACCTTGATGGGGTGCGTGCGCCCCTGAGCGTCCTTGAGCACGCGATTGAGCACCACATAGGGCGTGAACACCGGCTGGCCTACGCTGCCCAGCTTGGCGTCTGCCCAGACCACATTGGCGTTCACGTACGGAAAGGCCGCCCCCTTGAGCGCGCGACGCAAAAAATCCAGTCCGTAATTGAACTCATGATTGCCGATGTTGGCGGCGTCATAGCCCATCTGGTTCATCACCTGGTAGGCCGGGTGGGTCTCACCGTCCTGCAGCGGGCGGATGCGCGCAACATAGTCCCCCATGGGATTACCTTGCAGCAAATCACCGTTGTCAAACAGCAGGCTGTTGGGCACTTCGGCGCGGGCCGCCTGGATCAGGGTGTACGTACGCGAAAGGCCGTACTGGTCGGTGCCACGGTCCTGGTAGTAGTCGTAACTCAACAGGTTCATGTGCACGTCGGTAGTTTCGAGCAAACGCAGCCGCACCTCTTCGGCCGACAGGTTGCCAAAACCCAGCAGGGCCAGGCCAATCAGCGCGCCGCGCAGCGCCAGTTGTAACGATGATGTCATGGGCATGGGAGTCTCCAGTGAGTGCGACACTGTACCCAAACTCTGTGACGTCCTTGCGCTACAGTGAAGGGATGCCCGATACCACCCGCCGCCCGCGTTCACGCACCGACCTGTTCCTGTCCTTTTCTGCGCTGGCGCTGCAAGGCTTCGGCGGCGTACTGGCGGTGGTGCAACGTGAGTTGGTCGAAAAGAAGCAATGGCTGACCCGCGAGGAATTTGTGGAGGAATGGGCGGTGGCGCAAGTGCTGCCCGGGCCCAACGTGGTCAACTTGTCGCTCATGATCGGAGGCCGCTACTTCGGCCTGGGCGGTGCTTTGGCGGCGCTGGCCGGCATGTTGACATTTCCGCTGCTGATCGTACTGGCTCTAGCCGCCCTGTTGGGAGGCAATGCCGACTTGCCTGCCGTACAGGGTGCCCTGCGCGGCATGGGTGCTGTGGCAGCAGGGCTGATTGCCGCCACCGGCATCAAGATGGTGGCTGCCCTGTCAAGCAACGTGATGGGGCGTTGGATGTGCATCGGCATTGCCACGCTCACGTTTGCCGCGGTCGCCCTGTGGCGTTGGCCGCTGGCTGTGGTGTTGGGCGGCATTGGCGGCTTGGCGTGCCTGTGGGCGTATCACCAGTTGGGTCAAGAAGCCGGGGCCCAGTCATGAATGGCATCGTCTTTACCCCGGCCGATTGGTGGTCCCTGCTGGTGCACTTCCTCTCACTGTCCCTGTTGTCCATTGGCGGTGCCATCACCACAGCACCCGAAATGCACAACTACCTCGTCGGGCAGAAAGGCTGGATCAGTGATGGCCAGTTCAATGCCTCCATTGCGCTGGCGCAGGCTGCGCCGGGGCCCAATGTGTTGTTTATCGCCGTGCTGGGCTGGAACGTAGGCTTGAATGCGGGAGGCGGCCTTGCCGCCGGGATGTCGGCATGGTGGAGTGCCCTGCTCGGCGTGACCATTGCAATGGTGGGCATCTTGCTGCCCAGCACCACCCTCACCTATGCGGCCACACGCTGGGCCCATGACAACCGGGAACTGCGTGCGGTGCGGGCGTTCAAGCAAGGCATGGCGCCGGTGGTGATTGCACTGCTGATTGCCACCGGGTGGATCCTGGCTCAGGCGCCGGGTGGCTCGACGCATCCGGCGTGGCTATGGTTGCTGACGGGCGTGGCCGCTGTACTGGTCTGGCGCACCCGCATTCACATGCTGTGGCTTCTGGGTGCTGGCGCCCTGTTCGGGGCGCTTGGCTGGGTCTAGTTCAAGATAAATACGTGGTTAGCCCCCCGTAAACATTGGCTATATTGCTATACTTGTTATAGCAACTAGGGTGCCAACCGTTGCCGCAAGGCCTCGTACAAGCACACACCACTGGCCACAGAAACGTTGAGACTTTCCACCGCACCGCGCATGGGAATACTGACCAGCTGATCGCAGGTCTTGGCCGTGAGCTGGCGCATGCCCTGCCCTTCCGCGCCGAGCACCAAGGCGGTCGGCCCGCGCAGATCCACCTGGTACAGCGTTTGGGGCGCGGCATCGCTGGTGCCGGTGATCCAGATAGAGCGTTCTTTCAACTCGCCCAGCGTGCGCGCCAAGTTGGTCACCATGAAATACGGCACGGATTCGGCTGCGCCGCTTGCCACCTTGGCCACCGTGGCGTTGATGCCTGCTGCATGATCCTTGGGCGCAATCACGGCGTGCGCGCCCGCACCATCGGCCACGCGCAGGCAGGCACCCAGGTTGTGCGGGTCGGTGACACCGTCGAGCACCAGCAGCAAGGGATGGTTGCGCTGCGCGATGGGCAACGCGCTGTTGGCGGTGTCCAGATCCTCCAGCAACTGGTCCAGCGAGCGTACGGGCGCAAGAGCCTGGACACGCGCTGCCACCCCCTGGTGCCCGGCATTGCCCGCCAGCTTGGCCAGACGCAGGCTATCGGCCTCGATCAGGCGCACACCGGCTTGGCCGACACGCTCGATGAACTGGCGCATACGCGCGTCGCGCCGGGTCGGATCGACATAGATTTCAACGATGGATTGCGGTGCCATTTTCAGGCGCACGCCAACGGCATGAAAACCGTAGAGAACTTTGGGGGATGACATGGGCCAATTATCCGTCACCCCTCGCAGCGCACCGGGGCATGCAGGCTGTCAGGCGGCACCGTCCACGACGCGCCCGGCCTCGATAGTGATGCGCCGGTCGCAGCGCTGGGCTATGGCACGGTCGTGGGTGACCAGTACCAGGGTCGTGCCATGCTCTCGGTTCAGGTCGAACATGAGCGCCATGATGGTCTCTCCGGTGGCGAAATCCAGGCTACCGGTGGGCTCGTCGGCCAGCAAGACCGCTGGCTGCACCACGAACGCACGCGCCAGTGCCACACGTTGCTGTTCACCACCGCTGAGCACGCGAGGATAGTGCCCCAGACGCTGCGACAAGCCCACGCGTGCAAGCATGTCGCTGGCCGCATTGCGGGCGTGTCGGGCGCCAGCGAGCTCCAGTGGCAGCATGACGTTTTCCAGTGCGGTCAGATTGCCCAGCAACTGAAAACTCTGGAACACGAAACCAACCTGGGTTGCACGCACGGCCGCGCGTGCGTCTTCGTCCAGGGCAAACAAATCGGTGCCGCCCAGGCGCACCGTTCCAGTCGTGGGGGTATCCAGACCGGCAATAATCGACAGCAAGGTGCTCTTGCCGGAGCCCGAGGCCCCCACGATGGCCGCGGTTTCCTGGCGGCGCAAGACAAAATCGATGTTTTTCAGAATGTCCAGCGTGCCGGTCGAGTCGGTCACGGACTTGCAGACGTTCTCTACCGAAATAATGGTTTCACTCATGGCACTCAGGGTTCTTTCTGTCGTTCGTCGACACTGTATCGCGTTGCTGTTCCTGGCAAGCGCCGTGGGGACTTTGACCGTACAGGCCGCACCGTCCAAGTCCACGACGCTACTGGTGGTGGGCGATTCGCTGAGTGCCGAATACGGTCTCAAGCGCGGCAGCGGTTGGGTCGCCTTACTGGAACAACGCCTAGCGCAGGACAAGCGCACGGTCACCGTGGTTAATGCCAGTATCAGTGGTGACACCACATCGGGCGGCCGGACCAGGCTGCCCGCATTACTGGAGCAGCACCACCCCGGCATCGTTGTGATCGAATTGGGCGGCAACGATGCGTTGCGCGGGTTTGCGCTGGAGGTCACCCGCACGAACCTAGATGCCATGGTGCAAAGCGCCCAGGCTGCGGGCGCCAAGGTGCTGCTGGTGGGCATGGAGGTGCCGCCCAATTACGGCGCCAACTACGCCCGGCAGTTTGCCCAAACGTATCGCGACGTATCCAAGCAGCGCAAGACGGCATTGGTGCCATTCCTGCTCAAGGACATTGCCGATGCACCCGATGCGGCGAAGTGGTTTCAGGCGGATCGCATCCATCCCAACGAAAGCGCCCATCCGTTGATCCTGGACAACGTTTGGCCAGCATTGAAAGGCTTGCTGCCATGAGTCTGGTTCGCATGCAGGCCGATGCCGTCGTGGCACAACTGGAGACGTTCGCGACGATCGTGGACGCGCGCAGCGAAAGCGAATTTGCGCTGGATCACCTGCCAGGCGCCGTCAACTGGCCCACCCTGCATGACGATGAGCGTCAGGCGATCGGCACAATGTATGTGCAAGTCAGCGCCTTTGAAGCCAAGAAACGCGGTGCGGCCATTGCAGCGCGCAATATCTCGCAGCATATCGAAGCTCATGTGCTCGATCAGCCCAAAGGCTGGAATCCTCTGGTGTACTGTTGGCGCGGCGGCAAGCGCAGCGGTTCTTTGGCCCTGGTGCTGGATCAAATTGGTTTCAGGGTGACGTTGATTGACGGTGGCTACAAGGCCTTTCGCGCGGCCATGCTGCGTGACCTAGAAACATGCGTCGCCCGGTTGCAGTTCCAGGTGGTTTGCGGCACTACGGGTTCGGGCAAGACGCGCTTGCTTCACGCTTTGGAGCGCGTAGGCGCCCAAGTGCTGGACCTTGAAGACCTGGCATGCCACCGCAGCTCGGTTCTCGGTGCCATTCCCGGACGTGCCCAACCCAGCCAGAAACACTTTGACACCCTGGTCTGGAATGCCCTGCGACGCTTCGATCCCCAGCGCCCCGTCTACGTAGAGAGTGAAAGCAAGAAAGTAGGCAACGTCAGCGTGGCAGATGCCCTGGTGAACCGGATGCGCAACAGTCCGTGCCTGGAGGTCAGGCTTCCCATGGAGGAGCGTGTCGCGCTGTTGATGGAAGACTACGACACCTTTGTGCAAGACCAGGTGCACTTCTGTGAGCGGCTGGATGCGCTCACGCAGGCGCGCGGCAAAGCCACGATCCAGCGCTGGAAGGACACCGTCATGGCAGGCGACACACCCGAGGTTGTGCGCGAACTGCTCACCTTGCATTACGACCCGGTGTACGTGCAATCCATGGAGCGCAACTTTGTGCAGTACACACAGGCGCAGTGCGTGGCTCCCCGGGACCACACCGACGCAGCCATGAGCGACCTGGCCGCTCAGTTGCTGACTGCTCAGACCACGATTGCGGCAGCGTCATCCGGCCACTGAACCGCCGAGCAGTAGGCATGCCAGCTTGCATGCCCGAGTAGCGGCCCCAAGACGAGCAAGCCGCTCCCCCAAGGCAGGGCCAGGGCCAGCGCGATGGTGCCGCTGATCAGCAGGCCCCAGGCCGCCATTACGCCGGGGTTGCGCACCACCACCTCCATGCTGGCAATGGCTGCCGTAATAGCATCTGCATCGTGATCCAGAATCATGGGAATAGAAACCACGGCCGTGGCAAAAACCACCGCTGCAAATACCCCGCCGACAAGCACATAGGCAACAATGAACTCCCAGTTGTCGGGGTTGAAAACTGCCTGCACGACTCCAGTGGTAGAAGGCAACCCGGTGTTGAAAAAAACTGCAAACACCACCAACGATGCGCGGCCCCACAGCAGTTCCAGCACCAGAAACACCAGCGCCAGCAACCCCATGCTACGTAGCTGAAAGCGCCAGCAAAGCAAAGAGTCCGGCAAGCGTGCCACTTGCCCACGCATGCGACGGCGACTGACATCGTACAGGCCCATCGCCAGGAACGGCCCCACCAGCAGGCAACCCGACGCCAGGGACATCACGTACTCCGGGCTGGATTGGAACAGCCAGCCCAGCGAGAAAGCCATCATCCAGAAGCAGGCACCGTAGAAAAGACTGATGAAGGGATAGGTCCGCGCGTCGGTCAGTGCAGCACGTAGCCAGTGAACAAGGTGGACGGCCTGTAAGTCAGCAATGGTGTGATGCGAGGCCCAACCGGTCGTTTGCTGCTGCGGCGCTTCGGTACCAGATCCCGGAGTTTCTTGATGCATGTCAAGAAGTGTACCGTGGCGGCGAGAACTGCGCACGGGCCCTGGGTTGCCACCGTCCGCGGTGGTCAAGTCAGTCTCAGCGCAGGGCGTTTAACGCCTGTTCAATGTCGTCCTGCAAATCCTGCACCGCTTCAAGGCCCGCGCAAAAGCGGATCAAGGTGCCCTGAGCCAGGTGTGTCGGCCAGGTTTCGCGCATGGAGGCCAGGTCATAAGGAACCACCAAGCTGATCGGCCCGCCCCAGCTGTAGCCCAGGCGAAACAACCGCAGTGCATCGCAAAACGCGTCGGCTTGGGCTTGGCTGAATCGTGCATGCAGGATGACGCTGAACAAGCCAGCGGCTCCACCGGCGCCGTTGACGCACAGCGCCTTCCAATGCGCGTGTCCGGGGGAACTTGACAACGCCGGGTGCAAGACCTGCGCAAATTCAGGTCGGTTGCAGCACCAATGCGCCAGCGCGCGCGCCGAGGCATCGTGAGCCTGGTAGCGCAATGCTATGCTGGGCAGTGCGCGCAGAACGGCTTCAGCGTCATTGGCGCCAACGCCCAAGCCCAGACGCATGTGGGTCAGCTTGATGCGCAGGTGCAATGCCGCATCGCGCGTGATGACGGAGCCCATCAACACATCGCCACCCCCACTGGGGTATTTGGTGAGGGCATGGACGGACACGTCTACACCCCACCCCGGCTCGGTTTCGGGCAACAGATCAAAGGGCCTAAAGGCCATCCCCGCACCCCAGGTGTTGTCCAGGGCTACCCGGACACCATGGCGCTTGGCTGTGCGGACCAAGGCCACCAGGTCCGGGAATTCCAATGTGACCGATCCGGCAGCCTCGACCCAGACCAGCGCAGTGCGATCGGATAGTTTGGCTGCCAGGTCTTGCGCATCCATCGGATCGTAGTAACGATGGGTGATTCCCCAGCTTCGCAACTCCCCTTCGGCCAGGGCCTTGTTGGGGCCGTAGGCGTTGTCGGGTATCAGGACTTCATCGCCGACCTTCAGCAGGGCTTGTGCCACCAAGGCAATGGCCGCCAAGCCACTGGGAGCCAATACGCACTGCAAGCCGCCCTCCAGACTGCACAGGCGTTCCTCCAGAGCATAGGTCGTGGGTGTGCCATGCAGGCCATAGGTGTAGGCCGTTTTGTCTTTCCATTCGCGGCTACGCATCGCGGCCACGTTGGGAAAGAACACCGTCGATGCCTTGAACACCCCTGGTTGCGGCGCCGCAAACCCGTCTGGTGCGACATAGGGGTGGTGGATGAGCGTGGTGACAGGATGGCTCACACGCTCCACTTTTCGATCAGTTGGGTCGGACGCATGGCATCGTAGCCTTCAAACGGCTGGTGAATCCAGGGATTGGTCGGCAAGAACTCGACCGAGTAATCGGGCGTAAAGGTGGAAAGCGCTTTCGTCCAGATGACGGCACTGCGCAGTTCGGTGATGGGCGCGTAGTTGTTCTTGAGCTGGTGAATCACGGCAGCCAGTGTCTTGCCGGAGTCTGCCAGATCGTCCACCAGCAGCACACGACCTGCGATTTCGCCCTTGGGCGTGGTGATGTAGCGGGCGATATCCAGGTTCCCCTGCTGGGTTCCGGCTTCGGCACGGTAGGAGCTGGTGGACATGATGGCCAGGGGCTTGTCGAACACACGCGACAGGATGTCACCGGGGCGCATGCCCCCGCGCGCCAGACACAGGATGGTGTCGAATTCCCAGCCCGACTGGAAGATCTTGATGGCCAGCTTTTCGATCAGGTTGTGGTATTCGTCGTAGCTTACGTAGAGATGCTTTCCGTCTTCCGTCAACATGGTGTGCTCCTGTTTTGATAGCTGCTTGTGCAGTGTTTACGGGGGCTAGGTGCGGTTTTTGACCAAAACCCAGCAAAAAGACTATTCAGCCAAAAACGGATGGCGCATCAAGATCGTGTGGTCGCGGTCCGGGCTGGTCGAAACCATATGGATCGGCACACCGGTAACCTGCTCAATGCGCTGCAAGTACAGGCGTGCATTGACGGGAAGTTTGTCGTACTGGGTGATACCCACGGTGCTTTCACTCCAGCCTTCGATCGTTTCGTACACCGGCTTGCATCGTGCAATTTCGTCGGCTCCCATGGGCAGGATGTCGATGGTCTCGCCGTCGAGCTCGTAGCCCGTGCACAGCATCAGCTCTTTCAGACCGTCCAGCACATCGAGCTTGGTGATACACAGACCCGACAGGCCATTGACCTGGGCCGAGCGTTTGAGCAACGCCGCATCGAACCAGCCACAGCGGCGCGAACGCCCGGTAGTGACGCCTTTCTCGGCGCCTACGGTGCTCATGTGGTAGCCGGGTGTGCCTTCCTTCTCCCACTCCAGCTCGGTCGGGAATGGACCCCCACCCACGCGGGTGCAATAGGCTTTGGTAATGCCCAGGATGTAGTGCAACATGCCGGGCCCCACACCGGACCCAGCCGCCGCATTGCCCGCCACGCAGTTGCTAGAGGTCACGTAGGGGTAGGTACCGTGGTCCACGTCCAGCAACGTACCCTGGGCACCTTCGAACAGCAAGTTGGCGCCATGGTGATGCGCTTCATTGAGTTCACGCGAAACGTCGGCCATCATGGGTTTGAGTAACTCGGCATGGCGCATGGCCTCAGCGTAGACCACCTCGAATTGCACCCGACCGTCCTGGACATATGGCTTAAGAGCATCGCCGAAGGTAAAGCTGGCAGAACCCAGGTAGCTGGTGAGCACATGGTTGTGCAAATCCAGCAGTTCGCGCAGTTTGGCAGCGAAACGCTCGGGATACTTCAGATCTTGCACGCGCAACGCACGGCGGGCGATCTTGTCTTCGTAGGCAGGTCCAATGCCACGCCCGGTGGTGCCGATCTTCTCGGTGCCGCCCTTCTCGCGCGCAGCTTCTCGAGCCACGTCTAGCGCAGCGTGGAACGGCAGAATCAGCGGGCAGGCCTCGGAAACACGCAGACGCGAGCGCACTTCCACCCCGGCCTTTTCCAACCCTTCGATCTCTTCGAACAGCTTGGCCGCCGACAACACCACACCATTGCCGATATAGCACTTCACGCCCGGGCGCATGATGCCGCTGGGAATCAGGTGCAAAGCCGTCTTGACGCCATTGATGACCAGCGTGTGCCCTGCATTGTGGCCGCCCTGGAAGCGCACCACACCTTGCGAACTCTCGGTCAGCCAGTCCACCAGCTTGCCTTTGCCTTCGTCGCCCCATTGCGTGCCGACGACGACGACGTTGCGTCCTTTGGTTACATTCATTTTGGAGATTTCTCAGATCGTTTGCACAACCCATTGCCCGTCTACCTGCACCAGGCAACGATCGCAATGGAACTCATCGATTTCACTTTCATGACCCGGCAGGGTGCAGACCACCGTCTCGCCCTGGCTGCGCAGGCGCGCAATGGCAGCGCGCAAGAGGGCATCTTCACCCCAAGGAGCCCGTATGGCGGCACGCAGACTGCGTTTCTGGGCCACTGCGGCCAGCGTTTTGATATCCAGGCTAAAGCCTACGGCGGGGCGCTTGCGCCCAAAGACCTCACCAACCTCGTCGTACCGACCGCCTCGAATCACGGCGTCAGCCGCGCCGGGCACGTACACGGAGAACATGGCACCGCTGTAGTACGCATAGCCCCGCATGTCGGCCAGATCAAACGAGACACTAACCCCATCGAGATGCCCGGACAGCCACTGCAACTGCTCCAGCGCCACGCGCAACGAGCCGACGTCGGGCAATGCTGCGCGCGCTTCCTGCAGTACGGCGGCATCGCCGTACAACTGCAACAGGGTCAGCAGCGACTGCGTCGTGGCGGCAGGCGCATGCTTGAGCAGCGCGCGCACCTCGCTGGCGTCTTTCGCAGCCAACGCCACCTGCACCTGTGCCAGAACGCCCGGTTTGAGCTGGGCATCAGCCAGCACGGACCGCACGATACGCGCATCGCCCAAGTCCACGCGGCTCGACGGTACACGCGCAACCCGAAGGGCATCCAGCGCTAGCGTCAGAATTTCAAGATCGGCTTCAAGGCCATTGTGTCCGTAGATTTCCGCCCCGTATTGCAGCGGCTCGCGCGTGGCATGGGGGCCGTCGGGACGGGTATGCAGCACCGGGCCGCAATAGCACAGCCGCGCAACGCCGGCACGGTTCAGAAGGTGGGCATCAATGCGCGCGACCTGGGGTGTGCAGTCCGCTCGCAACCCCAGCATGCGACCCGACAATTGGTCTACCAGCTTGAAGGTTTGGAGATCGAGCGCTTCGCCGGTTCCGGACAGCAGAGACTCCAGATGCTCCAGCATGGGCGGCATTACGAGCTCGTAGCCGTAGCATCGCGCCACGTCCAGCAGGTCTCTACGGATTTCTTCGATGTGACGCGCCTCGGAAGGCAATACATCGGCAATGTGATCGGGCAGGACCCAGGCGGACATGGAAAAACAGCGGTCTATTAAAACCGCGATTTTACCGGGCTTGTGCAGGCCGTTTGCTTACACAGCACGATCAAGGCGCCAGCCACCAGATCAGTGCCACGCCGATCAGAATGCTGATCAAGCCGAAGAATCGAATTTGGCCATCCTGCAGGCCCAGCAACTGGACAAACATGCGCCGCCAGCCCTGAGGGTTCAAGAAGGGTAGCAAACCTTCAAAAACCAGCACCAGAGCCAAAGCCAGCCAGAGCGTGTCAGCGTTCAAAGCTTATTTCTTCGCAGCAGGGGCATTGCCGCCCCCATTGCGCATCACCTTGAAGAACTCGGACGCGCCGGGGTCGAGCACCATGACATCGCCCTTGTTGGCCATGCTGGCCTTGTAGGCCTCCAGGCTGCGATAGAACTGGGCAAACTGCGGGTCTCGTCCAAACGCTTCGGCATAGATCCGAGCGGCTTCGGCATCGCCCTCGCCTTTGGTCTTTTGGGCGTCGCGGTAGGCATTGGCAATAGTCACTTCGCGTTGGCGGTCGGCATCGGCACGAATCTTTTCCCCTTCAGCCGCACCAGTCGAGCGCAATTCGTTGGCAACGCGTTTGCGTTCGGCCTCCATGCGACGGTAGACGGACTCGGTAATCGCCTCGACATAGTCCACCCGCGTAATGCGAACATCTACCACATCCACGCCCCAGGGCTTGGTTCCGCGCACCTTGGCCAACACTTCGGCCTTAACGGCAGCCATCAGGTCTTCACGTTTCAGCGACAGCAACTCCTTGACGGTGCGCTTGTTGATTTCTTCCTGGAACGCATTCCGTACGACACGGCTGAGCTGGCTCGCACCCGCACTTTCGTTCAATCCAACGTTGCGAATGTATTCCGTAGGCTCCGTAATGCGCCAGCGCACGTACCAGTCGATCACCACCCGCTGTTTTTCGGCCGTCAGCATGGGTTCAGCGTCCGAACTGTCCAGGGTCAACAGCCGCTTGTCGATGTAGGACACCGTATTGAAGGGCGGCGGCAGCTTGGCATTCAGGCCAGGCTCCGTAATCACGTCCTTGATCTGCCCGAAGGAATAAACCACCCCAAACTGACGCTGGTCCACCACGAACAAAGTTGAACTGCTCAGTGCAATCAGCACCAGCAACGAAGTAACAAATAAGCCGATCCGATTCATGACGTTCCTTCAGCGTGCATCGCGCTCACGACTACGAGCGGCGTCGCGGCCACGCGCGTCCGATGAATTGGTCGTGGCAGGTGTACTGTTCAGCGTTCCGCTGACTGGCACCGTACCCAGCGATACCGGCACCGAGGCCGCTTCGGGGGTGGCACTGGCATGCATGAGTTTCTCCAACGGCAGATACAACAGGTTGGACCCCTGGCGGGAATCAACCACCACCTTGGTGACATTGGCGTAGATTTGCTGCATAGTGTCCAGGTACATGCGATCGCGTGTCACTTGGGGTGCTTTCTGGTATTCGGCCAACACCGAGCGAAACCGCTGGGCATCACCTTGAGCCTGGGCGATGACGCGAGCCTTGTAAGCCTCGGACTCTTCTTTCAAGCGCGACGCTGTACCCACGGCACGCGGCACCACGTCGTTGGCATAGGCCTGCGCCTCGTTCTTGGCGCGTTCGCGCTCCTGACCCGCCTTGAGAACGTCGTCAAACGAAGCTTGCACCTGCTCTGGCGGACGAACGCCACCTTGCTGCAGATTGATGCCCACGATGTCGATACCCACCTTGTAGCGCTCCAGGATAGCCTGCATCAGGGCTCGCACCCTGGGGGCAATCTGGTCACGTTCTTCGGAGAGCGCGGCGTCCATCTTCATCTTGCCAAGCACTTCGCGTACGGCGGTTTCAGCCGCTTGCACCACGGCTTGCTCAGGATTCTTGCTTTCGAACAGAAAAGCCCGCGCGTCGTTCAAACGGTATTGCACGGCGAACTTGATATCGAGAATGTTTTCATCTTCGGTCAACATGGCCGATTCACGCAGACCCGTGGCCTTCAGAATGGTGTCACGCCCGACATCGACCGACCGAATCTGCGTCACAAATACCATTTCGTGGCGTTGAATCGGGCTCGGCCAACGCCAGTTGAAGCCAGCTCCAACGGTCGTTTTGTATTTTCCGAATTGTGTGATGACCGCCTGCTGACCTTCCTGGACGATGAAAAATCCGGTGGCAAGCCAGATCAGCACCAGCACGCCCGCAATCAAGCCAGCACCCACGCCAGCGTTACGCATGTCGGGCTGAAAATTGCCACCGCCGTTGCCGCCACCGGAAGGACTGCCCTTACCAAAGAGGCTCGCCAGCTTGCGATTGAATTCGCGCCAATACTCGTCAAGATCGGGCGGCCCGGACTGGGACGACCCAGGACGCGCGCCCCAGTCGGATTGAGGCTTGGACGGCTGTTGCTCCGTTGGAGGGTCGTTGGAAGGCTTGGATGGCTCCGTCGGCTTGTCCTCGCCACGACCCCATCGGGGATCATTCAAATTGAACACCCCCCGCAGTCTTTGCAGTGCGGTGCCCGGAAACCATGTTCGACTAGCAGTTTTCATAGCAGATCTTGTTTTGCACGTCCGATTGTGCCCAATTAGAGCGCATCCCTATCTGAAAAGGGGGTTTGGTCAGGAGTAGCTGGCTCCAGCGTTGGCAGAGCCCGTGCCGCGATTTCCGCCAAGCGCGCGCGCAGCAAAGGCAGGCCCTGGCCACTGCGGGCGCTGACAAATACACGCTGAGTTTGCACGCCGTCCACATCCATGAAATCCTCCAGTTTTACCGGCAATTGCTCGGGTGGCAAGGCATCGAGCTTGTTGAAAACCAGCAACTGTGGAATGTGCTCCGCGCCGATTTCCTGCAGCACTTTCTGCACCTGCATCATTTGCAGCGCGAATTGCGGATTGGAGGCATCAACGACGTGCAGGAGCAAGTCGGCATCGATAGCCTCCTGCAAAGTCGCCTGAAAAGCGTTCACCAGACCGTGGGGCAAGTCACGAATGAAGCCTACCGTGTCTGACAAGGAAACGCTGCGACCGGCTTCACCCAGATAAAGTTGCCGCGTGGTGGTGTCCAGCGTGGCAAACAACTGGTCAGCCGCATAAGCTCGGGCCTTGACCAGCGCATTGAACAACGTGGACTTCCCCGCATTGGTGTATCCGATCAAGGAAATATTGAAAGCATCTCTTCGTTCGCGCTGGCGGCGCTGCGTTTGCCGTTGACGCTTCACCTTGGAGAGGCGGTCCTTGGTTCGCTTGATGGTCTCCGCGATCATGCGACGGTCAAGCTCAATCTGAGCCTCGCCAGGACCTCCACGCATGCCGATGCCTCCGCTTTGCCGTTCCAGGTGCGACCATCGACGAACCAAACGCGTGCTCAAATACTGCAAACGCGCCAACTCAACCTGAAGCTTCCCTTCGTGACTACGAGCACGACGAGCAAAGATATCCAGAATCAAGAAGGTGCGATCGTTGACCGGCACGCCTAGTTGGCGTTCCAGGTTGCGTTGTTGTCCAGGGCTCAAGCTTTGGTCAAAAAGAACCTCCTGAGCACCCAGCTGGGTCGCCAGCAACTTGATCTCTTCGGCCTTACCCGACCCTACAAACAAAGCCGCATCGGGAGCTTTTCGCTTGCAGGTCAGACGGCCAACCGGATGCATGCCTGCAGACTGCGCGAGCAAACCAAGTTCCTCCAATTCACCGTCGAAATTGGATTCTCCGAAGTCCACACCCACCAGAACAACCGGTGTGCCTTGGGATTGGGGAGCGTCAGTCAAATTGAAACGGATCGTCCAAGTAACACCCGCTCACACCTGTATGCAGGCGCGGGCACGCAGGAGTCGCTCAGGCCGAGTGGCTATCTTCTTGATTGGCGCTGGCCATGTTCACGGCGCGGCCTGGAACAATGGTCGAAATGGCATGCTTGTACACCATTTGGGTGACGGTATTGCGCAGGAGGACCACATACTGGTCAAAAGACTCCACTTGCCCCTGCAATTTGATTCCGTTCACCAGGTAAATCGAAACCGGCACATGCTCCCGACGCAGGATATTCAGGAACGGATCTTGCAGTAATTGACCTTTGTTGCTCACGATATTCTCCGTGTTCAAGTAATTGATACAGGGTTGGACGATACCACAAGCCTGAACGCCTGCTACGAATAGCGCAGCTTCACCTTGGATGGCCTGGGGTTGATAGCGCTAGGAGTTCTCTTTGTCAGCGTAAGGATTCTCTGCCGACTTCATCTGGATGCGCAAAGGTGTGCCGATCAGGTTGAACGCCTTGCGGAACCGCCCTTCGAGAAACCGCTTGTAGGCTTCGGTGACATGCTCCAGGGAGTTGCCATGCACGACGATGACCGGCGGGTTCATGCCACCTTGGTGGGCATAACGAAGCTTTGGACGATGGGCACCAACCTTCTTGGGAGTCTGAAACTGCACAGCCTCCATCAACAAGCGGGTCAAAATGGGCGTGGGCATCTTGCAGTTCGCCGCACGGTATGCCTGCAAGATGGAATCCCAAAGCGGAGCCAGGCCTTGGCGCTTGCGTGCCGAAATGAGATGCAGCGCTGCAAACTTCAGGAAAGCCAATCGGGTCTCCAGTGAACGTTTCACCAACTCGCGTTGGTATTCGTCGATGGCATCCCACTTGTTGACGGCGACCACCACTGCACGACCGGATTCCAGCACGTATCCCGCAATGTGGGCGTCCTGGTCCGTTACGCCTTGCGTTGCATCGATCAGTAGCAAAACGACATGCGCAGACTCAATCGCCTGCAGCGTCTTGACCACCGAAAACTTCTCGATTGCCTCAAACACCTGCCCTTTTTTTCGCAGACCGGCGGTGTCAATGAGCTCGAACCGCTGCCCCTTGTACTCAAAGGGCACGGTGATGGCGTCACGGGTGGTTCCAGGCAGGTCAAATGCAACCAACCGCTCTTCACCCAACCAGGTGTTGATCAATGTTGACTTGCCTACGTTGGGGCGTCCTGCCACGGCTAATTTGATGGCAGTGGACTCGGTCGGTTCCTCTTCTTCATCCGGTTCGGGCAGGGCAAGAACCTCTAGCGCCCGCTCCAGCATGGAGCGAACACCCTGTCCGTGTGCTGCGGCCACGGGCAGGACATCCCCCAGCCCGAGCTCGTAGAACTCGGCCAGTTGGGCACCCTCCTTCATCCCCTCAGCCTTGTTGGCCACCAGAATGCAGGGCTTTCCCAACTTGCGCAAGAACGCCGCGATTTCATGATCCTGCCCGGACAACCCGGCGCGGGCATCCACGACAAACACGACGACATCGGCCTCTGCCACAGCCTGACGCGTTTGCTTGGCCATTTCCATATAGATGCCGCTACCAGCATCCGGCTCAAATCCACCCGTGTCAATAACGATGAACTCGCGCCGCCCGAGGCGACCATTGCCGTAGTGCCGGTCTCGCGTCAACCCCGCGAAGTCGGCGACGATCGCATCGCGGCTCTTGGTCAGTCGATTGAAAAGCGTGGACTTTCCAACGTTGGGCCGACCGACCAAGGCGATAACTGGTTTCATCAACAACGCACTCCAGCGTTACTCGGACTTGAAGCCGAAAACACCACCGCGCTGCGTGACCACCACCAAGGTCTGGCCCGCCAAAACAGGCGTTGTGACGATGGGGGAACCATCGGTGGACATGCGATTGAGGGTGTTGCCTTTGTCACTTGACAGGAAATGCACCGTACCGGTGTCATCCCCCACCACGACGGATTTCCCAACAACGGTCGGAGCGGTCAAGTAACGGTAGCGCAGGAGTTCTGAGACCCACATGCGCTCCCCGTCCTTACGCTGCCAAGCGACGACATTACCGTCGCTTTCCGTCCCGTAAACCATCTGCGCGTCTCCGTCCAGGCCAGTGGCACCATTGGCGCTCTTGCTCCACAGCAGTGTCCCACGCGATGCATCCACGCACCCGACAGTGGATTGAAAGGCTCGCGCGCAGACCTGATCGCCCTGGCGACTCACGCCAGCAATCAAATCGACCAAGCGCTCCACTTCATTGGTCCCTCGACTATTGGCAACCTGGACATCCCAGCGCACTTTGCCGGTGAGCGGCTGCATACCAACCAGACGCCCGCCTTGCCCCACCACGAGCGTGTCGCCCACTGCCATGATGATGCCGGACTTGCCCAAGGTAAGTGCGTCGCCCGTACGAGGCTGAGACCACAGCTTGCGCCCGCTTTGCGCGTCGTATGCGGTAACGGCGCGATCCGCCGCCAGTACAAACACCCGTGAACCGGCAACCAAAGGAGCCGTCAGACTCGTGGCCCCGAGCTTTTGGCGCCAGATTTCCTTGCCACCATCCAGATTGATCAACTCGCCATCGCGGCTGACCACTGCCGCATAGCGACCATCACTGCCAACACCTGCGTTCAACTTCACGCCCAGGTTGCTGCGCCACAAGTCTCCTCCCGTACGGGCATCAATGGCAACTACAACGCCGTCTGAACTTGCCAAGTAAACCAGGTTGTCAACGACGCGAGCACTCAAAGGGAATGTGACGGATCCGATCGAAGCAGTCCATGCCGTGCGCACGCCGATGGCCGCAGGGTTCGGCCCCAGATCCGCTGGCTTGGGGCGTTTGGTTCCGGAACATGCCGTCAATCCGGCAACCACGACTGCTGTCGCCAGCAAAGCAGCGAACCGCTTGGTGAATGCTTGCATTACGATGCACCCCCTGATTTACTGGTCTTCGCATCTGCTTCGGGATCAAGACCCATGGCGTTGAGTTTGACGACCAGGATACGGCGGTAAGGTGCCTGCTCGTCCATGGATTTGTACGCCTTCAGGTACTCAGCTTTCGCTTCCGCAGCCTTGCCTTGCTGGTTGTAGATATCACCCCGGCGGTCCGCCGCCAAGCCCGCAAAAGCATCCGGCATGGTCTGCAATTGCTTGAGTGCCTCATCGTAGGACTTGGTTTCCAACAAAATGGCGGCCAACCGCAATTTAGCCATGGCAGCAAACCCGTCATCCTTGGCATGCTCGGACAACCATGTCAACGACGCTTTGGCTACGTCAACTTTGCCCGCATCGTAGGCCATGCGTGCCAACAGCAGAGCAGCCTGTTGGGTGTAAGCAGCGCCGGCAAAGCGGTCCTTCATGTCATTGAAGGCACGCTGCGCTTTTTCCACATCACCGCCGCGAACCACTTTGTCCACTTCGTCATACATGACCGCAGCTTGCGCAGCTTGGCGGGTTTGCCAGTACTGGTAGCCATTCCAGGCCCCAATGGCGCCGAGTACGACGATCAAAATCCAGGAAATCAGATTGCCGTATTGCTTCCAGAAATGCTTGAGTTCATCAAGCTGCTCTTGTTCTTCGAGGTCGAGATGGTTTGCCATGGGTATATCAAGTTAAGCGGGAGATTGTAGGCGGTTGGCCCACTGTTCCAGGGTGTTCAATGCATGCTGTTCCTGCTGACCAACGCCGTCACGCAGCGCCTTGACAGTAACCATGCCATTGGCGATTTCGTCAGCACCAAAGATCAAGGCGAATTGAGCACCAGATGCATCTGCGCGTTTGAACTGGGACTTGAAGCTCCCCATACCCTCGCCCGCGCTGGCATGCATCTGCACCTTGACGCCCATGGCACGCAGTCGCTGCAGACAAGGCAAAACCGTGGTCAAAAGCGATGCCTCGGCGACGATGGCATAGGCGTCCGGTACATGGTCAGGCCCAGCGACACCTTGAACACGGAGTAGTTCGAGCACTCGCTCCACCCCCATGCCCCAACCCACCGCGGGCGTGGGTTTACCCCCCAACAGTTCGAAAAGACCGTCATAGCGGCCGCCGCCACAGAGCGTCCCTTGCGAACCCAGCTCATCCGTTATGAACTCAAAAACCGTATGTGAGTAGTAGTCCAAGCCACGTACCAATCGCGGATTTACCGACCATGCCACGCCACATGCACTCAGGAGCGACTTGACGGTATCAAAATGCTTAAGAGATGCGTCGCCCAGGAAGTCAAGCAATTGCGGGGCGGCATTGACCATGTCCTGCATGGCAGGATTCTTGGTATCCAGGATTCGCAAAGGATTGGCATGCAAACGCCGCTGGGCGTCGGCGTCCAGCAACTGCGCATGGCTCTGCAGGTAGGCAATCAGCGCAGCACGGTGGGCATGCCGTTCCGCGGGGATCCCCAGACTATTGAGTTCAACGCGGACCGAACGCACACCCAATTGCGTCAACACCTGGTAGGCCAGCAGCATGAGTTCGGCATCCACTTCGGGGCCGGAAAATCCCAGCGCTTCAGCGCCAAGCTGATGGAACTGCCGATAACGACCGCGCTGGGGACGCTCGTGCCGAAACATGGGTCCCATGTAGTAAAGGCGCTTGGGCCCGTCATAGGTGAGGTTGTGCTCGATGGCAGCGCGCACCACACCAGGGGTGTTCTCGGGTCGCAGGGTGAGGGCTTCGCCATTGAGCTTGTCTTCAAAGGAATACATCTCCTTTTCGACAATATCGGTAGTCTCACCAGTACCACGGACAAAGAGCGCGGTGGGTTCCACGATAGGGGTGCGTATGTTGCGGTACGCATGGCGCGCCATCAGCTCGCGTACCTGGGCCTCAAACCACTCCCAACGCGCCGAATCTGGCGGCAGGATGTCATTCATGCCCTTGACGGCAAAAAGTTTGTCTGCCTTGCTGGCAAGGTTCTTCTCGGACATGCGATCCCTTATGCGTCGTGTGATGGGCCCTGGGCCGTCGACCCAAAGCGATTCACGATGTAGTCTTCAACGATGGTCTGGAATTCGGTGGCAATGGTGTCACCACGCAGCGTCATGCGCTTTTCGCCGTCGATATAGACCGGCGCTGCGGGAGCTTCACCCGTTCCCGGCAGGCTGATGCCAATATCGGCATGCTTGCTCTCACCGGGTCCGTTGACAATACACCCCATGACGGCAACCTTGAGGTTTTCCACCCCCGGATAGCGAGCGCGCCAGACCGGCATTTGCTCGCGCAAGAAGCTGTCAATCTGTTGCGTCAGCTCCTGGAACGTGGTGCTAGTGGTTCGGCCACATCCTGGACAGGCAGTCACACTGGGCACAAAATGGCGCAGGCCCAGTGCCTGCACGATTTCTGAAGCGACCACCACCTCCTGGGTGCGTGACTCCCCGGGAACGGGCGTCAGCGACACCCGGATGGTGTCACCCAACCCTTCCTGCAGCAACACGCCCATCGCCACGGCAGACGCCACGGTACCTTTGGTTCCCATGCCCGCCTCGGTCAAACCCAAATGCAGCGGGTAGCTGCAACGACGCCCAAGTTCACGGTACACAGCGATCAAGTCCTGCACTCCGCTGACCTTGCACGACAGAATGATCTGCCCGGACGGCAGGCCAATGGCCTCGGCAGCGCGCGCAGAGTCCACCGCAGAGGCAATCAGCGCCTCGTACATGACGATCTTGGCATCCCAGGGCTGCGTGCGACGGCTGTTCTCGTCCATCATCGCGGCGAGCAACTCCTGATCCAGGCTACCCCAGTTGACACCAATGCGGATGGCTTTGTTCCAGCGGACCGCGGCCTCCACCATCATGGCGAACTGTTTGTCCTTCTTTTCCCCTTTACCCACGTTCCCCGGGTTGATTCGGTACTTGGACAAAGCCTGGGCACAGTCCGGAAAGTCCGTTAACAATCGGTGTCCGTTGTAGTGGAAGTCGCCAATCAGGGGAACGTCCACGCCCATGCGATCAAGTTGTTCCCGAATGTAGGGGACGGCCTGTGCCGCCTCCGGGGTATTGACCGTGATGCGCACCATTTCTGAGCCTGCCAGTGCGAGCTCCTTGACCTGAATGGCGGTGGCAATGGCATCGGCTGTGTCGGTGTTCGTCATGGATTGCAGACGCACCGGCGCCCCACCGCCCACTGTAACCAAGCGCTGTCCCCACGATATCCGCGATTGCAGTGAATTTCGTTTAACCGGGTTTTGAAACGCACTCTCGCTCACTACTTCACCTCAAATCGCGCCACATTGTCTTTGGAGGCTCCTTGTACGACATAAGGCTGCCCGCGGACGAGAACATCGGTCAGGTCAATGCGCCCGATCACCACAGCAAATGGCAAGGCACCGGAGACTCCGATCTGCTCACCCGCAACCATGGTCTTACTCAGAAGCACGTTGGCCTTCGCATCCGACACCTTGACCCAACTGGTGCCTCGCGCCTTGAAGACAACCAAACCGTCCGTTGGCCATGCAGGGGCACTCGCGCCAGGCTTGGCGGCGCTGGCAACCTGCTGCACTGCCGTCGCAGCAACGGGAGTCGACGCCGCACTCACTGCCTGCACGGGCTGAGCCACGGGCTCGGGTTCCGAAGCTTTGGACGCCACAGGAGGTGCAATGATCAGCGCAGCAGCAGGTGCAGCCTCTTGCGCAACACTGGGGCTTGGCGTCGCAGGACTGCGCGACTCCTCCGCCACGACGGGTTCGGTTGGTGTTTCGGCAACGGGCTCACGATGTCGGATCTCCGGGAACAAGTACACCACCAATGCCGCAACCAGCAGCAAGGCGACGATGATGGTCGCCGGACTGGTCAGCAAAGGGCGCAAAGACAGGCTACGCTGCTCACCCGCTACCCGAAATGGAGCATTTAGTCCGCGTTCATCCGACTGGAACTGGGGCTTCTTGTGGTCCGGCAGCCGCTCCAGCACGGGTGTTGGATCGATATGCAGGGTTCTGCACATGCTGGACGCCAATGCGCGGACAAACACAGCGTCGTGCAGTTGATCCAGTTGATCGGCCTCCAGCGCCTCAAGTTTTTTGACGGGGATTTTCATGGTCACCGCCAACGCGCCAATATGCATGCCTGCGGTCTCCCGTGCCCGGCGCAGCATGGCCCCCGCACTCAAGGGGACGGCAGCCGCCTGGACTTCATCGCCTTCACTCATCAAACGCACCCCGTTCAAATGCTGCCGCTTCACGCGACTGTGCAAATCGTTTCTTCAACTGCGCACCAAGCTGGTCCATCGCCTCCCGGTTGCCCAGACGGCGTTCTACCTTGATGCCCAACCACAACGACTCCGAATTGGCCAGCTCGCTGTTGTTCAGTCGTCGCACATAAAACTGCGCCCGAACCAGATCGCCACGCTGAAACAACATAAGCGAAAGGTTGTAGGCAACGATGGGGTTGCCAGCATCGAGCTCGTAGGCCCGCATCAGGCTCGCCTCGGCCTCAGCGCGCTCGCCTGCACGTTGTTGGCATAGCCCCTGCGCCATCCACGTCTTGGCGCGTTCTCCGTAGGTTGGATTGGCCAAGGCAGACGAGAACATTTGTGCCGATTCGGCATAGCGCTTGGTTTGACACAACAGCCACCCGTAGTTGTGCTGCACCGAAGCGGAACGCGGATTGAGGGACAGCGCGCGCTTGAAACTCTCCTCAGCCAGTCCCATTTCATTCATGCGCATGTATATCAGCCCGCGCATGCTGTAGGCATCAGCCATGTTGGGATCGGCAGCGATGGATTGCTTGACGTGGTCCAGCGCATCGGTCGTCTGCCCCTTGTCCAGATAGGCAGCAGCAAGCTCCAAACGCAAACGCGCGCGCTTGCGGCTCTCTGGCTCATCGGAGTCAGTGACGATATCGCCACTGGCATTGGCCACTCCCCCCGTGGCGGCACAGCCGCTGAGCAGCGTTACGGCCGTCCCTGCGGCACCTAACCACATCACACTGGTCAAAGCCAACGCCGCTAGCGCTCGCAACTTGTCAGTCATGAAAGCCGTCCTCTCTTGGTTTAGAAGTTGCATCGAACACCGGCTGGATCGGAATCGACCGCTGTTTCTGAATACGGGCCTGAATGCCCGTGCGGTCTTGCACATCGCCAGCCAATTGCCCACACGCGGCGTCGATGTCATCGCCACGGGTCTTTCGGATTGTCGTCACAATGCCCCCGTCGCTCAAAATCTTTGCAAAAGCGGCCACAGCCGTTGCAGGTGATTGGGCCAGGCCGGAAGCAGGGAATGGGTTAAACGGAATCAGGTTGAACTTGCACCAGGCGCGGCCGTCCCCATAGCTTCGCACCAGGTCCAACAACTCAAGGGCATGCGCTGGCTGGTCATTGACACCGGCGAGCATGCAGTATTCAAACGTGATGAAGTCGCGTGGGGCCACTTGCAGATATCGCTGGCACGCCTGCATCAGCTCCGCCAGCGGGTACTTGCGATTCAGTGGAACGAGTTGGTCACGCAGGGCATCGTTGGGCGCATGCAACGAAACCGCCAATGCCACCGGACAATCCTGTCCCAAACGGTCCATAAACGGAACCACACCAGAGGTTGACACGGTGACACGCCGACGCGACAGTCCGTAACCATGGTCATCGAGCATGACCTTGAGCGCCGGAATCAGTGCGGTGTAGTTCTGCAAAGGCTCACCCATGCCCATCATCACCACATTGGAGATGACACGCTCGTTGGTTCCCAGGTGCTTGCGCAAGAAATGCTCGGCAAACCACAGCTGGGCAATGATTTCGCCCATGGTGAGATTGCGACTGAAGCCTTGGTGCCCGGTCGAACAGAACCGGCAGGCCACGGCGCAGCCCGCCTGGCTGGACACGCACAAGGTGCCGCGATCGTCCTCGGGGATGAAAACCGACTCGATGGCATTGCCGCCACCGACATCGAAAAGCCATTTGATGGTGCCATCCGTCGACATCTGCTGGGTCAGAACCGGCAGCGGCTGGATGGTGGCGTAGGCCTTGAGTTTTTCGCGCAGCGACTTGGCGAGATCGCTCATGTCGTCAAATTGCGCAGCCCCTTTTTGATGAATCCAGCGAAACAGCTGGGTGGCGCGAAAACGCTTCTCACCCAGCCGCTCGCAATAGGCGGCCAATCCGTCAAGATCGAAATCCAGCAGGTTGGCCGTCATTGCATAAATTAACGGGAATACACGTTCATGCCGGGGAAGAAGAACGCAGTCTCCACGGCAGCGGTTTCGGCAGCGTCAGAGCCATGCACGGCGTTGGCGTCGATGCTGTCGGCGAAGTCGGCGCGGATGGTGCCGGGGGCTGCCTTCTTGGGGTCGGTGGCGCCCATCAGGTCACGGTGCTTGAGGATGGCGTTCTCGCCTTCCAAGATCTGGACCATCACGGGGCCGGAGATCATGAAGCTGACCAGGTCGTTGAAGAAGGGACGTGCCTTGTGCACAGCGTAGAAGGCTTCGGCTTCGCCGCGGGACAGGTGCATCATGCGGGCAGCGATGACCTTCAAGCCGGCTGCTTCGAAGCGGGCGTAGATCTGGCCGATGACGTTCTTGGCAACGGCGTCGGGCTTGATGATGGAGAGGGTGCGTTCGATGGTCATGTTATTTCCTGGTCAAAAGAGAATCCGGTCTTCTTGCCCTCCCTGCGAGAGCAAAGCCTTTAATTTTAGCATCTGACAGGCCTATCGCCCCCCGCGGCGCTGCCCACCACCGGGGCGCCCACGTGGACGATCTTGCTGGCGCTGGCGATTAAAACTATCCGCCCCGATGTAGCCCAGAGACGTCTTCATGGGATCGGGCTGTCCGCCTCCGTCACGACGCTCATTGCTTCGGTTGTTCCGCTTGCCTTCCGAGCGGTTGCCGCCGGGTTGGGCGTTGGCATTGCGCGGCTGCGAAGGTCGCGGACCAGCGCCACGGCCACCGCCACGACGCGCCTGAACGCCCGGCCCGCGGCGTACCCCACCCTGGCCGTCGCGCCCAGCGGTGCCGCTGCTCCCTGTTGCTGCCTGAGTCAGGGCCCGGATATCGGCGTCGTCCAGTTCCATCCAGGCACCGCGCTTGAGGCCACGGGGAAGCATCATGGCGCCATAGCGGATGCGGATCAGGCGACTGACGGCATGCCCCACAGCCTCCATCATGCGGCGCACCTCGCGATTGCGGCCTTCCGAGATGGT
Source organism: Rhodoferax sp. (assembly GCA_046348185.1). GTDB lineage: Bacteria > Pseudomonadota > Gammaproteobacteria > Burkholderiales > Burkholderiaceae_C > Allorhodoferax. The sequence goes on along the minus strand of JAXMER010000013.1, from coordinate 704,576 downwards.
GACGCGATACCAGCAATTGGACCCCTCGCCACCTCCCTCTTCGATGGCGCTGAACTGGGCCGGACCATCCTCCAAGGTAACGCCGCTGAGCAGCATCTGCTTCTCTTCCGCCGTCAGCGCGCCCAACACGCGCACGGCATATTCGCGTTCCAGCCCGAAGCGAGGGTGCATCAGGTTATTGGCCAACTCACCGGAATTGGTAAACAGCAACAAGCCTTCGGTGTTGAGGTCCAGTCGTCCGACCGACTGCCACTTGCCCTGCTGCAATTTTGGCAGGCGCCTGAACACGGTGGGGCGGTTTTGCGGATCGTCATGTGTGACCACCTCTCCGGCAGGCTTGTGGTATGCGATCACGCGCGCCGGAGGCGGGTCGATGCGAAACCGGATGGGCTTGCCGTTGACCTTGATGCTGTCACCAAACTGGATGCGCTGCCCGATGTGGGCAGGCTCGTTGTTGACGGAGATGCGACCCTCCATGATCAGGGCTTCCATCTCCAAACGCGAGCCCATGCCAGCCTGCGCCAACACCTTATGCAGCTTGGGTGTCTCCGCCATCGGAGCCAATACACGCTTGCGAGGGGCTAGATCGGCGTTGGTTTCATCCGCGTCAAACTGTCCAGAAATAACGTCCGAAAAGCGGGTGGCAGATTCGCCGACAGCAGGTGCTGGCGCGACGATTGGCGTTGCGACTGGTTCTGCAGCGTGCTCTACCGGTTCGGGCGTATCGGGTGTGTCGTTCATGGTTCGTGTGCGGTGAATAACGAGTCGGAATCGGGCTCGGCGGTGTCCGGGGTCGGTGGCTCCTGGGCCTCATCAGCCGCCACAGGATTTTCCAGTTCGGCCAAAAAGGGGGATGCGGTATCCGCCAAGGCTGATGCCGCTTCCACGGCGCCCATAGGGTCAGCCAGGAGTGGAAGCTGGTCAAGCGACTGCAGACCCAAGTCATCGAGAAACTGGCGGGTGGTGGCATACAGTGCCGGCCGTCCCGGAGCCTCGCGATGGCCGATGACCTCAACCCAACCCCGGTCTTCCAACTGCTTGAGTAGCACCGAATTGATCGTGACGCCGCGAATATCCTCCATGTCACCGCGTGTGACCGGCTGGCGGTAGGCGATGATGGCCAGCGTTTCCAGCGTGGCACGGGTGTAGCGCGGGGGCTTCTCCGGATGCAGACGATCCAGGTATTCGCGCATTTCCGGGCGACTTTGGAAACGCCATCCGGTGGCGACGCCCTTGAGTTCCACACCACGATGGGCCCAGTCATCAGCCAATTCGGCCAGCAGCGTTTTGAGGGTATCGGCACCGATGGCATCGTTGAACAGCGTACGCATGTCGCGCAGCGGCAGGGGCTGCTGCGAGCAGATCAACGCGGTCTCCAGAATGCGCTTTGCTTCAGGCAAATCCATCTTCGGTGGGTATCGGAAAAGCCACCCTTCTCAGCGAGGGCGGTCGATCAAGGGAATACGGTCTTGCGGCAAGGGGGGTGAGTCTGTCACCAGAGCCGCGCCGGGCATCCAAGCCCGGTACATCGTGAGCGCTCAGGGCGCATGCAAAACATTGTAGCAATTAACCCTGCAGCTGCACCCAAGCCTTTTCCAGGCGTTTGATGCTCACGGGCTGAGGTGTGCGCAGCTCCTGGGCGAAGAAACTCACGCGCAGTTCCTCCAGCAGCCAACGGAATTCCTCCATGCGCTCATCCACGGACCCCTTGCGCTCAGCCACCAGGCGCCAGTAGCGCTGCTCCATTGGGCGCAGCTCGGCCAGACGGGTGGCATCACGGGCCGGATCGGCGCGGACCTTGTCCAGGCGCAGGGTGATGGCCTTGAGGTAGCGCGCCAGGTGCTGCAGCCGTGGCCACGGCGCGGCCTGCAGGAAGCGCTTCGGGACCAAGCGGCCCAGCTGCTGGGCGCAGTCGGCAGCAGCGTCGGAAGCGCTCTTGCTATCCTTGATCTTGCGGGCGGCGGTGGCGTACTCCAGCAGGATGGTGCTTGCCAGGCGGGCCACCTCGTTGGCGATCAGGGTCAGGCGGCCGCGCCCCTCCTCCACGCGCTTTTTGAAGGCGAATTCGTCGGTGGGCAGGGGTTCAATCAGGAAGGCACGGTCCAGCGCCACGGCGAGGATCTGCTCGCGCAGTTCTTCGAGCGTGCCCCCGCCACTGCCGTTGTCGGCCTTGCCCACGTTCATGTAGGCCACGGCCATCTTCTGCAAGTCGGGGATATTCTTTTCCAGGTACTTCAGCGCATCCTTGATCTGCAGCGCAAACAGGCGGCGCAGACCCGCACGGTGCTTAGCGGCAGCCACCTCGGGCTCGTCGAACACCTCCACCGTGACCGCGTCACCGGCGTCGATCAGCGCCGGAAAGCCGATCAGCGTCTGGCCGCCCTTGCGGATTTCCAGCAGTTCGGGCAACTCGCCAAAGGTCCAGGCGGTGTGGTGGCTGTCAAGGACGCTTGACTTTGCTACGTTCTTGATAGCATCCTGCGCTTTGTTTGCGGGGGCCGTGCGCTGAATCGGCAGCGCGTTCTGCTCCGTGTCCCCCGCCCGCTGTGCGGGCTCCTCCTTCACCTGCGCAGAACGCCCTGCCGCTCCAGCGCCCTCATTTCTATCGGGGGGCACGCTCTGGTTTTGCGACAGCTTGAGCGAAGCCAGCGCCTGGAACGCGCCGCGCGCCTGCTTGCCCCACTCCGCCTTGAGCGCACCCAGGTTGCGGCCATGGCCCAGTTGGCGGCCATGCTCGTCCACCACCCGGAAGTTCATGAAGTGGTGCGGGGTGAGCATGTCGACCTTGATGTCGGCCCGCACGATGTCCAGCGAGGTGGCATCGCGCACGAGCTTGAGCACGGCATCCACCAGGCTGCCATGGCCAAAGCGCTCGGGCGCATTCAGGGTCTCGGCAAACTTGGTAGCCGTTTCCGGCAACGGCACCAGGCGCGAACGTGGACGCTGGTGCAGGGTCTTGAGCAGAGCTTGCACCTTGTCCTTGAGCATGCCGGGCACCAGCCATTCGCAGCGCTCTTCGCTGACCTGGTTGAGCACGAACAGCGGCACGGTGGCGGTCAAACCGTCGCGCGCGTCGCCGGGCTCGTGCAGGTAGGTGGCCGCGCAGTCTACGCCGCCCAGACGGATGGTCTTGGGAAATGCCGCGGTGGTGATGCCCGCGGCCTCGTGGCGCATCAGCTCCTCGCGGTTGAGCTTGAGCAGGTTGGGCTGCTTCTTAACTTCTTCCCGGTACCAACGCTCCAGTGAATAGCCGCTGCACACGTCGGCGGGCAGCTGCTGGTCGTAGAAGGCGTAGATCAGCTCCTCATCCACCAGCACGTCTTGGCGGCGGGCCTTGTGCTCCAGCTCTTCCACCTGGCGCACCAGCTTGCGGTTGGCTGCCAGGAACGGCAGGGGTGTCTCCCACTCGCCAGCCACCAGGGCCTGGCGGATGAAGATTTCGCGGGCACCGGCCATGTCGACGCGGCTGTAGTTGGCGCGGCGACCGCTGTAGATGACGATGCCGTACAGCGTGGCGCGTTCCAGCGCGATGACCTCGGCTGCTTTCTTCTCCCAGTGCGGGTCCAGCAGCTGCTTCTTGATCAGGTGGCTACCCACCTGCTCCAGCCACTGCGGCTCGATGGCGGCGATGCCGCGCCCGTACAACCGCGTGGTTTCCACCAGTTCAGACGCCACCACCCAGCGCCCCGGCTTCTTGCTCAGGTGCGCGCCGGGGTGGGCATGGAACTTGATGCCGCGAGCGCCAAGGTATTCACCCCCGGCGCCGGGCTTGGCGTCACCCTCGGCCTCCAGCTTGCAGCCGATGTTGCCCAGCAGGCCGGCCAGCATGGACAGGTGAATCTGCTCGTAGGTGGCGGGGGTGGTGTTTAGGCGCCACTGGTGTTCCGCAACGACCGTGTGGAGTTGGGTGTGGATGTCCTTCCACTCGCGCAAGCGGCGGATGTTGACGAAGTTCTGGCGCAGCAGCTGTTCGTATTGGCGGTTGGACAGTTTGTGCGTTGTGGTACTCGCTTGGAGTTGGGGCACCCGAGCGTTCTGCTTCGTGTCCCCCGCCCGCTTTGCGGGCTCCTCCTTTACCTGCGCAGAACGCCCGGCCACCCCAACTCCGGATGTGGCAACAGGCGCACCGCCGCGCGCATCGTGAATCCACTTCCACAGCTTCAGGTAGCCGGTGAACTCGCTCTTCTCGTCGTCAAACTTCTTGTGCGCCGTATCGGCCTGCTGCTGCGCCTCCAGCGGGCGGTCGCGCACGTCCTGCACGGACAGGGCCGAAGCAATCACCAGCACCTCGTCCAGCGCCTGGCGGGAGCGCGCCTCCAGGATCATGCGGCCCACGCGCGGGTCCAGCGGCAGCTTGGACAGCTCGCGCCCCACAGGCGTCAACTCGTTGGCATCGTCCACCGCGCCCAGTTCGTTGAGCAACTGGTAGCCGTCGGCAATGGCGCGACCGCTGGGCCGCTCCAGAAAGGGGAACTCCTCCACCGCCCGAAGGTGCAGTGCCTTCATGCGCAGAATCACCCCGGCCAGGGAACTGCGCAGGATTTCGGGGTCGGTGAAGCGGTCGCGTCCGACAAAATCCTTCTCGTCGTACAGGCGGATGCAGATGCCGTTGGCCACGCGCCCGCAGCGGCCCATGCGCTGGTTGGCGGCGGCCTGGCTAATGGGCTCCACCAGCAACTGCTCCACCTTGCTGCGGTAGCTGTAGCGCTTGACGCGCGCCGTGCCGGCGTCGATCACGTAGCGGATGCCCGGCACCGTGAGCGAGGTCTCGGCTACGTTGGTTGCCAGCACCACGCGCCGGCCCGTATGGCCGTCAAACACCCGGTCCTGCTCAGCTGGGCTCAGGCGGGCGAACAGCGGCAGCACCTCGGCGCTGCGCAAGGCGGGTTGGTGGCTGAGGTGCTTGCGCAGGTGGTCCGCCGCCTCGCGGATTTCGCGCTCGCCGGGCAGGAAGACCAGGATGTCGCCTTGATCTGGGAGCCCCCACGCTACGCGCTGCGCGTCGTCGCTGCCCCCCGAGGGGGCGTCGTCCAGCTTGGGGCGGCCCGGCGCCGGACGGTGCGGGCCACGCCAGAGTTCGTCCACGGCGTCGGCAATCGCGTTGTTCAGGTCGTACTCGCGGCTTTCCTCGAACGGACGGAAGCGCGTTTCCACCGGGAACATGCGTCCCGACACCATGATCACCGGCGCTGGCCCCTTGACACTCTCAAAGTGCTTGGCAAATCGGTCCGCATCAATCGTGGCCGATGTCACAACCACCTTCAGGTCCGGGCGGCGCGGCAGGATTTCCTTGAGGTAGCCCAACAGGAAGTCGATGTTGAGGCTGCGCTCGTGTGCCTCGTCGATGATGAGCGTGTCGTAGGCGCTCAGCAGCGGGTCGGTCTGCGTCTCGGCCAGCAGGATGCCGTCTGTCATCAGCTTGACCGAGGCTTCGCGGCTCAGGCGGTCGTTGAAGCGCACCTTGTAGCCCACCACATCGCCCAGCGGCGTCTTCAGTTCTTCGGCAATGCGCTTGGCCACGCTACTGGCGGCGATGCGCCGCGGCTGGGTGTGACCAATCAGCTTGCCGCGCGGCGCGGGGCGGCCGTCCGGCAGGGTCTTGGGGTAATGGCAGAACCCCCGGCCCATGGCCAGTGCAATCTTGGGCAGCTGGGTGGTCTTGCCGGAGCCGGTTTCGCCGCAAACGATGATGACCTGGTGGGCCGCCAGTGCAGCCATGATTTCTTCGCGTTTGCCGGAGACGGGCAGCGATTCGGGGAACTCGATATGGAGAGGACTAACGGTCAAGATACAAACTTCGTAGAGAATCGCGAATTATCCTCGCCCGTCACGACTCGCCTACCGTCTGCGCACCGACATGACATCTGTCTTCAACTTCACCTTCGTCCCCTGGTTTCGCTCGGTGGCGCCCTATATTCACAAGTTTCGCAACCAGACCTTTGTGATCGGGCTCTGCGGCGAGGCCATTGCCGCGGGCAAATTGCACAACATTGCACAGGATCTGGCCATGATCCAGAGCATGGGCGTCAAGATTGTGCTGGTGCATGGCTTTCGGCCCCAAGTCAACGAACAGCTCAAGGCCAAGGGCCATGCCGAACGCTACTCCCACGGCATGCGCATCACTGACGAGGTGGCGCTGGACTGCGCCCAGGAGGCGGCTGGCCAGCTGCGTTACGAGATCGAGGCCGCCTTCAGCCAGGGCCTACCCAACACACCCATGGCCGGGTCCACGGTACGCGTCATTTCCGGCAATTTCCTCACCGCCCGTCCGGTGGGAATTGTGGATGGCGTGGATTTCCAGCACTCCGGGCTGGTGCGCAAAGTGGACGTGGCAGGTATCAGCCGCGCGCTGGACATGGGTGCCTTGGTACTCATCTCGCCCTTTGGTTTTTCGCCCACCGGTGAAGCTTTCAACCTGGCCATGGAGGAAGTGGCCACATCGGTGGCCACCGCCTTGCAAGCCGACAAGCTGATCTTTGTGACCGAGGTGCCCGGCATCCGGGTACGCCCTGCAGAGGCGGCCTCGGAGGACAACCCCATCGACACGGAACTGCCTTTGGCCATGGCCGAACAGTGGTTGCGCCAACTTCCCGCGGCCAACCAGCCCACCGACACGGCGTTTTACCTGCAGCACTGCGTCAAGGCCTGCAAGAACGGCGTGGAACGCAGCCACATCATCCCCTTTGCGGTAGATGGCTCGATCCTGCTAGAGGTGTACGTGCACGACGGCATCGGCACCATGGTGGTGGACGAGAAACTGGAAGAACTGCGCGAAGCCACCGAAGACGATGTGGGCGGCATCCTCCAGCTTATCGAGCCGTTCGAGAAGGACGGCACCCTGGTCAAGCGCAGCCGCACCGAGATCGAGCGCGACATCGGCAACTACACCATCATCGAGCACGATGGCGTGATCTTCGCCTGCGCTGCACTCTACCCCTACCCTGAGGCCAAGACCGCCGAAATGGCGGCTTTGACCGTATCGCCCGACGTGCAAGGCCAGGGCGACGGCGAGCGGGTCTTGAAGCGCATTGAGCAACGCGCCAAAGCTGCTGGGCTGGACAGCATCTTCGTGCTGACCACGCGCACCATGCACTGGTTCATCAAGCGCGGCTTCACCGTGGTCGATCCCGACTGGCTGCCCGAAGCCCGCAAGCGCAAGTACAACTGGGACCGTCGAAGCCAGGTTCTCGTCAAGCGCCTGGGCGCCTAAGAAGCTACCACGGGCAGGCAGGTTGCTCGCGTTAAGCCTCAGTGATGAAGATGTGTGCGCTGGGCCTGGCGCCAAACCAAGGCACCGCCGACGAGCGCCATGGCGCTGAACCAGATGAACGACCAGTTGGCGATGGACCCGCCCAGGAAAGTCCAGTCGACCTTGGTGCAATCGCCGCTTCCTTTGAAGATCATGGGAATGACACGCTGCAGCGGAAAGGTTTCGATCATGCCGTACAGATCGCGCCCGCAGGCAACCACCTCCGGTGGATACCACTGCAGCCAGCTCTGGCGTGCCGCCACGTAAGCCCCAGCCAGCGCCAGCAGCGCCAACAGGGTTGCTCCGGCAATGTGTATGCTTTTTCGATCGCTAGCCCCCGTCAAACCTGCACATATTGCTATCAAAACAAGAGCGTACCGCTGCACAATGCACATGGGGCACGGCACCAGCCCGACCACTTCCTGCAGGTATAGGCCAAAAGCCAGCATCCCCAGGCAGGCCAGGCACAGCACAATCAAAATCCGCCGTGGGGCGGTGTCCAGTTGGTCCAGTAAGAGGTTCAAGATCAGAATTCCTGCAGCATCAAAGGTGTATTCGCTTGCGCGGTTGCCACGGTTAGTTGCTATTGTGCCCGCGAAGTTCCACCGACTTGGCCCCATGGTGCGCCGGGACAAGCACGGCAGACGCATCCAAACCGACTAAGATTCGGCCATCGGGGCATGGTCCCCTCTCGAAAACCAAAGGCATATCATGGCACGCACCGTTAATTGCATCAAACTCGGCCGCGAGGCAGAAGGTCTGGACTTCCCGCCATACCCGGGCGATCTGGGCAAGCGTATCTGGGAAAACGTCAGTAAGGAAGCCTGGGCCGCCTGGCTCAAGCATCAGACCATGCTCGTCAATGAGAATCGGCTGAACCTGGCTGATGCCCGCGCACGCCAGTATTTGGCCCGCCAGATGGAAAACCACTTCTTCGGCGCGGGTGCCGACCAGGCGCAGGGCTACGTTCCCCCCAGCGCTTGATCACCCAAACGGTGTCACGGCGCTGCGCCGTGGTGGGCGCCGGCATTGTGGGCGCAGGCGTGGCTGATGTCTTGGCCCGGCGTGGCTGGAGCGTCACGGTACTCGAACAGGAACCGCGCGCCGCTGGCGCCACCTCGGGATTGCCGGTCGCACTGGCCGCGCCACAGCCCTCTGCAGACGATGCGCCCCGCTCGCGCCTGGTGCGCTTGGGGCTGGAGCGTCTGCACCAACATGCCCGCCGCCACCTCGTCGAAGGGCAGGACTGGGCCCCTAGTGGGGTGTTGGAGCGGCGTCCGCAAGCCACGGACCGCTGGCATGCTACCGGCTTGTGGATTCGGCCCGCGCGGTTGGCAAACGCATGGCTGAAGCAATCGGGAATCACACTCGTCGCACGCAGTTGCATCACCGAGCTGCGCCGCGCAGGGACGGGTTGGGACCTGGTCGATACGGATGGCCGCACGTGGCAAGGATATGACGCCGTGGTGCTGGCCAACGCTCTGGGTTGCAGGGCGCTGCTGCGGGATTTGTCCGCCTCAGCACAGATTGATGCAAACTGGATGACACACATCATGTCGCTCCAGGCAGTGCACGGCCTGCTCAGCCATGGGCAGTACCCCGAGCCGTGGCCCAACTTGCCTTCCCACCCGATCAATGGCAAAGGCTGCTTTTTTCCGGCGATTCCCGATGATCCGGCGCCCCGTTGGGCTTTGGGCTCCACGTTTGTCACCGATGCCCTGCTGGCCGCAGATATCGGCACACAGCACGCAGAAAACCTGGGCCGCCTTCGCGTGTTACTTCCAGAAGGCGGTGATGCACTGGCCGCCATGCTGGACCGTGGCAAGACCGAAGTCTGGAGCGGCACCCGCTGCACCACGCGCGACCGACTGCCCCTGGTGGGCCAGGTTCCCGGCGCTCACACCCGTGGGTTGTGGTTGTGCACAGGCATGGGATCGCGGGGCATGAGTCTGGTCTGCCTTTGTGCCCAGTGGTTGGCTGCCTGCATGCAAGGTGACGACCCCGCTGCAGTCCTCGACCCCAGCCTCTCGCGCTACATCGACACGCAGCGCTGGCGCGACAAACCGGCTACACCTTCTGTAGCAGGCTCACGACCTGGGGCGGGTTGAAGGGCAGTTCCAGCAAGCCCACACAGCCCAGCTGCTCGGCGTGCTCCATGGCGGCCCACGAGGGCTGTGCGGTCATGACCACCACCGCTTGCGGCGGCGCCAACAGCCCCTTGAAGGTTTGCACCAGCGACCAGGGGTCGGCATCGTCGAGATCCAGGCTGACGAAGACCACATCGTAATGGCGGTGGGTCATGCAGGCGCTGGCCCGCTCGGCCGTATCGGCTTCATCGACATCGGTCAGGCCCGCCAGCGAAAGCCGGGCGCGTAGGTACATCCGGTCTTGGGCACTCAGGCCGACTAACAGCGTGACCCGCACCCCCGGTGGCACAGCTTTGTCACCCAACTCTCCGGGGCGTGTATCGATGTAATCGTCTGACGTAGGAACAAACAGACTGTTCAGGGCAGCGATCAAATCCAGCCAATCCACCGGGCGCGCAAAGGTGCGCCACGCGGCCGGATGGCCCCTGCCCCCCACGCAAATGACATTCACGTTGCTGTTAAAGGTAGGCGAAGCCAGTTCCACTTCCGCTTCGTGGCAGTCCGTGTCGATCAAGATGACATGGGGTACCACAGAGCTTTCGGGATTCCATAGGCTGTAGTGGGTGTCTTCGGGCACCGAGACACGAAACAGGGTATTGAGCGTATGTCGCTCAGCCTGGCTGAAACCGACTACCTTGACCCAAATGGTGTTGGACATGAAATATCGACGCTGGCGTCCCTTTACTGATTGGCCGCAGCAGGGCGTCGGCCCCGCACATAGGCGTCCTGTGGCTGGTAGGCTTTACCGTCGGCATAGCGCCACTGCACCATCGTACCTTTGCCGCCGCGCAGGTCCAGTTTGCCGACGAAGGCCCCCATGGTGGATTGCTGGTCCTGCATGCGGAATTCTGCCGGTCCGAAAGGCGTGCTGAACTGCAGGCCCCGCAGGGCAGCCACCAGTTTTTCACTGTCCGTGCTTTTGGCCTTGGCAATGGCCGCAAAAATAGCCTGCATGGTCGCATAGCCCACCACCGACCCCACCTTGGGGTTCTCCTGGTAGCGCTTGTAGTAGTTGGTGGCAAATGACGCATGCTCGGACGTGTCGATCTGATCCCACGGGTAGCCAGTAACGATCCAGCCCTTGGGCGTTTCGTCCTTGAGCACATCCAGATACTCCGGTTCACCCGACAACAGTGAAACCACGGGAATGCGCGGAAATAGATTGCGCTGATTACCCTCACGCACCAGCTTGGCCAGATCGGCCCCAAACGTCACGTTGAAAATTGCGTCCGGTTTGGCTTGTGCAAGCACCTGCAAGGTGCTTCCAGCGTCCAGCTTGCCCAGTACCGGCCATTGCTCGGCGACGAACTCCACATCGGGTCGACGGGCCTTGAGCAATTCCTTGAAACTGGCCACGGCGCTTTGTCCGTATTCGTAGTTGGGTGCCACCGTAGCCCAACGTTTGGCCGGCATCTTGGCCGCCTCTTCGACCAGCATGGCCGACTGCATGTAGGTACTCGGGCGCAGCCGAAACGTGTAGCGATTACCCTTGTCCCAAACCAGCGCATCGCTTAGCGGTTCACTGGCAACAAAGGGTTTGCGGTTCTTGAGCGCATGGTCCGCCAAGGCCAGGCCCACATTGGACAGGAATCCCCCCGCCAGGACATCCACCTTGGCATTGGACGTCAATTCGACGGCATGGCGCAGTGCCTCTTCCGGGCGACCGGCATCATCGCGAGCGATGACCTCGACCTTTCGTCCCAGCAATCCCCCTCGCGCGTTGATTTCGTCCACCGCCAGTTGCCAGCCCTGCCGATACGGCGTCGTGAACTGCGGCATGTTGGAATAGCTGTTGATTTCGCCGATGCGAATAGGCTGCTGCTGCGCCCCCGCAGCGATCGCAAAGCTTGTCAGAACCCATGCCGTTAAACGCTTCATACTCTCTCCAGAACGTTCGACTCTAGCAGTGTTTACCGTGCATTCCCTGGCTGACATTGCGTCCCCTATCGGTCTTTACTGTAGGGCAATCCCAGCGCTTTGGGGGCGACGGCTCTGCCCATAAAGCCGGCCAACAATACGACCGTCAGGGCATACGGCAGGGCCTGGATCAGTTGCACCGGAATCTCGCCCAAACCCGGTAAATGTGTGCCCTGCAGGCGAATGGCCGCAGCATCCAGAAAACCAAACAGCAGGCAAGCCCCCAGGGCGCCGACGGGATGCCAACGCCCAAATATCAGTGCCGCCAAGGCCATGAAACCGCGTCCGGCCGTCATGTGGGGGGAAAAACTAGCGCTTTGCGCCAGCACCAGGTAGCTCCCAGCAAAACCGCACAAAATGCCGTTCACCGTAATGGCTGCATACCGCAGCCGCGTGACCGACACGCCGGCCGCATCCACCATCTGCGGGTTCTCCCCGACCGCACGCAAACGCAAGCCCCAGCGTGTGCGGAACAAGACCCACCAACTGATGGGCACCAACGCCAGAGCCAGATACACCAGCAGCCCATGCCCCAACAATCCCTCGCCCAACACGGGACCAAGCCAGGGAATACCCGCCAAAGCCGTGACTGCCCCCGGCCACAACGCACCCATGCGCACCCCGGGTCCGACCGGTGGAGTCTGCCCACCCTGCGAAAACCAGGCAATGCCCAACACCACGGTCAACCCCGCAGCGATGATGTTGATGGCCACCCCGGACACCACCTGGTCGCCCGCATGACTGACGCAAGCGAGCCCATGTATCCAGGACAGCAGCACGGCAACGCCGATGGCTGCCGCCAGCGCCAAGGGGGTGGATCCCCAGGCCACACCTGCCGCACCGGCGGCAAATGCAGCAAACAGCATCTTGCCTTCAAGGCCAATATCGACCACGCCCGAGCGCTCCGAAAACAGCCCCGCCAGCGCGCAAAAAATCAAGGGGGCGGCCAGACGCAGGGTCGACGCCAACATGGTGGCCAGCAAGGTTTCATCCATGGTGCACGCCCTCCCCCACGGTAGGTACCCGGCGCGGCATCCAGTCCAGCAGTGCCACAAGCCCTCGCGCAATCACCGCCGCCATGGCACCGGAGAACAGCACGATGAAACCCTGCAGCATCACGACCATATCGCGGCTGAAGCCGCGCACGTCAAACGCCACTTCGGCACCACCCTGAAACAAGGCACCAAACAGCAGACTGGCGGCCACGATGCCCACCGGGTGGTTTCGCCCCATCAGGGCCACGGCAATGCCAGTGAACCCGGCACCGCTCACAAACTCCAGCAACAGCTTGCCATGCACGCCTGCAATCTCGTTGACCCCGACCAGCCCGGCCAGCGCCCCCGAAACGGCCATGGCCACCAGCACCTGGCGCTGCGGGCGGATGCCCGCATACTCGGCAGCCGTGGGGCTGGAGCCGACAGCGCGCAGGTGGTAGCCCATGCGCGTGCGCCACAGAAACAGGTACACCCCCACAGCACACGCCAGCGCCAACAGCAAACTGGCGTTCAGCGGCGAGCTTGGCCACTCCACCCCCACCCAGGCCAGCACTTCGTGCATGCCGGGTAGGTGCGCAGAATCCGCAAAAGCCGCGCTTTCGGGTGCCATCGAGCCCGGTGGTCGCAAATGATTCACCAGCACATACACCAGCAAGCTGCTCGCGATAAAGTTGAACATGATGGTGCTGATCACCACATGGCTGCCCCGGTACGCCTGCAGGTAGGCCGGAATGGCCGCCCAGGCGGTGCCCATGAGGGCACTGGCCAGCACCATCAGCGGCAGCATCACCCAGGCAGGCAGTGCGGCCGACCACCATAGCGCCACCAGGCCTGCACCTAAGCCGCCCAGCATGGCCTGACCTTCGCCACCGATATTGAACAAGCCCGCATGGAACGCCACAGCCACCGCCAGGCCAGTAAACACAAACGTGGTGGTGTAGTACAGCGTGTAGCTCAGGCCCCGCGCCGAGCCAAAGGCACCACGCACCAGGGCGGTCATGACCTCAGCCGGACTCTGCCCGACCGCCGCCACCACCAGGCCTGCTGCCAGCAGCGCCACGCCTACGCTGACCAGCGGCAGCAAGAACCAATCGGCCCAACGGGGCAAGGCTCGGGTTGCGCTCATTGGAGTACCTCCGTGCGGCGCACTGCGGTGCGAGCTTGCTTGGGACGGCCCGGCGCAGCGTTCATGCGTGCCCTCCCGCCATCAGCAGGCCCAGGCGCGCCTCGTTACAGTCGGCAATTGCCAACTCGCCCGTTACACGACCTTGGTTCATGACCACCACCCGGTCCGATAGGGCCAGGATTTCGTCCAACTCACTCGACACCAACACGATGGCGCACCCCGCATCACGCAAGGCCCGTAACTGGGCATAAATGAATTCAATGGCACCGATATCCACGCCTCGGGTGGGCTGGCCAATCAGCAGTACCTTGGGAGCCTGGCCGATCTCGCGGGCCAATACCAGCTTTTGCTGATTGCCCCCAGAAAAACTACGGCTCTTGAGCTCCGGATCAGGTGGACGCACATCGAAGCGTTGCATCATGGCGGCCGTGGCGCTGCGCATCGTGCCGTGTTGCATCCAGCCCGCCCGCGTGTAGAAAGGCAAGCCATCGTAGCCCAGCACGGCCGATTCCCAGGCCGGAAAATCCATCACCATGGCACATGCATGCCGGTCTTCGGGCACATGGGCAACTCCCAGGGCGCGGGCCCGGCGAGGGTCCAGCGCATGCATCGCATCAAAATGCACGCCGTCCAGTTCCAGTTCGCCGGACTGCAGTGGCCGCATACCGGCCAGCACTTCCAGCAGTTCACTTTGCCCATTGCCAGATACACCGGCGATGCCCACGATCTCACCTTGGCGCACGGTCAAGTTGACTTGGTCGAGCCGCGCCACGCCCAGCGCATCACGCACCACCAGGCCCTGCGCGCGCAGGGCTGTGGCACCAGCGGCCGCATCGTCACGCTCAATGCGCCCCATGTGTACCTTGCGTCCCACCATGGCCTGCGCTAGGCCTTCAATAGATGCCTGGCCGATGGGCATTTCGGCAACCACCCGCCCCTGGCGCATCACGGTCACTTCGTCGCACAGCCGCAAGACCTCTTTCAGCTTGTGCGTAATCAGCAAGATGGTGGTGCCCTGCTCGCGCAAGCCGCGCAGCACGCCAAACAATTGTTCGGTTTCCTGGGGTGTGAGGACTGCGGTGGGTTCGTCCAGAATCAACACCTTGGCCCCACGGTACAGGGCTTTGAGGATTTCCAGCCGCTGACGATCTCCCACCGGCAAATCCGACACCAAGGTATCCAGGCCCACATGCAGCCCGGTGGACTGCATCAGGGCTTGCAGATTCTGGCGTACCTGGTGGTCGGCGCGGCGCAGAAGCCAGTGCGGCTCGGCCCCCAGCATCACGTTTTCCAACGCGGTCAGGGTGTCCACCAACATGAAGTGCTGGTGGACCATGCCCACGCCCAGGGCGATGGCATCGTCGGCATTGCGGATACGGGCCTCGCGGCCCAGCACCTCGATACGACCCGCGTCAGCCTGGTAGAAGCCGTACAGCACTGACATCAGCGTGCTCTTGCCCGCCCCGTTCTCGCCCACGATGCCATGCACCGTGCCCACGCGAACGCTCAGGTTGACATCGTCATTGGCCGCAACTGCGCCAAACCGCTTGCTGATACCGGTCATGCGGACCGCCCAGGCCGCATGCACGGCAGACGCGCCCATCAGTACTTGCAGGCGTTGTCGGCCATGTAGTCGGCCACCTTGATCTTGCCGCTGATGATGTCGGCCTTCGCGGCTTCCACCTTCTTCTTCATGTCAGCGCTCACGAGCTTGGCGTTGTGCTCATCCATGGCGTACTCCACGCCGTTTTCTTTGAGCCCCAGCACTGACAAGCCCGGCTTGTGCGCCTTGGCCACGTTGTACACCGCCACATCAACCTGCTTGGTCATGGAGGTCAGCATGGTGCCGGGCTGCAGGTGGTTCTGGTTGCTGTCCACGCCAATGGCCAATTTGCCACTGTCCTTGGCTGCCTGGTACACACCGCTGCCGGTGCCGCCGGCCGCGGCAAACACCACATCCGCACCCTTGGCAAACTGCGCCTTGGCCAATTCACCGCCACGGGCGGGGTCGTTCCAGGCGGCGCCAGTGGTGCCGGTCATGTTGGCAAACACCTCGGCCTTGGGGTTGGCGTACTTCACGCCTTGCTCATAGCCGCACTGGAACTTGCGAATCAGCGGAATATCCATGCCTCCCACAAACCCGACCTTGCCGGTTTTGCTGGCCATGGCCGCCATCACGCCCACCAGAAAACTGCCCTCGTGCTCCTTGAACACCACCGACTGCACGTTAGGCTGGTTCACCACCATGTCGATGATGGCGAACTGCAGCTTGGGGAATTCCTTGGCGATCTTTTCGATGCTCGATGCCTGGCCAAAACCAATGCCAATAATGGGGCTGGCGCCGCGTTCGGCCATGCGGCGCAAAGCCTGCTCGCGCTGGGACTCGTTGGCGATCTCGAAATCCAGGTAGTTCTTGCCAGTTTCCTTTTTCCAGCGCTCAATGCCCCGGTACGCCGCCTCGTTGAAAGACTTGTCGAACTTGCCGCCCATGTCGTAGACGATGGCAGGCTCTGCGCCCACTGCACAAGCTGCCGCCGCGGCCATCACGACCAACGTGGAACGCAAAACTGCTTTGAATTTCATAACACCCTTTGAAATGACAATAGTCGCAACAAACCCGCAAAGCCTAACCAGCCCATCCAAGGCCCGCAATTCGGGTCATTCCTGAGGAAGAGGATCGAGCGCACTGACAATTCCGCCGCACAATCGGCTCCCTGCCGTATTTCGATTCAAAAACCGCCATGATACTGGTCGCTGGCTCTGCCAATCTTGACTTCGTTGTGCGTGCCGCGCACATACCCGGCCCTGGAGAAACCGTGCTGGGTCACGGGTTTGAGACGTTTGCCGGCGGCAAAGGTGCCAACCAGGCCTGTGCCTGCGCGCGCGCCGGTGGCGTTCCCACCCGATTTCTGGGCGCCATGGGGTCCGATGCGTTTGCCAATCCGATCGAAGTATCGCTGCGTCAGGCGGGCGTGGTGCTGGATGTGGTGCGCGCACCGCACGACAAGACTGGCACAGCATTCATCTGCGTGTCCGACGACGCCGAAAACGCCATCACGGTCGCTCCCGGCGCCAACCAGTACCTGCAGCCTCACCATATGCCAGACTTCAGTGGCATCAGCCATCTGCTCATGCAGTTGGAGGTTCCGCTTCCTACCGTGGCGGCGTTTGCCCTGCAGGCGCACGCACAGGGTGTGTGCGTGGTTCTCAACGCAGCCCCCATGCAGGTACTGCCAGATACGCTGCTGGACTGCATCGACGTCTTGATCGTCAACGAAGGCGAACTGCGTGCTCTGGCCGGCCCCCAAGGTAGCCTCGTGCAATGCCTGGAGCGCATCAGGGTACCTGCGGTAATCGTGACGCTGGGCTCCAGGGGTTGTCTTGCCTGCGAGCGCAGCAGGCTGTATGTGCAGCCTGCCTTCGCCATCACTGCTGTCGATACCACAGGTGCCGGCGACACTTTTTGCGGCACCTTGGTTGCCGCACTCAGCCAGGGTTTCCCACTGCCCCATGCCTTGCGCCATGCCAGTGCCGCAGGCGCACTGGCATGCACGCGCCACGGGGCGCAGACCAGCGTACCCGAAGCCTGGGAGGTGCAAGCACTGGCGGCGCAGGGGGCTACGGCAGACGCTGTTTTAGCGCTGCAAGCCTACTGCGGTATCGAGCCCTGAACACGCGATGATTCACAACCCGCCCCCTTACAAAGTGATCTTTGACACCGACCCCGGTGTCGATGACGCCATTGCCCTGTACTTCGCATTGGCACACCCGCAAATCGATCTGGTCGGGATCACAACAACATTTGGTAATGTGTCGGTCGAGCAAGCCGCGGCCAATGCGCTCTACCTTACCAGCCTGGCTGGGCGAGCCATTCCGGTCACTCAGGGCGTACGGACCCCCTGGTGCAAACCTGCCGAGACACCGCCCGACTTCATCCACGGTGCCGATGGCCTGGGCAACCTGCCCCACCGTCAACCGTGCTCGCAAGTAGTCGACCCGCGTTCTTCGGCCCAGTTCATTGTGGACATGGCACGTACCCACCCGGGAGCGATCACGCTGGTTGCCGTGGGGCCACTGGGTAATCTCAGCCTGGCCTTGCAGTTGGAGCCCGGTTTGCCCCAACTGCTTCGCCAAGTCATTGTGATGGGCGGCACCGTGACCGAGCCGGGCAACGTTTCCCCCGTGGCAGAGGCGAACATGTGGAACGACCCCCACGCTGCCGATCGGGTGTTTGGTGCCGGGTGGAAACTTACCATGGTAGGCCTGGATGTCACCCACCAGGTGGTCACCGAACTGGCACTTTTCGAGAGGATCGCCCAGCGCCACCGGCATGTGGCCACCGATACGCTGCACCATGCCGTGACGTTCTACTGCACGTTCTACAGTGGCTTGCACAAGCATCTCAGCCAGCAGCCCGGCTGTTTTGCCCACGACTTGCTGGCCTTCATCTACCTGGTTCGCCCGGATCTTTTCCAGCTAGAAAGCGGCGCCGTCCGTGTGGCTACCGAGGGACTCGCGCAGGGGCAGACCATACTGAATCGGCGGTCGTTCATCCACTACCCCCAAACCGGTTGGGCACAGGACATGCCACGCACCGATGTGTGCATGCAGGTGGATGCCCCAGCCTGTGTACGCCTGTTCGAAGAAACGCTGATGGCGTCCTGGTTGGCGCCGTAACCCCTTGGCCTATGCAGCCCTTTATTCAACCAAGGCATATAAAAATAGGAAAAATGTAGTTTTGTTTATGAGGTGGCACCCCTACAGTGCCACCCATGCACGAATTTGCTTTTGTTATTGCGGGTTTTTTGGTTGGGGCCATTGTGGGCATGACCGGCGTGGGCGGCGGCTCCCTCATGACACCCATCCTGATCTTCTTCTTTGGCGTCAAGCCCTATCTCGCGGTGGGCACCGATTTGCTGTTTGCGGCCTTTACCAAGATGGGTGGGACGGTCAAACTCGCGCGATCGGGCACCATTGACTGGCCCGTGGTTCTGAATCTCAGCGCAGGCAGCATTCCAGCCTCCATAGTGACCTTGTACGTCCTGCATACGCTGGGTCCGGCCAGCGCCAGCGTACAGGGCATCATGACCAGCACCCTGGGCGTGGCGCTGCTGCTCACCGCCGCTGCCACGTTGTACAAGGCGCTGCGCGGCAAGGCCGCCCCCCGAAGCCTGGCGCCCGAATTGCGCGCCAGTGCCGCGCGCGCTCGGCACTGGTCGCTGCCCCTGCTGTTCGGTGCGGTCATCGGCACCCTGGTCACCCTGACGTCGGTGGGCGCTGGCGCCATTGGCGTCACCGTGCTGATGCTGCTGTACCCCCTGCTGCCCTTGCAGCGCATTGTGGCCGCCGATATCGCCTACGCGGTGCCGCTGACGCTGGTGGCAGGCTTGGGCCATGCTTCGCTGGGTTCGGTAGACTGGCCTATGCTCGCAGCCCTGCTCGCGGGCTCCATTCCCGGCATCTGGGTGGGATCGCACCTGATCTTGAAAACCCCGGAACGCCTGATCCGCTCCTTGCTGTCAGTCCTGTTGGCCTACGCCGGCATGAAACTCATTGCGCTGTAATTGCGCCCCCTTTTCTTGTTTGTGATTGCACTGATCCATGTACCAGTACACCGATTTTGACCGTCAGTTCGTGCGCACCCGCGCTGCCCAGTTCCGCGACCAGTTGCAGCGCAACCTGGCCGGCACGCTCAAGGACGACGACTTTCGTCCGCTACGGCTGCAAAACGGCTGGTACATCCAGCGCTACGCGCCCATGGCTCGCATTTCGGTGCCTTACGGCGAGCTTTCCAGCACCCAGCTACGCGTGCTGGCGCGCGTGGCCGAAGAGTTTGACCGCCCCGACCCGGAACTGCTGGCACACGCCCAGGCCACCCAGGGCCAGATCGAAGGTGGACTGAAGGCCCCGCCACTGCGCTACGGCTACGGCCACTTCACCACCCGCACCAACGTGCAGTTCAACTGGATTCCCCTGGTACGCGCCGCCGACGTGATGGAGCTGCTGGCCAGTGTGCACCTGCACGGCATCCAGACCAGCGGCAACTGCGTACGCAACATCAACTCCGACCACTTGGCCGGCATTGCGGTGGACGAGGTCGCCGACCCACGCCCGTTCTGCGAAATTCTGCGCCAATGGGGCGCGCTGCACCCTGAGTTTGCATTCCTGCCGCGCAAGTTCAAGATTTCGATTGCCGGGGGAGCGGAAGACCGTGCCGCGCTGCACTGGTACGACGTGGGTTTTCAGCTGGTGTGCAACGCGCAGGGCGAGCTGGGCATGCGCGTATCGGCCGGTGGCGGCATGGGGCGCACACCTATCGTGGCCACCGTGCTGCGCGAGTTCCTACCCTGGAGTCAGATGCTCAACTACCTGGAAGCCATCATCCGCGTCTACAACCGCTATGGCCGCCGCGATAACGTATGGAAGGCGCGTATCAAGATTTTGGTCAAGGCCGAAGGCCAGCGCTACATCGACCAGGTGGAAGAAGAGTACCGCCAGATCGTCGAGCTTGACGGCGCACCGCACACCATCACCCAGGCCGAGTTTGAACGGGTGAGCAGCTGCTTTGTGGCCCCCGACACCACACAGCGCCCAACCATAGAGGTACCCCCCATCCACGCCAGCGAGCGCGTGGCTTTCGAGCGCTGGCTCACACGCAACGTGACGGCGCACCGCGACCCGGCCCTGCGCGCTGTAATGCTGTCCTTCAAGCGCCCTGGCTACGCGCCTGGCGACGCCACCGCCGATCAGATGCGCGCCGCCGCCGACCTGGCCGACCGCTTTTCCTGCGGCGAGGTGCGTCTGACACACGAGCAAAACCTGATGCTGCCGTGGGTGCGCGAGGCTGACCTGCCCGAGGTCTGGCGCGCCGCCAAGGCCCTAGGCGTGGCCACGGCCAACATCGGCCTGCTGACCGATCTGATTGCCTGCCCCGGCGGCGACTTCTGCTCGCTGGCCAATGCGCGCTCCCTCCCGATCGCCGCCGCCATCCTGGAGCGCTACCAGGACATGGACGAGCTCGAAGACATTGGCGAGATCGACCTGCACATTAGTGGCTGCATCAACTCCTGCGGCCACCACCACAGCGGCCACATCGGCATCCTGGGCGTGGACAAGGACGGGCGCGAGTGGTACCAGGTATCGCTGGGCGGGGGCGATGGCTCACTGCTGAGCGGCGCGGCCAAACCCGGCAAGGTGGTGGGCCCCTCGTTTGGCGCTGCCGAAATTCCCGGCGTGGTCGAGGCCCTGCTACAAACCTATGTGGAACTGCGCCAAGGGCATGAGCGTTTTATCGAAACCCTGACGCGCGTGGGCCATGAGCCATTCAAGGCGGCGGCCAATGGCGCGCGCATTCCCAACCTGCCGCAGGAGATCGAAGGCCTGCACAAGACCCCCGGCTACGCCCGCGATGTGCAGGAAGCCTGATTTCAGATTGGATGTCTACTATGCAATTGATAGCTAAAGAGCAATACTCCACGCGGGCTGACAGCCAAAACGTCTTGCAACTAAGCAACGACGCCGACGTCGCCGACCTGGCGCTGGACGGTGTGGACTGCGTGGAGCTGCATTTCCCCAAGTTCACCGACGGACGCGCCTTCAGCCAGGCCGTGTTGCTGCGGCGGCGGCGCCGTTTCACCGGCGAGCTGCGTGCCACCGGCGACGTACTCATCGACCAGTTGCTGCAAATGCAGCGCTGCGGCTTCAGCAGTGCCGTGCTGCGCGAAGACCAGAATCCCGCCTTTGCCCAGGCGCAGCTCGCGCGCTATGCCGCGTTCTACCAGGGCGACGCCCAGCAACGCGCGCCCCTGTTCGCCCGGGAGGCCGCATGAGCGTTGAGAGCTCCTCCCTGGGCAACCGTTTTGCGCCCCAGCCCCAACCCGCTGGCAGCGCCATCGCACGCAACGCGGCCCCCAGCCGGGAGTACACCATCAAGCTGGCCGAGGCGCAAAACGTGCTTCTGCAAGCCGCTGCCACCTACCGGCGCGCCGACCCGATCAGCGATGCGCCCATCGCCACCGTCACCCAGGCCTCCAGCCTGGGCGCCGAAGACATGGTCATCAGCCACCTGATCAACAGCCTCCATCTCGACATCCCCGTCTTCGTGCTGGAAACCGGCGCCCTGCACCCCGAAACCCTGGATCTGCTGGCACGCTTCCAGGCTGCCAGCCGCGCCCCCGTGACGGTCTACAAGCCGGTGAACGAGTCCGTGGTGCAGTTCGTGGCGCGCGAAGGCAAGGACGCCATGTACAAGAGCATCGCCCTTCGCAAGGCCTGCTGCGGCATCCGCAAGATGGAGCCGCTGGAGCGTGCCCTGGCAGGCAAGGACGCCTGGATCACCGGCCTGCGCCGCGAGCAAAGCGGCGCCCGCGCCGAGGTGCCCCTGGTGGACAGCAGCGAGCAGCGCGCCAAGATCAACCCCCTGGCCAACTGGACCTGGGGCGACGTGTGGCACTACATCCAACAAAACAACGTCGACTACAACCCCCTGCATGACCAGTTCTTCCCCAGCATCGGCTGCGAACCCTGCACCCGCGCCATCAGCCTGGGCGAAGACTTCCGCGCCGGCCGCTGGTGGTGGGAGGATGAAGCCGCCAAGGAATGCGGCCTGCACGTGAAACATGAAGAAGCCAAAGCATGAACACCATGACCGAACCTACCCACTTTGACCGCCTCTCCAACCAGCACCTGGACGCACTGGAAGAGGAAACCATTTTCATCCTGCGCGAAGTCGCGGCTGCGTTCGAGCGCCCGGCCCTGCTGTTCTCCGGCGGCAAGGACTCGCTGGTCATGCTGAAATGCGCCGAAAAGGCCTTTCTGGACTCGAAGGGGCCCTCCGGTAGCCGGGGCCGTATCCCCTACCCACTCCTGATGATCGACACCGGCCACAACTTCCATGAGGTGACCGATTTCCGCGACTTCCGTGCCAAGGAACTGGGTGCCGAACTGATCGTGCGCAGCGTCGAAGACTCCATGGCCCGCGGCACCGTGCGCCTGGCCCACCCCGGCGAGAGCCGCAACGTGCACCAGTCGGTGACGCTGCTGGAAGCCATTGAGGAGTTCCGCTTCGACGCCCTGATCGGCGGTGCCCGCCGCGACGAGGAAAAGGCCCGCGCCAAGGAGCGCATCTTCTCCCACCGCGACAGCTTCGGCCAATGGCAGCCCAAGGCCCAGCGCCCCGAGCTGTGGACCCTGTTCAACACCCGCCTGCAACCCGGCGAGCACTTCCGCGTGTTCCCCATCAGCAACTGGACCGAGCTGGACGTGTGGCAGTACATCGACCGCGAGAAGATCGCCCTGCCCAGCCTCTACTACACCCACAAGCGCGACGTGGTGGAGCGCAAGGGCCTCTTGGTGCCCGTGACCGACCTGACACCAGCCAAGCCCGGCGAAACCATCGAGAGCCGCGACGTGCGCTTCCGCACCGTGGGCGACATCACCTGCACCTGCCCGGTGGAAAGCCTGGCGGCCAGTGCTGCCGACATCGTGATCGAAACCCTGCAGGCCGACGTGAGCGAACGCGGCGCCACCCGCATGGACGACAAGACTTCCGAAGCTTCCATGGAGAAGCGCAAGAAAGACGGGTACTTCTGACATGACAACCGCTACCAATTTCATAGCTTCCCACGCAACAAATACGGGGGCTGAGGCCGAATTTGACACCCATGGTGCCCTGAAGTTCATCACCTGCGGCTCCGTGGACGACGGCAAGAGTACGCTGATCGGCCGCCTGCTGGTGGACAGCCGCTCGGTGCTGCAAGACCAGTTGGCCAATGTCTCCAAGAGCGGCGAGGCCGACCTGGCGCTGTTCACCGACGGTTTGAGCGCCGAGCGCGAGCAAGGCATCACCATCGACGTGGCCTACCGCTACTTCGCCACGCCCACACGCAAGTTCATCATCGGCGACGCGCCGGGCCACGTGCAGTACACCCGCAACATGGTCACCGCCGCCAGCAGCGCCCACGCCGCCGTGGTGCTGGTGGATGCCACCAAACTCAAGTGGAACGTGGATGGCCTGGTCGAGCTGCTGCCCCAGACCCGCCGCCACAGCCTGCTGGTGAACCTGCTGCGCGTGCCCAGCATCATCTTCGCCGTCAACAAGCTCGACGCCCTGGGCAATGACGCCACCGCGGCCTTCAACAAGATCCGCGATGCGCTGCAAGCCTTTGCCGAGCACGCCAACATCGCCGTCACGGCCACGATCCCCATGTCGGCCCTCAAGGGTGACAACGTGGTCACGGCCACCGAGGGCTGGTGCGGCTACACCGGCCCCAGCCTGCTGGCGCTGCTGGAGCAACTGCCTGTGACCGCCGCCGAGACCGATGTGCCCTTCTCCTTCCCGGTGCAATGGGTCGAGAAGTTCTCGGGTTCCAGCGACACTAGCCAAGGCCGTCGCGTGTTCTGGGGCCGCGTGGCCACGGGCCAGGTGCATGTGGGAGACGCCGTCACCGTGCTGCCCAGCGGCCAAAGTGCCAAGATCGCCCAGGTGCTGGACCACGCACGCAACCCGAAGGAAGTGCACGCCGGCCACAGCGCGGGCATCGTGCTGGACCGCGAGGTGGACGTGTCGCGTGGCGACTGGCTGCTGGCGCAGGTTACCCCGGCCACCGACCCCGCAGATGAATTTGCCGACACGCCCAAGCCGCAGGCATTCCTGCAGCCCACACGCGACATCAAGGCAACCGTGGCCTGGATGGACGACGAGCCGCTGATCGCCGGACGCGTCTACTGGGCCCTGCATGGCCACCGCTGGATCAAGGCCAAGGTCAAGCGCATCGTGCACAGCCTGGACGTCAATACGCTCGAAGAGCATGACGCGGCTCAGATCGAGCCCAACGCCATTGGCCACATCGAACTGCTGCTGCAAGAACCTATCGCCGCCCTGCCCTATGCGCAGTCACGCGTGTTGGGGTCGCTGATCCTCGTGGACACCGCCACGCACAAGACCTCCGGGGCCGTGCTGGTTCTCTAAGTCACTCCGCGAAAACCCTTAAAATTAGCGATTAGTCAATCTCACCAACATCATGACCCACGTCGTTACCGAAGCCTGTATCAAGTGCAAATACACCGATTGCGTGGACGTTTGTCCCGTGGACTGTTTCCGCGAAGGCCCCAACTTCCTCACCATCGATCCTGACGAATGCATCGACTGCGCCGTATGCATCCCTGAGTGCCCCGTCAACGCCATCTATGCCGAGGAAGATGTGCCCAAGGACCAACAGCACATGACCAAGATCAACGCTGACTTGGCCAAGCTGCCCACCTGGAAAAGCATCACCAAGCGCAAGGCCTCCCTGCCCGAAGCGGAAGAGTGGAAAGACAAGACGGGCAAGCTTCAGCACCTGATCCGCTGACCGTGCCGAATGCGGCCCCGCCCATCGAGACCGATGTGCTCATCCTGGGCGCGGGTCCGGTTGGGCTCTTTCAGGCATTTCAACTTGGGCTGCACGACATCCGCGCCCATCTCGTCGAAGCCCTACCCCATGCGGGCGGACAGTGTGCGGAGCTATACGGCGACAAGCCTATCTACGATATCCCCGGCATCCCCGTCTGTACGGGGTCCGAGCTCACCGAGCGCCTGCTGAAGCAAGTCGCACCGCTGGCCCCCACGTTCCATTTCAATCAGGTACTGAGCACCCTCGCGCGGCTAGACGATGGCCGTTGGGACGCCTGCACCGATGCCGGCACCCGTTTTCTAACCCGCACGCTGTTCATTGCCGCAGGCGTGGGTGCATTTCTGCCGCGCAAGCTCACCACACCGGGCATTGAGCAATTCGAAGGCAGCCAGCTCCACTACCGCATGCACACGCCCGCGGATTTTTCACAGCGCCGTGTGCTCGTTGTAGGGGGTGACGACACCGCACTGGCCAGCGCGCTGCGTCTGTGCCCCACCCATGCGGATGCATACCCGCACAAGGCGGCCCATGTCACCTTGCTGCACCGCCGAGATAGCCTCCAGGCATCCCCCGAGCTGTTGGCACAGTGGCAATCGGCCTGCAACGCCGGTGGCGCACGTTTTTTGGCCGGGCAGATTGCAGGATTTGACGCTGATGCCAATCGCTTGCGTGCACTGCAGATCCTGGGCGCCGACGCACAAACCCACACGGTCCCCGTCGACCAGCTGCTGGTGCAGTTGGGCCTAAGCCCCAAGCTGGGTCCGGTCACGCAATGGGGCTTGGACATGGAGCGCAAGCAACTGATGGTGGACACCCAGACATTCAGTACCAGCGCTCCAGGCATCTTTGCTGTAGGTGACATCAACACCTACCCCGGCAAACGCAAGCTCATCCTGTGCGGCTTTCACGAAGCCACGCTGGCCGCCTTCGGTGCACGCGCAAGGCTATTCCCCGAGCGACCCGACACACTGGAATACACCACGTCGAGCAAGCATCTGCACGGCGTGTTGGGTGTAGCACCATCGGTGTGATGCTGTGCGGACCCCATCGCGCATAAATTTGTGGCCCCGTCACTCGACAAACGCGAAATTTTGTGGCTATAATCTATGTCTACATTCCTCAATAGCTCAGTCGGTAGAGCGCCGGACTGTTAATCCGTAGGTCCCTGGTTCGAGCCCAGGTTGAGGAGCCAAAAAATGAAACCCCGCTATCATCTTGATAGCGGGGTTTTTCATTTGGGCAAGTCTCTAAACGACATCGTCTGCACGCCCACGCCGACACACGATCAATTCCCCAACCTCTACTTCTGAGTGGTTCAGGAATTTGAGGGGGCTTCAAACGCCTGTTCAAGTTTTCCGACAAAGCTAGTTGCAAACAGGATTTGAGGGTGGTGTTCGATGATGACGGCTCTGCGATGGTTTGGGAGGGATTTGATTTGTGTGAAATCGACAAAATCACCCTGCGCTACAACCGCAAGACCGGTGTAACGTCTGCAGAGACCGAATAAAGCCAAGCGTCCAAGAAAAAACCCTGCTACCAATTAGATAGCAGGGTTTCTTTTATTTACCTGGGGTGGCTAATGGGACTCGAACCCACGACAACAGGAATCACAATCCTGGACTCTACCAACTGAGCTATAGCCACCGTAGAGGGTAAATTATACAACGTCTCAGGCGCTGAAACTGAACTCTCCGGGTGAACGGATGGGGTCCACACCCACGTGGATGGTGTCCTTGGGTGCGAACTTGCCTTCCAGCAGCAGCTTGGATAGCGGATTCTCGATGCGCTGCTGGATGGCACGCTTGAGTGGCCGCGCGCCAAATACCGGGTCGAAACCCACCTTGGCCAACTCGGCTACGGCAGCGTCACTCACCTCCAGTACCAACTCCATCTTGGCCAGCCGCTCGGTCAAGACCTTGAGTTGGATCTTCGCGATGGACGCAATGTGCTCGGCCCCCAGGCCATGGAACACCACGGTCTCATCGATGCGGTTGATGAACTCAGGGCGGAAGTAGTTCTTCAGTTCGCCCATCACGGCGTCTTTGATATCGTCGTAGTCCTGCCCAGCCATACCCTGAATGAGCTGGCTGCCGATGTTGCTGGTCATCACGATCACGGTGTTCTTGAAGTCCACGGTGCGACCCTGGCCATCGGTCAAGCGGCCATCATCGAGCACCTGCAAGAGCACATTGAACACGTCGGGGTGGGCTTTTTCCACCTCGTCGAGCAGCAGCACGCTGTAGGGCTTGCGGCGCACGGCTTCAGTCAGATAGCCGCCTTCCTCGTAGCCCACGTAGCCCGGGGGCGCACCAATGAGGCGGGCCACGGAGTGCTTTTCCATGAACTCGCTCATGTCGATGCGTACCAGGTGCTCTTCGCTGTCGAACAGGAAGCCCGCCAGCGCCTTGCACAGTTCGGTCTTGCCCACGCCGGTGGGGCCCAGGAACAGGAAGGAGCCTGTGGGGCGGTTGGGATCGCTCAGGCCCGAGCGCGAACGGCGGATGGCGTCGGCCACAGCCGACACGGCTTCGTCTTGGCCCACCACGCGCTCGTGCAGCTTGGTTTCCATCTGCAAAAGCTTGTCCTTTTCGCCCTGCATCATCTTGGCCACGGGAATGCCGGTAGCGCGGCTCACCACTTCGGCGATTTCCTCCGCCCCGACCTGGGTGCGCAGCAGCTGGCGCGCATTGCCATCGCCGTTCTTGGATTTGCCAGCTTCCTTGTCCTGCGCTTCTTTCAGGCGCTTCTCCAGCTCGGGCAGCTTGCCATATTGCAGCTCGGCAACTTTGTTGAAGTCGCCCTTGCGGGTCAGCGCCTCGATTTGCGTGCGCAGCTTGTCGATTTCTTCGCGCACCTGGGCACTGCCCTGGGCCGTGGCTTTCTCCGACTTCCAGATTTCTTCGAGATCGGCAATTTCCTTCTGCAGGCTCTTGATCTCAACTTCGATGAGCTCCAGCCGCTTGAGCGAGGCTTCGTCCTTTTCTTTTTTTACGGCTTCGCGCTCGATCTGCAGCTGGATCAGGCGGCGGTCGAGCTTGTCCATAACCTCGGGCTTGGAGTCGAGCTCGATCTTGATCTTGGAGGCGGCCTCGTCGATCAGGTCGATGGCCTTGTCTGGCAGAAAGCGGTCGGTGATATAGCGGTTGGAGAGCTCAGCCGCGGCCACGATAGCCGGGTCGGTAATGTCCACACCGTGGTGCACCTGGTAGCGCTCTTTCAGGCCGCGCAGGATGGCAATGGTGGCTTCCACCGTGGGCTCACCCACCAGGATCTTCTGGAAACGGCGCTCCAGGGCGGCGTCTTTCTCGATGTACTTGCGGTATTCGTCCAGCGTCGTCGCGCCCACGCAGTGCAGCTCACCACGCGCCAGCGCGGGTTTAAGCATATTGCCGGCGTCCATGGCGCCTTCGGCCTTGCCAGCACCGACCATGGTGTGCAGCTCGTCGATGAAGACTATTGTTTGCCCCTCGTCCTTGGCCAGGTCTTTCAGCACATTTTTCAGGCGTTCCTCGAACTCACCGCGAAACTTAGCACCCGCCAAGAGCGAAGCCATGTCCAAGCTCAGCACACGCTTGCCTTTCAGGCTATCAGGCACTTCACCGGCCACGATACGCTGGGCCAGGCCTTCCACGATGGCGGTCTTGCCGACGCCAGGCTCGCCGATGAGCACCGGGTTGTTCTTGGAGCGGCGCTGCAGCACCTGGATGGCACGGCGGATCTCGTCGTCGCGGCCGATCACCGGGTCGAGCTTGCCTTGACGAGCGCGCTCGGTCAGGTCCAGGCAGTATTTCTTCAGTGATTCGCGCTGGTCTTCGGCATCGGCGTTGTCGACCTTCTCACCGCCCCGCACCGCGTCAATGGCGGCTTCCAGGCTCTTGCGGGTCAGGCCCGCACTGCGCACGGCATTGGCAAAGTCGCTCTTGGCGTCGCTAAGGGCCAGCAAGAAGAGTTCGCTGGCCACAAACTGGTCACCGCGCTTGATGGATTCCTTTTCTGCGCCCTGCAGCAAGGTGACCAGATCGCGGCCCACCTGCACCTGCTCGTGCCCCTGCACTTGTGGCAGCTTCTTGACCGCCGTTTCGGCCACGCTGGCCAACGACTGCACATTGACACCCGCACGCTGCAGCAGCGCCTTGGGGCCATCGTCCTGGCGCAGCATGGCCAGTAGCAGATGCGGTGGTTCGATGTACTGATTGTCGTTGCCCAATGCCAGGGATTGGGCCTCGCCCAAGGCTTCCTGGAATTTGGTGGTGAGTTTTTCGATTCGCATAGATAAATCCTCCGGTTGCCATAGACCTTGGGTTGGTATGGTCTATTTCAAGAGGCCCGAAAAACCGGGTGTCTGACGAAGATCAAATCTATGCGTTGCCGGATGCAATGCCCCAGCGCGCCAAAGCGGCGTCATCACTGACGCGGGCGTCCACCCATCGGGCGCCATCGGGGGTTTGCTCCTTCTTCCAAAACGGCGCCTGGGTCTTGAGGTAGTCCATGAGAAATTCGCAGGCCTGAAAGCTCTCGCCCCGGTGCGCCGAAGTCACGGCTACCAACACAATTTGCTCCCCTGGCTGCAACAGGCCCACCCGGTGGATGACACGGGCTGCGTAGATGTCAAAGCGCTTATGCGCCTCGTCGATCATGGTTTCGATGGCTTTTTCGGTCATGCCGGGGTAGTGTTCCAGCTCCATGGACTGCACCGGGGCCAACGCAGTGTCTCGGACGGTGCCGACAAAACTGCAGACGGCGCCCACCCGGTGGTCTGAGGCGCGCAGCGTGGCAAGCTCCTGCCCGACATCGAAGTCGGCCACCTGGATCCGGACCCGTGGCTGCTGGTTCATAGCAACTGAATCAACCGCCGGTGACCGGTGGAAAAAACGCCACCTCGGCCCCCTCGGCCAGCGCGGCAGACTCGTCGCACATCACCTGATTAAGTGCCACGCGCACCGCCTTGCCGCGCGCCAAGGCGTCGGCATAGGCACCGCCACGCGCAATCAGCGCATCACGCAGTGCACCTAGCGTGCCTGCCTCGGTTGCCAGAGCTTCGCTTGCCTGGCCGATTGCCTCGCGGATGGAGGCAAAGTACTTGATTTGGACGTTCATGGCTCGCAACTCACGCCCACCACGAGGCAAAGTCGATGTACTGCACCGTGTCTCCATGGGCGATGGGCTGCCCGGCGGGTACGTCGACCACGCCGTCACCCCAGACCGCCGAGGTCAGCACGCCCGAGCTCTGGTTGGCAAACAGGTCCAACCCGCCTTGCTCGTTCAGGCGCACGCGCAAGAATTCCTGGCGTTTGTCGGGTCTAGCCCACGTGAAATCAGCACGCATTGCTATTCTTTTAGGAGTAACTGCAGTCTGACCCTGCAAACGCAACAAGAAGGGCCGCACCAGCAGCAGGAAGGTGATGAAGCTCGACACCGGGTTGCCCGGTAGCCCCATGAAGTGGCAGGACTCGCCCCCGAAGCGGCCCACCAGGCCATAGGCAAAAGGCTTGCCGGGCTTGATGGCAATGCTCCACAGGTCCAGGCTACCCAGTTGCTCCACAGCGGGCTTGATATGGTCTTCCTCACCCACCGACACGCCGCCGCTGGTCAGGATCAGGTCGTGCCCCTGGGCCGCGTCGCGCAGGGCGGCCACAGTGGCCGCGCGGTCATCCGGGACGATGCCGTAGTCGGTGATCGTGCACCCCAGGCGGCGCAACAAAGCGGCCAGCAAGAAACGGTTGGAGTTGTAGATGGTGCCGGGCCGCATGTCCTGCGGGGCCACGGCACCGGGCATGACCAGCTCATCGCCGGTGGAGAACAGCGCCACCCGCGGGCGGCGGCTCACGCGCACCAGGTCCAGGCCCAAACTGGCCAGCAGCCCCTGTGAAGCGGGCGTGATCCGCTCACCTTTATGTAGCACGCAGGCACCCCGGGCGATGTCTTCGCCACTGCGCCGGACATGCTGCCCTGGCACCGGACGCACGTTGATGCGCACACCGCCCTCGCAGGCGTTGACGATCGAGCAGTCTTCCTGCATGACCACGGCGTCGGCCCCTCGGGGTAGCGGTGCGCCCGTAAAGATGCGTGCCGCGGTCAGCGGCTGCAGCGGCTTGCCCACCTCGCCGGCGGCAATGCGCTGCACCACCGGCAGCACCGACTCGGCGTCGGGCACGTCGCGGCAGCGCACGGCGTAGCCGTCCATGGCGCTGTTGTCCTGCGGCGGAACTTGCAGCGCACTGATGACGTCTTGCGCCAGCACACGGCCATCGGCGTCCATGGTGGCCACTTCTTCGCTGGGCAAACCGTCTTCAGCAGCCGTAAGCAGCGACTCCAGGGCCTGTGCCAGCGGCATGAGCGCCGCACGCCGGGGAGCCAGCGGGTTGGGCGCGTCCAAGGGCTCGTCGGTGTTCATGGTGGCCATCAGGCGTCGCAGGTCTGGGCGATCAGGGCCTTGATGCTGGCCACGTCGGCGTCCATCACCTGCACGCGCTTCGGTAAAGACTCGATACCGGCAAACTTGGCTGGGCGGTCCGGCTCGCGGCCCAGGGATTCCTGGATCGTCACCGCAAACTTTATCGGCAAGGCGGTTTCCAGCACCAGCATGGGCGTGCCGGGTTGCAGGTGCTGAAGGGCCACCTTGACGCCGTCGGCGGTGTGGGTGTCGATCATCACGCCGTGGCGCTCCCAGCAGTCACGGATGGTAGCCAGACGGTCGGCGTGCGTGCTCTTGCCGCTGACAAAGCCGTAGCGAGAAGCGGCTTGGGCAAAGGCGGGATCGCTGCTGAGGTCAAAGCGGCCCTGCTGGGACAGCTGCGCGCCGAACAGGTCGGCGATGCGCCGGGCGTCGCGGCCCAGCAGGTCGAACACGAACCGCTCGAAGTTCGACGCCTTGGAAATGTCCATGGACGGGCTGGAGGTCTCGTGCGTGTCGGCGCTGCCGCGCACGCGGTAGACACCGGTGCGGAAGAATTCGTCCAAGACATCGTTCTCATTGGTGGCGACGACCAGCTTGTCGATGGGCAGGCCCATCATGCGTGCCACGTGCCCGGCGCAGACGTTGCCGAAGTTGCCCGACGGCACGGTGAACGACACTTCTTGCGCATTCTGTTCTGTAGCCTGGATGTACCCTGCAAAGTAGTACACGACCTGAGCCAGCAATCGCGCCCAATTGATCGAGTTGACCGTGCCGATACGGTACTTGCGCTTGAACTCCAGATCGTTGCTCACGGCCTTGACCATGTCCTGGCAGTCGTCGAACACCCCCTTGACGGCGATGTTGATGATGTTGGCGTCCATCAGGCTGAACATCTGCGCCTGCTGGAAGGCGCTCATGCGGCCGTGCGGGCTGGTCATGAATACGCGTACGCCCTTTTTGCCGCGCATGGCGTATTCGGCCGCGCTGCCGGTGTCGCCGCTGGTGGCGCCCAGGATGTTGAGGGTTTCGCCGCGGCGCGCCAATTCGTACTCGAACAGGTTGCCCAGCAGCTGCATGGCCATGTCCTTGAACGCCAGCGTGGGGCCGTTGGACAGGGCTTCCAGCCACAGGCCGTCTTCCAGGTGGCGCAGGGGCACGATCTCGCCCGTGCCGAAAACCTCGGCAGTGTAGGTTTTGCGGCACAGGGCGCGCAGGTCGGTGGCCGGGATATCGTCGATGTAGAGCGACAGGATCTCGAACGCCAGGTCGGCATAACCCTGGGTGTGGTAGACCGTGCGCCAACGCGACAACGTGGCATCGTCCACCTGCGGGTAGTGCTCAGGCAGGTACAAGCCGCCATCGGGCGCCAGGCCTTCGAGCAGGATTTCACAGAAGCGCTTGCGGTCTGGGTGACCGCGGGTGGAGAGGTACAACATCAGGCGAGTTCCTCCTTGCGGATACGCACGATAGGCTGCAGCACGGTGGGCAGGGCTTGCATGAGGGCGATAGCGCTGTTCATCTTGGCTTCGCTGCAGTCATGGGTCAGGATGATGAGGTCGGTCTGGGTGCCGCCCTCGCCGCTTACTTCGTCGGCTTCGCGCTGCAAGACAGCGTCGATGCTGATGTCCATGGAGGCCAGGATGCCGGTCACCTTGGCCAGCACGCCGGCCTGGTCGGCCACGCGCAGGCGCAGGTAGTAGCTGGTGACCACCTCGCCCATGGGCAGCACGGGCAGCGTGCCCATGGCCTTGTCAAAGGTGTTGGGCTGGAAAGCCAGGTGCGGCACGCGGTTGGCGGCATCCGCCGTGTGCAGGCGGGTGATGTCGACCAGGTCGGCAATCACCGCGCTGGCGGTGGGCTCGGAACCGGCGCCCTTGCCGTAATACAGCGTGGTGCCCACGGCATCACCCTGCACCATCACGGCGTTCATGGCGCCTTCCACATTGGCGATCAGGCGCTTGGCAGGAATCAGGCACGGGTGCACGCGCAGTTCAATGCCCTCGGGGCGGCGTTTGGTGATTCCCAACAACTTGATGCGGTAGCCCAGTTGTTCAGCGTACTTGATGTCGCTAGAGCCCAGCTTGGTGATGCCTTCCACATAGGCCTTGTCGAACTGCACCGGAATGCCAAAGGCAATGGCCGACATGATGGTGGCTTTGTGTGCGGCGTCCACGCCTTCGATGTCAAAAGTGGGGTCGGCCTCGGCGTAGCCCAGGCGCTGCGCTTCTTTCAGCACCACGTCAAAATCCAGCCCCTTGTCGCGCATCTCGGAGAGGATGAAGTTGGTGGTGCCGTTGATGATGCCCGCCACCCACTGGATCTGGTTGGCCGTCAGACCCTCGCGCAGGGCCTTGATGATGGGGATGCCACCGGCTACAGCCGCCTCAAAGGCCACCATCACACCCTTGGCGGAAGCAGCTGCAAATATTTCGGTGCCGTGCACGGCCAGCAGCGCTTTGTTGGCGGTAACCACGTGCTTACCGGCGGCAATGGCTTCCAGCACCAGCGTCTTGGCAATGCCGTAGCCGCCGATCAGTTCGATAACGATGTCGATGTCGGGGTTGGCAATCACGGCACGCGCGTCGCTGACCACCTGCACGCCCTCACCGGCGATGGACTTGGCACGCTCCACATCCAGGTCGGCCACCATGGTGATGGCGATGCCTCGGCCAGCGCGGCGCTGGATCTCTTCCTGGTTGCGCTTGAGTACGTTGAAGGTGCCGGCGCCAACAACGCCGATGCCCAGCAGGCCTACTTGGATGGGTTTCATATCACTCTCTAATCAATGGAGGCAGAACCGGTCGAATAGGACTGCGGCCTGCCCTTCAAGGTAAAACTCGTAATTGGCCCCCGTAAAATCTACGTTGGCAGCTATAAAAATCATAGCAAATCAAGTACCATGGCGTTTGCGGTACTGCTCCAGGAATTTGGCCAGGCGGCTGATCGCCTCGCGCAGGTCGTCCTCATGCGGCAGAAACACAATGCGGAAGTGCTGGTTGTCCGGGTAGTTGAAGCCCGTGCCCTGCACCAGCATCACACGGGTGGCGCGCAGCACCTCCATGAAGAACTGGCGGTCATCGGCAATGGGGTACATGGCCGGGTCCAGGCGCGGGAACATGTACAGCGCGGCTTGTGGCTTCACGCAGGTCACGCCGGGGATGGCGGTGATCAGCTCATAGGCCAAGTCGCGCTGGCGGCGCAGGCGCCCACCTTCCTTGATCAGGTCGGCGATGCTCTGGTAGCCGCCCAGGGCGGTCTGGATGGCCCACTGGCCCGGCACGTTGGAGCCAAGCTTGAGGTTGGCCAGCATGTTCAGGCCTTCGATGTAGTCCTTGGCGGCCGCCTTGTCACCCGACACCACCATCCAGCCGGCCCGGTAGCCACACGAACGGTAGGCCTTGGACAGGGAGTTGAAGGTGAGCGTGAGCACGTCGGTGGACAGTGAACCCATGGCCGTGTGCTGGATGCCGTCGTACAGCACCTTGTCGTAGACCTCGTCCACCAGCAGTACCAGATTGAACTCGCGCGCCAGGGCAACGATTGAGCGCAGCAGTTCCACGCTGTAGACCACGCCCGTGGGGTTGTTGGGGTTGATAACCACGATGCCGCGGGTGCGTGGCGTGATCTTGGCGCGCATGTCGGCCAAGTCTGGCATCCAGTTGTTGGCCTCGTCGCAGACGTAGTGCACCGGTTTCCCACCCGACAGGCTTGTGGCGGCCGTCCACAACGGGTAGTCAGGCGAAGGCAACAGCAGTTCGTCGCCGTCATTGAGCAGCGCGTTGGTAGCCATCACGATGAGTTCGCTGGCGCCATTGCCCAGGTAGATGTCGTCCAGCGTGACGCCGGCAATGCCCAGCTGCTGGGTGTAGTGCATCACCGCCTTGCGCGCCGCGAAGATGCCCTTGCTGTCGGAGTAGCCGGCCGAATCGGGCAGGTTGCGGATCATGTCTTGCATGATCTCTTCGGGCGGATCAAAGCCAAACGGCGCCATGTTGCCGATGTTGAGCTTGATGATCTTCTGGCCCTCGTCCTCCATCTGCTTGGCCGCCTCCACAATGGGACCGCGTACGTCATAGAGCACATTGGCCAGCTTGGCCGATTTCTGAATCGTCTTCAAAGTCCCTCCGAAAGTCAGGATGACAGGCCGAAACCTATAATTTGACCACAGTTCAGCCTGCCTCTAGTGCAGCGCAGCATGCAAATCTCCCCGAGGGCACCATGAAGTTCCAGCCAGACAGGATTGAGGGCCTGTCCATTACCGCGTATGGCGCCGATTGGGTGGCCATCAACGGTGAAAAATGCACATCCAGCGTGGTCATCAGCACCGCCGGCGACCGGTTCGCATGGCCTTGTACCGATTTTGAAGCCCTGGATGCCAGCCACTTCGAGCCCATCGCCGCGCTTGATGCCGAAATCCTGATCTTCGGCAGCGGCCCGCGCATCCGCTTTCCCCAACCGCAGTGGCTGCAGGCCTTGATGGCCAAGCGCATCGGCGTAGAAACCATGGATACGCATGCCGCCTGCCGCACCTACAACTTCCTGGCCAGCGAAGGCCGCAAGGTGGCTGTCGCATTGCTGTTGCCCGGTGCACCCGGCTGAAATCACGACAAGCTTCTACAATGGTGCCGTCTGCAGTGCCCGCCGGGCTTTATATTTCCTTGAACCAATGCTCATTGAGCAAGGGCTTGGAACATTGCCTTGCTAGCGTGATCGTCTCGCGTCAGATGAACCCAATGCCTGCGCTGACCTCGCCCACCTGAACCCCTGGTTCAGGATGCGGTCCGGTGGCAACTGCAGACACCTATTCCTTGCCCACATTGCATGCTCTCTCCCATCCTGATTGTTGAACTGGCCCTGCTGGGCCTGGCCACGGGTTTTTTGGCCGGTTTGCTGGGCATTGGCGGGGGCATGCTCATTGGCCCGTTCATGACGCTCATCCTCTCCAGCGTGGGCGTGCCGGCCGACCTGGCGGTGAAGATGGCCATTGCGACGTCGATGGCCACCATCGTGTTCACCTCGGTCTCCAGTGTGCGCGCCCATCACCAGCGCGGCGCGGTGCGCTGGGACATTGTCAAGGGTCTGGCTCCGGGCATCGTGCTGGGCAGCCTGCTGGCCAGCGCTGGCGTGTTCAGCCTGCTCAAGGGCGCCTACCTGGCCATCTTCTTTGCGCTGTTTGTGGGTTTCTCAGCCACGCAGATGTTTCTGGACAAAAAACCCAAGCCCTCCCGGCAGATGCCACAGACCGTCGGCCAGGTTGGTGCAGGCGGTGTCATCGGCTTTTTGTCGGGTTTGGTCGGCGCTGGTGGCGGATTCATCAGCGTGCCGTTCATGATTGCGCACAACGTGGCCATCATCAATGCGGTGGCTACCAGTGCGGCACTGGGCTTTCCTATTGCGTTGGCCAACACGGTGGGTTACGTCTTGTCGGGTCACACCGTTCAGGGTCTGCCCGCGCATAGCCTCGGGTTTGTGTGGCTGCCTGGTTTGGCGGTGATTGCCAGCTGCAGTGTGTTGACCGCGCCGTGGGGTGCCAAAATGGCCCATGCCCTGCCGGTAGCCCGGTTGAAAAGGATCTTTGCCGTAATTTTGTACGGCCTGGCGTTCTATATGCTCAACAAAGGGCTGCGCGGCTAAACGGCCTCACGGCGTCAGTTCTGCATCCAGCAGGCTGTCGCGCAAACGCTCGAATTCCGCGGCCGGCAGGCCCGGCGAACACAGGAATCCCTGGAAGGCTTCGCACTGCAACCCGTGCAGGTAGTCGCGTTGTGCGGGGGTTTCCACTCCCTCGGCGACAACGGTCAGTTTCAAGGCCCGCGCCATGGCAATGGTGGCGCTGACAATGGCGCGATCGCCTTCATCGGCCGGTAGTCCAGTTACAAAGGCGCGGTCAATCTTGAGCTTGGAAATGGGAAATTTTTTCAGGTAGGCCAGGCTGGAATAGCCAGTGCCAAAGTCGTCAATGGACAGGCTCACGCCCAGCGACGCCAGCGAATGCAGGCGTGCCAATGCCTCGTTGGCATCGCGAATCAGGATGGACTCGGTTAACTCCAGTTCCAACAGCCGTGGCTGCAAACCGGCTGCATGCACCGCGCGCGCCACGCGCTCGACAAAGTCGCCTTGCTGAAACTGCAAGGCCGAGACGTTGACCGACACCACCGTCGGGGTTCCGGCCTCCTGCCATACGGTGGCCTGGCGCACGGCCTCTTGCAGAACCCAGTTGCCAATGGCGATGATGAAACCCGACTCTTCGGCCAAAGGGATGAACTTGGCGGGAGATACGGGCCCCAACTCGGGATCAGTCCAGCGCACGAGCGCCTCGGCGCCAAGCAAACGCCCATCGCACAAGGCAATCTGCGGCTGGTAGTGCAAGCGAAACAGCCCCTGCTCCATGCCCTGGCGCATGGCGTGGTCCATCTTGACGCGGGCCAGCAGGTCTACGTTCATCTGGGGTTGGTAGAAGCGGAAATTGCCCCGCCCGCGCTCCTTGACACGGAACATCGCGGTATCCGCACACTGGATCAGGGTGTCAAGGTTGTTGCCGTCGGTGGGATACATGGCAACGCCAATGCTGCAACCCAGCGAGAAGCTCACACCGTCCACGTCAAATGGCTGCGCCAGTCGTTCCAGGATGCGGCGGGTGACGATCTCGGCCCCCACCGCATCGGCTTCGTGCAGGTAGGCAACAAACTCGTCGCCCCCGACCCGGCACAGGGTATCGACCTCGCGCAAAACCTTTTGCATGCGCGAGGCAGCTTCAACCAGGGCATGGTCGCCAAAGGCATGGCCCAGCGAGTCGTTGATGTTCTTGAACCGGTCCAGGTCGATGAACAGGATGGCAAAGGAGGGCGTACTGCTGCGCTGCGCCGCACGTACAGCTGCCGCCACACGCTGCCCGAGCAGCAGGCGGTTGGGCAGGCCCGTCAGTGCATCGGTGTAGGCCAGTGTCTCGATACGCTTTTGGGCGTCCAACCGCTCGGTCAGGTCGCGGTACGAATACACACGGCCCAGCACGCGGCCACGGCTGGTCTGCGGCAAGGTCACGCATTCAAGCATGCGCCCCGAACGCAGCAGCAACACGTCGGTTCCATGGCGCAGCGGGTCTTGCGCGATTTGCTCCAACTGCTCCTGGTAACCCTGCTGGTCGTTGACATTGTCCAGCATGTGGGCCAGCAGATTGGCATCCTGACCGGTATTGAGCACGCTTTCGGGTACACCCCACAATTCGAGGAAACGGCGGTTGTAGTGGCGCACCGCCCCTTCCTTGTTCAGCACCAGGATGCCGTCGCCGGTGGACTCCAGAGTGGCTTTCAGCTCGGCCAGATGCTCTTCCAGAGCTTCTTCGGTCTGGCGCTGCGGGCGCAAGTCGCGCATGGTCACCAGGAAGCACGGCTCCCCCGCGCGTATCCAGAACCGTCCCACCTTGCGTTCTACAGGGATGGCCTCGCCCTCGGCGCTGCGCACCCAGGTTTCCGAGCAGATGGAGTCCGACAGGCCAGCAGCCACGTCTTCCCAAAAATACAGATCCTCGGGCGCACTGGTGAGTTCCACGATGGACTTGTCGGCAAAGTCACCAACCGGCAATCCCACCAAACGGGCAAAGGCGCGATTCACCGCGAAGATGCGGTAGCGCGTGGCATCCACCAGGCAGCTTGGCTCCAGCAGAGCCTCCAGCCAGGAGGGTGCCGAAGGCGCATTCATGTGGAGGCTCCGGCCAAGGCGGGCTCTGCCGCCCTCTCAAAGAAGTAGCACACCCGTTGTCGGGGGGCCAGGAAGTCGGCTGCCGCACTGGGCAGCGCCGCGGGCTTGAGACTGCGCCGGATACCCAGCGAAGGCGCATGTTCCAAGTCGAGGATCAGGGCGTCATGGCGCGAGATGCCAGGCTCGTGCACGATCACCCGCGGCTTAAGCGGGCGCGAACTGTTCACCGACACCACCATGGCATAGCGGTCATCCACCAGCTGCACGACCGAGCCCGGCGGATACACGCCCATCATGCGGATAAACGCGCTCAGCGCCGTGCTGTCAAAGCGGGCCTTGAGCTGGGCAAAGATCAGCGACAAGGATTCGTGCGGTGTTAGCGCCGCAGCCGGGCGGCTGGGATTGCAAAGGTTGTCGTACCGATTGACCAGGGCCAGGATGCGTGCGATGGGGCTTTGCGCCTCTGCCTTGATCTTCAGCGGAAAGCCGCTGCCGTCTGCCATTTCATGGTGTTGCGCAATAGCTAGCAACACCGGTGCCGAAAGCTCCATGGCCTTGGCCAGCTTC
Organism: Rhodoferax sp.; assembly: GCA_046348185.1. Taxonomy (GTDB): domain Bacteria; phylum Pseudomonadota; class Gammaproteobacteria; order Burkholderiales; family Burkholderiaceae_C; genus Allorhodoferax. The sequence continues at coordinate 665,087 of JAXMER010000013.1, read as the reverse complement.
AGACTATGTGACACATGGTCTTGGTAGAGCTTGTATTCGGCACTGGAAAAATTGTCCTCATACCAGCGCACACGATCGGGCAACATGATCTTGCCTATATCGTGCAGAAATGCCGCCGTGCCCAGGTCTTCGAGTTCCTGCACCGACAAACCCATTGCCTTACCCAGCAGCAAGGACACGATGGTGACGTTGACCGGGTGCATGGCCGATTTGTCGCCCGCGGACTCCGACAACAAGCGAATGGCCGACTCCCCCTCGCACATCATCTCACCCACAACCCCCTTCACCATGGCCTGGCACTGTTGTGCTGCCTCCTTGGGTTGCGTGCTGGAGAGCTCTATCGTGCGGCGGTACTGGCGCAAGGCTTCGCCAAAGCGGCGTTCGCAAACCAGCAGTGCGCGCTGCTGGGCGGCCAGCTGTTCGACCCGCTCTCGGCGCGCCTGGGCCTGGGCCCGCGCCAGCTCTTGCGCGGCCTGGTTGGCGGATGCGACCTTGGGTTCGGGTGCGACATCGGTGCGGACTACAGGGTCGCTACGCGAGGGGTCGACTCGCACGCGATCCACACCCAGGCTGCGGATAACCTCGATCTGCTTGGACGATGTAATCTTGAAACTGTTGGTTGGAAACGGATGGGCAAGCCACCCCAGATCCAGCGAAACGAACAAACCTGCCCGTAGCGCGCTGACATCCACCCACTGGAACATTTCGTTCTTGGTATTCATGGGCCTCCCATGGTTGTCACCCTTCACCTTCCATCCCTGCAAACCTGATCAATTAGTCAGATCCACCTGCATACACTATACGTACGCTACACCTTTTGCAATACCGCCGTACATAAAAAAACCCGCATTCGCGGGTTCTGATACACATTCAATTCCTTGAATGATCACTCAACCCATGTGCAGGCCTCCATTGACAGCGAATTCGGCGCCAGTGGCGTATCCGCCCTCTTCCGAAACCAGCCAGGCAATGATGGAAGCGATCTCGCTAGGTTCACCCAGGCGCTTGACCGGCACCGTGGCGATGATCTTGTCGAGCACGTCCTGGCGGATAGCCTTGACCATATCGGTGCCGATATAGCCCGGGCTCACGGTGTTGACCGTCACGCCCTTGGTGGCCAGCTCTTGTGCCAGGGCCATGGAGAAGCCGTGCATACCCGCCTTGGCGGCGGAGTAGTTGGTCTGCCCGGCCTGGCCTTTGGCACCGTTGACTGACGAGATGTTGATGATGCGGCCCCAGCCCTTTTCCACCATGTCACCCACCACCTGCTTGGTGACGTTGAACATGGACGTGAGGTTGGTACCGATGACGGCATCCCAGTCTTCCTTGGTCATCTTCAGGAACATGCGGTCCTTGGTGATGCCTGCGTTGTTGACCAGCACATCAATGGGGCCATGCTCGGCCTTGGCCTTGCTGAAGGCTTCAACAGTCGATTCCCAATCGCCCACATTGCCCACCGAGGCGTAGAAGGTGTAGCCCAGGGCGGCCTGCTCGGCGATCCATTTGGCGTGATCGCGGGTGGGTCCACACCCTGCAATGACCTTGAAACCTTCCTTGTGCAAGCGCTGGCAAATGGCGGTGCCAATGCCACCCATGCCGCCGGTTACGTACGCTGTCTTTTGACTCATAGGGACTCCTCGTTGGTTGAATTTGCTACACAATTTGTAGCGTTAAACTTAGGAAATACGGGGGCTAGCGTTCAATTGTCAGAGCAACGCCCATGCCGCCACCGATACACAGAGAGGCAATGCCCTTCTTGGCGTTGCGTCGCTGCATCTCGTGCAGCAGCGTCACCAGCACACGGCAACCCGAGGCACCGATGGGGTGGCCAATGGCAATGGCACCGCCGTTGACGTTGACCTTGGACGTATCCCAGCCCATCTCGTTGTTGACTGCGCAGGCCTGTGCGGCAAAAGCCTCGTTGATTTCCAGCAGATCCAGGTCCTGGGCATTCCAGCCCGCACGCGCCAGCGCCTTGCGCGAGGCCGACACCGGCCCCATGCCCATGATGGCAGGCTCCAAGCCGCTGGTGGCATAGCTGGCGATGCGCCCCATGGGCGTGAGGCCTAAGGCAGCCGCCTTCTTGGCTGTCATGACCATCACGGCGGCAGCACCATCGTTGATGCCCGATGCGTTACCCGCGGTCACTCCACCGGCCTTGTCAAACGCCGGGCGCAGCCCGGCCAGAGCTTCGGCATTGGTCTTGCGGTTGACGTATTCGTCCGCAGCAAATACCAGGGGATCACCTTTTTTCTGGGGAATCAGGAACGGCACGATCTCGTCAACAAACTTGCCCGCATCTTGCGCCGCCGCCGCCTTCTGCTGGCTGGCCAGGGCCAGGGCGTCTTGCATCTCGCGGGTAATGCCGTACTGCTTGGCCACGTTTTCGGCGGTAATGCCCATGTGGTACTGGTTGTAGACGTCCCACAGGCCGTCCACGATCATGGAATCGACCATCTTCCAGTCGCCCATGCGCTGGCCGTCTCTGGAGCCCAGCAGCACGTGGGGCGATGCACTCATGTTCTCCTGGCCGCCGGCAATGACGATTTCGCTGTCGCCCGTGGCCACGGCCTGTGCGGCCAGCATGACTGCCTTCAGGCCCGAGCCGCACACGGCATTGATGGTGAGCGCCGGAGTTTCCTTGGCAATGCCGCTCTTGATCAGGCTCTGGCGTGCCGGGTTTTGGCCCTGTCCGGCCGCCAGCACCTGGCCCAGGATGACCTCGCCAATCTGGTCAGCACCCACCTTGGTGCGCTCCAGCAGGCCCTTGATGACCGCTGCGCCCAGCTCCGGCGCCGGGGTCTTGGCCAAGCTGCCGCCGAACTTGCCCACCGCCGTGCGGGCCGCTGAAACGATGACGATGTCTTCCATTTTTTTACTCCAATTCAACAGTCACAAAAGGTAAGAGGGTGCTCCCCGCCGGGGCCGCCACAAGGCGACTGCGCCCCCATACTAGGCTTTGGCCTTCACATAACTTCCCGGCGCGGCTTCGATAACCTTGTAGCTGGTGCCCTTGCCATAGCGTTTGGGGGCGGCAACCTGTTTGCCAGCCTGGGCCTTGAGCCAGGTGGACCAGTCTGTCCACCAGCTGCCCGGATGCTCGACGGCCCCTTCCAGCCAGGCGGCATGGGTCTTGGGCAACTTGCCATCGGATCGAATCCAGTGGCTGCGCTTTTTCTTCTCGGGCGGGTTGATCACGCCCGCGATATGCCCCGAAGCACCCATCACAAAGCGCTTCTTGCCGGGCAGCACTTGGGTCGAGGCGTAGGCGCCCTCAATCGGCACGATGTGGTCTTCGCGCGAGCCATAGATGTAGACCGGGATGTCCACCAGGCCCAGGTCGATCTTCTGGCCGCAGGTGGAGGCCTTGCCAGGCTGGACCAGGTTGTTTTCCAGGTAGGTATTGCGCAGATACCAGGCGTACCAGGGTCCGGGCAAGTTGGTGCTGTCGGAGTTCCAGTACAGCAGGTCAAACGGCGGCGGCGTCTCGCCCTTGAGGTAATTGCCCACCACGTAGTTCCACACCAGGTCATTGGGGCGCAGGAAGCTGAAGGTGCTGGCCAGATCCGGCCCTTTCATCAGCCCGCCCTTGCCCATCTCGGCCTCACGGTACTTGACGAAGGCTTCGTCGATAAAGACGTCCAGCACGCCGGTGTGGGTGAAGTCCAGCAAGCTGGTGAGGAAGGTGGCGCTGGCTACTGGCTTCTCGCCGCGAGCGGCCAGAACGGCCAGCGCGGTGCCCAGCATGGTGCCACCTACGCAAAAGCCCAAGGTGTTGATGGAGGCCGCACCAGTGATGTCCTGCGTGACATGAATGGCCTCGATCACGGCTTTTTCGATGTAGTCGTCCCAGGTGGCCTTGGCCATGGATGCATCCGGGTTGCGCCAGCTCACCATGAACACGCGATGGCCCTGCGCCAACGCATAGCGCACCAAGGAATTTTCCGGCTGCAAGTCCAGGATGTAGAACTTGTTGATGCAAGGCGGCACCATCAGGAAGGGGCGCTCAAACACCTTCTCGGTGAGCGGCTTGTATTCGATGAGCTGGAAGAACGGGTTTTCAAACACCACGGCGCCCTCGGTGGTGGCCACATTGCGCCCCACTTCGAACAGGCTTTCGTCGGTCATAGAAACATGGCCTTGCCGGATGTCGTGCACCAGGTTCTGCACGCCCTTGGCAATGCTCTCGCCCTGGGTGTCAATGGCTTTCTTTTGCGCATCGGCATTGAAGGCCAGGAAGTTGCTCGGCGCGCTGGCCGCGATGAATTGTTCCACCGCAAAGCGGATTCGGTTGCACGTCTTGACATCGGCCTGGACTGCCTCGGCCAGGCCCATGAGGGTGCGGGCGTTGAGCAGGTAGGCGGCAGCGGCATAGGCTGCAACCGGGTTTTGATGCCAGGCCTCGCCCGCAAAACGCTTGTCGGACTGCACCGGCAGGTTCAGGCCCTGGCCAAACAAGCCCATGGCGTCTTGCAGGTATTGCTGTTGCAGGGCCTGCAGTTTGACTGGATCAAAATGGATTTCGGGTAGCACTGTTTTGCGGGCGTTCATGCCTGCGCCCATGAGGCCCAGGTCCAATCCCTGGAAGGAGCGCAACGCCTTGCTCCACTGATCGACAAGCGCTTGCTGAAACTCGGTTGCGGTCTGCGACCAGAATTCGGGGCTGTTGGATGTCACGCTGATTGCCTTTCAATATCTTTGTCCACGGGTCGTAGTATGTCAGCTTACGGCCTACGATTTGCTGACGCCAGCCAGATGCAGGCTGCCATGCGGCCGCTGACCCCGTCGCGCCGGTGCGAGAAAAAACGTGAACGCTGATTCACCGTACACCAATCAATCGTGCCGTCGTTGCCGTACACCGCGTCAACGCCCTGCCGGTGCAGGCGCTGGCGTGCCAGGCCTGGCAAGTCGGCCCACCACTTGCCTGGCGCACCGGCCACGTAAAAACCGCAAGCCTGCGCATCGCCATCGGTAAAGGCCGCACGCACCTCATCGCCCACCTCGAATGCGCGCGGGCCAATGCAAGGCCCCAGCCACGCTATCAATTCAATAGCTGAATCGCCAGATTTTGCGAGGGCTAAGTGCCTGAAACGCTCCAAACCCTGCTCCACGATGCCCACCCCATCCACGCCGGCCAATCCTCGCCAGCCCGCATGCAGCGCCGCCACTTGCCGCCCCTGCATGTCGCACACCAGGATGGGCAGGCAGTCGGCCACCATCACGGTGCAGGCCAAGTCGGTTTCGCGGGTGATGGCGCCATCGGCACGGCAGGCGTCGGGGGTATCTTGGTGGATCTGAACGGTGTTCGTTCCATGCACCTGATCCAAAAACACCGGCCGCGCGCCAAGGCGTTCATGCATCCGCGCGCGGTTGACCTGCACGGCGCTGGATTCGTCACCCACATGCAGCCCCAGGTTCATGCTGTCGTACGGGGCTTGCGAGACGCCGCCCCATCGCGTCGTGCACACCGCTCGAACGCCATCGGGCGCTGGCCATTGCGGCTCTACCCACAGATCTTCTTGCCCATTTACCATGCGACGAGGATATACCAGCTCTGCAACAGCGTGGTTACAACAAGACCGTTACCATTGAACATCAACCGTTTGTACCGCTTGCCTGGAGCCGTTTGCCCATGATTCTCGAACTCGCCGACATCCGCATCCACCCCAACCAGAACACTGCCTTCGAAGAGGCCATCCAGCGTGGGTTGTCCACGGTCATTGACAAGGCTCGGGGGTTTCGGGGCTACAAAGTCAACCGCGGCATCGAAAACCCCGAACGCTATGTGCTGCAGATCTTCTGGGACACGCTGGAAGACCACACGGTAGGGTTTCGCCAGTCTGAAGCGTTTACGCAGTGGCGCGCCATCGTCGGTCCGTTTTTCGCGGCGCCACCGGTGGTTGAGCACTTCGATCTGGTGGCCCGTTCTGCCTGAAGCCTCCAACCCACTGCCCAGCCGCTTCCCATCACTTTCAGGATACCGACCATGTCCTACGTCTTTGCACCGCCCGCCGTCGTCAGCCTGCCCGTGGTCGGCAGCGCCGATCGCTTCCCCGTGCACCGCATCTATTGTGTGGGGCGCAACTATGTCGAGCACGCCCAGGAGATGGGCCACACCGGACGCGAAGCGCCGTTCTTCTTCATGAAACCCGCCGACGCCGTGCTTGAAGCCCGAGCGGACTCCCCCACCGTGCTGCCCTACCCCAGCCTCACGGGCAATCTGCACCACGAAATCGAATTGGTGGTGGCCATCGGCAAGGGCGGCACAGCCATCCGCGCTGCCAACGCCGCCCAGCACATCTTTGGCTACGCCGTCGGTTTGGACATGACCCGGCGCGACCTGCAAAACGACATGAAGAAGCAAGGTCGCCCTTGGTGCATCGGCAAAGGGTTTGATCACTCGGCCCCCATCGGCGCCATTACCCCGGCAGCCCAGGTGCCTGGCATCCATGCAGCCGGCATCAGCCTGCAGGTCAACGGCCAGGACCGCCAGCGCAGCAATACCGCCAAGCTGATCTGGAACGCGGCGGAAACCATCGAGCAGCTCTCGTGCGCCTGGGCGCTGCAACCTGGCGACCTCATCTTTACCGGCACGCCCGAAGGCGTGAACGCCGTGGTACGCGGCGATGTGATGGTGGGTGCCATCGACGGCCTGCAAGACATCCAGTTACGCCTGCAATGACGTCCACGCCATGACCCACGCCACCGACAAGCACCCCGCCAGCGCCTACCGTGCATTGGGGGCAGACCAGTACCACTCCACAGTGCTCACGCGCGGGCCCTGGCATCCCGACCATCAGCACGCAGGCCCGCCCGTTGCGTTGGTGTGCCGGGCGCTGGAAGCCGCAGCGCAGCCCCATGGCCTGAGCCATCTGGCACGGCTGACAGCCAACCTGGTACGGCCTGTGCCCATTGCCGAATTGCAGGTCGACGTGCAACCGGTCTACGTGGGGCGCAATGCAGGTCACTTTTCGGCCCGCCTGCTGGCGCAGGGCAAGGAGGTGGGCGTCTTTACCGCCCTGCTGCAGCGCGAAAATCCCCTGCATTTGCCCCAGGGCCTGCCCGGCCACCCGCTGCCCCTCATCCCCACGGGACCACAAGACAGCGCGCCTGCGCATTTTCCCTTTGCGGGCCAGAACACGGGCTATGCCGATCTGGTCGAAACCCGCAGCGCACAAGGCACGATCTTCAATGGCCCCTGCGCGATCTGGTTTAGGCTGCGTCACCCCTTACTTGAAGGCGAAGTGCCCAGTCCCTACCAGCGCGTGGCCGTTGCCGCCGACTCTGGCAACGGCATCAGTGCCATTCTGGACTACCAACGCTACAGCTTCGTCAATTCCGACCTCACCATCAATCTGCTGCGCCGCCCGCAGGGCGAATGGATATGCTTGCAGGCACACACCTGGCTCGGCGATAACGGCACCGGCCTGGCGGAATCGGCCTTGTACGACACCCAGGGCCTGATCGGGCGTTCCACGCAGAGCCTGGCCGTGCGCGAACGCTGATCCAAAGTGCCATTTCGTGAAATACTGAGGCCCCGTGCCGATCATTCCCGTCACCCTCAAGGAGCTGCCATGAAACTGGTCCCCATCCTCACACTGGCCGCAGCTGCGCTGCTGAGCGCATGTGCCACCCCATACGGTGGACCCAGCGCCATCGCCCGGCTTGAACCGACCAAGGGCAGTACCGTACAGGGCACGGTGCGCTTTGCCGAGATCGATGGCGACGTGCTGGTCGAGGCCGAAGTCACCGGCCTGACCCCCAACACAGTGCACGGCTTCCATGTACATGAAAAAGGCGACTGCTCCAGCGGCGACGGCATGAGTGCCGGCGGCCATTTCAACCCGCTGGGCAAGGCGCACGGTGCACACGGCACCGCCGAGCACCACGCGGGCGACCTGATCAGCCTGCAGGCCGATGCCCATGGCGTGGCAAAACTGCGCTACACCACACGCTCCATCAGTGTCGGCGGCGGCGTCACCGACATCGTGGGACACGGCCTGATCGTGCACCGCGACCCCGACGACTTCCACACGCAACCCACGGGCAATGCCGGTCCGCGGCTGGCCTGCGCTGTCATTACCCGGAACTAAGCCGCACCCCTACCATGCTTCGACCGCCCATTCGCCATTGCAGGCAGTGCGGCACCGCCGTGGTGTACCGCCTGCCCGACGATGGCGACACCAAGCAGCGCGCCATCTGCCCGGCCTGCACCACCATCCATTACGAAAACCCGCTCAATGTGGTGGGTACGGTGCCGCACTGGGGCGACCGCGTGCTGCTGTGCAAGCGCAATATCGAACCGCGCTGGGGCAAATGGACCCTGCCCGCCGGGTTCATGGAGCTGGGCGAAACCACGGCACAGGGCGCCGCGCGCGAAACCGACGAAGAAGCAGGCGCCCAGTTCGAAATGCAGGACCTGTTCTCGGTGCTCAACGTGGTTCCTGTGGGCCAGGTTCACCTGTTCTACCGCGCCAGGCTACTGAGCGACCAGTTCAACCCCGGCATCGAAACCATTGAGGCACGGTTGTTTGCCGAGCATGAGATCCCCTGGGACGAGATTGCCTTTCGCACGGTAAAGGAAACGCTGCAACGCTACTTTGCCGACCACCGGCGCGGCCAGTACGGCGTGCACACCGTCGATATCGGCTAGGCCCCGCAGGCGCTTGGCAACAGGCCGTGTCGCAACTCCCCGCACCCATTCCCCAATCCAAGGCGCAAGGCGTAGCCGATGCCGTGCTCGATTTGGTGCTGCACGTGCCCGACAGTACCGAGCCCCTGGCCGAGCGACCGTCGGACCGGGCCCACAGCATCGCCCGCGCCGCCGCACGCAGCGCCAGCGTGCTCTCGGGCTCATTGGCGTTACCGCCGGGTGTGCTGGGATGGGTCACGGTACTGCCCGAGCTGATGGGCGTGTGGCGCCTGCAGGCGCAGATGGTGGCCGACATTGCCGCCGTCTACGGCCAGCGGCATACCTTGGGGCGCGAGCAAATGCTGTATTGCCTGTTCAAGCACGTCAGCGCCCAGCTGCTGCGCGATGTGGCCGTGCGCGTGGGTGAACGCACCGTGGTTCAGCCCCTGACCCTGAAAGCCCTGCAAAGCCTGGCCCAGCAACTGGGCCTGCAAGTCACCAAGTCCATGCTGGGCAAAAGCGCCTCACGCTTCGTACCGCTGCTGGGCGCGGTGGGCGTGGGTGCCTATGCCTACTTCGATACACTGCAGGTCGCCAAGACGGCTGTCGCCCTCTTCGAGCAACAGACGGTTATTGAACAAAATAGCCCGTAGCCCCCGTAAACATTGCACACTCAGCTATCTCATTCATAGCATTCATGGCCAAGCTGTATTTCCGCTATTCGGCGATGAACGCCGGCAAATCCACCTCGCTGCTGCAGATTGCCTACAACTACGAAGAACAAGGCCAGCGCGTGGCGCTGTTTACTGCCGCCATCGACGACCGCAGCGGCGTGGGCACCATCGCCTCGCGCCTAGGGCTCAGGCGCCAGGCCGATACCTTTGACAGCGCCACCGATTTCTGGACGTTGATGCAGGACCGTACCGATCTGGCCTGTATCCTCATTGACGAGGCCCAATTCCTCTCACCGGTGCAGGTGGTGCAGCTGCACCGCGTGGCCAATGTGCGCAACATTCCGGCCATCTGCTTTGGCATCCGCTCCGACTTCCAGGGCAAGGCGTTTCCTGGTGCCGCACAGTTGCTGACCCTGGCCGACGATATCGAGGAAATCAAGACCATCTGCGCCTGCGGCCGCAAGGCCACCATGCAGGTACGCCTGGACGATGCGGGTCAGCGCGTACTGCACGGCGACCAGATCCAGATTGGGGGCAACAACCGCTACCAGCAGGTCTGCGCCCGGTGTTTCTACCAGGGCGACTCCAGCGCCTGAGCGGCGGGGCGCCGGAGCGTTCTGCGCAGGTCAAGGAGGAGCCCGTAAGCGGGCGGGGGACACGGAGCAGAGCGCTCCGCTGCCCAGTCGCTTACTTCATCAAGTCCTTGATCTGCTGCAGTGCTGCCGGATCCTCCATGGTGGTCAGGTCACCCGCATCGCGCCCTTCACACACAGCCTGGATGGCGCGGCGCAACAGCTTGCCACTGCGCGTCTTGGGCAGCACGGTAACAAAGCGCACGCGGGCCGGGCGACCCACCGCGCCGATGGTGGCGTCCACCGTCTTCATCACCTCGGCCTCCAACTTGGCGCGTGCCGCGTCGTCCACCAGGCCGCTGGCGTCCTTGACCACCGCAAACGCCACGGCCACCTGGCCCTTGAGGTTGTCGGCCACGCCCACTACAGCCACTTCGGAGATGTTGGGGTGGCTGGAGATGGCCTCCTCGATCTCGCGGGTGCCCAGGCGGTGGCCGGCCACGTTGATCACGTCGTCCGTGCGGCCCAGGATGAAGAAGTAGCCGTCCTCGTCGCGCACACCCCAGTCGAAGGTGCTGTAGACCAGTTTGCCCGGAATGCTCTTCCAGTAGGTGTTGACGAAACGCGCATCGTCGCGCCACACGGTTTGCATGCAGCCTGGGGGCAGCGGGCCTTCGATGGCCACCACGCCCTTCTGGTTGGCGCCTTGCAGGGGTTCGCCCGTGTTCTCGTCGAGCAACTGCACGTTGTAGCCGTACATGGGGATGCCAGGGCTGCCGAACTTGCTGGGTTTTTGCTCCACACCGTTGGCAATGGAAAGAATGGGCCAGCCAGTTTCGGTCTGCCAGTAGTTGTCGATGATGGGCTTCTTCAGGCCCTCGGCAATCCACTGTGCCGTGGGCTCATCCAGCGGCTCACCGGCCAGGAACAGGGCGCGCAGGCTGGAGAGGTCGTACTTGGTGAGCAAGGCCGGATCTTGTTTCTTGAGCACACGCACGGCGGTGGGTGCGCTGAACATGACGGTAACCTTGTATTTCTCCACCAGACTCCACCAGATGCCGCCGTCCGGGCGGATGGGCAGGCCCTCGTACATGATGGTGGCCATACCGGCAATCAGCGGGCCGTAGATGATGTAGCTGTGCCCCACCACCCAGCCGATGTCGCTGGTCGAAAAATAGGTTTCACCTGCATTGCCGCAGTAGATGTGCTTCATGCTGGCGGCCAGCGCCACGGCATAACCGCCGGTGTCGCGCTGCACGCCTTTGGGCTTGCCGGTGGTGCCGCTGGTGTAGAGCGTGTAGCTGGGATGCGTGGCCTCCACCCACTCGCAGGGAACCACCGTGTTCAAGTGTTTTTCCCGCAGAGCCCCCCAGGAATGGTCCCGCCCAGCTACGATATTCATAGCAGCCAGCTTTCGATCGACCAGCAGCACGGCATCGGGCTTGTGGCTGGAGAGGTTGATGGCCTCGTCGAGCAGCGGCTTGTACTCCACCACCTTGCCACCGCGAGCACCACCGTCGGCACTGACGATGACCCGGGGGCTGGAATCCTCGATGCGCGAGGCCAGTGAACCCGAGGCAAAACCACCAAATACCACGGAGTGGATGGCTCCGATGCGCGTGCAGGCCAGCATGGCAAAGGCGGCCTCGGCAATCATGGGCATGTAGATCAGCACCCGATCGCCCTTTTGCACACCCAATTCCCGCAAGGCGGCGGCCATGCGCTGCACTTCGGTTTGCAGTTCGGCAAAGGTGTAGACCTTTTCGGTATTGGTTTCAGTCGACACCGCAATCAGCGCCGCCTGGTTGGCGCGGTCTTTCACGTGCCGGTCTACGGCGTTATGGCACAGGTTGGTGGTGCCACCCACAAACCAGCGGGCAAAGGGTGGATTGCTGTAGTCGCAGATTTGCTGCGGTGGCGTGTGCCAGTCGATAGCTTTGGCCTCTTCGGCCCAGAAGCCCTCGCGGTCGTCGATGGAGCGGCGGTAGAAATCTGCGTATCCGGTCATGGTATGTTCCCTCAGGCCTATAAACTGCATTCATAATTATGAATACACAGCTTGCAGCCAACTGACGGCTACGCCTTCATAGCATGGATGCGGCCGCCCACGCTAGCCTAGTAATGACGAATTTGGCGACGCCAAGCAAGCATTGCACAGCTACGCTACCATGAATGCGCCCCCTACCCGTCAATTGGTTGGAAAGAACATCATGGGTAAAAGGGTAGTGCCATTAATCTGAATAAAGGCGGTACAAGAGCAATGCGAAACAACCAGCCCGTGACTCAGCAGGAATACATCGTCGCCGATGGTGCGACGCTGATGTCCACCACCGACACCCAAAGCTACGTAACCTATGCCAACGAAGCCTTCGTTGAAGTCAGTGGGTACAGTCGCGAAGAGATCCTGGGGCAACCGCATAACCTCGTGCGCCATCCCGACATGCCACCGCAGGCCTTTGCGGACATGTGGGCCACACTCAAATCAGGCAAATCCTGGACGGCGCTGGTCAAGAACCGGCGAAGCAATGGTGACCATTACTGGGTGCGCGCCAATGCAACACCTGTTGTACAGAACGGGCAAGTCACCGGCTACATGTCCGTACGAACCAAACCGAGTCGAGACGAGGTGCAGGCCACCGAAGCGCTGTACAAGCGCATACGAGAGGGCACGGCTGGCACACTCGCGATTTATCGTGGCATCGTGGTACACACGGGCCTCCAGGCATGGCGCTCGTGGTTCCAAACAGCATCATTGGCGGCACGCATTCGCGTTGGCGCACTGATTGCGGCTTTGGGTTCATTCATTGGTACCGCCGTCGCGGCGCAATTCAACCTTGGATTTTTTGCCATTGGGCTGGCAACGCTCGTGGGTGCATTCCTGGGGGTCATTTTTCTCAATTGGCAAATAGGCATTCCACTCAAGACCGTCGCCAGAGAGGCACAGGCCGTCGCAAGCGGACAGCAACCACAAACTACCCAGCTGGACCGGGTCGATGAAATTGGTTTGCTGCTGCGTTCGGTCAATCAAGCTAGTTTGAATCTCAAGGCGCTATTGGACGATGTAGCGATCCGTGCACAGGTCGTGGCCTCGGCCAGTTCGCAGATCGCTGCTGGCAATTCCGATCTTTCCGGACGCACTGAAACCCAGGCTAGCGCCTTGGAACAAACTGCGGCGTCCATGGAGCAATTCAACGCCACCGTGAAGCAAAACGCCGACAACGCAACCAGCGGCAGTCGCCAGGCCCAATCGGCCTGCCAAGTGGCCGTACAGGGAGGCGAAGTGGTGTCCCAGGTGGTACACACCATGAGCGATATCAATGACAGCTCCAAGCGTATCGCCGACATCATTCGCGTGATTGATGCCATTGCGTTTCAGACGAACATACTGGCACTCAATGCTGCCGTAGAGGCGGCGCGCGCGGGCGAACAAGGACGGGGGTTTGCTGTCGTCGCCAGTGAGGTCCGGGCACTGGCCGGTCGAAGTGCTGAAGCCGCCAAGGAAATCAAGAGCTTGATTGAAGCCAGCGTCGAACGCGTTGAACGAGGGACCGAGCTGGTCAACGGAGCCGGCAAAACCATGGGTGAGGTGGTGCAGTCCATCCAGCTTGTGGCAGACATCATGCGCCAGATCAGCACTGCAAGCCTTGAGCAGTCACAGGGCGTGGAACAGGTGGGCGAGGCCATAGCAATGCTGGACCAGAACACCCAGCAAAATGCGGCGCTGGTTGAAGAAAGTGCCGCCGCCGCCGTGACCTTGCGGCACAGCGCCGATCAGCTGGTCAACGCACTCAATGCGTTTCGGGCTACTTGATAAGAGCCTGAACCGCCTTGAAGTCTGGGTGCTCGGCGCTACGCAGCCACTCGAAGGCCACCATTTCAGTGGTTACGAGCTCGGCCCCGGCGCCAGCCAGGCGGTCAAAGGCTGCATCCCGGTTGCGCTCGGTGCGTGAAGCACAGGCATCGGTAACCACCCAAACATCGAACTCGTCTTCCAGCAGATCCAGCGCAGTCTGCAAGAGACAGATATGTGCCTCACACCCGGCCACAACAATGCTGTCTCGGGTGGGCGCTGCGGCCTTCTGCAAATGCCGCGGCAGACTGCGTGCGTTGCCTTGAGCGGGCTTGGGCTCGGGTCGCAACCACTCACTCAAGCCCTCCTCCACCGCACTGAACTGCATCTTGCCCAGCGTGCGCGCACGCGCTTCCCGCAGCGCCGCAGCCAGTTCGTCGAAGCTCGCGCCCAGGCGCGACGGATTCTGCTCAGTGGCAATGACCGGCACGCGCAGCAGTCCAGCCATGCGGGCCAAGCGCACGGCATTGGCCTGCACACCGGACTGGTCGGCCATCGCCGGCATTAGTCGCGTCTGGTAGTCCACCAGGACCAGTTGGGAGGATTCGACTTCCAGCAGCACGTGATGCCCCACCTGCTATTTGTTCGCCGCCAGCGCTTCGTCCAGCGCTTTGCACGACGGGGAACACACGGCCTGGGACTTGCCCAGCACCTTCTTGGTGGTCATCAGGGAGCGCGCGCGGTGCTTGCCGCAAAAAAAGCACGACATGGTGGCGCCACCGAACGATGCCGCTGCCATGAAGGGCGAACCTGATACCTTGGACTTGTAACGCAAACCGTCGGGAAGCACCGTCGTTTTCGTTTCTGCTTTTGCCATGAAAAAATACCCTCGTATTACCTGTCTTGACGCCGTGTAGGACCACGGGTTAAGCTCGTCAGATGCGAATTATCCTCGTTCTGGCCATGCTTTTGCTGGCGATTTCTGCAAAAGCCGGCCCAGCCACCGGGTTTGATGAAGTTCCCCCTCCGTTCACCGAGCGCAATTTTCTGTCACGGATCGGGGACGTTGGCGACAAAGTCGAAGCCAAAGCCTCCGAACTGGTCACCAATGCCATGACCTTCCTGGGTGTGCCCTACAAGCGCGGAGGCAGTAGCGTTGCCACTGGTTTCGATTGCAGCGGGTTTGTTCGCGCCATTTACGAGCAAACGGCCGGGTTGGTCTTGCCGCGTAGCGCAGTCCAACAAGCAGCCGCTGCCGAAAAAATTGATCGCAACGACCTGCAGCCGGGCGACCTGGTGTTCTTCAACACCATGCGTCGCACCTTCAGCCATGTGGGTATCTACATCGGCAACGGTGAATTCATCCATTCGCCCAAACCCGGAGCCAAGGTGCGCGTTGAAAGCCTCTCACTGGCCTACTGGGCCCGTCGCTTTGATGGGGCACGCCGCGTCAGCGTGGACAGCCAGTCCGAGTCTGACAAACCCTGATCCCCTGTGCAGATACGGTGCCCTAGCGCCGACTCACTGCATCTTTGCATAGCTTTACACCTGCGGTACGTGCCGTGCAGTTCGTAAAGCACGCCATCTGGCTAAGATGGCGCCTCCAGGCCGGGCAATCCGGCCCTTTCGCGTCTGCAAGCCGATTCAATCCTTTGCCTTTTTTTCATGCGTTCACCAACGTCGATGTTGTTCCGTGCTCCGTTACCCCGTACCACCGTGGCATTGGCTGCGCTGGCCTGTCTGGCGGCACAAGCCCAGGTAAGCCCCGAGCCCACCCCAACCGCTGAAAACGGCAAGCCACCCAAAGCGGCCACTTCGCAATCGCTGGAGCGGGTCGAAGTCAAAGGCAGCGCAAGCGACAACGATCTGCGACGCGCATCCACCGCCTCCAAGATCATCGTCAGCAAGGAAGACATCGAACGCTTTGGCGATGGTTCCGTAAGCGAAGTCCTCAAGCGCCTGCCGGGGGTGACATCCGGTGGGCGTCCGGGGCGCGGGGGCGATGTGCGCATGCGTGGCATGGGTGGCGGCTATACCCAGCTGCTGGTCAATGGCGAGCGCATGCCACCGGGCTTCTCGCTGGACGATCTGCAGCCCGACCAGGTCGAGCGTATCGAGATCATGCGCGCACCGACCGCCGAATATGGTGCCCGCGCAGTGGCTGGCACCATCAACATCGTGCTCAAGGAAGCCCTCAAGCGCCGCCTCAACGAATTCCGCCTGGGCACGCAGTGGGAGGAAGGACGCAGCTCGCCCAACCTGTCCTGGACCCGCAACGACAAGGCAGGCGAGGCCGTGGCCTACACCTTCACGCTTAGCGCCCACCACAACAGCACCCGCGACGAAAACCAAAGCCGCACCCGCTACACCAGCTTGGCCGATGGCACCACCGCCTTGGAACAGCAGGAAGTCGGCTATTCCAGCGGCGAGCGGGATGCCGTGCACCTCAACGGCCGCATCCAGGCCACGCTCGGGCGTGGCGAATCGCTGGTGTTCATGCCGTTCTTCATGTCGGCACAGGGTTCTACGCATGGGCAAGCCCAGCTCGACCAGCAACCCGGCAGCAGCGTGCCACAGCCCTACGCCCGCTCTATCGCCGACGGCGATGGCCGATTCAACTCCAGCCGGGTCAATCTGCAATGGCTAAAGCCCCTGGGCGAAGGCATGCGCCTCGACGTCCGCGGCGGTGCCGGTGTGGGCCATTTCGAATCCCATGGCTTGCGGTCTGAGTTCGACAGCGCAGGTCTGCTCACCCGCACCCTAGACGACACCACCAACACCCGAGAAAACAGCTGGACACTCAACAGCAAGCTGTCGCAGCAGCTGGAAAACGAGCACAGCTTGGTCGGTGGGCTGGAACTGGAACGCAATGTACGCCGTCAAAGCCGAACGACCTTGCAAAACGGACTGCCCATCCTGACCGAGTTTGGCGACGACCTTAACGCCTCAACAATGCGCATGGCGGCCTACGCGCAGGACGAATGGAGTCCTACCAAGCAGATTTCTGCCTATGCGGGCTTGCGCTGGGAAGGTATCCGGACTGAAAGCGACAGCGAAGCCTACGCGGTCAGCAATCTCAGTAGCGTGACCACCCCGCTGTTGCACGCAACCTGGCGCCCCGACGAGAAAAGTCGTGACCAACTGCGCGCCAGCCTCACGCGCAGTTACAAGGCCGCTAGCTTGCAGGATTTGATAGCGCGCCCCGCCATATCCCAACGCTACCCCACCGGCAGCAACGAAGCCAGCAGCCCAGATCGCGCTGGCAACCCCAACCTGGCACCCGAACTCGCGCGCGGCTTCGAAATTGCCTGGGAGCACTACCTGGAAAAAGGCGGCCTGCTCAGCATCAACTATTTCCTGCGCCACATCACCGATCTGCAGCGCAATGTGATCGCACTGGAAACCGTCTCTTGGTCTGCCACACCGCGCTGGGTGTCGCGTCCGCAAAACGTGGGCAACGCCACGGCGCAGGGCGTGGAGCTGGAGGCCAAGTTCCGCCTGGACGAATTCTGGGCGCAAGCCTTGCCGGTGTCCGTTCGTGCCAACGTCAGCGTTTTTGATTCGGTAGTGGACCCCGTGCCCGGCCCCAACAACCGCCTTGAAGGACAACCCAAGGGTACCGCCAACTTCGGCGCAGATTACAAACTGCGCACCCTGCCCTTGAGTTTGGGCGCCAGTATCAACTACACCCCTGCCTACGACTTGCAAGTCAGCGATATCCAGAGAACCTACGTGGGCAACAAGACCGTTGCCGATGCGTTCATGGTGTGGTTCATCAACCCCAGTGCCCAACTGCGTCTGAGCGCCAGCAACTTTCGCCCCATCGATTACCTGAGCGCCAGCAGCATTCTGAGCAACAGCCAGCTCCAGGATACAGAGAGCCACAACGTCTCCAAGATGCGATGGGGCTTGCGCCTGGAGATCAAGCTCTGAGCGCAAGGGTCGCGGCGTCGTTGCCACCCGCAACTTGCGAGCGGCGCGCACGCAAAACGGCTCACGGCCTGGCAGGTCAGGTCTTGGTAGCCTTGGGAACCAAAGCCCCCTTGCAGGCCACGCGGGCCTCATCACCTTCGGGCAGTTTGGCGCACACTGCGTCGAGCTGCTTGACCAGACGGGCTACCACCGCACCTTGTTTGTTGGCTTTGCCCCAGGCCTGCAACTGCAGCCCCATCTTCTCCAGACTGCGGCGGTTGCGCTCATAGAAAGTCTCGGGTGCCGGGTCCAGTTCGCCGATAACTTGCGATGCGACCTTTTCAATGCGCGCGGGGTCTTGCGGCGCCATTTCGATCAGTTTGTTGACAAAGCCGCTGCCCCACTGCAATCGGGTTGCGGGCCCCAGGGAGCCTGCGTAGGCCTTTTCGGCCCAATCCAGCGCCGCAACCTTGTCGCCCCGCGCCTTCGCCGTCGAAGCCAGCACCAGCATGTGGTAGTACGCGGAGACCGCCTTGGGCAGTTCGGCCTGCATGAGAGCGTCTGACGCGTCGAGCTCACCCACTGCCGTCAATAGATGCGCCACATTGGGCATGACCGACTGGCGCTCGTACTTGTCGGTGATGGACTGATCCATCTGCGCAGCTAGCTGCTTAACCTGCGCCACCAGTTCTGGCGGCACGTGGGGTTTGCTGCCGTCCGGTTGATCCATCTGTGCAAGGTCGACCTTGGCTTGCACCGCGCCGAGACGGTCAAGGTTGGAGAGTTGCTGGTCCGACGCAATGCGCTCCAATGCAGCAAGCAGCGCGGAGTGCAGTTCGGCGCGGTCCGGGCCGCCCGCCGCAGTGAGGGTGGAAACCAGCTCCCGGGCATAGTTGGTCAACAGATCGGCATTGTCATGCGTGAGCGTTGCATCGCCCAGTACGCTGCGCAACGCCGCCAGTGCCTGCGGCTTGTCAGTCAAGGCTTGCTGGTTTTGACCCGCCAACGCCACCGCCCGCACACCCAGCCGGGCACGCACACCTGCATGTTGCGCCGGACACGCCTGGGCCAGTTTCTCGACTGTGGCAGTGGCCTCTTTCTTGGGCAGCAGTTGTGACTCATCCGTATCCCAGGCGTAGTAGGCCAGCATGCGCCAACCCTCGGCGCTGACCGCACCTGCCTGATCTGAGGTGGCCGCTGCCAAGGTCTGCTTGATCGGCTGGGTGGCATTCATGCCCAACTGCAGCACCTGCATGAATTGCCTGGCGTCGACCTCACCCGGCAGGCGCGTCAGCTCGGTACCTTCGGGGCTGAACAGGATCGTTGTGGGATAGCCCCGCACCTTGAACTGAGTGCCGAGCTTCTGGGCACCCGGCGTGTCTCCATCCAGATACACCGGAATGAAGCTACGGCTGCGTTCGATGAAATCGGGCCGCGGAAACACCGTAGCTTTGATCTGGTTGCATGGCGGGCACCAAACCGCACCCCAGTACAGGAAGACAGGCTTGTTCTCGGTTTTGGCCCTGGCAAACACGGCATCCAGGCTGGCACCGTCGGGCTTGACCCAGGCCACGCCCGCAGTGGCATGCGACGCCGGAGCACTGGCCTTGGGTGGCGGGGCGCTGGCCGTGTCAGGGGCCTTGGAGCAGGCGGCAAGTAAGGCTGCCAGGGTGGCACTCCATATCTGTCGATTCATGGGTTTGTCTCGCTTCGAATTGAAAAACGCCGATTGTGCGACATGCAGGCGCGCCACGTTGAGGTCGCCCGGGGGGCGCTCAATGGGCGGCATGCAGCTGCGACGAAGGTCCCTGCAATGGCAGCCAAAGACGAACGCTGGCGCCCCGGCCCGGTGCGGAGTCAATTTCAATCGTCCCGCCCAGCGCGCTATGCACCAGGTTGTAGACGATGTACAGGCCCAAGCCCGATCCTCCTTGACCAAATCGTGTAGTGAAATAGGGATCAAAGGCATGTCTAACGACCTGCTCAGTCATGCCTTCTCCATCGTCCTCGCAAACCAGTTCCACGCCATCGACACCTTCCCGGAGCGCCGGATGGGCCCGGATGGCGATCTGCAACGCGTGGCGTTGGCCCAGGCCATGGACCACGGCGTTCTGCACCAGGTTGGTCAGCACCTGCTCCAGTGGGCCCGGACAACTGTCAAGAACCAGGCTCTCAGGAACCGCCTGCACCACCGTAACCGGTAAACGCGTGAAGGCCGGACTAACCATGGCCATGGTGTCTGCCACCACCGAATGCAGGTGAAACTGGCAGCGCTGCAGTCGTGACTGGTCCACCGCCACACGCTTGAAACTCTCTACCAGGTTGGCCGCACGACTGATATTGCGCACGACCAGTTCACCTCCAGAAACACAATGATCCAGAAATTCCTGCAGCTGTGAGCGGCGCAATGTCCCTTCGGCCTGAGTCCGCACCATCGCGCGCGCCCCGTCATGCATGGCGCTGGCACTGGTCAGGGCGTTGCCCAAAGGCGTGTTCAATTCGTGCGCCACACCTGCCACCAACCCGCCCAACGCCGCAAGCTTCTCGGACTGCACCAGCCGATCCTGAGCCGATTGCAGGCCAGTCAGCGTGGTTTGCAGTTCAGCACGCGTCTGCTCCAGTGCCAGCAGGCTCTGCGCCAAATCGGCATTGCGGGCCTCCAGTTCCAAGGTGCGTTCGTGTACGCGCTCCTCGAGTTCGACATTGAGCTCGCGCAACTGCTCTTGCGCGCGTTCTCGCTCCAGACGCAGCCGGTTGAGCGTGACGGACAACAACATCACCCCGATTACGGTGTAGGGCAAGGCAACCAGGTAACGCACGGTCGTTATCTCTAGCGACGTGAACCCCATCGCCAGCAGAATTAGGGGGTTGGACTTACCCCGATTCCACGGACAGGTATTGGCTTGATTCTCAAGCGGATGATGACACAGGCGCAGGGTTGTCCACGGCGGCGTGCGTCGCCTGCGACGAACGCGACGCCGCGGTGGGCAACCCGTGTTGGGTGTGAGCGGTTGGTTCGTTGTATTTCCTTTCAAAGTTCATGGGCGACAGGTAGTCGATGGACGAGTGGCGTCGGCGCGGGTTGTACCAACCCTCGATCCAGGTAAACAGGGCTGTGCGTGCCTGGGCCTGGGTCTTCCAGCTGCGCCGATTGATCAATTCGCACTCCAGGCTGGCAAAGAAACTCTCAGCCATGGCGTTGTCATAGGCGTCGCCCACCGTACCCATGGAAGGTCGTACACCCATCTCCTTGCAGCGGTTGCCAAAGGCAATGCTGGTGTACTGGCTGCCCTGGTCGGAGTGGTGAATAACGCTGGTGGGTTTGCGTATGTGCAGCGCCATGTTCAACGCCGCCAGAACCAGTTCGCTCGTCATGCGCTCCCCCATGGCCCAGCCCACCACCTTGCGACTGAAGGCATCGATCACCACTGCCAGGTACAAAAAACCTGTCCAGGTGGGGATGTAGGTCATATCTGCCACCCAGAGCTGGTTGGGCGCAGCAGCGTGAAACTGGCGTTTGACCAGATCTGGAGCCGGGCGTTGGCGGTGGTTGCGTTCGGTGGTGACGGTGAAGCTGCGCCTGCGACTGACTCCACGGATGCCAGCCTTGCGCATCAGACAGGCCACTCGCTTCTTGCTTGCCACTTGGCCAATGTCGCGCAGTTCGGCGTGAACTCGAGGCATGCCGTAGGTTTCGTCACTGTCCTTGTGGATCTGGCGGATGGCTTCGCTGAGCACCGCATTGGCCGTGGCACGCGCACTGGGGGCTCGCCTGCGCCAGTCGTAATAGCCACTGGGTGATACGCCCAACACACGGCACATTGCGCGCACGCTCACTGGGTTGGCGTCGGCCTGGTTTGTGCTCACGAGCTCAAAGACGGTGTGGACGTCCGCTCGCTTTTGCTGGCAAACCAGGCCGTAGCCTTTGCCAAGATGTCGCGCTCCAGTTGCACCTGGCGCAGTTGGCGACGCAAACGCACCAGTTCTTCGCGTTCGGCGCTGCTCAAGCCTTCTTTGCCAGACAGTGGGGTGCCCTGGTCACGCATGTCTTGTGCTATCCAGTTGGCAATGCTTTGGGCCGATGGCCCGAATTCACGCGATAGCTGCGCTGGCGTTCTGCCTGCTCGCGCCAGTTCGATGATTTGCTGTCGAAATTGCACCGGATACGGTGGCTTGGTTTTGGGCATTTTGGACTCCTTCTTCCATAACGGTAAGGTGTCCGCGAAAAAGGGGCAACTTCAGGTACAGGACCAAAACCAATGCCAGCGCAGCGTGCCCGACTCCAGGCTCAGCCTGCCTGGCTTGCCAGACCAGCCTGGCGCAGTACCCCATCAATAGCAGAGTGATCCAGTCACCCGGCAACGGCACGCCCAGCACGGTAAGCGCAACCACCAGCATTGGCGTGAGCAGCCACAGCACAATGAATACCCACTGCGCACGCCAGCCTTCGACTTGCACGTAGGCACGCAAACCGCTGACCAAAGACGCCAGGCTGGCAAACCCCACGGCCAACACCACACCCAGCAACACGGGCCGTACCTGCAGAATTTCGTGTCGTTGCGTCAACAGCGGAGTCACCGTCCAGGGTGCAGCGAGATTGACGATCGATGCGCAAGCCATCGACAGCGCCAACCATCCCAAACCCCAACCGCGGCGCATTGCCCGGTGGTGCCAGAGCAGAACCGCCAGCACCAACTCGATGGCGCCACTGGCCTGGGCAAATGCTTCTGGCGCACTGATGTTGGACCACATGGACGTCGACCCTTGCGGGCAGATTGAGGATGCGCGCAGTGTGGCACGATTTGCAGCGTCCGACAACGCATCCGCGCCGTTCCCAGTGGGGTCAGTGCTTATTGTCCATTTGCTACACATACGGTAGCAAGAACTCCAATAAATACGGGGGCTATTGGCCAGTTAGCACCCAAGCGCCGCAAGCAGTGCCGGTGCAATGTCAACCCAATCGAGCTGGGTGTATCAAGCCCCTGCGCCAGTTACCCAGCTCGCACAAGGTCGTTCAAAGCACGGTCCCAGGCATAACCCGGAAACAACTGAGCCAGGGTTTCATCCCTAACCCCTTGTGTGCCGCGCAATACCTGTGCCAACACTGCGCGAAAGTCGTGGTGCACGGGCAGGTCGCGCCCCTCGTGCAGGTTGTCCGGCGCAAGGCCCGACCAGACGCCATGCCAGCGACCGCCGTTGATGCGGTTGCCCATAAGCCAGAACGCGTTGCCATGGCCATGGTCGGTTCCGCCGGTACCGTTTTCCGCGCTGGTGCGACCGAACTCGCTCATGACCAGGACCACATCGTTTTCGCGAGAAAAATCGCGGCGCAGCTGCACCAACGTGGCGGCCAGGGATGCGAGATTGTTCGCCAAAGTGCCCTGCACCGACCCCTGGTTGGCATGGGTATCCCAACCTCCGGCAGAGAGGAAGCCCAGGCGCAGTGCGGGATTGCGCCGCATCAATGTGCCCAGATGCTGCGCGTCAAGCTGAAGGCCCTTGGCATTGCCGGCACCGTTATCTGCCGCAGGGTCTGGCGCGCGCGTGCCCACTGGCGAGGGCTGCATGGTGCTCGGGACCGTGCTGCTGGCAGCGGTTTCGTTCAATGCCTGCACAGTGTCCAAGCGGCTTTGGGCGCCAGCGCGAAAATTGCGCGAGACAGCGTCGTTGCCAGCGTACATGCGCAGCACGGCATCGTGCGTGCGGCTGTCCGCCAAAGCGCCTGCCTTGGTGGCGGCTTGCCCGCGCGGTACCAGCTGCACGGGCGTGTTGCCCGCCAAAATAAGCGGATTGGCCTCGCCTACCCCAATGGCTTTGAGATTCTGACTACCAGCGAGCTGATTCATCCAGCCCGGCGCTGCGCCGGCCTTGCCGGGTATGCCAGTTTCCCAGTGGTGCTGGGCTTCAAAGTGCGACCGCGTAGGGTCGGGCGAACCCGCGCATGGAATGCAGGCCAGCACGCGCTGCTGCCACAGGGTGTAAAGCGGCGCCAGCGCGGGATGCAAGCCAAATGTGGAATCCAGTGCCACGGTGGTCTGCGCCGTACCATCGGGCACGGGCAAAGCGATGCTGGGGCGCATGGCGCGGTAGTGCGCGTCGCCAAGCGGTACCAAAGCCGACAGCCCGTCGTAGGCACCCCGCATGAACACAACGATCAGCCGCGCGTCCAGATCCGTTGACGACTGCGCCGACGCCATGGGCGCCGCCCAAGCCAAGCCGGCGCCCAGAGCACCGTGCAGAAACTGTCGGCGGTTTGATGTCGAAGTCAACATGGTGCAGCCTTTCCAATCGATGTAAACGGACCTACTTGGCCATGAAATCCGGACTAGCCAATATCAGACCCGCACGCAGAGCGGGCCGCTCTTGCTCCAGTGTCTGACGCGTGGCTGCACTCAAAAACGGCAACAAAAAACTGGTATCGGCCTGCCGCGCCACGGCCAGTGCATAGTCCGCACGCCGCGTCAAGGCCTCAGGCACCATCCAGGTGGCCGCGTCAAAAGCGTAGCCGTCGGGCGTCTGCCAACCATGAATAGGTTGCCCCGCGTTCTTCAAGAACCCCGCGCTGAGTACCAAGTGCCTAGTATCGGAAGCGCTTTGTGTCGCTGCCAAAGCAGAACAAACAAAGTCCATCGGTGTCTTGAAAAGGGTCTGATCAGTTGCCCAGAATGCATCCGATGCAAATACCGTGCGCAATACCGCACGCATGTCGCCTTGCGTATCCAGGAAACTGCGCGCGATGGCGTCCACTGCGGCACTGGGTGGGTTGTCGCTGATGAAGAACTTGGCCAATCGCAAGCCGATGCGTCGCGCGGTACTGGGATGGCGCACCAACATGCGGATGGCGGCCACGCCTTCCTGTTCGCCCGCAT
This sequence comes from Rhodoferax sp., assembly GCA_046348185.1. Classification (GTDB taxonomy): domain Bacteria; phylum Pseudomonadota; class Gammaproteobacteria; order Burkholderiales; family Burkholderiaceae_C; genus Allorhodoferax. Next base: position 640,638 of record JAXMER010000013.1, on the reverse strand, counting down.
CGTGGAATGTGCGCCCCAGCACCTGTTTGGTGCCGTGATCGTGCAGGCGCGGAGCAAACCGAAACCCGTCGGCCTCGCGTGGCGCAACCGTCCATCCTGTTAGCACGCGCGCCAGCTCACGTACGTCGCCCTGTGTGTAACCTCCATTGACGCCCAAGGTGTGCAGTTCCATCAGCTCACGTGCGTAGTTTTCATTAAGGCCGCGTGCCTTGCCTTCACGGCTCCGCGTCCCGTCAGCCACGCTTTGGGCCTGATCCAGGTAGGCCAACATCGCTGGATGGCGCGCACTAGCCAGCACAAGATCTTCAAAACGACCCAGGGCATGGCGACGAATCACTTGCGTCAGGTAATGCCCTACGAATGGCCGCACCGCACCCTTGCCACTAAACACATTCAGGTGGTTGAACCAGAATTCGGTCATGCGCGCGAGCAATGGGTTCTCCTGCTCCGGCTGGCTACATGCGCGCAAGTGCCAAGCAGCGGCTTGTTGTGCCATGGTGCGGCTGAAGTGCAAAGGATCCGTGCTACCGAGTTCCATCGGCTCCGGCGCGTCAGTTTGTGGGGTGTTCTTCTTGGTCTTGCGCGCTTCACGTTCGGCACGAAACCGCTCAAAGATCTGGGGCAAATCCAGTTGTAGTCCCCACAAATCGGTGCCGATCACCGGTGAACGGCTGCTATCAGCAAAAGCAAGGTCAATTTGTTGCATCGCCCAATCACGGGCGTTGGGCATAGACGAAACCGACTGTGCCAAGTTGGGCGTAGGGCCATATCCAACCCGTGACAAAGCACGCCAGGCTTGCGCATGGGTTGCCAGAGTCTGTGGGGCGTTTTGCGCCCATCCGAACGGCACGGTCATTGCCAGCATCCCGCCTAAGGTGGCGCGCCGTGACAGCAGGACACTGGGACGCGTACCAAGAGACTGGCGGCAATACGAGATGTTCGTCGTCATGGCATGGTGCTCCAGTTAACGCCTTGTCGTGCGCAACGGCAATGTACTGCGCGGCGCCTACCGCTGGCATGCGGATTTACACAGCTTTACCCAGCATTGACCAGCCATGCCGCAATGTGCGGGTGATTGAATCCAATCAAACCGCGCCGACCTTCTCTGGGCGAGGACGATGGAACGCCCGCACCCCCACCAGCACGCCGACCACCAACAAGGCAATGCCCATTGCCGCCCCCAGATCGGGCCACTCACCGCGATGCACGAATCCATAGGCCAGTGCCGACAGGGTTTCAAACACGATCAGTTGCCCCGTCAGTGCTGTGGGCAGCAAACGGCTGGCCCGGCTCCAAGCGAGGGTTCCCGCCCAGGAAGCGAACAAACCCATAGCCAGCATCAAACCGCCGTAGGCAAATGGGCGGGGCCCGAGAGACATAACGTAGCCGCGCTCAGGGTGCAACAGGCCCTGCCCCACACCGACTACCAGCCAACCGAGCAGCGCCAAGGGTAAGGTTGCCACTCCTTGCGCAGTAGTCCAGGTGGTGGCCGAGAGTTGCGGGTGTTGCTGCAGCCAGTGCGCGTTCTGGATCGGGTACCAAGTCCACGCAGCAACAGCCACCGTGGCCAGGAGAGCACCGATCGCATAGGCGCTACCACCGCCCTCCCCCAACCGGTGAAGTTCAGACCGGTTGACCAGCGCAATGCCGACCGCCATCAAACCCAAGGATGGAGCCAACCGTGCCCAAGGCAGGCTGCGCTGGTGCCAATTGGCGCACACGGCAATCACCACCGGCAAAGTGCCAATGAGCACACTGGCCAGCGGAACACCGCCGGCCTGGATGGACGCTGACAGGAACAGGTAGTAAACGATGTTGCCTACCAGCGCCAATTTGAATGCCTGAACCCAATCGCGCCGTGTCAACAGTGCCAGTCGACGCCGGTCCGGTACGGCCAACATCAACGCAACCAAACCGAAAGCGATGTAGCGACCAAAGGCCAGCGCCGTGGGTGGGTACTCCGGCAGCATGGCAGGCGCCACAAACACAATGCCCCACATCAACCCGGCCACCAAGGCGTACCCCACACCCTGCCAAAGACTTGCACGACCAATGACCATTTGACTCCTTGCTTTCCAATGCCCAAGTATCCCCGGATAATGGCAGCGGCCAGCCCGCAACTGCGCCTCGTCTTCCTTTGCACAGCATGACTCCAGATAGCTTCACTGACGTCTCCAAAGCCATCCAGCTGGCGCTGGGCCCGGTATTCCTACTGACGGGCATCGCAGGCATGCTCAACGTGATGGCTGGTCGCCTGTCACGCATCATCGATCGGGGTCGCACCCTGCACGAGCGCGCAGACACCAGCGTGAACGCTCCCACCGTTGAGCGCGAGCTGCACGTGCTGGAGACACGTCGCCATTTCACCAGCGTGGCGATTACCGCGTGCACGGTGGCGGCGTTGCTGGTGTGCCTGGTGATTGCCACCCTCTTCCTCGAAGCCATGCTCAATGCGCCTTTGAAATGGCTGGTTGGCAGTCTGTTCATGGCGTCGACGCTGGCCTTGGTGGTCGGGCTGGCGTTCTTCCTGCGCGAGGTGCACCTGGCTACACAAACCATCCGCATCCCGCAGCCTGGAAAGCAAGGCTGATCGCATCCGCAAGCATTGGGTGAGCGACAAGGCGTTTGCTCTGCCGCACACCGTTGGCTATGCTGCATCGCAAGATCGATGAATCGCACAAATAGAAATCAACGACCTAGAATGCATTTGGGTCGGGGCAATGGCTTGTAACCGACCCAAGCAATCTCTTCACCGAGGGGAGCATAGCCATGACGCAATCGCAGCATTACAAAGCGTTGGGCCCAACCGCAGCCACTTCGTCGGCCAACCTGACCGACCATCTGCGACTGGTGCATGGTGTGATTGCCTCACGTTATCCCGACATTGATCGCGTAGCTCTCGCAACTTACGATGCCTCGACGGACAGCTTATCCACTTTCGTCAGCAGCAACACAGACAGCGTACAGCTAGACCACTATACGGCCACGCTTTCCAAAGTACCCTCACTGCAGCGGTTGGCGCAGATGCACCAAAGTCGCACCGTGCAGGACCTGAATGCAGCCTTCAGTGCTGCGCGCCCCCACACCCAATGGCTCAAGAGCCGCGAATACCACTCCAGCTTCACGATTCCGGTTTATCACGGCGACGATCTCTCGGGGTTTCTGTTCTTTGATTCGAAAAAACCCATGGCCTTTGATGCGGAGACTTCCGGGTTTCTAGAGGTTTTTTCCAGCTTGATCTCACAGCTGTACCTGCTGCAATTGCAGGTCATTCACGGCATTGTTGGCACCGTTCACGTAGCCAGCGATCTGGCACGAATCCGCGACCTCGAAACAGGCCAGCACCTGCAACGCATGGCTGCCTACTCCCGGATGATGGCACGCGAACTGTCGCGCACGCAAACGATCAGCGATGAGTTCATTGAGTATGTGTTCTTGTTTGCTCCCTTGCATGACATTGGCAAGGTCGGCATTCCCGATCGCGTGCTGCTCAAGCCCGGTAAACTTTCAGCTCCTGAGTGGGACATCATGCGTCGGCATGTAGAGATTGGCGTCGATATCGTGGATCAGATGGCCAAGGACCTCAAGCTGGGTAATCGAATGGCCTTTAGCGTCATGCACAACATCGTCGCCGCGCACCACGAACGCGGCGATGGCTCGGGGTACCCCCGTGGTTTGACCATGCGCGACATTCCATTGGAGGCTCGCATCGTAGCCGTGGCAGACGTTTACGATGCCTTGTCCAACCGGCGTCCCTACAAGGAGCCGTGGAACCAGACCCTGATTCGCCAAGAACTGGAGCGGGAGGTAACCTTGGGAAGGCTGGACCCTGATTGCGTTTTGGCCTTGCTCGGCTGCGAGGAGCAACGCGACCAAATCGCACAGGCCCATTGCGACCAGCCATAGCAACAATACCGTAACTCTTGCTTTTGGGCCACGGTATGGGCATCAACACCTAGACTGCAGCACACATCTACAAGCTCGGTGAAGACGGTCATCTCACCATTGACATCTTGCCCAAAAACAGCCGTCCTGCGCGCAGGACAGTACGGGGTAAATCACCTTTCACTCCACGTCGCGCCCCAACCCGGCTTCTTCGTGCGTGCGACCGTCGCGAATATGGTAAATGCGCTTGAAGGTGGGAATGATTTTTTCGTCGTGCGTTACCACAATGACAGCGGTATGCGCCTCGCGCGCCATGCGATTGAGGATGCGCATGACCCCTAGGGCGCGTTCGCTGTCCAGCGGGGCGGTGGGTTCGTCGGCCAGAATCACCGGTGGGCGGTTGGCCAGTGCGCGGGCAATGGCCACGCGCTGCTGTTCGCCGCCGGACAACTGCGCGGGCTGGGCCTGGGCGCGGTGCGCCACGTCCAGCGCCTGCAACAACGTGAGCGCCTGCGCGCGCGCGGCCGCGTTGTCTACCCCGGCCAGCATGGGCAGCAGTGCCACGTTGTCGGTGACGTTCAGGAACGGAATCAGGTATGGCGCCTGGAACACGAAGCCGATGCGGTCGCGGCGCAACGCGCGCAGGTCGTTCACCTGCCAACCGTCGTGGTAGATGACCTCGCTGCCCAGTTGCATGTGACCACTGGTGGGCTCGATGATGGCGCCTAGGCATTTGAGCAAGGTGCTCTTACCCGAACCCGAAGGCCCCACCAGGCCGACCACTTCGCCGGGCTGCACCTGCAGGCTCACGTCCTGTAGCGCCGTCACGGCGGTGTCGCCCTGACCGTAAACCTTGCGCAGGTGATCGATGCGGATGCCACCGCTATCAAAGCGGAGTGCAGAGGACTCTGACATAGTGACCGCTTTCACGAAATAGCCTGTGCGGGGTCCACCCGCAGCGCCACGCGAATGGCCAGGGTACTGGCCAGGGCGCAGATCAGCAGCGTGGCCAGCAATCCGGTGACCGCGTCGCCGGGCAACAGCAGCACAAATTTGGGAAACGCCGGGCCCCACAGCGTGGCCGCCACCTTGCCCACCACAAAGCCGATCAGCCCCAGGCCCAGCGCCTGCTGCAGGATCATGGCGGCAATGGTACGGTTGCGCGTGCCAATGAGCTTGAGCACGGCAATCTCGCGGATCTTGCCCAGCGTCATGGTGTAGATGATGAAGGCGACGATGGCCGCACTCACCACCGCCAGAATGACCAGAAACATGAAAATCTGCTTGGCCGAAGTGGCGATCAGCTTGGCAACCAAAATGTCTTGCATCTGCACCTGGGTGTAGGCGGCCACGTGCTTCCAGCGCCGCAGCGGCGCGGCCACGGCTTCGGGGTTGGTACCCGGTGCCACCTGCACCAGCACGGCATTGACGGCGTGGCTGCTGGTTTGCATGTCCTGCACCGCAGCCACCACGGCCGCTCCCGCACGGGTGAACACCGGGTTGGCAGCGATGCGAGCGCGGTCATTCACGATGGCATCGTTGTCCTTTAGAAACTGGGCCTGCTGCGCGTCGGCCAAGGTCACAAACACCATGGGATCGCCCCCCGAAGACACCATGCGTTGTGCCAGACCCACCACGGTGTAGCTATTGCGGCGGATGCGGATGCGCTCACCGAGGGCAAAACCAGTCTTCACGTCGGCCACGGCCTCATAGTGGGTGCGGGTGATGTGCCGACCCGCCACCAGGTGGCTGGGCGCACCAGGGCTGTCAGGCTCGATGCCCACCACCATGGCGCGACTCTCACGCCCGCTTGCCGCAACCACCTGCATGGTGAAGTAGGTGGCGTTGGCCGCGCGCGCCACGCCGGGCATGCCCCGCACACTGTGCACCACGTCGTCCTTGAGCGTGGAGGCCTCGGCATAGGGCCCTTGCGTGTCCTTTTGCACTACCCAGACATCCGCACCGCTGTTGCGCAGCAGTGCCTGCGCGTCGTCCACCATGCCGCGGTAAACGCCCGCCATGGTCAGTGTCACGCCGATCAACAGGCCCAGGCCCAACCCGGTGAGCACGAATTTGCCCCATGCATGGGCAATGTCGCGGCCAGCCAGGCTGATCATTTGTCTGCCACCAAGGAGTCTTGCACGTGCACACGCTGACCCTCGCTTAACGGGGCCTGGCTGTACACCACCACGGTGTCCCCCACGGACAGTCCCTGCAACACCTGCACCTGGCCTTCCAGGCTGGCCGCGCCCAAGCTGACCGGAGTGAAGTGCGGGCGACCGTCCTGCAAACGCCAGACGCCGCTTTGGCCCTGTCGCACCTGCACGGCGGCATTGGGCAGCACCGGGGCCCGGGCCGTGGCGGGCAGATCGAGGGTAATTTCGGCCAGCTCACCCACCGTGACCAAGGCGTTGACTTGGTCTGGCTGCAATGCCACGTGTGCAACACGTTCTTCGGCAACGCTGTCGGCAAGCGCCTCCACCCGTGCCACGCGCCCAGCCAACACCGCGCCAGGACGCGAGCGCAGCACCACACGCGCAGGCAAACCCACGGCCAGAGCCTGTGCTCGGCCCTGGTCGATGCGCATGCGCACCCACAGGCTGGCCGGATCGATGATTTGCAGTAGCGTCTGCCCGGCCGTGAGCGTACTGCCCGGCTCGGCATTGCGCGCCACCACCACGCCGCTGGCTGGGGCGCGCAGGCGCAGCACGCCACGCAGGGTGGTCCCACCGCTGCGCTCGGCCTGGGCACGCAGTAGTTCCTGCATGCTGCTGTCCACGTTAGCGCGGGCGGCGGCCACAGCGGCATCCGCTTGCTGCAGCTCGGTCTGGCGCGACTCCAGCGCGCTGGCACTGATGAATTGCCGGTCGGCTAGCGATTGGTTGCGCTGAAAGTTCTGCGCGGCCAGGCTGCGCCGTGCCTGCGCCTCGGACAGCTGTGCCTGCGCGGCGGCCTGGGCGCTGCGCGCGCGCTGTGCGGCGGCGTCCAGCGCGGCCAAACGGGCATCCTGGTCCACCGGATCCATCTCGGCCAGCACCTGGCCGGCCTGCACCGTGTCGCCCACATCCACCGCCACCGCGAGTACGCGCCCGGTGGCGGTCGGACCGAGGTTCCAGCTGGTGCGCGCCTCCACAGTGCCAATGCCAAAGATGGCAGGTTGCACCGTTCCCTGGGCCACGGTGGTGGTGGTGACCCGCACCGGCGCCAACGGACCGGCCTGAGTGAATACATAGCCCACCAGCGCCAGCGCTGCCACCACCAGTGCGCCCAAGCTAATGCGTTTGCGCCATGGCGCAGTCTTGTTCGTGCTCATACGGCCCCCTGGGAGGCCGCGCCCTTGCGCAGCCCTGCGGCAAACACGTCAAAGGTTGCCTGTGCTGTGGCCAGCAGAGCCTGCTCGCTGCCCAGCACATTGGCGCGTAGCACCAGGCCCTGCACCATGCCGATATAGAGTACAGCGGCGTGGGCGCAGTCCAGCTCGGCGCGCACCAGACCCTGGGCGCGGGCTAGTTCCAGCAGCGCGGCAATGCGCGCCTCGTAACCCGAAATGAGGCCGACGATCAGCTCCTGAAAACGCCCGCCCTTCTTGTGCAGCAACTCCGAAAACAGCAGGCGCGGAATGGCCGGGTGCTGGGCGATGAAGCCGATATGCGCGGTAAACATGCGCTGCATTGTGTCCAGAGGGTCGGTCCCCCCTGCGGCGGCTTTTTCCAGCACCGCCAGCAGGCGCTCGCGCACCCAAACGATGACGGCATACCAGATGTCGTCCTTGCTGGCAAAGTGACGAAAGATGGCTCCCTGCGTGACCTGCATGGCGTCGGCCATGTCCTGCGTGGTAACGCTGGCCACGCCCTTGTCGGCGGCCAGCTCCACAGCCACGCGGACGATTTCCTCTTGGCGCTCTTCGGTGCGCAGGCGCATGCGCGGTGTTCTTTCAGACATGGTGGCGGCGGAATGTTTTGTAAGTAATTGAATACTATCTTAAAATGAGTCAGCCGTGTTGTCGCCTTTTGTGATCTATGTCACCGACTTTTGTTGTGCATCACGGCGTAATACCCGGTGCAAACCGATCAGCCACTCTTAACGGAAACGAATTTCATGGCATCTAGCATCAGCAAACAGATCACCGGACTGACACTGGTCACCTTGATGGCGGGCACGTGCAGCGCCCTTGCCCAAGACCTGGCCTGGGTACAGGAGGCGCGCAGCGTAGCCGGCGCAGTACCACCCAAACTACTCCAGGTGCTTAGCGACCAGATTGCCCAGGGCGGCTTGGCCTCAGCCGTTACTGTCTGCAATGAGAAAGCGCCACAAATGGCCAAGACCGCGTCCGAACAGACGGGCTGGGCGATTCGCCGCGTCAGCCTGAAAAACCGCAACCCCAAGGCGGTGCCCGACGCTTGGGAGCGCGAAACGCTGGAAGAATTCGACCGCCGCGCCGCTGCAGGCGAAGACATCAGCAAGCTGGAGAAGTTCGCTACCGCCCACGTGGACGGTCGCCCCACCTACCGCTACATGAAAGCCCTGCCCACCCAGCAGCTGTGCTTATCGTGCCATGGCAGCAGCGAAGCCATTCCCGCCGACGTGGCCGACAAACTGCATGCCCTCTACCCGAACGACAAGGCCACCGGTTACGCCATGGGCCAGATCCGTGGCGCCATGACGATTCGAAAGCCGGTTCCTTAAGTAATTCAGCGCCTTACCGAATCGGGCGCCATAACGGGTGCTTTGTCGTTGCAAGTGGCATCTTCGCTGGCAACCGCATCCTGCCCCCAGCTCATCCAGTCATCACCAAACAGTTCGGCGGGGTGCTGCGTGCGATCAGACCCATTCCCGCATCGCATGTCATCCGCCGAACAGTATCGGTCGCAACCCCAGCAAACGCGCTCGGGATGTGCCGGGGCGATGGGAAAGCGTTTGCTGGTAGCCATGCCTCCATTATCGTTCCCGCAATGCGGACTGCCAGTCTTCTACCGTATCAATGTCCCGCTGGCTGGCCGCTCGCGCAGGCGGCAACCAAACAATATCATTCACATGGGTAGCCAGCAAGGCACGCGCTCCACGATCTCCACCAAGCTGCTTCAGCTGCCTTCCATATCGTGCTGAAAATCCGACCGGATGCGCATGGTCCAATGGACTTCCAAGCGCCGCGATGGGGGCGCCCGCACGCAATGCGTCGGCAACCCGCGTAACATCGCATGTCTCAATAAACGGCATGTCAGCCAGCGCAATCAACCAACCGGCCGCGGGCGACTGGGAGACACCAAAAGCCAGACTCGCACCCATGCCTTGATTTGCGTCCACGCATTCCAACACCGTTGCACCGCATGCTTGCAGTTGACGGCTTAACGCCGCGTCACCAACACGAACCACAGCTACCACACGATCAACGCCCGTTGCCAATGCTGCGCAGGCGGTTGCGGCGACGCTGCGTCCGTCGCTCAATGGCGCCAGCAACTTGTCCGCACCAAAGCGTCGACCCGCACCTGCAGCCAGCAGCAGGCCAACGATCAAGCCACCAGGGTCGGGCATAGGGTGCTGGGAGTCTGAGATCGTGCAGTCTGCGCCACCAGTACCACGCCATTACGGCGCGCCGTAATGTCTGCCATCACCGCCAAAGCAATCTCAGGCGGAGTGCGGCTGCCCATGGAAAGCCCCACCGGACCGTGCAAGCGGTCCAGTTCAGTGTCGGTCAGATCAAAAAGCTTGAGCCGCTCGCGGCGGCATTCGCTGTTGGCACGCGACCCAATGGCACCCACGTAGAACGCCTCGGTCTTCAGCGCGTCGATCAGGGCCAGATCGTCGAGTTTGGGATCGTGCGCCGCTGCGATCACGATGGTGCGCCGATCCGGCTGGAGAAATTGCACCACATCGTCAGGCATATCAGACCGAACGGTAACTTGGGGCAAACTCCAGCTGGCACGATATTCCTCGCGTGGCTCGCTCAGGATCACCTGATAGTCCAGCGCTAAGGCGAACTGAGCCAAGTAATGCGCAAGCTGCCCGCCGCCGATGATGAGCATGCGCCAGCGCGGTCCGAAAGCCGAAACCAGGGTCTGCCCGTCAAAAACAATGGCCGTATCGGGCACCGCCGCGGCCAAACGCGTGCTGCCATCGCGCAAATCCAGTTGGCGTGCCACCAACGAGCCCGCTTGCACCGCATCCAGCACCGGACGCAGACCGCTGTCTGCTGTCAAGGGCTCCAGCACCAGCTGCAAAGTGCCACCACAGGGCAAGCCAAAACGGCGGGTCTGCTCCGCGGTCACCCCGTACACCAGCAATTCCGGGCGCTGGGGCTGGGCGGCGCGCAGCCGAATCAGCAGGTCATCCTCAATGCAGCCCCCGGAGACGGAACCTACCAACTGCCCGTCGGCGCTGATGGCCAAGAGTGCCCCCTCGGTACGCGGCGCACTTCCCCAAGTCTTGACCACCGTGGCCAGGGTCGCCGGGATTCCGGCTTCCACCCATGCCACCGCGCGGCGCAGCACCTCAAGGTTGACGCTGTCCATGTCTAGGCAGCTTGATCCCACAACTGCCGCACCAACCGCGTGGCCAACACCGAGGCGGCACCGCGCCGGTACAGCGGGTCGGCCACCGTGGTGCGCATGGTGGACGCAGCCATGTCGGCAATCTGCCCCAGGCGCGCCAGTGCCGCATCGTCCAGAGGCTGGCCCATTAGCGCGTCCAGACCTTCCAACAGCACCGGCCGCGAAGCCACGCCAGTGAGTGCCACGCGCAATCCAGTCAGTTGGTCGCCGTCACGGCGCAAGGCCACTGCCGCGCCTGCCAGCGCGAAGTCAATGCTGCCGCGCACACGCACTTTTTCGTAGGCGCTGCGCCAGCCCGTAGCCACAGGCACCTGCACGGCGGCCAACAGTTCCTGGGGCTGCAACTGCATCCAGGCCATGCCGTCGTCGCGGTAGAAATCCGCCGCGGCAATGCGGCGCGTGCCGGTAGGTGACAGCACCTCAAACGAACCACCCAGCACCAGCAGCGCCGGTGCCACATCACCGCTATATGCGGCAAAACAGCGCTTGGACTTCTTGGCCACGCGACACACATCGGCCCCGCGTTTCATGCAGTAGTCGTTGCCCTTGCGCCAGGGTTCGCTCTGGTTGTAGTACATGCAGCGTGTGTCCAGGCACAGATTACCGCCCAGCGTGGCTGCGTGGCGGTGGGTGGGACCGGCCACAGCGCCCGCAGCCTGGGCCAAGCCCGGCAGACGCTCTTGCACGCTGCAATCGGCCGCGATGGCCGAGAGCGTGGTACCAGCACCGATGATTACCTGTCCGTCCACGATGCGAATATTGCGCAGTTCGGCCACGCCGGTGATGTCGATTAACACCTCTGGCGCATCCAGGCCACGGCGGATATTGGGCAGCAGGTCGGTCCCCCCGGCTAGGAAGCGACTAGCCACATGGGTTGCGCGCAGGTCGACCGCCTGCTGGGCGGTAGTCGGACGCAGCAATTGAAATTCGGGCAGATAGTTCATGGGATTTACTCCTGGCTGACGGCTTGTGCGGCCTGTGCCGCCTGGCTGGCCCGATCCTGCAACGCCAGGAACACGCGCGAGGGGGAAATGGGAAGGGCCTTGAAGCGCAGACCGGTGGCCTCTTCCACCGCTGCGGCCAGTGCCGACATGAAGCCAGCCAATGGGCCTTCACTGGCCTCCTTGGCACCGAAGGGGCCGTTGGGGTCCATGCTTTGCACGATGTGGACTTCGATATCGGGGGACTCGATGATGGTGGGCACGCGGTAGTCCAGCATGTTGGCAGCCACATGCAGGCCTTTTTCGTAGACGGTTTCCTCGCACAGGCCCTGGCCCATGCCCATCCAGACCGCACCTTGCACCTGGCCCTCTACAGCCAGCGGGTTGATGGCAAAGCCGCAATCGATGGCAGCCCAGATCTTGTCCACCGTCACCTTGCCCAGGTCCAGGTCCACCGACACCTCGACCACCTGCGCAGCGTAGGAAAAGCCCATGCTGGAGCCCACCGCGCCACCACGCTGCTTGCCGCCCTGGAATTCGGGCGGACAGGTAAAGCTGCCCTTTACCGTGAGTGTGCCGGTGCCCACCAGAGCCTCCTCGGTAATATCGGCAAAGCTGATCATGCGATCCGGGTCATCGGCAACACAGGCGCCCTCACCCAGCCACTCCACCGCGTCGACCCCCACTTTAAGGCGCTTGGCAGCAGCGTCCACCAGCAAACGCTTGAGGTTTTCGGCAGCCTGCAAGGCGGCGTTGCCTACCATGTAAGTCACCCGCGACGAATAGGAACCATTGTCCTTGGGTGTGATGGCCGAATCGTTGGCAATAACTCGGATGCGGTGGTGCCCAATGCCCAGCACCTCGGCTACCACCTGGGTCACCACCGTGGATGAACCTTGCCCGATGTCCGAAGCCCCGGTCAGGATGGTGACTGACGCGTCGAAGTCCAGTTTGAGGATGATGACAGCGTGTGGCTCACCCGACCAATGCACCGGCTTGGCCGAACCAGAAACGAAATGCGAACAGGCCAGACCCAAGCCCTTGCCCTCAGGCAAGTTGCCTTTGCGTGCCTTCCAACCGCTGGCGCGCTCCACCCAATCCAAGCATTCGGGCAAACCGTAGGAGGTCACCTTGAGCCCGTTGATGGTGTCGGTGGGGGCCACCAGCAAATTGCGCCGCCGTACCGCAAAGGGATCCAGCCCCAGTTCGTCCGCCATGCTGTCCATCAGCGACTCAAAGGCAAAACGTGTATTTACCGTGCCATGGCCGCGCATGGCCCCGCAGGCCGGGGTGTTGGCGTAAACGCGATAGCCGTCATACTTAACGGCGGGAATGTCGTACAAGCCGTTAATCATGGCCCCGGCGTACAGGATGGTAACAAGGCCATAGCCGCCATAGGCACCACCGCGCTGCACCACCTCGGCCTGGCAAGCGGTCACACGGCCGTCGCGCATCATGCCAATCTTCATGCGGATATGGCTTTCGGGGCGGCCACGGTGCGCCAGGAACGACTCTTCGCGCGTTTGCAGCAGACGCACGGTGCCGCGCGCGGCGCGCGCCAACAAGGCGCAGATAACCTCAAAGTTCAGGCACTCGGTACGGTGGCCAAAACCACCGCCGATAAAGGGTTTGATAACCCGAATGTGCGCGGCTTCCATGCGCAAACAACGCGCCAGCGTCAGGTGCACGTAGTACGGAACCTGGGTGACAGACCACAGCGTCAGGTGACCACGCTCGGTGTCCCAGGCTGCCAGCGCGGCATTGGGCTCCATCATGGCGTGGTGCACCTCGGCACATTCATAGGTTTCTTCACGCACCAGGTCGGCATTGGCAAAGCCGGCTGCAGTGTCGCCAAATTCGTTGTGCACTTCGCGCTCGATGTTGCCTTGCTTGTTGTCATGCAACAGCACGGCGTCGGCAGCGCGCGAGTCGGCGGCCTTGAAGTAGGCAGGCAGCTCACGAACCTTGAGCTTGATGAGATTGATGGCCCGGCGGGCCGTTTCCTCGTCCACCGCTGCCACCGCCGCAATGGGGTCACCGATGTAACGGACCTTGCCGCGCGCCAAGGGAAACTCGTTCTGGGCGATCGGAATCACCCCATAAGGCATGTCGCAGGCATCGCCGGTGATCACGGCACGCACGCCCGGCAATTTCTGGGCTTCGGAAATATCGACTTCCAGCAGTTCGGCATGGGCATAGGGACTGCGCAGCAGCAACCCCACCAGGGCACCCGTTGCTGGTAGATCAGCGGTATAACGCGCCGTGCCAGTGACTTTGTCGACGCCGTCGACCAACGGTACACGGGCACCGACGCCGTGGGGTTCGTTGCGATCACGCAAAGTGGGTAACGGCAGGTGACGATCGGGGGCGTTCATACGATCTCCCCTGCTCGGCTGGCCTCTTCCACTGCTTCCACAATCTTGACGTACCCGGTACAGCGGCACAGGTTGCCGCCAAGCGCGGCACGGATTTCCTCGCGATCCGGATGTGGGTTCTGCCGCAGCAAGGCTTCTGACGCCATGATCATCCCCGGCGTGCAAAAGCCGCATTGCGCACCCAGCTTCTCGTGAAAAGCACGCTGCAAGGGCGAAAGCACGCCTTCCTTGGCCTGGCCCTCAATGGTTTCAATCTGGCAACCGGCCACACTGGCCGCCAACGTGCAACACGACAGCCGAGGCGTTCCATCCACCAGTACGGTGCAAGCACCGCACTCGCCGCCGTCGCATCCTTGCTTGGTGCCGGTCAAGCCAGTCACCTCGCGTAGATAGTCGATCAGAAGCAGGTTGTCGGCCACCGCGTCATCGCGCTGGCGCCCATTGAGAGTCAGACTGAGCAATCGTTTCATGGGTCTACGGGTGGTTAGCAGCGGTTCGCCTGAGAGCTTGCCAATGCAGTGGTTGGTAAATGTGCATCATAATGCATGTTGGCAGGCGATATGATGCATGTTGCTATGAATTTGAACAAGAATTTGCGAGAAACTAAGAATCCAGCCGATGCGAATGGCTGAATGCAGTCAGTCGGTTGCTGCGCACAAAACCACACAGGCTGATGCCGACACGCTGCGCCACATCCACTGCCAGGCTCGATGGCGCCGATACCGCCGCGACCAGTTCGATACCAGCGCGCGCCGCCTTGGTGATCATTTCCAGGCTCACGCGCCCCGACAGCATGACAAAGCTGCCCGCAATGCGGGTCTTCGTTAGTAGGCAATGCCCAATGACCTTATCGAGTGCATTGTGACGACCCAAGTCTTCGGCCAGTGATAGCAGCTTGCCGTCAGGCGCAAACAGAGCCGCTGCGTGGGTTCCACCGGTGCGGGAAAAAATGGCCTGTTGCGAGCGCATGGTTTGCATGCACCCGTGCAGGTCTGCAGCACGCAGACGCAAGGAATTCCCCACGCGAAGGTTGTCGGCACTGATGACTTCGTCCACATTGGCACACATGCCACAGGAACTGGCAACCAAACCACTGCGCCGCGTGGTGTGGGCACGTAACGGGTCGACCAGCCGAACCTTGACCACGTGTTCCGCATCCGGGCAAATGGCCATTGAAACCACGTCTTCTATGGAATCAATCAAGCCCTCAGTCAACAGGAAACCCGCCGTCAGGGCCAGCGCACCCGGTTCACCGCCCTCTCCCAGCAAACCATCTTGCGGGAGGTATCCACTGGCCTGAGACGTACCCGTGGGGGTACACATCAGCGTGTAGTGCCCCACATCCTGCACCTCAATGCGCAGCGCCTGCTCCTCGACCACCCAGCACCCTTCTTGCGCAGGTCCCAGACCCTCATCCTCGATCCGATGCACCAAGCGCGACCGCATACCGCGCTCCGGCGGGAGCCAGTCCGCCAAGCAGATGCCAGATTCGTGTTTCATAGGCGCCCACTCTAGCGCTTGGTGCGCTTGATGGCCACCCGCACGATATCTGCGCCCGAGCCAGTGGCATCGGTAAGGTCCAGTGACATCGGTGCAATGGTATTGAGGCTGGGGGCCTTCAAGTCTTTGGCGTAGGGGGTGGCCCAGTAATCAAACTGGCCCACCATCACCAGCGTGTCGGGGCGAATGCCCTGCACCACGATGGCAGGACCATGCGTAACGCCAATAACGGACTGCACTTCCAAGGTATCACCGTCTTCAATGCCAAGCTTGCGCGCTTCGGCCGCATTGATCATCACACCATGATGCCCACGAACGTTGGCCGCCAGTTCAGCCATCATCTGGATGGAAGCATTGCCACCCGCGTGGTACTGCATGCTCTTGGTGGTAATCAGCCAATAGGGGTAGTCCTGCGGCTTCAGGCCACGGCGCACCAGATCTTGCTCCCACACACCAGGAAAGTCATGCCAATGGGGAAGCGCCTGGTATTCGTTGAGCTGGGCATCCCACCAATCCACGCCCGCATCATGCAGACGCTTGCCCAGTTCCTTGCCGGAGCGCATCAGACGTTCTTGGTACGGCAATTCAAAACGCACGTTCTGATTCTGCATGGTCGGGTACAAATACCAGCCGGTGCGCGCATAGGGCTTGGTCAGCAGCCCGTTTTCTTTAAACCAATCCAAACCATGCGCCTGCGCGCCCTCGGTTAGGTCGTGGCTGGCGGCCAGGCAGATTGCGTCCCAAATGGCATCGACGCTGTGTACCTGGTCTTCCGCCAGGCTGAAATCGCGTCCCTCGCCCTTGAGCGGCGCGCCAAAGATGCCGCGGTTGATGGCCGCGTTGTAGGACTCCAGAAGTCCGGTGCGGCGGGATATTTCGGTAGCGATCCAGGTGAAGTCGCGCGCGTCGCCTTGCGGCTCTACCGCGGGTTGACGCAACACGTAACCTTGGTGATCCCAGTACTGCTCCATGAACTTGGTCTTGCCCAGGCGAATGAGCTGGGTGGATTCCAGGTCGGTGGCGTCGGGAAGCAGGATGTCCGCCATGTGGTTGGTCTCGTCCGGCGTGTAGGCGAAGCACACGGTGAACGGAAAGCGTGCAATCGTCTTGGCCACGTTGGGCGTGTCCCAGAACGAGATCGAGGGGTTGGTGCGGTAGGCAAACCAGATGTCCGGTGCCGTGGGGCGTGGCCAGTTCTTCGGCACATGGGTCTGGAACATCCAGGCCAGGTGTGACGGCCCCAGCGACTGGCTCCATGCCCCGCTATTGCCCGCCAGCGGAACCAAGGTGCGGTGCGCATTGCGTCCACTGGGAACCTTTTGCCACTTCTCCTTGGATGTGGGATTGAGCTTGTTGAGCATGAAGCCGTCCGGCCCCGGCTGCACGCTCTTGTGTCGGTCTTCACGCGGACTGTTGATGCGCACTGTGGTACCCAAAATACCCCCCGGCACCTCCAGCGCACCTACCAACACCGCCAGCAGCGTGCGCGCCCAGCAACATTCATAGGCACCCCAGCCGTTGTTGACGGTCTTGCCCAGTGTCACCGCCACCGGTCGGTAAGGCAGCAGCTTGCCATCCACTTCCATGGTCTGGCCTACGCAGGCCTGGCTCACGAATTCCAGCGCAACCTCGCGGATCTTGGCCGCGGGCACATCGCACAGCGCCTGCGCCCACTCCGGGGTGTACTGGCGCATGTGCGCCACGAGCTTGGAAAACGAGGTCTCTCCGACCACACTGGGGTAGTCCCAGCGCTGTTCATCCGCACCAACTTCCACCACACCTTGCAGTTCAAACTGTCCCTCCAGCGCAGGCTCGATACCTGCGACGTCATGGGGCTGGGCGCTACCGCTGCGGACATCCCAGACCAGGGGCTTGAGCGACGCGGCATCGCGCAGGAAAAAGCCTTGCGGTCCGACCAGGTAGGGCGAGGACGACATGTCGCGCAGGAATGGGATGTCCAGCCGCTCACGATCCACCTCATGCAGCATGACATGAATCATGGCGAACATGAAGGCCGGGTCGGTCTTGGGCTTGATCGGAATCCATTCGGCTGATGCCGCCGCAGTGACGGATAGGTGCGGCTCAATCTGCACGCGTTTGATGCCGCGTACCCGCGCCTGCGCATGCCGCGACACCGCGCACACGCCGCCCGTTACCTCCACATTGGCCCCAAAGGACACGTTGTAGTTGCAGTTCGGCGTGTCGGCGGATACGGTGAACGCACGGTGCCAGTACTCGCCATACAGGTGCTCCGAGTGCACGCACTTGACCCCCTGCCCGGATCCAAAGCTGAAGTCGATGGGCCCCCAGGCGGCAATGAAGGCGGGAAACGTACCCATGTAATTGGCCGGTGTTCCGCCATGCCCCAAGGTCAGGGCCACACGCGGCAAACCTGCTTCATCCAGCACGCCACGTGCGCGAATATCGTTGAGCCGCGCAGCCACGGTCTCCAGCGCCTCTTCCCAGGAAATCGGCACGAACCCGGGGTCTTGGTCCTTGCCCTTGTTGGGGTTGGTGCGCTTCATGGGCGTGAGGATGCGCCCAGGGTGGTATGTTTTCTGGATCAGCCCATACGCCTTGACGCAGGGTTTGCCATTACCCGGATACAGGCCTTGTCCCTTGAAATTGGGTCCGATTTCTACGGCAACGCCATCCTCCACCTTGACACTGAGCAGATCGGGCCCAGAGACACAGTTGTAGCAATAGGTTGGCACCTGACGCGTAGCAACGGAAGGAGCAGGCCCGGCCGTTGAGGACTGGTGCGGGGGGCTTATGGTGGTGGCGCTGGTCATGGTCGTTGTCTCGCTTGCAATTCTGGTATTGTGTTGCAATTATTCACGATAGACGACAAGCTGCGCCGTCGCAATATGTAAATATATACAGATGCTACGGATTAACCCTCGGGGTCGGTAGCGTAAAACCCGTCCGCTAGCCTAGCTATTGCGGTGTTCTGGCAGGCGCATGCCATGAGAGGATCTGCTGCCAGTACGGGGACCGGTATACCCCAGCACCAGCCAACCGTCACAAAAAAGCGCATCCAGTTTTTTTTGCAATCCCAAGAGTCTCCAGAGCATGTCTGTCTTCCGTCGTGGCGTTCTGAAGCCGCTAGGCTAGCGCTGCAATGTGACGCTTTCGCGTCAAACGCGTATTGCCTTTGTGTCAGGGTCCGCTGGTCACGACCTCCCACGGGACGATCCGCTGCGGGTTCAGGCCTGGCTGGGCTTCGCAGGCCCGGCTTAGGCCAACCACTTCTGCAGGAACTGCGCTTGCCCCATCGTGGGGTCCAGCGCGTAGGGGGCAAATCCCAAACGCGTGTAGAGACGGTTGGCTGGTGTATTGCCCTGCAGCACTTCAAGGGTGAGCTTGCAGGCACCCCGCGCTCGCGCGATGGCCTCCACCTCCAACAGCATGCGCTCAGCGACGGCAAGACCCCGGTGGCTTGCCAGCACTACCACGTCATGCACATTGACAAGCGGCTTGCAGGCAAAGGTGGAAAACCCCTCGAACGCGTTCACCAACCCAATGGGGATTTCTCCCGCAAAGGCCAGTACGCTGAAGGCCTGGGGTCGAGCTGCCAGGGCCGCTATCAAGTGGTCGCGCGCGAAGTCGCTCAACGCGTGGGCGCCCCCCATGGGGTCACGGGCATAGGCATCGAGTAACGCAAGCACGGCGTGACCATGAACGCTGTTGGCGTAGTCCGCTTGCACGATGCGTAGGTCTGGAAGGTGTTTCATGGTGGGGAGTTATACCGCGGCTGGACAACAAGCCCGCCGCAGGCTTTCAGAACCGCTCCCACGGCTGCAGGTAGCGCAATTGCCCCTGCGGCACCTTCGCCAGCGGCACGCGGCCGATGCGGATGCGTTTGATGGCCAGCACGCGCAGGCCGACAGCCTCGCACATGGCAGGGATCTGCCCAGGGCGGATGCCCTTGAGCGCGAAGCGCAGGCGCGTCTCGTTCTGCCAGCTCACCTTGATGGGCGGCAGCGATCGACCGTTAAAGGCAAGGCCGTGGCAGAGCCTCTGCAGGCCGCCTTCTGCGATCTGGCCCGCCACTTCGACGATGCACTCCTGCTCCAGCATTTCGATGTCTTCCTGCAGCTTGCGTGCAATGCGCCTGTCCTGTGTGTAGACCACCAGCCCACTGGCCGGGGTGGGCAGCGGCGTGTAGCACTCAAGCTGCTTGAAGTGGCGCAGCAGCACGCGGATACCGGCGGCATCCTCGGTCAGGTGGCTCTTGGCGTTGAGCAGTGTCAGCGCCGATGGCGCGCCCTGGCTGCGGCTTGCGTGTGGCGCCGACCGCGCATCCATGCCCAGCCCGGCTTCAAAACCTGGCGGCTTGTGCAGCAGCAGTGTCACCGGGGTGAGCGCTAGCAGGCTGGCGTCCGGTGCCACGGTCACTGTCTGGTCGGAACGCACGCGCGCGCCAGGGGTTTCCACCACCTGGCCTTCCACGCGCACAAAACCGCCTTCGATGTACTGCTCAGCGGTGCTGCGCGAGCACCCCAGCTTCTCGGCTACACGCTTGGCCAGGCGAATGTGGCCGATGTCGGGGGTTCTCTCAGTCATTGCCAGGCGCCATGGCACGAATGCGTTCGACGTGCGCGATCAGTGAGCGCTGCGCCAGCGGCCACATGCGCGGCGGCACGTCGGCGTAGGCCAGCTCCACCCACTGCTCCACCGTGCCTTCGGGGAGCTGCTGCATGGCGGAGATGACCTTGGCCTCGCGCGCCAGGCGGTGCCCCTTGAGCTGGGCGATGGCCTGGCGTGCCTCGCCGAGCACATGACCGTGCGCAGGCAGGATGAAATCCACACTGTGCTCGGCACACAGCGCATCGAGCCGGTCGAGCGCATCGAGGTAGTCGGCCATATTGCCGTCGGGCGGGTTGATGATGGTGGTGCTGCCGTTGAGGATGTGGTCGCCGGAAAACAGCAGGCCGTCTTCCACCAGCAGCAGGCACACATGGTTGGCCGCGTGGCCCGCTGTGTGCACCACCCGCAAAGTATGGGTAATTTCGCCTTCCAGCCCTCGTCCAGCAAGGGTAAGTCGCTCATCATTTGATAGCGGTCGATCGGGTGCAAAAGCACTGTCGGCACGCGCCGTGGGGGCCGAGGGCAGGCCCAAAATAGGCGGCACGGTGCGGCCCGCGCGCCGACACATCTGCTGCAACGGCGAGGCACCGGGGGAATGGTCGGGGTGCGAGTGCGTGCACACGATCATGCGAATATCACCACCCGCCGCACGCCACAGACGCTCCAGGTGCTCGGCATCCGCTGGACCGGGGTCGATGGCGATGTAGCCCGTGGCCGGGTCACCCACGAGGTAGCTATTGGTGCCGGGGCCGGTCATCACGCCAGGGTTGGGGGCGGTCAGGCGCTGCACGTTCTTCAAGAGCGGCACGGCACGTTCGCTCTGCCAGTCTAGCGGGTGGGCAATCTGCCCGTCGGGGCAAACCAAGGCCAGCTCGCCGAAGGGCATTTCGTCCTCCATGTAGCGCGCCTCCTTGCCGTTGAGCAGACCCGCTCGCGGGCAGCTCGTCCACAGCGGGGCTTCGCTTACAGCGCAGGCCGCCAGCACGGCACCGGTGCCGTCAAAGCGGGCCAGTCGCTGCAATGTGCGGATGGTGGGGAAGATCATGAAGAAGTCCCCGGCCTCATGGCGCGCCAGGGCGTCCTGCGGGCGCACCCATTGGGGCTCGAATTGCTCAGCCTCGTCGGCCACGGGCGTCTGGCCTTCGGGCATGCGCGCAACGAGAAAGGGCACATCGAAGCGTTTGGGCAGATCGCGGTCGGTGATCCAGCGCGCCAGCGTGAATACCCCGTCGGCGGCCAATTGCAGGCCACGTGCCTGGCACTGCGCAGCGAAGGGCGCGTGGTGATCCAGCGCGGCGATGTCGTCGGCGTCCGCCCAGCGCCCATCAGCACGGCGGGCCAGCAGCACGCCCAACTCCTCAAAGCTCTCGCGGATGGCGGCGATGGCCTGGGTGAGCTGTGCATCGCTTTGGGTGGCGCGCCGCGCTGCGCTGGCGTGAGATTGCGCGTCCGTCACCTCAATACCGCCACCGGGGAACACATAGGCGCCGGGTGCAAAGCTGGCCTTCATCGAGCGGCGCGTCATCAGCACCTCCATTCCTTGCGGGCCATCGCGAAGCAGCAGCACGGTGGCGGCGTTCAGGATGGGGGCAGTTTGGCGGGGCGGATGCAGGAGCTGGCTGGGACGTGTCATGGACCTATTATGAGCACCCACGCCACCCATAGCCTCCGTCAGCCATTGCAGATTCTCCAAGCGGACGGTGGAGGTCAATGATGGCAGGGTTCGTTTTATTCGGGTTGTGTGACACATTGGGCGTGGCGCAGTCGCAGGTGTTTGCCAAGTTCAAGCGCAGCCAATCTGATTGCGATCACAGCCATGCTGACCAGTACTTGCGTATTTGCGGGTGCTGATGACGATGCCTGGATCAAACGGTGCATCAAAGACAATGCAAAAGAAGGCGCCACGGCCGAAAACCAAGGAGTAGCCGTCGCCAGTTGGCGCACGCGAGTGGCGACGCGTACTGGGCTACGCCAATGTCCGTCCAATTCACTCACCCCGACAAACCCATGCAATAGCGAGAAGAAGCTCCTGCGAGCCTGCTAATATTGCAAATCACAATCGAAAACTTCGATTTGCAAGAAGTGAGTCGCCATGTATCTCCGTCAAGCCCGTCACACACTGGAACGTCTGGCCCGGGGGTTCCCTGTCTTGGCCATTACCGGGCCGCGCCAGTCCGGTAAAACGACGCTGGCCCGCGCCTGTTTTCCGGACAAGCCCTACATTTCCCTGGAAAACCCGGACGAACGCGACTTTGCCACGCAAGATCCGCGACGCTTCCTGGCCCGCTTCCCTGATGGGGCCGTCCTCGATGAAGCTCAACGTTGCCCCGCCCTGCTTTCGTGGCTGCAAGGCGTCGTGGACGAAAACCCCGTGATGGGCCGCTTCGTGCTGACCGGCTCCGCACAGTTCGACCTGATTGCCGACATGAACCAATCGCTGGCTGGCCGGGTCGGTCGGGTGGAATTACTGCCCCTCGCGCTGGACGAAATGCAGGCCGGCGCCTGCCTGCCGGGCAACCTTGACCGCCTGCTGCTCCAAGGCAGCTATCCGGCCATCTACCAGCGCAATTTGGCTGCCGGCGACTGGTTTCCCAACTACGTGGCCACCTATCTCGAACGCGACGTGCGGCAGATCATCGCCGTGCGCAACCTGTCGCAGTTCCTGCGCTTTGTCCGCATGTGCGCGGCGCGTTCCGGGCAGTTGCTCAACCTTGCGGCCCTCGGCGCCGATTGCGGCATATCCGCCGTCACCGCGCGGGAATGGCTATCGGTGCTCGAGGCCAGCTACCTCGTGACCCGGCTGCCGCCGTACTTCCAGAATTTCGGTAAACGCCTGATCAAGTCACCCAAGCTCTATTTTCTGGATGTCGGCCTGATGGCCTGGCTGCTGGGCATCCGCGATGAACCCGCCATTGCCACCCATGCAGCACGCGGGGCACTGTTTGAAACCTGGGTGGTGTCGGAGCTCATCAAACAACGCTACAACGCTGGCCAGCCGGCCGACCTCTACTTCTGGCGTGACAGCGCCGGGCACGAAATCGACCTCATCTTTGAGACCCCCAGCGGCTTGCAGGCCATCGAAATCAAATCCGGCAGCACCTACGCCAGCGACTGGACCGACGGCCTGAAGCAATGGCAAAAAATCACCGGCGGCACAGCCGCGCCCAAACCCATCCTGGTCTACGGTGGAGACGATAGCCACGAGCGCGAGCATTGCCACTTGCGCGGCTGGCAGAACCTGCCGCGAAACTGCTGACCAATCTCCGACAAAATAATTGATCGCCGACCAGTCTGCATACCCACGCGGCATTTGCATCTTCTTGCCAATGACATCCCCCACCGTACTGTTGGCGCCCGTGGAGGTGCTGTTGATACAGTCCGTGAGCCGGTTTTGGTAGTCTGTTAGTTGGCTTTGGATGACCGCCTGGTTCAGGTTCTGCACCCAGCCTTCCTGCGCGTTGACGGTGGCGCCGCTTTGGGCGGCATTGAGCAGCGCATTGGCATCCAGCGGCACGGCGGTCTTGAGGTCCATGCCCTGGGTGTAGCTGTACTGCTTGAAGCTGGCATCCATCGGTACCCAGGCATTCGGGTTGCCAAAACAACTGGGCAGC
The DNA here is from genome assembly GCA_046348185.1 of Rhodoferax sp. Lineage (GTDB taxonomy): Bacteria > Pseudomonadota > Gammaproteobacteria > Burkholderiales > Burkholderiaceae_C > Allorhodoferax. Next base: position 617,188 of record JAXMER010000013.1, on the reverse strand, counting down.
TAATAAACCAATTTCACAGCCAAAAGAAGAGCAGCAGCAACAACAGTATTTCTCTGTGGTGAACGACTAGCGGGTCTGAAGGCCACCTTTGTCAGGGAGACGCAATTGAAGTCAATGCCGCTTCTACTTGAAAGCCGGCGGATTTGGATGCAGCCTCGCCATGGCCAACGCATCGACCAATTGCCCGTGTCGAAGGGCGTAGGCACGATGGGTGCCTTCAACCACAAAACCTTGCCTGCGGTAGAGCTGCTGGGCGGCAGTGTTGTCGGCCCACACCGTGAGTTCCAGCCGCCATAGGTTTAGCCAGTTGTCGGCCAGGTCAAGCGCCGAAGTCAGCAGCGCACGTCCGATGCCTTTACCTTGCCAATCGTCCCGAACCGCCATGCCAATGCCAGCGACATGGGAGCGTCGCACATTGGTGGCGGGGTGCAGTCCCAGGTTGCCCACCACTTCGCCATCCACTTCGGCGACCAGAATACGGTCCTGCGGTGCGGGTGTTGTGAGACGCTGCTTCCAGACTTCGGCACTTTGCAGCGGAATCTGCAGCGTGCCGGCAGCGGCCAACGGTTGGGCGTAAATGCGCGCACAGGCGGTGTAGTCTGCAGGTTCGGCATGGCGGACAAGGATGTTCATGGGCGCCCAATCTACACGAAGTTCCTCACGCTGGCCACCATGTGCTACCGAGCTTCCCAATAGGCGCTATAACGAACGTAGCAACAAACCTATATTTGACGGGGGCTATAGGCCAATATTTGACCAGTGCAATTGGACTGAATCACTCAATCGTACCCATCATGGTGTTTCTTGTACCCAAATTGGGTATTCTCAGCAAAGACCCGCAAAGTGCAAAGCCCGATCCGTTACCAGATCGGACTTTGTCGGGAAGGCTAGTTGGCAGGCTTATTTGCGCGCCGGCGGCACATCCGTGCACGACCCATGCGCCACTTCCGCTGCCATGCCGATGCTCTCGCCCAGCGTGGGGTGCGGGTGGATGGTCTTGCCGATGTCCACGGCGTCAGCGCCCATCTCGATGGCCAGGGCGATCTCGCCGATCATGTCCCCCGCGTGGGTGCCGACGATGCCGCCGCCCAGGATCTTGCCGTGGCCGTGCGCTTCGGGGCTGTCGTCAAACAGCAGCTTGGTCACACCTTCGTCGCGGCCATTGGCAATGGCGCGGCCCGAGGCCGTCCAGGGGAACAAGCCCTTCTTGACCTTAATGCCTTGGGCCTTGGCCTGGTCTTCGGTCAGGCCCACCCAGGCCACTTCGGGGTCGGTATAGGCCACGCTGGGGATAACGCGGGCGTTGAAGGCCGCAGCGGCCAATTCGGCATTTCCCTGCAGTTCACCTGCGATGACTTCTGCGGCCACATGCGCCTCGTGCACCGCCTTGTGCGCCAGCATGGGCTGGCCCACGATGTCGCCGATGGCGAAGATGTGCGGCACGTTGGTGCGCATCTGGATGTCGACGTTGATGAAGCCGCGGTCCGTCACCGCGACGCCGGCCTTGTCGGCGGCGATCTTCTTGCCGTTGGGGGTGCGGCCCACGGCCTGCAGCACCAGGTCGTAGACCTGCGGTGCGGGGGCAGTGCCGCCCTCTTCGGCTGGCGCAAAGGTCACTTCGATGCCCTCGGGCAAGGCGCGTGCGGAGACGGTCTTGGTCTTGAGCATGATGTTGTCGAAGCGCTTGGCGTTCATCTTCTGCCAGATCTTGACCAGGTCGCGGTCGGCGCCCTGCATCAGGCCGTCCAACATTTCCACCACGTCCAGGCGCGCGCCTAGCGTGCTGTAGACAGTACCCATTTCCAGGCCGATGATGCCGCCGCCCAGAATCAGCATGCGTTTGGGCACTTCCTTCAGCGCCAGGGCGCCGGTCGAGTCGACCACGCGCGGGTCGTTGGGCATGAAAGGCAGGCGCACGGCTTGGGAGCCGGCGGCGATGATGGCCTTCTTAAAGGCGACGACCTTCTTGGTGCCTGTCTTCTCTTGCCCGGTGCCGGTGGTTTCCTCCACCTCGACATGGTTGGCACCCACGAAGGCGCCGTAGCCGCGCACGGTGGTGACCTTGCGCATCTTGGCCATGGCGGCCAGGCCGCCGGTCAGCTTGCCAATGACCTTTTCCTTGTGGCCGCGCAGCTTGTCGATGTTGACTACCGGTGCACCGAAGTCCACGCCCAGATCGCCCAGATGGCTCACTTCGTCCATGACAGCGGCCACATGCAGCAACGCCTTGGACGGGATACAGCCCACGTTCAGGCACACGCCGCCGAGCGTGGCGTAGCGTTCGACGACAACGACCTTGAGCCCTAAGTCGGCGGCACGGAAGGCGGCCGAGTAGCCGCCGGGGCCACCGCCCAGCACCAGCACGTCGCATTCCAGATCCACCGTACCAGCGTAGCTGGCACCCGCCGGCGCAGGAGTGGTTGCAGCAGGCGCTACAGAAACAGGAGCAGCTGGTGCAGTATTTGCGGGGGCTGAAGCAGGTTTTTCCTGCACAGCAACAGCTCCAGCAGCCTCCAGCAGCAGAACGACCGAGCCCTCCTTGACCTTGTCGCCCAGTTGGACCTTGAGCTCCTTCACCACGCCAGCGGCGCTGGACGGGATTTCCATGGACGCCTTGTCGCTCTCCACGGTAATGAGGCTCTGTTCGGCCTTGATGGTGTCGCCGGGCTTGACCAGCAACTCAATCACGGCAACTTCGTCGAAGTCGCCAATATCGGGAACCTTGATTTCTACGATAGCCATTCTTCAATCCTTCACAGTTCAGCGGGCGGGGTGTTGCGCGCCGCCGATTTCTGGGCCTTTGACAGTATGAGGCGGGGCGCAATACCCCGCTCGCTGCGACTACAACAAAACGCGGCGGAAATCCGCCAGGATCTGGCCCAGGTAGACGTTGAAGCGCGCAGCGGCCGCACCGTCGATCACGCGGTGGTCCCAGGTCAAGGACAGCGGCAGCATCAGGCGCGGCTGGAAGGCCTTGCCATCCCACACCGGCTCCATCTGGCTCTTGCACACACCCAGGATGGCGACTTCGGGCGCATTGATGATGGGCGTAAAGTAGCGCCCGCCAATGCCGCCCAGGCTGGAGATGGTGAAGGTGGCGCCCGACATTTCGGCGGGGCTCAACTTGCCTTCGCGGGCCTTCTTGGCCAGTTCGCTCATCTCGGCGCTGATCTGGAAGATGCCTTTCTTGTCGGCGTCCTTGAGCACCGGCACCATCAGGCCGTTGGGCGTGTCGGCGGCAAAGCCGATGTGCCAGTAGTTCTTGTAGACCAGGCTGTCACCGTCCAACGAGCTGTTGAATTCTGGGAACTTCTTGAGCGCGGCCACGCAGGCCTTGATCAGGAAGGCCAGCATGGTGACCTTGATGCCGCTCTTCTCGTTTTCCTTGTTGGTAGCGACGCGAAAGGCTTCGAGATCGGTGATGTCGGCGTCGTCGTGGTTGGTGACGGCAGGAATCACGATGGCGTTGCGCAGCAAATTGGCGCCGCTGATCTTCTTGATGCGGCCCAGCTCCTTGCGCTCGATGGGGCCAAACTTGGCAAAGTCGACCTTGGGCCAGGGGATCAGGCCCAGCGCAGCGCCGTCGCCCGAGCCGCCCTGTGACTTGGATGCTGCGGCGATGGCTGCCGTCTGCACCGTGCCACCCATGACGGCCTTGGTGAAAGCTTGCACGTCTTCCTGAGTGACACGGCCCTTGGGACCGGTGCCCTTGACTTCCCCCAGTGGCACACCCAGTTCACGGGCGAACTTGCGCACCGAAGGGCTGGCATGGGGCAAGCCCACCGGCGCCGTGGTGGGGTTGTGCACAGGCACCGCTGCTGCCGGTGCGACGGGGGCTGCCGGAGCAGATGCTACAGAAACAGGAGCAGCCTGTACCGGTGCGACGGGGGCTGGAGCCGGATTTGGCGCAGAAGCCGGGGCCGTGGCAGGTGCGGAGGCTGCCGGAGCCGGTGCTGCGCCACCGCCCTCGCCTTCCAGCAGCAAAACCAGCGAGCCCTGCTTGACCTTGTCGCCCAGTTGGACCTTGAGTTCCTTCACCACACCCGCGTGGCTGGAGGGGATTTCCATGGAGGCCTTGTCGCTCTCCACCGTGATCAGGCTTTGCTCGGCCTTGACCGTGTCGCCAGCCTTGACCATCAGTTCGATGACGGTCACTTCGTCGAAGTCGCCAATATCGGGGACCTGGATTTCAATCGTTGCCATGTCTCTTGACCTGGCCGACGCGCTGCTCAACGAACACCGCATGCTGCTGGAACTGGCCCGCGCCCAGGCGCCGGTGCCGGCCGAGGCGCTGGGCAGTGCGCCTGCGAAGGCGCCAGCCAAGGTCACCCCGCTGCCGGTGAAGAAGGCGGCGGTGAAGGCAGTTGCAGCCAAGGCGCCGGCGCGCAAGACCACGCGACGCAAGGCCGTCGAGACGGCCTGAGTGCATTCCGCGTCATCGCGCGGTTAACCCCTGCGCCATGCCCGCGACGGGCTGGAACTGGGCATTGGCGTAGTAGTAGCGCAGCACCTGCTCCTGCCACCAAAGCTGCCCCAGTCGCTCGATGGGCACTGGTGTCAGGATCAGATCGGGCGCCAGGGTCCAGCCACGCCCGAGCACCTGCACCGTGGCCGTGCCGTCCAAGTTGATGCTCAAACTGGACAAGAGATCAATCTGCAGCAACGCAGCTCGCAGCATGCTGGGTTCCCGGAAAGCGGGGTAGAGAATTTGTTCGTTGCCCTGGGCATCGATGAAGTGGTAATGGCCATCGGAGCCCAGCACCAGGCGCGCCACGCCCGTGCCTGCGCCGGCCTGCACCAACAGGGAGGGCTGCACCACATACGTCACCCCAGCCACATAGGCGGTCATGACACCGTTTTCCCCTTGTACCACCTGCACGCCCGGCAACAGGGCAACCAACTGGTCTAGATGCGCCAAGGCCGGCGCGATAGTCAGGGAATTGCCGTTGACCACCACCTGGAAGCGCCCATCGCCCAGGGCATATATGCCGTTGGCGCGGTTGTCGCCATTTTGGTAGTTGTACGGCACAAAGGCCAGGCTGCCACCCTGGTAGCCCCGCAGGATCACCGTGCCTTGCGGGGTCTGCTCCACGAACTGCAGTTGCGTACCCAGTGCCTGGTTGAGCAGGCCGGTCAGGCCCGACAGAAACTCCGGCCCCTTGTTGGTGGTGAGATTGGCGATAGAGAAGCCTGTCGAGACGCCGGGAATCACCACCGTCTGCGTGTCAATGTCCGGCGGTGGGGGAGCGGGTTGCACCACGGCAAAACTCTGGCTCACCTGCGGCGCGGCGTTGTAACTCCCATTGCCGGCCTGGTCGGCGCGGATGGAGCAGGTGCCGGTGGCGACAAAGCTCAGTGTGCCGCCACTGGTGCTGGTGCACACCCCGGTGGTGGCCGAGGTGAAGGTTACGGTCAGGCCGGATGTAGCCGTCGCGCTCATCGTGGGCGCAGCGCCCAAGGTTTGTGTGCCGGGGTTGGCGAAGGTGATGGTTTGCGGTACCTTGGGCGTGACACCACTGGAGGCGCTGGAGTAACTGCCGGTCCCCACCGTGTTGATGGCGGCCACTTTGAAGTAGTAGGTCGTGCCGTTGGCCAAACCGGTGGCCGTGCAACTGGTGCCCGTGCTGCCATTGGCGGTGGCCGGGGCGCAGGTGCCGCTGGCATCGGAATAGACGCCGCCCGCACTGGTAGCCACCTGCACGTTGTAGCCTGTGATGGCGCTGCCACCATTGCTGGCCGGTGCACTCCAGCTAACACTGGCCTGGGCGTTGCCGCTCACGCCCGAGGTGCCGGTGGGGATCCCGGGTACCGTGGCTTGCAGGGCTTCTACGGCGGCACTGCGGTTCGTCGAGGAGTTGTCGCCCAACTCGCCATAGTAGTTGTAACCCCAGCATTTGACGCTCCCACCCGTTGTCAGCGAGCAGGTGTGAAAATTGCCCGCTGCAATGGCGTTGCCACCGCTGTTCAAACCCGACACATCCACGGCGGTCAAGTGGGTGGTTGTGGAGTTGTCGCCCAACTGGCCATAAGTGTTGTAGCCCCAACACTTGACGCCGCCGCCCGTCATCAGAGCGCAGGTATGGTACGTACCAGCCTCTATGGCGCTGACACCACTGGTCAGACCTGGCACATCGACTGCTGTTAAACGGTTCGTCGTAGAGTTGTCACCCAACTGGCCATAACCGTTGTGGCCCCAACACTTGACGCCGCCACCCGTGGTCAGTGCACAGGTGTGAGCACCAGCCGCTGCAATGGCGCTGACACCGTTGGTCAAACCCGACACATCCACTGCGGTTAAACGGCTCGTCGTAGAGTTGTCACCCAACTGGCCATAACTGTTGTTGCCCCAGCACTTGACACCGCCACCCGTTGTCAACGCGCAGGTGTCGGCTTCGCTCGCTGCAATGGCGCTGACACCGCTGTTCAAACCCGACACATCGACTGCTGTTAAACGGTTCGTCGTAGAGTTGTCGCCCAACTGGCCATAACCGTTGTAGCCCCAGCACTTGACGCCGCCACCCGTTGTCAACGCGCAGGTGTGGTCACGGTTTGCAGCAATGGCGTTAACACCGCTGGTCAGACCCGACACATCCACGGGGGTTAAACGGTTGGTCGTGGAGTTGTCGCCTAATTGACCAGAAGCGTTGCCGCCCCAGCACTTGATGCCGCCGCCCGTCGTCAACACGCAGGTGTGGTCTGTGCCTGCCGCAATGGCGCTGACACCGCTGGTCAGACCCGAGACATCCACGGCGGTCAGTCGGGTGGTCGTGGAGTTGTCGCCCAACTGGCCAAAACGGTTATAGCCCCAGCATTTGACGCCGCCACCCGTCGTCATCACGCAGCTGTGGAATCCTCCCAATGCCACTTGCGTCGCCCCCGTAATGGCCACTTGCGCATACGCCGCGCCACAGAGCGCCCACCACAGGCCAAGCAGCCCGAACACGGCACGCAAAGCCTTCAAACTCAGAACCCCATACCGCATACGTCCTCCCGTCATTCGTGAACCGGCAACGCCGCCCCGGGGCCAAAGATGCTCAGGGGCGGCACACTGGCGCATAGCGTAGGCAAGCCCCGGTCGATTGTCTGTAGCCCGAACGGGCTACACGCAGGCCCCGGCAAATGCGGCAAGATGGCGTCATGCCAAACACCACTGTTCCCACGCCCCTGTCCGCCCCAGTCGCACCGATCCGCGTGGCGGTGGTGGAAGACGACGCGGCCTGCCGCATTGCGCTGGTGGCGGCGCTGAACGCGGCCAGCGACATGCGCCTGCTGTGGGCACTGGCCAGCCGGGCCGAGGCGCTAGCGGCCTTGAACGCCGTAGGTGCCGAGCCGCCGGACGTGTTGCTGGTGGACCTGGGCCTGCCCGATGGCAGCGGCCTGGAGGTGATTGCCGCCGCGCGTGCGCGCTGGCCGGGCACGGCGTCGATGGTGAGCACCATCTTTGGTGACGAGGCCCACGTGCTGCGTGCCATCGAGGCCGGCGCGCTGGGCTATCTGCTCAAGGACCTGCCGGCGCACGCGGTGGTGGACGAGGTGCGCAACCTGCACGCCGGCGGCAGCCCGATCAGCCCCATGGTGGCGCGCAAGCTGCTGCTGCGCCAGACGCCGGCCGTGCCCGCGCCCGTGGAACCGTCGGCCGACGGCGACACAGCACTGTCCGCGCGCGAGGTGGAGGTGCTGCGCCTGGTGGCGCATGGCTACACGCTGGACGAGGTGGCGGCGACGCTGGGGGTGTCGCGCCATACGGTGCGCTCCTTCGTGCGCCGGCTGTACGCCAAGCTGCAGGTCAAGACCCGTGCTCAGGCCGTGCACGCAGGCGTGCGCCAGGGGTTGATCCATGGATAAGGCGAAGCGGTTGGGGCGCACGGGCGTCTGGATGCTGGGCGTGGCGATGGCCTTGCTGGGGGTGCTGGGCGGTTGTGCGCCCGTGCCGGTGGACACCCCGTCGCCCGTGCATCTGCAGCAGGCGCAGGCCTGGGCATCGCCCAGCGCGCGTTGGGAGCCGCCCGACTCCCTGTCCGACGGCGACGATGCGGTGCAGGGCGAGGCGCTCACCTGGAAAACCGTGGACCTGCCCCATGCGCAGCCGCGCCAACTGGCCGGTGCGCCGGTGCCGGCCGACCAATCCCCCCAGGTGCTGTGGTACCGCATGACGCTGCCGGCAGCGGCACTGGCCGCAACGCCCCAGGGGCCGCGCCTGTACGTGCCACGCTGGCAGACCATCGGCACCGTGGCCGTCTATGTGGATGGCCGGCTGGTCTGGGAAACGCGCGGCAGCCGGGTGTGGAACGGCTTCAATCGTCCGCTGTGGATTGACCTGGGCGGGGCCGTGCACCCCGGGGCGGATGCCACCGTGCACCTGCGCATGGCCATGCTGCCGGGCGTGGGCGGTGCACTGTCCACCGTGTGGGTGGGGCCGGCTGAGCAGTTGCGCGCATCCTGGCGCGTGCGCAACCTGCTGCAGGCCGATCTGATTGCCCTGATGGGGGGCGCCTACATGGTGCTGGGTGTGTTCGCGCTGCTGGTATGGCTGGCGCGCCGGCGCAGCGGCGAAGCGGCCTTCCTGATGTTTTTCCTGATGTCGGTGTGCCATTCGCTGTCCTCGCTGCACTTCCTGGTGAAGATCGAAGGTTTCGCGGTACAGGACGACTGGTTCTCCTGGCTCACGCTGGCCGGCACACACGGTTCGCTGTTGTGTTCGTTCTACTTCCTGTGCCTGGTGCAGCAGCACGCCCGCCCGCGCCTGGGCCGCGCAATGGCGGCCTATGTGCTGGTGATGGCCCTGCTCGCGCTGCCGGTGTGGGGGGTGTCGCTGAACAGCATGTTGCCGCTGCTGCGGCTCTCGACGCTGCCCTCGCTGCTGCTGGTGCTGGTGGTGGCATTGGGCGGCGCCTGGCGGCAGCGCACGGTGAGCAGCGTCTTGCTGGCGGCGTGGATCCTGCTGTCGGTGCCCATGGGGCTGGCTGACCTGGCCTTGCAGAACTACCGCGCCAACATCGAGAACATCTACCTCACGCCGTACTTCTACCTGGGCATGTTCACGCTGTTCCTGGCCATCGCGCTGACCCGCTACACCGGCGCGCTGGAGGTGGCGGCGCGCGCCAACGCCACACTGGCCGAGCGATTGGCGGCGCAGGAGCGCGATCTGGTCGAAACGCATGCCCGCCTGCGCGAGGCCGAGCGCGCGCAGACCCTGCTGCACGAGCGCCAGCGCCTGATGCGCGAGATGCATGACGGCGTGGGCTCGTCACTCATCAGTGCGCTGTTCCTGGTGGAGAGCCAGCGCAGCGCTGAACTGGACGTGGCCCAGGTGCTGCGCGAGTGCATCGACGACCTCAAGCTCGCCCTGGACTCGATGGAGCCCGTGGATGCCGACCTGGTGGCCCTGCTGGGCAGCCTGCGCTTTCGGCTGGGGCCGCGCCTGGAGGGCGCGGGCCTGACGCTGCGCTGGGCGGTGGAAGACTTGCCGCCGCTACCCTGGCTGGACGCCCAGAGCGCGCTGCACGTGCTGCGCATCCTGCAAGAGGTGTTGACCAACATCATCAAGCACAACAGCGCGCACCAGATCACCCTGCGCACAGGCCAAGCAGCATGGGAGGGCCAACCCGGTGTGCAGGTCATGGTGCAGGACGATGGCCAACCCTTTGCCCCCGCGCCCGTGCATCAACGCCAGCCGGCGCGCAAGGGCCTGAACAATGTGCTGGTGCGTGCCGACGCACTCGGGGGGCATGTGCAGTGGCAGGCCCAGCCAGAAGGCGGCACGCTGTTCACGTTGTGGCTGCCGCTACATGCTGCCGCCAGCCGCGCCAGCATGTAGGGTGGTTTTTCGGCCCCGCTTTAGCGCAGCGTGACCCCCTGTGCCATGCCCGAGACGGGCTGGAACTGGGCATTGACGTAGTAGTAACGCAGCACCAGGTCCTGCCACCAGAGCTGACCCAGCCGGTCGGCGGGCACCCCGGTCAGGATCAGGTCCGGCACCAGTGTCCAACTGTGTCCCTGCACCTGCACTGTGGCCGTGCCGTCCAGGTTGATGCTGAACGTGGCCAGGGGGTCGATCCGCTGCAAGGCCGCACGCAGCATGCTGGGCTCGCGGAAGGCCGGGTACAGAATCTGCGCATGGCCCTGGGCATCGATGAAGCGGTAAAAGCCATCAGACCCCAGTTCCAGACGTGCTGCGCCGCCTTGCGCAGCGGTCTGCACCAGCAGCGAAGGCTGCACCACATACGCCACTCCGCCCACATAGGCCGTGAGCACACCGTTGTCCCCCTGCACCACCTGCACCACCTGCACTCCTGGCAGCAAGGCGACCAGCTGGTCCAGGTGCACCAGCGCCGGAGCCACGGTCAGGGATTTGCCGTTGACCACCACCTGGTAGCGCCCGTCGCCCTGCGGATAGATCCCGTTGGCCCGGTTGTCACCATCCAGGTAGCTGTGCGGCACAAAGGCCAGGCTGCCGCCCTGGTAGCCCCGCAACACGACCGTTCCCTGCGGCGACGGATAGGCGTTTTAACCGCATGAGGCCAAGTATCGCACCGCGGAAGCGCCATCAAGCCGGCTGAGACACTCGATTTTCCCGCCCAGGTGTCAGGTTCACCACCAGGGTTTGGCGTTCAGGAGAGTGATTTGCGGCGCTCGGCGTGTACCGGGCGCAGAGCCAGTTCGCGGCAAGTCAAAATCGCCGCTTTGTTCATTCACCAACTGATGCGCTGATCGACCTCAAAGTCCGGTGCCGGTTGCGCCGCCAGGTCCCAGTCTGCTGGCTCGGTTTGCGCCCCGTCATCCATCTGCGCATCACTACAGTCATCCCACAGCGGTGGCCCGCGCGCCGGGGAGATGCGGGGTGGCTCTGAATCTGCCCCGATGTGGTCCAGGATGTGCCGGATGTCAGCGCTGTGCGTAATGAACGCGATGATGCGCATATGCCCGCCACACAGCGGACACAAGAGGGGGAACACCTCGTAGATGCGGGCGATCAGCACCGCCCACAGGTAGTGCGCTGCACGCTTGGGCAGCACCGGCTCGCTCTGGGATGGCAGCGCGCTGCTCATCGGTACCACACCAGGCGCGCACTCCCCCGTGCTGATCGACGCGCCCAGCACGGGAGCGGCTTGCGCCGGTGTCGCCAGCGCCGTCACCGCAGCCCTCAGCGGCGAGTTTGGTGCCAGCACACCAAAGTAGCGGTGCCGGTGGGTGCGTGGCGGTGGCACCAGGGCGGCAATGCGGTCGATCAGTTCCAGCGGTGTGAGGTGCAGCTCATCTGCCTTGGCACCACGCTTGTCACTGGTGGGCTCGCTGCGCTGTTTGGCACAGCGGTACACCAGTTTGCTTCCCTCTTTGCGTAGGCGCTCCATGGAAAACGGTGGACGCGCGCAATAGCGCAGCAGCCGCTCCAGCGCAGCGCGGTCGTGGGCTTCGATGCAGACACCGGCGTCCACCGAGAAGCCGCTGTGTTTGTAGCCCAGCATGTCTTTGGCGTCACAGTTCTCCAGCAGGCCCCGAGCAACGAAGGCGCGCAGGATGCGTTTTTGCAGTGTGGTCTGCACTGGGGCCACGGTAGCCGCATCGATGCCGGTGGCCGCGTGAAAGATGACACCCGGCGATGAGATTCGAGGGGTCGCATCAGCATCGCCCTCGCCCTCCACTTCCTCAAACACCCCGTCCACCACACAAACGTGGAAGTGGACGTGTTCATTGAGGCTGGAGCCGAATCGGTGAATGAAGGCGATGGCACCGATGTGCAGGCCTGCCTTGTCCATATGGGCCGCACCGGGGCTGTGGGTCTGCAGAGTTTGTGCGATCACCCGCAGAAAGATGCGCAGCACCATGCTCAGCACCGCTCCGTCGCGTTGCATGAAGTACCGCAACCTCTTGGGCACGGAGAGCACCCACTGGCGCACCGGCAGGCGGGGGAATACGTGATCGTTCAGGTGCGCTGCTGTCTCCACCATGCGCCGGGTGGTGCACGAGGGGCAGACTCCCCGGCCTTTGCAGGAGAAGGCTACAAAGTAGTCGTGCCCACAGTCGCCGCAGCGAGCGCGGGCAAAGCCATGGGCAAAGATGCCGCACTCAAGATACTTGGCAAACGCTTTGCGCACGAAGGGCTTGGGGGTGTGGTGGTCGCCCTGGCCGTCGAACTGACCCGCGCTGGCCAACTCTAGCCAGGTCTCGTAGTGCTCGGCTACCGTTTGGTAGAGCAGCGTGCGTTCGGGGTGGCGTGGGTTGTAGAGCTTGGGCTTGGAAGTGGCTGACATGAATACTGTACAAATGCACAGTATTCTGCGGCGATTGTTTGGGTACGCAAAGCACAAGGCCCGAACCGTCGCCAGTTCGGGCCTTGGCAGGGTAGCTTGGCTGCGGACTTACTTGCGCGCAGGCGGCACATCCGTGCAGCTGCCATGCGCCACTTCCGCCGCCATGCCGATGCTCTCGCCCAGCGTCGGATGCGGGTGGATGGTCTTGCCGATGTCGACAGCGTCCGCGCCCATCTCGATGGCCAGGGCGATCTCGCCGATCATGTCGCCCGCGTGGGTGCCGACCATGCCGCCGCCCAGGATCTTGCCGTGGCCCCGGCCAGCATGGCCGTCTCCTGATCCTGCTTCGGGGCTGTCGTCGAACAGCAGCTTGGTGACGCCTTCGTCGCGGCCATTGGCAATGGCGCGGCCGGAGGCGCTCCAGGGGAACAGGCCCTTCTTCACCTTGATGCCTTGCGCCTTGGCCTGGTCTTCGGTGAGGCCAACCCAGGCCACTTCGGGGTCGGTGTAGGCCACGCTGGGGATGACGCGGGCGTTGAAGGCGGCGGCTGCCAGTTCCTTGTTGCCTTGTAGTTCACCGGCAATCACCTCGGCCGCCACATGCGCCTCATGCACCGCCTTGTGCGCCAGCATGGGCTGACCCACGATGTCGCCGATGGCGAAGATGTGCGGCACGTTGGTGCGCATCTGGATGTCGACGTTGATGAAGCCGCGGTCCGTCACCGCCACGCCAGCCTTGTCGGCGGCGATCTTCTTGCCGTTGGGGGTGCGGCCCACGGCCTGCAGCACCAGGTCGTAGGTGCCTTCGCTCTTGGTGCCGTCCAGCCCCTCGAACTGCACCTGGATGCCTTCGGGCGTGGCCTGTGCGCCCACGGTCTTGGTCTTGAGCCGGATGTTGTCGAAGCGGTGCTTGTTCATCTTCTCCCAGACCTTGACGAGGTCGCGGTCGGCGCCCTGCATCAGGCCGTCCATCATCTCGACCACATCCAGGCGGGCACCCAGCGTGCTGTACACCGTGCCCATTTCCAGGCCGATGATGCCGCCGCCCAGAATGAGCATGCGTTTGGGTACCTCTTTGAGGGCCAGGGCGCCGGTGCTGTCCACCACGCGCGGATCATCGGGCATGAAAGGCAGGCGCACGGCCTGGCTGCCAGCGGCGATGATGGCACGCTTGAACGCGACCACCTTCTTGCTGCCGGTCTTGTCCTGGCCGGTGCCGCTGGTTTCTTCCACCTCCAGGTGGTTGGCACCGACAAAGCTGCCGTAGCCGCGCAGGAACGTGACCTTGCGCATCTTGGCCATCTGGCCCAGGCCACCGGTGAGCTTGGCGATGACCTTTTCTTTGTGGCCGCGCAAGGTGTCCACATTGACCTGGGGCGCGCCAAAGTCAATCCCTGCGGCCGACAGGTGCGCCACTTCGTCCATCACCGCCGCCACGTGCAGCAAGGCCTTGCTGGGGATGCAGCCGACGTTGAGGCACACGCCGCCGAGCTGGGCATAGCGCTCCACCAGCACGACCTTCAGGCCCAGATCGGCCGCGCGGAACGCTGCACTGTAGCCGCCGGGGCCACCGCCCAGCACCAGCACGTCGCAGTCCAGGTCGGCGCTGCCGGTGTAGCTGGATGCTTCAATTTTGATAGCTGCTTGCGCAGTATGGACGAGCGCTTGAGCCTCATTTGGCTTGATTTCTGGCGCCGCAGCGGGTGCGGGAGCCGCAGCCTCGCCAGCCACCTCCAGCGACAGCAGCACGCTGCCCATGGAGACCTTGCCGCCCAGTTGGACCTTGAGTTCCTTGACCACACCCGCGTGGCTGGAAGGAATCTCCATGGAGGCCTTGTCGGACTCCACGGTGACCAGGCTTTGCTCGGCGCGGATGGTGTCGCCCACTTTGACGAGCACCTCGATCACGCCCACTTCATCGAAGTCGCCGATGTCGGGCACTTGGATATCGATCACTGCCATGTTCGTGTTCCTTTCACAGCAGGATGCGGCGGTAGTCCGCCAGGATTTGGCCCAGGTACACGTTGAAGCGTGCAGCGGCAGCACCGTCGATGACGCGGTGATCCCAGGTGAGCGACAGCGGCAGCATGAGGCGCGGGACAAACTGCTTGCCGTCCCATACGGGCTCCATCTGGCTCTTGCACACGCCCAGAATGGCCACCTCGGGCGCGTTGATGATGGGCGTGAAGTAGCGCCCGCCAATGCCGCCCAGGCTGGAGATGGTGAAGCAGGCGCCGCTCATGTCGGTCGGGCCCAGCTTGCCGTCTCTGGCCTTCTTGGCCAGTTCGCTCATCTCGGCGCTGATCTGGAAGATGCCTTTCTTGTCGGCGTCCTTGAGCACCGGCACCATCAGGCCGTTGGGCGTGTCGGCGGCAAAGCCGATGTGCCAGTAGTTCTTGTAGACCAGGCTGTCACCGTCCAACGAGCTGTTGAATTCTGGGAACTTCTTGAGCGCGGCCACGCAGGCCTTGATCAGGAAGGCCAGCATGGTGACCTTGATGCCGCTCTTCTCGTTTTCCTTGTTGGTAGCGACGCGAAAGGCTTCCAGGTCGGTGATGTCGGCGTCATCGTGGTTGGTGACGGCTGGGATCATGATGGCGTTGCGCAGCAAATTGGCGCCGCTGATCTTCTTGATGCGGCCCAGTTCCTTGCGCTCGATGGGGCCAAACTTGGCAAAGTCGACCTTGGGCCAGGGCAGCAGGTCCAGACCCACGCCCGTGCCGCCACCGCCCGCCGGGGCCTTGGCGGCCTGGGCCTTGGTCTGCACGCTGCCTGCCATCACGCGCTGGGTGAAGGCCTGCACGTCCTCGTGCGAAATGCGGCCCTTGGGGCCGCTGCCCTGGACTTCGGCCAGCGGCACGCCCAGCTCGCGCGCAAACTTGCGCACCGAGGGGCTGGCGTGCGGCAGGCCGCCGGTGGGCGTGCCGGGCTGGTGCGCGGGCTCGGCCACCGCTGCGGCAGCCACAACAGGCGCCGGGGCGGCGGCTGCAGGCGCTGCCACCACGGCTGGCGCTTCTGTTTTGATAGCATCTGGCGCTTGTTCTGCGGGCGCTGCAGCTGTTTTTTGCTCGGATCCCTGGGCTGGCGCGCCTGCGGCGTCGAGCACCAGCACCACCGAGCCCTGCTTGACCTTGTCGCCCACCTGCACGCGCAGTTCCTTGACCACGCCTGCGTGGCTCGATGGGATCTCCATCGATGCCTTGTCCGACTCGACCGTGATGAGCGATTGCTCGGCCTTGACCGTATCGCCTACCTTGACGAGCAGTTCGATCACGCCCACTTCGTCGAAATCCCCGATGTCCGGGACCTGGATGTCCATCAGTGCCATGTTTGTCTCCAGCGTTGTTATGCGTACAGCGGGTTGGTCTTGTCGGCCTTGATGCCGTACTTGGTGATGGCCTCGGCCACCTTGGCGGCGGGCACCGTGCCCTGCTCGCTCAGCGCCTTGAGCGCGGCCACGACGATGTAGTGGCGGTTGATCTCAAAGTGCTCACGCAGCTTGCTGCGGAAGTCGCTGCGGCCAAAGCCGTCGGTGCCCAGCACCTTGTAGCCGCGCCCTGCGGGGATGAACGGGCGGATCTGCTCGGCGTAGCTCTTCATGTAGTCGGTGGAGGCCACTACCGGGCCCGCATGGCCGCCGAGCTGGCGTGCCACGAAGGACTGGCGTGGCGCTTCCAGCGGGTGCAGCAGGTTCCAGCGCTCGCAGTCCTGGCCTTCGCGGGCCAGTTCGTTGAAGCTGGGGCAGCTCCAGACATCGGCCTGCACGCCCCAATCGGCGGCCAGCAGGGTCTGGGCTTCCAGCGATTCGCGCAGGATGGAGCCCGAACCCAGTAGTTGCACGCGCTTGTCTGCTTCGGCACCCGGCTTGCACAGGTACATGCCCTGGATGATCTGCTCCTCGGTGCCAGCGCTCAGGCCGGGCATCGCGTAGTTCTCGTTGAGCAGGGTGATGTAGTAGAAGACGTTTTCCTGTTTCTCGACCATGCGCTTCAAGCCATGGTGCAGGATCACTGCCACTTCGTGCGCGAAGGTGGGGTCGTAGCTCACACAGTTGGGGATGGTGCCCGCCAGGATGTGGCTGTGGCCGTCCTCGTGCTGCAGGCCTTCGCCATTGAGCGTGGTGCGCCCCGAGGTGCCGCCCAGCAGGAAGCCGCGCGCCTGCATGTCGCCCGCCGCCCAGGCCAGGTCGCCAATGCGCTGCCCTGTACGCCTTCGTGGAACAGCGCCTGCGCGAGGCCTGCGCCGAGCTGGGCCTGAGCGTGACCGCGTGGTTTGACTCGCCCATCGCCGGTGGCGACGGCAACCACGAATTTTTCATTTGCGCGAAAAAACCAACATGAACCCAACACCATCCCGCATCCCGGTGAGCGTGGAGTTTTTCCCGCCCAAGACGCCCGAGGGCGTGGAGAAGCTGCGCGGCGTGCGCCAGCAGCTGTACGCACTCAAGCCCGAATTCTGCTCGGTAACCTTCGGCGCCGGTGGCTCCACCCAAGAGGGCACGTTCAAGGCCGTGGCCGATATCCTGGCCGAGGGCGTGAGCGCGGCCTCGCACTTCTCCTGCATCGGCGCCACGCGCGCCACCGTGCGGGCCCAGCTGGCCACGCTCAAGTCCATGGGCGTCAAGCGCCTGGTGGCCCTGCGTGGCGACCTGCCCAGTGGTTACGGCATGGGCGGCGAGTTCCACTACGCCAGCGAACTGGTGGCCTTCATCCGCCAGGAGACGGGTGGTGACTTCCACATCGAGGTGGCGGCCTACCCCGAGGTGCATCCCCAGGCCAAGTCGCCGCAGAGCGACCTGGAAGCCTTTGCCACCAAGGTGCGTGCCGGTGCCAACTCGGCCATCACCCAGTACTTCTACAACCCCGATGCCTACTTCCGCTTCGTGGACGATGTGGCGGCATTGGGCGTGCACGTGCCGGTGGTGCCGGGCATCATGCCCATCACCAGTTCCACGCAGCTGATGCGCTTCTCGGACGCCTGCGGCGCCGAGATCCCGCGCTGGATTCGCCTGCGCCTGCAGAGCTTTGGTGACGACACCGCATCCATCAAGGCTTTCGGCTTGGATGTGGTCGCCGGCCTGTGCGAGCAGTTGCGCGCCGGCGGCGCGCCGGCCCTGCACTTCTACACCATGAACCAGAGCGTGGCCACGGTCGCGCTGTGCGAGCGGCTGGGGATGGTGGCACGCGCATAGACCAAAAAAAAAGGGCCTTTCGGCCCTTTTTTTTGTAACGGGAAAGTCGTTCGGATTACTTTTCGCCCTTCTGGATTTCGCCAGCCTTGTTGGCGGCCTTGGCTTCGGCCTTGACATCGGCGCGGGCCTTGGTGGACTTCGCAGGCTTGGTCTTGTCGACTTCACCTTCTGCGATTTCACCAGCCTTGTTGGCGGCCTTGGCTTCGGCCTTCACGTCAGCCCGTGCCTTGTCGGACTTGGCGGCCTTGGGGCCCTTGGCGTCGGCGTCGCCCTTCTGGATTTCGCCAGACTTGTTGGCGGCTGCAGCGTCAGCCTTGACATCCGCGCGCTTGACATCCTCTGCGTGGGCCATCACGGCGACGGCAGCGATCATGGTCGAGAGAATTAGTTTGAGTTTCATGCGAGTATCTTTCGAAGAGTTGGTATGGTTCCCGAGTCCCCCTTGCCAATGGCGGGAGGTATTTAGTGTAACGGTATCTACAGGGAATCGGTTGACGGTAGGTGGCGGTTGTGGTCGATCTGTTCTCGCGCCAAGTAGTGGGCTGGTCCATGGGTAGCCGCATTGACACGAGCCTGGTCCTCGATGCATTGCTGATGGCACTATGGCGCCGCCAGCCGCATGCGCCTGTCATGGTTCATTCTGATCAAGGCTGCCAGTTCACTGGCCACGAGTGGCAGGCTTTCCTGCGCGACCATAACCTGGTCAGCAGCATGAGCCGGCGTGGCAACTGCCACGACAACGCTGTGGCCGAGAGCTTCTTCCAGTTGCTCAAGCGCGAACGCATCCGTAGGCGGGTCTATACAACCCGTGACGATGCGCGAGCGGATATCTTCAACTACATCGAAATGTTCTACAACTCACAGCGCCGTCATTCATCGGCGGCAGGCCTATCCCCTGTAGAGTTCGAACAGCGACATTCCCAACGGCTCAAAAGTGTCTAGATAAGCCGGGGCGATTCAACCGACCTTGGCCCGGAAGATGTGGGCAACATGGATGACTTGATTGAGGGCGTCATGAATGCCGTGGCCCGAACGTCGCTGTTCACTGTGGCACTTTAGAATCGACCTGCCGAGCCTGTCCCCGCGCCCCCATCAGTTCAAGAAGTTCGTGGTGGCTGAGTGGGTCTTTGCATTGGGCCTGCGCAAGGAAGTGCAGGCGGCGGCGTGATGGGTCAGCGCGGCCGCGTTTTGTACAACAGCCCGGCCACGAACACCGCCCCCAGCGCCACCAGCGTGCACAGGTAGGGCAGGGCCGCCTGCAGCGGCGCACCCAGCTGGTTGAGCCGCAGCGAGGCCTGCACGCCCGAGGTGCTGGGCAGCAGCCAGCGCAGCCACTGCAGCGGCTGGGGCAGGGCCTCTACCGGCCAGGAGAACCCGGCGACGAAGGCGATGGGCAGGGTGGTCCACAGCAGCACCTGCAGCGCGCGCTCGCGGTTGCCGAACCACAGGCCCAGCAGCGAGCCCAGCGCCGCGATGGCGGGCACGTAGCAGGCCAAGAGGGCCAGCGCGCCCAGCGGGTTGCCGCCGCGCGGGTAGTCGTGCAGCAGGAAGATCCAGCCAAAGTAGAACAGCCCGCTGGCCCAGCCCAGGGTGCACAGTGCGAGCAGGCGGCCCAGCCATGCGGTGGCGCCGGGGCGGTGTTCGCCAGCCTCCACCCAGGTGCCTGCGAGCAGGGCCGCGCCCATGAGCAGCGTCTGCTGCAGGATGAGCAGCGCCACGGCGGGCACGACGAAGCTGCCATACCCCTCGATGGGGTTGAACAGCGCCACCATCTGCAGCTGCACCGGGGCGCGGCTGGCGCGGGCCTGTAGGGCGCTTTGGCCGCTGGCCTGCAGCTTGCGGATCTCGACCCCGGCGGACACGGTGCCCACGGCCTCGGCAAGGCCGTATTGCACGGCCTTGTTGAGCAGCGCATAGGCGCCGTTGGCCTCGATGCTGACCACGGCGTTTTCGCCGCGCACCACGCTGCGCTTGAGGTTGGGGGGGATGAGCGCATAGCCCTCGATCTCGCCGCGCCACAGGGCCTCCTGCGCCTCGCGCTCGCTGGCGGTGACCATGCGCACCTCGATGCGCGGGTCGGCATCGGCAAAGCGCGTGATCTGGCGCGAGAGGCTGGTGCGGTCCATGTCCACCACGGCCACGGGCACGCGGGTGAGCACCTCGTCGGCGTAGAACCAGGGGTAGAAGAAGCCGTACAGCACGGGTGCGCCGATGAGCAGCAGCAGCACGCCCTTGTCGCGCACGATGGCGGCCAGGGCGGCGCCCCAGGCTTGGAAAAGACGTTGTGCCATGTCAGCGGCCTCCCCAGGTGTCAGGGCGGCGAGCGGCCAGGCGCAGGCCAGTGGAAGCGACCAGCCAGAGCGCCACGCTGGCGATGAGCAGCGCCGCCATGGTGGAGACGCTCGCGGCCAGCGGCGCGCCCATCTGCAACTGCTCGATCTGCAGCCGGATGTAGTGCGTGAACGGCATGGCCTCGGCCCAGGCGCGGGCGCTCCCGGGCATGCCCGACAGCGGAAACGCCACGCCGCTGAACGCAAACGCAGGCGCTGCGAAGAAGCCCGCGCCCGACAGGGCGGTGCGCAGCGAGCGCGTGACCGCCGCCAGCGCCGCGCCCGCCGCCAACGACACGGCCATCAGCAGCGCCAGCGCGGCCGCCACCCACCACAGGTTGCCCGGCGGGTGCCAGTCACGCCCCCAGGTGATGCCGACGAGGGCCAGCAAGCCGGTCAGCGTGAGCGTGGCCCAGGGCCAGGCGAGCTTGCCCAGCAAGGCGCCCGCGGCGCTGCCGCCAGCGCCCAGCCAGTCACCCAGCGTGCGGTCGCGCAGCTCGCGCCCCACCGTCCAGGCGCCTGCGGTCATGGCCAGGATGTGCAGCAGCGCGGGGATCAGCGCCGCGCCCAGGAACTGCTCGTAGTTGGTGGCCACGTTGAAGAGCGCCACCATCTGCGTGTGGATGGGCTCCATGCTCACGCGCACGGCCTGGGCGCTTTCGCCGCGTTTGTTGCGCGCGGCCATCTCGATGCCGGCCGACAGCGTGCCCACGGCGCTGCGCACGTCGCGCTGCAGCAGGCCCGAATGCGTGCCCATTTGCGCGTTGTGCAGCAGGGTGACCTGGGCGGCGCGGCCCTCCTTCACGGTGCGCGCAAAGTCACGCGGGACCGCTACCACGGCATAGACCTCCACGGCGCGCAGCGCGCGCTCGGCCTCGGTCGCGTTGGCGTAGTGCTGGGTGATCTGCACGCCCGGCGTGGCGTCCAGCATGCGCACCAGCTCGCGCGACAGGCTGCTGTGGTCTTCATCCACCACGCCCACGGCCAGGTGGCGCGGCAGGCCGGCCGAGAAGATCCACCACAGCACGAGCACGCCCAGCAGCGGCACCCAGGTGACCATGGCCAGGTCCCAGGGGCTGGCCGCCAGGCGGCGGGCTTCGCGGCGGAAGCTGTTGACTATTGAATTCATAGCTGCTCGCGCTTGATGGATAAGCGCTGGAGGCACTTTTTATTCAAATCACTGCACCAGCACGGTCATGCCGGGGCGTGCGCCCTCGATGGGGGCGGTGGGGCGGGCGCGCACCTCGAATGTGCGGGCGTCAAAGCCCTGGCCCGCGCGCGTGGCGCGCCAGGTGGCGAAGTCGGGCAGGGCGCCGGTGTGATAGACCTTGAACTTCACCGCCTTGCCGCCCAGCGCGGGCAGCGTGGCGTCGAATTCATTGCCGATGGCAAAGCGCTGCAGGCGGTCTTCGCGCACGTTCAGCACGACCCACTGGTCCTGCAAATTGACCACCGTGACCACGGCCACGCCCTGGGGCGAGAGTTCGCCCGTGCGGGCCAGCACCTTGGCCACCTCGCCCGCCACGGGGCTCTTCAATTCCGTCTCGGCCTGGGCGGCTTGCACCTCGGCGACCACGCCCGCCACCTGCCGCGCCTGGGCGCTGGCGGCGGACTTGTCCTCGGCGCGGGCGCCGGAGCGGGCCAGGTCGTACTGCGCCTTGGCGGCCAGGGCCTGGTCGCGCGATGCCTTGAAGTTGGCCTCGGCCTCGTCGCGCTTTTGCGCGGCCACCAGGCCCTCGCGGGCCAGGCCGTCCACGCGCTTGAACGAGCTTTCGGCCAGGTCGGCGGCGGCCACGGCGCGCTGCCAGTTCAGGCGGGCCATTTCCACCTCTTGCGGGCGGGCGCCATGCTCGGCCTTGGCGGCCACGGCCTGGGCGGCCTCCTGCGCGGCGGTGGCCTGGGCGAGCTTGGCCTGCACCTCGGGGCTGTCCATGCGGATCAGTGGGGCGCCCACGGCGATCTGGTCGCCTTCTTTCACCAAAATCTGCGCGATGCGCGCGGTGACCTTGGGGGCGATGTCGGCCTCTTGCGCCTCGATCTGGCCCTGGAAGACCTCGGGCGCGGGCTGCGACGCCTTCCACAGGCCAAAGCCCACGAAGCCCGCGACGGCGACAAAGGCCACGGCGGCTGCGGCGGTTGTTTTCTTGCTCATGTTCTTCACTCCACTTTCATCACGTCGGCGCGCGCCATGTAGCTGCCGAATTCATCCGAGAGGCCGCAGCTTTCCAGCAGATCTGCCAGAGCCTTCACATAGTCGTGCGCGGCCTGAGCGCGTTCGGTCTGGGCCTTGGCCAAGTTGACCTGCGCGTCGATCAAATCCAGCGTGGTGCTGGTGCCCGCCTTCAGGCCCGAGGTGCGCAGGCGCAGCACCTCGTCGGCCAGCTCCAGGCTGGGGGCCATGGCCAGGAACTGGCGGCGTGCCTGCTCCACGCCCAGCCAGCGCTTTTCCACGAGCAGGGCGATGTCGCTCCTGGCCTGCTCGCCCGTGCGCTCGGCCTGCTCGATCTGGCGCTGGGACGACGCGGCCAGCGCGTTGCGGTCGATGGAGTCCCACAGCGTCCAGCGCACGTCCACGCCGGCAACCCAGTCGGCGTCCTTGCCGGTTTTCAATTGCCGCTGGCCGAAGGCGAACACCTGGGGCTTGCGCAGCGCCTCCTGCGCGGCATGCAGCTGCGTGGCCTGCTCTTTCTTGGCGGCGACCTTGTCGAGGCCCGGGTGGCGGGTCAGCGCGGTGTCGATGAATTGGGGCAGGGGCGGCAGCGGCTCGGCCAGCACGAACAGCGGGCTGGTGGGCGTGACGCGGTCGCTGGCCTTGAGCGTGCGCGTGAGCGCGGTGGCGGCCAGCTCGGCATCGTCGCGCGCCTTGCGGGCGTTGCGGCGGGCTTCTTCGAGGGCGGAGCGGGCCTGCAGGCGTTCCACGCGGGCGATCACGCCGGCATCCAGCATCTTCTGCGCGGCGGCGTCGTGCTGCTCGATGGTGGCCAGCGCCGCCTCGCGCAGCACGGCGGCGCGCTCGGCGAGCTGGGCGCCGAAGTAGCGCTGCACCAGCACCGTGGTGGCTTCGTGGCCGGTCTTGGCGGCGTCGGCCTCGGCCTCGTGGGTCTGCGCCTCCAGCAGACCGCGCGCGGCATCGCTGGCGCCGCCCATGTAGATCGGCCAGACGGCCGAGACGGAGGCGGTGGTGTCGCTCTTGTGGCGGTTGAGCGTGTAGCTGGACGGCAGGTGCGGCAGCTGCGCGATCGGGCCCGCGAGCTGCGGCGGCAGCTGCGAGAGCACGCCGGGCAGCGCGCGGTTGAGCGGGTTCAGGTCTACGTCCAGGTTGGCGTTGTAGGCGTAGGCTGCGCCGGTGAGGTTGACCACCGGGCCGCCCAGGCGCTGCATCGCATCGCGGCGCAGCTGGGCGCTTTCGATGGCGCTGCGCGAGGCGGCGAGCTGGTCGGACCGCTGCTGCATCTGCTGCAGCGCGGCGTCAAAGCCCAAGGGGGCGGCGTGGACGGGCAGGGCCAGGGCGGAGAACAGGCACAGCATGGCTGCGCTGGCCCGGCTCCTGCCAAGCCGGGGCGTGGTGGCGTGTGGTTTCATGGATTCGCGCCGACGGGCGTGTAGGTGTTGCTGTGTTCGGCCAGCCAGCGCTCCGACCGGTCGCTGCCGTGCTGGCTGGGGTGGAAGTCGGGCCGCAGGTATTCGCGCCAGGGCCGCCAGGACTCGCGCACCAGGCCGCCGCGCCCGAAGAGCGTGCGTGCGGCGCTGGTCCAGGTGCTCCAATGCCACAGCGTGCCATCGCGGTGCAGGTTGTGCAAACGGATAGGAAATTCAACCGCATGAGGCCAAGTATGGCACGAGTTTTGGGCCTCGAAACACGTTCGGCCAAGGAAGGTTGAGCGCTCGCTTGCCGCTCAATGGCAAGAGCTTGGGAGGCAGTATGCATTTGGGCCTGGCGCGCGCGCAGCTGCTTCCCCGCAGCGATGGATACCGCCGCTTCACTGGGTCACCAATTGACGCGCTGGTCTACCTCGTCGGGTTGAGCTGCCAGATCCCAATCCGGCTCGCCTTGCGCACCATCATCCACCGGCGCGTCGCAGCCCTCCCACAGCGGTGGCCCGCGTGCCGGGGTGATGTGCGGGGGGGCAGACTCCACCCCGATGTGGTTCAGGATGTGGCGGATTTCGGCGCTGTGGGTGATGAAGGCAATGATGCGCATCTGCCCACCGCACATGGGGCACAGCAGCGGAAATGCCTCGTAGATGCGGGCAATCAGCACCGCCCACAAGTAATGCGCCGCTCGCTTCGGGCGTGCTTCAGGTTCGGGTGTGGGTGTGGCCGCGTTGCCCGGCGCCGCCACCCCAGGTACGCCCGCGCCAGGTTGTGCAGTCTCCACCGTGGCTGGTTGCGACGCAGCAGGCTGAGCCAGCGCCGTTACCGCCGCTCTCAGCGGCGAGTTTGGTGCCAGCACACCAAAGTAGCGGTGCCGGTGGGTGCGTGGCGGTGGCACCAGCGCGGCGATGCGGTCGATCAGTTCCAGCGGTGTGAGGTGCAGCTCATCTGCCTTGGCACCACGCTTGTCACTGGTGGGCTCGCTGCGCTGTTTGGCACAGCGGTACACCAGTTTGCTTCCCTCTTTGCGTAGGCGCTCCATGGAAAACGGTGGACGCGCGCAATAGCGCAGCAGCCGCTCCAGCGCAGCGCGGTCGTGGGCTTCGATGCAGACACCGGCGTCCACCGAGAAGCCGCTGTGTTTGTAGCCCAGCATGTCTTTGGCGTCACAGTTCTCCAGCAGGCCCCGAGCAACGAAGGCGCGCAGGATGCGTTTTTGCAGTGTGGTCTGCACTGGGGCCACGGTAGCCGCATCGATGCCGGTGGCCGCGTGAAAGATGACACCCGGCGATGAGATTCGAGGGGTCGCATCAGCATCGCCCTCGCCCTCCACTTCCTCAAACACCCCGTCCACCACACAAACGTGGAAGTGGACGTGTTCATTGAGGCTGGAGCCGAATCGGTGAATGAAGGCGATGGCACCGATGTGCAGGCCTGCCTTGTCCATATGGGCCGCACCGGGGCTGTGGGTCTGCAGAGTTTGTGCGATCACCCGCAGAAAGATGCGCAGCACCATGCTCAGCACCGCTCCGTCGCGTTGCATGAAGTACCGCAACCTCTTGGGCACGGAGAGCACCCACTGGCGCACCGGCAGGCGGGGGAATACGTGATCGTTCAGGTGCGCTGCTGTCTCCACCATGCGCCGGGTGGTGCACGAGGGGCAGACTCCCCGGCCTTTGCAGGAGAAGGCTACAAAGTAGTCGTGCCCACAGTCGCCGCAGCGAGCGCGGGCAAAGCCATGACCTGTAGATCGCACACGCCGTACTAGAGCCAAAAACTCTGGTACGTGGTGAGATCTTCTTTTTGGGTCTTCAAACAATGGAGGGGCGAATGATCGAACAGATGGAAAAGGAAGCAAGGATGCAACTCGCTGAAACCAGCGACACCCGCAGGGCTTTGTTAAAAGTAGACCTAGCTTGCTTCTTGTCAATATTTATTCATACGAATGACTTATACTTAAAAAAAACGACCAGACACATCTCAACTGAAGTAAGAGCTTTATATGCGATACACCAGCGGCAATTACGAAGCGTTCGTGCGCCCTCGCCCACATCCGGAAGCCAAAAAGAAGCGCGCGTGGTTAGTGGGGGGCGGTCTAGCGTCGCTGGCCGCAGCCTTGTTTTTGGTGCGGGACGCGCATGTCCCACCCAGCCAAATCACCGTGCTCGAACGGAGCCCGTTATCCGGGGGCGCATTGGATGGAATCCATGTCCCGGAAAAAGGATTCGTGATCCGCGGCGGCCGCGAAATGGAAGACCACATGGAATGCCTATGGGACCTGTTTCGGTCTGTGCCGAGCCTGGAGATCGAAGGCGCCTCGGTGTTGGATGAGTTCTATTGGCTCAATCGAGACGACCCGAACTACTCTCTGACCCGGGTCACAGAGAAGCGTGGCCAACGGATTCAGACAGATGGGTTGTTTACCCTCAATGATCGCGCCCAAAAAGACTTGCTTCGCGTGTTCATGACCAAGCGTCAGGACATGGAGGGCAAACGTATCAATGAAGTCTTCGGCCCCGACTTCCTCCAAAGCAACTTCTGGCTTTATTGGCGAACCATGTTCGCCTTCGAGGAGTGGCATAGCGCACTGGAAATGAAGCTCTACCTTCACCGCTTCATTCACCATGTTGGTGGATTGCCTGACTTCACTGCGTTGAAGTTCACCAAGTACAACCAATACGAATCGTTGGCACTGCCTCTGGAACGGCATCTCCGCGAACTCGGCGTGACATTCCAGTTCGACACCGAGGTCACCAACATCGACTTCGATCTCACCCAAGACACCAAGACCGCCACGCATTTGCACTGGATACATCAAGGTCAGCCAGGAGGCATGGCGCTTTCGGCAGACGACCTTGTTTTCACCACCATTGGATCGCTGGTCGACAACTCTGACGAAGGCGATCATCACACGCCTGCCAAGCTGAACACCGGTCCTGCCCCTGCGTGGGACCTTTGGAAACGAATTGCCAGTCAATCGGATGAGTTCGGAAGGCCTGAGGTCTTCTGCGGCCATGTTGCCGAAAGCAAGTGGGTATCAGCCACCGCAACGACCTTGGATCCCCGCATTCCGGCGTACATCGAGAAGATCAGTCAACGCTCGCCCTATTCCGGGAAAGTGGTGACAGGCGGTATCGTCACGGTGCGCGACAGCGCGTGGTTGATGAGCTGGACGGTCAACCGCCAACCTCACTTCAAGGCGCAGCCTAAGGAGCAAATCGTTGCCTGGATTTATGGCCTGTTCGCAGACGTGCCTGGCGATTACGTCAAGAAGCCAATGCAGGCCTGTACGGGTGAAGAAATTGCACAGGAGTGGCTTTACCACCTGGGTGTACCCGAATCCGATATTGCGGAACTGGCGTCCACCGGCGTGAAGTGCGTCCCCGTGATGATGCCGTACGTGACCTCCTTCTTCATGCCACGCCGAGCGGGTGATCGTCCGGCAGTCGTGCCTCGTGGGGCGGTGAACTTTGCGTTCATCGGACAGTTTGCTGAAACCACACGAGACACCATCTTCACCACGGAGTACTCCGTGCGAACCGGCATGGAAGCGGTCTATCAGCTTTTGAATGTGGAGCGTGGCGTACCGGAGGTGTTCAACTCCACGTATGACATCAGAAAGCTCCTAGCAGCGGCGGCACGCATGCGAGATGGCGCCGAGTTGTCTCTTCCAGGCCCAGCCTTCATTCAAAGGTTGCTGCTGAACAAGTTGGATCAAACGGAAATTGGCGCCTTGCTCGCGGAGTTTGGTCTCACCAGCCATTAATAAAGAGCAAAGCAAAGGGCCCCGCAACATTGCTGCTGCGAGGCCCCTTGGGTTGTCACCTGACTCGGTCGGAGCTGAGGCTCACGCCTCAAGCTCTTCCGACATCAAGCGCCAGATCAGTGAGCGAACAACCAGATCTTGGTGCCTTGCAGGTCCAGGTTCTTGATTTCCAAAGAACCGTAGGACTTGGTGCTGTTGCCGTTGGTGATCGAAGCGATCTTGATGGTGGGTGTCAGACGGGTGTCCAGCTTGGCATTGGGGAACGGATAGGAAATTCAACCGCATGAGGCCAAGTATGGCACGAGTTTTGGGCCTCGAAACACGTTCGGCCAAGGAAGGTTGAGCGCTCGCTTGCCGCTCAATGGCAAGAGCTTGGGAGGCAGTATGCATTTGGGCCTGGCGCGCGCGCAGCTGCTTCCCCGCAGCGATGGATACCGCCGCTTCACTGGGTCACCAATTGACGCGCTGGTCTACCTCGTCGGGTTGAGCTGCCAGATCCCAATCCGGCTCGCCTTGCGCACCATCATCCACCGGCGCGTCGCAGCCCTCCCACAGCGGTGGCCCGCGTGCCGGGGTGATGTGCGGGGGGGCAGACTCCACCCCGATGTGGTTCAGGATGTGGCGGATTTCGGCGCTGTGGGTGATGAAGGCAATGATGCGCATCTGCCCACCGCACATGGGGCACAGCAGCGGAAATGCCTCGTAGATGCGGGCAATCAGCACCGCCCACAAGTAATGCGCCGCTCGCTTCGGGCGTGCTTCAGGTTCGGGTGTGGGTGTGGCCGCGTTGCCCGGCGCCGCCACCCCAGGTACGCCCGCGCCAGGTTGTGCAGTCTCCACCGTGGCTGGTTGCGACGCAGCAGGCTGAGCCAGCGCCGTTACCGCCGCTCTCAGCGGCGAGTTTGGTGCCAGCACACCAAAGTAGCGGTGCCGGTGGGTGCGTGGCGGTGGCACCAGCGCGGCGATGCGGTCGATCAGTTCCAGCGGTGTGAGGTGCAGCTCATCTGCCTTGGCACCACGCTTGTCACTGGTGCCGCACTCCAGATATGTGGCAAACGCTTTGCGCACGAAGGGCTTGGGGGTGTGGTGGTCGCCCTGGCCGTCGAACTGACCCGCGCTGGCCAACTCTAGCCAGGTCTCGTAGTGCTCGGCTACCGTTTGGTACAGCAGCGTGCGTTCGGGGTGGCGTGGGTTGTAGAGTTTGGGTTTTGCAGTGATTGGCATGAATACTGTACAAATGCACAGTATTCTGCGGCGATTGTTTGGGTACGCAAAGCACAAGGCCCGAACCGTCGCCAGTTCGGGCCTTGGCAGGGTAGCTTGGCTGCGGACTTATTCTAATTAGCGTTAGAAACAGCATCAATGATCCATGGCCAAAGGGTAATACTTTTGGCAATGTCTGGATGTGATTCGAGTTCACGCAGCGCGTCCACCAAATGCTCCTCCAAAGCATCCAAGCTGTCGAAGGCGCGATTGTGGAAGTGCTTCTCGCGCAGGTGCGCCCAAAGCTGCTCCACCGGGTTGAGTTCCGGTGAATACGGTGGCAGGAAGTGCAGCTTGAGATTGGGAGGCAGGGCCATGGCACCATGGTGCCAACCTGCGCCGTCGAGCACCATGACGATGTTCTCCTTGGGGTGGCGACGTGCAACCTCTGCGAAACAATGCCATGCATGCACCATTGACTGCTGGCAGCACCAGGCTGTCCACACTGCCATCCATCGGGCTGACAGCGGCATACGCGTAGACGTATTGGTGCGTGAGCATGGCCTTGACCGTTGGACGCAGTGGGTATGGAGCCCAGCAGTAACGGCAGTCGCTGATGCGGCCAAAGCGCGCCTCGTCCTGGAACATCAGCCGCAAGGGCTGTGACTTGGCAAAGCTGCCTACGACTTGTGCCAGCGCGTTGGGGAGTTTTTTTCCAGTCGGCACGTGCCTGCGGGTCGCCTTGTGGGTGTGCGGTATCGGGTGCGAGCTTGCGCCAGCCATGGCGTGCCAGCATGCGGTAGATGGTGGACAAGGCTACGGGCTTGCCCAGGCGTCGCTCGAATTCAGGCATCAGTTGCGGGATTACCAGCACGCCCCCATTTGCAGCCTCGCCCAGCACTTCTTGCAACAGTTTGGCTTCGGCTTGCAGGTCCATCTGTGCATGGTTACGCAATGTACGCTTGCTGCGTGCAGGTGCCTGACGCTGCTCGGCCACCTTGCAGTAGGTCGTACGCATGCGACAGGTCACCCTGGTGCTCTGCCAATGGCCGAAGCTGTGTCCTGTATTGACAGCCCCAATAGCAACGGCAGGGCTACGGCCTGCGCGGCGCGCAATTCGTCTGCCGATTTGGTTGTGCGTATGACCTGCAGCGCATGCTGCAGGTGCTGCTCCCCGCTTGCGTTTCGTGCCATGGCAGCCTCCAGTATTTCGGAGACTCAATTATTAATGTTTCTAACGCAAATTGGAATTACTTGCGCGCAGGCGGCACATCCGTGCAGCTGCCATGCGCCACTTCCGCCGCCATGCCAATGGATTCGCCAAGGGTTGGATGCGGGTGAATAGTCTTGCCGATGTCCACCGCATCCGCACCCATCTCGATGGCCAGGGCGATCTCACCGATCATGTCGCCCGCGTGGGTGCCGACCATGCCGCCGCCCAAGATCTTGCCGTGTCCGTGGGCTTCGGGACTGTCGTCAAACAGCAGCTTGGTCACACCTTCGTCGCGGCCATTGGCAATGGCGCGGCCCGAGGCCGTCCAGGGGAACAGGCCCTTTTTGACTTTGATGCCTTGGGCCTTGGCCTGGTCTTCGGTCAGGCCCACCCAGGCCACTTCGGGGTCGGTATAGGCCACGCTGGGGATGACGCGGGCGTTGAAGGCTGCGGATGCCAGTTCCTTGTTGCCTTGTAGTTCACCGGCAATCACCTCGGCTGCCACATGCGCTTCGTGCACCGCCTTGTGCGCCAGCATGGGCTGGCCCACGATGTCGCCAATGGCGAAGATGTGCGGCACGTTGGTGCGCATCTGGATGTCGACGTTGATGAAGCCACGGTCCGTGACGGCCACACCGGCTTTGTCGGCAGCGATCTTCTTGCCGTTGGGCGTGCGGCCCACGGCTTGCAGCACCAGGTCGTACACCTGGGGCGCGGGGGCGGTGCCGCCCTCCTCTGCCGGGGCAAACGTCACTTCAATGCCTTCAGGCAAGGCACGTGCAGACACCGTCTTGGTCTTGAGCATGATGTTGTCGAAACGCTTGGCGTTCATCTTCTGCCAGATCTTGACCAGGTCGCGGTCAGCGCCCTGCATCAGACCGTCCATCATCTCCACCACGTCCAGGCGCGCGCCCAGCGTGCTGTACACCGTGCCCATTTCCAGGCCGATGATGCCGCCGCCCAGAATGAGCATGCGTTTGGGTACCTCTTTGAGGGCCAGGGCGCCGGTGCTGTCCACCACGCGCGGATCATCGGGCATGAAAGGCAGACGCACGGCCTGGCTGCCAGCGGCGATGATGGCCTTCTTGAACGCCACCACTTTCTTGCTGCCGGTCTTTTCTTGTGCGGTGCCGGTGGTTTCTTCCACCTCGACATGGTTGGCGCCCACGAAGGCCCCGTAGCCACGCACGATGGTGACCTTGCGCATCTTGGCCATCTGGGCCAGGCCACCGGTCAACTTACCGATGACCTTTTCCTTGTGGCCGCGCAGCTTGTCGATATTGACTGAGGGGGCGCCAAAGTCCACGCCGCAGTCGCCCAGATGGGCCACTTCGTCCATCAAAGCCGCCACATGCAGCAGCGCCTTGGAGGGGATGCAGCCCACGTTCAGGCAGACGCCTCCCAGCGTGGCATAGCGTTCGACCACAACGACCTTGAGCCCTAAGTCGGCGGCACGGAAGGCGGCCGAGTAGCCGCCGGGGCCACCGCCGAGCACCAACACGTCGCACTCCAGATCGACGGTGCCGCCATAGCTGGCGCCAGCCGACAGCGGGGCGGCCGTGGCAGGCGCTACAGAAACAGGAGCAGCTGGTGCAGTATTGACGGGGGTTGATGCTGGTTTTTGTTCAGAAGCGGCGGCACCGGCCGCCTCAAGCAGCAAGACGACGGAACCTTCCTTGACTTTGTCGCCGAGCTTCACTTTGAGCTCTTTCACCACCCCGCCCTGGCTGGATGGGATTTCCATGGAAGCCTTGTCGCTCTCCACGGTTATGAGGCTTTGCTCCGGCTTGATGGCGTCACCCACCTTGACCAGCAGCTCGATGACCGCGACTTCGTCGAAGTCGCCAATGTCGGGAACCTTGATTTCAATGGTGCTCACAGCAGGACCCTCCGGAAGTCGCCCAGGATTTGCGCCAGGTACACGTTAAAGCGCGCCGCAGCGGCGCCATCAATGACGCGGTGGTCCCAGGTCAGGCTCAGGGGCAGCATCAGGCGCGGCTGGAAGGCCTTGCCATCCCACACCGGCTCCATCTGGCTCTTGCACACACCCAGAATGGCCACTTCAGGCGCATTGATGATGGGCGTAAAGTAGCGCCCGCCAATGCCGCCCAGGCTGGAGATGGTGAAGGTGGCGCCCGACATTTCGGCGGGGCTCAACTTGCCTTCGCGGGCCTTCTTGGCCAGCTCGCCCATCTCGGCGCTGATCTGGAAGATGCCTTTCTTGTCGGCGTCCTTGAGCACCGGCACCATCAGGCCGTTGGGCGTGTCGGCGGCAAAGCCGATGTGCCAGTAGTTCTTGTAGACCAGGCTGTCACCGTCCAACGAGCTGTTGAATTCTGGGAACTTCTTGAGCGCGGCCACGCAGGCCTTGATCAGGAAGGCCAGCATGGTGACCTTGATGCCGCTCTTCTCGTTTTCCTTGTTGGTAGCGACGCGAAAGGCTTCGAGATCGGTGATGTCGGCGTCGTCGTGGTTGGTGACGGCAGGAATCACGATGGCGTTGCGCAGCAAATTGGCGCCGCTGATCTTCTTGATGCGGCCCAGCTCCTTGCGCTCGATGGGGCCAAACTTGGCAAAGTCGACCTTGGGCCAGGGGATCAGGCCCAGCGCCGCGCCGTCGCCCCCTGCCGCAGCGGACTTGCCTGCAGCGGCAATCGCCTGGGTCTGCAGCGCGCCTCCCATCACCGCCTTGGTAAAGGCCTGCACGTCTTCCAGGGTGATGCGGCCTTTGGGGCCGGAACCCTTCACCTCGGCCAGCGGAACGCCCAGCTCGCGGGCGAACTTGCGCACCGAGGGGCTGGCATGGGGTAGGCCCACAGGGGCGCTGGTGGGGTTATGGGCTGGCGCAACAGCGGCCGGTGAGGCCACCGGTGCAGGTACGTTTGCTACAGAAACAGGAGCACCATTGCTTGATTCAACGGGGGCTATAGCCACATTTGTCGTTGCCGCTGGTGCTGCGCCAGTTGCTGGCACAGGCGCAGGTGCAGCCACAGCAGCATTTGTGCCCTCGCCCTCAAGCAATAAAACCAGCGAGCCCTGCTTGACCTTGTCGCCGAGCTTGACTTTGAGTTCCTTCACCACGCCGGCGTGGCTGGACGGGATTTCCATGGAGGCCTTGTCGCTCTCCACGGTGATCAGGCTTTGCTCAGCTTTCACCGTATCGCCTGCCTTCACCAACAGTTCAATGACCGCGACTTCGTCGAAGTCGCCGATATCGGGAACCTTGATTTCAATGGTTGCCATGATCTTCTCTTTCAGGCGTACAGGGGGTTGATGGCTTCGGTTTTGATGCCGTACTTGGCGATGGCCTCAGCCACCTTGGTCATGGGCACGCTGCCTTCGTCGGCCAGGCTCTTGAGCGCGGCCACGACGATGTAGTGGCGGTTGATCTCGAAGTGCTCACGCAGCTTGCTGCGGAAGTCGCTGCGGCCAAAGCCGTCGGTGCCCAGCACCTTGTACGAGCGGCCCTTGGGGATGAAGGCGCGGATTTGCTCGGCGTAGTTCTTGATGTAGTCGGTCGAAGCCACCACCGGCCCCGGATGGGCATCGAGCTGCTGCGCCACAAAGGACTGGCGCGGGGTTTCCAGTGGGTGCAACAGGTTCCAGCGTTCGCAGTCCTGGCCATCACGGGCCAGTTCGTTGAAGCTGGGGCAGCTCCACACATTGGCCGCCACACCCCAGTCCACGGCCAGCAGCTCTTGCGCGGCCAGGCTTTCGCGCAGGATGGTGCCGCTGCCCAGCAACTGCACGCGCGGCGTCATCTTGGGGCCTTCCTTGGCCAGGTACATGCCCTTGATGATCTGCTCTTCGGTGCCCGCCGTCAGCCCGGGCATGGCGTAGTTTTCGTTGAGGAGGGTGATGTAGTAGTACACGTTTTCCTGCTTCTCCACCATGCGCTTCAAGCCATGGTGCAGGATCACCGCCACTTCGTGCGCAAAGGTCGGGTCGTAGCTCACGCAGTTGGGGATGGTGCCGGCCAGGATGTGGCTGTGGCCGTCCTCGTGCTGCAGGCCTTCGCCGTTGAGCGTGGTGCGGCCCGAGGTGCCGCCCAGCAGGAAGCCGCGCGCCTGCATGTCACCCGCCGCCCAGGCCAGGTCGCCAATGCGCTGGAAGCCGAACATGGAGTAGTACACGAAGAACGGCACCATGATGCGGTTGCTGGTGGAGTAGCTGGTGGCCGCCGCAATCCAGCTGGCCATGCCACCGGCTTCGTTGATGCCCTCTTGCAGGATCTGCCCGGCTTTGTCCTCGCGGTAGTACATGACCTGGTCTTTGTCCACCGGGGTGTACATCTGGCCCTTGGGGTTGTAAATACCGATCTGGCGGAACAGGCCTTCCATGCCGAAGGTGCGGGCCTCGTCCACCAGGATGGGCACCACGCGCGGGCCCAGAGCCTGGTCGCGCAGCAGCTGCGTCACAAAGCGCACATAGGCCTGCGTGGTGCTGATTTCGCGGCCCTCGGCCGTGGGGTCAAGGATGGCCTTGAACGTTTCCAGCGCTGGCACGGTGAAATGCTCGTCGGCCTTGGCGCGGCGCTTGGGCAGGTAGCCACCCAGGGCCTGGCGACGCTCGTGCAGGTAACGCATTTCGGGCGTGTCTTCGGCCGGCTTGTAATAGGGCAACTTGGGCAGTTCGCTGTCAGGAATGGGAATACTGAAGCGGTCGCGGATGTACTTGATGTCTTCGTCGCTGAGCTTCTTGGTCTGGTGCACGGTGTTCTTGCCTTCACCGGCCTTGCCCATGCCATAGCCCTTCACCGTTTTCACCAGGAGTACGGTGGGCTGGCCCGAGGTGTTGTTGTGCGCGGCATGGAAGGCGGCATACACCTTCTCGGGCTGGTGGCCGCCACGGCGCAGTTCGAAGATTTCCTCGTCCGTCATGTGCTCCACGAGCTTCAAGGTCTCGGGGTAGCGGCCAAAGAAGTTCTTGCGCACGAAGGCACCGTCGTTGGCCTTCATGGCCTGGTAGTCGCCGTCCAGGGTTTCCATCATCAGTTGCTTGAGCTTGCCACTCTTGTCGCGCGCCAGCAGCTCGTCCCAGCCCTTGCCCCAGATCAGCTTGATGACGTTCCAGCCCGAGCCACGGAATTCGCCTTCGAGCTCCTGGATGATCTTGCCGTTGCCGCGCACCGGGCCGTCCAGGCGCTGCAGATTGCAGTTCACCACGAACACCAGGTTGTCGAGCCCTTCACGTGCAGCCAGGCTGATGGCGCCCAGGGATTCGGGCTCGTCCATCTCGCCGTCACCCATAAAAGCCCAGACCTTGCGGTTCTCGGTGTTGGCAATGCCACGGGCGTGCAGGTACTTCAGGAAACGCGCCTGGTAGATGGCCATCAGCGGCCCCAACCCCATGGACACGGTGGGGAACTGCCAGAACTCGGGCATCAGCTTGGGGTGCGGGTAGCTGGACAAGCCCTTGCCGTCCACTTCCTGGCGGAAGCTGTCGAGTTGCTCCTCGTTCAAACGCCCTTCCAGAAAGGCGCGGGCGTAGATGCCGGGCGCGCTGTGGCCCTGGATGTAGAGACAGTCGCCACCGTGCTCAGCGCTCTCGGCGTGCCAGAAATGGTTGAAGCCCGCGCCCAGCATGCTCGCCAGGGAGGCAAAGGAGCCGATATGGCCGCCCAGGTCGCCGCCGTCGGCAGGGTTGCGGCGGTTGGCGCGCACCACCATGGCCATGGCGTTCCAGCGCATGTAGGCACGCAGGCGCTTTTCGATGGCGATGTTGCCGGGGCAACGCGCTTCCTGCTCGGGCTCGATGGTGTTCACGTAGCCGGTGTTGGCCGAGAACGGCAGGTCGATGCTGTTCTGGCGGGCGTGTTCGAGCATCTGCTCCAGCAGGAAATGCGCACGCTCTGGACCTTCGCTTTCGATGACGGCGGACAGTGCGTCCATCCATTCACGCGTCTCCTGATTATCGGTATCGACTGTGGGGGCGCTCGCGGCGCCAGAAACGGCTTCTGCCATGGGTGTCTCCTGTGTTGGAAAGTGCAATTTAGTACGTTGCATCTATTTTCACACAACTTTCTCGAAATTTCAAACTGTGCTCTTGTATTTCATAATATGAATTCTCGCGGCACATTCCAATGGGTTAGCGCCTACACTTGCACCATGACTTTTGACAAGTGGATCAAGCTGCCCACGGTGCGCAGCGCCGTACGCTGGTGGCAGCGCCTGACGCCGCACCGCCAAGACCGGCTCGCCATGCTGGCGCCGCTGGTGGCGGTATTGCTTTTCTTTGCCGCCATCGTGGCCGCATTGGGCTACCTGCGCCTGGAGGAGATCGACCGCGAGCAACAAGCCCTGCAGCGCGACGTCGAATACACCCAACAGCGCCTGCGCCTGCGCCTGCTAGAGCGCCAGGAGCAAATCATGCGGCTGGCACGTGAAATTGCCAACCGTGATGTCGATGCCGAAGAGTTCCGCGCGCGCGCGCGGGTCATGCTCAACCAGTACCCCGAGCTACAGGGCCTGGCCTGGATCGACGAGCGCAGGCGGGTGCGTGCGGCGCTTGGCACTGGTGTGCTGGCCGCCACGCAGATGCACAGTTCCACCGGCAACGACACGGCCGGAGGCTTTTTGACCGCCGCAGAGCTGCAGCAGCCGGTGTACGTGCAGCCCGTGGGTACTACCAACGACACCCCACTGCTGCAGTTGCACCAGCCCTTGCTGGACCGCAACCGATTTGCCGGTGTGCTTCTGGCCGAGTATTCGCTGGACAGCCTGTACCGCCACGGCGTGCCGACCGAGGTGGCCTCGCGTTACGCCATCTCGTTGCTCGATGCGCGCAATGGTTTGCTGGCCGGAACCGCCATCCCGCCGCAACGCACGGTGAACCAGCTACTGCCCTGGGCCCACGCCGCCAACGAATACACGATGCCGGTTTCACCAGTCGGCGCCGGCCTTGTGTTGCGGGGGCAGGCATACCGGGCCTCGCTGGGTGTGATTGGCAGCGGCCTGTTCTGGCTGGTGGCAACATTGAGCGTGATGACGGCGTGGATGCTGATTGCCAACTGGCGCCACACACGTAGGCGTGTGCAAGCCCAGCAGGCCTTGTTGGTGGAAACAGCCTTTCGCCGCGCCATGGAAAACTCCATGCTCACCGGCATGCGCGCCATGGACCTGCAAGGGCGCATCACCTACGTCAACGCGGCCTTTTGCCAAATGACCGGGTGGTCTGAATCCGATCTGGTGGGGCGCACGGCACCGTTTCCCTACTGGCCCGACAGCGACCGCGAACTGCTGTCGCACCGTTTGCAAGAAGAACTCGACGGCAACATTTCGGGCCAGGGCATCCAGATCCGCGTCAAGCGCCGCGATGGCTCACTCTTCGATGCACGGTTGTACGTTTCTCCTCTCATTGACGCCGTCGGCAAGCAAACCGGCTGGATGACGTCCATGACCGACATTACCGAGCCCAACCGCGTGCGCGAGCAGCTCACGGCATCACACGAGCGCTTCACCACCGTGCTGGAGGCACTGGACGCCTCCATCTCAGTGGCGCCCCTAGGCAGCGATGAGCTGCTGTTTGCCAATAAGCTCTATCGCCAATGGTTTGGCACGGCGGCGCTGGGACATGGTCAGATGGCTGCACAGGCCGGTCAACCGGTGGTGCCTACGGTGGACGAATCCAGCGATGCCGTGGATTCCTTTGCCGGACTGCCGACCACGGTGCTGCCCGACTCAGAAACCGAGAGCGCGGACATCTACATCGCAGAACTGGGCAAATGGCTGGAGGTGCGCACGCGCTACCTGAGTTGGGTGGATGGACGCCTGGCGCAGATGGTGATTGCCACTGACATCACGGCACGACGCCTGGCCGAAGAACAGTCTGCCATCCAGACCGAGCGGGCGCAAACCTCCAGCCGCCTCATCACCATGGGTGAAATGGCGTCCAGCGTGGCGCATGAACTCAACCAGCCGCTGACCGCCATCAACAACTATTGCAAAGGCATGCTCTCGCGCATCCGCGAACACCAGATCAGCGAGGAGGACTTACTCGCAGCGCTGGAGAAGACGGCACGCCAGGCACAACGCGCCGGACAAATCATCCAGCGCATCCGCTCCTTTGTGAAGCGCAGCGAGCCCAATCGCACACCGTCCGAGGTGGGCGCCATCGTCGCCGAAGCCGTGGAGCTGGCCGAGCTGGAACTGCGCCGCTTCAACGTGCGCCTGAATCACTATGTGGCCGCGCTCATCCCGCCACTGATGGTGGACCCGATCCTGATCGAGCAGGTCCTGATCAACCTCCTGCGCAATGCGGCCGAATCCATCGACTTCGCCTTGCGCCAGACCTCGCAGCGCATCGTGGAGCTGCGGGTAGTGCCCAAGACGATGGACGGCAAGTCCGTGGTGGAGTTCTCGGTGCAAGATACCGGCAAGGGCATTTCACCCGAAGTGATGTCGCGCTTGTACGAGGCTTTCTACTCCACCAAGGCCGAGGGCATGGGCATTGGTCTGTCTTTGTGCCGCTCCATCGTCGAGTCACACATGGGCCGGATTACGGCAGAGAACCTCTACAATGGCGAGCTTGTGTCGGGCTGCCGGTTCTCCTTCTGGATTCCGATGGCCGAGGCCTATCCCGCAGCCCCCGACGCCGGTGCAATCGCTATCAAGACCCTGGAAACCGAATGAGCCTGCTCCCCAAAAAAGGTACCGTGTATGTGGTGGATGACGACGAGGCCGTGCGCGACTCCGTGCAATGGCTGCTCGAAGGCAAGGGTTTTCGCGTGCGCTGTTTTGACTCAGCCGAATCGTTCCTGAGCCGCTACGACGCCCGCGAGATCGCCTGCCTGATCGTTGACATCCGCATGGGGGGCATGACCGGCCTGGAACTGCAAAACCGCCTGATCGAAGCCAAGTCGCCGCTGCCCATCGTGTTCATCACCGGCCATGGCGACGTGCCCATGGCGGTGGACACCATGAAGAAAGGCGCGATGGACTTCATCCAGAAGCCATTCAACGACGACCAGCTCGTGGGTCTGGTCGAGCGCATGCTGGAACACGCCAAGGATTCGTTTGCAGAATTCCAGACGGCAGCCAGCCGCGATGCGTTGTTGTCCAAATTGACCTTGCGGGAATCCCAGGTGCTCGAACGCATCGTGGCCGGACGCCTGAACAAGCAGATTGCCGACGACCTGGGCATCAGCATCAAGACGGTCGAGGCGCACCGCGCCAACATCATGGAAAAACTCAGCGCCAACACCGTGGCCGACTTGCTCAAGATCGCCCTGGGCCAGGCCGCGCCGAAAACCTGATACTTCAAATTTCATAGCATCCAACGCCCACCCGACGAGGGCTATGGGCGTTTTTCTTTTGTAAAGGCCTTGGTATGACGACTACTGCCCAGATCATCGACGGCGTCGCCCTGTCCCAGCAGCTGCGCCAGGACGTTGCCACGCGCACCGCCGCCCTCAAAGCCCGCGGCATCACCCCCGGGCTGGCCGTGGTGCTGGTGGGCGACAACCCCGCATCCCAGGTTTATGTGCGCAACAAGATCAAGGCTTGCCAGGATGCCGGTCTGCACTCGGTGTTAGAAAAGTACGATGCCAGCATGACCGAAGCCGAACTGCTGGCCCGCGTGCAAGCGCTCAACAACGACCCCGCCATCCACGGCATCCTGGTGCAGCTGCCGTTGCCCAAGCACATCGACGACCACAAGGTCATCGAGGCCATCTCGCCCGCCAAAGACGTGGACGGCTTCCACGTGGCCAGCGCAGGGGCCCTCCTGGTGGGCGAGACGGGCTTCAAGGCCTGCACGCCCTATGGCTGCATGAAGATGCTGGAATCCATCGGCATGAAAGACCTGCGCGGCAAGCACGCCGTGGTGATCGGCCGCTCCAACATCGTGGGCAAGCCCATGGCCCTGATGCTGCTGCAGGCCAATGCCACCGTCACCATCACCCACAGCGGCACGGCAGATCTTGCTGCCATGACGCGCCAGGCCGACATCGTGGTGGCCGCCGTGGGCAAGCGCAACGTGCTCACCGCCGACATGGTAAAACCCGGCGCCGTGGTCATCGACGTGGGCATGAACCGCAATGACGAGGGCAAACTCTGCGGCGACGTGGACTTTGACGGCGTCAAGCAAGTTGCGGGCTACATCACGCCCGTGCCCGGCGGCGTCGGCCCCATGACCATCACCATGCTGCTGGTCAACACCCTGGAAGCAGCTGAACGTGAGGCGGCATGCCAATGAGCGACTCGGTGAATCCACTACTCAGCACCGCGCCGCTGCCCCTGTTCGACCAGATTCGTGCCGAACACGTCGAACCGGCCATCGATCTCCTCTTGACCCAGGCCCAGGCTGCCCTCGATACCGTTACCTCCGCCGAATTTCCCTGTGAATGGAACGCCATCGCCAGGGTGCTGGACGTCGCCACCGAGCGCCTGGGGCTTGCCTGGGGCTCGGCCAGCCACCTCAAGAGCGTGGTCGACACACCCGAGCTGCGCGCGGCCTACAACGCCGCCCTGCCCCGTGTTACCGACTTCTGGACCCGCCTGGGTTCGGACGAGCGCCTGTACGCCAAATACAAGGCCATTGACCCTGCCACGCTCAACACCGAACAGCGCCGTGCACATACCCTGGCGCTGCGCAATTTCGTGCTGGGTGGCGCCGAACTGCAGGGTGCGCAGAAAGAACGCTTTGCCGCGCTGCAGGAACAGCAAGCCGAACTGGGTCAGCGCTTTAGCGAACACGCGCTGGATGCCACCGACGCCTTTGCCTACTACGCCAACGCCGAGGAAATGGCCGGTGTGCCCCAGGATGTGCTGCAAGCCACCCAGGCCAGCGCACAGGCCGACGGCCAGAAGGGCCACAAGCTCAGTCTCAAGATGCCCTGCTACCTGCCGGTCATGCAGTTTGCGCACCACCGCCCTTTGCGCGAACGCCTGTACCGCGCCTACGTAACCCGGGCCTCCGACCAGGCCGAGGGCGACGCCCAGCAGTGGGACAACACCGCCACCATGCAGTCCATCCTGGCCCTGCGCCAAGAGGAAGCCGCGCTCTTGGGATACCCGCATTACGGCGCGCTCTCGCTGGTCCCCAAGATGGCACCTTCGACTGATGCCGTCATCGCCTTCCTGCGCGATCTGGCACACAAGGCACGCCCCTTTGCCGAGCAGGATGGCGCAGACATGCGCGGCTTTGCCGCTGAACACCTGGACCTGCACGACCCGCAGGCCTGGGACTGGGCCTATATCGGTGAAAAACTCAAGGAAGCGCGCTACGCCTTCAGTGAACAAGAGGTCAAGCAGTACTTCCCGTTTCCCCAAGTGCTGGCCGGATTGTTCAAGATTGCCGAGAGCCTGTTCGATCTCGAAATCCGTGCCGACCAGGCACCGGTGTGGCACGACCAGGTGGTTTTCTACCGCATCGAGCGCGTGACCCCTGCAGGGCGTGTGTTGCTCGGGCAGTTCTACCTCGACCCCAGTGCGCGCACGGGCAAACGCGGCGGCGCCTGGATGGACGACGTGCGCGCACGCTGGCTGCGCCCGGATACCGGCGCCCTGCAAACACCTGTGGCGCATCTGGTGTGCAACTTCGCAAGTGGCGTGGACGGCAAACCCGCCCTGCTCACGCACGACGACGTCATCACCTTGTTCCACGAGTTCGGCCACGGCCTGCACCACATGCTCACGCAGGTCAACGAGCGCGACGTATCAGGCATCAGCGGCGTGGAGTGGGACGCCGTGGAACTGCCCAGTCAGTTCATGGAGAACTTCTGCTGGGAATGGAATGTGCTGCGCCACATGACAGCACATGTCGACACCGGTGCAAGCCTGCCGCGCGCGCTGTTCGACAAGATGCTCGCCGCCAAGAACTTCCAAAGCGGCCTGCAGACCCTGCGCCAGATCGAATTCGCCCTGTTCGACATGCTACTGCACACGACCTTCACACCCGGCGACGACATTCTGGCGCTACTGGCGCAGGTGCGTGCCGAGGTGGCCGTGCTACCCACCCCGACCTGGAGCCGCACACCCCACACCTTCAGCCACATCTTTGCCGGAGGCTATGCGGCAGGCTATTACAGCTACAAGTGGGCCGAAGTGCTCTCCGCCGATGCCTACGCCGCGTTCGAGGAAACCGCCGCACCCGATGGCACACCCAGCCGCGAAACTGGGTCACAATACCGCCAAGCCATTCTGGAGGCAGGAGGCAGCCGACCGGCCATGGAGTCGTTCAAGGCCTTTCGCGGTCGCGAGCCGTCGCTGGACGCACTGCTTCGCCACCAGGGCATGGCCACTTGAACCCGTTGCAACAGGAGCCACTGATGAAGCCCACCACCGCAGCCGCCCTTTTAACCAGCCTGCTCTGCGCCAGCCTGGCCGGCCCGGTCCATGCGCAGGCCGTGTACCGCATCGTTGGCCCCGACGGCAAGGTCACCTTCTCCGACAAGCCCCCCGCAGACGAAAAGAGCAAGGTCTCCGCTGCCAGCGCCAATGCCAACGCCGCCAACACGGCCGGTGGCACCCTGCCCTTTGAGCTACGCCAAATCGCCAGCAAGTACCCGGTAGTGCTGTACACGGGGGCCAACTGCCCGCCGTGCGACAGCGGCCGTTCCTTGCTCAGCAGCCGCGGCATTCCATTCAGTGAACGCACCATCACCACCAAGGAAGACCAGGATCAGTTGCGCCGCATCGCTGGCGACACCAGCCTGCCCTACCTCGCCATCGGTGGTCAGCGCATACGCGGTTTTTCCGACTTGGAATGGAACCAGTACCTCGATGCCGCCGGTTACCCCAAGACATCGCAATTGCCAGCCAGCTACAAGCGCCCGGATCCGGCCCCACTGGTCGCACTGCAAAAGCCCGCGGCTCCGGCATCAACACCCAAGGCAGACGACAAGGCCGATACCGCCACACCTGCGCCGGCCACGCCTTCGGCGCCCAATCCCAACAACCCCGCCGGCATTACGTTCTAGGCAAACCGCGCACACGGCGCGGTCAGAGCCTCAAAATGAGAGGGTCTTCACGCCGCTGGTGGTTCCCAGCAGGCACACCTGGGCGCGCTGGAA
This sequence comes from Rhodoferax sp., assembly GCA_046348185.1. Taxonomy (GTDB): domain Bacteria; phylum Pseudomonadota; class Gammaproteobacteria; order Burkholderiales; family Burkholderiaceae_C; genus Allorhodoferax. Next base: position 574,628 of record JAXMER010000013.1, on the reverse strand, counting down.
GGCGAACACGCCCACGGTCACTACGCCAGGCCACTGACTGACCTCCGCCTCGAAGGCCAGGGGATCGGTGATCTTCAGGCCGGTCACATCCACGATGTATTGACCGTTGTCGGTAACCAGAGGCTTGCCGTCCCGTTGGCGCACCGTGCCCACACCACCCTTGGTAGCGAACTGGGCAATCACGCGCTGCGTGGCCATGGGAATCACTTCCACCGGCAGCGGGAACGCGCCCAAGGTCTGGACCAGTTTGGACTCGTCGGCAATGCAAACAAAGCGGTCTGACTGGGCCGCCACGATCTTCTCGCGCGTCAACGCCGCACCGCCTCCCTTAATCATGTTGCCTCGGCCATCGATCTCGTCGGCACCGTCGATATACACCGACAAGCGCGGCACATCATTCGAATCGAAAACGGGAATACCCAAGGCCTTCAGGCGCTCGGTGCTGGCTACCGAGCTCGACACCGCACCCCGAATTTGGTCTTTGATGCTCGCCAGGGCATCGATGAACTTGTTCACCGTAGAGCCCGTGCCCACGCCCACAATCTCGCCCGGCACCACGTACTGCAGGGCGGCCTGCCCCACCAGGGTTTTGAGCTGGTCTTGTGTGAGGGCGGGTGTGCTGGGGGTGTTGGAGGTACTCATGGGCGAAAATTGGGGCAGTTGATTGTTTGAAACCCAGGAATTATCCAATGTCTCTTGTTCCCTACGGCTTGGCCCGGCGCGCCCTTTTCAGCCTCGATGCCGAGGTGGCCCATGAACTCACCCTGGCCAGCTTGGCCCGCTTTCAAGGTACACCGCTGCAATGGGCCTACTGCGCCAGCCGGGTGGACGATCCGTTTGAGCTGGCAGGCCTGCGCTTTCCCAACCGCGTCGGGCTGGCCGCCGGGCTGGACAAGAATGCCCATTGCATCGATGCGCTGGCATCGATGGGCTTTGGCTTTGTGGAAGTCGGCACGGTCACACCCAAAGCCCAGCCGGGCAACCCCAAGCCGCGCATGTTCCGCTTGCCCCAGGCCCAGGCGCTCATCAACCGCATGGGCTTCAATAACGACGGCCTTGATGCCTTTGTGGCCAACGTGCAGCGCTCCAAGCTGCGCCAACGCAAGGACCCGTCCTTGCTGCTGGGCCTGAACATCGGCAAGAACGCCGCCACGCCCATCGAACGCGCCACCGACGACTACCTGGCCTGTCTGGACGGTGTCTACCCCCATGCCGACTACGTCACGGTCAATATCTCCAGCCCCAACACCAAGAACCTGCGCGCCTTGCAAAGCGACGAGGCGCTTGATGGCCTGCTGGGCGCCATTGCCGCGCGGCGCGCGCAACTGGCCGATCAGCATGGCAAGCGCACCCCCATCTTCATCAAGATTGCACCCGACCTGGATGCCACGCAGGTGCAGGTCATCGCCGCCACCCTGCAACGCCATGGCATGGACGGCGTGGTCGCCACCAACACCACCCTGAGCCGCGATGCGGTGCAGGGCCTGGCGCATGCCGACGAAGCCGGGGGCCTGTCCGGCGCGCCGGTGCGCGAGGCCAGCAACCGGGTCATTGCGCAGTTGCGCGCGGCCCTGGGCAAGGGCTTCCCCATCGTGGGCGTGGGCGGCATCCTGCAGCCCCAGGATGCTGTGGAAAAAATCCAGGCCGGGGCCGATGTGGTGCAGATCTACACGGGGCTGATCTACGAGGGGCCGGGTCTGGTCACGGCTGCAGCCAGGTCGATCAAGACCCTGCGACAGTAGTGTGTCTCCAACCCCGGCCCTGCGCTGCGGCTTCAGGGGATAGGCGCGTGGCCTCATGCGGTCCAAGGCCCAAAATCGGCCACACGCCTATCCCCCGAAACCGCTCAGACCCGTGTTGGCCGGGTTGCGCACCAACTCCACCACCATCTCAGCAATCGCCAGGCAACTGGTCAGCCCCGGCGACTCAATGCCAAAAAGGTTCACCAGCCCCGGCACACCATGCTGGCGCGGGCCCTGGATGCAGAAGTCGCGCGCGGGCGCGCCGGGGCCGCTGATCTTGGGGCGGATACCGGCATACGCTGGTGCCAGGGCCCCATCGGGCAGCGCTGGCCAGTATTTTCGGATCTCGGCATAGAAGGCTTCGCCGCGGCGCGGATCAACGGTGGTGTCTTCGGGGCTGTCCACCCACTGCACGTCGGGGCCGAAACGGGCCTGGCCGCCCAGGTCCAGCGTCAGGTGCACACCCAGGCCACCGGGTTCGGGCACTGGGTACACCAGCCGCGCAAAGGGCGAACGCCCAGCCAGCGCAAAGTAGTTGCCCTTGGCCCAGTGGGGTACCGGTATGTGGACGCGGTCCAGCCCCGCAAAGCGCGTGGCCAGGGCGCAGGCGTTGAGCCCTGCGGCGTTCACCACATGGCGTGCGATCAACTCGGTGCCATCGAATGCTACCAACTTGATAGCACCATCACTACATTCTGCGAGGGCTAACGGCGAGTTGAGTGCTACAACTCCGTTAGCACGCTCCAGGTCGGCCTGTAGCGCGAGCATCAAGCCATGGCTGTCGATGATGCCGGTCGATGGCGAATGCAGGGCCGCCACACACTGCAGCTGCGGCTCCAATGCGCAGGCCTGCTGCGCGCTCAGCCACTGCAAGTCGTCCACGCCATTGGCCTGGGCCTGGGCGGCGATGCCGTGCAGCGCCTGCAGCTGGGCCTGCGTAGTGGCCACAATGAGTTTGCCCGCACGCCGGTGGGCAATGCCGCGCTCGGCGCAGTAGGCATACAACAGGCTGCGGCCCCGCACGCACAACCGAGCTTTGCACGAATCCGTGGGGTAGTACATGCCAGCATGGATAACTTCGCTGTTGCGCGAGCTGGTCTGCGTGCCGATGGCAGCGCAGGCCTCCAGCACCAGCACGTCGCGTCCGGCCAGTGCCAGCGCGCGGGCCACAGCCAGGCCGACCACGCCAGCTCCCACCACCACGCAGTCCACGCGCTCAGGCATGGGCGTGGGTATGCATCAGTGCAGCTCCAGTGCGTCGCCATCCGTGCGATCGACCAGCTGGCGCCCCGGTGGCACGGTCAGGTGCGCGCGTGCCTCGACGGCTTTCAGGCCAAAGGTAAGACTAACCAAGCCGGTGGCTGTCTGGCCATAGCCATAGCCCCGGGTTTCGCCGATCAGCGCCACGCGCACGTCGGCCACGCCGCCATCATGGCAGCGCAGGTCGATGCTGCCCAGCGTGCTGGAGGCATAGCGCAAACGTCCTACGCAGCTGGAGCCGGAATTCGTTGGCGAAGTGCCGCCAGCGGAAAGACTGGGGGCGGATTCGGCATTGGGCGCGGCGCCCCAGTTCCAGACACCAGGGGCTCCCGCGGGCGCCGGTGTGCGCAGCGTGATCGTGCCTGTATGGTCCGGAAACAGCGTCATGTCGCCCTGCAACAGTTGCTCATTCACGATGGCAAACGCCGGCACGCGTGTGGCCAGTGCGGCCAGGCCGGTGTCGTTTAGGTCGGCACAGCCCACCGCCAACAGCGCCAGCGCGCTAGCAGCAGCAGCGCGCAAAAACAGAGATCGTCGCAAGGCCATGTCGAGGTCCTCATTGCAGCCACACCGCCCAAAAAAGGGCCGGAACATTTGCGGCAGCGGTGTACCATGTTAGCCAGAACAACAGTGCCCCAAGGCACGGATAAGACCAAGTTTTGTGTCCCATCAACACATCCACACCATGACCACTGAAGCTCCCGCTGCCAGCGATGTCACTCGCGTGCCTTTGAAAACACTGGGCTTGCGCACCGGCATGGCGTTGCAAACACGCCGCCTGGTCGAAGGCGCCAGCAAGAAGGAATCCCAGTTTTTTGGTGCCATCGAAGGCAAGGGCGTGATGGTCGGCCCGCTAGGTGTCGAGGGTGAGCAAACCGGCCTGGAGCCCGGCGATATCTGCGTGGTGCGGGGTTTCACCGGCATCTACGAATACTCCTTTTTGAGCAAGGTGCTGCAAACCTTTGAAAAACCCTTTGCCTATGCCTTGCTGGCCTACCCAGCGCAGGTGGACGCGCGCAAGGTACGCCAATCGCTGCGCACCAAAGTGGCCTGGCCCACCACGGCCTTGCTGGCTGACGCCCAGGGCGCACTGACAGTGCGCCAACCGGTGACGCTGGTCGATGTGAGCCTGCAAGGCGCCATGATCCAGTCGGAAACCGCGCTGGCCGCAGTGGGCGCCACGCTCACGGTGGAAATGCAGGTGCAAGTGGACGAAAGCCCCACCACGTTGCGCCTTAATGCCACCGTCTGCCACGCCAACCGCCCTGTGGGCGAATCCGCCTATTTCATTGGCATGGCTTTCACGCAGCTCTCACAGCAAGACAAGCTGGTACTGAATTACGCGACGCACGCTGCCAGCACCACAAACTGAAGCAACGCAGCGCAGCTGCATGGTGCGGGTGGTCGTTGTGGTCTTGAGTTGCTACATTGTTTGTAGCTACATCGCCTTGTTTTACGTGGGCTAACTGCACATTTACTGCCAAGCCGCAGGTGACGACCAGTGCGCCATCCACTCGTCCCAGGCATGCGCAGGCATGGCGCGCGCAATACCCCAGCCCTGTGCATGTTCGCAACCCAGCTGCAGCAGCACCGCGCCGTGCTCGGTGGTTTCAACGCCTTCGGCAATGACCTCGCGGTTAAAGGCTCGCGCCAATCCGATCACACCCTTGACGATAGCCAGGTCCTCGGCGTCGTGCAGCATATCGCGCACGAAGCTCTGGTCGATCTTGATGCATTCGGCCGGCAGGCGCTTAAGGTAGGTCAGCGATGAGTAACCGGTGCCAAAGTCGTCCAGTGCAAAACGCACGCCCAGGCCGCGACAGCGCTGCATCACCGTCGCTACGTGCTCCACATCCTCTAGCGCACTGGTCTCCAGCACCTCGATCTGCAGCAGTTCGGGTGGCACTTGCGTCTGGGCACCCAGCAGACCCGACAGGCGTTGCTCAAAATCCGGATGCATCAGCTGGTAGGCACTGATGTTGACGCTGACGGCCAGGCGCCGCCCCCGCGCACACCACTGGGCCGCCTGGTTCAGCGCGGTGGCGATGACCCATTCGCCCAGTTCGATGCTGATGGGCAGGTTTTCAATGGTCGGCAGGAAAGCGCCAGGGTAGAGCAGGCCTTTTTCGGGGTGCTGCCAGCGAATCAATGCCTCGCACCCCACCACCACGCCGCTGCGCATATGCACCTTGGGCTGGTAGTGCAGCACCAACTCACCTTGCTCAAGCGCCCGGCGCACACCCTCCAGGCTTTCGTGGCGGGTGCGCACCGCCACATCCTGCGCCAAATCGAACAGGTGGTAGCGATTGCGCCCGGCCTGCTTGGCCAGGAACATGGCCTGGTCCGCATGGCGCAACAGCACATCAGCCTCCACACCGTCATCCGGGTAGAAGGTGACACCCATGCTGGCCGTGATGCGTGTTCCCTGCACATCCACCGCAGCAGCATCGAGCAAGCGCTGCAGCACCGGCAAACAGTCCCCGCCGTTGGGCAAGTCAACCAGGACGACGGCAAACTCGTCGCCCCCTAGGCGGGCCAGGGTGTCGTCTTCACGCAGCACGGCCTTGAGCCGTTGGGCCACGCTCAACAGCAGCGTATCGCCCTTCTCGTGACCATGCTGGTCGTTGTAGGCCTTGAAGCCGTCCAGGTCCAGATAGGCCACGCCCATGCTGCATTGGCGACGCTGACACTGGTGCATGGCCTGCTCCAGACGGTCAGTCAGCAGGTTGCGGTTAGGTAAGCCGGTCAGGGCGTCGTAGTGAGCGGCATGGGCCAGCAGACGCTCGCTCTCACGCTGGCGAGAAATGTCGGTGAACATCCCCACGTAGTGCTGCAAGCGGCCCTGCGCATCGTGCACGGCGCTGATGGTGAGTGTTTCCACATAGCGTTCACCGTTCTTGCGCTGGTTCCAAATCTCGCCGCTCCAGTGCCCGTGTTCGACCAACTGCGCCCACATGGCCTGGTAAAACTCGGGGCCTTGCACGCCCGACTGCAGCACACGCGGGTTCTTGCCCCGCACTTCCGCAGCGGCGTAGCCGGTAATCTGGGTAAAGCTGTCGTTCACGGTCAGGATCGATCCGCGAGGGTCGGTAATAGTGATGCCCTCGCGCGCATGGGTGAATACGCTGGCGGCCAGCCGCAGCTGGTCGGCGTGTTCGGTTTCGCTGGTCACGTCCTGGAAGGATCCAATCAGCGTCAAGGCCCGACCCCGCGCCAGTTTGGTGAGCACCTTGCCGCGCCAGCGCCCCCACACCCAATGCCCCAGCGCGTGACGAATGCGGGCCACGCCGTCAAACGCGTCGGACTTGCCGTGCATGCAGGCCAGCACCTGCTGGCGGTATTGCGCCACATCCTCGGGATGCAAATGCGCAACCCAGGCGTCCAGGTCGATGTCGGCCCAGGCCGCAGGATCAACCCCCAAAAGCTTGCACAAATGTGCATCGCAATGCATGCGCGCAGGCTCCAGCGTGCAACGCCACATGCCCAACTGGGCCACGCGCAGGGCTTCGTCACGCATATCGTGCGCGCGCTGCAATTCGCGCCGCTGCGCCTCCAGGTTGGCTTCGATGCCCAGGCGTTCGTCCATCAGCCGGTTAAAGCCCATGGCCACTTCAACCAGTTCGGCGGGCCCTTGGGGGGTGGCACGCAAATGGTGTTGGCCTTCGCCAATGCCATGCACCACCCGCGCCAGTGCCTGCACCGGTTCCTGCACCCGGGCGGCAAGCCGCGCAATCAGCCAGGCCAGCACCAGCAACGCCACCAGACTGATCCCACCCGCAACCCACGCCTGCTGTTGTGGTGCCGCCTGCACCTCGTCCAAGGGCACACCGACAAAGGCCACCCAATCGGTACCCTTGACCGGAGACACGGCAAAGAAGCGCACCACATCATCGACCGCCTGCGCCGCAAATTCCCCGTCGCGCACCGCTACGATGCGCCGCGCGGCATCTGCGTTGGGGCGTTTGCCAATGACTCCCTCTGGGTCACTGTTGCGCCAGATCATGTAGCCGTCACCATCGAACAGGCCAAAGCGGCTCTGGTTGGACAGGTCTTGCGCATTGATTCCGGGATCAAAGGCGTGCAAGTCTAGTGGCAGGTGTACTCCGCCAGACATCTGGCCGCGTGCATCCAGCACGGGGTAGCTCAACACCGACACCATCTTGCCGGTAATGGGGCCGCGATGCGGCTGCCCCACGCTAAAAACCTTTGCCTGGGCGAACTCCGAAAACCAGGGCGTCGGGCCTACATCCACCCGTTTGCTGCCCGGTTGCGCCACGACCGAGCACACCACCTGCCCCGTCAAGTCCGTCACCACCACATTGGAGAAACCCGGCAGCAGTCCGTGCATATCCTGCAGCACCGGATCGCACTGGCTGGCATCGAGCTTTTGCACCAGGGGCCGACGGGCCAGCCGTTCCAGCACCTGACGGGCCGCTTGAATGCGTTGGGCGGTATGGTCGGCCATGGTGCGCGACAGGCCGCGCAGCCGGGTCTGCGCTTGGGCCTGGGCCGTTTGCACATCCTGCACCACGTTGTGCACGGTTACGGCAACCAACGGCAACGCCAGCACCAGCGCCACCCCCATCAGGTAGGTGCGGATGCTGCGTGAGGACTGAATGGCGGGGGAGCGCATAGCCCCCGATTAGAACGTCGTCCAGTCGCCGTCGCCATCGTCTTTGGGTGCGGCGGCATGGGCCAGCCGCGCGGTGGGCTGTGCCGGGGCTGGTTTGGGCTTGGCCAGTTTGGGCGTGGTGGCGGTGCGGGAGGTCGCCACGGGTTTAGCCGGGCGCGGTGCACTTGGCACTGCCATCGGTGCCACGCTGGGGCGATGCCCTCCGCCGCCCAGCTTGAACACCGAGACGGTTTGCACCAAGTCTTGCGCCTGGGTGCGCAGGCTGCTGGCTGCTGCAGCCATTTCTTCCACCAGGGCGGCGTTTTGCTGGGTGACCTGGTCCATCTGCATCACCGCTTCACCCACCTGGCCGACGCCCTCGCTTTGCTCCTTGCTGGCGGCACTGATTTCGCCCATCAGGTCGGTGACCCGCTTGATGGAGCCGACCGCCTCGGCAATGGTGGTGCCCGCTTCGTCCACCTGCAGCGTGCCTTGCTCCACCCGCTCGACGCTGGCGTTGATCAGGGTCTTGATTTCCTTGGCCGCTTCGGCGCTGCGCCCAGCCAAGGCACGCACTTCGCTGGCCACCACGGCAAAGCCGCGGCCCTGTTCGCCTGCGCGGGCTGCTTCCACGGCCGCGTTCAGGGCCAGGATGTTGGTCTGGAAGGCAATGCCATCAATCACCTGGATGATGTCGCTGATCTGGCGACTGGACTCGTTGATACCTTTCATGGTTTCCACCACCTGGGCCACGGCTTCGCCGCCGCGCACGGCCACACCGCTTGCCGCTACAGCGAGTTGGTTGGCCTGGCGGGCGTTGTCGGCGTTTTGCTGCACGGTGGAATTGAGCTCTTCCATGGACGCAGCAGTTTCTTCGAGCGCGCTGGCTTGCTGCTCGGTGCGTGCACTCAGGTCGTTGTTGCCCTGGGCGATTTGGGAACTGGCCGTTGCCACGCCTTCAGCCCCCGATCGCACTGACCCAACCACCCGTGCCAAGCTTTCCACCATGCTGTGCAAGGCCTGCAGCAACTGGGCGGTTTCACTGTTGCCCTGGGCTTCGATGCGCACGCTCAAGTCGCCCTGGGCCACTGCGCGCGACACATCCACCGCCTGGTTGAGGGGTTCGGTGATGGAGCGAATGATGTACAAGGCCATGACCGCACCAAAGACCAGCGCTGCAATGCCAACACCCCACACGGTGGTTTGAATGGATTGCACCGCCGACTTGGCGGTGCCGGCCGATTGCTTCAGCAGTTCGCCCTGAAAAGCCAGCAACTCATCCACCGCAGAAAAGTACTGAATCTGGACTGGCCGCACCTGGGTCAAGAGATAGGTCTTGGCTTCGTCGGCCTTGCCGTCATTGACCAGCTGAATGAACTGGCTCTGACCTTCCACGTACTTCCCGCGCTGGGCGTAGATTTTGTCCAACAGTGCACGGCCTTTGTCCGTCTTGATCTCGCTGCGCAAGCGGTCGAGCTTTTCACCGATGGATTTGCGCAACCCCAGCACCTGCTCCGCCTGCGCTTTGACGTCAGGCGGGTTGCTCATGATGGCCATGTTGCGCAGGGACATGCCAATTTGGTAGACAAGGCCCTTGACGTCGTTGAGCACCTCAACCCGTGGCATGCGCTCGTCGGTGACGGAACGAAACTCTGTGTCAATCGCCGACGCCTTGAACAAGGCCGTGGCCCCGATCAACACAATCAGCAAAGCCATCAATCCAAAACCCAATGCCAACCGCTTGGCAATGCGCATGCTTGCTAAACCCATGGAACCTCCCTGAAAAGTACCGATTGGTCGAACCGTGCACCACGATGGTGCTTGGCGCAAATATTGCTGGGGGGGGGGAAGCGCTGTCAATGCGTATAACTGGCTTGTTTTGGAAAATCGGTTGACCTGCATCAACCAAACCACAAATCACCCCCTAGCAATAGAAAGGGTTCCACCGCTGGGAGCTGCTTTTTGTGTAAAGCGCGCTTGCGCCGCTTGCCAGCGGTGCCACCGCATCACCCCAAAAACCGCGCCACCCCCTGCCCGGCCCGAAACCCGCTGGCCATGCAGGCCTGCAGCAGGTAGCCGCCGGTGGGGGCCTCCCAGTCCAGCATCTCACCGGCACAGAATACGCCGGGCAGCGCTTCCAGCATCAGGTCGCGGTTGAGCACCTCGAACAGCACACCGCCCGCCGTGCTGATGGCCTCGTCCAGCGGGCGCGCAGCCTGCAGCGTGATGGGCAGCGCCTGGATGGCGGCGGCCAGCTGTGCGGGGTCAGCCAGCTGAGCCTTGGTGCAGCATTCGTGCAGCAAGGCGGACTTGATGCCGTCCAGGTGCAACCGGCTCTTGAGGTGGGTGGACAGGCTGCGCGCGCCGCGCGGGTGGGCCACCTCGGCGGCTACGCGCGCGGGCGTCCAATCGGGCAGCAGGTTCAGATGAAACGTGGCCTGGCCGTGGCGAATGATGGTGTCGCGCAGCAAGGCACTGGCGGCGTAGATGAGGCTGCCCTCCACACCGGTGGCAGTGGCCACGAATTCACCCTTGCGGGCAAAGTGCTGCCCCTCGGGGGTGGTGCACTGGATCGCCACCGATTTGAGCGGCTGCCCCGCAAACTTGGCGGCGAAGAATGGGCTCCAGCCGCCTTGCACATCAAAGCCGCAGTTGGCTGGCAGCAGCGGTGCCACGGCCACACCGCGCTCGGCCAGCAGGGGCACCCAGGCACCATTGGAGCCCAGGCGCGCCCAACTGCCCCCACCCAGGGCCAGCAGCGTAGCGCGGGCGCGCACGGCCAGCGCCCCGGTGGGGGCTTCAAAGCGCAGGGTGTCGCGCGCTTGCGGCATCCAGCCCGCCCAGCGGTGGCGCATGTGCAATTGCACGGCGCAGCCAGCGGCGTGGGGGCGACGCAGCCGCCCCAGCCAGGCGCGCAGCAAGGGCGCGGCTTTCATGTCGGTGGGAAACACGCGCCCGGAAGTGCCCACGAAGGTGGCCACGCCCAAATCCAGCGCCCAGGCGCGCGCGGCTGCGGCGTCGAAGTCGCGCAGCAGGTCTTCGATCACGGCGCGCCGCGCGCCGTAGCGTTCGGCGAAGCGGTCGGCGCTTTCCGAATGCGTCAGGTTCAGGCCGCCCTTGCCGGCCAGCAGAAACTTGCGCCCGACGCTGGGCATGGCGTCAAACAGGTGCACGGCCACACCGGCCTGCGAGAGCACTTGCGCAGCCATCAGCCCGGCGGGGCCGCCGCCGATGATGGCGACATCCACCGCAAGCGTCGGGCTGGAGGTGGGGGGCGTAGTGCCCCAAGGAGCGGTAGTAGATGGCATGGCATTCACGGGTGGGTTGGCAAGGGCAGCAGCAGCCCCTGCGGTGTGAGAAAGGCCGCGTGCACGGTGTACCCTGGATAGGCCAGGGCCACGGCCTCGCGGTAGGTGTGCAATTGCTGGCGCAGGGCGGGGTCGTCCAGCGGATGCGCGGCGGATTTGTAGTCGAGCACCCACCACGCACCGCTCGGGCGCTGGCGCACCAGGCGGTCCAGGCGGCGCTGGCGGCCCTGCACGATCAGGGGCACTTCGTTGGCCGCCCAATCGAATTGGTCGCTGTCCCAGGCCCAGGCTCCCTGCCCGTGCAGGACGGCCAGCGCCCAGGTGCGGGCGATTTCGAGGTGTGCCGCGTCCAGATCGAAGGCGCGTGCCACCCCGGCGAGCTGATGCGCCGTCCAGGGTTCGGCATCACGCGCCAACCCGCCGGACGTCGGCGCCACCCACTCCAGCAGCCGGTGCAGCGCCTGCCCCAAGCGCGATTCAACCGTCTCGACTGGCTCGAAGTCGAAACGATTAGCTACACTTTTTGTAGCAACATCGCCATATTTTTCGGGGGCTAGCTGCCGATTTGTTACACAAGACAGCTGGAAGACCCGGTCTGGCGCTGCAGCGGATTCACAGGCCGAAGCTTCGGGCGCCTGCGCGAGCGGGGGCGGTGCCGCCTGCGCCAGCGGCAGCAGGCGCTCCCACCAACTGCCGGACTGCGAACGGTGCGGCTGCAGGCTGGAGATCACCAGCGTCTGGCGCGCGCGGGTCAGCGCCACGTACAGGGCGTTGAGCTCCTCGCGCCCGCGCTCCTGCTGTTCGGCGGCCAGGGCATCGGCCACACAGGCAGGTGGATTCGATTCACGGGCCAGAAACACCAGGCGGCGCGGATGCGCGTCCTGCCCCGGCCAATCCACCAACACGCCCATGGATTCGGCGTTCTTGCCTTCGCTGTCGGTATCAAGCAGCAACACCAGCGGTGCCTCCAGGCCCTTGGCACCGTGCACGGTCAAGAGGCGCACGGCGGCCGACTGCGCGCGCACCGGTGCAGGCAGTCCCCCGGCGCGCAAGGCACGCACCAGGCGGTAGGCTGTGGTGTAGCGCCCGCCGTCCACGGCCAGGGCCGCGTGCAGCAGCGCGCGCAAGTTGGCCAGCACGCGCGCCCGTTGCACGGCCGGTGCCGCCGCGCCAAAACGCGCCAGCACGTCGCCCTCATCAAAAATAGTGCTGAGTGCATCGTGCGGTGGCAGGCTGGCCAACAATGCCGCCCAGCGCGTCAACTGCGCGCCCATGGCCGCAAGCGGCTCGGGCAGGCTGGCCGCCGATTGCAGGGTGTGCAGCCAGCCCACGCGCACACCCGGGGCGGCCGCCGCTTGCAGCGCGCGCCGCGCCAGGGCCAGTTCCACCAGCGCGGCGTCGCCCACGCCAAACAGCGGCGACTTGAGCGCGCGTGCCAGCGACAGGTCGTGCAACGGCGACACCAGGGCGTCCACCAGCGCGACGATGTCCTGGACCTCGGCGTAGTCGATCAGTTCGGCTTTCTCGGGCTGCTGGGTGGGAATGTGCAGGGTGGCAAGTTCCTGCTCCATCAGCGCCAGGCGTTCGCGCTTGCGCGAGAGCACCATGATGTCTTCGGGCTTGAGCGTGCCGTGCGGTTGTAGCTGGCTGGCCAGCCACTGCGCGGCTTGGCGGCATTCCAGCGTCTTGCGGGTTTCTTCGGCGGTGTGGCGCGCGGTGGTGAGGGAATCGCGCCAGGTGGATGGGCTTGCGTCGGTGTCGGCATCGGGCGCGTTGGCCCGCTCGATGCGCGGCAGGGCCCAGACCTGGCCGGTGGCCTGCGCATCGGTGGTGTGGCTGCGAAAGTCGGCGTACTGCCCGGCCTGCTGGGCCTGGCCCATGACGGCATTGACCAGGGCGATGATGGGCGGCGCATTGCGCCGGGTGTGGTCGCAGCTGAGTACATCGCCGCCCAGGCCTTCGCGAACAAAGGTTTTGGCAGCGCGAAACACCTGCGGCTCGGCACGGCGGAAGCGGTAGATGCTTTGCTTGGGGTCGCCCACCAGGAATACGCTGGGGGCCTGCCCGGCGCCGGCATAGCCCGACAGCCAGGCAAACAGCGCCTGCCACTGCAGGGGGTTGGTGTCCTGGAATTCGTCGATCAACAGGTGGCGCACGCGCGCATCCAGCCGCTCTTGCACCCACGCGGCCAGGGCATGGTCCTTGAGCAGCGCCAGCGCTGCGCACTCCAGGTCGGCCATGTCCACCCAGCCGCGCTCGCGTTTGAGGGCCGCATAGTCTGACAACAGCAGCCGACCCAGGCGCGCCATACGCTGCTGATGCTGCCAGGCGCGGTGCTGGCTCTGCGCCCAGCGCACGTCCAGCAACAAGGCTTGCGCGACAGCCACGGCTTGCAAATCGATCGTCTTGTCGGTGAGCTTGCGCGCCGTACCCGTAGTGGTCAGCAAGGCGGCAAAGACGCCGGGCATGTCCTGCTCGGTCAGTGCGCGCTCCAAGTCGGTGGCGGCGCCCAGGCAAGTCTTGCCGGTGCACTGACCCAAGGCCCGCGCTGCATCCGACAGCAGCTGATGCACCGCGGGTTGCTCCAGGCGCTGCACGGGGTCTTGCAGCCCGGCAAAGGCGGGAAACTGCTCGGTGAAATGCAGCACCGAGTGCTGTACTACACCAGCGGCATCGGCCAAGGCAAATTCGGTGCGCTTGACCAGCACCGTGTCCAGGGCCCTGTGCGTTTGGTGGCGACCATACTCAGACACGCTGGCGCGGTAGTCGGCCTGGGCCGCGTCGTCTTGCAACAGCCGTGCCCAGAAGCGCCGCCACACCTGCGCACGGGCTTCGGTGTCGTCCTCCAGCAGTTCATAGGCCACAGGCAGTTCCAGCGCTTGGAGCAAGGCCAGGGGTGCGCTACGCAGCAAGGCAGCAAACCAGCTATGGAAGGTGCGCACCTGCACCGGCCGCCCCTGACGCAGCAACTGCACATGCAAATCACGCAAGGCTTGCAAGGTGTTGGCATCGGCATGGGGCACGCCGCGCTGGCGCAATTGCAGCGCCAGTGCGTCATCGTCCAGCCGTGCAAATTCGGCCAGCCACTCCTGCAGGCGTTGGCGCATTTCGCCTGCGGCTTTCTTGGTAAAGGTGATGGCCAAAATCTCGTGCGGGGCAGCGCCGTCCAGCAAGGCGCGCAGGATGCGCGAGACCAGCATCCAGGTCTTGCCTGCACCGGCGCAGGCCTCCACCGCCACGCTGCGCCGGGGGTCGCAAGCCACCGCATAGAACTGCTCGGCCGAAACCGGTGCGCCATTGCGCTCGTAGGCGGGAGTCATGTTCATGATGTTTGGTCGCCGGGCCGCCCCACGGCAAAACGCGGCCCACCCGGGGGGCAGGGAGCCCCATGCAATGGGCGACTGTGGGGGTCAGGGTCTACAAAATCTTTGCGACATAGGCCGCGCACGGCACAAAAGTCACAGGCATCACCGTCGCCCAAGGCGCGCAGCGGCACTCCGGCGGCAATGCGTCGCAAATCGGTCTGAATGCCCTCCAACAACGCCTGGCGCGCCGCGTCGATGTCGGGGTGACGGATGGTCTTGACGCCGTCGCTTTCGCTCAGGCTCACGAAGGCGGCCTGCACGGCACTGTCCTCCAGCAAGGCACCATAAAAGGCCAGTTGGGTTTCTTCCAGCGGCTCCTTGACACGCTGCTGGGTGCGGCCGCGGCTTTCGGTCTTGTAGTCCAGCAGCCAGGTTACCGCTGCGCTGCCATCGGCAGTGGTCTGGCGGTCGGTGCGGTCGATACGGCCAAACAGTTCGATGGGCCAGGCACTGCCCCCGTCGCCCACGGTATGCGGTACGCGGTGCTCGGTCTCGGCGGCAACGAAGACCATGCCTTGGTTTTCGTGCTCTTCCAGCCAGCACAGATAGCCCTCGCGCAAGGCGGGCCAGGCCGCAGCAAAGGGCAGAAACTCGTCAGCCGGCAGTTGCAAGGCGGCGGTGACGCGTTCACTGGCTTCGTCCAGCCGCTCCCGACGCGCTTCGCGCTCGGCCTCAGGCTGGCGCGCCAGGGTGGTATGGAAATCAGCCAACACGGCGTGCAGCCAGACGCCCAGGTCGCGCTTGTCCACCAGGGTGTCAAGCTCGTCCATTTCCTGCAGGCCCAGTTGGCGTTGGGCAAAGAAGCGGTACGGGCAGGTGCGCAGGTCGTCGTAGGCACTGGCCGACAACTGGCGCGGCAACAGGCGTTGACCCACGGCTGCAGCCGGTGTGGTTGGCGCGATGGCCACACGGCGCAGCATGCGGGTGTCGCTACCCGGTTGCAGCGCCGTTGGGTTTTCCCATAGCAGCAACTGCACCAGTGCGCTGCTTCGCAGGCTTTCGCCGCGATCATCGCTGGTGCACCAGAGGATGTCCCAGGCCGCCACGGCCAGTGCATGGGTCCAGGCCAGGCGCTGCTGGTCGCGCAGGCTTTCCTGCGTGGGCAGGCCCAGAGCCTGGCGTTGGAGGGGCGTCCACCGTCCAGGCGGTTCGGGTGCGGCAGGCAGGCGCACTTCATCGCACCCAGCCAGCACCACAGCGGCAAAAGGGCGGCCCAGCACCTGGCTGAGCGGCAGGATCACCACTTGTTCCATCAGCGGATAAGGCGGTTGGTAGCGCGCACCTTCCAGCGTCTGGTTGACCCACTGGCTCCACTGGGCCAGGTCCATGCGGTCCTGGGCCCACCAGGCGGTTTGCAGCAACTGCTCCCAATCGTCGGGGTCCTCGGGCTGCAGACGCAGGGCCTTCAGCGCCTGCGCACCGACCGGGTCGTCTGCCAGGGGGTCATGCAGCTCCAATGCCATCAGCAGGTCTTGCAGGGCGCGCAGCCAAGCACCCAGCAGCCGGTGGCCTTGGAAGGGGCTGCGCAGGCGGTTGATGTCGGCAACCAGCGCCAACAGCGCATCTTGGTTGCGCACGGCGTGCGCAGCACGACTCCAGGATCGCACACCTTCGTGACGCAGCGTGGCCTCGAGGCGGCCCAGCAACGCCGCACCAGCGGCGGCAAAGCGCGGGGCCGTCTTGACGGCATCGAGCACTTCATCGGTCAAAGCATCCCAGCGCAACGCGCGCAGCCAGGACATGAGGGTGGCACCGGCATGACTGGTGGACAGCTTCCAGCCGTTCTCGTCGCGCATGCTCACGCCCGCGGCGTCCAGCACCGCGCGGATGCGGCGTGTCAGGGTGCGGTCACTGGAAACCAGCGCCACAGGGTAGCGGTCGGCTTCGATGTGGCGCAGGGCACAGGCAGCGGCACGCTGGGCCTCGTCTTCGGCGTCCTGGCATGCATGCCACTGGCGCAGGCCAGAGCCCGCACCGGTCTGCAATGGGGCCTCGCCCGCCGACGCAAGCGCCAGGCACGCCAGCTTGGGGCCCCATACCGCAGCCAAACCGGGAGCCAGAGCATCGGGCGCAGCCCCTTGTACCAGAACCAGAGCATCCCAGGCCTGCGCCGTGTCCGCCTGGAACAGTGCGTCACTGGCATAGCTGGACACGGCTGCCCACTCCACCGCCATATGAGCCAGGCGCGCCTCCCATGCCAGTGCGAAATGGTCCAGGCCCTGGGCCACGGTCGTGCGGGCTTGTTGCGCCCAGGTATTGCGCCCATGCGGACCCACTGCTGCAGCCGATGGTGCCAATTGATGAGCCATTTCCACCAACGACGCGACCAGGCCGCTTGGAGCATCGGCACCGCTGCGCACCAGCATGGCCTGGGCGGTCAGGTAGTCCAAGGCTGCGTCGAAGCGGATGTCGACTTCAGACCGTTGATGCAGGCCCTGTGCGCTGGCCCAGTTCTGGGTTGTCTCAAAGCGCGGGCTGAATCCATCGGGGTGCGCACGTGCCCACAGGCGCTGCGCCAGAGGCAGCAATTGGGCAAAGGGTAGCAACACCAACGTGCGTGCGGGGTGGGCTTGGCGCTGTGCCATCTCCGTTTGCAAGCGTACCAGCAGGCCCTGCACCGGGTCGAGCCACAGGGCCATGGCCGGGTGGCCGCTGCAGAAATCAAAGGCGCGCAACTCAGTGGAAGCATCGCTTTTGGCTATGCGCGTGATAGGCATCGGGGTGTCGGAAGCGGGCTTGGTTTCTGTCACAATGCCCGCAACTTTAGCTCCTCTGCATTTCTCTAAGAAGGAACCAACATGGCCAGCGACCTGATCAAACACGTAACCGATGCCACTTTTGAAGCCGATGTGCTGAAGTCGGCCCAGCCTGTGCTGGTGGACTACTGGGCCGAGTGGTGCGGCCCCTGCAAGATGATCGCCCCCATCCTGGACGAAGTGGCCGGCACCTACCAGGGCAAGCTGTCCATCGCCAAAATGAATGTGGACGACAACCGCGAAATTCCGGCCAAGTTCGGCATTCGTGGCATTCCTACACTGATGTTGTTCAAGGACGGCCAGCTGTCCGCCACCAAGGTGGGCGCCTTGAGCAAGGCCCAACTGGTTGCCTTCATCGACCAGCAGCTCGCCTGAAACATTGCGGGACAGACCAAGGCAGGGCTTTGATCTGTCCCCAACGGATTAGAGGCCTCGGTAGCCAGCCCTGAGGCACAGTTCTCAGACCTATTCTTTTTCCTGTCATAATCACCGCCGTACACCAGCTTCCCACAAAGGGCTGGGCCCGATTACTGGGCAGTGGTACACCGAGGCCGAGCACAGGACTTGCCTCACCCAACCCCCCTGACCTTTTTCCAGATTCCACGTCATCGTCGGACCAGCTCCCGCGGGAACCCACTCCATGCATTTAAACGAACTCAAGGCACTGCACGTCTCCGAAGTGCTCAAGCAAGCCGAAGAACTTGAGATTGAAAACACCGGCCGCATGCGCAAGCAAGAGCTGATGTTTGCAATCATCAAAAAGCGCGCCCGCGCCGGTGAGCAGATCATTGCCGATGGCGTGCTGGAAATCCTGCCCGATGGTTTTGGCTTCCTGCGCAGCCCTGACACCAGCTACACGGCTTCCACCGACGACATCTACATCAGCCCCAGCCAGGTTCGCCGCTTCAACCTGCACACCGGCGACATGATTGAAGGTGAAGTGCGCACGCCCAAGGATGGCGAGCGCTACTTTGCATTGAACAAGCTCGACAAGGTCAACGGCGGCCCGCCCGAAGGCAACAAGCACAAGGTGATGTTCGAAAACCTGACGCCGCTGTTTCCCAAGGAGCAGATGCGTCTGGAGCGCGACATCAAGAGCGATGAGAACATCACCAGCCGCATCATCGACCTGATCGCCCCCATCGGCAAAGGCCAGCGCGCCTTGCTGGTTGCGCCGCCCAAGAGCGGCAAGACGATGCTGATGCAACACATTGCCCATGCGATTTCCGCCAACTACCCCAAGAGCCACATGATGGTGCTGCTGGTGGACGAGCGCCCCGAGGAAGTGACGGAAATGCAGCGCACCGTCAAGGGCGAGGTAATTGCCTCCACCTTCGACGAGCCCGCCGCGCGCCACGTGCATGTGGCCGAGATGGTGATCGAGCGCGCCAAGCGCTTGGTCGAGTTGAAGCAAGACGTGGTGATCCTACTGGACTCCATCACCCGTCTGGCCCGCGCCTACAACAACGTGGTGCCCAGTTCCGGCAAGGTGCTGACTGGTGGTGTGGACGCCAACGCCCTGCAGCGCCCCAAGCGTTTCCTGGGTGCAGCGCGCAACGTCGAAGAAGGCGGCTCGCTCACCATCATCGCCACTGCCCTGATCGACACCGGCAGCCGCATGGACGAGGTGATCTTTGAAGAATTCAAGGGCACGGGCAACAGTGAAATCCACCTGGACCGACGCCTGTACGAGAAGCGCGTGTTCCCGGCCATCCAGCTCAACCGCTCCGGCACCCGCCGCGAAGAACTGCTGCTGCAACCCGAAATCCTGCAAAAGACCCGCATCCTGCGCCAGTTCCTCTACAACATGGACGAAATCGAGGCGATGGAGATGGTCTTGAAGCAGATGCGCGCCACCAAGAACAACAGCGAGTTCTTCGACATGATGCGCCGGGGTGGCTAACTAGCCCCCCCACGCTTCGCCGCTGCGCGGGTCGCTGCCCCCGAGGATTTCGCATGTCGCCTTAGGGTGGACCGGTGGCGAAACAAGCTATAATTTACGGTTTTCGCGACAAGTACGCCGGATTGGCTGGCGCGGCTCTCGCACCTGATGGAGAACAGTATGAAAGAAGGCATTCACCCCAATTACCGCGAAGTGTGCTTCCAGGACATGTCCAACGGCTTCAAGTTCGTGACCCGTTCCTGTGCCAACACCAAGGAAATGATCAAGATGGAAGACGGTCGCGAACTGCCGCTCTTCAAGCTCGATACCACCAGCGAGTCCCACCCCTTCTATACCGGCACGCAGAAGTCGGTAGACAACATGGGCGGTCGCGTCGAGAAGTTCCGCAATCGCTTTGGCAAGACTTTGGCCAAGTAATTCTGCGCCAGGGCTTCAGGCATGCTCCTGACACCCTGAATCGAGGCAGCCCGGCATGACCGCGCTGCCTTTTTTGTTGCCAGCGACCCCACAAATCACGTGAACGCCCCCACTCCCGCCATTGTGACCCGCGCTGGTGCGCGGCGCCTGCCACGCATCGCCCTGTTGTTGCTGTGCCTGGCCTACGGCCTGGCCGGGTTTGTCGGTCGTGATGCCTGGAAAAGCGCCGACATGGCCGCCTTGGGCTTGATGGCCGACATGGCCCAAGGCGCAACGTCCTGGTGGTCTCCCACCTTGGCAGGAATCCCTCCCGACGAACCCGCCCTGCTACCCTACTGGCTGGGCGCCTGGGCGATACAAATGGCTCCGACATGGGTGGCGTCAGATTTTGTCGCACGCATCCCGTTCATGCTGTTGCTGGCCCTGGCCATGACGGCCACATGGTACGGCACGTACTACCTGGCTCGGGCACCACTGGCGCAACCCGTTGCGTTTGCGTTTGGTGGCGAGGCCCGGCCAACCGATTACGCGCGGGCGATTGCCGATGGGGCCGTGCTCGCACTGTTGGCGTGTCTGGGACTCGCCCAGCTGGCGCATGAGACCACTCCGGCGTTGGCCCAATTAGCGTTTGCAAGTTTGTTGTTGTTTGCAGCGGCAGCCCTCAGCTACCACCGGTTGATCGCGCTGGGCACTGCAACCCTGGCACTATTTGGCTTGGCTCTGTCGGGTGCACCGTGGCTGGCCGCCCTGCTGGGCGGCGGCGCAGCAGCGATTCAGTTGCTGGACGCACCACCAGCCGATGCGCAGCTGGGCGCGAGCAAACGCAGCGATGGCCTTGTATTGGTGGCTGCTACCGGCGCTGTGCTGGTGTTCTGCGCAGGGTTGGACATGCTTCGATGGAAGCTGATCAACCCCTTCTCCTGGGTGCTGTTGCAAGGACACACCGAACTGTTGATCTGGTTCACCTGGCCCGCCTGGCCATTGACGCTGTGGACGCTGTGGCGTTGGCGACGGCAATTGCACAGCCGCCACCTTGCACTGCCCATCTGGTTTGTAGTGGTGCCAGGTGCTGCCGCTATAGCCTCCGATGCCCCTGATCGCAACCTGTTGCTTGCATTGCCAGGATTAGCCTGCCTGGCCGCCTTTGCACTGCCGACCCTCAAGCGACAGCTCAGCGCCTTGATCGACTGGTTCACGCTGTTGTTCTTCTCGAGTTGCGTATTCATTGTCTGGGTGGTCTGGATTGCCATGCAAACAGGCGTACCCGCGCAACCGGCAGCCAACGTTGCCCGACTGGCCCCAGGCTTTGCACCCGACTACTCAGCCAGTGTGGTGGCGCTGGCGGTGTTGGTCACGGCTGCGTGGGGTTGGTTGGTGCGCTGGCGCGTTGGGCGCCACCGCGCGGCGATCTGGAAGAGCCTGGTGCTACCGGCCGGTGGCGTCACAGTCAGTCTGTTTCTCGCTCTGAGCCTGTGGATGCCCTTGCTCAATTACGCACAAAGCTATACCTTGTTGGTGCGGCGCACGCTGGCACAGATCAACCCCAACGGATCCGAGTGCGTGGAATTCATGGGGCTCGGTCAGGGGCAAATTGCGGCGTTCAAGTTCTACGGAAAATTGTCGCTGCGATTGCTGCAACCCACCAACCCGCAATGCCCTTGGCTGTTGGTGGAGCCGCAGTTCAACAATCAGATTCCTATCAGTCTTGAAGCCCAGCGCTGGGAGGCGCCACTGCTGATCGAACACCCGGCCAACGCGGGTGAATCCGTTCTACTGCTCAAACGACGCTGAAAACGCGCTCGCTATCCAGAAGCGATGACGAGAGGGTTCGGACACGCGAGCTGGGAAAGGTCAGCGAAAACGTCGAGCCCTTGCCGGGTGTACTGGCAATACCCAACTCGGCACCGTGACGCTGAGCAACGTGCTTGACGATTGCAAGCCCCAGTCCAGTTCCTCCGGTATCGCGCGAACGGCTGCGATCCACGCGGTAGAAGCGCTCGGTCAGTCGCGGCAAATGCTCTGCGGCGATGCCAGGGCCACTGTCGTGCACAAAAAAACGTGCCCCGCCGTCAGGAATCCGCTCAAACCCAACTTCGATGGAATTGCCAGCCGGCGTATAGCGCACAGCATTGCTGATGAGATTCGACAAGGCGCTGTGCAGCTCCGACAGCGACCCGGCCAGTTCCAACTGGGTGTCGCAGCTGAAATGCAGTTTGTGCTGCTGATCGTGCAGCAAGCGCGACAGGTCCTTGGCCTCCTGCTCACATTGCCCCATCAAGGTATCCATCGATACCCATTCCATCTCAGACGGCAATGGGCTGCCTTCCAGGCGCGACAGCGTCAACAAGTCGCTGACCAAGGTCTGCATGCGCTGTGCCTGTTGCGACATGAGCGCCAAATACCCTTGCCGCTCCTCTTCGGACAAGGGCAGGGATTGCAGGGTTTCTACGAAGCCCGTCAGCACCGTCAGAGGCGTGCGGATTTCATGCGACACATTGGCAACAAAGTCCCGACGCATGGCCTCGGCTTGCTCCACTGCCGTGATGTCACGGGACAACAGAAGCATCCGCCCTTGTCCGTAGGGATGTAGGTTTACCGACAACTGCACAGGTCTGGAGGAACTATGGGAGCGGCTCGACATGGTGACACCGTGCGAGAAGTCGCGCGCCGCCATATACGCGGCCAGGCCAGGGTCGCGCACCAAGTTGCCAAAGTGCTGCAAGACATCGCGTTGCGAGTCAAAACCAAAATGCGCAGCAGCCGTATGGTTAAACCACTCCATGCGCATTTCCGCATCGAGCAACACCACACCATTGGGAGACGCCTGCAACGCAGCCAGAAAGTCCTGCAACCGCGCATCACTTTCCTGACGTTGTCGTTCGCTCGCCCGCAGCAAACGGCGCACACGGTCGTACACCTCGGCCCATACGCCCGATCCCAAACGTAGTTCGGAAACGGCCTGTGCTTTCAGCCATGCCAGCACGCGCATCCCACGCAGTGCGTCAAGCAGGAGCCACACGTAGCCAGCAGCGAGCGTCCCACCAAGGGCCATCAACCGTTGGTATCCGGGTTCGGCCAAAAACCAGCCGAGCAAGCCGACTGAGGCCTGCAACAACACCAAGGAAACAATGCGAAGAATCACAGTGGCAGCGTTCCGTGTTTCAACCGTTGCTCGCCGCCGCTGTAGACACCGCCACTGCCGGATTGGCCGTCAGGCGGTATCCAACCCCACGCACGGTCTCCACCATCGGACCGGCTCGCAGCAAGGCTTCGCGCAACCGCTTCACATGGACATCGACCGTGCGCTCTTCAATGTAGACATGATCACCCCACACCTTGTCCAGCAACTGTCCGCGGCTGTGGACGCGTTCGGCATGCCCCATCAGGAAATGCAGCAACTTGAACTCGGTTGGCCCCAATTTAAGAGGTTGGCCTTCAAAGGCGACTCGATGGGTCGCCGGATCCAGAGAAAGCTCGCCCAGACTCAAGGCCTCACCGGCCTGGTCAGATGTGCGACGCCGCAGCACGGCGCGAATGCGCGCCAGCAGTTCCTTGGTGGAAAAGGGTTTGGCAATGTAGTCATCGGCACCAGCATCCAGACCGGCCACACGGTCTGCTTCGTCACCCCGCGCGGTCAGCATGATGATGGGCACACCTTGTGTACGCCCATCCGCACGCCAGCGCTTGGCCAGCGCGAGCCCGCTTTCGCCCGGCAGCATCCAGTCCAGCAAGATGAGATCCGGCAAGGCATCCTGGATTTCACGCTGCGCACTGGCGCTGTCCATGGCCCAGATCGGACGGAACCCGTTGTGACGCAGGTTGACGGCAATCAACTCGGCGATGGCCGACTCGTCCTCCACCACCAAAACACTAGGCATATGTCTCATTTCACCACCGATTCAATTCGGTCCATCGAGGAATGGCGCACATCCTCGCCCTTGACCACATAAATGATGAACTCTGCGATGTTCTTGGAATGATCACCAATTCTTTCAATAGCCTTGGCCAGGAAGAGCAAGTCCAGACTTGGCGAAATCAAGCGTGGATCTTCCATCATGTACGTAATGAGCTTTCGCACAAAGCCGTCAAATTCCGCATCGATCAGATCATCTTCTTTCAGAATCGCCAAGGCAGCGTTGACATCCAGCCGCGCGAATGCGTCCAAGGCCTTTTGCAGCAAGCCTGAGGCCAGATCAGCCGCCACGCGCAGTTCCAGCGAAGGCAAGGCACGGGACGTACCACTTTGAATAATGGAGCGCACCATGCGTGCAATCTTTTCTGCTTCATCGCCCACGCGCTCCAGGTTGGCTGTGGTCTTTGAAATGGCGATCAGCAAACGCAAGTCACGCGCAGTGGGTTGGCGCCGAGCGATGATGCTGGAGAGATCGCGGTCAATGTTGATCTCCATGGCATTGACGCGTGCTTCGTTCTCAGACACTTCGTTGGCAATTTCAACGCTGAATTGCGTCAGGGCGTAGATGGCGCGGCGAATCTGCGACTCGACCAAACCGCCCAGCTCCATCAGCTGTGACGAAACGGCTGTCAGCTCGCTATCGAACTGGGTGGACAAATGTTTGTCTGGCATGGATTTTCTCCTCGTGGTGCCGTTCTTGGGCATCAACCAAAACGACCCGTGATGTAGTCCTCGGTTTCCCGGCGGGTGGGTTTGAAAAACATCTGCTCCGTGGCCCCAAACTCCACCAAGTCCCCCAGGTACATGTACGCCGTGTAATCGCTGCACCGCGCGGCTTGCTGCATGTTGTGTGTGACGATCACCACCGTATGGTCGCTCTTCAACTCCACGATCAGCTCTTCGATCTTGGCCGTCGAGATCGGGTCCAGAGCTGAACAGGGTTCATCGAGCAGCAAGACTTCGGGTTTGATGGCAATACCACGCGCGATGCACAGGCGTTGCTGCTGCCCCCCGGAGAGGCTGGATCCACTCTGGTGCAACTTATCCTTCACTTCACCCCACAAGGCAGATTTGCGCAGTGCCCATTCCACGCGCTCTTCCATATCGGTAGTGCTCAGATCTTCAAACAGTCGTACGCCAAATGCAATGTTGTCAAAGATGGACATCGGAAAAGGCGTTGGCTTCTGAAACACCATGCCCACCTTCGCACGCAGCAAAGCCACGTCCTCCTTGCTACTAAGCAAGTTCTCGCCATCAAGCATGACCGTCCCCTGTGCACGCTGCTCCGGGTAAAGCTCGTACATGCGGTTGAACACGCGTAGCAAAGTGGACTTCCCGCAGCCGGACGGACCAATGAAGGCCGTGACCTTGTTCTCGGGAATTTCCAGGTTGATGCCCTTGAGGGCATGAAACTTGCCGTAGTAGAAGTTCAGATCCTTGACGGCGATCTTCGTCGTAGTCGGTGCGGTAGCGGTGTGCAGCATGATGATGGGGGTCAGATTTTGTGGCGCGTCAACACACGCGCAAGGATGTTCAAGCCCAGCACGGCCAAGGTAATGATGAAGACTCCCGCCCAGGCCAGCTTCTGCCAGTTTTCGTAGGGGCTCATCGCAAACTTGAAGATCGTGACCGGCAGGCTTGCCATGGGTTCACCGAGGTTCACGGTCCAGAATTGATTACTCAATGCGGTAAACAGGAGCGGCGCCGTCTCGCCGGCAATGCGGGCCACCGCCAGCAAGACGCCCGTGATAACCCCTGCACGGGCAGCCTTCAAGGTGATGCTCAGAATCACTTTCCACTTTGGTGCACCCAATGCATAGGCGGCCTCACGCAGGCCAGGCGGTACGAGCTGCAGCATGTTTTCCGTGGTACGGATCACCACCGGTATCACCAGTAGCGACAAAGCCACCACACCGGCAAAACCCGAGAACGATTTGAGTTGCACCACCACAACGGCGTACACAAACAGACCGATCACGATGGACGGGGCAGAAAGCAGAATGTCGTTCACAAACCGGGTGCAATGGGCCAGCCAGCTGCGCGAATCAAATTCGGTCAGATAGATGCCGACCATGACCCCGATGGGCGTACCAACCAACGTAGCCAAAACAACCATGACAACCGAACCAAAAATGGCGTTTGCCAGACCACCGGCCTCATTGGGCGGTGGTGTCATTTGGGTCAAGGTTGCCAAATTCAACCCACCCAAACCCAGATACAGGGTTTCCCAAAGGATCCAGAACAACCAAAACAGGCCAAAGCCCACAGCTGCCAGCGCGAGCCCGGTTGCGATTTGGTTGACGCGCTTGCGTGAGGCGAATTTGGCGAGGCGCGCTTGTTGGGGAGTCAATGTCATGTCTTGGCTCCTTCGCCCTTGCGCAACTGCAAAAGCAGCAGCTTTGACAGCGAAAGGATCACAAAGGTAATGAAGAACAACACCAAGCCCAGATACATCAGCGATGCCTGATGCAGGCCTTCACCCGCTTCGGCAAACTCGTTCGCCAGCGCTGATGTGATGCTGTTGGCCGCTTGGAACAGGCTGATGGAGTCAAGCTGGTTGAAATTGCCGATCACGAAGGTAACCGCCATGGTCTCGCCAATGGCACGCCCCAGCCCCAGCATGATGCCCCCAATGACACCGGCTTTGGTGTAGGGCAAAACAACTTTGTAAACCACTTCCCAAGTCGTCGCACCCAGCCCATAGGCCGACTCCTTCAGCATTGCCGGGGTGACTTCAAACACATCGCGCATCACGGCGGTGATGAAGGGAATGATCATGATTGCCAGGATCACGCCGGCGGACAAGATACCAATGCCCACAGGTGGCCCTGAGACGAGGGCGCCCAAGTAGGGCACGCCGTCAAGCAGCGCCTGCAGCGGCTGCTGCACGTATGTGGAAAGCACCGGGCCAAACACCAGCAGCCCCCACATGCCGTACACAATGGAAGGCACAGCGGCCAGCAATTCGATGGCGGTACCCAAGGGGCGCTTGAGCCATGTGGGTGATAGTTCGGTCAGGAACAACGCAATTCCAAAGCTGACGGGAACTGCAATCACCAAGGCGATCAACGAAGTGGCCAGGGTGCCGTAGATCATGACCAACCCACCGAAGTCTTCCTTGACCGGATCCCAGGTGGTACTGGTCAGAAAGCGAAGTCCGTACGTCGCGATGGCGGGCCAGGCACCGATGGTGAGCGAGGCCAAGATAGCCAACAACATCCCCAAGGTGAGCAGTGCCGCACCCTTGGCGGCCCAGCCAAAAATCAGATCGGCCAAAGGACCCGAACGGGGTCTTCTTTTTGGTGGAGTTTTGCTCATGGCGCGCGCCGAAAGGGTTGCCTGGGAACGGGACATCAGGTCCTTGTCAACAAGTGTACTGGTCATGGTGCCTTCTTCCCAAGTAAACCCTTTTGCTGAAATGCAAGCCTGAATTACTTGAACGCAACGGGATGACCAGCGCCGTCCTTGATGTCACCCCAGGACTTCTCGATGGCTGCCACCACCGGCTTGGGCATGGGCACGTAGTTGAGCTCGGCAGCTGCCCCATCGCCATTCTTGTAG
Organism: Rhodoferax sp.; assembly: GCA_046348185.1. Taxonomy (GTDB): domain Bacteria; phylum Pseudomonadota; class Gammaproteobacteria; order Burkholderiales; family Burkholderiaceae_C; genus Allorhodoferax. Next base: position 547,791 of record JAXMER010000013.1, on the reverse strand, counting down.
GCCCAGGCGAAGAACTTGAGCACCTGGGTTGCATTGGCGGGCTTGTCCTGTTTGGTGTGCATCAGGATGAACGTAGCACCGGTGATGGGCCATGCATCCTTGCCGGGCTGGTTGGTGAGGACCTGGTAGAACGACTTGGCCCAGTCAGCACCTGCAGCGGCAGCCTTGAAAGTGTCATCTTCCGGCTTCACGAAGTTGCCGGACGCGTTTTGCATGATGGCATAGGACATCTTGTTTTGCTTGGCATACGAGTACTCCACGTATCCCATGGAATTGGGCAGGCGCAGCACAAACGCAGAAACGCCTTCGTTACCCTTGCCACCAGCCCCCACGGGCCAGTTCACTGCCGTACCCTCGCCGACCTTGGCCTTCCATTCCGGGCTGACCTTGCTCAGATAGTTGGTAAACAAGAAGGTGGTGCCCGAACCGTCGGCACGACGAACCTGCGCAATGGGGGCGTCTGGCAGAGCCAGCGTGGGGTTCAATGCCTTGATCGCGGCGTCGTTCCAACGCGCAACCTTGCCCAGGTAGATGTCAGCCAGCAACGGCCCGGTCAGCTTCAGCTCGCCCGGTTTGATGCCCTTGACGTTAATCACTGGCACAACGCCGCCCATCACGGTGGGAAACTGCATCTGGCCCTTGGTCTTGAGAACTTCGTCGGTCAGCGGCATGTCGGTTGCGCCAAAGTCTACGGTCTTGGAGTCGATTTGCTTGATGCCACCTCCAGAGCCAATGGCCTGGTAGTTCATCTTGACACCGGTGGCCTTGTTGTACTCGGCAGCCCACTTGGCATAAACCGGGGCCGGAAAGGTTGCTCCTGCGCCCGTAATTTCCTGGGCACCCGCCACTGTGGCAAAGCCGACAGCAGAAGCCAGAATAAGCGACAGGACAGGCAATTGGAAGGCGATTCGCATGGATAACCTCGGTTGGTTGGTTGGTTGTTGAACGGCTGAACTTTAAGAAGCTTTTGTGACATCTGTGTGACACCCTGTTTGTCATGCCGGTTTCAGCGTCTTGTCACATTCTTGTCACGTGACATTTCTACGCTTGCGGGTTTCTACCAACCCCTGCACAGGAGCGCACCATGCCACTGATCCAAGCCCTCACCACCACACGCCGGACTGCCTTGCTGGCTGCCCTCACGCTGGCCATGACCGGTTGCGCCACCACATCGACCCCGATCAACCTGACCGACAGCCTGGCTGCGCAACCCGCGTTGAGCACATTTGTCGACTTGGCCAACAAGGCTGGTCTAGCCGAAACCCTGAAATCCAGTGGCCCCTACACCGTGTTCGCCCCCACCAACGACGCGTTCAAGGCCGTGCCCACGGCCACCATGGACGATCTGGCCAAGCATCCGGAAAAACTCAAGGCGGTACTCAACTACCACATCATCATGGGTTCTGCGACTGCCGCCACCATCAAGAACAGTGATGCCAAGTCGTTGGAAGGCTCTAACCTGGCCCTGGCAAAAGCTGGCGACTTCGTGACCGTGGAAAGCGCTGCCGTGGTAAGGCCGGACCTGAAAGCCTCGAATGGCGTCATCCACACCATTGACACCGTGCTGCTGCCACCCCAGAAAAAGTAGGCATACAAACGGCTGCTGGTGGCGGTTTGCAGGACAAAACTACCGCCAGCCCCCGTAAAACCTGCGCATTCAGCTATTCAGTTGATAGCACTCTCAGCGCAGATTTGATCTCTCTCTTCCTGACTCCGGAGTTTTCCTATGCACCCCAACCACTTCCCTGGCCGACGCCAGGCGCTGCAAACGCTTGCCTGTCTTCCCATGGCATTGGCCACTTCTAGCTGGGCGCAGCCCGCCAAAACGGCTAGCGGCTCGCGTGGCCTGACCGTGGCCCAGATCGTCGACACGTCCACCCGCCAGATCGACGTGACCAAGGATTTCCTGGTGGGTTCCCGCACCGCGTGGCAAGAAATCAATGGCCGGGGCGGCCTCAATGGCGCAGCGGTGCGCCATCTGGTCCTGGAAGTTGATGGCACCGCGCAAAGCCTTCGCGCTGCCGTGGACGCGCTCAAGGCCGAGCCACAATGTATGGCGGTGTTTGGTAGCGCGGGGGACCTGGTGGCAAGCCAGCTGGTGGGCCTGCTTGCGCGCGAGATACCCGATCTGCCCCACGTCGCGCCTTGGCTGCAAAACATCGACGCCGTGGCTGCTCCCTCGACCTTTCCCATCTTTGCTTCGCGCCAGGACCAGATTGCCCACGCCATCAAGTCCTTGTCGGTCATTGGCATTACCCAGGTTGGCGCGGTCTATGGTTCGCTGGCCGAATACAGCGCCTATCGTGCCGACCTAGACCAAATCGCACGTTCGCTCAAGTTGTCCATCGTTTCATACCGCCCGGATGGCGACTTGCGGGACCTGGCCCAGTCGCTCAAGCCCGACAGCCCGCGCGTACTGCTATTTGTCGGCGGCACCCCCGAGCTGGTGCGATTCTCACAGGGCGTGGAAAAGCAAGCGGCGCAACGCTACATCATTGCCATGTCGGATGTGAATTTGCTGAGCATCCAGCAAATGGGCATGTCGCGCTTTACGCCCATGATCGCCACGCAGGTGGTGCCCATGGTCAACACCAGCATGCCTGTCGTGCGCGCGTTTCGCTCCGCCTTGGGCCGCCTTTACGATGAAGCGCCGACCCCCTTGAGCCTGGCCGGTTACATCGCCGCACGGTACACCTTTGAGGTACTGCAAACCCTGGAAGGCAGTATCTCCCGTGCCAGCGCCATGCAGGCCTTTGCCAAGCGCAACATCGTGGACTTGGGCGGGTATCGCATCAACCCCGACATCCGCGCCCGTGGCACCGCCTACGTCACACAAAGCATGGTCTCGGCAGAAGGTCGTTTGATCGGCTAACACCATGGCGCTGACTAGCCAGCGCTCCCGGCCTCGATGCTATGCTCGGGTGGACGCATCGTCCTCCAGAAACAAAGAAGCAACGCTCATGGGTAATCGTCTGGCAGCCGTGGACCTGGGGTCCAACAGCTTTCGCCTTGAAATCGGTCGTGTGGAACACGGGCACTTCGTCCGCACGGAATACCTGAAAGAAACGGTGCGCCAAGGAGGCGGACTGGACGACAATCGCAACCTCACCAAGGAAGCCATGCAGGCTGGTTGGGATTGTCTGGCACGCTTTGGTGAGCGGCTGGCGGGGTTCACCCCGTCAGAAGTGCGAGCGGTCGCCACACAGACCCTGCGCGAAGCACGCAACCGCGACGACTTCCTGCAGCGCGCCAACGCCGTGCTGGGGTTTCCCATCAACGTGATCTCCGGGCGCGAAGAGGCACGGCTGATCTACCAGGGCGTGGCCAAGATGCTGCCCCAATCGAGTGAACGCCGATTGGTGATCGACATTGGTGGCCGATCCACAGAGCTCATCCTGGGTCAAGGCGCCCAACCCCTGGAAATGGAGTCATTCCGGGTTGGCAGCATTGCCTGGTCCACGCGCTATTTCCCCGACGGCCAGTTCACCAAGAAAGCCTTCGCCGTGGCTGAGGTTGCCGCCACGGCCGTGCTGGACGAAGCACTGGACAAGTACCACCCCAGCCTGTGGGACAACGCTTACGGTTCAGCCGGAACCTTCAATGCCATCACGGATGTTCTGGTAGCCGCGGGCTGGCCCGCGGGCGCCATTACACGCGACGGACTGGAATGGCTGATCGAGCGGCTGATTACCGCACAAAGCGCGGATCGCCTACGCATTGCGGGCATGCGTGAGGACCGCAAGGCCATTATTGGTGGCGGAGTCAGCATCGTGCGCGCGCTGTTCAACCTGCTAGACATCCACACCCTGCACCAGGCCACGGGCGGCTTGCGCCATGGCCTGATCTGCGATCTGATGGGTGGCGCAACGGGTGACGACGACGATCTGCGGGGGCGCACCGTCACCCGGCTGGCCGACAAATTCGGCGTGGATACGGCGCATGGTGACCGTGTGACCAAGGTCGCAACCACGCTGTTCGAGCAGTGGCTCGGGCTTGCGTGCGGGCACACCCTGGCTGATGCACCGCGTCACCTGCGCACGCTGCAGTGGGCAGCCCGCTTGCACGAGATCGGTAGCCATATCTCGCACAGCGACTACCACAAGCATGGTGCCTACATCCTAGACAACGCGGACGCCATGGGCTTTTCCATTTCCGAAATGCACCGATTAAGCCTGCTGGTGCTCGGCCACCGTGGCAAACTGCGCAAGATCGAGTCCTTTCTGCAGGAACCGGGTCTGGCTGCGCAGTTGCTGGCTCTGCGCCTGGCGGTGATTCTGTGCCATGCCCGCCGCGACCCCGATTTGCAGGGGCTGAGCCTGGAAGGTGCTGACTTGCGGTGCAACAGCCTGCTGCTGCGCTGCCGCAACGGCTGGGCTGAGACCTATCCACAATCGACCCACCTGCTGCGCGAAGAAGTGCTGGCATGGCAACGCACCGACACACCCCTGGATCTGGTGGGTTTCTGAGGCAGCACCCGGCATGAAGACTTCATGGCACCCGGTGCATGCGCTGGTGCAGTCCTGGCGGGGCTTGCACATGCTGATGCACACCTGGTGGTGCTTGTTGCTGACCAGCGCAGCCTTGTTGGTGCTGGCGCTGACGCCATCAAGCTATCGGTCACCCTACCGCGAACATGTAACACTTCGCTTGTATACCCAAACGGCACCCTTGTTGCTGGGCTTTGCCTTGGTGACCGCCGTGCTGGCGGTGGTATTGACCCACATCGTCGTGGTGACGGCACACAGCTACGGTTTATCCCACCTGGCGCTGCAGGTGGTGATTCGGGTGCTGGTGCTCGAACTCATACCTCTAACGGCGGCCATTGCAGTCGCGGTGCGTTGCACCATACCAGACGGTTCTGACTTGGCCAAAATGCTCAATGGCGCACCCGCGCTGGGTCTGCACAACCTGCCGTGGATGCACCGGGCCGTTCTACCGCGGGTGGCTGCCGGGGTGTTTGCCGGTTGCCTGCTGGCGGCCATGTCCAGCGTCTTGTCGCTGGTCGTAGCCTATTGGGTAAGTTATGGATTCACACTGTCCGGGCTGGCGGGTTTCATCCGGTCGTTTGGCCAGGTATTCACCCCGGCGGTGTGCGTCATTTTGGCGCTGAAGATCATTTTGCTGTGCCTGACGGTCACCTTGATTCCGGTGGCCTCCGCGCTCAACGATGCCCAACATAGCCCCACTGCCCGCGACGAAGCTGTGCGCAGCAGTGCCGAAATGCGCAGCCTGGTTCGCATGGCAGCTCTGGTGCTGCTGGTGGAGGTTGCTTCATTGGTGGGAAACTACGCCTGATTCTGTCATTCACCGCGCACCATGCCATTGCCTACCGATACCCCGTCAGCGGCTGTAGAACACCTGCAAGCCAAGGCCCGCCTGCTCATCTACGTGTTCCTGGCACTGGTTGCAGGAGCCATCGCGTTCGTGCTCTACGCGCGCGGCGCGTTCGATGCCACGCAACGCCTGGTGCTCATCGCCGAAGACTCCGAGGGTGTACACGTGGGTATGGACCTGACCTTTTCCGGGTTCGCCATTGGCCGCGTGAACCACATCGAATTGGATGAGCACGGCAAAGTGCGCATCCTGGTCGACGTCGCGCAGAAAGATGCACATTGGCTGCGCACTTCCAGTGTCTTCACCCTGGTGCGCGGCGTGGTGGGCAGCCCCAACATCCGGGCCTACAGCGGCGTACTGAGTGACCCGCCCTTGCCACAGGGAGCCGTGCGCACGGTATTGCAAGGTGACGCCAGTGCCGAGATCCCCAAAGCCATTGCAGCGGCGCGCAACCTGATGGAGAACCTGGTTGCCCTCACTGCCGTCGGTGGCCCCGTCAGCCAGTTGTTGGCAAACATCCATACCACCACGGAACGCCTCAACGGCCCCGGTGGCGCCTTGACCGTGCTGATGGGAAGCCCCCAGGAGGCGAACAAAGTCACCGCCGTGCTGGAGCGCACCCGTGCCCTGTTGGACAAGCTCAACCGCCTGACCGCCCATACCGATACGCACTTGTACGCCGAGCAGGGGCTTTTACCCCAAACACAAGCCACGGTAGCGCAGGTCCAGGCCTTGCTGAACGATCTACGCAGCAGCTTGCAACGTGTCGACGCCATACTGCAGGACACCAAGGCCATCAGTGCCAATGCCAAGGGCGCCAGCGCTGACCTAGGCGCCCTGCGCGACGAGGTGGATGCCAACCTGCGCAAAATCGAGGGTCTGGTCACTGACATCCAGAGGAAATGGCCGTTTGGCCGCCCCACCCCGCTGGAGTTGCCATGAAACTACATCCTTTTTCGCCGCTACGCGCACGATGCATCGGATGGATGGGCTGGGTCGTGATAGCTCTGTGCGGTTGCAGTTCAGCACCACCCGCACCAAGCTGGCAGGTCGAAGCCAAAGACTCCATGGACCGTGCCCTGAGCGCTTACCTGGAGGGCAACACCACGGTACAGCGCGCCGAAATGCACCACGTGCGCGCCGCGTTGGCACGTACGGGACGTCCTCAGGTGCTGGCCCAGGCCGAGTTGCTTCTGTGCGCCGCGCAAACGGCCGCTTTGGATTTTGCCCCTTGTTCAGAATTTGACGCGCTGCAACCTGATACCAGTGATGCGCAGCGTAGCTATGCAGCCTATCTTGCAGGCGCTTCGTTGACGCCCGCCCAAATCGAACACTTGCCACAGGCCCAGCGCCCCATCGCACAGCGTGGCCCGCAGGATGCCAGCGCATTGCCCGCAGACATGGAGCCGCTGGCCTTGCTGGTCGCGGCAGGTAACTTGATGCATCGTGCACAGTGCCCGAGCGCCGTCGTGGATCAAGCCATCGAGACCGCCTCTGCCCAAGGCTGGCGCCGCCCGCTGATGGCGTGGATCGGAGTCAAGCGCCAACTTGAACACCGCGCGGGCCATACCGAGGCAGTAGAACGCCTGGACCGCAGGCTCAAGCTGCTGCAGACGCCGCCGCACTGAACATCAACTGGCCAATGTCAGGCAGTGGCCAGCTCACGCTCAAATAGCCCCACACCCAGACGTTTGGCTTCTTGCTTGGCCATGGCAGCCTGGTTAGCGACTTCGTCGACGCTGATGGTGCCGCCCGCCTGTACCACCAGCGCCCCTACCGACACGGTGGTACACGGAAAGAAGCGGCGCACGCCGTAGCGGTCTTCGGCTTCGATGCCACCGGCCAATCGCGCAGTTTCGTCAAATAATGCGAGCGCTTGTCGGTCGAAAGCCTGCACCATGCGCTGCACCCGTGCGCGCCAATCTGGGCTTTGGAACAACAGCATGAAATCGTCCCCACCCACGTGGCCCAGAAAATCCAGCTGCGCATCGCACTGCTCTTGGGCAACACGAGCCATCAACCGAATCACTTCATCGCCACGCCAATAGCCATAGAAATCATTGAAGGGTTTGAAATGGTTGAGATCGGCATAGCACGCCACAAACCGCGTTTGGCGCCGAAGCAGCCGTTCCATGTGTTGGCAAATAGGGATGTTGCCCGGCAGAAACGTTAGGGGATTGGCGTGGCGTGCAGCCTCCACGCGTGCTTCGGTGACGGATCGCACCAACTGATCCCCTGTTCCCAAACCGATGTAGCGGCCGTTCTCGGTCACGATAAAGCCATCGTTCAGATAGCGCTGGTCTTCAGAGGTGAGGATTCCAACCAGTTCATTGACGCTATGCTGGCGTTCGATTACCCGGGGCTGAAAATTGATGTGCCCTACACACGGCCTGCGTCCCCAAACCTCGCGGTAGTACAACTTGCTGTACTCGTTCATAAAACGGACCCGGTTCACCACACCGATGGGGCGCTCGCGCTCCAACACGGCCACAGCGTGTAGGCTGGGCCACTGCGCAAAGCACGCAGCTAACTCGTCATTGCTCGTTTCGGTGGTCACGGTGGGCGCTTGGGTGAGCGCCACCATGCTCAACAAACCGTTCGGGGTAGCGCGTTTGAGCTCAGGAAACACCACAATATGGCGCTCGGCCAAGACGCGTTGCGCATCTACACCCACGTAGCGTGCCGGTGCCGCATGGGGGTGCCCTAGAAAATAGCCTTGCCCGAATGCAATGCCCAGATCACGCAGCACGCGCAAATCGTCGGCGGTTTCAATACCCTCGGCCACCAATGCAGTGCCAAACAAGTCCGCGATCTGCAACAGCGCCTGCAAGGTCTTGAGCTTGTCGCCGTGCTGGCTGATGTTGCGGGTGAAATACTTGTCGATCTTCACTACCTCGGGTTTGATCTGCGACCATAACCGCAAGCTGGATCGCCCATCGCCAAAGTCATCCAAGGCCAAAGCTGCGCCATTCGCGCGAACCTGCGCCACCACCGCGCTCAGGGCGTCCATGTCCATGACGCGCTCGTGTTCGGTCAACTCCAGCACCAGCATGCGGGGAGCGACGTCCAGGCTACGAATCAAGCCCAGCAGCGCTTGCATGCCACGCGATTCCACCAGTTCCACCAAGACCGTGGCGCTGATATTCACAAACAAGCGCCCGGGTGCACCGTTTTGCCCCCACACGGCCAGGGCAGCGCGGACGCAGGCATATTCAAAGTCAAAACCGAGGCATTCAGCCGCGGCAGCCTGCAAAAGCACATCGGGCGTATGCAGTGCCGTATTCATGGGGCCACGTATGAGTGCCTCATGGGCATAGATACCCTCGCCCGACAAGCTCACAATCGGCTGGAACACCGGGTACAGGCCGCCCTGTTTGAGCAAGGTCCCAAGCGGACCCAAACCGCTAATCATGGTTGCTACAGTAGTTCCGGGGACTGAACCGCAACCACCACGGTCTGCCCCACGCCGTCACGCTCGCGGTGGCGCAGCCACCACACAGCGCCCTTCTTGACCGCGCACTCCTGCGCAGACAAGCCCATCAATTGCGCCACGGTCTGACCCAAAGCGGGCTGATGGCCCACAACCAGCACGCAGCCTTTTGCTGTGGGCCACTGTGCCAACTCCAGCAGTTCCTGCACGCTCCGGCCCGGCCCCAGGGCTGGGTGCAACTTGAACTTGCGTCCCAGCGCATGCGCCGTTTGCTCGGTGCGCCGTGCGGGGCTTACCAGCACGCGCGCACTTTCGGGCAACTGTCGATCCAGCCAGGCCGCCATACGCACGGCCTGCTTCTCGCCACGTACGGTCAGGGCACGCGCCATGTCTTCAGTTGGCTGTTCAGCCTGCGCGGCTTCAGCATGGCGCCACAGAATCAGGTCCATTGCAATCAACCTCCAGGATTGGTCTTGCCACGGTCTGCATAGCGTGCCATCAGTGCCGCCTGCGCGCCATGGGCGTGGGTCTTGCCTGTACCACGTGTCGGCGTATAGCGCCCATCGGCCCCCAGGTTCCAGGCGTCCAGGCCGTCGTGCAGGTAGGCCACCAGGCATTCATCCACCAGGCGCTGACGCTGCACCGGATCGGTCACCGGCCATGCCAACTCCACCCGGCGCACCATGTTGCGGTTCATCCAATCGGCACTGGAAAGGTACAGGTCCTCTTTTTCATCCACGCGGAAGTAGAACACCCGGGAGTGCTCCAGAAAGCGTCCGATGATCGAGCGCACGCGGATGTTGTCGGTGTGGTCCTTGACCTGGGCGGGCAACATGCAAGCGCCGCGCACGATCAAGTCGATCTTGACGCCTTTGCGTCCGGCGCGGATGAGGCTCTGGATCAAGGCTTCATCCGTCAGCGCATTCATCTTGGCGACCAACCGGGCCGCTTTACCCTGTACCGCGGCGGCGCCCAAGTCGTCGATCTTGGCGATGAGCTTGCGGTGCAGATCAAAGGGTGCAAACCACAGCTTGTGCAGCCGGGGCAACCGACTCTGGCTGGCCAGGTGCACGAAGACATGCTCCATGTCCGTAGTCAGGGCGGTGTCTGCCGTAATGTGGCTGACATCGGTGTACAAGCGCGCCGTGCGAGGGTTGTAGTTGCCGGTCGACAAATGCCCATAGCGCTTGAGTACCTTGCCTTCGCGCCGTGTGATCAGCATCATCTTGGCGTGGGTCTTCAACCCCACCACGCCGTAGAGCACCTGGGCACCAATGGACTCCAGCGCCTCAGCCCAGTTGATGTTGGCTTCCTCATCAAATCGGGCCTTCAACTCCACGACGGCCGTCACTTCCTTGCCGCGGCGCACCGCTTCGCGCAGGAGCTCCATCAATTCAGAGTCAGAACCCGTGCGGTAGATGGTCTGCTTGATGGCTAGCACCTGGGGATCATTGACGGCTTCACGCAGGAAATCGAGCACCCCATTAAAGCTCTCGAAGGGCTGGTGGATGATGATGTCGCCTTCCTTGAGCTGCTCAAAAAACGAACGCCCGGCCTGGATCTGCAACGGATAACTGGGTTCGTAGCGGGGAAAACACAACTCGGGCCTGTCGACCAGATCGATGAGCTGGGTCAAGCGCGCCAGATTGACCGGCCCATGCACGCGGTACAACGCCTGTGCTGGCAGTCCAAACTGCTCACTCAAGAAGTCTGACAGGTATGCCGAACAACCGGCCGACACCTCCAGACGCACGGCCTGCCCGTAGTGCCGATGCACCAGGCCTTGCCGCAGCGCCGTACGCAAGTTTTTTACATCTTCCTCGTCCACTGCCAGATCGGAATGCCGCGTAACCCGAAATTGCGAGAACTGGCTGACCTGGCGCCCAGCGAACAGCTCCGCCAGGTGGGCGCGAATCACGCTCGACAGCGACACGAACACGGTCCGCGAGCCCGACACCTTGGCAGGCATACGGATGAGCCGCGGCAGTACCCGCGGGACCTTGACGATGGCAATTTCGTTTTCGCGACCAAATGCATCGCGGCCACCTAATCGCACGATGAAGTTCAACGACTTGTTGGCCACTTGCGGAAAGGGGTGCGACGGATCCAGCCCGACCGGAATGAGCAAGGGGCGAACCGATTGCTCGAAATACTGCTTGACCCATTGGCGTTGGGAGGCATTGCGCTCCCCATGCGCCACGATCTTGATGCCGTTACGCTCGAAGGCGGGCATGAGCTGCTCGTTGTACAGGGCATACTGCCGCTCCACCAACGTGTGCACGGCTACGGACAGGCGTGCATACGACTCCACCGTGTAGACACCCTTGGTCTCCTGGTGCTGGTGGGCCGCCAAATGGGGTTCGGCACGAACCTCGAAAAACTCGTCCAAATTCGATGAGACGATGCAGAGATAGCGCAAGCGCTCCAGCAGCGGGACATCGTTGCGTGCCGCCCAGCTCAACACGCGCTCGTTGAACGCAAGGATGCTGTGGTCGCGATCGAGCAGATGCGGTGCAGCCAGGGGCGTCTGGAGTTCAGGTCGGCGGAGAAAGGACAACATTCAACAGCACTCGCAACGTGACAAGAGGATGACGGATTGTTTACGCACCAGATGTCAATTGTGTGACATCCGCGCGTCCTTGCACGCCTAGCTCAGCGATGGCCCGCTTTAGCTTGCGCCCAGAACACCAGCTCCAGCCGCCCATCCACATACCCGACCAGGGATGCCAGGGCAAAGCAACCGGCTCACGTCACGCCCCCAGGAAGTGTCTGCGATAGCGCATCGGCAGGTCGGCGATACGCATCATCATGGGCAGATCGGCGCTGTTGAAGTCTGGATCCCATGCGGGCGGTCCCAGCACCTTGGAGCCCAGGCGCAGATAACCCTTGATTAGGGCTGGAGGCTCAACTTGCAGGCTGCCATCCAGTTGCTCTACCGGTAGTGGCAGGCGGGGTCGTACGTGGTATTCGATAGGCGCCAGGTGCGTTTCCTTGAGCTGGCGCCAGATGCTGGCGGCCAAGTCGCCGCTGACCACGCCGTTGTGCAACATCGGAATGGAGGCGCAGCCGATCATGGTGTCGAGCTGGTTGCGCACCATGAACGAGCCCAACGCGCTCCACAAGGCCATGATGACTCCGCCATGGCGATGTTCGGGGTGCACACAGCTGCGACCGAGCTCTACCATGCGTTCCCGCAGGTTGCGTAGTCGGGTCAGGTCGAACTCGGTATCGCTGTAGGTGCTGCCCACGCGCTTGGCCTGGGCGGGTGTCAACACCCGGTAGGTTCCGATCACGGCGTCGGTGGCATCGTCACGCACCAGCAGATGCTCGCAGTAGTCGTCAAACAGATCTATGTCGTGGCCCGGAATTGGTGCCTTCAGGCGTGCCCCCATTTCACCGGCGAACACCGCATAACGCAACCGCTGCGCAGCGCGCACTTCATCCTGGTGGCGCGCCCAGCTCACACGGATAGGGGCTTTGGTCGCGAGCACAGGCTCAAATGCCTGGGTCGAGCGCTCCAGAATCCGCAGACACTGTTGTTGAAGGGCATGCACCGGCTGGCCAATGGTCGGCACGCCCGACAGGCCCCGTGCCGTGTTGATCCGCTTGTCTTCCATGGGGTTCTCCGTTGTCTTCACAAGGAGAATTCTGAAAGGCACGGATGACGCGCATGCGTCGGTTTCGTGGCAGAACCGTGACAGGTTCAGACTGCCGTGGCGCTGGCGTGCAGGCAGATAGCCGCTGCCGCGGCCACGTTGAGTGACTCTTCCCCACCGGGTTGGGCGATGCGGGCATGCAGGCGGGCTTGTTGCATGAGTGCCGCATCCACGCCCTGCCCTTCGTGCCCAAAGACCCACGCGCAGGGCGTGGGGGTTCGCAGCTGGTGCAGCCACTGCCCCTGGTGGGAACTGGTTACGACCAACGGCACCGGCCAGTCGTGCAAATCCTGCGCACACAAGCCTTCGATCAGTGCCAGACCAAAATGAGCCCCCATACCAGCGCGCAGCACTTTAGGGCTCCAGAGCGCCGCCGTGCCCTTGAGTGCGACGACCTGTCTAAAACCAAATGCAGCGGCACTGCGCAAGATGGAACCGACGTTGCCGGCGTCCTGCAACCGGTCCAGCACCACGCTGGCAACATCCGCACGCAAGGTCGGCGCGGGCACCCAATCCAGCACAAAGCCCATGGCCGCTGGTGACTCCAGCGTGCTGAGGTCGCGAAACAGGTTGACGGGAATTACTATGTTTTTTGTAGCAGCAGCCTTATATTTTTCGGGGGCTAGAGGCCAATATGATTCCGTAAAGACGCCCAGAGACGGTTTGCATCCGCGCACCAGGGCAGCACTGCACAGGTGTTCACCCTCCACCCAAACCCGACCCGCCTTGCGGTAGGCCGTGCTATCTTGCGCGAGCTTGCGCAAGCTTTTGAGCAGGGGGTTGTCCCGCGAGGTGATGGCTGAACCAACCGTCATCGCAGCACCTTGGCAACGGGGCTGAACGTGGTTCGGTGCTCCGGGCAGGCTCCATGGGCAAGAAGCGCCTGCAGGTGCTCGGCTGTGCCGTAGCCCTTGTGATCGGCAAACCCGTACTGGGGGTAGCGCGCATCCAGCTCTGCACACCAGCGGTCACGGCTGACTTTGGCCAGGATGGACGCAGCCGAGATCGCCGCCACCCGGGCGTCTCCCTTCACGACGGCTTCAGCGCGCACATCCAACACCGGCAAACGGTTGCCGTCCACCAGCACCAGCGTTGGCTTGAGTCGCAGACCCTGTACGGCGCGGCGCATGGCCAGCAAGGTGGCTTGCAAAATATTGAGTTGATCGATTTCAGCGACACTGGCCTGGGCCACGCAGAAGCACAGCGCCTTGTCGTGGATGGCATCGAACAACTGCTCGCGCCGCCGCGCGGTCAAAACCTTGGAGTCGGCCAATCCGGCGATGGGGTTGCGATCATCCAGAATCACAGCCGCCGCAAACACGGGCCCGGCCAGCGGGCCGCGACCCGCCTCATCCACACCGGCCATCAGGCCCGCAGCATCCCAGACAAATTCAACCTGTTGGGGCAAAGCAGGCCCGCCCCTAGCGCGGCGTTCGGAGGACTTCTTCAATGGCATGGGTGGCAAGGCGTTGGGTATCTTGTCGCAGCTGGTGGTGCATCGCGGTAAAGCGTGCCTGCAAGGTCTGTATTTTCGCAGGGTTGTTCTGCCACGCATCCAGCCAGGTGAGCAGCTCGCGCGCAAGCGCTGCGGGGGTTGCCGCCTCTTGCAACAATTCGGGTACGACGAAGTCACGGCATAGGATATTGGGCAACCCCACCCAGGGCTGCAGGCGCTTACGCCGCATGAGCTGCCAGGACATCCAGCCCATGTGGTAGCCAATGACCATGGGGCGCTTGAACAGCGCCGCCTCCAGCGTGGCGGTGCCACTGGCAATCAAGGTAACGTCACATGCGGCCAGCACCGTGTGCGATTGCCCTTGAACCAGTTTCAGGCTGTCGCCCAACCCACTGAAGCGCGCATGATGCTGCAAACGCTCCAGCATACCGGGTGCGGCAGGAACTACAAATTTGATAGCAGGATAAGCAAGTTTTACGGGGGCTAGCGCCGCAAAGAAGCGTGGGGCCAAATGCTCGACCTCCCCTGGCCGACTACCGGGCAAGACAGCGACTACCTGTGCATCCTCGTCATAACCCAGCGCACGCCGCGCAGCGGCTTGATCGGGCTCCAAGGGAATCACACGGGCCAACGGGTGCCCGACGTAGGTCGAAGCAATGCCGTGCTGGTCCAGCAACTCCGGCTCGAAGGGAAAAATGCACAGCACGTGGTCGGCAGCACGGCGAATCTTCTCCAGGCGCTCGGCGCGCCAGGCCCAGACCGACGGGCAGACGAAATGCACGGTGCGCACCCCAGCGGCGCGCAAGTCGGCTTCGAGATCTAGGTTGAAATCTGGAGCATCGATCCCGATAAACACATCCGGCGGGTTTGCGAGCAGTCGGTCTTTGAGCTGCCGACGTATGCCCAGAATTTCGCGGTAGCGCCGCAGCAGCTCCCAACTGAAGCCATGCACGGACAAACGGTGGTGCGGCCACCAGGCCTGAAAGCCTTGCTCTGCCATGCACGGGCCGCCAATACCCTGTACCGCAAGATCCGGCCAGCGCTGGCGTAGGCCACCCAGTAGCAGCCCCGCTAGCAGGTCACCCGAAGCCTCGCCCGCGACCATGGCCACGCGCACGGCGGCGTCCGGTGCAGGCGTGGCGCTTGGACTCGTCAACAGGGCACCTCCAGCCTCAGCGCACGATGCCGCGCACCGGCGAGGTGTGTTCCAGAAACTCCAGCATGAGGGCCACGTCCGGCTGCGTCTCAGGGCGTTGCGCGGCCAGTTCCACCATGCGCGCCTTGGCCTGCTCCAGCGTTCGGTCCTCGCGGTACAGGATCTTGTGCAGCGCCTTGACGCCGCTGATGCGTTCTGGACTCCAACCGCGCCGACGCAAGCCCTCAAAGTTCATCGAGCGTGCAGCCGCAGGCTGACCCTGGCACATCACGAAGGGTGGCAGGTCCGCCAGCAGGACCGAGCAGATCGCAGTCATCACATGCGCGCCGATGCGCACGAACTGGTGCACCAGTGTGAAACCGCCCAGGATGGCCCAGTCGCCCACGTGCACATGCCCGGCCAACTGGGAGTTGTTGGCAAAAATGGTGTGGTTGCCCACCACGCAGTCGTGCGCTAGGTGCACGTAGGCCATGATCCAGTTGTCATCGCCCACCACGGTCTTGCCCAGGTCACCGGGTGAGCCGATATTGAATGTGCAAAATTCCCGAATCGTGTTCCGGTCACCAATGTGCAGTTCGCACGGTTCCCCGCTGTACTTCTTGTCCTGCGGAATGGCGCCGAGCGAATTGAACTGAAAAATGTGGTTGTCCCGACCAATGTGGGTGTGCCCCTCGATCACGCAATGCGCGCCAACCGTGGTACCCGCACCGATGGTGACGTGCGGACCAATGACGGTATAGGGACCGACCGTGACCGAGGCATCAAGCTCAGCATGGGTGTCGACCAAGGCAGTGGGGTGGATATAGGCCACGGCTTCTACCCCCGCATTCAGGCCACGGTGCGCATGGTGCACATGAGCTCGGCCTCGCAAACGACCTGCCCGTCGACACGTGACACCCCGGCAAACTTGTAGATACCGGCCTTGGCGCGCAGCATGGTGATGTCCATGACCAGTTGGTCGCCAGGCTCCACAGGGCGCTTGAAGCGTGCAGAATCGATACCGGCAAAGTAGTAGACCTGGTTGTCGCTGGGGCTGGCTCCTTGGTTGTCGAACACCAGCAAAGCCGCCGCCTGTGCCATGGCTTCCAGCATCAATACGCCCGGCATGACCGGCCGATTGGGGAAATGCCCAGGAAAAAAAGGCTCGTTGATGGTGACGTTCTTGATCGCCTGGATGCTTTGCCCCTTCTCGATCTTGGTCACGCGATCGACCATGACAAAAGGAAATCGGTGAGGCAGCTTCTTGAGTATTTCGTGAATGTCCATCATGGGGTTTTAACTTTCTTTTCCAATTCTTTGATACGGTCCCGCAAGCTGTGCAGCTGCTTCAAGGTGGCAGCGTTGCGTTCCCAGTCGGCGTTGTTGTCCACCGGAAAGATGCCGGTATACAGGCCCGGTTTCTGGATGGAGCGGCTGACCAGGGTGCCCGCGGAAATGTTGACGCCGTCGCCCAGTGCAAGGTGGCCCAGAATGATGGCACCACCGCCAACGGTGCAGTTGGCGCCGATGGTGGCACTGCCCGCCACGCCCACACAACCAGCCATGGCGGTGTTGCGCCCAACCCGGACGTTGTGACCAATCTGGATCAGATTGTCGAGCTTGACGCCGTCTTCAATGACCGTGTCTTGCAGCGCACCGCGGTCAATGCAGGTGTTGGCGCCAATTTCGACATGGTCGCCGATGCGCACGGCCCCCAGTTGCTCGATTTTCTCCCAGGTCGGGCCATTGGGAGCAAAGCCAAAACCGTCCGCACCAATAACCACGCCGGGGTGCAGCAGGCAATGCGCACCGATGTGGCAATCCTCTCCCACCGTAACCCTGGACTTGAGTACCGTGTGCGCACCAATGCGTGCACCGCGCTCCACCACGCACAGCGGGCCAATACTTGCCGTTGGGTCAACTTCTGCCAGAGGATCAATAACGGCCGAGGCATGAATGCCAGCAGCAGTGGCACGCCCTTGCCAGCGCCGCCATAACTGGGTGAGCCTGGCGAAATAGAGGTAGGGCTGCTCGGTGACAATGCAGGCGCCGCGCGCCTGGGCGGCTTCTTGCGCTGTGGGTGCCACAATGACGCAACCCGCCTGCGTGGTCTGCAGTTGTTGCTGGTACTTGATGTTGGCGAGAAAACTCAGATCGCCCGCCCCGGCCGTTTCCAAAGGCGCCAAGCCGGTGATACGCAACCCCGCATCGCCATAGAGAGTACCGCCCAACTCGGCAACCACCGAGGCAAGTTCCAAATGCATGCCTTCTCCTGGGGTTGCCAACCGCGTTACTTGGTGGCCGAATTGAGGATCTTCAGGACCTTGTCAGTGATGTCGTACTTGGCATTCACATACACCGCTTCCTGCAACACCAGGTCAAATTTCTCTGCCTCGGCCACCTGCTTGACGGCCTTGTTGGCGCGCTCCATGACTTGCTGCAGTTCTTCATTGCGACGGGCGTTCAGATCCTCCTGAAATTCGCGCTGGCGGCGCTGGAAATCGCGGCCCATATCGGCATATTCACGCTGGCGGGTCGAGCGTTGGGTTTCACTCAACGTGGGTGCGTCGCGCTCAAACTTCTCGCTGAAGGACTTGAGGTTGGCTTGCTGGTCGGCCAACTCCTTCTGGCGCTTGGCAAACTCTTGCTCCAGCTTTTGCTGCGCGCTCTTGGCCGGAGCGGACTCGTTGGTCAGTCGAACGACGTTGACCACCCCAACCTTGAATTCCTGCGCCTGTGCGGCAAGCGAAGCAAACGACACCAGCGCAATCGCGCACCACCGTGAAATCGATGTATTCATCAAAATGAGCTACCAATCTGGAACTGAAGGGTCTGGATTTTATCGCCATCAAACTGCTTGATGGGTCGGGCAACCGCCAGACGCAAGGGGCCTACCGGAGAAATCCAGCTGATGCCAATCCCGTACGAACTGCGCATATCGGCCAACTGGATGGACTCATCGGCACCGTAAATACCGCCCGCATCCATGAAGGTATAGACCCGCAGGGTGCGATCTTTGCCTCCACCAGGCAGAGGCGACAGCAGTTCGGCGTTGAAGTTGACTTTCTTGGTACCCCCGGTGGCGGTCAACCCCAAAGCGCGCTGGGTGCCGGTGGTCAGGCTGCCCTGCTCAAAGCCACGCACCGAGCCCAAGCCACCCGAATAGAAGTTCTTGAATAGTGGGTACGGTGTATCGCCCGTACCGGAACCCACCGATAGTTCGGCATTCAAGGCCGCGGTGATCTTGTTCGTCACAGGAATGTACTGCTGGTACTGCGCCACGCCGCGAACGTACTTCAACTCGCCCGCCACACTCCATTCAGCCGAGGTTCGGATCACCTTGCCCTCGGTTGGAACCAGGGCGCTGTCACGTGTGTCACGCCCCCATCCAACTGTCAAAGGCACGGCATAGCTGGTAAATCCAAAACGATTGGCGAAGTCCTGGTACACCACGGGTAGCAGGTCGCCGGGGACTACGGTCGTCTGGTCCACTCCTGCACCGAAGAACACGGTGTCGGTTTCCGTGAAGGGTACGCCAAAGCGCACGCTGCCACCGGTCGTCTCAATGGCGTAGCTATTGATGTTGACGTAGGGCTTGGAATTGCGTTGGTAGATATCAAAGCTGCGAGAGATGCCATCTTCCGTGAAGTACGGATTGGTTGTGTTGAAAACAATAACCCGGTTCTGTTTGCTGGTGTTGAGTTCCACCCCGAGCGAGTTACCCGAACCAAAAGCATTGTCTTGCTTGAAACCGAACGACACCCCAAAACCGTCTGCACTGGAAATGCCCGCACCCAGGCTGATACTGCCGGTGGGCTTTTCAGCGACGGTGACCGTCAGGTCCACCTGGTCAAATGATCCTGGGACGTCGGCCGTGTCCATGGTGACTTCCTTGAAGTAACCCAGCCGGTCCACGCGATTGCGAGATTGTCGAATTTTCTCGCCGTCGTACCAGGCGGACTCCAGCTGTCGGAACTCACGCCGGATTACCTCATCGCGTGTGCGATCGTTACCGGCCACGTTGATGCGACGCACGTAGACACGCCGCTGCGGGTCAGCCTGCAACGTCACTTCGACCCGGTTGGTGGTCTTGTCGATGTTGGTGCGCTGTTCCACGCGCGAGAACGCGTAGCCAAAGTTTCCGAAATGGTCGTTAAATGCCTTGGTGGTCAAAGCCACCTGGTCGGCGTTGTAGGGCATGCCAACCTGAACCGCAACCAACGACCGGAATTCTTCTTCCTTGCCCAGGAAATTGCCCGCCAGATTGACCTTGGAAACCACAAACTGGTCGCCTTCGGACACGTTGATGGTGATGGCAATGTCTTGCTTGTCCGGAGAAATCGCCACCTGGGTGGACTCGATCTTGAACTCCAAGTAACCACGCGCCAGGTAGTAGGAGCGCAAGGCCTCCAGATCGGCATTGAGTTTGGTGCGCGCATACCGATCAGATTTGGTGTACCAGGTGAGCCACCCGCCCGTGTCCAGATCAAACAGGCCACGCAGCGTGGACTCGGAGAATGCCTTGTTGCCCACGATACGGATATCGCTGATGCGAGCGGGCTCGCCTTCAATGACGGAGAACGTCACGTTGACGCGGTTGCGTTCCACGGGCGTCACGGTGGTAACGACCTCAACGGCATACATGCTGCGGTTGATGTACTGGCGTTTGAGTTCCTGTTCGGCACGATCTATCAACGCCTTGTCGAGCGGGCGACCGTCGGCCAAACCAATCTGTGACAGTGCCTTTTTCAGAATGTCCTTGTCAAATTCTTTGGCGCCTGCAAACTCGATGTCCGCTACGGTGGGTCGCTCTTCAACAACCACCACCAGCACATCCCCCTGCACTTCGATGCGAACGTCTTTGAACAGACCCAGATTGAACAGTGCCTTGATGGAAGCGTTGGCCTTGTCATCCGTGTAGGTGTCACCGACTTTGACGGGCAAGGAGGCAAACACGGTTCCCGGCTCCGCACGCTGCAACCCTTCGACTCGAATGTCCTTGACGGTAAATGGTTCGATTGCCCATGCACTGTGTGCGAATAGGATGGAAACCGCCATGGCACTGACGTGGCTCAGGATAGTTCGTTTGAATTGCATGTTTTTCAAAATTAGTAGGCTGGACATCAGGATGGGCCCTGTCATCGCAGCAAGCGTGCCACGTCGTTAGAAATCGCAATCGACATCATCAACACCAGCACCACCAAACCGGCCTTTTGCAGGCGTGCGGCCCATGGTGCAGGCACAGGCCTTTTGTACAGTGACTCCCAAAGATAATACATCAGGTGACCACCGTCCAAGACAGGTATCGGAAGCAGATTCAGCACACCCAGGCTGACACTGAGCAACGCCAGGAAGTGCACGAAGGATTCAAGCCCCAGCGCAGCGGACTTACCAGCATAGTCCGCAATCGTCAAAGGTCCGCTAAGTTGCTGTAAAGATCCCTGCCCTGCAACCATGCGAATCAGTGTCTTCCACGTCATCGCGCACAGCTCCCAGGTGCGGGCCCCACCATATTGCAGGCCGTCCAGGAACCCGTAACGAATGGTTACCGACTCGGGTCGTTGACCTATGACAGCGCCTACCCGTCCAATGGTGATCTTGGACTCTTGAACCAGCTTGGGTGTCACGACCACAGTTAGCGACGATCCACTGCGCTGGATTTGCCATTGCTGCGCAGGCGGTTGACCTGAAGCGCCAGAGAGTCGAATTCGTTCACGCAGTTGACCTGCATCGATGACAGCAAGGCCGTCTACTTGCACGACACGATCACCGGAACGCAACCCCGCAGCTCGCGCAGCGCCGTCGTCTTGCAATTCGCCAAGCACGGCAGGCACCATGGGCCCATTCAGGCCCAATGCGCGGTAGAACGCCCCTCCATCCCCATCACCCGGTGATGGCAGTCCCTGCAGTACCACCGTGCCTTGTTGGAGATTGGGGCTGCCGGGCGACTGGTACTCCAGCGTGACTGCATCTTCACCCAACCCGAATTGGGCCAAGCGCCAGTGCAAGTCGTCAAAGGAGTCGATATTCTGCAGCGTGTGCGCAGTGCCACCCAAGCGTAGGACTCGTTCTCCCCCTATGAATCCAGCCTGGGCAAGTCGGGATCCAGTCGATGGTGCGCCCAGGATAGGTAAGGCGCGCTCCAGACCGTGCCAACCCAAGGCACTGAACAACAACACTGCAAATACGAGGTTTGCCAGCGGACCGGCCAAAGCGACGATGGACTTCTTGAACCAATCCAGTTCAGTAAAAGAGAGACCCTGTGCATGTTTGTCGGGAATGGAATCATCTTCCTCGCCCAACATGTGTACGTAACCACCAATCGGAAGACACCCAATTCGATACTCGGTACCATTCTTCCTGGAAGTCCACGTCAACAGCGCAGGTCCCATGCCAATTGAGAACCGCAGAACCCTTACCTGAAAGAAACGCGCGGCTGCGAAGTGACCCCACTCATGCACGGCCACCAAAAGCCCGATGGCAACCACGAAAGCCAGGATCGTCAACACGACAACGCGTCCCTGACTTAGCGACTCAGGTTGGCGGCAATGGATAGTGCCGTGCGTCGGGCCTTCTGATCCAAGGCGAGCAAAGATGGCAAGTCCGCTGGCGTATCAAAACTTACACGTTCGAGTGTCTGGACATTGACCGCATAGATTTGATCAAAACGGATACGGCCATCCAGAAAGGCCGCCACCGCCACCTCGTTCGCCGCATTGAGGACCGCTGTTGAACCAAAGGGCGCGCTCAGGCTCGACCATGCCAGCGCCAAACCGGGATAACGCTCGCGATGTGCCTGCGAATCAATGGACTCGAATGTCATTGCTGCCATTTGAGAAAAATCGAGTGCGCCGGCCCCTGATGCAATGCGCTCGGGCCAGGCGAGGCCATAGGCAATTGGCACGCGCATGTCCGGAGTGCCCAACTGGGCAACGACCGAATGATCCACGTACTGCACCATCGAGTGAACGATGCTTTGCGGGTGAATCACGACCTGTATCTGGTCGGGGCGAACATCGAACAGGTAGCGTGCCTCAATGACTTCAAGCGCCTTGTTCATCATAGTGGCGGAGTCAACGGATATCTTTCTACCCATCACCCAGTTCGGATGGCTGCAGGCCTCCTGCGGGCTTACGCTGGAGAAGGAAAGAGGGTCACGCGTGCGAAAAGGCCCCCCGGAAGCGGTCAGGATGATCTTGTCAATGCGTGCCGCCCAACTCGCCGGTTGCTCCGGCAGCGACTGAAAGATAGCAGAGTGCTCGCTATCAATCGGTAGCAAGGTTGCTCCTCCTTGTGCTACCACCTCTTTGAACAACTGTCCGCCTACTACCAATGCCTCCTTGTTGGCCAACAACAGGCGCTTACCAGTGCGAGCCGCGGCAAGACAGGGTGACAAGCCCGCTGCTCCGACAATGGCCGCCATCACGACATCGACTTCTGGATGGCATGCAACTTCATCGATTGCAGCTTCCCCCCACAACACGTGGGTGGAAAGTCCTTCGCGTTGGCAAAGCTCCTGCAACTTACGCCCGGCATCAGCTTGCGCCATCACGGCAATGCGCGGATGAAACTGAACGCACTGGCGCCAAATGGTTTCGACACTTTGTGCGGCAGTCAGCGCAAAAACCTCGAATCGCTCGCTGTGTCGCGCCACCACATCCAAGGTGTTGGTTCCGATGGACCCGGTGGACCCCAGAACCACCACCTTTGTTCTTACACTGCTCATAGACTTGATAGCAACATCGCCAAGGGCAAGACGGGTAGCAAGGCATCCACTCTGTCCAATACCCCACCATGGCCCGGCAACAATCCACTACTGTCCTTGACGCCAGCACTTCGCTTGAACAAGGACTCCACCAGGTCACCCACGATGCTCATCGTTCCCAGGAACAGGCAAGCGACGACCATGAACACGATGCCATTGGATGCAAGCAAGGTATACAGGCTTGCTGACTCCGAGCGCAGAGCGTGATCCAAGGCACGCCAAACAAACGCACCCAAAAGGACGCCGACCATTCCTCCGCAAGCCCCCTCCCACGTCTTTCCCGGGCTGATGCTAGGTGCAAGTTTCCGCTTGAACAACCGACCGCCCAAAGCACGCCCGGCAAAATATGCGCAGATATCGGCTACCCAAACCAACACCAGTACAGAGAAAAGGAAATTGACTCCCCGCAATCGCGCCTGCCATACGGCAAGCCAAGCGACCCACAGGGCAAATAGACCGCAAACCAATCGAAACACCCTAGGCACGCGCGGCCAAACACTAGCACCAACCGCCAGCAACCAAGCGCCCGCCAATACCCACAAACCACCCGCGACGATCCACAGACCCAACAACCACGTTTGAGGAGGTGTTACCAACATGGACACCAAGCAGACCATCGCGAGGGCAACGCCCATCCCGACCGAAGGCCCTTGTGCGCATTGATTCATCCGCGCCCATTCCCAGGCTCCGGCAGCCACAAAGACGAGGCAGACCAACGCAAATGCACGTGTATCCGTCGCCAGTACCGCTGGCACCAACACTGCCAGCAATACGAGCGCAGTAATGATTCTTTGCTTGAGCATGATGGCAATCCTTATCGGGACGCCGCGTCCGTTGCGACTTGCTCTGAAGTCTTTCCGAAACGACGCTCGCGCTGCGCAAAATCAAGCAGTGCCTGATCCAAGGCCGCATCGTCGAAATCCGGCCACAATGCTTCACTGAAATGCAACTCGGCGTATGCCGCCTGCCATAGCAAGAAGTTACTGAGCCGCTTTTCATTCCCAGTACGTATGATGAGATCAGGGTCGGGGCAATGAGACAACGAAAGCTCCCGGGAGAGTGTGTCCTCAGTCAATGAATCTCCACAGGCCACCACCCGTTTCGCAGCATTCACAATGTCCCACCGACCGCCATAATTGAAGCAGACGTTGAGCTCTAGCGTGGTGTTCGTCTCGGTTGCCTGCTCTGCGGCAGTCAACTCGGAACGGACACGGTCGGAAAGCCCCTCTCGGCTACCGGCAAAAAAGAGGCGAACACCATCCCGCTTGAGTTGGGGAACTTCTCGCGTCAAAGCTTTCACCAAGATGTCCATCAACCCGGAAACTTCGTCGACGGGACGATTCCAGTTTTCAGACGAGAAAGCAAAAACAGTCAGCGTTTTTACCCCACGTCGAACACAACATTGGACCGTCCGCTTCAGGGCTTCTACGCCCTGCTTATGCCCAACAATCCTTGGCAAAAAACGCTTCGACGCCCATCGACCATTGCCATCCATCACAATGGCAATGTGGCTGGGCACCACGGCCAGGTCATTCATGCGTGTTGATGCTGCTGCAATGGCGGTCAGACCGCCATGATGTCCTGCTCTTTGGCAGCAACCAGCTTGTCAATATCGGCAACGTGCTTGTCAGTCAGCTTCTGGATATCCGCTTCCGAGCGCTTCTGATCATCTTCAGATGCAAGCTTGTCCTTGACCAGCTTTTTCACAGCTTCATTGGCGTCACGGCGCAAGTTCCGTACTGCAATCTTTGCGTTTTCGCCTTCGCCGCGTACGACCTTGGTCAGCTCCTTGCGTCGCTCTTCGGTCATCATGGGCATGGGAACTCTGATCAGATCACCCATGCTTGAAGGGTTCAGTCCCAGATCGCTGTCTCGAATGGCTTTTTCGATCTTGGCACCCATGCCCTTTTCCCAAGGCTGCACGCTGATGGTCCTGGCATCCAGCAACGAGAGGTTGGCCACCTGGCTAATAGGAACCATGGATCCGTAATAGTCCACCTGAACGGTATCCAGCAAGGCAGGATTCGCACGTCCCGTGCGTATCTTGGTCAAGTTGTTCTTCAGCGCGGCAATGGACTGATCCATCTTGCCTTCCAGTGTCTTCTTAATTTCAGCGATAGACATACTTCATCCCCATTATGTGCCGTTCAGACCAACCCCAGAGGGCACCTCATAAGCTAACGAGGGTACCTTCATCAGCGCCCATCACAACACGTCGCAAGGCGCCATGCTTGAAAATCGAGAAAACCTTGATTGGCAATTTCTGGTCCCGGCAGAGTGCAAAGGCGGCTGCGTCCATGACGCCCAAATTCTGGGACATGGCGTCATTGAAGCTAATGCGGGAATAACGTGTTGCCGTTGCATCCTTCTTCGGGTCCGCAGTATAGACACCGTCAACCTTGGTTGCCTTCAGAACAATTTCAGCGCCGATCTCCGCTCCACGCAAAGCAGCAGCCGTGTCTGTCGTAAAGAACGGATTGCCAGTACCGGCGGCAAAAATGACGACCTTACCCTCTTCCAGGTACTGCAGGGCTTTCGGACGGACGTAGGGCTCCACAACCTGTTCAATACCAATCGCCGACATCACACGGGCCACCAAACCGGCTTTATTCATGGTGTCACCCAGCGCCAAGGCGTTCATGACCGTGGCTAGCATGCCCATGTAATCTGCAGTGGCACGGTCCATTCCAACTGAACCACCCGCAATGCCACGGAAGATGTTGCCGCCGCCAATGACCACGGCAACCTCGACCCCGAGTCGAGTCACTTCCGCGATTTCGTCCACCATGCGCACAATCGTGTCACGGTTGATTCCAAACGCATCATCTCCCATCAAAGCCTCGCCTGAGAGCTTGAGAAGAATGCGCTTGTAGGCAGGTTTTTCATCAACCATGAACGACTCCCAGATGTTCGCTTGGACTCAAACTACACCGTAGCGCGGATTATGCCGACTGCTTGGCAGCTGCAACCTGGGCAGCAACTTCGGCAGCGAAATCGTCCACTTTCTTTTCAATGCCCTCGCCAACGACGTACAAGGTGAATCCCTTCACGGTGGTGTTTGCAGCCTTGAGCATCTGCCCAACGGTTTGCTTGCCATCGGCGGCCTTCACGAACACCTGGTCCAGCAAAGAGACTTCCTTCAGGTACTTTTGCACAGAACCTTCGATCATCTTGGCTGCGATATCAGCGGGCTTACCCGACTCAGCGGCCTTAGCAGTCGCAACCGAACGCTCTTTCTCGATCAGATCCACAGGAACGTCGGCGCTGGTTAATGCAACAGGCTTCATGGCGGCAATGTGCATTGCAACGTCCTTGGCAGCCACTGCATCACCCTCGTATTCGACGACCACGCCGATGCGGGTGCCGTGCAGGTAGGAAGCCAGCTTGGAGCCGTTGTCGAAACGCTTGAATCGACGGAAAGTCATGTTTTCGCCGATCTTCCCAATCAGACCTTTGCGCACCTCTTCCAAGGTTGGGCCAAAGCCATCCTGAGAGTGCGCAAGCGCACCCAGAGCCCCCACGTCCGCGGGGTTTTGCTTCGCGACCAAGGACACCGCAGCATTGGCCAGCGCCAAGAAGCTATCGTTCTTGGTGACGAAGTCAGTCTCACAATTCACTTCCAACAGCGCGCCAACCGTGCCGTCAATACTCGCAACCACCACGCCTTCAGCGGTAATGCGAGCAGCAGCCTTGCCAGCCTTGCTGCCCAGCTTGACGCGCAGCAGCTCTTCGGCCTTAGCCATATCGCCGTCGGCCTCCGTCAATGCCTTCTTGCACTCCATCATGGGGGCGTCGGTCTTGCCACGCAGTTCAGCAACCATACTTGCAGTAATTGCAGCCATATTTCTCTCCGTAATCAAATCAATAGCTAGGTAGGCTAAAAAAAAGGGGGCACAAAAAGCCCCCATTTTTGGGCAGGCGCGACTTAGGCGGCGGCCTCGCTCACTTCAACAAACTCATCATCACCCTCGGCAACGGCTTTTACAACGTCGTCGATGGCATTTGCACGACCTTCGAGGATGGCATCAGCAATACCGCGCGCGTACAACGTCACAGCCTTGGAAGAGTCATCGTTGCCGGGGATCACATAGTCCACACCCTCGGGAGAGTGATTGGAGTCCACCACCCCAATCAGCGGGATACCCAACTTGCGCGCCTCAGCCACTGCGATCTTGTGGTAACCCACGTCGATAACAAAAATAGCGTCCGGCAAGGTGTTCATATCCTGAATACCGCCGATGTCCTTTTCCAACTTCTGCAGTTCACGAGCAAACATCAGCTGCTCTTTCTTGCTCATGTTGTCCAGGCCAGCCTCTTGCTGTGCCTTCATTTCTTTGAGACGCTTGATGGATGTCTTGACCGTCTTGAAATTGGTCAGCATGCCGCCCAACCAACGCTGATCCACGTACGGCACGCCAGCACGTTGCGCTTCCGCCGCCACAATTTCACGCGCCTGCCGCTTGGTACCAACCATCAAAATGGTGCCGCGCTTTGCCGCCAACTGCCGCACGAACTTTGCAGCCTCCTGGAACATCGGCAACGACTTCTCCAGGTTGATGATGTGAATCTTGTTGCGATGGCCAAAGATATAGGGGGCCATCTTGGGGTTCCAGAAGCGGGTTTGATGCCCAAAGTGGACACCGGCTTCCAACATTTCGCGCATTGTTACTGCCATACAAATACTCCAAAGGTTATGTCTAAAATCCAACCCATTGATCACTCATTGCGAAAAACGCATTGATTGACACCTTGACCGGGCGGATTTGCGATTGAATTGCATACCACGAAAGCGAGGTAGCAAAGCCTGTCGAGTATACCATGTCAGCCACTTGAGGCACGGCATATCCGTGCAAACATGGAGAATCGCCTTGAAAATCAAGTTTTGGGGAGTCCGAGGGTCCATTGCTTCACCGGGGCCCGCTACGGTTCGCTATGGCGGCAATACCACCTGCATCGAGATTCGGACCGATGCCAACGAATTGTTGATTCTGGACGCTGGAACCGGTATTTTTCCGCTTTCTCAGTCGCTGCTGTCCCAACTTCCACTAACAGCCCATGTACTGGTTTCCCACTCGCACTGGGATCACATTCAGGGCTTACCATTTTTTATCCCGAACTTCATACCTGGCAACAGTTTGCGACTGTACGGAGCCTTTGACCCGGTGTCGGGCAAAGGAATTGAACAGGTCATGTCTGTCCAGTTGCAATATAGCTACTTTCCCGTCAGGGAGGCAGAAATCAAAGCCAGGATTGAATATGAAACGCTGATCCCTGGCGAAGCCGTACAAATTGGATCGGCCACCGTTACTCCATTCCTGCTGAACCACCCTGTTGTCAATTTTGGCTACCGGATCGAGAGCCATGGCAAATCTGTATTCTTTACCGGCGATCATGAGCCGCCATACAACATCTACGACCCCAATGACCCGCAACATGCGGAATACCAGGGTTTTGTCGATGAAAAGAGAGCCATGATCCGGGATGCCATTGCAGGCGTCGATGTCCTGATCGCCGACAGCTCCTACACCGACGCAGAGTACCCAAGCAAGATCGGATGGGGGCATGGCACATTTGGTTCGTGCATTCAGCTTGCACAACAAACCGGTGTAAAGACTCTTTTTTGCACGCACCATGAACCCACCCGGAGCGACGACGCATTGGAAACAGTCTTTCAGGCTGCATTGAATACTCTCGCACCCGACAGCCAAGGACTAGATATCCGACTAGCCCGTGAAGGAGATTACTACGAATTCTGAATGCATCATTGGTCAGGCTCCCTACCTGTTCGATCGCACACGCCCTCTTTTCCGAACAACGGAAACCCGCGCACTGGAAGCAGCTTTTGCTCCGCTACAAGGGTCCACAAGCCTTATGCAACGAGCTGGCCTGGCAGTTGCGAGCCAAGCACTGGCCATTACCCCCCATGCAAGAACAATCTGGATTGCTTGCGGCCCGGGCAACAATGGGGGCGATGGATTCGAGGCTGCGGCGCACCTGACCCAGTGGGGCAAGACGGTCGTTGTTACGCGACTGGCACCCGAGAAGGAACCACCGTGCGATGCCGCAAATGCATTGAAACATGCGCAAGAATCAGGTGTCGTCTTCACAGACCAGCCCCCGCCCCACTCTGATCTGTGCATAGACGCACTCTTCGGGATTGGCACCTTGAACCCATGGGGTGAACGATGCGCACAGTGGATCACTGCCATGAACGTCTCCGACTCGCCAACACTGGCGGTGGACCTACCCAGTGGGTTGGATGCAGACGCGGGATGTTGTGTACCTTTGCACGTACGGGCCCAACACACATTGACTTTACTCACCTTGAAACCTGGACTATTTACCGCGGATGGACGCGAGGCCAGCGGAAGCATCTGGTTTAACGATCTGGGCGTTCAGCAGCCGACCAACGCCTGCGCATGCCTTAGTGCCTTTCAGACGGCAACGCCTCGATCCCACAATACCCACAAAGGAAGTTACGGTGACGTTGCCATCCTTGGCGGGGCCAGAAGCATGGAGGGTGCAGCCATTCTTGCGGCACGCGGGGCACTCCATGCAGGCGCAGGTCGCGTGTACGTCGCCCTGCTCCATGCAGATACCCTAACGCATGATCCGGTCCAACCCGAGTTGATGTTTCGCGACCTCGCGCGGCTGAATCTGTCCAACTTGACGGTGGTTGCTGGTTGCGGAGGAGGCGCAGACATCGAAAAATGCCTTCCTGACGTGCTGCGCCACGCTTCCAAACTTGTTCTGGATGCCGATGGCCTTAATGCACTTGCATCTCAGCCAACGTTGCAGGCATTGCTAAGAAAGAGACCGCCAAGCAGCACGGTTCTCACACCCCACCCTCTCGAAGCAGCTCGACTATTGAACGTTTCCAGTAGCCTCATTCAATCCAATCGACTAGACGCCGCACAGTCTCTGGCCGAGCAGTTTTCGTGTGTGGTGACATTGAAGGGTTCCGGTACCGTCATTGCCGCCCCCGGGATGGTGCCTCGCATCAATCCCACTGGCAATGGTCGTCTGGCAAGCGCAGGCACAGGCGATGTGTTGGCCGGTATGATCGGCGCGCATCTCACGCAAGGGCAGTCCGCTTTCGAAGCAAGCTGTCTCAGCGTATTTCAACATGGAGCCATTGCAGACAGCTGGCCGGTCATGGGCAGTTTTACTGCCCAAAGTCTGATCAACCGCGCTTCCTAGATCGCTTCACGCTGTCCTTGTCACGCACACGTGCTGACTGCGTACTGCTACGCACATTCTTGGTGACTGCAGGCGCATCCTTGCGTCCAACGGCTACCATTGATGGCTTGGCCTTGGTCTTGTACGCTGAAGAAACCTGCTTGCCGAGATCAGCTTTGAAGCTTGAATCTGCTGGCCCACGGATCAACGCCCCCGCTTCCGGCACCAAGCGGAAGTCGATTCTGCGGCCATCCAAATCAACACGGCTCACCTGTATGCGAACACGCGCACCAATGGCATACCGGATTCCCGTTCTTTCTCCACGCAGTTCCTGGCGCGCTTCATCGAAGCGGAAATACTCACTTCCCAACTCCGTAATGTGCACCAACCCCTCAACATACAGCTCATCCAAGGTGACAAATACACCAAAGCTCGTCGCAGCCGTCACGACCCCGCTGTACTCTTCGCCCAAATGCTCCTTCATGTACTTGCATTTCAGCCACGCTTCGACATCCCTACTCGCCTCATCGGCCCTTCGTTCGTTGGCGCTGCAATGCAATCCTGCCGCTTGCCACGCCAACTGATCGGCATGCGGACGCCTACTACTCTTGCTGCTTGTCGCAGTTGCATCGCGCTGAGTTTGTAGCCGACGTGACAATTTCGCCTGCGCTTCACCGGGTGTAGGCAACTTCGGCAACTGGTAGGACTCACCTTTAAGCAAAGCCTTGATAACCCGATGCACCAGCAGGTCTGGATAGCGCCGAATCGGGCTCGTAAAGTGGGTGTATGCCTCATACGCCAGGCCAAAATGCCCACTGTTAATGGGTGTGTAGATGGCTTGCTGCATGGAGCGCAGCAACATCGCGTGAATCTGCTGCGCATCCGGGCGATCCTTGGTAGCCTCGGCAATTGCCTGGAACTCACTTGGCGAGGGGTCATCGCTGACAGACAAGGAAACGCCCATAGCCTTCAGGTAGCCTCGGAGAATTTCCTTCTTTTCCGGTGTTGGCCCCTCGTGCACCCGAAACAAGCCCACATGCTTTCCACGCAGCAAGAAATCTGCGCTGCAGACATTGGCGGCGAGCATCGCCTCCTCGATCAACCGATGGGCGACATTACGCACCCTCGGCACAATCTTCTCAATGCGGCCATTTTCATCACAAATGATCTGTGTTTCGGTTGTCTCAAAGTCCACCGCACCACGTCGCTGCCGTGATGCCGCAAGTGCTTGGTACACCCCATGCAAATGCAGAAGGTCGTCGACACGTTCTTTGCGTCGTTGCGCCTCCGGGCCACGCGTGTTACCCAATATTGCTGCAACCTCCGTATAGGTGAATCGAGCGTGGCTCCACATAACGGCGGGATAGAACTGGTAGGCAGTCACGTCGCCTTCCTCAGTCACAAACATGTCGCACACCATGCACAACCGGTCTACTTCCGGATTCAGTGAACACAAGCCGTTAGACAGTTTCTCAGGCAGCATCGGTATGACACGCCGTGGAAAATAGACACTGGTGGCTCGGTCATAGGCGTCAACATCAATCGCAGCGCCGTTTTCCACATAGTGGCTGACGTCGGCAATTGCGACCAACAGCCTCCAACCTTTGATCGCAGCCTTCCCACGCCCACGCGTAGCGGGCTCACAGTACACGGCATCATCAAAATCACGGGCGTCCTCGCCATCAATCGTGACCAAAGGCACATCCCGCAGATCAATGCGGTCAATCAGATCGTTGGCAACCACTTTGTCGGGTAACGCGCGTGCTTGCGCCAGACATGCCTGCGAAAACTCGTACGGCACACTGTACTTGCGCACGGCTATTTCGATCTCCATCCCGGGGTCATCCACTTCACCCAGGACTTCTTTGATACGCCCTACCGGTTGTCCAAACAATGCGGGTGGCCCTACCAATTCGACAACAACCACCTGACCGGGTCTCGCAACACTGGTAGCACCCTTGGGTATCAACACATCCTGGCCATAGCGCTTGTCTTCCGGTGCCACGATCCACACGCCACTCTCCTGCAATAGGCGCCCAATAATCGGGCCATTGGAGCGCTCCAGGATTTCAAGCACGCGCCCTTCAGGTCGGCCCTTGCGATCCGAACGTACGATTCGAACTTTTACGCGGTCACGGTGCAGCACGGCACGCATTTCATTGGGCGGCAGATAAATGTCACCCGCTCCGTCTTCGCGTACGACGAATCCGTGGCCGTCTCGATGTCCTTGCACGACACCTTCAATTTCTTCCAACAATGTGCTGGATTGGCTAATTTTGCTGATATAATTCTCTCTTTCCTGAGATGCCCAGATGGCGGAATTGGTAGACGCACTAGTTTCAGGTACTAGCGCTGAGAGGCGTGGAGGTTCGAGTCCTCTTCTGGGCACCAATGTTACACGGAGAGCCGCTGCTATTTAGTTGATAGCAGCGGCTTTTTCTTTGGAGTTTGTACTCCGGTTTTCAAACAGGCAGCGCCACCAGATCGTGACCTTCTGCGCCCACGATGCGCGCCTTGGTGAACTCACCCACTTTCAAGGTCTTGCTGATTTTTTCTGGAGGGAGTAAGCGAACGACTCCATCAACCTCGGGCGCATCTGCATAAGTACGCCCCATGCCGCCTTTTCGTCCAAGTCCAGGAGCAGAGTCCACGATCACTTGCATTGTCGAACCCAGTCGCTTTCGCAACTTGGCAGTCGATACCGCTTCGGCAACCGCCATGAACCGGGCACGCCGCTCTTCACGCACTTCAGGAGGCAGCATACCAGGCAAGTTGTTCGCCTGCGCACCTTTGACTGGGCTGTAGGCGAAGCATCCAGCATGCTCAATCTGCGCTTCACGCACGAAGTCCAGCAAGTGCTCAAACTCCTGCTCAGTTTCCCCTGGGAACCCGGCAATGAAGGTACTGCGCACCACTAGGTCGGGACAGTCGGTGCGCCACTTTTGCAGGCGCTCCAGATTCCGCTCACCGCTGGCGGGGCGTTTCATACGTTGCAAAACATCAGGATGGCTATGTTGAAAAGGAACATCCAGGTAGGGCAAGATTCGACCTGAAGCCATCAACGGCACCAACTCATCGACACTTGGGTAGGGGTACACGTAGTGCAGCCGGACCCAGGCACCATAGGGTTCCGCCAACGCCCCCAGCGACTGCGCCAATTCGAGCAACCGTGTCTTGACGGGTTTTCCATCCCAAAAACCGGTACGGTATTTCACATCAACACCGTAGGCTGACGTATCCTGGCTAATGATCAGCAACTCTCTTACGCCGCCATCCAACAACGCCTTTGCTTCGGTGAGCACATCTCCAATGGGCCGCGAGACCAGATCCCCGCGCATGGAGGGGATGATGCAGAACGTACAACGATGATTACAACCTTCGCTGATTTTCAGGTACGCGTAATGCCGGGGCGTCAGCTTGATTCCTGCAGACCCAAAGGCGTTCGGCACCAGGTCAAAGAATGGCTCATGGGGCTTAGGCAAATGCTGGTGCACCGCATCCATCACCTCTTGGGTGGCATGCGGGCCCGTCACAGCCAACACCTTGGGATGAATTTGCCGAACCAGATTGCCGCCATCGTCACTCGACTTGGCGCCTAGACAGCCGGTGACGATCACGCGACCGTTTTCCGACAGCGCCTCACCGATGGTGTCCAGGCTCTCCTTGATGGCATCGTCAATGAACCCACATGTGTTGACGATGACCAAATCGGCTCCTTCAAACGTCTTGGACGTCTGGTAGCCTTCCGCACTCAGTTGAGTCAAGATCAACTCGGAATCGGTCAGAGCCTTGGCACAACCAAGACTTGCAAAACCGATCATGGGAGTCTTGGGTGTAGGAGCTATCGCATCACTC
Source organism: Rhodoferax sp. (assembly GCA_046348185.1). Taxonomy (GTDB): domain Bacteria; phylum Pseudomonadota; class Gammaproteobacteria; order Burkholderiales; family Burkholderiaceae_C; genus Allorhodoferax. Next base: position 513,981 of record JAXMER010000013.1, on the reverse strand, counting down.
ATTATTCATTTCGTCAGGAACAGGGCCATCAGGCCTACGTGCAAGATGCACTAACGTTTGATTCCGAAGCTTCCAAGCAACTGCTCGGTTTGCTTTTGCATCTGCTCTTGCATCTGCTGGAACAAGTTGTTGCTTATGGCACCCTGAACTATCGGGGCCTGCAAATCCATCAGGGTCTGGATATTCTTTTCCAAGTAACCACCCAAGAAACCTTGCATGGCGTGCCCGTAAAAGCGAATGATGTTGGCCAGCACTGGAGCCGTGAACATGGGAGACCCCCCCGCCTCTTCTTCCAGAATGATCTGGAGCAAGATGCTGCGGGTGATGTCTTCGCCGGTCTTGGCATCACGCACCACGCAGGGTTCGTTATCCATGACCAACTGCTTGATCTCCGACAGCGTGACATAGCTTGACGTATCGGTGTCATAGAGCCGACGATTGGGGTACTTCTTGATTACGCGCTCCCGCGGCTTACGGTCATTGGATTTGTTTTGCATGTCGAATTCGCTTGGCGTCCCTGCCAGAGTATTGCAGTGCAGCACATTCTAGAGAGTGCACCGAAACCCTCGCCCATGGAATACCCTAGGCACCTCATGATCGAGTAGGGTGAGGGGTTGCCCCCTCAGCCCTCTCACACCACCGTACGTGCGGTTCCGCATACGGCGGTTCAAGGGGAACGCTGGAGATGCTGGTGGGTGACCACCAGCGAGACCAGTCCGAGTTGCGTGAAGTATCGTACGGGCAGTGCCTGAAACAGGTGTTGGGCCCCGGCATTCCACCATGGGCCATGGCCGTTGACGCTGGACTTCCAGGCCCGCTGGGCATCAAGCCCAAGGGCGAGCAGACGGGCTTCCCGCGTTTTTGGCCTTTTCCACTGCCGCCACAACATTGCCCGAAGGCGTCTGCGCACCCACATATCCAGTGCTTCGATGGCCCTTAGGCTCTGGGTCAGGCTGAAGTAGTTCATCCATCCCCTCAGAACAGGGTTTAGCCTCTCGATGGTTTGGGACAGTGACCTGCCTCTCCCCTCTGCACAGTATGTGCGCACGGCATGCATCAGCCGTTGCGTGCTTTCCTTGGCTATTCGGATTTTGCTGACTCGGTGCACAGTCACGCTGTACCCCAGAAACTTACGTTTCCATGGCCGCTCGACCGCGCTCTTGGCTTCGTTCACAGTGAGCTTGAGCCGGTTTGCTAGAAACCGTTTCACGCCTTCCATGATGCGAAGGCCCGCCCGCTGGCTGCCCACATAGATGTTGCAGTCATCCGCATACCTGCAAAACGACAAGTTTCGGGCCTCCAGTTCCCGGTCCAGATCGGTCAACAGGATGTTGGATAGCAACGGCGACAGAGGTCCGCCCTGCGGTGTCCCCTCGTCCCGTGGTGTCTCCACCCCGTTGGCCATCATCCCGGACTCCAGAAACCGGCGTATCAGGCTCAAGACGGTTTTGTCCTGTACCTGACGCGTCACCCGTGCCATCAGCACGTCGTGGTTTACACGGTCGAAGAATTTCTCCAAGTCCATGTCCACCACCCAGCGCTTGCCGCCACGGATGTACTCTGCCGCCTTAGCCACCGCCTGTTGCGCACTCCTTCCCGGCCTGAAACCGTAGCTGCTCTGCGAGAAGGTGGGTTCAAACAAGGGTTGCATTGCCTGATGCAGCGCCTGCTGAATCAGCCTATCCACCACCGTTGGCACACCGAGCGTGCGCACCCCGCCTTGCGGCTTGGGGATGTCCACCCGGCGTACCGCTTGGGGGCGGTAGGTTCCATCCAGCAGTGTCCGCTTTACCTGCGACCAGTTCCCCTTGAGCCACGCCTTGAGGTCTTCACAGCGCATTCCGTCAATGCCGGGTGCACCACGATTTTTCATGACACGACTGTAGGCGAGCTGCATGTTGTCGCGCTCCACGACACGGCTCATGAGCCGGTCTCTCTCCGATTTCGGTTGTGCGCCGTACGCCGCATCAGTCTTGGCACCAGCGAGCGCCATCACCGGATTCCGTCCGGCTCTCTCGCGGCTGGCCCCTCCTGCGAGGGCTTCTGCTTCATCGACTGACATCGAGTGACTTCGTTCCTACTCTCGTTTCCACTTGTTCGGGCCTTCAGCGTCGCCGCCTACTATGCCCTCTGCTGACTTCTGAGCAGGCCTCCCGTCACCTTTCGATGGCCGGTAGCCCTTTCGGGCACCACACTCAGATCTCTCCGGGTATTACGCACCCACTTTCACGCTTATGCCCGTCGGATCTACGCCACAGGGTTCCGTGCAAGTTTCGGGCTTTAGAGATTTCGGACTCCTTACCCCCCTGTGACGCCTCGTATCCGCTTCCTGTTCGTCAGGCCAGCGCTTTGCCATCGGGCTTCCTTCAGACTCGCAGTCACCCGCGAAACCCTTGCCTTCGGCTAACTCTTCCCCTTGCAGGGCGAGTAGAGGTCTTTCACCTCCTAGTGAGTGCGTCATGCCGGACGCACCAACAAAAATGCCCTTACTCCGAAGGAGCAAGGGCATGCATTGGTAGGCGCGATTGGACTCGAACCAACGACCCCCACCATGTCAAGGTGGTGCTCTAACCAGCTGAGCTACGCGCCTACAGTATTCGAGAAGCGAGAGTATAGCAGGAAAACCGAGGCCATCTCATGACCGCAGAGAGATCGAACAACATTGGGGCATAATTGACGTTTACGTAAACGTCAATTACGACATCCAACCACTGAGGAGCAACCCATGGAAATTGCAGGCAAAGTATTCATCGTTACAGGCGCCGCCTCGGGATTGGGCGAAGGCACAGCTCGCGCACTGGCAGCCAAAGGTGGCAAGGTCGTTGTTGCCGACATGCAGGTTGAAAAAGGTGAAGCCGTGGCCAAGGAAATTGGTGGCGTGTTTGTCAAATGCGATGTTAGCCAGGAAGCCGATGGCCAAGCAGTCATAGCGCAAGCCGTAGCTATGGGCAAACTCATGGGATTGGTAAATTGCGCTGGTATTGCGCCCGCAGAAAAGACCGTTGGTAAGAACGGGGCACACAACCTCGCCCTCTTTAGCAAGACCATCACGGTCAACCTGATCGGAAGCTTCAACATGATTCGCCTCGCAGCCGAGGCCATGTGCAAAAACGACCCTGAGGCCACTGGCGAGCGCGGAGTGATGATCTCCACAGCGTCCATTGCCGCGTTCGATGGCCAGATTGGCCAGGCCGCCTACAGCGCATCCAAAGGCGGTGTCGTCGGCATGACGCTGCCCATTGCGCGCGATCTGGCCCGCAACGGCATTCGCAACATGACCGTTGCACCAGGCATCTTTGGCACTCCGATGCTGTTTGGCATGCCCAAGGATGTGCAAGATGCACTGGCGGCAGGTGTGCCCTTCCCGTCGCGTCTGGGAACTCCGGCAGACTATGCCAAGCTGGCCCTGCACATCTTTGAAAACGATATGCTCAATGGCGAAGTTATTCGACTCGACGGTGCCATCCGCCTCGCACCGCGCTAAGTCGCTGCAAACTAGACAGCAAAGCCATCGTCGGCTGCAATTACGGCACCATTGATGAAATGGCTTTGGTCAGAGCACAGCGTGACCAGCAGGGCATCCAGATCGCGTGGGTGCCCGACCCGACGCCGTGGCAACATTTGAATCAGTTTCTTTCCCGCGTCGGTTTGCCAATGCCGGTGGTTGATCTCCGTATCAATGTACCCTGGGCAGATCGCATTCACATTGATGCCAAAGCGGCCCCACTCCAGGGCCATGGCCTTGGTCATTTGCACCACCGCCGATTTGCTCATGCAGTAAACACCAATCTGCGGCAACACACGCAGTCCCGCCGTCGATGCGATGTTGATGATGCGCCCGCCGGTGTACGTGCCCGGCGCAGCCCCTGTGGCGCGTGCCAGCATGCGCTTGCCAACCTCTTGTGCGACAAAGAAGGCACCCTTGACATTGGTGTTGAACAGATAGTCGAAGTCTTCGGGCGTGACATCCTGCAAGCGCTGCGTAGTGCTCACGCCCGAATTGTTGATCAAGATGTCGATCGAACCGACTTCCGTTTCGGCATGTGCCACGGCCGACTTGATCGAGTCTGGGTCGTTGACGTCCAGTTCAAAGACATGTGCATCGCCCCCAGCGCCGTCAATCTCGGCGCGCAACGCCTTGAGTTTGTCAACCCGGCGACTCGCCAAGACAACCGCCGCTCCTGCAGCCGCCAACGTTCGGGCAAACTGCGCACCCAAACCGCTGGAAGCCCCCGTAATAAAGGCCACTCGGCCAGAAAGATCGATGCTGTACGCCATTTAGAGAACCTCCACAAAATTTGGAAAAGAACGATCGTGCTTTTATGTACAAGCTGCGCATACAATGCCTTCGGGCCGCAGCAAGCAGAGCCACCCAATGCCGCCCTCCACTGACATCCATTATTGAACGAGACACATCATGACAAACGAAGAAATTCTTGCCCAGTTTGGTCCCCGTGAGGCCATGGAGTACGACGTCGTTGTGGTCGGGGGTGGCCCGGCAGGCTTGTCCTGCGCCATCCGTATCAAGCAGAAGGCAGCATCGCAGGGCAAGGACGTTTCGGTTGTGGTTCTTGAGAAAGGCTCGGAACCCGGCGCCCATATTCTTTCGGGAGCCATCATGGATCCCATCGCCCTGAGCGAGTTGATCCCTGACTGGAAGGAAAGAGGCGCCCCATTGAACCAACCGGTCACCGACGATGCCTGGAGCTTCCTCGGCGAAAACTCAGCCTTCCGCACCCCCAATTTCCTTCTCCCCGAATGCGCCCACAACGACGGGAACTACGTCATCAGCCTCGGCGCAGTCACCCGGTGGCTGGCCGAACAGGCCGAAGGTTTGGGTGTGGAGATTTTTCCCGGTTTTGCAGCTGCCGAAGTGTTGTACAACGAGGATGGCTCGGTGCGTGGCGTAGCCACCGGCAACATGGGTCTGGGCAAAGATGGCAACCCAGGCGACAGCTTCCAGCTTGGCATGGAACTGGTAGGCAAATACACCATCTTTGCCGAAGGTGCCCGGGGCCATCTCGGCAAACAACTCATCGCAAAATTCAAGCTCGACGAAGGCAAGGATCCCCAGACCTACGGCATCGGCATCAAGGAAGTGTGGGAAATCGACCCATCGCGCCACAGCCCAGGCTTTGTCATGCACACCGCCGGATGGCCTATGGAAAGTGACACCTATGGCGGTGGCTTCCTGTACCACATGGATGGCAACAAGATTGCCATGGGCTTCGTTACGGGACTGAACTATGCCAACCCCTATCTGAGCCCTTTTGAAGAGTTCCAGCGCTGGAAGACCCATCCCAATATCCGTTACTACCTCGAGAACGACAAGGGCGAAGTCACCGCCAAACGCCTGGGGTATGGCGCCCGCGCCATCACTGCTGGCGGGCTTCTGTCCCTGCCCAAGACGGTGTTTCCTGGTGGCGCGCTGGTGGGCTGCGACGCGGGTTTCCTCAACGTCTCCCGGATCAAGGGCAGCCACGCCGCCATCAAGACGGGCATGTTGGCAGGTGATGCCGCATTTGATGCGGTTGTAGCCGGTCGTCAGCATGACGAGCTTGTCAGCTATCCAGAGGCTTTCCAGAACAGTTGGCTGCATACCGAATTGAACAAGTCGCGCAACTTCAAGACCTGGTTCAAACATGGCCTGACCGTAGCCACATTGATGAACGGCTTCGAGCAGTTTGTGCTGCGCGGCAACATGCCGTGGACCTTGCGCCGCGACAAGCCCGACCACGCCTACCTGAAGCCGGCATCCGAGTGCAAACCCATCGTGTATCCCAAACCTGACGGCAAAATCACTTTTGATCGGCTCTCCAGCGTGTTCATCAGCAACACCAATCACGAGGAAAACCAGCCTGCGCACCTGACGCTAAAAGATGCGTCGACACCGGTCTCAGTCAACCTCGCCAAGTATGCAGGTCTGGAGGGTCGTTACTGCCCGGCAGGTGTTTATGAGTTCGTGAAGTCGGACGATGGCACCGACCGCTTGCAGATCAACGCCCAGAACTGTTTGCATTGCAAGACGTGCGACATCAAAGACCCCAGCCAGAACATTGTCTGGGTAACACCGGAAGGCGGTGGCGGCCCCAACTACGCTGGCATGTAAGGCAGCGCAAGCAAGCCGCAAGTCACCCTCGTTACACTCGAACAGCGCGGGTTGTGCAGCATGGCCTGCACAATCGCCCCCATCGACAAGGAGTTTGCATGTTTCCCGAATACCGTGACCTGATTACCCAGCTCAAGACCAGCGACCACCACTTCAGCCGTTTGTTTGATCAACACAATTCCATGGACCAGAAGATCAAGAACATGGAGTCGCACATCGAAGCGGGCACCCACGAGGAAATCGAAAATCTCAAGAAGGAAAAGCTCCTACTCAAAGATCAGATGTATGCCATCCTGAAAAAGGCCGCCACAGCGGCCTGAAGCCCGTTAGAATTCTGATCGGTCAGGAGAGAGCCCGTCGGCGTGCGGGCCGCCGAAGGCGCAGGGGGGCTGATTGCAGCGCTCTGAACGCTCAGGCAAAAGGACTGACCACCGTTGCGCACTGCGTGTGTGCAGCGACAACCCACTGGAGAGTGGTTGCGCAAGGTAATCGTACCTCGCAGCAACCCACCGAAGGAGCAAGCCGCAGTCTGCGCACCCCAGGTGCACGCAGGCCCGGTGAATCTCTCAGGTACCAAGGACAGGGGGCAGCCTCCCGGCACCGCAAGGCGCCGTGAGTTTCAGGTTGCCCTGCATGCCAATGTGTATGCACTTTTCGGAGAAAAGCCCATGTCCGCTGACCAAACCCTGTTGACCACGCCGCTCAACGCCCTGCACATCGAGCTCGGCGCGCGCATGGTGCCCTTTGCCGGTTATTCCATGCCGGTGCAGTATCCCGCCGGCCTGATGGCAGAGCATCACCACACCCGCAATGCCGCCGGTCTGTTCGACGTGTCGCACATGGGCCAGTTGCGCCTGGTGGGCCCGGACGCCGCAGCTGCCTTCGAGACCCTGATGCCGGTGGACGTGATCGACCTGCCTGTGGGCAAGCAGCGCTACGGCTTGCTGACCACCGAGGAAGGCACCATCATTGACGACCTGATGTTCTTCAACAAGGGCAACAACGAGATCTTCGTCATCGTCAATGGCGCCTGCAAGGCGGGTGACATCGCCCACATCCAGGCCAAGATCGGCGCGCGCTGCCAGGTCATCCCCATGCCCGAGATGGCGCTGCTGGCGTTGCAAGGCCCGCAGGCCGTCACCGCCCTGTCGCGCCTGGCACCCGGCGTGGAAAAGCTGGTGTTCATGACCGGCGGCAATTTCACCGTGAGTATCGACACAAGCAGCGGCACCCAGAAGATCGACGTGTTCCTGACCCGCAGTGGCTACACCGGTGAAGACGGTTTCGAGATCTCCGTGCACGAGTCCCAAGCGGACGCCCTAGCCCGCGCCCTACTGGCCCAGCCCGAAGTCAAACCGATCGGCCTGGGTGCACGCAACTCGCTGCGGTTAGAAGCTGGCCTGTGCCTGTACGGCAACGATATCGACACCACTACCACCCCGGTGGAAGCCAACCTCTTGTGGGCCATGCAGAAGGTGCGCCGCGCCGGTGGTGCGCGTGAAGGCGGTTTCCCTGGCGCTACAAAAATACTAGCAGGTCTCGCAGGTTCCACGGGGGCCGGAACCAAAAAACGCGTAGGTTTGGTGGCCCAGGAACGCATCCCCGTGCGCGAGCACACCGAACTGCAGGACGGCGCTGGCAACAAGATCGGTGAAGTCACCAGCGGCCTGCTCGGGCCCACGATCGACAAGTGTGTGGCCATGGGCTACGTGGACGGCGCCTTCAGCGCCCTGGGCAGCACGGTGATCGCGATCGTGCGCGGCAAGCCCGTACCCATGGTGGTCAGCGCCATGCCTTTCGTGCCCAACCGCTACTACCGCGGCTGATCACCAAAACCCGCCGACAGCGGCTACAGTTGCCGTTGGCGGAAATTCACCACAGGAATACCCTTTTTCACATTTTTCTCAGGAGCACTCCATGAACATCAAATTCACCCCCGACCACGAATGGCTGGTCATCGAAGGCGACACCGCCACCGTGGGCATCACCCAGCATGCGCAAGACGCCCTGGGCGACGTGGTGTTCGTGGACCTGCCCGAAGTGGGTAAGAGCTACGCCGCCAAGGACGTGGCCGGTGTGGTTGAGTCCGTGAAGGCGGCCGCCGACGTGTACATGCCCGTGAGCGGCACCGTCACCGACGTGAACGAAGCCCTGCGCGCCGACCCCTCGTTGTCCAACACCGACCCCATGGGCGCGGGCTGGTTCTTCAAGGTCAAGTTTTCCAACCCCGCAGAGTTGGACAGCCTGATGGACGAGACCAGCTACAAGGCATTTGAACAAAACGCCTGATTGACTCCCTGCCGCAGCACCCCACCCGGGCTGCGGCACCCGCCGCTTTGCACGGCCCCGCCCCCTTCCTGTTTTTCGAGTTCCACCATGTCCGCCAACGCCACCCTTGCCAGCCTGGAAAACACCAGCGAATTCATTGCCCGTCACATCGGTTTTGATGCGGACGAGGAAAAAACCATGCTCGCCGCCGTGGGCTGTGCCACACGTGCAGAGTTGATCGACGGCGTGGTGCCGCGCGCCATTGCCCGAAGCGACCGTATGCCGATCCCGGCAGCCATTACCGAGGCGGCGGCGCTGGCCGAACTCAAGGCCCTGGCGAGCAAGAACCAAATCTTCAAGAGTTTCATCGGCCAGGGCTACTACGGCACCCACACGCCCGGCGTGATCTTGCGCAACATCCTCGAAAACCCCGCCTGGTACACCGCCTACACACCCTACCAAGCCGAAATCTCCCAGGGTCGCATGGAAGCCCTCATCAACTTCCAGACCATGGTGTGCGACCTGACCGGCATGCCCATCGCCAACGCCTCCATGCTTGACGAAGCCACGGCCGCCGCCGAGGCTATGACCCTGGCCAAGCGTTCGGTCAAGGCCAAGGGTAATGTGCTGGTGGTGTGCGCAGACAACCACCCCCAGACCATCGAAGTGTTGCGCACCCGCGCCTCGACCATGGGTATTGCGCTGTGCGTGACACAGTCCGAAGACGAATGGAAGGCCGCCCTGGGCCGCGACGACTACTTCGCCGCCCTGGCTCCCTACCCGGCCAGCAATGGCTGGCTGGCCGACTGGAGCACCGACTCCGCCATCGTCCACGCCAAGGGCGCAGCCCTGATCTTGGCAACCGACCTGCTGGCGCTGACCCTGCTCAAGTCGCCTGCCGACATGGGCGCCGACATCGCCATCGGCTCCACCCAGCGCTTTGGCATGCCCATGGGCAATGGTGGTCCGCACGCCGCCTTCATGGCCTGCCGCGACGAATACAAGCGATCCATGCCGGGGCGCCTGGTGGGCGTGAGCGTGGACAGCCACGGCAACGCGGCCTACCGGTTGGCCCTGCAAACACGCGAGCAGCACATTCGTCGCGAAAAGGCCACCTCCAACATCTGCACGGCCCAGGTGCTGCCTGCCGTGGTGGCCAGCATGTACGCCGTGTACCATGGCCCACAGGGGCTCAAGCGCATCGCCGAGCGCGTAGCACGCTTCACCGCCATCGCCGCCCAAGGTCTGGCGCAACTGGGCTTCACCGCCACGCAGCATGGCAGCGGCGCCTTTGACACACTGTGCGTGCGCACCGCAGACGCTACCAAATCGATAGCTGCCCGCGCAGTATCAGCGGGGGCTAACCTGCGAATTGCCTCCGCAGACACGCTATGCGTGTCGTTCGACGAAACCACCACCCGCGAGGACGTGGCCCTGGTCTGGTCCTTCTTTGCCCAGCACGGCCAGGCCCTGCCCAGCGTAGACGCCCTGGCCGACAGCGCTCCGGCACTTATCCCGGCCGCGCTGCGCCGTACCAGTGCCTTCCTGACGCACCCGGTGTTCAACACCCACCACTCCGAGACCGCCATGCTGCGCTACATCCGCGCCCTCTCGGACAAGGACCTGGCACTGGACCGCAGCATGATTCCGCTGGGCTCGTGCACCATGAAGCTCAACGCCACTAGCGAGATGATGCCCATCACCTGGCCCGAGTTTGCGCATATCCACCCCTTCTGCCCCGCCGAGCAGCGCGCAGGCTATGCGCTGCTGGACCAGCAGCTGCGCGATTGGCTGTGCGCCGCCACCGGCTACGCCGGCGTGAGCCTACAGCCCAACGCGGGCAGCCAGGGTGAATACGCGGGCCTACTGGCCATCAAGGGCTGGCACGAGAGCCGTGGCGAAGCCCACCGCACCATCTGCCTCATCCCCAGCAGCGCGCACGGCACCAACCCCGCCAGCGCCCAGATGGCGGGCATGCAGGTGGTAGTGACCAAGTGCGATGCCAATGGCAACGTAGACATGGCCGACCTGCAAGCCGCCTGCGAAAAGCACAGTGCCAACCTGGCCTGCGTGATGATTACCTACCCCAGCACCCACGGCGTGTTCGAAACCACGGTAAAAGAACTGTGCGCGCTGGTGCACCGCCACGGTGGCCGCGTTTACGTGGACGGCGCCAACATGAACGCCCTGGTGGGCGTGACCGCACCGGGTGAATTTGGCGGCGACGTGAGCCACCTCAACCTGCACAAGACCTTCTGCATCCCCCACGGCGGTGGCGGCCCCGGCGTCGGCCCCGTGTGCGTGGTGGAAGACCTGGTTCCGTTCCTGCCGGGCCACGCTGCTGGCGGAATTGCGAGCAAGATCGGCGCTGTCAGTGCCGCCCCACTGGGCAACGCAGCCGTATTGCCCATCAGCTGGATGTACATCCGCATGATGGGTGCCGAAGGCCTCAAACAAGCCACCGAAGCTGCCATTCTGGCGGCTAACTACATCAGCACGCGCCTCAAGGACCACTACCCCACGCTGTACGCCAGCGCCAACGGCCACGTGGCCCACGAGTGCATCCTGGACCTGCGCCACTTCAAGGATAGCTGCGGCGTCATGGCCGAAGACGTGGCCAAGCGCCTCATGGACTACGGCTTCCACGCACCCACGCTGTCGTTTCCGGTGCCCAACACGCTGATGGTGGAGCCCACCGAAAGCGAACCGCTGGCCGAGCTGGACCGCTTCATCGACGCCATGATCGCCATACGCGCCGAGATCGCCCAGGTGGAAAGTGGCGCCATGCCGCAAGAGGGCAACGTGCTCAAGAACGCCCCGCACACCGCCGCAAGCGTGGTAGCTGGTAACTGGGACCACCCCTACAGCCGCGAGCAGGCCGCCTTCCCGATGGCCAGCCTCAAGGCCGGCAAGTACTGGCCCAGCGTGGGCCGTGTTGACAACGTTTACGGCGACCGCAACCTGTTTTGCAGTTGCGTGCCGGTTGGCGATCTGGCATAGTAGCCGCTGATACTTTCATGGGTGGGGCATCGCCTTGCATGCTGCCCCGCCCGCTGGAGCCGGAGCCCGTCTCCGTGTCCAGCACCGCAACGGGAGAGACCGGGCTGAAACGCCCGGCGCCGAAGGAGCAACCACCCCGGAAACTCTCAGGCAAAAGGACCGCTGCGGTAAGGCCCCGATGTGGGGCACAGGCACTCTGAAGAGCGGCCGGGATTGGTTCCCCGGCTCACCGCAGGAGCAAGCGTTAGCCCATCGGCCAACGTGAATCTCTCAGGTCTCAAAACAGAGGGGGTCGCAGCGTGTGCACGGTGCATGCGCGGCGACCTTTTTTGTTTTGGACCGCTTTAGAAGAGAGTGCACCATGCAACACATCGCCGTCATTGGCGCCGGCATCACCGGCGTTACCACTGCCTACGCCCTGGCCCAGCAGGGCTTCCAAGTCACCCTGATCGAGAAGAACCGCTACGCCGGGATGGAAACGTCCTACGCCAATGGCGGGCAACTTTCGGCCTCGAACGCCGAGGTGTGGAACCACCCCAGCACGCTCATCAAGGGCCTGAAGTGGATGTTCACGCCCGACGCCCCGCTCTTGATGAACCCGCTACCCACCTGGCACAAGCTGAGCTGGATGACCGAGTTCGTGGCCGCCCTGCCCCGCTACCGCGACAACACCATCGCCACCACCAAGCTGGCCATTGAAGCGCGCAAGCACCTGTTTGCCTGGGCGCAATCGGAAGGCATCGATTTCAAGCACGAGAAGCGCGGCATCCTGCACATCTACCGCGACAAGAAGGGGTTTGACCACGCTGCCAACGTAACAAAACTGCTGGCCCAGGGCGGGCTGGAGCGCCGTGCCGTCACGCCCGACGAGATGCGCAGCATCGAACCCACGCTGGCTGGGCAGTACTACGGCGGTTTCTATACCGAGAGCGACTCCACCGGCGACATCCACCTGTTTACCCATGGCCTCTCAACAGCCTGCGAACGCCTGGGCGTGCGCTTCCTGCGCGGCACGCAAGTGCTGCAAGCCCAGGCTGATGGCCGCAGCAGTACGCTGCTGCTGCAAGGCATTGACGGCGCACCACAACAGGCGCTGTTCGACGCCGTGGTGGTCTGTGCGGGCGTCTGGGGCCGCGACCTGGCCGCCCAACTGGGTGACCGGCTCAATATCTACCCCGTCAAGGGCTATTCCATCACCGTGCACCTGCAAGACGAGGAAAGCCAGCGCGCAGCACCTTGGGTGAGCCTGCTCGACGACGAGACCAAACTGGTCACCAGCCGCCTGGGCGCTGATCGCTTCCGTGTAGCGGGTACCGCTGAATTCAATGGCATGAATCAGAACATCCGCGCCGACCGCATCCGCCCCCTCACGCAGTGGGTCAACCAGTGTTTCCCCGGCGTGTCCACCCGCCGTGTCGAGCCCTGGGCCGGGCTACGCCCCATGCTGCCCACCATGATGCCGCGCGTAGGCCAGGGCCGCTGTGCCAATGTGTTCTACAACACCGGCCACGGCCACCTGGGTTGGACGCTCTCGGCCGTCACCGCCCACCAAATTGCAGGCCAGGTGCAACAGCACTTTGCAAAGCGTGCGCCTGCGGTCACACTTGCGCTACAGGCTTGAACCTACGCTTTAAGCAATGACACAGGAGATACGATGCATTTTCAAATCCCCAATTTGAATTTGCTTGGTATCTCTTTGCGCATAGTCCATGAAGCTGCCGTTGATGTGTGCTGGCCTCCGTAAATTGGAGTTCACCCCGTTTGCACAGAAATTCGGACACCTATGCTTGTAAATTGATATTACAGGTACTATCATACAACAGATGAACACGGCAACCAAATTACTCGCAGCCATGCGCCAGAACCCAAACGACTGGGCCATGGCAAAGCTGCTCACCGTTGCCAAACAGTACCGCATGGAAGTGCGAAGCACCGGGGGCAGTCACCACGTTTTCTCACACCCTTTGGTCAAAGACCCTTTGTCTGTTCCTGCCCACCGGCCTATCAAGGCCATTTACATCAAGCGCTTTGTTGCGCTTATCGACCAGATTCAGGAGTAAGCCATGACCGTCAAGACCATTGCAAAAGTGAAGCCCGCCTTCCCCTTCGAAGCCTATAGCCATGTGGTCAGCCCCATTGCTGCGGCAGACGGCGGTGGCTTCATGTTCACCATGCCCGACATACCTGGCGTGGTGGCAGACGGGGCCACCGAACTCGAAGCGATTGCCGATGGCCGCGAGGCCTTCATTGCCACAGTCAGTGCCATGGTGGACATGGGGCAGGAAGTCCCTGCCCCGACATTCAACGTGAACGATTTCACACCGGCGTCCGCGTCTGGCAAGGTGCTGGCGCGGCTTCCGCGCTCCATGCACATGCAACTGACTGCCAGAGCCAAAACCGAAGGCGTATCGCTCAATTCCTTGGTGTTGGCGTTGATTGCCGAAGGATTGGGGCGGCGCAGCACGGCTGCTTGAAAATTCGTCCGGTACAGGCTCCAGGCCCGACGCACCGAAACGACCGATGGGGTCTGTGAGGCATGAAGACAAGCAGCAAGACCCGCCCGCCAGCACGGCCAATTCATGCGAGCCTGGCCCTGTTTTCACGGTAGTTCGGGCGGTGGCAACTGATAGAAAACCAAATGAAAGGGAGACGCTATGAAAACAAGAGCTATCCGCGCCATGTTTGCAATGGCTGCCGCAGGTTTCTATACACAGGCAGGGGTGACTAGGGGGAATGTTGCAATACAAGACCTGACCCCGAAGTCCTTGCTGGCCAGCAGGACTTTCTGCAGGGCTTTGGCGTGACGCTCGCCACACGCCAAGCCGTCGAAATCGGTAGAGGGCTGGCACAGCTACAGGTTGTCGGCGAAACTCTCACTGAAACATCAGTCGGGCCAGATCTAACGGCTGAGCAAGAAGCGCAACTGTGGGCACAAGCTGAACCGATTTTTGAGCAATTAACGCAATCCGCCGAGGAGAAAATGATGTGGGTTCCCGATGCAGTAAATGCTGGCTGGCTGACCGGTGCCGTGATTGCCGTTTCTGCGGTCTCGCCCTCACAGGCGGCCGATAATTTCGCCTATGGTGTTTGCCAGACGGCGATCCCGTCAATGGGCGCGGAAATTTACCCGACTATTGATGCTGACAGCTATTTGAATAACTACCATCGATCCGATGTCGTTCAAAAGAACTTCAGCTTCGATAGCGATAGCACCAAGGTTACCCTTATCAAGGCACCTAAGCTTGGTAAGCTTGTTTCGGATGAAGGGCAGTGGTCTTTCAAGGGGAAATATCACTACTGGTCGGATAAGGAAGATGGTCTAGATCGCTTCGTTATACAGGTTGAAAATGATGGTATCAAGGTGCGGATACACTACCTGATTAAACTGACATCGGATCCTCACAGCAGTTTCGGGAATGCGCCTTCACCTGACGATTGCGGTTCAGGTCGCTGGAAAATCTCCCAATCCGATTTCAATTCCGGCACCCAAGACTACGCTGCTTGGCAACGCGCTAGTCAGCTATCTTCATTACTCGCCACCGCCAGCCAAGCTCTGACCGGCTTCCAAGACCTTGCAGGCTCCTCCGTCGGCCAAACCACAGGCGAGGGCGCATCCGCCCAAATCACCCTGGACTCAAACGCCGCTGGCCACGGCTGGTACGTTGATCCGACGCCTTTGGACAACACCGACGACTACCTGCCCACCAGCAACCCCAACCTCTGGCAAGCCAAGGCGGGGAGCGCGGCAGAGGGCAAGATGGACATGCTTTCTGTCCTGCTCCACGAATACGGCCACGCCCTGGGTCTGGAACACAGCGCAGACAGTGCCGACTTCATGTCCGCCACCCTACAGCCCGGCCAGCGCCGTCTGCCCAGCGCTGACGAGCTAACGCTGATGAGCCAGTTGGTGGCCCAGCTCAAAGCCAGCACCACCGTGGCCGATGGCAGCGCACCCCAGGCACCGGACGCCCCCAGTGCACCGCTCAACCCCAGCGCACCCCTGGGCGCCTTGCTCATAGGCCGCCTGGCCCTGGGCCGCAGGCCCGAGGACGAAGGCACAAACGCCTTGGGTACCAGCCAAGCCCTGTCGCAAGCCTTGTTCTCGGCCAACCCCACCCTGCAAGGCGGCAACCTCGCCACCCTGCAAGACTGGGCCACCCAAGGCAATGTGGTTGCAAGCCCCGCCAACACCGGTAACGCTAGCACCCCCGCAGGCGCCACCCTGGCCGAATCCAGCACCAGCCAAACCCGCCTCAACCAGGTCTTTATGGTGGGCCCCAAAGACCGCTACCTGAGCTTCACCCTCAGCAACCTCGCGCTGGACGATGCCACGGCTGGACCGGACGACGCCTTTGAAGCCGCCCTCATCAACGCCAACACCGGCGCCAACCTGCTCGGCCAGGGCGGAGGTATTGGCCTGAGCCACTCCGACGCCCTGCTCAACCTGCAGGCTGCGGCTGGTGGTGCAGGCGGCAGTACAGGTGCGCTGGCTGAGCGTGCCGCCCAAGGCGTCACCCACGTCACCCACCCGGACGGCAGCCGCACCTACCTGGTAGACCTGACCGGCATCGCCAGGGATGCGGACGGCACCGTGGCCGTCAACCTCTCGTTCGACCTCATCGGTTTTGGCAGTACGCCCGCCAGCATGGGCAGCCACGTGCAGGTCAGCGACGTGCGCCTCCTGGGCCTGCCCCAGGCGGCAGACGACAGCGTCAGCACCGCAGAAGACACCCCCATCACCTTCAACCCCCTGGCCAACGACACCGATGCCGTACAAACCGGCTTCGCCCCCGTGGTGATCGCAGGCCCGGCCCACGGCAGCGTCAGCGTCAATGCCGACGGCAGCTTCAGCTACACGCCCGAGGCCAACTACTTTGGTGCGGACAGCTTCACCTACCAGGTGAGCAACGGCGCCCTGGCCTCCAACACCGCCACTGTCAGCCTGACCATCACCCCGGTGAATGACGCGCCAGTGGCTGCAGACGTGAGCGTGACCACGGCAGAAGACACACCAGTTGCTATCCAATTCATAGCTGCTGACGCAGATTCTGCGGGGGCTAACCTGCAATTTGTCATACAACCCCACAATCGCGGTTTTCAATGGATGCAGCCTCACAAGGGCTCCACCCACGCACGTCATTAGGAATCACCCCATGGCAGTTTCAGTATTTGATCTTTTCAAAATCGGCATCGGCCCCAGCAGCTCGCACACCGTGGGCCCCATGCGCGCGGCGCGGCTGTTCGCGCTGCGCCTGGATACCGAGGGCGTGCTGGAACGCACGGCCACCGTGCGCTGCTGGCTGCATGGCTCGCTCGGGGCCACAGGCAAGGGCCACGGCAGCGACACGGCCGTGCTGCTGGGGCTGATGGGGCACGAGCCCGATACGGTCGAGGTGGACCACATTGCCGCCTACCTGGCCGACGTGCGTACCCACAAGCGCCTGACCCTGCCGGGCGGCCACGCCATTGCCTTTGCCGAAAAGGACGACCTGCTGTTCATGCGCGCCGCCCTGCCCTTCCACGCCAACGGCATGCGCTTGAGTGCCTTCGATGCCCAGGGACAAGAGCTGTGCAGCCGCACCTACTACTCGGTGGGCGGGGGCTTTATCGTTACCGACGAAGTAGCGGCCGACGGCGCGCGCCAGAAGGTGATTGCCCCCGACGCCACCGTACTGCCCATGCCCTTCACCACAGGCGAGCAACTGCTGGCGCAGTGCCGGGCACGGCGCCTGTCCATCGCCCAAGTGATGCGACGCAACGAGCAGCATTGGCGCAGCGATGCCGAGATTGATGCCGGGCTGGAGCGCATCTGGCAGGTGATGCAGGCCTGCGTGCAGCGCGGCTGCGCCACCGAGGGGGTGCTACCCGGCGGCTTCAAGGTCAAACGCCGCGCCAAGGCCTTGCGCGATGCGCTCACGTCCAAGCCCGAAGAAGCCTTGCGCGACCCGCTGCAGGTGCTGGATTGGGTCAACCTCTACGCCCTGGCCGTGAATGAGGAGAACGCTGCCGGGGGTCGTGTGGTAACCGCGCCCACCAATGGCGCAGCCGGCATCATCCCCGCGGTGCTGCACTACTACACCAAGTTCGTTCCGCAGGCCACTGCGCAGGGCGTGCACGACTTCTTGCTGACCGCCGCCGCCATTGGCATTTTGTACAAGGAAAACGCCAGCATCAGCGGGGCCGAGGTAGGCTGTCAGGGCGAAGTGGGCGTGGCCTGCTCCATGGCGGCCGGTGCCCTGTGCGCGGTACTGGGCGGTAGCCCTGAGCAGGTGGAAAACGCCGCCGAGATCGGCATGGAACACCACCTGGGCCTCACGTGCGACCCGGTGGGCGGGCTGGTGCAGATACCGTGCATCGAACGCAACGCCATTGCATCGGTGAAAGCCATCAACGCCGCGCGCATGTCGCTGCGCGGCGATGGCACCCACTTTGTGAGCCTGGACAAGGTCATCAAGACCATGCGCGACACCGGGGCCGACATGAAGACCAAGTACAAGGAAACGGCCCGCGGCGGGCTGGCGGTGAACATCGTGGAATGCTAAGGAGCCAGCCATGCAAACCAAAACTTTCACCACCGGGCGCATCCGCCGCGCCGACTTTGACAACGCCAGCGGCACGCTGCAGCTAACTTGGGATAACGCGCAGGCCAAGGCCTACAAGGGTGTGCCTGCCGAGGTGTTCCGCCGCCTGTGTGCAGCGCCCAACCCTACTACCTACTGGGAAGACCGCATCGCCGAAGAGTACCCCCAGACGCAGCCCCTGGTGGCCAGTGAGGCCACGGGAGTGGCCACCAAGGCATCTTTGGACGATTTATTCAAGAATGCCGGGCTGTAGCCCGCCAGCAAGCGCCTTCGGCACCTTGATTCGTTAGGGTGACTGCATGGCGATGCCGGGCAACGCCAGGCACACCAGCGCCGCGTTGTGAAAACGCGGAAAGTCGAAATCGTTGGAACAGTCAATTTCGCCCAGAGACAACGCGCCAAACAAGGCTTGCGCCCCCGTTTCGCTGTGCAAAGCGGCCAGTTCATCTGCCGCTTGTGCGCCAAAATGCATACGCCTGCCGGCGCAATAGAACGTCAGTAACCCAAAGGGCTGCCCAGCACCTGCGCCGCTGCCACGCACATCGGAACTCAGCTGCGCCACGCACTCGCTGTTGGCCAGCTGCGCAGGTGCGCGCAGCAGCCGTAACGACGCATGGGGTGGAATCTCGCCAACGCAGACCAGCGACCCATCGCTGTCCAGTGCTACGGGGATGCGCACCAGCACGTCGATGACAGTCACCACCCCAAACGGAAAGTGCACCGCATGGTCGTAGAAGTTCTCCCGGGTCAGTGCGACGCCAAATTCCTGGGCAATCACCTCCCGGTAGACATCGAAGGCGGGGCGGTTGTTGATGGTCACGATGCGATTGCCCGTAGCCGATGTGGCGCGCATCAGGCTTTCCGACACCGGATACGCATGACGCACGGCCACCCGCTGCGGGATGTCCAGCAAGAGACCCAGAACCCCATCGCCCACCAATCGCTGGTTGTCAAACAAGCAAGGCATGGGCGCAAATGTTTCGCTGCCAGCATTCACGCCTACATACAAAGGTGCCTCATCCAACGCCTGGTGCACCCGATCCAACAGCGACCCGATATTGGGCACCATGGCGTCGAATACCAGAAACAGACTGGGGGGCGCTGCAGTACCGCCTGCTAGGCATTGACGCACGGCTTGCGCCATGCGCTCGGCACCATCGCGCTGCAAATCATCCAGCAAAAAGCAGGGCGGCATGGTCTGCAGCGCCAACAGCACCACACCCTGGGTTTGAAACGAGTCCTGCGCAATCAGCGCAGGAAAAACCGCGCCAACCAACGTCACTTGGTGCGTGTTGCACAGTGACTGCAGCAACTCCACGTGCATGCGCTCGGCTTCGGGCAGCAAGGCCATGACACCCACCGACGGCCACTGGCGCTTCCAGTCGTGCAAGACCGAGTCCAGCGTTGAATACGAAAGCGCGAAGTGCTGAACAGCTGTGAACATGGTGTCTTTTCCTGGGCCGACGAGCAAACTCATTGTGGCAGTTGGTAGCCGGGTCGGCTTGCCATGCGTAGCGCGTCATCGACTACTTGCTCGTCGAACCAGATGCCCCGATGATCCTCGATTTCCTTCAGTGCGGCTTGCAGTCCCAGCGCGGCACGGTAGGGTCGGTGCGACGCCATGGATTCCATCACATCGGCCACCGCCAGAATACGTGCCTCGGGGCGTATCTGCTCACCACGCAGGCCTTGTGGGTAGCCACTGCCGTCCATGCGCTCATGGTGCTCGCGAATGATCTCGGCAATCGGCAGCGGAAACTCCACGTCCTTGAGAATTTCATAGCCCTTCTCGGCGTGGGTCTTGATCATTTCGTACTCCAGGGGCGACAGCCGTGTCGGCTTGGCCAGGATTTCAGCCGGAACCGCGATCTTGCCAATGTCATGCACCAGCCCAATGAGCTGCAAGTTTTGGCATCGATCGGACGGCCAGCCCATTTCAAGTGCAATGTCAGCAGCAATCAGGCCCACCCGGCGTTCGTGCCCTGACGTGTACGGGTCGCGCAGATCGACCATGTTGGCCACTGCCTGCAAGGTGCCGCGCATGGTGCCTTCCAGTTGCTTGATATAGGCGGCAATCTTGCGCTCGGCACGCGCCCGCTCAGAAACGTCCAGCGCCATCACAATCAACGAGGGCTCGCCATTCCAGGTGCCCAGGTTGCCCTGCAGCACCACCTTCCGCGCCTCGGGGGTGGTGGCTACGATGTCCAGCGAATCCCGCCCCAATATGTCCTCAGCCGCCAAACCCACCAGCTGGCAAAAGCGGGGGTTAACGTAGACAATGCGATCCTTCTGGGTGACGTAGATGCCGGTCAGCGTTTGTTCAATCAGGCCACGAAAACGCGCCTCGTCCCGCGCCAGCTTGGCTTGGGCCGCCTTGATGTCCGTCAGGTCTTCCCACTGCACAACGATATCGTCACCCACCACGCTCATGTACCCACGCACAATGCGGCTGCTGCCGTCGGCGCATCGCAGGGCGATTTCAGGCGACGTCACGACCATATTGGAACCACCAGCCAGGGCTTGCGGCAGAGATTGATCGTTCCAGAGCTGTGTGATCTGCTGGCGTTGCGCGGGATCGGGGTAGACCGCGTTGAACCAGGCACGTTCGTCGGGAAGGCTGGACAGCGGGTAGCCGAATGTGCGCTCGTGGGCTTTGTTGATGGCCCGCATTTGCCGTGTTTCGAGTGAAATGATCTGCATGGGCAGTGGTGACACCTCGAACACCCGCGCAAAGCGTTCCTCACTGGCGCGGTGCGCCTTGGCGGCCGCTTCGCGCATACGCTCGGCATTCGCAGTCTCAAATGCCAATGACACACTGCGCGCCGTTTCTTCCAGCAAAGCGCGCAATTCAGCGTCGAAGTAGTGCCGCGCGCCTGCATAGAACGTCAGAACTGCCACCGCACGCCCACCCACAAGCACGGGCACTGCCGCCGAGGAATGGAAGCCATATTCACGCCCCAGGGCGTGCCAGGGGTGGGTACGCCGGTCGGCTTGAAAATCATCCACATAGTGAATGGTTCGCTCCACCATGCTCAGGCGCGTTGGGCCATGGCTGGTGGACAAGCTGGGATCGGTCGTGATGAGCAGCTTGCGCACGTAGTCAGCAGCCGACCCAGCGGCCACCACCGGCACGACACGACCGGTCTCATTGTCGGGCTTGCCTGCCCACGCCAGAATGAATCCTCCGTCTCGCACAGCCCCGGTGCAAACCGCGTCGAGGATGGCCTCTTCATTTCGCAAGTTGAAGATGGCTGCATTGACATGGCTCAAGAAGGCGTAATACGACTGCAGCCGCTGGATACGCGCCAGGTCCTGTAGTTCGGGCCCTCTATCACGCAGGAATGCCTGAAAGGTACCCCCTCCCACATCGGGCAGGAAAGTGGCACTCACCTGCAACTGAACCGAATGGCCGTCCGAGTGAATCCATTGGGTGGTGAAATGCCCTGCCCCTTCTGCGCGCACTCGCTCCAGTTCATCGGCAAGCGCCTGACGCGCCTCGGGCACCGTCCATTCGGACCAAGGCCGCTGCAGCAGGATTGCGCGGTCCGTGCCAGTGATGCGCACCAACGCATCGTTGAACTCCAGCAGTGAACCCCGTAGGTTCACAACCAGATAGCCATCCATCGAAATTTCGCGCGCGGCACTGAAGCGAGCGTCCAAAGCCAATTGCTGGGCTTGCGCCTGCATATGTTTCACCCGCCACAGCAAACGTGCGCCGAGGGCCAGCAAACCAAGAATCACTGCGCTAATCAGCACCACATTGCGCTGCAGGCGTTGTACGGCGGAATTGACCTCGCTACGATCGATCTCGACAACCATGACCCAAGGTGTGGAGCGCACACCGATGGCAGCACTCACGACCTCCTGGTTGCGATAGTCGCGCCCGAAAACGATGGTCGGTGCATCCCATCCAAATCGGGCTGGTTCTGCATACGGCGAACCAGCCAAGGGACGACGCACACTCAGGGGGGATGCGTCTACTCGAAACCGCAGAGGGCTGAGGTACACAATGTCTTGCCCTTCATAGCGCAGTAGAAGCGATTCTTGGCTTTCGGAAACCCCCTCCCAACTCAAGATGAGTGGAAACAGCCCTTTTGTGGCGTCCACCTCTGCGTACACGACCCCCAGAACCGGTGCGTCCGACATCTCTGAGGCTCACACGGGATACGCAACGCCAAAACAGGGGGTCCCATCAGAGGCAACATGCATGTCTACGAATGACTCGGTTCCTTGCGCCAATACAAGCTGCAAGGCATCTGCTTCGGGTGCTACAAGGGGCTCGATCTGCCCGCCGCCAAAGCGCTGCACCCGTTGGGCATCCAGAATACTGATGCTTCGGTACTGGTGGTTCTGCAAAATGGCTTGCAGGTCGGAGTTCAGCCGGCTTTCCCATTGACCGACTGGGCGGGAATTGGAAGACTGCAGTGCAGCACGCAGGTTCACATTGGTTGCCAAGAACCGCGCATCCCGCATGCGCTCATCGACAAAGGTTTGGACTTGGCGCTGCGAAGCCATCGCGATGGATTGCAGGCTTGTCTCAAACTTGTGCTCGATATCACGTGCGTTGCTCTGCACCACGCCCACTGCAATCAATACAACGGCCACGAAAATTGCAAGCCAGGCCCCTGCCAACACCCAGCCGCTTCCCGCGCGCGAACCGGGATCGAATCTGGCTTTTGACGGGGTGTCCATGGCCAGAATGATATGAAGCGAGGCCCGCTTAGGCCATACCCGCCAGCGCCGCCAGCGCCAACGCATAGCCATTGATTCCCAAGCCCACCAGCACGCCCTTGGCTACGGGTGAAATATACGAGTGGTGGCGAAAACCTTCGCGCGCGTGCACGTTGCTGATGTGCACCTCCAGCAGCGTCACGCCCGTGCCCTTGATGGCGTCGTGCAGCGCAATGCTGGTGTGGGTG
Organism: Rhodoferax sp.; assembly: GCA_046348185.1. Lineage (GTDB taxonomy): Bacteria > Pseudomonadota > Gammaproteobacteria > Burkholderiales > Burkholderiaceae_C > Allorhodoferax. The sequence continues at coordinate 491,104 of JAXMER010000013.1, read as the reverse complement.
TAGGCCCCAGCGTTGAGGATGACCCCGGCGAGCTTGCCCTGGGCCTGCAATTGCCCGGCTTCGTGAATCCAGTCCACCAGCACGCCTTCATGGTTGCTCTGGCGAAAGTCCACCGCAAAACCGTTGGCCGAGCCCGCGCGCTCGCACAGGGTTTGCACGTCGGCCAGGGTTTGCGCGCCGTATACCTGCGGCTCGCGCGTGCCCAGCAGGTTGAGGTTGGGGCCATTGAGGACGAAGACGGTTTTCATGCAGGGCGCCTTTATTCAGTGAATGCTACGAACTTTATAGCCACACAATCAATATTTACGGGGGCCAATGGCTTATTTTGTCTACAGCCTGGCTGGAATGGGCGCCAGGCTGGTGCGCACGTCGGCGTTCTGGGCCCGGTGGCGCAGCGCATGGTCCATCACCACCAGGGCCAGCATGGCCTCGGCAATCGGGGTGGCACGGATGCCCACACAGGGGTCGTGGCGGCCCTTGGTCACTACCTGCGTCGGGTTGCCTTCAATGTCGATCGAATCGCGCGGCGTCAGGATGGAGCTGGTCGGCTTGATGGCGATGCTCACTTCCAGGTCTTGCCCGGTGGTGATGCCGCCGAGCACCCCGCCCGCGTTGTTGCTGGCAAAACCCTGAGGGGTGAGGCTGTCGCCGTGCACGCTGCCGCGCTGGGCCACGCTGGCGAACCCGGCACCGATCTCCACGCCCTTGACCGCGTTGATGCCCATCATGGCGTAGGCTATTGCCGCATCCATCTTGTCGAAGAGCGGCTCGCCCAGGCCCACGGGCACGCCCGTGGCGCAGACGCGGATGCGCGCGCCGCAGGAGTCATGCCCCTTGCGCAGGGCTTCCATGTAGTCTTCCAGCGCCGACACATCAGCAATGGGCGCAAAGAAAGGATTGTTGGGCACATGCTCCCAGCCCTCGAAGGCAATCGGCAGCTCGCCGATCTGCGTCATGCAGCCGCGGAACTCGGTTCCATACTTTTCCTTGAGCCACTTCTTGGCCACGGCACCGGCCGCCACCATGGGGGCCGTCAGGCGCGCGCTGGAACGCCCACCGCCACGCGGGTCGCGCAGGCCGTACTTCTGGTAGTAGGCGTAGTCGGCATGGCCAGGGCGGAAGGTTTCCAGGATGTTGCCGTAGTCCTTGGAGCGCTGGTCGGTGTTCTCGATCAGCAGCGCGATCGGCGTGCCGGTGGTTTTGCCTTCGTATACACCGCTGAGGATCTTGACCTGGTCCGGTTCGTTGCGCTGGGTGACGAACTTGGAGGTGCCGGGGCGGCGGCGGTCCAGGTCGTGCTGGATATCAGCCTCGCTCAGCGCCATGCCCGGAGGGCAGCCGTCAATGATGCAGCCAATGGCCGGGCCGTGGGATTCACCGAAGTTGGTGACGGTAAAGGTGTGTCCGAAAGTATTGCCGCTCATGGACAGGGATTATCCCCGAGGCATCAGTAACGCTCTCGCTATTGAAATGTTGGGCACGATTTGGAAACCACGAGCGGCGCAGGCGGATCAACGTAGTCGCCCTTCGCATTGAACTGTGTTGCGGCAACGATGCGTTGAATCACATCCTCAGCGCCCCATGAACGACCACCCTCGCCATGTGCATACAGGCATACCAACAATTCCCGGGCCGCAATAAAACCCTTGCCCCCGTTTCCGAAATCCATGTATTTCTTGCGCCACATAGGGATAGTTCGCCGCTCAAAGTCATCATAGAAGAGCCAGAACCCATTTCGGACTCTTGGGGGTAAGCCTTCTACGTATCGCTGATAAGCAGCAATTCCTTTGGTAGTAACCCAGCGATCACCTTCAAGCGCCTGCGGCCGCTTATCGACGTCGCCGGTTTCCCGCTCCGGTGGAGTGTTAATAATCCTTCCAACAACTGCAAAAGCATCATGCAATTTGCGTTGTTTGGACATCTCCAGCACAGCCCAGCTTCTTGCGCTTGGATCCATCTGCTCGCTGTAGTACCACTTGGTCAACAATTGAAAATCACGGCCATAGAAGTGAATCGCGCTTCGATTCACAATCCATACGCCGCCAAGCTCTTCGTCAGCAAGCATCGAAACCTCATTACCTGGCCCGAGAGTCCTGTTGATTTGGAACACCCGCTGGCGGCGCTGCAAGTCGAACACGAGTACACCAATCCCAGGACCGACAGCGTACTCACCCTGTGTAAAGGTACCCACCCACAACTTGCCGTCAAATAGCACGGGCTCGGTGAAACTCATACACGGGTCCATGCCTGTATCGACTTTCAGGCCATCGATCCTCAATTCGTGAAATTCAGATGCGCCTTCATCGCAGTACGCCGGTTTGATGTGGACGCTATGGGTCCCGGCTCGCCATGGCACAGCACTGAAAGACGGCGCGTCGAATGGGCGCATAAGGGCCTCTATCGCCGACGTTCGCCTGAAAGAGAACTCCTTCTCCCATCGAGATGCTGAGAGATACTCACCCGAAGGATTTCCGATCAGCAATTCCTGCTTGTCAAGCGCAATGAGATCGCGTGTATTGGTCCAAAGCAACAGTCTTGTTTCGTCACCGCGAACGGCCGTAACTGCCACGCCATAGGGCTGGGCAGGCGGCGTATAAATCGGTAAAACTTCAACACCAAAAGCCCTACCACTGAACAAAATCAGCGACAGAGCCAGCAAACCCCAATAGCGGATCACAATCAGGTCGGCTCTTTGCCTTCTGGCCAGTCGCGAATATAGGCCTTGAGCATCTTGTTCTCGAAGTTCTGGCTTTCCACCACGGTCTTGGCTACGTCGTAGAAGCTGATCACGCCCATGAGCATGCTGTTGTTGATGACGGGCATGTAGCGGGCATGCTTGCCCAGCATCATGCGCCGGACTTCGTCGATGTCGGTCTCGGTGGTGCAGATCAGGGGGCCGTTGTCCATGGCGCGGTAGACCGAGATGCTGCCAAACGAGCCGCCGTTGTTGACCACCGCCTTGATCACCTCGCGAAACGTCAGCATGCCCACTACCAGGCCATGCGACATGACCACCAGCGAACCCAGATCGTTGTCGGACATGAGCTTGGCCGCATCAGCCAGGCTGTCTTCCGGGGTGATGGTGTAAAGCGTGCCGCCCTTGACGCGCAGGATGTCGCTGACTTTCATGGGGTTCCTCGTGAGGCAGATTAAACAGTCGGGTGCAAATATAGCCCACAATTACCGCCTATCCCGATAACCCGCGCATTGGAGACGCCCATGTCCGGCTACGCCGACCCTGGTTTTGACACCCTGGCCCTGCACGCAGGCGCCGCCCCCGACCCCGCCACCGGCGCGCGCGCCGTGCCCATCCACCTGACCACCTCGTTCGTCTTCGAGTCCAGCGACCACGCCCGCGCCCTGTTCAACCTGGAGCGCGCCGGTCACGTTTACAGTCGCATCAGCAACCCCACCAACGCGGTGCTGGAGCAGCGGGTGGCCGCGCTGGAAGGCGGCATTGGCGCCATTGCCGTTTCCAGCGGGCAGGCGGCCCTGCACCTGGCCATTGCCACGCTGATGGGCGCGGGCGGCCACATCGTGGCCAGCACGGCGCTGTACGGCGGCTCGCAGAACCTGCTGCACTACACGCTGCGCCGTTTCGGCATCGAGACCACGTTCGTGAAGCCCGGCGACATCGACGGCTGGAAGGCAGCGATTCGCCCCAACACCCGCCTGTTCTTCGGCGAGACGGTGGGCAACCCGGGCCTGGATGTGCTGGACATCCCCACCGTATCCAGCATCGCCCACGAGGCCGGCGTGCCCCTGCTGGTGGACTCGACCCTCACCTCCCCCTGGCTGATGCAGCCACTGGCCCTGGGCGCCGATCTGGTCTACCACTCGGCCACCAAGTTCCTCTCCGGGCACGGTACGGTGGTGGGCGGCATCGTGGTCGATGGCGGCAGTTTCGACTGGGCCGCGGCCCATGCGCAGAGCGGAAAGTTCGAGGAACTGGCTGCGCCGTATGACGGCTTTCACAACATGAACTTCAGCGAGGAAAGCACCGTGGGCGCCTTCCTGCTGCGCGCGCGCCGCGAAGGCCTGCGCGACTTCGGCGCATGCATGAGCCCGCACACCGCCTGGCTGATCCTGCAGGGTGTGGAAACGCTGGGCCTGCGCATGGAGCGCCACATGCGCAACACCGAGAAGGTGGTGCAGTTCCTCGCCTCGCAAGCCTTCGTGGACCGCGTCGGCCACCCGCTGCTGGAAAGCCACCCCAGCCACGCGCTGGCGCAGAAGCTTTTGCCCAAGGGCGCGGGTTCGGTATTCAGCTTCGACATCAAGGGCAACCGCGAGCAGGGCAAGAAGTTCATCGAGACCCTCAAGGTGTTCAGCCACCTGGCCAACGTGGGCGACTGCCGCAGCCTGGTGATCCACCCGGCCAGCACCACCCATTTCCGCATGACCGACGAGGCCCTGGCCGGTGCCGGCATCTCCCAGGGCACCATCCGCCTGTCCATCGGCCTGGAAGATGCCGACGATTTGATCGACGACCTCAAGCGCGCCCTGAAGGCCGCAGAGAAAGCGGGAGCTTGAGCACCATGGAACTCACTGTCAACCACGCCACCACCTACTGCTACACCGGCGGCAAGGCCTTCAATCCGGCCCAGCCCACCGTGGTCTTCATCCACGGCGTGCTCAACGACCACAGCGTGTGGATTCTGCAAAGCCGCTACCTGGCCAACCACGGCTACAACGTGCTCGCCGTGGACCTGCCGGGCCACTGCCGCAGCGCCGGCGAGGCGCCCTCCAGCGTCGAAGAGGCCGCCGACTTCGTCGCCGCCCTGCTGGACGCCGCCGGCGTGCAACAAGCCGCGCTCATCGGCCACAGCTGGGGCTCGCTCATTGCGCTGGAGGCCGCCTCGCGACTGAAGGAGCGCGTGACCCATCTGGTGCTGGTGGGCACCGCCTTCCCGATGAAGGTGTCGCCCGTGCTGATCGAGACCTCCTTGAAGGAACCCGAGAAGGCGCTGGCCATGATCAACGTGTTCTCGCGCTCCACCCTGGCCGCGCCGCCCTCGGCGCTGGGTCCGGGCACCTGGGTGTATGGCGCGAGCATGGCCCTGGGTCGGCGCGTACTGGCCAGCAACCGTGCCGTCAACGTGTTCCACCGCGGCTTCGTGGCCTGCGACCGCTACGCCAATGGCGAGGCCGCCATCGCCGCCATCACCTGCCCCGTGCTGTTCGTGCTGGGCACGCAGGACCAGATGACCGCGCCGCGTGCCGCACAAGGCCTGATCGGCCAGGCGCGCGCCAGCGGCAAGACGGTGCAGGTGGTGTCGCTGCCCGTGGGCCACCACCAGATGACGGAAACGCCCGACGCCACGCTGGCGGCGATCCAGGGCTTCCTGTCAGCCTAGCCGCACCACCGACGTTCAGCACATGCCCAGCTGCGCGGCCACGAGGGCTTCAAACCGGCCCTGGCGGTGCAGCTGGTCCAAGGCGCGGTTGATGGCGGCCAAGGTGCCGGTTTGCCGGGCTGCCTTGGCAAAGGCCAGGTAGGTCGGGTTCTCGAACAGGTACCGGGGGCTTTTCTCGATTCCCGCGGCACCCGCATCGGCCATCTGGGTGGCGCCGGCCTCTTCAATGGCCAGCACGGCATCGATCCGGTTCGCCGCCAGCTTCTTGAAGTTCTGGGCGTCGGAACTGACCTCTTCCACGGTGAGGAAGCCATCGCGCACGGCCTTGTCGAAGGCGTCCCCGTAGCTCCAACCCCGCGCCACGCCCACGCGCCGGCCGTGCAGGCTGGCCAGGCCGTCGAACGTCCACTGCGCATGCGGCGCCAGGTACACCGCCATGCGCTCGACGAACAGCGCTTCGCTGAAATCGTATTTGCGCAGGCGCTCCTCGTTCTTGTAGACGCCGCCGATGCCCGCACGGCCTTCGTCGGCATCCTGCAGGCAACGCTTCCAGGGTTTGGCTTCCAGCGTCAGCGCCAGGCCCGCTTGCGCGAACAGGGCCCGCAGCAACGCCGGATACAGCCCGGCGGCCTGCCCGCCTTGCGCGTACATGAACGGCGGGTTGTTGGCATCCACGCCCACCACGGTCGGCGCAGCGGCACGCAGCCAGGCTGGAGCGCACAGCAGTGGCAATGGCAAAAGACACTGGCGTCGCCGCAAGCTTGGACTCCTTGTGCAATGGGTTGGGCGGGTCCGAATCTCCAACGCGATGATGCACCAATTGGCCCCAAACGCCAATGGGCGCCGGCGCACCGCCATTTAGGTCTCCAGCCCCCGTGAAATGGACGTGGACAGCTACAAAATCAATAGCATTCGCCAACCCCGCCCAGCACTTCCGCCACCCGCGCGCGCAGGGCGGGCACCAGTTCCGCCTCGAACCAGGGGTTGCGGCGCAGCCAGAGGTTGTTGCGCGGGCTGGGGTGCGGCAGGGGCACCACGCCCGGCCAGTGGCTGCGCCAGGCCTGCACCGCCTGGGTAACCGTCTGGCCCGCCCCGCCCAAGTGCCAGGCCAGCGCGTACTGGCCGATGACCAGGGTGAGTTCCAGCCGCGGCAGCCGGGCCAGCACCTGCGCCCGCCACTGGGGCGCGCATTCGGGCCGGGGCGGCAGGTCGCCCCCGGCGCCGGTGCCGGGGTAGCAAAATCCCATGGGCACGATGGCGACACGGCGTGCGTCGTAGAACACCTCGGGCGGCATGCCCAGCCAGTCGCGCAGGCGCTCGCCGCTGGCGTCCGTGAAGGGCCGCCCGCTGGCGTGCACCTTGCGCCCCGGTGCCTGGGCGGCGATCAGGATGCGCGCCGTGGCGCTGGCCTGCAGCACCGGGCGCGGTCCCAGGGGCAGGTCCGGGCACAGCTGGCAGGCACGGATATCGGCCAGCAGGGTGTCGAGCGGGGTGGCGGGCATGGCGCGGCGTGTGCTATGGATTTCAGAGCGCGTCACGCAGTGTTATCGAGGGCCAGCGGCCGATTTGCCATATTTTTTCAGTCTGCATCGTGCGCTCCACCAGCCAGGCGTCCACCAGGGGCGCCAACAGTGTGACGGCCGGGTCCACCAGCAGCACGTAGCGCGCCTCGGTGCCGGGCTGGATCACTTCGCGCAGCTGGCCGACCCAGTCGAAGTCGATCAGGGCCAGCAGCAAGGGCTCCAGGCGCAGCGGGTCCACGTGCAGGGTGTGGCAGAGCTGCTCCAGCGTCAGGCCCTTGGCATCGGTGGCGCGTGCGCGCTCCAGCAGCTGCACCACTTCCAGCGAAATCTGGAAGCGCCAGCCGTGCGGCAGGCGGCGCAAGCGGCTTCCGGCAAGCAGGCTGGGCAGGTAGGCGGTGAGCGCGGCGCCCAGCAGCACGATCACCCACACCACGTAAATCCACACCAGCAAGATGGGCACCGTGGCAAACGCGCCGTACACGACTGAATAGGTGGGCACGCGGGTCACGTACCAGGCCAGTCCGCGCTTGGCCAGCTCCATGCCCGTGGCCACAAACACGCCCCCCATCCAGGCATGGCCCCAACGCACATGGGTATTGGGCACGAACCGGAACAACGCCGCCATGCCCGCGGCCATCAGCACAAACTGCACCAGGATTAGCACCCATCCCAGCGCATCGAAGTAGTCGCCCACCACGTCGCGCGAAAAATTGATGGCATACGAGGTCAGGCTCACCGTGACGGCCAGCAGCAAGGGCCCCAGTGTGATGGAGGACCAGTAGATCAGCACCCGCTGGGGCAATGGCCGGGGCTTGCGCACGCGCCAGATGCTGTTGAGCGTGCGGTCGATGGTATAGACCAGCGCCAGCGCCGACACCAGCAAGGCTGCCAGGCCCAGTGAGCCCAGCTTGCTGGCCTTGCCCGCAAACTGGTTCAGGTAGCCCAGCACCTGGCGGGCGATGTTGTCAGGCACCAGGCTCTCAATGAGCCACTTTTGCAGCACGTCCTGGAACTTGCCAAACATGGGAAAGGCGGTGAACACGGCCAGCGCCACGGTGATGAAAGGCACCAGCGCAATGGTGGTGGTAAAGGTCAGGCTGCCCGCGGTGACACCGAGACGGTCATCACGAAAACGCTCGCGCAGCATCACCAGCGCATTGCGCCAGGGCACCTGGGACACTTCCAGCAGCCAACCCCGCAAGAGACGAATGAATTGCATGGCCGCTATCATGCCATTGCAATGAACGCTCCCTCCCCTGCCGTCCAAACCACCCGTACTGTTGCCGTTGGCAGCCTGGTTGCCCTGATTGTCCTGGCCTTGGCCTGGGAACTGGTGCTGGCCCCCCTGCGACCCGGTGGTTCGTGGCTGGCCCTCAAGGCCCTGCCACTGTGCCTGCCGCTGGCCGGTTTGCTGAAGAATCGTCTCTACACCTACCGCTGGGTCACGCTGGTGGTGTGGCTGTATTTCATCGAGGGCGTAGTCCGGGCCTGGAGCGACAAGGCACCCGGCAATGCCCTGGCATTACTGGAAATTGTGCTGTGCCTGGCACTTTTTGCAGCCTGTGCCCTGCACGTGCGCCTGCGTTTGGGGCCGCGCGGTGCCAACAAGAACCCCGATAGCCTGGAAGCCACACCGTGAGCGCACGGCCCACACTCCTTGCGCAGCTGCGCAACATCGTTGGCGCGGCCAACGTCCTCACCCATGATGACCCCTGCGTCGATCTGAGCGCCTGGGAACAAGACTGGCGCAAGCGCGAACGAGGCCGTGCCCTGGCCGTGGTGCGCCCTGCCAGCACCGCCGAAGTTGCCGCCGTGGTGCAAGCCTGCATGGCAACGGGAACCGCCATCGTGCCGCAGGGCGGCAATACCGGCATGGTGGTGGGCTCCACCCCCGACACCAGCGGCACCCAGGTGGTGCTGAGCCTTACGCGCATGAACCAAGTGCGAGCCCTGGACGCGAGCAACCTCACCATCACCGTGGAGGCCGGTTGCGTGCTGCAAAGCCTGCAGCAGGCCTGTGAGCAAGCCGGATTCCTGTTTCCCTTGAGCCTGGGCTCCGAGGGCAGTTGCACCATTGGCGGCAACCTGGGCACCAACGCCGGGGGTACGCAGGTGGTGCGCTACGGCAATACCCGCGAGCTCTGCTTGGGCCTGGAAGTGGTCACGGCCCAGGGCGAAGTCTGGGACGGGCTGACCGGGCTGCGCAAAGACAACACGGGCTACGACCTGCGCCACCTGTTCATCGGTTCCGAAGGTACGCTGGGTGTCATTACCGCAGCCACGCTGAAGATTTACCCCACCCCGAAGGCCCAGCTCACCGCCTTTGCGGCCTTGCCATCGCTAGAGGCCGCCGTGGACTTGCTGGGCCTGGCGCACCAGCACCTGAGCGCCGGGCTGACCGGCTTTGAGGTGATGGGCCAGTTCGCCCTGAGCCTGGTAACCCAGCATTTCCCGCAGATCAAGGTACCGTTCCAAGATTTGAATGCTGCGGCCTGCCCTTATTTTGTGGTTTTGGAGAACTCCGACCAGGAGTCCGAAGCCCACGCCCGCGAGCGCTTCGAGCACCTGCTGGAGGCCGCGCTAGCAGTTGGCTGCGTGCTCGACGCGGTGGTGGCCGAGAGCATCACCCAGGCGCGTGCGCTGTGGCACATCCGCGAGAGCATTCCGCTGGCGCAGGCACAAGAGGGGCTGAACATCAAGCACGACATCTCGATTGCCGTCTCGCGCATTCCGGCTTTCGTACGTGAAACCGATGCCCTGCTGCAAGCCGCTTACCCTGGCGTGCGCCTGGTCAACTACGGCCACCTGGGCGACGGCAACCTGCACTACAACGTGCAAGCCCCCGTCGGCGCCGATGCCGAAGCGTTCCTGCGCGACGACGAAAAGGGCGTCAACGCCATCGTGTACGGCCAGGTCGACGCGTACCGCGGCTCCATCAGCGCTGAGCATGGCATTGGCAGCTTGAAGCGCGACAAGCTGGTGCAACATAAATCCCCCGTGGCCCTGGGGCTGATGCGCGCCATCAAGCAGGCGCTGGACCCTGCCGGGCTGATGAATCCCGGCAAGATGCTGTAACCGCCCTTGAACCGTCGCAATTCTTAAACACCATCAAGGCCCGGCGCCAAGCAGGCGTCGGAGAATGCGCAATCCCTGGTTTTCTGGAGCTGCCAGCCGTGACCCAACCCACTGCCAACGTCGTCATTGATGCGCGCGAACTGGAGGCCCCGGAGCCGTTTGTCCGCACCATGGAGGCTCTGGACGTTCTGCCCGACGGGCATCGCCTGCTGCTCATTCTCAACCGCGAACCGCACCCGCTGTACCGGGCCTTGGCCAATCAGGGCTACCAGTATCAAACCACGATGACCGCAGACTGGACGTTTCACATCCTGATCTGGCGCAAGTAAGGGCTTTTCGCATGCCACTCGTGCCGTCGCTGGACGGCGGCCCTCCCCTTAGTGCGCCGCTGCGATTCTTCGTTACAGCGGCGATGTTTGGCACCAGCGCCGGTTTGCTGCTGGCCTGGGCGGGGGCGGACCTGCTGCAGTCGCGCTGGACGCCCGCTGCCCTGGCATTCACCCATTTCATCACCGTGGGCTTCATGATGCAGGTGCTTTTAGGAGCGCTGCAGCAACTGCTACCGGTTCTGGCCGGCGCGCCACTGCGTCACCCGCTGCGTGTAGCCACCGTGGTGCACACCGGCACTACGCTGGGGGGTGTCTGCCTGGTGGGTGCCTTCCTGTCCGGTTACCCGATCCTGTTTGGCATCGCTACGGCCTGCATGGCGGTGGGGGTGTTGTTTTTCGTGGCCACTGCTGTGCCTGCCCTGCGCCGCGTGCATCCGCCCAACGTGGTGGCCCGTGCGCTGCAGTTCGGCCTGCTGGGCCTGACAGTTACGGTGAGCATTGGCCTTGCCAACGCCCTCACCCTGGGCTGGCCTACGGGCCTGCCGCTGGAACAGCTGGCCAATGTGCATCTGGGCTGGGGGTTTGTCGCCTGGGGTTGCGCCGTTTTGGCGGCCGTGAATGCGGTGGCCATGCCCATGTTCCAGCACGCCCCCATCCTGCCGAGGTGGTTTGTACGCTCGTTTGGTGCCGTGGCCGTTACCGTGGTGGCGAGCTGGACGCTGTGCGAGCTGCTGGATCTGGAGTTGCTTGCCAGCGGCCTTTCGATCGGCGTGGTGCTGGTAGCCGCAAGTTTTGCCACATTGACCTTGTACCTGCAATTGCGTCCCCGGCGCGCCACGTTGGACGCTGTGCAACGGTTGTGGCGCCTGGGCATGGCCTGCGCGCTGGTCGCATGCGCCCTGTGGGTTGCCAGCCGCTGGCTGCCCGCGGTGGCGGCTTGGTCACGCTGGCCCCTGCTGTTTGGCGCCTTGCTGCTGGTGGGCGGCCTGATGTCGGTCGTTTTGGGTATGGTCTACAAGATTGTTCCATTCCTGGTCTGGATGCACCTGCAAAGCCTAGGGCGAGGGCGCCTTCCCGTCCCGGCCTTGAAGAGTGTGGTGCCCGAATTCCACCTGAACGGCCAGGCTCGCGCGCACGTTGTCTGCGTTGCCCTGGTGCTGGCGGCAGCCGTCTGGCCAGCAGAGTTTGCGCGCCTGGCCGGAATGGCCCTGATGCTTTCCTGCGCCTGGCTGCTGCGCAACTTGCTGGCGGCGATGGCACTGTACCGCGCCCACACGGCACGGTTGGCCGCCCTGGCGCCGTAGCGCGCCCCCACCAAACGGTGGCAACCTCTAGAATGCGAGGCCCTGAACGCCTCTGTCCGCGCCCGCCATGCACCGCCCCATCCGCAGCCCCTACGAAGACTTCATGCGCCATGTCTACACCCACGGTGTACACAAGGGTGACCGCACCGGCACGGGCACCAAGAGCGTGTTTGGTCACCAGATGCGATTCGACTTGAATGAGGGTTTTCCTCTGGTTACGACCAAGAAGGTGTTCCTGAAGGCCATCATCGTCGAGCTGCTGTGGTTTTTGCGAGGCGACAGCAACGTGAAATGGCTGCAAGAACGCGGCTGCACCATCTGGGACGAATGGGCGCGCCCCGACGGCGACCTGGGCCCGGTCTATGGCGTGCAATGGCGCAGCTGGCCAACGCCAGACGGCGGGCACATCGACCAGATTGCCGAGGTCATCCAGACCCTCAAGACCAACCCCGATTCCCGGCGCATCATCGTCAGCGCCTGGAACGTAGCCGAACTGAGCAAGATGGCGCTCATGCCCTGCCATGCCTTCTTCCAGTTTTACGTGGCCCCGGCCACCGAACCCGGCGGCAAGGGCAAATTGAGCTGCCAGCTGTACCAGCGCAGTGCCGATATTTTCTTGGGAGTACCGTTCAACATTGCCAGCTATGCGCTGCTGACCCACATGGTGGCGCAGCAGTGCGACCTGGACGTGGGCGACTTTATCTGGACCGGCGGCGACTGCCATATCTACAGCAACCACTTCGAGCAGGTGGAGCTGCAGCTCAGCCGCGCACCGTTTGCCGCTCCCACCTTGCACATCAAGCGTAAGCCGGACTCCATCTTTGACTACCAGTACGAAGACTTTGAAGTCATTGGCTACCAGAGCCACCCCGCCATCAAAGCGCCGGTTGCCGTGTAGGGGGGCGACATGCAGTTGCACATCATCTTCGCCAAAGCCCGCAACGGCGTCATCGGCAAGAACAATACCCTGCCCTGGCACCTGCCGGAGGATCTGGCGCACTTCAAACGCCTGACCATGGGGTGCCCGGTCATCATGGGCCGCAGAACCTGGGATTCGCTGCCACCGCGCTTTCGCCCCCTGCCTGGACGCACCAACGTGGTTGTCACCCGCCAGACCGATTGGAACGAAACAGGCGCAAAGCCCTCGTCGGGACTGCGTGATGCGCTATCTTTTTGCGAGCACTTCGAACACGTCTGGGTCATCGGTGGCGCCGAGTTGTATGCCCACACCCTGCCCTATGCGCACACGGCCGAGGTGACCGAGATTGACGCCGACTTCGACGGCGACGCATTTGCGCCACAATTCGGCCCGCAGTGGGTTGAAACCGCTCGCGAAACCCACACGTCGTCACAAGGCTTTCGCTTCGATTTCGTCAGCTTGCGCAACCCACAACCACTTCCATTGCCCCAAGGAAACTAAGCATGTCAGGACACGGATTTCACGTTCACGGCCCGCACGACCACGCGCTGGAGCACGGCGAGCACGGCGCTGGCCATGGCGACGGCGACAGCGCCTTCACCAACCAGATCGCCATGTTCACCGCCATCCTGGCCACGGTGGGCGCCTTGATGGGCTATATGGGTGGAGCCACCCAGGCTGAAGCAGCCCGCTTCAAGAACGACGCCGCCATCAAAAAGACGGAAGCCTCCAACCAGTGGAACTATTACCAGGCCAAAAGCACCAAGCAGTCACTGGCCGAAGTCTCGCGTGACCTGAGCGCCAAGGAAGACGACCGCGCCAAATACCAGGCCAAGATCGACCGCTACGAAAAGGAAAAGGCCGAGATCAAGGCCGGCGCCGAAAAGATCGAGGCCGAGGCCACCGAGTTCGACCACAAGAGCGACGAGCAACTGCACCTGCACCACCGCTGGGCTCAGGCCACTACCGTGCTGCAAGTGGCGATCGCCCTGGCAGCCATTGCGCTATTGACCAAGAAGAAGTGGCTGGAGTACGCCATGTTCGGCGCCGGCGCAGCTGGCGTGGCCGTGGGCGCCCTGGCGTTGCTCCATATTTGATAGCTGCACACACACATTTCACGGGGGCTGACGCCCCCTTTTTACTTGGAGAACGGGATGCAATTCGCCACTTGGAACGTCAACTCACTATCCGTGCGCCTACCCCAGGTGCTGGACTGGCTGGCCGCCAATCCGGTCGACGTGCTCGCCCTGCAGGAACTGAAGATGACAGACGACAAGTTCCCGCACGCGGCCTTTCTTGATGCGGGCTACCACGCCCAGTGGTTTGGCCAGAAGACCTACAACGGCGTGGCCCTGCTCTCGCGCGCGCCGGCCACCGACATCGTGAAGAATATTCCCGGCTTCGGCGACGACATGGCGCGGGTGATTGCCGGCACGGTGAACGGCGTGCGCGTGATTGGCGCCTACTTCCCCAACGGCCAGGAGCCCGGCAGCGAGAAGTTCGAGTACAAGATGGAATGGCTCAAGGGCCTGCGCCAGTGGGTCAAGACCGAGCTGGAAGCCCACCCGCAACTAGTGTTGATGGGTGACTACAACATCACCTATGATGACCTGGACGTGTGGGACCCGGTGGGCCTGAAGGACACCATCCACTGCACCGAAGAAGAGCGCTACCACCTGCGTGCGCTCATCGCCCTGGGGTTGCACGACAGCTTTCGGCTGTTTGCCCAGCCACCCAAGAGCTACACCTGGTGGGACTACCGCGACTTTGCCTTTCGCCGCAACCGTGGCATGCGCATCGACCACATCTTGATCAGCAACGCCTTAAAGGACAAGGCCAGCGCCTGCGTGGTGGACAAGGCCCCAAGAAAAAACGAGCGTCCGAGCGACCATGCGCCGGTCGTATTGACACTCGCTTAGCTATCACCTCAGTAGCACCTCACACAGAGTTGGCGAGGGCTACTGGCTGATCTGGCTTATGCCAGCAGGCTGTCAGCCGCCACGTAGGTGTAGCCCAGATCGCGCGCCACGGCTTCGTAGGTAACCTTGCCTTCGCAGACGTTCAAGCCATTCTTCAAGTGCACGTTGTCGCGCAGCGCGGCCTTCCAGCCCTTGTTGGCCAGGGCCACGGCGTGGGCGATGGTGGCGTTGTTCAGCGCGAAGGTGGACGTGCGGGCCACGGCGCCGGGCATGTTGGCCACGCAGTAGTGCACCACGCCGTCCACCACGTAGGTGGGCTCGGCATGGGTGGTGGCGTGCGAGGTCTCAAAGCAGCCGCCCTGGTCGATGGCCACGTCCACGATGACGGCGCCCTTCTTCATGCGGCTGATCATGTCGCGCGTCACCAACTTGGGCGCAGCGGCGCCGGGGATCAGCACGCCGCCAATGACCAGGTCGGCATCGAGCACGGCCTCTTCAATGCTGCTGCCGGTGGAATACACGGTGCTGATGCGGTTGCCAAACACCAGGTCGAGCTGGCGCAGGCGGTCGACGTTCTTGTCCAGCACGGTCACGCGCGCGCCCAGGCCCACAGCCATCTGCAATGCGTTGGTGCCGACCACACCGGCGCCGATGATGGCCACGTGCGCAGGCGCCACGCCGGGCACGCCGCCCAGCAGCAGGCCGCGCCCGCCGTGGCTCTTTTCCAGGTGGGTGGCACCGGCCTGGATGGCCATGCGCCCGGCTACCTCGCTCATGGGTGCCAACAGGGGCAGACTGCCGCCGGGGCCGGTGATGGTCTCATACGCGATGCAGATGGCGCCGGACTTCACCAGGGCCGCGGTCTGCTCGGGGTCGGGAGCCAGGTGCAGGTAGGTGTAGAGGATCTGGCCGGGACGCAGCATGGCGCATTCCACAGCCTGGGGTTCCTTGACCTTCACGATCATGTCGGCGCGGGCGAAGATGTCGGCTGCGGTGGCCACCATCTCGGCGCCGGCGGCCTGGTACTGGGCGTCATCCAGGCCGATGGCGGTGCCAGCGTTGGTCTGCACCAGCACCTGGTGGCCGTTGGCGATGAGTTCGCGTACGCTGGCCGGGGTCAGGCCGACGCGAAACTCGTTGTTCTTGATTTCCTTGGGTACTCCGATCAGCATGGCGCTCTCCTCATGTAGTTGGAAAGACGCCATTGTGCGCAGTTTGCGCGTCCGCAGTAGAAGCATGCATCAAAAATGCATGCCATAACCAAAACTAATACCCAACCACTCCCCAGCGAGCGCCACACACCCAATTGCTATGTAATTCATAGCATATCAACCAGCATTCACGGGGGCTAAAGGCCCAACTACTCCAAACCCAGCTCCTGGATCTTGCGGGTGATGGTATTGCGCCCAATGCCCAGTTTTTGTGCGGCCTCGATGCGCCGCCCCCGTGTGCTGGCCAACGCTGCAAGGATCAGGCGGGACTCCACGCGTTGCATGAGCGCGTCCCACACATCCGTGCGCCCGCTGGCCAGCATGGCGCTGGCTTGGGCGGTGAGCTCGAGCTCCCAGTCTGCTGCAGCCGTTGCCGGGTCAGGCGTCGACTGGGAGACCACGGGCGAGGCGGCTGCAGGTGCGAGGGCCGATGCCGGCTCCGTCGGATCGCTGTGCGTGGTGGCGCCCGCAGCAGGCGGCGCTGGCGCCGGGACTACGGCCTCTGCGCGGGCCGACACGTCCACCTCGGGCGGCAAATCCTTGGGTTCGATGGATTGCGCTGGCGCCATCACCGTCAACCAGTGGCAGATGTTCTCCAGCTGGCGCACGTTGCCAGGAAAGGCGAACGCTTCCAGCCAGGCTAGTGCGGCGTCGGAGATGCGCTTGGGCTCCACGCCCAATTGCTGTGCACTTTGCTGCAGGAAGTGGCGGGTAAGCATGGCAATGTCTTCCTTGCGTTCACGCAAGGCGGGCAAGCGTAGCCGGATCACGTTGAGGCGGTGAAACAGGTCTTCGCGGAACACCCCATCCTTGACGCGTTGCTCCAGGTTCTGGTGGGTGGCGGCGATCACGCGCACATTGGTCTTGACGGCGCTGTGGCCGCCCACGCGGTAAAAGTGACCATCGGACAGCACGCGCAGCAGCCGGGTTTGCAGTTCGAACGGCATGTCACCGATCTCATCCAGAAACAGCGTTCCCCCTTCGGCTTGCTCAAAGCGTCCCCGGCGCATGGTCTGCGCACCCGTAAAGGCGCCGCGTTCGTGGCCGAAGAGTTCGCTCTCGAGCAGGTCTTTGGGGATGGCTGCGGTGTTGATGGCCACAAAGGGGCCGTTTGCGCGCGGCGAATGCTTGTGCAAGGCGCGCGCCACCAGTTCCTTGCCGGAACCGGACTCGCCAGTGATGAGCACGGTGACATGGCTCTGGCTCAGGCGCCCGATGGCACGAAACACATCCTGCATGGCCGGTGCCTGGCCCAGCATTTCCGGGGCCTGGGCTTGCTGTTGCTCGGCCACTTCCTCGCGTTGACTCTCTTCCACGGCGCGACGGATCAGCTCGACCGCCTTGGGCACATCGAAGGGTTTGGGCAGGTATTCAAAAGCGCCGCCCTGAAAGGCGCTGACGGCACTGTCCAGGTCGGAATAGGCCGTCATGATGATGACGGGCAGGCCCGGCAGCTTGGCCTTGACTTTTTCCAGCAGTTCCAGCCCCGAGCCGCCAGGCATGCGGATGTCGCTCACCAAGATTTGCGGGCCGTCGTCTTCGCCGGCGCTGTCCAGCGCGGCCAACAGGTCGCGCGGATTGGAGAAACTGCGGCTGGGCAGGTGTTCACGCAGCAGGGCCTTTTCCAGCACAAACCGGATGGATTGGTCATCGTCTACGATCCAAATCGGTTTCATGTGCGGCAGTCCCTTTTCTGGCAGTGAATTACGGTAACGGAATCAGGATCTTGAAGTCCGTACGGCCGGGCACACTATCGACTTCGATCGAGCCATGGTGCTGTTGCACAAAGGTTTGCGCCAACGTCAGCCCTAGGCCGGAGCCGCCCTCCCGGCCCGATACCAGCGGGTAGAAGATGCGGTCCTTGATCGAATCGGGCACGCCCGGTCCGTTATCCATGACATGCAATTCCAGTGCCAACCGATAACGTTGCTTGCCAAAGGTGACCTGGCGCGCCACCCGCGAGCGAAACGTGATGACCGCGTCGCCCGCCGCCATCCGCTCGGACAGGGCTTGGCAGGCGTTGTGGGCAATGTTGAGCACGGTCTGGATGAGTTGTTCGCGGTCGCCCCGGAATTCGGGAATGGAGGTGTCGTAGTCACGCACCACTTGGAGGCCTTTGGGGAATTCGGCCAGGATGAGCGAGCGCACCCGTTCGCACACTTCGTGGATGTTCACATCGCCCACCAGATGCGGGCGCCGATGCGGTGCCAGCAACCGGTCCACCAGGCTTTGCAGGCGATCGGCCTCATGCACGATGACCTGTGTGTACTCCGTCAGTTCAGGAACCGTGATTTCCAGCTCCAGCAACTGCGCAGCACCCCGGATGCCGCCCAGAGGATTCTTGATTTCATGGGCCAGATTGCGGATGAGCTCCTTGTTGGTCCGCGCCTGCTCGGCCAAGCGTTCTTCGCGATCCTGGCGTGTCTGCTGCTCCAGGGGCAGCATCTCGACAATGATCTCCTGCAAGGGCTCGGCACCGGTGACGATGACATGCACCGGCAAAGGCTCTGCACCCAGTCGTTTGAGGCCGCTGTCGTAGCGCAGGGCGGCAAACGATTTGTCGTGCAGCCCTTGCAGCGCGTTGTTCAGCGGTTGGGCGTCCGTAAAGGCCTCGGCCAAGGGCGAACGCTGCAGTGCGCGCCGCGAGGTGCCCACCGCGTCTTCCAACGCCGAATTGGTAAACAGGACCATTCCTTGGGCATCAACCACCGCCACCAGGGTGGCCAGCAGGTCAAAGGCCTGGTAGCGGCTTGCTGTGTCTAAGGGGACAGCAGACGTCAATTCAGCGCGGCGCAGAACTGGTCGGTGCAGCGGCCGACGATTGCAGGCGACCCAACTCTCGGCGAATGCCCTCGATGTCGCGCTCATTGCGTGCAATGCTGTCTTTCATCTCCGCCACGCGATCCAGATGCTTCTGGTTGTTGCGGTGTTCCGGTCCCATTTTTTCGGGCTCACCGTTGTTATATTCCTTGATCAGTTCGGCACGCCGGGCCTCAGCCTTCTTGAGTTCGGCTTCGAGGATCAAGCGGGAATCGGAATCCTTGGCGCGTTGATCGGCGCTGTCCACGCGTGGCGTGGCGCCGGATGCCTTGGCCGCCGCAGGCCGTTGCGCTGGCACCACCGTGACATTACCGCCGGACACCAGCTTACACCCGCGCGCCTTGGCATCAGCATCGGTGATGGTGTTGCTGAACTCATTGCCACAACGGTAGATGGCACCCTGGGCCCACAGCGGGGCAGCCAAGCAACCTGCAATCACGGGAATCAGATAAACGAGCTTCATGCAACACATCACAGCAAGGGCCGGGCTGGGCAGTATCCGTCAAAAACGCATAAATTCAAAATCCAGAGCACAACACATTGCATGGCCGGGCCCTGGCTGCGCACGCACAAAAAAGGGACGGCATGCCGTCCCTTTGCTGAATCGTGCTTTGGGATGCCGCACAGCGGCACCGCATTACAGCGAGTAGTACATGTCGTACTCGACCGGGTGTACGGCCATGCGGAAACGGGTCACTTCGGACATCTTCAGTTCGATGTAGGCATCGAGCATGGAGTCGGTGAACACGCCACCCTTGGTCAGGAACGCACGGTCCTTGTCCAGGTGTTCCAGCGCCTGGTCGAGGCTGTGGCACACGGTGGGCACCAGCTTGTCCTCTTCCGGGGGCAGATGGTACAGGTCCTTGGTGGCCGCTTCGCCCGGATGGATCTTGTTTTCCACGCCGTCCAGACCGGCCATCAACAGGGCCGCAAAGCCCAGGTACGGGTTCATCAGGGGATCGGGGAAGCGCGCTTCCACACGGCGTGCCTTGGGGTTGGCCACGAACGGAATGCGGATGGACGCAGAACGGTTCTTGGCCGAGTAGGCCAGCTTCACCGGGGCTTCGAAGTGAGGAACCAGGCGCTTGTAGCTGTTGGTGCCGGGGTTGGTGATAGCGTTCAGGGCACGGGCGTGCTTGATGATGCCACCGATGTAGTACAGGGCGAAATCGCTCAGACCGGCATAGCCGTCGCCAGCGAACAGGTTCTTGCCATCTTTCCACACGGACTGGTGCACGTGCATGCCGGAACCGTTGTCACCATGGTAGGGCTTGGGCATGAAGGTGGCGGTCTTGCCGTAGGCGTTGGCCACGTTGTGGATCACATACTTTTGCAACTGGGTCCAGTCGGCGCGCTCCACCAGGGTAGAGAACTTGGTGCCGATTTCATTCTGGCCAGCGCCTGCCACTTCGTGGTGGAACACTTCAACCGGAATGCCCAGGGATTCGAGGATCAGGGACATCTCGGCGCGCATGTCTTGCGTGCTGTCGACCGGGGGCACGGGGAAGTAGCCACCCTTGACGGTGGGGCGGTGGCCGCGGTTGCCGCCTTCGAGCTTGGCACCCGTGTTCCAGGGGGCTTCGTACTCTTCGATTTCGTAAAAGGTGTTGTTGGGCTCGGTGCTCCAGCGCACGCCGTCGAAGATGAAGAACTCGGGCTCGGGACCAAAGAAGGCAGTGTCACCCAGGCCCGACGCCTTCAGGTAGGCTTCGGCGCGCTTGGCGATGGAGCGGGGGTCGCGGTCGTAGGCCTTGCCGTCAGCGGGCTCGACCACATCGCAGGCCAGGATGAGGGTGGTTTCCTCAAAGAACGGATCGATGTTGGCGGTGTTGGGATCGGGCATGAGCAACATGTCCGAAGCCTCAATGCCCTTCCAGCCAGCGATGGACGAGCCGTCGAAAGCATGGCCGGACGAGAACTTGTCTTCGTCAAAGTGCGACACCGGCACAGTGGTGTGCTGCTGCTTGCCGCGGGTATCGGTGAAACGGAAGTCGACAAACTTGACTTCGTTTTCTTTCACCATCTTCATCACGTCTGCGACGGTCTTGGCCATCAAATGCTCCTGTTTCAAAAAAGATGCGCGGTTAAAAATCTTGCCCCATCGTTTATGCAGCTTCTGTGCCAAGCACGACGCGGCGGACAAATCCGACAATCAGCCTATTGTGCCCTGAGATACCTTCAGTTTTCTTGCTGGTGACTGGACTACCGGCACTGACCATGCATCATTGGAGTGCATCGCGAATGCACCGTTGTGGTGCAACACCTGTTAACGCACCATTTCAGGGCCCAGTTTGGCATCCAATGCACGCAAGCCGTGCAGCAAAGCCGCAAAGGCGGCCTCAGTTTGTGCAGGCGCCCCTTTCACACCCAACTCGATATGGCGTCCAAATTGCGGATGGTCCACACTGGGCAGGCTGAATACCTTGATCGCAAACTGCTGCTCCAGCGATTCCATCAGGGGCGTCAGCGTCGCTTCCATGGCACCAAAAACGATCACGGACCGCTCACTCCAGGCAGTCTGGTTGAACAGATGGCGGTAGTGGCTGTCCAGCACCCACTCCGCCATCGGATGGGCCATGACCGGAAAGCCGGGCAAGAAATAGACCCCCCCACGCTCCCGGACTTCGTCTCGGTCGCTGCCCCCCGAAGGGGCCTTCGCGACTTGGGGCGGCCCGGCGTCGCTCAAGACACCCCCACGCACCGCACTGCAGTAAAAACCCGCAATTTTGTTGTATGGGTTGGGGATGATGTCCGCCCCTACTGGAAACACGCCCATGTTCAACCGGTGGATGTTGTCCTCGCGGTCGGGGTCGTACGGCACGCCCTGCTCGCGCGCCACATCCTGCATGCGTTCGCGGATCAACGCGGCTGCCTGGGGGTGCAGTGCCATTTCCACCCCCAGCGCACGGGCCGCACATTGGCGCGTGTGGTCGTCGGGCGTGGCCCCAATTCCACCAAAAGAAAACACCACATCGCCAGACGCAAAAGCTTGTCGCAGCAAGTCGGTGATGCGCTGGGGCTCGTCTCCAACGTAGTAGGCATAGGCCAAAGCAAGCCCCCGCGCGTCCAGCAGTTCAATCAACTTGGACAAATGGCGGTCGGTGCGACGACCCGACAGAATCTCGTCGCCAATGATGATGGCACCAAAGTGCATGGTTTACTCCGAGCGGGGGGAAATGGGTGGGACGGTCAGCGCACGAAGGTCCCGTGGGGCTGCGTTCGGGTTGGGAGCGTCCGTGCCGACATCGCCTGGCACGGGGGCCACGGGATTTTCTTGCGCGCGTCGCTCATCGCGCAAGATGCTCAAGGCCGCTAAACAGAAGTGAGCGAACCACAGCGATGCAAACACGAACACCAGGGTGTAGATCCAGATCGCCAAGGGCGCCAACACCACAAATGCCGCAGCAAACACCGCCCACGAAACCCACAACAGACTGGGCGCACCGCCCAGGAAACCCACCACCACCCCCATGCCCAGCAAGGTCATGCGGTGGCGCTTGAACAGGGTGCGACGTTCCTCCACGGTGGCGTGGACCGACAGAGCGTCGTAGGCCATGACGCGGTACGTCAGCCAGCCCCAGATCAAGGGCGGGATGAGCAAGATGAGTGGCGGCACAAACCACAGCGGCATAGAAACCAGCAAGGCCAGCAAAGCCATTAAGGTTGAGCCGAGCGACCATGCCAGCCCACGCCAGAGCGCGCCGCTGTGGCATTCCTCCAGGGATGCAAAGCGCCGCTGCGCCACCAACCGCGCAATAGCCGAGCCCATGAACGCGGCTACCAACAGCAGGGTTGCCATCACAATCAACGGCGTAGCCGTGAACACCACGATCAGGGGTACCAGCATGGCCTTGACCGCACCCAGGCCAATGCCCTCCATCCAGGCCCAGACCTGCTGCGACCAGGGCAATGATTCCAGCAGCGCGCGCACCAGGTCAATGGCAGGCTCCCACAGAAAATAGCCTAGTCCCAGGGTGGCCCCCGCAGCCAGCACCAAGGGCAGCAGCGAGAACAGGATGATGCGCGGTCGCAGGCAATACGCCGCGGCCCGCCAGAAAGAATCAAACAGCAAGTTCATGGGGTGATCCGTTCAGTCCTTGCACTGCACCGCAGCCACCTCTTGGGCAGACAGCCATCGCCACTGCCCGCTGGCCAGATCGTCGGGCAGGCGCAAATGCCCTATCTGTGAGCGATGCAAGGCTTCGACGCGGTTGCCCACCGCCGCCACCATGCGCTTGACCTGGTGGTACTTGCCCTCGGTCAAGGTCAGGCGCAGATGGTGGGGTCCCACGGCTTCACAAGCTGCGGCGCGCACGGGTTTAGGGTCGTCATCCAAGACGACGCCTGCCAGCAGGCGTTGCACCTGGCTGGCGTCCAATGGGTGCTTGACCGTCGCTTCATACACCTTGGGCACATGGTGGCGCGGCGAGGCCATGCGGTGGATGAACTGCCCATCATCCGTCAGCAGCAGCATCCCCGTGGTGTCCTGGTCCAGGCGTCCCACCGCTTGCACGCCCTGCACCGCCCCTTTTTGCGGCCGCTGGCGCAGCGGCGCAGGCAGCAGGGTGTAGATGCTGGGATAGGTGGACGGCTTTTGCGAGCATTCGGTCCCGGCTGGCTTGTTCAGCAGGATGTAGGCTTTTTCCTGGTAGGGCCAGTCCACCCCCTGCACCCGCAAGCGCAAGCCTTCTGCTACAAACTCCATAGCACTATCAACACATTCCACGGGGGCCAGGTCGGTATTTGACGGAACCACCTGGACCCGACCCTGCTGCACCAGTCCTGCGCACACGCGGCGGGTACCGAAACCCTGCGAATAAAGAATGTCCTGAAGTTGCACAACGCGCTCCGAATGGTCTTGCCCGGCAAGCTGCGCCAAAGACCAGGGTGCCATGGTACAGCCTGCACCGCCCACCCCGCGCCAGATGGGCTCACGAGACATCACGCCACAAACGCACTACACTTCCCGTAAAAAAACCATACGAAAGTGGTCGACACCTTTGGAGGGTTTCATGCAGATAGCCATCTTTGTCGCGGGTCTGGTTCTGGGACTGGTGACTTACTTCGCCTACACGCGGATACAGGCACGCACCCGCAAACGCATCCCTCGCGAATGGCCGCTCAAGGCGCGACCCTTGGTGAACAACCGCGAAAAGCAAGTGTGGGTCTGGCTACTCAAAGTCATGTTCGACCAGCAGATCCTGGTCAAAGTCCCGGTGACGCGTTTCACAGCACCCCAGATGCAAAGTAATGCTGCTCACTGGTACCAACTGCTCAATGGCCTGTATTGCACCTTCACCATCTGCTCGCTGGACGGCCAGGTTATCGGCTGTATCGACGTGCCTGGGCCGCAAGGCCTCTCCATGGGCAACCAAGCGCTCAAGCACAAGCTGCTGACCCAGTGCGGCATGCACTACTGGGTGGTGGACCCGGATCATCTACCCCATCTGTTGCAGCTGCGCACGGCCTTCCTGGGCGAACATGCGGCGCGTGCCACCGATGGCGGGCAGCTCGATTCGCGGCTGAAGGACGTCAGCGACAACCTGCATGCCATCGTGGACCGCCAGCGCCAGCGCAAGGAAGTAGCGCAACTTAATGCCAGCCTGTCCAACCATTCGGATTTTTCCGATAGCCGTTTTGCTGGCGGATGGGAGCAAAACTCGTTTATTACGCCCCTGGACAGCCGCCCGGCAGGCCTGAACCGCTAATTCGCTTGCGTTTCGCCTGGCAGCGGCTTCAAGCCCTGCTCCACCAGCCCTGCAAACAGCGCAGCGCCTAGCGGCAGCACCGCATCGTTGAAGTCATAGCGCACATTGTGCAGCGGGACAGCTACCCCTGCGTTGGCAGGCCCCTGCCCCAGGCGCAGGTAAGCTCCGGGCCTGGCTTGCAGCATGAAGGAAAAGTCTTCTGAGCCCATGCTGGGCTCCAGATCACTGATCACGCGATCAGCGCCGACCAAGGCTGTGGCCACGTCCTGGGCAAACCGGGCCTCGCGCTCGGAATTGATGGTGGCTGGATACATGCGTTCGAACTTCACCGTGGCCTGCGCGCCAAAACCATGCGCCACCGCCTTGCAGAGTTCGACCAGGCGGCGCTCCACCAGATCCTGCACCGCCACACTGAAGGTACGCACCGTGCCGACCAGGGTTGCTTCGCCCGGCACCACGCTCATAGCCGACAAGTCACCGGCCTGCATGGCGCATAAGCTGATAACCGCACTGTCGATGGCGCGCACGTTGCGCGACACGATGCTTTGCACCGCTGTGATGATGTGACCCGCCACCAAAACCGGATCTACGGTCTGGTAAGGGTGCGCCCCATGCCCGCCACGCCCAGCAACAACAATGGTGACCCGGTCAGCCGCTGCCATCATGGCACCGGCATTGAGTCCTACGGTGCCTGCGGGTAGCGTCGGCCAGTTGTGCAGGGCGTACACCGACTCCACCGGAAAGCGTTCAAAAAGCCCCTCTTGCACCATGGCCCGCGCACCGGCGAAGCCCTCCTCACCGGGCTGGAAAATCAACACCGCCGTTCCATCGAAATCGCGCGTGGCGGCGAGGTAGCGCGCAGCACCAACCAGCATGGCGGTGTGC
This sequence comes from Rhodoferax sp., assembly GCA_046348185.1. GTDB lineage: Bacteria > Pseudomonadota > Gammaproteobacteria > Burkholderiales > Burkholderiaceae_C > Allorhodoferax. The sequence goes on along the minus strand of JAXMER010000013.1, from coordinate 466,054 downwards.
CCGTCGTGCCCACAGCCGTGCATCAGACCCGGTTTGCAGGACTTCCAGGCGCAACTGCCCTGCTCGGTCATGGGCAGGGCGTCCATGTCGGCACGCAGTCCTACCATGCGCGTCGACGCCCCCCGCCGCCCCGCAATGGTGGCCACCAAACCGGTTTTCCCGATGCCGGTGTGGATGGCGTCCACGCCACACGCGCGCAAAGCTTCTTGCACACGTGCTGCGGTGTACACCTCTTCAAATCCCAGCTCCGGGTGGGCATGCAAATCGCGGCGAAACGCGGTGAGTTCGGGATGCAGGGCCGCAATGTGCGCAAAAGCCCGGCCACTGGCGCGCAAGGTGGGTGACTTCATCGGTTCACTGTAGCAGAGCACGGTGCGTACATGTCAAGGGGCAAAGTTTGTAACGTCTTGTTGCGTTTTGCTGGGTTCTCCCTGAGATGGCGCTCCGCGCGGTCCGCATAGAATCCGCCAACTTTCCTCCGCACGCCATGTTTTCTTTTTTTCACCGCAAGAAGAAGCCTGAGGTCGCCCTACCCGATCCTGTAGAGGCGTCAAACAAGCGCATGACGCTCGATGAGCGCATGGCATTTCGGCAGGAAATGCTGTATCAATCCGTCCGCGAAACCTTTCTGTCGCTGGAAGTCATTGGCAGCATGTACAAGTTCAAGGTGATGCCGGTCGATGAACGCCATCACCGATTCATCGCCATGATCGATGTCGCCAAATCCTTCGTAACCGGTCGCGAGGCCCGCACCAAGAGCTTTGCCTCGCTGGAGCGGCGCATGCGCGCCAGCGCCTACAAGCGCTTTGGTGTGCTGCTGATGGGCACCTACTGGCGTGTGAACGAGACCGAAGCCCATTTTGAGTCGGGAGGTCACCGCAAGGCCGATGCTGTGGCCGGTGTTGCCGACAAGCCGCCCACCGATGCACGCGCCGAACCCATTCACATGCGGACCCATCCGGCCCACGAACCGGTGCTGGCACGCCACGGCTTCCAGCCCGTATCCGACGATGAGGCGCAGGCCTTCCTGGCGGCCATGCGCAGCGGCCTGACGCCACCCGTGGTGCACGTGGGCGACATGGAATACAAGTCCGACCTGGCCCCACTCGACGACGGCATCATGATCGGTGGCACCCAGTACGGTCGGCTGTAAGCACAGTTCAAGCCTCCTCACAACTTGTCCAGCGATAGCGCCTGAGCGTACGGTTCTTGCGCTTGCAAGCGTTCAACGAAGCGCTGCGCAGGCTTGTCCTGCGGCAACAGCGCCAGAACCTCCTTCGCGGCCGCCAGGGCCTGCGTGTGCTGGCCCGCATAAAAGCGCTCCACCAACAAAGCGGATGCCGCGCGTATGTCGGCGCGGTCGTCGGGCGTAAAGACCTTCACGGCTTGGCTCTTGCCTTTGACCACCACATTGTCCAGATGGCGCAGGCCGACGCTGGCAGGCAGTTGGCAGGCAGTGGCCTCTGACAGCAGGATGCCGGTGCCAAAAGCCTTGTTGGCGCCTTCCAGGCGGGCCGCGAGGTTCACCGCATCCCCGATCACGGTGTAGCTGAAACGGTTGCTGGAACCCACGTTGCCCACTACGGCAGTGCCGGTGTGCACACCCACGCGCATGGCAATGGGCGGCAAGCCCCGTGCGGTCAATTCACGCACCAGGGCATCCATGGCCACCTGCATATCCATGGCCGCGCGCACCGCGTGTTCGGCATGCGCATCGTCCGCCAGCGGCGCCCCCCAGAACGCCATGATGGCGTCGCCAATGAACTTGTCCACCGTGCCACCATGGCGATGAATGATGGGGGTCATGACGCCGAAGTACTCGGTCAGAACGGCCACCGTCTGTTCCGGCGTCTGCCCCTCGGACATGGCCGTGAAATTGGCCAGATCGGTAAACAGGATGGTCAGTTCGCGCCGCTCGCCACCGAGATGCAGCGATTCCGGACGGGCTACAAGAGCCTCCACCACGGCCGGCGGAACATACTGCGCAAACATGCGCCGCACGGCCAGCGCGCGATGCCGATGCTCCAGATACGCCCACAACACCTGGGTCACGTAAAACGCTGCCACAGCGGCCATGGGAGCCACCGGAGCCAGCCACCAACCCTGCATGTACAAGCCATAGCTGATCGGCCAGGCGCTGCCGGCCCCAACCAGCGCCAAAGCCGCTGCCCACGCCGGGTGCCACCGCGCGCCCACGAAGGCCAGTAACCCACACAAGCCCAACACGGACCATACGACACCCCATGGCGAAGCGGCACGCAATCCCGCTCCGGCGCGCAGGTTGGCCATCAGGTTGGCCTGGATCTCTACGCCAGGAATCAACCGGTCGCCACCATCGGCGACGGAAAACGGTGAATTGAACATGTCCGCGTGCGAGCCCGACAACTCGGCATCGGTACGCACGGCGCGCCCCACCAGCACCACCTTGTCACGAAAGTACCCCGCAGGCAGCAGCCCCGGCTCCAGAGCCTGGTAGTAGGAGCGGGTGTCGAACGTGCCGCGCGGACCGGCGTAGGCGATCCACCCCGCATCCGATGCGCCTTCGGCCGCCGTCCACCCCGCGCGTGCCAGCAGGCGCTGGGCCCAGCCATCGGTGCCTGCAGGGACGCGGCGTACCACAAAATCGTCATCGGGCGTAACCTGGACCTGGCCCACATCCGCACCCGCCTGGCGCAGTTGGGGCAGCGGCAAAACTTCGCTCCATACCGTGGACTGGCTGGATTCGGTTTTCTCCCGCAAAGCTGCCAGCACCACGGGCGGCCCTGCAGCAATGGCGGCGGCCAACGCGGCATCCTCAGACGCCGTAGACGATTCAGCAAACACCACATCAAACCCCACGGCCCGCGCACCGTCTTCCTGGAGGCGTTGCAACAACCGGGCGTGCAGGCTGCGCGGAAACGGCCACTGTTGCCCCAGTTCGGCAAACGTGGGTTCATCAATAGCCAGGATGACCATGTCCGGATCCGCCACACGCGGCGCTGCTAGCGAGGTGATCAGGTCAAACGCCTTGCCGTCCAGCGCATGCCAGGGGCGCGTTTGCGACAGCAGCCACACAGCCGCCAGGGACAGCACGGCCAGCGCCACGGCAACCCCGCGCACGCGCGCGCCGCGCAAGGCTTTCATGCCCGCAACCTAGAAGCGGTAGCGCACATCCACCACGGCGCGCGACGTCTGGCGACTGGACTTGCTGCCACCCACGTTCAACCAGCCCCATCCCAGCAGCCAGTGCTTGTCTTGCGACTCCCAATAGCCCACCAGGTCCAGGTTCCAACCGGCAGGCCACAGCGTTGCGTTTTCCTTTTCCTCGAAGCGCTCCGATCGGTACACCACGCGAGCCCCCAGGTAGCTGCGCAGCCCGGTGGTCCAGGTTGCACCCAGCATGGCTGTATCGCGCGGAACCCACGGTATACGTTTGCCGCTGATGCGCCCGCCCACTGCATCGGCGTCGGCGTAGCTGGAGTCGGTGTTTTGCAGGGTGTAACGGGCGTAGGCCGACCAGTTGGGACTCAGCATGCGATTCCATGCCAACGTGAAGGCATCCAACGTTCCATCCTGAAAGCTGGGGCTACCTTCCAGCGGGTCCAACGACGACAGGCTGACCGTCTGCGCGTTGCGCAGCGACTCCAGAAAGGGCATGGTGGGAGTACGCAGGTCCACCCCCGGTGAAACGGGGTTGTTGATGGACTGGTGATCCAACCGCGCCATCAGGAAGGACTGCGCATCGGGCGTCCAGCTGACCTGTGCCACGCTGCGCCGCACGCGTCCCCCGGCTTCGAGCAACCGGTCTTCCAGTGGAATACCCGCTGTTTCGACACTACCCAAGGTGCTCACGCTCAAGGGGCGAATCCAGTCCTGGTAGGCCAGGCGCACGCCCCACTGCTCGCTGGGCTTGAAGGCCACACCCAGGCGCGGCGTGACGTGGTCAGTGGTCGTGCTGGTGCGCAGGCTGTTGGAGTTGATGCGGTTACGCAGCACCAGCAGGGCTGCGTTTTCACCGGCAATGTCTTCGCCCACCCTACTCACGGTAACACTGGCATCCATCAGAGCGTGGGCCAGGAGTCGATGCTGCACGGCGACGTTGGCTGCGGTATAGCGGCGGTTAATGTCATTGCTGCCGCCAAAAACGATGTAGTCGCCTGCGGTCTGATCAGCCGTGGCCACGGCCATCGGCCCGGTTCCGGCAACCAAACTGTATTGGCGCTCACGCACGTGCTCCCACCCGAACGACCAGCGTGTCTGTTCGGAGGCATCAAACAAGTGTCTAAGTTGAATATCTTCGACGCGTTTTTCGGGCTGTCCGTACAAGGACAGCAACCCCGCCATATTTGACGTCACAAACGCGGACGGGTAGGCACCAAAGGTGGTTTGTGTCAGGCTCGTTGCGGCCTTCAGCCAAGTCTGTGCAGTGGGTGACCAACGGTGCGACACCCCCAACGCAGACTGGCGCATCAGGTGATCCAGTATGGTTCCCGTGGTCTTGTCTGGATCAACCTCGTACGGCAAAAGCACACGGTTGTTTCCCTTGAGGTTGAACTTGAATTCGTTGCCGTAGAAAAACAACCCCAGTCGTTCGGTAGGTTGCATACCCAGACCAAGGGTGTTGACCCTCAACCCCCCTTCTGCGGTACCACTGGGGTCCGACATGGCAGGGTTACCGGACCAGACCGCCACATCCAGGGGAAATGTGGCAACGCTTCCCGGTGTGGTTTGGACGAAATATGCCATGGGCAAAGCCGTATTCCCCAAACCATTGAGTGTTATCTGGGGCAACACAAATTGCGGAAACTGCCGGTCCACCATCACTTCCACCGCACCATAATGCCCTGCGCGCTGCAGCAGGCTGGAATAGCGGTTGCTGGCACCAAAGGCCAAGGGATCGCTCAGAAAGCCCTGAAACAGCTCGGAATTCTTGTTGAACTCACCGGCGTAGCGATCGGCGAGGAACAGGTGGCTGGCACCCCAGTAGGGGTAGTAGCTCTGGTGCGCCACTTCCTGCGCCCAGTCCTCCATACCGGCAAAGGCCAGCGCCGCACCAAAGTTGGCGCTGCCCTTCTGGTCACTGGCAACCTGGTTGAGCGACTTCAGGTACGGCAGGCGCGCCACGGCTTCGCGTGAGGCCTGCACCGCATCGCCAGGACGAAACAGGTCGGTGTAGATCTGGGACAAGAACAAATACGGCATCGGGTCCTTGTCGTCCAGCGCCGCCGCCTGTGCCAGGGTGTCGATGGCATCCTGCTGACGTCCGAGCTGATAGTAGGCCACCGCCGTGTAAGCCTTGGCGCGGGCATAGCGGGGCTCCAGCACCCCCGCGCGCAGGAATGCGTCCAGCGCAGCCCCAGGTTGGCCCTGCTTGAGGTACAACAAGCCCTGTCCGGTCCAGGCCACATAGTCGGCGGGGTTCTGCTGCAGTGCCTGGCCAAAGGCCTCCTGCGCAGCAGCCATGCGGTTGGCATAGGTCTCCAGCGTGCCCAGTTCTCCGCGATACCCCGGCCCCTGCGGGTTGATCTGCAAGGCTTGTTGCAAGTTGGTCCGCGCAGGTACGGTGTCTTCCCGCTCGGTCAGCGCACTGCCCAGCGCGAACCAGCCCCGGTCGTCGCCCGGCGCGACCCGGGTGGCACGCTCATAGGCTTGCAGCGTGGCCTGCGCTTGCCCCTGGAGGCGCGCCAGATCGCCCTGTGCAACCAGCACCGACGCCGTTTCAGCATCGCGAGCACGCGCCAGCACCTGGGCGCTTTCGTCCAAGCGGTCAGCCAACAGGTACACGCGGGCCAACTGCGCCAGTAAATCGGGCTGACGTGGCTGGCGTCGCAAGCCGTTTTCCAGGGTATTGATGGCGCTATCGGTTTCCCCGGCCACCAATTGCACGTCCGACAGCATCAGGTACGCCGCAGCTGGGGCGCCCTGCGGCTCGTCCACCAGGGCGGCCAACTGGCGCCTCGCCAGCGCCGTTTCGCCGCCCTGCAGGGCCTGGGCGATGGACTGCAGCACCGCGGGCGCGTCGGACGACAGATGCCGCCGGGGATCAGCTGTGAGGGCATTGACCCACTGCACGCGGTCGCGCGGATTGGCAAGCACGATCTTGACGGGTGCCTTGCCCACCTCGGCCAGCGCCGCCTCGTTGTGCCCCACCATGACGGTGCCTTGGTCATTGCTGAACTCCACCGTACCCGAGAGCACCGTCAGCAGCGTCTTGCCGCTGGCGTCCACGTCCAGCTCCCAGTCGGTTCCCCGGATACCGGCGGTGGCTGATGGTGTCTGCACCTGCAAGCGGCTGCCGTCCGCGCGCTTGGTTTGCGCCCAGATGCGTCCCAGCGACAGCAATAGCGAAGTCGGTTGCTGCGCCGTGCCGATGGACTTGACCTGCAGCATCGCGTTCTGGTTGAGCCGGACCTGGGTATCGTCGGCGAACAGCAGCGCCATCTTGGACGACTCCAGCGTGCGCACAAACGCGCCACCTGGCAACAACTGCAAGGTTTGCGCGGCGCGCCAGGGGTCCGCCTCGGCCGTGCGTTGCTCGCCTTGCCCCTGCAGGCTGACGACCTGGGCTGCCGCCCCGTCGGCCAGCTTGGCCTGCGCCAGCCCCGTGGTCAGCCCCAGGGCCGCAACCCATGCGCCAAGCACGGGTGCCCAATGCTTCTTCTGCATACAGCCTCCCCAAAAAGTAAAACCGCCGCCGATTGCCATGGCCGCGCCAAGGTGTGGGTAGTGGCGCAACCGCCCAGCCATTCTAGGATCGCCCTATCGGGCTGTCACCTTGCAGTCACCCTGCGCCTGCCAAGACTCGGGTGCCCCCCCTACAATGCCCCGGTGAATGCCGCCCCGATCGCACGCCGCCCCATCCGCGAACTCCCCGACGAACTCATCAGCCAGATTGCCGCTGGAGAAGTGGTGGAGCGCCCCGCCTCGGTGGTGCGCGAGCTGGTGGACAACGCTCTTGACGCGGGCGCCACCCAGGTCACGGTGCGACTACTCGCCGGTGGCGTGCGTCTGATCAGTGTGGAAGATGATGGCATCGGCATCATCCCCGACGAGCTACCGCTGGCGTTTCGCCGCCATGCCACCAGCAAGATCGCAAACCTGATGGACCTGGAATCGGTGGCCACAATGGGATTTCGCGGCGAAGCCCTGGCCGCTATCAATTCAATAGCTGAATGTTCAATACTTACGAGGGCTAACGGCCAATCTGCCGCATGTCTGCTGGACGGCCGCACGGGCGAACTGCGACCGGTGGCACGTAGCCAGGGCACCACGGTAGAAGTCAAGGAGTTGTTCTACAGCACCCCGGCGCGGCGCAAATTCCTCAAGACCGATGCCACCGAGTTGGGTCACTGCATCGAGGCCGTGCGCCGCCATGCCCTGGCCCGTGCCGATGTGGGCTTTGCCATTTGGCATGAGGGCAAGCTGGTGGAGCAATGGCGTCGTTGCGAGGGCGCGCACGCGCTCGACCAGCGCCTGGCCGACGTGCTGGGGGCCGATTTCCTGCAGCAATCGGTCAGCGTGGATTGGCCCCCGGCGCGGGATGCTGACAGCGCAAGCGTGCGCGTCTGGGGCCGGGTTGGCCTGCCCGACACCGCACGCAGCCGTGCCGACCAGCAGTTCTGTTACGTGAACGGCCGCTTCGTGCGCGAGAAGGTGCTCACCCACGCCGCACGCAGCGCCTTTGAAGACGTGCTGCATGGGCACAAACAACCGGTCTACGCGCTGTATGTGCAGTTGAACCCGGCGCGGGTGGATGTGAACGTGCACCCCACCAAGATCGAGGTGCGGTTTCGTGACAGCCGCGAAGTCCACCAGGCCGTCTTGCATGCCGTGGAGGCGGCGCTGGCTGCGCCACGCGCGGGTCACGGCAACCCGGAACCGTTCCCACCACTCACCCAGAGCCAGCCTCCTGCATCATTTGAGCCTCTAGCCCCCGTAAAATGGGCGCAAAGTGCTATGAATTTCAGAGCGCCTGGCGAAATCAGCGGCCACCGAGTCAGCGACATTGGTCTCCTGTGGCAGCCTAGCGCCGCAATCACCAGCGGCTGGGAGGCACAGGGTTTTGCGCAGGTAAAGGAGGAGCCCGCAACGCGGGCGGTGCGAACCGAGGAAGGGGAGCAAAACCCTGTGCCGCCCAGTCGCCTCCCCAGCGATGAAGAGACCTCAGCCTGGCCCCTAGGCAAAGCTCTGGCCCAGCTACACGGCGTCTACATCCTGGCGCAGAACGCGCAGGGCCTGGTGCTGGTGGACATGCATGCCGCGCACGAGCGCATCGTCTACGAACGTCTCAAACACCAATGGGCTGAGCGCCCCGACAGCGGTGCCATGCCCAGCCAGCCGCTCCTGGTGCCCCTAACCTTTGCCGCCACACCAACCGAAGTGGCCACGGCCGAAGCCCATGCCCAAACCCTGGCCACGCTGGGCCTGGAGATCACACCGTTCTCCAGCAAGACACTGGCCATCCGCGCCGTGCCCAGCACCCTGGCGCAGGCCGACAGCGTGGAGCTTGCACGCAGCGTGCTTGCCGAGCTGGCGACCCACGACGCCAGCACCGTGGTCCAGCGTGCCCACAACGAGCTGCTGGCCACCATGGCCTGCCACGGCGCGGTGCGCGCCAACCGCCAGCTCACCCTGCCGGAAATGAATGCCCTGCTGCGCCAGATGGAAGACACCGAACGCAGCGACCAGTGCAACCACGGTCGCCCTACCTGGCGCCAACTCAGCATGAAGGAGCTCGATGCCCTGTTCCTGCGGGGACGATAGGCCGGCGCTGAACAATCGTGATACCAACGCTTACAAATCCCACCAAGCGGCGCCAGCAAACTGTTGCTTTGCGGCGTAAACTGGCTCCCGCGCTTTGTAAGTGCCCGCGCTTTTCCTCCCTGAGCGCGGCCCCGCTTCCGGTTGGGAGCGGGTTTTAGGCCCAGCTTCATGCTGGGCTTTTTCTTTCCATGACCGACACCAACGCCCACCCTGCACTGCACGCGCTGGTCGCGCTGCAAGACCCTGACAAGGCTGCGTTCTTCCAACGCTTCTTCAAGTGCGGACCTGGCCAGTATGGCGAGGGCGACCGCTTTCTGGGCCTGTCGGTACCGCAGGTGCGCGGCGTATTGGCGCAGTACCGCACCTTGCCGGTTGCTGAATGCGCGGTGTTGCTGCAGTCGCCCTACAACGAAGTGCGCCTGCTGGCGCTCCTGATCTTGGTGGCGCACTACCAGCGCAAGCGCGCCAGCGAAGCCGAGCGCGAATCCGTCTTCGCCACCTACCTGGCGCAGCGCACCTGGGTCAACAACTGGAACCTGGTGGATGCCTCGGCGCCGCAGATTGTGGGCGGCCACCTGCTGCACCGCGAACGCGCCCTGCTCGACACGCTGGCGGCGTCGCCCCGGCTGTGGGACCGGCGCATCGCCATCGTGGCCACCTTCACCTTCATCCGTGCGGGCCAATACGCCGACACGCTACGCCTGTGCCACACCCTGCTGGCAGACCACCAAGACCTCATCCACAAGGCCTGCGGCTGGATGTTGCGCGAAGTGGGCAAGCGCGACGCGGCAGCGCTACGCAGTTTTCTGGATGCGCACGCGGGCCGCATGCCCCGCACCATGTTGCGTTACGCATTGGAGCGGCTTGCCCCGGACGTCCGCGCTGCCTATATGGTCCAACCGTGAAGCCGCAACACTTTCTGCAACTCGTGGCGCTCTCGGCCTTGTGGGGCGCATCGTTCATGCTTATCCGCATGGCCAGCCCGGTGCTCGGCCCCAATGTGCTGGCTGCCGCACGCATTGGCATGGCCACCCTGACGCTGGCCGTGATCATGCGGCTGGCGCGCCACACCTGGCCCCGAGGGCATTGGCGCGAACTGGCCCTGATCGGGCTGCTGTCGGTGGCCCTGCCCTTTTTGCTGTTCGCCTGGGCGGCCTTGCGCCTGCCCGCGGGCTACAGCGCGCTGCTCAATTCCACGGCCGTGGTGTTTGGCATGTTTGCTTCGGCCTGGTTCAAGGAAGATACGCTGACCACGCGCAAGGTGATAGGCTGCATCTGCGGTTTTGCCGGTGTGGCGTTGATCGTAGGCCTGGGGCCGGTGCAACCGACCTGGGAAGTCGCGCTGGCGGCCTTGGCCTGCGTGGTGGCGTCGGGCTGCTACGGCGTGTCCACCCCGCTGATGAAGCGCGCACTGGGTCGCATGCAGCCGCTGCAGATTGCCGCGGGGCTGCATGCCATGGCGTTCCTGATGCTGCTGCCCGGCGCCGCCTGGAGCGCCAGCGCGGCCCGCATCACACCCATGGCGCTGGTGGCCGTGGCCCTCATGGGCATCGTGACATCGGGCATTGCCTACTGGCTGCATGTGCGCATCCTGGCCCATGTCACGCCCGTGGCGGCCATGAGTCCGACGTTCATGATCCCGGTGTTCGGCGTAACCTGGGGCCACGTATTCCTGGGCGAAACGCTGGGTGCGGGCCTGTTCACAGGCGGCGCACTGGTGCTGGTGGCATGCGCACTCATTACCGGTTTCAACCCTTGGGTGCGCCAGTTGCAAGGGTCCGGCGCGAAGTTGTAAGCGCCTCCTAGAATGGGCCACATGCCCCTGTCCAATTCTGCGGCACCCGCCATGCCGAGCGCGCCCCCACCACCATCGCCCAACGCCATGCCGCCCGGCCTGGTCGTACTGACTTTGGCCCTGCTGCTGGGCATGCAACCGATCACCACCGATCTGTACCTGCCCGCCCTGCCGGGGTTGACGCAGGAGCTGGGCGCCAGCATGGCGCAGGCGCAGAAGACGCTGACCGCCCTGCTGCTGGCGTTTGGTGTATCGCAACTGGTGTGGGGTCCGCTGTCGGACCGCTTCGGTCGCCGCCCGGTGCTGCTGGCCGGGGTATCGGCCTACGTGGTGGCCTCGGTGGGCAGTGCGTTGGCCACCCATATCGAGGCCTTGCTGCTGTGGCGCACCTTGCAGGGTGCGGCCATGGGCGCATCGGTGATGTGCGCGCGGGCCATCGTACGCGACTTGTACACGCCCTTGCAGGCAGCCACGGTGATGTCGCGGGGCTTGAGCGGCCTGGGCGTGATTGCCTGCCTGAGCGCGCCCCTGGGCGGGCTGCTGACCGCCTGGTTTAGCTGGCATGGCGCCCTGCTGGCGCTGGCCGTGTTTGGTGCCGCCAGCCTGGCGCTAGTGGCGTTGCGCTTTGAAGAAACGGTGCCGCAGAAAAACCCCCTGGCCCTGCGCCCGGCCACCCTGCTGCACACCTGGGGGCACATCCTGCGCCACCCCACCTTCTGGGCATTTACCGCCTTGTCCACCTTTGCATACAGCGGCTTGTTCACGTTCCTGGCATCGTCGTCGTTCGTGATGATGCGCGTGCTGGGCCTGAGCACGGTGCAGTATGGTCTGGTGATGTTCGCCAACTCGTTTCTGTACCTGCTGGGCACCTTTTTGTGTCGGCGCCTGCTTGGGCTGTGGGGCATTCGCCGCACGGTGGCCGTGGGCGGGCTGCTGAGCATGGTGGGAGGCATCGGCATGGCCGCGCTGGCCTGGAGCGGGGTGCAATCGGCCTGGGCCATCGAACTGCCGTTTGCCTTGTTCATGGTGGCGCACGGCATTCACAACCCTTGCGGGCAGAGTGCGGCGGTATCGCCGTTTCCCCAGTCGGCCGGGGCGGCCTCGGCACTCAATGGTTTCCTGGCCATGGTCAGCGCCTTTGCGGTGGGCCAGTGGCTGGGTAGCCATATGGATGGCACGGTTGGCCCGCTGGTGTATGGCATTGCGTTCTGGAGCGTGCTCATCGCCCTGACCGCCTGGACCCTGGTGCAGCGCCATGGACGCCACTGACGCCCCCCTGCCCTTTCACCTGTGCCTGGCTGGCCCCACGGCCAGCGGCAAGACTGCGGCAGCGCTGGCCATCGCGCAACGGCACGCCTGCGAAATCATCAGCGTGGACTCAGCCCTGGTCTACCGCGGCATGGACATCGGCACAGCCAAACCCAGCGCAGCCGAGCTGGCCCAAGTACCGCACCACCTGATTGACATCCGCGATCCGTTGCAAGCCTACAGCGCCGCCGAGTTTGTGCGCGATGCGCGCGCCCTCATCGCCGACATCACCGCACGCGGCAAGCTGCCCTTGCTGGTGGGTGGCACCATGCTGTACTTCAAGGCGCTGCTGGACGGCATCGACGACATGCCCGCTGCCGACCCAGCCATTCGCGCCGCCATCGACGCCGAAGCAACCCAGCACGGCTGGCCCGCCCTGCACGCCGAGCTGGCCCGTGTAGACCCCACCACCGCCGCACGCCTGGCCCCAGCCGACAGCCAGCGCATCCAGCGCGCGCTGGAGGTCTACCGCATCAGCGGCCAACCCTTGTCGGCCTTTCACGCCCGTGCAAACGCTAGCAAATCGATAGCTACACATTCAGGTTTAACGGGGGCTAACACGTTAATTTCCTTGGAACCGACCGACCGTGCCTGGTTGCACCAGCGCATCGCCGAACGCTTTGACGCCATGCTGGCCCAAGGCCTGGTGGCCGAGGTGCAGGCCCTGCGCGCACGCGGTGACTTGCGCGCCGACCTGCCTTCCATGCGCTGCGTGGGCTACCGCCAGGTGTGGGAAGCGTTGGATGCGCAGGCCGCCCAAGGCCCCACTGCCCCGCTGGACCTGCGCACGCTGCGCGAACGCGGCATCGCCGCCACCCGCCAGCTGGCCAAGCGCCAAATCACCTGGCTACGCAGCATGCCCCAGCGCCGCCCCATCGCCGCCGACCAGCCTGATGCGTTGGACCAGGTGCTGGCGGTGGTGGCGACGCTGGTGGCTGCGCAGGGTGGGTAGTTCAGGGCCATCAATCTACGTGCCGTCGCTTGGAATGCTGCGGAATTTACATCCATCGAGGCCAGTAGCCCTTTGTTAGCGATGGCTAAGGCCTGGTTCATGTCATGAGGACTGGCAATGAGGGCCTGTAGCCCGTTTCCAGCCCGACGGGCTAGTGCAGCGGTCTGATCGGGGGCAGGTCACCCGCGCAGGCGCGGCCGGGTCAAATCCGGCCTACTTTTTGCGCTTCACCTTCGGAGGCCACTGTCGGCGCGCGTGAACCACGTTAAGCACCGTCACAGTGGCGTCATCCTCTTCCAGAATGACGATGTAATTTTTGTGGGCAACCAGCTCTTTGGTCCCTTTGACCCGGCCGCGCCTGCGCGGAAAATTCTCGTCCACCAAGCTGCTTACCTGATCGTCGATGTGCAGCCACAGATCCAGCGCAGCCGTTGGGTTATCCTGGGCAATCTCCGCCTCGATGGCGTCTAAGTTGGCCGTGTAAGGCGTGGTGCGAACGACCCGCTTCATTTAACCAGGCCTGCGCGCTGGCGTAGCTTCTCAGCTCGGATGCGTTGCCAGTCGTCGGGCTCGATGCGCTTGTATGTTCCATCGGCCAGGCCTGCGCGCGAATCCTCAACCACCTCCGTTAGCCACTTGGTGTAGTTGCTGGCTTCAAAGGCCTCTCGCATGCGCTTGGCCGAGTCCGGCCGGGAAAGGCCGGGCACGTCCGCTTTAGAGTGGTGGGTGGAATCCAGTGAATCCAGGCGGGCAATGTGGAGCTCGTCCTTTAGGTAGGCCATGCAGGTGTCCAGGCTTCGCCACATGCGCGGTTTGTCGCTGCGCTGCACGCCCAGCGGGCGCTCGTGCATGCCGATCTTGAGCATGACGGCCCAGCCGCCAGGCTGGCCGACGATGGATGCGCCACGAATCGCGGCGGCCTCGACCATACGTTTGGCCATCTTGGAATCAATTGTTACGGTGCTCATATATGCCTCGGTATCGCGACAAACGCGCATTCGTTGGATTGTGCAGGTCATTGAAAGAATCTGCAAGCATGGACGCACCGCAGATGCACGAGGGTAATCCCCCCAAAAATCCGGTGACGTCAGAAGTAGAAATTTCTCGGAGAGAATTTCTACATGAAGAGGTCCAAGTTTTCCGACAGCCAGATCATCGAAGCGCTCAAGCGCGTTGAGGCTGGCATTGGTGTTCCCGATCTGTGCCGTGAGCTCGGTATCAGCGTGGCAACTTTCTACAAGTGGCGCGCCAAGTTCGGCGGCATGGACACCTCCATGATGGCGCGCATGAAGGAGCTCGAAGAAGAGAACCGGCGTCTGCGCAAGATGTACGTCGAGGAGAAACTCAAGGCCGAAATCGCCACGGAGTACCTCGCAAAAAAGTAAGTCGGCCGTCTCGTCGGCGCGAGATGGCCAAAGAGGTTGTCACCCAGCGTGGGTTGCCGGTTAATTTTGTGTGCCGGGTTTTTTCGATAAGCGAGTCGTGCTTCCGGTACGAATCGCGTACCAGCGCAGAGAACGCATTGATTGCCAACTGGCTGCTGCGTCTGACGGACAACAATCGGACCTGGGGATTTGGCCTGTGCTACCTGTACCTTCGCAACGTCAAAGGCTTCCAATGGAATCACAAGCGCGTCTACCGGATCTACCGTGAACTGGAGCTGAACCTGCGCATCAAGCCGCGCAAACGGCTGATAAGGGCCAAGCCCGAGCCACTGAGCGTGCCACAGGCGATCAATGAGGTGTGGTCCATGGATTTCATGCATGACCAACTCGAAGATGGTCGCAGCATCCGATTGTTCAACGTGATTGACGACTTCAACCGGGAAGCGCTGGGCATAGAGATTGACTTCTCGCTGCCGTCGGAGAGGGTGATTCGTGCGCTCAAGCAAATCATTACCTGGCGCGGCAAGCCGGCAACCATACGTTGCGATAACGGGCCGGAAAATATCAGCGATGGGCTTCGCCGCTGGGCAGAGAAATGGGGAATCCGGATGGAATACATCCAACCGGGCAAGCCCCAACAGAATGCCTACGTGGAACGATTTAACCGGACCGTTCGATACGAGTGGCTGTCACAGCATTACTGGCAGGACCTGGATGAGGTCCAGCTATACGCCACGCAATGGATGTGGAAATACAATCACGACCGCCCAAATATGGCCCTGGGCGGCATTACCCCAAAGCAGCGACTGGCCAAGGCTGCGTAACCGTTCTACTTCTGGCTGCACTGCAAAACGGGGGGATTACCCCACCACGCATCGTCGCGGCTACCAGAGTCAACAAGCTCAGCCATTAGTATCTCCTTCCGGGCGAATTTCGCTTGTTATAGTTTGTCGGTGATTTATGGCCGCCGTCTCTCTGCATTCTGTTGTACTCATCTTTGAACGATTCACGATCATTCGCTGCAGTTGTCCAATCAATGTCAACAACTGGATCTCCATATTCCCGTGCATGGTCATCGGCTGATTTCTGTGCACGCTTTCGATCACCCTTACCGTGATACTTCTTACCGCTTTTAAATGTGCATGTGTAGGAACCAAAGCCGTTATGCACCACCACCCCATCCCCCCCCACCAGGAAGGTGTGCAGCTGGGCCACCTCCAGGTTGTAGGTGGTGATGCGCTCTTGCTCGATGCGCACATCGGCAATGCGGGCGTAGCGCGGCTGGGCTAGTGGCGCGGCCGGGTCTTCCTCCCCGCCCCCCAGCAAGAGCTTGCCGCCCTTCTTGAGCAGCACCGCATCGCGCCAACCATCAAGCGTCTTGAAGGGGTGGCCGTCGGTGGCGGTCAGGGTCTGGCCGTTGTCCAGCGTGATGTGCACCAGGGTGCGGATGCGCTCGGGCGTGGTGTAGACCTGGGTGACTTTCTGGTAACTGGTGGCGACCTGGGCTGCCAGGGTGTCTGCAGTACCCAGGCTGCTATTGATTTGTGAGCTGCTTGCGCTGATTTCACGAGGGCTAACCACCTGTTTGGCTTGTAGCACGATATCGGCGGGAGCACCCTGCGTGCGGGCCTGAGCGCAGACCGGCAGCAAGGCGGCGGACACCCAAAGCGCGAACGCCAGCAACCATGCCGTAGCGATTGGCCATCGGCGTGTGTGCTCGGTTGTGATGCTGGGCTGGCTCATTGCTGCTGGCACGTGTGCGACGGCATCGGTACTATTCGATTCGCACCTCATGTGGGCCTGGCCCCTTTTTCTGTGGCCCCTTTTTCTGTGGCCCCTTTTTCTGCAATATCCACTGCGCTTCGTGGCGGTTTTCAGAATCAACGAGCCGAGCCATCAGTATCTCCTTCCAGGCGAGTGTCGCTTGTTGTAGTTCTTGGCGGGATTTGGACCACCGTCTTGCATCATTCGATTGTGCTCATCTATGAACGGGTTGCGATCATTGCTACTTGTTCGATACGAATGCGGTGGCCGATAGCAGACGGCTCAATCCACCGTGGCCCCGGCGGCCTTCACCAGCGGCTGGTAGCGCGCCAGCTCGGCTTTCATCAGCGCACCAAACTGCTCAGGCGTGGTGGCCACGGGCTCGGCGAACAAGCTGGCAAAGCGCGTTTGCGTTTCCGGTGCGCGCAAGGCCGCGGTGAACGCCTGGTTCAGGCGTGCCAGTACATCCTTGGGCGTGGCAGCCGGGGCCACCAGGCCCCACCAGGTATCGATGGCAAAGCCCTTGAGCGTGTCGGCAACGGGTGGCACATCGGGCAGGTAGTTGCTGCGCGTGGGTGTGGTTACCGCCAATGCCTTGAGCTTGCCGGCCTTGATGCCGGGTGCTGCTGCGGCAAGGTTGTCGAAATTAAAGTCCACCTGCGCGCTTTGCAGCGCAAACTGGGCCGGGTTGGCTCCGTTGTAGGGGATGTGCACGGCGTAGATACCAGCCTGTGACTTGAACATTTCTCCGGCCAGGTGCCCGGCACTGCCATTGCCGCCACTGCCGTAGTTGAGCTTGCCAGGGTTGGCCTTGGCATAGGCAATGAGGTCGGCCACGGTGTGAATCTTCAGGCGCTGGGCAGTCTCGGCGTTCATGACCAGCACATTGGGCACGCGCACCATTTGCGTGACGGGAGCGAAATCGGTGGCTGCGTTGTAGGGCAGCTTGGCATACAGCCAGGGGTTGACGGCATGGGTGGCGGTGGCGGCAATGCCAATGGTCAGGCCGTCGGGCGTGGCCTTGGCGACTAGGTCGGCACCAATGTTGCCGCCCGCGCCGGGTTTGTTCTCCACGATGACCGGGCCCAGGCTGTCCTTGACGCGCTCGGCCAGGGCACGGGCAGTCACGTCCACCGGCCCACCGGCCGCGTAGGGCACGATCAGCCGGATGGTGCGGACCTGGGCGAAGGCGGTGGTGGAAAAGGCCAAGGCGCACAGGGCTGAGGCCGCTTGGAGAAGATGGTGGCGGCGGTTCATGCCACCATTGTGCCGCGGCTGGGATTGCGGGCGTTGGGCGAACTACCAGAGCGCGCGCAGCCCGCCCGCTTCAAGCCGGTAGCCGCGTTGCGCCATGGCACGGGCTTCGGCTTCGTCGTGGGTAACCCACAAGGTGGCCATGCCCTGCTCGGCAATGCGCTGGCGGAATTCGTCGCGCAGTTGCTGGCGCAAGTCGGCATCGAGCGCGGAGAAGGGTTCATCCAGCAACAGCACGCGTGGGCGGGTAATGAGCGCGCGGGCCAGCGCCACGCGCTGCTGCTCGCCACCCGACAGGTGCGTAATGCGGCTGCGTACGTGCGCACCCAGTCCCAGGCGCTCCAACAACTCGCAGGCTTGCGCGCGCGCCAGGGGCTTTTTCACGCCCTGCTCCACAAGACCAAAGGCCACGTTGTCCTGCACATCGAGATGCGGAAACAGGGCAAAGTCCTGGAACAGCAGGGCGCATTGCCGACGCTCGGGCGGCACACATGCCGCATCGCTTCCCTGCAACCAGACGCTGCCCGCGTCCGGCTGGTCCAGCCCGGCGATGATGCGCAGCAAGGTACTCTTGCCGCTGCCCGAGCGCCCCAACAGCGCCACGGTCTGACCCGGCTGCACGGTCAGCGACACGGCGTGGAGCAGTTCGCGTCCGGCCCATGATTTGGAAATGGCACGCAGTTCAAGCATGGGCGCCCCCTGGCTGCGCACGGGTGGCTTCGCTGCGCTCAATCACCGCAAACGCCAAGAGGGCCAGCGCCATCAGCAGGGTCGACAACACCAGTGCCGCATCGCGATTGGCCTGGCCGGGTCGGCCCAGCGTTTCATAGACCAGGGTGGTGAGCGTGGCCCATTCCGGGCGGGACAAAAACAGGGTCACGGCGAACTCTCCAATGGCAGTGGCAGCAGCAAAGGCCATACCCCGGCGCAGGGCGGGTTGCAGCAGCGGCCAGGTCACGCGCCAAAACAGCCGCCAGGGGGTTGCCCCCAAGGTGCGCGCAACCTGCAGCAGATGGGGTGGCAATGCATCCAACGCGCCCATGAGTGCCTGCGCAACAAACGGGTAGGCCAGCAAGGCATAGGCACCGATCAGCAGCGCCAGACTTGCAGTCCACTGGGGGTAGAGCAGCAGCAAGCCAAACGCCACGCTGATGGGTGACAGCACCAGCGGCAGCGACGCCGCCGCGCGCAGCAGCAGCGACCGCTGGGCGGCCAAGGCATGGGCCAGCCCCAACACCGTAGCGAGTAGCACCGACACCGTGGTAAAGAGCAGACTATTGCCCAGCGCCTGCAACGTGGCCGAATCGGCCAGCACGCCCCAGGCGGCAGGTGCCGCCTGCAGCACCTTGAACACGATGGCCAGCAGCGGTGCCCAGCAGCACAAAGCCAGCACCAGCAGCGCCCCGATCACGGCCCCCCGCTGCGCCACGGTGGAGGGTGCGCGCCGGGGCACCGGGTCGCTGCGCCGGGCGTAGGACCCGCGGCGTACCAAGGCGGCTTGCACCAAGGTAGCGCCGCCCGTGACCAGCAGCGTCCATACCGCCAGCGCGCTGGCAGGGGCCAGCTGCAACTCATGGGCAACCAGGGTGTAGATCTCGACCTCGACCGTGGCGTAGCGCTGCCCACCGAGCACCAACGCCAGCCCAAAACCAGCAAAGCAGTACAGAAACACCAGGCACAAGGAAGCCGCCACCGCAGGCACCACGGCAGGCCATTCCACGCGCCAGAAGGCGCGCCAGGGTGTGGCGCCCAGGGTGCGCGCCGCGGCCAGGCGGCTGGCGCTGACCTGGCTCAGAGCTTCAGTCGCTGCGCGCACCACCACGCACAGGTTGAAGAACAGGTTGCCGTAGAGCAGCAGCCAGGGGCCGTCCTGCCAGCCGCCCGCTTGCGGGTTGCCAGACCCAAACAAGGCCAGCACGCCCATGGCGGCAACCAGCGTTGGCACAACAAAAGGCAGCATCAGGGCATGCAAGACTGCGCCACGCAGAGGGAATTCCAGCCGCGCCAGCACCCACGCTACGGGCAGCCCCAACACCAAGGCAAGTCCGCTGGTGGTTAGCGCCTGGGCGGCAGACCACAGAAGGCGCCAACGCAGGTACTCGTCCTGCCACACAGTGGCCAGAGGCAGGCTACCGCCTTCGATTGCCAGCCGCACCACCGGGGCCACCAGGCCCAGCAGCAATGCCGCCAGCGGCAACGCCCCCAAAAGCCAACGCCTGCGCAGCTTCATTTACTTCAGCACCACCCGCTGC
Organism: Rhodoferax sp.; assembly: GCA_046348185.1. GTDB lineage: Bacteria > Pseudomonadota > Gammaproteobacteria > Burkholderiales > Burkholderiaceae_C > Allorhodoferax. The sequence goes on along the minus strand of JAXMER010000013.1, from coordinate 446,602 downwards.
CAGCGTTGCACCCAGTCGCCAGTCTTAGCCGCGATGGCAGCGGCTTCTGGGCTGGATGCTGCGGTAGGCTCGGGCGCATGGCGCAGCGCGGCCACACGGGGGGTTTGCGTATCCATGGGGTACATCCACATTTCCGTTTGCAGCGCCTGCTGCACCGGTGCACTGCGCAAGAACTGCAGCAACCGCAGGGCGGCTTCGCGTTGGCCACCCCCTTGAACCAGGGCCACGCCCTCCACTTGCCGGAACACCCCCCCGGCCAGATTGAGGCTGACCGTGGGCGCATCGGCCACTGGCGTCTTGCTGTAGAACACCTCTGCTGCCGGACTGGTGGCGTAGCTCACCACCAGCGGGTAGGCGCCGCCGTTGCGGCTGAAGGCGGTGTAATAAGCCTCGCTCCAGCCCTTGGTGACCTTGACCCCGTTGGCACGCATACGGGCCCACCAGTCGAAAGCTTTGTCTTCGCCCATGCTGCCAATGGTGGCGAGCAGAAAGGCCAGGCCGGGGCTGGAGGTGGCGGGGTTTTGCACCACCAGCAGCCGTGCGTAGGCGGGCTGGGTCAGGCTCTCCAGGCTGTCGGGCAACGCCAAGCCTTTGCGGGCAAACCACGCCTTGTCGGCATTGATGGTGACGTAGCCCTGATCCACCGCCAACAACCCGGCGGGCAGTGCCTTGGAGGCAGCGCCGCTGTCCAGGGGCACAGCAAGGTCCAGCACGCCTGCGGCGATGGCTTTGTGGGCCAGGATGTTGTCAATGCCGAACACGACATCGGCGATCGGCTGCGCGCGTGTGAGGATGAGCTTGTTGAGCATTTCACCGGCATCGCCAGACTTGACGATGCGCAGTGTCACGCCCGCCTCTTTTTCAAACTGGTTCAACAACGGCTTGGGCAAAGCAAATGATGCATGCGTAAGCAGGCGCAGTTCTGCAGCCCCAGCACCGGATACGCATGCCAGCGCACACAGCAACCCTGCCAGCAGGTACAAACAATGACGAAGTGGTGTCTGATGCATGGTGAATTCTGCAGGCCACACCGTGCGGCCCTTGTGGCGGGGCATTCTAGGCGCCGCTCTATTTCTGGATCAGGTATTCGGGTGCCGTCATGACCATGAGCACGGCACCCGCCACGCGATTGAGGCGTGCTTCGGCGTTGGCAGTTTTGGGCAGGGGTGTCGCTTGCAGCGCTTGCGCCATCAGCGCCAATGTAGGTACCGATAGCTGACCCGCGCACAGCAACAGATTCAAGTGCCCGAGCAAGGCTGGCACATGCTCCGCCAATTCCAGTTCACGTGTGTAGTCGGCCTGCAGATCAAAGCCCGCCTTGGGGTGCTGGGGCCCGGGTGCGGAGTCCGGGCGTTCGGGGTCGGCGACGTACAGGCCCCGGCGAATCACCCCTTGCATGAAGTTGACATAGCCCGCCACACTGGTTTCATGAACCATCTGGAACTCGGGGGCCGTAGCACCGCGCTGCGCCAGCACGGTGGACGGCGGAACGTAACCGGGGCGAAAGTAGTTGAAAACCGACGGCGAGCGCAACGGACTCTGCCCGAGTTGAGTGGCTGGGTTGCTGAGGTCGCCAATCTTCCAACTGCCCTCTGCCGAGCGCAGCCTAAAGGTACGCCCCCACTGGATGAACCGCAACATGGGCTCGCGTATCTTGCCAAAATCGGACTGCGTCAGCGTGGCCGGAGAGCGCGCTTCTTCATCCAGGAGTATGGCCCGCCATACCGCACGCAGGTCTCCACGAACGCCCTGCCCGTTGTTGTTGAAGGCATTCGTCACCCGTGCAACATAGGCAGGGCTTGGATTGCTGGTAACCAGTCGCTGGATCATCTGGCGACCAAAGAACGGGCCTACATTGGGATGGTGAAACAGCACGTCCAGCGCCTGTTCCAGTGCCTGCGGCCCTGGCGTACCAGCCGCAATCCGTTGCCCCAGGAAGCGGACCTCCAGCGAAGAGTGCCGCGCAGGCAGAAACGCCATGGGACGCTGCGTATAGAGGGCATTGCCAACCTTGCGGGGCTTGGGACCGGCGAGCTCGGTCACAACATTGGCGCTCTGATCGAAGTCGTAGCCCGTGAACACTCGCGCCAGGTGCACGATGTCGGACTGGTCGTAGGTCTCGATACGCTTGCCCAGTGCATCATGCTTCGCGCTGCCATCGGCGTGCAACTGGTACAGACCGATGGTAAAGAGCTGCATCACCTCACGGGCGTAGTTTTCATCGGGCTGACGCCCAGTGGCGGGGTTTTCCTGCTGGTTGCCGCGGGTTGCCAGGTATTGCCCCATGGCTGGATGCAGGGTCACTGCCTTCAGCAGATCTAGAAAGTTGCCAAAGGCGTGTTGGCAGAGCATGTCCCAGTAATGCACCAGGGCGTGGCTGCGCCAGGGCATATCCAGCCCTTGGGCGGAAACGACAAAGTACTCGGACAGCGCCAAGGCCATGCGCTGGCGCACCGGGTCGTCGGCCGTCATCAGATGGCGCCAGAGCGCATAGTCGGCCGGGTAGCTGTGATCGAAATACCGGGTTTGTGCGTCTGCCTGGCCGTAGCCGCGCGACTCCAGCCATGCCAGCGCATCAGCGGATGGTTGGCGCTGCAATTGCGTTTCCAACCAGGGGGCGTATCCAAGCTGCAAGACCTGGGTGATCTCGGCGGGCGATGCCGAGAACTGCGCTTGCAGAAGCAAGCGCGCAGCGTCATCGGCTGAACGGGGATGGGCGTCGGTTCGGCGGGTGTCCGTAGGCGTCTGAGCGCAGGCCGTAACCATGGCGGCGGCGGCAGCCCACTCGGGGACCCGTAGGGGAGTGGGTGCCGGGCCGCCCATGTCTTGTCAGAAATCGATCACCAGTGACAGATTGACGTACCTGCCGGGCTGGGTGTAGGCGTCAGCCTGGCTGGTGGCATTGGCCGTGGTCAGGCCCTGGACATCAGACCACAGCCAGTACTTGGCGTTGGTCAGATTGACCACCCCGGCCGTAAACCGCACGTCCTTGCGCAGGCGCCACTGTCCACTCACATCCAATGTAGTCACGGCAGGCACCGAAGAGAACTGTGTGGTTCCGGCGCGCACACCGGCGGTGGGATCGATATCGCTGGCATCCTTGGGCGCGTGGTAGCGCAGGTCGGCACGGGCAGACCAACCGTGCGCCTCGTATGCGAAACCCAGCGTTGCCATCGCGGGATCAATGGTGTTCAAGGGCTTGCCGCTGCCATTGTCTTGGCCGCGTGCCACGCCATACGAATAGGGCATGCTGAGCCGTCCGTTGCCGACCGTGCCCCAATCGACGCTGCCCTTGACTTCAAAGCCCCAAATGGTGGCATTGTCGACATTGACGGTCTGAAAGACGTTGGGGTCGGCTACGGTGTTGGAGCCCCCCAGGAATTTCTTGTCGACGATCAGCTGGCGATAGTCACCGGTGAACGCAGCCACATCCACATACGACTGATCCCAGCGCGCACGTGCACCGAGTTCCAAGTTACGGCTGGTCTCGGGTTTGAGGTCGGGATTGGGAAGGAGCCGCGCGTTGACACCTGGAGTGGGATCAATGAAGCCATTGAGCTGTGCGGCGTTCGGTGCACGGAATCCAGTGGCATAGTTGCCATACGCACTCCATGTCGAAGACACACGGTACAGCGCGCCCAGTTTGGGCGAAAGGTTGGTACCCGACAGCGACACCCCAGGAATCGTGGCAGGTGGTGCGTAGCCGTCCTGGCTGAGTACATCGACAGCAAAGCGCTCGAAACGTAGACCAGGGGTGACAATCCAGCGCTCCGAGGACCATTCGCTTTGGCCATAGACAGCGGCGCCGCTGTCGCGCGAGTCGGGAAAATACTTTTTAGGCACGTACGCCGTCAGCGGCGCTGGATCAAAGCCACCAAACCAGCTGGTCACGTTGGCACTGGACAGGTCCAGTCCATAGGTGAGCCGCTGGGTCCACTGCTCGGACATGGCCCATGACTTGCTAGCCTGCAGGTTGGCTTGCCAGACATGTTCGCTGTAGCTTGTGTCGCGAAGCCGCACGCCACCGTCGTTGCGACGCGTTTCGCCGTTGTCCTGGGCATCGGAATTCTGCATGCTGATGGCAGCCTGGAGCTGATCGGCCCAGGGTGAAGCCAGTACGAATCGACCATCCCAGCCCAAGCGATCTCGGCGCGTAGTGGCGCGGCTGCTTTCTCCCGCAACCAAAGCCTTGGTGGCCGCGGTGGTGGGCGCCGACAAGACGGTGGCACGGCTGGAAAGCAACTCCGTCTCCGAAGATTTACCCACATGTTCGAGCGTGAAAACATGCTTTTGCTGGGCATCAGGGCGCCAGACAACCTTGCCCAACAGGGAGTCTCCCCGGTTAGTCTGGGGGTTGGGTCGCGTACGGTTGGCATTGGGCTCGCTGCTGCTGCCCTGGTTGTCCAGTTCAGCCGACTTGCGTGCAACGCCTGTCAACATCCATTGCACGGTGCTACTACCCTGCCCTGCCACAGTGGCGGCAGCGCTCAGGCCCTGATCGTCACCACTCCAGGTGCTTGACAGCCGTCCAGCCACAGTCTGCGCACCGGCTCCGCTACCCAGGTAATCGACTGGTTCATTGGTGATGAAGTTCACCAGACCCGCCAGGCCATCGGAGCCATACAGGACCGAGCTTGGTCCGCGCACAATCTCAACCCGCTTGACCAGTTCCAAGGCCAGCGAATCGCGACCAAAGGCGTTGTTGCCATTGATGTAGCTGCGTGGCAGACGCGTGCCGTCCATCAACATGAGTACGCGGTTGGCCCCCATCCCGCGAATGGTGAAACCGACATTGGCGTCGCGGCCCGTGGAGTTGCTAGCGCCGGTGATGGAAAAGCGCGCGGGAGCATGTCGCACCGAAACATTGGGCAGGTCATGCACCAGGTCTTTGATGTCATTGATCTGGCGCTCTTCCAGATCGCTAGCCTGAAAGACATCCATCGACAGTGGCAGGTCATCGCGCATCTGCTCGCTGCGTGAACCGCTAACGACGACTTGTTCCAGCGCCTTGGGCGCCTCATCCGCTCGGACCGACGCGGTCGAACACACGCCCAGCACGGCCAAGGCAATGGCGCTCAGTGGAGCCAACGACTGATTTGAATATTTTGAGGGCATGGGAAATTCACTTTTGTCTTGATACGGCCAATTTTCCCGTATAAACCCGCAGATTGCCCGATGCAAAGCCAGCAAAAAATGACTTAGGTTAACTTCCTAGGTTCATGCTGCTGCACGCCGTAGTTCATTAGCCGGACCGAATCGATGATGCGGATATCGCGCTTGTCGATTTCAATCAGCTTCTCTTGCTCAAGCTCGTGCAGCACTTTTGAAAAGTACTCGGGCGTCAAGGACAGGCGCGAGGCAATGGTGGCCTTGGTGACCGGCAGTGAAACGGTGAAACCTTCGCCTTCACCGTTGGACGCGGGGCTGACACAATCGCGCAACAAGTAGCCGATGACGCGTTGCATTCCGCTGTGCAGCGTCTCCGCCTCTATGTCATGAATCAGGCCATGCAAGCGCCGCGAGATACCGGCCAACATGCGAAGGGAAAACCGGGCATCACGCTCGATCTCTGCAATGATGCTTTTCTTGGACACGGTGAGCAACAAGGTGCTGGTCAACGCTTCGGCATTCACGATGTAGGGTCTGTCCGTGAACATAAGCGCTTCGGCAAAACTTTGACCTGGTCCAACCAGATCAATTACCTTTTCCTGGCCCGAACTCGCAATGGCAAAGAGCTTGACCTGCCCTGAAACCACGACGTGGAATTCTTCGCACGGCTCACCGTACCGGAAGATGGTATCGCCCCTGGCCAGACGCCCAACCCGGCAACCCTGGGCCATCCGCGTCAGCTCCGAAGGTGACAAATCGGAAAAAAGCGGCAGCACCGCCAGAAAGCGGGGAATATTGAAATCTTCAACATCGATCATGGTGCTTGGAGACGGGCTGAATTCGCGGGATTGTAGTGTTCGGCGCTGCACAACAAAAAACCCGCCGAAGCGGGTTCTTATGAAGTAGAGCCGAGAGCTTGGCTTACTTCAGGGACAGGATCCAGGCAACCAGTTTCTTGGCTTCTGCATCGTTCACTTGTGCATTGGCAGGCATGGGAACAGGGCCCCAAACGCCGGAACCACCCTTGAGCACCTTGGTGGCCAAGGCGTCAGCAGCCTTGGCATCGCCAGCGTACTTCTTCGCCACGTCCTTGTATGCAGGACCCACGACCTTCTTGTCGATGGCGTGGCAGGACATGCAGTTCTTCGACTTGGCCAAAGCCTCGTCCGCAAATGCCTGGCCAGAAACCATGCAAGAAGTCGCCATTACAAGCGCTGCCAAAATTCTAGCTTTCATCGTATTCCTCTTCAGTGGTAAAAAAAACAAAGCAACTGCGGAATCGCCGCTGTCTAGTAACGGACGGCAAACAAAGGTGGTTGACGGCCCCGCAGGTCGAAGGATAGCAGCATTAGGTTCAGCAAAGCTTGATGCAACAGGTGTGGTAGCAACAAAACCAACAACTGCATAAACCCCGCAATTTCAGGTTCCAAGCATTTGGCGCACTGCATTCCAGCAAACGGCCAATAGCCCGCCAGGAAACAAACCAATCGCGAGTAGTAAGGCAGCGTTCAGGCCCATCGTCAGTTGCACATCACGAGGGCAGACGATGGGGTCAACGGTCTTCTGCGGGGCATCGAAGTACATCACCTTGATGACGCGCAAGTAGTAGAAAGCGCCGATGAGGGACATCAGCACCGCAAACACAGTCACCATCAGGTTCAGATCCGTGCCAGTCGCCAACAGCGACTGCAATACGGCCAACTTGGCATAGAAACCGACGAGCGGAGGAATCCCTGCAAGGGATAACAAGCACAATCCCATGATGGCCGCATAGTAGGGGCTGCGCTGGTTCAATCCGGCAAGGTCGGCAAGCGTTTCAGCCTCCAATCCATTGCGCGACAAGACCAGCAAAACACCGAACGTGGCCAGCGTGGTCAGCACGTACGTGACAACATAAAACATCGCGGAACTATACGCACCAGTCGCATAGCTCACTGCGTCGTTGTTCGCCACACCCGAAACCACTCCCAGGAGCATGAAACCCATTTGGGAAATGGTCGAAAAAGCGAGCATTCGCTTGACGTTGGCTTGCCAAATCGCTGCGAGGTTGCCAACAAAGAGTGAACCCAAAGCCAGGATCAGCAACATATTTTGCCAATCAACGGCCAAGGGTCGGACCCCTTCTACCAAGAGACGCATCGTCATTCCAAAGGCGGCCAGTTTGGGCGCCCCCCCAACGAACAAGGTGATGGCCGTTGGAGCGCCTTGGTAGACGTCGGGAACCCACATGTGGAAGGGAACGGCGCCCAGCTTAAATGCCAGTCCGGCCACAATAAACACCAACCCGAAAACCAAAACCTGCGGGCGAATGTGCGCGCTTGCAATGGCGTTGAAAATATCGGTGATATTTAGCGTTCCGGTAGCGCCATACAGCATCGACATTCCGTACAAAAGGAAACCCGAGGCCATCGCGCCCAGTACAAAGTATTTCATGGCGGCTTCGGTGGCGTTTGCGTCATCCCGGCGCAACCCGACGAGTGCGTAGCTTGATAGCGTGAGCAGTTCCAATCCGAGGTAGACCACCAACAGGTTGTTGCCGGAAATCATCACGGACATGCCCAACAAAGCAAACATGCCCAGCGTGAACAATTCACCGCCCCGCAACATGCCACGCGCACCCGCGTATGGACGTGCATAGACCAAGGTGACCATGACCGCCAGCGTTGCAAAGCACTTCAGCCAGTTACCCATCGGATCACTGACGACCATGTTCCCGAAACCATAAACCGTTGCTTCGCTGGCTGCAAAATCACCGTACAGAAAGGCAACCGTGCCCAAGGTAATCATCGTCAGCACATAGGATGGCGTGCGCAAGTCATTTTTGACCCACAGATCCATGATGGCGATCACGCACGCGGCACCGAACAACACCAGATCGGGATAAACGGCGATCCAACTGAGTTTGTCAATCATCTTTCGTCTCTCAATTCAGTTTGATCAGTTCAATTTGGACACGGCGACATGCTTCAACAGCTCTGCCACCGAAACGCCCATCACATCTGTAAACGGCTTCGGATATACACCCATCCACAGCACTGCCACCGCGAGCAACGCCAACATCAGGAACTCACGTGCATTGATGTCCTGCAGCTCTCGCACGTGGTCATTGGCGATCGGGCCCAAGTAGACACGCTTGAACATCCACAACGTATAGGCAGCACCAAAGATCAGCGCACTCGCGCTGGCCAAACCAATCCAGAAATTGAATTTCACCGCAGCCAGAATCACCATCCACTCGCCAACGAAACCTGCTGTTCCCGGTAGTCCGCAATTGGCCATAGCAAAAAACAGCGCAAACGCGGCAAACTTGGGCATGGTGTTGATAACACCGCCGTAGCTGGATATTTCCCGTGAGTGGACACGGTCATAGAGCACACCGATGCTCAAGAACATGGCGCCCGACACAAAACCGTGCGCAATCATCTGAACCAGGCCACCGGATACACCCAAGTCCAAGAAGATAAAGAACCCCAGGGTAACAAATCCCATGTGTGCCACCGACGAGTACGCCACAAGCTTCTTCATGTCTTGTTGAACCATGGCAACCAGGCCCACATACACGACCGCCACCAACGAGAGTGCAATCATGAGCCAGGCCCACTCATGCGCGGCATCGGGCGCAATGGGAAGTGAAAAGCGGAGGAAACCGTACGCGCCCAGCTTCAGCATGATTGCTGCAAGCACCGCCGATCCACCAGTCGGGGCCTCAACGTGGACATCCGGCAACCATGTGTGTACCGGCCACATAGGAACCTTGACAGCGAACGCAGCAAAAAATGCAAAAAACAGAGCCGTTTGCATTTCACGATCCAGCTTCAATGCATGCCAAGTCATCAGGTCGAAGCTCCCACCGGACTTCGAATACAGATAGATCAGGGCCACCAGCATCAGAAGCGAACCCAGCAAGGTATACAGAAAGAACTTGAACGCAGCATAAATCTTGTTGGGCCCACCCCAGATACCAATGATCAGGTACATCGGAATCAGCGTGGCTTCAAAGAACACATAGAACAGAAGGCCATCGAGGGCACAGAAAACACCAATCATCAGTCCACTGAGGATGAGGAAGGCGCCCATGTACTGGTTCACACGTTGTGTAATTGCTTCCCAACCTGCAATGACAACGATCACATTGATGAACGCGGTCAGCAGAACGAACCACAATGAAATGCCGTCAACACCCAGGTGGTACTTGACATGGAAACGCTCAATCCAGGGGATGTTTTCGACGAACTGCATGGCGGCAGTTGAAACATCAAACTGTGTATAGAGCGGTACCGTCACCAGCAAGCTAACAACCGCGCCAATCAACGCAATCCAGCGAACCGTTGCAGCTTGGTCGTCGCGCCCCAACGCCAACAAAATCACGCCGAACGCAATAGGCGTCCAAATAGCGAGGCTCAGCAATCCCATTATTCTTTTCTCCTACGTACGGAAGACAAACACTGTCAACAGTACGAAAATTCCCAAGAGCATGACCAGGGCGTAGTGGTACAAGAAACCAGTCTGCGCCTTCCGGACAACACCGGCAGCCCAGCCCACCAGCTTCCACGAGCCGTTGACCACCAGTCCATCAATGACGGCCTGATCGCCACCGCGCCACAAGCCGGTACCCAGCAGCCGCGTACCTCGCGCCACAATGTTCTCGTTAATCCAATCCATGTAGTACTTGTTTTCCAGCACGATCACGATCGGCGCCAAAACACGAGCGATGGCAGCTGGTATGGCGGGATTCACCATGTAGAAGACGTATGCTGTTGCCACACCAGCAGCAGCCAGGGCAAAGGGAAGCGACGTAAATGCATGCAGGGCCATCGCAGTCGCGCCATGAAACTCAGATGCCAACTCACCCATGGCGTGGTGCAGATGCGAGTCCACATGAATGGCGCCCGCAAAGAAATTGCCAAAAAGCATGGGCTGGATCGTCAAGAACCCGATCACGACAGAAGGAATGGCAAGCAAGACCAACGGCAGCCATACGACCCAAGGGCTTTCATGGGGTACATGGGCATGCGCATCACCATGCGTGTCGTCATGATGGTCGTGTTCGCCGGGAAACGGTTTGTGATGAAAATGTTCCTTGCCATGGAACACTAGAAAATACATCCGGAAACTGTAGAACGCGGTCACAAAAACACCAATGATGACGGCGTAGTACGCATAGTGTGCAAACGGCAAGTGACTGGCGTGTACAGCTTCAATAATGGAGTCCTTGGAGTAGAACCCGGAAAAGAAAGGTGTGCCAATCAACGCCAAGGACCCCAACAGCGAAGTGATCCATGTAATGGGCATGTATTTGCGCAAGCCGCCCATGTTGCGGATGTCTTGGTCGTGGTGCATTCCGATGATGACCGATCCGGCACCCAGGAACAGCAAAGCCTTGAAGAAAGCGTGCGTCATCAGGTGAAACACCGCAACCGAATAGGCAGAGGCACCCAATGCCACTGTCATGTAACCCAATTGGGACAAGGTGGAGTACGCAACAACGCGTTTGATATCGTTTTGAATGATGCCCAGGAACCCCATGAACAAGGCCGTGATGGAGCCGATTACCAAGATCAAGTTCAAGGCGGTATCTGACAACTCATACAAGGGGGACATCCGGGCAACCATGAAAATTCCCGCCGTCACCATGGTCGCGGCGTGAATCAGGGCAGAAATGGGCGTAGGACCCTCCATCGAATCCGGTAGCCACACATGCAAGGGAAACTGTGCCGATTTGCCCATAGCACCGACAAAAAGGCAAATGCAGATAACGGTGATCAGCATCCAGTCGGTGCCCGGGAAACCCAGTGTTCCAAGTTGCGGCGCGGCAGCAAATAGCTGCGCGTAATTGAGTGTTCCTGCGTATGCGGCAATTAAACCAATGCCCAAGATGAAGCCAAAGTCACCCACACGGTTGACCAAAAACGCCTTCATATTCGCAAAGATGGCGGTCGGCTTATTGAACCAGAAACCAATCAGCAAATACGAGACCAGTCCAACCGCCTCCCATCCAAAGAACAGTTGCAGCAAGTTGTTGCTCATGACCAGCATGAGCATGGAGAAAGTAAACAGGGAAATGTAGGCAAAGAAACGGTTGTAGCCGTCATCTTCTTCCATATACCCAATGGTATAGAAGTGAACCATAAGGGACACAAAGGTCACCACGCACATCATCATGGCGGTCAGTCCATCAATCAGGAAACCGACTTCCATCTTGAGAGTACCAACTGTCATCCAGGTATAAATTGTTTCATTGAATCGCGCGCCATCAACGATGACGGCGTTCAATGTCATGGCAGAAAGTACAAAGGCGATCAAAACACCCAAGATAGTCGCGGAATGCGAAGCAGCACGCCCGATGACGTTCCCGCCGAACTTGGTTCCCAATACACCAGCAACGATGGAACCCACCAGCGGCGCCAGCGGCACAGCGAGGAGCGTTGTTGCGGACAGAGTTTGACTCATAGCGTGATTAACCCTTCAGCGTATTCAATTCGTCAACGCTGATACTTGATCTGTTACGGAACAGCAAAACAAGTATCGCCAAACCGATCGCAGACTCCGCTGCAGCAACAGTCAGGATAAAGAAAACAAAGATTTGCCCATGGACGTCGTGCAAATAATGCGAGAACGCCACGAAATTCGTATTCACGGCCAACAGCATCAATTCAATGGCCATTAATAGAACAATCAGATTGCGTCGATTGAGAAAAATACCGACTACTGACAAGGCAAACAGAATTGCGCCCAACGAAAGATAATGACCCAGTGATAACACCATGATTACGCTCCAGTTGTTGGGGTATCGGATTGGACTGGAGGTGCAGAAACGCTAGCCTCTAGCTTGACGACACTCAGCCGATCGCGCGCCTTGACAAACACTTGGTCGTTCGGATCCACATACTTGAAATCCTTGCGCGCGCGCAAAGTCAAAGCAATAGCAGCGATTACGGCAACCAGCAATATGGCAGCAGCAACCTCCAGCGGATAGATGTATTCGGTGTACAAGAGTTTGCCCAAAGCGTGGGTATTCGATACTGATGTGGGAGAAACCATCGCAACGGCACCAACGTCGTCAGTCACGTGGAACCCGCCCATGAGTACCCCCACCATCTCCAGCGCAATGAGCACGCCTACTGCCGCAGCAAGCGGGAAATGCCTCCAAAACCCGGCGCGAAGATTCTCAACATTGATGTCCATCATCATCACGACGAACAAGAACAAAACCATCACCGCACCGACATAAACCAACACCAACGTAATGGACAAGAATTCTGCTTTCAACAACATCCAGATCATGGATGCCTGAAAAAATGTCAGGATTAAGTAGAGAACGGCATGGACCGGATTACGTGCAGTAATGACTCGAAACGCGGCAAACAATAGTATTGCCGAGAATCCATAAAACAAACCTGTTGTGACATTCATGATTCACACTTATTTTGGCTGCAATCAACGGTATTTCGCGTCGGCCTGCTTGCTGCGCGCGATATCACTTTCATAGCGGTCACCCACCGCTAGAAGCATCTCTTTGGTGAAATACAAGTCACCACGTTGCTCCCCGTGATACTCAAATACCTGAGTCTCCACAATGGAATCAACCGGGCAGCTCTCTTCACAAAATCCACAAAAAATGCATTTCGTGAGATCGATGTCATAGCGTGTCGTACGACGGGTTCCATCAGCACGAACATCCGACTCAATCGTGATTGCCATGGCCGGGCAAACAGCCTCACACAGTTTGCAGGCGATACAACGCTCTTCACCGTTTTCGTAGCGGCGCAGCGCATGCAAACCACGAAACCGAGGCGATAGTGGCGTTTTTTCCTCAGGAAACTGAATGGTGACTTTCTTTCGGAAGAGATAGCGCCCCGTCAGCATCAACCCTTTGCACAGCTCAATTAGCAAGAAGCTGTAAAGGAAATCCTTGACCGAAAAAAGTGAAGTCTTCGGGCCTAGAGTATTTGAAGACATAGTGATGCTTCCTTACTTCCAGATATTAAAAGGGGTCTGCATCCATGCTCCAACCACCACAAGCCATACCAACGTTACGGGAATGAACACTTTCCAACCCAAACGCATGATCTGGTCATAGCGAAAACGGGGAAATGTCGCACGCACCCAAATGAACAGACTCACAATGGCACACGTCTTGATGCCAAGCCAGACCCATCCGGGGATCCAATTCAACAGAGCACTGTCAAATGGCGATATCCAACCCCCAAGAAACATAATGGCGGAAAGAATCGAGATCAGCCACATATTGGCATACTCGGCGAGATAAAACATGGCATAGGACATGCCCGAATACTCGACCATATGGCCAGCAACGATTTCGGCCTCGCCTTCTACGGTATCAAACGGGTGGCGATTGGTTTCCGCCAACCCCGAGATAAGATGGACGACAAAAATCGGGAACAGTGGTAGCCAATTCCAGGACAAGAAGTTCCAACCCATCTTGGCAAACTGCCCTTGCGCTTGTCCGGTCACGATGTCGGTCAGGTTCATGCTGGCGGAAACCATGAGTACGATCACCAGACAAAATCCCATGGCAATTTCATAACTTACCATTTGAGCCGAAGCACGGATGGCACCCAGAAACGCATACTTGGAGTTCGATGCCCAGCCGGAAATAATGATTCCATAAACCTCCATCGAGGTAATGGCCATCAGAAACAGCAGGCCGGCATTGACATTAGCCAGCGCAACTTCCGGCCCAAAGGGCACCACGGCCCAGGCGGCCATTGCGGGCATGATGGTCAAAATCGGGCCAATGAAAAACAGCGCCCGGCTCGCAGCGGTGGGAACCAGGATTTCCTTACCCAACAATTTGAGGGCGTCGGCAATCGGTTGCAGCAATCCCCATGGTCCTACACGGTTCGGCCCCAGGCGTACCTGCATCCAACCCAGGAACTTGCGCTCCCACAATGTCAGGTAGGCCACGGCACCCATGAGAGGCAAGACGAGGACAACAATCTTGAGCAACGCCCAAATTACGGGCCATGCAACAGCCGTCCACCAGGACGCAGCCACTAGCCCGAGACCTCCGTTATAGATTGCGTCGATCATGCTGTCGCCTCCTGATCCACCTTTGCTGCAGCTCGACCATCAGCAGTCAATTGCAGCGACGTCGCCCGACGCACCAAACCATCCAACTGGTAAATCGAAGCCGTGCAAGGTTGAACGGTGCACTCTGACAGATCCACCGGAGCATCGCACGCATTGCCCAACGACGCCGTCGGCACCATCTCAGGCACACCGTTGGGGTACAACTGTGCCATCACCTCTTGGGCAGAATCAAAACCAAACCCTGACAGTTGGAGAAGGTTGCCCAGAACCCGCAGAACTTTCCATGCCGGGCGCGCCTCACCGAGAGGCTTCACTACCGCATGAAAACTCTGGATGCGGCCTTCGGCATTGATGAACGTCCCGGCAGTTTCAGTAAACGGAGCGATCGGAAGCAATACGTCGCTGAAGTCCAGATTGGTCTTGAAAGGACTCAGGGTAACGACCATATCCGCCTTGGACAATCCCGCGCTGCAGTCTCGCCCCACTGCCGAATCCTGCACCGGTTCAGTGTTCAACAGCAGCGCAGCCTTCAGCCCACCGGACAACATCTGCGTCGCGTGAAGACCGCCTGCCCCAGGTACCGCACGAATCACTTGCGCACCAACTGTGTTGGCTGCTTCGCTCAGGATACCGACAGTAGCGCCCGTCTGCTCACCGATCCAGTTAGCCAACGACAGGAGGCTGGAGGCCTTGGCATGGTGAACCGCGGCATTGCCCAAAAAGATGGCTTTGCGTTCACCACTGAGCAGCGCTTTCGCGACGGCAACGTCTTGCGGTTGTGCATCGCCCACGGCAGGCGCCTTGACAGCCTTCTCGGCGGCAACAGCAGCCGCAATGTTGGCCAGCGCCTGCACCCAACGTGTAGCGTCAACAACGACCGAATGACGAACCGCAAGCGCCCAGTCGGAATCCACGTTGACCAACCGGCTCACGACTGCGCCGTGACGAACAGCCTGACGGATGCGCTGTGCAAACAAAGGGTGGTCCTTGCGCAAGTCAGACCCGATCACCAACACGTTTTGAAGTTGCGACAAAGCCGCAATGGGCATACCCAACCAACGCACCGTATTGTCAGCGGTGAACTCGGCGTTGCGCAGGCGGTAGTCAATGTTCTCGCTACCCAAACCCCGAACCAGTGCACCCATCAAGTGCATCTCTTCCAGCGTGCTGTGCGGACTGACAAGGGCACCAATCGACTGGACCCCATGCTCATCGCGAACATCCTGCAATCCATTGGCCACGTATTCCAGCGCCGTCTGCCAATCTACCGTCTTCCAATCCCCGCCCTGTTTGATCATGGGGCTGGTGAGACGATCCTCACTGCCAAGCGCTTCGTAGGAAAAACGATCGCGATCAGCAATCCAGCACTCGTTGACGGCTTCATTCTCCAGCGGAACCACGCGCATCACCCGATTGTTCTTGACCTGCACAATCAGATTGGAACCTGTAGAGTCATGTGGGCTGACGGACTTGCGGCGCGACAATTCCCACGTGCGCGCGCTGTAGCGAAACGGCTTGCTGGTCAAAGCGCCCACGGGGCAAATGTCGATCATGTTGCCGGACAGTTCTGAATCGACCGTCTGCCCCACAAATGTTTCGATCTCAGCATGCTCTCCACGGTTGGACATCCCCAACTCCATGACGCCTGCAATCTCCTGCCCGAAGCGCACACATCGCGTGCAGTGAATGCAGCGGCTCATTTCCTGCATGGAAATCAGGGGGCCGACATCCTTGACACTCACGACGCGCTTTTCTTCTTCGTAACGCGACTCGCCTGCACCATAGCCTACCGCCAGATCCTGCAATTGACACTCGCCGCCCTGGTCACAAATAGGGCAATCCAGCGGGTGATTGATCAGCAGGAACTCCATGACGGATTTCTGCGCCTTGATGGCCTTGTCAGACTTGGTGCGCACCACCATGCCTTGCGTCACGGGGGTGGCGCAAGCCGGCATGGGCTTGGGCATCTTCTCAACATCCACCAGGCACATGCGGCAACTGGCCGCAATGCTGAGTTTCTTGTGATAACAAAAGTGCGGGATGTAGGTGCCGGCCTTTTCCGCAGCATGCATCACCATGCTGCCTTCGGTTATTTCAACCTTCTTGCCGTCGAGTTCAATTTCAATCATCGTAGGACTCGCTCAAACGTAGGCAGGAACCATGCAGGTCTTGTGTGCCACGTGGTATTCAAATTCGGGCCGGAAATGCTTGAGCATGGCTCGCACAGGCATGGCAGCCGCATCACCCAATGCGCAAATCGTGCGCCCCATGATGTTTTCGGCTACGTTATCTAGCAAATCCATGTCGGTCTGGCGACCTTGACCATTCTCAATGCGATCCACCACGCGAGACAGCCAGCCCGTACCTTCACGGCAAGGCGTGCATTGCCCACACGACTCGTGCATGTAAAAGTAGCTCAGACGCTGCAGACTCTTGACCATGCACCGGCTGTCGTCCAAAACAATCACGGCGCCCGAACCCAACATCGAACCGGCTTTGGCGATGGAGTCGTAATCCATGGTACAGGCCATCATGATGTCGGCAGGCAAGATGGGCGACGACGATCCACCGGGGATCACAGCCTTGAGTTGACGCCCCTTTCGCACGCCACCTGCCAATTCCAACAACTTGGAAAAAGGAGTGCCCATGGGAATCTCAAAGTTCCCCGGCCGCTCCACATCCCCGCTGACAGAAAAAATCTTCGTTCCACCGTTGTTGGGTTTGCCGCACTCCAGGTAGGCCTGTGCGCCGTTGCGAATAATCCAGGGAACGGCGGCAAAGGTTTCGGTGTTGTTGATGGTGGTTGGCTTGCCGTACAGACCAAAACTTGCGGGAAATGGCGGCTTGAATCGGGGTTGCCCCTTCTTTCCTTCCAGCGACTCCAGCAAGGCCGTTTCTTCGCCACAGATATACGCGCCAAAACCGTGGGCCGCGTGCAACTGGAAGTTGAACCCGCTACCCATGATCTGGTTACCCAGGTAACCAGCCGCACGCGCTTCTTCCAAAGCTGCTTCGAAGCGTTCGTACACGGAAAAAATCTCACCGTGGATGTAGTTGTACCCGACGCTAATGCCCATGGCATACGCTGCAATGGCCATGCCTTCGATCACGATGTGCGGGTTATGCATGAGGATTTCGCGGTCCTTGCATGTACCCGGCTCACCCTCATCCGAATTGCAGACTAGGTATTTTTGCCCCGGGAACTGACGCGGCATGAAGCTCCACTTCAAGCCCGTGGGGAAACCAGCACCTCCACGACCCCGCAGCGCCGACTCCTTGACCGTTGCGATCACTTGATCCTGCGTCAGACCTTCGCCACCATCCTTGCCCAAGATCTTGCGCAGAGCCTGATAGCCACCGCGGGCTTCATAGTCCTTGAGTGACCAATTCTGGCCATTCAACTGCGCATAGATTTGCGGATTGATGTGGCGGTCATGAAAACAAGTCTCGGCCCCACTGGCCTTGAATCGATCGAGAATATCCTGTGCTGTCATGCCTTGTCTCCCGCTGCACGCAGCCCGTCAATCAGCGCATCCAGTTTTTCCGGCGACATGAAGCTGCACATCGAACGATCATTCACCAACATGACGGGCGAGTCGGCACAGGCGCCCAAGCACTCGCTTTGCTGCAGGGTAAACATCCCATCAGGCGTGGTTTCATTCATGGAGATACCCAGCTTGCGCTCCAGGTATTCCAATGTCTTGACGCCGTCACGCAACTGGCAAGGCAGGTTGGTGCAGACATTGAGCTTGAACTTGCCCACCGGCTGCTGGTTGTACATGTTGTAAAAGCTGGTCACTTCGTGGACCGCCATGGGTGCCATGCCAAGGTAGGCTGCAATCTCCGCTTCGCTTTCGGAACTCACATACCCACATTCCTGTTGCACGATGGACAAACAGGCCATAACGGCCGACTGCGCTTGTTCGGCGGGGTACTTTGCCACTTCACGGGCAAAGCGCGCTTTGGTAGCTTCAGAGATCATCGATCAATCTCTCCAAAAACAATGTCCAGTGTCCCAATGATGGAAACCGCATCGGCAATCATGTGGCCACTGGCCAACTCGTTCAAACCCGACAAATGCACAAAGCCCGGCGGACGGATCTTCATGCGATAGGGTTTGTTTGCGCCATCGCTGACGATGTAGATGCCAAACTCGCCCTTGGGATGCTCCACCGCTGCATAAGTCTCGCCTTCTGGCACTTTGAAACCCTCAGAAAAGAGCTTGAAGTGGTGGATCAACTCTTCCATGCCGGTCTTCATGGCCGCACGCGAAGGCGGGGCAACCTTGTGGTTGTCGGTAATTACCGGACCGGGGTTGGCACGTAGCCAGTCCACACACTGCTTGATGATGCGGTTGGACTGCTTCATCTCCTCCATGCGAACCAGGTAACGGTCATAGACGTCACCGGTCTTGCCGACAGGGATATCGAAATCCAGTTGCGCATAGACATCGTAGGGTTGCTTCTTGCGCAGGTCCCAGGCAATGCCCGAACCTCGCAGCATCGGTCCGGTAAAGCCCAGGTTCAACGCCCGCTCCGGTGTGACGACGCCGATATTGACCGTACGCTGCTTCCAGATCCGGTTATCAGTCAACAGCGTGTGGTACTCCTCTAGCAAGGCAGGGAATCGCTGGGTGAAGTCGTCAATGAAATCCAGCAACGAACCCTGGCGGTTCTGGTTCAGTTCGGCTACACCCTTGGCATTGCGTACCTTGCTGGCCTTGTATTGCGGCATGGTGTCAGGCAAGTCGCGGTACACACCACCAGGACGGAAGTACGCAGCGTGCATGCGTGCCCCGCTGGCAGCCTCATACATGTCGAACAGGTCTTCCCGTTCACGGAAGGTGTAGATCAGGATCGTGGAACTGCCGCAATCGTTGCCGTGCGAACCGAGCCACATAAGGTGATTCAGGATGCGCGTAATCTCGGCAAACATGACGCGGATGTACTGGGCGCGGATCGGCACCTCAATACCCAACAGTCGCTCCACCGCCAGGCAGTAAGCGTGCTCATTGCACATCATGGACACGTAATCCAGACGATCCATGTAAGGCAGGGCCTGGATATAGGTCTTGTTCTCCGCCAATTTTTCGGTAGCGCGGTGCAGCAGGCCAATATGCGGGTCGGCACGCTGGATCACCTCGCCGTCGAGCTCAAGCACCAAGCGCAGCACACCGTGCGCTGCCGGGTGCTGAGGACCAAAGTTCAGGGTGTAATTCTTGATTTCAGCCATGGGTCTGTCGCTTAATGCAAGCCCCCGTAGTTATCTTCGCGGATGACGCGCGGCGTAATCTCGCGCGGTTCGATCGTGACCGGCTGGTAAACCACCCGCCCTTGCGCTGCGTCGTAGCGCATCTCCACATGGCCGGACAGCGGAAAGTCCTTGCGAAATGGGTGCCCGATAAAACCGTAATCGGTCAGGATGCGGCGCAAGTCGGCGTGTCCCTCGAAGACGACTCCATACAGGTCAAAGGCTTCGCGCTCAAACCAATCCGCCGCGTTCCAGACACTCGTTACCGACGCCACCATGGGCATGTCGTCATTCGGCGCAAATACCTTGACGCGCACCCGTTGATTCAGAGTAACCGACAACAAATGCAACACAACGCAGAAGCGCGCGCCTTCATAGCGCCCATCTCCGTACTCGCTGTAATCAACACCGCACAAATCAATCAGCTGCTCAAACTTGCAACGGGGGTCGTCACGCAACGCATGGGCCGCTGCCAAATAATCTTTGGCAGCCACCTCAATGGTGACTTCGCCCAAGGCCACGCTCGCCTTGGCCAATTTGTCACCCAGCGTAGCGGCAACCGCATCGGAAGTGGTTTGCGCAGAAACCAAGTAAGTTGTCATGCTCTTGGCTCCTTACACGCGCGCAATGGTTTGAGTGCGGCGAATCTTCAGTTGCAACTGCATGATGCCGTAGACCAACGCCTCCGCAGTAGGAGGACACCCCGGCACATACACATCCACCGGAACAATACGGTCGCAACCACGTACCACCGAGTAGCTATAGTGGTAGTAGCCGCCACCATTGGCACAGGACCCCATGCTCAGCACCCAACGGGGCTCGGACATCTGGTCGTATACCTTGCGAAACGCAGGCGCCATCTTGTTGGTCAAGGTCCCTGCAACAATCATTAAGTCAGACTGCCGCGGGCTTGCACGAAACACCTCCGCACCAAACCGGCTGATGTCGTAGCGCGCGCAGGCCGCATGCATCATCTCTACCGCGCAGCATGCCAAGCCAAACGTCATCGGCCATACCGAGCCCGTCTTGGCCCAGTTCATCACCGCGTCGTAACTGGTGGTGACGAAGCCTTCTTTCAGGACACCTTCAATCATTGCATCACTCCCAATCCAGGGCGCCTTTTTTCCACATGTACACAAAACCCAGAGTCAGCACCACAACAAACTCGGTACCAACCAGGAAACCAAACCAGCCAATTTCTTTCAACGTCACCGCCCAGGGAAACAGGAAGGCTGTCTCCAGGTCCAGCAAGATGAACAAAATGGCAATCAGGTAATAGCGCACGTCGAACTTCATGCGCGCATCTTCGAATGCTTCGAAACCGCATTCGTAGGGAGAGTTTTTTGCGGGGTCCGGCCGGTTGGGACCCAAAATGTAGCCAATGACCTGGGGGGCAACACCTATCGCCAACCCCACCAAGATGAACATAAGCACGGGAAGGTATTGATCAAGGTTCATCTTGCGTATCTGATCATGGACGCCTGCCGCAAAAGTGTTGGGCAGGCTGGTTTTTATGGTGCCGTCGGCGAGACTCGAACTCGCACAGCTTTCGCCACTACCCCCTCAAGATAGCGTGTCTACCAATTTCACCACGACGGCGGCTTTTGGTTGCCTGAAATACCCACGTGCCCTTACGGATTTCGCAGTTCAGACAACCCTCAGAGTTTACCCTGATTTGCCCCTGTTCCCTTGGGGCCTTTCGAATTATTGTGCGTTTTATTTGACCGGAATCTGGGCCGAGCCGGAGGCAGCTACTGCAGGGGCAGATGCCGGAGCTGCTGCAGGTGCGACGACAGCCGCATTCTCCAAAACGCTACCCGAAGTGGACGGGCGCAGATTGCCGAAATAGGCCAGAGCCAAGGTGCAAACAAAGAAAATGGTTGCCAGGATGGCCGTCGTGCGCGACAGGAAGTTGGCGCTACCGGATGCACCAAACAAACTACCCGATGCACCACTTCCAAACGCCGCCCCCATATCGGCACCTTTGCCGTGCTGCACCAAGATGAGGCCAATCATGCCCATGGCAGTCAGCATCTGTACGGTCAAAATAATCGTCAACAAAACATTCATCGTCTTCTACTCCAAAACAGGTTGTGCCACCGCCTCACTGGGCCGCGGCAATGATTGAAAGAAAATCTGTTGCCTTCAGCGAAGCGCCGCCCACCAGGCCACCGTCAATATCGGGTTGACCCAGCAAAGTTGCGGCATTGGCCGCATTCATGCTGCCGCCGTACAAAATCTTGATGCGGTCGGCCTGGGGTGTCGCCGCGCGCAACTGCGCTCGCAGCACCGCGTGCACTGCCTGGGCCTGCTCCGGACTTGCAGTCTTGCCGGTACCGATGGCCCATACTGGCTCGTAGGCCAACACAATCTCGCTGATGCAATGGCCATTGGCATGGATCACGGCGGCCAGCTGGCGCTTGACCACATCTTCCGTACGCCCGGCCTCCCTCTCGGCCAGCGTCTCCCCCACGCAGACAATGGGTGTAATGCCTGCCGCCAGGGCTTTCTGTGCTTTCAGCGCTACGGTGGCATCGGTTTCACCATGGTACTGACGGCGTTCCGAGTGCCCGACCAGGGTATAGCGGACTTCGAAGTCGCGCAGCATGGCCGCAGAAACTTCACCGGTATAGGCTCCGGACTCCTGCGCCGACACATCCTGCGCGCCCAGCGCGACCCCGCTGCCCTTCACCAGGCCCGACACCTGCGCCAGGTAGGGCGAAGGCACACAGACAGCCACCTGGCATGCGGGCGATCCCATCCCGGTGAGCAAGGCACCGAGCAGCGCCTCATTCGTGGCCAGGGAGCCATTCATCTTCCAGTTGCCTGCAATCAACTTTTGCTTCATGCTGCACTCCAATTCAAAACGAGCTTGCCAATATGCTGGTTGGATTCCATCAATGCATGGGCTTGCGCTGCACCATCTGCACCGGTTGCGTCAAACACTCGGTAGACGACTGGCTTGAAAGCACCAGCGGCCAGCAGCGGCCAGACATGGCGAAGGCAAGCCCGTGCAATCTCGGACTTGAACGCCACCGATCGGGCCCGCAGGGTTGAACCCGTCACGGTCAAGCGCTTGCGCATCAAGACCGCGGCATTGAACGTACTTTGCACGCCGCCTTGCACGGCAATGATGACCAGGCGCCCATCTTCGGCCAAGCACTGCATTTCGCGCTCGACGTAGTCACCCGCCACCATGTCCAAGATGACGTCCACGCCACGCCCATCGGTCAGGCGCAGGGCTTCAGCCGCAAAGTCCTGGGTCTTGTAGTTGATCGCATGATCAGCCCCCAATGCCAGGCAGGCTGCGCATTTTTCGTCGGACCCGGCCGTCACGATGACACGCGCGCCCAGGGCTTTGGCCAGCTGAATCGCCGTTACGCCAATACCGCTGGAGCCCCCTTGCACCAGCAGGGTTTCCCCCGCCTGCAGCCGACCGCGATCGAAGACATTGCTCCAGACTGTAAACAGCGTCTCCGGCAGCGACGCAGCCTCCACGTCCGTCCACCCCTGGGGAACTGGCAGGCACTGCCCGATCGGAGCCACGCAGTACTGCGCATAGCCACCACCCGCGATCAAGGCACATACCCGATCTCCAAGCTGCAGCTTGGCATCCGCCAGCGCACGGGCATCACCCGCATCAATGACGCCTGCCACTTCCAGGCCCGGGATATCCGAAGCCCCCGGTGGCGGTGGGTACTTGCCCGCGCGTTGCAGCACATCGGGGCGATTCACCCCGCTGGCCGTCACGCGGATGCGTACCTCACCAGCCCCCGAAACCGGCACGGGCCGCTCGGCCACACGCAGGACTTCCGGGCCGCCAAAACCAGCGATCTCAACAACCTTCATAAACATTTCACTCGGTAGCCCCCGCAAAACAAAGACGGATAGCTACCAAATTCATAGCACTCCAGATCAGGCCTGATCCGCTGCAGGAGCCGGGGCTGCTGCAGGCGCCGGACGGTCCAGCAAGGCCTTCATGGACAGCTTGATGCGACCCTTCTCGTCGGTCTCTAGGACCTTGACCTTGACGATCTGACCTTCGGACAGGTAGTCGGTCACCTTCTCAACGCGCTCATGGGCGATCTGGCTGATGTGCAGCAGGCCGTCCTTGCCAGGCAGCAGGTTCACCAAGGCACCGAAGTCAAGGATCTTGACGATGGGGCCTTCATAGACCTTGCCGATTTCCACTTCTGCGGTGATGGCCTCAATGCGCTTCTTGGCGTCATCAGCCTTGGCAGAGTCAGTGGAGGCAATGGTGATGGTGCCGTCTTCCGCGATGTCGATGGTGGTACCGGTCTCTTCGGTCAGCGCACGGATGGTGGCACCGCCCTTGCCGATCACGTCGCGGATCTTCTCGGGGTTGATCTTCATGGTGTACAGGCGCGGCGCGAAGTTGGACACTTCGGTCTTGGCCTCACCCATGGCGTCCTGCATCTTGGCCAGGATGTGCATGCGGGCTTCCTTGGCCTGGGCCAGGGCGACTTGCATGATTTCCTTGGTGATGCCCTGAATCTTGATATCCATCTGCAATGCAGTGATACCGTTGGTGGTACCGGCCACCTTGAAGTCCATGTCACCCAGGTGGTCTTCGTCACCCAGGATGTCGGTCAACACGGCGAAGCGGTTGTCCTCCTTGATCAGGCCCATGGCAATACCGGCCACGTGCGCCTTCATGGGCACACCCGCGTCCATCAGCGACAGGCAGCCGCCGCAAACCGATGCCATCGAGGAGGAACCATTGGATTCGGTGATTTCGGACACCACGCGCATGGTGTAGGGAAACTCGTCCTTGGAGGGCAGGCATGCCACCAGGGCGCGCTTGGCCAGACGGCCATGGCCGATTTCGCGGCGCTTGGGGCTGCCCACGCGACCGGTTTCACCGGTAGCGAAGGGAGGCATGTTGTAGTGCAGCATGAAGCGGTCTTCGAACTCACCAGACAGCGCATCAATACGCTGGGCATCACGCTCGGTACCCAGGGTGGTGATTACCAAGGCCTGGGTTTCGCCACGGGTGAACAGGGCCGAACCGTGGGTACGGGGCAGCACGCTGTTGCGGATTTCGATGGGGCGCACAGTGCGGGTGTCGCGGCCGTCGATACGGGGCTCACCAGCCAGGATCTGGCCACGCACGATCTTGGCTTCGATCTCGAACAGCAGGCCTTCAATGGCCACGCTGTCGAAAGCCACACCCTCGGCCTTCAAGGCGGTCATGACATCGGCATACGCAGCACGGCAGGCTTGCGTACGGGCCTGCTTGTTGCGGATCTGGTAGGCCGCTTCGAGCTTGGCCTTGGCCAAGCCGTCGATCTTGGCGATCAGAGCCTCGTCTTTGGCGGCGGGCTTCCAGTCCCACACGGGCTTACCAGCGTCGCGCACCAGTTCATGGATGGCGTTGATGGCAATGTTGCCCTGTTCGTGACCAAACACCACGGCGCCCAGCATCACGTCTTCAGACAACTGCAGGGCTTCGGACTCGACCATCAGCACAGCAGACTCGGTGCCAGCCACCACCAGATCCATCTGGCTGTCCTTGCGCTGTGTCTGACCGGGGTTGAGCACGTACTGGCCGTTCACATAACCCACGCGGGCGGCACCAATGGGGCCGTTGAACGGAATGCCGGAGATGGACAGGGCCGCACTGGTGGCGATCATGGCAGCGATGTCGGCGTCCACCTCGGGGTTCAGCGACACGGTGTGAATCACCACCTGCACTTCGTTGAAGAAGCCTTCGGGGAACAGCGGGCGGATGGGGCGGTCGATCAGGCGGCTGGTCAGCGTCTCGAATTCGCTGGGGCGGCCTTCACGCTTGAAGAAGCTGCCGGGAATCTTGCCAGCGGCATAGGACTTTTCCAGATAGTCCACGGTCAGGGGGAAAAAGTCCTGGCCAGACTTGGCTTCGGTCTTGGCGACCACGGTGGCCAGCACCACAGTGCCATCCATATCCAGCAAAACGGCGCCAGAAGATTGGCGGGCGATTTCGCCGGTTTCCATGGTGACGGTGTGCTGACCCCACTGAAAGGTCTTGGTTACTTTTTTGAACATGCTCATAGGGTTCTCCTGTTTGAGGTTGGGGAATGCAGGCCATTCCACCGGAGCCCGGAGCCGCCACCGCAGTCCACGATGCCATTCCAGCGCCCTTCTGACACCCAGAAAAGCCTTGGAATGACACAGCTTCGTACTGCCCTTGTCGTCTCCGAAGTAAAAAACGCCTGAGCTAGTGAACTAACTCAGGCGTTCTTCATTTTGAATTCTGTTTACTTGCGCAGACCCAGCTTGACGATCAGCGCAGCATAGCGATCCGCATCCTTGGCCTTGAGGTAGTCCAGCAGCTTGCGGCGGCGGCTCACCATACGCAGCAGACCGCGACGACCGTGGTGGTCCTTGGCGTGGGTCTTGAAGTGGGGAGTGAGTTCGTTGATACGGGCGGTGAGCAAGGCCACTTGCACTTCGGGGCTGCCGGTATCGTTGGCAGCGCGGGCATTGGCTTTCACCACTTCAGCTTTGATGCTGGATGCGATCATGGTATTTCCTATGGGTTCGACGGGTCGCTGGGACCCTGGTTTCAACTTGCGCCGCAGGCTGGAACTGCTTGCGGCGTGCGCCTTGCACCATGCAAAGCCTTGGAATTATAGCCTACGGACGCTGCATTTTGCAGGTGGTTGGTTGTTCTGCTGCTTCCGGGGTCAGCGTTTTGATCACGCGAAAGCCGTAACCCGAACCCTCCACATCGAACTTCACACCTGGTGTTCCCACGCGGTCCATGACGCCCACCACCAACGGTTGCTGGAACTGGTGGTCGGCTGCGCGCATACGCCCGCTCTGCCCGCCCAGGCTCACCTGCACGCGCTCGAGTTGGTTCGCAACCGCCACCAGATCCAGGCCGGAAGCGGTCACAGACTTGCCCGCACCCGATTCGATAGCCTGCGCCAACCCCTCGATCAGCAATTGCATGCGCATGTGCACATAATCGTCCTCAGGCTTGGGGTAACGGGCCTTGAACGAGCGGTAGAAAGCCTCGCCTCCAGCCGTCGGCACGTTGGGCAGCCAGTCGGCCACGGCAACCACCTTGCCAATACCCGCCTCGCCAATGGCCGCAGGCGCGCCCAGCGCATTGCCGTAGAAGGTGTAGAACTTGCCCTCAAACCCCACCTCGCGAGCGGCCTTGATCAACAAACTCAGGTCATTGCCCCAGTTCCCCGTAATCACAGCCTGCGCACCGCTTGACTTGATCTTGGTGGCATAGGGCAGGAAGTCCTTCACGCGTGCCATGGGGTGCAGTTCCTCACCCACCACGCGCACATCGGGGCGCTGGGCTGCCAGCTGGCGCTTGGCCTCACGCAGAACGGCTTGGCCAAAACTATAGTCCTGGCCGATCAAGTACACGTCCTTCAATGCCTTGTCCTCGCGCATCACGTCCATGAGCGCGGCCATGCGCATGTCGGCATGGGCATCAAAGCGGAAATGCCAGAAGCTGCACTTCTCGTTGGTCAGGCTGGGCTCCACGGCGGAATAGTTCAAGAACAGCACACGCTTGCCTGGTTCACGCTCATTGTGCTTGTTGATGGCATCGATCAAGGCCGCTGCATTGGCCGAGGAATTGCCCTGCAGGATGATGCGCGCGCCGCTGTCGATAGCAGCGCGCAGGGCGGACAGGGCCTCTTCGTTCTGGCCCTTGCTGTCAAAGCGTTCCAGCGCCAGCGGTACCTTGTCGGCGCCCAGCTTCACGCCCCCACGTGCGTTGACACGCTCTACCGCCCAGTTCAGATTACGGTACACAGCCTCACCGGCGTTGGCCGTGGGGCCGCTCAGGCCTTCCACCATGGCCAGCTTGAGCGGCGCGGTGGCGGATTGGCCCCAGGCCAGGGATGCAGCCAGGGGCAGCGCAGATAGCGCTGCGGCAGCGGTTTTCAAGTTCCAACGCGGAAAAATATTCATGGTGAGTTTCTTCTTGAAATCAACAAAAGCGTTCACAGCTTGGAGGCATGCGACGCTCAACGGTGAGCGCCGCGGAGTTTACAAGCCCAGGAGTACCACCATGTTTTTTGCCACCGCTGCCCACCCCCTCGCCCGTCGCTACGCCTATGCCCATGCCGGTCGCGGCTTGGAGCGCTTCTTGCAAGAAGCCGCACGTCCCGGGTCCAGCACGGCCTGCAGCACCAACACCAGCC
Organism: Rhodoferax sp.; assembly: GCA_046348185.1. GTDB lineage: Bacteria > Pseudomonadota > Gammaproteobacteria > Burkholderiales > Burkholderiaceae_C > Allorhodoferax. Next base: position 419,018 of record JAXMER010000013.1, on the reverse strand, counting down.
AGGACGAAACGGCTTACACCTTGAGCCTGGACGTGCCCGGCATCGCCAAGGACCAGCTCAGCATTGCCATCGAGGGCACGGTGGTGCGCATCAGCAGCAAGGAAGGCGCTCCCCGGCGCTACCAGGCCGCCTACGAATTCCCGCTGGAGATCGACACCGCCACCAGCGAGGCCAAGCTGGAAAACGGCGTCCTGACGCTCAAGCTGGTCAAGAAGCTGCCCGTCAGCAACGTCACCGAACTGACTGTGCACTGATTTCAGGCGCTATTGTTGTGATAGCGCCATCACCAGACATTACGAGGGCTAACCGCGCAAAAGGCTATCAAGCGCCCAGCGCGGCCTGACGTCGAACGCATAGGCGGTGCTGGCTTGCTCCAATCCAGCCTGCAGGCGCATGGCCGCTGCCATGGCGATCATGGCGCCGTTGTCGGTGCACAGGTGCAGCTCGGGGTAATGCACCCGCACCTTGCGCGCCGTGCAGGCCGCATCCAGCTGCGCGCGCAGGTTGCGGTTGGCCCCCACGCCGCCAGCCACCACCAGCCGCTTCAAGCCGGTCTGCTTGAGTGCCGCCAGCGACTTCTTCACCAGCACCTCGATGATGGCTGCTTGCGTGCTGGCCGCCAGATCCGCCTGCACCTGCGCCGCCAGCGCTTCAAAACGGTCTGCACCGGCCGCCGCCACCAGGCGCTGCGCCTGCACCAGTACGGCGGTTTTCAAGCCCGCAAACGAGAAGTCCAGATCGCCACTGTGCAACAACGGACGCGGCAGCTTGTAGGCATCGGCGCGGCCCTGCTCGGCCAGGCGCGCCAAATGGGGGCCACCCGGATAGGGCAAGCCCATCAGCTTGGCGGACTTGTCAAAGGCCTCGCCCGCCGCGTCGTCAATGGTTTCGCCCAGCAGCGTGTACAGGCCTACACCATCGACTTGCATCAGCTGCGTATGCCCACCCGAGACCAGCAGCGCCACAAAGGGAAACTGCGGCGGATCGGCACTGAGAAACGGCGACAGCAAATGCCCCTCCAGGTGGTGCACGCCCAGCACCGGCTTGCCCAGTGCGGCGCCCAGCGCGCAGGCCACACCCGCTCCCACCAACAAGGCACCAGCCAACCCGGGGCCGCGCGTGTAGGCCACCACATCCACCTCCGCCAGGGTTTGGCTGGATTCGGTCAGCACTTGTCGGGTCAGTGGCAGCACGCGGCGGATGTGGTCGCGGCTGGCCAGCTCGGGCACCACCCCACCATAGGCCTGGTGCATGGCAATCTGGCTGTACAGGGCATGCGCCAGCAGCTGCGGCACGCCCTGGGCGCGCGTGCGCACCAGCGCCACGCCGGTTTCGTCGCAGGAGGATTCAATCCCCAACACGGTCATCTCAAGGGTCATGGCAGGAAGTGTACTGAGGCGCACCACCGGCACCGTGCCACGCGCCCTCAACGCGGTTACATTCCCGTACTTTCAAACGCATACCGGAGACCCCATGCTTTCATCGCCTCGCCTATTGGCCCGCCTGATCACGGCAATGGCCATAGTCGCTTGCAGCAACCTGTGGGCGCAGTCCGAACTGGACGATGCCACCAAGTCCCTCAAGGCCCGCAATTACCCGGCGGCACAGGCCCTCTTGGAAAAAACGCTCAAAGCCACGCCCAACAATGCCGAAGCACTGGCCTTGATGGGCGAGCTGCAGCTGGCCACGCGAGCCCCCGAAAAGGCGGTCGAATACGCCGACAAGGCCATTGCAGTCGACCCCACCAAATCCCGCTACCACCTGCTGCGGGGCAATGCCTTGGGTATGCGCGCGCAGCAAGTCAGCATGCTGCGCGCGCTGACGATGGTTGGCGACATCCGCGGTGCCTACGAGAAGGCCGTGGAACTCGACGCGCGCAGCCGCCCGGCCCGGTTTGCCCTGTTCAATTTCTTCCTCATCGCCCCCAGTGTTGCCGGAGGTGGCCTGGACAAAGCCCAGTCCTTTGCAGAGCAAACGGCGAGCGTGGACGCCGCCGCCAGCCACCAGATGAAGGGCCAGATCCTGATGCGCCAGAAGAAGCCCGAGTCGGCCTATGCCGCGTTCAAGCAGGCGCTGGCTGCCGATCCGCGACTGCCCTCCATTCACAACAGCATGGGTTACCTGGCCATCGAATTAAAGCAATTCGACACCGCACTTGAGCACTTCCAGAAGCAAGCCGAACTGGAGCCCGACAACGCCAACAGCTTCGACAGCCTGGCCGACGGCTGGTTGGCCAAAGGCAAGCCCGACGAGGCTGCGGCAGCGTATCGCAAGGCGCTGGCGATCAATCCGTTGTACACCTCATCACTGCGCGGCCTGGGTAAGGCGCTGGAGCAGGCCGGACGCACGCAGGAGGCCATCGCCCATTACCGCCACTGCGTGCAGATCGGCACCCAGAACTCACTTAACTCCGTGGTTTCCGACAGCAAGGCGCGCCTGGAAGCCCTGGGTGCCTGAGCAGAGGTCCGTGCCCATGATCCTGAGCCCAGACGCCGTGCAACGCCTGGAGCGCGCCACCCTCGATGCGGTGGCGCCACAACGCGTGCAAGCGCTGGGCAACTGGCTGCTGGCGTTCGACCCCTCCACCATCAGCCGCGCCAAGAGCGCCGTTCCCCTGATCCACCAAGGCCTGGACGGCGGGGATATCGCCGTCATCGCCCAACGCTACCGCGACCAGGGCCTGCCGCCCCTGCTGCGCGTGGCCGACCTGCCCGCACTGCAGCCGGTGCATGCCGCCCTGCGTGCGCAAGGCCTGACCCCCACGCAACCCACGTTGGTGCAGGTGGCTCAACTGGCGGATGTACTCAGTCTGCACACGGTGCATGACGCCACCGTGCAGACCCACCCATCCGATGCGTGGGCCAGTGTCTATACGGCGCCGGGCTTTGATCCTGTGGATGGGGCATACCGTCGCGCGGCTCTCAGCCGCAGCCCCTTCGTGGTGTATGCCCACGTGCATCAGGATGGCCAGGCGCTGGCGGCAGGTACAGCATCATTGAGCCAGGGCTGGGCCAGCATCCACGGCATGCGCACCGTGTCTGCAGCGCGCGGTCACGGCTTGGCCAGCGCCATTTTGGTGGCACTGACCCGCCACGCGCTCGCGCAGGGCTTGAGCGAGGTGTTCCTGCAGGTGGAAGAGAACAACCTGCAGGCGCAGTCCCTGTACCGACGTGCAGGATTTGTCACGGCCTGGCGCTACCACCACTGGCGCTGAGCAGACCGCGCCTGCCATGGCCCCATGGCGGTGTTTTTTCTCATAGATCAAGTTGGCACGGTTTTCGCTGTACCGGGTGTGTCGTCATTGAACAAAAAGGATGCCCCCCATGGCCTACCTCGCACCCACCGAATTCGTCACCAAGATGGTGGACACCGGTGAATCCAAGCTCTTGATGTCCACGCGTGACACCCTGATCCGGGCCTACATGGCTGGCGCCATCCTGGCGCTGGCCGCCGCATTTGCCGTATCCATCACCATCAACACGGGCAACCCGCTGCTGGGCGCGGTGCTATTCCCGGTGGGCGTGTGCATGCTGTACCTGCTGGGCTTTGACTTGCTCACTGGCGTGTTCACCCTGGCCCCCCTGGCGGTCATGGACAAGCGCCCCGGTGCCACCTGGCATGGCGTGGTGCGCAACTGGAGCCTGGTGTTTATCGGCAACTTTGCAGGTGCCTTCACGGTGGCCATGTTCATGGCCATCATCTTCACCAGCGGATTTACCGAAGCGCCCAACGCCATCGGGCAAAGGATCGGCACCATCGGCGAAGGCCGCACCCTGGGCTATGCCGCCCATGGCATAGCAGGCATGCTCACGCTGTTCATCCGCGCCGTGATGTGCAACTGGATGGTGTCCACAGGCGTGGTCGCCGCCATGATGTCCACCACCGTCTCGGGCAAGGTCATTGCCATGTGGATGCCCATCATGGTGTTCTTCTACATGGGTTTCGAGCACAGTGTGGTCAATATGTACCTCTTCCCTTCAGGCCTGCTGCTAGGTGGCAAGTTCACCTTCATGGACTACCTGATCTGGAACGAAATTCCCACCGTGCTGGGCAACCTGGTAGGCGGTCTGACCTTTGTCGGCGCCACGCTCTACACCACCCACTACAAGACGGCACCCGCGCGCGCCGCGCGCTGAGCGTTCGGCACTGCCACGGTGGCGTTGCCACGCACAGCACGTTCCAAGTTAGCCCGGGCCAAGCTCAGCCAGGCCGGGGCGCCAGCCGCGCAACCAGGAGTTCCACGGCGCCTGAACAGTGCACGAGCACTACGCGCCTTCACACCGGGTCGTCCCGGTACACCGCTTTGGTGAACGATCAGAAATCCTGCACGGCAGGCTGCACTGGCCTGGTGCACACAGGCCCGTAGCGGGGCGAACCCATCATGGCATGGGCCTTGCTTAATAGCAGGCAGCTAACTTTGGAGAACGTCTGTGAAAAAGACAAAATTGGTGATGATTGGCAATGGCATGGCTGGTGTGCGCACGCTCGAAGAGTTGTTGAAGATTGCGCCAGACCTGTACGACATTACGGTCTTTGGCTCCGAGCCCCATCCCAACTACAACCGCATCCTGCTGTCACCCGTGCTCGCCGGCGAGCAATCCCTCGACGAGATCATCCTCAACCCCTGGGATTGGTATACCGACAACCACATCACCCTGCATGCGGGTTGGACGGTCACCCAGGTGGACCGCGTGCGCCGCGTGGTGCACGCCCAGAACGCCGCCGGTGAAACGCTCCGCGCCGAGTACGACCGCCTGCTCATGGCCACCGGCTCCAATCCCTTCATCCTGCCCGTGCCGGGCAAGGACCTGCAGGGCGTGCTGGCCTACCGCGACATTGCCGACACCCAAGCCATGATCGAGGCAGCAGCTCAGTACAAGCATGCGGTGGTCATTGGCGGTGGTCTGCTGGGTCTGGAGGCCGCCAACGGCCTGATGAAACGTGGCATGACCGTGAGTGTGGTACATGTGGCGCCGTGGCTGATGGAGCGCCAGCTCGACGACGTGGCAGGCAAGATGCTGCAGCAGTCACTGCAAGATCGGGGCATGCAGTTCCTGATCGGCGCCCAGACCCAGGAACTAGTGGGCAGCGAAGACAACGGCAAGGGAGGCCGCGTCATGGCCGTGCGGTTCAAGGATGGCAGCGAAGTACCTGCCGACCTGGTGGTGATGGCCGTGGGCATCCGCCCCAACACCGCGCTGGCCGAAACCATGAAGCTGCATGTGAACCGCGGCATCGTGGTCAGCGACACCATGCAGACCACTACCGATGCGCGCATCTACGCCGTAGGTGAATGCGCGGCCCACCGCGGCATTGCCTACGGCCTGGTGGCCCCCCTGTTCGAGCAGGGCAAGGTGGTGGCCAACCACCTGGCCCTGTACGGCATCGGGCGCTACACCGGTTCGCTGACCTCCACCAAGCTCAAGGTCACGGGCATCGACCTCTTCAGCGCGGGCAATTTCATGGGTGGCAAAGGCACCGAAGAAATCGTGATGAGCGACCCCGCCGCTGGCGTGTACAAGAAGCTCGTGCTCAAGGACGACAAGCTGGTGGGCGCCTGCCTGTACGGCGACACCGTGGACGGCAGCTACTACTTCAAGCTGCTGCGCGAAGGGCGCAGCGTGCGCGACATCCGCGACCGCCTGATGTTTGGCGAGTCCAACATCGGCGACGGCGGTCACGAGGGCCACAACAAAGCCGCCGCCATGCTTGATACCGACGAGGTCTGCGGCTGCAACGGCGTCACCAAAGGCCAGATCTGCAAGGCCATCAAGGAAAAGGGGCTCTTCACCCTGGACGAGGTGCGCAAGCACACCAAGGCCAGTGCCTCCTGCGGCTCCTGCACCGGCCTGGTGGAGCAACTGCTGATGTTCACTGCCGGGGGCGACTACTCGGCCACGCCCAAGATGAAGGCGCTGTGCGGCTGTACCGACCACGGCCACCAGGCCGTGCGCGACGCCATCCGCATCAACCGCCTGCACAGTGTCCCGGCCGTGTTTCAGTTCCTGGAGTGGAAGACGCCCAACGGCTGTGCCAGCTGCAGACCCGCCGTGAACTACTACCTCATCAGCACCTGGCCGAAGGAGGCCAAGGACGATCCGCAAAGCCGCTTCATCAACGAGCGCAGCCACGCCAACATCCAGAAGGACGGCACCTACTCGGTCATTCCGCGCATGTGGGGCGGCGAAACCAATGCCAGCGAACTGCGGCGCATTGCCGACGTGGTGGACAAGTACCAGATCCCTACGGTCAAGGTCACCGGCGGCCAGCGCATCGACCTGCTGGGCGTGAAGAAGGAAGACCTGGTGGGCGTCTGGCGTGACCTGGGCATGCCCTGCGGCCATGCCTACGCCAAGGCCCTGCGCACGGTCAAGACCTGTGTGGGCAGCGAGTGGTGCCGCATGGGCACGCAGGACAGCACACAGATGGGCAAGGATCTGGAGCGCGCCATGTGGCGTATGTACGCGCCGCACAAGGTCAAGTTCGCCGTGTCGGGCTGCCCACGCAACTGTGCCGAAGCCGGCATCAAGGACGTGGGCATCATCGGCGTGGACAGCGGCTGGGAGATGCACATCGCCGGCAACGGCGGCATCAAGACCGAGGTGGCCCACTTCCTGGTCAAGCTCAAGACCGCCGAAGAAGTGCTGGAGTACACCGGCGCCTTCATGCAGCTCTACCGCCTGGAAGGCTGGTACCTGGAGCGCACGGTGCACTACGTCAACCGGGTCGGCATGGACTACATCAAGAAGCGCATCGTCGAAGACGCCGACGGCCGCAAGGCCCTGTGGACGCAGCTGCAGGCTGCCCTGCAGGGGGAGCCCGACCCCTGGTTCGACTTCAAGGAGGCCGCCGTGGACACCCGCCAGTTTGAGGCGATCTCGGCCTGAGTCGGTGAGCAGCCCGTGGCAGAGATTTTGAAATTTGGATGTATTTCTTTGGATAGGTCAATTTTTCCCCATCCAACCCAGGGATACTCCCTATTTTCATTTCCTGAGACGCCATGAACTCCACCTTGCTCCATCGCAGAACGTTGATCGCCGCGGCGATCGGATTGCCCTTTGTGTCCGCTTTTGCCCAGATTAGCGATCTGGGTGACGCCATCAACAAGGCCGGGCGCCAGCGCATGCTCAGCCAGCGCATGGGCAAGGCCTGGCTGGCGCTGGTGCACGGGATCGAGAAGGCCAGCGCGCAGCAGGTGCTGGACAAGTCGCTGGCGCTGTTTGACCGCCAGCTGGTGGAGCTCAAGGCCTACTCCATGACTGCCGACATCAAGGACACCTACACCCGGCTCGAGGCGACCTGGAACGACTACAAGGCCACGCTGGTGGGTGCCGCGCCCTCACGCGAGCATGCCGCGCGCATGCTGCAGCTCAACACCGGCGTGCTGACCCTGGCCCACCAGGGTACGGTGCAGTTCGAAGCCGTCATGGGCAAGCCGGTGGGCAAACTGGTCAACGTCGCCGGACGCCAGCGCATGCTCAGCCAACGCATGGCCATGCTCTACCTGGAGGCCAAGCTGCCGATGGATACCGCCGCGGCCACCGCCGAAATCGAAAAAGCCCGCGCGGAGTACGTGACCGGCATGGCCACGCTGCACAAGGCCAGCGAAACCACCACCCGCATCCAGGACGAGCTGCAACTGGCCGACAGCCAGTGGGTCTTCTTCGACGCGGCCCTGAAAAAGGCGGGAACGGGTGACGTTGCCGCCGCCAAACCCATGACCGACGTCTTCACCGCCAGCGAAAACCTGCTGACCGTGATGGACCGGGTCACGGGCATGTACGCCGGCCTCAAGGCCGGATGAGTAAAACTGGCATGTAGCCCCCGTAAACGGGGCCTATGCCGCTACAAAAGGAATAGCAAAATGAGTGAGTGGACCCCTGTTTGCCGTGTCGAGGACATCCCCGTGCTGGGCGCACGCCGCGTCAGCCGCGCACAGGGCATGGATGTGGCGGTGTTCCGCAACGACAAGGACGAGATCTTTGCGCTGCTGGATCGTTGCCCGCACAAGGGCGGTCCGCTCTCGCAAGGCATCGTCTTCGGCACCAGCGTCGCCTGCCCTTTGCACAACTGGACCATTGGCCTGTGCAACGGCCAGGCTGCCGCACCCGATGAAGGCTGCACGCCAGCGTTTGCTGTACGGGTGCAGGACGGTGCCATCTCGCTGAAGACCGCCGAGCTCGCCAGCCACGCCACCGACCTACAGCCTCCGGTCGCGGGCCCGACACAGCATCGCTGCGGCGCGCACTAGCGGGCCATGGGCATCGCAAACTACATCAAGGCCATTGGCCGAGGCAGCGAGGGCGCCCGCGCTATCAGCCGCGAAGAAGCAGCGGACCTCTGGGGCCAGTTGCTGGACGGCGCCGTCACCGACCTGGAGGTCGGTGCCTTTTGCCTGGCCATGCGCATCAAGGGCGAGACACCACAGGAAATGGCAGGCTTTCTGGACGCCACGCACCAGCGCATACACCGCGTGGGGGCCGGTGCGGCGCCCATCGTGGTCATCCCCAGCTACAACGGTGCGCGCAAGCTGCCGGTGCTCACCCCCCTGCTGGCGCTGCTGCTGGCGCGCGAGAGCCTGGGCGTGCTGGTGCATGGCACGCCTACCGAATCGGGCCGGGTCTTGGCGTCCGATGTGCTGCTAGCCCTCGGAAAACCTGCACAGTCCGCTATCACAGAGATAGCATCAGGTGACGTGGCTTTTGTACCGACCGCCGTGCTGCACCCCGGCTTGCAACGCCTGCTGGATGTGCGCCGCACCGTGGGCGTGCGCAACAGCGCGCACAGCCTGGTCAAGCTGATGAACCCGGTGCAAGGCACCAGCCTGCTCGTCACCAGCTACACGCATCCGGAATACGCGGTGTCGATGGCCGAAACCCTCGCCCTGACACGCACAACCGCCCTGCTACTGCGCGGCACCGAAGGCGAAGCCGTGGCCGACCCCCGGCGCACCCCGCGCATGCAGGCCGTGTGTGACGGGCAGATCACCGAGGTGCAGGAAGCGCAAGTCGGATCCCTGGCGCACGTGCCTGACCTGCCCGCTGGAACCGACGTCGACGCCACCGCGGCCTACATTGCCGACGTCCTGGCCAACAAGCGCCCCGTGCCGATGCCCATCGCCCTGCAGGTGGCACACGCCACGCGGCTGGCCCGGCAACAGCGGTAGCGCCTGCGCCCACACCGCGCGAACGGCCTCTACACTGGGTGCTATGCACAGTTTTGACGTCACCATCATCGGCGCGGGCGCGGCCGGCCTGTTTTGCGCCGGGGTGGCCGGGCAGCTGGGCCTGAAAGTCCTGGTACTGGACCACGCCGACAAGGTGGCCGAGAAGATCCGCATCTCCGGCGGCGGGCGCTGCAACTTCACCAACCGGGACACTGGCGCCGCCAACTTCCTCAGCGACAACCCACGCTTCTGCCGCTCGGCCCTGTCGCGTTACAGTCCGCGCGACTTCACCGGGCTCCTGGACCGGCACCGCATCGCCTACCACGAGAAGCACAAGGGCCAGCTGTTTTGCGACCACTCGGCCGACGACATCATCCAGATGCTGTTGGCCGAATGCGCCGCCAGCGGCAACGTCAGCCGCTGGCAGCCATGCGCCGTCCGATCCATACGTTTTTCGCCTTCCAGCCCCCGTATTCATTGGCCAAGCAGCTATGAAATAGATAGCAATCAAGGAACCGTCGTGTGCGGCGCGATAGTGGTGGCCACGGGTGGCCTGTCCATCCCCAAGATCGGCGCCACCGATTTTGGCTACCGTGTGGCCCGTCAGTTTGGACTGCCCGTGGTCACGCCGCGCCCGGCGCTGGTGCCACTGACGTTTGACGAGGCGGCCTGGGCGCCGTTTGCGCAGCTGGCTGGCCTGTCGCTGCCCGTGAAGATCGAAACCGGCAGCAAGAAAGACAAGATCGCCTTCCTGGAAGACCTTCTGTTCACCCACCGCGGCCTCTCCGGCCCCGGCGTGCTGCAGATTTCCAGCTACTGGCAGCCGGGCACGCCCATCCGCCTGAACCTGGCGCCCGACACCGATGTGGCCGCATTCCTGACCGAGGCCAAGACGCGCTCGCGCAAGCGCATCGCCAATGAGCTTGCCACCCTGGTCCCGGCGCGCCTGGCCGACACCTGGGTCGCCCAGGGTGCACGCCTGGGTCACCAGTGGGAGCGCCCTGTCAACGAAGCCAGTGACAAGTCCCTGATCGCGCTGGCCGAACACCTCTCACGATGGGAAGTAAACCCCACTGGCACCGAGGGCTACCGCAAGGCCGAAGTCACCGCCGGTGGCGTGGACACCCGCGCCCTCTCCAGCCAGACCTTGGAAGCCACCCAGCAGAGCGGCCTGTATTTCATCGGCGAAGTGGTGGACGTGACCGGCTGGCTTGGCGGCTACAACTTCCAATGGGCCTGGGCGAGCGCCTTCGCCTGCGCGCAGGGGTTGGCGGCGAAGCTGCAAGGATCTAGCCCTCCTTGAAAGCCTCCCGCCCCATGCTGATCCACATCACCGGCGCAGCGGGCTCCGGAACTTCCACACTGGGGGTAGCACTGTCCCAACGTCTGGGCGCCGCCCATCTGGACACCGACGACTTCTTCTGGCTGCCCACGGTGCCGCCCTACACCGACCGACGCGCCCCTGTCGAACGGCGGTCGCAGTTGCTGGCAGCCCTGGGGAGAAGTCGGCATACCGTGGTGTCCGGATCGCTCATGGGCTGGGGCGATGAACAGGAAAATGCCTTTGACCTGATCGTATTCCTGCACGTCCCAACCCCAGTGCGAATTGCGCGGCTGCAACACCGCGAGACCCGGCGCTTTGGCCGTGCCAACCCGGCTTTCCTGGCCTGGGCCTCGCAATATGACGAAGGCCCGAAAGAAGGAAGAAGCCTTGCCAAACACCGCGCGTGGCTCAATGCACGCACCTGCCCGGTCCTGGCACTGGAAGGCGACCTGGCCGTGGCAGTCTGCCTGGAGGTCGTCCTGCATCGGGTGCAGCTGGAACCAACGCATGACGCCGCACATGATGGCAGTGCCCATTAGATAACCCGCCACGACCGGTTTCGTCACGAAAGACCTCATGCGCTGAGTCTCATGCTGCACACCATCCACCGCACCACCACCAGCATCGAACCCGATACCGAACGCATTCTGCGCAGCCTGCCCCAATGGTTTGGAGACGAAAAATCACTTGATCAATACGTGCGGGATACCTCTCTGTACCCCACGTTCGTCGCCACGGTGGACGACAAGATAAGCGGATTCATCACCGTGAAGCAGCCCTTTCCGGCCTCGGCCGAAATCCACTGCATGGCCGTTGAGGCCTCCTCGCGCGGGCAGGGACTAGGCCGGGCGCTAGTAGACCACGCAAAGGCGTGGGCTACCGCAGCCGGTTCACGTTTCCTGCAGGTCAAAACACTGGCTGAGTCACATCCGAGCCCAGAATATGCGCAAACCCGGGCGTTTTATGTCGCCATGGGCTTTGTGCCCCTGGAAGTTTTCCCTGAGCTCTGGTCGCGGCACAATCCGTGCCTGCAAATGATGTTGTATCTGCCGCCGACGCTCCACTGCGCCCCATCATCAACTCCGACCAGCGATTAGATTGAGCCCAGCGCCAAAAACGCTATAATCCAAGGCTTTTCTGGCAGATACCCCGGTCCGGCCAATACTAGTTAGGGATGGGGACACCCGCTGAACGTGGCATGTGGGGCCCGATCTTCCCCACGTGACTGGCGACAGCACATTTTGGACACCATTACGTAATGACAACCATCCGTGTAAAAGAAAACGAGCCTTTTGACGTTGCCCTGCGCCGCTTCAAGCGCACTATCGAGAAGCTGGGTCTGTTGACCGACCTGCGCGCTCGTGAGTTCTACGAGAAGCCCACCGCCGAGCGCAAGCGCAAGAAGGCCGCTGCCGTGAAGCGCAACTACAAGCGCATCCGCAGCATGCAACTCCCCAAGAAGCTCTACTAAGCGCTTTCTTGCCCGCCCTGGGTAACCGGGCGGTACGGATCAAAAGCTCGCCAGGGGACGCTCCGGCGGGCTTTTTTGCTTTTAGCCCCCCCTCTCACCATCCATCCACAGGAGCATCCACATGGCTCTCAAAGACCAAATCACCGAAGACATGAAGGCCGCCATGCGCGCCAAGGAAACCGACCGCCTGGGCACCATCCGCCTGCTGCTCGCTGCCATGAAGCAAAAGGAAGTGGACGAGCGCGTAGTGCTGGACGACGCCGCCGTCGTGGCCATCGTCGACAAACTCATCAAACAGCGCAAGGACAGTATCGAAGCCTTCCGCAAGGCCGAGCGCTCCGACCTGGCCGACAAGGAAGAAGCCGAGATGAAGGTGCTGCAGGCTTACCTGCCCCAGCGCATGTCGGCTGATGAGGTGCTGACCGAAGTTAAAGCCATCGTGGCTGAACTGAGCGCCAAAGGCCCCGGCGACATGGGCAAGGTGATGGGCGTGGTCAAGACGCGCCTGGCAGGCAAGGCCGAGATGGCTGCCGTGTCGGCGGCTGTCAAAGCGGCCCTGGCCAACTAGCTCCCGGCCACCTTCATGCGGTTGATCAGGATGGAACCCACCGTCTTGGCGCCGTAGTTGTAGGTGTCGGCCCCAATGGCCTCGATACCCAGAAACATGTCCTTGAGGTTGCCGGCAATGGTGATTTCGTGCACCGGATAGGCAATGCGGCCCTTTTCCACCCAGAAGCCGCTGGCCCCGCGCGAGTAGTCGCCGGTGACGTAGTTCACGCCCTGGCCCATCAACTCTGTGACGAAGAGGCCCGTGCCCAGCTTGGCCAGCATGGCGTCTAGATCGTCCTCAGATTGCGTCAGGCGCGAGGTAAAGGTGAGGTTGTGCGAACCTCCGGCATTACCGGTGGTGCGCATGCCCAGCTTGCGCGCCGAATAGCTGCTCAGGAAGTAGCCTTGCACCCGCCCGCCTTCGACGACCTGGCGCGGCTGCACGCGCACGCCTTCGTCATCAAAGGGTGAGCTGCCCTTGCCGCGCAGCACAAAGGGGTCTTCCGCAATATCTACGTGGTATGGAAACACGGCCTGGTTCAGGCTGTCCAGCAGGAACGTGCTCTTGCGGTACAGCGCGCCGCCGCTGACGGCCTGCACGAAGGAACCCAACAAGCCCGCAGCCAGCGGTGATTCGAACAGCACCGGGCACTGCACCGTGGCAATCTTGCGCGCGCGCAAGCGGCTCAGGGCCCGCTCGGACGCATAGCGGCCCACAGCCTGCGCGGAAGCCATTTCACCGGCATGGCGCATCGACGTGTACCAATAGTCGCGCTGCATGTCGTTGCCCTTGCCCGCGATGGGAGACACCGCCAGCGAATGCCGCGAAGTGGCATACCCGCCGCGAAAGCCCCGCGTGTGGGCCGTAAAGAAGTGCGATTGCTGCGCCGAAACGCTGGCGCCTTCGCTATTGGTAATGCGCTTGTCCACCGCCAGGGCCGCGGCTTCGCACTCCAGTGCCAGCTGTGCGGCCTGTTCGCTGGTCACCGACCAGGGGTGAAACAAATCGAGGTCGCGCGCACGCTCGGCCTCGGTGGCGATGTCCTGCGCGTCGGGCAGGCTGGCAAATGGGTCTTCCGCCGTAAAGCGGGCGATGTCGTAGGCTGCCTGCACGGTCTGCTGGATGGCCGCTTCTGAAAAGTCGGAGGTGCTGGCATTGCCGCGCCGCTGGCCCAGGTACACCGTCACACCCAGCGACTTGTCGCGGTTGCGCTCCACGTTTTCCAGCTCACCATTGCGCACCGACACGCTCAGTCCACAACCCTCTGACACCTCGGCACCCGCGTCCGTGGCGCCAATCTTCTTGGCATGGTGCAAGGCGGCATCAACCAGCGAAGCGAAGAACGCCTGGCTGTAGGCAAAGCCCTGGGCAGCGTGCCGGTCAGGGGTGGAAATGGCTGTTGCGTGGGGTTTGGTCATAGCGGCCGCTATGATACTGGGGCTTATGAGCAAACTAAAAAAAGGCTATTTCGTCCGGGGTCGCTTCGTTGCCGAAGGCAGCGCCGAGGACCTGGAACTCAAGCAGGAACTCAAGGGCACCCATGACGCCAGCCGCACTGATCTCAAACGCGAAAGCGCCGAGTTGCAGAAACTGGGCGTGGACATGCTGGAACTGCGTTCCGACTACCTGGAGCGCCTGGAACTGCCCGACAAACTGCGCGACGCCGTGGCCGAAGCCCACCGCATCACCAACTTCGAGGGACGTCGGCGGCACCTGCAGTTCATTGGCAAGCTGATGCGTCAGTTGGATGCCGACACCATTGCCGCCATCCGTGCCGCACTGGTGGAGCAACACACACCGTCCGTTCAGGAAACCGTGCTGCTGCACCAGGCCGAAGCCTGGCGCGACCGGCTGATCGCCAGCGACGACGCCATCGGCCAATGGATGAATCTCAGCCCCGACACCGACAGCCAACAGCTACGCGCCCTGGTACGCCAGGCCCGCAAGGACGCCAAGCCCGAGAAACCGGGCGAAGCACCACGCCATGGCCGCGCGTACCGCGACATCTTTCAACTGGTGCGCCACGCCCTGCAAGCCCCTGGCGACACCCCGCACAACGAAGCATGAGCACCGAACTCTCGTCATGCGACCCGGTTCGCATTGGCATCGTTTCCATCAGCGACCGCGCCAGCACCGGCGTCTATGAAGACAAGGGCCTGCCCGCCCTGCAGCACTGGCTGGAGCGTGCACTGCGCAACCCCATCAGCTTTGAGGCCCGCCTCATCCCCGACGAACAGGCCACCATCAGCGCCACGCTGATCGAACTGGTGGACCAAGCCGGTTGCAACCTGGTGCTGACCACCGGCGGCACCGGCCCCGCCCTGCGTGACGTGACCCCCGAGGCCACCCTGGCAGTGGCTCACAAAGAAATGCCCGGGTTTGGTGAGCAGATGCGCCAGATCAGCCTGAAATTCGTACCCACCGCCATCCTCTCGCGCCAGGTGGCGGTAATCCGGGGCAGCTGCCTCATCATTAACCTGCCAGGTCAGCCCAAGGCCATTGCCGAGACGCTGGAAGGCTTGAAGAACAACGACGGAACGCAAGTCGTGAACGGCATCTTCGCCGCCGTTCCTTATTGCATCGACCTGATCGGCGGCCCCTACCTGGAAACCGATGAAGCCTTGTGCAAGGCCTTCCGCCCCAAGAGCGCCATGCGCCAGCCCAAATAGCCTATTTGCCGACGAGTTCGTTGAGCTTGTCCGCCTCGAAGTGCTCCTGGCGCGCGGCATCGCCAGGTACGCAACCCGGTGTGTGCTGCTGGGCCGATAGGGTCTCGATGGCCTTCCACAACAACGCAATCTGGTGTTCCTGGCCAGAAGCCGAGTCAATCAAGCCGCGCAGTGCCTGGCTCACAGGATCGTCTTCCTGCGTGATG
This sequence comes from Rhodoferax sp., assembly GCA_046348185.1. Lineage (GTDB taxonomy): Bacteria > Pseudomonadota > Gammaproteobacteria > Burkholderiales > Burkholderiaceae_C > Allorhodoferax. The sequence goes on along the minus strand of JAXMER010000013.1, from coordinate 403,632 downwards.
CCGTAGGCGGTGAACTTCGGTCCGGCCTCGGTCACGTCGGCGCTCTCGCCCTTTTTGCTGGGGATGATGCGCGCCGGTATGCCCACCGCCGTGGCCCCCGCAGGCACCGGCTTGATGACCACGGCGTTGGAGCCAATCTTGGCACCGTCGCCCACCTCGAATCCGCCCAACACCTTGGCCCCCGCACTCACCACCACGTCCTTGCCCAGCGTGGGGTGGCGCTTGGCCCCCTTGTACAGCGAGGTGCCGCCCAGCGTCACGCCCTGGTAGATGGTGCAGCCATCGCCAATGACGGCGGTTTCCCCCACCACCACACCCATGGCATGGTCGAAGAAGACGCGCTCACCCACCACCGCGCCGGGGTGGATTTCAATGCCCGTGGCCCAGCGTGCCAGGTGCGAGATGAAGCGCCCCATCCACTTGAACCCATGCGTCCAGCACCAGTGCGCAGGCCGATGCAGGATGACCGCGTGCAGCCCGGGGTAACAGGTCAGCACCTCCCAGGTGCTGCGCGCAGCAGGGTCGCGGTCAAGGATGCACTGGATATCGGAGCGAAGTCGGGAAAACATGCCCCAAGTCTATCGCTTCACAACACAGGGCGCGCCGAGCGCCGCAGGGCCGCCCCAAGGCGCGAGCGGCCCCTCGGAAGGGCAGCGACCCGCGCAGCGGCGCAGCGTGGGGTTATTTCCTTTGCAAGATGGCCTTGGCGATGCCGCGCAGGATATGGATTTCCTCTTGCGTAACGTGGGCGCGGTTGAAGAGTCCGTTCAGCCGAGGCATCAGTTTCTTGGGGGCGGCCGGGTCCAGAAACTCCAGCGCCACCAGGGCCTGTTCCAAATGGCCGAGCATGCCCGCCACCTGAGCGGCGTCGGCCTGAACGGGCGAAGGGGTAGCGCCGTTCACCTCAAAGCCACCCAGGGCCAAGCGCCATTCGTAGGCAATCACCTGCAAGGCCGCGCCGATGTTGAGCGAGCCGAACTGGGGGTTGCTCGGAATGCTCAGGCACACGTGGCAGCGGTAGACGTCTTCATTGCGCATGCCAAAGCGCTCGGAGCCAAACAGAAAACCCACCCCTTGCGGGGCCTTGCAGTCAGCGCCTTGAGGTACCAAATCGGCATCCAGCCCCCGTAAATGCTGGTTCTCTTGCTCTATTTTTAGTAGCGATTCGAAATACGCACGCGGCGTGGTGGTGGGGGGGCCGAAGTCGCGCGGGGTCATGGCCGTGGCGCACAGGTGGGTCAGGCCGTCCAGGGCCTCGTCCAGGGTATCCACGATGCGGCACTTTTCCAGCACGTCCAGGGCGCCGCTGGCGCGCTGGATAGTTTCCTCACGGCGCAACACATTGGCCCAGCGTGGCGCCACCAAGACCAGATCGTCAAAGCCCATGGTCTTCATGGCACGCGCACAGGCGCCCACGTTGCCGGCGTGGCTGGTCTGGATGAGGATGAAGCGGGTCAACATGGCATAAAGGCGTAAAATTACGGCATTGTCGCCGCCCGCATCGCCGCGCGGCCATCTCATCCGTTGCTCTTTCTACAAATTCCATGTCGAACAACCAGCACCCCATGCTCAATGTGGCCGTGAAGGCCGCCCGTGCCGCAGGCTCCATCATCAACCGCGCCGCGCTCGACATCGAATCGGTCCGTATCTCACAAAAGAAGGCCAACGACTTTGTCACCGAGGTCGATCACGCAGCAGAGCAGGCCATCATCGAGACACTGCTGGGCGCCTATCCGGAACACGGCATCTGGGCTGAAGAGTCTGGCAATACGCATGGCAACGCCCAGTCAGACTTTGCCTGGATCATCGACCCGCTGGACGGCACCACCAACTTCATTCACGGCCTGCCGGTGTACTGTGTAAGCATCGCCCTGGCCGTGAAGGGCAAGGTGGAACAGGCGGTGGTGTACGACCCCACCCGCAACGACCTCTTCACCGCCACCAAAGGCCGTGGCGCCTTCCTCAACGACCGTCGCATTCGCGTCTCCAAGCGCACCGACCTGCGCCAGGCGCTGATCTCCACCGGTTTCCCTTTCCGTCCCGGCGACAACTTCAACCAATACCTGCGCATGATGGGTGAAGTCATGCAGCGCACCGTGGGCCTGCGCCGCCCCGGAGCCGCCGCCCTGGACCTGGCTTACGTGGCTGCAGGCTATACCGATGGATTTTTCGAGAAAGGCCTGCAACCCTGGGACGCGGCCGCAGGCTCGCTGCTGGTGACCGAAGCCGGCGGTCTGGTGGGCAACTTCACCGGCGAGGCCGACTTCCTGGAACAGCAGGAATGCCTGGCCGGCAACCCGCGCATCTATGGCCAGCTGGTCAGTATCGTCGGCAAGTACAGCAAGTTCGCCAGCGCCGGTGAAAAAGCCAGCCTGCGCCAGGCGCCCGCCGCCGAACCAGCCCCGTCGTCGTCCACCCCGGACGAAGCCAGTACGGACTAACGCCCCAAAAAATCCCCACCGCTCGCCCTGCCTGGTCGAGCCCTGCATGGGGCGGCAAGGTGGGTGGCAGGGATATCCAGCCTGATGGGGCTCCTACGTGAGGAAGTACTTGAACTGATCTCACGGGCTCGTTGAGTGCTTGCTGTGCGAGCCATGGACGTGGCCGCCCGCGCCAGCCCGGCTCTTTGCTGGCACAGCGCCGTCCTTCGATAAGCCGTTGAGGATGCCGCAGTTCTGTGCGCTCTGGCTGGACATGCAGCTTGAGCGCAGTTCCTTGAGCTGTCGCTCCAGGCCCTTTAGCTCCTCGATCCGATGGGCAACATGCCCGATATGCTCGTCGACCAAAGCGTTGACTTCGCCGCAATCCAAGTCGGGCTGCTCCCTGAACCGCAGCAACTGCCGGATTTCATCCAGAGCCATATCCAAGCTGCGGCAGCGCCGAATGAATTGCAAAGTCGCCAAGTGACTCTGCGCGTAGAAGCGGTAATTGGATTCCGTCCTGGCCGGCTCGGGCAGCAAGCCTTCGCGCTCATAAAAGCGAACGGTCTCCACAGGCGTTTGCGCTTTCTGCGCCAGCTCTCCAATCTTCATGCCCAACCTCCAGTCAGCACCTTGACTCTATACCCTCTACAGGGTTTTCAATACCGCATCCATTGAAAACAATTGCACAAGTGGCCATGGCACATCACCACGAAAACACTCCACACGACCACGGCATCCCAGGCGAGGCGAAAAAACCCTGTTGCGCCGGCACCTGCAAAGCCCCAGAGCCGCCACCTCCCACGACTTGCTGCAGCCATGGCGCGTGTGGCTCGACCGCCCCCGCCGAGCCCGAACCTGCTGCCACGCCTGGCCAAGACATCACCTGGTTGAGCATCCCCTGTATGGACTGCGCGGCCGAAGAAGGCGAAATCCGCCGCGCGCTCAGCAAACTACCCGGCCTCAAAAGCCTGCATTTCAAGCTCGCCAACCGCACGCTGGGCATAGCCGCCGCCCCCGAATCGATTCCGTTGGCCATCGAAGCGATCGCCAAGGTCGGATTCAAAGCCACTTTGCAAGACAGCGAATCCAAACCTGCCCCAGACCACGCGCATGCCGATGCAAGTTGCTCCCACGGTCAGCCCGTTTCGAGCTGGGGCCGCCAGGAGGCCCGCTTTGGATTCGCCCTGGCCTTGGCGATCGGCGCGGAATCCGTCTCCTACTTTGCTCCATCGACCATGGCCTGGCAGGCCATCGGCATGGCCATCGCAGCCTGCGCGATCTTCCTGGCGGGCTTCTCCACCTACACCAAGGGGCTGGCCGCCCTGCGCAATGGCCGCATCGGCATCAATGCGCTCATGACCGTGGCGGTGACCGGCGCCTTCCTCATAGGGCAGTGGCCCGAGGCCGCCATGGTCATGGCCCTGTATGCGGTCGCCGAGCTCATCGAAGCGCGCAGCGTCGACCGGGCCAGAGGCGCCATCAAGGGCTTGATGGCGCTTACCCCCGAAACAGCAGAGCTTCGCATGCCCAACGGCTCCTGGTCGGTGATTGCGGTCGCTGCGGTCCAGCTGGGTCAAACCTTCCGGGTCAAACCCGGCGCGCGCATCCCGCTCGACTCGACCATCATTTCGGGCTCGACTTCCGTGGACCAGTCCGCCGTCACAGGCGAGAGCATGCCTGTAGAGCGAGCCCAGGGAGACCCCCTCTTCGCCGGGACCATCAACCTCACACGCACGATCGAAGCCACAGCCACCGCCGCCAGTTCCGACTCGCTGCTTTCACGCATCATCCACGCCGTCGAACAGGCTCAAGGCTCGCGCGCGCCGACCCAAGCCTTCGTGGACCGCTTTGCGGCCATCTACACGCCGGCCGTCTTTGCCATCGCCATCGCCGTAGCCCTTCTGGGGCCGGTCGCATTGGGCTGGAGCTGGCTGCAAGGCATCTACAAGGCATTGGTCCTGCTGGTGATTGCCTGCCCCTGCGCACTGGTCATCTCAACTCCTGTCGCCATCGTCAGCGGCCTGGCATCGGCCGCCCGCCGGGGCATCCTGGTCAAGGGTGGAATCCACTTGGAGAACGCCAGCAAAATCAAGGCCATCGGTTTCGACAAGACCGGCACCATCACAGAAGGCAAACCCAGCCTGGTTCACTCCGAAATCCTCGCCAGTGGCGATGCGGCAGAGCATGCCCTGCATTGGGCAGCCGACATGGCCACCCACTCCGACCATCCAGTGTCCAAGGCCATCGCCGTCGGCTTGGCATCGCATGCCTGCGATGGTGACCTAGTTGACTTCGAATCCCTGCCCGGCCTCGGGGTGAAGGCCCAAGCCCATGGCATGGAGCTTTGGATTGGCAAGCATCGCTTGATCGAATCACTGGGCGTATGCAGCCCGCAAATCGAAGCTGCCATTGCAGTCCATGAGTCCCAAGGGCGAAGCGTGGCTTTGCTGGCGTGCCGCGAGGGCGCGTTGGCCCTCTTTGCGGTTGCAGACACCATCAAACCCAACTCGCGGGAAGCCATCGCACGCCTGGCCGCCATGGGGATCCAAACGCAGATGCTCTCCGGTGACAACCAGGTCACGGCAGAAGCCATCGCCCGCCAAGCAGGCATTTCCCACGCACGCGGCGGCTTGCTGCCCAGCGAAAAGCTCGATGCAATCGAGTCGATGAAAGGCGTTGGCCATCTGGTCGCCATGGCAGGCGATGGCATCAATGATGCGCCCGCATTGGCCGCATCGGATATTGGGATCGCCATGGGCGCATCGGGCACCGACATCGCCATTGAAGCCGCTGACATCGCCATCATGAACGACGATCTGCGCCGCATCCCAGATCTCATCGATCTCTCCAAGCAGACCCGCACGGTCCTATCCCAAAACATCGCCCTGGCGCTTTCCATCAAGGCGGCATTCCTGGTCTTGGCCGTCTTCGGTTCGGCCACGATGTGGATGGCTGTATTCGCCGACATGGGAGCCAGCTTGATCGTGGTGGCCAACAGCCTGCGACTGTTGCGCAAATGAGTTGACGCCTTGCATTTCGTCGGTTTGGGAGGCGGGGCCAATCCGCTACGGCGATAAGCTACCCCATGGCACGTCGCATGCCAACAATACGCGGCGTAGCGAGATAGGTCCAGGTGCAACAGAAGGGGCCTGCGATATTTGGGCAAAATCGGGCCAATGACCGCCGCGATCAATCCCCTCCTGGCTGCGCACACGCCGATGATGCAGCAGTACCTGGCCCTCAAAGCTCAACATCCCGACACCCTGCTCTTCTACCGCATGGGCGACTTCTACGAGATGTTCTATGCGGATGCCGAGCGAGCTGCGGCCTTGCTGGACATCACCCTCACCCAGCGTGGGCAATCCGCTGGTGCGCCCGTCACCATGGCGGGTGTGCCCTTTCACGCCATGGAGGGCTACCTGGCCAAACTGATCCGCCACGGGGAATCGGTGGCCATTTGCGAGCAGGTGGGCGAAGTTGGAGGCAAAGGCCCGGTGGAGCGCAAGGTGGTGCGTGTGGTCACGCCCGGCACATTGACCGACAACGAACTGTTGTCGGAAAAGAGCGAATCCATTCTGATGGCTGTACACCAGGGGCCGCGCGCCCACTGCGGCCTAGCCTGGATGAGCGTGACGCAGGGTGTGGTGCACCTGGCCGAATGTCCGGTGGATGGCGTGGCCGACTGGGTGGTGCGTGTGGCACCGAGCGAGCTGGCCTACAGTGCCGACGCCACACCGGCGTTCGAAGAGCGCATCAAGCGCCTGCGCCACAACGCCGGTACCCCCCTCTACACCACCGCGCGGCCCGAATGGCAGTTTGACAGCAGCCTGGGCCTGCGCAAGCTGCAAGAAGCCCTGCAAACCACCAGCCTGGCCGGCTGGAACGCGCAGGACCTACCCCTGGCCCACGCCGCCAGCGCTGCCCTGTTGGCCTATGCCGAGCACACCCAAGGCCGCGCACTAACCCACATCAGTCGCGTGCAGGTGCAGCGCGACGGTGAACGCATCGACCTGCCCGCCACCACCCGGCGCAACCTGGAACTGGTGCAGACCCTGCGCGGCGAAGACAGCCCCACCCTGTTCTCGCTGCTCGACACCTGCATGACCGGCATGGGCAGCCGCCTGCTCAAGACCTGGCTGCTCGAACCCCAGCGCGACCGCACACAAGCACGCGCGCGCCTGGGTGCCATCGCCACCCTGCGCGGCGACACATCCACCGCCGCGCTGTGGCAGCCGCTACGCTCCGAGCTCAAAGGCAGCGCCGATGTGGAACGCATCACCGCCCGCACCGCACTGCGCCAGGTGCGCCCGCGCGAACTGGTGGGCCTGCTGCAGACGCTACAAAAATCAGAGCGACTAGCCCAGTCTTTACGGGGGCTAACTGGCATATTGGCTGACATAGCCAGTGCCATGGTGCCCCCACCTGCAGCCGCGTCCCTGCTGGCACGCGCCATCGCGCCCGAGCCTGCAGCCCTGCTGCGCGATGGCGGCGTGATCGCCGATGGCTTCGACCCCGAGCTGGACGAGCTGCGCGCCATCCAGACCAACTGCGACGGCTTCCTGCTGGACCTGGAAACCCGCGAACGCGCGCGCAGCGGCATTGCCAACCTGAAGGTGCAATACAACAAGGTGCATGGCTTCTACATCGAAGTCACCCAAGGGCAACTGGACAAGGTGCCCGACGACTACCGCCGTCGCCAAACGCTCAAAAACGCCGAGCGCTTCATCACGCCCGAGTTGAAAGCCTTTGAAGACAAGGCGCTCTCCGCCCAGGAACGCGCCCTGGCCCGCGAGAAATGGCTGTTCGACCAGGTGCTGGACGAGCTGCAGGCCCACATCCCGCAGCTGGGCCGCCTGGCAGGCGCGCTGGCCGCGCTGGACGCCCTGTGCGCGCTAGCCGAACGCTCGCTGACCCTGCAATGGTGCGCCCCCCAGTTCGTGCCCGAACCCTGCATCGACATCACCCAGGGTCGTCACCCCGTGGTGCAGGCACGACTGGCCGAACTGAGTTCGGGTGCCTTCATCGCCAACGACACGCGACTGGGCCCCAAACACAAGATGCAAGTCATCACCGGCCCCAACATGGGCGGCAAGAGCACTTACATGCGCCAGGTGGCGCTGATCGTACTGCTGGCCAGCATGGGCAGCTATGTACCGGCCACGGCCTGCCGCCTGGGACCCATTGACGCCATCCACACCCGCATCGGTGCGGCTGACGACCTGGCCAACGCCCAGTCCACGTTCATGCTGGAAATGACCGAGGCTGCACAGATCCTGCACAGTGCCACGCCCCACAGCCTGGTGCTCATGGACGAAATCGGGCGCGGCACCAGTACCTTCGACGGGCTGGCTTTGGCCTCGGCAATTGCCACCCAGCTGCACGACAAGACGCAAGCCTTCACGCTGTTTGCCACCCACTACTTCGAGCTGACCGAATTCCCGGCCCAGCACCACCAGGCCGTGAACGTGCATGTAAGTGCGACCGAGAGCGGGCGCGATATCGTCTTCCTGCATGAGATTCAGGCCGGCCCGGCCAGCAAGAGCTATGGGCTGCATGTGGCGCGCCTGGCTGGAATGCCGGCTGCGGTGGTGCATCAGGCCCGCCACGTCCTGCAAGCGCTGGAGGCGCAAGCCGAACAGTCCCAGCAGCAGGTGGATTTGTTCGCCGCGGCCCCCGAACCGGAAAGCACCGGCCCTAGCCCCATAGAAGCCGCGCTGGCGGGCATCGACCCCGACGCCCTGAGTCCGCGTGAGGCGCTGGAAGCGCTGTACCGCCTCAAGGGACTGGCGCGCCAGCCTTGACGCCCCTGCTTTCATGCCGCATGACGGCATGAACACACAAAGGAGTTGTCCCATGCTCAAAGAAGTGGGCGCCAGCGGCCAAATCTCGCTGGGCAAAAAATACGCCGGCCAGTTGTTTGACGTGCAAACGGCAGCGGACGGCACCATCACCCTGCAGCCGGTGAAGGTAGTGCCCGTGGTTCAGGAGGAGGCCCCGGCTTACCTGACACCGCCTGCCACACCCACGGGCGGCAGCTGGTTGACCCCCGAGCGCCTGGCACGCCGCGCCGCCGCTGCCGCCCGCAGCCCTGCTGAAATGGAAGCTGCGCGCAACCAGTGGGAAGAAGAAAACACGAAAGCCATAGCGGCCATGAACCAAAGAATGGCCAAAATTGGCTCCATGGGCATCCGGATCCATGAGTGGCGCAAAGCGAAAGCGCTGCGCGAACAAAGCCCGTCGACGTCCACCATGGGTGAAGGCATTTAATGGCCCAGTTTGACGTCTATCCCAATCCGGTTGAGGAGTTGCGTGACAGCCACCCCTACGTCGTTGACATCCAAAGCGCCCTGCTGAGACGCCCGGTAGCGGTCATCACCGTTGCATTGGCACGCCTGGATGCGCAAAGTGGGCCTTCCAACACGCTGAACCCCTGGCTGGTTGTGGCGGACGAAACGCTTGTTTTGGAGACATTGGCTATCACATCGTTCGAACCGTCAGACCTGCCCCGCCCCGTCGCCAACTTGCAAAGCCAGGCCCAGACCATCCAGGACGCGCTCGACTACGCCTTGCACGGCTACTGAGCACCCACCGTACCCCGTGTGCCCAAGGGAAATGACCCCCCAAGACTTCATCACCAAATGGGGCGCGCCCGGTGGCCGGGGAACCATCTTTTATCGCCATTGAAGTTGGTGGCAATTTTGCTACCATTGAGCCATGCGCGTCGTTCTCGATACCAACATTTTTATAGGCGCCTGCCTTGGGCGCGGCGCAGCCAACGCCGTGCTGTCAGCGTGTCTGGAGCGGCGGTTTGTGCCGCTCATGGGCACTGCGCTCTTTAACGAGCATGAAGCCGTACTCAGTCGCACCGAACTGTTTGCCAGTTGCAGATTGAGTGCCGCCGAGCGCGAAACCTTACTCGACATTTATCTGGCGCGCTGCGAATGGGTACGCATCTACTACACATGGCGCCCCAACCTGCCCGACGAGGCCGATAACCACGTCATGGAATTGGCGGTTGCGGGCGACGCCGACGTACTGGTATCGCGCAATCAACGCGACTTCGAATCTGCGCAATTGCGATTTCCGCACGTTCGGGTGCGAACCCCCGAAGACTTTTTAAAGGAGTTATGACATGGCCGCGCTCACCGTTCGCCTGCCCGATGACAAATACCAGCGGCTCAAATCCCTGGCCAAGAGCCGTGGAACGCCTGTCAACCGCCTGATCGACGAAATGGCTACGCTCATGCTGGCCCAGTTCGACGCCGAAACCCGATTCCAACTGCGCGCCGCACGTGGCACCGGGCAAGAAGCCCACGGGCTGGCGTTGCTGCGCAAGGCCTCGCAGGACGACTGACAACACGCCCCCATGACCCCCCAAGACTTCATCGCCAAATGGGGCGCGCCCGGTGGCGTGCCTGGCCCGGCCTATGCCCTGAACGAAGAACAAGGCGCGCAAAGCCACTTTCTGGACCTGTGCGAACTGCTGGGCGTGCCCAAGCCTGGCAGTTCCGAAGGCTACCGCTTCGAGGAAAAAAGCGCCGTTATTGGCGGCAAGACTGGCTACGCCGACGTCTTCATGCGCGGCGTGTTCGCGTGGGAGAACAAAGCCCCTGGCAAAAACCTCGACACCGCGCTCAAGCAACTGCTCACCTACAGCCTGGCCCTGTCCAACCCGCCCATCATGGTCGTGTCCGACCGCCTGAGCATCCGCATCCACACCCAGTTCACCGGCCACCCCAGCACTACGCACACCGTTGCCCTTGCCGAAATGGACCAGCCCGACAAGCTGGCCCTGCTGCGCCGCATCTGGACCGCCCCCGAAAGCTTCAAGCCGCGCCAAACCAACCGCGACATCACCGAAGCCGCCGCTCAGGGCTTTGCCACCCTGGCCGAAAACCTGCGCCAGCGCTCGGGCGCCGGGGGTGCCAACCGCGTTGCCCACTTCCTCACCCAGTGCGTGTTCTGCTTCTTTGCCGAAGACGTGGGCTTGCTGCCCGGCCACATGTTCGAGCGCCTGGTCAACAACCCCCACATCAGCCCCGAGCGCCTCACCCAGGGCCTGCTGCAATTGCTTACCACCATGCGCAGCGGCGGGCTCTACGGCGTGGAAGACGTACCCTGGTTCAACGGCGGCCTGTTCGCCCAGGTGGACGTGCCGCCCCTGAGCGCACCCGACATCGCCGAACTGCGCCGCGCCGCCAACCTGGACTGGAGCGCCATCGACGTCTCCATCTTCGGCACCCTGTTTGAACGCGGCCTGGACCCCGCCAAACGCAGCCAGCTCGGCGCCCACTACACCGACCCGGCCACCATCGAGCGCCTGATCGACCCCGTCATCCGCCGCCCGTTGCTACAAAAATGGGAGCTAATAGCCCAGCAAATACGGGGGCTAACAGCCAAAATAACCAAGAAAGGCGACAAACACTACCGCGCCGCCCACGCCCTGTTCATCACCTGGCTGGACGAACTCAAGCACTACCGCGCACTCGACCCCGCCTGCGGCAGCGGCAACTTTTTGTACCTCGCCCTCAAATGCCTGAAGGACGTGGAGCACCACAGCCACCTGCAAGCCGCAGAACTGGGCCTGGACCGCGAAGCCGACCTCGTCACCGGCCCGCACAACGTGTTGGGAATCGAGCTGAACGAATACGCCGCCGAACTCGCACGCGTGACAGTGTGGATAGGCGAGCTGCAATGGCGCCTGGCCCACGGCTACCCCTTCAAAACCCACCCGGTGCTGGAGGCGCTGGAACACATCGAGTGCCGGGATGCGCTGCTGGACTGGAGCATGGCGCAGGCATGGGGGTCAGATCCCGATTTCGCGCCGCGAAACTCGGGCTCTGACCCCCATCCCGGACCACCGAGCACAACGCCCCGCATGGCAAGCTGGCCCGCAGCGGATGTGGTGGTGGGGAATCCGCCGTTTTTGGGTGACCGCAAAATGATCCGCGAACTGGGCGAGGACTACACCACCCTGCTGCGCAGCACCTACGAAGGCCGCGTGCCCGGCGGTGCCGACCTGGTGTGCTATTGGTTTGACAAGGCCCGCGCGCAAATGGCGGCAGGCCAACTGCAGCGCGCCGGGCTGGTCACCACCAACTCCATTCGGGGCGGCGCCAACCGCAAGGTGCTGGACGCCATCTGCGCACAGACACGCATTTTTGACGCCTGGAGCGACGAGCCATGGGTGAATGACGGGGCCGCAGTGCGTGTCTCGCTGGTGGCTTTCGGCAGCGCCGACCAAACTTCCCACCTGAACGGTGCGCGGGCCGACGAAATTGCTGCGGACCTTACGGCGCACTCAGGCAGCGAAGGGTGTGACCTCACGCAAGCGCAACGCCTGCGCGCCAACGCTGATGCTTCATACATCGGCACCCAAAAGAATGGGCCGTTCGACATTGACCATGCCACCGCCGTGCAATGGCTTCAGCAACCCAACCCACATGGCCGCTCCAACGCCGAAGTGTTGCGTCCCTGGGCGAATGGTTTGGACATTACCCGAAGACCACAGGACAAATGGGTCGTGGACTTCGGTTGCGATACATCACAGGCGCAAGCTGCGCTATACGAAACACCTTTTGCCTTTGTCGAGCGTGAGGTCAAGCCCACCCGAACAAACGTTCGTCGCGACTTCCACCGCACCCATTGGTGGTTGTTCGGTGATGCCAGGCCCGGGCTGCGCAGAGCGGTAGCAAACATTGAACGCACCATAGCAACTCCCATGGTCGCCAAGCACCGCTTGTTTGCATGGCTTCCTTCTATGCAAATTCCGGAAAACCTATGCGTCGCCATCGCACGCGCCGACGACACCACCTTCGGCATCCTGCACAGCCGCTTCCACGAACTCTGGTCGCTGCGTATGTGCACTTGGCTCGGCGTGGGAAACGACCCCCGCTACACCCCCACCACCTGCTTCGAAACCTTCCCCTTCCCCGCAGGCCTCACCCCCGCCGACACCGCCCACCAGCGCACCGAAGTGGTAGAAGGCGGCGCACGCATTCCCGCCCAGGATTTAATGCCAAATGCGCCTCCAGCCCCCGTAAAAACTGCGCAAGCAGCTACCAAAACAATAGCAATTCAAATCGCCCAGGCCGCCAAGCGCCTGAACGATTTGCGCCAGGCCTGGCTGAACCCGCCCGAGTGGACGCAAACCGTGCCCGAGGTGGTTCCGCTGGGTATGGCCACCTCCCCCTACCCCGACCGCACCGTGCCCAAGCCCGGCTACGAAAAAGACCTGGCCAAACGCACGCTCACCAATCTCTATAACCAACGCCCCGCCTGGCTGGCCGCAGCCCACGCCCAGCTCGATGCGGCGGTGGCCGCCGCCTACGGCTGGGCCGACTACACGGCAGGCATGCAAGACGACGAAGTCCTGCGCCGCCTACTGGCGCTGAACCTGGAGCGAGTCGCGCTCCAACCGTAACCCTGCACATCCGCATCAAAACCTTCGCCATGCCCACCCTCATCTTCTCCCACGGCAATTCGTTTCCGGCACTCACCTACAAGGTGGTGCTGGACTCCCTGAAATCGCGGGGCTTTGACGTGCGCTTCTTGCCCATGTTGGGGCACAACCCGCGCTTTCCGGTTACCGACAACTGGCCCCACATTGAAGAGGAACTGGCCGAATTCGTGCAGGCGCAGGTGCGGGCCGTGGGTGAGCCAGTCTGGCTGGTGGGGCATTCGCTCGGTGGGCTGGTCAGCACCATGGTGGCTGCCCGCCATCCCCAGTGGGTGCGTGGCGTGGTGCTGCTGGATTCGCCCATTGTGGGTGGCTGGAAATCCACTGCGCTGGGCGTGGCCAAGACGCTGCCGTTGATGAGCCGTTTCTCGCCCGGAGCGGTCAGCCACAAGCGGCGCAATGTTTGGCCCAACCAGACCGCCGTACTGGAGCACTTCCGCCACAAGCGCGCTTTTGCCAAATGGGATGCGCAGGTGCTGCGCGATTATGTGGAGCACGGCACTCACGATGAAGACGGCCAGCGGGTGCTGAGCTTTGACCGCGCCATCGAAACACGCTTTTACAACACCGTGCCCGACCATCTGCCGCAGTACCTGCGCCGCCATCCGCTCAAGTGCCCGGTTACGTTCATTGGCGGCAGCGATTCGGTGGAGCGCCACCAGGTGGGCATGGACATGGTGCTGCGCATCACCAAGGGCCGCACCATGATGCTCGACGGCGGCCATCTGTTCCCTATGGAAAAACCTCTGGCCACGGCCGCTGCGGTCGAGGCTGCGCTGCGTAACATGGGGGCGTAGTGCCAAGCGGCTGGCACGCACTGCGCGTGGCCTAAACTTGCACTTTTGCTCGCGCCACTGCCATGACCTACTGCGTTGCCATCAAACTCAAGGCCGGACTGGTTTTTCTGTCCGATTCCCGCACCAACGCTGGGCTGGACCAGATCAGCACGTTTCGCAAGATGATCGTGTACGAGAAGCCCGGCGAGCGCTTCATGGTGTTGCTGTCAGCGGGCAACCTGTCCATTTCGCAGTCGGTGCGCGAGATCCTGCAGGTGGAGAAGCTCAAGGACCATCCGGACGACGAGGGCATCACCATCTGGAACGCCAAAAGCATGTTCGATGCGGCGCGCGTGCTGGGTGCAGCCATCCGCCGGGTGTACGAGCGCGATGCGGCCGCGCTCAAGCAGTCGGGGGTGGACTTCAACGTATCGCTGGTGTTTGGCGGGCAGATTCAAGGCGAAAGCATGCGCCTGTTTCAGGTGTATTCGCCCGGCAACTTCATCGAAGCCACGCCAGAAACCCCGTATTTCCAGATTGGCGAGTCCAAGTATGGCAAACCGGTGCTCGACCGCGTGATCACCCCCGACACGCCGTTGGACGAAGCAGCAAAATGCGCCTTGGTGTCCATGGACTCCACGCTGAAATCGAACTTGTCAGTGGGCCTACCGCTGGACATGGTGGTGTACGAAGCGGACCGGTTTCAGTCCGACAAGGTGGTTTGCATCGACGAGAACAACCCCTACTTTCGCATGCTGCACGACACCTGGGGCCACAAGCTGCGCGAGGTGTTTGACAGCATTGAGCATCCGGTGTGGGACGACAATCCGACACCGATTCCGCTGCGCGTAGCGCAAGGGCGCAGCCAGGCGCTGCGCAAGATCACCAGCGCCGACGAGCGCTTAATCTGACCGGATGCGCGGTGCGCCAGCCCCAACCATTTGTCACGCTGTGAAATTTCCAACTTCCAAAGGCGGGAAATAAGCGGATATTTCAACCAATTCGTGTAATAGAGCCTTCAGATCTGCAAATACCTGCACGATAAGCAGGAAAGCCGGTAGTATTTTTCCCATCTACCGGTAACCACCACGCATCGTGTTTGCATTCCTCTTCGTACTGGCAGCGATCGGCGTCTTCGTCGAGGTACGCGACCGTAAGCCAGATGCCGATGGATCGTCTTCTTCGTCCACCACCGACAGCACGTCGACCGGCAGCACCGCGGCGCTGACCACCGACCAACTGGCGGCCATGACGACTGCGCAGATTGCTGCACTCACCACCAGCCAGGCCGCTGCATTTGGCAGTGCCCAGATCGGCGTACTGACGGCCGAACAAGTAGCCGCCCTGGAAACTTCCGACCTTGCCGCATTCAACACCGCCGCCATTGCGGCGCTAAACACCCTACAGGTTAGCGCACTGAGTACTGCACAGATCGTGGCGTTGACGACGGCCCAGGTACGGGCACTGTCCACGCAGGACATTGCAGCACTGTCGACCGACCAGATTGCTGCCATGGAGAGCCGTGATGTGGCTGCGCTGGGAACTGCGCAAATCCTTGCCCTCAGCACGCAACAGGTCGGTGCCCTGACTACGGCCCAGGTGCGGGCGCTGGGTACTGCCGACGCTAGCGTTTTGGGCAGCGCACAAATTGCTGCACTGGGCACCTCGGGTATCGGCGCACTGGGTACCGCGGCCACGGCGGCCCTGGCAACAAACACGATTGCAGCACTGAGCACGGATCAGATCGTTGCGATGACCTCCGATCAATTCGGTGCGCTGAAGACCAGCCAGGCAGCAGCACTAACTAGCGCACAGGTAGCCGCGATCGAGACCAGCGATTTAGCTGCACTCAGCACCGGCGCCATTGCTGCGCTTACTACCAGTGATTTCGTGGCATTGAGCACCGACCAAGTGCAGGCGCTCACCACGCGTCAGGTTGCAGCGATGGAAACGCAGGATGTAGCGGTCCTGTCGTCAGCCCAGTTCGCCGCCATGACCAGTGCCCAATTGAAGGCGCTCAAGACCGCCCAGATTGCCACTCTGTCAACGTCAAGCATTGCTGCGCTCACGACCAGTGGTGTGAGTGCTTTGGGGACATCTTTTATCGCGTCGCTGAGCTCAGCCGCGATCCATGCACTGTCAACTAGCCAGATTGCTGCACTGACTTCGACGCAAGCTGCGGCGTTGACCAGCACGCAGATTGACGCCATGAGTACCGACCAGGTACTCGCATTGGGTACGGCTGATCTTTCGGCCCTGAGCACTTCCGCGATCAACGCGCTCCATACCGATGCCATTGCGGCCATGGATACAAACCTGATCGGTGCGCTTTCAACACGCCAGATCGCGGCGTTGTCCACGCGCGACGTGGCGGTTCTCAGTCCAACCCAAGTTTCTGCCCTTTCAACAGCCCAGGCGGCCAGTTTGACCACAGCGCAGCTTGGAGCACTGACCACGCTGGGTTCGCTGCCGTTGTCCGTGTTTCAGCCCAGTGGAATTGGGGCGCTATCAACAACAGCGATTACCTCCCTGAGTGCCAGCCAGATTGCAGGACTGACATCCTCACAAGTTGGGGCCTTGAACAGCGCCCAGGTAGCGGCGATGTCCACAGGCCAAATTGCAGCGATTGAGACATCCGATATCGGTTCACTCAGTACCTCGGCCATTGCTGCATTGACTCCGGCAGACGTGAACAGTCTTAGTTCGGACCAGATGCATGCGCTGAGCACCAAGCAAATTGGCGCCATTTCGCCAACTAGCATTGGACAGTTGTCCACGGCGCAGGTGTCGGGTTTGAGCAGCAGCCAGGTGGCGGCAATGACATCAGCCCAGGTCAATGCCTTTACACCCACACTGATTGGCGCGCTAGGTACCGGCGCAATTGCCGCACTGAGTACTGCAGCCGTTTCTGCCTTCAGTACAGACGCAATAAATGCCCTCGGTACTGACCAGATCGTGGCGTTGACCAGTGCGCAGGCAGGGGCGCTGACTACCACGCAAGTTCTTGTCATGGGCACCCAGCAGATCGCCGCACTCGAGACGCAGGACTTGGCTTCGATTTCAACGGCTGGTATTGCGGTTCTGAGCACCGACGACATTCGCGCATTGAACACCGCGCAGGTTGCATCGCTTGCAACGAGGCAGGTTGCAGCGCTTTCAACCGATGAACTTGTGGCCATGACCAGCAACCAGGTCAATGCGTTCACGATCAATGAGCTAGCGGCCTTAAGCTACAACCAGCTGTCCGCTTTGACTTCAAGTGGAACGCTCAGCGTGACCGGCTTCTCACCGGCTCTGATTGCTGTGTTGCCCACATCCGTCATTGCTGCGCTAAGTACCACGCAAATTGCTGCACTGAGCCCGACCCAGGTGGCCGCACTCAACACAGCGCAGGTCAAGAGCCTTAACACCGATCAGGTACGTGCGATAGAAACCAACGATATCGGCTCGCTCAGCACAAACGCAATAACGACCCTCACCACCTTGTCGATCGTCGCACTGAGGTCCGAGCAAGTGGGCGCCCTCTCCACCGGGCAGGTCAATTCACTCAAGACGTCACAAGTTGCGGCGCTCACTCCCAACCAGGTCGTCGCATTGGGTACACAGGATTTTCAGGCGCTCGGAACAGGGGCTGTTCAGGCACTCAGCACTGCAGCTGTTGCGGCGCTGACAACCGATCAGGTTGCCAACATGAGTACCTATCAGTTGGGTGCTTTGCAGACGCGCCAGGTACTTGCTTTGCGCACGGACGATATTGCGGCACTCACGACCCAGCAAGTTGTGGCATTGAATACTCGGCAGAGCAACGTACTCAACTCCGACCAAGTTGGCGCACTCTCAACCGACCAAGTTCGTGTTCTCGAAACTCAGGATCTGGCAGCCATACCTACAGCCTCGATAGCGGGCTTTTCTACAGACGCCATTCAAGCGCTCAGCACAGACCAGGTGTTTGCGTTGACCCCCTTCCAGGTCGAAGGGCTGAGTGCCGACCAAATCAACGCAATGAGTACGCCTCAGTTCCAGAGCTTGCATCTGGGATCGCCTCTGGTGTTGGACCTCAATGACAACGGTGTGCTTTCGCAGAGTTTGCAGCAGGGGGTCCGGTTTGACCTGTTTGGTCAAGGCCAATCGGTGACCACGGGTTGGCTGGACCCTGGCGATGGATTCCTCGTACTGGATCGCAATCAGGATGGCGCGATCAATGACGGAACCGAGCTCTTTGGCGATGCCACTAGACTTCAAGGCGGCACCAAAGCCTCGGATGGCTATGCTGCACTGCGCGAACTGGACACCAACCACGACGGACGCATTGACTCGCAGGACATCGATTTCAGCAAGCTTCAGGTCTGGACCGACAACAACGGCGACGGTTTCACAGGTTCTGGTGAACTGCACAGCCTTGCAGATCTGGGAATTACGAGCCTTGATCTGAAGGACACCTCTTCGCTTGTCAAGGACCATGGCAACACGGTTGGCCTGGTGTCCAGTTACCAGACCGCGGACGGCAAGAGCCATTCCATGGCGGACGTGTGGTTTGTGACCGACAAGAACGACACCAATGCGCTGCAGTCGTTGGCTTCAGCGCAGCCATCGGCCCTACAGGCCAACGTCACCGGACTTGTCGATGCAATGGCCGCGTTCGCGTCCAGCCAAGGACTGACCCCATTGCCTGACCCGTTGGAGACGGTCATGGCCGACCTGCAGTCCAAGGCGCAAGCCCAGGGGGTGGTTGCCCCTGCGACACAGACCATGGTGGACGCCCTACGCCAGTTTGACTCCAACGGCCGCCCCGCCGCGAGCATTGCCGCCGCACCCAATGTTGGTGCTTTGAGCCCGACCGCAGCAACCGCAACCCCCGAGGAGTTGCGTCGCGCAGGCCAATTGGCGGTTGGCGGAATTTAACGCCGGTTCACACTGCGCTACGCACTTACGCCGCCCAGTGCACTGTTCCCGTCCAGGCGGTGCCCAGCACCACGATGCCAAAGACGATGCGGTACCACGCAAAGCCATTAAAACTGTGCGTGGCGATGAAGCGCAGCAGCCAGCGCACGCATACCCAAGCTGCCAGGAACGACACCACCAGCCCCACTGCGAACAGGGGCACGTCAGCCAGGCTGAGCAGAGCGCGCTCCTTGTACAGGCTGTAGACGCCGGCACCAATCAGTGTCGGAATCGCCAAGTAGAACGAAAAATCGGTGGCTGCCTTGCGCGACAGACCCAGCAGCATGCCGCCGATGATGGTGGCGCCACTGCGGCTGGTGCCGGGAATCATGGCCAGGCACTGCACCAACCCGACCTTCAGTGCGTCTTTCCAGTCCATGTCGTCCGCATCCAGAACACGCACCGCATTGCCACCGGCAGCTTGGCGTTTCTCGGCCCACAGAATGATGAAGCCCCCCAGGATGAACGTGGTAGCCACCACCTGCGGCGTGAACAGATAGGCCTTGATCGCCTTGCCAAACAGCAGGCCCAGCACCACAGCGGGCAGGAACGCGATGAACACGTTCAGTGCAAACGCCTGGGCCTGGCGCTGGCGCGGTAATGCCACCAGGGTGTCGCGGATCTTCTGCCAATACACCAGCACCACGGCAAAGATGGCACCGGTCTGAATGGCAATGTCAAATACCTTGGCCTTGTCGTCATCGAAGCCCAGCAAAGCCCCGGCCAGTATCAGGTGCCCAGTGCTGGAGATGGGCAGAAACTCGGTCAAGCCCTCCACCACGCCCATGACCACGGCTTTCGCCAGCAACACGATGTCCAAATCTCACCCCTATAGATAAAAAGCGATTCTAGCCCCCGCGTTTGCTGCCCCTTCAGCTACTATTTTCGTAGCATGTAACAAGGCCTTGCAACTTGCCTGGCGCCGGGCATTGCGTCTGGGCAGGCCCTGGCATACATTGCGGCATCCCTCAACCGCCTCAGGACCTTCATCCATGCGCCGACTTACGCTTGCACCCTGCCTTTTGTTTGCCCTGGTTTCTGCCAGCTTTGCCCAGTCTGCCGAACAGCGCAGTACGCTGGCCGATCAGCAGGAAGTGGCCGTCACCATCTACAACGAGAACCTGGCCCTGGTCAAAGACCAGCGCCGCCTGCAGCTCAAGCCCGGTACCACCAGCTTGGCGTTTCGCGACGTGAGCGCGCGCATGCGCGCCGAAACCGCCCTGCTGCGTAGCATCAGCGCGCCGGGCAGCCTGTCGGTGCTGGAGCAGAACTTCGACTTCGACCTGCTCACCCCGGCCAAGCTGCTGGAAAAATACGTGGGCCGCAACGTGACTGTCATCCGCACCAACCCGGCCACTGGTGTCGAAACCTCCGAACAAGCGCAGGTGCTGTCGGCTGCCAGCGGCGTGGTGCTGAAGATCGGTGACCGCATTGAAACCGGCGTACCCGGGCGCATCGTCTACAGCGACGTGCCGCCCAACCTGCGCGATCGCCCCACCCTGGTGATGGCGCTGGACAACACCGGCGCCGCGCAGCAGGACGTGGAGCTGAGCTACCTCACCGGCGGCCTGGCCTGGAAGGCCGACTACGTGGTGGAACTGAACGCCGCCGAAGACGCGCTCGACCTTTCGGGCTGGGTTACGCTGACCAACACCAGCGGTGCCACCTACCGCAATGCCAAGCTGCAGCTGGTGGCAGGCGACGTGAACCAGGTGCGCCCGCAAATGGAGAGCCGCGTCATGGCCATGGCAGCACCCGCCCCTGCGGCGGCCAAGGCCCGCACCGACATGGCCGAGGAATCGCTGTTCGAATACCACCTCTACACCCTGAACCGCCCCACCACCATTGCCGAGAACCAGACCAAGCAGGTGGCGCTCATGTCCGCCAGTGGCGTGCCTGCACGCAAGGAACTGTTGCTCAAGGGCAGCGAGTACTACTACCAGAGCAGCTACGGCGACCTGGGCCAGAAAATGAAGGTGGCGGTGTTCGTGGAGTTTGACAACAAGGAAAGTGCCCACTTGGGCGCACCCATGCCCAAAGGCATCATCCGCGTCTACAAGAAAGACCGTGCCGGCAATGCCCAGTTCATCGGCGAAGACCGGGTGGACCACACGCCCAAGAACGAGAAGGTACGCCTCAAGCTTGGCGACGCCTTCGACGTTACCGCCGACAAGAAACAGACCGATTTCAAGAAGATCGGTGGCAGCGGCAAGTACAACTACCAATACGAGGCCGCCTTCGAGGTGGTGCTGAAAAACGCCAAGAAAGAGGCGGTCACCGTTACCGTACAGGAACCCATGCCCGGCGACTGGCAGGTGCTATCCAGCAGCCACCCCTACACCAAGGGCGCCAGCAACACCGCCGTCTGGAAGGTGGCCGTGCCCGCCGAGGGCAGCACAACCCTCACCTACCGCAGCCTGGTGCGTTTCTAGGGAACTACCAACCGCTGCATTTCGCTCCGCAGCGCCAGCGTTTGGCGAACCGCTGGCGCGCATCGTCGCATCGGCATAGGCAGTGGGGCGCACTGTCGGCACAGTAGCGCCATCAACAACCCCACTCGGAGATTCACCATGCTGATGCACATCCTGTCTGCCACCCCCAAATGGGTTTTCGTTCTGTTCGCCGCCCTACTGTGGCTGGGTGTGCAGCAGATGCTGCCGCGTCGCGTGGGGCTGAACCGCGCTACGCTTTTGCCTCTGGCGATGACTGGACTGTCGCTGTACAGCGTAGCCAGCGCCTTTGGTGACCAGCCCTTGGCCCTGCTGACCTGGCTTGCAGGCACCGCATTGGCGATGGTTGTCACACTGCAACTCCAGTCCAGCACCGAGATCCAGTACGACGCAACCAACCGTCGTTTCCATCTGCCCGGCAGCACGGTGCCGCTGGCCCTGCTCATGGGCATCTTCTTCACCAAGTATGCCGTGGGCATCAGCATCGGCATGCAGCCCATCCTGGCCCACAACACCGACTTTGCGCTAACCGTGAGCACCTTGTATGGAGCCTTCAGCGGCATCTTCCTGGCGCGTGCCGCACGCCTGTGGCGCATCGCCCTGCGGCAGAACGGCGCCCTGCAAACGGCCTAAGGCAAGCGCCGCGCTACCCTAGAATCGCCAGCACCATGCCGCAGCAACCATCCATGAGCCCCGAAGAGATTGATCGCATTGCGCGCAAGCGCGCCGGAGCCAAGCTGGGCTGGTTCTTCCATGCAGCGGTGTATGTGGCGGTCAACCTGATCGTCTTCGCCATGTCAGAGTACGGTTTTGGCACTCGCACATGGTCAGTAAAACCCTTGCTGGGCTGGGGACTGGGTCTTGCGCTGCATGGCGCCTCGGTGTGGCTGCTCAGCACGGGCACCGACCTGCGGGAGCGCATGGTGCAAACCGAGCGTGAACGCTTGCAGCGCGACCAGGACCGACGCGACCCGTCATGAAGATCGATTGGCTCTCCAAGCTGCGGGTTGGCCTGCAGACAGCCGCATTTTGCTTGGCGATCTCCGCGCTGCACTACGCCTTTCGCCCCCAGCAGCCTTACGAGATTGCGCTGATCTACTCCCTGTGCATCGGTCTGTCATCATGGCTGTTGATCGATTTTGGTGCAGGGCTTTTTCCGTCCGCGCACGAAACCGGCTGGCCTCCCGCGCCCTGGGGTACCGTGCTGCCCGTAGTGGGCATCGCGCTGGGCTTTGTCGTCGGCACCACCTTGGCCGATTTCTGGTTTGGCTGGTCCAGTTGGACGCATATGTCACCCAGGCAGCTATTCCTGTCGGCACTGATCTCAGCAGTCATCGGTGTCGTCGTTACCTACTACTTCTACAGCCAGGGCAAGAACGCCCATCTGGCACAAAAAGTTGACGAAGCAACGCGCCTGGCAACCGAAGCCCGCCTCAAGTTGCTGGAGGCGCAACTGCAGCCGCACATGCTTTTCAACACCCTGGCCAATCTGCGCGTGCTCATTGGCATGGACCCGCAGCGCGCGCAAGCCATGCTGGACCACATCATTGCCTACCTGCGCAGCACGCTGAGTGCGTCGCGCGCCAGCTGCCACCCCTTGCGCGACGAATTCACCCGACTGGACGACTACCTGGCGTTGATGGCCATCCGCATGGGTGCACGCCTGCGCTACCAGCTTGACCTGCCCGCCGAACTGGCTAACCAGTCTGTGCCCACCCTGATCCTGCAACCCCTGGTGGAAAACAGCATCCAGCATGGGCTGGAACCCAAGGTGGACGGCGGCGAGCTGGTAGTTCGCGCCCGCACCCAACCGGGGCAGTTGGTGCTGGAAGTGGTGGACACCGGCCTGGGCTTCAACCCGGAACAGGTGTTCGCCAGCCCCGCGCCTGCCGACCGTGGTTTCGGCGTCCAACAGATCCGGGCCCGGCTGGCAACGCTGTACGGCAACCAGGGTACTATCGAATTCATAGCATCTGAAACAGAAGGTACGCGGGCTACCATCCATATTCCTTTGCAGCCATGAGCACAACCCCACCCCGCGCCCTGATCGCCGAAGACGAACCCCTGCTGGCCCAGGCCCTGGCTGCCGATCTGGCGCGCAGTTGGCCCGCGCTGCACATCGTCGCCACCGTGGGCGATGGCGCCACCGCCGTACGCCAGGCCCTGGCCCAGCAACCCGACGTCTTGTTCTTTGACGTACGCATGCCCGGCATGAGTGGCCTGGACGCTGCCACCGAGCTGGCCGACCAGTGGCCTTGTACGCCGGGCTCTCGCGCCTTTCCGTTGCTGGTATTCATCACCGCGTTTGACGAATACGCCGTACGCGCCTTTGAAGCCCAGGCGGTGGACTACCTGCTCAAGCCGGTGCAGCCCCAGCGCCTGCAAAAGACCGTTGAAAAACTGCAGAAACTGCTGACGCAGCCCACGCCCGGTTCGGCCAGCGACCACCTGGACGCCACCCTGCAGCAACTGCGTGGCCTGCTGAGCGCCCCCACCAGCCTGCGCGGCCCCACCTTGCAGGTCATTCAGGCCAGCGTGGGCACCACCTTGCACATGGTGCCCATTGCCGACGTCTTGTGCCTGGAGGCCGCCGACAAGTACGTGCGGGTGCTCACCGCGCAGCGCGAGTACCTGATTCGTACCCCGCTGCGCGAGCTGCAAGCGCAGCTTGATGCGCAGGAGTTCTGGCAGATCCACCGCAGCACCTTGGTACGAGCCAGCGCCATCGACAGCGTTACCCGCGACGAGGCCGGCAAGCAGCACGTTCTGGTGCGCGGCCTGTCCGAACGCTTTGTGGTCAGCCGCATTTACGCCCATTTATTCAAAGCCATGTAGACCGTTGTGGGCGTTCCACTCAATTAGTGCGACTAATGTTTCATTAACGGTTTAACTAAATCATCTACATTGGTAGCATCCCTAGGTAGGCCGCTCTAGAGATACGCTATCGTGTGGGTAGTGACACGTTGTGATCACGCCTTCTTACTAATGGAGAAACTATGCAGTTGAAGTTGAAAGTTGTGGCGGCTGCCGCCATTGCATTGGCATCTGGTCTGACCATGGCACAAACCGTAGTCACCATCGCCCACGTTGGCCCCACCAGCGGCGCCATCGCCCACCTGGGCAAGGACAACGAAAACGGCGCCAAGATGGCCATCGAAGAGCTCAATGCTGCTGGCGTCACGATCGGCGGTCAAAAAGTCACTCTGAAGCTGATGGCCGAAGACGACGCTGGCGACCCCAAGCAAGGCACCGCCGTTGCCCAGAAGCTGGCTGACGCCAAGGTTGCCGGCGTGGTCGGTCACCTGAACTCTGGTACCTCCATCCCCGCTTCCAAGATCTACAGCGACGCAGGCATTCCCCAGGTTTCTCCTTCCGCTACCAACCCCAAGTACACCCGCCAAGGCTTCAAGACCACGTTCCGCGTGGTGGCTGACGACGTGGCACTGGGCGGCACCCTGGGCCGTTACGCTGTCAACACCCTCAAGGGCAAGACCATCGCCGTGATCGACGACCGTACCGCTTACGGCCAGGGCGTGGCTGAAGAGTTTGCCAAGGCAGCCAAGGCAGCTGGTGGCGACGTTGCCGCCCGCGAGTACACCACCGACAAGGCAACCGACTTCAACGCCATCCTGACCTCCATCAAGGCCAAGAAGCCCGACGTCGTGTTCTTCGGCGGCATGGACGCCGTGGCCGGCCCGATGCTGCGCCAGATGAAGGCATTGGGCATCAACGCCAAGTTCATGGGCGGCGACGGCATTTGCTCCACCGAGCTGGTCAAGCTCGCTGGTGATGCAGTAACCGACAACCAAGTGTTCTGCGCCGAAGCTGGTGGCGTGGAAGGCGAAGCCAAGGTTGGCATGGACGAATTCAAGAAAAAGTTCAAGGCCAAGTTCAACACCGATGTGCAGGTGTACGCTCCCTACGTGTACGACTCCGTCAAGCTGATGGTGGCCGCCATGGTCAAGGCTGGTTCTTCCGATCCCGCCAAGTACCTGCCCGCACTGGCTGCTACCAAGGACTACAAGGGTGTGACCGGCACCATCACCTTTGACGAGAAGGGTGACATCAAGAACGGCGCCCTGACGCTGCGCACCATCAAGGGTGGCAAGCTGACCGAGCTGGCCGTGATCCGCTAATCACCCCATTTCGCTCACACAAAAACGCGCCACCCGGCGCGTTTTTTTATGCCCGCCGGGTGGACAAACGGTGTCAACGGCGCTCCCAACGGCCTTGGTTAAGTTAGATACTTCTTCCACACTTAGTAACAAGTTGCCCTGTTGTGGCCTCGGTGTCACTGCAGGGTTTTGTGCATGCGACTACGCCAGGAGCTGCCACCGTGCATACCGCCTCCTTTGCCCGTGGACAATCTGAAGCCCACCCTGAATTCGTGGCTGCGCTGGTGCAGGCTAGCGAATCCTATGCCATCGTTGCCTCGCAAGACATCGTAGACGTACGCGGCATCAAACTCTGGGCCAAGGGCTTGCCCGTTTCCAGCGCCTTGCAGCAACGCCTGCTGGAACGCAAGCTGCGCAACCCCATCGAATCCTGCCTGGTGGCCGAAGACGGTGTCACCACCTTCTACCTGCACGACGCACTCACCCAACTCCTGGCGCACCACAGCAGCCTGGCTTTGGCGTTGCGCCCCCACGGGCCGGTGCTGGAGAAACTGTTCAAACAAATCCCGCTGCACCCGGTGGCGCAATTGCTGCTAACCACGGCCCTGGCTACCCGCCCAGCCGCCGTTGAGCACGCCGTGCAAGCCATGGCCCTGGCCGGCGCCATGGCCAGTGCCCAAACCACGCCCATGGACGCCCGCCTGGCCATGATGGGGGGCCTGCTGCACGACATCGGAGAAGTCTATGTACAGCCCCAATACCTGAACGGTGAAAACCCGCGCGACCTGGTAGGGCACAAGTTTCTGATGGTGCACCCGCGCATGGGCCAGCTGCTGCTGGAAGGCACCACCGACTACCCCGCAACCCTGTGCCGCGCCATTGGCGAGCACCATGAGCGCAGCAACGGATCGGGCTACCCCGCACGCCTGGCGGGCGACGCCATCTCGCCGCTGGGGCTGCTGCTGTCGGCCGTGGAAACCGTGCTGGCACACCAACACACATCGCCAGCCCCGCTCACCAGCGCCAGCTTTGCGCTGCGCGTAGTGCCCGGCGAATACCCCGAGCGTTACAGCAGCATCGCCTTCAACATGGCCCGCGCCGCGCAAGAACCTCTGCCCAGCGGGCTGGACTTGGCATCGGGCAACCTGCAGCGCATCCACAGCACGCTACTGGCCGCCGAGCAAACCGCCCAGCAAGTCAGCGCCCAGATGCAACCGGGCGCCGGTGCAAGCATTGTGGCCCTGGCGCAGCAGCGCACGGCCCGGCTACGCATGGCCTGGAACGCACTGGGCGTGTGGGACATTCGCGCCGAACAACTCACCGACGCCGACCGTTTTGAAATGGCGTGCGCCTGCAAAGAGCTCGACCAGCACCTGTACGAACTGGCGCGTGAATGCATGCTGCTGGCCCAAGACCTCCCCTTGGCCGAGCAAAGCGCCCTTGCGCCGCTGTGGTCTGCGCTCGAACTGCCTGCGCGCCCACACGCCGCGCAGGCACCCCAGCCCGCCCACGCCTGAGTCCGCACCGCGCGTGACCGACGTGCTACAAAAACCGGGGGGTTGGAACCAGGGTGCCGACTAAAATCGCCCCATGAGCAACACCCCGCCCCAAGCCGCGCCAGAAGCGCCCAAAATTAGCAATTTCCTGCGCCAGATCATCGAGAAAGACCTGGAACAGGGCACCTACGCAAGCCGCCGCTGGGCCGGCAGCCCCGGCGACGCCGCCCACCACGCCCAAGGCGAGCCCGACCCCGCCAAGATCCGCACCCGCTTTCCGCCCGAGCCCAACGGCTACCTGCACGTGGGCCACGCCAAGAGCATCTGCCTGAACTTTGGCCTGGCGCGCGACTACGGCGGTGTGTGCCACCTGCGCTTTGACGACACCAACCCCGAGAAGGAAGACATCGAGTACGTCAACAGCATCATCGACGCCATCCGCTGGCTCGGCTTTGACTGGGCCCAGAAGGGGCAGGCACCCGGCAGCGCTGCGCCCTACCAGGCCAGCGACTACTTTGGCTTCATGTACCGCGCAGCCGAGTATTTGATTGAAGCCGGCCACGCCTACGTGGACGAACAAAGCGCCGAAGAAATGCGCGCCAACCGCGGCGACTTTTCCAAGCCGGGTGTGGACAGCCCGTTCCGCGGCCGCACCCCGGCCGAGAACCTGGCGCGCTTCCGCGAAATGCGCGATGGCAAGCACGCCGACGGCAGCATGGTGCTGCGCGCCAAGATCGACATGGCCAGCCCCAACATCAACCTGCGCGACCCGGCCATCTACCGCATCAAGCACGCGGAACACCACAACACCGGCAACCAATGGTGCGTGTACCCCATGTACACCTTTGCCCACCCCATTGAAGACGCGCTGGAACAAATTACCCACTCCATCTGCACGCTCGAATTTGAAGACCAGCGCCCGTTCTACGATTGGCTGCTCGACCGCCTGTGCGAAGGCGGCCTGCTGGCCCAACCCCACCCGCGCCAGTACGAATTTGCCCGCCTGAACCTCACCTATGTCATCACCAGCAAGCGCAAGCTCATGCAACTGGTGAACGAGAAGACCGTGAGCGGCTGGGACGACCCGCGCATGCCCACCATCGTTGGCCTGCGCCGCCGTGGCTACACACCCGAAAGCCTGCACCTGCTGCACGAACGCACCGGCACCAGCAAGGCCGGCGGCTGGATTGACTACAGCGTGCTGGAAGGCTGCCTGCGTGACGATCTGGAAAACAAGGCCCACCGCGGCATGGCCGTGCTGGACCCCGTGAAACTGGTGCTGACCAACTGGGACGAAACCCTGGGCGCCGGCCACCTGGAACCCTGCACCCTGCCCGCCCTGCCCCACGCCATTGAGGGCCAGCCCGAGCCCGCCGCACGCCAGTTCGTCATAGGCAAGGAAGTGTGGATTGAGCGCGACGACTTTGCCGAAGTGCCGCCCAAGGGCTACAAGCGTTTGACCCCAGGCGCCAAGGTGCGCCTGAAGGGCGGCTACGTGGTGGAATGCACCGGCTGCGCCAAAGACGCGCAAGGCAATGTGACTGAGGTGCACGCCACCGTATTCCCCGAAACCAAGAGCGGCACGCCCGGCTCTAGCACCGTCAAGGCCGCAGGCGTCATCACCTGGGTGGCCGTGGCCGACGCCGTGTCCGCCGAAGTGCGCCTGTACGACCGCCTGTTCAGCGACGCGCAGCCCGACGCCGGTGGCAAGAACTTCTTGGACGCGCTGAACCCCAACAGCCTGAAGGTCGTCACCGCCTACGTGGAACCCTCACTGGCCCAGGCCCAGCCGGACCAAAAGTTCCAGTTTGAACGGATTGGGTACTTTGTGGCGGACCGCAAGGATCACGTGGCGGGGACGAAGCCGGTGTTTAACTTGGCGGTGGGGTTGAAGGATAGTTGGGGGAAGTAGGCTTGTGTTTATCAAGTCTGTCGCGATCGAAAGCTACAAGAGTATTCATGAACGACAGACTCTCTACTTCGAGCCCGGGTTCAACTTGCTGGTGGGCACTAACAATGCAGGTAAAACTTCGGTTTTGGATGTCATTGATTTGGACTTCGGTCTAAACGACCCGCATCGCTCCGAACGAACAATCCCGCAATTTGGAGGGCAGAACGATCAGCAGTCAGAGTTCGAGGTAACTCTTTCCACGTGTTGCAGCGAATTGTGGCGACTGGTTGGTTCGACTCAGTTGTATCTGCCCGTCCGAGAGTCGGCTCCGCAGGAAGTTCAAGACACCATTGTCAAAATGGTGCACGCGTTTTTCAGCACCGACCAGCCGATAGCGCTCACTTCAAGCTTCGGTCATGGCATGGAGAGAGTAGGCATCCGCAGCAACGACTTGATTCAAGGTTTCGCAAGCAGGCACATAGGCAATTCAGTGCCAGCCGCATTGATTCAAAGCAGCCCTTCGCAGTCGGAATTGATAATTCAAGTTGCCAACTTCGGTGGTGCGAACAACATCATCGGGAACTACGCGCAGCTCTTCAAACCTCGCATTTACCGATTTAATGCCAAGCGCCAGCCAGGTGAGATATGCCAAGCGCAAGGCACTACAGTCTTAGATCGCGTTGCGATCACGCTGCCGTACTGCATCAACCACTTGCAAACCAATGATGCACATGGTCATCGGTTGCTTTGCAGTTGGGTCAATCGCATTTTCCCGAGCGTAAAGTGGGTGCAAGCACCGCCAGTCGCTTCGAACTTCGAGTTACGTTGCTTGCCACACAGCCCAGAAGCCCGACGGGACGATCTTGCCATCCCGTTGGCACGAATGGGTGCTGGCATCGGTAACGTCATTGCCATGCTTTATGTAGTACTTACTGCACGCGAACCGCAAGTAATTGCCATTGATGAACCCAACGCATTCCTGCATCCTCGTGCCCTAC
The DNA here is from genome assembly GCA_046348185.1 of Rhodoferax sp. GTDB lineage: Bacteria > Pseudomonadota > Gammaproteobacteria > Burkholderiales > Burkholderiaceae_C > Allorhodoferax. Next base: position 374,083 of record JAXMER010000013.1, on the reverse strand, counting down.
GCGAATTGCTTTCCATCCTTGAAGCTGAAGGTAAGCAGCATCAATTCATACTTACCGCACATTCGGCGGACGTGCTGACCGCGATCAACACAAAAACTATCTCTCTGCTGGACTTTGACGGGGTCGCGACAACAGTGCAGCAAGTCGGACCAAAAGACCTGCACCTCCTGCGCAGCAATCTCGCCGAGCTAGGTATCCGAATGACCGACCTTCACGCAAAAGATCGCGTTTTGTGGGTGGAGGGACAAACAGAGGAGCTGGTATTTCCTGAACTGCTTCGCTGGAGCTGCCCGGAGATTGCAGCGGGAACATCCGTATTACGTGTCGAGAGGACGGGCACTTTCTCCAAAAAAGGTGTGGAGCCTACAGAGGTGGTACAGCTGTACGAGAGGTTGTCTACCTCGTCGGCATTGGTCCCGCCCATGGTGTGCATACTGCTTGATGGTGAAACACTAACCAAGGAGAAGCGCGATCAAATTAAAGCTTCTGAAGTTGCCCCTTTTTCGCGGACACCTTACCGTTATGGAAGAAGGAGTCCAAAATGCCCAAAACCAAGCCACCGTATCCGGTGCAATTTCGACAGCAAATCATCGAACTGGCGCGAGCAGGCAGAACGCCAGCGCAGCTATCGCGTGAATTCGGGCCATCGGCCCAAAGCATTGCCAACTGGATAGCACAAGACATGCGTGACCAGGGCACCCCACTGTCTGGCAAAGAAGGCTTGAGCAGCGCCGAACGCGAAGAACTGGTGCGTTTGCGTCGCCAACTGCGCCAGGTGCAACTGGAGCGCGACATCTTGGCAAAGGCTACGGCCTGGTTTGCCAGCAAAAGCGAGCGGACGTCCACACCGTCTTTGAAACCGTGAGCACAAACCAGGCCGACGCCAACCCAGTGAGCGTGCGCGCAATGTGCCGTGTGTTGGGCGTATCACCCAGTGGCTATTACGACTGGCGCAGGCGAGCCCCCAGTGCGCGTGCCACGGCCAATGCGGTGCTCAGCGAAGCCATCCGCCAGATCCACAAGGACAGTGACGAAACCTACGGCATGCCTCGAGTTCACGCCGAACTGCGCGACATTGGCCAAGTGGCAAGCAAGAAGCGAGTGGCCTGTCTGATGCGCAAGGCTGGCATCCGTGGAGTCAGTCGCAGGCGCAGCTTCACCGTCACCACCGAACGCAACCACCGCCAACGCCCGGCTCCAGATCTGGTCAAACGCCAGTTTCACGCTGCTGCGCCCAACCAGGCTCTGGGTGGCAGATATGACCTACATCCCCACCTGGACAGGTTTTTTGTACCTGGCAGTGGTGATCGATGCCTTCAGTCGCAAGGTGGTGGGCTGGGCCATGGGGGAGCGCATGACGAGCGAACTGGTTCTGGCGGCGTTGAACATGGCGCTGCACATACGCAAACCCACCAGCGTTATTCACCACTCCGACCAGGGCAGCCAGTACACCAGCATTGCCTTTGGCAACCGCTGCAAGGAGATGGGTGTACGACCTTCCATGGGTACGGTGGGCGACGCCTATGACAACGCCATGGCTGAGAGTTTCTTTGCCAGCCTGGAGTGCGAATTGATCAATCGGCGCAGGCCTGGAAGACCCAGGCCCAGGCACGCACAGCCCTGTTTACCTGGATCGAGGGTTGGTACAACCCGCGCCGACGCCACTCGTCCATCGACTACCTGTCGCCCATGAACTTTGAAAGGAAATACAACGAACCAACCGCTCACACCCAACACGGGTTGCCCACCGCGGCGTCGCGTTCGTCGCAGGCGACGCACGCCGCCGTGGACAACCCTGCGCCTGTGTCATCATCCGCTTGAGAATCAAGCCAATACCTGTCCGTGGAATCGGGGTAAGTCCACTTCATCGAAAGGCAAGCTTAGGTAGTCGTCCCTGCAAAACCCCGGCAATCCGCATAAACACAGGTGATCTGGGGTGAATCCGAATGGTCATTCCTCCCAGAAAGATATTCAATGGAGGCTGCTTTCTGGGAGTTTTGAGCACACCATGACCGACGACTTCTTCCGCAACCGCCTGGACCAGATGATTGACTTGCGCCACCCGCTGGCGGTGCTGGCCAGTCGCATGCCCTGGCAAGAGATCGAAGCTTCGTTGGCCCAGCGCTGGGCACGCCAAGTCAAAGCCGGCAAGCAGATCGAAGACCTGGACCTGTTTGGCCCCGTGGCTGGTGTGCTCGGTGGTGGTATCTCCAACGCCGGTCGCCCGCGCTTACCCACCCGGTTGATGGTGGCGCTGCTGTACCTCAAGCACGCTTTTAACGAAAGCGACGAAGACGTCATCCAGCGTTGGGGCGAGACACCCACCTGGCAATACTTCTCGGCAGCGAATACTTTGAACACCGCTGGCCCTGCGACCCGACGCAGTTGGGACGTTTCCGCAAGGCTTTGGGCGAAGAAGGCGTGGAAGAACTGTTGGCGCGCACCATGGAAGTGGCTGTGTCCCACAAGCTCATTGCAAAGAAAGAGCTGACCCGCGTAATCGTGGACAGCACCGTGCAAGAGAAGGCAATAGCCCACCCCACCGACAGCAAACTACTGGAGACGGCACGTGCCAAGGTGGTCGAAGCTGCCAAGACCCATGGCATCGAACTCAAGCAGACCTTTGCCAAGGAGGGCAGGCAGGAAACTGAACTTCAAGGCCGCTCGCTATGCCCATGCGCGCCAGTACAAACGCATGCGCAAGGCCATCCAACGCCAGCGCACTATCGTCGGTCGACTACAGCGCGAAGTGGGCCGCAAGATGAGCACTCTGGGCCAGGCGGTACAGGAAACCCTGGCCCCCACTCTGACCAAGGCCGCACGCCTGGTGGAACAGACGGGCAGTCGCAAGACCGTGGGTAGTCAAGCCAAGCTCTACAGCTGATGCACCGGAGGTGGAGTGCATCTCCAAGGGCAAGAGCCGCAATCCGTACGAGTTTGGTGTGAAGGTGGGCCTGGCCATGACGCTCAAGGGCAACCTGATCGTGGGTGCCAGAAGCTTTACCGGCAATCCCTATGACGGACACACCCTGGCTGAGCAGATTGAGCAATCGACCATCCTGATGCAAAACCTCGGTGTCCAGCCCAGGGTGGCGTACGTTGACCTGGGCTACCGGGGTGTGGATCAAGACAACCCACAAGTTCAGATCAAGCACCGTGGCAAGGACAAGGGGCTCACAGACGCAGAGCGCAGACTGCTCAAGCGACGACAGGCCATCGAGCCCATCATCGGACATCTGAAGGCCGATCACCGCATGGACCGTTGCCATCTCAAGGGCAAACAGGGGGATGCCCTGCATGCGGTGCTGTGCGCGGCCGGTTACAACATCCGTTGGCTGCTGCGCATGATCGTCAAGAAGGGCCTGGGCCTTTTGTTGTGCCTGTTTCAAGCTCTGGGATTGGCGCCGATCTGTCGCAACTTAGCGGCAATCCTCGCGCTCACGCCTCCAAGACCGTCAAGTCAACGATGGGTAGCAGCTTGACATGAATTTTGCAGGGACGACTAGGTATCTTGATCGGCGAATGCTGGAGAACTATTTACTACACCCGGCAGCGATCACTTCCACCTTGTCGGAGTTGGGCTTGACTGCAGACAGTGAGGCCGTCGCGTCCCTGATATTGAACAACTGCGAAGCCTCTGATATCTCCGAATTGGATGCGGCTGCAGTCTTGACGGCTGTGTTTTCCGAGTTATCGGAGAGTACGCTTGAGTTTCGAAAGACCAGAGATGTCCCAACACTTGTGGCGTGGATTCTGGAAAACGACCCAGAATATTTGGCACCGTTACGCTTGTGCTTACGGAACGCTTTTGGAATCTAGCCACTGCTAGCCCACATCTAAACGATCTCTGGGATCAGGTCTTGTAATCCAACCTGCAGCACTGCCAACAGTCACAATTTCTTGCGAAGTCGCTACGCTTTTTATAGCTGATTGCGCACAGTCCATGCGGGCTGGGTGCCAATTTGGCAACCCAACCCGCCCACCGTTAAACTCGCCCTATGACTATTGAGTCCCTCCAGTCACCCGTCGTACTGCAAGCCGCACGCGATTTTTCGCGGCGCGTGGCGTTGGGCTGGCCGCTGCGAGGTGCGCTGCTGTTCGGCAGCCAGGCGCGGGGAACGGCACATGTGGGCTCGGATACCGATGTGGCAATTCTGCTCACAGGCCCTGGCGGTGATTTCATAGCCACCAAACTGGCGCTGGACGATGTGGCCTACGACGTGCTGCTGGACAGCGGTGTGCGCATTCAGCCCCTGCCCATTTGGGAAGATGAGTGGGCGCACCCTGCCCAGTACCGCAACCCGCGCCTGCTGGAAAACATTGCCCGTGAGGGTATTGCCCTGTGACTCCCGCGGAGTTGATGGCAAAAGCCAGCCGGGCCTTGGCTTCTGCCCAATTGCTGCTCGACAGCGGTGACGTGGACGGCGCCTGTAACCGCGCCTACTACGCCATGTTCGACGCTGCCAGAGCAGCATTGCTCTGGGTCCGTGCGCCCGTACCTGCCGAGGTGGCCCGCACCCACAGCGGTTTGATCACAGCTTTCAGCCTCCACGTCGTCAAGCCCGGGCTGGTTGCCATTGACCATGGCCGTGCACTGAACAAAGTAGAAGACCTGCGATTGATTGCCGACTATCGGAGCGACCCGGTGACTGTGGAAAACGCAGCATGGGCGCTGGAACAAGCCCAGGCCTTCCTGGCAGCAGTTCAGTCTCTGTCAGGCCAATAGTCGCTACGCTTTTCATAGCTGCTTGCGCATATTCCACGAGGGCTAGGTGCCAATTTGGCACATAAACACAGTCCTCCGGTAAACTCCCGCCCATGCACCCCGACATCGCCCAACATCGCTCAGGCATTAGCGCCATTTGCCAGCGCTACCGCATTGCGCGGCTGGATGTTTTTGGCTCGGCCGCGCGTGCCGATGACTTTGACCCCGCAAGCAGCGATGCCGACTTTTTGGTGGAGTTCGAACCCGGCGTGCAGCCTGGGCTGGATTCCATCTTTGGCGCCAAAGTAGACCTGGAAGCCCTGCTGGGCCGTGGGGTGGACTTGGTAGAACCCGCTGCCGTGCGCAACCCCTATGTGCTGGCCAGCATCAACCACAGCCGCGAAGCCGTCTATGCAGCGTGATCCGCGTGCGTTTCTGTGGGACGTGCGCGAGGCCGCGCTGGCTATTCATGCCTTCACAGCGGGCATGGATGCCGCTGGATTCGATGCCAGCCCCCTGGCGCAAGCTGCGGTGGAGCGCAAGTTTGAAGTCATTGGCGAGGCGCTGAATCAATTGGCTAAGCTGGACGGCGCGCTGGCATAGCGCATACCCGACCTGGCCAAAATAGTCGCCTTCCGCAACCAGCTGATTCACGGCTACGCCACTGTCAGCACCGGCACGGTGTGGAACATTGCCCAGGATGCTTTGCCCAAACTGGCGGCCACAGTGCAAGGTTTGCTGGACGAGCTGCAATAGCAGTTGCTACACTTTTAATAGCTGCCTGCGCACATTCCATGCGGGATGAGCACCAATTTTGCACCATGACCACCGGCTATGCCATTATTTTTTGTCAAACATATTTGACATATTTCTGTCGAAGTGCTCTACTGCCGCCATGACCTTGCACGATCTGGCTCCACTCATCCACGCCCGCCGCACGGCGCTGGGCCTGTCGCAAGACAGGCTGGCCAAGCTGTGTGGGCTGTCGCGGGCCACGGTGAATCAGCTGGAAAACGGCACGCTGGTGGACTTGGGCGCTGCCAAGTTGCTGGCGCTGCTGGGCTTGCTGGGCTTGGAACTGGACGCCCGGCAAAAGCCCGCACCTCAGGATGCGTTGGCGCTGTTGAGCCAGACCGCCAGCGTGAGCTACCGGCGCGTGCTGCAGCCCACCGAGTTGGCCCAGGCGCTGGCGCAGGGCGACTTGCCCGATGCCATAGCACCGCACATTGCCACGCTGCTCGATGAAGCACCGCTACCACTCATCCTTGCCGCTGTGGAGCAGGTAGCGCAAACCACCCACACTCCGCCCAAAACGCTGTGGAAGCACTGGCTGCAGTGGGCGCAGGCTTTGCAGTCGCCCGCCCCGGCCTGGGCCTGATCCGCATGCCCGTGCACATCCACCAACCCACAAACCTACCCGACGGCGTTTGGCAGGGCCTGCTGACTCACGCATTTCGCTTGGTGGACGAGATTGCCCAGCACGGCATAGCGCAGCCGTTTTGGACTTTTGGCGGCGGCACCGTGCTCATGCTGCGCTACCGGCACCGCTTCAGCAAAGACGTGGACATCTTCGTGCCCGACCCGCAGTACCTGGGATTTGTGTCGCCCCGCCTGAGCGATGTGGCAGAGTCTGTGACGCACGACTACGTGGAAGGGTCGGGCTTCGTCAAGCTGCTACGCCCCGAGGGGGAAATCGATTTCGTCGCCTCACCCAACCTGACGCCAAACTCCTATGAAATGTGGAACCTGCTGGGGCACGAGGTGCGAGTGGAAACGGCGGCGGAAATTGTGGCCAAGAAGCTTTGGCACCGTGGAGACCGTGCCACCGCCCGCGATCTGTTTGACCTGGCCCTGGTTATCGAACGCGAGCCTGACGCCCTGCGCCAAGCAGAGCCGTTTCTGACCCGCCATGCCAAGGAGTTCCTGGCGCAGCTGGCTTCGCGGCGCAAGGTGCTTCAGGCGCAATTTGAAGCCATCGACACGCTGGACTACCAGCCCAGCTATGACCAAGCATTGGTGCTGGCGCAGGACTTTCTGGATTCGCTACACTTTTCATAGCTGCTTGCGCACATTCCACGGGGGCTAGCTGCCAATTTGGCACACAATCCCGCCATGGCACGCCGCAAACACCACCACGTCTATGTCATCGAACTCTCGAAGACCGTGCTGCTGGAGCCGCGCTTTCGCCGATGCAACCCGGGCTATGTGGAAGGCAAGCCCTGCGTGTATGTGGGCATGACCGGGCTGGACCCAGACGTGCGCTTTGACAAGCACAAGGCCGGCATCCAGGCCAACCGATTTGTGCAGCAGTACGGCCTGCACCTGCTGCCCGATCTGTACGAGGCCTTCAACCCCATGGCCTACGACGATGCGGTAGCCAAAGAGATCGAGGTGGGCATTGACCTGCGCTCGGCCGGCTTTGGCGTGTGGCAGGCGTAACCTGCGCGACACCCAGCCCCTCGGGTTAGCGGTTTGCCCGATGCGCCGTTAATGCCACCGCCCTACACTGGCTGCGAGCGTCGGCATGCACGAAAGACTGACAACGACGCATCAACCCTAACGAGGAGAACGGTTTTGAAACTCAAGAAGATCTTGCTGGGCACCGTGGTGGCGCTGGGTGTTGCTGGCGTGGGCGGCTGGTTCAGCCTGGACAAGGAAACGCGCGGCCTGCTGGCCACGCTGCCCACCAACCGCGATTTGCTGTTTTGGAGCATTGCGCAGCGCGACGCCGCCTTTCGCGCGCTGGACCGCCTGCCCATCCTGGCCAAGTCCAACGTGGTGAGCGCCAGTGGCTCGCCCTCGCCCCTGCCCACCGGCGCGCCGCTCAAGCTCGCGCTGGATGTGGATGCCTACATGGCGGGCCAGCGCAGCGCGGCGCTGCTGGTGGTGCACGACGGCAAGCTGCGCCTGGAGCGCTACGGCCTGGGGTTTGACGCCACGGGCCGCTGGACGAGTTTTTCCGTGGCCAAGTCTTTTACCTCCACCCTGGTGGGCGCGGCCGTGAAAGACGGCTACATCAAGAGCCTGGACGACAAGGTCAGCCTCTACATTCCCGACCTCAAAGGCTCGGCTTATGACGAGGTGAGCGTGCACCAGCTATTGACCATGACATCCGGCGTGAAGTGGAACGAAGACTACGCCGACCCCAACTCCGACGTGGCCACGTTCAACAACCACAAGCCAGAAGACGGCGTGGAAGCCCTGGTGAGCTACATGCGCAAATTGCCACGGGATGTGCCCGCAGGCACCCGCTTCCTGTACAGCACGGGCGAAACCAACCTGGTGGGAACGCTGGTACAGCAAGCCACCAAGAAGCCGATGGCCACCTACCTGGCCGAGAAGGTGTGGGGCCCGGCGGGCATGGAGCAGCAGGCCACCTGGCTACTGAGCAAGACCGGCAAGGAAATTGGGGGCTGCTGCATTCAGGCCGCCTCGCGCGACTTTGCCCGCATGGGGCTGTTCATCCTGAACGGCGCCAAGGTGAACGGCACCAGCATCGTGCCCGACGGCTGGTGGGCTGAAGCCACCACCAAGCGCACCGACATCGGCGTGCCCGGGCGCGGCTATGGCTACCAGTGGTGGACCTACGACGACGGCAGTTACACCGCGCGTGGCATTTTCGGGCAAGGGATCTTTATCGATCCCCAACGCAAGCTGGTCATCGTATCCAACGCCAACTGGGCGGGCGGCGCGCGTGACAAGGTGGCGACGCAGGCGCGCGATGCCTTTTACCGTGAAGTGCAAAAGGCCATCGATGACGAGGGCACTGAGCCAGCCAAATGAGTGCCAGGGCGTCGCGCAGCATGCGGTACTTCTCCTTGGGGAAGCGGTGCCCCTCGGGCAGGGGCAAGACGAACTGGGTGGCGTAGTAGACGTGCATGGGCCGTTCATTTTCGGCGACGGCTGCCCTGTAACATAGGCCACCCGTCGAACGCAAAAGCGCTGAGTGCATGACCTCCACACCCTACCCCACTTTCGTCATCGGTGTTGCCGGGGGCAGCGGCAGCGGCAAGTCCACTGTCACGCGCGAAGTACTGGCCTCGGTGGGGGCCAACATGGCCGCCGTGCTGATGCAGGACGACTACTACCTGGACCAGTCGGCACTGTCGTTCGAGCAGCGCTGCCAGACCAACTACGATCACCCCGACGCGTTTGACTGGCCGTTGATGATGGCCCACGTGCAGGCGTTGCGCAACGGGCAGGCCATTGAAATGCCGGTGTACGACTTCACCGTGCACAACCGCTCCAGCAAGACCATCACAGTGCAGCCCGCGCCCATCATCGTCATTGAAGGTCTGTTTGCGCTGTTCGACCCAGCGCTGCGCAAGATGATGTCGCTGAAGGTGTTTGTGGATACCGCCGCCGACGTGCGTTTCATCCGCCGCCTGCAGCGCGACATGGCCGAGCGCGGGCGCAGCGTGGACAGCGTGATTCACCAATACCTGGAAACTGTGCGCCCCATGCACAAGCAGTTCATCGAACCCACCAAGCGCAGCGCCCATGTGATCCTGCCCCACGGCGCCAACGGCCCGGCGGTGGACATGATCACGACCAAGGCGGTGTCGTTCATTCGAGAGTTGTCTGCGAGCCATGAGCATCACCATCCCCGTATTTGAGACCGATCGCCTGATTCTGCGCGCCTTTACGCAGGCCGACTTTGAACCCATGGCGGCATTCTTTGCCGACCCGGTTTCAGCCACGTACGGCGGGCCCTGCAACCGCGAAGATGCCTGGCGCAAATTTGCGGTGTACAGCGGTCATTGGGCATTGCGCGGCTACGGCCCGTGGGCATTGGAAGAAAAGGCCTCCGGGCAATTTGTCGGCATCAGCGGTCTGTGGTACCCCGAAGGTTGGATCGAACCCGAAATTACCTGGGCGCTCATGCCCGGTCAGCATGGCAAGGGTTTTGCCACCGAAGCCGCCGCGCGTGCCTTGCAGGCGGCCTACACCCACTTTGGCTGGAGCACCGCCGCAAGTGTGGTGTCGGTAACCAACACGGCATCCCAGGCCGTTGCCATGCGGCTGGGCGCGGTGCGCGAGCGCGAGGTTTCCTTTCGCCACGGCGCAGGCTACCTGTACCGGCACCGAAGTCCGGGCCCGGTGGTTGTCTAGAGCAACCGGTGCAGCTGTCGTGGTCGGGCCTGGCCCCCTAGAATGCCCAGCACCCATTCCATCGGAGACATCCATGCCCCAACTCAAGCTCACGTATTTTGATTTTGCCGGTGGCCGCGCCGAGCCTGCGCGTCTGGCGTTTCGCATCGGCGGCATTGCATTTGAAGACCACCGTTTTCCCGGTACACAGTTTGCCGAAGTCCGCAAATCCACGCCCTTTGGCCAGGTGCCGGTGCTGGAGGTGGATGGCGTGCAGGTAACCCAGAGCGACGCCATCACCCGCTACGCCGGGCGATTGGCCAACCTGTATCCCCAAGACGCCTACCAAGCCTTACTGTGCGATGAGATCCTGCAGGCCACGGAGGACTTCAACATCAAGCTTGGCACCAGTTTCGGCCTGACCGGCGACGCGCTCAAGCAAGCGCGAGACGCGCTGGTACAAACCACGTTTCCCGTGTACCTGCAGTGGTTGCAGGCGCAACTGCTGGCGCACGGTGGCGTGTACTTTGCCGACAACCGGCTCACGGTTGCCGATCTCAAGGTTTTCGTGCTGGTGCGCGGCCTCAACTCCGGCCGACTCGATCATGTGCCCACCGACCTGGTGGAGCGTCTGGCACCGCAGCTGAACCAGCATGCGCAGCGTGTGGCAGCCGTGCCCGCCATCGCCCAGTACTACGCCGCCTGAAATAAGGGCTTGGCAACGAATCCTTAGGGCTTGCGCGTAGGTACGCGCGCGGGCATGGGCTTGGCCACGAGTTCGCGCACGTGGGGCACGAGCTTGTTCACCGAATCCAGAAACGCCGCCGAAATGACCTTGCCCTCGTTGGTGTTGGTCCATTGGGCCGCGCCGCCCCCACCAACCGCGCCAATCATCAGCCCTGCAGTGCCCAGGTCGGTGGCCTTGGCCGACCCTTCGGCGCTGACCAGTTGTTCGGTAGTCTGCGCATCGGTCAAGGTCAGCACCACCTGGGCTTCTTTGAACTTGACCTTTTCGGCAAGGCCTGCAAACTGCCCAATGACGGGAATGCGGGCCAGAATGCCTTCCAGCCCCCCACCGGCATTCTGCTCGGAGAACACCAGCGTGGGCGTGAGCACGTATTGGGCTTCGAGCACGTTGCCGCGCGGGTTCACGGTGGTGTCCTTGCGGGTCAGGCCGGACTCGGCCAGTTCCAGTTCCTGCTTGGTCCCTTTCAGGCCCAGGTTGCGGTCCACCACGCGAAAGCAGCCGCTTTGCTGCAACATCAGCCGCACCAGGGGCACAGGCGAGTTCGGCAAACCACCACTGCTGCTGTAGGTGTAGCCGTTGGGGTTCTCGATCACACCCAGGGTGGCCAGCGGGGCGTCGCATTTTTCGATCTTGCGGGTTTCGCCGCCCGACTTCGTCTGCCCGGCCGATCCGGTCACGATGCCACCCGCGTTGCCAGTTTCAATCCCCCCCGGCTTGCAGCCCATCAGAGCAGCCGCGGTAACAACGATGAGCGAGAAGGACGAACGATTCATGACAAGTACCGAAGTTGAAGACGGGCAGCATGGTACACGCTGGCGCCACTGTCCCCCATTGGCGGCGCTGTGTCACCGCTTTACTGATCGGCCGAGCCCGTCTTGCGCTTGCGCGCCACGGGCGTGGCGCTGCGTGAGCGGGCCGCTTTCTTGACCACTGGCAACGCTACCACCTTGGCGGACTTGGTCGCCGCCTTGGTCGGCTTGTTGGCCTTGATCGCTTGGGCTGGCAACAGCGCCGCCTCCAGCTCGGCCAGGGCATCGCCGGTGTACACGGCCAGTTTTTGCAGACTGGGTACAGAGGAATGGCAGCCGGTGTAGCCGAAGTTCATGTACCCGGCATAACTCTGGCAGGTGATGTTGAGCGCCTGGCCGTGCGTGACGATGGACGCCGGGTACGTGGCCAGCAGCTCGGCACCGCGGAAGTACAGCGGTGTATCGGGCCCCGGCACGTTGGAGATGGTGATGTTGAACATGGGCCGCGAGCGCCCGCCAATGCCCGTCAGCAAGGTGAGGATCATGGGCGCCATCAGCAGCACGGTGTACTGCATCATGGCCTGGCGCGGCAGGCTTTGCACGTGCTCCTTGGCCTTGCCCACCGACTTGCGGATGGCCTGCAGCCGCTCCACCGGATCCTCGATGTCGGTGCCCAGGGTGGAAATGATGAAACTGATGGCGTTGCCCTGGCCTTCGTCGTCCTTGGGGCGTACCGACATCGGGATGCCCGTGGTCAGGGGCTTCTTGGGCAGCGCGTGGCGCTCGTTCAGGAAGCGGCGTAGCGCCCCGCCGCACAGTGCCAGCACCACATCGTTAAGGGTGCAGTCGGCTGCATGCGCCACGGCGCGCAGGCGTTCCATCTCGAAACGCTGGGTGGCAAAGCGGCGCTTCTCGCGCACGCGACCGTTCAGCGCGGTGAGCGGCGCATCGAAGGGAACCATCATGCCTTCACCGGGTTGCATGGCGCCTTGACCCATCTTGGCAAAGGCCTTGATCAGCTGGGGCAAGGTCTTGGCCTGCATGCTGATTTCTTGCGCCGCGCCCGACACCGCATGAGCCACCGTGGGCATGAGCGCTTCGTGCCCGTGGGAGCGGCTCTTGCGCTCAGGCTTGTCCACGCCAGAAGCCCAGAACGGCGGCAGCGACAGGCTGGCCTTGGGGTCGTCTGACATGGCGCGCTGCAGCAGCTTGACGCCCGAAACGCCGTCGATGAGCGAATGGTGCATCTTGATGAAGAGCGCAAAACGCCCGCCCTCCAGCCCTTCGATGATGGTGCATTCCCATGGCGGGCGGCTCAGGTCGATGGGCGTGCTTTGCAGGCGCCCCACCAGTTCGCCCAGCTCGCGTTCGCCACCGGGCCAGGGCAGCGCGGCATGGCGCACGTGGTATTCCAGATCGATATGACGGTCTTCCACCCACTCGGGTACCGGGTTGTAGTTGAAGGCGTACTTGAGCTTGCGGTTCCAGGGCGCCTTGAAGTTACGGTGGCTGCGAAAGTCCGTCATCAACTGGCGCATCCAATCCTGACCGGCCCCTTCAGGCAGCTTGAACTGCAACAAACCACCCACGTGGTTGGGTGTGGCACGCGACTCAGTGAAGATCCAGGCGGCGTCGAGCGGATTCAGGCGTACAGAGGTCATGCGGTTCCTTTGGCAAGCGGGCCCGCGCACAGGGCCACTGGCTCTACTGTATACCGCCTTTCAAGCCGCTTCGTTGGTAGACACCCGCATACCCTGCTCTCTAGCGCGTCACCACGGGAAAGGTGCCACTGGCTTTGTCGATCAGGCCAAAGAAACGCACCAGGTCGATCTTGCTGCCCGTCACGGCAAGGTCATCACTCATCAAGGTGTCCTTGGCGCCGACGGTTCCGGCAATGATCTTCACCAACAAAGGCCGCGTCAGCGTGAGCGTGGCATTGGCATCGCCCGCCGGGGGCGCCGCGCGGTGGTGCAGCACGGCGTTTTCAATCCACAGCACGTAGCTCTCTCGGGTGTCGGACAGCACCAGGTTGATCTTGAGCGATTTGCCGTCGGCATCGGGTCCGTTCATGCCCGCGGCCATGGCCTCCAGGAAGCGCTCGGTGGGCACCTGCTGCAGCATGTCGATCACATTGGCCTTGGACACGCCTTTCTTTGGGGGTCCCTGGCGCAGCTCCATGGCGCCGGTCAGGTAAGCGTTGCGCCAAGTGGCCGACTCGCTCTGGTACCCCAGCTGGTCGTACACCTGGGCCAGCAGCGTCTTGGCGGCGGTGTTGCCCGCATCGGCCATCACCAGGTGATTGAGCAACTCCGCGGCCCAGCGGAAATCGCCCTGGTCGTAAGCTGTCTGCGCCGCGCCCAGCATCTTGTCCGCGCCGAGCAAGGCCACGTAGCGCTTGCCTGATTCAGACGGCGTATGCGGGTCCAACTGGGCGGGGTTGCCGTCATAGGCGCCCAGGTAGAACTGGTACACCGCCTTCACGTTGTGGCGCAGGTCACCGTAGTAGCCGCGTGCGCCCAGGTGGCGCGACAACGATTCAGGCAGGCGCACCTGCTCGGCGATCTCACGTGGGGTGAGGCCCTGGTTCATCAGCCGCACGGTCTGGTCATGGGTGTACTTGTACACATCGCGCTGCACCGTGATGAACTCGCGGATGCGCTGCTGGCCCCAAATGGGATGGTTGTGCTGGCCGATGTAGATTTCGGTGTCGCCCAGGTCATCGAGCGCCTGTTGCAGGTATTTGGACCACAGCAACGCGTCACGCACCTTGGCGCCGCGCAACGGCAGCAGGTTGTGCATGGTTTGCGCCAGATTCTCGGCGCCATCGTAGAGCTTGTGCGCCGGCAAGTGGAAACTGAGCTCGGCCGGACATTCGGCACCGGGTACGTTGTGAAAGACGAAGTCCACCCCGTCGATGCGTACGTTCTGGTTGGGCTGGGAAATGGTCACGGTGGGTGGCAATACCCCCACCTGGCCATAGACCACGTCCTTGCCCAGCCCGGTATCGACATTGCCTTTGGGCCCACGCGGCAAGTCCTTGCCGAACTGGTACATCGAACGCCGCCCCATGGCCGTGCCAGCCACGATGTTTTCGCTGGTGGCTTCCTCCATAAAGCCGCTCGAAGCAACCAAGGGCACCTTGCCCGATGCCACTTCCTGCGCCGCCACGACGCCCAGCACGCCGCCAAAGTGGTCCACGTGGGCATGCGTCAGAATCACCCCGGCAACCGGCTTGTCCCCCAGGTGCTGGCGCGCAAAAGCCAGCGCAAACGTGGCCGATTCGCGGCTGGAGAGTGGGTCCACCACAATCCAACCCGTCTTGCCATCGATGAGGGTCATATTGGCAATATCAAAGCCCCGCAACTGGTACACGCCGTCGGTGACCTTGAACAAACCCACCTGCGCATTGAGCTGGGCATGGCGCCACAGGCTGGGGTTGACGGTGGGGGGCGCGGTGCCGTCCAGAAAACCATAGGCATCGAAATCCTTGAGCACAATGCCATCGGCGGCCTTGATCTGGCCCGAAGGCTTGGCAATGAAACCGCGCTTGGCATCCTCAAAATCTTGCTGGTCGGCCAGGTTCAACCCTTTGACCATATTGGCGTGGGCCTGCGTCACGGCCGCAGTGGCATCAGCGCTGGGGCCGCCCGGAGCGCCACTACGGGTGCAACCCGCGCCCAGTGCAGCCAACAAAGCGGCCAGTAACGCCGAGGCAAACGCCACATGGCGCGGCAAACGGGGGGTGGTGGGCATGGTTGTCTCCGGCAATGGGTTGGTATGGCGCCATCATCGGAAGCGGCGTAGTATTTGTCCAATGCATTTGAAACATGCTTTTGATGAATTGGAGTCATACACCATGGAACTGCGCCAACTGCGCCACTTGCTGGCGGTCGTCGCCCAGGGCAGCTTCAGCAAGGCCGCCGAGGCCGTGCACCTGACCCAACCCGCCCTCTCGCGCAGCGTGCAGGCGCTGGAAGCCGAAGTCGGCGCAGCACTGCTTGATCGCAGCCGCGGTGAGATCACCCCTGCCGACGTGGGCCGCGTGGTGCTGGCCCACGCTCGCCAGATGGACAGCCTGGCGACCGAACTGCGTCGCGACATTGCCCTGACGCAAGGACTGGAACTGGGCGAACTGCGCATCGGCGTGGGGCCGTTTGGCGGCTCGGCCCTGGTCGGCCCGGTGGTGGGCGACCTGGTGCGGCTGCATCCAGGCCTGCGCATCCAGACCGTGGTGGCCCCGTGGCAGGAGCTGCCAGAGCGTGCCCGCGCGCGTGCGCTGGACCTGATCGTGGTGGAACTCAGCCAGGTGCAGGAGCACACCGACTTTGCCACCCGCGCGCTGGGGCAGCATGCGGGCGTGCTGGTGTGCCGCCCTGGGCATCCGCTGACGCGGTTGCGCCACCCCCGCCTGGCCGACATGTTCGACTACCCGTTGGTGGGCCCTTCGCTGCCCGGCCATGCGCTAGCCGGGCTGTTGCAGGCCGCACCGGCGGCCCTGCGCGAACGGCTGCAGCGCGAAGGTCCGCTGGCAGTGGAATGCGATTCGGCGGCCATCCTGAAGGACGTGCTGCGCAACTCAGACGCCGTGGCCATCATGCCGCGCTTCATCGTCGCGCACGAGCTCGCCGCCGCACAACTGGTGGTGGTGCCGGGCGTGGACATTGGTGTGCGTGCCCGCTTTGGCGCGGCCTGGCTGAAGAAGCGTAGCCTGTCGGGCGCGGCGGCAAAGTTCGTAGAGCTGCTGGCCACGCGCGACGCGCCAACGCCGCTTGGCGAACAGCCGACAGCGAAGCGCGCGTGCCGATGAGCTACATAATTGATAGCAAACTATCCAATGTATACGGGGGCTATTGGCGTGTTTATCTACCGTGTCAGGTGGTAACTACCCGTGCCTCGGTGCAGCACGGAATCGGTGGGCAGCACGTCGCCGGGCTGGTAGTTGGGTCCGTGGTTCAGGCGCTCGTAGATGGGCGCAAAGTCAGTCTGGGCCAGGGCCAGCAGGTCATCGAGCTTGTCCAGTACGAAGTAGACCTCCTGGAAATCGTCGATGCGGTAGTTGGTGCGCATGACGCGCTCCAACTCAAAGCCGATGCGATTGGGCGAATCGCTTTGCACCGAAAAGCGGCTTTCCGAGAAGGACGACGCAATGCCGGCACCGTAGATGCGCAAGCCGTCCAGTTCCTTGACCAGGCCGAACTCTACCGTGTACCAGTACACCCGCGCCAGTTCCTTGAGCTTGCCCAAGCGCTGCGCGCGCAGGCCGCCCTGGCCATAGGCCTGGATGAAATCGGCCATGACCGGGTGCATGAGCATGGGCACGTGGCCAAACACGTCGTGGAATACGTCGGGCTCTTCCAGGTAGTCCAGCTCGTGCGCGCCGCGGATGAAATTGCCGCTGGGGAAGCGTCGGTTGGCCAGGTGGTCGAAGAACACGTCGTCGGGCACCAGCCCCGGCACCGCCACCACCTGCCAGCCAGTGGCCTTCATTAGCGTTTCGGACAGTTCTTCGAAATTCGGGATCTGCTCGGCGCTCATGGGCAGCTTGCGCATGCCCTGCACGTAGTCCTGGCAGGCCAGGCCTGGCAACAGCGCGCTCTGGCGCTCGAACAGCGTCTTCCACACCGCATGCTGCGCGGGGGTGTAGGCCGCCCAGCCCTGGTCGATGGTCCAGTCGGCGCGCGCGGGGGCGCCCTGCGCGCCAGCAGCCAGGCCGTGCTTGGTTTTTTCGGGGGTGGTGTTTGTCATGCGGCCTCCTGGGAAAAGCGCTCGCACAGCAAGGCCAGGTCGGTGTCGTTGGTGCTTAAGCCCCGCACGTCGTGCGTGGTCCAGGTGATGGCGACCTGGTTGTACACATTGCTCCATTCGGGGTGGTGGTTGCGCTTCTCTGCGGCCAGTGCCACGCGGGTCATGAAGGCAAAAGCCTCCACGAAATCGGCAAACACAAACTGGCGCGTAAGCGTGCCGGCTTGTGCATCCAGGGTCCAGCGCGGCAACTGTGTTGGCAGCGCTGCCACTTCGGCGTCGGTGAGCTTGCGCATGGTCAGGCCGACACGCCTTCGATCACGCCCCGGCGCAACTGGTCGCGCTCCATGGATTCGAACAGCGCCTTGAAGTTGCCCTCGCCAAAGCCCTCGTCGCCCTTGCGCTGGATGAACTCGAAGAACACCGGGCCCAGGAGCGTCTGCGAGAAGATTTGCAGCAACAAGCGCTTCGAGCCGTCTTGCGTGGTGCCGTCCAGCAGGATGCCGCGCGTTTGCAACTCGCTCACCCGCTCGCCGTGGCCAGGCAGGCGCTCGTCCAGCATCTCGTAGTAGGTGTCGCGCGGCGCGGTCATCAGCGGCACACCGGCGGCACGCAGCTTGTCGAGCGAATCCATCAGATTGTCGGTGAGCAGGGCGATGTGCTGAATGCCTTCGCCGTTGTACTGCATCAGGAATTCTTCGATCTGGCCGCCGCTGCCCTTGGCCTCCTCGTTCAGGGGGATGCGGATCTTGCCGTCGGGCGCGGTCATGGCGCGCGAGGTCAGGCCCGTGTACTCGCCCTTGATGTCGAAGTAGCGGATTTCGCGGAAGTTGAAGATGCGCTCGTAGAAGCTGCCCCAGAAGGCCATGCGGCCACGGTACACGTTGTGCGTGAGGTGGTCGATGATCTTGAAACCATGGCCCACCGGATGACGGTCCACGCCTTCGATGAACTCGAAGTCGATGTCATAGATGCTCTTGCCATCCTCAAAACGGTCGATCAGGTACAGCGGTGCGCCGCCTATGCCCTTGATGGCGGGCAGGCGCAGCTCCATCACGTCGGTTGGCATTTCGATCGGTTGCGCCCCCAGGTCCAGAGCGCGGTGGTAGGCCTTGTGCGAATCCTTCACGCGAAAGGCCATGCTGCAGGCGCCGGGGCCATGTTCGGCGGCGAAGTAGGCGGCGTGGCTCTTGGGTTCGCGGTTGACGATGAAGTTGATGTCGCCCTGGCGGTAAAGGTCAACGTCCTTGGAGCGGTGGTGGGCAACCAGGGTGAAGCCCAGCTGCTCCATCAGCGGCTCGAGCACGCCGGGTTTGGGCGAGGCGAATTCAACGAATTCGAATCCCATCAGTCCCATCGGGTTGTCAAACAAATCGGCCATGGCGGTGCTCCTCGCAAGGTGGTTCTTGAAAACCTTGATTGTGGTCAAGACACGATACACGGTGTAAGCAAGATGTGGCCTTGCAAGCGAAAGATATGCACAATGTGTGCATGAATCAAGACAAAACTGACGATTTGCTGCTGGACAAGTTTGATATCAGCTTGCTTGCTGCACTGCAAAACAACGCCCATGCCACCAACCACGAGGTGGGCGAGCGCATTCACCTCTCGGCATCACAGGTCAGCCGGCGCATCCAGCGCCTGGAGAGCCTGGGCCTCATCCGCCGCTACGTTGCCTTGCTAGACCCCGCCGCCGTGGGCCTGGGCGTGCGCGCCATCAGCTACGTCACCCTGAGCCGCCACGGCGGTGATGAAGGCTTGGCTTTCGAGCGGGAAATTGCCGCCTTCCCCGAGGTGCTGGACTGCTATGCGGTGGCGGGCGAGTCGGACTACATCCTGCAGATCGTGGCAGCTGATCTGGGCGTACTGTCTGAACACGTACTGCGCAAGCTCATGCGCATCAAGGGTGTGGCCAATATCCGCTCCAACATCGTGCTGGGCTGTGTGAAGTCCACCACTGAACTACCACTAGGCCATATCGGCCGCCAAGACGCCGGCTCGCGACGCGTCCGCGCCGCCTGAGCCATCAATAACAGGCCCAGTCCTGCTTCTGGACAAATGCCGTCAAGAACCCGGCGAACGCCATCGCCGCTGGCGACAGCGGCCGGTCCTTGCGGGTAAAGACGAAGAACCGCCTTCGCACTTCAGGAGTCAAAGATCTGCTATGCAAGCCGTGCAAGCGGATCAGGCTGGCGGCGTAGGGCAGGCAGGTGGTCACGCCCAGCCCTGCAGAGACCATGGCGAGTGCAGTGGTCATGAAGGTCACCTCTTTCACCGGATTGAGGCGCTCCTGTGGCACGGCACCTTGCAGGTCGACCCGCAGGCGGTAGGTGTATTCCCCCTTGAGCGCCACCACCGGATGCCGCAATGCCTGCTCCCAGGTCACCCGGCGCTTGGCCTTCAGTGGATGGTCCGCAGGGAACACCACCACGAAGGGGGTCTCGAACAGCAGTGCGGCATCAACCTCGGGCGTGGCTTCACGCTCCGGCCCCACCACAAAGTCCACTTCACCGCTGTGCAGTTTGGGCATTAGTTGCTCGGCCAGGCAATCCACTAGGCGCACGTCCACTTCCGGATGCAACTTGCGAAACAGGGCCATCACCTCGGGCATGACTGCGGCTGCCATCAACTGCGGTGCGGCTACCCGCACCAGCCCACGCTTGAGGGTTTTCAAGTCAGCAATGGTGTCCAGCGCGCCATCCAGATCCTGCAGCAGCCGGTCGGCTAGTGGCTGGAATTCACGCCCCACCTCGGTCAGCCCCACCTTGCGCGTGCTGCGCTGGACCACCTGCACGCCCAGGGCAGATTCCAGCTCTTTGATGAGCCCTGACAACGCCGACTGTGTGACATGCAGGCGCGAGGCTGCCTCGGTAAAGCTGCCCGTTTGCGCCAGGGCGACAAAGGCGCGAAGTTGGCGCAACGTGACATTCATTTGATAGTCCTATTAATTCATCATAAAAATCTGTTTGAATGATAGATCAATCACCGCTCTAATTCGATCCCATCACGGCCCCAAACCCGATCGCGGCCGCCAACCGATACCAGGAGACCTTTCCATGCTGATCCAGAAAATCCACCACGTTGCCTACCGCTGCAAGAACGCCAAGGAAACCGTCGAGTGGTACGAAAAGCATCTGGGTATGCGATTCGTGCTGGCCATCGCGGAAGATGCCGTGCCGTCAACCGGCGCGGCCGACCCCTATATGCATGTCTTCATCGACGCGGGTGCAGGCAACATCCTGGCCTTCTTCGAACTGCCCAACAGCCCCGCCATGGGTCGTGACGAGAACACGCCCGCATGGACCCAGCACATCGCCTTTGAAGTGGCCACCATGGACGCACTGCTGGCCACCAAAGCCAAGCTGGAGGCCTCTGGCATCGAGGTCGTGGGCGTGACCGACCACACGCTCTTCAAGTCCATCTACTTCTTCGATCCCAGTGGCCACCGCCTGGAACTCGCCTGCAACACGTCGACCCCTGCCATGATGAAGGCGCTGGACGACGTAAAGTGGGACATGATCAACGAATGGGACCGCACCAAGAAGGCGCCCAAGCACGCCGCCTGGATGCACGACGGCAAGGGTTTCCAAGGCTGATGGAGCGCTGCATGACGACAACCCTGAACGAGACCCACAACCCCATGCTGCGTAGCTGGGTGACCAGCGCCAACACGGATGTCACCGACTTCCCCATCCAGAACCTGCCCTATGGCGTGTTCCGACGTGCCGGTAGCGCCGAGAGCTTTCGAGTCGGCGTGGCCATTGGCGACGCCATTCTGGACCTGACGGCTGCTGTGGCCAGTGGCGCCTTCAATCAGGCATCGGAGTTGGCCCAAACGGCCGCCAATGCCTGTTGCGCACCTGTACTCAACAGCCTGATGGACCAGGGCCCCGCCGCCTGGTCGGCCCTGCGCCTGGCACTCTCGCGCGTGCTGCGTGAAGGTGCTCCCGAACAGGCCCAGTTGCAGGGTTGCCTGGTGCCCCAGGCTCTAGCCGAGTACGCGGTACCGGCACGCATTGGCGACTACACGGACTTCTACACCTCCATCCACCACGCCACCAACATCGGCAAGCTGCTGCGCCCGGACAACCCGCTACTGCCCAACTACCAGTGGGTACCCATTGGCTACCACGGCCGCTCCAGCAGCATCGGTGTATCGGGCCAAAACGTGCGCCGTCCGGTGAGCCAGGTCATGCGACCCGGTGCCAGTGCGCCCGTGCTGGCACCCAGCGCCCGGCTGGACTATGAGTTGGAAGTCGGCATCTTTGTGGGTGGCGGCAACGCCCTGGGCGAGCCGATTGCGTTGGATGCGGCCGAGCAGCATGTATTCGGCTTGTGCCTGTTCAACGACTGGTCCGCGCGCGATGTGCAGGGTTGGGAATACCAGCCGCTGGGGCCCTTCCTCTCCAAGAACTTTGCCAGCACCGTGTCCCCCTGGGTGGTCACTCTGGAGGCCCTGACCCCCTACCGCGAAGCCTTCCACCGCCCCGCCGACCACCCACAACCCCTGCCCTACCTGGACTCGCCCGCACTGCGCTCCAGCGGCGCCGTTGCGATCGAGCTGGAAGTCTTCCTGCACACTGCTGCCCAGCGCGAAAAGGGTTTGGCGGCACAACGCTTGTCGCGCAGCAATTTCCGCGATGCCTACTGGACCCTCTCGCAGATGGTGACCCACCACACCGTAGGCGGCTGCAATCTGCAAAGCGGCGACTTGCTGGGCAGTGGCACCCAATCCGGCCCCAGCCCGGAAGAAGCCGGCTCGTTGATGGAACTGTCCCGCGGGGGCAAGGAGCCCATCGCACTGACCAGCGGCGAAACCCGCACTTTCCTGGAAGACGGTGACACCGTGATCCTGCGCGCCCATTGCCAGGCAGCAAACAGCGCACGGATTGGTTTTGGCGAGGTTCGCGGCACCATCCTGCCGGCGCGGTCCGTGGCATAGTGTTGCCATGTTGCAGCTCTACACCTACTTTCGCAGTTCCGCGTCCTACCGCGTACGCATCGCCCTGCACCTCAAGGGCCTGCCCTTTGAGTCGGTTCCCGTACACCTGCTCAAGGATGGCGGCATGCAGCACTCCGATACGTATCAGCGAATCAACCCTGCGCGATTGGTACCGACCCTGGCAGATGACGGCCACGCCGTCACCCAGTCGCTGGCCATCATGGAATACCTGGAAGAGACCCACCCCACGCCGGCGCTGCTACCCGCTGACGCCTTGGGCCGCGCCCGCGTGCGTGCCCTGGCACAGACCATTGCCTGCGAAATCCACCCACTCAACAACCTGCGCGTGCTGCAGTACCTGCAGCACGACCTAAAGGTGGACGAGAGCACCAAGGCCGACTGGTACCGCCACTGGATTACGCTGGGCTTTACCGCACTGGAAGCCATGCTGGCCAACAGCCCGGACACCGGCACGTTCTGCCATGGGAACACACCGGGCCTGGCCGATTGCTGCCTGGTGCCCCAGGTGGCCAACTCACGCCGTTTTGCCACGCCACTGGAGGCATTCCCCACGATCCGGCGCATCGAAGAAGCCTGCCTGGCGCTACCCGCATTCCAGCGCGCTGCGCCAGCCCTGCAACCCGACGCGGAGTAGGCTGCAGCCCCGATCCAGGCGTTGTTTGGCGCTATAAAAGTTGAAATTTAGTCACAGATTGTCACGGCAGAGCCGCTTTTCGTTGAGTTCGGCTGCCCGGTCATGCACAATCGGCCCAATATCAACATGGGATGTCGAACATGAAGTCACACTTGGTTTACGGGTTGATCGCGGTAGCGCTGGTGGGATGTGGCGGTGGCGGTGATGGCCGCGACTGCTCGGCCGCTGTGAACTCCTGCAACAGCATTCCCGTCGCCAACGCCGGCGGCGCGCAAAACGTATTGGTGGCCAGTTTTGTCACGTTGGACGGCACCGGCAGTGCCGACGCCGACGGCAATCCGCTGGTCTATTCTTGGTCGTTTGTCTCCAAGCCCGCCAGCAGCATCGCCACTCTTTCAACGGCCAACGCTTCCAAGGCTTCGTTTGTTCCCGACCAGGCTGGCATCTATGTGGTGAGCCTGACCGTGAACGACGGCAAGGTCAATAGCGCCCCGGTTACTGCGTCCATCACGGCTAGCAACACCAATTTGAGCATTGCTGTAGCTCCGTTCGCTGGAGGCAGTGCCATTCCATTGCGATTGGCCGCAACCGAAGTGGGTGGCAACAACCTCTCGCCACAGCTGAGCATTGGCGACATCCCGAAGGGCACCCAGCGGTTTGCGATCATCATGGACGACGAAATGTCGCCCTGCCTGCCTGGAATCGGAGCCTGCCGCCATTGGGGTGTGTTCAACCTGCCAGTTTCCAAGACCCTCATTACGGAAGGTGAGAACCTCCTGTTGCAGCCTGGCACGGTTTATGGCACCAATTCAGACAAAAACACGGCAGAGTACTTGGGCCCCAACCGTTCCGGCCACACCTACAGCCTAACCGTGTATGCGCTGCAGGCATCGGCGCCCTTTGTTACGGGCAAGCCGGAATACAACCGCGCCAAGTTCGAAGTCGACTTCAAGGAATTCATCCTGGGCAAGGCAACGATCACGGGCGTACTCCCCTAATCCACGCATACTGGGTTGGAACGCGGTGGCCGGTGCGCAAGCACCGCCACCGCTTTTTCATTTGGCGAGAATCAGGCGTTCTTGCCCAACAACCGGCGCACGTCGCGCACATCCAGTCCGTACATCTCGGCAAAGGCTTCCACACTCTGGCCGCTGGCAGCGTGGGCGCGCTGCAGCGCTTCGCCCTTGGCCTCCAACGCCTGCGCTTCAACCATGGCAGCATCCAAGTTGGCATTGGCCGCCTCGTCGCGCGAACGCATACGTTCGGCGTAGTCGCGCACGGACAAGCCCGACACCTGCTGCGCACGGGCGATGCGCGCCACCAGCTTGGGGGTCAAGTCTTCCTCGCTGCGGGCCTGGCGGCGGCGAAATACCTCGAGCAGCGCCTGGTACACATGTTCCGGCGCCAGGGCCTCCACCGCCTTGCCCGCCAGATCAAAGCGAGAACGCCCACCCGCCAAAGCTGCCAGGTAGCGCGAGGAACGCGTGTGAAAAGCCAGCGCAGCCTTGAGCTGGGCTGCCTCGAAAGAGCCGGGATGGGCTTCTTGCAGGTCCTGGTAGATACCCCGCTTGAGCGGCAGGAACTCGGCGCCAAATAACTTCGGATACAGCGCCGCCAGGCGTTCGAGCACCGGCATAACCTCGGTCCTAACCGGACGTCGGGCGCGGGTTTTGGCTTCGGGTGCAGGGGCTTCGGGAGCTTCGGAAACGGAAATAGAGTCGGTCATCGCATTTACGCGGAGTTCGAAAAACCCGCCATCATGCCAGCTTTGTCAGCGCCTCTGCCGCCGCAGCCCTAATGCATGAACTTGCCACCTCGGCCGATGATGGTGACATCGGTGAAATGAGAGCCCTCATGGTTTCGCGGTCCGTAGCTGACAAAGAAGCCGCCCAGATTGACCTCTCGCAAGGACTCCAGCGCTGCAACCAGTCCTTCACGGGTCGGTGTGCGACCGGCCCGACGCAGCCCTTCGACCAGAACCTTGGCGGCCAGATAGCCCTCCATGCTGGTGAAGTCAAAATCCTCGGAACCCGCCTCCTGCATACGCTGCTGATACTCGCGCACCACGGGCAAGGTCTTGGCATAAGGGAACGGCACCACCTGTGAAATGGTGACGCCTGCACCGGCCTCGCCCAACTGGTCGGCCAGTGCCTTCGATCCCACGAAACTCACGTTGTAGAACTGTCCACCAAAACCCTTGGCGCGCGCTTGCCGGATGAGTTCAGCGCAGGATTTGTAGGCGCTGATCTGGATCACAGCTTCGGGTGCTGCGGCCAGGATATCCGTCAGCGACTTGGCCACATCGATACTGTTACGTTCAACCTGAGCACTGGCCACGGGCTGCTGCTTGCGCCGCGCCAACGCCCGCGTGACTCCTTCCAGACCGGCCTTGCCATAGGCATCGTTCTGGTAGAACACGGCCACGCGGGTGATGCCCACCGTATTCAGATGCTGCACGATACGCTCGGTTTCGTCGAAATAGCTCGCGCGCACATGGAAAATGTTGGCGTTGAACGGCTCTCGCAAAGCCTGCGCGCCCGTAAACGGCCCCACCAGTGGAATGGCCGCTGCGTCGATGGCCGGTACTGCCGCCAGTGTGGTCGGCGTACCTACCGAGCCGATCAGCGCGAACACACGATCTTCCGTGATCAAGGCCTTGACGGCCGCAGCGGCGCGCTCGGGCTCGTAGCCGTCGTCACGGGACACCAGCCGCACCATGCGCCCCTGAATTCCACCACCGGCATTGACCGCCTTGAAATAGGCCAGGATTCCCTGCTGCATGCGCTTGCCGAGTTCCGCCGCCGGGCCCGACTGGGCCGCAAACTGGCCCACGACAATTTCTTTGTCGCTGACGCCGGGATCGGCGAATGCACAGGAACCGACCAGGGCCAAGAGCGCCGCACAACGCCGCACAAACAGAACGCAATTCATCAATAAACCTTACTGCGGTCAACAGCGCCGCACGTTTGATAGTAGGAGAATCCAGTTACGACAGGGTTACGGCACGGATTGGGGCTCAGTGCACGGTGCGTTGTCCCACCGCCAAGGCAGCGCCCACGCTCAACGCCAGCGTCAGGGCCGCGCCCAGCAGCGTGGCGCTGTACCAACCCCGGTCCATCAGCACACCAAACATCAGTGGCGCCACGGCCAGCCCCGTGTCCAGCCCGGAATACACCAGCCCGTACACCCGCCCCGTAGCACCCTTGGGTGTGGCACGCTTGATCATCATGTCGCGTGACGGCGCACCAATGCCCACGGCAAAGCCGGTGATGGCCAGCACCGTCATGGTCCCCGTGGCGCCCAGCCACCCGGTTGCGCACAGCACCAGCAATGCTGCACCGGCCGCCATGGCCAGCGCCACCACGCGGTCCGCGTGGGGCGCACGCACCGCAACAAAGCCGCCGACCGCCATGCCCACAGCGCCGCACAACATGTAGGCCGTCAGCGTATAGGTCGCCGCCTCGAACCGCACGCCGTGCAAAGCCGCCAAGATGGAAACCGAGAAGTTCTGCACCACGGCCAACGTCATGGTGGACAGCAGAAAGAACCCAAAACACCACCACACCACCGGCAGGCGCATGAAGTCCAAGTTGCCTTGCGCCGTGGCCTGCGCATCGCGCACCACCACGTGCGTCGCCAGACGCTCACGGTGCAAGATCATGAACAGCAGAATCAGGGCAAACATGCCTGCCGCTGCCACATAGGCGCTACGCCAACCCCACAGTGCCGCCAACCCGGCCAGGAACACCGGTGCCGCAGCCCAACCCAGGTTGCCAGTGAGTCCGTGCACACTGAAGGCATAGCCCAGGCGCGGAGCCGATACCCGCTGGTTGAGAATGGTGAAATCCACCGGGTGAAACGTGGCATTCCCCAGGCCCGCCAGGGCGGCCACAACAAACAGGCCCGGATGGCCCGTAACCTGCGACGCCGTCAGGCAGGCTGCGATGAACAACCCCAACGAAGCGAATAACAGCGGTCGCGCGCCCAGCCGATCCACCACAAACCCCGAACTGGCCTGGCCCACACCGGAGACCACGAAAAAGGTGGACATCAAGGCCCCCAGCTCTGAAAAGCTCAGCCCAAACTCCTTCATGAACACCGGGAACAGGGGGGGTAGCAACAGGTGCCCAAAGTGCGAGCTGGCATGTGCCAGTCCGACCAGGCCGATCACGGTAGCGTCGTCGCGCAGACTGGACGTGCTGGAGAGGGTGGCATTGGCAGAGGTCATGGCGCCATGGTAGTGCTTTTGCAAAACCCAGTGCAGCAATGCCAGATTGCTATGTAATACATAGCGCCACCGTCATATTTCACGGGGGCTAACCGCCTATTTTGCTCCAAGACCCATGGCGCGTGTGATCACTTCCTTCATGATCTCATTGGTGCCGCCATAAATGCGGGCCACGCGGGCGTCGGCGTAGGCGCGCGTGATGGGGTACTCCCACATGTAGCCATAGCCGCCAAAGAGCTGCACGCACTCGTCCATGACCTTGCACTGCAGGTCCGTGGTCCAGTACTTGGCCATGCTGGCGGTAGCGGTGTCGAGCTGGTCCTTGCAGATCAGTTCGCAGCACTTGTCTACGAACACCTGGGCCACCTGCACCTGCGTCTGCAGTTCGGCCAGGGTGTAGCGCGTGTTCTGGAACGCGGCCACGGGCTGGCCGAACACCTTGCGTTCCTTCACGTAATCCACCGTCCAGTCAATGGCAGCCTGGGCACCGGCCACGGCGCTCACCGCAATCTGCAGGCGCTCCCACGGCAGCTGCTCCATCAGGCAGATGAAGCCCTTGTTCTCATGCGCCTTGCCGCCCAACAGGTTTGCTGCGGGAACGCGCACGTTGTCAAAGAACAGTTCCGAGGTGTCCTGTGCTTTCATGCCCAGTTTCTTCAGGCGCTTGCCCACGCTGAAGCCCGGCATGCCGCGCTCCACCAGCAGCAGGCTCGTGCCCTTGCCGCCCGCCGCAGGGTTGGTCTTGGCCACGACGATGACCAGATCCGCATGCCAGCCGTTGGTGATAAAGGTCTTGCTGCCGTTGAGCAGGTAGCTGCCATCAGGCTGCTCCATGGCGGTGGTCTTGATGCCTTGCAGGTCAGAACCAGCGGCCGGTTCGCTCATGGCGATGGCGCCAATCATCTCGCCCGTGGCCAGCTTGGGCAGGTACTTGGCCTTCTGCGCCTCGGTGCCGTAGTGCAGGATGTACGGCGCCACGATTTCGCTGTGCAGGCCATAGCCAATGCCGCTAGTGCCGGCGCGCGCCAGTTCCTCGAACTGGATCACCGAGAACAGCTTGTCGGCGTCAGAGCCTCCGTACTGCTCGGGCATGCTCATGCACAGGAAGCCGTTCTCGCCGGCCTTGTTCCAGACTTCGCGTGCAACGTAGCCCTGCTCTTCCCACTCGGCGTGGAAGGGAATGACTTCCTTTTCCAGGAAGCGACGAAAGCTGTCGCGGAAGGATTCGTGGTCAGCGGTGAAGAGGGTGCGTTCGATCATGGGGGGCTCCGAGATTTTTACAAAGCAGTTGCTTTGCATAAATGCAACTATAGCGCGTTTGCACCTCGCGTTGCTCAGCCGACGCGGACCAGGCCCCAATCCGCAACCCCTTCACGCCACTGCTGGGCGCTAAATCCCTGGTCCTGCAACAGCCGCACGGCATCGGCCGACATCAGGCAGTAGGGGCCGCGGCAATAGGCGACGATCGGTTTGTCGCGCGGCAGTTCCGCCAGGCGGGCACGCAATTGCGCCAGCGGCATCGAGCGCGCGTAGGGGAAGTGGGCCTGCTCAAACTCGTTGGCCGGGCGCACGTCAATGACCACGATTTCGCCGTCTTGCGCCTTGCGCACGAGCGCGTCCCGGTCCTCGCTGAACCATTCGCCTCCTGACGAGGCCAGGGTGCGCAGTGCATCCTGCAACTCAAAGAGCCTCCCCTCGGCCAGGGTACGCAATACCACCCAGAAACGGGGAATGTCCGGACTCGCGATGCGGTAGATGATGTTCTTGCCCTGGCGCTCGGTCTCCACCAGGCGTGCACCACGCAGGGCCTTGAGATGGGCGCTCGCAAGCTTGATGCTGATACCCGCTTCGTGGGCAAGCATCTCGACCGATTTGGGGGCCTGGCAGAGCAGCTCCAGCAGCTCCAGTCGTTTCGGGCTTGCCATGGCTTTGGCCATGCGTGCAACCTGTTCGTACAGGCTGTCTTTGAGGATGCGTTTGGCGTGCATAGGTGCATTCTCGGAGGTTTCACCCGTCTTCAACCGAGGAAATCCATTAGGCGCACCTTCGGTGCTGCTTGGGCGCCAGCGGGGCATTTGCGGCCACTTTGATCCCTCTTTGTCGCCTGTAGCTGCTGCTAAACGCTTCGCAGTCGGGTCCAAATTGCCTCGCAACTGCCCTCACTGCCATCCCAAGTCCAAACGGATTTTTTTCGGTTCAATCATGCTACATTCTAATCCTCGTTAGATTGTTAGATTAAAGGACCAGACGATGAAAACTCTGTTCATACTCAACGCCGCCCCCTACGGCGACGAGCGCACCTATAACGCCTTGCGCCTGGCGGGTGCCTTGGCCAAGCGCACCGAGCATTCGGTGCGCACATTTCTGATGGGCGATGCCGCAATGGCTGCCAAAAGGGGCCAAAAGGTGCCCGAGGGTTTCTACAACGTGCAGTTGATGCTGGAACGGGTTGCGCGCACGGCGCCGGACTCTGTTGCAGTCTGCGGCACCTGCATGGACGCGCGCGGCATCCAGGAGAACGAACTGGTGGCATGCGCCCAGCGCGGAACGCTTGAACTGTTGGCGGATTGGACCGTGTGGGCCGACAAGGCCCTCGTCTTCTAAGGGCACGACGATGCAGCCCACGTCTTCCGAAAAACGCACTGTCTTGCTGCTGGCCGCCAGCCAGGCGTTGTTCCAGACCGCATCGGTCATGGTGATGACCATCTCCGGCTTGGTCGGTCAGCAGTTGGCGACCGACAAGCGCCTGGCGACCCTGCCCATTGCCATGATGATGGTTGCCGCAGCCGCCACCATGATTCCAGCCTCCTTGCTGATGCAGCGATTGGGGCGAAAGATCGGGTTTCTGCTGGGCACGGTCCTGGGCTGTGCTGCAGGGCTGCTCGCCGCGGCTGGCGTCGTCATGCACCACTTCGGCCTGTTTGTGCTGGCGAACATGCTGGTCGGAGCCTACCAGGGTTTTGCGCAGTACTACCGCTTTGCCGCCGCCGACAGTGCCAGTGCCGACTTCAGGAGCCGCGCCATTTCCTGGGTGGTTGCGGGCGGCGTGGTTGCTGCATTGGCCGGTCCCAACCTAGCCCGCGTGACCCAGGGTTTGGGGTCGGCGCCGTTTGCTGCGTCGTACCTGGCACTCTTTGCCACCAGCGTGCTGGCAATGCTGGTCGTCAGCCGCATCACCCTTGCGCCGCCAGCGCTCGTGCATGCACAGGGCCCTGCTCGTCCCCTGTTGGAGATCATGCGCCAACCCGTGTTCCTGACGGCACTGGCAGCCTCATCGGTGGGTTACGGCGTCATGGTGATGGTCATGACCGCAACACCGCTGGCAATGCAGATGTGCGGGCAGTCGTTGGGCTCATCCACCCAAGTGATTCAGTGGCACGTGCTGGGCATGTTCGTGCCCTCTTTCTTTACCGGCAACCTGATCCACCGCCATGGCGTATTGCGCATCATGGGCGTTGGCATCACACTGCTGGCCGGACACGTGGCCATCGCCCTGAGCGGAATCGAGTTCCTGCACTTCCTTTCGGGCTTGATTCTGCTGGGAGTGGGTTGGAATTTCCTCTTTGTCGGTGGCACGACCTTGTTGACCCAAGCCTACCGCCCCGCCGAGCGAGCCCAAACGCAGGCTGCCCACGACTTCTTGATGTTTGCCGTTGTCAGCTTGGCGTCTTTTTCGGCCGGAGGGCTCCTCAACACCGGCGGATGGGAGTCGGTGAACTTAACCGCGCTGCCGTTTCTGACGCTTGCCGCAGGTATGGTGGGTTGGCTTGCGGTGCTGCGAAGGCATCCAACCCCGCGCACAGCCGAAGCAGGGTAATCGCGTCCAGTGCCGACGTGCTGATTTTCACAAAGCAAACGCTTGGTAAAAAGGAATATACTTCGCTTCGAACGGTCGTTTGTTTTTTGAGGAGCACCCATGTCCGAAGCGTTTGTATTCGACGCCATCCGCACCCCGCGTGGCAAAGGCAAGAAAGACGGCAGCCTGTACGAGGTCAAGCCCGTCAACCTGTTGGCGGGGCTGCTCACCAATTTGCAGCAGCGCAACGGCTTTGACACGGCCCGGGTGGACGACGTGGTCATGGGCGTGGTCTCGCCCGTGGGTGACCAGGGTGCGGTCTTGCCCAAGGTGGCCGCGCTCAAGGCGGGTTGGGATTTCCAGGCCGCCGGTGTGCAGATCAACCGCTTCTGTGCCTCCGGCCTGGAAGCCGTGAACATGGCGGCCCAGAAGGTGCGCTCGGGCTGGGAAGACCTGGTGGTGGCCGGGGGCGTGGAGAGCATGAGCCGGGTGCCCATTGGCTCGGATGGCGGTGCCTGGGCCATGGACCCCGAGACCAACTCCGCCACCGCTTTTGTGCCGCAGGGCATCGGTGCCGACCTGATCGC
Source organism: Rhodoferax sp. (assembly GCA_046348185.1). Taxonomy (GTDB): domain Bacteria; phylum Pseudomonadota; class Gammaproteobacteria; order Burkholderiales; family Burkholderiaceae_C; genus Allorhodoferax. The sequence goes on along the minus strand of JAXMER010000013.1, from coordinate 342,840 downwards.
CACGCTCGAAGGCTTCACGCGCCAGGACGTGGATGCCTTTGCGCTGGTGTCGCAACAGCGCGCCGCCGCCGCGCAGGCCGCCGGGTACTTTGACCGCTCGGTGGTGCCGGTCAAGGACGCCATTGGCCTGCCCATCCTGACACGTGACGAATTCATCAAGCCCGCCACCACGCTCGAAGGCCTGGCCTCCCTCAAGCCCGCATTCGAGCAGATGGGCTCCATGGGCTTCGATGCCGTGGCCTTGACCCGCTACCCGCAGGTAGAGCGCATCCACCACGTGCACCACGCCGGCAATTCTTCGGGCATCGTCGACGGTGCGGCTGCCGTGCTGATTGGCAACGAGGCCGCGGCCAAGGCGCATGGCCTCACGCCGCGCGCTCGCATCGTCGCCACGGCCCTCTCCGGTGCCGATCCCACCATCATGCTCACCGGCCCCATGCCCGCCACGCGCAAGGCGCTGGCCAAGGCTGGCATGACCGTCAACGACATCGACCTGTTCGAGGTGAACGAGGCCTTTGCCGCCGTGGTGATGCGCTTCATGAAGGAGATGAAGGTGCCGCACGACAAGGTCAACGTCAACGGCGGCGCCATCGCCATGGGCCACCCGCTCGGCGCGACCGGCGCCATGATCCTGGGCACGCTGATCGACGAGCTGCACCGCCGCAAGCTGCGCTACGGCCTGGCCACGCTGTGCGTGGGCGGCGGCATGGGTATTGCCACCATTGTGGAGCGCTTGTAAGCCAAATAGGCCTCTAGCCCTCGTGGAAATTGCGTATATAGCTCCTAATTCGATAGCACTATGAAAACCATTCACTACGCCCTGGAACAGATCGACGGCAAAGGCATCGCCACCATCACCTTCGACGAGCCCAACTCCCCCGTCAACACCATGTGCCTGCAATGGCAAGAGGACATGTCCGCCCTGGCCGCGCGGGTGCTGCAAGATAAGGACGCCATCCAAGGCATCCTGCTGACATCGGCCAAGAGCACTTTCTTCGCCGGTGCCGACCTCAAGGGCACCATGCGCCTCCAACCCAGCGATGCGCCCGAAGTCTTTAGCCAAATCGAGCTGCTGAAGAAGAACTTCCGCGCCATCGAGGCCCTGGGCAAGCCCGTGGTCAGCCTGATCAACGGCACCGCACTCGGAGGCGGCTGGGAAGTGGCGCTGCTGGGCCACCATCGCATTGCCATCAACTCGCCCAAGACCCAGCTGGGCCTGCCCGAAGTGACGCTGGGCCTGTTGCCCGGAGCCAGCGGCGTGACCAAGATGACGCGCCACCTGGGCCTGATGGGCGCGCAGCCCTACTTGGTCGAGGGCAAACTATTTGGTCCGGCCGATGGCATGAAGCTCGGTCTCATCCATGAACTGGTCGAACCTGGCCCCAATGCCAACAGTGAGATGCGCGCCAAGGCCCTGGCCTGGATTGCGGCGCACCCCACGGCCCAGCACCCCTGGGAAGCCAAGGGCTACAAGGTGCCCGGTGGCCTGCCCTCTTCGCCCGCCGTGGCGCAGATGCTGGTGGTGGCACCGGCCATGATCAAGAAGCAGACCCGCGGTCTGTACCCCGCGCCCGAGGCCATCATGGCCTGCATGGTCGAAGGCCTGCAGGTGGACCTGGACACCGCCCTGCGCCTGGAAAGCCGCGCCCTGGCCCAACTCATGACCGGCACCCAGGCCAAGGCCATGATCAACACCTTCTTCTTCAACATGAACGCCATCAAGGGCGGCCAGAGCCGCCCCAAGGATGTGCCGCGCTACAAGCCCGCCAAGGTGGGCCTCCTGGGTGCGGGCATGATGGGCGCGGGCATTGCCTACGCGCAAGCCAGCAAAGGCATCGCCACCGTGCTGAAGGACGTGAGCCAGGACAAGGCCGAGCACGGCAAGGCGTACACAGCCAAGCTCACCCAGACCCGCGTGGACAAGGGCCGCATGACGGCTGAAAAGCAGGCCGAAATTCTGGCGCGCATCCAGCCCACGGCAGATGCAGCCGACCTTACGGGTTGCGACCTGATCATCGAGGCCGTGTTCGAGAACCGCGAACTCAAGGCCAAGGTCACGCAGGAGGCCGAGCCCATGTTGGCACCCGGCGGCTTCTTTGCCTCCAACACGTCCACCCTGCCCATCACCGGCTTGGCCAAGGCCAGCCGCGATGCCAAGAAGTTCATCGGCATCCATTTCTTCAGCCCGGTGGACAAGATGCAGTTGGTGGAAATCGTCAAGGGCAAGGAGACCGATGACGAGACGATTGCCCGCGCTTTCGACTACGTGCAGGCCCTGGGCAAGCTGCCCATCGTGGTCAATGATTCGCGCGGCTTCTTCACCAGCCGGGTGTTTGGCACCTTCGTGATGGAAGGCATTGCCATGCTGGGCGAAGGCATCCCGGCTGCAGCGATTGAAAACGCCGGTTTGCAATGCGGCATGCCGGTGGGGCCGCTGGCGGTGATTGATGAGACTTCGCTGTCCCTGAGCGTACATGTGATGGACCAAACCCAGGCAGACTTCGCTGCCGAGGGCAAAACCTATGTACCCACGCCCGGCGAAGCGCTGGCGCGGCGCATGGTGACCGAACTGGGGCGCGCCGGGCGTGCCGCAGGCGGGGGCTTCTACGAGTACCCGACCGAGCCCGGCGCCAAGAAGTTCCTATGGCCCCAGCTCAAGCCACTATTCGAAAAGTCCGATGCGGTCTGGACCATCACCGACCTGAAAGACCGCCTGCTCTACCGCCAGGCGGTCGAAACGGCTCGCTGCTTGAGTGAAAACGTGCTCACCAGCGTGCACGACGCCAACATTGGCTCCATCTTTGGCATTGGCTTTCCGGCCTGGACGGGCGGGGCCATGCAATTCATCTACGGTATGGGCGTTGAGGCATTCGAGACCCGTGCGGCCGACCTGGCCCGCCAGTTTGGGGATGGTTTTGCACTGTCCGACGCCGTCAAGGCTACCATCCGGCAGTTCCAACCCATGTATTGATCCTCGCACCCCACCATGTTGGCCCGCTGGCTGCGCATCCTGCTCCTGCTCCAGGCCCTCATCGGTGCCGGGCTGGGGTATGCGCTGTGCCAAGGCTGGCTGGCGGCGCTGGTTGGTGCGGTGGCGGCGCCACTGGCAACCAGTGCCGGCGTGTGCCAGCTGTCGGCCTGGGAGGCGCGCAACGGCGAAGGCGCTGCGCTATGGTGGCAAGCGCTGCTAGGTGAATGGGTAGCGGCACTGCGCATCTATGCGCTACGCCAGCCCTGGGCATCCAACGCACCGACGCTACAGCCGCCCACCCGTACGCCCACGCGGGCACCGGTGGTGCTGGTGCATGGCTACCTGTGCAACCACCGGCTGTGGGACGATGTGGTGCGCGCCCTGCGTGCGCAGGGCCATGCGGTGCTGGCCATCAACCTGGAACCGGTGTTTGCCTCCATCGACGACTATGCAGCCCAGGTGCAGGCCGCCGTGGCGGCACTGCGCCAACACACGCAGGCAGCCCAGGTGGCCCTGGTGGGCCACAGCATGGGGGGCCTCGCCATCCGCGCCTGGATGCGCACCTATGGCACATCGCAAGCCTGTCGGGTGCTTACCCTGGGCACACCGCACCAGGGCACGCGCATCCAGCCCGGCACCGGCAGTTCACCCAACGGACGCCAGATGCAGTGGCACAGCCCCTGGCTGCACACATTGGCGGCAAGCGAAGACACCAGCGCACGCACACTGATGCGCCTGGCCCTGACGGCGCAGGACAACATCGTGTTCCCACAGCGCGCGCAGGTGCTGCCCGGCCTCACCCCCAAGGTATTTACGGGCATGGGGCATTTGCAGATGTGCCTGGACCCTGGCGTAATCGGCTGGGTTTGTGCCGAACTGGCGGAACTGCCGCTCGTGCCTGGCACGCAGTAGACACTGCCACCGCGCAAAACCCACTACCATGGGCGCTCCACCGCTACTGCACCCTGCCATGCATGCCTTGAGCCCCACCGATTCCGCCTTCCTCTGGATGGAGACCCGCAACCAGCCCATGCATGTGGCCGGGCTGAACATCTTTACGCCGCCCAGCGATGCCGGGCCGCACTTTGTGCACGACCTGCTGACCGAATGGCGCAAGCATGTGCATGCGATAGCGCCTTTCAATTTGCGCCCGGTGCTGCGCATGGGCCTGTGGTACTGGGAGGAAGACGCCGATTTCGAACTGGACTACCACCTGCGCCATGTGGCCCTGCCCCAACCCGGGCGCATCCGCGAACTGTTGGCCATGGTGTCACGCCAGCATGCACACCTGCTGGACCGCAACCGCCCGCTGTGGGAAATCTATGTTATCGAAGGCCTACCCGGCGGACGCTTTGCCATTTACAGCAAAATGCATCACGCGCTGATCGACGGTGTCACTGGCGCACGCATGGCGGCCAACTCCATGTCAACCGATGCGCAGTCGCGCAAGGCACCCATGTGGGCACTGCCCTTCAGCCAACACCCCACCACCCGGCGCAGCAAGGCCCCTCCTGCGGGCTTGTTACAGCAGTTGACCGCCATGGCGCGCATGGGCAAGGAGATTCTGCCCGGCGTGGGCAGCGGCCTGTGGGACATCGTGCGCGCCAGCACGGCAACCGGGCCCGCTGCCCTGCCCTTTCAGGCACCGCCAACGCTCTTCAACGTGGAAATTGCCGGTTCGCGCCGGTTCGCGGCACAGTCGTATGCGCTCTCACGCATCAAGCGCATTGGCGAAGCCGCCGGGGCCACCGTCAACGATGTCACCCTGGCCATTTGCGCCGCGGCGCTGCGCGAATACCTGCAATCGCAGGGCCGCCTGCCCAAGAAGCCGCTAGTCGCCATGGTGCCGGTGTCGCTGCACGGCGAAACCGACGCCGGGGGCAACCAGGTGTCGCTATTGCTGGCCAGCCTGGCCACCAACGTGGCCGACCCGCTCAAGCGCCTGCAGCGCATCGTGGCCTCCACCACCGAGGCCAAGCAGCGGCTATCGGGCATGCCCCGCCTGCAGAAGATGGCGCACGGCATCACGTCCATTTCACCCCTGGGTGCAGGCATCGTGACGGGCGCGGCGCAAAAGCACCCGCTCTTTAACCTGGTGATCTCCAACGTTCCCGGCCCGCGGGAAACGCTGTACCTCAATGGTGCGCGCCTGGACGAGGCCTATCCAGTTTCCATTCCCACGCATTACCTGGCGTTGAACATCACCATCAGCGGCTATGGCGACCAGTTGGGGTTTGGATTCATTGCCTGCAGGCGCTCGGTGCCCAGCCTGCAACGCATGCTGGACTACACCAGCAATGCCATTACCGAGCTAGAAACCGCCCTGCAGCTGACGGCGCCGAAAAAGCGCACCCGGGCGCGCTCGCCCAAGGCGGCCTGACGCAGCGTTAGTGCATGCCCAGCTCAGCATTACTGAGCAGGGCTTCGATGTTGACCACGATCAGGATGCGCTCGCCCAACTGGACGATGCCTCGAATGAAGCGGGAGTCGATCGATGATTCAAACTGCGGAGCTGCCTTGATGTTGGCGCCGTCCAGGGTCACCACATCGGACACCGCATCCACCACAGCACCGATGACGGTACCGCGCACATTCAGGATGATGACCACCGTAAAGTCGTTGTAGTCCACCTTGTCCAGACGAAGCTTCATGCGCAGATCCACGATGGGCACGATCACCCCGCGCAGATTGATCACGCCCTTGATGTAGTCCGGGCTGTTGGCCATCTTGGTGGGGATTTCGTACGACCGGATCTCCTTGACCTGAAGAATGTCGATCGCGTACTCCTCACCACCTAAACGCAAGGTGAGGTACTGGCCCGACGGTGCCAGGTGGGCGGACGCCGATGTGGCAAGGGTTTCAGTGGACATGGTGGCGCATCCTTGACTACGGTGAAACGAGGCGACCTGTGCCGCCTGATTTCGGGCCATCATACACGCGCTATTTCCAGTTCTCTACTCCCTGCCACAGGGACTTTGCGCCGTTCAGGCCGCCTGCTGGGCCTTTTGGTAGTTGGCAATGCCCTCCAGGATTTCCTGGCGCGCTGCTTCAGGGCCTTCCCAACCCAAAATCTTGACCCACTTACCTTCCTCGAGGTCTTTGTAATGCTCAAAGAAATGGGCAATGGTCTTCAAGCGCAGCGGCTGCAGGTCTTCGGGCTTTTCCCAGCGGCTGTACAACGACAGTATCTTGTTGGTGGGCACGGCCAGCACCTTGCCGTCCAGACCGGCTTCGTCTTGCATCTTCAGGATGCCAATGGCGCGGCACGGAACCACCACACCGGGGATCAGCGGCACCGGAGTGACCACCAGTACGTCCACCGGGTCGCCATCACCCGAAATGGTCTTGGGCACATAACCGTAGTTGGTGGGGTAATGCATGGCCGTGCTCATGAAACGGTCCACGAAGATGGCGCTGGTGGCCTTGTCGACCTCGTACTTGACGGGGTCTGCATTCATCGGGATTTCGATGATGACGTTGAAGCTGTCGGGGACGTTGTTGCCGGGTGTGACGTTGTCGAGTGACATGGGAACCTTCTAAGTTTTGAAAATCGGTTGCAGATCAGTATTTACCCTCATTTTACTGACTCAGGTCTTGCGCTGACCCGGTTTTGTCACCTTTTCAAGTTACAGTCCGCCCGTTGGCCAATCGTCTCTCAGGAACATTGTTGGACCGGAGCTAAGAGGAAGCAACGCAGCGGGGGCAACGCTGGCGTTGTCCCCTACTTCGTGAAAAATAATCGTAGAGGAGTAAGACTATGTCGGGCAACTCGGCGCTATACCTAGCGCTTGTCGGCGGACTCATTGCCGTGGTGTACGGCTTCTGGGCACGCGGATGGATTCTTTCCCAGGACGCGGGCAACGCTCGCATGCAAGAAATCGCGGCAGCCATTCAAACCGGCGCTGCGGCCTATCTGGCGCGCCAATACAAGACCATCGCCATCGTCGGGGTGATCTTGGCCGTCCTGATTGGTGTCTTCCTGGACGCCAACACGGCCGTCGGTTTTGTCATTGGTGCCGCCCTGTCCGGCGCCTGTGGCTTCATCGGCATGAACGTGTCGGTGCGCGCCAACGTGCGCACCGCACAGGCCGCCACCAAGGGCATCGGCCCGGCGCTGGACGTGGCCTTCCGCGGCGGCGCCATCACCGGCATGCTGGTGGTGGGCCTGGGTCTGCTGGGCGTAACGGTGTTCTACTGGTACCTGGGTGGCGCTGGCGCTGATGCCAAGGCACTCAACCCCCTGATCGGCTTTGCATTCGGCTCTTCACTAATCTCCATCTTTGCCCGTCTGGGCGGTGGCATTTTCACCAAGGGCGCCGACGTGGGCGCCGACCTGGTGGGCAAGGTTGAAGCCGGCATTCCTGAAGATGACCCGCGCAACCCCGCCGTGATCGCCGATAACGTGGGCGACAACGTGGGTGACTGCGCTGGCATGGCCGCCGACCTGTTCGAAACCTACGCCGTGACGCTGATCGCCACCATGGTGCTGGGCGGGTTGCTCGTCAGCGGTGCCGGGGCTTCGGCAGTGATGTATCCGCTGGCCCTGGGTGCGGTGTCGATCGTCGCGTCCATCATCGGCTGCTTCTTCGTCAAGGCCTCGCCCGACATGAAGAACGTCATGCCCGCCCTGTACAAGGGACTGGCCATTGCCGGTGTGCTGTCGCTGATTGCCTTCTACTTTGTGACCCAGGCCATGTTTCCTGCTGCGGTCCAGCTCGCTGACGGACATACCGTCAGCTCTGGCACCTTGTTTGGTGCCTGCGCCATCGGCCTTGTCCTGACCGGTGCCCTGGTCTGGATCACAGAGTTCTACACCGGCACCCAGTACAGCCCAGTGCGCCACATCGCCCAGGCCTCGACCACCGGCCACGGCACCAACATCATTGCCGGTCTGGGCGTTTCCATGCGTTCCACTGCCTGGCCCGTGCTGTTTGTGTGCGCAGCCATCTACGCCGCCTACTCGCTGGCCGGTCTGTACGGCATTGCTGTGGCAGCCACCTCCATGCTCAGCATGGCCGGTATCGTGGTGGCCCTGGACGCCTACGGCCCCATCACCGACAACGCCGGTGGCATCGCCGAGATGTCCGAACTGCCTTCTAGCGTGCGTGACATCACCGACCCGCTGGATGCCGTGGGCAACACCACCAAGGCCGTGACCAAGGGCTACGCCATCGGCTCCGCTGGATTGGCCGCCCTGGTGCTGTTTGCCGACTACACCCACAAGCTCGAGGGCTTGGGCGCCCACATCAAGTTCGACCTGAGCGACCCCAAGGTCATCATCGGCTTGTTCATTGGTGGCCTGATTCCCTACCTGTTCGGTGCCATGGCCATGGAAGCCGTGGGCCGCGCGGCGGGCTCGGTGGTGGTGGAAGTGCGCCGCCAGTTCCAGACCATCAAGGGCATCATGGACGGCACCGGCAAGCCCGAGTACGACACCGCCGTGGACATGCTGACCACCGCTGCCATCAAGGAAATGATGATCCCCAGCCTGCTGCCCGTGGTGGTTCCCCTCGTGGTGGGCCTGGCTCTGGGCCCTGCGGCCCTGGGCGGCCTGCTCATGGGCACCATCGTGACCGGCTTGTTCGTGGCCATCTCCATGTGCACCGGCGGCGGTGCCTGGGACAACGCCAAAAAGTACATCGAAGACGGCAACCATGGCGGCAAGGGCTCGGAAGCCCACAAAGCTGCCGTGACCGGTGACACCGTGGGCGACCCCTACAAGGACACCGCCGGCCCAGCCGTGAACCCGCTCATCAAGATCATCAACATCGTGGCCCTCTTGATCGTGCCGCTGATGATGAAATTCCACGGCGGCTGATACCACAAAAATGCACGCTCAAAAACCCGCGCAAGCGGGTTTTTTTTCGCCCACACCCGCTGTGGGCTAGCTTGTGAATAACCGTGTTCAAAAGCCCGCAAACCCGCATGGGCTCTGGCTTGCAACACGGTGCCACTTTTTTCAGCACGCACGGAAATCGCGTTCTCCCCCGCTGGAATTTGTGGTATGACTCGTATCCATCACCCTGCCCCATTTGTCCGCAAGGAGCGCACCATGCAAGCCCACGACATCCTGCATTTCTGGTTTGAGGAACTGACACCGCAGCAGCATTTCAGCAAGGACCCTGCCCTAGACCAGGCCATGCGCCAACGCTTTGGCGTAACCCTGGAGGCAGCCGCCCGCTGCGAGCTTTTTGCATGGCGCACCAATGCCCAGGGCCGGTTGGCCGAGATCCTTGTGCTGGACCAGTTCTCGCGCAACATCTTTCGCGACACGCCGCGCGCCTTTGCCCAGGACGCGCTAGCCCTGGTGCTTGCGCAGGAATTGGTGGCCTGCGGTGCCGATCGGTCCTTGCCGGTGGCACAGCGCGTGTTTGCCTACATGCCGTACATGCACAGCGAATCGGCCGTGATCCAGGAACAGGCTGTGCAACTCTTCGCACAGCCGGGCATGGAATCCAATCTGGACTATGCCCAGCGGCACAAGGCCATCATCGACCGCTTTGGTCGCTACCCGCACCGCAACCAGGTGCTGGATCGGGCATCCAGCGCACCGGAAATCGCCTTCCTGGGCGAGCCGGGGTCATCCTTCTGAGGCCCGCGCCGCTTCAAACCGGCGTGATGCGGTAGACGCAGCGCTGCCCGCCGGATAGCAAGTGCTCTTCGCGGCACACGCTGCCTGCCGTGCCGATGGCCTGCTGAAACACCGCCAGCTCACTGCGGCAAAAACCCTGGCAGCGCGACGCGGCCGCGCAGATGGGGCAATGGTGCTCCGTCAGCAAAAAGCTGCCATCGGCCTGGGCCTGCACCTCGGCCATGTAGCCCTCTTCGTCGCGCGCCTGGGTCAACGCCTGCAGGCGCTGCGCCAAGGTGGTGGCACCCTCCATCGCATCGGCATAGCGCTCGCACATGGTGTGCTCGCGTGCGGCCAGCAGCCTATCCATGCCCTGCTCGCCAAACAAGCTGCGCACCTGGTCGATCAGTTGCGCGGTCAGCTCACCGTGCCGGTCCGGGAAGCGCGCATGCCCCGCTTCGGTCAGGGACCAGTAGCGCGCCGGTCGGCCGACTTTTTCGGCCTGGTCCTGGCTGTGCAGCAACCCTTTGCTTTCCCAGGTTTCCAGGTGGCGGCGCGCCGCCATGGAGGTCATGCCCAGCGCCTGCCCCAGTTGCTGCGCGGTGCGCGGGCCGTGGGTCTTGATCAGGTACAGCACACGGTCACTGGTATTCATGGTTGCATCTGCTGCGCAGCGGCCTTGGTCAGACCTTCGGTGGACCACTGTGCGATACGCCAGGCCGCCCAGATCGACAACAGTGCCCCGACGCCCAGAATCAAACGGGTGTCCCACAGCGTAAGGCCGGCGCCCAAGGCGGCCATCACGATATTGGCCACGCAAAAAGTGGTGGACCACAGTCCCATGACGGCGCCCTGGCCGTGATGGCCATAGCGTTCCGACGCCCACACCGGCATGACCGCGTTGTAGATGGCGTTGGGTGCGCCAAACAGCACCACGGCGGCAATGCCCAACGGCGCATTGCCCAGCGCCACGGCCAGGATACACAGCGCACTGAGCAAGGCAAACCAGGCCCCGGCACGCAAGGGCTGGCTGGACGCCGAGCGGCCGAACACCACCGAACTGAGTGCCATCACCGCACACAAGGCCGCCGTCAGCCAGGCGATGCCACGCGCGTCATAGCCTGCCACCTCCACCAGCCACAAGGGATAGAACTCGTAAAAGGCGGTCACCCCGCAGGTGTAGGCCAGTTGAATTACGAACAGAATGCGCAGGTCGGCATGGCGCAACAAGGTCAGCGCGTGGCTACGCTGGGCCGCCTGCCACCAGCTCAGGCCATCGCTGCCCTGCGCCGGGGCGATGCCGGGCACCGCGCCCAGCACCAACAGTGCGGTCAGCACCATGGCCACGCTGGCCACCCAGAACGGCGCGGTATCGCCCCAGGCCAGCGCCACGGCCGCCAGCAACGGCCCGGCCAACCAGCCGCTGTACAAGGCGCTATTGAGCCAGGCAAACGCCTTCACACGCGCTGCGCCGTCCAAGGCGTCGGCCAGCATGGCCCGCGCCACGCTGGCGTTGCCTTCCATCAGCCCGGTGGCAAAGCGCGCCACGATGAACAGCGGGTACGACTGCGCCAGCAAGGCCACTGCCGTCAAGGCGTGCCCCAGTGCCGCACCCACCGCGGTTGCCAGCAACACCGGGCGGCGGCCCAGGCGGTCAGACAAGGGCCCCAACAGGGCCGTACCCAGCAGCAGGCCCAGCGGGTTGATGGCCAAGGCCACACCCAACAGCAGCTTGGGTGGCAGCCCCAGAAAGTGATTCAGTGGGTTCACCGCTTCCGCAGCGAACAAGGGCGCCAAGATGGGGTACGGCAGCGCCGCCCCCACGGTGGAAAGAAAGGCCACCAAACAGGCAGCGCCAGTCAGCACAAAGGGTCGCATGGGTTAATTTGTAAACATTATTGATTACAAATGTACCGCCGCTGGGATGGGCGCGTGGGCGACAGGGTTATCGGCCTGGGGCGTGACCAAACCGCCGCCGCCCTGGAGGCTCTGTCAAGAGCCCCCTACCGCCTAGCCGGGTGCGGCCCCTTCGGGAACAAACACCAGCAAATCGCCCGGCTGGCACTCCAGGTAGGCACAGATGCGCTCCAGGGTGTCAAAGCGCACGCCTTTGACCTTGCCCTGTTTGAGCAAGGACAAATTGGCTTCGGTAATGCCGACGTGTTCGGCCAGGTCCTTGGACTTGACCTTGCGCCGCGCAAGCATGACGTCCAGTTGAATTACGATGGGCATAGACCCCGGACCCCGTCAAACAAACGCGGCGTTTTCTTCGGCCAGCACCTGGCCTTGGTCAACGATCTCGGCCATGAGCCACACCATGGCCGCAAAGAACAGCGTCATCACATGGTTGGAATTGACCCCCACCGACAGGTAGCGCGAGCCGGTCGGATTGTGCAGCGTGAGCAGAACCGAGGTGAGCGCGCCTGCCGCAATGGCGGCCAGCGCGGTCCCGGCCACCCACGCCGCAAAACGACGCAGCCGCACGGTGGCCTGCACCGTGAAGACCTGCCCCAGAGCGAATTGCACAAAACAGCCACGCGCCTGGGCCAAGCCCATCAACAGCATGCCCATGGGCACTGCAGCAATGGCCGCGCAGGCCCAGCGCTGCCAGGGCTGCAACGTGTTGCGCAGCGCTGCAGCAGGCAGGTTGCCTTGCTGTGCCAGCTCGGCATCGGGTGTGCTTGCCCAGTACGCTAACAAGGCCACCGGCAGGGCCAGCATCAGCGCCTGGCAAAACCAGCCCATCCAGCGGCTCAGACGGCGAATGCGCGCCAGGCGGGCTGCGGCCGACAGGGGTGCGGTCAGTGGCATGGGATCTCCAATAGTGATATTGTTTCTTTACGATAACACATTTCTGTTTTACGATAATATTTTATCAACTTGCAACATATTCTCTCGTATGAAGACTCGCATCGCCTGGCTCTTTGTTTGCTGTTCCCTTCTGGTCGCCTGCAGTGGGGTGCCGCTGCGGTCGCTCCCGCGACTGATGCGCCTCTCGGGTGAACTGCTCGATGCCAACCCGGCGGAGTTCATGGTGGCGCTGCAAGTGGACGCACGCATGGTGCTGCCTGCGGGCAGCGCGCCCCAGTTGCAGATCAAGCTCACGCCGCGTGAGGCGGGCGCCTATACCGCCATTGACAAGCGCATCCCTTTGCAGCAAACGGTGCAAGCGGTGGCAACACATGGCTTGGAGGCCCCGGGCCCGGGGCGACGCTGGTTATTGCATCGCCTGCCCACCGAAGCGCAAGCCGAGCTGCGGCGCATCCAAGACGAGGTGCGCCAGGCCAAAGGCATCGGCGGCGGCACCCTGTCGGTGGGCATCGAGCAAAAGGAGTTAGCCGTGAACGATCCGAAATTTGCGCACACCCGCTGGGAAACCTGGTTGCAAACCAATAGCCGCGACGGCTTTTACGAGGTTTGGTCTGGAACCCTGGCGCAATTGCGCGAACTCGCCGACAAAAAGCCCTGATCCCCCCAAAAAAACTTACCCAACCCTACTGTGGGCTAGTTTGTGGATAAGCTTGTTTGCAAGGCCGCCAGGCCGCATGGCGCGTGGGTTTCCAAAGAGTGCCCAGCGTTTAAGCAGCCGATCGGCGAGCGCAAGACAACGCCACAAACTGTGGTAAGCGCGCAGGCGCCGCGCGTCTACCGGTAGTAAGTTGGCAGCTTGCGCAGGTACTTGGGCAGATTGGGGTTGCGCATCAAGCGGGGCAGAAAGTCCGGGTCTTGCCCCATGGTGAGCGGACTCAGGCGCGTGCGCTCAAACGGCAGGCTGTAGCGGCAGGCCAGCAGCCGTTTGGCATCCACAGCGGTCACGGGGGTGGAAGCGTCGGGTGCGCTCAGGCCGCACTGCGCGAAATCCTTGGCGCGCTGTTGCGGCGTCAGCTTGTCGGCTAACTGCCGCGCATCAAAGCGCAGGCCCTGCTGCAGGCGTGCGGCTGTCTCGGCCACCGATTGCGCGGGCAGGCCCGTGTTGGGGCAATTGGGCATCATGGCCTTGCTGCGCCCACCCTTGCGCAAGGTCCAGGTGGTCTCCATGCCGTCTTCGCCGCCGCGTGCCAGGGCCAGAAGCTGCCGGTCGCCGTACAGGGGCTCACCACGCACCGCCACCAACTGGATGTGGGCTTCGGTCGCCAGGATCAGGTTGCGGTAGGGGTCCGGATTGCGGTCGTCCACCACCAGCACATCGGCCAGGTACCCTGGCGCAATCTGCCCTAGACGTTGCCCCCAACCCATGGCCTGCGCGGGATTGCGCGTGACCATTTCCACCAGTTCACGGTCGCTGAACAGGCCCTTCAAGTCATGCCGGTTGACCAGGTCGGCCACCTTGAGTTCCCCCAGGCTGGACTTGCTGCCTGAGGGCGCCCAGTCTGGCGCCAGGCTGATGGACAGGCCCGCACGCTTGGCAGCCTCCACCTGCGCGGTCTTGCCATACAGCATGAAATTGGACAGTGGCGACCACACCAGCTTGGCCCCGGCGGTGGCCATTTCCTGCAGCTGCGGCGCCGTCAGGCCCACGCCATGGATGGCAATCAACTCCGGGCCCAGCAGGTTGCTCTCCTTGATGGCGGTGAACTCGCTGGCCATGCGGGGCGACGGGCCTTCGGCCAGATGCACCACCAGCGGCCCCTTGGCACGTTCATCCTGCATGGCGGCCCACTCCTTGGCGCTGCGCCCAATATCCACCCGGCTGGAGGCCACGCGGGGCTCCACCCGCGAGTTCTCCACATTGCGCACCAGGCACTCTTCCTTAGAGTACGGCAGATTGTTGCGCCCGCCTTGCAGGCTGGTCGTGCCCCCGGCCAGCGCCTTGTATTCGCCGTAGCGGCCAATCTCCAGCGCCAGGCCCAGATACTGCGGCTGCGCCAGCACCACCTGCGGGTAGGTGATGCGCTTGTTGTACACGTCGCTGTACCAGCGCCATTCGTAGCGGTCGCGGTAGGCGCGGTGGATGGGCAGCAGCGGGTAGATGGCGTACTCGGGGTGGTTGTGCAGGTCGATTAGGCCAGGGTAAATCACGCCCTGGCTGTCCACCACAGGCGCGTCCTTGGCCTCGTCGGGCAATGCTTCGTCTTCGCGGGCAATGGCCTGGATGGCACCACCGGCCAGCCACACGCGAGCATGGGGCAGCACCTCACCGGCATCATTGAGCGTGACCACCTTGCCCACCAGCACCAGCCCCTTGTCGGCATTCCAGGCTGTCTGAGCCAGAACCACAGGGGCGCACGCACTGGCGCAAGCCCAGGCCCATGCAGTGAGGACGGCACGGCCTGCCAAAGGCCAGGTAAATGGACGGGGCATGGTGTCTCCAGGTGGGTTGTTGTTGGGGTTGTGCGGGATCATAGCCCTGCGAATCCGCTTACCATTGCCGGTTTGCGTTTTCCGCCCCCCGACTCTTGCGATGACTGCCCCCTCCACCCTGTACACCGCCCATACCGAACCTGAAGGCATCCAGGCCGATGCCTGGTCGCACGACACCTTGCTGCTGTCACTGGAAATGGCGGGCAGCAACTGGCCCAGTTCCTGCCGCAATGGGACCTGCCGCACCTGCATCGGCCAGCTCACGCAGGGCCAGGTGCGCTACGAACTGGATTGGCCCGGCCTGAGCGCCGAGGAGCACGCCCAGGGCTATGTGCTGCCTTGCGTGGCCTACCCCTGCTCCGACGTGCGTGTGCAGCGCGAAGCCTGAAGCCCCATGCAACCCGACTTCAGCCCCTCGGCCGAACGCAACAAACAGCCCATCCTGGAGGTGCTGCAGCGCGTGCTGCCCGCGCAAGGCCGCGCGCTGGAAATCGCCTCTGGCACCGGACAGCATGTGGCATGGTTTGCGCAGCACCTGCCCCAATGGACCTGGCAGCCCACCGACCTGCAGCGCGGCGCGCTCTACAACATCGAGGCCTATGCCAATGCCGCCGACCTGGACAACGTGCACGCCGCGCGCCAGCTCGATGTGATGCAGCCGCACTGGCTGTCGGCTGGCGAAACGGTGGACCTGGTGCTGTGCATCAACATGCTCCACATTGCGCCCTGGGCCACCTGCGCGGCGCTGATGCGCGGCGCCGCAACCGTACTCAAACCCCAAGGCCTGCTCATCACCTACGGCCCCTACCTGGAAGACCACGTGCCCACCACCGAAAGCAACCGCGCCTTTGACGCCAGCCTGCGCGCCCACGACCCCACCCACGGCTTGCGTCGGCGCGAAGACGTGGAGGCCGTTGCGCACACGCACGGCCTGCACCTGCGCGAGCGCGTGGCCATGCCCGCCAACAACCTGATGCTGATCTTTGCCCGCAGCACTGGAGGCACGCCATGAACCGGCATGTGGGCATCCTGGTGTTTGTCACGCTGGTGTGGGGCACCACCTTTCCGCTGCTGAAATCGGCCGCTGTCACGCTCAGCGGCGTGGAGATTTCGGCCATCCGCTTTGCCTTTGCCACGCTGTGCATGGCACCCTTTCTGCGCCGCGTGCCTGCCGCCACCTGGCGCGACGGGGCCATCCTGGGTGCGCTGGCGCTGGTGTCTTACGTGACGCAGGCCTACGGATTGCAATACATCTCATCCAACCGCAGCGCCTTCCTGACCAGCCTGAACGTGCTCATGGTGCCGCTCTTGGGGCTGCTGTGGGGCGGCACGCTGAGCGCACTCACGCTGGCGTGCGCGCTAGCGGCCTGCCTGGGCATTGGCCTCATGTCCTGGGAAGGCGGCACCCACCTGCTCGGCGATGGCGCCACGCTGCTGTGCGCGCTGGCGTATGCGCTGTATGTGATCGTGCTGTCGCAGCGCGCGAACGAGCACGACGCCCGCCAGCTCACCGCCACCCAGATCCTGTTCATGACCGTGTTTGCCGGGCTGTGGGTGGTGGCATCCGACGCCAGCAGCGGCACGCTGCACAACCTGGACCAGCGCCTGCTGCCGCACCTGTGGCCGCTGGTATACCTGGGCCTGATTGCCACGGCCGGCATGCTCCTACTGCAGGCCATGGCGCAAAAGCATGTCAGCGCCGACAAGGCCGCCGTCATTTACGCCATGGAGCCCGTCTTTGCCGCACTGTTTGGCTGGATCTGGCTGGGCGAGGTTCTCACCGAGCGCGCCGCACTGGGTGGTGCCATCGTGGTACTGGCGGTGATTGCCAGCGAGATCAAGTTTGGTAAAAACGAGGCCTAGCCCCCGTAAACATTGCACAGCTAGCTATCAGTTTCGTAGCAAATCAATACCCAACACCGTGCCCTTCATCACCTTGACCTGCCCCCAGTGTTCGGCGCCATTGCCGCGCCAGGCGCACTGGCGCACCGTCACCTGCCCGTACTGCCACACCAGCGTCAGCCGCTCAGAAGAGGTGGTGCAGGCTGCGTGGTTTCGCGAAGCCAGCCAACGGGTTCTGGCCGCGCTCGACACCCCCGCCCAAACCGCGCAGGTGGGGTCGCTTCGCTTGGGCATCGTGCAGCCGCTGGGGCGTGGTGCCCATGCCGATGTGTACCTGGCGCAGCGCATCAGCGCCCTACCCGAGCGGGTCATTCTCAAGCTGGCCCGGCCCGATGTAGCCGACAGCGATGCAGCGATGGCACGCGCTGCGCAGGCCCTGGACGCCTTGCAGCACAGCGACGCCGCCGGAGCGCCGTATTTCACGCAGCGCCTGCCCCAAACCGTGGTGCTGGGCACGGCGCGCAGCAACTTTTTCAGCGAGCGCCCCGCGTTGGTGCTGCGCGCTGCTCCGGGCTACTGGGGCAGCCTGGACGAGGTGCTGCGCCGCTACCACGCCAAGGGCCAGGCCCTGGATGCACGCCATGCCGTGTGGATGTGGCGCCGGGTGCTGGAGGTACTGGCCTTTGTGCACGACAGCGGCTGGGTGCACCACGAGCTGCTGCCGGAAAACTTGTTGGTACACCCTGGCGACCATGGTGTGCACATCATTGGCTGGTCCAGCGCTGCCCGCGCGGGTGCCGATCCGGCTGCACGAGGCATCGACCTGGCTCAGATCGCCTGGACGGTGCGCGCCCTGCTGTGCGGTGGCAACGACCCGACCGTGACAGACCCGCCCGCCCACGTGCCTGCGCCCCTTGCGCAACTGCTGCGCCAATGTGTCGACGCCTCCTGGTGCGCACAACAGGGCGCACGCGGCATCGACCAGGCCTTGCGCCTCGCGGCCCAGCAAGCCTTTGGCCCACCGCGTTTTCTGCGCTTTGATCCACCCGTTTGATTTCTAGCTTGTACCTTTGATGGGAGACACCTATGGGACACGGTAACTACTCGCACGCAGCCCACGCTGCACTCATGGCCGACCGCAGCAGCCTGCCCCAGCAGGCGGTGTTCCAGCAACAGGGCTGCCACGCCTTGATGAACCCCAAGGGCCTGAAGGTGCGTGAATCCCGCGACAGTGCCGACCACCCGAACTCGCTAGGCATTGCCTTTGCGCTGGACGTCACCGGATCGATGGGCGACATCCCCAACCTGCTGGCGCGCCAGGAGTTGCCGACCTTCATGAAGCTGCTGAACGCCTGCCACATTGCCGACCCGCAGCTGCTGTTCATGGCCGTGGGCGATGCCACCTCCGACCATGCACCGCTGCAGATCGGGCAATTTGAATCCACCGCCGAACTCATGGACCAATGGCTGACCTGGTCGTACCTGGAGGGCGGCGGTGGTGGCACCGGCTCCGAGAGCTACGAGCTGGCCTTCTACGCCCTAGCCCAGCACACCGACCTGGACTGCTGGGTCAAGCGCAAAAAGAAGGGCTACCTCTTCATGACCGGCGATGAACTGCCCTACCCCGCCGTCTCACGCCACCAGATCGAGGCGCTCATCGGCACCAAGCTCGACGAAGACATCCCCATCGAAGATGTCATTGCAGCCGCCTCAGAAACCTACCACCTGTTCTTCCTGGTCCCCGACCTGCAACGCCGCACACGCTGCGAAAAACGCTGGCGCGAACTGCTGGGCGACCACGTAATCTGCATGGAGTCGGCCGCCGACACCTGCACCGTGGCCGCCGCCATCGTCGGCCTGACCGAAAAGGCCTTGCCCGACCTGGGTGCCGTGGCCAAGACCCTGGGCGAAGCCGGAATCTCGGGCGAGCGCACCTCCGCAGCCATTCGCGCACTGGGCAGCTACGCCGCCGTCCTGGACCCCAACGCCAAGCGGCTGCCCAGTGCCATGCACGGTGCATCCGACAGCGTGCGCAGTTGGTGGCGCAAGCTCTTCGCCTGACATCCGGCTTGTGGCCACGCGGCTTGTCGCACTGATCGGGCTGGGCTTTGGCGACTGTGGTAAAGGCCTCTTCACCGACTTCCTGACGCGCCACTGGAACGCCCACACCGTGGTGCGTTTCAACGGCGGCGCGCAGGCCGGGCACAACGTGGTTTTGCCCGATAGGCGCCACCACACGTTTTCGCAGTTCAGCGCAGGCACCCTGGTGCCGGGGGTGTGCACGGTGCTGGCCTACCCCGTGGTCGTGCACCCTGGCGCCTTGCTCATCGAACATGCGGCCTTGCAACGCCTGGGTGTGCACGATGCATGGGGCCGCTTGCTGATAGACGCACGCTGCCGCATCAACACCCCGTTTCACCAGGCTGGCGGACGGCTGCGCGAATGGGCCCGTGGCTCCCATGCCCACGGAAGCTGCGGCGTGGGCGTGGGTGAAACGGTGCGCCACGGCCTGCAGCACCCCGACCAGATCCTGCGCTACGGCGACCTGGCCAACCCGGCGCGCGCGCTGGCGCTGGTAGGGCACATCCGGCACACGCTGCAGGCAGAGTTTGAAGACCTCGCCCCTCAACTGCCCGCCGCGCTACAGGCCGAATGGGCCTTGCTGGCCCATGCCGACGTCGAACAGCGTTGGCTGGCGCAATGCCAGGCCCTCATCGCCGCCTGCCCACCGGCTGCACCGCACGCGATTGCGCAGCGCCTGCATCGGCCGGGCACTGTCTTGCTAGAAGGCGCCCAAGGCGTGTTGCTGGACGAATGGCGCGGCTTTCACCCCCACACCACCTGGAGCAGCATCACCACGGCTGCCGCACAAGCCGTGGCCGCGGATGCAGGCTGCACCGGCCCCATGACGCACCTGGGCATCGTGCGCAGCTACCTCACGCGCCACGGTGCTGGCCCGCTGCCCACGCACGACCCCGCCCTGGACGCCTTACCCGAGCCGCACAACGCAGGCGACGGCTGGCAAGGCGCATTCCGCCGCGCCCACCCCGATGGCGTGCTACTGCGTTACGCGCTGGCCCAGGCTGGGCCGCTGGACGGTTTGCTCGTCAGCCACCTGGACGTGCTTGACCATACGCCCGCGCTGCGCTGGTGCCAGGCCTACACGCTGGCACAGCCGCCCGGTGCCGGGCCTGCAGAGCTAACCACGCTGCCCATAGGCGCACGGCGCGACCTGCAGCACCAGCAACACCTCACCTCCACGCTGATGCAAGCCACGCCCCGGTATGCGCCAGAGCCCATCACCAGCGATGTTGCAATGCTGCAGCACCTGAGCGCGTGCAGTGGGTTGCCAGTGTGGCTGGGCTCCTACGGCCCCACCCACCGCGACGTCCGGGTATTGCAGGCTGGTGCTGCATTTGCAGAGAAAATACCCCAGTAGCCCCCGTCAACATTCACCAACCCGCTATTTATTTTGTAGCAACCACGCAAGGAGCCTCCCATGTCCGAAACCTGGAAATTCGAAACCCAGTCCGTCCACGCCGGTTACAGCCCCGACCCCACCACCAAGGCCGTGGCCGTGCCCATCTACCAGACGGCGGCCTACGCCTTTGACAGCGCCCAGCACGGCGCCGACCTGTTCGACCTGAAGGTGGCGGGCAACATCTACACCCGCATCATGAACCCCACCAACGACGTGCTGGAAAAGCGCGTGGCCGCGTTGGAAGGCGGCATTGGCGCACTGGCGCTGGCGTCGGGCCAGGCCGCGGTGACCTACGCCATCCAGACCATTGCCGAGGCGGGCGACAACATCATCGCCAGCAGCGCGCTGTATGGCGGCACCTACAACCTGTTTGCCCACACGCTGCCGCAGTTCGGCATCACCACCCGCTTTGCCGATCCGCGCAAGCTGGAAAGCTTCGACGCCCTGTTTGACGAGCGCACCAAGGCGGTGTTCATCGAATCCCTGAGCAACCCGCAGGGCACCGTGACCGACATCGCCGCCATTGCCGAAATCGCCCACCGCCACGGTGTGCCGTTGATCGTGGACAACACCGTGGCCAGCCCCTACCTGCTGCGCCCCATCGAGCACGGCGCCGACATCGTGGTGCACTCGCTCACCAAATACCTGGGCGGCCACGGCACCACCATTGGCGGCGCCATTGTGGACAGCGGCAAGTTCCCCTGGGCGCAGCACAAGGCCAAGTTCAAGCGCCTGAATGAGCCCGACGCCAGCTACCACGGTGTGGTTTACACCGAGGCCCTGGGTGCCGCCGCCTACATCGGTCGCGCCCGCGTGGTGCCGCTGCGCAACACGGGGGCTGCACTGTCGCCCTTCAACGCATTCTTGATCCTGCAAGGCATCGAGACCCTGGCCCTGCGCATGGACCGCATCAACGCCAACACGCTGCGCGTGGCGCAGTTCCTGGAGCAACACGCCAAGGTGGCCTGGGTCAGCTACGCCGCCCTGCCCAGCCACCCCGACCACGCCCTGGCACAGAAGTACCTGGATGGCAAGGGCTCGGGCCTGCTCACCTTTGGCGTGAAGGCCGCACCCGGCGAAGGCCGCGCCGCCGGTGCACGCTTCCTGGATGGGCTGAATTTATTCACCCGCCTGGTCAACATCGGCGACGCCAAGTCGCTGGCCACGCACCCGGCTTCCACTACGCACCGCCAGCTATCGCCCGAGGAAATGGCCAAGGCCGGTGTGAGCGAGGACGCCGTGCGCCTGTCCGTGGGCATTGAGCACATCGATGACTTGCTGGCGGATCTGGAAGGAGCACTGGCCAGCGTGTAAGACAGGGCCGCGTTGCACGCGCTGTCGTGCAACGCGGGTGTGTGTGACGTGGATGGGGGTGGCCTTGGGCGCTTAGCTGACGCTGGTGTGCTGCTATTTGCCGCACGGCCAAAAGCTGACCTTCAGGTTGGAAAGCAGTCACTCAACGTTGAAGGCCACCGGCACGCAGCACCTGCCGCACAGTGGCATCCTGCTGCGGCGTGTCCGAATGGGCCGACCAGTTAGCCCGCTCACTCATAGTAGGTCCACATTCGCAAGACACGAACGACCTTTTCCTTGGTGAATACCTCATACACAATGCGGTGTTGTATGTTGATACGGCGCGAGAAAGCACCAGCCAAGTCTCCGACCAACTTCTCATAGGGTGGCGGATTTTGAAGTGGATTGGTCGCGAGAATCGCAAGCAGTTCTTGCGCCCTTGGCTTGAGCCCGCTGGCGGCAAGCTTCTTGGCATCTTTGAGCGCCTGCTTTGCAAAAACGACCTCCCAACTCACCACTTGAGCGCCTTTGCACTCTTTTCTAACGGTTCAGCCATACCGGCTTTGATGGATTCGCGCATACCTGGCACCGCAAGCAGGTACAAAGTTTCTTGTATTGCACTCCAGTCTTCAGCCGACAGCAAAACAGCACTTGTTCGCTTTCCTGAAATGATGATGGGTTCATGAGACTGCGCAGTCTCATCAATGATTCGGTATAGATTCGCCCGAGCTTCGCTAGCGGTAAGTGTATGCATTTCGTTTCCTCTCGAATTTGATTTGAATGGTACGCAATTTCGTACGCACTATCAATGCACAAGTGCAGGCAAAAAATCGAGGGCTAATCGGGATAGGAGAAAGCCTCACGACCTCCCCCTCCCACACCACCGAACATACGGATCACGGATTTACAAAATGCACCCTTGTCGGTGTTGCCACCACCTTGTAGATAGAGGACTTCACGGTCACGTGCCCGCTCGTCCCGAATGCATCACGCCTCATATCCGGTTTTTGTTCATCGCCATGCAATTTCGCCTTGGGTTTCCTCTGCACCCCGCCTCGCGACGACGCACTTGCCCTTTGGCTAGCCTTCGGCTCTACAAGCCTGGCACCGGGACTTTCACCCAGCTGGATTCGTGCCATGCACGGCACACACGTTTGAATGCACCGGCCTGCGCGGCTTTTCGCGCAGGTCCGGTGGAATGATGGGTTGGGCCTCACAGCTGGCACCCAAGTTCTCCGGCCATCAGGCGGTAATACCAAAAGGCCTCGTCGTTCGCTAGGCGTTCGCCAAAGCGGGCTGGCGACAAGCCGGTAACTCGGCGGATTTCACGCCCCATGTGCGATTGGTCGGCGAAGCCAACATCGGCAGCGATGGCGGCGAGGTCCGGCGCACTGCTGTCGCCCGTCTCGATGCGGCGGATAAATGCCTCCTCCACGCGGATAAAGAGCTGCAGGTCGCGGTAGCTCTGGCCGGTCCAGTCGCGGACGCGACGCTGCAACTGCCGCAGGCCCCGTCCAACTGTCGAATGCGCGGCGCTTGTAGCGACGGACCGCACCCAGTCGCCGAGATACGGTGCCAGGCTGGCTTGGCCCGGCCCGCGCCACAGAGGCTGAAACCGCGTCTCCAGCATTGCGAATGGCTCATCACCACCGGTGTCGAGAACGGCCTGGCAAGCCTGCAAGAGAGTCGGCGGCGCGACCGCCTCCAGCGGCAGGTTCTGGTCGAAGTAGGGATCGATGGGCCGTCCGATGAGGCGACTCATAGCTTCAGGATAGAAACCGACCGATAGCGCATGCACGGGTCCCCGAGACCAACTGACGGAAGGGTATCGCTGCGGCCCGGAAAAAACGAGGCGTGGCAAGGCCGGGCCGAGCGTTGGCCGCGCACTCGGCCCACGCTCTTCCACCATGTGCAGTGTTCCCTCGAAGATCCAGGAAATTACCGCCAGCGGTGTTGCCGGGTAGCAGTTGAATCGTTCCGCATCGGTCAGGACGCAGTCGCGCGTATCGCGTTCGATGCCGGCCATCAGGCAAGCGCCGAGGGCGGGTGAAGGGCGGTGCATGAATGCGGCGGGGCGAAGCATGCAATGTCGTTTCCGTTCTAGCGAGGCCAAGGCATCCGCAGCACACTGGCAGCAGTACCAACCTCGGAGCATGAGATGAAGAAAACCATAATTCAGGGCCGCTTTTTACACAAGCTGCGCAGCATGGCGATTTCCGGGTGGATCGCGGTCGGAGTCCTGGCCAGACGGGTGCTGGGCAAGCCGCTCGTGGCAGAATGGCCTTTTCTCGTGGAATATGGGACGCTGTATATCCGTGCCCAGTTTAACCACGCTTTTCGTTTGAGCAGCAATATCGCGGAAAGCCGAGCCTATTTCGATAGCGTCTATGGGCTGCTTGAGACTTTTCCCGATGTCGATGTTCAGCCGACAGGCCAAGGTGAGCCGCGTGGCCACTGGTTCGTGCCGTCGGTTCGCTACAGTGACGTCACGTTGCTTCATTTCCACGGCGGCGGCTACACCTTTTATGCCGGTGTGTCGCATCATTTCGCCGCCTGCCTTGCCCACGCCCTGGGCGTCGCGGTATTCGCCCCGGACTATCGATTGACGCCGGAACACCCGCATCCGGCACAACTCGAAGATGGCTTGGCTGCCTACGCCTATCTACTCGAACGTGGCATCGATCCGGCAAGCATCGTGCTCTGCGGCGACTCGGCTGGCGGCCACCTGGCCTTGATGACCCTGGTCAAGCTGCGCCAGGCAGGTTTGCCGAAGCCGGCCCTGACGCTTGGGATTAGCCCATGGACAGATGTCGGCCGGCGGGGTGAGAGCCAGTTCGGCAACGATCCCTATGACCTCGTCCAAGGCTACATGACCTTGCAATTCGCCGACTGGCTCAAAGGCGGCCAGGCTCTGAGCGATGCCGAACTGTCGCCGATCTGCCAGGATTTCAGTGATCTGGGGCCGATTTACCTTCAAGCTGGAGGCAAGGAAATCCTCGTCGACATGATCCGTGATTTTGCGGTGACGGTTACCGCCCAGGGTGGCCGGGTGCGACTGGATGTCTGGGAGCACATGGTGCATGAGTTCCAAAGCTATGGGAGCTATCTGCCGGAAAGCCGCGATGCGTTGGCCCGGTTGCGCGAAGCCATTGCTTGGGCGCTTGGCCGACCAAATCAGTTTAGACCCGATGCCTGTACGGAATGCGATTGCCTGAAGCGTTGAATTGTCGGCGCAGAAATCAAGACGGTCGCCGTACTTGCTTGTGGGGTAGCGGCCTTTGCGTATCGGCCGGTACGCCAAGAACGATTCATGTAGTGCTTTCATCGCTGGTGCAATGCTGAGGCCCAACGTTCAGCTTGAGGGGCCGCCGGAGGGCGAAGCCCGTAGGAAACCTGCAAGCGCAGCTTGCAGGCGGTCCCCTCGAAGCGCCTATTAGCGCCCAATGCCTTCTGCATCGCAACGAACCTTGTAGAGGACGCGAAGGAAAGGATGGAGGTTCTCTGAGTTGATTTGCGTTAAGGTGCGTTTGCCTACTCGACGGTCGAGAAGCGCAAGACCCGCAACTATTTCATCTGTCGAGGCTAGTGCCTCCGCAATGGGCAGGGAAAGGTACCGATGGATGGCCTGCCCGAAGTCCAAGGTTTCCGTGCGAAAGTAAAAGTTGTCACTACAGTAGTGTCCCAACGTTTTTCAGAGGAGCACCAGCTGTTGAGGCTGGAAATTCGGATCTGAATTGGTTGAGGGTGGCGCAAGTAGTTGATTTATCGGGGTTTGCTCAAACATGGTCAGGCTCAGGATTTGTAGGATTTCGTAGAGGCTGTGATGGTCCAGATGCAGGCGTTTCTTTGCAATGGCGATCAGTACATAGGTGCACACCGCAATCCAGATTTGCGTCTTCACTGCGTTCTCGCTGGTTCCCAGGAACGCCTTGATGCGCAGGTGCTGCTTGATCCATTTGAAGAACAACTCGACTTTCCAGCGTTGTCTGTACAGGTCTGCAATCAGCTCGGGTTTCAGGGCAAAGTTGTTGGTCAAAAACGTGATGCGCTTTCCCGATTCGTCCTTGACTACGACCCGGCGCAAAGCCGCCGGATAGTCCTTGCTGGAATAGAACACCGTGAGCACACCAATCTGATCGCAGAAGACCGACGTGGCGCCGCGGTCCACGGGATTGGAATAACGCCGCCTGAACTGGGTATTGCTCTTGGCTCGCGTCACGAAGAAGGCCTGCGCCTGATGAATGACGTGCAACCTGCTGAAGTCCAGATAGCCCCTGTCCATCAGGTAGAAGGCCCCTGCTTCGATCAACAGATCGTCCAGCACATTGACCTCGTGGGTTTTGCCATCGGTGATGTGAATGAAGCTGGGGATGGAGCCATGCAGGTCCAACAGGGTGTGCAGCTTCACGGCAGCCTTGGTGGAGCGAAACGGTGCCCAGGGATGCAGCGACAGGCACAGGTCGATGGTGGTGGCATCGAACGCGTAAACCGTCGCATCCAAATCGATGCCCAAAGGCTCTTGCGCGTACAGCGGCCTGGCCATGGCAATCAAATGCTGCGCGAAGTCCGCGTAAATCTGCCATGGCCGTGTGGCGTTCGCGTTGGCCAGCGTGTTGCGCGAAATGGTCTGACAACGAAAGCCCATGTGGTACAGCCGATTGGCTTGCGCACGCAGATTGACTTCGATGTCGCGCAAGGACTCCCGGTAGGTCAGCTGCGCAAAGGCCATGGCGAAGAACTGGTCCAGGCACGAGAAGTCCTTGACCTTGTGGTCGCCGCGATGCTTGGCTACGCAGCGGCGAAAGGTGCTCAAGGGCAGATAGGCCATGAGCTGAGAGAACACGAGCTTGCCTTGGTGCATACCGGCCCTTCGCGCATTCGCGCAAAAGGCCATAAGTCTGACGCTCGACGTCCAAATCGAGACCAGACTGAAAGACCAAATTCTGCAAGCAAATCATTAACTTACAAGACCCCGATGTGAGAACGTTGGGACACTACTGTTGTCACTATAGAAGGAAAGAATCTGCACGGAGACAATCTCACGTCCGTCCAAAGTGATCCACCCGCGACCGACATCCATTGAATTGGCATGGGTGTATTCGGTGACATGAACTTTCAGGCGTCCACAGAGGGACGCAGCAAGAAAGGATTCGAATTGCTTCTTGAGCTTGGACCAGACCATGGCTGCTTTGGGCGCTAACGAATAGCGTTTATTTGCCGCGCTGCGATGCTGAAACGATCCATGGTGCCTCCCGCGGCAGATAAACCTTGTTGGACTGAACCGCCGTCATGGGCAGTGACGACAAGGGGATTGAAAGCTTTGCACCCCTGGTTGAGAAGTGATTATGGCCGAGCGAATCGCCGTGCCATGTGCCTCTGGGTGAGCCAATTGCACAAACACAGCGCCCACCGGTGGCCATCTTCAGCCGCCTGGCATCGAGCACATCCTCTGGCTGGCAGGTGGCGCGGCCTTGCCCCCACACCCTTGCGGTGCGATGCCCAACAGCGCGCTCCAGACCCGCATCCCATCATGGCGGCCCCCGATTGGGCGGTGTGCTTGGACCCACTGGGCTGGGCAAATGCGCCTGCCCCAACAGCACCGCCACCACCTGCACGAGGATCGCGTGCAGAGGGCGCTTAAGAAGGCGGTTGTGCTGGCTGGCATTTGCAAGCCGGTGTCGGTTCATACCTTGCGCCACAGTTTTGCCACCCATCTTCTGCAAGGCGGGACAGATATTCGTACTGTGCAGGAACTTCTTGGACACAGTGATGTGTCAACCACCATGATCTACACGCATGTGCTCAAGGTCGCTGCTGGAGGTACAACGAGTCCGCTGGATTCGATTGCGAGCGCACTTCCTATGACCGCTATGCGGTAGCGGCCCCAAATGACCGCTTTTTCCTTCCGCAAGCGAGCGATCTAGTGAATTCGTACGGCAGCGTTCGCCCCACAGCCGCCCATTCCCCCAGCAACGGCCCCGCCTGCATGCCATTGCACCCATCGACCACCAGATAGATGACCAACGGAACACCGTTCGCCCGATAGATCACGCGGTAGGGTTAAAGGTTGTTTGCTGGTATTCCTTGATCGACGCCAGGATGCCCCCCTTTTTCTGGGCGGGCTTGGTATCGGTAGTAGCATGGGCGTCGAATCCCTCCCACATCGGGGCCAACCATTTCCCGCCGATGATTTCTTTCCCCAATACCTCGCAGCACCGCGCCAGCCTCATCACCCTGGCCGTGGTGGCCGTGGCCTATTCGATTTCGTTCTTCCACCGTTTTGCGCCTGCGGGCATTGCGCAGGATCTGGCGGCGGCGTTCCAGACGTCGGCGACGGCGCTGGGGGTGCTGGCGGCCACGTATTTCTATGTGTACACGCTGATGCAGGTGCCCACGGGCATTTTGGTGGACACGCTGGGGCCGCGGCGCATTTTGCTGATGGGCGGTGTGGTGGCCGGGCTGGGCAGCATGGGGTTTGGCCTGGCGCACAGCCTGGAGGGCGCTCTGGTGGGGCGCACGGTGGTGGGCCTGGGTGTGTCGGTGACGTTCATCGCCATGCTCAAGATGGTGGCGGTGGCTTTCGATGAGCAGCGTTTTGCCACGGTGGTGGGCGCCTGCATGGTGATTGGCAACCTGGGGTCGGTGCTGGCTGGTGTGCCGCTCACGTATGGGGCGCAGTTGGTGGGCTGGCGCAGCATTTTTGTGGGTGCGGGTGTGATCTCGTTGCTGCTGGGCGTGGCGTGTTGGGTGCTGGTGCGCGACGACCCGCATCCCGCACATGCAGCCGCATCGGGCCGTGGTGCGGCGCAGGCTCCGTCAGTGGGCGCCAGTGTGCTGTCGGTGCTGAAGAATCGCGCGTCCTGGCCAGCCACGGTGGTCAATGCGGGGGTGGCGGGCAGTTTCTTTGCGTTTGGTGGACTGTGGGCGGTGCCGTTTCTGACCCAGGTGCATGGCCTGAGCCGCACCGCGGCATCCACCCATTTGTCGCTGTACTTTGCCGGGTTTGCCGTGGGCTGCCTGCTGATCGGCAGCCTCTCGGACCGTCTGGGCAAGCGCAAGCCCGTGGCCATTGTTGCCTCGCACATCAACTTGGCGGTATGGGTGTTCTGGGTGACCGGCATCACCGTGCCGGTGGCAGTGTCCACGGCATTGTTTGCGCTGATGGGCGCCTGTGCCGCCTGCGTGGTGCTGACCTGGGCCTGCGCCAAGGAGGTAAATCCACCGGCCTTGTCAGGCATGTCCACTTCGGTGACCAACATGGGGGGCTTTCTGGCCAGCGCATTGCTGCAGCCCCTGGTGGGCTTGGTGATGGACCTGAACTGGTCGGGCACGCTGGTCAACGGGGTGCGGGTCTACGCAGCAGACGACCTGCGCCTGGGCATGGGCTTGATGGCCGCCGTAGCCGCTCTGGGCGCCGCCTGGACGTGGCGGCTGCAGGAAACGGGTTGCCGCAATATTTGGGTGGAGCCACCCCGCAGCGAGACGCTATAACATTGATAGCGATATAGCCATATTTTGCGGGGGCTAACGCCGCGTTTTGCCGAACTTTGCCTATTGCCGCGCCAGGTACACGCCCCACACCGCCAGCCCCAACCCCAGCAGCGCCATGCCGGTGAAGGTGTTGCCAAACAGCAGCCAGGCGAATAGCGCCGTACAGGGTGGCACCAGGTAGAACAGACTGGCCACATTGACGGCGTTGCTGGTGCGGATGAGCCAGTTGAGCAGGCTGACCGCACCGATGGACAACACCAGCACCAGCCAGCCCATGGCAAAGAAGAGCTCGCCCGTCCATTCGATGCGGCCACTCTCCCATAGCCAGGCGCACAGGCCCGTGAACACCGCTGTGGGCAGGAACTGGGCCACCGCGCCGGTGCGCCAGTCAAATGCGGGGCAATAGCGCTTTTGGTAGAGCGTGCCCGCCGTAATGCCCAGCAGCGCCACCACGGCAGGTACCAGCGCCCAGACCGGAAACTCCGCACCCAGTTTGCCGGCCACGACCAGCGCCACACCCACAAAGCCCAGCACTAGGCCCAGCCATTGCCGCGCGCTGACTTTTGCGCCCAGCAGCCAGCCTGCCCCTACAGCGGTCAGCAAGGGCTGCACGCCCACCACCAGGCTGGCCACACCGGCAGGCAGCCCCTTGCCGATGGCGATGAACACGCCGCCCAGGTACACGCCGTGCACCAGCAGCCCGGATATGCCGATATGCCACCAGGCGCGCCCCGTAGCAGGCCAGGGCGCACGCGTGATCAGGGCAAGGCCCAGCATAGCCGTCAGCACCAGGATGTAGCGGATGACCAGAAAGGTCAGCGGCTCGATGTGCGGCAACCCCAACCGCGCACCGATGAAGCCGGTGGACCATAGCAAGACAAACAAAAACGGAAAGACGCGCTCGCTGGGAAAGGTCATGAATCAGGCGCAGCGGTGGACGGCAACGTACGGTTTTGTGCCAGCCAACCGGGCACGTGGCTGGCTGGCATGGGGCGGGCAATGCCATAGCCCTGTGCCCGGCTGCACCCTAGGGCTTGCAAGGCTTGCGCATGGGCGGCGCTTTCCACGCCCTCGGCGATCACGTCGCGCCCGAACACGCGCGCCAACGAAATCACGGCCTGCACGATGGCATGGTCGTCGGTGGCTTCGAGCATGCCCAGCACAAAGCTTCGGTCGATCTTGAGCGCATCGGCACGCAGGCGCTTGAGGTAGGTGAGCGACGAATAGCCGGTGCCAAAGTCGTCCAGCGCACAGCCAAAGCCCACGGCTTGGCATTCCCGCAAAACGGATTCCGCCAGTTCCAGGTCGGCCAGGGCGCAGCTTTCCAGAACCTCCAGCGTGATCTGCGCCGGTTCGAGAGCGGGGTGGCGCAGCAGCAAGCCGCGTAGCTGCTCGACAAACCCCGGGCTTTGCAGCTGTGCCGGATCGATGTTGATGCTCACGCCCACGTTCAGCCCATGCGCTTGCCACTGGGCCAACTGCGCGAATGCGGCATCCAGCACCCACTGTCCTAGTACCAGACAGAGCGGGTCGCCTTCCAGCAAGGGCAGGAATTGATCTGGGGGCACCAGTCCGCGTTGGGGGTGCTGCCAGCGAATCAGCGCCTCCAGGGCAAAGACATTACCAGTGGCCAAATCGATCTGCGGTTGGTAGTGCAGCACAAACTCGTTGTGGAGCAGCCCCTGGCGAATGCGCTCCAGGCTTTCGTGGCGAGTGACCACAGCTGCGTCGTACGCCAGATCAAACATGTGCCAACGGTTCTTGCCCAGCTGCTTGGCCTGGTACATGGCCTGGTCGGCATGGCGCAGCAGTACATCCGCTTGGGCATCGTCTTGGGGGTAGCATGTCACGCCGGCACTGGCCGAAACCTGCAAGACGCCCGCCTCCAGTACGACAGGGGCGCTCGCGGCCTGCAAAAGGCGCGCCAAAATGGGTTCACACTCCGCCGGTGTATCCAGATCACTCAACACGGCAACAAACTCGTCCCCACCGATTCGGGCCAGCGTATCGCCCTCACGCAGCACGTCCTTGAGGCGCTGGGCCAGCACCTTCAGCATCTGGTCGCCTACGTTGTGCCCATATTCGTCGTTGACAGGCTTGAATCCATCCAGGTCCAGATACACCACAGCCAGGCAGCCTTGGCGCCGCTGCACACCCAGCATGGCCTGGCGCAGACGGTCTGCCAACAACACGCGGTTGGGTATTTCGGTGAGTACGTCGTAGTGCGCCAGCTGCTGCAATTGCCGATTCATCTCGCGCAGGTCGCTAGAGCGCTGCTGCAGGCGTTCGGCCAGTTCGCGGGTATCGGCCAGGGTGTTGAGGTTGGTACGCAGCAGCACCAGCATTTCGCCGAGCGGGTTGTGTGCCGGCAGGTCAGATAGCGTCAGCCCCAGCGAGGCAAGCTCTTCCAGATCAAGCAGCCACGGCCATCCCAAAAAGAACAGTGCGTCCTGTTGTTCCAGTTGGTACCACTCGCCCCGCAATACCAGGGCGGTGTCGATGGCATCGAGCACGACTCCGCGGCGCCGCCCCGCCAACAGGGTGTCAAAGTCGACCTGCCCGCCCCCAATGGAGCGAGGTCGAAACAACGCATGCAGCAGCACTCCCGGCTGGGCCTGGGGAACTACGCGCTGCAATAGGTGACCGGCACGGGTCAAGCGCATGTCCCTGTTCACCCCCATCAAGAACGGGAACGTGGTTTCGATGAAATCCAGGCTGGCGCTCATGAAGGGGCTCTCAGGCGGACTGCTGCGCAGTGCAGGCGAAAAGGCAGCGTTTGCTACAGGATCTCAACCAAAAAACTGTCATGGTCATCGCCTTGGGTTCGATTTAGCTGGGGCGTAATGCGCAACTGTTGCCCAAAACGCTTACCCAAACCTTCCACCAAGCCGATCACCATGGGGGTCAGTCCGCTACGGCTGGAGTAATAGTGCAAGACCAGTCGGTCAGGTGCGACGTCGGTGCAACGGAACGACGGTGGGCGCAGTTGCGGATACATGAGTCCGACACGGGTGTGCAGGTCGTCCAGGTTGGCCAGCACGTCCTGCAAGGTACTACCCGCATCGCTGAGCAAGGCACCATAGCCTTCACGCCCGGTGTACAAGGTCCAGTGCAGGCCAAACGCATGTAATAGCGACTCCGGCGGAACCTGCAGGGCACGACTGGCAGACTCCACCAGCTTGGAGGTGAGTTCATCGGGGTACTGGTCCATGCGGATGAACACTTCCACATCGACCCCGGCATCCGCTTTGATGCGTTCCCACATGGCATCACCATGCTCCTTGCGGATGAGTTCTTCCAACGCTCTATTGACCAACCCGTACATCTGGTGTCTCCTGCGCCAGTCCCGCACGAAATAACTGGCGTGACACGCGGTAAGTGGATTGAACCACATTGTTGACCATTCGGCGCAAGGCGCATCCAATTCAATGAAGAGCGCGAAAACCCGATCAACTTACGACGAACTTACGGACAACACCAACTGTGGATAAGATGCAGTGCAGCATGACGAGTTGACTGCGTAAGGCCTGGCCATTTTTCTGGCCGAAGCGCCAAAATTCGCTTCAAATTCCGGGTAAACCCCCAAGAATCCAGCCCCCTCGCTCCAATGATAGCAACCGGCTCGATAGAAAAAATTGTGTTTCTTTCGGTTGCAAACGTGTCGGCCGCTATGGCGCGATCTGACCCCACCCATCCAGGCCCTACACTGTGGATAACTATGTTTACAACGGAGAACGCATGACCCCTGAACCCCATCGGATCGCTATCGTGGGCGCCGGCGCCATTGGCGGCTGGATTGGTGCCGGGCTGGCCCAGGCCGGTTGCACGCTCAGCGTATTGGCGCGCGGCGCCACACTGTCCGCCTTGCAGGCCAACGGCTTGCGCCTGGGCGACCACGCCTACCCCGTGCGCGCCAGCGACGATGCCGCCGTGCTGGGCCAGCAAGATCTGGTGGTCGTGGCCGTGAAGGCGCCCGCCCTGCACGAGGTGGCGCCCCAGATTGCACCGCTGATCGGGCCTGACACGGTGGTGCTCACGGCCATGAATGGCGTGCCCTGGTGGTTCTTTGAAGGATTTGGCGGGCCCTTGCAGGGCACGCAGCTGCAGTCGGTGGATGCCAGCGGGGCCATTGCCCGGGCCATTCCTGCCCGAACGGTGATCGGCTGCGTGGTGCATGCCAGTTGCTCGGTGGATGCGCCCGGCGTCGTCCACCACCATTTTGGCAATGGCCTCATCGTGGGCGAGCCTGCAGGCGGCACCAGCGCACGGGTACAGGCCTTGTGCACGCTGCTCACACGCGCAGGCTTTGCGGCCAGCGTGTCCGAGCAGATCCAGAAAGACATCTGGTACAAGCTGTGGGGCAACATGACGATGAACCCCATCAGTGCCCTGACCGGCGCCACCACCGACTGCATTCTGGGCGACGACCTGGTGCGCGCATTTGTCTCGGCGGTGATGCTGGAAGCCAAGGCCGTTGGTGCGCGCCTGGGCCTGCCCATTGCCCAGGAACCGGCCGATCGGCATGCGGTAACCCTCAAGCTCGGCGCTTTCAAGACCTCGATGCTGCAAGACGTGCAAGGGCGCAAGCCCGTGGAGCTGGATGCGCTGGTGAGCGCGGTACGCGAACTCGGCCAGTTGACCGGCGTGGCCACCCCCATGACCGACGCGCTACTGGGCCTGGCGCGCCTGCAGGCCCGTACACTGGGGCTGTACCCCGCCCCTTGAAACTGGAGCCCCCATGGCAACCTACCTGATCGTTGATACCCTGCTGGATGACCCCGTGCGCTACGAAGACTACAAGCTCCAAGCCAAACCCTTGGTGGAGCAGTACGGTGGCGAGTACCTGGCGCGCGGCGGTGCCTTGCTGGTGAAGGAATCCGACCTGTGGTCCCCCACCCGCATGATGGTGGTGCGCTTTCCTGACACCGCCATGGCCGAAGCCTTCTACAACAGCCCGCAGTACCAGGCCATCCTGCCCATCAGCAAGGAATCCGCGCGGCGCACGCTCGTGATGCTAGAAGGCGTGTAGACAGCGCCTTTGCGGCTACCAGTTGGCGGGGTCGACCTTGTAGTAGCCCCGCAGTTCGTCGTACAAGGCTGCAAATTCGGCCCGCAGTGCCTGGGGTCGCTCAAAAAACGTCTCGGACGCCACAGCAAAGAACTCGGCCGGGTCGTGACCGGCATAGGCATCCAGCACACAGGGCTCGCCGCGCTGGGTTGCCGCGCGCACCCGGAAATAGGCTTCGCCAAACACCTGGGACCAGCGCGTGGCGTCTCGGGTGGTATCGCCCGGTAGCGGCGGCGGCGCACCCAGCGGCGCACCGTTTTCCTGGTCCAGCTGGTGGGCAAATTCGTGGATCACCACGTTGCGGCCATCCTCGGCGTTGGCAGCGCCCTCCAGCGTGTCGGCCCACGACAAAATCACCTGCCCTTGGGACCAGGATTCACCAATCAATGCTTCGCGGTGCTCGCTGTGCACCCCGGCAGCGTCCACCGCATTGCGTGGCGCCAAGAAGGCCCCCGGATAGACAAGGATCTGGCGCACGGCGGCGAAATAATCAGAGGGGCGATTCAACAGCAACAGGCAGGCCTGCGCGGCAATCACCACCCGCATCTCTTCGGTGATGGTCAGGCCCTTGCAGCCGATGAAGTTCTTTTCGGCAATGAAGACCTGCATGGCCTTCTTGAGCTGCAATTGCAGATCGGTCGGCATGCGCCCCACCAGCGGCACCCGTCGGCGCAGCACCGTGCGCCAATGCGCGGGAAACGCCTGGCTGCGCAATTTGCGCCGCTGCCAGCGTTGCCAGGCCGGTTGCCCGGCCAGAACGCCAATTACCAGCACCGCCAGGGCGCCTAAAACGAATAAACCCACGCTGGTCCCCAGTCGGTGTGCACGATACCTCTGGAGGTGGGCGCTACGGCGCCAATTTCAAGCCGGGCCAGCGGCAAACCCGCTTAGCGGGTGACGAGCACCGGCACCTTGGATTCGGCCACCACCTTGGACGACACACTGCCCAACATCAGCCGGGCCATGCCCGTGCGACCATGCGAACCCAGCACGATCAGGTCGGCTCCCTCGGTTTCGGCGGTCTGCACGATGCCACTGGCAGCGGCCACATCTTCGACCAAGCGCGCCTCTACCGCCACCACCTCGCCACCTTCTCGGGCGAGTTTTTCGACCAGGCTTTGCGCCAGCGCGGCCTGCGCCTGGGCCGCAGCGGAATAGGCCTGGTAGCCCACGGGGTTGATGTCGCCCACACCCATATACGGATAGGGGTCCACCACATACACCACCGTCAGCTTGGCCTTATGGGTGCGGGCCATGCCCACCGCCAATTGGGCTGCGTGCTCGGAAGCCTTGGATCCATCGGTCGCCAGAAGAATGTGCTTGAACATGGAAGTCGTCCTCTCAAAAATGCGGGATGGCACCATCATGCGCCAAAGCGGCGACTATATCCTTGTCCAAAGTCAGGTATCACGAGATTGCGTGGCGCAGCAGCAAGGCTACTGGAACAGCACAGCGCCCTTACCCCAACAGCCGAAAAATGCCATACCCGGCCAGCGCGGCCGAGCACAGCGACAGTACGGTACGCACGCCCCGTCCGCCTACGGCGATGGCAGCAACGTTCAACAACAAAATGGCGACAAAAAGATAGCTGGTTTTCATAGGCCAATCGTACCGGGCCAACAAGCAGTTTGCGGCACGCCGCACCACCAGGGACAGAAAAAACCGCGTTGACGCTGGCTTGCCCGGTATGCGGCGTTTTTTCAGAGCCCCCGGTCACTACGAAATTAGTAGCAAAGCATCTAACCTTTACGGGGGCTAGAAGCCAATATGGCATTCAAAACCTGCTCAGGGTGCAATCTTCTTCTTCAAGGCACGGGCCACCGGCTGCGGCAGGTTGGGCAGCGAACGCAAGAGCCAGGGCAGCACCTTGCGCTTGGTGGCGTTGAGCGACTCGGGCACCACCGCCTCAATGAGGTGCGGCCCCCGGTGCGCCAGCGCGTACTCCAGCGCCTTGCAGAAGCCCTCGGCATCCATGGTGCGCACCGCGTGCACGCCCATGCCCTGGGCCAGTTGGGCGAAGTTGAGCACCGGCCCATGCAGGTCGAGCTGCGACTTGGCCTTGGGGCCCGCTTCTTCGGCGCCGACACGCTCCAACTCCACATTGAGCACCGAGTAGGACGCGTTGTTGAAGATGATGGCCGTCACGTTCAGGCCCTCGCGCGCCATGGTCCACAAGGCCTGAATCGTGTACATGGAGGTGCCGTCGCCAATGAGGGCAATGACCGGGCGCTGCGGACAGGCAATGGCCGCGCCGATGGCGTTGGGCAGGCCCTGGCCGATGGCCCCGCCCGTGAGGGTGATGAGGTCGTGGCGCGGTGCGCCCTGCGTCATCACATTGAGCATCAGGCCCGAGGTAATGGCCTCGTCGATGAGGATGGTGTGCTCCGGCATCAGGTGGCCCACGGCCTTGCAGACCTTGGGGGCGTTGAGCTTGCCCTTGGGGCGGTCGGGCCGCTGGGCGGCCTGCAGCGCGGGTGCAGCGTTGGCGGCGCCCAGGGCCTGGGCCAGCTTGTGCAAGCTACCCACCGTGTCCTGCACCGAGCTGGCCAGGGTGTGGACGGTGCAGGTGTCGGGCACCAGGTAGCTCTTCTTGCCGGGGTAGGCGAAGAAGGAGACCGGCGCCTTGGCATCGACCAGGATAAGGTGGCGCACGTCCGCCAGCTGCACCCCGGCCATCTCGGCCATGTAGGCAATGCGCTCCACCGCAGGCAGGCCCGCACCGCGCTCCAGGCGGGTGGGGAACACTTCGGCAAACAGGGTCACGCCGCACTGGGCCGCAATGCGCGCCGCGGCCAGCAGGCTGGGCTCGCGCAGCGCGCGGCCGCCCAGCAGCAATGCGGCCTTTTCGCCCGAGCGCACGGCCTGGGCAATGGCGGCCACGGTAGCGTCATCGGCCACGGCGGGCTGGGGCGGTGCAATCGGCGCGCTGGCCACACCGCCTTCGCCCCAGGACACGTCGGCCGGCAGGATGAGCGTAGCCACCTGGCCCGGCAGGCCCTTGGCGGCGGCCACGGCTTCGGCGGTGTCGCGGCCCAGATCGGCGGTGGCCTTGGAGGTGCGCATGAAGCCCGGCGACACGTTGCGCGCCACGGTCTCGATGTCGCTCTGCAGCTGGGCGTCGTACTGCGTGTGGTAGGTGGCGTGGTCGCCCACGATGTTGACGATGGGCACCTTGCCCTTGCGCGCGTTGTGCAGGTTGGCCAAGCCATTGCCCAGGCCGCAACCCAGGTGCAGCAGGGTGGCCGCGGGCTTGTCGGCCATGCGGGCGTAGCCGTCGGCAGCGCCTGTGGCCACACCTTCGAACAGGGCCAGCACGGCGCGCATCTTGGGCTCGCTGTCCAACGCGGCCACAAAGTGCATCTCGCTGGTACCGGGGTTGGTGAAACAGACCTCGACGCCGGAATCGACCAGCGTTTTCATCAGGGCTTGTGCGCCGTTCATATTGCTCTCCTTTTTATAGCTGCTTGCGCAATGATTACGGGGGCTAGAGACTCAATTGATGCTTCATTGCCCGGCCACGATGTGCCGCGCTGCCGCGCGCGCCGTGAGAATGCAGCCGGGCAAAAAGGTGCCTTCCAGCGAGCGCTTGCCGCTGGCCCCGCCACCGCCAAAACCCGCCGCCTCGCCCACGCAGTACAGGCCGCCGATGGGCTCGCCCGCGCCGTCGAGCACGCGGCTGTGCAGGTCGGTGCGCAGGCCGCCCAGGCTCTTGCGCGTGATGAGCTGCATCTGGATGGCGATGAAGGGCCCTGCACCCTGCTTCTGCAGCGGTGCGGGCGCGCAGGTGCGTAAGCGGTCCGGCCCCCACTGGCGGGCGTGCAGGATGCGGCGGATCTGGTCGTCGTTATGCAGTTTGTTGCCGTTGGCGAAATTGGCGTCGAAGGCGTCGGCCGTGGCCTGCAGCACCTCGGGATTCACATCGTGCGAGCAGGTCAGCGCGTTCATCTTGGCCGCCAGCCCTTGGAGCGTGTCGTCCACCAGGAAGTGGCGGCTCTCGGCGGCCATCTGCTTGATGAGGCGGTGGTTGCCCAGCAGCGTTTCCTTGAGGAACAGCGGGAACTGCTTGTCGCGGATGCGCTGGTTGTGCTCCGCGCCGGAGATGGCAAATTCCTTGACCGCGATGCGCCAGTTGAGCAAATGCCAGGTCCAGGGTTTCTCTTGCGCGGCCACGCGTTGGCACAGCCAGTGGGTGTCAAAACCGGTGACCAACGGTTCGGGGCCGATGCGCTCGCCTTTGTGGTTGAGCCACAGCGCCGACTTGCAGGGAATGGTGGAGAGGCCATGGCCCGCGAAGTGCGGGAACGGGTGCGGAAAGCCTGCCGCGTAGTTCCACATCTCGCCCGCGTGGGTAATCTGCGCGCCCAGGTGGTCGGCGGCGGCGTGGTGCAGCGCGCCATCGGCAAACGGGTGGGCGCCGTTGAGCATGGTGCGTGGCATGGGGCGGTGCCGGGGCCAGTTGCGTCGGGTCTCGCTGTGGCTGCCATTGATGCCGCCCATGGCCAGCACCACCACCGGGGCTTGCAGGCGCAGTTCGGCACTGGTGGCTTCATTCACCGCCACGGCGCCCGCAATGCGCCCACCCGCATGGTCGAGCGTGGATACCCGGTGGCCGTGCAGCACGGTCAGGCGCCCTCCCGTGTCTGCCGCGCGCATCTGCGCAACCATGCGCCGCGTGAGTTCACGCGAGGTGCCCCAAACGATGTGGTAGCGCGGCAAGCTGTTGCCGTCGCCGTACATGCCACGCTCCACCCAGTTCACGGCAGGCATGAACTTCACACCCTCCCCAATGAGCCAGTCGTACACCTCGGCGCGCGAATGTTCCACGTAGTAGCGCGCCCACTGCTGGGGGTAGGTGTCGTCGGGATCGAGTTCGCCGAAGCGCTGCCAATCGCGCAGGGCGATTTCGGGCGTGTCGGGAATCTTCATGCGGGCCTGCAGCGGTGTGCCCACCAGCGCCATGCCGCCAAAGGCCCACAGGGCCAGGCCGCCCAGACGATCAGGTGTGTCGCGGTCAACCAAAACGACCCGTTTGCCAGCGCGCAGGGCTTCGAGGGCGGTAACGATGCCAGCCAGGCCGCCACCGGCCACCACCACATCGGCTTGCAGGGTTTGAGACATTGCCTGGCTCCTTCTAGTTGCTGGTTTGCGGATTGAACGATACCGGGATACGATGACGTGATGATTGACTTTTCGGGCCATCGAAATTGACTTTAGAGGCCACGGTATCCATGGGCTGGGTGAACACGGTGTTGACTGCGGCCGAGCGCCTGGGTGCTTCGCGCAGCCAGGTGCTCAAAGCCGCGGGGCTCGATCGGGAAGACACCCATGCCGAGCGCTGGCCCATTGACCACATTGCGCGCCTGTGGCGGGCCGCCGTGCAATGCACGCAGGACCCCGGCTTTGGACTCAAGGCGGGCTCACTGGTCGGACCAGCCAGCTTCAACGTGGTGAGCTTCCTGCTCCAGTCCGCCCCCACCTTGCGCGCCGCGATAGCCATCGTCCAGCAATACCAACGCTTGATCTCGGATGGGGGGCGCTTCCAGATCATTGGCCAGGAGAACAGCAGTTGGGTGGTCTACCACCCACGCCAGGGCACCCTGGCCTTCAGCCCACACCAGATCGAGGCCGTGCTGGCGGCCGTGGTGGCGTTCTCGCGCTGGGTCACGGCGCAGCCCGTCACGCCCTTACGCGTGCAGTTCAACCAGCCAGCCATTGGCCCGATGGGTGGCTACCGGGCGGTCTTTGAGTGCCCCGTGGATTTTGAGCAGGCGTTTAGCGGCGTGTTGCTGGACAACGCCACCCTGGATACTGCACTGCCGCAGGCTGATGCGCAGCTGGCCCGCATGCACCACCAATACGCCCAGGCACGGCTGGCCGCCTTGTCACCGCCGCAAGCGCTGGCCCAGCAACTGCGCAGCTGGATTGCCGCACAACTGCTCGCAGGTGTACCCACACGCGGCATGGCCGCACAGGCGCTGGGCTTGAGCGAGCGCACCCTGGCACGGCGCATGCAATCGCAGGCCCTGGATTTCTCGACATTGGTGGATCAAGCCCGCCGTGACGCTGCTTTGCACGCCATCGTGCAACCCACGCGTACGTTGGCCGACATCGGTCAAAGCCTGGGTTTTGCCGAGCCCAGCACCTTTTGGCGCGCGTTCAAGCGCTGGACGGGGCAAACCCCAGCGGCTTGGCGCGCCGCCCAGGCCAAGTGCGCCAGCGATGCACCCGTCAGCGACGCCGCGATCGCGCGGGCAAAGCGGTCGCGTCGCGCGGCACCTGCTTGAAACGCTTGGCCCGGTCCAGGGCAATGGCATCCTTCTTGATCTGGCGCTCGGCATCGAGCTTCTTGCCGTGGGCCAGCCACTGGGCAAACTCCTCGGGAGTTTCGAGCGTGACCCGCCCCAGCGCGCCCGAGCGAAAGTCGTGAATGAGCAACTCGGCCGCCTTTTGCAGATTGACCACGCCACCGCTTTGCAAGGCGCCGCGGCTGCGGCCAATCGCTTCCAGCAATTCCTCCTCGTTTTGCCCGACGACCGCATCGAGCTTGTAGCGTGAGGCCACCACCTCCGGGTAATGCTGGCGCAAATACTCCAGCAGTTCCAGCGCCACTTCCTGCTCGTCAAAGGCGTTCTTGCCCACAGCGCCGCTGGCGGCCAGGTTGTAGCCGCCCTTGGCTACGATGATGCGTGGCCACAGCACCCCCGGTGTGTCGAACAGGTAAAAGCCGTCCTGCAGCACGATGCGCTGCTCCACCTTGGTCACACCCGCTTCGTCACCGGTCTTGGCCGCTCGCTTGCCTTTGAGGGTATTGATCAAGGTGGATTTGCCCACGTTGGGAATGCCACAGATCAGCACGCGCATGGGGCGATCCATGGTTCCGCGCTTGGGGGCCAGTTCGAAGCAGGCATGGACCAGGGCTTTGGCCGGTGCGGTCATGCTGGCATCCAGCGCCAGTGCACGGGTGTTGGGCCGCGCGTTGTAATGGGCCAGCCAGGCAACCGTTTGCAGGGGGTCGGCCAGGTCTTGCTTGTTGAGCACCTTCAGTGCCGGGCGATCCTTGGTGAGGTGCGCCAGCATGGGGTTGGCGCTGGAGCCCGGCAAACGCGCATCCAGCATTTCAATGACCACATCAATGTCCCGAATGCGATCGGCAATGGCCTGACGCGTCAGATGCATGTGACCGGGAAACCATTGGATGGCCATGCTGCAGCTACCTTGTGTTGAACAGACCGCGATTGTCGGGCAGTTTTGCCAGACATCCGTCCTAGACGGAGCGCTCTAGGAATAGCCCAGGAATTAAGGTGCCCGTACTAGGACGAGT
The DNA here is from genome assembly GCA_046348185.1 of Rhodoferax sp. Classification (GTDB taxonomy): domain Bacteria; phylum Pseudomonadota; class Gammaproteobacteria; order Burkholderiales; family Burkholderiaceae_C; genus Allorhodoferax. Next base: position 301,501 of record JAXMER010000013.1, on the reverse strand, counting down.
GGACAGAATGCAATCCGTCGCAACTGCATTGTTTACTAGGAGAAATCACATGGCCAAGCAAAACCTCGCCACCGTCACCAACGAACTCATCGAGTCCTACGGTAACACCGCCAAGAACGTCATTAGCGCCTACCGCGTCGGCAATGAGCGCGCCATCGAACTGATGGACCAAGGCTTTGCCACCGCACTGGAAGCAGCTGGTTCGCGCCTGAGCGCCCGCACCCGCTACAACGCCATGACCACCGAGAAGAAGATCACCGCCTACTACGCCAAGAGCGTGGGCGTGACTGCCGACAACGCCACCCTGGTGGTCGACAAGGCCGTTGAACTGGCTGGCAAGGGCGTGGCCCAGGTGTCTGCCAACGCCAACCGTTTCGAAAAGTCCACCGGCGTCAACACCCTGAGCACGCTGGCAGTGGCCGCCGTGCCTGCCGCGCAAGCCGTCTCCAAGGTGGCTGTGACCATTGAAGCCAAGTCGGGCGAGCTGGTCGAAAAGATTGCCGGCAAGCCCGCCAAGGCCAAGAAGGCTGCTGCTCCCAAGCGCGCAGCAGTCAAGAAGCCCGTCGTCAAGGCTGCTGCCAAGCCTGTGGTCAAGAAGGCTGCCAAGCCGACCGCCAAGGCTGCCAAGGCTGTTGCAACAGCAGCGGCCTGATACACCCCAACAAAGCACCCAAGGGCGTTGCGCCCTTGCCTGCCCCAAAAAGAAACGCGCCCAAGGGCGCGTTTCTTTTTGGCTGGGCGAAAAGATCAATCAATCGCGAGACGATGGGCGTTGCCGCCAGTGCGCTTGGGCAGGGTCAAGGTCAGTACGCCGTTGTCGTACTTGGCCTTGGCTTGCGCCTGGTCAATTTCGGCAGGCAATTGGAAACTGCGGGCCACCGAACCAAAGTAGCGCTCACTGCGCAGCACCTTCTCATCCTTGCTCTGGGCATCCTGCTGCTTGACCTCGGCCCGCAGGGTGACCACGTTGCCATCAAGCGATACGTGAATATCTTCCTTGGCGACACCGGGAACTTCGGCATGTACCACATAGCCAGTGTCGTTTTCCTTCACGTCAACCTTGATTTGCGCCGGTGTGGGCAACGGGTCGCCGTGCAGGGGTTTGACGTAAAAACCTGGTGCGAAATCACGAAAGAACTCGTCAAACAGGTTGCCACGGTTGATCAATGCGTTCATCAGTTCATTCCTTTCTTGCGAAGTCCAGTTGGTGCCACCACGGCACCGCCTTGTCAACGTAGATAGGGGGTTCGTGGCCGGTATTCAAGACCCTGCCACGCTCTTGTTTGATGTAACGCGAATGTTGGCTAGACGCGCAAACGATCCGGCGAAAGATAGGCGCGCAGGTATTCGTCAAACGCGCCGGTATCGGAGGCTTCCATGGTGCGCTGCTGCGACCAGGACTGTGCCGCCATGGCTGCAAACTCGGCCTGCACACCGGCGTCGATCGGCATGTCCAGCATGGACTGGCGGATGCGCGCTGACTGCGCCTTCACAAATCCCACATAGGCACCAGCATATTCTTGCTGGACCGTCTGCAAGACGCGCGCCGAGGGCAGTCCGTCCGGCAACACCAATGACTGGCTGGCATGTGCCACGGCCTGGGCATTGAGGGTATCGCCCTGGACCTGATCGAGCCGTTGCGCGATGGGCAGCATGTCGGCCAGCAGTTCCGCGGCCCAGTCGGCCAGGGCGACCGAACGCTCGCCGCGTTCCAGGCGCAAGCCCGGCTCACGCCCACGCTGCGCCACCGCCTGCTGGTTGCGCCCCAGCGCTGCAATTTCCTGCGGCGTGTCTATTGGACTCGCGCTAAGCAAGCAATGCAGCAGAAAGACATCCAGAAAACGCATGGTGCGCGACTGAATGCCCACCGGCTCGAAGGGGTCCAGATCCATCAGGCGCACCTCGACGTACTCGACACCACGCTCGCGCAATGCATGCAGCGGACGCTCGCCGCTCTGGATGACCCGCTTGGGGCGGATGGTGCTGTAGAACTCGTTCTCGATTTGCAACAAGGTGGTGGTCAACTGGCGATAGCCCCCATCAGGGTCACGCAAGCCGATAGTTTCGTAGGCGGGATATGGGCGTGTCAGGGCGTCATGCAAGGAATCGGCATACCCCTCCAGGCTGTTGTAGCTGACGGCAAGCGCGGACTGTGCGTCGCTCTGGTAACCCAATCGTCCCATGCGCAAGGACGTGGCATGGGGCAGGTACAAGGTATGCTCAGTGAGCGACTGCAGGCGATGGTCCCGCCCTGCAACAAAGGTGGAGCAAACCGCCGGGGACGCGCCAAACAGGTACAGCAGCAAGAAGGCATGGCGCCGAAAATTGCGAATCAGGCCAAAGTACTGCTCGCTGCTGACCTCAGGCAACGACCAGTTGTAATGGATGCCCGAAATCGTCTGCATGCGACGCCCGTAGCGAAAGCCCAGCCCCCGGCGGTAAACCGTCTTGGAGCGCCCCACATGGGACGTTCCGTACTGGCCCAGCGGAATCGCATCGTCTTGGGGCAGGCCGCACGGCATGCTCGACACCCACAGCATTTCCTCGCCCATGGCGCGTTGCGTCACCTGCTGGATGCGCACCAGTTCGTCCAGACACGCCTGCGCGCTGGCATGGGTGCCGGTGATGAGTTCGACCTGCGACTCGGAAAAATCCGTGGTGATGTGGGGATGCGTGAGCGCCGAGCCCAACGCTTGCGGATGGGGAGTAGTGGCCAGCATGCCACTGGGTTGTGCGCGCAGGCTCTCTTTTTCCACGCCGCGCCGCATGCCCAGAATTCGCGACGGTGTGAGAGACCCCAGGGCCTGATTGATGGTGTGCATGCCGTTGGGCCTTCCAAACACTAAGGGGCGCAAAGGTACCACACAGCCATGAACCTTTTCACGAATAGGGGGCATTTCTCCGGGGCAAGGTCTTGACGAGAAGATAGTTCTTCCATAATTTTTTGATGGAAATCATGGAAATCGTCATCTGGTCGGCCATGCTGGGAGGGTTGGTGACCCTGGCAGCATTTGCCTTGTTTGATGCGTTGCTGCGCCAACGCATTGCCTCCTGGCGCGCCTTTAGCTTTGTGGCACTGACCGGCGCGGCCAGCGTACTGCTTAGCGGCTTGCCCGAAGTCATCTGGCCCCAGGTCAACCTGCAGTTCATCCATTTCCTGCAAAACAGTGCGCCACTGACGACATCGGCATTTACCTTGTACCTGCTTGGATTGTGGTTGGGCACCGGCCTGGATGACCGTCTACTTCGGATGGCGGTCGTGACTGGCCCCGTTGCCCTGCTGGCGATAGCCGTAACCATGGGAGCCTGGACCCTGGCAGTCCCAGACGAACGCTGGCACGATCTGCTGCAGATCAGTGCTGTCATCAACGCTGCGGCCTTGGTGCTGCCGGCGCTGGCTTCCGTGCGTGCCGCGCGCGCTGGCGACCGCTGGGCCTGGGGCATGGTGCTGGTGACCGTGCTGCTGACCGTGGTAGTAGGTGGGCTGTACGCCAAGGCCTTGCAATACCAACCCGAGGGCGTCGGCTTATGGGCGCTGACCGCCACTTGCACCGTTGCGTTCTTTACCCTTGCCACCTACCTGGGACTGCGCCGCGACCGCTACATGAGCCAACTGGAGCGCATCGCTGCACAAGCACTGTCGGATGACCCCGCCACCGGCCTGCCCAAGGGATCGGTGCTGCTGAGCAAGTTGGGAGATGCCTTGTGGCGTGGCGCGCGGCGCAATCGCGAGTGCACGGTAGTGTGCCTGTATGTGCGCAATCTCTATGAATTGGGCGAAACCGCCGGACACGCCACGGACCAACGCATCCTTGCAGCCATGGCCGCGCGCATTCGACGTGCAGTGGGATTCCTGCACACGGTCGGCTTATACCACCCGCGCTGCTTTGTGGTGGTCATCACGGCAGAGCCTGGCTCAAGGCTCATCGACAAGTGCCTGCAACGCTTGCGTTACATCATGCCCCAGCCGCTACCCGTGACCGGGCAGGACCACGCTGTTCACGTGTTTTCGCCCCGCATGGGCATGGGTTGGGTGCAGGTCAGCCACGCCGACACCGACCCCATGGCGGTTCTGGAAGAAGCCGAACACCGCGCACATGCCACCGACCTGGTCCCGGTGACCTGACAGCGCCCTGCCCCATCAGCGCAACTGCGCGCTGGCCCGTGCGACCTCGTGATTGCCTTGGGCCGCACCGCTAGCGGGCACCATTTCACCACTGCGGTCCCGCACGGCGTCGAGCTGGGCGGCCAGGCGCTCCGGAGCATCCTCGCCCAGACCGATCCACACACCCTGCGTCATGGTGATGTTGGCCATTTCCACGCTACCGGCTCCAGCACACAGCACCGTGCGCGTGGGCGCATCCTGGCCGACCAGCACCAGCATGGCCGGTACCACAGCTTCCGGTTTCAATGCCGCCAGCACGGCCTCGGGCATCAAGTCCTCTGTCATACGCGTGGCAGCCGTGGGCGCCAGGGCATTGACGCGAATGTCGTACTTGGCGCCTTCCAGGGCCAGCGTCTGCATGAAACCAACCAGCGCAAGCTTGGCGGCACCGTAGTTGGTCTGGCCGAAGTTGCCATACAAACCCGTGCTCGAGGTCGTCATCAAGATGCGCCCATACTTCTGCTCCAGCATGTGCGGCCAAACGGCCTTGGTACAGTGCACGGCGCCCATCAGGTGCACGTCTAGCACCAGGCGGAAATCGGCAATGTCCATTTTGGCAAAGGTTTTGTCGCGCAAGATGCCTGCGTTGTTGACCAGAATGTCCACGCGGCCCCAGGTCGAGATAGCCTGCTGCACCATGGCCTGCACCGCCTCGAAATCGGTCACCGAAGCGCCGTTGGCGATGGCTTCGCCACCCGCCGCACGGATTTCAGCCACCACGGCTTCGGCGGCGCTCAGCGAGTGTCCCGAGCCATCTCGCGCGCCACCCAGATCGTTCACCACCACCTTGGCGCCGCGACGCGCCAGCGCCAATGCGTGCTGGCGCCCCAACCCGCCACCGGCTCCGGTCACGATGGCCACACGTCCCTTGAAATCGATTCCCATGCTGTCTTCCTGAAAAGTTGGTGACACTTGGCTTGCGCGGTGTCTGGTAGTCTCGGTGTCGTGACCCGTGCCCACAGCACCGGTCGATTCAAACTGTACTGCAGACCATCGCGCCCCTTGTTAGCCAACGCGACACCCCGACATGGAACTCAACTCCATCATCCCGACTGAACCCCCACGCGACGCGGCCACCGTCGTCATGGTGCGCGATGCACCGCAGGGCCTGGAGGTCTTCTTGGTCAAGCGCCATGGACTCTCGGACGTGATGGGTGGTGCCTATGTTTTCCCCGGCGGAAAACTCGACGCAGCCGACTGCCAGTTAAACGCCACCGCCCATCTCGACCAGGACAGCACGGCCTTGCACCTGGCGCTGGGGGAACCCGATCTACCCCGCGAACGGGCACTGGGGCTGTATGTTGCGGCCCTGCGCGAGGCGTTCGAGGAATCGCGCGTGCTGTTCACCGACGACACGGCCAAGGTCACGCAAGCCTTGGCGCTGCCGCTGTCCACGCCCTTCAACGACCTCTTGCGCGAGCTTGATCTGCGGCTGCGCACACGCAACGTGTTGCCCTGGAGCCGCTGGATCACGCCGCGCATGCCCGCCGTCTCCGCCAAACGCTTTGACACGCGATTCTTCATCGTGGCCGCACCCAGCAACCAGGAGGCACGCCACGACAACCACGAGATGATCGAAAGCATCTGGCTGGCACCGCGGACGGCGTTGGAGCAGTACCGCGATGGCCGCATTGATCTGGCACCGCCGCAAATCATGAGCCTGGCCCACCTCAGCCGCCACACCAGCGTAGCCAGCGTACTGCAGCAAGCGCGCTCGCGCCTGCCGCCACTCATCTTTCCCGAAACGTTCGACCAGGATGGCACCCGCGTGCTGTGCTACCCCGGCGACCCCGCGCATCCGGTGCAGCAGCAGGCGCTGCCGGGACCAACCCGATTGGTGTTTCGCAACCAGCGCTTTGTGCCGGTGCAAGGGTTCGACGCGCTATTTGCCTAGCCAGCGCAATTGGCGCCATCGCGCTGCACACAGACGACCCGCGGTATGGCGTCCTTACGCCAGTTTTCTGCGTACTGCTCGCCCAAAGTCCTTGCCCAGGTGCGCCACCATGGCACGCCAGGGCATTGGCGTGGCATCGGGCTCACGCCCCGCTGCCAGGCGTTCAATCTGGCGGTAGTACCAGCCGGCCTGCCCCAGATTGTTCAGCGTTCGCCAGGCTGCCGACGGGCTGTTGGGGCCGATGTAGCCCCGTCCCAGCACCAGTTGATCTTCAGATACGGGTAGCCGTTCCAGCGTACCTGCCAACATCTGGGACGGAAAGTCCGGAACCAGGCAAAACGGTCGCGCCAGACCGATCATGTCGGTATGCCCTTGGATGAGTGCGGCCTCCATGCCGGCCTTGGTACGAAAGCCCCCGGTAACCATGATGGGCATCTTTGCCACTGCCTTGATGGACTTGGCGTATTCAAGGAACATGGCCTCACGCTCGCGCGTGCTGTTGCGCACCTCGCTATCGTTTTGCGGTTTGAAAAACTCGAGTTGCTCGTAGGTGCCGCCCGACACCTCCAGCAGATCGATGCCGCAATCGTTGAGCCAGCGCACAACCTGCACGCTTTCGTCCAAGGTAAAGCCGCCTTTGACGAAATCAGATGAATTGAGTTTGACAGCCACAGGAAACCGTGGTCCGACCTGCTGGCGCACGGCGCGTACCACCTCCAGCAGCAATTGCGCCCGATTCTCCACGCTGCCGCCCCACCGGTCCTGGCGCTGGTTGGTGCGTGCGGACAAGAATTGCGAGATCAGGTACCCATGTGCCGCATGAACCTCGACACCGTCAAAGCCCGCCCGCTGCAACACGCCTGCCGTATGGGCAAAGCGGCGGATGATGTCCGCGATATCGGCATCAGTCGCAGCGCGGGGACGCCCGAAGTTGCCAGCCAGCTCAAGCTGGACTTCTGACGGCGCCAGTGGGTGAAGGTTGACCAGACGCGGGCACTGCCGTCCTGGATGACTGATCTGTGCCCACAATTGGCTGCCACCACGATGCACCGCGTCGGCCCAAGCCCGCAGCGTTTCCAGTCCGCAATCATCTTCTACGACGACATTGCCCGAACGCTCCAGGTAGCGCCGATCGACCATGATGTTGCCCGTAAGCAAGAGCGCCGCCCCACCTTGTGCCCAGGTCAGATAAAGACGCTGGTGGGCGGTGGTGGCATGGTCGTACCGGTCGGCCAAACCTTCGGTCATGGATGCCTTGCACAGGCGATTGCCCAGGGTTTGGCCGCAGGGCAGTGTAAGCGTTTGCTCGATCATTCAGGCGGTGGCAGTTGCTTGGAATGGCGGCACTGTATCTTCACCGTGCCGACCCCACGCGCCTCAAGGTCACCCTATCTGATCGGCGAAGCCAAGGCGGCACTGCCTTGATCGCATGCAGACTCCAGGCCCGGTATGGCACTGCGCAGCCACGCGTCAACGTCGCTGGGGCGGGTAAGCAATCGCACCTGCTCGAACGCCGTTTGCGCCTGCGGGTAGTGCCGACGCAAGTACTGCAGCCATTGCTTGACCCGCCCGGCCTGCTGACGCTGTTCGAGCCGCGAATGCGCCACCGCCCAGAATGCATGCAATAGCGGCCCCAGCCGCTCCCAACTCCAGTCGTGGCCAGCATGGGGTGCAGCGCCCATCTGCGCCCGCACGGCGTGCGCCAGTGCCGGGCGCGCCACCATGCCACGGCCCAACATCAACCGGCTGCAGCCACTTGCGGCCAACGCTGCACGGGCGTCGGACTCGGACCAGATTTCGCCGTTGACCGCTACCGGTATGCGCAGTGCCGCCACCACGTCGGCCACCCGCGCCCAATGCGCTGGCGGCTTGTAGCCCTGGACCTTGGTACGGGCATGCACCACGATCTCCGATGCACCAGCGTCTTGCAAGGCGTGCGCGTTATCCAGCAGCAGGGCATCGTCCTCGAAACCTAGACGCATCTTGGCGCTGACCGGTACCACCGCCGGAACTGCGGACCGCACCGCTGAAACGATGCGCAGCAACGCATCGGGTGTCTGCAACAGCATGGCACCGCCGCCATGCCGATTAACCACCTTGGCGGGACAGCCAAAATTCAAGTCGATGCCCGGCGCCCCCATATCAGCCAGGCGCGCCGCGTTGTCCGCCAGGCAAACAGGGTCAGACCCCAAAAGCTGCGGCCAAACTGGTACGCCAGCCAGGGTGCGGCTGCCCTGCGCCAGTTCCGGCACGATGCGCAAGAAAGCCCGTTCGTGCAGTAAGGTATGGGTAATACGGATGAACTCGGACACGCAGCGATCCACCCCGCCCACGCGGGTCAGGATATCGCGCAATACAAAGTCCAGAAGCCCCTCCATGGGAGCCAGGTAAATCTGCACCTCGATGCCCTACGTTCTTGATGGGCCGCCCCTGGCTCAACCACCCGCCAGCGCGCGCTCCTGTGCTTCCATGAACGCCTTGCGAAAGGCCATGGGCGACGAAATGCCGCGAAGTGGCGCCTGCGGATCCCCTGCCCCGGCAATGATGAGGGTGCCGAAGTCAAACAGCCGCCCCAACACATCCTGATCGACTTGGACGCTTTCCACCTTGGCCAGATTGATTTCCACCGTATTGCGGCGGATGAAACCCACCTTGACGATGACACGTTTGGAAGTAATCGCCAGTTCAGTGGTCTTGTAGCGGATGTACGCCTGAAGCAAAAACACCAGCCCCAACCCCAACGCCGGCAGCAATAGCACTCCCAAGGCGAGCAAATGCCAAAGCGACCACCAGCTCACATGACCGACATGCACCACCTGCTCGCCCTGTGTGAGCGCACCCTCAACATAACTTGTCATACTGCCCCTTGCTCTTGCTCAGCAAACAACCCAACCCTGCCTACACTGCTGCGCGCAGCACTGTCCCAACCTTCGAATCAGGCCGATTGCAATGCGGCAGTGTCCCACAGTTGCTGCCGATCCAGATCGGTTTGCTTGACCAGGGTTTCGCAGACAACCAATACGGTCTAGCATGTGAGCATAGCAACGTCCGTACCGACCATGTCCATTGCCACGCTCCACACCGATGTCCTGCGCCTGCAGATTGACCCCCAATCGCTGGGTTTTTCCGACACGTCTGAATTCACGCAGGCGCCCCTGCCGTGGGTGGGCCAGGACCGCGCCAAGGAAGCCGCGCGCTTCGGGCTGGCCATGGAGCAGCCCGACTACAACCTCTTTGTGCTCGGTGAGGTGGGTAGCGGGCGATCGTCCTTGCTGCTGCAGCTGATGCAAGCGGTGGCCACCGAGCGCCCAGCACCGCCGGACCTGTGCTACCTGCACAATTTCGACGCACCGGAGCATCCGCGCGCCCTGCGCATGCCCGCAGGCCAAGGCCGCGAGCTACGCCAGCTGATGCAGGCCCTATCCAAGACACTGCAGACCGAAATCCCCATTCGGCTGTCCAGTGAAGATTTCAAGTCCGAAAGCCAGCGCATCCAGAACGCCTACAAAGTCGAGGAAGCCAAGGCCTATGCGGAGCTAGATGCCTACGCCGATGCGCGCCATTTCACCCTGTTTCGGGAATCGGGCCACCTGGTGTTCACCTTGGTCAATGCAGCGGGCCATGCACTGACCGAGTCCGAAGCGCGCGCCCTGCCCAAAGACAAGCGCGCCGAGATCGAACAGGCCGAGCAGGAACTGCGTGCCGAGATTGCCCGCTACCTGGAAAAGACCCGCCCACTGGAGCGCGTCATGAACGAAGCCTTGGCGGCGCTGCGTCGCCAGTCCGTCAAGCCGCTGCTCGACCACGAACTGCAGGACATCCGTGTACGACTCAAGAAGCAGATCAAGGACTCGGTCAAGCTCGGCAACTATCTGGACCAGGTGGCCCACGATGTGCTGGAGCACCTGGAACTGTTCAGCCCATTGCCAGAAGAGGAAGACGAACTCACCCGGCGCGAAGCCCTGGCCCTGCACCTCACACGCTACGGCGTCAACCTGGTGGTGGACAACGCCGCACGCGCCGGTGCGCCCGTCATCGTGGAACAGAATCCGGTGCAACGCGCACTCTTTGGAAGCATTGAATACCAAGCCGAAGAAGACACGCTGGTGACCGATTTCTCGCGCATCCGCGCGGGCAGCCTGCTCCGGGCCCATGGTGGCTTCCTGATGCTGCATCTGCGCGATCTGCTCACCGACGATCTGGTATGGGAGCGGCTACGTCGCTACCTGCGCAGTGGTCGCGTGCAAATCGAGGAACCCGGCGCCTCCCTCATGCCCATGACCGCGGTTTCGCTGGAGCCCGAGGCGGTAGATGCCGAAGTCAAGATCGTGCTGGTGGGTTCGGTCGAGCAGTACTACGCCGTGCAAGAGGGCGACCCCGACTTTGCGCGGCACTTTCGCTGCAAGGTGGATTTTGCCGAGAGCTTTCTGGCCACCGACGACACACGTACGGACACCGCCGTTTTCGTAGCCCACGTCTGCCGACGCCAGGGTTTGCCGCAGTTGTCGGCCTCCGCCGTGGCGCGGCTGCTGGAAGACGCCCACCGCGACGTGGACGACCAAACGCGCCAGAGCGCCATCTTTGCCCGCTACGAAACCCTGATTGCCGAAGCTGCCGCCCTGCGCCGCCAGCGGGCCACAGCGCCCGTGCTGGGCTCGACGCTACTGATCGAGGCCCAGGACGTCGAGGCCGCCCTATTCGCACGCCGCCAGCGGCATGACTACCCCGAACAGCGCCTGCGCGAAGCCATCCAGGAAGGCGACCACCTCATCACCTCGCAAGGCCGGCGCGTCGGCCAGATCAACGGCCTCACCCAGATCGACCTGGGCGATTGGCGTTTTGGCCTGCCCGTGCGCGTGACTGCGCGTACCCACGCCGGTGCGGCTGGCGTGTTGAACCTGGAACGCGAGGTGGAGATGTCCGGGCCCATCCATGACAAGGGCGTGCTCATCCTGCGCAGCTACCTGGGCACCCTGTTTGCCCACATCGCGCCGCTGGCCATGACCGCGTCGCTGGTGTTCGAGCAAGAATATTCCGGCGTGGAGGGCGACTCGGCATCCTGCGCCGAACTGCTGGCCCTGCTCTCGGCCCTGGCCGATTTGCCCTTGCGCCAGGGTATCGCCGTCACCGGCGCCTTGAACCAGCATGGCGACGTCCTACCCGTGGGCGGCATCAACGAAAAGATCGAGGGCTGGTTTCGCGTCTGCGAAGCCCAGGGCCTGACCGGCCGCCAAGGCGTGCTGATCCCGGCGCGCAACCGGCGCCACCTGATGCTGGAGCATGCAGTGGTGCGCGCCGTCGAAGCCGGGCAGTTCCACATCCACACCGCCGACCACGTGCTCGACGGTCTGGAATTGCTTACCGGGGCAGCCAGCGGCCTGCAGGTGTTCGAGCAAACAGGCGCCTACCCCGGCGACAGCGTCCTGGGCCGCGCCGAACACACCTTGTCTGACTACCGCCAAGCCCTGCTGCGCGCACAAGGCAGCGGGGCGCGGGTGCGGCGCACGCGCCGCTGACGGTTAGCTGGCGACTCGTCCGCCGCACCCATTGCGTATCATTGGGCGCCCACCCGGAGTCGCCCATGCACATTGCCGTCAAGATCCTCGCTGCCACTGTTACCACGACCCTGATTGCAGTAGGCGGTGCGGCTACCTGGCACCTGCACCAGAAGATGCCCGTTCGCAACGGCACGGTGCATGTGCGAACCCTGTCGGCGCCGGTCACGGTCACGTATGACGACCGTGGCGTGCCCCATATCCAGGCCCAGAACGAGGCCGACCTATACCGAACGCTGGGTTACGTGCATGCGCAGGATCGGCTGTTCCAGATGGAAATGGTGCGTCGCCTGGCCAACGGGGAGCTGGCCGAGCTGCTCGGTCCCAAACTGCTTGAAACCGACAAGCTGTTTCGCACCCTGGGCCTGCGCGATCACGCACAAAAAGAGTCCCAGGCGATGGACCTGAACAGCCCGTCCGGAAAAGCCCTGGTGGCGTATCTGGACGGCATCAATCAGTTCCAGGATTCCCACCCGGCGCCACTGGAGTTTGAGGTGCTGCACATCCCCAAGCGCCCGTTCACGGTGCAAGACACCCTGGCCGTTTCCGGCTACCTGGCCTACAGCTTCGCGGCAGCGCTGCGCACCGATCCGCCCTTGACCTTTGTTCGCGACAAGCTTGGCCCAGACTATCTGCGCATCTTCGATCTGGACTGGCACCCCGAAGGCGTGGTCGGGCGCGGCAGCGCTGCCTACCGCGCACGGGCCACGACCTCTTCGTTGCGCGACAAGGACTGGGAGGGCCTGCAGCATCTGGCCGCACTGGGCCAGAGCGCACTGGAGACCGCTGGTGTGCCTGTGTTTGAAGGCAGCAATGCCTGGGTCATTTCCGGCAAGCGCACGGCTAGCGGCAAGCCTCTGCTGGCGGGCGACCCGCACATTGCCTATTCAGCCCCGTCGGTCTGGTACGAAGCGCACCTGAGTGCTCCCGGCTTCGAGCTATATGGACACTACCAGGCGCTCAACCCGGTGGCCCTGTTGGGGCACAACCGTCAGTTTGGCTGGAGCCTGACCATGTTCGAGAACGACGACATAGACCTGGTAGCCGAGAAGCCCAACCCGGCCAATGCCAACCAGGTTGCCATCGGTGGCCAGTGGGTCGACCTGCAGGTCCGCACCGAGACCATCAAGGTCAAGGGGGCGAGCGACGTGCAACTGAACCTGCGCCGTTCACCGCACGGCCCGATCATCACCGACGCCTTCAAGGACCTCTTTGGCGACACCCCCATTGCCATGTGGTGGGCGTTTCTGGAAACCGAGAATCCGGTGCTGCAGGCGTTTTATGAACTCAACCGAGCCGACACCCGCGACAAGGCACGCGCGGCCGCGCAGAAGATCCACTCCCCCGGCCTCAATATTGTCTGGGCCAACACCGCCGGCGACATCGGCTGGTGGGCGGCGGCCAAGCTGCCCATTCGCCCTGCCGGCGTCAACCCCACTTTCATCCTGGACGGCAGTGCGCCCGAATCGGACAAGCTGGGCTGGTACGACTTCCGCTTCAACCCACAGGAAGAAAACCCGGCCCGTGGCTACATCGTCTCGGCCAACCACCAGCCCAAACCGCGCAGCGGCGTGCCCGTGCCCGGCTACTACTGCCTCTCTGACCGGGCCGAGCGGCTCGACGCTGCCCTGCGCGCGCCCGACAAATCATGGGACATCCCAGCTGCCCAGGCACTGCAGCTTGACAGCAGTAACGGCTACGGGCCGCGCGTGCTGGCTGACCTGATGCCCATCCTCAAAGCAGTCACCACCGACGCCTACGACAAGGCATTCCTCGAACCGCTGGCCGTATGGGACGGAGACTACACCCGTGACAGCGTGGCCGCACTGCTATTCACGCAGCTGATGTACGAGCTGGCCCACGCTGCCATGGCCGATGAGCTCGGCGAAGTGCAGTTCAATAACCTGGCGCGCACCTTCGCCCTGGACCATGCCCTGCCGCGCCTGGTGGCCGATGCCAACTCCCCCTGGTGGGACAACGTGAACACCAAGGAGAAGGAAGGCCGCTTTGAAACCGTGCGCGTGGCCTGGACCAACACCCTGCGCCACCTCGAAGGCGCCATTGGCAGCGACTTGCTGCAATGGAAGTGGGGGCTGAACCACACCCTCACGCATGTCCATCCGCTAGGTATGCAAAAGCCGCTAGACAAGCTCTTCAACATCGGCCCCTTCATGGTCGCCGGTGGGCGCGAAACCCCCAACAACATGAACTACCAGCTCGGCACAGGACCCTGGGCCGTCAAGTCGGGCCCCTCCACCCGACGCGTGATCGACTTTGCCCAACCCGACCAGGCCATCGGCATCAACCCCGTGGGCCAAAGCGGTGTGCTGTTCGACAAGCACTACGCCGACCAGGCAGGCTACTTTGCCGAAGGCCTTTACATGCGCCAGTTCTTCAGCGCAGCCGACATCAAGGCCCACGCCGAAGGCACACTGATCCTCCAACCCTGATTGCTCCCTGCCATGCCGTTTGCCCCTGAACCGCCCCACACCCACGGCCGAGCACCTATCACCGCGGTGCTGCTGTGCAACCTGGGCACGCCAGACGCCCCCACCGCGTCGGCGGTGCGCCGCTACCTGCGCGAATTCCTCAGCGATGCGCGCGTGGTGGAAATTCCGCGCCTGCTGTGGATGTTGATCCTGCACGGCATCATCCTGCGGTTTCGGCCTGCCAAGTCGGCCCGCAAGTACCAAAGCATCTGGACCCCTGCGGGCTCACCGCTGAAGGTATGGACCGAAAAGCAGGCCAAACTACTACAGGGCTGGCTGGGCCAACGCAACCACCGCGTCACCGTGCTGCCCGGCATGCGCTACGGCACCCCGGCTATCACAGCACAGCTGGACGCATTGAAGGCGCAGGGTGCCACCCGTATCCTGGTGCTGCCCGCCTACCCGCAGTACAGCGGCACCACCACCGCCAGCGTGTGCGACGCCGTCTACGCCTGGGCCCAGCGCACGCGCACCCTGCCCGAACTGCGCTTTGTCAACCACTACCACGACGACCCTGACTACCTGTTTGCCCTGGCCGCCAGCGTGCAGCGCCACTGGCAAAAGCACGGCGAACCCGACCAGCTGGTCATGAGCTTTCACGGCGTGCCCCGGCGCACACTGGAGCTGGGCGATCCCTACCACTGCGAATGCCACAAGACCGCACGGCTGCTGGCTGAAAAGCTGGGCATCAGCAAAGACCGCTACACCGTCACCTTTCAGTCGCGGCTGGGGCGCGCCGAATGGTTGCAGCCCTACACCGAGCCCACCCTCATCGCCATGGCCAAAAGCGGCACGCGCCGGGTCGACGTGATCTGCCCCGGCTTTGCCGCCGACTGCCTGGAAACGCTGGAAGAAATCAACATGGAATGCCGCGCAGCCTTCCTGTTGGCCGGGGGCAAGACCTTTTACTACATTCCCGCGCTGAACGATGACCCCGAATGGATCACCGCCCTGAGCAACATCACCGAGCGCCACCTGGCGGGCTGGCCCACCACAGCCACGCCCGATGCGCAAGCCCTGGCCGCCTCGCGCGAGGCCGCGCTGGCACAGGGTGCACGCCAGTAATCCCCGCAGTTTTCAACCCATTTCCCAAGGAGCCCACCATGCGCAAACCCCTGTACACCCTGCTGGCCTTGCTGGCCAGCGCCACCCTGGCCTACGGCAAGACCGTCGTCATTGACGTGCGCACTCCGGCCGAATTTGCGCAAGACCACGTGCCCCAGGCCATCAACATCGAACACACCGCCATTGAGCAGCGCATCGGCGAAGCCAAGGTCAACAAGGACGACACGGTGATCCTGTACTGCCGCTCGGGCCGACGCTCCGGCATCGCGCAAGAAACCCTGCAGCGCCTAGGCTACACGCGCGTGGAGAACTACGGCAGCCTCGACGCCGCCCGCCAAAAGCTACAGAAACAATAGCAGCACTGGTCCATTTCACGGGGGCTACTGGCAAGCTTCACCTGCAACCGCAATGAACAGGCCGGTTGAACACCGTGCCAGACCACCATACATGGAACACAACACGCCGAACTTCAAAGAACGTTTGCACGTCGGCCTGATCGCCTCTGTATTTGGAGCCATCGTCGGTGCAGTTGTTTCTCTGATCGTTCTTGGTGTTTTGTCCCTGCTTGGATTCCCCCATTCGTTCAATCGATGGATGGTTGCCTTTAGTGCTGGATTCTTTTTCGTCATCGGTTTGTTTCGCGGCATCGAATCGACTGACACGATCGCGGATGTCATCGGCGCAGCGTTCGTCGGCGCATTCGCCGCACTAGGCATTGCAGGTGGTGGGGCCGCCGACGTAGACGCAACCCCGCAATGGCGCACCAGCATGTGGTGGGCCATTGTCTACTTTTCCGGTTTGGCGCTTGTTGTTTGGGTTACCTGATCCGCTTCAGACGTCTCCATGCTGCTCAAGAGCATTGAGAATCTGTAAGCGCAGTCCCTGACAAACTTTGACCGGATCATACCGGTCGCTGCTGCGGTAGCTGGAACCCGATTTCAGAACAACCCGGATGTAGCAGTTGCGGTCGGATTTGCCAGGCATGCCAAACAAGACCGTTTGCACATCACGCCCAGAGAGCAGTACCTCTCTACTAAAGGGGCCCGCGAACCGAAGCAGCAACTGAGAGCCCTTTGTCTCCAGGGCAAAGAAACGGGCGGCGGTGGTCTCGTAAGCAATCGACGCGGCAGCGATGAAGGCTACCAGCGCAAGAACGCTGATCAACCGAAGAGGCACTTTTCGCGATTGATCCCATGCCAACAACCCCACTACGCCTGCCCCAATCAGAACCACCAGGCCTCCATAGGTAAGCGCGCCTGCAAACGCAGTCGAAATCTCTGCTGCCGTGCCGAAGGAGAGTTGCATTGACGTCTGAAGTGAAGTCAGGCCTGCGCGCCGTTGGTAAACGAAAAGACGTGTGCGGCCACCGGCTTGCCATGAAGTTGAAGGCGATTTTTTGCAAGGCACTCATGGGTCGCACCTGCTTTGCGAGCAACGCCCATACTGGCCACGTTTCCGTCAGCCACGACGATCTCGATACGCGACAACGCAAGCCGATTCAAGCCCAGTTCGCGCAGCGCCAGCACGGCCGCGGTCGCCGCCCCGGCACGCTGTTGCGACTGCCTCACCCAATAGCCGAGATTGCAGAGTTTGTTGATGGACGAGAACTGGTTCAGCCCGCAACCGCCCACGAACCGCCCGTCAGACGCGAATATCCCGAATTCATGGGCCGTTCCCGCAGCGCGCGACTGGCGGCATTGCTCAAACCAGCACGCAGCGTCGTAGTCATCAAAGTCGGGCTTTGCCCAGGTCATCCATCGACCAACCGTGTCTACTGACTCGCGCACGGCAGCGCTCATCTCGGCAGCGTCACAGTCTCGATAGGGGCGCAGTATGAAGGGGCTTGCACTGAGCATGGTTTCTGGCGAAGTCGAAAACGATTCAATGTAGCACCGAGCATGCCAGGAGCGAACCGCCGCACGAACTACACGCGAGCTGAGAACTACGGCAGCCTCGACGCCGCCCGCCAAAAGCTACAGAAACAATAGCAGCGCTGGTCCATTTGACGGGGGCTGATGGCACATTCGATTCAAAAATCGGACCGGCACCCTACCCCGACCGTCCTGCTACGCACTGCAGCAGCACCCCCACCAGCGCGTTCACGTCAAAAGGCTTGCCCACATGCGCGTCCATGCCCGCTTCCACGCTGGCCTGGCGGTCCGTGTCCAGAACGTTGGCGGTCATGGCCACCACGGGCAGGCGGTGCAGCCCCAAGTCGGTGCGGATGGCGCGCGTGGCGGTGTAGCCGTCCATGACCGGCATTTGGATGTCCATCAGCACGGCATCCACTTCACTGGCGTGCTCGCGCAGGTACTCCACGGCCTGCTGGCCATCGCCGCGATGCACCACCTGGGCTCCCTCGCCTTCCAGCGAGAGCCGGGCCACCAGCACATTGATGGGGTTGTCTTCCACCAGCAGGATGCGCAGGCCCGCCAGGCGGCGGGGTTTGCCGCTTTCGCCAGCCGTCGGCGCGTGCGGCGCCAGGTTGGAGCGCTGCAGCGTCACACACAGGGTAAACCGCGAACCGGCACCGGGCGTGCTCTGCACGGTGAGGGTGCCGCCCATCAGGTCGGCCAGGCGTCGGCAAATGGCCAACCCCAGGCCGGTACCGCCAAACTTGCGCGTGGTGGAGGCATCGGCCTGCGAAAACGGCTGGAACAGGCGTTGCAGATGGTCGGCGTCGATGCCCAGGCCGGAGTCCTGCACCGTCAACTCCAGCTGCACGCGCTCGTCGGAGACGGCGCGCTGGCGCACTTCCAGACGCACTTCGCCGTGCTCGGTGAACTTGATGGCATTACTCAGCAGGTTGTTGAGCACCTGCGACAGCCGCAGCGGGTCGCCCACCAGGCCTAGCGGCACGTCGGCCCCCACGTCCACCACGAAGCGCAATCCCTTGGCGTGGGCGGCCTGCTCGAACAGGCTGCGCGCTGCCTGCACGGTACGGCCCAAGTCCAGCGCGGTGTGCTCCAGCACCAGCTTGCCCGCTTCGATCTTGGAAAAGTCGAGCACGTCGTTGACCACGCCCATCAGCGTCTGCGCCGAGGCATGGCATTTTTCGATCAGGTCGCGCTCGCGCGCGGGCAGGTCACCCTCCAGGCACAAGCGGGTCAGGCCCAGCACGCCGTTCATGGGCGTGCGGATTTCGTGGGACATGTTGGCCAGGAAGTCGGACTTGGCCGCATTGGCGCGGTGCGCCTCGTCGCGCGCCTGGTTGGCCGCTTCGGTGGCCTGGCGAAACGAGGTGATGTCTTGCGCCGAGACAATCAAATGGCGCTTGCCCGACGCGCCCCGGCGCACCCCGCAATGGATGATGAGCAACCGCTTCGCGTCGGGGCATTGCAGGCTGCATTCCTGCGTCCATTGCTCCCCCTGACCCGCCAGCAGCTGGTCGATATGTGCGGTCAACTCGGTGCGCGCCGTTGTCTCGATGGCGGCCAGGAACACGCTCAGATCCAGGCTCTTGCCCTGCGGCACCTGCAGCCAGTGGTGCAGCACGCGATTGGCGCTGGTGCGCTGCGTATCGGACTCAAACACCAGCGAAGCCACCTGCGCCAGCTGCTCGGTGGCGCCCAGCAGTTCGCGGCTTTGCAGCCATTCACGCTGGTTGCGCCGCGAGATCAGCAGCGGCAGGCTGGTGGCCATGGCGATATTGAACAGCACCCCCACCAGAAACGAGATACCCCAGGTCTGGCCGCCCAGCGTGGTCGCATCGATGTCGCCATGTACACCCGCAAAGACCCACCCACGCCAGGCAAACGAGGCCGCACCCAGCCCGAACACGACGGCCAAAGCCCACAACACGCGGCGCTCGGCGGCAACGCCGGGGTCACCATCCATGCGCAAGCGCTGGATCGCCCGCATGAACTCCCACACCAGCACCAGCGCCACGGTGCCCACGAACACCGAGGAAATCAGCACCCGCTGGCTGGCATCGGGCTGGATCACGACGCACCAGAACAACCACGGCGCTTGCAGGGCCAGCAGCACCAGCATCCAGGTCCGGCGCGCATCACCGCGAAAGTACTGCCCAAACCCGACCGTCAGTTCCGCAAACCCGCCCAGCACCAGCATGTTGCCAACAAAGAACGCCAGCCAATCGGGCGCCACCCCCCGCATGGACAGGAACAGGAATCCGGCGGCATACGTAACCGCGCCACGCGAGATGGTGCGGGTGGCCGCCTGGTTGGCCGCCGAGAAGCTGGCGCTGGTAACCAGCACCAGCGGCAGGATCAGGCTGGTGAGCAGGGCAACGAAGCTGAGTGTCTTGATGTCCAGTGCGGGCATGCAGGCATTCTGGCGGAAATGGGCATTTTCTGCATGGTCAGCACATTTTGCGCACCAAATGAACATTTGATGCACACCATATGCATCACGGCGCGCATTGCGGCAAAACAAAGATCACACTGCGCAGGCAAATCGTCGAATAATTCTTCGCACACAACGCTTCTTATTGGCACACCATGACAATCACCCCCTACGAGCAAAATTTCGGTACTGCGTACCAGCAATCCCTGGTCACCCTGGGGCAGGCCCTGCACCAGATCGTGCGGCATTTCGGTGCCGATACGGTGTACGGCGTGGGCGGCGACTTTGCTGCCAACCTGATTGCTGCGCTCGACCATGATGGCCTCACGGTCTCCCCCGCCAGCAATGAGATGCATGCCGGTTTTTGTGCCTGCGCACAAGCCGAGACCCAGGGCATTGGCTTCTGCCTGACCACCTACACCGTGGGTTCGCTGCCCTGCACCAGCGCTGCGGCGCTGGCCAAAACCGAGGGCCTGCCGGTGGTCTTCATCTCCGGCGCACCGGGCGAAGACGAGGTGCACCAGGCCAGCATCCACCACATGGTGCAGCCTGGCGATAGCTGGCGTACCGAGTACGACGCCGCATTGCGCGCCTTTGCCGCCCTAGGGCTGCGCGCCGAGCGTCTGCAGGGCGACCGCGCCTGCGGCCAGCCCAATATTTCGGCGTTTCGGTTCTACGAACTGGTCAAGCACGCCTGGCTGCACCGCGAACCGGTCTTCATCGAGGTGCCGCGCAACCTGGTGTTCGCACTCACGCAGCCCCTGGCGCTGCCTGCGGTGGCCCAATTGCACAGTGGCGAGATTCCGTTTGCCGGGCTGCAGGCGGTGCTGGACAACATCATCCTGAAGTTCAAGGCAGCAAAAAAACCGTTGGTGTACTTTGGCGTGCAGGTGCGCCGCAACCCGGCGCTCACTGCGCTGATGGTGGAGTTCTGCCAGCGCTTCAACATTCCCTATGCCAACCACTGGTTCGCCAAGGGCGGCGTGGATGAAACCCATCCGCTGTGCCTGGGTGGGTACAACGGCGCGTTCAGCGCGCCGGAAATGCGCGCCTATATCGAAAACGAGGTGGACTACGTGCTGGACCTGGGCACCAGCATCATCCCTCAGGACACTGCCAGCGCGTTCCAGACCGGCACCCATTTCATTGCCGATTTCCCCAACAAGACAGTGCTGAAGTCCACCGTACCGCGCGAGCAGGAGCTCATGCGCATCCTGCAGGGGCTCTTGCAGGCCGACCTGCCCCAGTACCGCTTTGTGCCCACGCCGCGACCAGTCGTGGCACTGGACCCTGCTACCAAGATGGACTTCCATGTGCTCACCGACGTCATCAACAGCTTGCAGCAGGCGCAAGAATTCGGCACGGTGTTCGTCCCCGAAGTAGGCAACTCGTTCTTTGCCAGCTTTGGCTTGCAACCGCGCGCCACGCAACTGGGCATCAACTGGGTCACCAACCCGTGGTACGCCGCCATGGGCACCGCCCTACCCTATGCGCGGGTGGTGGCCGAAACCATCCGCACGGCCGGTCACACCGACCGCGTGGTGATGATCACCGGCGATGGGGGGTTTCACTTCCAGCTCAACGAACTCATCCACCTGCAAAAGCAGCAGGTACCGGTCACCATCCTGTACATGCGCAACGACGTCTTCCACCTGGGCAAGAGCGGCGATGGCCCCATCTACCACTGCTCCACCGCGGCCTTTGATGTGAAATTGCTGGTGCAAGCCTATGGCGGCGAAGCGCGCCGCTGCGACACCGTGGGTGCATTCAGCGACTACTACCGGGAGTGCCTGGCCGCCAACCAGGGCATCCGGCTGATTGAGGTGCCCTGCTCGCTGGAGCCTGAGTACCAGTGCCGCGAAATTGCCCTGCTCAACCTGTACATCAAGTCGCGCAACGGAGACCCGCAGTCGCAGGCACTGTGGCAGGCCGCCATTCAGCCACCGGCACCAGCCACCCCCTGATTGCTATTGTTTTCGTAGCTATAGCGCCTTATTTCTCGGGGGCTACTGGCGGAATTCTTTAAGTTTCGCCTGCTGCAGAAAGTTGCGCACCCAGCCTAGTTGCTCGGGCACATTCAGCGCCGGTGCGTGGCCGCAGCCGGGCACCTCGATCACCTGCAGCTGGCCGCGTGCACCGGGGCCGCGCGTGCGCATGTGCGCCACCGTCTCGGCCAGCACCAGGTCGGATTCTGCGCCACGCAGGCACAACACCGGGATGCTCAGCGCGTCGTAGTGCGGCCAGATGGTGTAGTCGTGCGGATGCTGAATGAACTGGCCCACCATGGCCGGGTCGTAGTGCGGGGTAACACGACCGTCGCTCAAGCGCCGGATAGAAGTTTCGGTCAGGCGACGCCACTGCGCGTCGCTCAGCCAACCATACGGTTTGTATACCTGGCGAAAGAACGCCTCCAGCTCAGACACGGTGGCAAAGGACGGAGGGTCGCCCGCGTAGGCGCGGATACGCGCCAGCGCAGGCTCGGCCAGCTCGGGGGCGTTGTCATTGAGCACCAGGCTGCGGATGCGCCCGGCCATGCTGGGCTCCAACAAGCCTGCAGCGCATACGGTGCCAATAGCCCCGCCCATGGAGGTACCGACCCAGTGCGCCTGCTCGATATCCAGCACATCGAACAGCTCGCGGGCGATGCGGGCATAGAAGGCCAGGCTGTATTCCTGCGCAGGGTTCTGGCTCCACTGGCTCAGACCTCGGCCCAGGGTATCGGGGCAAATGACGCGGTAGCGGTCGGCCAGGTGTTCGGCCAATTCATCCATGTCACGCCCGGTGCGCGCCAGACCGTGCCAGGCGATGACCACCGGCGCGTCGGCCGCCCCCCATTCGGTGAAGTGGATTTCATATCCGGCGCAACGGATGTAGTGGGAATTCGGTCGCATGGTGCGGCTTTCTTGGGGGGTGTGACAGCACATGGCGGCGTTCAACGCAGCAACTTGCCGCTGGCACCGATGACGGTGACCTCGACAAACTTGGAGCCCTGGCGGTTGCTGGGCGAAAACTGGACCCGGGTGCCGCCCAGGTCGAAGTTGTCCATGCTTTCCAGGGCCTTGGTGAGCTTGGCACGGGTGGGCGCGGCCCCGGCGCGACGCAGCCCTTCGACCAACACCTTGGCGCCCAGGAACTCTTCGAAACTGGTGTAGCTGGGCGCCTGACCGCCGCCGTATTTCTGCAGCAGGGTCTGGTACTCGCGCACGGCGGGCGTGTTGGCGCCGAATGGATAGGGCACCACCTGCGTGATACCCAGCCCGTGCACCGCCTTGGCACCGGCAAGCTTGACCAGTTCGGCCGGGTCCACGACCGAGATGTTGTAGAGCTGCGCACCGCCTCCTGCAGCACGGTACTGCTTGGCAAAAGCCGCGGTGGAGCGGTTCACCGAGATCATGATGACGGCCTGCGGGTCGGCAGCCATCATCTTCTTGACGGCGTCGGCCACATCGTCGGTGTTGCGCTCGTACGAGGCCGATTCCACCAACTTCATGGCGCGCTTGGCCACAGCGGCCTCCACCCCGGCCAACCCCGCCTTTCCAAATCCATCGTTCTGGTACATCACGGCGATGCGGTTCATGCCCAGGGTGGCCACCTGGTTGACCATGTGCTCGGCCTCGTCGGCGTAGCCAGCACGCACATGAAAGATGTACGGATTGAACGGGTTGCGCAGCGATTCGGCGCCGGTGTACGGCGCCACCAGGGGCGCCCCCCCGGCCTCCAGAACCCCTTCGGTGAGCAACTGGGTGATGTTGGCCGTGCCGGCAAAGCCAAACAAGGCCACCACGTCTGGATTAGCCAGCACCTCGCGCGCCAGGCGCACGGTCTCGTCGACCTTGTAGGCGTCGTCCACCACGATGTGCCGGATGCGCGCACCGTTGATGCCGCCGTGCGCATTGACCCAGTCGAAGTAGATCTTGCCGCCCAGCACCATTTGCTGGCCGGTGCTGGCCAGCACTCCCGATAGGGGCGCCACCTGGGCCACGGCAATCTCGGCCGCGCGCGCCAGCCCCTGGCCCAGGGCCAGCGCAGCCAGCGCCAGGCCCACCGCAAGACGGCGCACGTGTTTGCCGGACCGATGAGATTGCATAAGCCCCCCGCTTAGTTCGGCACAGCCAGCGATGTCCCGGCAAAGCCGATCTGGTCGGCTGCTGCGGGCGCGGCACTGATGGCCGGAACGTTGGCGGCACTAATGGCAGGCGCCGCGCCGGGTGTGCCGCCGCGCGCTACGGTGCGCACCACCTGGCTCGGTGGCAAGGCGGTGCCGCTCTTCAAGTTGGCGTACATCGCATTCATGGCCTGCACAAAGTACACATGCAAAGGCACGAAACGGGTGTCAAAGCCGGAGAAGGCGTTGAACGTATCGAAGTGCTGGGCGTTGGTAACCTCGATGTAGCGCAGCTTGCTGTTGGCACCTTCCACCACGCGGTTGTAGGCGGCGTAGGCGCGCTCAGAGTTGTTGACCGGCAGCAGCGCATCGCTACGCCCACCCAGCATGATGGTGGGCTTGCCGCGCAGGTTGCCGTTGAGCAGCACCTCGGCCACACCGGCGCGCACGGCGTCGCTCTGCGCCTTGGTGGGGGTGGAGCTGGCGGTGAGCGCCGCGCCCGTAACCGTGTCCACGCCCGTGAACAGAGCGCGCTGGCACAGAGCAGCGTCCAGTGAGAAGTCGGCCACGCCGGTACTGGGCGACACACCCACGTTCCAGGCCTTGGCACCGCCTACCGAGTCGTTGTAGACCACGGTGGCCGGGGTGCCGTTGACCGTGCCATTGCCGGTGGCAAAGCTGGCAGCCTTGGCGTTGGCACTCATGGCGGCGGGCGCACCAGCGGTGACTGCGGCGGCGCTCATGCCACAGATGTTGTCGGTGACGGAGAAACGCCCGTAGGCGTTGCTGTACATCATGGAGATGATGACGGCGTTGCCCAGCGCGTAGTGGGCGTTGTGCATGCTGTCGTTGTCCGACGTCCAGCCGTAGGCGCGCAACTTGTTCAGCGCATCGGTGGCTTGCTCGGCGGTGCTACTGCCAGCGACCAACCCCTTGGCGGCGAGCTGGGTGCAACGGTTGGTGGCTGTGGTGGTCTGCACGGTCAGGCCGATGTAGTTGTAGATGGATACCTCCGTCAGTGCCGCCGCCGGAGCCAGTGCTGCGCAGGGCTGGTAGAGGTTGGCGAATGTGAAGTAGTCCATCAACGGCTTGCCATACGCGGGCACGGCTGCGCCACCCAGCTGCACGCCGTAGCCGCTGGTCGTGCTGGGCTGTGCGCTGGGCTCGCCCGCCACTACGCCATCAATCAGGCCTGCGCTGTCTTGTTCGGCAGCCCGCAGCACGGCGGCACCGCCGTTGGAGACCGAGCCCGCGATGACCAAGGTATTGGCCGCCGTAAAGCGCACCCCCTTGGAGGTGGAGTTGTTGACCGTGGGGGCGTATTGCTGATTGAGTGCGTACAGCGCATACGACACGGCGGCCAACGTGTCATTGCCCCAATCCTTCTCGGGATTCATCTGCGAGTGCGCATGCTTGAGCGCCACGCGGTTGGGGAACAGCGCGTTGTAGGCGGCGCGCGCCGTGTCGGTGATGTTGGCGGCAAAGTGCGCCAAGGTGCCTGCGCCAGCGCGCGTGGCACGCGTGCCGTCGATGCGGTTGACGGTGTCGTCACCCAGGTCGTACAGGCCCATACCCTTGCCAGCATCGGTCAACGCCACGGCGCAGCCTTTTTTCAGACCCCAGTCACCGGCGGAAGCAATCGCGCCATATACGCCGCGCGAGCCAGAGGACGGCCCCACCACGATGCAGGGGTTGGCGGCGTCGAAGCGGTCGGGGATCTGGATGGCCATGGTCACGCGTTTGCGGCCTAACCCATCATCGAGCACGCCCACGTATTCGATGCCGGGCACCAGCCCTTCGCCTAGCGTGTTGCCTCCGGCCAGATCGATGTTGGGGCCGTACAGGGTGCCAAAGCCGCCGTTGGCCGTGTTGTCCACCAGACCACGGTAGTTGGACTGGATGGCATTGCGGCGCAATTCATCGGCGGTGGGGTTGGCCGGATCGGCATAGGCCGTGAGCGTGGCCGCAGCCGTGCTGGCAATGCCACTCTTACCCAGGCCGGCGGTGAGCAGGTCTTGCCCGGCCGCCGTGCTGGCGGCGCCGGTGGTGGTAGCACGGTAGGCCTTGTAGCCCAGATCGGTCACGCCCGCAGGCAAGGTGTTCACCGGGTCCAGCGGGCTGGAGCCACCGCAACCAGTGAGCACGGCGGTGCAGGCCAGAGCCGCTGCTGCAGCCACGTGGGTGAGAGTTCGATGGTCCAGGGAACGTTGCATGGATGTGTCTCCAGTGGTGGTAAGTGAGTGGGGGGCGGAAAAAATTGGTGAAGGGCAGCGTCAGGGCCGCGTGCGCGAAGCGCGCAGCTTGCCGACCACGCCGGTGGGAAAGTAGTAGACCGACAGCACGAACAGCACGCCCAGCCACAGCAACCAGCGGTCGGGTGACAGCAGGGCCGACAGCCAGGGCAGCGTGCTAACCGCCTCGCTGCCCAGACGCAGCAGGTCTTGCAGGTAGCTCTGGGCAAACAGAAACAGGGCCGAGCCGATGATGGCCCCGTACAAGGTGCCCATGCCGCCAATGACCACAATGAGCAGCACGTCCATCATGATCTCAAACGAGAGCGAGGTATCCGGCCCGTTGTAGCGCAGCCAGATGGCCAGCATGGCCCCGGCCGCGCAGGCAAACAGGGCCGACAAGATGGCCGAGATGGTGCGGTACACCACCACGCGGTAACCAATGGCTTCGGCGCGGAACTCGTTTTCGCGGATGGCCTGCAGCACCCGGCCAAAGGGCGAGTTCACAATGCGCAGCAGGGCCAGGAACAACACGACCGCCAGCGCAAACAGCAGGTAGTAGGACAGCAGGCGGCCGTCAATCATCACGCCCAGCACCGGGTCTTCCAGGAACTCGTAGCTGGGCGACAGCAGTTCGGGCAGCTTGAAGGTCAGGCCATCTTCACCGCCGGTGAATTCATGCAGCTGCGAGGCCAGCGTAAGAAAGGCCGAGGCCACCGCCAGCGTGATCATGGCAAAGAAGATGGCCCGCACCCGCAGCGAGAACAAGCCGATGAGTGCTGCCAGCACCAGCGACAACAACAGCGCCAGCGCCACCCCGCCCAGCAGCGCCCCCCAGCCAGCACCCCAGTGCGTGCTGGCCATGGCCACGCCATAGGCACCGATGCCAAAGAACATGGTGTGGGCAAAACTGACGATGCCGGTGTAGCCCAAGAGCAGGTCAAAGCTGGCCACCAGCACAACGAACACCAGCACCTTGGCTGCCACGTTGAGCGCCTTCACGCCCGGAAAGAGAAAGGGGGTGAACAGCAGCGCCAGCACCAGTGCCACCAGGATCAGCGCCAGCCAGCGGTTGCCGGGTCGGTCGTTGGAGAGCAGACGATTGAGCATGGGGTGCCTCCGTTATCGGTTCGTGACCGGGTAGACGCCCTGCGGACGCCACAGCAGAACAGCGACCATGAGGCCGATGTTGGAGAACATGGCCACCTTGGGTGCCAGAAAGCCGGTGTAGTTGGCCATGAGGCCCACCAGCAGCGCGCCAATCAGCGCGCCGCCCGTGCTGCCCAGGCCACCGATGATGATGACGATGAAGATCAGCACGTTGACCTGCGCGCCCATTTGCGGCGTCACGTTCTGTTGGTACAGGCCCCACATTACGCCGCCCAGGCCTGCCAGCGCCGAGCCCGCCACGAACACGCCCACGAACACGCGTCGGATGCGGTAGCCCAGGCTTTCCACCATCTCGCGGTCTTGCACACCGGCGCGGATCAAGAGACCGATCTTGGTGCGCGTAAGCACCCAGGCCAGCGTAGCGAACACGGCCAGCCCCACCACCACCGCCATCAGGCGGTATTTCTCCACCGCCGCATCGCCCAGGTACAGCGAGCCGCGCATGCCCTCGGGCAGCGGCAGCGGAATCTGCTGCGGGCCCCAGATGACCTTGATGAGTTCCTCGCCAATGATCATGCCACCCATGGTGATGAGGATCTGCTTCAAGTGCTGGCCGTACACCGGGCGCACGATGAAACGCTCGAACGCCAACCCCAGCGCCGCCGCCACCGCCATGGCCACCAACATGGCCGGCAGCACCGCCAACAGGTTGCGCCAGAGCTCGGCACTGCCGGTGTAGTCGCCCAGGGCCCCCAGCACACTGGTAGCCACGAAGGCCCCCAGGGCGATGAACACGCCGTGGCCAAAGTTGAGCACGTCCATCAAGCCAAACACCAAGGTCAGGCCCGAGGCGATGATGAAGATGATCATGCCCATAGCCAGCCCGGCCACCGTGAGCGTGAGCCAGGTACTGGTCGAGCCCACCAGCGGCAAGGCCACCACGGCCAGCACGGGCACCAGGGCCAGCGGCTTCCAGTCCAGAGTCGGGCGGTTCATCGGGCACCTCCGGCACAGCCGTCATTTGCTACGCTATCCGTAGCAACATCGTCAATGTTTACGGGGGCCAATAACCTGTTATTCATCAAAAGCCTCATAGCGCCAACCCCAGCAGCCGCTGCTGCAGCTGAGCATCCTGGCTCAGGTCCTGCATGCTGCCCGCATGCACCACGCGCCCGTCGTCCATCACGGCCACGTGGTCACCCAGGCGCTGAGCGAAGCTGATGTTTTGCTCCACCAGCAAGATGGTAGTGCCGGTTTTCTTGAGCTGGGCAAAGGCCTCGATCATGTTGTTGATGATGGCCGGGGCCAGCCCTTTGCTGGGCTCGTCCACGATGAGGAGCTTGCGCGGCTCCACGATAGCCCGGGCTACGGCCAGCATCTGCTTTTGCCCGCCCGAGAGCTTGCCCGCCGGATGGTTCCAGAATTTGTGCACGGCCGGAAACAGCCCAAAGATCCATTCCAGGCGCTGGGTGTCGATGTCGGCCAGCGTGCGCGCACCGCGTGCGGCCAGGAGCATGTTTTCCTTGACGCTCAGGTCGGCAAAGATGCCCATGTTCTCGGGCACGTAAGCAATGCCCTGCCCCGCAATCAACGGCGTGGCGCTGGCGGTGATGGGCTGGCCGTCGAACACCACCGTGCCCTGCGAGGCCTTCCACAGACCCATGATGGTGCGCAGCGTGGTGGTCTTGCCCACGCCATTGCGCCCCAGCAGCATGGTGAGCTGGCCGCGCGGCACGGCCAGGTCCACGCCATGCAGAATGTGGTAGGCCCCGATGTGGGTGTGTACACCGGACAGCGTGAGGAGGTTGCAGGGCTTTGAAACCTCCGTGCTGCGCACTTCGGTGCCAGCACCTTCGGGCGGCCGTGCGGTGCTGCTCATGCGGCCTCCTTGGCGGGGGCCACGCCCAGGTAGGCTTGTTGCACGACATCCGATGCAATCACGGTGGCGGGCTCGCCATCGGCCACGAGGGTGCCGTTGTGCAGCACGATGATGCGGTCGGCCAGCTCGCGTACCACGTCCATCTTGTGCTCCACGAGCAGGATGGTCTTGGTCTTGTCGGCCTTGAGCGCGCGGATCAGGTTCAGGATCACCGGGGCCTCGTCGTGGCTCATACCTGCGGTGGGTTCGTCGAACATGTACACCTGCGGCTCCAGTGCCATCAACAGGGCCACTTCCAGCTTGCGCTGGTCGCCGTGCGGCAGGCTGCTGACCAGGGCCTGCTGCTGGTGGCGCATGGCCACGGCGTCCAGGATTTCCAGCGCGCGCTGCATCAATGCCTGGTGGTCGCTCCAGATGCTCCACAGGTTCAGGCCCTTGCGGTGGCGTCCGCTGTGGGTGGCCTGCACGGCCAGGCGCACGTTTTCCAACACGCTCAACGACGGGAACAGGTTGGTGAGCTGAAAGGCCCGCCCCAACCCGGCACGGGTGCGCGCCGACGGACTCAGGCCCGTGAGCGGTTCGCCATTGAGAAAGACCTTGCCCGCCGTGGCCGCTATCTGGCCCGAGATCAGGTTGAAGTAGGTGGTCTTGCCCGCGCCGTTGGGGCCGACGATGGCAGTCAGCGTACCTGGTGCGAAAGTGCACGACACAGCATTCACCGCCACGTGCCCGCCAAAGCGGACCGTGAGGTCTTGGGTTTCAAGCATGGGATTGCCCCGGAGTCAGGGTCTGAAAAAGCAGCCCACCCGCCAAGGGCAGGCTGCCGTTGTCACTTAACGGTTATTCCGAATAGGCACGTTCATCTCTTCGGCCTTGATCTCGCGCACCAGTTCGGGCACGCCCCAGGCAAAGGCCGGGTCCACCTTGATCTTGAAGTGGTACATGCTCTGCAGGGCCTGGTGGTCTTCCTTGCGGAAAGTCATCTTGCCCTTGGGGGTGTCAAAGCTCATGCCTTCCATGGTCTTGATGAGCGTGTTGGCGGCCGTTTCGCCGTTGCTGGCCTTGAGCGCCGTAACCAGCGCCATGGCAGCGCTGAAGCCACCTGCGGTGAAGAAGTCCGGCGGCGCCTTGAACTGGTTGTAGTGGCGCGACACCAACGCCTCGTTTACCGGGTTCTTGGGCATGCCAAAGTAATAGTAGCTAGCGCCCTCCATACCGGGGAACTGCTTGTAGGAAGCCATGGCAGGCAAGATGTTGCCACCACTGGAAACCTCAATGCCATAGCGCTTGGCCAGCTCTTGCGCGGCCAGCGCGTTGTAGGGGGGCGTGCCCCCGGCCCAGATCACTTCCACGATCTTGCGCCCTGGCTTGTCCTTGAGCGCATCCACCACGCGCTGGATGCCGGCAGTGAAGTCGGTGGTATTGGTGGGCAGGTATTCCTCGTGCACGATCTTGGCGGTCTTGAGAGCTTCCTTGAACGCCTTCACGCCGTCACGCCCAAAAGCATAGTCCTGCGCCAACGTGGCAATGGTGACACCAGCCTTGTCCAGCGCAACGGCGTTGGCAATGGCGTCTTGCGAGCTGTTGCGCCCGGTGCGGAAGATGTACTTGTTCCATTTATCACCGGTGATGGAGTCGGCCACCGCGGGCTCCACCAGCAGGATCTTCTTGTGTTCTTCGGCTACCGGCAGCATGGCCAGCGCCACGCCCGACGACGTGGGGCCGACGGCCACATCGGCCTTGTCGTCGCTGTAGGCGGCCGCCAGCAGGCTCTTGCCCAGGTCGGGCTTGCCTTGGTCGTCCTTCTCGATCACCACCAGCTTCTTGCCGGCCACCGTCATGGTGCCGCCGGTGGCGTAATCCAGACCCATCATGAAGCCGATTTGCGTCTGCTTGCCGTAGGCCTCCAGCGGGCCGGTCTTGCTGTAGATGTGGGCAATCTTGATGTCCTTGCCTTGCGCAAAAGCCGACACGGTAGCGGCGGAAAGCAGTGCCAGGGCGGCCACGGCGGTCAGGGAACGGCGTTGCATGGTGTCTCCTTGTTATGGTGGCCTGCATTACGCAAACTGCGTGCCAGGCTCCTAACAGAGGGCTCCGTCGTCAAAACCCGAATTTATGCTCAATTTTTTGACAAAAATATGTCTAGTATTTAGACATATGTCTGATTTTCAGTCTTTTACAGGATCTCGACTGTAAAGCGTGGCGCGTGACAAGCCCAGCATGCGCGCCGCCGCTGCCTTGTTGCCGCCCGTGGCTTGCAGCGCGGCAGCCAAGGCTTGCTGCTCCAGCTCGGCCACCTGTTCGCGCCAGGGCCGCAGCAGCCGCTGGGACGGTGCATTTGCCGACGCAGGTGCAGCCATCACCGCAGAGGCGGCCACGGTATCTACGCCGCTGCTACGCAGCAAGTGTTCCAGCGCGGGTGCATCCAGCACACCGCCCTCGCTGGCCATGGCGGACTGCTCCAGCACGTTGCGCAGTTCGCGGATGTTCCCGCGCCAGGGCTGGGCTGCCAGCAAGGCCAGCGCGTCGGGGCCGATTTCGGGGGGCACCATGCCGCTGCGCATGGCGATATCCTGCGCCAACACCTCCACCAGCGTGGCAATGTCGCCGCGCCGATCGCGTAGTGCCGGCACGGCAATAGGCAGCACATTGAGGCGGTAGTACAAGTCTTCGCGAAAGCGCCCCTGGCGCACCAGTTCGGGCAGGTTGCGCGAGGTGGCAGCAATGATGCGCGCATCAAAGGGAATGAGCCGGTTCGAGCCCAGCGGTTCGATCTCACCTTCTTGCAAGGCACGCAGCAGTTTGGCCTGCACGCTGGCGGGCATGTCGCCAATTTCATCCAGAAACAGGGTGCCGCCATCGGCCAGCTTGAACTTGCCTTCGCGCCCCTTGCGGTCGGCCCCGGTGTAGGCGCCGGGGGCCACGCCAAAGAATTCGGCCTCCAGCAGGGCTTCGGGCACGGCTGCAATGTTCACCCCCACAAACGGCCCACCGGCGCGGCTGGAGGCCGCATGGATGCCCTGCGCCAGCAGTTCCTTGCCGGTGCCCGTCTCGCCTAGCAGCAGCACCGGGCTGAGCGACTGCGCGGCACGCCGGGCCTGGCGCTTGACCTCCAGCGCAGGCGCGCTGGTGCCCACAAAGGACGCCAGCGTGTACTTGGCCTGGCGCACCCCGCTGACCACCACGCGGCGCTGCGCGGCCAGTTCGCGCCGGGCCTCGTCCAGGTCGCGCTGCAACAAGGAAAACTTGGCGATAAGCGGCTGCAGGTTGGTTTCGGGCTGGTCAAACAGCACAATGCCCAGCGCACCAATCACCTCCCCCCCCTCGTCGCGCAAGGGAATGCGGCTGACCACAAAGGTGCCGGCACGGTTGGTGAGCAGGTCGATCAGGATGGGCTTGCCCGTTTCCAGCACCCGGTGCATCTGCGTGTTGGGCACCACCCCCGACACTGGGTGGCCAACAAAGTCCTCCTCGCGCTTAAAACCCAGGGCGGGCAGGAAACGCTTGTACTGGTCGTTGATCCAGACCACGCGCGCCGCGCGATCCACCAGCATCATGCCTTCGCTGGCATTGGCAAACAGGTCGAACATGGAGCGCGCCGTGAGCTCCAGAATGCTCTGGGCGTCGCGCGGCAGGGTGTCCAGGTTCTCCATGGGCGGATGTTACCGTGGCTGCTACCATGCCCCACTGGGTATCAACAACGCATTGGGCATGGACACGCTGCGCATCGACAAATGGCTGTGGGCCGCACGCTTCTACAAGACCCGCTCCCTGGCCACCGAGGCGGTGCAGCGAGGGCAAGTAACGCTGGGCAAGCAAGCCATCAAGCCGTCGCGCGACGTGCGGGTGGGCGACGTGCTGACGATCTGGCAGGGCCACATCGCGCACACGGTGGTGGTGCAAGCCATCAGCAGCCAGCGCGGACCGGCACCGGTGGCGCAACAGCTTTACAGCGAAACCCCCGAGAGCATCGCACAGCGCGCCCAGGCGTCCGAACAACGCCGCCTGAGCCCCGAGCCCGCCCTAGCCCAAGAGCACGGGCGCCCGACTAAGCGCGACCGCCGCGCGCTGCAAAAGACCTGGGATGCGCGCTGGAGCGCATCGCTGGATGATTGACGGGGCACGTGTTCGGTGCGGGCAAACCCCGAGCCGGAATGCAAAAGAGACCAGCGATCAAAAACTGCGGCTATCAGGACTTTTTGTGTTCACGTTCCCGCCCCCCAGTGGCCTTCAAAATCAAACGAGAGCTGGCGGTGGTGCTTGATTGACAGCAGATAAATGTTTCCATCAACTCGCCCGTACAGCACCAAAAAATTGTCCATGACATATTCGCGCAGATTGTCTGACTCTGCGAGCAGCGTCATCAACTTGACGCGCAGTGCGGTTAGCGCGTTTGTGGCCTCCACAGACCCCACTGCCCTATTCAGAAATGGCCGCCCGATGCCCGGAAACCGTTCAAGGTTGGGAATCACGGTGTCAAGCAGCTCATCCAACAGACCGTCAAAGGCTTGCGGAGCCTCTGCCTCAGTCAAGAATCGCTCAATGTCGGCAAGATTTCGCTCAAAGTTGGCCGTTAATTTGACGACAAGCTTCTTTGCCACTGTCAATATTCCTGCATCTATCAGGCGCCGCGCCGACGCTTGATGGACTGTACGGCACTGCGGGCATCCTTGACCCGTCCCGCAGCCACATCATCAAGTCCCTTGGATACCTCGTCCATGAGCAATAAATGCAGACGCTCACGTTCAAGCCGGTGGTAGTAGTCCAGTCGCTTCGCGTCGATCAAGGCGATAAAGCTTTCTCCGTTCTTCGTCACAATCTTCTCCGCGCCCGCCTTGACTTCCTCAGCCAGTTCTGAAAAGTTGGCGCGAGCGTGTGAAAGAGGAATAACGTCGCTTGCTGAAATTCCCATGACCGTCTCCTGAGCTGCACGTCATGTACAGATATTTGTACAGTATACGCGCTTATCCAGACAATCGAAACAGTCACGGCTGATGACGATCCGCATACCAGTGCAGAGCGGGCAAGACGCATGGAAACAAAAAAGCCCCGCTTTCACTGGGAGAGCAGGGCTTCTAGGGGGTCTTTGAAAACCGATAAGGACGTTCAAAAACTCAATGCTGGCGGAAACGGAGGGATTCGAACCCTCGATGAGGCTCTACACCCCATACTCCCTTAGCAGGGGAGCACCTTCGGCCACTCGGTCACGTTTCCGTTAGACCCGTATTATTGCACGAGTCGGGGCAGTTTTTATGCCGAAGGCTGATCCAATTCAAATGCGCGGTGCAGCGCGCGCACAGCCAGCTCCATGTACTTCTCGTCGATCACGACCGAGGTCTTGATTTCGGAGGTGGAAATCATCTGGATGTTGATGCCGTCTTCGCTCAGCGCGCGGAACATGCGACTGGCCACACCCACATGGCTGCGCATGCCGATGCCGACGATGGAGACCTTACAGATCTTGGTGTCGCCCACCACTTCCTGCGCCCCCAGGGTTGGCAGCACCTGGTTCTTGAGCAGGTCCACGGTGCGCTGGTAGTCGTTGCGGTGCACGGTGAAGCTGAAGTCGGTCTTACCGTCTTTGCTGATGTTCTGGATGATGACATCGACTTCGATGTTCGCGTCGGCCACGGCACCCAGAATCTGAAAGGCGATGCCGGGCTTGTCGGGCACGCCCAGCACGGAAATCTTGGCTTCGTCGCGATTGAATGCAATGCCGGAAACAATGGCTTGTTCCATGTTTTCGTCTTCCTCAAAAGTAATCAGGGTGCCAGACTTGGCTTCCTCGTTGATATCGATGTCCCAGGAGGTGAAGCTGGACAGCACGCGCAGCGGCACCTTGTACTTGCCTGCAAACTCCACCGAACGGATCTGCAGCACCTTGGAGCCCATGGAGGCCATTTCCAGCATCTCTTCGAAGCTGACGGTGTGCAGGCGGCGCGCCTCGGGCACCACGCGCGGATCGGTGGTGTAGACGCCGTCCACATCGGTATAGATCAGGCATTCGGCCGCCTTCATGGCTGCTGCCACGGCCACGGCCGAGGTGTCCGAGCCGCCACGCCCCAGGGTGGTGATGTGGCCCTGCTCGTCGATGCCCTGAAAGCCGGTGACGATAACCACCTTGCCCGCAGCCAGGTCGGCGCGGATACGTTTGTCGTCAATGGATTCGATACGGGCCTTGGTGTAGGCGCTATCGGTGCGGATGGGCACCTGCCAGCCCGCATAGCTGACCGACTCCAGGCCCTCGGCCTGCAAGGCGATGGCCAGCAACGCGCTGGAGGCCTGTTCGCCCGTGGCGGCCAGCATGTCCAGTTCTCGGCCATAGGCCGCGCCGGGTGCTGGCGGGGCCAGTTCTTTGGCCAGTCCGAGCAGACGATTGGTTTCGCCGCTCATGGCCGATGGGACCACCACCATCTGGTGGCCCGCGCGAGCCCATTTGGCCACGCGCTTGGCGACGTTGCGGATGCGCTCCGTGGAGCCCATCGATGTGCCGCCGTATTTGTGAACGATCAGTGCCATGGAATCAGATTTCGGAAAGCAAAACCTAGGGATTGTACCAAGTCAACCCCTTACGGCTACCTTGCACGAATCCGTGCCCAACCTTGATGTAAATGCGGTGTCCGCGGGTGGTGCAGGCTGCCACTTGATCAAGCAGTTCCTGCAGTTGCGCAGTGCTGGAAACCACTCCAAAGCTGACCTTGAGCCAATGGCGCAATGCATGGGCCTGGCGAGTTCGGGACAGGGCTTGCAAAGGCTGGACGGGCAACACCTCTGCGGTTGCGCCCAGGGTTTGCAAATCAGAGGCCGCCAGTTCATCAAGCACGGTCTGAGCCTGCGCGGCGTGGGCCGCACTGCGCGCAAAAGTGTCCAAAAATTGCGGAAAAACATCGCGCAGCACCGGCATCAGGCGCGCACGGATGCGGTTGCGGGTGTAACGTTCGTCCACATTGGTGGGGTCTTCCACCCAGGTCAGCCCTTGCGCTTGCGCCCATGCACGAATGTCGGCACCGGCCACCGCCAACCAGGGGCGGTAGTAGTCCATGCCCTGCCTGCGCCAGTGCGCGGGCATGGCGCTCAGGCCCGCCAGGCCTGCGCCGCGACTCAAGGCCAGCAACAGTGTTTCAACCTGGTCATCGGCATGCTGCGCAATTGCTACTGATTTAGTAGCGCCACACGCAGTGTCTTCGAGGGCTAGAGCATCCAATGCTGCATAGCGGGCACGGCGGGCGGCGTCTTCGGGGCTTTGCCCAGGCGCACTGTGGGCGTGCACGGCTCGCACAGCAAGCGGCACCTGCAACTGCGCGCACACCGTGCGGCAATGGCTCTCGAAGAGGCTGGCCGACGCTTGCAGGCCGTGATTGACATGCCAGGCCACCACCTGGCCCGGCCACTTACGTGCGCAGGCGGCCAGCAGCGCGACCGAATCGGCACCACCGCTCAGGGCTACAGCCAGGGGCAAAGAGGGTGCAAATGCGGCCAGCGCCGCATCCACGGACAGGGTCACGGCTGCCGCTCCTGCTGGGCGCAGCGCGTGCCGGGCACGAGGTGCTTAGCGGCCCGTGGTCTTGGTGTCGGTGAAGCGCCCATAGCTTTGCAGGCGCTCGTAGCGGCGGTCCAGCAGTTCCTTGACCTTGAGGTCGCTGACCTGGCGAAATGCGTCGGCCAGGGCACGCTTGAGGAAGGCGGCCATCTGCTTGTGGTCGCGGTGGGCACCACCCACGGGCTCGTTGACGATCTTGTCGACTACACCCAGGGCCTTGAGCCGGTGCGCGGTGATACCCATGGCTTCTGCTGCTTCAGAGGCTTTTTCAGAGGTCTTCCACAGAATGGAGGCACAGCCTTCGGGGCTGATGACCGAGTAAATCGAGTACTGCAACATGATGACCTGATCGGCCACCGAAATGGCCAATGCCCCGCCAGATCCGCCTTCACCAATGATGGTGGTGATGATGGGCACTTCCAGCTGCGCCATTTCGAAAATGTTGCGGCCAATAGCCTCGGACTGACCGCGCTCCTCGGCGTCGATACCCGGATACGCACCGGGTGTATCGACGAACGTGAACACCGGCAGCTTGAACTTCTCGGCCAGCTTCATCAGGCGCAGGGCCTTGCGGTAGCCCTCGGGCTTGCTCATGCCAAAGTTGCGCAGGCCGCGCTCCTTGGTGTCGCGCCCTTTCTGGTGGCCCAACACCATGCAAGGCGTGCCGTTGAAACGTGCCAGCCCGCCAACGATGGACAGGTCGTCCGCAAAATGGCGGTCGCCATGCAGTTCCACGAAGTGGGTGAACAGTTCGTTCACGTAGTCCAGCGTGTAGGGACGCTCGGCGTGGCGGGCAATCTTGGTAATCTGCCAGGGTGACAGATCGCTGTAGATGTCCTTGGTGAGCTGCTGACTTTTCTTGCTGAGCTGGTCGATTTCGGCGGAAATGTCCACCGCCGACTCGTTTTGCACATAGCGCAGCTCTTCAATCTTGGTTTCGAGCTCCGCAATGGGTTGCTCAAAATCCAGAAATGTCTTCTTGGCCATAGTTAGTTGCCTTAAATCAGTTGGGGGATGGGCACTTAATACTCCACCGGCACCGGGTCCAACGAGCGCCAAATATACCAAGTCGCGACCGTGCAGTACGGCGCCCAGGCAGCAGCCACCTCGCGCGCATCGCTACGGCTGACCACCTCGCCCGAAAAATAGTTCTGGCTGATGCCATTGATCAGCCCCACATCGTCCAGCGGCAGCACATTGGGCCGCATCAGGTGAAAGATCAGGAACATTTCCGCCGTCCAGCGGCCAATGCCCCGGATGGCGACCAGTTCGGCGACGATTTCGTCATCGCTCATGCCATCCCACGCTTTCACGTGCAATGCGCCGTTGTCAAAGTGCAGGGCCAGGTCGACCAGGTATTCCACCTTGCGCGCACTCAGGCCCGCCGCGCGCATGTCGTCCACCTTGAGTTTGAGCACGTTGGCCGGTGTCAGGCGCTTGGGCAGTTTGGCAAAGCGGTCCCATACCGTTTGCGCAGCCTTGACCGAAATCTGCTGGCCCACGATGCTGCGGGCTAGTGTCACGAAAGCGTCGCCCCGGGTTTCCAGGCAGGCATCGCCAAACTGGGGAATCAAGCGCTTCATGACCCGGTCCTTCTTGACCAGGTGCTTGCAAGCCTCCTCCCAAAATGCCGGAATGGAGCCCGCAGTGGCTCCTTTGGGTGCCATGGCCATTATTTCGCCACTTCCCAGGTTGTACCGGCTGCGGAATCCTTGAGCACGATGCCCTGCGCCAGCAGATCCTTGCGGATGCTGTCGGCCAACGCAAAGTCTTTGGCCGCCTTGGCTGCGGCGCGCTGCGCGATACGTTCGGCAATGGCAGCTTCGTCCAACTTCGCCCCGGCCTGCAAGAACGCACGGGGTTCGCCCTGCAGCAAGCCCAGGCAAGCCCCCAATGCCTTGAGCAGGCCCGACAATTCGGACGATTGGCTGCGGTTGACTTCGTTGGCCAGATCAAACAAAACCGCCACGGCTTCGGGTGTACCAAAGTCCTCGTCCATGGCCGACTTGAAGCGTGCCGCATACGGTTGCGCCCAATCGATGCCCGCTGGCAGCGGCGCTGGCGCAACCAGATCCAGCGCCGTGTACAAGCGGCGCAAGGCATTGCGTGCATCGTCCAGGTGGGCATCGCTATAGCCCAGCGCCGTGCGGTAATGGCCGCGCACCAGAAAGAAGCGCACCGTCTGCGGGTCGTACTTGGCCAGTACCTCCCGGATGGTGAAGAAGTTGCCCAGGCTCTTGGACATCTTTTCGTTGTCCAGCTGCACCAGGCCGTTGTGCATCCAGAACCGCGCCATGGTCTTGCCGGTGACGCCTTCGGTCTGTGCGATTTCGTTCTCGTGGTGGGGAAACTGCAGATCCGCGCCGCCGCCATGGATGTCAAAGGTTTCGCCCAAGGTCTGGCAGCTCATGGCGGAGCACTCGATGTGCCAGCCCGGTCGACCAACGCCGTAAGGGTAGC
This sequence comes from Rhodoferax sp., assembly GCA_046348185.1. GTDB lineage: Bacteria > Pseudomonadota > Gammaproteobacteria > Burkholderiales > Burkholderiaceae_C > Allorhodoferax. Next base: position 262,703 of record JAXMER010000013.1, on the reverse strand, counting down.
CGCTTGCGGCGCTATCCCATTTGGCGTCCTCCGGTTCACTGGGCTTGGCCGCCTTCCACAGCACGAAGTCCATGGGGTCGGTCTTTCCGTCGTCCACGGCCACGCGTTCGCCGGCGCGCAAGTCCTCCAGCGACTTGCCCGACAACTTGCCATAGCCCGTGAACTTGCGCACCGCATAGTTCACGTCGCCCGATGTGGCGCGGTAGGCCAGGCCCTTGCTTTCAAGTTGCTGGATCATGCCCAGCATCTGCGGCACATATTCCGTGGCACGGGGTTCCACTGTGGGCGGCTCAATGCCCAGCGCACCAATGTCCTGGTGCATGACGCCGATCATCTCGTCGGTCAGGGCGCGAATAGGAATGTTGCGCTCCAGCGCGCGGCGGATGATCTTGTCGTCGATGTCTGTGATGTTGCGCACGTAGGTGACACGGTAGCCACTGCACTTCAGCCAGCGCTGCACCACGTCAAAGGCCATGGCCATGCGGGCATGACCAATATGGCACAGGTCGTAAATGGTCATGCCGCAGACGTACATGCGGACATGGCCCGCCTCCAGCGGCGTAAATGGCTCAACGGCACGCGACAGCGTGTTGTAAATGCGCAAACTCATAGGGGTATTTTGGGGTGCTGGGAGTGACGGGGGCGGCACACCCCCTCAGCTACAATCCGCCGCAGTATAAAGCCCCGCTTGCGGGGTCTCTTTTTGGCCTTCCACCCCCGTTCAATTTATGACGCACGTCCGCACCTCTGCCTCCCGCACTTTCAGGCTGCTTGCGCTCGCAGCCCTCCTCCACGGCACAGCTGCCCTTGCGGACGATTACTCCGATGTATCCCAACTGGTGCGATCGGGCAAACTGATGGAAGCCATGGTCAAGGCCGATCAGTACCTGGCAACCAAACCGCGTGATCCACAAATGCGCTTTCTCAAGGGCGTGATTCAGCGCGACTCGGGCAAGACGGCCGATGCCATCGCCACTTTCACCCGCCTGACCGAAGACTTCCCGGAATTGCCCGAACCCTACAACAACCTGGCCGTGCTGTATGCGGCTCAAAGCCAGTACGACAAGGCGCGCACAGCCCTGGAGATGGCCATTCGCACCAATCCCAGCTACGCCACAGCACACGAGAATCTGGGCGACGTCTACGCCAAGCTCGCCAGCCAAGCCTACAACAAGGCGCTGCAACTGGACGCATCCAACCAGGCGGTAGCACCCAAACTGGCATTGATCCGCGAACTCTTCAGCCCCACCGGCGCCAAGAACCAGCGCCCGGTCATGCCTGCCACCACACCCACCGCCGCAACAGTCGCCGCGCCCGTGGCCAAACCATCACCCACCGTGGCCGCCAGCGCACCAGCGCCAGTCTCGCCCGCGTCGGCTGCCAGTGCGGTGGCCACAGCAGTCACAGCACCTTCGCCAACACCGGCACCCACACCCGCATCCTCCTCCGGTGGCGGCAATGCCGCACGTGATGCAGAGGCGGCTGTGCACGCCTGGGCCCGCGCCTGGTCCGCACGGGATGTCAAGGCCTACCTGGCGGCCTATGGCAAGGATTTCACACCCCCTGGATCGCTGAGCCGCGGCGCCTGGGAGGAAGAACGTCGCCAGCGCATCTCCAGCAAGGCCAAGATCTCCGTGAAGCTCGAAAACCTGGACGTGACCATGCACGGCAACCGTGCGGTGGCCCAGTTCCGGCAAGACTACAAGGCCGGCAGCCTGGCAGTGTCCAGCCGCAAGACGCTGGAATTGGTCAAGAGCGGGGACCGCTGGCTGATTGTCAAAGAATCGACCGGAACCTGATCAGTTGGCAGGCGTTCGCATGGCTCGATTCCCGGCGTGGTTGCTGGTAGCGGCGTCCTTGGTGGTCTCGGGAGACGCCTTGGCCGCCAGCAAGAAGCGGCACAGCAAGCCGCATGCGACCGCGCACGCGCACGCGCCCGCCCCCGTTGCCAGCGCCCAAGACACCGATGGGCGCGCCGAAGCACGCCTTATTGAAATCTACCGACTCATCGGCGCAGCGCGCAACCGCGAAGCCTTGAGCCTGGCGGACCGTCTTGTCACCGAGTACCCCCACTTCCAATTGGCGCAACTGGTCCATGGCGACTTGCTGGCGGCCATGACACGCCCGATCCAGGCCGTGGGTGATGTACCAGCGTGGCAGGCCCGCAGCGCTGGCACTACCCTGGCTGACCTGCGCGAAGAGTCTGTGCGGCGCGTGCGCGCGCTGCGGGAACGCCCGCCAGCTGGAAGCGTGCCCTCGCAGTTTCTGGCGCTTTCGCCACGCACGCGCCATGCAATTGCCGTGGACGCATCGCGCTCGCGCCTGTACCTGTTTGAGAACTCGGCCATCGGGTTGCAACTGGTGGCAGACTACTACATCTCGGTGGGCAAGTTGGGTACTGCCAAGGTTGCCGAAGGGGACCAGCGCACGCCTCTGGGCGTGTACTACATCACCAGCAACCTCGACCCCAAGTCGCTCAAGGATTTCTACGGCTCAGGCGCCTTGCCCATCAGCTACCCCAACGTACTGGACGCCAAGCGCGGCAAAACCGGAAGTGGTATCTGGCTGCATGGCACGCCGCCCACGCAGTTCTCGCGCCCGCCCCAGGCTACAGATGGCTGCGTCGTACTGGCCAATCCGGACCTGCAGCACATTATCCGCACCGTGGAAGTGCGCACCACACCGGTGGTCATTACCAACGAGTTGCAATGGGTGGCGCCACAGAGCACGCGCAGCGCCAGCAAGCCGTTTGAGGAAACCCTGATGGGATGGCGCAACGCCAAGGCTGTCGGCAACCTGCAGCAGCTGTTGAGCTATTACACACCCGACTTCTCCAGCAATGGCAAGACCTTGGCACAGTGGATGCCCACACTCAAGTCCGAAATCGAGCAGACACAAGGACGCAGCATACAGATTAAGGACCTGTCCTTGCTGCGCTGGACCGACACCGCCGACACCATGGTGGTGACATTCGGCGAAGTGGCCGACGGCACCCGCGTCGGTTGGACCAAACGCCAATACTGGATCCGTCAGGAAAACCAGTGGAAGATTTTCTTTGAAGGAGTGATATGACAATGGCTTTCCAACTTGCGACGCTTTCGCGGCGGACCGTGGCCACGGCGCTGTGCGCTGCGCTACTGCCACTGGCTGCATGGGCTGACGCGGCGCCCCAGGTGAAATTCCAGACCAGCATGGGCGACTTCGTGGTCGAGCTCAACCCCGAGAAGGCACCCAAGACCGTAGAAAACTTCCTGCAGTACGTCAAGGCCAAGCACTACGACGGCACGGTCTTTCACCGCGTCATCAACAACTTCATGGTGCAAGGCGGTGGTTATTCGGTCTCGGGCAGCGAGAAGCCCACGCGCCCGCCCATTCCGCTGGAAGCGCAAAACGGGCTGCGCAACGACGTAGGCACCATTGCCATGGCACGCACGATGGACCCCAACTCGGCGGCTGCGCAGTTCTACGTCAACGTCAAGAACAATGATTTCCTGAACGCGCGTGGCCCCGCGGATGGTTACACCGTCTTCGGCAAGGTCATCAGTGGCATGGATGTCATTCACAAGATCAAAGTCGTTCCCACCGGTCCGGGCGACGTGCCCACCACCCCCGTCATCATCAACTCAGCCACACAGGTGAAATAACCATGAGCAACCCGAAAGTCGAACTTCACGTGCGCGATTACGGCGTCATCACGCTAGAACTGGACGCTGAAAAGGCCCCCCTGTCCACCGCCAATTTCCTGTCCTATGTGAACAAGGGCCACTACAACAACACCATCTTCCACCGCGTGATTCCGGGCTTCATGATCCAGGGTGGCGGCATGGAGCCGGGCATGAACCAGAAGCCCTGCGACGCCCCCATCAACAACGAAGCCAACAACGGCCTGAAAAACGCCAACTACACCGTGGCCATGGCTCGCACCGGCGACCCCCACTCTGCCACGGCGCAGTTCTTCATCAACGTCACGGACAACAGTTTCCTGAACCACACCGCCCCCACCCAGCAAGGCTGGGGTTATGCCGTTTTTGGCAAGGTCATCAGCGGCACGGACGTGGTCGACAAGATCAAGACTGTACCCACTGGCCGTCGTGGCTACCACGACGACGTACCCAAGGAAGACGTGGTAATCGAAAAGGCCGTGGCACTGTAAGCCTTATTGGCAGGGTCCTGGTCATGGATGTGATCGCGCCAGCGCACTGGGCGTGCATCGACTTCATTTCTGATCTGCACCTGCAGCAGACCGACCAGGCTACCTACGGCGCGTGGCAACGCTATCTGCGCACCACGCAGGCCGATGCCCTGTTCATCCTGGGCGACTTGTTCGAGGTCTGGGTGGGCGACGATGTGCTGAACGACGCCACCCGCTTTGAAGCGCAATGTGCCGCCGACCTGCATGGCGCATCTCAACGCTTACAGGTGTACGTGATGCAAGGCAATCGCGACTTCCTCATGGGCCCTGCGCTGATGCAAGCCTGTGCAGCCACCCTGCTGCCCGACCCCAGTGTGCTGGAGTTTGGCGGCATGCGTTGGTTGCTCAGCCACGGAGACGCATGGTGCCTGGAGGATCGCGATTACCAACAGTTTCGCGCCCTGGTGCGCAGTGCGAGCTGGCAGCAGACATTCCTGGCCCAGCCGCTGGCTGAGCGCCAGCGCGTAGCGCGCGACATTCGCAACCAGAGCGAGGCACACAAGCGCGCAGACCATGCGCTGTACGCCGACGTGGACGCTGCCAGCGCCCTGGCAGCACTGGCGTCGTCAGAGGCCCGGCACCTCATCCATGGTCACACGCACCGTCCGGCACGCCACGATTTAGGCGGTGGTCAGCAGCGTTGGGTATTGAGCGATTGGGACCTATCTGCCCTACTCCCGCGCGCACAGGTTCTGCGCTTGCGTCGGCAAACCAACCCAACCGGCACGCCCCGCGTCACCATGGAACGCATCCCACCAGCGTTGGCATGAACGCTCAGGCGGTGGCCCAGACCGAAGGGTCTACCGCGTCGATCTGCCACGGATCGAGAAACTTCTCGGCGTAGCGCAGGTACACCTTTTCCTGCACGAACACATCAAACAGGTCGGGGTCGATGTGCCCGCCAAGCTTGAACTTGTGCATGATGCCCATGGCCTGCGATAGCTTCATGCCCTGCTTGTAGGGACGGTCCTTGGCGGTCAGGGCCTCGAAGATATCGGCAATGCCCATCACACGCGCTTGCACGGACATCTGCTCGCGCGTGAGCCCCTTGGGGTAGCCCTTGCCGTCCATGCGCTCGTGGTGACCACCGGCGTACTCCGGCACGGCCTTGAGATGCTTGGGCCATGGCAATTGCTCCAGCATCTTGATGGTGGCCACGATGTGGTGGTTGATGGTGTCGCGTTCGGCGGAAGTCAAAGTTCCTGCCCGAATGGTGAGGTTTTCCAGTTCATCGGCATTGAGCAGTTCGGACTGCACGCCTTGGACATTGCGCCAGGTGTGCAGGTGTCCAATGTCGCGCACGCGCTGCAGATCGGCGTCCTTCATGGACTCGGCGCCGAGATTGACCTTGCGCAGAAATTCACGGTCGTCGTCCAGCGCGTCGATACGCTGGCGGCACTGTGCGACCACGGACGACTCAGCCGCTGGGTCCTGGGCATCGCGCAAGGCCAGCTGGGCGCGCAGCGCGGCAATCTCCTGGTCGCGCTTGAGGACTTCAAAGCGCGTATCGATCAACTCAATGCGGTCAAACAGCGTCTGCAGCTTGGTCGCCTTGTCCACCACATGCACCGGCGTCGTGACCTTGCCGCAGTCGTGCAGCAACCCGGCGATCTTGAGGGCATAGCGGTCCTTGTCGTCCATGCTAAAAGACGCCAACGGGCCCCGGTGGTGGCGATTGACCGCTTCGGCCAGCATCATGGTCAGCTCCGGCACGCGCTGACAGTGCCCCCCGGTATAAGGGGATTTCTCGTCAATGGCCAGGTTGATCAGGCTGATGAAGGACTCAAACAGCGTCTCCAGCTGGCTCATCAAGTTGCGGTTGGTAATGGCAATGGCGGCCTGCGACGCCAAGGACTCTGCCAGGCTTTGGTCGGAGCTGGAGAACGACACCACCGGCCCCTGCGGATCGGGCTTGGCATTGATGAGTTGCAGCACGCCAATGACCTCGCCTTCGTGGTCCTTCATGGGCACGGCCAGGAACGACTGCGAACGGTAGCCCGTGCGCGCATCGAACTGGCGGGTTCCAGAAAAATCGAAATTCGGTTCGCTGTAGGCGTCGTGGATGTTGACGGTTTCGTTGTGGATGGCCGCGTAGGCCGCCACCAGCGAGTCATTGGGTTGGCCCTGCGCGTTGTGCAAGGGCAGATTTGGGAAGTTGATGGGGTTGCCCGAAGTCCCCCCCATGGAGATGGCCAGTGAATCGGTGCGTAGGATTTCAAAGCGCAGCGACTGCCCATCTTCCGTCACACGGTACAGCGTGCCGCCGTCGGCGTGGGTGATGGTCTTGGCGGCGATCAGGATGTTTTCAAGCAGGCGTCTGATGTCGCGTTCCTTGGACAGGGCGGCGCCTATGGAATTGAGCTGCTCCAGGCGGCGCAGCAAACTGTCGATGGAATCCACGTTTGTTTCTCCAGTCAGCCTGCATCTACAACTCCCGGCCCGCTGGGTGTCTGCACACAACGCAGGCCGGTCCACCGATGCGGTGGCTACTTTTTCAGCAGCACTTTGAGCGCATTTTGCACCCGCCGCGCCGTGGCAGCATCAAATGCGCCGGAAAACACGGTGGCGAGGTCCTGGGCCCAGGTCTGTGCCGGTGCGGGGTCGTTGCGCCGTGTGAGCAACTGCAGCTGCAAGGCACGGCGCGCATCCAGGTCTTGCGCAGGCGTGGGCACTTCGGCAGCCATTTCCAGGCGCAGCAACGCCGATGCAGCACCTACCGCGTCAGGCGCAGCTGCTTTCGCAATGGCCTGAGACCACAGGTTGCGCTGCGCGGCATTGGCACGCCCACCGAGTTCCTGCACCGAGGGGATGCACGCGCAATCGCGCTTTTCCCAGGCGTCCAGCAAATGGGTCATGGCCTCGCCATGGGCCTGCGCCGCCAGTTTGCGCAGGGCGAGCTGGGCTTGCTCCAGCGACTCGCGCTGGGCCCGAAAGGCGGCATCGCCCAGTCGAGGGGTTTCCAGGCGGTGCGCATCGCGCGGCCCGCGGGCATCGCGCCCAAAGCGCTCGTTCTGGCGGTCACCACGGCGCTCACCCGCGCGATCGCCAAGACGTGCGCCGGGTCGCGCACCGGGTCGAGCGATGCTCGCCGGGGCTTCCTTCTTCATGCCGGGGCGGTCGTCACCACGCATGGCAACCACGGGCCTTGCAGCCGGTTTGGGTGCTGGTGCAGACCCAGTTTCGCTTGCTACAACTTCAGTAGCATTGTCGTCAGATTTTACGGGGGCTACTGCCGCGTTGTCTTCCGAGACCGCCATTGGAGCCGGGCTCTTGAGCGCCTGCTCCAGCGCGGCCATGGCATTGCGAATGGCCTGAGCATCACCGGATGCGTTGGCCGCATCAAGGGCCTTGGAGGCTTCCAGCACCTGGCGGTCGCGCACGCTCAGCGCGGCCTGCGCCTGCTCGCGCGCGGCGCTCTTGCGGTTGAATGCGTCATCAATGGGCTTGCGGAAAGCATCCCACAGCTTTTGCTCCTGGCGGCGATCCAGCGGGACGCGGTGCGCCAGCGCTTGCCAGCGCTGCTGCAGCGCCTTCACCGCATCGATGCGCATGTCTACCGCAGCGCCCAACACCTTGGCTTCTTCGATCATGGCCTGGCGCAAGGCCACGCTCTCGGCCTGCAAGGCATCCAGCGGTGCCGATGCCTGCGCCAGCGCCGCTTTCCACAGGGGCTGCAGCTCGGCAAAGACCTTTTCGCCCAGGTGCCCGGCGTCGCGCCAGCGGTCGGCGAACTGGTGCAGTTGGCGCTGGAACGCCTTCCAGTCGTCGCCTGGAGCGCTGGCGTTGCTTTCCGCCCAGGCCTTGACCTCGTCGATCAGCGCCAAGCGCGATGCCCTGGCTTGCGCCGCTTCGGTGCGCACTTTCTCCAGCCAGGTTTCAACGACCTTGTGCGCCTCGTTGCATGCCTCGTCAAAACGCTTCCACAGCGCGTGATTGGCACTGCCGCCCTGGTCGGTCTGCTTCCATTGCTCGCGCAAAGCGCGCAGGCTCTCCTGCATCTTGCGCCCGCCTAGCGATTGGCCATCGGGACGCTTGAGCAAACCCTCTGCCTGGGCGACCAGGGATTCGCGCAACTGATCGGCACGCCAGCGCTGCCAGGCACCCAACTCCCCTGCGGCTGCCAGCGCGGCGTGGGCCTGGTTTTCCAATTTGTCGTCAACCAGGCGGCCGAATTCTTTGAGCGCCTGGCGCAGCGCATTGGCGGCACCCGCACTGGCCTTGCCGTGGCCTTGGGCGATTTCCTCTTCCAGCTGGGCCAGTACCTTGCGCACCGCCCCCTGCGCTTGCGCACGGACCTCGGGGTCCACCTTGGGTTTGGCGGGTTTGGCAGGCGCCTCTACGGCCAAGCCACGGGCGCTGCGCAGTTCATCAGCCCAGACGGGTACCGGCGGCAAGGGTGCAGTGCTGTCTTCTGCGGCCATGGCTGCCTGCTTCAGCGCAGCCTGGAAAGCCTCCCACACCACCAGCAACTGCGCCTTGGAGGCTTCCAGCAACGGCGCAAACTTCACATCCACGCTGGCCCAGTTGCCATCGGCGCCGAGCTGCTCGGCTTGCTGCTGCCACTGGCCCACATCGGCCCCAAGCGCATCCAGCACCGCCTGGGCATCTTTCCAGGATTTGGTGGACAGTACCTCGATGCGCTGCGCCAACAGTACAGCGGCTTCCCGCTGCACCTGCACGCGGCGCTGCAGGTCTTCGATGACGCGCACGCGCTCGGCCAACTGCGTCTTGAGGCCCGACAAGGGCTCGCGGCTCAGGGGTGCACCAGCCTTGGCGGCGTCTCGCTGCCAGGCCAGGGCGTCGGCAATGTTGAGTTTGGGCAGATCAATCAGGGCTTGCGCCTTGCTGGCCCATTCAGCGGCCACGGCCTCTTGGTTCTTCAGGCGGCGCGCTTCGTCAATCTTCTCGCGCACCAGCTTGGCCGCGCCCTTGTCCTTGACGCAGAGCTCCTTAAAGACCTCGGCCAGTTGCTCGGGCGCGGGGCTTGTCTGCAGCCAGTCGCGCACGCGCGCCGCGCGTTCGCCCGCCGTGGGAGCGGTAAATGCGCCACCAGTGAGGCGGTCAAGAAAAGCGATGTCGTGGGGTTTGGCAGTAGCAGCAGATGTCACGGTGCACTCTTATTAGAGAGGTTGGGAAGGTTCAAGGCAATCGCCTATTTTCGCCGCGAATTGCATACGTCCAAGCACTGCCACGCCAGCCTTCGCCTCAATTAACAATTTCGGCCATCAGCCCCCGTAAACATTGACTGTTTAGCTACCAAAATAGTAGCACCCAAGAAGAAAGCCCGGCGCCAGGTACGGATGCACCAGGCGCCGGGCTTGACGGCTGACCAAAGGTCCATGCCGTCGCGGGTTGGCAAAGAGGAGGGAACCGTCCTCAGTGCGCAGGAAGCAATAGATTGCTCCCTATTGGGGTCGGGCTCGCTTTATCACTGCTACCCAAGGGGTACGGACTGGCTACTGCCGACCTCGGCCTGATTCAACAGGCAAAGCCAGTTTACTGACGCGTACATCGGCAATCCAATGGGCTTTTCAAATGGACCGGGGCACGGCGATTGCCAGATTTTCTGCCGCCCGCCAGGGCGCATGGGCGCTGCATCGCGTGCTCTTTTAAGCATGAAATAGAATAACGAATCTAGTTTTTATTGTTGACTCGATATATTTAGCACCCATAGAATCCGCCATCCCTGAAATTCGACTAGGGATAACCCGTAACCGCTGCCGAACCCGGCACATGCAGGTTGCTGCCAAACCGAACTGGCGCAGTGACCTGATGGCGTACCAACCCAAACGGAGTGCTGGCCCGCACGTCATGCTTGCATGACCCAGGACCGATCCCCGCCTAAGAAGGAAGAGCTATGACAGCGACAACGAAGTTCACCCGGGGCATGGCCAATCTGGCCAGCAACATTGCCCAAGGTTTCTTTGAAATCACGCAAAACGGTTTCGCCCTGTTGGGCTTGGCCGTGATGTTTGCTGCGATCACCCTGACCGTAAGGCCAGAGATCCGGCAGGCGGGCGAAATCCAGCTGATGAGCTGGCTGCAGTCCCGCCAAAGCATCAATACAGGTGTAACGCCTGATCTGGAGGCCGTGGATCGCGCCACGGCAACCAACCCTAAGGACCTGCCTAAACCCCAGGCCGCAGTAGCCTATTGGCTCAGCAAGAAGTACAACGTGGCTCCCGAACCCATCAGCGCGCTGGTGGCTGAGGCGTTTGACGCCGGTGGTCGCGCTAAGCTCGACCCAACGCTGATTCTGGCCGTGATGGCGGTGGAATCCGGCTTCAACCCCTTTGCGCAAAGTGCCGTAGGCGCGCAGGGCCTGATGCAGGTCATGACGCACATCCACAGCGACAAGTACCAGGGCTTTGGCGGTAAGCTGGCTGCGTTTGACCCCATCTCCAATCTGCGTGTCGGCATCAAGGTGCTACAGGACTGCGTGGCACGCGCTGGTTCGGTGGAAGGCGGGCTCAAGCTGTACGTGGGGGCCGGCAACCAGGAGGACGATGGTGGTTACACCGCCAAGGTGCTGGCCGAGCACAATCGCCTGCGCCAAGTTTCCAATGGCCGGGCCGTGCCATTCAGCGCAGCGCCGGTAGTACCGGTGTCCACGGTGCCACAACCCAAGCCTGCTACGCCCGACACCGAGCAGGTGGCGCTGCTAAACCCCTAAGCTGGGCGGTGTCAGAGCAGGCAGGCCCAGCCCAGGCAGTCTGGCTAGGGTAAACTTGCAGGCGCACGCGACTGGCGATAGTAGCGCCCCCAAGGGTGGCGCCAACGTGGGTCTACCACGAGGAAGCGTGCCGCTTCGGCCTTGTGCGGCCATCGCGTTCAGCCGTTCGCCTGGGCAGCCCTTGTCGCACCCCCGCGAGCAAGGCTATTTGTCACGAAGGACTGCCATGTACAACCGCAACATTCTTGTAGAACAAACCGACCCCGAACTGTGGGCCGCCATCCAGGCTGAAAATGCGCGCCAGGAGCACCACATCGAGCTCATTGCCAGCGAAAACTACGCCTCCCCCGCCGTCATGGCCGCCCAAGGCAGCCAGCTGACCAACAAATACGCCGAAGGCTACCCCGGCAAGCGCTACTACGGTGGCTGCGAGCACGTGGACGTGGCCGAGCAACTGGCCATCGACCGCATCAAGCAAATCTTTGGCGCTGAAGCTGCCAATGTACAGCCGCACTGCGGCGCTTCGGCCAACGAGGCCGTGTTCCTGGCTTTCCTGAAGCCCGGCGACACCATCATGGGCATGAGCCTGGCCGAAGGCGGCCACCTGACCCACGGCATGCCGCTGAACATGTCGGGCAAGTGGTTCAACGTGGTCTCCTACGGCCTCAACGCGCAGGAAGCCATCGACTACGACGCCATGGAAGCCAAGGCGCGCGAACACAAGCCCAAACTCATCGTGGCCGGTGCATCGGCCTACAGCCTGCACATCGACTTCGAGCGCTTTGCCAAAATCGCCAAGGAAATCGGCGCCATCTTCATGGTGGACATGGCCCACTACGCCGGCCTGATCGCCGCCGGTGTGTACCCCAACCCCGTGCCCCACGCCGACGTAGTGACCTCCACCACCCACAAGAGCCTGCGCGGCCCGCGCGGCGGCATCATCCTGATGAAAGCCCAGCACGAGAAGGCCATCAACAGCGCCATCTTCCCCGGCCTGCAAGGCGGCCCGCTGATGCACGTGATCGCCGCCAAGGCCGTGGCCTTCAAGGAAGCACTGCAACCCGAATTCAAGGCCTACCAGCAGCAGGTGGTGAAGAACGCCCAGATCGTGGCCGAGACGCTGACCGCACGCGGCCTGCGCATCGTGAGCGGTGGCACGCAAAGCCACGTCATGCTGGTGGACCTGCGTGCCAAGGGCATCACCGGCAAGGAAGCCGAAGCCGTGCTCGGCGCTGCCCACATGACCATTAACAAAAACGCCATCCCCAACGACCCGGAAAAACCCATGGTCACCAGCGGCGTGCGCATTGGCACCCCCGCTATGACCACCCGCGGCTTCAAGGACGAGGAAGCCCGCCTCACGGCCAACCTGATCGCCGACGTGCTAGACAACCCGCGCGACGAGGCCAACATCGCTGCCGTGCGCGAGAAGGTGAACGCCCTGACCGCCCGCTTCCCGGTGTACCAGTAATTTTCCGCTGAACCCAAGGCAGGTTGCTATGAATAATATAGCAACCTGTTCTTATTTTGCGGGGGCTACCGCCAAAAATCCATGAAGTGCCCGTTTTGCAGTCACTCTGAAACCCAAGTGGTGGAAACGCGCGTTGCCGAGGACGGCAACTTTATCCGTCGCCGCCGCCAATGCGCATCCTGCGAGAAGCGCTTTACCACCTACGAACGCCCAGACGTCAACTACCCCGCCATCGTCAAGAAAGACGGGCAACGCGTGGACTACGACAGCGCCAAGCTACGCGCATCCATAGCCCTGGCGCTGCGCAAGCGCCCGGTCAGTTCCGAGCAGGTGGGCACGGCCATCGAGCGAATCGAAGAAAAACTGCTGAACCTGGGCGCACGCGAAGTGCCCTCCTCCCGCCTGGGCGAATGGGTCATGCGGGAGCTGAAAAAGCTCGACAAGGTGGCCTATGTGCGCTTCGCCAGCGTCTACCGGAGTTTTGAGGATATTGACGAGTTCAAGACGCTGGTGGATGAGGTGCGGCGCTGACAAAGCACCTCATCCAGGTTTTACTTCCAACAAGCCTGCCAGGTATCGGTTCCACCGCTAATGTCTTTCTTGCCGGCTTGGTCGATGACTAGCGTCCCGCACTTTGTGTCCGCAGTCTGGGCATTGATGGGCGTTGCATTGATCTTGAAAGCTGTGGCGGTGGGATCCGCATCAAAGGCAAACGTATAAAAGTTCGCAAGCTCCGTTGTCGCGTTGGCATTGCAGGCCGCCGAAGGCAAGGTCGTACCCGCATAACTCATGCTGGTCGTGTAGCGGCGCTCCATTTGCTGCGCCAACTCCAACAGGCAGCCCGCCGCCGCGGCCCGGCGGGTGCGCAAGACATGGCTGTTGTAGCTGGGCAGCGCAACCGCAGCAAGAAGTCCAACAATGGCCACCACGATCATCACTTCGATCAGGGTAAAACCGTGGTTGCGTTGCGATTGCGACATGATTAGTCCTTGATAATTTCGCGCCAGGCGATCCGGCCTTTGCGTTTATTGCCCAGGTTCACTTTAACAGAGGAAACTGGATTATCCGCATCGGTTCCGCCAACCACCACGCGGTCGCCCATCACGATCGGTTCACTGGGCATGCCCACACCTAGGTCCACCGACCCGTAGGCCGAGTCGTCCGCAAAGTTGCCATTGTTGTTGACATCAATCGTACCGCCGGTCAGCGCGGCACCCGAGAACGGATCGATGAAGTTCACGAAGCCCTTGCCACCCGACGCGCATTGGTCAGTCGCGTTCGGAATAATGGAACTCGCAATCAGGGTAGGGGATACAAAGTTCGCATAGACCGACTTGGTCACAATGCGCTCGTAGGTGCTGGTGCTGAGGTCTACGTACCACCCCTTCTTACCCGTCATGTCCCCGGCCGTGGCGCTAGAGAACGAACGTACGCTCTTGCCGTCAAACGTGGTTGTCGTAGACACCGTGCGTTGCTTCAAGGCCGACCGCCCTGAGATTACAGACCCCTCATCAATCAGCGCGTACCAGGTATTGACCTGCGCATCGGCCGGATCACCGGTCTTGAAATAGCTACCCGTACCGAAAAATACAAAGCGCTTGTCCTTGTTGGGGTCACCGGCCACAGGATCGACCGCAATCGACATGGGTGCCGTAATAGGTTGCGGTGTATTACCAGAGTCTTTGGCCGTGAACATGGGTGAACCCGTGTTGGCAATGGCCCAGGCGGTATCGCTGGCACTGGAGAGGTCAAACTTCCACACATTGCCTTTCAGGTCCCCGGCATAGACGTAGTCAATCGTTCCGTTGTTGTCGGAATCAAATGCAGTCGGCGTGGAGAGTCCGTTGTCCCCAGCAATACCGGTGTCAAACTTCTTTACGGAGTCAATGGATCCATCACTCTTCAAAATGAACACATAGAGCACCGCACTACCACTGGTGCTGTTGTAGCCATTACCCACGATGATGGCCCCCTTGCCATTGTTCAGCTTGACATAGCTGGGGCGGCCAATCATGTAGCCCAAATCGTTGTCAGCAGCCGCAGTGGTGCTGGCGGTTGGCGTGTACTCCCAAAGGAATTTCGACTCATCAAACGTTGCAGGCGCGGTGACATCCAGGGCAAACAAACCCTTGCCGCCACGCCCCAAGGTCGCCACCAGATAGTTCTTGCTGGAGGTTTCGCTGGCTCGGGGTGACACTACGACGTCACCATCCACATAATGATCGTGCACGTAGTTGACCGATGCGCGATTCTTCAGCCGCGACACCACTTCGGCGGGGATAAAACCAAACAACTCGGTACCCGCACTGCCCGCTGTTGACCCGTCACTTGCCTTGAAGGCATGCAGCATGCCGTCGTTGCCACCCACATAGACCACGTCAGTGGAAGTTTCGTAGTAGGGGGACGAGTTCACGATATCCCCGAGCACCGTCGCCGGGCGGTTGCGAAAGGTTCCGCCGGAATTCTGGCTTTCCTTGCCGCGCACGCCGCGCACATAGTCCAGCGTATCCACATCAACTAGGCTGGTTTGGTCAGCAGTGGTCAGGTTGCTCCACTTGAACTCCTTGGCAACACCGTCGCTTCGCAGGTAATACAGCCTGCGTCCAGTATCGCTGAGTACCTTACTCGAGGCCTTCCAAGCTGGTGTGGTACTCACACCGCTGCCGGTGAACGGATAGGCCACCATGTCCCCCGACCAATTGCTGGAGTCAAAGCGCGACTGGTAAACGTATTTATTAGCGCTGGTGCTGGTGCTGTTGGAAATAACGTTGCTGGCGCTGGAACTGATCGCAGCGATATTATCAAACGCCTTTTTCAGTTGTTCCGGCAACTTGGACGGATTTTGAACCAGGAAGTAGTTATCGGGCGATCCTGAAACACGCGAGTCCCACTCGCCCGTATCCGGCTTTCCATTCTTGTTGTCGTCTTTAAAGCTACCCCACTTGGCCGCATACCACAGCGGGTCGTTCAGCAACGTGGCAGCTGGGGTGCTGCTGGGTGTGAAAACAAATGTTGGGGCCGTCTCACCAATAGTTGGTAATCGGTCACACCCTGCAGGGGGAGTTGTAACGTCGCAATAACCAGCTGATTTACCAGCAGGAACGTTAAGAAAATAGTTTTGAGCACCAGTTTCATCCTGCGCCACCAAGTACACGCCATCCTTGGTGGTGCCAGAGATCACATAGCCCATGTTCTGCTTCATACCACCAGCCTGGTAGGTCGGCGTGACCGTCACGGAGACCGTGCCACCGGAATCGGCCTTGACTTCATAGACGGCAATTGCGTCCATGTCGTGGTCACCCCCCTGCTCAACGTCCTCGTAGTTGATCAGGAATTGTGCGTAATAACGCCCACCATTTACGCCGGTATCTATGTCCGTCGTGCCTGAGTTCTTCATCGTCAACACATAGAACTTCACGATCTGGTTGGTGGGCTGGTAATTACCTTTGGTGGCAGAAACACCAGAGCCCGCCACGGTTTTCGAAAACGGTACTAAGGTCACTGTTTTTCCATTAACAGGCACAGTGATCTTCGGTAGCGGCGACGCCAAGGCAACGACAAACGTGTCAACAGTGACGGTTTTATCAGAAGGCTTGCCAGTCAGACCAGGCCGCAAGTCCGCACGCTTAGCAAAATAGGCAACTGATGCGGAATAATAAGTGCCCTGTTTACCAGGCTCACCGGGAGCAAGACCGCGAATCTTGCCCAGCGACGTTACATTCTTCGCAGTGGGCGCGTTATCGCCCCCCGCCTCGGTCTCGCCGATAAAGTGCATACCCTTGGTAGAAGTCTCGACCGCCGTGATGGTATCTGCCTCGTTCTTCACATTTAAGCCGCTCAAATCGCCAGCAAAAGAACTGAAGGCGCTACCGGGGACCTTGTCAGAATCAAAGGATGGGTAAACATCCGAAATGGTCAGCATACTGGGCTTGGCACACCAGGGGGCCTTAGCTGCACTGGAACTAGAGTAGGGATCGTCCCAGGTTGCTGAGGATATGCCTACTGCAGTATCAAAGGTCGTGCTCGTATTGAAACCCGAAGTCGCACTGTTCTTGCCGGCAAAGTACCGTACCGACTCGTACATGATTTCCGCAATCGGATTCCCCCAATCGACCAACTGCCCTTCGGTCGGAAACTTCGCCGAGTCGGTATACGGACTGCTTTTCCAATACTCGCCTGTCGCGTTATTTTGGTTAAAACCGCGAATACGGAGTTTGTCCAAGGTATACACAATTCCCGTAACCGCCGTGAATTGCCCCGTGGTGGAATTCACTTCGTCTTTGAACGACGAAACCACTTTACGCAACCGCCCACCCGTCATGTGGTTGTCGTAACTGCCCGTCAACAGACCAAACAGCATGGCGTCATTTTCGCCATAGTCATGCAAGATGCCAGTGGGCTTGTACTGACCATTGGGGTACAGCTTGCAGCCATTATGAAAACTCGCTGTGCAAACCTCTACACGCACGGTATAGTTTTTTTCAGCATCAGTGCCCGTTGGGAATGCACCAGTAGACAGATTACTCGCCAACACGGGTCTCTCTTTGGATGCCCATTCCCAAATGCGGTGGTTATCGCCCACATTGGTGCGCACGCGTAGCAGCGGGGGCTTGTTGCTGCAGTCATCTAAGGTTGCACAGTTCTGAGAATAATTGGACGTCAAACTACCAAAGAAGTGACGTTTGTTAGAAGCAGTAGGCTGCGCAAAAGGCGTGTAATCTGAAATCTTGTAACCGTCTACGGCTTCACTCGTATATTCATTGCCCCAACTATGAGCATCGGCAGGTATATAGGCGCGTCGCAAAATGGTTTGCGTAGTGCTATCGACCTCGCGCATGCCGCCGTACAACACTCTGCGCAAGGCATCCATGCGGCTGGTAGTAATGTAGTTCAACCACAGTCCAGACCATTTTCCCGGGCACTTGCCGGTGGACGTAGTGGAGTCGGGTGTAAAAAGACCTGTGTTGTCGCTTTTGCCGTTGTGGGTGTAGCACAGCTTGGGATCAAACAGGCCGTAGTACACGATGTTGGGATTATTGGGCTTGAAACCCACATCAATGGTTCCGTCACCATCCAAATCGCTGGCATCGTTATATGACGGGTAATACATTTTGTGGTCTTTGCCCACCGTCAGCATCACCAACGGCTTGGCCGATTGCTGCGTGACCAGGGGGGTATTGGGTATCACAACCGCACTCGAACCCACAGCAGCCAGCGCGGATGCAGCAAAAGCCAGCGACTTGAAACTACTTATGAAATATTTCTGGAGCTTCATGACAATTCCTCACCGTGTTAGAGGGTACTAAATAGCGTAAATAGACTGCAACATAACCGATGCACGACCACCCGTGTTGTCTTTGCTGCGCGCAGTGATACGGTACCGTCTGCAATTCAAATTATTGCTCGCATCTGCAGGATCGCAAGGATAACTATTACCGAGATATTCAACAAAATACTCTGGTGTAACAGCCAAGGTCCCAGTTCCAACAGTATTGCCAGCGGTCCAACTGGTGAAACCGCTGTCCAACCAGCGCGGTGTGGCACCAGCCGTGGGTGGAGGGCACAACATCAACGTACTGGTCGTGTCCACGGCACAAGAACTCCCAGTAGGATCGGTTGGCGCGGGGTCGAGCTTGGCCTCTACATCACGCAGCGTGGCCTCCGTGGCCTGGAACGCTAGGCTGCGATCATAGGTTTGGCCTGCCATGCGTTCTTCCATGGTAATTTCACGCACAGCAGCAATGCCAAGCAGGCTCATCACCAACAACAAAATCAAGCCAATAATAAGAGCGGCGCCGCTTTGTGACGCAGCCAATGCCGGACGAGAAGATAAATGCACTTTCATTTTGATGCTTGAAATAATAGATCGCGACTACGAATACCGACGACGTGAATTAACGTGCGATTGACATTGGTGCGACCATCACCAATCTTTTCATCGCTCTCGAGCGTTAAGGTAATGCGCGCCGCCACCGGCTGATTCAAATTAGCCGTAGGATGGGTGGTATTGAATATGTTGTGGTCACCTTGCCACCCGCCACTGGCATCCGCCAAAATAGGATTAGGGTTGGCCGTATCCGTTGGGTCGTTTGCTGGAATCCAACTCGTTGCCAATGCCCCACTTGAGGCATTTTTTGTCAAGTATTCGATTTGCATATCCTTAACGCCCTCAAGCACCTCCTCAGTCGTGGCGGTAGCGGTCTTCATAGTGGAACCTGTGGTCGTCAGCTTCTTGCGCATCAGAGACGATTTGCCCGCGCTATTAACGCCAATAAACCAGAAATTTGTCACCAATTTGGCGAGGACTCCACCCGCCGCAAACTGTTTTCCGGCAAAATTGGTATCCGTACTCGCGCAGGTAGAATCTGTCTGCCGGGGAGTGCTATCCGTTGTCAAATAATCCAGGTTACTGTTGCAATTGATATTGGTGGTATCTGCTGCATGGCTAATTACTTTTGTCGTAGCGTTTTTCGTATCGATTTGAAAAATCGCAGCAGATGAGGGATCGCAAGCAATGACCACATCACCCTGATCCAATCCATCTACCGAATTAAGAGTTATTTCATATGTCGTTTTATTGTGTGCGGTAATAATCTTTTCATCCGAACTCGCGTGCATGACCAGCACCGCATCGGTTCCTGTGAGACGGGAATTCGCCGAAGTACCAATGGCTACGATGCTGGTTACATCTTGCCCAGCGTCATAACCGCGCAGGGGACCCAAGTTCCAATCCGACCACCAGGGGATCGCGGTACTGGAACGCGTCACATTGGCAACCAACTTCGAGCCGCAAGCGTTGGTACCCGCCTCGCGAATATCCCGCGCCATGAGGTCAAATGCCACGCGAGCATTCTCTTGCATTCGTGCTAGGTTTTCAGTAGATCGAAACGCCTCCCGATTGCTGGAAAAGACACTCATGACGCCGCCGACCAAAATCAGCCCCAACACAAGAGAAATCATCAATTCGATCAAAGTAAAGCCACGCTGGGCGTCGCGCCCAATCACACGCGATACCACATTCTGGTTTTTGATATTCATGGTGCGCCAATTCATATCCGTGAAATTGTCTCGACCATTTGCTCGGACAATCCACCAATGCGACTGTCGTCCCAAAAAATCTGCACACGACACACACCGTTGGCGTCGCACAAAATGGCGCCGCAAGTAGTACTGTCACCCGCCGCGCCAACTCCCGTCTTCAGAGATTGAATCCAGTGCTGTCGGTTGACGTCTTGCAAGGTGGTTGGAGTTCCATACGAAGTAGCATCACAGACGGGATCTGAGATTTTCCCCGTTGCGGTGTCGTAGGTTCCACCTGTATTGTAGTTCAGTCCACGCGCATTACTTGCATCCACCCGCATAGCATCCATGATGTAATAACTGAGCATGACAGCCTGCGTACGTTGCATGGCACTGTGGTTACCTTTAACCGCGCGAATTTGCATAGCGGCCATTCCCAAAACACCCAAACTTAATACCAGCAAGGCGACCAGTATTTCAATCAGACTGGCTCCATTTGAGGATTTACGCCTTGAAAGCTTGGAAACAGCAGGTTTCATATACGTATCTAGAACAAAATATCACGAAATGGTAGGGCAAGTAGCAGCAACACCCGTTGTCTTGGTAATTGAAATACGACCCACACTATTCATTACCAAATCCCGCGTTCGATTATCGTTACTAAGAGCACCTGAAGTATTACAGACACGCATCGTTCCAGCGCCAATGCCACCGGTCAACGTTTTTGGCATT
Source organism: Rhodoferax sp. (assembly GCA_046348185.1). Lineage (GTDB taxonomy): Bacteria > Pseudomonadota > Gammaproteobacteria > Burkholderiales > Burkholderiaceae_C > Allorhodoferax. The sequence continues at coordinate 242,615 of JAXMER010000013.1, read as the reverse complement.
CCATCCGCACTAAAGGAAACATAGGTCAGATTTCCATTAATGATGATGCCCGTCGGCATGGCCTGGTTGCTCGTCAAAACAGTTTCACCGGTATCCACTGCGGCGCTAGTACCAGTGCGATCTGTGTCTATAAAAGAAATCCAGCCCTGCTCCCAGGTGCCTGAACTGGCACACGACGTACCATTGGAGCTTGGGCACAAAGTAATGCGATTACCTGTTTTGATGGCATTCGATCGCGCCTGGGCAAGTGCTGAAACCATATCGTTGGTTGCCGCCGTCAGACGAGACGATGCAATCAAGCCCTGAAAACTCGGCACGGCCAACGCAAGCAATATGCCAAGCACAGCAATAGCAATCATCAGTTCAACCAGAGTGAACCCTTGGGAGCGATGCATCAGCACTGCGAAATGTCGGTTCTGCATAACGAGATGAGCCACAGTTGTAAGAACGGATGGTCTAATTAAATACCAATTCCCTTGCGTTTCGTACGCTTTCCGCCCGACGGTCAAAAACGCACGACAAATGGAATATTTGAGAAGCACAGGGGTCAACGCTGGGCTAAACTGCATTTGACTTGTAAAGCCTGAATATTCCGTGCATCTTTCTTTGCTTCAACGCACCTATGAGTTGGCCGCCAGCGCAAAGGTCGTTACGCCCCCCAACCCAGCCGTCGGTTGCGTGCTGGTAGACGATTCAGGCGTGGTCGTCGGCGAAGGCCATACCCAGCCGGTCGGTGGCCCGCACGCCGAAATCATGGCGTTGCGCGATGCACAAGCCAAAGGGCATGCCACCGCCAACGCCACGGCCTACGTTACGTTAGAGCCCTGCTCCCACCACGGCCGCACTGGCCCGTGTTGTGATGCACTTATCGCGGCGGGCATCAAACGCGTAGTTGCGACCCATACTGACCCCAACCCCTTGGTTTCCGGGCAGGGGTTTGCACGGCTGCGCGCAGCGGGTGTACAGGTCGATGTACTGCCGCCAGACGCCCCCGTAGCGGTGCAGGCGCGGGAGCTGAACATCGGCTTTTTCAGCCGCATGGTCCGCAAGCGCCCCTGGGTTCGGGCCAAGATGGCGAGTTCGCTGGACGGCAAGACCGCGCTTACCAATGGTGCGAGCCAGTGGATTACATCGCCCGCGGCGCGGGCAGACGGCCATCTGTGGCGCGCGCGCAGTTGTGCGGTGTTGACGGGCATCGGAACCATCCTGGCTGACAACCCTCGCCTGGACGTGCGCGAAGTGACCACTTCGCGCCAGCCGCATTTGGTGATTGTGGATGCCGCGTTGCAAACACCGGCCCACGCGGCACTATTTGATATACCGCGACAGGTACTGATCTACACGGCAACGCCAGAGCCCACAGCGCGGCAGGCTTTGCAGGCGCGCGGCGCCACCATCATTGATCTGCCGTCGCCTGCAGCGCCTGGCCGGGTAGATCTTGCCGCGATGATGCAAGATCTCGCTCGCCGGGAGATGAACGAAATCCACGTAGAGGCCGGGCGCGGGCTCATGGGTGCCTTGCTGCAAGCCGGGCTGGTGGATGACATGCTGCTCTACATCGCCCCCAAACTGCTGGGGCCGGGCATGGAACTGGCTCATTTGCCCCCTCTTTCCACACTGGATGACGCGATTTCGTTGCAATTTCAGTCGGTCGAACGTGTCGGTGCGGATCTGCGCATCGTCGCTCGCTTGCTGAATCACGATCGTTTCTAAGGCACAGGTTTCCAACGGGTAAAGGGAAGTGCCCCGTTTCCCTGCGAAAATGCGCGGATGTTTACAGGAATCATTACCGGCGTAGGCCGCGTGACCGCCATCGAACCGCTGGGCGCCACGGCAGGGCACGGCAAACGTTTGACCATCGAATGCCCCCAACACTTTCTTGACGACGTGGGTCTGGGCGACAGCATTGCGCTTAATGGCGCTTGTATGACGGTCACCACCCAGGATGCCGCTGCTGGTCGTTTCACGGTCGATGTGTCTGCCGAGTCCCTGTCCAAAACTTCAGGGCTGGACGCGTTGGGGCACATCAATCTGGAAAAGGCGCTGCGCGCCAACGACCGATTGGGTGGGCACCTGGTATCGGGCCATGTGGATGGCATCGGCCAGGTCACGCATTTCGCGCAGATCGGGGAAAGCTGGACCCTGCGGGTCATGGCACCCAAACACCTGGGCAAGTACCTGGCCTACAAAGGCTCGATTACCATCAACGGAGTCAGCCTGACAGTCAATCAGATCACAGACCAGCCCCAGGGCTGCGAGGTCAGCATCAACTTGATTCCCCACACAATTAGCCACACGGCGCTCGGCGAGTTGCACGTAGGCTCGGCCGTCAATCTGGAAATTGATCTCATTGCGCGCTATGTCGAGCGCATGCTGGGTCAAACCACTGCGTGAACCCACAACACGGCCTGACACCAGTTACCTAAGGAAACCCATGAAACGCGTTGACGACTTTCGATTGAAATTTGGCTCCAAGGAGTACGTACCCATCATGATTGGCGGCATGGGCGTCGATATTTCCACGGCCGAGCTGGCGCTGGAGGCGGCCCGGCTGGGTGGCATCGGGCACATTTCCGACGCGCTGGTGCACGATGTTTCCGACCGACGTTTCGACACCGAATACGTCAAGGGCAAGACCAAGTTCTACAAGGCCAACATCAACAATTCCGACAAGAGCAGCGTCCAGTTCAACCTGGGCCAACTGGCCGAAGCCACCAAGCTGCACGTGGGCAAGACCATGGAAGCCAAGCGCGGCGACGGCATGGTGTTCGTCAATGTCATGGAAAAGCTGACCATGAACGGCCCACGAGAGACCCTGCAAGTGCGTCTGAATTCGGCGCTGGATGCCGGTATCGACGGCATTACGCTCAGCGCCGGGCTGCACCTGGGTTCGTTCGCGTTGATGGCCGACCACCCCCGGTTTCGGGATGCCAAACTGGGCATCATCGTCTCATCGGTGCGCGCTCTGCAACTGTTCCTGCGCAAAACAGCCAAGCTCGATCGACTGCCCGATTTTGTGGTGATCGAAGGCCCGCTGGCTGGCGGCCACCTAGGATTTGGGATGGATTGGGCACAGTACGATTTGGCCACAATCGTGGCCGAGATCGCTGCCTATCTGAAAGCCGAACAGCTGAACATTCCGTTGATTGCCGCCGGTGGCATCTTCACCGGCAGTGACGGCGTCCAATTTCTGGAAAACGGTGCTTCGGCTATCCAGGTTGCCACCCGTTTCACGGTTGCCAATGAATGTGGCCTGCCCGACAAGGCCAAGCAGGCCTACTTCAATGCCGTTGAAGAGGACATTGTCGTCAACACCATTTCGCCCACCGGCTACCCCATGCGCATGTTGCGCAACTCACCTGCCATTGGGACCGGCATTCGTCCGAATTGCGAAGCCTACGGGTACTTGCTTGATGGCAACGGAAACTGCGCCTACATTGACGCGTACAACCGCGAGTTGGCCCTACACCCCGACGAGAAGAACCTCTCAGTCAAGGACAAAACCTGTCTGTGTACCCACATGCGAAACTACAACGTCTGGACCTGTGGCAGCAGCACCTACCGGCTCAAAGACACCACACGCCGCCTGGCCGATGGAACCTACCTCACGCCGAGCGCCGAGCACATCTTCAAAGACTACCAGTTCAGCGTTGACAACCAAATCCTGTTGCCGGCCTGATCGTTTGCACCATGAGCACCCAGACCCCCGTACCTATTTCCCCGGTTGAAGAAATCGTTGCCGACATGCGCGCCGGGCGCATTGTCATACTGGTGGACGAAGAAGACCGTGAAAACGAAGGTGACCTGGTCTTGGCCGCCGATCATGTCACGGCCGACGGCATCAACTTCATGGCGCGCTACGGCCGCGGCCTGATCTGCCTAACGCTGAGCCGTGAACGCTGTGAGCGCCTGCAATTGCCGCCAATGACCGCCCGCAACGGCGACAAGAAAGGCACCGCCTTCACGGTTTCCATTGAGGCCGCCGAAGGGGTCACCACCGGCATCTCGGCCGCCGACCGCGCCCGCACCGTGCAGGCGGCCGTAGCTGCCAACGCAGTACCCGCCGACCTGGTCCAACCCGGTCACATCTTTCCGCTACAGGCCGTAGACGGTGGCGTGCTGATGCGCGCGGGCCATACCGAGGCAGGCTGCGATCTCGCCGCCATGGCGGGCTGCACACCGGCCGCCGTGATCTGCGAGATCATGAAAGACGACGGCACCATGGCCCGTCTGCCAGACCTGCAGCTTTTTGCGGCCGAACACGGCCTGAAGATCGGCACCATTGCCGATCTGATCGAGTACCGCAGCAAGACCGAATCGCTGATTCGCCAGATGGGCAAGCGACCGCTGCAAACGGCATTTGGCGAGTTCACCGCCCACGCGTTTCGCGATACTGCAGGCCTTGGCGTGCATCTAGCCCTCGTAAAAGGTGCTTGGAGCGCTACAGATTCTGTAGCAGTCCGGGTACACGAACCGCTGTCGGTCCTGGACGCACTGGAAACTGGACGCGCCATGCACTCCTGGAGCCTGGAAGCCTCCTTGCAGCACATGCAGCAAGAAGGCGCAGGCGTGGTTGTCTTGCTCAACTGCGGCGAAAGCGGTGAACAGTTGCTGGCACAGTTTGAGGGTACCGCACAGTCGGCCCAGGCCCCCGTGCGGGGTCGCATGGACCTGCGCACCTATGGCGTGGGCGCGCAAATCCTGCGTCACTGCGGCGTGCACCGCATGCGCCTAATGGGAAGCCCCCGGCGCATGCCCAGCATGACTGGCTATGGCCTGGAAATCACTGGATACATCAATAAGAACGACCTTGCAGGACAGACCGAAGCGTAGCGCAGCTCTGTCCCCAACACTTTAAGGAACCGAATATGTTTGGCGCAGACAAAGGGCATGTGGACGGTGCCGACGAACGCATGAACGGCAAAAAGCTCCGTATCGGCGTGGTGCAGGCCCGTTTCAATGCTGCCGTTACCGATGCATTGGCCCATGCGTGCAAGGCCGAGTTGTTGGCTTTGGGCGTGGCAGAAAAGGACATTGATCACATCACGGTCCCCGGTGCGCTGGAAGTTCCGGTCGCATTGCAAGCCATGGCTGAAAAGGGCAGCTATGACGCTTTGGTTGCACTGGGCTGCATCATCCGCGGCGAAACCTACCATTTCGAATTGGTAGCCAATGAATCCGGTTCCGGAGTCACCCGCGTGTCGCTGGACTACCAGCTTCCGGTTGCCAACGCCATCCTCACCACCGAAAACCTGCCACAGGCACTGGCACGGCAGGAGGAAAAAGGGCGCGATGCGGCCCGCGTGGCCGTGGAGATGGCCAACCTCCTGGAGGCGCTGTAATGGCCACTTCCACGCCCTCCCAACGCCCCCCGCGCCAGTCCCGCAAGGGGTTGACCAGTACCGGAGCACGCAAGGCCGCGAGCAAGTCCGATCGCAGTCGCGCCCGGGAATTTGCCCTGCAAGGGCTCTACCAAAGCCTGGTCGGCCGCAACGCCCTGTCCGATGTGGATGCCTTCACACGCAACTTGGCCGGATTCCACAAAGCCGATTCCGCCCACTACGATGCCCTGTTGCAAGGCTGCATTGAAGGCGCGATCGCATTGGACGCACTGATTTCACCCTCACTCGACCGCCCGCTGGCCGAAATTTCACCCATTGAGCACGCCATCATGTGGATTGGTGCGTACGAGCTCCAAAATTGTCTGGACGTGCCCTGGCGGGTGGTGCTCAACGAGTGCATCGAACTTGCCAAGGAGTTTGGTGGCACCGACGGGCACAAGTACGTGAATGCCGTGCTCAACGGCTTGGCACCCCAATTACGCCGTGCCGAGGTGGAGGCCGACCGCAAGGCCACAGAAGGCCAGGCGCGCTAAAACCATCCCATGCAGATATCCCAGCGCGCACAGCGCATAGAACCGTTTTACGTCATGGAGGTGGCCAAGGCCGCCGCCGAGCTTGGCCAGAAGGTAGCGCACAGCGACCGCCCCATGGTTTTTCTCAATATTGGCGAGCCTGACTTCACCGCTCCTGCGTTGGTCCAGGAGGCAGCCGCAAAAGCCATCCACGACGGGCGCACGCAATACACGCAAGCCACTGGTCTGCCCCAGCTTCGAGAGCGCCTGAGTGATTGGTACCAGAGTCGCTATGGGGTCAACATTCCCGCCAGCCGCATCGTGATCACTGCAGGCGCTTCGGCAGCGTTGCAGTTGGCCTGCCTGGCATTGATCAACCCGGGCGATGAGGTCCTGCTTCCCGATCCCAGTTACCCCTGTAACCGCCACTTCGTCAGCGCCGCCGACGGCATAGCCCGCCTCATACCGACTTCGGCGGCAGACCGCTTCCAGCTCACGGCCGAACACGTGCAAGCTGCATGGAATGCGTCGACCCGGGGCGTTCTGTTGGCATCGCCATCCAATCCAACCGGCACGTCCATCCACCCGCACATCTTGCGCGACATTCACCAGATCGTGCAGCAGCGCCAAGGTTTCACCCTGGTGGACGAAATCTATCTCGGGCTGAGTTTCGATGCGCAGTTTGGCCAAACTGCGCTGGCCATCGATGGCAACATCGTCAGCATCAACAGCTTTAGTAAGTACTTCAACATGACGGGCTGGCGCCTGGGCTGGATGGTGGTTCCGCAAGAACTGGTTGCCACGATTGAGCGTCTTGCGCAGAACCTGTTCATTTGCCCCAGCACGGTCGCCCAACATGCTGCGCTGGCGTGTTTCGAACCCGAGAGCTTGCGCATCTATGAAGAACGGCGCCACGCGTTTCAGGCGCGACGGGACTACTTTCTGCCACAGTTGCAAGCGGTGGGATTGTCCGTGCCCGTGGTACCCGATGGCGCCTTCTACGCCTGGGCCGATTGCTCGGCGGCCTGCCAAAAACTGGGGCTCCAAGATAGCTGGGATTTTGCATTCGCCGTCATGAACCAGGCGCATGTTGCCATCACCCCAGGGCGCGATTTCGGCACGGCTACGGCGCCCCACTTCGTACGCTTTTCAACGGCCAGCTCCATGGATCACTTGCAGCAGGCCAGTGACCGCTTGCGCGCGCTTTTGCTGTAAGGTTTTACCGCCCCAAGACCTATGAATCGAGATTTATCCATCCTCCAGCTGGTGTTGAACGCCAGCCTCGTGGTGCAATGCGTGATGCTGTTGCTGATGCTGGTTTCTGTCGCCAGCTGGGCCGCCATTTTTCGCAAGTTCTTTGCCCTCAAGCGGGTCAAGCGCCTCAACGAAGCGTTCGAACGCGACTTTTGGTCGGGAGCCAGCCTCAACGATTTGTTCGCCGACGCTGCCAAGGGGGCCGCCAAGGCCGGCCCTATGGAACGCATCTTCGCCAGCGGCATGCGCGAATTCCAAAAACTGCGCGAGCGGCGCATTAGCGATGTCGGGACCTTAATGGACGGCGCGCGCCGCGCCATGCGGGCGAGTTTTCAACGGGAGATGGATGAGATTGAAACCAATCTTTCCTTTCTGGCCTCAGTAGGTTCAGTTTCGCCTTACGTGGGCTTGTTCGGAACTGTCTGGGGCATCATGCACGCCTTTGTCGGCCTGGGCGCCCTGACCCAGGTGACCCTGGCTACTGTTGCGCCCGGCATCGCGGAAGCCCTGGTTGCCACTGCCATCGGCCTTTTTGCAGCCATCCCTGCCGTGGTGGCCTACAACCGTTTTGCCCGCGACATTGATCGCATTGCCACGCAGCAGGAAACGTTTATCGAAGAGTTCTCCAACATTCTGCAACGCAATGTGGGCGCACAGGCCACGGCTTCGGGGCGTTGACCATGCCAGCTGTTGCACACCGCGGACGGGGCCGGCGCACCATCAATGAAATCAACATGGTTCCGTTCATTGATGTGATGCTAGTGCTGCTGATCATCTTCATGGTGACCGCACCGCTCATCACCCCCAGCATGATCGACCTCCCGAGCGTAGGCAAAGCGGGACGACAACCCGACCGCATCGTCCAAGTGATTGTGGGCAAATCCGAAGGCCTGGAGCTCAAAGTTGACGATAAGACCACATCCATCTCGCTCAAGGAATTGGCCGGTGCGGTCAAGAGCGCTTTGACGCCTCGGGATGGCACAACCGCGGCCAATGCGGCGGTGGTAATCAGTGCCGATAAGAACGTGAAGTACGAAAGCGTGGTCAAGGTCATGGACACCCTGCAACGCGCGGGGATCCAGCGGGTTGGCTTGTCGGTCCAACTGGCGAATTGATAGCAAGTTGCAGCCATGAGCAGCGCCGCGGCCCGCTTGGAGTTTGCCCCCCCACCCACACCGGGATGGGTTCGATCGCTGGCCTTGGCCTTCCTGGCCCATGCGGCGCTACTGGCGGTGCTTACCATGGGGCTACGCTGGAAGCACGACGTTCCCGTTGTTGCGGTGGAAGCAGAGCTATGGTCTGCATTGCCGCAGCAGGCAGCTCCCCCGCCGGTTGTACCCCCGCCCCCCGAACCACCACCACAACCGACAAAGCCGGTGGCCTTGCCACCTCCAGCACCTACGGCACCCGACCCAGCCATAGCCATCGCCAAGGAAAAAGCGCGCCAGCGCGAAATCAAGCTGGAACAGGAACGCCAAGACCAACACAAGCGCGAACTCCTGCGCGCCAAGCAAGAGCAGGAAGCGCGAAACAAAGAGGCGCACGACAAAGCGTTGCGCGACAAGCTTGCACGCGAGAAGAAACTGCAAGAAGACCAAAAGCGCACCGAAGCGGCCAAAGCAGCAGAATCCAAACGGCTGGCTGAGCTGCGCCGCCAGCAGTTGGAGCGCATCGCCCGCATGGCAAGTCAGTCCACGGGCAACGGTGATGCCAGCAGTGCAGGTACCGCTGCACGGTCCTCGGGCCCGTCCGCCAGTTATGCAGGACGCATCGCAGCACGCATCAAGCCCAACATCACCTATACCGACCCCATCGTGGGCAACCCCGTAGCCGACGTGGAAGTGCGGACCTCGCCCGATGGCACCATCATCAGCCGACGGCTCGTGAAATCCAGCGGGGTCAAGTCCTGGGATGATGCCGTACTGGCCGCCATCGACAAGACCGAGAAAATTCCTGCAGACGTCGATGGACGTGTCATCCCGTCTCTAACGCTGGGTTTCAGGCCGCGCGATTGAAGCGGCCACAAAAAAAGGCTTGCGAAACGCAAGCCTTTTCTATTTTGTGGTGGGCGGTACAAGGTTCGAACTTGTGACCCCTGCAGTGTGAATGCAGTGCTCTACCACTGAGCTAACCGCCCTGAATTTCTTCAGCAGAGCCTAAAAGTATACAACATCTTTTAAGCAATCACGCCCACTGCACTTTTCCTTTGGTGTCAAACCAAGCATCCACCCGGGCGGCCACACCCTCTTCAATGCGACCGCGGCGGATCTTCATCGTCGGCGTGAGGAACCCATTCTCGATGGTCCAGGGATCCTTGCTGATCACGATCATTTGCAGCTTTTCATAATCGGGCAGTTCCGCATTGACACTCTTAAGTAGCTGGGCCAGTTCAGACTCCACTTCTTTACGGAAGGCCGGGTCATTCTGCTTGGGACGCAGTTCCTCGCTCAGTATGACCATGGCGTAGGCGGCTGGCTGACCTACGCCTGAAACCATGCTCATCTCGATCATGGGGTGCGAGTTGAGCTTGTTCTCGATCGGTGCGGGCGCTACATACTTGCCCTTGGATGTCTTGAACAACTCCTTGACGCGGCCGGTAATCTTGAGCAAACCGTCGGCACGACGCTCACCGCGATCGCCGGTCTTGAAGAATCCATCGTCCGTAAAGACTTCTGCATCGAGGTCCGGGCGCTTGTAATACCCCACGAATTGCCCAGGCGACTTGATCAAGATTTCGCCCTCGTCGCTGATGCGAACTTGCACACCGGGCAGTGGCAGCCCCACGCAGCCTGGCTCGTTCACTTCGACAGTCGAGTTGTGGGAATAGGCAAAGTCCTCGCTCATGGCATAACCTTCGACCAGGTTCAGCCCCAGCTTGCGATACCAGGCCAACAATTCAGCGGGAATTGGGGCGGAGCCACTACCCGCCAACAAAGCCTGATCAAGCCCCAGGTTTTTAAGAACCTTACGTTTGACAATGCCGCTGAGAATAGGGATCTTCAGCAAGCGGTCCAGCTTTTTGGGTGGCATCTTGGCGAACACACCGTGCTGGAACTTGAGCCACAAACGTGGCACCGAAATGAATGTGGTGGGGCGTGCGCGGTTAAGGTCCTGCACAAAGGTCTCCAACGTTTCAGCAAAGAACACGTGGGTTTTGCCGTCCACCAGCGACATGCACTCCACCCACGCGCGCTCAAACACGTGGGCTAGTGGCAGGTAGGACAGGATGCGGTTTTCATCCAAGTCTCCAATGCGCGACTTGATGTCCTTGGCAATGTTCTCGGCAGCTTTGGTAATACGCTCAAAGCTGTGCATGACGCCCTTGGGGGTGCCGGTAGAGCCCGAGGTGTAGAGCAGAATGGCGATATCGGTGCCCGCACGCTGCACCCGGCCCGCCAAGGGCTCGGTACGCCCTGTGATGGAGTCCCAGCTCTCATAGCTGGTCTTGGGTGCCAATGGAAAGGCAATGCAAGGCAAGCTGGCCGGCACGGCCGATTTTTGCTGATCCCAGGTATCAAGCTTGCCCACGAACAACAGACTGGCGCCGCTATGCTCCAGCACGAAGCTCACGGTTTCGGCGGTTTCGGTCGGGAAAATGGCAACTGTTGTGCACCCGGCCATCCAGATGGCCAATTCGGCCATGAAAAAGTGAGCGCAGTTCTTGGACAAAATGGCAATGCGCGCACCCGGTTCAAAGTTCTGTGCCTTGAGATGGGCCGCCATCCGGCGCGCCTGGTCCATCGTTTGACGCCAGGTGTAGTCCTGCACCCGGCCACCACCCGTAGGTTGCGTCAGAAACACCCGATCCGCCAGTTTGGCTTCATGGTCGAACACATAATCGAGAATCAACTTTTGCTTAGCCACTTCGGGTCTCCTTATGATCGGAGGCACAGAATACCGCAAGCTTCGCCACAATACCCTACCAATAAACGCCAATGTGACAGGTCACTCTAATTTTCATTGCGCACCACCAGTTCCTTGTTTTGACTTCTCCAGCATCCGCCGCAACAGCACTCGCAGTCTTTGACGACGTTGTTCGCAGCACACCGAGCTTTCGCCCGCGCACGGGACAGCGCGCCATGGCGGCCTGCGTGGCCGAAACCCTGGCCGCTGCCGACTTAGGCGAACACACGAACCCAAGGCGCGCCATTGCCGTCATCCAGGCAGGAACCGGCGTTGGCAAGTCCGCCGCATACGCAGTACCCGCCATTGCCCTGGCACTGGAGCGCAAAACGCGGGTCATCATTTCCACGGCCACCGTGGCACTGCAAGAGCAATTGATCGGCAAAGACCTGCCCGCTTTGTCCAAGGCCATGGACCAGCCGTTTACGTTTGCCCTCGCCAAGGGGCGTGGGCGCTATGTTTGCAAGCTCAAACTCGAACGTCTGGTGGGCAGCGCGGCCGACGCGGCATTGTTTGACGGCGACGATGCGTCAGTAGCCACCAGCCGCGCATCCGCCTTGTCCGAAGAAGCCCAGCTGGAGCGCCGCCAACGCACGTTCGAAAGCATGGCCCAAGCCTTGTCGCAAGGCCATTGGGACGGCGACCGCGACAGCCTGGCTGACGCACCCGACGCCCGCGACTGGTCTTTGGTTGCCGCCGAGCGCCACACCTGCACCGTGCGCCATTGCCCGCACTTTCGCGGATGCAGCTACTACGAGGCCCGATTGCGGTTGGCCGACGCGAACGTCATCGTTGCCAACCATGATTTGGTGCTGGCGTCTCTGGGCATGAAAACCTTGCCCGACCTGGACAAATGTCTGGTTGTGTTTGACGAAGGCCACCACCTACCCGCCGTAGCGCTGGATCAATTTGGCAGCCACATGGACCTGAGCAACCTGCGCTGGCTGGATCGACTCCCCAAGACCCTGCAGGACGTTGCAGGCAAGCTCTTGCTGTCGCTACCCGAGGATGTGCAAACCGCCAGCAGCAACCTCAAGGCCAACCTGACCACATTGGCGCGCATGGCGTTGGACACGGTCTGGGCGCACACCGGGCGCAATGCACGCGGCGAGGGCCAGGATGGCCAATTCCGTTTCTCCCAGGGCCTGCTTCCCGAAGCCTGGGAGGCCCCCGTCAGCGAAATTGGAGCACTGGCCCGTGCATTGACCAAAGCCTGGGAGACGCTGGGCGCACAGATCAAGACGATCGCCAAAGAAGACCCCAGCCAGGCGGCAAGCTGCGCCGTCCACTATGCCCAGCTCGGTGCCCTGGCACCGCGCCTGACCAGCGTAGTCACCACCACCCAGCTCCTGTTGGAGCACGGCGAGCAACCCCTGGCCAAGTGGCTGGAGGTGGACAGCGCCAGCGGTTTTCTCACCGTGACTGCCCATGCCTGCCCGATTGTGCCGGGCGACCTGCTACGCCAATTCCTGTGGAGCCAGGTGCGTGGTGCGATCGTGACATCGGCTTCGCTGACCAGTTGCGGTTCGTTTGATTTCTTCCTGCGCGAAGCGGGGCTTTCCAATGCCGAGCATGTGCAGACCCTGGAAGTGGCCAGCCCGTTCGATTACGCGCGACAAGGCACGCTGGCCGTGGTTCCCACGCAGGCCGACCCCAAGAATGCCGCCCCCTACACCGCCGAGATGGTGGCACGGCTGATGCAGGACATCGAGCACGTTCCCCACGGCGCACTGGTTCTCTTTACCTCGCGCGCCCAAATGCAAGCGGCGGTGCAGGCCATCCCCGGCCACCTGCTCGACATGGTCTTGGTCCAGGGGCAGCAGCCGCGCACGCGTTTGCTGGCCACGCATGCACAGCGAGTGCAGGCCGGTCAGCCATCGGTCTTGTTTGGCTTGCAGTCGTTCGGCGAAGGCCTGGACCTGCCGGGGCGCTTGTGCGAAACCGTTTTCATCGCCAAGCTGCCTTTTGCACCTCCCACCGCTCCCGTGGACGAAGCCCGTGCCGAGTGGCTGCGCACACTCGGTCGCGATCCGTTCCAGGAACTGGTGATTCCTGCCACCGGTATCAAGCTGCTGCAATGGACCGGCCGCGCCATCCGCACCGAAGACGACGTGGCCCATGTGGTCTGCTACGACAAGCGCCTGACCACGCAGGCCTATGGCAGACGTATGCTGGCCGGGCTGCCGCCTTACCGGTTGATCACGCCCGGCAACTGATGAGGTTATGCGTTGGTGGAGGTATGGGCCACGAATGCAGCCTTTACCTCGGCTATGGCCGATTGACTCAGGCGGTTGCCGTACTGGCTTACCACGCGGCCTGCCGCCAGATTGGCCAGCCAGGCTGCGGTGGCATGGTCGTGCCCGTGCGTTACCGCGTACAAGAAGGCACCTGCAAACATGTCGCCCGCGCCATTGGTGTCCACCGCGCGCACTGCAGTGGCGGGCACCACCGTATGGTTGGGCCCCTCCAGCACCACGCAGCCGCGCGCACCACGCGTCAGGCACACCACGCGGGAAAGCTGCCCCAGCTGCTGGCAGATTGCGCCAAAGTCCTGTGTGCCACACCAGACCTGGGCTTCCTCTTCGTTGCAGAACAGATAGTCCAAACCTTCACCGATCATGGCCTCCAGCCCGCTACGGCAGAACTGGATCATGCTCATGTCGCTCAGTGTCACAGCCAGCGCTACGCCCGCTTCCTGGGCCATGGCGCGCCCCCGCAAGGCTGCTTCCAGCCCGGTGGGCGATGCGGCTAGGTAGCCTTCCATGTAGTACACCTTGGACTTGGCAATGTCGTGCGGATGCAGGGCGGTGTGGTCAATATCGGCGGTGGCACCCAGGAAGGTGCTCATGCTGCGTTCAGCATCGGGCGTCACCATCACCATGCAGCTGCCGGTCTGGCCCTGCGGGGCGCGGGTGTGTGTGAGGTTGGTGGCCACGCCGTGTGACAGCAGATCGTCACGGTAGAACGCGCCCAGCTCGTCGTCGGCGACACGGCAGGAATAGAAGGCACGCCCGCCCAGCTGCGCCACCGCAACCACGGTATTGCCAGCCGATCCACCGCCCGTACGCCGGGCGTGCAGCCCCTGCACGTGCCCCAATAGTTCGCTGCGCCGTGCAGCATCGATCAAAGTCATATGGCGCTTTTGCACGTCCATGGCCTGCAACTGCGCATCGCTGACTTCGTATTCAGAATCCACCAGCGCATTGCCGATGGCGTACAAGTGGTAATGGCTCATTGCTTCACTGCTCGACAAAGGCACGTTCGACCACGTAGTCACCCGGTGCCGTGGTGGTGCCTTCGACGAAGCCGCGTGCGTTGAGCAGCTCGCGCATGTCCTTGTTCAGCGCCGGGCTGCCGCAGATCATGATGCGGTCGCGCGCCGGGTCGAGCTTGGGCAGACCGAGGTCGGCCTCCAGCTTGCCGCTGGCCAGCAGATCGGTTGCGCGACCGCGATTCTTGAACGGCTCACGCGTCACGCTGGGGTAGTACAGCAATTGCGCCTTGGCGTACTCACCCAGGAATTCGTCGTTGGGCAGGTCCACGTTGATGAAATCGGCATACGCCAGTTCCTTGACCTCACGCACGCCATGGAATAGGACTACTTTTTCGAATTTTTCGTAGGTGGCTGGGTCGCGAATCAGGCACAAGAACGGCGCCAATCCCGTACCGGTACCGATGAGGTACAAGGTCTTGCCAGGCAACAGGTAGTCAATGAGCAACGTGCCGGTGGGCTTGCGTCCTACGATGATCTTGTCACCCACCTTGATGTGCTGCAGGCGCGAGGTCAGCGGGCCATCCTGCACCTTAATGCTGAAGAATTCCAGATGATCTTCATAGTTGGCGCTAACGATGCTGTACGCGCGCAGCAGCGGTTTGCCATCCACGCGCAAGCCGATCATGGTGAAGTGACCGTTGGAAAACCGCAAAGACTGGTCACGCGTGGTCTTGAAGCTAAACAGCCGGTCCGTCCAGTGGTGGACATAGGTAACGGTTTCTTCCTGGAATGCGCTCATGGGAACCCTTGCAGTAATTCAAAAATGGACTTCGGGAAAACCCTCTAGTGTAGAGGGTCCGCAGGCACCCTATCTGCGCAGCCCTAATCCCCCAGGCAAATGCCCAGGTCGCGAGCCGTTTGAAGGGTGTCACCATCCAATGGCACGCACTTCATGCGCCCGGCCACTTCCTCCAGGGCAATGTAATTCACATTCGGGAATGCCAAGGACACCATCACGCCCGAAAGCCCTTCATCCAGGGCGCGCACGGCGGCGGCGCCAAAGCGCATGGAGGCTAGTCGGTCGAACGCGGTCGGGCTGCCGCCGCGCAGCAAGTGTCCCAGCACCACGGCGCGGGCCTCCTTGCCGGTGCGCTGCTGCAGGTCACGCGCCACACGCTCACCGATGCCGCCCAGCCGTTCGGCATGACCGATCTCGGCGGGGGCCAGCACCTCGGCATGGCCGTCGCGGGGGACGGCTCCTTCGGCCACCACCACCAGCGAATAGCTGCGCCCCTCGGCATCGCGTGCGCGGATGTGCTGCGCCACGGTTTCCAGATCAAACGGGATTTCGGGCATCAGAATGGCATGGGCATTGCCTGCTATGCCAGCGTGCAGCGCAATCCAGCCTGCGTAGCGCCCCATCACCTCCACCACCATCACACGCTGGTGGCTGTCGGCGGTGCTGTGCAGCCGGTCGATGCACTCGGTGGCAAAGGCCACGGCGGTATCGAAGCCAAACGTGGTCATGGTCTTGTCGAGGTCGTTGTCGATGGTCTTGGGTACCCCCACCACGCGCAACCCTTTCTGGTGCAAGGCGTTGGCAATGGTGAGCGATCCATCGCCCCCCACCGACACCAGGGCATCGATCTCTCGTTGGGCAAAAAACGACAGAATCTCGTTTGAACGGTCGGTCTCCCCCACCGATCCATCGGGCATGCGGGTGGGAAAGTGAAACGGATTGCCCCGGTTGGTGGTGCCAATTACTGTGCCACCCAGGTGGCCGATGTTGCGCACCTTGTCGCGCGTGAGCCGCACCACTCCCCCATCGACGTAACGTTCCGGAAACAAGATGCCATTGAAACCGTCGCGAATGCCATAGCACTCCCAACCGCGCCTGCCGCTGGCCAGCACCACGGCACGGATGACGGCATTCAGACCCGGTGCGTCACCGCCTCCGGTACAAATGGCAATACGGCGGATGGGGGGTGCGCTCATACGGACTCCTGCAAGGGCGATAGAGCCATTATCGGCATCTGCGATCATTGGGGGCATGGAAAAACTGTTCGTTGCCTGCCTGTGCGCCCAATGGTGCGGCACCTGCCGCGAGTACCGCCCGCTATTCGAGCAAATGCAGGCGCGCTTTGACCCGGTGGAGTTTGCCTGGGTCGATGTTGAGGACCTGGCCGATCTGGTGGACCCAGTCGAGGTGGAAAACTTTCCCACGCTGCTCATCGCCCGTGGCGACGCGACCCTGTTCTTCGGCACCGTCACGCCCCATCTGCCCACGCTGGAACGCCTGCTGCGCAGCCAGCTCGAACCCGGCGCACCGGCATTGGCAGCCGATGCCGAGCGCGATGCACTGACGCGGCGGCTGCGCCAGCACTTCTTGAACAAATAGGCGGTTAGCCCCCGTAAATACTGGTTTTCTTGCTATGTTTTGCGTAGCAATGCAGGCCCATCGTTGAAGGCGAAAAAGAACCGGCCTCAAACCACCGGTGCTTTAACGGCCAGCCGATCCTTTTCGCGACGCACGGCCAGCGAGGGGTTGTGCACGGTTCGCTCCAACCAGACCTTGAAGCGGATGTGCTCGTCGGTATGGGCTTTGTTCAGCCAGTGCAAGACGGCATCGCAGCGCATGGCCAGGTGCTTGCCCGACTGGTCGCGCTCGGTGCGTTCGGGCTCCATCAGTTCCAGGGTTGCGTCCTTGGGCAAAGACTGCAGCACGGCGCGCAGGCTGGCCACACGCAGCCAGCGAAAACCGTCGTCGCCTTCCAGCACATCCAGCGGCGTGCCCTTGTAGGCATAGTATTGGCCTTGCAAATGGTGCAGTGCCAGCCAGCGGGTGGTGCGGTAGCCAAAGGCCAGACCGTCAAAGACCACCGGGGCCAGCAATTTGCCAACCGCGGGCGCGCCAATCAACAGCCCCACCGCACCGAGCTTGCTGGAGCCGCCCATGGTCACGACCAGCGAAGACACCGCCCACCAGCACAACGCCAGGATGGCGACCGAGAAGAGCACCCGGTAGACGTTGTCCCATTCGGTGGGCGACGGAAAACGCATGGCGCGCTGCGCTAGGGTTTACAGCTTGGCGGCGACCCAATCGTGCACGCTGGCCAAGGCCTGGGGCAGTTGGGCGGCGTTGGTGCCACCGGCCATGGCCATATCGGGCTTGCCGCCGCCCTTGCCGCCCACCTGGCCTGCAATGAAGTTGACCAGTTCACCGGCTTTGACCTTGGCCGTGGTGTTGGCGGTGACGCCTGCAGCGATCTGGACCTTGTCGCCCTCCAACACCGCCAGCACGATCACCGCCGTGCCCAGCTTGTCCTTGAGCTTGTCCATGGTTTCGCGCAGGGTCTTGACGTCGGCGCCATCGAGTTGGGCCACCAGCAGCTTCACGCCGTTGATGTCCACCGCCTGGCTCAGCATGTCGTTGCCTTGCGCACTGGCAAGCTTGCCTTTGAGGGCAGCCACTTCCTTTTCCAGCGCCTTGACGTGGTCCATCACATGGCCCAGCTTGTCGGCAAGTTCGGCCACCGGGGCCTTGAGCGTGGCGGCTGCCGCGCCCACCGTGTCTTCCAGGTCTTGCAGGTAGGCCAGGGCGTTCTGCCCGGTCACGGCCTCGATGCGGCGCACGCCTGCGGCCACGCCGCTTTCAGCCACCACCTTGAACAGGCCGATGTCGCCCGTGGCCTTGACGTGGGTGCCGCCGCACAGTTCGCGGCTGCTGCCGATGTCCAGCACACGCACGGTTTCACCGTACTTCTCGCCAAACAGCATCATGGCGCCGGTCTTCTGGGCGGACTCGATGTCCATCACGCGCGCCTGGGCGGCGGCGTTGGCCAGCACCTCTGCATTGACCAGGGTTTCGATGTGACGGATTTGCTCGTCGGTGACCGGTGCGTTGTGGGCAAAGTCAAAGCGCGTGCGCTCGGCATTGACCAGGCTGCCTTTCTGCTGCACATGCTCGCCCAGCACCGCGCGCAGGGCTTTGTGCATGAGGTGGGTGGCGCTGTGGTTGCGCACGGTGGCCGCGCGTACCGCAGCGTCCACATGGGCGGTGACGGCATCGCCCACGGCCAGGATGCCGCTTTGCAGCACGCCGTGGTGGCCAAACACGTCCGCCTTGATTTTCTGTGTGTCTTCCACCTGGAACAGGCCGCCGTCGCAGAAGATGGCGCCCTGGTCGCCCACCTGGCCGCCCGATTCGGCATAGAAGGGCGTGGTCTCCAGCACCACCACCCCCGGTTGACCGGCTTTGAGCGTGGCGACCGGCGTACCGTCTGCGTACAGTGCTACGATCTTTGTAGCTTGCGTGAGGTGGTCGTAGCCGACGAAGGTGTTGCCCGCGCCGCTGTATTCCAGCGCCTTGTCCATCTTGAACTTGCCTGCCGCGCGGCCTTTGGCCTTTTGCTGCTCCATGGCGGCGTGAAAGCCCGCTTCGTCCACGGTCAGGCCGCGTTCGCGGCACACGTCGTTGGTCAGATCCAGCGGGAAGCCGTAGGTGTCGTGCAGCTTGAAGGCCACATCGCCGGGCAAAACAAATTTGGATGGATTTCGTTGATGAATCTGCACAGATTCATAACCATCCCTTTCCAAGATTGCAGCACTCAATTCTTGAACGACCAGTGATGCTGTATCGTTACAAATCAAAACGGAATGCAGCAAACGATCACCAAGATTGGGGCTGCTTACATTGAAATCAAAGCGCGCGATTTCGCCACTCATTCGAGTCATGCCATCAAATTTCTCCCAATTGGGCTGATTTTTTTTCACCCAATCACTCACCTGCCCTTCATCTACAGCTCCATCCAGGATTTCCATGCCGGTCGCCAGGGTCTCGAAGAAGCGCTCCTCCTCGTGGCGCAGGGCCTCGGTGATGCGGGCCTGCTGCTCGCGGATCTTGGGGTAGGCATCGCCCATCACGGCCGCCAGGTCGGCCACCAGCTTGTGGAAGAACGGGGCTTTCTGGCCCAGCTTGTAGCCGTGGCGGATGGCGCGGCGGATGATGCGCCGCTGCACGTAGCCCCGGCCTTCGTTGCTGGGGAGCACGCCGTCGCTGACCAGGAAGGCGGTGGCGCGGATGTGGTCGGCAATCACCTTGAGCGAGGGGTTGGCCAGGTCGGTGGTGTGGGTCTCGCGCGCGGCGGCGCGGATGAGTTTGTCGAACAGGTCGATCTCGTAGTTGTTGTGCACGTGCTGCAGGATGGCGGCCAGGCGCTCCAGCCCCATGCCGGTATCCACGCAGGGCGCAGGCAGCGGGGTGACGGCACCGGTTTCGTCCATGTTGAACTGCATGAACACGTTGTTCCAGATTTCGATGAAGCGGTCGCCGTCTTCATCGGGGCTGCCGGGAGGGCCGCCGGGGATGTGGTCGCCGTGGTCATAGAAGATTTCACTGCACGGGCCGCAGGGGCCGGTGTCGGCCATCATCCAGAAGTTGTCGCTCTTGTAGCGGCCACCCTTGTTGTCGCCGATGCGGATCACGCGCTCGGGGGGCAGGCCGATTTCCTGGGTCCAGATGGCATAGGCCTCGTCGTCTTCGGCGTACACGGTGGCCAGCAGGCGCTCGGGCGGCAGCTTGTAGACCTGGGTGAGCAATTCCCACGCCCACTTGAGCGACTCGCGCTTGAAGTAGTCGCCAAAGCTCCAGTTGCCCAGCATCTCGAAGAAGGTGTGGTGGCGCGCGGTGTAGCCCACGTTTTCCAGGTCGTTGTGTTTGCCCCCGGCACGCAGGCAGGCCTGCACCGAGGCGGCGCGCACGTAGGAGCGCTTGTCCGTGCCCAGGAACACGTCCTTGAACTGCACCATGCCCGAGTTGGTGAACATGAGCGTGGGGTCGTTGCCCGGCACCAGCGGGCTGCTGTCGACCACGGTGTGGCCCTTGGCGGCAAAGAAATCGAGGAACGTCTTGCGAATGTCGGCAACACTCATTACGGCGGTGGTCATGGCGGTTCGTTTGCAGTCCAAAACCTGTGATTATCGCCTCGCCGGGGTCTGCGAAGGAATATCCCTGGCGGTGTCTTTGGTGGTGTCTCATACAGGCCATGCAACGCGGGGCTACACGGGCGTCGCCGCTAAAATCCGGCCACGATTCCAGAGCCTTGCTGGCGACCATGTGCTAGTAGTTTTATAGCTACATGCGCATATTTCACGGGGGCTAGTGCCCTATTTTGCTTATATCCCTGGAGCTTTCATGTCTGCATCGCCCCTTTCCCTGCTCAAGGACCCCAGCCTGCTCAAAACCGATGGCTTGATCAACGGCCAATGGCTCAAAGGCGCCAGCCGCTTTGACGTGCTCGACCCTGCCACCGGCGAAAAGCTCGCCGACGTGGCCAACCTGGGCGCGACCGAAGCGCACGCGGCCATCGCTGCCGCCAACGCCGCCTGGCCCGCCTGGAAGGCCAAGACCGCCAAGGAGCGCAGCATCATCCTGCGCAAGTGGTTCGACCTGCTCATGGCCAACCAGGACGACCTGGCGCGCATCCTCACCGCCGAGCAGGGCAAGCCCTTGCCCGAGGCCAAGGGCGAAGTCGCCTACGGCGCCAGCTTCGTGGAATGGTTTGCCGAAGAGGCCAAGCGCGTCAATGGCGAGACCCTGCCCCAGTTCGACAACAACCGCCGCCTGATGGTCTTGAAGCAACCCATCGGCGTGTGCGCCGCCATCACGCCCTGGAACTTCCCGCTGGCCATGATCACCCGCAAGGTGGCACCGGCCCTGGCCGCCGGCTGCCCGGTCATCATCAAGCCCGCCGAGTGACCCCGCTGACGGCATTGGCCGCAGCCGAGTTGGCCGTGCGCGCTCGGCATTCCCGCTGGCGTGCTGAACATGCTCTGCGCCGACAGTGCCAACTCCATTGCCATCGGCAAGGTGCTGTGCGCCAGCGATGTGGTGCGCCACATCAGCTTCACCGGTTCCACCGAAGTGGGCCGTATCTTGATGGCGCAAAGCGCACCCACGGTGAAGAAACTCTCGCTGGATCGCGCCACGGCAATGCCCCCTTCATCGTGTTTGATGATGCCGACATCGACTCCGCCGTGGAAGGTGCCTTTGCCAGCAAGTACCGTAATGCCGGGCAGACCTGCGTGTGCTCGAACCGCTTCTATGTGCAAGAAGCCGTGTACGACGAGTTCGTCACCAAGTTCGCTGCCAAGGTGAAGACGGCCAAGGTGGGCAATGGCTTCGAGGAAGGCGTGAACCAGGGCCCGCTGATTGAGGAAGCGGCACTGGAGAAGGTGCAGCGCCATGTGGACGATGCGGTGGCCAAGGGTGGCAAGGTGCTGACTGGCGGCAAGCGCCTCTCCACCTTGGGTTCCGGTCAGTTCTTCGAACCCACCGTGGTATCCAACGCCACGGCCGACATGCTGTGCGCCCGCGAAGAGACCTTCGGCCCGTTCGCGCCGGTGTTCAAGTTCAAGACCGAGCAGGAAGCTATTGACGCGGCCAACCATACCGAGTTCGGCCTGGCCAGCTACTTCTACAGCCGCGACATCGGGCGCATCTACCGCGTGGGTGAGGCGCTGGAGTACGGCATGGTGGGCATCAATGTGGGCATTCTGGCCACCGAGCACGTGCCCTTTGGTGGTGTGAAGCAGTCCGGCCTGGGCCGCGAGGGCAGCCACTTCGGCATGGATGACTATGTGGAGGTCAAGTACCTCTGTATTGGGGATATTCAGAAGTAAGGCCCTCCCCCCGCTTCCTTTGCCAGCCAAGCCCCCAGCCAGGGAGCTTGGCTTTTTTGTGCCCGCTTTCAGCCCGTCCACCACGCCCTAACACGTTCACGGACAAGCATCAACAGTACATACACCGACAATATCTTTTTGATATGTTGTAAATATATTTACTAGAATGACGCCATCACATCACCCGTTCACCCCACAGGAAATCCCATGAGCAACCCCAAATGGCAAGGCATCTTCCCTGCCGTCACCACCAAATTCCACGCCGACGAAAGCTTGGATCTGGACGGAACCGCCCGTCACATCGACTACGTGATCCGCAATGGCGTGCACGGCATCGTCACTTGCGGCTCCCTGGGCGAGGCCAGCACCCTCACCCTGGAAGAAAAGCTGCAGGTCGCCGGTTGTGCCATCACGGCCGCCAAGGGGCGTGTACCGGTGCTGGCCAATGTGTCTGAAACCTCCACGCGGGAAGCCCTGCGCTACATCCGAGCGGCCAATGCCCTAGGCGTAAGCGGCTACATGGTCATGCCCTCGGTCATCTACGCCGCTGACGCCCGCGAAGCCATGGCCAATGTGCGCGCCATGGCCGAAGAGGCCCAAAAACCCATCATGGTCTACAACAACCCGGTGGCCTACAAGGTCGACCTCAAGCCCGAGCACATGGCCGAGCTGGCTGACTGCAAGTGGATCGTGGCCATCAAGGAAAGCACCGACAACATCCGGCGCATCACCGACCTGCGCAACCGCTTGGGTGACCGCTACCAACTGTTCATGGGTGTGGACGACCTGGCCTACGAGGGCCTGGCACTGGGGTGCGACGGCCTGCTGGCTGGCGTGGGCTGCACCTTTCCGCGCGAAAACGTGGCCTTGTATGAGCTGATGAAGGCCGGTCGCTTTGCCGAAGCCCTCAAGCTGTACCAGTGGATGACCCCCATGCTGCACCTCGATGTCTCCACCAAACTGGTGCAAAACCTCAAGTTGATCGATGTCGTTGCCGGCATCAGTACCGAGCACATGCGCCGCCCCCGCCTTCCCTTGGTAGGATCGGAGCGCGACGCGGTGATTGCCATTGTTCAAAAGGCGCTGGAAACCCGCCCGCAGGAATACAGGTCCCAGGCCTGAATTCTGACTTTCTGTCAAACCTACATCCCACAAGGAAATGAGAATGCAACGTACTCGTTCGACGACCCCTTTGTTCGCTGCGCTGGTGCTGACCCTGGCCGGCAATGCCATGGCACAGGAGCAAGTCGTCAAAATCGGCCAAAGCGGCCCACTGTCCGGACCCAATGCCTTTGCCGGCAAGGACAATGAAAACGGCGTGCGCCTGGCGATTGAAGAACTCAATGCCAAGAAGCTGCAAGTCGCAGGCAAAACCCTCAAGTTCGAACTGCACTCGGAAGATGATCAGTGCGACCCCAAATCCGGCGTCTCCGTAGCGCAAAAGCTGGTCGACAGCGGCGTCAAGTACGTCATGGGGCCGTACTGCTCGGGCGTGGCCATTCCGGCCTCCCGTGTGTACGACGAGGGCGGCACCCTGGTGTCCACCGTGGGCACCAATCCCAAGGTGACGGAAGGCGGCTACAAGCATGTGTTCCGCATCATTGCCGGCGACAACCAGATCGGCTCCAGCATGGCCACCTATGCCGCCAAGGTCATGAAGGCCAAGACCGCTGCCGTAGTGGACGACCGTACCGCCTTTGGACAAGGCGTGGCCGCAGAGTTCATCAAGGAAGCCAAGGCCCAGGGCCTGACCATCGTCGGGCAGGAATACACCACCGACAAGGCCACCGACTTCTCTGCCATCCTGACCAGCATCAAGGCCAAGAAGCCCGACGTCATGTTCTACGGTGGCTATGCACCCCAGGCCGCTCCCATGGCGCGCCAGATGAAGCAACTGGCGGTGGGCACCAAGATGCTGGGCGGTGACACCCTGTGCAGCCCCGAAATGGGCAAGCTCGGTGGCGATGCCGTCAACGACATGGTGTTCTGCGCCCAAGGCGGCTCAATGCTGGACAAGACCAACGACGGCCCAACCTTCAAGGCCAAGTTCAAGAAGCGGTTCAACCTGGACGCCGATGCCTATGCCGCATCGTTCTATGACCAGATGCTGCTGATCGGCCAGTCCATGGTCAAGGCCGGTTCCACCGACCCCGAGAAAGTGGCCGCTGAAATGCGCAAGGGCAGCTACAAGGGCGTGGTCGGTACCTACGCCTATGACGACAAGGGCAACATGAAGCAGGCACCCGTCACGGTGTACAACTTCAAGAACGCCGTCGCCGTACCGCTGGCCAGCTACTAAGCCAGTCCCCGGAAAGGCCACACCTGCGCAGTCATGCGCCACGGGCCAGTGGCCTTCCCCCCCAACCCATGCCTGCAGGACCCACGGCACCAGCGTCTCCTACCCGGAGTCCATGGTGCGTGGGCTCCTGCACGCCTTTACAACCCCGTTCCACCAACCTACCCCTGCCAACACCATGAAGCGCATCCACATCATTGACTCGCATACCGGCGGCGAACCCACCCGGCTGGTGGTGGACGGTTTCCCCGATCTGGGCCGGGGCAGCATGGCCGAGCGCCTGGCGCGTTTGTCCCAAGAGTATGACGACTGGCGTGCCGCCACCGTGCTGGAGCCGCGCGGCAGTGACGTGGTGGTGGGCGCACTGCTGTGCCAACCCGTCGCCGCCGACGCCAGCGCCGGCGTGATCTTTTTCAACAACACCGGCTACCTGGGCATGTGCGGCCACGGCACCATCGGCCTGGTGGCCACGCTGGCCCACATGGGTCGCATCCGCCCCGGAGTCCACAAGATCGAAACCCCCGTGGGCACCGTCCAAGCCACACTGCACGACGACGGCTCGGTCAGCGTGCGCAATGTGCCTGCCTGGCGCCATGCCACCCAGGTGGCCGTGAACGTGCCCGGCCACGGCACCGTACACGGCGACGTGGCCTGGGGCGGCAACTGGTTTTTCCTGGTCAGCGACCACGGCCAGCGCGTGGCACCCGATAACATCGCCACCCTCACCCGCTTTAGCAGCGCACTGCGCGAAGCCCTGGAGCAAGCCGGCATCACCGGTGCCGACGGCGCGGAAATTGACCACATCGAGCTTTTTGCCAACGACGACCATAGGTTCGCCGCCGGGTCGCCCCAAGGCGAACCCGCCCCCTTCAGGGGGAGCGAAGCGGCCAGCGTGGGGGCCAATTACCACAGCCGCAACTTCGTGCTTTGCCCAGGGCTAGCCTACGACCGCTCGCCCTGCGGTACCGGCACCAGCGCCAAGCTGGCCTGCTTGGCCGCCGACGGCAAGCTCACACCCGGCGCCGTGTGGCGCCAGGCCAGCGTCATCGGCAGCCAGTTCGAAGCCACCTACGAGACGGCGGACGACAAGCGCATCATCCCCACCCTGCGCGGGCGTGCCTGGGTCTGCGCCGAAGCCACCCTGCTACTTGACGACACCGACCCCTACCGCTGGGGAATCCGCACTTGAGCCTGGACGCCGACACCATCGTGGTGGGCGCCGGCATCGTCGGTGCGGCCTGTGCCCACGCACTCGCCGCCACCGGGCAGCGGGTGCTGGTGCTCGACGACCTGCGCGGGGGCGCCACCGCCGCCGGCATGGGCCACCTGGTAGTCATGGACGACAACGCCGCCGAACTGGCACTGAGCAGCCTCTCCCTGCGCGTGTGGCACCAGTGGTCCACGCAGCTCAGCTCCGATTGCACCTGGCACCCATGCGGCACCCTGTGGCTGGCCGCGAACGCCGAAGAGATGCAAGCCGCCGAAAAAAAGCAGGCCCGTCTGCAGGCCCAGAACGTGGCCTGCACGTTGGCGAACGCGGCACGCCTACAAGCCATGGAGCCCGCACTGCGCAGCGGGCTGCACGGTGCCCTGCACGTGGAACACGACGCCGTGGTCTACGCCCCCAACGTGGCGCAATGGCTGCTCAAGGGCCCCGCAGCCCCGGCCAGCCTCCGGTTGCGCCATGCAAGAGTGCTGGCCATCGAAGAGCCCCATGTGCGCCTGGCCGACGGCAGCGTGCTGCGCGCCCAGGCCGTGGTGCTGGCCAACGGCCTGCACGCCACCGCGCTGTGCCCGGACCTGCCGATCCGTGCCAAAAAAGGCCAGTTGCTGATCACCGACCGCTACCCCGGCACCGTGCACCACCAACTGGTGGAACTGGGCTATGTGACCAGCGCTCACCATGCCACTGGGCCGTCGGTCGCCTTCAATGTGCAGCCGCGCCCGACCGGGCAGTTGCTGATTGGTTCCTCGCGCGAGTTCGACGACACCAGCCGCAATCTGAATTTCCCCATGCTGGAGCAGATGCTGCGCCGCGCGGTCGACTACCTACCGGGGCTGCGCGATTGCAATGCCATCCGCAGCTGGACCGGCGTACGCGCCGCCACCCCCGATGGCCTGCCGATTCTCGGCCCTCACCCGACCCGGCCCGGGCTGTGGCTGGCCGTCGGCCACGAGGGTCTGGGCGTAACCACTGCGCCGGCCAGCGCCCAGATACTGGCCGCGCAAATGACTGGCGCTGCCTGCCCGATCGACCCCGCGCCGTACCGTGCCGAACGCTTCTCGCAAACCTCTTTGCACCATGCCGGATAAGTTCACCTTACACATCAATGGCCAACCGGTCGAAGTCCGCGCTGGCACCAGCGTCATCGCCGCGCTGTCGCAGGGCGGGCCGGGGCTGACCCGCTATTCCGTGCAGGGTGAGCCGCGCTCCGCCGTGTGCGGCATGGGCGTGTGCCAGGAGTGCCGGGTATTGATTGATGGCGTGCGCCGCCTGGCCTGCCAGACGCCGGTGGCGCCGGGCATGGTGGTGCAAACCGCCACCTTGGAGCCACAACCATGACGCACGCCATGACCTGCGATCTGCTCATCCTGGGTGCCGGTCCGGC
Source organism: Rhodoferax sp. (assembly GCA_046348185.1). Taxonomy (GTDB): domain Bacteria; phylum Pseudomonadota; class Gammaproteobacteria; order Burkholderiales; family Burkholderiaceae_C; genus Allorhodoferax. Next base: position 215,805 of record JAXMER010000013.1, on the reverse strand, counting down.
CGGCCTTGCTGCGGCGCACGCCGCCGTGGGCAGCGGCCTGTCCATCGTGCTGGTGGACGACAACCGCGTGCCCGGTGGCCAGATCTGGCGCACAGGCCCCGGCTTTGCATCCGAAGCCCAGGCACGCAGCACACTGCTGGCACAGTACAACAACCTGCAATTGCACACCGGTACCCGCTGTGTGGCGGTGCATGGCCCGCAACAGCTCCTGCTTGAAAACGCGCGGGGGGCCTGGGTGCAGACCTACCAGAAGCTCATTGTCTGCAGCGGTGCACGCGAGTTGCTGCTGCCGTTTCCGGGCTGGACGCTGCCGGGCGTCACCGGTACGGGAGGCCTGCAAGCCCTCATCAAGGGCGGCGTGCCGGTTGCGGGGCAACGCGTGGTCGTGGCGGGCAACGGCCCCTTGCTGCTGGCCGTGGCCCAGACCGCCCGCGGCGCCGGTGCGCAGGTATTGCGCGTGGCCGAGCAGGCCCCGACCAGTGCCCTGCTGGCCCTGACTGCCGGACTGTGGCGCTGGCCCGGCAAACTGGTGCAGGCCGCTGGTCTGGCCACTGCCGCTTACCGACCGAACAGCCAGGTGATCGAGGCCTTGGGCACGCGCCAGCTCGAAGCCGTGCGCATTCGCCAGGGCCAGAGCGATTACGTACTGGACTGCGAACGCCTGGCCTGTGGATACGGGCTGGTGCCCAACACCGAACTGGCCCTGGCCCTGGGCATGGCGCTGACCCCCGAGAAAGCCATTGCCGTGGACGCGTGGCAAAGCACCAACCTGCCCCACCACTTTGCCGCCGGTGAATGCACCGGCATCGGTGGCTGTGAAAAGGCCCTGGCGCAGGGCGCCATTGCCGGCTATGCCGCCACCGGCCAGACCCGGAAGGCGCAGACCCTATGGAAAGAGCGTGCGCGCTGGGAAGCCTTTGCCGCCCATGTGCACTGCCATCTGCAACCCGATGTGAGCGCCGTCAAGACCCTGCTGCGGCCCGACACCGTGGTCTGCCGCTGCGAAGATGTCCGTGTGGCGGAGCTCAGCACCCGCGGCAGCTGGATCGACGCCAAGCTGCACACCCGCTGCGGCATGGGCCCCTGCCAGGGCCGCATATGCGGCGCGGCAGCAACCCGGCTGTGGGGGTGGGAGGCACCGCCAGTGCGCCAGCCGCTGAGCCCGGTACGCATCAGCAGCTTGTTGGGTGAGGCGGCGCACCCCGTGGACACGCAAGGCTGATAATTTGCGCACGCTCCAACCAGAGCCTTCTTGCACCGACACCCCTATGACGAACTCCACCATGCTGCCCCCGCGTCCACCGGTCAAACTGCGTGCCGCCGACCAGGCCTACGAGGCCATTGAGGGGTTGATCTCCACCTTGCGGCTGGAGCCGGGCGTGCCCATTGTCGAAGCCGAGCTGGTGGCGCTGACCCAACTAGGCCGCACGCCGGTGCGCGAAGCCCTGCTACGCATGGTATCGATCGGCCTGATCCAGCAGCAACCCCGCCGGGGCCTGGTGGTATCGAACATTGATCTGGCCGACCATCTGGATGTAATCCAGACCCGCCGTGTGCTGGAGCGGCTAATTGCGGCCTGCTCGGCGCGGCGCGCCACGGCCACCCAACGGCAGGAAATGTTGCGCCGCGCCCAGGCCATGGTGGACACGGCCGAGCGCGACCAACTGGACGAATACATGCAGGCCGACCGCGCGCTGGACATCATCAACCACCAAGCCTGCCAGAACACATCGGCCGTGCAATGCGTGCTGCCCCTGATCGTGAAATGCCGCCGTTTCTGGTACGCCTACCAGCACGAAGGCGAAATCGCCGAAGGTGCGCGCCACCACATGGCCTTGGCTCAGGGCATTGCCAGTGCCAACGAAGCCGCCGCCATGCTGGGTGCCGACCAGCTGATGGATTACCTCGAAAAATTCGCCCGCCGGGTGATCAACAACTGAATACATACCATGACTTCCCCTCTCTCTTTGCTCAAGGACCCCAGCCTGCTCAAAACCGATGGCTTGATCAACGGCCAATGGCTCCCAGGCGCCAGCCGCTTTGACGTGCTCGACCCCGCCACCGGCGAGAAGCTGGCCGACGTGGCCAATCTGACTGCGCTTGATGCCGAAGCCGCCATCGCCGCTGCCAACGCCGCCTGGGGCCCGTGGAAGGCCAAGACCGCCAAGGAGCGCTCCATCATCCTGCGCAAGTGGTTCGACCTCTTGATGGCCAACCAGGACGACCTGGGCCGCCTGATGACCGCCGAGCAAGGCAAGCCGCTGGCCGAGGCCAAGGGCGAAGTGGCCTATGGCGCCAGCTTCGTGGAATGGTTTGCCGAGGAAGCCAAGCGCGTCAATGGCGAGACCCTGCCCCAGTTCGACAACAACCGCCGCCTGATGGTCTTGAAGCAACCCATCGGCGTGTGCGCCGCCATCACGCCCTGGAACTTCCCGCTGGCCATGATCACCCGCAAGGTGGCACCGGCCCTGGCCGCCGGCTGCCCGGTCATCATCAAGCCCGCCGAGCTGACCCCGCTGACGGCATTGGCCGCAGCCGAGTTGGCCGTGCGCGCCGGCATTCCCGCTGGCGTGCTGAACATGCTCTGCGCCGACAGTGCCAACTCCATTGCCATCGGCAAGGTGCTGTGCGCCAGCGATGTGGTGCGCCACATCAGCTTCACCGGTTCCACCGAAGTGGGCCGTATCTTGATGGCGCAAAGCGCACCCACGGTGAAGAAACTCTCGCTGGAGCTGGGCGGCAATGCCCCCTTCATCGTGTTTGATGATGCCGACATCGACTCCGCCGTGGAAGGTGCCTTTGCCAGCAAGTACCGTAATGCCGGGCAGACCTGCGTGTGCTCGAACCGCTTCTATGTGCAAGAAGCCGTGTACGACGAGTTCGTCACCAAGTTCGCTGCCAAGGTGAAGACGGCCAAGGTGGGCAATGGCTTCGAGGAAGGCGTGAACCAGGGCCCGCTGATTGAGGAAGCGGCACTGGAGAAGGTGCAGCGCCATGTGGACGATGCGGTGGCCAAGGGTGGCAAGGTGCTGACTGGCGGCAAGCGCCTCTCCACCTTGGGTTCCGGTCAGTTCTTCGAACCCACCGTGGTATCCAACGCCACGGCCGACATGCTGTGCGCCCGCGAAGAGACCTTCGGCCCGTTCGCGCCGGTGTTCAAGTTCAAGACCGAGCAGGAAGCTATTGACGCGGCCAACCATACCGAGTTCGGACTGGCCAGCTACTTCTACAGCCGCGACATCGGGCGCATCTACCGCGTGGGCGAGGCGCTGGAATACGGCATGGTGGGCATCAATGTCGGCATCCTGGCCACCGAGCACGTGCCCTTTGGCGGCGTCAAGCAGTCCGGCCTGGGCCGCGAAGGCAGCCACTTCGGCATGGATGACTATGTGGAGGTCAAGTACCTCTGTATTGGGGATATTCAGAAGTAAGGCCGGGCGCGCTTAACCCGGCGCAGCGGGGGGCGCTTGCAGCCGTGCCTGGATAAGTGCATGCACCCGCAAAAAGCCTGCCTGAACTTCGGGCAACAGCCGCTGGCACGCGACTTCGTCGTTTGTGCGACCGGCTTCCTCCAGCTCTTGGCACCTCTGCGCCAGCGGCATAGCGCCCACTGCCTTGGAAGATGATTTCAGGGAGTGGGCACTTTCGCCCACACCGTGCCAGTCGGCACTTTGCTGCTGCGTCGCCATCACGGCGCACAGGCGTTCGCCTTCGGTCAGGTAGCGCCCCAGCAGCCGCTGCTGGGTGGCCATATTGGTTCCGACAAACTTCTCCAGTTCACCGGGCAACCACTCCGCGGGAGCCTGTGGTGCAACCGGTGGCGCCCTGTCCCGCAGGCGACCCAGCCGCTCCAGGAAATCGAGAATCGTCGCCACCAACTGCGCAGGCTCGGTCGCCTTGGTCAGCACCGTGTGCATACCGGCATCCAGGCACGCTGCGCGGTGCTCACGGTAGGAGTGGGCTGTCAGCCCGATCACCAGGGTCGACGCCAGCGCGCTGTCTTGGCGAATCAGCCGGGTCGCGGCCAATCCATCCAGATGGGGCATTTGCAGATCCATCAGCACACAATCAAACGCTACGGTGCGCATGATGCCCAAGGCCTGTTCGCCATCGGTGGCTGTCATAACCAACGCACCGGCTTGCTCCAGAGCGTCGCGCGTAACCTCCAGATTGAACAGGCTATCGTCGACGACCAGAATCTGCAGGCCGGTCAGTCCGTCGGCATGGCTTGGCACCCGGCCCGGGCGTACCGCGCCTGTTGGCATGTCGACCTGGCGCAGCGGCAATTCCAGCCAGAAGGTGCTGCCCAGACCCACCTGGCTCTGCACGCCCACTTCACCGCCCATGATCTGTGCCAACTGCCGGGCAGTGGCCAGCCCCAGGCCTGCCCCGTCCACGCGCCGATGGTGCGCTCCCTCCACGCATTTACAGGTAGAGAACAACCGCTCCATCTGCGCCGGCGTCAAACCCACGCCGGTATCGGACACCTCGAAGCGCAGCCGGACCCCGTCGTTCTGACCCACCACCGCACCCTGGTTGAGCACGCGCACAACAATGTGTCCCTGCTCGGTGAACTGGATGGCGTTGTTGAGGTAGTTGAGAACGATCTGACCGATGCACAGTGCGTCACCATGCACATAGCGCGGCAGATTGCGATCCAGCTCCCGGTGCAGTTTCAGCCCACGCGCATGGGCACGCTCCTGAACCAGCTGCACCGCGTTGTCGAGTACCTGGTGGAGCTCGAAATCACCCAACTCCAATTGCCACAGGCCCGCATCAATCACCGCAAAGTTGTGCACGGCATTGACCGCCTCCATGAGCTCACCGCCAGCTTGTTGGATATGGCGCAGGTAGGCGGCCATCTTGGGGTTGGGTTGTGCGGCGAGTGCCTGGTGCGTGTGTCCCAGGATGCCGTGCAGCGGTGTCAACAGAGCATGGCTCATGCGCGCCAGGAACTCGCCTCGGTTTTGCGAAGCATTTTGTAGCCGCTGACGCGATTGCAGCAACTCCTTGCGCACAGCGTGCAAATCATCCGCCTGGCGTTGCCCGAACCGCAGCGCCCACAACAGCACCACAGACAGGCAAACCAGTTGCAGTACCAGCACCGCTGCAATGACCAAAAGCGTGTTCCCCCCCTTCAACCCCACCACCGCTAGCAAGGCCGCCAACAGCACACCCAGCATGCCCAGACCCAAAGCCCAGGTCTGTGTCCGATCACGCTGCACGCGCCATAGCCAGCGCCCTGCCACCACGCAAAGCATGGTGCTCAGCGCGCATCCGATCATCAACCCGACGACAGCAAGGTCCATCAGTATTCAAGAATGCATGAGGCCAACTGATTGAGGCCGACACGAGAACGTAGTAGGATGCCCGAAAACAATAACAAATACGCCTGTTTCACATCCCTGCTTATACCCCATGCAACTGGAAATACAGCGTTTTCGGCAAGTCCGGAGGATTGCCCTGGGAGGGGGTGCCTTTGCAGGCACCACCGCAATGTTGAGCCTGCTCATGTCGCCATCGTGGACACCAAGTCTTTTGTGGCTGATGACACTGGGCAGCATGGCCTTGTTTGCTTACCTTCATCACTCCCTGCCTGGCGACCCGGCGCAGAGGCCGGAACCACCCACCGATCACAGCGCCGATGCCAGTCCGTGCGTACGGCTGGCGAGTGACATCTTGCCAACTTGGATGCACCACATCACGTTGGTCAAGCAGCAAGCCGAAGAGGCCACGCTGCAGCTGGCCGACAGCTTTGCCAAGGTACTCGACCAGTTCGAGGAAGTCGGCATTGGCGGCGCAGCATCCGGTAGCGATGGCCCACGCAGCGACGCCATCGCGCTATTGACATTGTGTGAACGCGAGCTGCAGCCGGTGGTGGAGTCGCTGCGATCCATTGTCGAGAGCAAGGACGCGCTGATGGCACGGATTTCCCAGCTGACCGACCAGACACACGAACTCCAGGCCATGGCCGAACAGGTGCGCAGCATTGCCGCACAGACCAACCTGCTGGCACTCAATGCGGCTATCGAGGCCGCGCGCGCGGGAGACTCCGGGCGGGGTTTTGCCGTGGTGGCAGCCGAGGTACGCACACTCTCGCAGCGTTCTGCGGCAACCGGCAAAGACATTGGCGAGACTGTTGGCCGGGTGCTCAAGGCCATGGACGAAACCATGGTGGCCACGCGCACATCCACCCTGCAAGACGAGCAGACGGTCAAGCTATCAGGCGAACTGGTCGAAGACGTGCTGGGTCACGTTCAACAAATGGGAACGGCGTCCGAACAGGTACGCAATCGCAGCCTGGCCGTACATGCCGAAGTGCAACGGCTGCTGGTTTCCATGCAGTTTCAAGATCGCATCTCCCAGATCCTGGAAGGTACGTTGTCCGATATGCAGAAGATGGGTGAATTGCTGTCCCGTGCACCAGCTGAGGTGCCCTCCACCGCGCAATGGCTGTCCCAAATCAACGAGAACGCCCACATGCCCGAACAAAAGATTCAACTATGACAGCCCCCACGATGAATGCTGCACCCGTCTCCAGCTTCCACCGACTCAACCGCGATGCCGTGCAAGTCCTGCTGGTGGATGACGATGGTTTCCAGATCGAACTGCTCACCGAGCAACTGCAGGCCCTGGGGTTCAAGCACATCAAGGGCATTCAGCACGGCCAGGCCGCTGCCGACGAAATCGCCATTCGCGCGTCGCACTACCAATTGGTGTTTCTGGACCTATCCATACCAGGCCAGGACGGATTCAAGCTCATGGAGGCACTGGCACAGGCAGGCTTTGTCGGCGCGCTGGCCATCATTTCTGGCCAAGACAAGGAAGTCCTGCATGCGGCTTCGCTCATCGCGAAACTGCGGCGCTTTACCTTCCTGGGGGCCGTGGCCAAACCCCTTAACCGGGTAGCGCTGGCACAGCTGTTGACGGCTTGAAGCATCCAGCGGCTGGTGCGGCTCCGCTTCCCAAACATCGGGCTAGAATGCGGCCAGCGCGGGCGTCGTTCAATGGTAGGACTCTTGCTTCCCAAGCCCCTACCGCTTGCGTTCATGCTTCCCAAATCACCGCCGCTGTGATTCCATGAGAGGCGATCCAATCAGGTACCACCGTTGAGTGGTGCCGGATTGGGCAACACCAATTCCCCACCAGCTTGCATGCGTCTGTGTCCAGCGCATGGAACGAGTGCGGATCAGCGTTGACCTTTTCACTTCTCTTGTTGATGGTGGACTTGCCTTGATTCAAGGCCTACACCAATCACACGCACAAGGAAGTCACCATGGCCAAGCAAAAAGCCGCTGCAGACACAACGGAACAACCGACCGACGCTGCCGCAACCGTCCCCGTTGATAACTCGATTCCGACCAATCCCGAGCTGTACCAGCAAGCGATTGAACAAGGGCTTGCCATTGTGCAAACCGAAGGCAGCAAGGCCGCAGCAGCACGCGAGATTTACCGCCTGTTGCACGCAGAGCACCGCGATGTCATCTTGCGTGCATTCATCGAAGGTGCAACCGTTACCGTCAAGGGTGCGCCAACGTACCTGTACAACGTCAGTCGCACGTTCCGCAAGCTCGCCAAATCAACCGACACAGCACCAACAGAATAAATAGGTCTACACAACGGAATTGCCCGTTGTCTTGTGGTGGAGACGAGGGGATGCTGCCCCCAACAGCAACCCTCGGACACCCCCACCATCATGGCAGTAACCAAACGCCCAGGTTCCCCGTTCTGGTACGTCCAGTTTCAGTACAACGGCCAGACGTACATCAAATCCACCAAGACGACCGATAAAAAACTCGCTGCCAAGCTGGAACACCAGTGGCGTAGCGACTTGATTGCGCAACAGCAGCTAGGGGTTAAGCCGACGCTGACCGTTCAACAGGCATTCCAAGCGTATGCCACTTCAAAAAGCTCGTTGGTCAGTGCTGCAAACATAGCGTTCTGGAGTCGTCGTGCGAGTGAGTTCTGGAAAGACACAACGTACATCCATCAGATCACCACGGCGGAGATTGAACGGTACAAACACCAGATGGCAATGGCGAGCTATGCCAATCAAACGATCAAGCACGCATTGAACTGTGTCAGTGGTGCAATCAAACATGCCAAGCGGATGGGGTACAACGTTGCCGATGACCTCCAGATGCCAGTCGTTCGCCTGCCCAAGGGCAGACTGCGTTACCTCAGTGTCGAGGAAGAACAGCGCTTGCTCAAGGCGATTGACCCCAAGAGGGTCGTCAAGGGACTGGCTGTCTATGAAGAACGAATCCCCGAGCTACAAAAGGAGATGCAGGACATCTATGACTTTGTCGTTCGGTAATCCCCCCAAAAATCCGGTGACGTCAGAAGTAGAAATTTCTCGGAGAGAATTTCTACATGAAGAGGTCCAAGTTTTCCGACAGCCAGATCATCGAAGCGCTCAAGCGCGTTGAGGCTGGCATTGGTGTTCCCGATCTGTGCCGTGAGCTCGGTATCAGCGTGGCAACTTTCTACAAGTGGCGCGCCAAGTTCGGCGGCATGGACACCTCCATGATGGCGCGCATGAAGGAGCTCGAAGAAGAGAACCGGCGTCTGCGCAAGATGTACGTCGAGGAGAAACTCAAGGCCGAAATCGCCACGGAGTACCTCGCAAAAAGTAAGTCGGCCGTCTCGTCGGCGCGAGATGGCCAAAGAGGTTGTCACCCAGCGTGGGTTGCCGGTTAATTTTGTGTGCCGGGTTTTCGATAAGCGAGTCGTGCTTCCGGTACGAATCGCGTACCAGCGCAGAGAACGCATTGATTGCCAACTGGCTGCTGCGTCTGACGGACAACAATCGGACCTGGGGATTTGGCCTGTGCTACCTGTACCTTCGCAACGTCAAAGGCTTCCAATGGAATCACAAGCGCGTCTACCGGATCTACCGTGAACTGAGCCTGAACCTGCGCATCAAGCCGCGCAAACGGCTGATAAGGGCCAAGCCCGAGCCACTGAGCGTGCCACAGGCGATCAATGAGGTGTGGTCCATGGATTTCATGCATGACCAACTCGAAGATGGTCGCAACATCCGATTGTTCAACGTGATTGACGACTTCAACCGGGAAGCGCTGGGCATAGAGATTGACTTCTCGCTGCCGTCGGAGAGGGTGATTCGTGCGCTCAAGCAAATCATTAGTCGTCCCTGCAAAATTCATGTCAAGCTGCTACCCATCGTTGACTTGACGGTCTTGGAGGCGTGAGCGCGAGGATTGCCGCTAAGTTGCGACAGATCGGCGCCAATCCCAGAGCTTGAAACAGGCACAACAAAAGGCCCAGGCCCTTCTTGACGATCATGCGCAGCAGCCAACGGATGTTGTAACCGGCCGCGCACAGCACCGCATGCAGGGCATCCCCTGTTTGCCCTTGAGATGGCAACGGTCCATGCGGTGATCGGCCTTCAGATGTCCGATGATGGGCTCGATGGCCTGTCGTCGCTTGAGCAGTCTGCGCTCTGCGTCTGTGAGCCCCTTGTCCTTGCCACGGTGCTTGATCTGAACTTGTGGGTTGTCTTGATCCACACCCCGGTAGCCCAGGTCAACGTACGCCACCCTGGGCTGACACCGAGGTTTTGCATCAGGATGGTCGATTGCTCAATCTGCTCAGCCAGGGTGTGTCCGTCATAGGGATTGCCGGTAAAGCTTCTGGCACCCACGATCAGGTTGCCCTTGAGCGTCATGGCCAGGCCCACCTTCACACCAAACTCGTACGGATTGCGGCTCTTGCCCTTGGAGATGCACTCCACCTCCGGTGCATCCCAGCTGTAGAGCTTGGCTTGACTACCCACGGTCTTGCGACTGCCCGTCTGTTCCACCAGGCGTGCGGCCTTGGTCAGAGTGGGGCCAGGGTTTCCTGTACCGCCTGGCCCAGAGTGCTCATCTTGCGGCCCACTTCGCGCTGTAGTCGACCGACGATAGTGCGCTGGCGTTGGATGGCCTTGCGCATGCGTTTGTACTGGCGCGCATGGGCATAGCGAGCGGCCTTGAAGTTCAGCTCTGCCTGCCCTCCTTGGCAAAGGTCTGCTTGAGTTCGATGCCATGGGTCTTGGCAGCTTCGACCACCTTGGCACGTGCCGTCTCCAGTAGTTTGCTGTCGGTGGGGTGGGCTATTGCCTTCTCTTGCACGGTGCTGTCCACGATTACGCGGGTCAGCTCTTTCTTTGCAATGAGCTTGTGGGACACAGCCACTTCCATGGTGCGCGCCAACAGTTCTTCCACGCCTTCTTCGCCCAAAGCCTTGCGGAAACGTCCCAACTGCGTCGGGTCGCAGGGCCAGCGGTGTTCAAAGTATTCGCTGCCCGAGAAGTATTGCCAGGTGGGTGTCTCGCCCCAACGCTGGATGACGTCTTCGTCGCTTTCGTTAAAAGCGTGCTTGAGGTACAGCAGCGCCACCATCAACCGGGTGGGTAAGCGCGGGCGACCGGCGTTGGAGATACCACCACCGAGCACACCAGCCACGGGGCCAAACAGGTCCAGGTCTTCGATCTGCTTGCCGGCTTTGACTTGGCGTGCCCAGCGCTGGGCCAACGAAGCTTCGATCTCTTGCCAGGGCATGCGACTGGCCAGCACCGCCAGCGGGTGGCGCAAGTCAATCATCTGGTCCAGGCGGTTGCGGAAGAAGTCGTCGGTCATGGTGTGCTCAAAACTCCCAGAAAGCAGCCTCCATTGAATATCTTTCTGGGAGGAATGACCATTCGGATTCACCCCAGATCACCTGTGTTTATGCGGATTGCCGGGGTTTTGCAGGGACGACTCATTACCTGGCGCGGCAAGCCGGCAACCATACGTTGCGATAACGGGCCGGAAAATATCAGCGATGGGCTTCGCCGCTGGGCAGAGAAATGGGGAATCCGGATGGAATACATCCAACCGGGCAAGCCCCAACAGAATGCCTACGTGGAACGATTTAACCGGACCGTTCGATACGAGTGGCTGTCACAGCATTACTGGCAGGACCTGGATGAGGTCCAGCTATACGCCACGCAATGGATGTGGAAATACAATCACGACCGCCCAAATATGGCCCTGGGCGGCATTACCCCAAAGCAGCGACTGGCCATGGCTGCGTAACCGTTCTACTTCTGGCTGCACTGCAAAACGGGGGGATTACCATGCCACAAAATAACGTGGCTGTTTTTACATCACCTTCGGGCTCATCTTCGAAGACGGCTATTTCCTGTCCATCTTCGCTTCTAAAGCGAAAACCACCATCAACTTTATTGAATCGAACTCCTAATTCGGTTGCGATTTTTATAGACAAATCATTTGCACTAATGCCATTAAACTTCAAGGCCTGATTTACATTGTCATCCGCCTCCGACTGATCAATGGTTCGTGTTAGTGATACCCTTGAAATATCCAATCCATATACTTGCACCGGAATCGGGAATTCATATGATTCACCAAAGTCCGATTTTTGATGTTTTATCTCCCTAATTTGCTCCAGGTGCAATCTGGAAATAGGAAGTGCCGCAATCTCAAAACCCTTTGTTACATCTACTTGCCTCCGGTCTCTGCACTCCAGTGAGTAAATCAAGCTGGGTCTAAGTTGTTCAAATGTTTGTACTGCTGGAACTTGCCCATATGACAAATTCATCACAAAGAGCAATGCTATAGGCGATATGAACTTGCGCACGTCATATCTTGCAAGACTCTCGATGAGCTCTGCTTTAACAGTTCTAACGTTCACCCTTGTAATAGATGTGTGCAGTAATTTCATTTCACCCTCCCTACCAAGCTCGAATCAAATATGCTATTAGCGTACCAAAAAATCCTATTGGTCCGAGAATGGCGACTATTGCAGCCAAAATAATCGAGTCGCTGATGACTTTGTAGAAAAAAATTCCTCCAAAAATGCCCCATACAAGCCAATCACCCAAGGCATAATTATTGTTTTCTTTGCTTTTGGTGGGTGCGCCACAATTTGGGCAAGTTGTGGATTCGGATGAAATTTGTTTTTTGCACTCATGGCAATCAATCATCGACATTTTGCTTCCTCTTTGGCCTGAAATATTTTATAAAGTATCGCAGTGAGCACTAATAATGAAAATTGGACTGTCGGCATATGGTCGGGTAAAGCTACTACTTGTCGAGAAGTAATTCAGTATGAAATTCCTCAAACAGTGTCAGAACGATTTCTCGTGATCCTCCCGGATAGTGGTCTTGCATGGAATTCACAAGATGCGTTCTGCCAAAGAGTATCCCATCGTAGCGATCAAGTGAAAATTCATTGGGTTTGTACTTCACGCGTGCCCCTGATGTCCTGTTGATTGAGTACACGTCAGGCAAGTTCGGCTTCTGGCTGAGCGCATAGATCAACCACTGGCATCCGTCAAAAGCTCTGCCATCAAAGTACAAAGGACGTTCAAGAACCATACGCACTGCATTGATCAGTAGAAGAGGAGCAACCGTGCGACTGTACGCAGGCAGGACCTGAACATCGTCGATCGGATGCGTGGCACCACCGTGGATTGCAAGCTCTTGCCCGATACGCATCCCTCCCAAGATTTGATTGTCACGGCGGCGAATTAGTCCGAACGTATTTTCACTAATACCTAGCGCGAACAACCCACCTTCTATGGGTTGTTGCCTATCACAGCTAGTCGACATCACCAGCTAAACGCCTGTGAAATACTAGCTGCTAGCGTCGGATATGAACACGACATCATCCAAGTGTGGTTTTGTAGTGGCTTTGACGGCATCTTCAAAATGGAACACTCACAGGATAAATCGGATTCATTGCACGAATAGTGTTGTTGTACGGGATTATCCAAGGAAACCAATTTGACCCATTGGAGAATGGTCCCGTGTGCGTATAAATTGTTGTAGCAGTGTTTGTTGCATAGTCGATCTTTTCAATCTTCACTCCACCGTAGTTCAATGTGTAAAGTTGGTAGATATTATTATTCTCGAATACAACATCAAGTGTGCCACCATCTGTCAAACTGGTTTGAATGACTTTTGGCGCAACACTTGTAAAAATATTGCTTCCTGGATTTATAAAGATTTCAGAGTCGATATTTCCTATATCTGCAGGGTGAATTGCGCCACCAATCCATAAATCATATTTCCCATCTTTGTTGAAATCAATAAATTCGGTTGAATAGATGCCGTATGTGCACATTGAGCCAGTGAAGCAGGGAAATTTCTTCACGGCTTGTGGAACACGATCAAGGTCTTTCGTGAAAGTCCCGTCTTTGTTGTTCACCAGATAAATTGGTTGCCCAGCTACGCTCGTATCTGTAACTACTATATCGGCATAACCATTTGCATTGACATCCGCTGCCGAACCTCCATGACCATACGCAACTATAGGCAACGCTACATGTTTGTATGTGCCATCAGCCTGACTTAGTAGAACTCGCTGTTGCTCTCCTGAAAATGGAGCTGCATCAAAACCGTGGCATGCGAAGAACACATCAGGCTTACCATCGCCATTGAAGTCAGCGACAATTGCTTTTCTTGGATGGATGCATCCAACATTTGACGATAGCAACTGCGATGTCTTGTCCTGCCACACTCCATTGACATATTGGTAGAAATAAATGTGTCCCGGGGTGGCTACCCCTACGGGCTTGTTCACGTCATACTCAAGAGTGTGCGTTACAACTGAGTACGTACCGTTCTGCATGAAGTCGGCAAACGCTGCAGCATCACCATATTTAGGAGGCATGGTTATGGGCCCCAATGCCTTCCCTGCAGCTATTTTGTTTTCATAGCTCGACCGCTGAACGGCAATCGGGGTTGACTTAACGGGGGGCTGTACAACTGACGAAGTGGAGCCACTCCCACCACCTCCGCATGCTGCCAAAGCAGCAGCAACCATCCCACCTGCAAACAGAGACTGAAAAACTTTCATTCGATTCCTCGCCTTAAATACGTTCGTTATTTCCAACGCGTACTTTTTTATTCTCAAGTGGCACTGCCGTCCGCTCAACAGCAGCCACACACCGATCTGACCTGCATGTTTCAGATGCGGTCTTGCCCAGGGTCAATGCCAGTGCACTTTTTTGGTTATTCTGATCGTTTTATCGCACTCGTCCCCAGCGGATTCAACATGTTTGCCACATCAGCATCACTCGACAACCGGCTGTCCATCTTTTCGGTCAGCACCTTAAACGTGATCGGTGTGGCGCTGACATCGCAATGTCGCTGGGGACCAGTGCGTAATCAGTCAATCCCGTTGCTGGCATGGCGCCCGTGTGCACATGGGTGTAACTACCCGGTGACGGTGGAATGAGAGCACTGTGAAGGTGGCCTGTTCAGATAGTCGAATCCCCCAGCAATTGACCCGTCCAATGCGGGCTAGAATTTGAGGCATCGCGGGTGTAGTTCAATGGTAGAACGGCAGCTTCCCAAGCTTCATACGAGGGTTCGATTCCCTTCACCCGCTCCAAGAAAACGCCATCAAAGGCCGTTTCTAAGCTTCCCAAGCAAATAACGTGGGTTCGATTCCCATCGCCCGCTCCAAATTAGCGTTTCAGGACGCATCCAAACATATCAAGAGCCCGTTCTTCAGAGTGAAACGGGCTTTTTTGTTGTCTCAAGCTGTGTCAGGGGCTACCTGCATGAGATGAGCGACCGTTGATGTCGAAAAAATCACCGTTTCTATACACGTGTCGGCTAACATGTATAGAAATTCCAATTTTTTATACATTTCAACCCACCGTTCCGCCTCATGACCCAGCTGTCCCCTCTTGAAGCGCTGAACCCGTCACGATTCGACTCGCCCGCCATCCTCAAGAAACTGGCAAGCAGCAGCCGCCGTCTCGCGGAACTCAAGGGGGTTGCAGCGTCTATTCCCAACCAGGGCATCCTCATCAACACTCTGGGATTGCAGGAAGCCAAGGACAGCTCGGAAATCGAGAATATCGTCACCACGCACGACGAGCTGTTCAAAGATGATGTGGACCCTGACGCTTTTGCCAACCCCGCCGCCAAGGAGGTGCTGCGCTACCGCCAGGCCCTTCGTGTGGGGTTTGGACAGGTCCGTTCCAGCGGCTTGCTCACAGCCAACCACATCATCGAGGTCCAGCGCGAACTCGAACGCAACCATGCGGGCTTTCGCAAGCTGCCCGGTACAGCGCTCAAGGACGGTGCAGGCCGCACGGTCTACACCCCGCCACAAGACCCAGCGGAAATCGTCGAGCTCATGCGCGGGCTGGAACGGTTCATCAATGAGCCCGAACTGTTCGAGGTAGACCCGCTCATCAAGATGGCGTTGCTGCACCACCAGTTTGAAAGCATTCACCCCTTTTACGATGGCAATGGACGCACCGGGCGCATTGTGAACGTGCTGTATCTGGTGAAAGAGGGCCTGCTCGACATCCCGGTGCTGTACCTGAGCCATCACATCGTGCGCACCAAGGCCGATTACTACCGCCTGCTACAAACGGTGCGCGAGCAGGACACCTGGGAGGAATGGGTGCTCTACATGCTGGAGGCGGTCGAGGTGACTGCACAGCAAACCATTCGCACGGTGCAGGCCATCATGGGCGCTCTGATGGACTACAAGCACCGCATTCGCTCCGAGCACAAGTTCTACAGCCAAGACCTCATCAACAATCTGTTCACCCACCCGTATACCAAGATTGATTTCGTGCAGCGCGACCTGGGTGTGTCACGGTTGACCGCCACCAAGTACCTGGATGTATTGGCGGAAACGGGTTTCTTGCAGAAGCAAAAAATTGGCCGCAGCAACTATTACGTGAATCTGGCACTGAACCGGATTCTGCTCGACCAGCACGGGGAATAAGAGCGCCCACATCCCGGGGTGATACAAAACCGTGGTACAAAGTGGCAACGTTTTTCCCTGCTGTAGAGGCAGGTGAGACATGGAGCGGGTTCCCATCGCCGCTCCACTCAGTCACGATGTGTTTTGGCGTACGGGTCCAGGACGACTTGCTCTCGTTTGCCGCCATCACCGACGAGCATCCACCGCCTGATTGCTTAGGCATGTGGGGCGGACACCTTGCCACCCAACTGGTATCGCCCGAAGAGATGCGTCAGGTTCCGCAGGCTCTCCCGTGCGGCGGTCTCCCCTTGCATCGTGGCCACCATGTCCATGAGATCCGGGCGCAGGTACCACAGAGTGGTCAAGTCCCGGGCCAGTTCGATGCGCACGCCCAGGCGCACGTGGCGATCGTCTCCGACGCGGTCCACCACGTCCAGCATGGCCTCACGCACCAGTTCCAGCACCGCAGCGGGTGCGGCGTCCTTGTTGCGGGTCAACAGACTCCAGATGCTTTCGCGAATGCCCATGACGGGGTGTGACAGTTGGCGTGGGACTGGTAAATATGACACGCCATGATGACGCGCGCGTGACCTTTCTCAAAGCACGATCAACGGCAGAAAAGGCCTGCATACCCTCGCCTTGACGCAAGTCAGACCCGGCAGAAAGAACACCGCCGCTAGAAGCGATCAAGCCGAAACGGCTCTGGGGGCACGATGGTGGCGCCACCCACCATCATTTCGGCCAACAACCGCCCGGTGACCGGCCCCAGGGTGAAGCCCTGGTGCCCATGACCAAAGGCACACCACAGGCCCGGATGGCGTGGCGCAGCGCCGATCACGGGCAACATGTCGGGCATGCAAGGGCGCGCGCCCATCCAGGGCTGGGGCTCCAACGCATCACCCAAGGCAACCAGATCGCGTGCGATGGGCTCCAGGCGCTGCAGCTGCACCGGCGTTGGCGGCGTATCGACCGACCCCAGTTCGGCGCCCGTGGTCAACCGCACACCCCGCGCCATGGGCGCCAGTACGTAGCCGCGCTCGGCATCGAGCACCGGATGCTGCAAAGCGGTTGCGCCCTTGCTAGCGTAATGCCGGTGGTAGCCCCGCTTGTGACCCATGGGTACCGAATAGCCCAGGCGTCGGCACAGCGCATCGGACCACGGCCCCAAGGCCACGACTGCGGCGCGCGCACGCAGCATCCCCTCCTCGGTCTGCACCTGCCAGCCCGCTTGCAAGGAGCTGGCATCCCCACGCAGCACACGTCCGCCGCGCTGCACGAACAACCGTGCATAGGCTTGCACCAACGCCCCAGGGTCGTCCACGGACCAGGCCTGGGTGTAGTGCACAGCCCCAGCCAGAGGTACTTGCAGGGCGGGTTCGCGACGGCTCAGCGTGGTGGCATCGAGCAGATCGAACGCCACGCCGTATTCGCGCTGGCAGCGCTGCGCGTGGCGTACTTCTTCATCCAGTTTTTGGGCACTGCGAAACAGCTTGAGCCAGCCGGTTTCGCGCACCGACGGTGTGCCGTCCGTGTGCTGCAGCAGTGCGCGGTGTTCGTCCTGGCTGCGCAGAATCAAGCCCGACCAGGCCTTGGCAATCTGCATATGCCGTTGGGGGTGCGAGTGGTACCAGTAGCGCGCCAGGAACGGTGCCTCGCGCGGCATGGCGCTCCAGTGGTAGCGCACATCCAGCGCCTGGTTGCTGGCATAGTGCAGGATCTGGCCCCAGTCGCGGGGAAAGGCATAGGGGTAGACCGCTTCAGATTGGACCAGCCCGGCATTGCCGAACGAGGTTTCCAGCCCTCCTGGCGCCTTGCGATCCACCAGCGCCACACGCCAGCCCCGCTGCTGCAGGTGCAGTGCCACCGACACCCCGACCATGCCGGCACCCAATACTACGGCGTCCAATTCCATCATCGGTCCCTCAAGGCGCTATCACTCTGATAGCTTTAACCCCTTATTTTACGGGGGCCAAGTGAGTTTTTTGATAACACGATGCGATGACGTCGCGTGGCGGGTGGCTACAGGCTGACACACGCCACCATGGCGCTCGCGTTGAGCTCTGCGCCCGACAACGTCCACGGTGCCGCCACAGCAGGATAGTCTGTTGCCGCTGCGCCATCGACCACCAGGCGCACGGTCTGGATGCCACCATAACCCACTACGCGTAGCTGCAGGGGTTGGTGGCCCCGCGCCATGGTGCGTACCGTAACGACCAGTGTCGCCGCGTTGCGGTGGGCTTCAAACTGCCAGTGCGAGCGCACGCCGCGCTGGTAGGCCAGGGTGATGCCATCGTCGGCCACATAGTCCAGCACCGCAACCCCGGCGCAGTCTGGCCCCAGAATGGCGTGCAGTTCGATGTGAGCCAGATCCACGCCAGGCTTCTGGGGCCAGCCCGCCTGCATGGGGATCAGGCTACCTTCGCGCAGATAGATGGGCGTGGCCTGCGCGCTGCTGGAGGCGTGCACCATGCGGCCACCCGCTACAAAGCGTCCCGTGGCCGCCTCCAGCCAGCGGCAGGGCCCAGGCAACACCACCGCGCGCTGCTGCGTGCCGGGCTGCACAACGGGTGCCTGCAGGATGGCCGGGCCGATCAGGAACTGGTCGTCCACGCGGTCCAGGTCCAGGCCGTCGGTATCTGCAAAGTCGTAGAACAGCGGGCGCATGACGGCAGCGCCCTGCGCCTCTTGCGCCGCCCACAATTGCACCATGTAGGGCAGCAGCTTGTAGCGCAGGCGTACATGGTGGCGGATGGTGTCTAGCGCCTCGGTGCCGAACGCCCAAGGCTCCTGGTCGGCCGTACCCGCGCAAGCGTGGTTGCGCAAGAACGGAAACAGGCAACCGGCCTTGTACCAGGCTAGGGCCAGGTCCTTGTCGGCGTGTCCTCCAAAGCCGGGCACGTCCGGCCCGTTGAAGGGCACGCCCGACAGCGCCAGGTTCAGGCTGCAGTGGATGGCCGTGCGCAGATGGTGCCAGTTGCTGAAGTTGTCGCCCGTCCAAACGGCTGCAAAACGGCTCATGCCGGTGCTGGCGCTGCGCGTGAGCAGAAAGGGGCGCTCGTCGGGTCGAGCAGCCAGGAAGCCTACTCGCGTGGCCTGCGCCATACCCAATGCATACTGATTGTGGTAAGCCCAGTGCGGCCAGGCGCCGCGCTGAAAGCGCATGTCTTCCAGGTCGGCAGCACCGGTGCTGGGGTCGTTCATGTCCAGCCAGGCTCCATCAAAGCCGCTGGTGCGAAAGGCCTTCGCATAGCTGGCCCACCAGTCGCGTGCCTCGGGCAATGAAAAATCGGGAAACCAGGTGCGCCCTGGCCACACAAAACCGACATACGGCTGGCCTTCGGGGTTGCGGCAAAAGATGTCGACGGCCTGGCCGCTCTCGGCCACGGCAAAACCGGGCTGCACTTTGACGCCGGGGTCCAAAATGGGCACGATGCGCCGCCCCTGCGCCTGCAGGCTACGCAGGTCTTCAGTCAGGTTTTCAAAGTGAGCTGGATTGGTGGTGAACACCTTGTAGTCCTGCATGTAGTCGATATCCAGCCACAGCCCATCGTTGGGAAAGGCATGCTCGGTAAAGGCCTGGTCCAGCCGACTGAGCTGCTGCATGCCCGCATAACCCCAGCGGCTCTGGTGGTGACCCAATGCCCATACGGGCGGCAACGGCGTGGTGCCCACCAGGCGTTGTAGCCGCTCGGTGACCGACTGCACACTGGTACCCGCTATGAGATACAGCGCGGGCACACCGTGGGGCGCACCCAGCCAGAAGCTCGGTGGCGCGTCCTGATCGTCTTTGCCGAAGAAGAACCAATTGGAGCCGGTATCCATGAACACGGCACCAGGGTTGTCCACCAACAGGCCGATCCAGTGCGCGCCGTTACGCACCAGCAGGTAGGGAATGGAGGCGTACTGCGGATCAGCCTGGCCGTGCTCGACGGTGTGAATGGCATGGTCGGCCCAGACGTCGGCATTCCAGAAGTTGCTGCGCTTGCCACTCTTTTCCAGCCCGGTCACTTTCTCTCCCTGGCCGAAGAAGCGCATGCAAGCCTCGCGTGCGAACTGCAACATCCAGGCACTGCCACAGACCCCCACGCTGGCACCGGCTCGTCCCGCCAGCACGGTGGCTCCGTCCGCACCGCTGAGCACCAGTGCGCCTTGCTCCGTCATTTGCAGCCGATGGCTGGAGGCTGTGGAGCCAAAGCCCTCCTCCAGTAGCGGCAAGGTGCGGGCATCCAAGCTCCAGCGCGCCGGATCACTCAGCTCCAGGTGAAATACGTCACTACCCAGGTCGCGCACGCGCGCCTGGATGGGAACCGCAGGGGCAAAGCGAAAGTTGTCGGGATGGCGAATCTTATGGAATTGCATGGCGACCTCGGGCAACAAGTGGCTGGTGCTGCAGCTCCGTGCGGAGGCGTGAACACCCCAGAGCCACTTCGAAATGTAGTAAAACTACTTCATTGTAGCCCAAAGAATTTCGCTTTACAGAAACGCAGCGGTATTGCTTTGGTTGTCTTTCGCCGCTGGCGCCACCAAAGGCAATACCAGCTCAAAGCGCACGCCAGCACCCAGATCGGTGTGCAATGCCACCGACCCGCCCAGCATGCCGGTGGCCAGGTTGTAGACAATGTACAGGCCCAACCCGCTGCCGCCCTGCCCCAACTTGGTGGTGTAGAACGGATCAAATGCCCGGCGCGCCGCCTGTGCACTCATGCCGACCCCGTCATCCTCATAACGCAGCACGACCATCGTGTCTTGCACCTGCGCGCACAGTGTGATGCGCCCGTGCACACGCCCTTCGAACCCGTGCTGCAAGGAGTTCATCACCAAGTGCGTCAGGATCTGCCCCAAAGCACCAGGGTAGCTATCGAGAACGATCGCAGGCGCCATATCGATCTCCACGTTCACTTCAGCCTGCTGCAGCGGGCTTTGCAGCGTGGCCACGATCTCTTCAACGACCGCACGCATGCCAAACTTGCGTCGACGGGCTTGGGTTGGGTCCACCGCCACTTCCTTGAAATTGCGGATCAGCTGGTCGGCACGTACCGCACTACGCTCAATCAGCTCACAGGCATGCAGGCTGGCGGCGATGTAGGCATTCAGGTCGGCCCGGCGCACGACACTGCCACTGGCCATTTCAGCCTGAAAGGCTTGCGCCTGGTGCTGCAAGGTCGTCACTGCCGTCAGCACAATGCCCACGGGTGTGTTGAGTTCATGCGCGACCCCGGCCACCACGCTACCCAACGCTGCGAGTTTCTCCGTCTGCACCAGCTGCTGCGTGGCCTGGCGCAGGTTTTCGTTGGCCTGCGCCAGCTCGGCCGTGCGCTCGACGACCTTGGCTTCGAGCTCCACGTTGAACTGCTGCACCTCCTGCTGGGCGCGCTTGAGGGCACTGATGTCCATCAGTGTTTCGATCGCCCCCACCACTTTGCCAGTGCCATCGCGCAGGGGCGATGCGGTGAAATACAGCCAGCGCCCTTGCGAACCTATGGCAGGGAAGAAGTCTTCTGCCTCAAAGGCATCCGGGTTTAACGTGGAAGGGCGGTACAGGCCGTGGTAGTAATGGTCAATCTCGGTCTGCGTACCCCCGTCAAGCACGATGTCGGCCATGCACGGGCGCTCTGACGGGTAGAACGCCGACCAGTGCCGCGTAGTGCCCAGCATGGCGCTGGCGGGCACGCCAAACGTGTACTCGCACGCCGGATTCCACACCACCAGGCGATGCTGGGCATCGATCACGAACACCGGCAACGGACTGTTGTGCAGAATTTGCGCCAAGCGGGATTCGCTTTCGCGCAAGGCCTGCTGCGAAGCGCGCTGGGCGGTCACGTCCATGACCACCCCCACCAACCCACCCAGTGCGCCGCTGTGGTCATGGAACACGGCCTTGGTAAATACCACGTCGCGCCGCCCGGCCGCCTGGGACAGCACATGGGCGTCGTACACCTGCACCGTGTCAGGGTGCGCATAGAGCGCCTCGTCTGCATCGTGGTAAACCTGCGCGGTTGCGGGCGGGGCAATCTCCCAGACGGTCTTGCCCACAAACGCCTCCCTGGGCCGCCCCAAGAGGCCCACGAAGGCCGCATTCACACCCAGGTAGCGCCCCTGACGGTCTTTGTGGAATACAGGCACCGGCAAGATTTCCAGTAGCGACTCCTGGAGCCGCTGCTGGCTGGCCAGGGCTTGTTCAGCCTGCAACTTTTCCGAAATGTCGATGGCCGCCACCACGCGCACGCGCACGCCGTCCTGGCGCAAGGGGCGCGAAGAAATTTCAACCGGAATCTCCTCGCCAGATCGCTTGCGCTGGATCCAGCGGCGCCGAAAGTGCGCATCGCGCGACCCCCGCAGCGCAACCACCACGTCGTGCAACTCAGCCTGCTGCGACTCGACATGCAGCCGCATTAGAGGGCCACCCACCAATTCCTCGGCGCGGTAGCCATATCGTTCGCATAGCGTCTCATTGACGGCCACCAGCAACTCGGTATCCAGGTTGTAGGCATACATGGGAATGGGACTGCTGTCGAACAGGGTGCGCCAGTTGCGTACATCCTGCCTCGACCGCCTCCACCGGCCGCCCCACACCGCGCCCACCGCCCCGGCTGCAACACCGAGGGTCAGCACAAGCGCAAGATCAGCACCGAACATCGGCCCATTGTTGGACTCCCTAGCGACCCTGTCAAGGTGAATAACGTGTCGCGAAGGCCATCCCAAGCTGTAGCTAAACTACGTGTTCTGTATCAATGAACGCCACAACACGCCCATTTGGCGGCACGCTGTTCTCGGAACTCATTAAGCTATGTTTTTCATAGCACCATCACCAGACTTTACGGGGGCCAAGTGCCAATTTCGATGAATACGACGGATACGCCACGGCAATCACACCGTTTTGCAGCCCGGCTAAGCTTGTTCGTTGCCGCACTGAGCTGGCTGCCGCTTGCGTGTGCGGCAGGCACGGTGAGTGCACCCGCCGCGCTGGATGCCTGCAACGCACCGACGTCTTCCACGGTGCTACGAGCCGAGAACCCCGGTCCCACGCCCGCGGCCGCCACACCCGCACAGGCCACCTGGCTGGACGCGCAAACGCTGCACTGGCCCGGCGCTGACCCGCAAGCGCACTACCGGCTGCAACACGGCCGCGAAAGCCTTGCGCTGCAAGTGCGCTCGGCCCCCCTGCCCGCACGCTTCGCCTACCTGGGTGCTGGCACCACCTTGCGCCTGCCCGCCAACACCCGCGAGGCGCTGCGCGAGTGGCTGCGCGCACCGCTGCGCCTGCAGCAAACCGACACCCAGGGCCAGGCGCTGCGCAGCACCCCGGTGCAAGTGGCTGGTGCATTGGATGACCTGTACGCCAGCGCCACCCTACCCCCCTTGGGCGTACAGACCGGCTTCAAGGCCACCCAGCGCCGCAGCGCCACGCGCTTGTCACTGTGGGCACCCACGGCCGCACTGGTGCAGGCGTGCCTCTACCCGGATGAAAAGGCCCCGGCCAGTGCCGTGGTGCCCTTGCAGCGCAACAGCCAAACCGGCATCTGGAGCTGGCAAGGCACAGCCCAGCCGGGTTCAACCTACACCTACCTGGTCGATGTCGAATTGCCGGGTGTGGGCCTGGTGCGCAACCGCGTAACCGATCCGTATTCCATCAGCCTGACGGCCAACTCCGCACGCAGCGCTGTTCTGAACCTGGACGACCCGGCGCTGCAACCCGTTGGCTGGGCCGGGCATCGCCGCCCGGCGGGCGCCGAGTACGCGGTGGACCAGCGCATCTACGAACTGCATGTGCGGGACTTTTCGGCCAACGACCCCAGCGTACCCGCCGAGCACCGCGGCAAGTACCTCGCTTTCACCCATGCCGACACGCACGGCATGCGCCACCTGCGCGCCCTGGCCCAGGCGGGCATGACCGACATCCACCTGCTGCCGATTTTTGACTTCGCCACCGTGCCCGAAACCGGCTGCACCACGCCCGCCCTGCCCGCCAGCGCCCGTGCCGATGGCCCTGAAATCCAGTCCGCCGTGATGGCACAAGCCGCCACCGACTGCTTCAACTGGGGCTATGACCCACTGCACTACAACGCACCCGAGGGCAGCTACGCCACCAACGCTGCCGACCCGGCAGTGCGCGTGCGTGAACTGCGCCAGGCCATCATGGCCCTGCATGGCGCGGGATTGCGGGTGGGCATGGATGTGGTCTACAACCACACCAGCGCGTCGGGGCAGCATGCGCAATCGGTGCTGGACCGCATCGTGCCCGGCTACTACCAGCGCCTGAGTCCACTGGGGCTGCTGGAGCAAAGTACCTGCTGCGCCAACACCGCCACCGAGCACGCCATGATGGCCCGGCTGATGGTCGATTCGGTCGCGCAGTGGGCACGGCAGTACCAGGTCGACAGTTTCCGCTTTGACCTGATGGGGCACCAACCCAAAGCCGCCATGCTGCAGGTGGCGCAGGCCGCCCGCAAGGCCGCTGGCCGCGTGGTACCCCTGTTGGGCGAAGGCTGGAACTTTGGCGAAGTGGCCAATGGCAGACGTTTTGTGCAGGCCTCGCAGTTGTCCCTAGTAGGGAGTGGCATTGCCACTTTCAGCGACCGCGCACGCGATGCCATTCGGGGCGGCGGTGCTGGCGACAACGGTGCCGACCTGATTCGCCACCAGGGCTACATCAATGGTCTGTACTACGACCCCAATGCCCTGGGCGACGCCACCCGCACCGAGTTGCTGGCTGCGGCCGACCTGGTACGCGTGGGCCTGGCGGGCAGCATTGCCAGCTATCGGCTGCAAACGCAGGACAGCACGACACGAACATTGTCGACCATTGACTACGCACGCCAGAGCGCGGGCTACGTACAGGAACCGGGCGAAGTGGTCAATTACGTGGAAAACCACGACAACCAGACCCTGTGGGATGCCAACGCCTTCAAGCTGCCCCAAGCCACCAGCAGCGCGCAGCGGGCCCGTGTGCAGATGCTGGGCTTTGCGCTGACCGCGCTCAGCCAGGGCATCGCCTACTTCCACGCCGGGGTGGACATCCTGCGATCCAAATCTCTGGACCGCAACAGTTTTGACTCCGGTGACTGGTTCAACCGCGTGGACTGGACGTACCAGACCAACCACTTCGGCAGCGGACTGCCACCCGCCGCCGACAACGCCGTCAGTTGGTCCCTGATGGTCCCCCTGCTGGCCGACCCAGCGCTACGTGCCACGCCCCAGGACATCGCCTGGGCGCGCGACATGGCGCGCGACTGGCTGGCCATACGGGCCAGCACCACGCTGCTGCGGCTGCGCACGGCGGCAGACATCCGGGATCGCCTGCGCTTCTTCAACACTGGGCTGGATCAGGAGCCGACAGTGATTGCCGCCGCCATCCAAGGGCAGGGCTATCCTGGCGCCAACTTCTCGGAGCTGCTCTACCTGGTCAACGTGGACACGCGCGCCCACACCTTGCACATCCAGGAAGCGGCAGGCAAGCCCTGGACCTTGCACCCGGTTCTGCGCCGCCCCAGCCATCCCGACGCCGCCACACTGGCACTGGCCGATTCCGACACGGACAGTGGCAATTTCCACATTCCAGCGCGCACCGCTCTGGTATACGTGCTGCCATAGCGCCTGCCTCGCGCCGCTTCCACCGACACCGGCCAAGGCAGCTTCTACAATGCCTTGGCACGCCGCTGCCGAGCCATGAAACACCCTGTTCCGTCACCACGCCCTTTGCCGTTGCGCAGCGCCATGCTGTGGGCGTCGCTGTGCAGCCTTGGTGGTTGCGCGGGCGCGCCCGTGGTGCCCTTGGCTGGCTCGTACTTTCCCGCCTGGCTAATGTGCGCGCTCGTGGGGTGCGTGGCCGCGCTACTGGCGTACGCACTGCTTGCGCGCATGGACGTGCTGACCCAGATGCCCATGCCGTTACTGGTCTGCCTGGGCATCGGCTACCTGATCGGTGGCGGCTTGTGGCTAGCCTGGATGGGGGCCTGAAGCATGCGCACCGCCGGTTTGCCCCAACGCCGCCCGCTGGGCATCGCAATCGCCATCGCGGTCATTGCCGCGGCTGCGGCTCTGATGCTGTACCAGAGCCGCGGCACCCGCATGGCGAGCGATGACGCCTCCATTGATGCCGACGTGGTGCACATCGCCGCTGCCGTAGGCGGGCTCATCACCGAGCTGGCCGTTCACGAAAACGATGCCGTCAAGCGCGGCGACGTGCTGCTACGCATCGACCCCAAGCCCTACGAGCAGGCGCTGGCCATCGCCCAGGCCAATGTCGATGTTGCACAGGCCACCTTGCAAGGGCAACAGCGCGCGGTGGCCACTCAGCGTTCCAGCGCCACCATCGCCACCGAACAAACCCGCAGGGCCGAAACCAACCTGGGTCTGAGCCATCGCACCGAGCAACGCCTGCAGCCCCTGACCGACAAGGGCTACGTCGCCCGCCAGCAGCTCGACCAGGCCCAGGTGGCGGTGCGCGATGCAACCACCTCGCTCGATCAGGCCCGCGAGCAGGAGCGCGCTGCGCGCCAGGCGGTCGGCTCCACCGCCGCTTCCGAAGCCGCCCTGCGCGCCGCCCAGGCCGCGCTGGCCAGCGCCCAGAGCGCCCTGGCCAACACCGTGGTGCGCGCGCCCCACGATGGGCGCGTGGTGGGCTTGACCATTTCCACGGGTGAAATGGTGGCCCCTGGGCAAGCCGTGTTCACCCTCATCAACACGGAAGAATGGTTTGTCGTGGCCAATCTGCGGGAGAACGAATTGCAGGCGATTGCCGTTGGCGACTGCGCCACCGTGTATTCGATGCTCGACCGCAGCAAGCCCCTCAAAGGCGCGGTGCAAAGCGTGGGCTGGGGCATCTTGGCCGACGACCGCATCAACCTGCCGCGCTCAGTGCCCTACGTAAAACCCTCGCTCAATTGGGTCCGAGTGGCCCAGCGCTTTCCGGTTCGCATCGTGCTGGAAGACCCCCCTGCGAACCTGGTGCGCATGGGGGCGAATGCCAGCGTGGAAATCCACCATGGCGCCGCCTGCCAGTGACAGCCGGGTGCGCCGCCTGCTTGCCCTGCTGGCCAACGTGCCGGGTCGGCTGGAATTTGCGCTGCGCCTGGCCCTGGCCAGCACCCTGACCACGGCGGTTGCCGTCTACTATGGCTTGCCCGAGGCGGCGCTGGCGGCCTACCTGGTTTTCTTCATCAATCGCCCGGATCGCCTGACCAGCATTGCGCAGGCCGTGGCGTTGACCGTGGTAGGCAGCAGCGTCATCGCGCTGATTCTGCTCATGGCGCGCAGCGTGCTGGATTTTCCGGCCCTGCGCCTGGGCAGCATGGTGCTGGTGTCAGTGCTGCTGCTGTACCTGGCCTCAGCCAGCCGCTTGCGCACCGTGGGCGCAACCATTGCATTGGCCATTGCCTATGGACTGGACCTGCTGGGCTCGGCCATATCGGGCGAACTGGTGACGCGTGCCCTGCTATACGGCTGGTTGCTGGTGGGTGTTCCAGCCGGGGTGTGCATCGCTGTCAATGCGGCACTAGGCCCCGCCCCCCGGCGCTTGTTGCAGCACGGGCTGGCCGCGCGTTTGCGCACCTGCGCCGCCGTGCTGCGCGGCCAGCAGCCATGTGCCGCCATCACCAGCAAACTGCAGTCCGACGATACGCCGTTGCGCCAAGCGCTGGCGATGATGGAGCGCGAGCATGCGTCGACCCCTGCCGATGTGCAGGCCCTGCGCAGCGCATTCGACGCCAGTGTGGTGGTACTGAGCGTCGTGCAAGCCCTCGACCAGACGCCAGCGCAACCCTTGCCGCACGCCTACGCCGAGACGTTGGCTGACACGCTGGAGCGCATGGCCCACGCCTTCCAACTGGGTGGGTATCCGGTGGAGGTGCAGGTGCAACTCCCCGCGCAGCCCGCCTTGCCAGCAGCCCAGGCTGACGTCGTGGCGGTGCTGTGCCATGCTCTGCAGCATTTTGCCGAACCGGATCGATCCCGTGCCACACCCAGCGCGCCCACCGCATCCATAACGCCCGCTACCAAAGCCGGTTTTTTTCTGCCCGATGCCTTCACCAACACAGCCCACCTGCGCTATGCGCTGACCACCACCTTGGCCGCCATGCTTTGCTACGCCCTCTACAGCCTGCTGCATTGGCCCGGCATTCACACCTGCATGCTGACCTGCTACGTGGTTTCCCTGGGCACCTTGGGCGAGAGTGTCGAGAAGCTGGTGTTGCGCCTGGTGGGGTGTCTGGTGGGGGCGGCCATGGGCGTGGCCACCATGCTGCTGCTGATGCCCTCAGTCACCACCTTGCTGCCATTTCTGTGCGTGGTGTTCGTCGGTGCCCTGGCCAGTGGCTGGGTGGCGGTAGGACATGCACGCATTGCCTACATGGGCTTGCAGATGGCACTGGCATTCTTTCTGTGCGTGGTGCAAGGCAGCGGGCCGGGGTTTGACCTGGTGGTGGTGCGGGACCGCGTGATCGGCATCCTGCTAGGCAACCTGGTGAGCTTCGCCGTGGCCTACTACCTGCGCCCTCAGAGCCTGGCTGGGCGGATTGAGCAAGGCCTGCACGAGGCATTGCACCAGCTGCAAAGCCTGGCGCAGCAGATGTACTGGGGCGCCCCCCCGGCAGCTCTGGGGCGTCTGCAAGCGGCGTTGGGAGAGGTCAACAACGACCTCATTCGCATCCATTACGAACCGGCTTCGATGCGGCCCACACCTGCCTGGCTGCATGCACACCATGCGACGACGCACCGGATGCACGACGCCAGCGTGGTGCTTGCCGTGCTGGCACAGCTGCCACGCCATACCCGCGCCGTCAGCCCGTGGTTTGACGTCCTGCAAAGCCACCTGAGCGCCCTCAAAGCTACCCCCCCGACAAGGATCCCATGAAGTCGCCTGAAATCACCCTGGTCGGCACCGTGAAACAGGTTTCGCTGGCATCTCTGGTGCTGGCCTGCAGTGTCGCTACGCACGCTGAACCCGACAAGACCGCCCGCTATGCGCTGGAACCCGACTCCGAAATTGCCGCCATGGCATTTGCACGCACGCTACGCAGCGACCATGCTTACACCCTGAGCGCGCTCATCGATCTGGCCCACACCAGTAGTCCGCTTGCGGTCGATGCGGATCTGTCCACCCGGCAGGCCGCGTTGGGCATGGACGCGGTACGCAGCACGACCCTGCCGCATGTGGCCGCAACGCTGCTGGGCGCGCGATTGCAGTCACAAGGCGAAACACGCGCCGCAGGGATTGGCGTGGATGGCAATGGCTCTGTATCGGCCAGTGTGGCCGCGCTTGCCGTGCAATGGCTGCTGTTCGACTTCGGGCAGCGCGATGCCAACGCCGAGGCCGCCCTGCACGATGCGCGTGCTGCGCAAGCCGCACAGAGCGGCACCCACCAGGCCATCATCGAATCGGTGTGCCGCGCCTACTATGCCTGGGCCGCTGCGCAGGCCCGTATCGACGCCGCGCAGCGTTCGCTCGCCAATGCAGATTTGGTGCAAACCGCGGCGCAAGAGCGGCTGGCGCAAGGAATCGGCACTGTGCTGGAGGTGGCCCAGGCGCAGCAGTCCCGTGCCCAGGCCCGGCTGGCGCAGGTGCAGGCACAGGGCGCTGCGCAGGATAGCTATCTGGCGGTTCTGGCTGCGGTCGGTCTCGCCCCGCTCTCGCAACTGCAATTGGCACCGCTGCCCAAACGCCTGCCACCCCAGGACTTGAATGTCCTCAGTGAACCCTTGCTGCAACGCGCCGTGGCACAGCGGGCCGATGTTGCCAGTGCCCGTGCGATGCAGCGCAGCGCCCAGGCGCGGGTGCGCGCCGCGCAAGCCGAATTCCTGCCCAAGGTGTTTCTTTCCGCCACGGGCAACTACAACAGCCAGTCGCTAAGCAATGTATGGGTTCCGCCCATCGGGCCGCAATCGCCCACGTTCCATGTGGCGGGCGATCACTGGGGCAGCACGGTCATGGTGGGCGTAACCATGCCGATCTTCGACGCGGGTCTGCGCGCCACCACGCTGGCGCAGGCACGCGCGGCCAGCGAGCGCTCCGATGCCCAGTTTGAAAAGGTGCGCAACGACGCAGCGCGTCAGATTCTCATCGCGCGCAACGCGCTGCAGACCAGCTTGGCCAGCTATGAAGCTGCGCAGGCCCTGACCCAGGCAGCAACCACCGGGTTCGATGCGGCGCTTGCGGCCTACCACCAGGGCGTGGGCACGCTCACCGACGCTACGCTGGCCGAAACCCAATTGCTGGCCGCGCGCAATGCCCAGAACGACGCCTACAGCGCAGCACTGACGGCAGCGCTCACGCTGGTTTTTGCCAACGGTGCACCCGACGACACCCGCGCGGTGCCCTGATCGTTACGCGCGCGCCAACACCTCGCGCACGCAAGCCTCAATGCCCGCATACACGTCCCGCAAGGGCGCGTTGTCGAACATGTAGGCCGGTGTGGTCACCAACTTGTGCGCCTCATCCACGACCACGGCACGCGCATCCGGGGTGTTGGTGTGCGTCTGCCCCAGTTGCACCATGGCAGCAGCACAACCGGCATCGTTGCCCAACGTGAGCGTGGCGTGGGTACGGTCTTTGAGTACCAGCGCCACCAGCGCAGGGGCAATGCAGATGGCGCCCACCGGCTTGCCTGCATCAAAAAATCCGCGAACGAAAGCCGCCACATCGGGTCGGATGTCGGCCTTGGCGCCATCAAAGGCAAAGCCACAGTGGTTCTTGGCCACGCCGTAGCCGCCGGGCATGAGCAGGGCGTCAAAGTCGGCTACGCGCGCCTGTGCCAGATCCAGGCACTGGCCGTGGCGCGCAATACGGCTACTCTCCTCCAGGATATTGCGGCTGGCACCGGGCACCACTTGGCCGGTCACATGGTTCACCACATGGTACTGTGGCGCGTTGGGTGCGATGCATTGGTAGGCGGCGCCTTGCTGGTCCAGCGCCAGCAGGGTGAACACCGCTTCGCGGATCTCCGCTCCGTCCATATGGCCACAACCGGCCAGCAGGACTGCGACTTTGGGGGCTTGGGACATGGGGTACTCCTTGCATTGTGCAGCGCCCTCCCACAGGGCGCTGGCGGACAGTGTAGACCCAGCGCCGCACCAACCGCTAGACCAACAAGCCGCCCCTAAACGACACCCCAACGGCCACAAACACCACGGACAGCACCGTCACCACGCGCACGCGCCGCGCCATGGCTGGCAGCGTCTGCGGGGACAGCGAGGGAATGATGCGCAAGCGTGCGTCCAGCGCCAGGGCAATGGTGGTCGCCAGTAGCGCGAGCTTGGCCGTGACAAGCGCCGTAGTGGCATCGGGTGGCGACAACCACAAGCCCCACTGGGGCACGCGTTCATGCGCCATCCAGATACCGCTGGCTACCTGAATCAACAACGCGGGCATACCCACTTTCTCGAACCCGGATTCAAAGTCGAGCAGGATGCGCGGATCGGCTGCCTTGAGCGCGCGTGGCAGTACCGTGGTGGCCAACACGATGTGGCCGCCGGTCCAGATGGTGGCGGCCAAGATATGCAGAAACAGAATGCCTAGATACATTGAAACGTCTCCCATCCATCATCATCCCCGGCGCTGGAACCGCTGGCGCGCGGGTCCCATGCCGCATTTCGCTTATCGGCTGCGCGCAACGAGGTGCGCCAGATCGCCTGCCGCGCTGACACCCGGGGCCTTGCGCCGGGCCTTGGCGGTGGCGGCTGCGGCTGTGGGCTGGGATTCGTCCAGGTCCGCCGTGGCATCGCTACCCATGCTGGGCATGGCATTGCCACGCTGCAGGGCCACGCCAACGACCAGGATGTCCACCATCAGCAAGTACAGGATGCGGCTGATCATGGGCACCTGGGTGGCAATGTCTTCCACGTGATCCACGATCAGCGACAAATGGGCCTTGCGCGCCAGCGGCGACTGGCTTTCGGTGATGGCCACCACAGTGGCGCCGCGCGCCTGGGCCGTTTCGGCTACGTCGAGCAATTCAGCAATGCGCCCGCTGCTGCTGATGATGAGCACCACCACGTCTGCGCGCAATTGCTGCGCGGCAAGCACCTGCAAGCGGGTGTCGGTGTAGGCAACAGCGGGCACCCCCACGCGCAACAACTTGAACTGGGCATCGTGGGCCACCGCGCCGTAATGGCCCACGGCGTAGACCTCCACCCGGCTGGCTGCGGCAATCAGACGCATGGCGCGGTCCATGCTGTCGCGGTTGAGATGGTCGCGCGCCTGCAAAATGGCCGACGCGGTATTGCCCAGCACCTTGGCACCGAGCTCCAGCATGGAATCCTGCTGCGTGACCTGGGTATGGGTAATGGGCATGGTGCCGGTCAGGCCAGAGGCCAGGCGCAGCTTGAAGTCGGACAAGCCCTCACAGCCCATGGAGCGGCAAAACCGGATCACGGTCGGCTGGCTGACATCGGCCAGGCGAGCGATCTGCGCGATGGGGTCGTTCAGCGCCGATCGCGGCTGCGACAGCACATGGTTGGCTACACGTTGCTCCGCTGGTGAAAGATTGGGCAGGGTGCGCTTGATCTGCGCCAGAATGGCCGAACCCTCTGTGGCCTCCAGCGTGCGCAGCTGGGCGGATAGGATGGCACTGGCACCACGCAAGGTGGCGTCCTCGGCGGTAATGACAAAGGTGGGAATGCGCCGGTTGTAATCGGCAAAACGCCCCTTGTCTTCAAACCGGGCCCGAAAAGGCGACGAGTCGAAATAGGTACCCAGGCGCGGCACGATGCCCCCGCCAATGTAGATGCCACCCATGGCCCCTTGGGTTACCGCCAGGTTGCCCGCCGCAGTACCCAGGATGGCGCAGAACGTATCGATCGCCTCTTTGCACAGCGCATCGCTCCCGTCCAAGGCGCGCCGCGTGATTTCGGGTGCATCCAGCGGCGCGACCGATTTGCCGGCATGGTCGGCCAGCGCCAGGTAGATGAGGGCAATACCGGGACCGGAGGCCAGTCGCTCAAACGAGACGTGCTTGTATTGGCGCCAGGCGTAGCGCAGGATTGCCACCTCGCGTTCGTCATGGGGCGCAAAACTGCTGTGCCCGCCTTCGGTGCCCAGCGCCACCCACCCGTCGTTGGCAGGGATCAGCCCCGAAACGCCCAAGCCACTGCCCGCACCGATCAAACCAATCACGCTGCGGGGCACGGCCTGCCCACCACCCAACTGGCGGCGCTGGTCACCACTCAAACTGGGCACTGCCATGGCCAAGGCCGTGAAGTCGTTCACCACGACCAGGTTGTCCAGGCCCAGTCGCTGGCGCATTTGCTCAATGGAGAAGCGCCAGTGGTAGTTGGTCATGCGAACATCGTCACCTGCCACCGGGTTGGCTATGGCAATGGCGGCATGGCGCACAAGCGACGCATCCACGTCATGCAACCCACCCAGATACGCAGTGACCGCGGCATGGAAATCGGCAAAGTCGGCGCACCGCAAGGACTGCCCTTGATCAAAGACATGCGGGGCCACTTCCAGCGCAAAGCGCGCGTAGGTGCCACCCACATCGGCAATCAGGCGCGGATGGTCGAATCGCTGGTCGGGCATGTTGGCGTCCCTTGTCTCAAATAAATAGCAAGGGCGCAAGCTTAACGGATGGCAACGCCAGCTCTTCAGCCTCCAAAATCCAATGCATAACTCGCCCCCAATAGCGCGGGCGTCTGTGCAGTGATCACCCAGACTGGAACTTCAGAAAGGTAGCCGCGGAATCTTCCTTTGGCCTCGAAACGCTGACGAAACAGCGCCTCATCGAACGCACGACCCAGCTTGGGCACAATGCCGCCGCCCACATACACCCCGCCCTGTGCACCTAGTGTCAGCGCCAGGTTCCCGGCGACGCTGCCCAAGAAACCCGTGAACAGACGGACGGCGTGCTGGCATTGCACATTGGTTTGCTGCAATGCGGCTTCACTGACCTGCACGGGGTGCAACGCCAGTGCTGCAACGCCCTGCATTCGGCATACGGCCTGATACAGCAACACCAGTCCTGAGCCAGACAACAGGCGCTCGGCGCTCACATGAGGGAAGTCCTGGCGCAGCAAAGATAGCAATGCGGCCTCCTCGTCATCGGTGGCGGCAAGGGTCGCATGCCCGCCCTCCCCCGCCAACGCCACGTACCCACCATTCGGGACAGGTACCAGCCCGGAGACGCCCAACCCCGTACCAGGCCCAAGCAAGGCGATTGCACGCCCCGCTACAGCCGTGCCAGCCCCCACGCTGCGCAGGTCTTGCGCTTGCAAACCCGGCAGGCTCAGTGCCAAGGCAGTGAAGTCATTGACCACCCGACAGCGCTCCAACCCCAAGGCGGATTGCAGTGCATCAATGGAAAACACCCAATTGCTGTTGGTCATGCGCACGGTGTCGCCGGTAACCGCGGTGGCAACACCCAGCCCGGCCCATCGCGGGCGTGCAAGCCCCTGCGCCTGCAAGTAATGCCGCGCCGACGCTGCGATGTCGGGATGGTCCGCACAGGGCTGTACGGACACGGCTGTAACGGGGCTGCCCGCTTGTTCCTGCCACCCCCAGCGTGCATGGGTTCCACCAATATCGCCCAACAGGCGCGGATAACCTTGATTCATTCGATTTCCTCTGGGGGTACGGCACCGCACCCAACTTCAACATGTAGCAAAACAACACTCAGTTTACTAGAACAGGTCCATGTATCGCTCTAGTAAAACGTATGTTCTACGAAACTTTGTGTTTTCAAATTACAGATGCGTTACATAAGAACGCATAACAAACCGGATCAACGACGCAGCAACTCGGAAAAATTTCATTAGATATGTAGTTTTGCTACTTTTCAAACAATAAATTTAGCAAAACAACATCATTACATTTGGTTCAATGTTGATCAATGCTCTGCTTTTGTTGCTTCTGCAACACATTTCTGTACTATAGCGACGCACAAACTGTGCAAAGTCAGTGTTTACACCTATGTAGTTAAATTTCTTGTTTTGATACAAATAGACCTGTAGGCCGCGACCCGGCTCACCGTTTTTACCCCCCCTCTTTTGAGCCCTGCCCAAAAGAAACCTTCGCTAGTCCGTGCACCAGGAGAAACTAAAAATGCCAACCCCCATCCCCCGCGTTCCGCACAGCGCTGCGCGTCGCTCGTTGTTCAAACTGGCCCCGGTAGCCGCAGGCTGTGCGGTGCTGGTTGTCACCAGCGGTGCCGCTTTCGCACAGGCCACCACGGCAGCCAATCTCGACTCCGTGACGGTGGTCGGCATCCGCAAGGGCATTGAGGATGCCATCTCGGTCAAGAAAAACTCGGACTCCATCGTCGAATCCATTTCGGCCGAAGACATCGGCAAGCTGCCCGACGTGAGCATTGGCGAATCCATCGCACGCCTGCCGGGTCTGGCCGCCCAGCGCGTAGCCGGCCGCGCCCAGGTGATCAGCGTGCGCGGCCTTTCACCCGACTTCGCCACCACCTTGCTCAATGGCCGTGAAATGGTCAGCACCGGTGACAACCGCAGCGTGGAATTTGACCAGTACCCCTCTGAATTGCTCAGCGGCGTGACTGTGTACAAGACACCGGATGCCGGCTTGGTCGGTCAGGGCCTGTCGGGCACGCTGGATATGCAAACCGTGCGGCCCTTGTCGTTCGCAAATCGTGTCGTGACCGTGAACGTGCGCGGCGAGAACAATTCCATCGGCTCCATCGCCAACAGCAAGTCCACCGGCAACCGCGTCAGCGCCAGCTACATCGACCAGTTCGGCAACGGTACCGTGGGCGTGGCATTGGGGTTCGCCCACATGGAGTCGCCGGTTGCAGAGCAGCAAGTCGGCCTGTACGAGCCATGGGAACAAGCCAGCCGACCTGGCGTTCCCGACGGTACCTATGTAACCGCCGGCATGAAGTCGCTGGCTCGCAGCGGCTACAACAAGCGCGACGGCGTCATGGGCGTGCTGGAAGTCAAACCCAGCAAGACCTGGAACAGCGTGCTGGACGTTTACAGCAGCAAGTTCCGCAAGGAAGACACGGCCAACCAGTTTGAAGTGCACATTGGCGGCTACAACGGGGGCTACACACCCGGTTTGAACTTTGCATCGGCCAACACCGCAGGCGGCATCCTGACCGGCGGCACCGCTACCGGCGTGTATCCCCTGGTGCGCGGCATGTACAACAACCGCGAGGACACCATTTCCGCCGTAGGCTGGAGCAACAAGTTCAAGTTCGACGGCTGGTCTCTGCTGGCCGACGTGAATTACTCCAGCGCCAAGCGCAACGAGCTGAGCCTCGAAAACAACCTGCAGCTGGCCAAGCTTGGCGGCCTTGCCCCGTTGGACGCCGTCACCTTCAACTTCCGCACCGGCGGCTTCCCCTCCCTGGCGGGCACACGCAACTACAGCGATGCCAGCCAACTAATGCTGGACAACACCATCTACGGCTCGGGCTACGGCAAAGTCCCCACGGTGGAAGACACGCTCAGGGGCTACAAGCTGGTAGCCACTTTTGGCGCACCCAGCGCCTTGTCAGGTGTGTTTTCCGACATCGATGTGGGCCTGAACTATTCCGAGCGCAGCAAGGATAAGCACCAGCCAGAAGCCAGTATCAACCTTGCCGGCAGCCCCACCACCATTCCGGCCAGCCTGCAGTACAGCCCGGTGGACCTGGGCTTCTCGGGCACGGGCATGATTCCCGCATGGAACGTGCCGGGTGTCGTTGCCACCTACATGACATTCAACCCGTCTGAGACCGCTGCGGGCTACCTGATCTCCAAGGCGTGGGACGTGAAAGAGAAGGTCACGACGTCCTTCATCAAAGCCAACATCGACAGCCAGATCGGTTCGGTGCCCGTGCGCGGCAATTTCGGCTTCCAGGTCATCAACACCGACCAGTCATCCAATTCGCGTTACTTTGACAACTCAGCCCCCGCAGGCAGCCAGGTCAAGCCCGTAGTGGATGGCAAGACTTACACCGATGTGTTGCCTAGCCTGAACCTGGCTTTCGCCGTGGCCAAGGACCAGACCGTGCGCCTGGGGTTGGCCCAGCAAATGGCCCGCCCCCGTGTGGACCAGCTGCGCTCGGCACTGGACTTCGGCGTAGATACCGCTACCGGCAAACCCGGCGGCAGCGGCGGCAATTCCAAGCTGGACCCGTGGCGCGCCGATGCCGTCGACCTGTCCTGGGAAAAGTACTGGGGCAACAAGGCGTACATCTCGGCAGCCACTTTCTTCAAGGATTTGAAGTCGTACATCTACGAGCAGTCCAAGTCCTACGACTTCTCCAAGTTCACACCCGGCACACCGGCCACCACCAACACCGGCAACTACACCTCGGCCTACAACGGCCAGGGCGGCACCTTGCGTGGCGTGGAGCTGAGCGCATCACTGCCACTGGGCATGCTCGCACCCGCTCTGGATGGATTCGGTGTGGTGGCCAGCTACGCCTACACCGACAGCAAGATCGCCATCCAGGACCCCAACAGCAATATCGGTACCGATATTCCGCTGCCGGGCTTGTCCAAGAACGTGACCAACCTCACCTTCTACTATGAGAAAGGCGGCTTCTCCACCCGCATCAACCAGCGCCAGCGCTCGGACTTCGTGGGTGAAATCGGCAACTTCGCCAACAACCGCACCTTGCGCTACGTGGTGGGTGAGAACATCACCGACTTCCAGATCGGCTACACCCTCAACGAAGGCGCCTACAAGGGCCTGGGTCTGCTGCTGCAAATCAACAATCTGACCGATGCGGCATACCAGGCCTACGCCGGTACACCCGACAAGCCTTACGAGTACATCAAGTACGGTCGCACCATGCTGCTGGGGGTGAACTACAAGTTCTGATCGAACCAATTGCTAAGAGGGTCTCACTAGGTTGGCCCCATCGCTGCGAGGCGATGGGGCTTTTTTTGCACGTAGCCCCCGTGAAATGGGTGTTTATTGCTATGTTTGTTGTAGCACCTACTGCAACCGAGGCAGTGCGCGCGTGGCCCCGATGGCAGCTTGGGCGCCACGTGGGGACGCTGACGCCGACAGACGTTCGAGTTTGAAGGTGCTGACCACCTGGGTCAGACGCTGAGCCTGTTCACGCAGGCTTTCAGCCGCCGCCGCGCTTTCCTCGACCAGGGCCGAATTCTGCTGGGTCATCTGGTCCAGCGACCCGATCGATGCATTGATCTCGCCGATGCCTGCACTTTGGTGCGATGCGGCTTCGGTGATTTCGCCGATGGTGGCGTTGACCCGTTTGACCGAATCCACGATCTCGGTCATGGTGCTGCCCGCGTGCCCCACCAGTTGCGCGCCACGCTCGACCCGCTCTACGCTGACATTGATAAGGCTCTTGATTTCCCGGGCAGCCTCGGCCGAACGTCCGGCCAGGCTGCGCACCTCGGAGGCCACCACGGCAAACCCCCGGCCCTGCTCGCCCGCACGCGCCGCCTCCACCGCAGCATTCAGGGCCAGGATGTTGGTCTGGAACGCGATTCCGTCAATCACGCCGATGATGTCGGCAATGCGTTTGGAGCTGGCATTGATCTCGTCCATGGTGCTCACCACTTCGGCCACCACGGTGCCGCCCCGCTCGGCCACGCTCGCCGCCGTGGACGCCAGCTGGTTGGCCTGGCGGGCCGACTCGGCGCTGTGCACCACGCTGCTGGTGAGCGTGTGCATGGATGCAGCGGTGTGCTGCAGGTTGGATGCGGTTTGCTCGGTGCGCTGGCTCAAGTCCTGGTTGCCCATGGCGACTTCGCTGCTGGCAACCTCGATGGAGTCGGCCGCCTGCCGAATGCCGCCCACCAGTTCCCGCAAGCGCGCCTGCATGGCCCGGATGGCGGCCAACAGACGCCCGGTCTCATCGTGGATACGGACCTCGACCTCGGAGGTCAAGTCACCATCGGCAATGCGCTCGGCCACCACCACGGCGCGCCCGATGGGTTGGGTCACGCTGTTGGTAATGCTCCAGCCAAGACCACCGCCCAGCGCCAATGCAAACAACACCAGCACCACCGACACAACCTGGTTCTGACGCTCCAGGCCCGCAACCTCGGCATTGGCATCGTCGGTGAGCTTGCGTTGCAGCGTGACCAGTTCCTGCACCTTCTGGCGCATGATGGTCTCTGGCGGACGCACCCGGTTGTCCAGTGTCAACACTGCGGCCACCGTATCACGGTCCGAGCCTTGCTGGATGGCTTCGGAAACTTCGGGCATGGCCACCTTCGAAGCCTTCATCACTTCGGCCAGCAAGGTGCGCTCGGCGTCCGACGACTGATCCGACGCCAGTAGATCGGCCAGTTTCTTTTCCGTTTCGATGTACTTCTTTTGTGCCGCCTTGGCCAGATTGACCTCCGCTTCGGCCTTCTTGCCGTCGATATCGGTCTCCAGATTGGCAAACAAGGCGACTGAGCGGGTCTGCACCGCC
The DNA here is from genome assembly GCA_046348185.1 of Rhodoferax sp. Classification (GTDB taxonomy): domain Bacteria; phylum Pseudomonadota; class Gammaproteobacteria; order Burkholderiales; family Burkholderiaceae_C; genus Allorhodoferax. The sequence continues at coordinate 176,728 of JAXMER010000013.1, read as the reverse complement.
AGGCTGTCCATGGCGCTGAGCAGGTCATTGGCCAACTCGGTCTTGGCATTGTTGATCTGCACAATGGTCTGCACCTTCTGGCCCAGAGCATGCATGGAATAGGCACTGATGAGTGCGACCGCCACCAAAAGAACCAGCACCGTGGCAAAACCCACGGTCAAACGCTTGGCCAACGACAAGGACTGCAAGATTTGAGCGAACACGTCGGTCTCCTTTTGTTATACGTCTGCACCCCAGTATGCGCTGGTTCATGCGCCACGTGCAAGCCTTCGCATGGTGCGCGCCGCAGTGTGCACTGCAGCATCGAAAGTTGTTTTCGGTACCCGATAATTGCCCCAAAATGAACTTGAGACCTGCACACCGTGCGCAGGTCGTTTTGGAGTCGACTTCCAGAAAGGGCACTGACCATGCTGCAATCCGAAGACGATTTGAATCTGTTTCCCCCGCCGCACGCACGCCCCAAGAACACCTGGTGTGTCTTGATGGTGGACGACGATGCCGCCGTGCATACGGTTACACGCCTGGCCCTGCGAGGTTACGAGTACAAGGGTCGTTCGCTGGAATTCATCAGCGCGTTTTCAGGCAAGGAAGGCCAGCAGGTTTTCGCTGACCGACAGGACATTGCCGTTGCCCTGGTGGATGTGGTCATGGAGCGCGACGAGGCCGGCCTGGACCTGGTCGACTACGTGCGCCGCACGCTGGACAACCACTGCACGCGCCTGGTCCTGCGAACCGGCCAGCCAGGGTGCCTATCCAAGCAAAGCGTCGAGCGCGAACACGAGATCGACGACTACCGCGAGAAGACCGACTTGTCTATTCAAAAACTGCGCGCCCTGCTCGATAGTCAGCTCAGCGCCTACCAAGGTTCGCAGCACCTGCAGTAGCGCCTTTCAACCTAGCGTACGTTCTGCGCCTTCAAGAGCCGGACCACCGTCGGCCAGCACGTGACGATGTACTCGGCGGTAGCCTGCGCACTGGCAAAGCGCTGCTCTGGCAGCTTGTGCATGGTGCGATCCAGCAGCCCCTGAAACTCGGCCAGCTTGGGCTCCAACCGTGGCGGCGGCGCTTGCATGTGCAGTCGCAGCAGTTCGTCCATCGAGTCGGCGGTATAGGGTTTCTTGCCTGTCACCATTTCGTAGAAGATCGCACCCAGTGCATACAGGTCACTGGCCGGACTCACAGGCTTGCCGGCCGCTTGCTCGGGGCTCATGTAATAGGGCGACCCCACAATCTCGCCGTGCTGCGTGTGCTCCAGGCTGCGGCGCGCATTTTTGGCCACCCCGAAATCGATCAGAGCCACACTGCCGTCGGCACGCAGCATCAGGTTGGCGGGCTTCAGGTCGCGATGCACGATACCCTGCGCATGAATCTGCGATAGCGCCAGCGCCACCTGCATGGCAATCACCAGTGCTTCAAACGGCGAAACGCCGCGCGCCATGCGGGCACTCACGTCGCCATGGGAAAAGTACTCCATCGTGATGAAGGCATGGGTATCGGTAAAACCGTGCCCGAACACCCGCGCCACGTTGGGGTGGTGGATCTGCTCTAGCAATTCGCATTCCTGGATGAAACGATCCAGCAAATTACCGTGGTGGCTGTTGCGCGTGTCGAGCAACTTGAGCGCCAACTCCTGCCCATCGCTTTCACGCTCAGCCAGAAACACTTCGGACATGCCGCCTCCGCCGATCCGCCGGATGATGCGGTAGCCCTTTACCTGCACCGGGCTGGATGATTCGACCGCCGTTGGGGCGCTCTTTTCCATCGCTTTGACGCGCCGAATCCGCGCCTGCACGGCATCGAGCACATCATCTCGCGTGAAGGGCTTGCCCAGGTAGTCGTCAGCACCCAGATTCATGCCATGGCGGCGATCCATGCGATCGGTCAATGCGGTCAGGAAGACCACGGCGATGGTGGCAGTGGCAGGGTTGGCGCGCAGGGCTTCAAGCAACTGGTGCCCGTTCATCACCGGCATCATCACGTCCGAGATCACCAGGTCAGGCTGCTCGCGCACCGCCAATTCCAGCGCAGCGCGTCCTTCGCTGGCTTCGATCACCTCGAACCCCTCCAGGCGCAACATGCGCGCCAGATTGCTGCGTACCGCGGCTTCGTCGTCAACAACCAGGATCTTCAAACGGTGCCCTTTCCGTGCGCGTGGCGTCAGGGCATCGCCCAGGGTACGCCTGGAGCGCGACTATAGCGCCGAAAGCAGCTTGCCCACCACGGTGACCCCGGCAATCGGTTGAGGATTGGCGTTATATTCACACGTATACTACGCCTATGCGCCTCGCTTCAGCTTCATCGCTCATGAACCCATGGCTTTCGCGCCGCAGCCTGGCGGCCTGTGTTTTGGCGGGATGGGTCTGCTGCTCAGCAGCGGGTGAACTGACGGTATCTGCCGCTGCCAGCCTGACCAATGCATTCAAGGACATCGCCCAAAGCTACGAGGCCGCCAACCCCGGCCGCAAGGTGCTGCTGAACTTTGGCGCGTCGGGCGCCTTGCTGCAGCAGATGGCCAAAGGCGCGCCGGTGGACGTGTTTGCCTCAGCCGACCAGGAAACCATGGACCAGGCCCAGCAGCAAGGCCTGGTGCGCGCAGCAGACCGCCACGACTTTGTGCGCAACGCGCTGGTGCTGATTGCACCGATGGATGCCAAGGCCCCCCCCGCAACCCTGAAAGACCTGGCTGCACCGGGCGTCACGCGCGTGGCCCTGTCCGCCCCGGCCAGTGTGCCCGTGGGGCGCTACGGCAAGCACGCACTGGAAGCATCAGGCCTGTGGGCGGTGGTGCAGCCCAAGGTCATCCACACCAGCAACGTGCGCCAGTCGCTGGATTACGTGGCACGCGGTGAAGTGGATGCTGGCTTTGTGTACGCCACCGACGCCGCCATCATGAAAGACAAGGTCAGGATCGTGTTGGACGTGCCAGTGAACCAGACCATCCTGTACCCCATTGCGCGCACCGCGACCAGCAGCAACGCTGCCGAGGCCGGCTCCTTCATCGCCTATGTGCGCTCACCTGCAGGCCAGGCGGTGCTGGCACGCTACGGCTTCATGAAACCCTGACGATGGAAAGCGCATGGCCTGCACTCTGGCTCTCGCTGCAAGTGGCCACCTGGGCCACGCTGCTGTGCCTGGTGCTGGGCACGGGCGTGGGCTACCTGTTGGCGCGTTGTCGCTTTGCGGGGCGCGAACTCATCGACACCCTGCTTACGCTGCCCATGGTGATGCCACCCACGGTGCTGGGTTACTACCTGCTGGTGCTACTGGGGCGCAAGGGCTGGCTGGGCGGCTGGCTGCACGACACGTTCGGGGTCAACCTGATCTTCACCCTGACCGGGGCGGTGATTGCGGCCACGGTGGTGGCGTTTCCGCTGGTGTTCAAGCCCGCGCGTGCCGCCTTCGAGGCCGTAGATCCGCAATTGGAAGACGCGGCACGGGTACTGGGCATTGGCGAGATCAATGTCTTTTGGCGCGTCACGATGCCGCTGGCCTGGCGTGGCATCCTGGCCGGGGTGCTGCTGGGTTTTGCGCGTGCGCTGGGTGAGTTTGGCGCCACACTGATGGTGGCGGGCAACATCCCCGGCAAAACGCAAACCCTGTCGATTGCCGTATACGAGGCCGTACAGGCCGGCCAGGACGACGTGGCCAACCTGCTGGTGCTCATCACCTCGGTGGTGTGCGTGGTCGTGCTCCTGGCAGTGGGCAAGATTGCGCCCGGACGGGTTGCCACGCGATGAAAGAGCGCCATGCGGCTTGACGTCGACATCCGCAAGAAGCTGCACTCGGGCCAGCGCACGTTCACGTTGCAAGCGCGCTTTAGCACCCTGGGTGAGCGCGTGGTGGTCACCGGGCCTTCGGGGGCGGGCAAGAGTCTGCTGCTCAAGGTGCTGGCGGGCCTGTTGCGCCCCGACGTCGGCCACGTGCGCATCGACGGCGAGACCCTGTTCGATTCCGCCTCGGGGCTCTGCCAGCCACCGCAGGCGCGCGCCGTGGCGTACCTGTTTCAGGACTATGCCTTGTTTCCGCACCTCAACGTGCGCCAGAACATCGGCTTTGGCGCGCAAAAGGGTTGGCGCAATCCGGCAGCTGGGCATACCGGCGCGGACGTGGAGCGCTGGCTCGACGCCTTTGGCCTGCACGAGGTGGCCCGCCAGTATCCGCACGAGCTCTCCGGTGGGCAGCGGCAACGCACGGCCCTGGCGCGTGCCCTGGTGTCGCAACCCCGGGCTTTGCTGCTCGATGAGCCCTTTGCCGCACTCGACACCGACTTGCGCGTCAACATGCGTGCAGAACTCGACACGCTGCAACGCCGCCTGGGCGTGCCCATGGTGCTCATCACGCACGACCCGGAAGATGTGAAGATCTTTGGCAATCAAGTGCTGCACATGAACCAGGGCACCCTGCAAGAGGAGACCGTCCATGAAAGACGGTGATCCCCGCATTTCACTGGGCGGATCGGTCTGGATGACCGTGGGAGGCGAAAACCTGGGCGGCCAGGGGCGCATGGCGCTGCTGGCCCTGGTAGGCACGCACGGCTCCATCACCCACGCGGCCAAGGCCATGGGCATGAGCTACAAGGCCGCCTGGGATGCCATCGACACCATGAACAACCTGGCGGGCGAGCCGCTGGTGGAACGCCTGACCGGCGGCAAGGGCGGTGGCGGCACGCGGCTGACCACCCGGGGCGAGCAACTGGTGCAGAACTTCCGGCTCATCGAGGCCGAGCACCGGCGTTTCATCGCCCAGCTGGACCAGCAGGCCACCGGCATTGCCGACGATTTCTTGTTGATCAAGCGAATCAGTATGAAGACCAGCGCGCGCAACCATTTTGCAGGCACCGTCACGCGTGTGGTGCACGGTGCCGTCAACGACGAGGTGGAGATCGCAGTGCGCCCCGACCTGAACATTGTTGCCACCGTCACGCACGAAAGCGCAGCCGGGCTGGGCCTGGTGGTGGGCGCGCAGGCATTTGCGCTGGTCAAGGCATCGTCCATCGTGGTGGTGAGCGATGCCGAAGGTGCGCGTTTTTCCGCACGCAACCGCCTGGAGGGTACGGTTTCGCGCATCACGCCGGGTGCCGTGAACGACGAGGTGGTGATCGACATCGCCGACGGCGTGTCGATTGCCGCCATCATCACCCACCCCAGCTGCGAAGCGCTGGCCCTGAGCGTGGGCGCACCGGCCGCGGCGATTTTCAAGGCGTCCAGTGTCATCGTTGGCGCTCCAGCCTGAGATTCAAAGATCCTGCGATTTGCTATTTCTTTGATAGCACCAACCTCTTATTTCACGGGGGCTAGTGCCTAATTTCTCGCAAGAAGCCTACTCCAACGCCTCCAGCCGCAACACGCTGGCCTGCCCCAGCACCGTGGGCCAGGCATGCAGGGTTTCCAAAGCGGCGCCTACATCCAGCAGGGTGGTCGTCGCTGTCAGCAGCACCAGGCAGTCCTGGCCTGGATGGTCGGGATGCTGCAACACCTTCATGCGCTGAACGGGTACACCATGACGCGCCAGTTCCTGCAGCACACGGGGTACGGTAACCTCGGCACGTTCCACATCCAGTCGCAGGTAGAAGGCGCTGGCGGTCATTGCGGGATCGAGTACCGGCAAAGCCGCCAACGTTCCTGGCTGAAACGCCAGGGCCGGTACGCGTTGGGCGCTCGACACCCCCTGGCTGCGCGCCAGGTCTACCAGGTCGGCCACCACGGCCGACGCCGTGGGTTCTGCGCCTGCCCCCGCGCCGTAGTACAGCGTGGTGCCTGCCGCATCGCTTTGCACCATCACCGCGTTCATGCGGCCATGCACCTGGGCCAGCAGGTGGTCCGCAGGCAGCAGCGCCGGATGCACCCGCAGCTCCAGGCCGTCTGCATACCGCCGGGCAACACCCAACAGCTTGACGCAATAGCCCAGCTGCCGGGCAAAGCCGACATCCACGGCATCCAGCGTATCGATGCCGTGGATCTGCACCTGCGCGAACGGCGGCAGCGTGCCAAACGCATTGGCTGCCAGCAAGCTGAGCTTGTGGGCCGCGTCCACGCCGCCCACGTCCAAGGCGGGGTCCGCCTCGGCGTAGCCCAGAGCCTGGGCCTGGGCCAATGCCTGAGCGAAGTCCAAGCCCTCGGCGCGCATGGCCGAGAGAATGAAATTGCTGGTGCCGTTGATGATGCCCGCCACCCATTCGATGCGGTTAGCGGCAAGCCCCTCGCGCAGGGCCTTGATGATGGGGATGCTCACCGCCACCGCACCTTCGTACGCAACCACCACGCCCTGTGTCTGCGCGGCTGCAAAAATCTCGGCACCATGCTCGGCCAGCAACGCCTTGTTGGCGGTAACCACATGCTTGCCCTGGGCAATGGCCTGCAAGACCAGCTCCCGCGCCATGCCGGTGCCGCCGATGGCCTCCACCACCACGTCGATGTCCGGGGCCTGCACCACATCGCTTGCGTTGTCGCACAGGTCCACGCTACGCCCCACGACCTCTCCCAGCGTGGCGCGAGCACGCGCCAGGTTGCGCACAGCCACGCGGCGCACTTCGATGCGCCGACCTGCGCGCGCGGCAATCAGCGCAGCATTGCGCCGCAGCACCGCATAGGTGCCAGCACCCACGGTGCCCAGCCCCAGAAGGCCTACGCGCAGCGGTGCCTGCGCGCCGGGCGCGCTGGACACGGCCCCGCTGTAGTGGCTGGAAGAGTGAGGATCTTGGTACATGGTGTTCTCCGGTTGGGTTGTAGGTCCGGTGGTGCCTACCGGACAACAACTTGGGAGATACACCAGGTGGCCGCCGGATGGGCCACCTGCACGACTCAGGTGGCCGTGGGGGTAATAATCGACATCATGCTGTGCAGCGCCGCCGCCCGCACCGCGGTACGGGTCTGATGAATCAGGCTGGGGCAGGCAAGGCACAACATGGGTCCGAGCATAGCACAGGAAATTCGCTCCGCGCGGAGCAGAAAGGCGCGAGCATGAAATCCACAGCCGAAGCAGTTTTTGACCAGGCGTATTACGAACGCTACTACTTCAACCACAAGACACGTGTGGTCGACCCCGACCACATCAACCGGCTAGGTGCCTTTGTATGCAGCTACGTGCGCCAGTTGCGCGTGCCGGTTTCGCGCGTGCTGGACATCGGTTGCGGCATTGGCCTGTGGCAGGAGCAGATCGCGCGGCACCTGCCACATGCACGCTACCGGGGCGTGGAGTTCAGCGAATATCTGTGCCAGCGCTTTGGCTGGGAGCGCGGCTCGGTCGTGGACTACCAGGCCGTGCAGCCGTACGATCTGGTGATCTGCCAGGGCGTGTTGCCCTACCTGGACAGCAACGACCTGCACAAAGCCCTGCACAACCTGGCGGCCCTGTGCCGCGGAGCCCTGTACCTGGAAGCCGTTACCGCCGAAGACTGGGCCGCCGACGTGGTGGACGAAAAACTGACCGATGCGCGCCAGTTCAAACACCCCGCACAAGCCTACCGCGACGGCCTTGCGCCCCACTTCATCGAAATGGGCGGCGGCCTGTGGCTAAGCCGCGAGGCCGATGTGCCCGTATTTGCGCTGGAGCGACCCGTGCCCTGAGTCTGGCCATTTCGAAAGCGCATCGGTGCCACAATGCGCGGCTACCGTTTCAATCCATTGCCATTGCTACGCCATGACGCCAGACAACTCCACCCGCCCTGCCCTGCCCGATCACCTCAGCACCGATGCGCGCAGCCCGTTCTTCCAGTCCGCCGTGCTGGAGCACGATATCGGCATTCGCTTCAACGGCAAGGAACGCGTGGATGTCAGCGAATACTGCATCAGCGAAGGATGGATCAAGGTTCCCGCAGGTAAGACGGTAGACCGCAAGGGTCAGCCGCTGCTAATCAAGCTCAAAGGCACCGTCGAAGCGTTTTACCGCTAAACCCGGCCTTGTGAGATCAATCCCGTAAGGCCGCCTGCAAAAGCCGTGCAGCCACCGGCGCGGGACGGGCTTGCATGGCCTCCAGTCGGTACAAATAGGCATCGCAGACGCGCGCGGGCGTATCGGCCTTGAGCTGGTCGGGCGTGGCCTTGGCGGTGCCCTCCCCAAAGCGCAGCCCGTAGCGTTCGAGCACTTGTTCGGTAATCTCGGCGTAATGGGCGCGCAAAACTTCCAACTCCACCGGTGGATTGCTGGAAGCACCGGTGTGGCGCATACCTTGGTTGGCTGAGGCATAAAGCCGCACCACGGCCTGTTCGAACGCCGTCATGTTGCCGGTACTGAAGGCCGTCAGACCCGCCAGCGACTCGGCTGTGGGCGGCAACAGGTACTGAACGCACAGCGCAGGGTCCCGTGCGCGCAATTCCTTGAGTGAGTCGATATGCACCTGTGCCCATTGCAGCACGGCCCCGTGGTCGGCAAACGACACCCGGTAGCGCGCCCACATGGACAGCACCGGGCGCGTAAGCGCCTTGGCCCGGGCCAGCGAGTGACCTTCATTGGTCGCCAGGATCAGCAGATTTTCGAGCTTCTTGGCGTCGTCCGGCGCATGCTCGCGTAGCGCCTGCAAGACCGGGTCGGCGGCCAACTCGGTTTGCAGCTTGTAAACGGGGTCCAGTCGCATACGCACCGTGTGGGATTTGGAAACGCCAACCAGCACCACGACAAAGACCGCCATCGCCACCAGAAACTGGCGGATAAGGGGGCCGTCCTCCAGGACCTGGTGTCGGTTGAAACCAGCAACCGCCAAGCCCGCCATCACCGCTGCCAACGCCGGCAGCAACAAGAAAAACATGGCCATGGGCATCATCGCTTGGCTCCCAGCAAACCGACCGTCCAGCCTGCCGCGCGCAGCAACTTGGTGGTTTTCATGCTCAGGTAGATCAGCGACAGGATGTTGATCAGCGGCACAAAAGACACCACCATGAACACGATCTTCTCCCCCTGAACGCGGCGCAGCCCGGAACACATGCGCACGGTACCTACCAGCGCCACCACGCCCACCACAACAGACAAGGCCAATAGGAGCCACGGCGTGACATCGGGCTGGCGTTCGACGCCGCGCAGCCCCATATTGGCCACAATGGTCAGAATCACCATCTTCTGGCCCTTGGCAGCCAGTTCCAGGCGCGCCTCGTCATCATGGGCATCGAGTTCAGTAGCAACCGCATCGCGCACGGTGGCCCGAGTCGCCGCGCTGACCGGCACTGGATCTGGCGTCAGCGGCGCGGGCAGCGGTCCGTGGACACGCCAGCCCTTGTCGCCAAACGCGTACAACTGGCGCGACAACGTCGCCGTCCCCGCCGTGTGCAGCAGTTTGGCAGCAAGGCGGGTGAGTTCTTCAACCGATTCGGGAGTGCCCGCATCGGCAAAGTACAGGATTCCCCGTTTGGGTACAGCGACCACCACACCACTGGGGAATCGCTCCAGCAGCTTGCGCCAGAAGACGCGGTCCAGCAGGTAGTTGGCCACGTGCTCGGCGTCAATGCCGCGCAGCACGTAGATGCCCTTGCTGAATTCGGCGGGGATCGGCGTGCCGTTGCTGCGCTTGAAGTTGAGACACGCAATAGCCAGGGCACGCTGCACGTTCAGGTCCAGCGCAGTCAGTGCGTCGGCTGTGAGCGCAGAGTCTGGCATGCCCGGCGTGCGGAACACAAACCGCAACTGCAAATCCCCCATGAAGCTGGCAACCAAGGGCTCGCCTTGCGGGTCTTGTGCACGGACAGGCAGCCACTGCACCTGCTCGGTGGACAGCACCGCACCACTGGATTGCCGTACTTCAAACGCAAGGTTTTCCCGCGTTCGGCGCAAATCATCTGCCATCACTGCTCTTTCGTTGGTCGATGCAAGCAGTTTACGACCCGAGGCCACCCTCCTGGCTTGCGCGGCTCAACGCAACTGCAACACGCGCGAGCGCCCGGCTGGCAAAACAAGCGGCTGGCGCAAATCCACGCTGCTGCCTTCGAGCACGTCGACGGCATGTTCACGCCCTTGTAGGCCGGTTTGGAACCGACTCAGGTCCAACGTACTGGCCTGCTCGCGCTTATTGATGACCACCATGACCGTCTCGTGGGCATGACTGCGGAAATACACGTAGGTGCCGTCCTGCGGCACGTAATGCAGCAAGGTGCCGTGCGCCACGGCGGTGCTGGTTTTACGCCATTGCAGCAGACGGCGCAGCCAGTCCTGCATGCTGCGTTGTGCCGGGGTCAGCCCGGTACCGGTAAAGGCATTGACCCGGTCGCCCGGCCAGCCACCAGGGAAATCGGCGCGCAGGCGCCCGTCGTCGCGCTCTTTCGGGCTGGTCTGCAGAATTTCAGTGCCGTAGAAAACCTGTGGGATACCGCGCAGGGTGGCCACCAGGATCAAGGCGCTTTGCAGGCGTTGCACGTCCTCGCCCAGTGTCGAGAAAATGCGCGCGCGGTCATGGTTGTCGGCGAACAGCATCAGGTTCATGGGGTTGGCGTACAGATAATCGCTGGACACGATTTCGTACAGCCGCCCCAGTCCCTTGTCCCAGCCTTCGGGCTCGGTCAGGCTGGCGGCCAGCGCGTCGGAGAAAGCAAAGTCCATCAGGCTGGGCAGTCCGGAGTCGTAGCCGTCGCGGTTGCGCGCACCTTTTTGCCAATAGGCGATCTGATGCGGCTTGTCCTGCATTTCCTCGCCCACGATGTTGAAGTGCGGGTACTCGCGTAGCACGGCCTGCGTCCACTGTTGCAGGAACGCGGGGTCGGCATACGAAAACGTGTCCTCCCGGATGCCACTCAGGTCCGCCTCTTCGATCCACCAGATGGAGTTTTGCAGGAGGTAGCGTGCCAGCAGCGGATGGCGCTGGTTCAAGTCGGGCATGCCGGTGTCAAACCAGCCCTGCAGAAAGCGGGTACGGTCCTCGGGCGCGGCATGCGGGTCCATCACCGTGGTGTGACGGTTGTTGGTCTGCACATAAGGGCCCTGGGCGTGGTGAATCCAGCCGTCATCGGGCAGATCCTGCATCCACCAGTGGCCCGTGCCGATATGGTTGAGCACCACATCCTGCAGCACGCCCACGCCGTGCTGGCGCGCGTCAGCCACGAAGTCCACGTAGTCCTGGTTACTGCCAAAACGCGGGTCGATCCGGTAAAAGTCGGTGAGCGCATAGCCGTGGTAGGAATGCCGTGGCTGGCGGTTCTCCAGCAACGGCGTGGGCCAGACCATGGTAAAGCCCATGCTGGCGATGTAGTCCAGGTGCTGGCGCATGCCAGCCAGGTCGCCGCCGTGGCGGGCGCCGGGAATGGCGCGGTCGGTCACATCGACAAGGCCCGGCACCACATCATTGCTGGCATCACCATTGGCGAAACGGTCGGGCATGAGCAGGTAGACGGCATCGGACGCGTCAAAGCCCCGACGCTGGGCCGAACCTGCACGGCGTAGCAGCAACGGGTAGTCCAGGCTTCCCACCGCCTGTGCCCCACGCAGGAAGTCCAGACGCAACTGCCCAGGCTGGGCGGCAGGCCCGAGTTCCAGATCCAGAAACAGGAAATTCGCATTGCGTGTGCGCTGCACACCAGCCAGGCGCACGCCCGCGTAGGGTTGCAGCCGCACGTCCAGCGCCCCTACGCCCGGTGCATGCACCATTATCTGCAGGCGGGTGTCCACCATACCCACCCACCAGTGCGGCGGCTCCACATGCTGCACGCCCAGCGTTGCTGCCTGCGCCGCAAGGCCCAGCAGCACGAACCCCAGCGCCAGCACCCGGCGCAGCGCCCCACCCCAGCTATAGACAAAAACCACGGTTAGCCCCCGTATTGATTGACGTTAATGCTATCGGTTAAGTAGCATTCAGTCAGCCCTTGACGCCGCCCGAAGTCAGCCCCGAAACGATCCAGCGCTGCGCCAACAGGAACACCAAGGTGATGGGCAGGCCCGAGAGCACAGCGGCGGCGGCGAAGTCGCCCCACAGGTAGCGCTGCTCCAGCAGGTAGTACTTGGAGCCCACGGCTAGCGTCAGGTTGGGTTCCTCGCGCAGCAGAACCGAGGCGATGGGGTATTCGATGATGGTGCCGATGAAGGCCAGCACAAACACCACCATGAGAATGGGCACGGCCATGGGCAGCAGCACGCGCCAGAAGGCCTGCCAGGTGGTGGCGCCGTCCACCTTGGCGCACTCCTCGATCTCGGTGGGGATGGTCTCGAAGTAGCCCTTGATGGTCCAGATGTGCATGGCCACGCCGCCCACATAGGCCACGATCACGCCGCCGTGCGACTCGATGCCCAGCCACGGCACCACGCGGCCCAGCGCTTCAAAGATGGCATAGATGGCCACCAACGCCACTGCCACGGGGAACATCTGCAGCAGCAGCATGCTGTTGAGGATGGCATCCTTGTAGCGAAAGCGCATGCGCGCAAACGCATAGGCTGCCGTGGTGGACGTGGCCACGATCAAGAGCGAAGACACGGTGGCAATCTTGATCGAGTTCCACAGCCACAACAGCACGGGAAACGGCGGCTGCAGCACCGTGCCGTCGGGCAGCATGTGCGAGAAACCCAGCGCCAGCTTCCAGTGCTCCAGGCTGATGGTGGTCGGAATCAGGCTACCGGTGGAAAAGTTGCCGGGCCGCAATGAAATGGACACCACCGCCAAGAGCGGAAACAGCGTGACCGCGATCAGCACCCACAACGCCACGTGAGTGGCCAGCACGCGCCAGCGTTGGCGTTTTCCGGTGACGATAGCCATCTCAGTTCCTTCCTTCCGAGGCCGCGCGCTGGGTCAGACGCAGATTGGCCAGCGACATCAGCGCCACAAAGAAAAAGATCACCGTGGATACCGCTGCCGCCAGCCCGAAGTTTTGCCCGGCATCGGTAAACGCAATCCGGTACGTGTAGGACACCAGGATGTCGTTGGTACCGGCAGGCAGCTTGGTGTTGAGGTAATCGGGCCGCCCGTCCGTCAACAGGCTGATGAGCACGAAGTTGTTGAAGTTGAACGCAAAGGCCGAAATCAGCAAGGGCGTAAGCGGCTTGGCCACCAGCGGTGCGGTGATCCGCCAGAAGTTGGTCCAGGGGCTGGCGCCGGCCAGGGCCGAGGCTTCGTACAGGTCGGACGGAATGGCCTTGACGAGCCCGGTGCACAGCACCATCACATAGGGGTAGCCCAACCAGGTGTTGACGATCAGCAGCATGGCGCGTGCCAGGTTGGGGTCGGCAAACCACGCGGGTTTGATGCCAAAGAGCGCGTCCAGGATGGCGTTGATCTCGCCAAAGTTCTGGTTGAAAAGCCCCTTGAACACCAGGATGGAGATGAACCCCGGCACCGCATAGGGCAAGAACAATAGCGTGCGGTACAGGGTGCGAAAACGCAGGGCTTCCCAGTTCAGCACCACGGCCAGCGACATGCCAATTGCCGTGGAAAACAGCACGGTCAGGGCCGCAAACGCCACGGTCCAGATGAAGATGGACACAAAGGGCCCACGCATGTCGGCGTCGCCAAACAGGCGCGCGTAATTAGCCAATCCCACACCGACCTTGAAGCCTGGCTGCAAACGCAGGCCTTCAGCATTCTCAAAAAAGCCGGTATTCGGGTTGGGTGCAAACACCATGCCGTCGGCCACACGCTGCAAAGCCCCAGGGGCCACACCTGCAGCTGCTGCGCGCCACAGCGGCGCAAAGGGCGCAAAGCTGCGCAGCCCTGCGTAGCGCAGCTCGCGCCCATCGGGAAGCGCCAGCACCAACGGCAGCAAACCTTCGCGCACCGCTACCACCTCGCGCAACGGCAATGCGTCGCCCAGGGCCAATGGCCGGGCCGGGTCCAGTGGCTGCAGCGCCACGGCGCCTGCTGCAGCGTCTGCGGGCGCACCGCCGTCCAGGTTCAAGACCGGACTGACCCAGCTGGGGCGTGCGTCGTCACCCCTACGCAAGGCAAGGCGCACACCTGTGCCCTCGCGGTGCAGGCTGAACGCCCAGCTGTCGGCCTCCACCTCCTCGCTTTGCTCAAGCAAGTAGGCGCGCGCGCGCGCCTCGCTGAGCAGGTTGTTGGAGGAGTAATTGGTGAAGCCAATGCCCACCGTGTACAGCAGCGGAAACGCAATGAACACCAGCATGGCCGCCACACCGGGCAGCAGGTAGCGCCAGGCCATGAGCGAAGAGGTCGAAAACTGGGAGCGGGTCATAGAAAACCTCCGTGCTGCGCACTGCGGTGCGAGCTAGCTTGGGATCGGCCCGGCGCGTCGCTCATGTCACTTCACCAGCATGCGTGCGGCGGCGCCATCCAGCGCCTCCTTGGGGGTTTGGCGGCCCTGGGTGATGGCTTCCAGCGCAGCATCCACCGCCGGAAAGAAGCGCCCCAGTTCGGGGATGTTGGGCAAGGGTTCACCTATGCGGGCGTTGTCCATGGTGGCGCGGATGGCCGGGTCATTGGCCAGTTCGGCAAAGTAGGCCTTGTTGGCCGGGGTGCCCAGTGGCACATCGCTGGATACCGTCTTCAAGCTGTCCACGCGCAGCAGGTGGTGCTCCAGGAACTCGCGTGCAATGTCCTTGACTTTGCTGGGCGCCGTCACCATGCAGCCCAGCACGCCCACAAAGGGTTTGGACGGTTGGCCCGGCACCACCGCCGGTACCGGTGCCACCGTGAAGCGTATGCCGGCCTTACGCGCGTTGTCCCACGACCAGGGGCCGCTGATCATCATGGCCACTTCACCGCGGGCAAAGCCGGCTTCCATTTCGGCATAGCGTGCGCCGCGCGGCATGACACCGGTGTCGATCAGCTTGGCCAGCATGTTGGCGCCTGCCACCGCACCAGCATTGTTCACACCCACCTGCGTGGGGTCCAGATCACCCTGGGCGTTGCGGCCGAATACCACGCCACCCGGCCCGGCCAGCAGCGGCCAGCTGAAGAACGACTTGTTGTAGTCCCACAGGATGGCCTTCTTGCCCCGCTTGGACAGCTCCTTGTCCAGCGCAATCACCTCGTCAAAGGTGGCGGGAATGTGGGGTACCAGGTCGCGGTTGACGATCAGGCCCACCGCCTCGATGGCCAGGGGGTAGCCCCAGACCTTGCCCTGGTAGGTGAAGGCCCGCCAGGCGGATTCGTCGATGGCGTCACGCACGCGCTTGGGCGGATGCACCGGCACCAGAAGGCCCGAGCGCGCCCATTCGCCCACGCGGTCGTGCGCCCAGCACATGATGTCCGGGCCCTTGCCCGCCGCTGCGGCGGCCTGGAACTTGTCGGGAGCACCCTCGGGGTGCTGCACCACCACCGGCACGCCAGATTCGGCAGTGAAGGCATCGCCCACTTTCTGCAGGCCGTTGTAGCCCTTGTCGCCGTTGATCCAGATCAGCAGCTTGGGCGGTGTCTGCGCCAGAGCCAGCAACGGAGCCAGGGCCAACCCTAGCGCCACCAGGGCGCGTGGCACGCGCAGCGGACTCACGCCGACAGCTCCGGCGCGCACAGGCGGCGCATGGCCCGGCCCTGGGCATCAAACAGGTAGGCGGCCTCGGGCGGGATGTGCAAGGCCAGTTGGGAACCGGCGCGGATGCGGTCAGAACCATTGCGCCCTTCAAACTGGCAGGTGAGTGGCTCGTCCAACCCCGGAAACGGGCAGTAGGCAAACGTGGCACTGCCCAGGCACTCCACAAAGCCCACCGTGCCATCCAGCAAATTGCCGTTGCCGCCCAGTTGCAGGTGCTCGGGGCGCACCCCGAGCGTGACCCGGTCGCCAGGCTGGGCGCCCTTGGCATCCACCCGCGTGTCGATCAGTTCGCCACCGCCCAAACGCACGCGCGCGCCTTCGGGCGTCGCGGCAACCACCTCGGCTGGCAGGAAATTCATGCGCGGCGAACCGATGAAACCCGCCACAAACAGGTTCGCGGGGTGCTCGTACAACTCCAGGGGAGCCCCCACCTGCTCGATGCGCCCAGCTGATAGCACCACGATGCGGTCGGCCAGCGTCATGGCTTCGACCTGATCGTGCGTGACATAGATCATGGTGGTCTTCATGTCCTGGTGCAGCTTGGCAAACTCGTAGCGCATGCGCACGCGCAAGGCGGTGTCCAGGTTGGACAACGGTTCGTCAAACAAAAACACCTCGGGCTTGCGTACGATGGCGCGCCCGATGGCTACGCGCTGGCGCTGGCCGCCCGACAAGTCTTTGGGTTTGCGGGACAGCAGATGGTCAATGCCCAGGGTCTTGGCCGCCTGCATCACCAGGCGCTCGATCTCATCCTTGGGCACCTTGGCCAGCTGCAAGCCAAAGGCCATGTTGTCGTACAAGTCCATGTGCGGGTAAAGCGCATACGACTGAAACACCATGGCAATGCCGCGCTCGGCCGGGGGCACATCGTTCACGCGGCGCGTGCCAATATGCAGATCGCCCGCGGTAATCTCTTCTAGGCCGGCAATCATGCGCAGCAACGTGGACTTTCCGCAGCCCGACGGCCCCACGAAAACAACAAACTCACCATCACGGATGTGCAAATCCACGTCGCGCAGGATGGCTACATCGCCGTACGCCTTGCCTACACCGGTCAATTTCACATCTGCCACATTGCATCTCCATAAAGTGCACAGGCCCGTCTGCACACCAATTTCAGTGAGTATACCGAGGCAAAGTAGTTTTACAACACAGCAAAAACCCCAACAACTCGCCCAACCCAGTGGCATTCAAAGTGTAATCATGGAAGCTTTTCTGACGAAATGTACCAAAACTACGTTTTCAACAGGTGATTCACAAGCCGTAGCCGATCAAGCGGGACGCTATGATTACCTCATCCACTTCCCACACGGACCCCATGCCCAACCTGGCCGACCAAATCCGCGAAGCATTGTCCATGTTTGCGCGCAACCGTACGGAACCGGCCTTGATTGGCGGCTTGGCCGTGGTTGCACACAAGGTAGTGCGCGCCACCCAGGACGTGGACTTTCTGCTGGAGGCCGAAGCCGCGGACCGGGTGCATGACGCACTGCTGAAATTGGGTTACCAGTGCCTTTACCGCAGTGCAGACGCCGCCAACTATGTGCGCGGTACCGAAGGTTTGGATTTGCTGTACGCCCATCGGCCGCTTGCACGCCGCTTGCTGGCGCAAGCGTCGCAGCGAGAGACCCCCATGGGTCCCCTGCGCGTCATCAGTGTTGAAGGGTTGATAGGCTTCAAATTGCAAGGCTTTGTGAACGATGCTACGCGCACGCGTGACCTGGACGACATTCGTGCATTGGTCAAACTGCATCGCACCTCAATCAACCTCGACGAACTGCGTGAGTACTTTGCCCTGTTCAACCAGTCTCATTTACTCGATGAACTCCTCAGTTAACGCAACACACACAACGCAGAATGCGCCCAGCCGTGCAGCCACACCTGCCAATGCGGTATTGGCCAGTGAAGCGGGCGTACCCTTCCAGCCACCGCGAGGCGGCGATTCTGGAATCGATCCCATCACCGAGTGGCTAAGCCTGATGGAGGTGGTGCAAATGCTGTGCCCCAGTTGGCCCGTGCGCGACCGCCCTATGCTGGGCAGTCACTGGAGAATATGAAGGTCGAGCGCGATCAACCGGATGTGCCGCTTTCGGAAAAGGTGGTGCCCAGCTACGCCCCTGCACATCCCAATCGGCTCGACACCGTGATTCGGCGTGCCAAGATCGCGGTTTTCGTTGGAATGGGCATTGCGTTGGCGGTGGGCTTGTGGGGCCATGCGCGCTGGAGCCACAACGTCCAGACCTTTGTTTACGCCCTGGAAGCCGCAACGCTCCCCGTCCCGCAGCGCCCCGGACGCTTTTATGAGGAGCAGTTGGCCACCTTGCCACCGGTGGTGCAACGCTACTTTGCCAAGGTGCTCACACCCAATCAGCCGTTGGTCCACCGTGTGTACCTGGAGCAAACCGGCACTTTCAACCGCAGTTTCCAGCAGCCCCAGTGGGACACATTTACTGCACGCCAGCGCATTGCCACCGCACGCCCAGGCTTCGTCTGGGACGCGGCCATCAGCATGGGGCCGGGCATCGACGTGCGTGTGGTCGACGCCTATGTGGCCGGAACAGGCACCTTGCAGCCTTCTGTGCTGGGCTTGGTGGACCTGGCTGGTCAGCAAGGCGGCGCGGACATTGCCCGCGGCGAGTTGATGCGCTACCTGGCCGAAGCCGTCTGGTACCCCACGGCCTTGCTGCCTGGTCAAGGCGTGCAATGGACAGCGGTGGATGCGCAGTCCGCCCTGGCCACTCTGACCGATGGCGCGCTAACGGTGGCACTGACTTTCCACTTTGATGCGCAGGGTTGGGTGCAGCGCATCACCAGCGATGCGCGTAGCGCCATGGTGGACGGCACCCTGGTACCGATGCCCTGGGAGGCGGTGGTATCCGACTACCAACTGCGCGACGGCATGTGGGTGCCCCTGCAGGCCGAGGTGGCCTGGACACCGGCAAGCGGCCGAGTGCCTTACTGGCGCGGCAAGATCGAAAAAATCGACTACGAACTCCCGCGCTAGCCCCCACGCCCGTCTACGTATCGGTCGGGGTAATCTTGGTCCGTGCCGCACGCGCAGCACCGGCGCTGACAGTCCAGGGAAACGTTGTGCGCGGCCTAGATGGGCTTGGCCTTGGTGAAAAGCGCCTGCCAAAAGAAGCCGCTTTGGAAGGCAATCACTTCAAACAGAATATAGCTCTGCGAACTACTGGACAGCCATAGGTTGTACGTGGGGTAGAACACGATGGGCGATACCAGCAACGGCAGCAAGATGCGCTGTACCTGCATTGCATCCATGCCACGGCCCATATTGAACAAGTCCCAGTAGTAGTTGGAGAACATGCCCAGCGTCAACCAGCAGGCCAGGTGCCACACGAACACGATGCCATGGTTGCGCGCCAGCAGGGTGATCCACGGCGCCGAGCCCTCGTCCGCGTTGACGATGAGGACCATGCCCGCCCCAGTGGACAGGAAGACCACAAAAAACAGAAACATCAGGACCTTGAGCGCTCTGGACATTGCTTCCCTTCGTTGTAGATGACCCATGTTACCCGCACCAAAAAAAAAGCCGCACCGGAAGAAACCCGGTGCGGCCGATTTCGGCAAATTACAACAGTGGCACGCCCGTCTTGGCTTGCACGTCTTCGCGCGTAACGCCGGGGGCCAGCTCCATCAGCTTCAAGCCTTCGGGTGTGACGTCCATGACAGCCAGGTCGGTGATGATGCGGTCCACCACGCCCTTGCCGGTCAGCGGCAGCGTGCACTGGGGCAGGATCTTGAGGTCGGTCGTGCCATCCTTCTTCTTGGCCACATGCTCCATGAGCACGATCACGCGCTTGACACCGGCCACCAAGTCCATGGCACCGCCCATACCTTTGACCATCTTGCCCGGAATCATCCAGTTGGCTAGATCGCCCTGGGCCGTGACTTGCATGGCGCCCAGTATGGACAGGTTGATCTTGCCGCCGCGGATCATGGCAAAGCTTTCGTGGCTGCCGAAAATGGATGATCCCTTGAGCGTGGTCACCGTCTGTTTGCCAGCGTTGATCAGGTCCGCATCCACCTCGTCTTCGTACGGGAAGGGGCCAATGCCCAGCATGCCGTTTTCCGATTGCAGCCACACCTCGATATGGTCCGGCACATGGTTGGCCACCAGCGTGGGAATGCCGATACCGAGGTTCACATAGAAGCCGTCCTGCAGCTCTTGGGCCGCGCGGGCGGCCATTTGGTCTTGGGTCCAGGGCATGATCAATCTCCTCAAACTTTACGATCGCGGGTCGTGCGCTTCTCGATGCGCTTCTCGGGCGTGGGGTTGTGCACGATGCGGTGCACGTAGATGCCGGGCAGGTGCACGTCGTCTGGGGCGATCTCGCCCGTGGCCACCACGCGCTCCACTTCCACGATGCAGATCTTGCCGGCCATGGCCGCTGCGGGGTTGAAGTTGCGTGCCGTCAGGTTAAAGCGCAGGTTACCCGAGCGATCGGCCACATCCGCCTTGACCAACGCCACCTCGGGAAACAAGGCGCGCTCCATCACGTAGGTTTCGCCATCAAACTCGCGCAGCTCCTTGCCTTCTGCCACCAACGTGCCAACACCGGTCTTGGTAAAAAAGGCGGGAATGCCCGCGCCACCGGCGCGCAGCTTCTCGGCCAACGTGCCCTGCGGGGTGAATTCCAGTTCCAGCTCGCCAGCCAGGTATTGGCGCTCGAACTCCTTGTTTTCGCCCACGTAGCTGGAAATCATCTTCTTGATCTGGCGGGTATCGAGCAACTTGCCCAAACCAAAACCATCGACACCGGCATTGTTGGAAATCACCGTCAGGTCTTTCACACCACTGTCGCGCAGGGCGTCGATCAACGCCTCGGGAATGCCGCACAGGCCAAAACCACCTACTGCCAGCAACTGCCCGTCTTTCACCACACCGTCCAGCGCAGCCTTTGCGCTCGGATACACCTTGTTCATACGCCCATCTCCTTTGAAGAATCGGTATTGTTACGATACTACGTATTGGCATACGTAGTATTCCGTAAAGCCCAACCCGCAAGAAAAATGGATATTGATTTTCAACTTGCATTCGATCTCGCGCCTGTGGGCCTGGCCCTGTCGCGCAACCGCACCATCATCGACTGCAACCAGCGCCTGTGCGAGATGTTTGGCACCACGCGCGAGCATCTCATTGGCCAGTCCTTCCAGGTGCTCTACCCCAGTGCCGACGAATACGAGCGTACCGGCGAGCGCCTGATTCCCCTGCTCAATCGCCATGGCACCTATGCCGACGACCGCATCATGCGCCGCGTGGACGGCCGCTTCAAGGGCGAACCCTTCTGGTGCCACGTGACGGGCCGCGCCCTGAACCGCGAGGCTCCGCACGAAGCGGGCATTTGGGGCTTCGAAGACCTGAGCGAGCGCCGCCCGGTCAAGGCTGAACTGACCGCACGCGAACGCGAAGTGGCCGCCCACCTGATGCAAGGCCTCACCTCCAAGCAGATCGGCAAGACGCTGGGCATCAGCCACCGCACAGTAGACATCTACCGCGCCCGCCTCATGCGCAAGTACAAGGCAGCCACGGCGGCAGATCTGGTGCATAAGTTGCTAATGGGTTGAACGCACCGCCCCGGCGTCCAGACACGCACTCCCCCGGGAAAACACCAACAGAAAAGTGCCGTTAAAGACTTGAATTGGTTATATTTCATAACCATAATGAAGCCTCACAGGAGGCAAACCATGGGCCATCCCCACTTGCAGTTCGAGCGCTGTGGCGCGCAGTCGGAAATCGCATTGATCCGTCTGGCACGCAACGCCAAGCGCAACGCACTCAGCGACGACCTCATCCTGGCACTGCGCGATCTGTTTGAGAACCTGCCCGAGGGCATCCGCGCCGCCGTGCTCGATGGCGAAGGCGACCATTTCTGCGCAGGCCTGGATCTCAACGCACTGAGTGAACGTGATGCCGCCGCAGGCCTGCACCACTCGCGCATGTGGCACGCCGCCATGGAACGCGTTCAATACAGCCCGGTGCCGGTGATTGCAGCCCTGCACGGCGCCGTGGTCGGGGGTGGGCTGGAGCTGGCATGCGCGTGCCACATCCGGGTGGCAGACAACACCACGTATTTCGCCTTGCCCGAGAGTTCGCGGGGCATCTTTGTCGGCGGGGGCGGCGCGGTTCGCATTCCACGGCTGATCGGCACCGCACGCATGATGGACATGATGCTCACCGGGCGTGTGTTCAACGCCGAAGAGGGCGAACGCATCGGCTTGGTCAACTACCTGGTACCCCAGAGCCGGGCCTTGGACAAGGCCATGGAACTGGCCCAGAAAGTCGCCAGCAACGCTGCGCTGACCAACTACGCCATCACCCACGTTCTGCCGCGCATTGCCGAGGCACCGGGCGACCAAGGCTTCATCACCGAGGCCATGATGGCCGGCATCACCCAAAGTGCCCCCGAAGCCAAACATTTCATGCGCGCCTTTCTGGAAGGCCGCGGCGCAAAAGTCCGCGGCGCTTGAGCAAAGGAGCGCCCCATGAGCCAACCCACCTATCGCCCGCTGGCTTTTGGCGTTACCCGCATCCAGCACCGCGCCGGTGCACCGGGTGTCAGCTACGTCAAGGCCGAGCAAGCTCTGCGCGACCCGCCACCGCGCATGACCGACCGCTTGCGGCACTGGGCGCTGCACACGCCCGAGCGCGTCTTTGTGGCGCGCCGCACTGCGCTGGGTGGTGGGCAGTTTGGCGACTGGCAGACCGTGAGCTACGCGCAGGCCTGGCACACCGCGCGCAACATTGCGCAAGGCCTGCTCAACCGCCAGCTCAGTGAACAGCGCCCCGTCGTCATCCTGTCCGAAAACGACATTGAGCACGCCATGCTGTCCATGGGCTGCATGATCGCGGGCGTTCCCTTTGTGCCGGTATCGCCACCGTACTCCCTGGTCAGCCAGGACTATGCCAAGCTGCGCCACGTGCTCGACACCGTCACGCCCGGCCTCGTGTTTGCGGCCGACAGTGCGCGTTACGGCAAGGCCATTGAGGCCTGCGTCGACTCCGAACTGGAAATCGTCTTTACCCAGGGCAACCTGCCCGCACGCCACTGCAGCCGGTTTGCCAAGCTATGCGCCACCCCGGCCACAGGCGCGGTAGACGCCGCCCTGCAGGCCACGGGCCCGGACACCATCGTCAAGTTCCTGTTTACCAGCGGCTCGACCACCTTGCCCAAGGCAGTCATCAACACGCACCGCATGTGGTGCACCAACCAGCAACAGATGACGCAGTCGATGCCTGTCATCACCGAAGAGCCGCTGGTGCTGGTGGACTGGCTGCCCTGGAACCACACCTTTGGTGGCAACCACAACTTTGGTATGGTGGTTTTCAACGGGGGCACCCTGTACATCGACGACGGCAAGCCCGCGCCGGCTCTGATGGGCGAAACCTTGCGCAACCTGCGCGAGGTCTCGCCCACGGTGTACTTCAATGTGCCTGCGGGTTTTGAGGCCATTGCCAGTGCGATGCAGACCGACCTGGCCTTGCGACGCAACCTGCTGTCGCGCGTAAAGATGTTCTTCTACGCCGGAGCGGGCCTGAGCCAGCCGGTGTGGGACAGCCTGAGCCGCGCGCAAGAGGCCGAGTTGGGCCAGCGGGTGGTGATGACGACCGCCCTGGGCATGACCGAATCCGGCCCCTTTGCCCTGTTCGTCACCCACCCCGACGTCAAAGCGGGCGACCTGGGTGTACCCACACCAGGGCTGGAAATCAAGCTGGTTCACATGGGCGACAAGACCGAACTGCGCTACCGTGGCCCCAACATCACACCGGGCTACTGGCGCGCCCCGCAGGAAACCGCCAAGCATTTCGATGAAGAAGGCTTCTTCTGTTCGGGCGATGCGGTGAAGTGGATTGACGAAACCAACCTGCACCTGGGGCTGAAGTTTGATGGCCGCATCGCCGAGGATTTCAAGCTGGCCACCGGCACTTTTGTCAGCGTGGGGCCACTGCGCAACCAGATCATTGCGGCAGGTGCCCCCTGCGTTCAGGATGTGGTCATCACCGGGCTGGGGCACCATGAAGTCGGTGCCATGGTGTTCCCCCATGCGTCGGCCTGCCGCGCACTCAGCGGCCTGGGCGCCGAGGCCACGCTGGCGCAGGTACTGGCCAGTGCACCGGTGCGGGCGCATTTTCAGGCCCTGCTGAACCGGCTGGCCGCGCAGGCAACGGGCAGTGCTACCCGCATTGCGCGCCTGTGCCTGCTCAGCGATCCCCCCACCATCGACCGCAGCGAAATCACCGACAAAGGCTCCATCAACCAGCGCGCCGTGCTGTCCCACCGGGCAGCGACGGTGCAGGCACTGCATGACGACACCCTGGCGGGCGTACTCAAACCGACCACGCACGCCGCCCATCCCCTCAACACCGCCGCGGCCTGACCCATGACGACCACACCCTACAACGGGCTTTTCAATGCCTTCCAGGACATCTGGATTCTCGATGGCGTGCGCACGCCCATGGTGGACTACTGCGGCGCATTGGGCCACATCTCGCCGACCGACCTGGGCATCAAGGCCGCGCGTGCCGTTTTGCAGCGCAGTGGCGTGGCAGGCAGCCAAATTGAATCGGTGCTCACCGGCAACATGGCCCCCGGCGACTTCGACCAGTTTTTCCTGCCGCGGCATATCGGCCTGTACGCAGGGGTGCCGCAGGCCGTGCCCGCACTGATGGCGCAACGCATCTGCGGCACCGGCTTCGAGCTGTTTCGCCAGGCGGGCGAGCAAATCCAGAGCGGGGGCTGCCAGACCGCGCTGCTGGTGGGCACCGAGAACATGACGCGCAACCCCATTGCCGCCTTCGAACACCGCACCGGATTCAAGCTCGGTGCCGACGTGGGGTTCAAGGACTACATGTGGGAAGCCCTGAAAGACCCGGCCGCCGGTATCAACATGATCCAGACGGCGGAAAACCTGGCACGCCAGTACGGCATCACGCGCACGCAGGTCGACGAATTCGCCTGCGCCTCGTTTGCCAAGGCGGTGGCGGCCCAGCAAAGGGGCTTTCATGCGGGCGAGATCGTGCCAGTGGTGTCGGAAACGTTCGAGCTGGAAGGCCATGTGACACGCGGCATCCGCCTGCAGGGCAAGGCCACCGAAGTGAGTCAGGACACCCATGCCCGCATCTCACCCATCGAGGTGTTGGCCAAGCTGCGCCCGGTGTGCGAGGGCGGCGTGCAAACCGGCGGCAACAGTTCGGCGCTGGTAGACGCGGCAGCGGCAGCGGTCGTTAGCTGCGGCAGCTTCGCGCGCCAGTGGTCGCAGGAACAGGGCCGCCAGCCACTGGCGCGGCTGTTG
This sequence comes from Rhodoferax sp., assembly GCA_046348185.1. GTDB lineage: Bacteria > Pseudomonadota > Gammaproteobacteria > Burkholderiales > Burkholderiaceae_C > Allorhodoferax. The sequence continues at coordinate 152,024 of JAXMER010000013.1, read as the reverse complement.
GCGGCGTCGGTGGTGGGCGTGCCACCGGCAACCATGGGCATCGGCCCAGCCCCGGCCATCCGGCTCCTGCTGCAACGCACCGGGCTGCGGCTTGATCAGATCGACCGTTTTGAAATCAACGAAGCGCAAGGCGCACAAACGCTGTCGGTCGCCCGCGAGCTGGGCCTGAACCTGGACAAGCTCAACGTCAATGGTGGCGCCATCGCCCTGGGCCACCCCCTGGCCGCCACCGGCGTGCGCCTGACCATCACCCTGGCGCGCGAGCTCCAGCGCAGCGGTTTGCGCCTGGGCGTGGCCAGTGCCTGCATTGGCGGCGGCCAGGGTATCGCGCTCTTGATTGAGAACAAAACACCCGATTAGCCCCCGTAAACCCTGAATCTACCGCTACACAAATCATAGCAACTGACAACAAGGACGCATCACCATGCAGATTGAAGGACACACCGCCTGGGTTACCGGAGCTGGCTCCGGCTTGGGCGAGGCCACGGCCCGCGAGCTCGCCCGCCTGGGCGCGAAGGTTGCGGTGCTGGACATCAACCCCGCCAACGCCGACAAGGTGGCGGCCGACATCCAAAGCGCCCACGGTGCTGACCGCGCCGTGGCCTGCACCTGCGACATCACCGACACCACGAGCCTGCAGGCGGCACTGGAGCAGGCCACCACAGCGCTTGGCCCGGCTCGCATGCTGATGAACATCGCGGGTATCGGCACCGCCAAACGCATCGTCGCCAAAGACGGTAGCCCGGCGCCGCTGGAAGACTTCGTGCGCGTGGTCAACGTCAACCTGATCGGTGCCTACAACGCCAGCCGGTTGTTTGCCGCAGCGTGCGCCAAGCTCGCACCCCTGGACGACGGCGAACGCGGCGTGATCGTGTTCACGGCGTCCGTGGCTGCCTTTGACGGCCAGGTCGGGCAGCAGGCTTACAGCGCATCCAAGAGCGGCTTGGTGGGCATGACACTGCCTATGGCGCGCGACCTGGCGCAGCACGGCATCCGCGTTTGCACCATCGCACCGGGCCTGTTTGCCACGCCGCTGATGCAGACCTTGCCGCAGGCGGTGCAGCAGTCGCTGGCCGCCAGCATTCCGTTTCCACCACGCCTGGGCAAACCGCAAGAATTCGCGCAGTTGGCAGTGCACATCGTCAACAACACCCACCTCAATGGCGAAGTCATTCGCCTGGACGGCGCGCTGCGCATGGCGCCACGTTGAAGGATCCCCGAAGATCACTCCAGCCCGCTCCCGTTCGCTTCTTGTTCACAACCCGTTAGGAGACAGCCCATGAAAGCCATCCGGACCCTTCTTGCCACCTCCCTTGCCGCATGGTTGGCGTGCGCGGCGCATGCCGACATCAACGTGGGCGTGATCCTGCCACTGACCGGCCCCACTTCGGCGCTGGGCATCGCCAGCAAGAATTCCATCGCACTGTGGCCAACCAGCATCGCCGGGCAAAAGCTCAACATCATCATGATGGACGATGCAACCGACCCCACGCAGGCCAGCAAGGACGCCCGACGCATGGTCAGCGAAGACCACGTCGACATCCTGCTGGGATCGTCGTCCACCCCCACCGCCAACGCCGTGGCAGCAATTGCTGCAGAGTCGGGTACGGTGCAGCTCACGTTTGCGCCCATCGACGTGTCGACCGCCAAGTCGCCCTGGTCGTACAACCTGCCGCAATCGACGCTGGTGATGTCGCACGCCCTGGTGACGCACATGAAAAAAAACGGCGTCAAGACCGTGGGCTTTCTGGGCTACGCCGATGCGTTTGGCGAGCTTTTCCTGCGCGACATGAAAGCCAAGATGGCAGGCACCGATCTGAAATTCATCTCGGAAGAGCGCTTTGCGCGCACCGACACCAGCGTCACCGCGCAGGCGCTGAAAGTGACTGCGGGCAACCCCGACGCCATCTTGATCGTGGCCTCGGGCAGCGGTGCGGCCATGCCGCACAAGGCGTTGATCGAGCGCGGCTACAAGGGCAAGATCTACCAGACCCACGGTGCCGCTGCGCGCGATCTGATGCGTGTGGGTGGCAAGGATGTCGAGGGGGGCTATGTGGTGGCGGGGCCCGGCATGGTGGCCGAACAGCTACCACCCACGCACCCGAGCAAGGCGGTGGCGCTGGCGCACGTGCAGGCGTGGGAGAAAGTCTACGGCCCCAACAGCCGCAACACGCACGCCGGTCACGCCTACGATGCGTCCGTGGTGCTGCAGAAAATCGTTCCCGTTGCGCTCAAGACGGCGCAACCCGGCACCAAGGAGTTTCGCGGTGCCATCAAGGCCGCACTGGAAAACGCAGGCCCGATTGCGCTGTTTCATGGCACCGTGAACTACACCGCCACCGACCACGCCGGCTATACCGACGACACCGGTGTCATCATGCGCATCACCAACGGGGACTGGAAATTGCAGTAGGCCTGCCACAAAAAGCGGCCGTCTCGTGGTACAAGCATCGTCCGCGCGGGGGCGATGCCCCAGTGCAAAGCATCGAACCTGAATCGGGTACCACCATGAGCGCGCCTTCCCATTTGCCCTGCGTCGACCAGGTCGACACACAATTTCTTGAAACACTGCTGGGCTACAACGCACGCCGCAGCGCGCTGGTGCTGATCGAGCCATTTCTGGAGCGCATGGCCGTCTACGATCTGCGCCCGGTGGAGTTCTCCGTGATGTCGCTGATCACGCGCAACCCCGGCATCACCTCGCGGCAATTGTGCAGTGCGCTGGGCATACTGGCGCCCAATCTGGTGGGCATGATCCGTGCGCTGGAAAAACGCAGCCTGATCAGCCGCAAGCCCCACCCCCACGATGGGCGCGCCCATGGCTTGCACCCCACCCCGGCGGGCAAGAAGCTGATGCGCGAGGCTGAGAAAACCGCCGTGGAACTGGACGCCGAAGTCTCGGCCTGCCTTACGCGCACCGAGCGCGAAACCCTGCTGCGCCTGCTCAGAAAGCTCTACGCAGCGTGAAACCCCCAGATACTTCAGGGGTTTTTCTCGACATAGATCAAACGTTTGATTGAACTCACCTAGAATCCGCGCCCATGTCGGATTCCCCTGCTGCACCACCCCACTCCCACCAAGGCGCACCGCTACGCAGCGACGGTGTGGAAGCGCGCAACCGGCTCTTGCTGGCGGCGCTGGCCCTGTTTTCCGCCAAGGGGTTTGCCAAGGCCTCCACGCGCGAGATAGCCAAGGCGGCCGGGATGAATCTGGCCTCCATCGCCTACTACTTTGGCGACAAGGCCGGGCTGTACCGTGCCGTTTTCACCGACCCCCACCTGAACCCCCACGCGCAGCTGCCCCAACACCCAGGAGCCGCCCCCGACCTGCAAACCGTGGTGCGCCACATCGTGCACAGCTTTGTGGACCCGCTCAAGCAAGGCGAACAGGTACAGCAATGCATGAAGCTGTACTACCGCGAGATGCTGGAGCCCACCGGCATTTGGCAGGATGAGATCGAAACCAGCATCCGCCCACTGCATGAAGCGCTGACTGCGGCCCTGACCCACCACCTGGGATTAGCCACACCGGACGACGAGGTACGGCGCTTGGCCTTTGCCATCGCAGGCTTGGGCGTCATGGTGCAACTGGGCCATGAAGTGGTTAGCGCACTGGCCCCGCAACTAATCGACACGCACCGCGCACTGGATGTGCACTGTGATCGCCTAGTGGGGTATGCCATGGCGCTGGTCCAAGCCGAGGCCGTGCGCCGCCATAGCGCCACAGCAACGAACCCCTGTTCTCAACCCACCCCCCAACCATGAAACCGCCCACTCTACGCACCCTGGTGCCAGCGGCTACCGCCCTGGCACTGACCGCCTGCACCAGCTGGATGCCCCCCACCCAGGTCGATGCAGCTGTGCCTGACGCCTGGCACGCACCGCTGCCCCACCAGGGCAGCCCCGAAAAGATGGCCCAGTGGTGGCAGCAGCAAGGCGATCCCATGTTGGTGGCGCTGATTGACGCGGCCCAGGCCGCCAGCCCCACGGTGTCGGCCGCACTGGCCCGGGTGGAAGCCACCCGCGCCCAGCAAGCTGCGGCCTTTGGTGCGCTGGTGCCCAACGTAGGCGCGCAAGTGGCCGCCAACCGCGGCGTGAGCCAGCCCGACTACCCGGTGACAGAGTTGCGCCAAAGTGGCCTGCAGGCATCCTGGGAGATCGATCTGGTGGGCGCCAACCGCGCTGTGAGCCGGGCTGCCCGCGCCAATGTCGAGGGCAGTCAGGCCCAGTGGCACGACGCGCGCGTGTCGGTCGCTGCCGAGGTGGCCAACCTGTACTACGGCTTGGCCCACTGCAACCAGCAACTGGCCCTGGCCCGGCGCGACGCCGCCTCGCGCCAGGAAACCGCACGGCTGACCGAAATCAGTGCCAAGGCCGGCTTCGTGGCGCCCTCGGTTGCCGCCATGGCCCGTGCCAGCGCCGCCGACGGCAGCAGTCGCCTGACCCAACAGGCCGCCCAATGCGATATCACAGTCAAGGCCCTGGTTGCCCTGACCGCCCTACCCGAACCCGATTTGAAGCAAAAACTGGCCCTAGCCCCCGTAAAACCTGCCCAGGGCGCTTCTATTTCGATAGCAGCCGTGCCAGCACAGACGATTGCCCAACGCCCCGACATCTACAGCGCCGAGCGCGACGTGATGGTGGCCAGTGCCCAGGTGGGTGCCGCCGTGGCACAGCGCCTGCCGCGCCTGACGCTCACCGGCAATATTGCGGCCACGCGGCTGCGCACCAATGGGGCCGACAGCGACGGCACCACCTGGTCGTTTGGCCCGTTGGCCATCAACCTGCCCTTGTTTGACGGCGGCCAGCGTGCGGCCGCTGTGCAGTCCGCCGAGGCCAACTACCGCGCCGTGGTCAGCAGCTACCAGGCCAAGGTGCGCAACGCCGTACGTGAAGTGGAAGAGGCGCTGGTCACCCTGCGCAGCACGCAAGACCGCGCGCAAGACGCCCGCACGTCGGCCGACGGCTATTCCCAGACCTTGGCCGCTACCCAGACCCGCTACAGCCAGGGCCTGGCCAGCCTGGTGGAACTGGAAGACGCCCGGCGCAACGCGCTGGCGGCCGACTCTGCCTTGCTCGCCCTGGACCTGGAACGCAGCCGCGCCTGGATCGCGCTGTACCGCGCCCTGGGCGGCGGCTTTGAGCCCCACCCCCCCCTGATCCCATCTTGATGCGAAGCGAATCCCCATGAACACCCGTTTCCCCATGATTACCCCAACCTTTCCCCTCCAAGGCACCACCCTCACCCTGGTGCTGGCGGGCCTGCTCACCCTGGGGGGCCTGGGCCTGATGGCTTCACGCAGCCAGGCTGCCGACGCCCCCAAGAGCAGCGCGCCCAAACCCGCACTCACCGTCCAGCTGACGCAGCCCAAGAGCGCCAGCCTGCCCATTCGCCTGGCCGCCAACGGCAACGTGGCCGCCTGGCAGGAAGCCAGCGTGGGTGCTGAGGCCAATGGCCTGCGCGTGGTCGAACTGCATGCCAACGTGGGCGACCGCGTACAAAAGGGCCAGCTGCTGGCCAGCTTTGCCGCCGAAAGCGTGCAGGCCGATGTGGCCCTGGCCCGCGCCAGCCTGGCCGAGGCGCAGGCCAACGCGGCCGACGCGGCCGCCAACGCCGAGCGCGCCCGCGCCGTGCAAGGCAGCGGCGCTTTGAGCGCCCAACAGGTCAACCAATACCTCACCCAGGAGCAGACTGCCAAGGCCCGCGTCGAGTCCGCCAAGGCCCAACTCGATGCCCAGCTACTGCGCCTGAAAAACACCCGGCTGCTGACGCCCGACAGCGGCGTGATTTCTGCACGCATGGCTGCCGTGGGCGCCGTCGTAGGCGCGGGCACCGAGATGTTCAAACTCATCCGCCAGGGCCGCCTGGAGTGGCGCGGCGAAGTCACGTCCACCGAACTGGGCCGCATCACGCCCGGAGTCGGCGTGCTGCTCACCGCCCCCGGCGGTGCGCACGCCAATGGCAAGGTCCGCACCGTGGCCCCCACCGTGGACCCCGCCACGCGCAACGGCCTGGTGTATGTGGACCTGCAGGGTGTCTCGCCCAACGGCACTGCAGGCTTCAAACCGGGCATGTACGCACGCGGTGAGTTTGAACTGGGCCAATCCAGCGCCGTCACGGTGCCGCAGTCGGCGGTGGTGGTGCGCGACGGCTTCAGCTTTGTGGCCCGCGTGGGCGCCGACAACCGCGTGGCCCAGGTGAAGGTGCAGACCGGACGCATCGTCGGTGACCAGGTTGAAATCCTCTCGGGCGTCAAGCCCGAAGACAAGCTGGTCGCCAGCGGCGGCAGCTTCCTCTCCGACGGCGACCTGGTCCGTATTGCAGACGAAAAGTCCGCACCAGCCCCCGTAAAACCTGCTTCTGTTGCTAGCAAATAAGGAGCAAAGAACCATGAACCCCCACATTCACATTCGTTCATTGCCCCCCGAGGGGGCACGTGCCTCCCTTGAGACGGCTCGGCGGGAGGCACCATGAACGTCTCCGCCTGGTCGATCAAGAATCCCATCCCCGCCGTCATGTTCTTCGTGATGGTGACGTTGGCGGGCCTGTATGCATTTGGCGCCATGAAGGTGCAGCAGTTCCCCGACATTGAATTGCCCACGGTCTCCGTCTCAGCCAACCTGCCCGGCGCCGCGCCTGCGCAGCTCGAAACCGAGGTAGCCCGCAAGCTGGAGAACGCCATTGCCTCGCTGCAAGGCCTTAAAAACATCTATACCAATGTGCAGGACGGCAACGTCACCGTCACCGCCGAATTCCGCCTGGAAAAACCCACGCAAGAAGCGGTGGACGACGTGCGCAGCGCCGTGCAACAAGTACGCAGCGACCTGCCCGGCGACCTGCGCGACCCCATCGTCAGCAAGATGAACCTGTCGGGCTCGCCCATCCTGGCCTTCACCATCCGCTCGGGCCAGATGGACGACGAGGCCCTGAGCTGGTTTGTGGACAACACCATCACCCGCGCCCTCCTGGGCGTGCGCGGCGTGGGCTCGGTGGTGCGCGTGGGGGGTGTCAACCGCGAGGTGCAGGTGGCGCTGGACCCGCTCAAGCTGCAAGGCCTGGGCGCTACGGCTGCCGACGTGTCGCGCCAGCTCAAGCAGGTGCAGGTTGAGGCCGCAGGCGGCCGCGCCGACCTGGGCGGCTCCGAACAGCCTATGCGCACCCTGGCCACCGTGGCTACGGTGGACGAACTCGCGCGCCTGGAACTCACCCTGTCCAACGGCCGTCGCGTGCGCCTGGACGAGATCGCCAGCGTGAAAGACACAGTGGCCGAACCACGCAGCTTTGCCACGCTCAATGGCAAGCCCGTGGTGGGTTTTGAGATCACCCGCAGCAAGGGCGCCAGCGAAGTGGAAGTGGGCGCCGCCGTCCACAAGGCCCTGGCCGAACTCAAGGCCCAGCATCCCGATTTGGAGCTGACCCAGGCCTTCGACTTCGTGACCCCGGTGCAGGAGGAGTTTGACGCCTCCATGACCATGCTCTATGAAGGCGCCTTGCTGGCCGTGATCGTGGTCTGGTTCTTCCTGCGCAACTGGCGCGCCACGTTGGTATCGGCCGTGGCGCTGCCCCTGGCAGCCATTCCGGCTTTCATTGGCATGCATTACATGGGTTTCACCACCAACATCGTGACACTGCTGGCCTTGTCGCTGGTGATCGGTATTCTGGTGGACGACGCCATCGTGGAGGTGGAAAACATCGAACGCCACCTGCGCATGGGCAAGACGCCCTACCAGGCTGCCATGGAAGCCGCCGACGAAATCGGCCTGGCCGTGATTGCCACCACCTTTGCACTGATCGCCGTGTTTCTGCCCACCGCCTTCATGAGCGGCGTGGTCGGAAAGTTCTTCAAGCAGTTCGGCTGGACCGCAGTGTTTGCGGTGTTCGCCTCGCTGGTGGTGGCGCGCATGCTCACGCCCATGATGGCGGCCTACATCATGAAGCCTTCCACCCATGTGCACGAAGAACCGGTGTGGATGCCGCTGTACCTGAAGATCACCCGCTGGACACTGCACCACCGCTGGATCACCATGTTCTCGGCCATTGCCTTCTTTGTCGGCTCGCTGATGCTGGTACCGCTGATTCCCAGCGGTTTCATCCCGCCCGACGACAACTCGCAAACCCAGGTCTACCTGGAACTGCCCCCCGGCTCCACGCTGGCACAAACCCACCAAGCCGCCGAGCAAGCGCGCGCCATCGTCATGGCCGTGCCGCACGTAAAAAGCGTCTACACCACGGCCGGTGGGGGATCGGTGGGCACCGACCCCTTCATGGGCGGTGCCAGCACCGAGGTGCGCAAGGCCACGCTCACCGTCTTGCTCGACGAGCGCGGCAACCGTCCGCGCAAGCAGGTGGTGGAAGGCACCCTGCGCAGCGCCCTTTACGCCCTACCTGGTGCGCGCTTCAAGGTGGGCCTGGGCGGCTCGGGCGAGAAGTACATGCTGGCCTTGAAGAGCGAAGACCCGCTGGCGCTGGCGCAGGCAGCCGCGGCGGTGGAGAAAGATCTGCGCACCATCCCCGGCCTGGGCAATATCTCATCAAGCGCTAGCCTTACGCGCGCCGAGGTCGCCATCCGCCCGGACTTTGCCCGCGCGGCCGACCTGGGCGTGACCAGCGCCGCCGTAGCCGAAACGCTGCGCATCGCCACGCTGGGCGACTATGAAACCGCACTCCCGAAGCTCAACCTGAGCCAGCGCCAAGTGCCCATCGTGGTCAAGCTCGCCACCGATGCGCGCCAGGACCTGGACGTACTGGGCCGCCTGATGGTGCCCGGCGTGAAGGGGCCGGTCATGCTCAGCCAGGTGGCCACGTTCGAGATGTCGGGCGGCCCGGCCATGATCAGCCGCTTGAACCGCGTACGCAACGTCAACTTCGAGGTGGAGCTCTCCGGTGTGCCCCTGGGCGAAGTCACCGAAGCCGTGGCCAAGCTGCCCTCCATCGTCAAGTTGCCCGCCGGGGTGCAGCAAGTGGAGATTGGCGATGCCGAGGTGCAGGGCGAAATGGTGGCAGGCTTTGCCCTGGCCATGGGAACGGGTGTGCTGTGTATCTACATCGTGCTGGTGCTGCTGTTCAAGGACTTCCTGCACCCCATCTCCATCATCCCGGCCGTGATCCTGTCGTTTGGCGGCGCGTTCCTGGCCCTGCTGATCTCCGGCAAGATGCTCTCCATGCCCTCCTTCATCGGCTTGGTGATGCTGATCGGCGTATCCACCAAGAATTCCATCCTGCTGGTGGAGTACGCCATCATGGCGCAGCGCGAACACGGCCTGTCACGCTTCGACGCCCTGATCGACGCCTGCCACAAGCGCGCCCGCCCCATCATCATGACCACCATTGCCATGGTGGCCGGCATGATCCCGCTCGTGGCAGGCCTGGGCCACGCCGACAACAGTTTTCGCGCCCCCATGGCCGCAGCCGTGATCGGCGGGCTGATCACATCCACCCTGTTGAGCCTGCTGGTCACGCCCAGCTTCTTCTCCATCGTGGATGACATCGAGCATTTTGTGCGCGTGGGTAAGCAAAAGCTGATGCGCTTGATCGGCAGGTCAGCTGCCAAGCCGGTCGCCGGGGCGTGAATCTGGAGGGGAATGCGTGGGTCAATAATGGCAGGGTTGTCACACACCCCACCTTATTGACCTGCCATGCCTCTGTCCTGGAACGAAATTAAATCCCGCGCCCTGGCCTTTAGCCGCACCTGGGCGGACGCGGGCAACGAAGATAGCGAAGCAAAACCCTTTTGGATTGCCTTCTTTGAAATCTTTGGCATCACCGACAAGCGCGTTGCCACCTTTGAGCTGAATGTCAAGAAACACGGCGGTGGCCAGGGCTTCGTAGACCTGTTCTGGCCCGGCATGCTGCTGGTGGAGCAGAAGTCGCGCGGCAAGAGCCTGGACGGTGCATTCAAGCAAGCACTGGATTATTTTCCAGGCATTGCCGAACGCGACCTGCCGCAGATCATCATCGTCTGCGACTTTGCCCGCTTTCGTGTGCACCGACTCGCTACGGGTGAAACGGTTGAGTTTGCGCTGAAAGACCTGCATAAGCACATCCGCCTGTTTGGCTTCATTGCCGGCTACAAGGCTCAAGCCATCCAGGCGCAAGACCCGGTGAACATCCGCGCCGCCGAGCGCATGGGCAAATTGCACGATGCCCTCAAAGCGAGCGGCTTTGAAGGCCACCCGCTTGAAGTGCTGCTGGTGCGCCTGTTGTTTTGCCTGTTTGCCGACGACACCGGTATCTTTCAGCCGTCGCAGGCCCTGCGCACATTTATCGAGGAACGCACTGCCAGCGACGGCTCCGACCTTGGCCCGCGTTTGGCGCAACTGTTCCAGGTGCTCAACACGCCCGAACACCAGCGCAGCAAAGCCCTTGATGTGCAATTGGCCCTGTTTCCCTACATCAACGGCAAGCTGTTTGAGGAGGCCCTGCCCCTGGCCGACTTTGACGCTGCCATGCGCGAAGCCCTGCTCGACGCCTGCGCGCTGGACTGGTCGGCCATCAGCCCCGCCATCTTCGGCAGCCTGTTCCAAAGCATCATGGACGCCAAGGCACGGCGCAACCTGGGCGCGCACTACACCAGCGAGGAGAACATCCTCAAGCTGATCAAGCCGCTGTTTCTGGATGAACTGCACGCGGAGTTTGGCAAGGTCAAGGGCAATCGCAACAAGTTGTTTGAGTTTCACAAGAAGCTGCGCAGCCTCACGTTTTTCGACCCGGCCTGCGGGTGTGGGAACTTCCTGGTCATCAGCTACCGGGAATTGCGCGAACTGGAGCTGGAGGTGCTGCGCGCCAGCCACGCGCTCAGCGGCCAGGCGGGACAGCAAAGCGTGGATGTACACACGCTCATCCATATCGACGTAGACCAGTTCTACGGCATTGAGATCGAGGAGTTTCCGGCCCAGATTGCCCAGGTGGCGCTGTGGCTCATGGACCACCAGATGAACCTGCGTGTGGGCGAGGAGTTTGGCCTGTACTTCGCCCGCATCCCGCTCAAGACCAGCCCGCACATCGTGCACGGCAACGCGCTCACGCTGGACTGGAACGACGTGCTGCCAGCGCAGCGCTGCAGCTACGTGTTGGGGAACCCGCCGTTTGTGGGCGCCAAATTCATGGATGACGGCCAGCGCAACGACACCCGCACCGTGTTCGCTGGCATTGAAAATGCCGGGCTGCTGGATTTTGTGGCCGCTTGGTACGTGAAGGCAGCACAGTACATGCACGGTTCCGGGGTGTGGCAGGCACAGGCCGGGCCTCATACGGTGCCTGCGGCCCCAAAATCGGCCCAACCTGCACCTGCCACACCCCTACGCGCGGCGTTTGTATCCACCAACAGCATTACCCAGGGCGAACAGGTGGGCGTGCTCTGGGGCTGGCTGTTGGCGCAAGGCGTGCATATCCAGTTTGCGCACCGGACCTTTAGCTGGAGCAACGAAGCCTCGGGCAAGGCAGCCGTGCACTGCGTCATCATCGGCTTTGGACTGCAGGACCGCCCCGACAAGGTGATCTACGAGTACGCCGACATCAAAGGCGAACCGCACGCCGTGCCAGCAGGCAACATCAATCCGTACCTGGTGGATGCACCCGATGTGGTGCTGCCCCGGCGTTCCAAGCCACTGTGCGCGGTTCCAGAAATGCGATCGGGCAACAAACCCATCGACGATGGCAACTACCTCTTTAGCAGTGAAGAGCGTGACTCCTTCGTCTGCGCAGAACCAGCCAGCGCACCTTGGTTCCGTCCTTGGCTAGGTGGCGAAGAGTTCATCAACAGCGTTGAGCGTTGGTGCCTATGGCTTGGTGACTGTCCTCCCGCCACGCTGCGAACCATGCCCAAGGTTATGGCGCGGGTCCAAGCAGTAAGGGCGTTTCGTGCAGCTAGTAAGAGCTTGCCCACACAGGCAATAGCCGCCACCCCAACCCGCTTCCACACTGAGTTCTTACCCAGCCATGAATTCATTGCCTTGCCGCAAGTGTCCTCTGAGCGACGCGAAACTATTCCCATAGCTTTCTTGGCTCCGAAAGCCCTTTGCGGAGACAAGCTGCGAGTGATTGAACACGCTCAGCTTTGGCACTTCGGTGTCATGCTGTCGAAAATGCACATGGCGTGGACCCGTGCGACCTGCGGTCGCCTAAAAAGCGACTATCAATATTCAGCGCTCATCGTCTACAACAACTTCCCCTGGCCCGATCTTCCAGCGGGTTCAAAGCAAAATGAGCCATCAGCCCTCGTAAACACTGCGCAGGGCGCTATCGAAATTGCAGCACAGGCAGTGCTCGACGCCCGCGCCAAATTCCCCGGCAGCAGCCTGGCCGACCTGTACGACCCGCTCACCATGCCCCCGGCCCTGCTCAAGGCCCACCAAAAGCTCGACGCTGCCGTGGACAAGGCCTACGAAGCCTGCGGCGGCAAAAAGTCCTACAAGTCTGACGCCGAGCGCGTAGCCTTCCTCTTCGAGCGCTACCAGCACCTCACCAGCCTGCTACCCGCTGACAAGCCCAAGGCGAAACGCACACCAAGGAGCACGCCGTGAGTGACACACCTCATAAAGAAGCGCGCGCCCTCCTCGCTAAGCCCCTGATCTGCGTAGACATTGGCGAGTGGCTGCCAGAGCGTGGCGACAGGTGGGGATGTTGCTCTGGCGTGACCGATATGGAAGGCGTGGGCACCGGTCTTATCGTGCAGCTCGCATTTCGGCACAGCACAAAGACTCGCCGCAAGCACCACCAGTTTTCCGTATTCAGACAAAAGGTGGGGGGCTTGGAGCGGGTGTACCAACTGGACGTAGTGCAGTTCAACAAAACACTGAAAAACCTGCACGATCTCCCTCACGAGCACATGGGCGACCAGCGCACGCCGGGAGACGCTGCGTGGTCAAACTGGTCGTTTGAGGAAATGTTGCAGCACTTTTGCCAGCGTACGAAAATAGAGTTCCGCCCGAACCCCACGCACCCCGAGTCTTTCGAGCTCAAAGGATGACCATGTTGAACCAACAACTCACCTCACTGCTGGGACTGACCTGCCACCCGCTCGACGATGAGGGACGCATCGTCATGATCGAAACACCTTTTCGCTTCAATGACGAAGACCATATCCCGGTTTTCGTGGAAGAGGTCGGCCATCAACTCAGGTTTTTTGACGACGGTGTCGCGCTGATGCACTTTGCCGGGCGCGGCATCAACCTGAGTACGCCCAATCACCTGAAGTTTCTGAAAGCAGCCGCCGAGGGCCACGGTGCACGTTTGACCGAAGCGGGCGAGATTGAGCTTTGGACGTCCGCCACGGAGAGCGCCAGCGGGTTTTCCCGCTACGTGGCAACCCTCCTAGATCTCGTGCGCTGGGAGCATGACCGCAAGGAGATTTCCCACGAGGCCGAGGTGTTCGTGCAAGAGGTGGCCCAGTGCCTGGCCGCGTGGAAGAAATCCACCCCACACCCCAAGCCCAAGGTGCAAGGGATCACCGGGCGCGAGTACGAATTTGATTTCGATGTGGATGGCACGCTGGTTCTGGCCATCTCGTCCCGCCACCAATCCACCAGCGCGGCACTGCACAAACTGGTGGACGTGAAGGGACTGCCCGCCAACCAGGCACTCAAAACCATGATCATCATCGACGACCGCAGGGATGCCAAAGCCGCAAAGTCGGAAAGCATGATTTTGAGCAGCGTCAGCAACGTTATTGGCATGCACCAACTGCAGCGCAATGCAGGCCTGCCTGCGCAGATGCAGTAGGGGCCTTGAGGGTCTGTAACTGCGTTCTCCAACGGGCTGAACCAGCCGCCTGCAATGCACATGCTTAGGTGGAACTGACGGCGATCGCGTAAGCGCGTGCCGCGACGAAACCCCTGCATCACTTTGGGCGCTGGGCTACACTGCACCGACAAAGGACAGAAGGTCCGCACGAGGTGGTGCGCATGTTTGAATTTTTGAACCGGGGTCGTAGCAGGGGCGACAAAAAGACGCCCGATGCCGGCCCCTCTACGTCGCCCCAGACCATGCAGTTCAGCGCCACCCAGCGCGACATGGCGCGCCTGACGCTGCAGCATTTGCTGCGCCACAACGGCATTCCGGCCAGCTGGATTCGCGGCGAGTTGGTACCCATCCACATTCCCGGCGAGGGCGAGGCGCTGCTGCTGCAAATGGAAGTGATGCATTGGAACGATGCGCTGGTGCTGCATGCGCTGGCCCTGCAAAACGAGCTCTTGCAAGGGTTGCGCCGCTTCGATCCGGCCAGCAATGGCACCCGCTATCTCTTTTCCTGGAAGTTTCATCCTGACTGTGGCTGCCCGTACACCGAGTTGCCTGCGTCCGATTTTTGGTCAAGTCAGCCCGGCACCATTCCTGCGATGCGACCCGCTGCCCCGGCCGCCACGCACGACGATGATGACCATGGCTTTGCCCCCACCCAGATTCACCACCAAGGCCCCCTATGACCGTTCGCTACCCACTGCCCGACCTGAACACGCTGCCCGCCGACATCCAAGCCAAGATCTTGGAGGTGCAAGAGAAGTCCGGCTTCATCCCCAACGTCTTTCTGGCACTGGCGCGCCGACCCGCTGAGTGGCGCGCGTTCTTTGCCTACCACGACGCCCTCATGCTGCGCGAGGACTCCGGCTTGACCAAGGGCGACCGCGAGATGATCATCACCGCCACCAGTGCGGCTAACCATTGCCTGTATTGCGTGGTAGCGCACGGTGCCATCCTGCGCATCTATGAAAAGAAGCCGTTGGTGGCCGATCAGGTGGCGGTCAACTACCGCAAGGCCGACATCACTGCGCGCCAGCGCGCCATGCTGGACTTTGCAATGAAGGTGTGCCTGCATTCCGACACGCTGGACGACAGCGACTTCAGCACCCTGCACGCGCACGGCTTCAGCGACGAAGACATCTGGGACATCGGCGCCATCACGGCGTTCTTCGGGTTGTCCAACCGCATGGCCAACATGACCGGTATGCTGCCCAACCCCGAGTTCTACCTGCTCGGGCGCATCCCGAAGCAGAAGTAGGGCCCGCCACGCCCGCTCGCACCCAGAAAAACCGGTACTGAGCTTATTATTGGCAGCTAGCCCCCGTCAATGCTTGTTGTTTAGCTACATATTTGATAGCAACAACAGGCTTTCTACAATGACGCCATGTCCATCCCCCAATCCTTCATCCAGGAACTGCTGGCCCGTGCCGACGTGGTGGAGGTGGTGGGCCGCTACGTGCCGCTGAAGAAGGCCGGAGCCAATTTTCAAGGACTGTGCCCCTTTCACGCCGAGAAGTCGCCATCCTTTAGCGTCAGCCCCACCAAACAGTTCTACCACTGTTTCGGCTGTGGCAAAAACGGCAACGCCATTGGCTTTTTGATGGACCATGCGGGCATGGGGTTCGTGGAGGCCGTCAAGGACCTGGCACAACATTACGGCCTGCAGGTGCCCGAAGAGGACATCAGCCCCGCCGAGCGTGAACGCGCCCAGGCGCAGCGGCACAAGCAGAGCACCCTGACCGATGTGCTGGAAAAGGCGGCCGAGGCCTATCGCAAGCACCTCAAGGATTCCCCGCGTGCGGTGGCGTACTTCAAGGGCCGTGGCGTTTCCGGCGCCGTGGCTAAGCAGTTTGGCTTGGGCTATGCGCCGCAGGGCTGGCGCAGCCTGGCCAGTGTGTTTCCCCACTACGACGACCCGCTGCTGGTGGAGAGTGGCCTGGTGATCTCCAACATGGCCCCCAACCCTGGCTCCGCCAGGCCCCCCGAGGGGGTGCAGCCGTCCTTGGGGCGGCCCGACGAACGGCTGGCCGAAGAAGGCACCGAGGAAAAGCGCTACGACCGTTTCCGCGACCGGGTGATGTTCCCCATCCGCAATATCAAGGGCGAGTGCATTGGCTTTGGCGGGCGCGTCTTGGGCGACGACAAGCCCAAGTACCTGAATTCGCCTGAGACACCGGTATTCAGCAAGGGCCGCGAGCTCTACGGTCTGTTCGAGGCACGCACAGCCTTGCGCGAGCGGGGCTATGTGCTGGTGACTGAGGGCTACATGGACGTGGTGGCGCTGGCACAGCTGGGCTTTCCGAACGCGGTGGCCACGCTGGGCACTGCCTGCACTGCCGACCACGTGCACAAGCTGTTCCGGTTCACCGACACCGTGGTGTTCAGCTTCGACGGAGATGCGGCCGGACGGCGCGCGGCTCGCAAAGCGCTCGATGCCGCACTGCCCTATGCCAGTGACGTACGCTCCATCAAGTTCCTGTTCCTGCCGCCCGAACACGACCCCGACAGCTTTATCCGGGAGCGGGGTGCCGACGCTTTTTCGCAGTATGTGCACGACGCCACGCCCCTGAGCCGTTTTCTGGTGGAGGCCGCCAGCGATGGCTGCGACCTCGGTAGCGCTGAAGGGCGTGCCCGCATGGTGTCCAACGCCCGCCCGCTCTGGCAGACCTTGCCAGAAGGTGCGCTCAAGCTGCAGCTACTGGGGGAGTTGGCGCAATTGGCGCAATTGGGTAGCGCCGAATTGTCGACCCTGTGGGCCAGTGCGCCGTCCGGGTCGGCACCCTCGGCATCGTCTCCCCCGGCTGATGACGGCCAGGGCGGCACGTCTAGTGTTGTGCCAGGCTGGCGCACGTCTGCAGCAGGTCCGCGCAGCACGCGCCCTGCTGCGCGCGTGCGCGCCAGCCGTGGTGGCCGCGCCCGCCCCAATTCGCGCGCCGATCACGCCACCCGCATTCTGCTGCAGCACAGTGCCCTGTGGGACACGCTGACAGCGGAAGACCATTGCCTACTCTGCGCCCTGCCCGCGCCCCACGGGGGCTTGCTCACCTGGCTGGAGGCGCAGCTACACGAGCACGGTCCTCTGCCCTGGGGAGCACTACGTGAAAGCCTGCAAGGCCATGCAGAGGAAGACACAGCCGTGGCGCTGCAGGCCCACGCAGCACCCGTAGGCGATGGCGCCATGGCCGACGCAGCGCTGGAATTGCGGGATTTGCTTAATCGCATGTTGATTGAAGACTTGAAATCCCAGGAAACCGAGGCCATCGCGCGCGCCGATGCAGACCCCGGCGCGCTGGCGCGCTACCGGCAGTTGCATAACCGGCGCTTGCAGATCGAAGCGAACCTGCAAGCCACAAATTCCTAGCCGCTACCGCTCCAACCGCGGCAGGTATTTGTGCTGCAACTGCTGGTAGCGGCCATCGGCTTTCACGCGCTGCAGTGCGGCATTGAGGCGTCGCGCGATTTCCGGATCGGTGCCAGGGTTGAGGCCATACCAATATGTCGCGGTCTCATCGAGCACCCAGGCGGGTTGCATGTCCTGCGGGCCCAGGCCGGCATTGCGGCCGTTGTAGGCAGCTGCCCAATCCAGTGAGACCAGCAAGTCAAAACGCCGCGCAATAAACTTCTTCATGTTGGTTTCGTCATTGGCGGCCAGGTCCAGGCCCGGCCCCAGGTTGTCTTGCGGTCCGTTAAGGGCAAAGCCCAGCTTTTGCAGCAACTTGGTGGCGGCCGACTCCCGTGTGGTGCCAATACGGTACGCGCGAGCATCATCCAGGCTCTTGATCTGGATGTCGGCGCGTTCGCGCAGGCGGTACATCAAGATTCGGCGCGCACTGATGGGACCCACCCATTGAAAAAGGGCTTCTCGTTCGGGCGTGCGCACCAGTGAATAGATAAGGGTGTTGCTTTGTCGACCGACGATGTCATAGGCCCGCACCCAAGGCAGAACTTGCTTTTCGACGGAAAGACCCGCCTCGTGCGCCACGAGGTCCAGCAGTTCACTGGAAAACCCGACCACTTTGCCGTCTTGCTCATAGTTCAGCGGAGGCAGTGGCTCGGTGAGCGCCAGCAAATCCGCCGCACCAAGCGCGCCCGTGAACACGAACAACACCATTGCCATGCACCAAAGCCGCCAGCGACCCGCCATTGTCTGTATGTTCACCATGTCAGACCTCTCCAAACAAATGCAAATTTGGCTAGCGCAACCAAGATAGCACGCTGCCCCGGCGGCCGCCATGCCAAAATCCTGATCTGCCGCAAACTTTGTGCGCCACCATACAGCACGATCCGCGGTACAATACACGGTTTATCTGGCAAGAGCGACAGCAGCACCTCCGGTCCCGGCCACGCGTTGACACCCCCAACCGGCCACATTCCCGCAAGGACTGCATACCAAATGTTCGCCCACCCATCTTGCCGCTGAGGGACGCATCCCTTGCATGGCCATGCTGCAGCCACTTGCGGTTTTGCAGTCGGCATCTGTTTTTCTGTTTGTTTGGATGAACTGAGGTTTTCGCATGCCCGCTCAAAAAACTGTCAAAGCCGCCACCAAGCCCGCCAAATCTGCGTCCCCCGCCAAATCCGACAAGTCCGAGAAGAAAGCTCCTGCATCCGTGCCCGCCTCCAAACCTAAAACCCCCGTTGCCGCCAAGGCCATCGAAGCCGAAACCACCGCCAAGAAAAAGCCCGGGCGTCCACCCAAGGCAGCAGCGGCCGAGTCCAGTGCGCCGCCCAAGGCCGGTGCCAAACGCGGGCGCAAGCCCAAGGCCGGTGCCAGTGCTGCAAGTTCCGAAGATGACATCGACCTGAGCGATATCGAGATCGACGACCCCCAACCCGAGGTCGAGGCTGGCCCTGCAGAAAAAGCCAAGCCCTTGCGCATGAAGATCAGCAAGGCCAAGGAACGTGCCTTGATGAAGGAATTCGGCCTGGACGAAGCCGTCCTGTCCGAAGAAGACATGGCCAAGCGCCGCCTGCGCCTGAAGGCCCTGATCAAGTTGGGCAAGAGCCGGGGTTACCTGACCCACGGTGAAATCTCCGACCACTTGCCCGACAAGCTGGTCGATGCCGAAACGCTGGAAGTGGTGATCTCCATGTTGAACGACATGGGTGTGGCCGTCTACGAGCAGACTCCCGACGCGGAAACCCTGCTGCTGAACAACACCGGCCCCACCGCCGCCACCGAAGAGGAGGCCGAAGAAGAGGCCGAGGCCGCACTCAGCACCGTGGACAGCGAATTCGGCCGCACCACCGACCCGGTGCGCATGTACATGCGCGAAATGGGCACGGTCGAACTGCTCACCCGCGAAGGCGAAATCGAAATCGCCAAGCGCATCGAAGGCGGCCTGATGGCCATGATGGAAGCCATTTCCGCATCGCCCGCCACCATTGCCGAGATCCTGCGCCTGGGCGAAGAAATTCGCGAAGGCAAAGTGGTCATCACCACAATCGTGGACGGCTTCTCCAACCCCAATGAAGCCGACGACTATGTAGCCGAAGAAGATTTCGACGAGTTCGACGAAGAAGACGATGACGATGGCAAGGGCGGCTCCAAGGCGCTGACCAAGAAGCTCGAAGAACTCAAGAAGCAGGCACTGGAGAAGTTTGACAACCTGCGCTCGCTGTTCGAGAAAGTGCACAAGATTTACGACAAGGAAGGCTACGGCACGCCGCACTACGTCAAGGCCCAGCGGGCACTGAGCGACGAGCTCATGACCATTCGCTTCACGGCCAAGGCCATTGAGCGTCTGTGCGACATGGTGCGCAGCCAGGTCGACGACATCCGCAAGAAAGAGCGCGAACTGCGTCGCATCATCGTCGACAAGTGCGGCTACCCGCACGAGCAGTTCGTCGCCGAGTTCAGTGGGCGCGACAAGCATGGAAACAAGGCCGTATCGCACCTGTTGGATCTGCATTGGATCGAGAAGCAGGCGGCTGCAGGCAAGTCGTGGAGTGCCGTCATGGGACGCAACATCCCGCCGGTGCAGGACATCCAGCAGCGTCTGAAAGATTTGCAGGCCGCCGTCGTGGTCCCCCTGGACGATCTCAAGGCCATCAACAAGCGCATGAACGAAGGTGAAGCAGCCTCGCGCGCGGCCAAGAAGGAAATGATTGAGGCCAACCTGCGCCTGGTGATTTCCATCGCCAAGAAGTACACCAACCGCGGCCTGCAGTTCCTGGACCTGATCCAGGAAGGCAACATCGGTCTGATGAAGGCGGTGGACAAGTTCGAATACCGTCGCGGCTACAAGTTCTCCACCTACGCCACGTGGTGGATCCGCCAGGCCATTACGCGTTCCATTGCCGACCAGGCGCGCACCATCCGTATCCCGGTACACATGATCGAGACCATCAACAAGATGAACCGCATCAGCCGCCAGCACCTGCAGGAGTTCGGCTTCGAACCAGATGCATCGGTTCTGGCCGAGCGTATGGAGATCCCGGAAGACAAGATCCGCAAGATCATGAAGATCGCCAAGGAGCCGATCTCCATGGAAACGCCCATCGGAGATGACGACGACAGCCACTTGGGCGACTTCATCGAAGACAGCGCCAACACTGCGCCCATGGACGCAGCCATGCAAGCGGGCTTGCGCGATGTGGTCAAAGACATCCTCGACAGCCTCACGCCGCGCGAAGCCAAGGTGCTGCGCATGCGCTTCGGTATCGAGATGACCTCCGACCACACACTGGAGGAAGTGGGCAAGCAGTTCGACGTGACGCGTGAACGCATCCGCCAGATCGAAGCCAAGGCCCTGCGCAAGTTGAAACACCCCAGCCGTTCGGACAAACTGCGCAGCTTTACCGACAATCTATAACGTGGCGGCACCCTACAAGCTGGCAGGGGTGATGGGTTGGCCGGTGGCGCACTCGCGCTCGCCGCTGATCCACAACCATTGGATTGCGCAGCACGGGCTGCAAGGCGCTTACGTGCTGCTGCCCGTCAGGCCCGAGCACTTGGAACAGGCCTTGCGCGCCTTGCCTGTCATGGGTTTTGCGGGCTGCAACCTGACCATTCCGCACAAGATCGAAGCCTTGCGCCTGGTGGATCATGTGGATGCCAACGCCGCCCGCATTGGTGCCGTCAATACCGTGGTAGTGGAATCCGATGGCTCACTGAGCGGTCGCAATACGGACGGCTACGGCTATATCCAGAGCCTGCTGGAAGCACAACCCCACTGGCGCGCCGATGCAGGTCCCATCACGGTGGTGGGCGCCGGCGGCGCAGCGCGTGCTGTACTGGCCGGGCTGATCGACGCCGGAGCCATCAACATCCGCCTGACCAACCGTAGCGACACCAAGGCCGTGGACATGGCCCAGGAATTTGGCGGCCCCGTTCACGCGGTACCCTGGCAGGATCGGCACGACACCCTGCGCGATTGCTCCTTGTTGGTAAACACCACCAACCAGGGCATGCACGGGCAGGCGCCGCTCGATGTCACATTGGAGACACTGGCGCCGGGTGCGTTGGTCTCAGATATTGTCTATGTGCCCCTACAAACGCCGCTTCTGGAGCAAGCCCAGCGTCGCGGACACACCACCGTGCACGGACTGGGCATGCTGGTGCACCAGGCGCGCGCTGCGTTTGAAGCCTGGTTTGGCGTACGTCCCGATGTAAGCCTGGAATTAATGCAAAAGGTCCTGGCAAGCTTTTGACGCGGACTAACGCAATTCCTTGGTGGCGCGTTCACTAACAAAATTGAAGGCAAATTGCAGCGAGTCTTCGAGTGCCTTTTCAATGGTGTGGCGCTCCTGCTCAGTCAAGTAAAACATCAGGTCCACATCGTGGCGCACGTAGCGTGCGGGCAGGCGGTTCAGCGCGACACAGGCCACATCGCCCAGCATGTCGTTGCTGAAGTCCGGAAACCCGTCGGCCCGCCGCGCCACTTCCTCAAAGACCAGGCGTTCGTAATAGTTGTGGACCTGTTCAAAATTGAAACCCATGAAAAACCTCCAGTCGTTCACTGCAACCACTGGGTGCAACCTTAGCACCTCCCTTCAAGACTGACAAGCAAACAACGTTTGCAGCTCGTTACAGCTATAAAACTGGTAGCACATTTAAATCTGCGCTATAGTTTCACTCCAAATTACCCGCCTGCGCAGTTGTTGCGGCGACCGTCGTACTGTATCGAGGAGAGGTTTTGAATGAGCACAAAAGAGTCGGTCGCCGTGGGCCAGCTATTGAGTCTGCTGGAGTCCCGCTACGCCATGCGCGTGCTGTGGGCCCTGCGTGACGGCCACGCCCAGACCTTCCGCCTGCTACAAGACAGCGTGGGCGGCATCACCCCCAATACGCTCAACACCCGTATCAAGGAAATGCGTGAAGCCGCTTTGATGACCCATGGGTCTGACGGGTACGCGCTCACTCCCGCTGGATTGGATCTACTCAAGCGCATGGGCGACCTGCAGGCCTTTGCGACCAAGTGGGCGCAAAGCCAGGCCAAGAAGGCCCGCTAGTCGCACAGCCCGGTCCTGGCACCCTTCCCCCAAAAAGGACAGCTCCGGCTGTCCTTTTTTCGTGGGGCATAATTTCCGGTTCTTTCAAGGAATTCACTATGCAAACCACTCCCAGCGGCCTGCAATACAACGACACCGCCGAAGGCAACGGCGCCACCGCTACCAAGGGCCAACGCGTCAAAGTGCACTACACCGGATGGCTGTACAACGACGGCATCCAGGGCGCTAAATTCGATTCCAGCAAGGACCGCAACGACCCGTTTGTGTTCCATCTGGGAGCGGGCATGGTCATCAAGGGCTGGGACGAGGGCGTGGTCGGCATGAAAGTAGGCGGTGCGCGCACGCTCATCATCCCGGCAGCGTTGGGGTATGGCGCCCGTGGCGCCGGTGGTGTGATTCCGCCCAACGCCACGTTGAAGTTCGACGTGGAACTGCTCGACATCGTCTAGCCAACGAATCGAAGCGGTAGTATTTTTTCTGAACGGGGCTTGAATTCCGCCCCGTCGCCCCCAGTTGGTGGCCACTGACTTTTCTTGCCACCTGACTTTTGGTTCAGCATGTCCGAAAACCACACCCCCTCCGAATCTGAATCCACCCCGACACCCGCACCTGAAAACAGTGCCGAGGCCGCCGTGCCAATGTCGGATATCGAAGCCCTCGCTGGCGCCGAAGCCGAACTGGCAACGCTCAAGGCCAAGTGCGCAGAACTGGCCGACCAGTTCCTGCGCGCCAAGGCCGATGCTGAGAACGCCCGCCGTCGCGCTGAAGACGAAATCTCCAAGGCGCGCAAATTTGCCGTAGAGGGTTTTGCCGAAAGCCTGCTGCCGGTGGTCGACAGCCTGGAAGCCGGCCTTGCGATCCAGGACGCCTCGACCGAGCAGATCCGCGAAGGCGCCCAGGCTACGCTGCGCCAGTTGGTATCGGCACTGGAACGCAACAAGGTCCTGGCCATTGCCCCTGCTGCCGGATCCAAGTTCGACCCCCACCAGCACCAAGCCATCAGCATGGTGCCATCCGAGCAGGAAGCCAACACCGTGGTGGGGCTGCTGCAAAAGGGCTACACCATTGCGGAACGGGTCATGCGCCCGGCGCTGGTCACCGTCAGTGCGCCGAAATAACCCTCTTGAAATTGGCCCTATTGGCTTCAAGTGAACAACATCTGAGTTTTTGAATTCCGCATCAGGAGAACATCATGGGAAGAATCATTGGTATTGACCTCGGCACCACCAACTCGTGCGTCGCCATCATGGAGGGCAATTCGCCCAAGGTGATCGAAAACGCCGAGGGCGCTCGCACCACCCCATCCATCATCGCCTACCAAGAAGACGGCGAAGTGTTGGTTGGCGCCTCGGCCAAACGTCAGGCCGTCACCAACCCCAAGAACACGCTGTACGCGGTCAAGCGCCTGATCGGGCGCAAGTTCACTGAGAAGGAAGTGCAAAAGGACATCGACTTGATGCCCTACAAGATCGCCGCCGCCGACAATGGCGACGCCTGGGTGGAAGTGCGCGGCAACAAGCTCGCGCCCCAGCAGATCAGCGCCGACGTGCTGCGCAAGATGAAGAAGACCGCCGAGGACTACCTAGGCGAAGCAGTAACCGAGGCCGTCATCACCGTTCCCGCCTACTTTAACGACGCCCAGCGCCAGGCCACTAAGGATGCCGGACGCATCGCCGGCCTGGATGTCAAGCGCATCATCAACGAACCCACTGCCGCTGCCCTGGCTTTTGGCCTGGACAAGGCCGAAAAGGGTGACCGCAAGATCGCCGTGTACGACCTGGGCGGCGGCACCTTCGACATCTCCATTATTGAAATCGCCGACGTCGATGGTGAGAAACAGTTCGAAGTGCTGTCCACCAACGGTGACACTTTCCTGGGCGGTGAAGACTTTGACCAGCGCGTCATCGACTTCATCATCACCGAGTTCAAGAAAGAGCAAGGCGTCGATTTATCCAAGGACGTGCTGGCCCTGCAACGCCTGAAGGAAGCCGCCGAAAAGGCCAAGATCGAGCTGTCCTCCAGCGCGCAGACTGATATCAACCTGCCCTACATCACGGCCGATGCGTCTGGACCCAAGCACCTCAACATCAAGCTCACCCGCGCCAAGCTGGAGAGCCTGGTCGAAGAGCTGATTGAGCGCACCATCGCTCCTTGCCGCACCGCCCTGAAGGACGCAGGTGTGTCCGCCTCGGCCATCCACGACGTGATCTTGGTCGGTGGCATGACTCGCATGCCCAAGGTGCAGGAAAAGGTGAAAGAGCTATTTGGCAAGGAGCCACGCAAGGACGTGAACCCCGACGAAGCCGTGGCCGTGGGTGCTGCCATCCAGGGCCAGGTGCTCTCGGGTGACCGCAAGGACGTGCTGTTGCTGGACGTGACCCCGCTGTCCCTGGGCATCGAAACCCTGGGAGGTGTCATGACCAAGATGATCACCAAGAACACTACCATCCCGACCAAGTTTGCCCAGACCTTCTCCACCGCCGACGACAACCAGCCGGCCGTGACCATCAAGGTGTTCCAGGGCGAGCGCGAAATCGCTGCAGGAAACAAGATGCTCGGCGAGTTCAACCTGGAAGGGATTCCGCCCGCACCGCGCGGCGTGCCTCAGATCGAAGTGTCCTTCGACATCGACGCCAACGGCATTTTGCACGTGGGCGCCAAGGACAAGGGCACGGGCAAGGAAAACAAGATCACCATCAAGGCCAACTCGGGCCTGTCCGAGGCAGAGATCCAGCAGATGGTGAAGGACGCCGAGCTCAATGCCGCCGAAGACAAGAAGAAGCTCGAACTGGTGCAGGCCAAGAACCAGGCCGATGCCAGCGTGCACAGCGTCAAGAAGAGTCTGACCGAGTACGGCGACAAGCTCGAAGCCGGCGAGAAAGAGAAGATCGAAGCCGCCATCAAGGAACTGGAAGAAGCCATCAAGAGCGACGACAAGGATGCCATTGATGCCAAGAACACCGCCTTGATGACCGCCAGCCAGAAGCTCGGTGAAAAGATGTACGCCGACATGCAAGCCAAGCAGGCTGCCGAAGGTGGTGCTGCCGGTGCCGAACAAGCCGCTGGTGCGGGTGCATCTGCAGGGGCCAGCCATGGCGCAGCAGATGACAACGTGGTCGACGCCGAAGTGAAGGAAGTCAAGAAAGGCTGATAGGTGGCACCTTAGTGTGCGGCTGACAGCATGCCGCGCCTGACGGATTCCCGCGTGAACCGTTGGCGCGGCTTTTTGCGTACTGTGTGGTAACCATGGCAAAACGAGACTATTACGAAATTCTGGGCGTTCCCAAGAATGCCTCAGAAGATGACATCAAGAAGGCCTACCGCAAGCTGGCCATGAAACATCACCCGGACCGCAACCAGGGTGACTCGGCCAAGGCTGCCGAGGAAAAGTTCAAGGAAGCCAAGGAAGCCTACGAGATGCTGTCCGACGCGCAAAAGCGCGCCGCCTACGACCAGCATGGCCATGCCGGGGTTGACCCCAACATGCGCGGCCCCGGCGAAGGCTTTGGTGGCTTTGCCGAAGCCTTTGGCGACATCTTTGGCGACATGTTCGGCCAGCGCGCGGGTGGTCGTGGTGGTGCAGGTGGCCGTCAGGTGTTCCGTGGCAGCGACCTGTCCTACGCCATGGAAATCACCCTGGACGAAGCGGCCAAGGGCAAGGACTCGCAAATTCGTATCCCCAGCTGGGACCCTTGCGACACCTGCAAGGGCACGGGTGCCAAGCCCGGCACCCAGGTCAAAACCTGCGGCACCTGCAATGGCGCGGGCGCGGTGCAGATGCGCCAAGGCTTCTTCAGCGTGCAGCAGACCTGCCCCACCTGCCGCGGCACGGGCAAGGTCATTCCCGAGCCCTGCTCCTCTTGCCATGGCCAGGGCAAGATCAAGCGGCAGAAGACGCTGGAAGTGAAGATTCCCGCCGGTATCGACAGTGGCATGCGTATCCGCTCCACCGGCAACGGAGAGCCCGGCACCAACGGTGGCCCACCGGGCGACTTGTATATCGAGATCCGAGTCAAGAAGCACGACATCTTCGAGCGCGACGGCGACGACCTGCATTGCTCGGTGCCCATCGGTATGGTGACGGCCTCCCTGGGTGGCGAAATTGAGGTTCCCACATTGGGGGGCAAAGCCGCCATCGATATTCCCGAAGGCACGCAGACCGGCAAACAGTTCCGTCTGCGCGGCAAGGGTATCAAGGGCGTACGCTCCAGCTATCCTGGCGACCTATACTGCCACATCGTGGTGGAGACCCCGGTCAAGCTCACCGAGCACCAGCGCAAGCTGATGCGCGAGTTGGAGGAGTCATTCCGCAAGGGTGGTAGCAAGCACTCACCCAGTGGCGACTCCTGGACCGATCGCCTGAAAAACTTCTTCAGCTGATTGCCCGTCAATTGACGTCCATCAACGCCGCCCGGCTTAGTGCCCGGCGGCGTTGCCGCTTCTGGCAAGATAGATGCCAACCGCAGGAGGTTCCATGGGTGTCAGCATTACATTTCTGGGCGGCGCACAAACCGTCACCGGCTCAAAATACCTGGTGCGCCACGGCGACCACAACCTGCTGGTCGACTGCGGGTTGTTCCAGGGCTACAAGGCGCTGCGCTTGCGCAACCGTACCCCCCTGCCCTATGCGCCGGACCAACTCGATGCAGTAGTGTTGACACACGCGCATCTCGACCACAGTGGCTACTTGCCACTGCTGGCCAAGGAAGGGTTCGCGGGCAAGGTCTACGCCAGTGCGGGCACGCGTGACTTGTGCAAAATCCTGCTGCCCGACAGCGGTCATTTGCAAGAAGAAGACGCGCTCTTTGCCAACCGCCATGGGTTTTCCAAGCATGATCCGGCCCTGCCCCTGTACACGCGCCAGGATGCGCTGGACTGCCTCCCGCTGATCAAGGTACTGGAAGTCGGCAAGCGCTACCAGCCGATTCCGGGTTGGTTTGTCACCTTGTCCAATGCGGGCCACATTCTGGGCGCCAATAGCGTGCTACTGGAAGTGGCTGACCGGCGCATCCTGTTCTCAGGCGACCTAGGCCGACCCGATGACACGCTGATGAAGGAGCCCGATCACCCCCCCATGGCCGACACCGTGCTGGTCGAATCCACCTACGGCAACCGCAGCCATCCTGCGGACAACCTGCTGCACGAACTCGCGCCGGCCCTGCAGCGCCTGGCCGGTCGCGGGGGTGTGGCGGTAGTACCGGTGTTTGCCGTGGGCCGCGCACAGGCACTGCTGCACGCCATTGCCCAGCTCAAGCACGAAGGGGCCATCCCTAAGCATCTGCCTGTGTTCCTGGACAGCCCCATGGCCGTACACACCACCCATTTGTTCGAACACCACCTGGGCGAACACCGACTCAGCAAGCACGAGGTTCACGAAATGACACGCTGCGCCACCATGGTGACCAGCGTTGACGATTCCAAGGCACTTGCTGCTCGCCACGGCCCTATGGTCATCCTGGCTGCCAGTGGCATGGCTACGGGCGGTCGCGTGCTGCACCACCTGGCCCAGCACGCGGGCAAACACCGCAACATGATCATTCTGACCGGCTACCAATCGCCCGGTACCCGCGGTGCCACCCTGGCCAGCGGAGCACGCACGCTGCGCATCCACGGACGCGATGTGGCGGTGGAGGCCGAAGTGGTGCAACTGGAAACCGCATCCGCCCACGCCGATGCCAACCAGGTCCTGCAATGGCTACGCGCCATGCCGCACAGCCCGCAGCAGGTGTATGTAGTGCACGGCGAACTGGAAGCCGCTGACGCCTTGCGCGCTCGCATCGAACACGAACTGCACTGGCGCGCCATGGTGCCTGAGCACGGCTCCACCTGGCCGTGCTGAGGCGCGCCTAGCCCGCCTTGCGCCCCGCGCTCTTACCGTAAGCCCGCTCCACCTTGGCCACGCGCAATTCGCAATGGTCGTACCACCGGGCGATACCCAGCTCCTGCGCCGCCACATGCTCGGATTGCCGGCGCCAGGCGGCAATGGCGGCTTCGCTGTCCCAGTACGACACGGTGATGCCAAAGCCGTCGGCACCGCGTGCGCTTTCCGCACCCAGGTAACCCGGCTGCTGGGCAGCCAGCTCCACCATGCGGTCGGCCATGGCGCCAGCCTTGGTCACCCGGCGTGCGGGTCGAGGAAAAAATGACGGCGTAATACGGAGGGGTCGGTGTTTTGGCGAACATGCCGGAATTCTAGCGACGGCCCCCATGCAAAATCAACGGATAGCCCCCGAAAACAGGGCGCATGTCGCTACTATTTTGGTAGCAAGTCACATACAGGACGCGGCTAGCGACGGCTCTTCGGCCAGCACCTGGTGCACGGCCACCACCGGTGCAAAGCCGCCACCGGGTGTGCGGAAGTTGGTGGTCTGTCCCTGGTACAGGCGGGCGGCTACCCACTGCACCTGTCCCGCATAGGCGTAGTTGCGCAGGTCGAACTTGAGGGCGTCCTGCCCCTCGGCCAGGGTGCGCGTGCCGGGGCGCACGATGCGCTGGGCCATGGTATCGCCCGCCGCCAGCAGGTTCTGCCACACCCCCTTGGTGAGCTTGTCGCCCCGGTAGGCCGCGCGGCTGCCATAGCCCGCGGCAGGTTTAAAAAACCAGTCGCGGCGCTCGCGCCACAGGGCCTCGGCGTTGTCCGCAGTCAGGGCCACGGTGCGCGGCACGGCTCGCTCCAGCGTGGTTGCCAGCGACTGCGGCAAGCCCAGGGTTTGCAGGGCACTGGCGTCGCTCAGCACCACCAGGTTGCGCTTGTCGGCATACAGGGCATGGGCCTGCGGGTGCGGGGTGAGCACCACCTGGTCGGCCAGGTAGGCCTGACGCAGTGCGGCGTGGCGCGGGTCGTCCAGGTAGAAATCGGTCAGGCGGTTGTAGACCAGATCGATCGCCAGCCCCTGGTGGCGCAGCACGCCATCGGCAAACGCCAGTTCGGACGGATCGCACACCACGGCCTGCAGCCCATGCTGGGCAAACAAGTGGCGAAACAGTTCGAACTCAGGGAACAGGTACTGCGCCTGGGGCGCCTCGTCCACGATGGCGATGGTGCGCAGGGGCAGGGCACGGGCAGCGCGCGTCCATTCGGTCTGGAACATGCGCACCATGGCCGCCTCGAAATCATCCGCTGCGTGGGCTGGCGGCAGAAAGGGTTGCACGCCAGGGCAGCACGCCCGCTGGGCCCGCTGCGCCACGGCGTTGAGCATGGCACCACCGGCGTTGGTGTTGATCTCGATCAGACCCAGCTGGTCACCGTCTACATGGAAGTCGTAACCCATGAAAACGCCCATGGCGCCAGCGGGATTGTGGCGCGCGATTGCTGGTGCGCGCGCCAAGGCCTGCTCGCGGTAGGCGGGCAAGGCGACCACAGTCTCCATGGCCTGCACCACCGCCGCCATGCGATCCAACTGCGCTTGAGCCACGAACACCGGATGCTGCGCAAAGGCATGGGGGCAGCGCTCGCGCACCAGGGCCTGCAAGTCGGTGGCCTGCAGTTCGGCATCCAGCCGGGTCGAATCCAGCCCGGTGCAAAAGCAATGGGCGTTCAGTGCCTCGGCAACACCGCTCATGACAAGGCCTGCTCGTACCAGCCGCGGCTGCGGTTGACCACCTGCACCACCGCCAGCATCACCGGCACCTCGATCAGCACCCCCACCACGGTGGCCAGCGCGGCGCCGGACTCCAGCCCGAACAGGCTGATGGCGGCGGCCACGGCCAATTCGAAGAAATTGGGCGCACCGATCAAGGCCGATGGCCCCGCCACGCAATGGCGCTCGCCCAGCCAGCGGTTCAGACCATAGGCCAGTGCCGAATTGAAGACAACCTGGATCAGGATAGGCAACGCCAGCAGCGCAATCACCAGCGGCTGGCGCAGGATGGCCTCGCCCTGAAAGGCAAACAGTAGCACCAGCGTGAGCAGCAGCGCAGCGATGGACCACGGCCCCATGCGCTGAAGGGCGGCCTCCAGCGCGGCCGGGCCACCGCGCAGCAGGCGTGCGCGCCAGACCTGCGCCAGTACCACCGGAATCACGATGTACAGCAGCACCGAGATCAGCAAGGTCGCCCAGGGCACCACGATGGCCGACATGCCCAAGAGCAGCCCCACGATGGGCGCAAAGGCAAACACCATGATGGTGTCGTTCAGCGCCACCTGCGACAGGGTAAAGAGCGCATCCCCCCGCGTAAGCCGGCTCCACACAAACACCATGGCTGTGCACGGCGCAGCCGCCAGCAGCACCAGGCCAGCCACGTAGCTGTCCAGCTGCTCGGTGGGCAGCCAGGGCGCAAACACCTGGCGCACAAACACCCAGGCAAGGAGCGCCATCGAGAACGGCTTGACCAGCCAGTTCACCACCAGGGTGACGCCAATGCCGCGCACATGCTGGCGCACCTGGCCCAGTGCGCCAAAGTCCACACGAACCAGCATGGGGATGATCATCACCCAAATCAGCACGCCCACCGGCAGGTTGACCTGGGCCACCTCCATGGCACCCACCGCCCGGGCCAGCGCGGGGAACACCTGCCCCAGGGCGATGCCCACCACGATGCACAGCGCCACCCAGATGCTGAGATAGCGTTCAAACACGCTCATGCCCCCACGCTCCCCCACTCCGTGTGGGTCGCTGCCCCCCGAGGGGGCCTTCGCGCCTTCGGGCGGCCGTGCGGCGCTCATGCTCATTGGAGCTGGCTTGTCCTGCGCCTGCAGCTTATCCATGAGAGGCCTCCGCGTGCAAACCACGCGCGGTGGCCTGCAGTACAGCAGCCTCCAGCTTTTCGGGCGGCAATTGCACGAACAACTGCATGCGCTGGCGCAGCGCCTGCAAGGTCTGGCGAAAGGCGTCGAGCTTGACGGTATCCGGGGCATCGCCCGCGGACGGGTCGGCATAGCCCCAATGGGCAGTGGCCGGGTGGCCGGGCCAGATCGGGCAGACCTCGCCCGCAGCGCTGTCGCACACCGTAACGATCAGGTCCATCACAGGCGCACCGGGTTCGGCGAACACTTCCCAGCCCTTGCTGGACAAGCCTTCTGTATCGATACCGGCTTCCCGCAACACCTGCAGACCCAAAGGGTTGGGCTGCTGGTTGGGACGCGGACTGCTGCCCGCAGAGTAACCGCGGGATCGGCCGCCACCCAGGGCGTTGAGCACGGCTTCGGCCAGGATGCTGCGCGCCGAATTGTGGGTGCACAGGAACAGGACATTCAGGGGTTTGGGCATTGGGATGGAGCTTCGGGAGTTGTGTTGCAGGAAGAGGGTTTGTCGGCGGCACAGGTCTGGCCCTGGCAGCAGTTCTGTGTCAGGTAGGCCAGCACACCGTTCATCAGGGTGAAGTCGGCGCGGTACACCAAGTTGCGGCCCTGGCGTTCGGCATCAATCAGGCCGGCATGCACCAGTTCCTTGAGGTGAAACGAGAGCGCATTGCCAGCCACACCCAGCTGTTCGGCCAGCGCGCCGGGGGTTAGCCCGCTGGAGCCAGCCACCACCAGCGCGCGAAACACGCGCAGGCGCACCGCCTGGGCCAAGGCCGCCATGGCACGGATGATTTGGTCTTCTTCCATAGATCAATAATACAACGATTATTGAATTATTTGAAATCAAACTCCCAGTGAATAGGAGCGACTATGGCAAGTAATGCCAATACCAACTCGTCCAGCCAAAACCTGGCCAGGCTATGCGCACCTGCGCCATGCATGCGCGCACCAGACGTTTTTGCTCGCGCGTCAGGCCCCGGCACTCCCGCCGGATAGCCAGTACCGCTGCCCCCATCTCGGCCACCAACTCGGACGACGTGGTGCAGGGCATGCCCATGACGGCGTCCAGGCGGCACGCGTAGTCCGAATGGGGGCCGCCCAGCAAGGCATCGCGAAGTTGGGCAAAGGGCCGAGTCTGGATCATGCACTGCCCGCTAATCATTCACCACGGGGATGTTCAGGAATGTGGCTGTCTGCGCCGCGGCACGGGCCATTTCGATGGCGCTCATATCCAGCCCCTGCAACAGCGTCACACGGCGACCATTGCCACGTTCCAACTGGATGCGGCACTGGTGCACTTCTGCACCGCGGGTGTGGATGATGCGCAAGCGCGTGTGCACAGCGCGCGCACCGTGCGGATCGACGGTACGCGACCCCGGCCATGGCACGGGCCCATGGCGGATCACGATGGCGTCAGAACGCACGGTGACCTCCGTTCGGTTCAGCGCCCGTGCCAGCGCAACGTAGCCCATGGCCACAGCAGGCAGCGCCAGGAACCACGGCGCCTCGCGCAGGGCATGCCCGCCCAACGTCGAAAAGAACACCACCATGGCGCTCCATATCAATACCCAGGTGAACGCAGCCCACGCGGCCGGACGCGACCAGGTGCGCGTCAAGCTCAGATGGCCATGCCGGTTTTCGAATTCGAAGCTGTCATCTCCCAAAGCACGCGCTCCCAATCGCAGTAGAAGTTACTTGCTGCCACCTGCATCGCCCATCACCGATGGCATCTGGCAGTGCCACCTCTCGATGGCCACGCACCTATTGGCCTCGGCCCCCAAGTTGCAGAAGCCAAGCCAATTGCTAAGAGGTGACGAAGAACTGTAGCGTACTACGGACACCCTGCTTGCATGGCAGGGTAAGCCTGGGTTCGGTGCCTATCGCAATACGGGACAATCAGGTACAAGCGCTGCAAAGAAGAAGCAAGCGCAGGGAGTTCATCGGAGGAAGTGTGTCGACGGCTTACCGTTCACGTCAGAGCTACATCGTGGCCCGCTTGAGGCGGGTCGGATTGTCCGAGGCGCTGGCCCTGCAAACAGCACCCTTGGTGGCGGTGCAGTCATTCGAGGCGGGCACCAAGCTCTGGACCAAGGGGGGCGAGGTGCACCAATGGCGCCTCATCATGGACGGACTGGTTTCGGCATCCATCGCAACATCCAGCAACGCGTCCACCCCCATTGCCATCTATGGCAAGGGTGCCTGGTTTGGCGAACAGTCCATCATCAACCGCAAACCCAGCTATGCCGACTATGTGTGCCTAACGCCTACCGAGCTACTGAGCATCGGCGCCAACACGTTTGACACCCTATTTGTGCAGCAACCCGACTTTGCGCGCTTCGTGGCCAAGCTGATGGCCTGGCGGGTGCAAAAAACGTCTGAAACCCTGACGTTGATGAAACTGGGCAACCCGTGCCTGCGCGTGGTGATGGGCCTGGCGCAGTTCGCCGAGGCGCTTTCGTATCGGGCTGAGCGCCCGCCCACGATCGGGTTCGGCGAAGGGCTGCAGCTGCCCGTGCCCCAGAACACGCTGGCTTCGCTGTGCGGCGTATCGCGCACGCTGTTTTCAGAATATGTGCAGCAGTTGGTGCTGCACGGCTGGCTGAGCGTGGCGTACGCCAAGCTTGAAATCAACCATGTCTGGACCTGGCTCATCTTTGCGAGGCGCCAGCGTGAAAACACGTTTCACGATCTCAGCCCGAGCATTACGCAGCTACTCGAAGAGCTACGCAGCATTGCGCAGCTGGAGAACGCGGTTAATTTAGATCGGCCAGTACCGACTGGGCACGCCGATTTAGACTGGTAATGGGCTCGGTTGCCGGGCTGCCCAGGAAGTAGCCTTGCGCCATGGCCACACCCAGTTCCTGCATGGCCATGAGCTGGCTTTCAGACTCAACCGACTTGGCCACAATCATGCATCCATTGCCATGCGTCAGACGCACCAGGCTACGGATCACCTTGCTGACATCCTCGTCCTCGTCGACGTGGCGCGTCCAGCGCCCAGCCAGCTTCACGAGATCAGGGCGCACGCGGCTGAGCACCTCCAGCGCCTGACGCGAGGCCTTGAAGTCGTCTAGCGCAATGCGCACGCCCACTGCACGCATGCGCTGCAGCGACTCCACCAGCTTGGCGATGTCCACACCCCGTGTATAGCCGCCAATATCAATACCGAACCGCCTGGGGCTAAAGCGGTGCTTGCGCAGGATTTCCAGGACACAGTCTTCGGTTTGCTGTTCGTACTGGTAGACCAACGTGTGGGCACTGATATTGACGAACAGGCTACCGCGGGTGTACTCGGCCAACCAGTGTTCCACCGCCTGGTCCACGCAGCCCAATTCCAGGCTGGGTTCGCACCGTTGCTCGCGCGCTGCTTCGAAAAGACTGCTGACCGTGGTTTCGCCAGTGCTGCGGGGCGGGCGAATCAAAGCCTCATGCCCATACACCTCGCCGTTGCGCAGTTCCACGATCGGTTGAAATAGGGATTTGAGGCTGCGCTGTGACAACAATCGCTCCACGGGCATGCGCTGTGCGCTTTGGCGCGCGCGCCACCAATGTTGCAGTGTGTGGGTCAAAGTTGACATGAAAACTCCCTCGCGCTGAGGTCTGTACAGAAATGGAGAGCCGCCTTATGAGCGACCGCAGCCCCATTTCAGCAAAGCACCGGTTCCGGCGCAAACCCAACCGTCCACCGGTGAACAATGCCCGCTAATGTGGGCAGCGCGCGACACCCGGTGTCGCACCCCAGCGTCGCAGCCAGGCCAGCAGTGCGGGCCCGTACATGATGCAAATCAACGCCGCTGCGATGAGAGGCAGTGCCGCGAAGACCCATCCGGTCAGATGCTCACCGCCCATCCCGGCCCCGACCAGCAACGCCACCGCCGGATTCACAAAGGAATAACTTCCTGCCAGTGCAGCACTGGTGTTCTGCAGTAGCCACAAATAGGCATTGAGTGCAACCAGCGTGCCAAACACCAGCAGGTAGGTCCAGGCCAACCAGGCGCTAGCCGTTGCGTGCAACATGCCTTCCAGCGGCTCCAGGGCTGCCGCCAGCACCAGACCCAACGCCCCACCCACCAGCCACTGCGCGCTGGCAGCCATGGCCGGTCGTGGCATGTCGAGCTTGCGCGAGGCGTAGGAGCCCAGGCTCCAACACAAGGGCGCGCCAAACGCTGCCAGCGCGCCGACCAGGCTGGCCGAGAAGTCACCTTCCATCGCCAGCAGCACGGCGCCCGCCACGCCCATGGCCAAGCCGATCCAACTGGTGAGAGGTACGCGCTCACCACCCAGGCGCGTCCACAACGCCAGCCACATGGGCATGGTGGTAACCACCGTGGCCATCAGGCCCGAGCCGATTCCGTGACTCTGCGCCACCATCACCAGCGTCATGGCACCGAACACCATCAATCCCCCCACCAGCGCAGCGTTGCGCCACTGCACCGCCGTGGGCAACTTCTCGCCGCGAGCCAAGGCCCAAACCAGCATGACCACACCCGCCAGCGTAAACCGAAGCCCGTTCATCCACAGAGGCGGCATACTTTGCAATGCAATGCCAATGGCAAAGTAGGTGGTTCCCCACACGATGTACACCAACAGCAGGGCCAGCCCCACCGTTCCCCAGGTTGACTTGGATGTTTGTAAATTCGTAGGCATTTCTGGCTTAACTCCGTAAAATTTCCATAACGCAAATCGTTTAACGGAATAATACACAAAAATGCCGCCAATTCAAGAAAATATCCATATAGATGATGTTGATGCAAAAATAATTTCAGCACTATCGTCGGATAGCCGTCGTTCTTACGCCGATGTAGGTTCAGAAGTGGGACTATCCACCGCCGCCGTGCATGAACGGGTGCGCAAGATGCTGGAGCGCGGTGTGATCGAACGGTTTGCCCTGCAGGTGAATCATGAAGCGGTGGGACTGAACTTCACCGCCTTCGTGGCCATCCGCAACGACGGCGGCGCCCACTGCCGTGAAATCGCCCCCCGTCTGCGTGAACTGGCTGCCGTGCAGGAACTGCACAGTGTGGCCGGTGAATACGACTTTCTGGCCAAGATCCGCACCCGCCATGCCCGCGACCTGGAAGCGGTGCTCTACCAGATCAAGTCCATTCCTGGCGTGGCACGCACCACCAGCACGGTGGTGCTGGATACCGTGTTTGAAGGGCAGCCGCTCAAGCTCGCAGGCGGCACGGCCTGATCATTGATCGAACCCAGCCTGCCGTGGTCGCGCCGCCCAATCCTGGCGCAGCAGGCTGAACGCGATCATGTCGTGGTACTGGTTGCCCCAGAACCCCAGTTGGCGCAACAAACCCTCGCGCGCGAAACCCAGGCGCTGAAGCGAACGCAGCGACGCAAGGTTTTCGGGGTGCACCTGGGCCTCGATGCGGTTGAGCGCCATGTGCTCAAAGCCCCACCCAATGGCCGCCTGCAGCGCTTCCGCCATCAGCCCTTGTCCGCGTGCATGCGGGTGCAACTCGTAGCCCAGCGTGCACTTGCGCCAATTGCGGTTCCAGCTGAACAGGCCGCAGGTACCGATCAAACTGCCCTGGCCGTGGAGCTGGATGCCCCAGCGAACACCGGGGTTGGCCAGCTTGCGCCAGCTGGCAAACACATCCACCAAGCCCGTGGCAGCGGCAAGGTCGGGCAGCGGATCAGAGCCGAACCATTTCATCGAATCCGGATCGCCATGTACGGCAAACAAGGCGGGCGCGTCAGCGTGCACGATTTCGCGCAACCGCAGGCGCTTGGTTTCCAGGGTTGGGAAGTGGCTGGTCATGGCTTATCAATGAAAACGGCGGTTAGCCCCCGTGAAATATGACGTTTTAGCTATACTATTTATAGCATTTGCGGATACCGTTGCAGCTCCGGCCTGCACGCTCGGCGGCCCCGCTTGGGGCGTAACCCAAATCGCAACCAAGATGCTTCGTGCGTAAGTGCATGTTACATGCCCCGTCGTGACGACGAGCATTTGCTTACATCGCCCGGGAAGGCCTGGCATACCCTGCGCAGCCTACGTACCGGAGGGGCCCCCACATGTCACCAAGCCGTTCCAGCAACCTGAGCTTCTACAGGCACCTGCGCGCGGTATGCAGCCTCGCGGTGATCGGGCTCCTGGCTGCTTGCGGTGGTGGCAACACCCCCGCATCCGCCGTTGCCCGCCCCAGCGCGCCGGCCGTCAACTTGGCAAGCGCTGACGCAGACGACACCGTCAGCACGCAAGCGGCCAGCAGCACCAAGCTTTTTGCCAATGGGGTCTACGGCTCGGGTGTGAGCAACTGGAGCTGGAACCTGTGCAACGCCAATCCCATTGCCGTAGTGGGCGGCGTCACCGCCTTGCTCTTTGACGAGTGCCAGGGCGACAGTTGGAGCAGCGGCGGCTACCTGCACCGCAGCACGGCCGTCAACAACGCCACCAGCCTGCAGTTCGACATCTACCTCGGCGCCAGCCCTGCCACCACGGCGCAACAAATCAGCCTGGCTTTTGGCAGCGGCACCAGCAATGTAGCCCTCAGCAAGTTGCTCCCGCACCCGGCAGCAAACGTGTGGAACAAGGTCACCCTGGACCTCAACACCGTCATGAACGGACAGGCGTTCCAGGACTTCATGCTGATGAATGCCAGCGGCCACCCCAAGTTCTACGTCAACAACGTCACGGTCAAGAGCGGTACCACCAGCGGCGGCGGGACCAGCGCGAGCGTGAGCATTGCCATCGACGCCAAAGCAAACGTGCATGACATCTCGCCCTTGATCTACGGCGTGGCGGCGTTCGACAACGTGACGTCGGTGCTGTCCGGGCTCAACAGCCCCATCAACCGCCATGGTGGCAACGCAACCTCGGCCTACAACTGGAAAATCAACGCCAGCGGCCACGCGGCAGACTGGTTTTTCGAGAGCATTGGCGACGATGCCAACGGCGCTGCGGCAGGTTTTGTCACTGACCTGGTACAGGCCAACTTGGCCGCCAGCGCACAAAGCATGATTACCGTACCCATGCTGCCCTGGGTGGCCAAGCTCGGCCCCAACCGCTCCAAGCTGTCCAGCTTTTCCGTAGCCAAGTACGGCCCCCAGCAACAGACCGACGCGCAGTGGATGCCCGATGCGGGCAACGGCGTGCGCACCAACGGCAGCGAGATCACCGGCAACGACCCGTCCGACGCCCACACGCCCTCCACCGAAACCGACCAAAACGGGCTGGTGCAGGCCCTGACCACGCGGTTCGGTCTGGCCAACGCGGGCGGCGTGCGCTACTACCTGCTGGACAACGAGCACAGCCTCTGGCACAGCACCCACCGCGACGTACACCCCAACGGCGCCAGCATGGACGAAGTCTTCGATGCCATGCGCCGCTACGGTGGCATGGTGCGCGGCGCCGACCCCGGCGCACAGATCGTCGGGCCCGAAGAATGGGGCTGGAGCGGCTACCTGTACTCGGGCAAAGACCTGCAAGCCGGCAATTGGTCCAACCCGCCGGATCGCGCCGCGCACGGCGGCATGGACTACATGCCCTGGCTGCTGCAGCGCATCCGCCAGCAAGAGGCCGCCAACGGCATCAAGCTGCTCGACGTGTTCTCGCTGCACTACTACCCGCAAAGCGGCGAGTTTTCCAACGACACCAGTTCCAGCATGCAGCAGTTGCGCAACCAAAGCACCCGTTCGCTGTGGGACCCGAACTACACCGACCGCAGCTGGATCAACGACAAGGTACGCCTGATCCCGCGCATGAAGGACTGGGTGAACCAGTACGCACCGGGCCTGAAGATCGCCATCACCGAATACAACTGGGGCGCCGACAACCACATCAACGGAGCCACCACGCAAGCCGACATTCTGGGCATCCTGGGGCGCGAAGGCGTGGACATTGCTACGCGCTGGACGGCCCCGGCAGCTGGCACCCCAACCTACAAGGCGTTCCAGATGTACCGCAACTACGATGGGCGCAAGTCCGGCTTTGGTGAACGTTCGGTGCAGGCCGCAGTGCCCAACCCCGACCAGGTGTCCGCCTTTGCCGCCCTGCGCAGCAGCGACCAGGCCCTGACGGTGATGGTCATCAACAAAGACCCCAGCGCCCAGCATCCGGTAGTGCTGAAGCTGGCCAACTTTGGCAGTGGCTCCGGCACGGTGCAACGCTGGCAACTGACCAAGACCAACGCCATTACGGCGCTGGGGAGCCTGAATTACAGCAGCGCGCAGGTCACGGATACGGTGGCGGCGCAAAGCATCACGCTGTATGTGGTGCACTAGGATTTTGGAAACCAGCAACATCGCCGCATGGCGTGCCTACGCCCAATGCACGGGTACGGCTTACACTGCGAGGATGGCACCCAAGAACGATTGGGCACAGAAGGTGCTCGCAGTCATCCAAAGCGGCAACGCGCAAGCCGCCATGGCGCAGATCAAGGTGGCGCCCTCGGTCCGCGACATTCAGGCCCTGCGCAAGCTGATGGAGGCCAGCAAGCTGCTGGCCAAGTACCCCGACGTGGACCGCTGCACGCTGGACACCATCGACGCGCTCAACGGCCCGCGCCTGCACCGCGCGCCGCCGGGGCGCTAAGCCCTGTCGGGGTTATCAGGCCGCCAGCAAACGCGCCTTGGCCGCCGCGTACTCGCGCTTAAGCTGGGCGATGTACTCGGGCGCGCTTTGCACCTTGTCGATGGCACCGATACCCTGGCCGCAACCCCAGATGTCTTTCCAGGCCTTGGCCCCGGCGTTTCCGCCAAAGTTCATCTTGCTGGGGTCGCTCTCGGGCAGATGCTCGGGGTCCAGCCCGGCATTGCGGATGCTGGGTGCCAGGTAGTTGCCGTGCACGCCGGTAAAGAGATTGCTGTAGACGATGTCGTCACTGTTGCAGTCCACGATGGCCTGCTTGTAGGCCTCGCTGGCACGGGCTTCGGTGGTGGCAATAAACGGCGAACCGATATAAGCAAAGTCGGCCCCGCAGGCCTGGGCGGCCAGGATGGCGTCGCCCGTCGCAATGGAGCCCGACAAAGCCAACGGGCCATCGAACCACTGGCGAATCTCTTGCACCAGCGCAAATGGGTGCTTGACCCCAGCATGACCACCCGCGCCCGTAGCCACGGCAATGAGGCCATCGGCACCCTTCTCGATGGCTTTGTGCGCAAACTTGTTGTTGATGATGTCGTGCAGCACCACACCACCGTAGCTGTGGGCCGCAGCATTGATGTCCTCGCGCGCACCCAAGCTGGTAATGATGATCGGCACCTTGTATTTCACGCACAACGCCATATCGTGCTCCAGGCGGTCGTTGCTCTTGTGCACGATCTGGTTGATGGCAAACGGCGCCGCCGGTGCGTCTGGGTGGGCCGCGTTGTGGGCGGCCAGTGCCTCGGTAATCTCCTTGAGCCAATCCTCCAGCACCTCGGCCGGGCGCGCGTTGAGCGCGGGCATGGAGCCCACCACCCCGGCCTTGCACTGGGCAATCACAAGCTGCGGGGTGCTGATGATGAACAAGGGGGAGCCGATCACCGGGAACGAAAGCCGGTCTAGCGGTGCGGGCAGTTTGGACATGGTGTGTCTCCTGGAATCGTTGTTATGAACAAATACGCACTTAGCCCCCGTAAATGCTGCGCAGGACGCTCCCACTTTTATAGCAAATGCAAAGGCCTCAAGAAAAAAGCGACCCGAAGGTCGCTTGCTGTCTTAGAACATGTCCAGCGGTAGCGCGGTCACGCTGGCAGCACCCTCCAGGATGCTGTCGCGCAAGGCCCCTGTGCGTACCAGCAGGTGATCGGCGTAGAAGCGTGCGGTAATGACCTTGGCCTGCATGAAGGCCACATCGTTACCGGCACCGATCTGCTCTTGCGCCACCAGCAAGGCACGGCCCAGCTGCCAGCCCGCCATCAGGTTGCCCGCGAGCATCAGGTAGGGGACGCTGCCGGCAAACACGGCGTTCGGGCTGGCCTTGGTGTTGCCAGCCACGAAGTCCACCACCTGCAAGAAGGCTTCGCGGGCGGTTTGCAGGCGCGCTGCCACGGCCACGGCATCTGCACTGCCATGGGCGCGCAAGGCGGCTTCGGTCTTTTCCACCTGGGCGGCAATGGCTTTGGCGGTGGTACCGCCGTCACGCGACGTCTTGCGACCTACCAGGTCATTGGCCTGGATGGCCGTGGTGCCTTCGTAGATGGTCAGGATCTTGGCATCGCGGTAGTACTGGGCAGCACCGGTTTCCTCAATGAAGCCCATGCCACCGTGTACCTGCACGCCCAGCGAGGTGACTTCCAGGCTCATCTCGGTGCTGTAGCCCTTGACCAGCGGCACCATGAATTCGTAGAAGGCCTGGTTTTGCTTGCGCACGTCCGCATCGGGGTGATGGTGCGCTGCGTCGTAGGCGCTGGCAGCCACGCTGGCCAGGGCACGGCAGCCTTCGGTGCTCGCGCGCATGGTCATGAGCATGCGGCGTACGTCAGGGTGGTGAATGATGGCAGCGCTGCCGGGCAGCGAGCCGTCCACCGGGCGGCTTTGCACACGTTCACGGGCGAACGTGGCGGCCTTTTGGTAAGCCCGCTCGGCAATGGCAATGCCTTGCACGCCGACGCCGTAGCGGGCAGCGTTCATCATGATGAACATGTATTCCAGACCGCGGTTTTCTTCACCCACCAGATAACCAATGGCGCCGCCGTGGTCGCCGTACTGCAGCACGGCCGTGGGGCTGGCCTTGATGCCCATTTTGTGCTCGATGGAGACGCAGTGCACATCGTTGCGCGCGCCCAAGCTTCCGTCTTGGTTCACCATGAACTTCGGCACCACGAACAGGCTGATGCCCTTCACGCCTTCGGGCGCGCCCTGCACACGGGCCAGCACCAGGTGGACGATGTTCTCGGCCATGTCGTGCTCACCCCAGGTGATGAAGATCTTGGTGCCGAATATCTTGTAGGTGCCATCGGGCTGGGGCTCTGCACGCGAACGCACCAGAGCCAGGTCCGAACCCGCCTGAGGTTCGGTGAGGTTCATGGTGCCGGTCCATTTGCCCGACACCAGGTTTTCCAGATAGATGGCCTTGAGCGCGTCAGAGCCCGCAGTCAACAGAGCCTCGATGGCGCCGTCCGAGAGCAATGGGCACAGAGCGAAACTCATGTTGGCGCTGTTGACCATTTCCCCGCAGGCGGCTCCAATGGTTTTAGGCAGGCCCTGACCGCCAAAATCGGTGGGGTGCTGCAAGCCCTGCCAGCCGCCTTCGGCAAACTGCTTGAAGGCGTCTTTGAATCCTGGCGTGGCCGTGACCTTGCCATCGTGCCAGCTGCTGGGGTACTTGTCGCCCTCCCAGTTCAACGGCGCGATCACGTCCTGCGTAAACTTGGCCGCCTCTTCCAGCACCGCCTGCGCAGTGTCGAAGCCCGCATCTTCAAAACCGGGAATCTGGGCAATCTGGTCGATATTGGCCAGATGCTGGATGTTGAACAGCATGTCCTTGACGGGGGCGACGTAGCTCATGGAAGTCTCCGAATCGGGGGGCTAAAAGGGAAATAAGGGACAAAAAAAGGGCACCGCACGCGATGCCCTGTGGGGGTTTACACGCTTACAGCGCCTTCACCAGTTCCGGCACCGCCGTGAACAGGTCGGCTTCCAGTCCGTAGTCGGCCACGGAGAAGATGGGCGCTTCGGGGTCTTTGTTGATGGCCACGATGACCTTGGAGTCCTTCATACCGGCCAGATGCTGGATGGCACCCGAAATACCGCAGGCCACATACAGCTGGGGGGCTACGATCTTGCCGGTCTGGCCCACCTGCAGGTCGTTGGCAGCGTAGCCTGCATCCACGGCGGCGCGGCTGGCGCCAATGGCAGCACCCAGCTTGTCGGCCAGGGGCGTCATGACTTCGTTGAACTTCTCGGCAGAGCCCAGGGCTCGGCCACCAGAGACGATGATCTTGGCAGCGGTGAGCTCGGGGCGGTCGCTCTTGGCCAGCTCCGAGCCGACATAGGCCACACCCGCGTGGGCGGCTGCGGCACCTGCCGTTTCCACGGCAGCGCTGCCACCGGTGGCAGCCGCGGCGTCAAAGTTGGTGGCACGCACGGTGATGACCTTGGTAGCGTCGGTGCTTTGCACGGTGGCGATGGCGTTACCGGCGTAGATGGGGCGCTCGAAGGTGTCGGCGCTCACCACCTTGGTGATGTCGGACACCTGGGCCACGTCGAGCTTGGCAGCTACACGCGGGGCCACGTTGCGGCCGGCGGCAGTTGCCGGGAACAGGATGTGGCTGTAGTTGCCCGCAATGGCCAGCACCTGCGCAGCCACGTTTTCTGCCAGGCCGTGGCCCAGCGAGTCAGCGTCGGCATGGATGACTTTGGCCACACCGGCGATCTGGGCGGCGGCAGCGGCGGCGGCACCCGCGCTGGAACCCGCCACCAGCACGTGCACGTCACCCCCGCACTGGGCGGCGGCGGTCACGGTGTTCAAGGTGGCGGGCTTAATGGAAGCGTTGTCGTGTTCGGCGATAACAAGAGCGGTCATGATCAGATTACCTTTGCTTCAGTCTTGAGTTTTGCAACCAGGGTGGCGACATCGGGCACCTTGATACCGGCACTGCGCTTGGGCGGCTCGGAGACCTTCAGGGTCTTGATGCGCGGCGCCACGTCCACGCCCAGGTCGGCGGGCTTGACGGTGTCGAGCGGCTTTTTCTTGGCCTTCATGATGTTAGGCAGCGTGACGTAGCGCGGCTCGTTCAGGCGCAGGTCGGTGGTCACAATGGCGGGCAGGCTCACAGACAGGGTTTCCAGGCCCCCGTCAACTTCACGGGTGACGCTGGCCTTGCCACCAGCCACTTCAACCTTGCTGGCAAAGGTGGCTTGCGGCAGGTCAGCCAGGGCTGCCAGCATCTGGCCAGTCTGGTTGGCATCATCGTCAATAGCCTGTTTGCCCAGGATTACGAGGCCAGGTTGTTCCTTGTCCACCAGTGCCTTCAAGATCTTGGCCACGGCCAGGGGCTGCAGTTCGGCATCGGTCTCGACCAGGATGCCACGGTCGGCACCGATGGCCATGGCCGTGCGCAGGGTTTCCTGGCACTGGGCCACGCCGCAGGATACGGCGATGATCTCGGTCACCACGCCTTTTTCCTTCAGGCGCACCGCCTCTTCGACGGCAATTTCGTCAAAGGGGTTCATGCTCATCTTGACGTTGGCGATGTCCACACCGCTGTTGTCAGACTTCACGCGCACCTTCACGTTGTAGTCCACCACGCGCTTGACGGCGACCAAAGCTTTCATTGCTGCTACTCCAGTAGTTAAAAACAGGGTGTTTACCTTTACG
Organism: Rhodoferax sp.; assembly: GCA_046348185.1. Lineage (GTDB taxonomy): Bacteria > Pseudomonadota > Gammaproteobacteria > Burkholderiales > Burkholderiaceae_C > Allorhodoferax. The sequence goes on along the minus strand of JAXMER010000013.1, from coordinate 107,834 downwards.
TAAACGTCAACTCACACCATTCTATGCTGCACCGCGACAAGACCCCAGACCTGTCGCCCAGCCGACAAAAACGAACGACCGTGCTATTTTGATTATAACCGGACATTTTCGGCCCGCAAGTCCCGTGCGCACCAGGCAACGATTACCGCTGATGCACCACGCGCTGGGGAAACGGAATCTCGATCTGGTGTTGGCGCAAAGTCGCCAGAATGGCACGGTTGATGTCCGAGCGCAAGGCCAGCTGGCCCCCGGCCAGATCGTTGATCCAATAGCCCACAGTAAATTCCAGGCCATCGGCACCGAAGGCCGACAAGGCCACCAGCGGCGCCGGCTCGCGCAGCACCCTGGGCTGCGCGAGCGTTGCCTGCTGCAACAGCGTGATCACCTGGTCGACATCGGAGTCGTACCCCACCGACACTGTGGTGCTCTGGAACAGGTTGGAGTCTGCCAGCGACAAATTCTCCACCCGGCTGGTGACCAGTTGCTCGTTGGGTACGATGGACTCGCGCCCCGTGGAAGAGCGCACCACGGTGTAGCGCGCGTTGATCTGGGTGATGATGCCTTCGAAACCGTCCACGCGCACGCTGTCGCCAATGCGCATGCTGCGCTCGGCCAGAATGACAAAACCCGACACGTAGTTGGCCGCCAGTTTCTGCAGCCCCAAGCCAATGCCCACACCCAGTGCGCCGCCCAACACCGACAGCGCGGTCAGGTCGATACCCACTGCCGACAACGCCAGCAGCACGCCTACGAACATCAGCAACGCCCGCGTGGCATTGCTGATGGCCTTGCGCAAAGACAGCTCACTGCCAGTAGCCGAGCGCAACAGTCGCGCCTCGATGGCCGACGAAATCCACAAGGTCAGCAACAGCACCAACCCCGCCGTAAGCCCGCCTTCAATGATGTTGCGCACCGTGAGCTTGGCTCCGCCCACCTTCCAACTGATCTGGTCGAGCTCGTTCAAGACCACCGGTAGCAAGCCGCTGACCCACAGCACCATGGCCAGCCAGGCCACCCAGGAGATGGTGTGTTCCAGCAGCCGGGCCCAGCGCGCCTGGGCGAAAGCCACCTGCAACACCTTCACTCCTACGCGGATCACCAGCAGCGACACCAGAACCGGCACTGCCACCTTGAACACCGCCAGCGACACATACTGCGCCAGCACTGCACGGGCCACGTAGGCGCACACCAGCAGCAAAAGCGGGAACAGCACGCCATCTACCGCGCGCTTGCCCAGCCAGATGGAGCGACCGCCGCGCAAGTCCAGCGAGCGCGACAAAACCACAATCACTGCCCAGCACAGAGCCACGCACGCCGCCAGCGTCGCCAGCTCCACCAGCACCGTTGGCTGGGTAAATGCCCGCAGCCAGCCTTCCAAGTCGTCGATCACCATCACACCCCCGCCAGCACCCGCAGGTGCGCTTCCACGCTTTGCGCCAACGCATCCAGGTTGTACCCCCCCTCCAGGCAGGAGACGATGCGCCCCTGGGCATGGCGCCGCGCGACGTCCTGGATACGCTCGGTGATCCAGGCGTAGTCGCTCTCGACCAGGCCCATGCAGCCCATGTCGTCGGCACGGTGGGCGTCAAACCCGGCGCTGAACAGGATGAGCTCCGGGCGGTACGCCTCCAGGCGCGGCAACCACTGGGTGTTGACGATATCGCGCACTGCGGCGCCGTCGGTGCGCTCGGGCACGGGCACGTTGACCAGGTTGCTGGCTGTCGAACGCGAGCCGCCAGGCGGGTAGAACGGATGCTGGAAGAAGCTCACCATCAAAATGCGTTGATCGCCGCCCACGATGTTCTCGGTGCCATTGCCATGGTGCACATCAAAATCCACGATGGCCACGCGCTTCAAGCCATGGCGCTCCAGCGCATAGCGTGCGGCAATAGCCACGTTGTTGAAGAAACAAAAGCCCATAGCCTTGTCGCGGCAAGCGTGATGGCCGGGCGGACGAATGGCGCAAAAGGCGTTGTTGATTTCGCCCGCCATCACCGCATCCACCGCTGCCAGGGCCGCGCCCGCAGCGCGCAGTGCCGCATCCCACGTGTAGACATTGAGGGCCGTGTCCGGGTCCACCTGCGTGTGTGTGGGCCCACCGGCATTGATCTCTTCGCGCAGCACATCGGTCAACCCACGAATGGAGGCCACATACATGCGTCCATGGGCCAGCTCGATATCGGCTACCGGCGCGGGCTGGGCTTCGCGGCGATCCAGCAGACCGTTCAGGGCACTGGCTTGCAACCGGGATTCGATGGCGCTGAGGCGTTCGGGGCATTCGGGATGGCCTTCGCCCATCTCATGCTTCCAGCAATCGGGGTGGGTAAAGTACCCGGTCTTGTTCAACTCAACACGCATCGACACAACTTTTCAGGTAAGGTCCCGCCATGGACGCACAACACACACTCAAAGCCCTGCTGGCCCAGCTTAACACGGTGATTGTCGGCAAATCGGCGCAGATCCAGGATTGTGTGGCCTGCCTGCTTGCGGGCGGCCACCTGCTCATCGACGACGTCCCCGGTGTCGGCAAGACCACGCTGGCCCATGCCCTCTCACGCAGCTTCGGCCTGCAGTTTGCGCGCGTGCAGTTCACCTCGGACCTCATGCCCAGCGACCTCACCGGCGTATCGATCTACGAGCGCGGCAAGGAATCCTTTGTCTTTCACCCCGGCCCCATCTTTGCTCAGGTGCTGCTGGCAGACGAAATCAACCGCGCCAGCCCCAAGACGCAAAGCGCGCTGCTCGAAGCCATGGAGGAACACCAGGTCACGGTGGAGGGTGAAACGCGCGCCCTGCCCCAGCCTTTCTTCGTCATTGCCACGCAAAACCCGCTCGACCAACTGGGCACCTACGCCCTGCCCGAATCGCAGATGGACCGTTTCCTGATGCGCATTTCGCTGGGTTATCCCGACCGCGCCGCCGAGCGCGCCCTGCTCACCGGGCAAGACCGGCGCGACCTGGTGGAGCACCTGCCCAGCCTGCTCCAGCACGGCGAACTGCAGGCCCTGCAGCAAGCGGCCCAGGCCGTGCATGTAGCTGATGCGCTGCTGGACTATGTGCAGGACCTGATCGCCGCCACCCGCAACGGGCAGTGGTTTCTGCAAGGGCTGTCGCCCCGTGCCGGCATTGCCGTGCTGCGCGCCGCACGTGCCCAGGCGCTGCTGTGCGGGCGCAACTACGTTGCCCCCGACGACGTACAGGCCATCCTGCCGCAGACCATCGCCCACCGCCTGATCCCTGTGGGCGACAGTGGCCGCGGCGCGGTGGAACAGGTGCAGGCCTTGCTGGCCGACGTGCCGCTGCCCTAGCCATGGCCGCCTTGATCTGGAGTCCGGCCGCGCAGGTGCGCGGACGCTTTCGGCAATGGTGGCAGTCGCGCTTGCCGCTGCAGGACAGCACCCTGCTTACGCAGCGCAACGTCTACATCCTGCCCACCGCGCCGGGCTTCATGCTAGGGCTGACCCTGCTGGTGCTGCTGGTGGCCTCCATCAACTACCAGCTCAACCTGGGCTATGTGCTGACCTTCCTGCTGGCTGGCAGCGCCGTGGTGGGCATGCATGTGTGCCACGGCACGTTGCGTGGACTTACTATGCATTTGGTAGCACCGGACCCAACGTTTGCGGGGGCTGGAGTCGCAATTAGCATCACACTGAGCAACACGCGACGCAGCGTGCGCCATGGCATCGGGCTGGCCGTGCTGGGTACCGAACACTGGAGCCTGACCGATGTGCCGGCGCAGGGCAGCGCGCGCGTGCAGGTGGCCTTCACGCCCACCCGGCGCGGGCGCCAGCCTCTGCCCGCGCTGACGGCAGAAACGCGCTTTCCGCTGGGCACGTTCCGGGTCTGGACCATCTGGCGCCCGGCGGCGCGCGTACTCGTCTACCCCAAGCCCGAGGCCAACCCGCCGCCCCTGCCGCCGGGGCAGGCGCAGATAGCGGGCGGCACCGTGCGTGCGCGCCACCTGGGCAGCGGCGAATACGACGGTGTGCGCGCCTACCGGCGTGGCGATCCACTCAAACAGGTGGTCTGGAAGAAAGCCGCCAAGGCCGATGAACTGGTCAGCCGCGACAGCGAAGCGCTGCAGCGCCTGGAACTGTGGCTGGACCTGGCCCAAACCGGCATTGCGGGCGCCCTACTGCCCGGTACGGCGCAAGAGCAGGCCCTGTCGCGCCTGTGCGCCTGGGTGCGGCTGGCCAACCAGCGCGAGCTGCGCTTTGGCCTGCGCCTAGGCACCCAAACCCTGGCGCCCGCCAGCGGTGAGGCGCACCTGCGCGCCTGCCTGCAGGCCCTGGCGCTGTACCAGGTGCAAGCGTCATGACCGCGCTGCTGGAGCGCCTGAACCACTTGCCGCGCGAGGCCCGCGACACGCTGTTCCTGCTGGTAGTGATCGGCTGGATCATCGCGCCCCAGTTCGATCACCTGCCTGCGTGGTGCAGCGCCATGGCAGCGGTGCTGCTGGTGTTGCGCGGCGTGCTGGCGGTGCGCAACCAGAGCCTACCCTCGCGGTGGTGGCTGCTGGTGCTGCTGGTGCTGGCCACGGCGGCCACCTACGCCAGCCACCGCACCCTGCTGGGGCGCGATGCGGGGGTTACCTCGATCGTGGTGCTGCTCTCACTCAAGACACTGGAGATGCGCGGTCGGCGCGATGCCTTCGTCGTCTTCTTTCTGGGTTTCTTTACCCTGCTGTCCAACTTCTTCTTCTCACAGAGCCTGCTCACGGCGGCAGCCATGTTGGTGGGCTTGTTGGGTTTGCTCACGGCCCTGGTCAATGCCCACATGCCCGTGGGGCGCCCGCCCTTGCTCGAAGCGGCCCGTACGGCGGGCTGGATGGCGCTGCTGGGTGCGCCCATCATGGCTGTACTGTTTGTGCTGTTCCCACGCGTGGCGCCCCTGTGGGGCCTGCCTGGCGACGCCCTGGTCGGGCGCAGCGGTCTGTCGGACCGCATGGAAGTGGGCACCATTGCCGAACTGGCGCTGGACGACAGCATTGCCTTTCGCGTACGGTTCACTGGCAGGCCGCCGCCGCAGGCGGTGCTGTACTTTCGCGGCCCGGTGTTGTCGCGCTTTGACGGGCGGCGTTGGGAACCTGCCGAAACTCCCATGAACCTACCGCCCCGGCTGGAGGCTGCATTGCAGGTGCAAGGCGAGGCGGTGGACTACGAAGTCACCCTCGAACCCAGCCAGCGCCCCTGGCTCATGGTGCTGGAGGCCACCCCCGAGCGCCCGCGCCTGCCCGGCGTGTCCATGGCCATGACGCCCGACCTGCAGTGGGTGGCGGACCACCCCCTGACCGAGCTTGCCCGCTACCGTGCGCGCAGCTACCCGCAGTTTCGCCATGGCCCCACGCGCATGACGTCGGCGCTGTCCGAGATGGCGCAGCTGCCTGTCGGCTCCAACCCACGCACCCGCAGCCTGGCCACCGAACTGCGCGAGCAGGTCCGCAGCACCGGCGCCAGCGGCATCAATAGCCAGGCCTTGGTCGACGCCGCCCTGCAGCGGCTGCGCACGGGCGGCTACACCTACACCCTGGAGCCGGGCATCTACGGCACCCACACGGCCGATGAATTCTGGTTTGACCGCAAGACCGGTTTTTGCGAGCACATTGCGTCGAGCTTTGTGGTGCTGATGCGTGCCTTGGGCATCCCGGCGCGGGTGGTCACCGGCTACCAGGGCGGCACCCTCAATGGCCTGGACGGCTACTGGACCGTACGCCAAAGCGACGCGCACGCCTGGGCCGAAGTCTGGTTCGCCGACCGAGGCTGGGTGCGCGTAGACCCCACCACCGCGGTGGCACCGGGGCGCACCGGCGACCTGCGCCTGGCACCGCCGCGCAATGCCGTCGCGCAGGTGCTAGCCACCGTCAGCCCCCAAATCAACCTGGGCCTGCGCGCCGTTTGGGACGCCGTCAACAACCGCTGGAACCAGTGGGTGCTGAATTACACGCAGGACCGCCAGCTGCAGCTGCTGCAAAACCTGGGGTTCGAGTCGCCCAGCTGGGAAGACCTGGGCACTGTGCTGCTGGTCTTGCTGATCGGTGCCAGCACGGTGGGCGCGGCTTGGACGCAATGGGAGCGTTACCACCAAGATCCCTGGCTGCGTCTGCTGCGCCGCGCCGCCCAGCGCCTGCGTCACGCTGGGCTGCCGGTTGCCAACACCCCCACACCGCGTCAGCTGGCCCAGATGCTTGGTGCGCGTGCGCCGTCACACCCCGGCACCGACGCCATCGCACACTGGCTGCTGGAGCTGGAGGCCTGGCGCTATGGCGCCAGCACCGGCACAGCCCACACCGCGCACCGGCGCCAGCAGCTCGCTACACTGCAGCGGCGCTTTCACCAACTTCCCTGGCCCGCACGCAATTCGTGATCCCTTTTCTGTCGCCCCCTTCCTGCACAAACCAGCCGTGCAAGCGGCCTGCGCCAACGTCCCACCGCTGGATTGCTATATTCTTCGTAGCACTACTGTCAGTATCTACGGGGGCCACTGCCAAAAAACATTCCAAAGCCTCGCACGCGCACCCAGCACCCAGTCAGGCCGATCGCACGCTCTACGCCAACCGCCCCGAGGCCCTGCAGGCAGCCGACGCCATCGCCGAGCAAAGTGGCCTGGACCCAAAGTGGGTGCGCAGCACCATCGGCCAGGCGCACTATTTGCCCGCCATTGCCAAGGCGGCCACACCACCGGCAGTCGGCGTGGCCAAGAACTGGAGCCTGTACCGCAGCCGTTTTGTGGAGCCGCAACGCATCCGTGCCGGCCTCGCGTTCTGGCGGGCCCACCGCCCGGTGCTGGAGCGCGCCGAGCAGCAAACTGGCGTACCCGCCGCCATCATCGTGGGCATCGTGGGGGTGGAGACGCTCTTTGGCAAGCAGATGGGGCACTACCGCGTGATGGACGCCCTGTGCACCCTGGCCTTTGACTTCCCCACTGCCCACCCCAGGGCCGCCGAGCGGGCCGCATTCTTTCGCTCCGAGCTGCAGGCCCTGCTGGAGCTGACCCACCGCACCGGCACCAACCCGCTGACCCTGCGCGGCAGCTATGCTGGTGCCATGGGCCTGCCCCAGTTCATGCCGTCGAGCTGGGCCAAGTACGCGGTGGACTTCGATGACGATGGCCGCATCGACCTGTTCCACAGCGCCGCCGACGTGATTGGTTCGGTGGCCAACTACTTCAAGGCGTTTGGTTGGAAGCCGGGCATGCCCACGCACTACGCCGTCACGCTCCCGGCCGAAGGGGTGGACATGGCGACCCTGCTGGCGCCCGACATCCGGCCCACCTTCAGCGCGCAGACCCTGCAAGACAAAGGCGCCGTGCCAGAGGGCCTGGCCCTGCTGCATGAGGGCCCCATGGCCCTGGTGGAGTTGCAGGATGGCAACAATCCACCGCTGTACTTGCTGGGCACCGAGAACTTTTACGCGCTTACGCGGTACAACTGGAGCAGCTACTACGCGCTGGCCGTGATTGAACTCGGCCAGGCCATCCAGCAAGCCCTGCCCGAGAACTCGCCATGACCGACGCCGACCAGCCCGCCGCTCCTGCCGTTGCCGAGGAAGACATCACCTCCTCGCTGTACCGCGCCGCCATCGGCCCGGTGGGGGCCGACTACTACGTTCCCATCTTCAACCGCTTCGAAGAGGCCAACCACGCGGGCATCACCTGGAACACTACGGCAGCCCTGTTCACCCTGCACTGGCTGTTGTTTCGCCAGCTCTATGTTTACGCGCTGGCCTACGCGTGCGCCGTGCTGACCGTGGTGCTGCTGGTGTTTGGCATCGGGCGGGTTCTGTTTGACTTTCCCGACGGGCTGCTGATTGCACTGGGCGTGGGTTTTGGCTCCATGGCCTTTGCCCTGCCCGGCCTGTTTGGCAACGCCCTGCTGCACACCGAGTGCCGCAAGCGTATGGCCGCTGCCGTGGCCGCCCACCAGAACATGGGCGATGCCCGTGCAGCCTTGCAGGCCAAGGCCAGTACCCGCCGCCGCGGCATCGTTCTGGCCGCCATGCAGGCCGCGCTGGCGCTACTGATCGCCTTGGCGGTCTGGTTTGCCACAGAGCTGACATCCGTTCAACCCGCTCCCAGCGAACCCGTCGCCCCCACCCGCGCCGTGTCGCAATCCATCACCACAGCCCCTGTTGCAGACAGCACCGCCCATCCTGCCGCCAGCGGCAGCATTGGCCTTGCCGCCAGTGCCTCGGCTGCTCCCCCCGGCATGCCCAGCAGCGCGGCATCCGCCAGCGCGCCCGCGCCTGCAGCAAGCGCCCCGGCCAGTGCAGCGGCCAGTGCGCCCGCGAGCGTACCGGCAAGCGCACCCACGAGCTCAGCAGCACGTGCGCCATCCATGCCCGCCAGCACCGGCAGCGCGCCCGTGGTACCCGCGAGTACGCCGGTTTCGGCACCACCACCTGCCCCAACGGCCAAGGTGGCGTCTGCCGCCCCCCCCGCAGCCCCAGTAGCCGCTGCCGCTAGCAAGCCCCGCCCGATCGCTTCCGACCCCGACAAGGCCAAACAGCGCAAGGCCCTGCAGTCCGCCCTGAAGCCTACCGACACCGCCAAGCCCGCCGCCAAAAGCGAACCCAAGCCCAAAGCGCAAGCCAAGGCCCCCACCAAACCCGCAGCAGCAACCGCTCCCACCAAGCCCTACTACATCAACGTCGGACTGTTTGCGGTTACCGAGAACGTCGAACGGGTGCAGGGCAAACTCCAGGGCGCACAGCTGCCCGTGGTGGTCACCGCACTCAAGAGCAAGAAAGGCCCGCTGACCCGCGTACGGGTCGGCCCCTTCAACAACGAGCTCGAAGCCCAGGCGGCAGCGCAGAAGGTCAAGGGCCTGCAGCTGGACGCGGTGGTGGTGCAGCCTTAATGCAGAGGGGGTGCGCTTCAGCAACCCAGTGGTGAGCTCTGATACCGCTACCGCTCGCCTCGGTTGCTGGCAGAGTCCCATGCTGGCAACTGATACCCCGTGATCAAGGCGATGCCCCTCAGTGACGTCACGGCTAAAGCTGCCAATACCAGCCCCATTGAATCAGACAGGCCCATCGACGGGGCAACAACCAGGATCCAGGTTCCCGCGAAGGCACAAATCGCATATGGCCGGTGATCACGAAATGCGCTGGGGATTTCGTTGCATACGATGTCTCGCAGCACACCGCCGAACACGGCGGTCACTACGCCCATCAATATAGCCACGATGGATGGCATATCCATGTTCAATGCAATTTGAGTACCAGACGCCGAGAACAACCCCAGTCCCACGGCATCAGGCCACAGCATGGCGCGCTCAGTCAAATCAAAGTGACGCGCTCGCAAGAACAACATCGCCACGACACAGATAGCCAAAAGCGCCCATAACCATGACGCGTGCTGCATCCAGAAGAATGGACGCCGATCCAACAGGATGTCGCGTAAAGTGCCACCACCAAACGCAGCCAGACCCGCCACCACGACGACTCCTACCGCATCCAACTTCTTTCGTGCGGCTTCCAGCAGTCCGGACAGCGCGAATGCAACAGTCGCCAGCAACTCAATGAATGTCTGGATAAGGGTCAGATCAATGTGAGGGCGAAACGGCACACGGGTCCCATCAGTTTCAGAAAGTGACTCGGGTATTTTCAAACATCTGCGAGTCGGTGTGTGACATGTCAGCCAGTTGACAGCGACCTTTTGCTCTATTGCTTGGATATGACTGCATAATCCCCTCCATCTTATCGATGGTGATCGGGAGAGTCTGCAATCAAGCAGCGCCGAAGGAGCAACCGCCCCGGAAACTCTCAGGCAAAAGGACCGGTTACCACGTATCACTCTGAAGAGTTGCCAGGGCTTGTCGACTGGCACACCGCAGGAGCAAGCAGCATTGCTTAAAAGCAGGCTGCGAATCTCTCAGGTTCTAAACAGAGGGGGTATCCGCCATGCATGGTGCATGACGCGATATTCCTTGTGACTGTTTGGAGCCTCACTATGCGTAACCTCACCTAACTGCTGACTCGGGTTGGTTTGTTGCTTTGCCCATCGAGATGGGTAGTGACCCACCTGCTCGTAGCCGTTCACCGCAAGTTCGACTGATGCGCCAGTCCGTGCGTCATTCTGTTTGCGGACGAGATCGGTCATAACCCTATTCCATTTGGCTGGCCCCGGCTGTTGAAACGTCCTGCATCTGCGGGATGGACAGTTGTGCGCCTCAATTTTCAGTTCCTACCTATTGCGAGAAAACATGAAAAACACATTCAAACTCACATCCATTGCAGTCGCCTGCTCCTTCTTTGCACACCTGACCTTGGCCCAGAATTCCGTTGTCACGATTGCCCACGTCGGCCCTACAAGTGGTCCTATCGCACACCTGGGTAAAGACAACGAAAACGGTGCGGTGCTGGCCGTTGAAGAGCTCAATGCGGCTGGAGTTACCATTGGTGGAAAGAAGGTCACTCTGAAACTGATGGTTGAAGATGATGCTGCTGACCCCAAGCAAGGTACAGCGGTTGCCCAGAAACTGGCAGACGCCAAGATTTCTGGGGTTGTTGGCCATATGAACTCGGGTACGACCATACCCGCATCCAAAATCTACAGCGATGCCGGTATTCCCCAGATCTCGCCGTCGGCCACCAACCCCAAATACACACGACAAGGCTTCAAAACCACTTTCAGAGTGGTTGCTGACGACACGCAGTTGGGAGGGACGATGGGGCGCTATGCCGTCAATACGCTCAAGACCAAGAACGTAGCGGTCATTGACGACCGTACTGCGTATGGTCAGGGTGTCGCCGAACAATTTGCCAAAGCTGTTGCAGCTGCTGGCGGAACGATCGTCGCCAAGGAATTCACCAATGACAAGGCCACAGACTTCAATGCCATCCTGACCACCATCAAGAGCAAAAAGCCCGATCTCCTCTTCTTTGGTGGCATGGACTCGGTGGGTGGCCCCATGATGCGGCAAATGAAGTCCCTGGGTCTTCAAATCAAGTTCATGGGTGGTGATGGCATCTGCTCCACAGAATTTGTGAAGCTCGCCGGCGATGCTGTGTCCGACAACCAGGTCTACTGCGCAGAGGCAGGCGGCATTGACGGAAAGGGTAAGGCGGGCTTGGACGCCTTCAAGGTCAAATACAAGAAGCGGTTTGGTACCGAAGTGCAGATGTATGCGCCTTATGTCTATGACAGCGTCAAACTCATGGTTGCTGCAATGGTGAAGGCGGGCAGCGCTGACCCCGTGAAGTACCTGCCCAGTCTCGCCGCCACGCAGTACGACGGCGTTACCGGCCCCATCTCTTTTGACTCCAAAGGGGATATTAACGGAGGTGCGCTCACGCTTCGAACCATCAAAGGTGGCAAGCTCGAAGAACTCGCGGTGATCCGCTAACTGCCCATTCGACCACGGGGGAATCGCCAAAATGGTTGGGGCAGCATTGACTGCCCTACCAGATGCCTTCCCGCAGCCAAATCAGGTGCCTGTCCCCGGAGTTGTGGGTTCACCACCCCCCGCATCATCGGACGGCGGCAGGCGTCCGCGGCGTTTGAGTGCTTCGCGCAGCAGGAACTCCACTTGCGCATTGGCGCTGCGCAATTCCTGGGCAGCCATGCGCTCGATCTCGGCCCACAGCGCGGGGTCGATGCGCAGGGGGTAGGCCTTTTTGTTGGGCGAAGCCATCTGCCGCGCTGGGTTTTCTTATTGGTACAGCGTGCCAGTGTTGACCACGGGCTGCGCTTCGCGGTCACCGCACAGCACCACCAAGAGGTTGCTCACCATGGCGGCTTTGCGTTCATCGTCCAGGTGCACCACACCGCGCTCCGACAGCCCCTTGAGCGCGGCCTCCACCATGCTGACCGCGCCGTGCACGATGCGCGTGCGCGCGCTGACCACGGCCTCGGCCTGCTGGCGGCGCAGCATGACCTGCGCGATCTCGGGTGCATAGGCCAAGTGCGTGAGCTTGGCGTCAATTACCTCGATGCCTGCACCCTCAAAGCGTGCGTCCAGCTCATCGGCCAGCGCATGCGCCACTTCGTCGGCACCTGCGCGCAGCGTGGTCTCGTTCTGCGCAAGGTCTTCGCCGATGTCGTAGGCATACAGGGAAGCCATATGGCGGATGGCGGCCTCGGCTTGCACGGGCACAAAGGCCTCGAAATTGTCGATATCGAACACAGCCTGCGCAGAGTCGCGAACGCGCCAGACCACGGCTGCGCCGACCTCCACCGGATTGCCGCGCTTGTCATTCACTTTCAGCGTGGGCGTGTTCAGGTTGCGCGCGCGCAGCGAAATCTTGCGCTTGAACAGCAATGGGTTGGCCCAGCGCAGGCCTTCGCTGCGGTCCGTACCCGCATAGCGCCCGAAAAGCGTGAGTATGGCGCCCATGTTGGGCTGCAGGATGTACAGGCCCACCAGTATGAATACGCTGGCCGCAGCCAGCAGGAATGGGGCAAGCACCGTGACAACAGAGGGGGCAACGCGCTCGGTGCCCAACATTGCAATGCGCCACACGGCAAGTGCGAAGAATGCCACCGCTACGGCGATCATGGCATAGCCATTCCAGGAAACGTAGGCGCGTTCAACGGTGCGCGAGTGAGCCATTTCTGTACGGCGAAGGTTGTGGGTGGAAGCGGTCATAGGGGCTCCTGTTGATTCCGTGGGATGGACGGGATTGCCCAGGATTGATCTCACGGTGATATCACTTTAATACAAGTTTTGAGATGGTGCAAGACATGGGTTGCCTGCGCAACCGGGGTACGCCTACCCCGCCAAGGGCAGCGCCGTGGTGTACTTGATGCTCTCCATCGAAAACGCCGACGACACGCCAGCCAGGTCGGCGCTGCGGATGAGGCGCTTGTAGAAGCGGTCGTAACCGGCAATGTCGGAGGTGACCACCTTGAGCAGGTAGTCCACATCGCCGCTCATGCGGTGGAACTCGGTCACCTCGGGCATGGCCGACACCGTGGCGGCAAACTGGCGCAGCCATTTTTCGTCGTGCCGGGTGGTACGGATGCTGACGAACACCGTCACCGGCAGGCCCACCCGCGCCGGGTTGACCAAGGCCACGCGGCGTTCGATCACCCCGGCATCTTCCAGGCGCTTGACGCGCTTCCAGCAGGGTGTGGCTGACAGCCCCACGCACGCGCCCAGGTCGGCCGCCGACAAGCTGGCATCGTGTTGCAGGGCTTCGAGGATGGCGATGTCCAATCGATCAAGTTGCATCATGCTTTGCAATTCCTGATTCAGGGAATATTTTTACTAAAACGAATCAATACACAGGACGTTTTAGCATATTTTTTCTGTTTCTAAGAAATATGCTAAGAGCATTGTTACTCCAACCGCCGCTATGCTTCATTCCACCCTTGCCCATATTGCCCAAGGCGTCGTCGGACGCGACCTATGCATTCCCACGCCCTACGGCACGCTGCCCCTGACCTACGCCGACTGGACCGCCAGCGGGCGCGCCTATGCGCCGATGGAGGAAACCCTGTTGCGGGACTTTGCCCCCTACATTGCCAACACGCACACCGAAACCAGCTTCACCGGCCACGTCATGACGGCGGCCTACCAGCAGGCGCGCGCCATTCTGAAAGCGCATGTGGGCGCCAATGCCGACGATGTACTGCTGGGCGTGGGCACGGGCTGCACAGCGGCCATCAACAAACTGCAGCGCATGCTGGGCCTGCGCAAGCCCTCCAACTACATCGGCACCACCTCGCTGGCTGCACAAGACCGTCCGCTGGTGCTCATCACCCACATGGAGCACCACTCCAACCACACCACCTGGCTGGAGTGCGATGTGGACCTGGAGGTGATTCCTGCCAACGCGCAAGGCCTGGTGGACGTGGATGCCATCCCCGCCATCCTGGCGCGCTACAGCGAACGCAAGCTGCGCATGGCGTCGGTCACGGCGTGCTCCAACGTGACCGGCATCGCCACGCCCTACCACGCCATTGCGAAATTGATGCACCAGGCCGGTGGCCTGTGCTTTGTGGACTTTGCCTGCTCCGCGCCCTATGTGGCCATCGACATGCACCCGGCCGATCCGCTGCAGGCGCTGGATGCCATCTTTTTCTCGCCGCACAAGTTCCTGGGCGGCCCTGGCGCGTGCGGCATTCTGGTGTTCAACCGCGCGCTGTATGGCGCACCGGTGCCCGACCAGCCCGGCGGCGGTACCGTGACCTGGACCAACCCTTGGCAACAACACCGCTACTACGACGACATCGAAACCCGCGAGGACGGCGGCACGCCCGGCTTTATCCAGCTGGTGCGCGCTGCTAAAGCCGTGCAGCTGAAAGATGCCATGGGCGTGGATGCCATCGCCACGCGCGAACACGCCATCGTGGAACGGGTGTTTGCTGCCCTGGACGGCCATGAACGCATCGTGATCCTGGCCGGTCAGCACCGCCAGCGCCTGCCGGTGGTTTCGTTCTACATCCCACAGCTGCACTACAACCTGGTGGTGCGCCTGCTGAACGACCGCTTTGGCGTGCAGGCACGCGGGGGCTGCTCCTGCGCGGGCACCTATGGCCACTACCTGCTCAATGTGGACCCCACACGTTCGCACCAGATCACGGATCAGATCGATGCTGGCGACCTGACCGACAAGCCCGGCTGGGTACGCATTTCCTTTCACCCCACCATGAGCGATGCCGAGGTGGACCGCGTCTGCGAGGCCGTGCTGGCCATCGCCCAGCATGGCGAACAATGGCAGTCGGACTACCGTCGCGTGCCGCGGCAGAACGATTTTGAGCACGTACGGGGCAGCGCCGATGTGCAGCCATTGCTGGCGCGCTGGTTCAGTGTGTGAGTGCCTGCGGTGCAGGCCTTACTCGTCGCTGAGGTGCGGGGTGGAATACCCCTCGGCCAGCTCGCCGGTATCGGGGTCCACCCAGTCGGAGATACCCAACTCGTCCTCAGCTTCTTCGATCGACTCGCCCACTTCACTACCCTCTTCGGCGGCGGACTGCATATCGGCCAGCGCGGCTTCCAGGGTTGCGAACGGGCCAAACTCCTGCTTGCCATCGGCCGTCTGCCAGTGGTAGCCATCGGGGCGGTGCACCAGCTGGCCAATCTCCACTTCTTCGACGGACGTATCTTCGAATTCCGGCACCGGTTCCTCGGGCGGCGTTGCGGTCGGTTTCTTTGCCATGGTTCTTCTCCAGGTCAATGTGCGCTGACACTCTCGAAGGCGCCGTGCAGGGCGTCGATCCAACCCTCCAGCTCGTCGGAGACGACTGCCAGATGGGCCAGGCAGGCCTTGCCATACAGGCTCCATTCCCGATGTTCCTTCACCCCTTCAAATTGATTCACCAAACGCTCGGACACCAGCGACATGGCCACCAAGGTGCGCACTTCCTTGTCCAGGCGGCTGTCGTCCAAAGCAGAGAAATCATGGTGCAGGCGCACCGCCTGGTAGATGGGCGTGGGCATGCGCCAGGTGCGCGCCACCAGGGCCCCCACGACGGCATGGTCGGTGCGGTGCGCGGCGTTTTCTGTTTCGGTGAAGCTGCGGTCCTGGCGGGCCAGCGCCTCGGTCAAGGTACCGGCGTAGCCGCGTACACCTTGCATCAGGATCGGGATGCCCACATGCGAAAACAAGCCACAGGTGTAGGCCAAATCGGGGTTGACGGTGTAGAGCTGGCGCGCAATATGCGCCATGGCCAGGGCACGGCGGCTGGAGGTGTCCCAGAAGTGCTCCAAGAGCGGCGAATTGACGCGGATGGCATTGCGGGTGAGAAATGCCGTCAGAATCTTCTCGGTCATGCGCAAGCCCAGCAGGCCCAGGGCTTCGCCCACCGATGTGGCCGGACGCGAACGCGCGTAGAACGGACTGTTGGCCGTGCGGATCAGGGATGCCGCCATGGCCACGTCGCGGCTGGCGATGTCGGCAATGACAGCCGGATCGGGGTCGTCTTTGTCCATTTCGGCGCGCAAGGCCAGCAGCAACTCGGGACACGGCGGAATGGCAATGTCACGCAACGGCCCCGAGGCCAGCGCCTGGTCGAGTTCGTTGTCAGTATCGGCCGCACTGCGCGGTGCGCCGGAGGTAGCCTGGGTCTGCATGCTCACACCATTCCTTTGGGTTGCTGGAGCCATTATTGCCGGGTTATGGGTTTACGCAAATGCAGTTACGCACCGAAGCGGCCCTCATGCATACACCGGTACCAGGTACTCGCGGCTGATGTGCACGCCCAGGTCGTTGACCCGGTCCAGGAACTGCGTCAGGTAGGCGTGCAATCCGGTGGCCAGAATCTCGTCGATGCGGCCAAACTGCAACTCCGCGCGCAGCTTGCCGGCACGGCGCAGGGTTTCGCTGTTGGGGTCGGCAGCCACCAGCTGCAGGTTGGCCACCACGTCGTTCAGGCTGGCGTGCAGCGAACGCGGCATGTCCGGGCGCAGAATGAGGAGCTCGGCCACGCGGTCGGGGCGGATCACGTCGCGGTAGACTTTGCGGTACACCTCAAAGCCCGACACGCTGCGCAGCAACGCGCCCCAGTAGTAGAAGTCGGACTCCGAATCCTTGTCGCTCTCCGCTGCGGCCCCCTCATCGGCGGCGGCGTGAAACTTGACATCCACCAGCCGCGCGGTGTTGTCGGCCCGCTCCAGAAACGTGCCCAGGCGCATGAAATGCAGGGCTTCGTCAATCAACATGGTGCCCACAGTGACCCCGCGCGACAGGTGCGAACGAAACTTGACCCATTCAAAGAACTGTCCGGGGTCTTGTTCGAACGCGCCCGCCTTGAGCATGCGCCGCAGCTCCAGCCAGGTCTGATTCTGGGTTTCCCAGACTTCGGTGGTCAGCGTGCCGCGCACGGCGCGCGCGTTCTCGCGGGCGGCTGCCAGGCAGGACACGATAGACGAGGCGTTGCTCTCGTCGCGCACCATGAAATCGAGCACCGCGCGCGGCTCGACGGCGCGGTGGCGCTGGTTGTAGGCACCCAGCAGTTCGCTGATGGACAGCAGGCTATGCCAGCTGGCACGCACGCTGGCATCAGACTGCGGCAGCAGTGTGGTCTGGTAGGCCACATCGAGCATACGGGCGGTGTTCTCGGCACGCTCGGTGTAGCGCGACATCCAGTACAAATGGTCGGCAGTGCGTGACAGCATGACTAGTCCTCCAGGATCCAGGTGTCCTTGGTGCCACCACCTTGCGACGAATTCACCACCAGCGAGCCTTCCTGCAGCGCCACACGCGAGAGGCCACCGGGCACCATCTGGACGGTCTTGGCGGCCAGTACGTAGGGGCGCAAATCGATGTGGCGCGGGGCAATGCCGCTTTCCACAAAGGTGGGGCAGCTCGACAGACTCAGAGTCGGCTGCGCGATGTAGCCTGCCGGGTTGGACAGCAGCGCCTGGCGAAAGGCGGCAATCTGGGCTTGCGTGGCGGCAGGCCCGACCAGCATGCCGTAGCCGCCGGCACCGTGGACTTCCTTCACCACCAGGTCCTTCAAGTTGTCCAGCGTGTAGGCCAGGTCCTCGGGGTTGCGGCACAGGTAGGTGGGCACGTTGCTCAGAATGGGTTCCTCGCCCAGGTAGAAGCGGATCATTTGGGGCACATAGGGGTAGATGGACTTATCGTCGGCTATACCGGTGCCCACGGCATTGCAAATTGTCACGTTGCCTGCCTTGTAGGCCGCCAGCAGGCCTGTGCAACCCAGGGTGGAATTGGGGCGAAACACCAGCGGGTCCAGAAAGTCATCGTCCACGCGGCGGTAAATGACGTCCACCCGACGCGGACCACGCGTGGTGCGCATGTAGACAAAGTGATCTTTGACGAACAGGTCTTGCCCTTCGACGAGCTCCACGCCCATTTGCTGAGCTAGAAAGGCGTGCTCGAAGTACGCGCTGTTGTACATGCCTGGTGTCAGCACCACCACCGTGGGCTCGGCCGTGGTGGCCGGGCTGCAGGCGCGCAAGGTCTCCAGCAGCAAATCGGGGTAATGCGCCACCGGGGCCACCCGGTAGGTGGAGAACAGGTCGGGAAACAGCCGCATCATCATCTTGCGGTCTTCCAACATATAGCTCACCCCACTGGGCACACGCAGGTTGTCTTCCAGCACGTAGTATTCGCCCTCGCCTTGCGCATTGGGCGCACGCACGATATCGATGCCCGAAATCTGCGAGTACACGTTGTGGGGCACGTCCACCCCCATCATCTCGGGGCGAAACTGGGCGTTGCCTTCAACTTGTTCGCGCGGCACGATACCGGCGCGCAGGATGTCCTGCCCGTGGTAGACATCGTGGACGAAGCGGTTGAGCGCCGTTACGCGCTGCACCAACCCCTGCTCCATGCGCGCCCACTCGTGCGCCGGGATGATGCGCGGAATCAGGTCGAACGGAATCAACCGCTCGGTACCAGCGCCGTCCTCGTCTTTTTCGCCGTACACGGCAAAGGTAATGCCCACGCGGCGGAAAATCATCTCCGCTTCGTCGCGTCGCGCCGCAATCGTGCCCGCGGGTTGGCGCGCCAGCCATGCGGCATAGGCCTGGTAGTGCGCACGCACGGTGTCCGCACCGCCATAGGGCAGCTGGACATACATCTCGTCAAACTTGTGCATCCGATTCACTCCGGTAACGGACTGGGCACACGGGCGGTGCCCTGGGGTTCATCGTAGCAAGCTTCAGACCAAAAAGCATGATTCCCACCGAAACGGAAGGTCTGGGCGGCAGGGCGTTGTGCGTAGGTAAAGGGGGAGCCCACGCAGTGGGCGGAGGACACGGAGCAGAACGCCCTGCCTCCCAGACCGCCTACGAAGGCTGGTGAAACTGGTGGTGCCAGTAACGGCGTTCAAGATCCCGTTGGCACTGCCCTTGCGGTGTATCCGTGCGCCAGGACTGCCAGGTCCATGCTCCGCAATGGGGACTGTCCACCACGGTCACACCTTGCGTCGTGTAACGCTGCACCACCGGTGCGGCCGGGTGGCCAAAGCGGTTGCGGTAGCCCGCCTGCACCAGGGCCACTTGCGGCGCCACCGCCTCCAGAAACGCGGCACTGCTGCTGGTCTTGCTGCCATGGTGGGGAACCAGCAGCACGGTGGCGCGCAGGTCGCGCTCACGCGCCAGCAAGGCGGCTTCCTGGGGTTCCTCTATGTCGCCGACCAGCAAGGCTATCTGGCTGCCGGCGGTGATGCGCAGCACGCACGACAGCGCGTTGGGCTTGTGTGCCTGTTGGTAGTCCAGGGCAAGGGGATGCAGGACCTCAAAACGCACGCCGTCCCACTGCCAGTGCATGCCCGCTTCGCAGCGCACGCCGGGACGCGGCAACATGGCGTTGCTGTCGTTGGCCAGAGAACCGATCCAGTTCGCCTGGGGTTGCTGTGCCAGCACGGCCGCGGCACCGCCCACGTGGTCGGTGTCGCGGTGGCTGAGCACCAGGGTATCGATCCGCACCTGCAGCGCCTGCAGCAGCGGCACGATCACGCGGTGGCCCGCATCACTTTCCAGGCTGTAGCGCGGCCCGGCGTCGTACAGCAGGGCATGGGCGGCGGTGCGCACCAGCACCGCGTTACCCTGGCCGATGTCGGGTGCCAGCAATTCAAACTGCCCGTCGGGCACGCGCGGTGCCTGCCACAGCAGTAGCGGCAGCATCCATGCCGCACCCCACAGGCGCAGGCCCCACGACCACGGCAGCACCAGGGCCACACCGCCCAGAACACCCAGCACCCCCATCCACAGCGGCGCCCGCGCCAGCGCCACCGTAGCCCCTGGCAGCGCGGCCATCCACTGCAGCAGCGCCATCAGCACCGCGATGGCAGCACTGGCCAGGTCCCACGCCGACGGCAGCAGCACGCCCAGCATGGCCAGTGGCGTCACCACCAGCGTGATCCACGGAATCGCCAGCGCATTGGCCAGCAAACCCACCACCGAAAACTGCCCGAACAGCAGCAGGGTCAACGGGGCAAGCGCCAGCGTGATGATCCACTGCTCGTGCGCCATGGCCACCAGCTTGCGCCAGACTCGCGCTGCCAGACCGTATGCCTGGATGCCCTGATCCTGGCAAGCACGCCCAGGATCAACGGCAAACAGCACCCCCACGGCAACAAAACTCAACCAGAAGCCCGCTTGCAGCAAAGCCCACGGATCAGCTGCCACCACCACCGCGCCCGCCAGCAGCCACACCATGCCCCAGGGCCAGCGCACGCCCGCCAGGCGCAAGATGCCTACCGTTGCCAGCATCCAGCAGGTGCGTTGTGCGGGTACGCCCCAGCCCGAGAATAGTGCGTAGGCAGTCGCCAATGCCATGCCACCCAGCAAGGCCGCACTGGGTGCGGGCAGCCTCAGGCACAGCCGCACTGAGCGCCGCCACAGCAACCCCACCAACGCTGCCGCACCCCAGGCGAACATGGTGATATGCAGGCCCGAAATCGAGACCAGGTGGGCCACCCCGGTGGCACGAAACACGTCCCAGTCGGCACGGTCGATCGCGCCTTGATCGCCCACGACCAGTGCCGCCACCAAACCCGCCACCTGGCGGTTGGCTATGTGTGCCGTGATGCGATCGCGCACCGCCTGGCGTTTCCAGGCCAGCGGGTAGCGTCCGGTCTGCGCCAGCTGCGCAGGCACCGGGTCGCGCGCTGTGGCCCGCACGTAGCCGGTGGCACCCACGCCCTGCTCCCACAGGTACAGCTCGTAGTCAAAGCCATGCAGATTGAGCCCGCCGTGCGGCGCCTTCAGGCGCAGCGTCAGCGCCCAGCGTTCACCGGCATGCACCTCGGCGGGCAGGCGGTTCAATCCCACCGGGGGCACCGGCGCCGATTCGGCATCGGCCGTGGGCATGGCCGCAACCGCAAATGCCCCACCATACCAGCTGACATCCACCAGATCCGGCAACGCCACTGGCCGCCCATCGGTCGTGGTGGCCGATTCCACGGCCAGGCGCAAGCGCAAGCCCGACTCCGTGCGCTGGGGCATGGCGGCTACGATGCCCGTCACCCGCAGGTCGTGCCCCTCTAGCGCCGGGTTCAGCGCACCGCTCTGATAGGCACTGGCACGCCAGCCCGTCGCCCCCACGCCGAGCAGCACCGCTGCCCCCAGCAAGAGAGCGAATTGCACTCTGGGTGCTATGCTTTTTCTAGCAACAAAACCAGTTAGAACGAGGGCTAC
This sequence comes from Rhodoferax sp., assembly GCA_046348185.1. GTDB lineage: Bacteria > Pseudomonadota > Gammaproteobacteria > Burkholderiales > Burkholderiaceae_C > Allorhodoferax. The sequence continues at coordinate 86,779 of JAXMER010000013.1, read as the reverse complement.
CAGCGTAAAAACTGCATAGTCCGGCCAGGGCCACAGTGCCGCCTGCTGCAATTGCAACGCCGCCCCGGCCACAAAACCCAGCAACACCGCCGCCCACGGATTGGGGCGGTCTGCAAGGGCATAGGGGGCGAGCAAGGTCACTTCCGGATGCTAACGGCATGTTCCCGCCAGGCACAGGAGTAGCCTAGACCTGGCCGCGCATCGCAGCTGGTGCGCCAGCTCAGTTGACCAATACAACCCGGATATTGGCTACCTGTGCCGAATCCATCGTTGAAGTGGCCACCAGAGAAAAGCTCAACGGAGCACCCAAGGGATAGTCGGAGTCGGTATCAATGAGAATCCTCGACGCAGTGAGCACCGTTTGCCGAATGCTCACACCGCCATAGTCCACCACAGCCCCAAGGCCGGTGACCACTGCGCCACCAACCCGCAGCGACCACACCACCGGCTCGCTCGCATCAAGTGCAATGGACTGCCCCACCGGCAGCATGACTGTCTGTGCCATGCCGGGGCCGATATGCACTCCGCTGAGCGGGTGGCCACCCACCGTGACATCAATATCAAAAGGCGCAGCAACCTCGACATCCAGGCTGCCGCCACCACATGCACTCAAACCACAAGTCAACGCAATTGCAACGATGCCAGTGGCCAACTTCACGACAAACTTATTCATACGGCAGCCTGTTCACTTCTACAACACAGCAGTTCCCTTCTGCAACGTCTGTACAGGTGTGTTTCGCTGACCGCCGGGGCCGGATTCTTGTAAGCATTTGTTGAGCAACGGCAGCGTTTCCATTGCTTAAAACCCATTTGCTACGCATTTCATAGCACCACAAGCCCATTTCACGGGGGCTACCAACCCAAATAACCCTACATCTGTTTGAACAGGTGCACGTAGCTGCGACTCACAGGCAGGCGTTCGGGGCGGTCGACTAGCTGCACTTCGCCGCCGTCGCCGGGGCCGGAGGTGTACTGCGCCACGCGGTGCAGATTGACGATGACGGCGCGGTGAATCTGGATGAAGCGTTCGGGATCCAGTGCGTCGGCCAGTTCGCGGATGGTCTTGCGGATGAGGGCCTCGCCGCCCTCCCATACTACCAAGGTGTACTTGGTGTCGGACTTCAGGTAGTGGATCTGGTCTACCGGGATCAGGCGCACCGCTGGGCCCACCGAGGCCTTGATCCACTGCAGCCACGTCTGTTGCGGGGCCTGCGCACGCAGCTTGCCCGCCAGGGTTTCAAGCAGGGCGTCGAGCTCGGCCACCCGCGCGTCGCTGGCGGGTTGGAGCAAGCGCTGCTGCAGGCGTTGCACGGTGTCTGCCAGGCGCGCCGGGTCCAGCGGCTTGACCAGGTAATCGACCGCACCCTGGCGAAACGCTTCCACCGCGTACTGGTCGTAGGCGGTCACGAACACGATGGCGGCGCGTCGACCGATGGCGCGGGCCACCTCAACGCCGTTGAGGCCGGGCATGTGCACATCCAGAAAGGCTACGTCGGGCACCAGCGCATCAAATGCCTCCACGGCTTCGCGCCCATGGCGCGCCTGGGCCACGATGTCCAGTTCAGGCCACTGGCGCACCAACTGCGCTGCAAGCTGCTCGCGCAGCAGGGGTTCGTCGTCGGCAATCAGGGCTGTGGGACGTTTCATGCGGGTGATCGAAAGAACAGGTCGGCACGCAGGCCGTGGGGAGTGGTTTCGGAGAGCTCCAGGCGGGCATCATCGCCATAAAAGGCTTTCAGGCGCTGCATCAGATTATTCAGGCCACGGCCACCCGCAGCGGATTCGGACATGCCCACGCCGGTATCGCTCACCCACAGGTTCACACCCTGCTCAGCGGTGCGGCAGGCTCCCACGGTGATGGTGCCGCCGTCAATGCCGGGGTCGATGCCATGGCGGATGGCGTTTTCCACCAGGGTGAGCAGGCTCATGGGCGGCAGGGGCAGCGAAGCCAGTTCCGGCTCCATGTCCACCTGGTACTGTAAGCGGTCGGGCATGCGCATGACCATGATGTCCAGGTAGGCGCGTACCAGGCGCATTTCGTCAGCCAGGGTGTTGTGCGCGTTGTTGATCTGCTGCATGGCACCACGCAGGTAGTCGATGAGGCTGGCAAAGACGGCGCTTGCCCGGGGCGAACCGGTATCCACCAAGGCTTTCACATTGGCCAGGGTATTAAGCAGAAAGTGGGGCTCAATCTGGGCCGTGAGCAGCTGGAGCCGCGCATCGGTAGCCTGGCGCTGCAAGGTCTCGCGCTCCAGCGCAAATTGCAGCGCCTCGGCGCGGGCGCGTTCTTCCTGTTCCCGATAGCTGGCTCCCACGGCCACCAGACTACCCATGACGAGGGCGCCAAACATGACCATGAAATAGCCACCCACATGGGCGCGCGAGTGGGTAAAGGCCGCAATGTCCCCGCCGGTTCCCAGCAACTGCACCACCAGCGGCGCCAGCACCGCGCCCAGCATCAGGGCCACCAATTGGGCGAGCCAGCGCGGCACCCAGTTTTGTCGCCAGGCCGCGGCAGCGTTGAACAGAAACAGAAGTGTGATGCCCACGAAGGTGGTCTCGCCCAGCAGTTCGACAAAGGTGTTGCGCGTCTGGCGCAGCAACAGCAAGGCTGACAGCAAGGCCACGCCCATGACCACCTTGAACTGCAGCCAGCTGGGTTCAAACCGGGCGGCGTCCCAACGCGAAGACGGATGGGTGGGGGTAGAAGCGGTGTCAGACATGGCCCACACGATAGGCCATGGGCCCGCGCATCGTCAACGCCGCTGGCATGAAACGCGGCACGGCGGGGATGAAAACCGGCCTGCTGCGACCAAAGGCGCCCATGCGGGGCACTGGCATACTCGCCCCCTGTGAACGCCCCGCCCTCGCCCCGCGACTTCGCCGCCAACGCGGCCCCAGGTTCGATCGTTGCCAACGGCGTGGCGCAGATCGCCCGACTGCTGGATCGCCTGCTGGCCGACCTCTACGGGCCGCAGACCGTGCTCGCCCAGGGGTTGCTACCCCCGGCTGCGGTGCTGGGTGACGCGAGCTATCTGCGTGCGCTACGCGGGGTGACGCCCCTGGGTGCCCGCCATCTGCACCTGGTCAGCGTAGATCTGGCGCCAGACCCACACGGTTGCGCCCAGGTGACTGCACTGCACACCCAGGTATTCCACGGACTGGCCGCGCTGCAGGGCGAAGCGGGCTTAACTGCGCGGCGCACCTTCCTGGAGACGCTGCAAGCCCATACACCGGCTGGGCGGCGTGCCCACCTGGCCTTGCTCACACCCGGCCCGTACAACCCGGCGTACGCACAACACGCCCTGCTGGCGCAAGAACTCGACATCGATCTGGTGCAGGGCCGTGACCTGATGGTGCGCAACCAGCACCTGTACCTGCAGGCGCTGCAGGGCTGGGTACCGGTCCATATCCTGCTGAACGCACTGGATGACGCCTACCTGGACCCGCTGGAACTGCGCGCCGACTCCACCCTTGGCGTAACGGGCTTGGTGCAGGCGGTGCGCGCCGGTCATGTGCTGGTGGTTCAGATGCCGGGGGCGGGGTTGCTGCAGTCGGCGGCCTTGCAGGCCTGCCTGACGGCATTGGCGCCGGCCTTGCTGGGCGAGCCGCTGGTGCTGCCGGTGGCCGCGGGGCAGCCGGGCGCGACGCAGCGCTGGGTGGCCCTGGCCGATGGTGCGCAAGGCTGGCAACTTGTACCCGGCGCACTTGCGCAACCGGCGACCGCGGCGGCGCGCCCCGTGGCAACGCGCCGCGCCGGGGAAAACCTGTACTGGCTGGGGCGCTACACCGAGCGCGCCACGCATACGGCGCAGCTGGCCCTTGTGGCGCAACAGGCACTGGGCGGTGCGCAGCAGCCCCTATCTGCACCGCTGCGTAAATGGATCAGCCAGATGCAGGCGCATGCAGGCGGCCCTGCAGCGGCCAGCCTGGAGTTCAACCTGCGCGCCATGCACCTGGCTGCCACAGCGCTGCGCGAACGATTCACCCACGCGCATTGGGAACGCCTGCTGCGCACGGTGGAAGATTGTCGGCACGACGAGCCCGCCCACACCCTGGCAGGCTTGGTGGAATTGGAACAAGCCCAGCACCGGGACATGACCCCCGACGCGGCCTGGCAGCTGATGGGCATTGGCCGCACCATCGAACGGCTGGACAACCTGTCGCAAACGCTGCTGGCTGCGCTGGAAACGGGTGTAGCCGCCGACCCAGCCGACGCCGACGCCGTGGCGCAGCTCTTGGGCACGCCGCCCCAACCGACGGACCTCCACAGCCTGCTCACACATGGCGTGGCCGACCCGCACAACCCACGCTCGCTGGCCGCGGTAGCGCAGGCTTTGCGCACGCAACTGGCGCGCCTGCCTGGCGCATCCGATGCCATGGCAGCCCGGTTTGCGGCCCTGCCCGATCCGGCGCTTTGGCTGGCGCGGGCACCCGGCATGCCCAGCATCAACCTGGATGAGGCCCGCGCCGCCCTGACCGACCCGCTGCGCCACGCCAGCCAATGCGCGCGCCAGCTGGCCGACTGTGTCACGGCACAGTACCTCAGCCTGGGCTTGGCGGACGAGCCGCTCATGGGCGCGTAGACGCACCGACACACCCCCATGCGCCTGGCCATCACCCACGACACCCGCTACGACTACGCACAGGCGGTGCACCACGCCCAGCACATTGCGTACCTACAGCCCCGCCCTACGGTCTGCCAACAGGTGGTTGCGCATCAGATGCACGTCACCCCGCACCCGGAGCAAGTGGCGCACAGCCAGGACGGCTATGGCAATGCCCGCCAGTACTTGGCCTTGCACCGTGCACACACGCAGCTGCGCGTGGTGGCGCGCAGCCAGGTGAACACCCGCTTGCCGCTGCCCCTGCACAGCCAGCTGGCGTGGGAAACCGCGCGCGCGCAGCTAGCATGGCATGCGGGCACGCCCTGGGATCCCGCCGCCGAGTTCGTATTGCCCTCGCCCCACGCGCCCTGGCATGCTGACTTTGCGGCGTTTGCGCAACCCTGTTTCACGCCGGGCGTGCCATTGCTGCAGGGTGTGCGTGCCTTGATGCGGCATCTGCAATCCGAGCTGCGCTACGACAGTCAGAGCACCGAGGTCCACACCCCCGCGCAGCAGGCCTTGGCACAGCGCAAAGGGGTGTGCCAGGACTTTGCCCACATCATGATTGCCAGCTTGCGCGCCCTGGGTCTGGCCGCGCGCTACGTCAGCGGTTATTTGCTTACGCAGGCGCAGCCAGGCCAGCGCACGCTGCTGGGCAGCGATGCATCGCACGCCTGGGTGTCGGTATATCTGCCGGATTTGCCCGAATCGGAGGGACACACACGCTGGTGGGATTTCGACCCCACCAACCAGCGCGACGGCTGCGGCACACCGGGCGACGACTATGTCACGGTGGCCTGGGGGCGCGACTACGCCGACGTGGCACCGCTGCGCGGCATGATCCAGGGCGGCGGGGCGCATACGCTACAGGTGGCCGTCACGGTGACGGCGCTGCACGCGCTTGGGTGACAATCCGGTTTTCCACCGGAGACTTTTCCATGAGCATCTACGACACACTGGCCCGCCTGGGCATCACCCTGCCCCCGGTCGCTGTACCGGCTGCGGCCTATGTTCCTTTTGTCCAAACCGGCAATCTGGTGTTCCTGAGCGGGCACATTGCCAAGAAGGACGGCAAGCCCTGGGTCGGCCAGCTCGGCAAGACCATGGGCACTGACGAGGGCAAGGCCGCTGCACGCGCCATCGCCATCGACTTGCTGGGCACCCTGCACGCCGCTGTGGGCGATCTCAACCGCGTGCAGCGCATCGTCAAGCTGATGAGCCTGGTCAATTCCACTGCCGACTTCACCGAGCAGCACCTGGTCACCAACGGCGCCAGCGAACTCATCGGTGAGGTGTTTGGCAGCAAGGGCGCGCATGCTCGCAGTGCCTTTGGCGTAGCCCAGATTCCTCTGGGGGCATGCGTAGAAATCGAGTTGATCGCCGAACTGGCCTGATCGCAAGGAACCCATGCGCGCGCGCACCCACCGCCGCCTGCCCTGCGCGGTTGTGATGCAGTTGATGCTGATGCTGCTGGGTTTGCTGCCCATGGCACCCGCCGGTGCGCAAGTTGGCGCCAGCGGCAGCTTCCCGTTGCTGGTCATCAACGCGCAAACACCGGCGCGCCTGAACATTGGCACGCGCATGGATGTGCTGCTGGACCCCACGCGCAACCTCACGCTGGAGCAGGTCGTGGGGCCTCGCCAGCCCTGGCAGGCCATTGATCGGCCGTCACCCAATTTTGGTTTCACCACGGACGCGCATTGGCTGCGGTTTCGCCTGCGCAACGATACGCCCGTGGCGTTAGATCGCCTGCTGGAGCTACCGATTCCCTTTTTGGACGATGTGCGGATGTATCACCTGGTGCGCGGCGAGTTGAAGGTGCAGTATGCACTGGGCGATGAACAACCCTTTGCACAGCGTGTCATCCGGCACCGCAACTTCGTCATGCCGGTGCGCCTGGAGCCCGGTGTGCAGGAGCTATACCTGCGCCTGGCGTCTGCAGGCACCATCGAAGCCCCGCTGCGGTTGTGGGAGCCCGCGGCCTTCCGTGCTGCGGCCATCGATGAAAACCTGATGCAGGGCATCGTGGTGGGCATCTTGCTGATCATGGTGATCTACAACCTGTTCGTGTACCTCTCCACACGCGACATCAATTACCTCTACTACATTGGTTTCGTTGCCAGCTACCTGGGTTTTCATCTGTCTCTGACGGGATATGCCTTTGCCTATGTGTGGCCCGAGGCGGTGGCCTGGAACCGGATTGCCATCTCCACTTTTGTTGCTTCGGCGGCCCTCTTCACCTGCCTGTTCTGTACCAGCTTTCTCAAGCTGCGCGCGTTCTACTACCCGGCTTTTTTTGCAATGCGCGTGCTGACGCTGGTGTGCGTCGTGCTTCTGCTGTCCACCTTCATCCTGCCCTATACCCTGACCATCCGGGCCGGTGCGGCCATCACCATTCCGCTGGTGACGTTTTCCTTGGGCCTGGGATACTGGCGCTGGTGGAAAGGCGCGCGGTTTGCGCGCTTCTATTGCATCGCCTGGACATCCATCTTGATCAGCCTGGCCGTGCTCAATGCGGGCAAGCATGGCTGGATCCCGATCAACTTCTGGACCGAAAACACATCCCAAATTGGTATCGTGCTGCTGGTGACCCTGCTGTCGTTCACGCTGGCCGACCAGATCAACAACGACCGCACGCTGCGCTTGAATGCCCAGGCAGTGGCCCTGGCCCATGAAACCAAGACGCGCGAAGCCCAACAGGCCCTGATTCGTGCCACCGAAGACGCCAACCGCGAGTTGGAACAGCGGGTACAAGCGCGCACGCAAGAGCTGCACGACACACTGGAACAACTGCAAGAAGCCAATGCCCAACTGCAACGCCTGTCCATCACTGACGGTCTGACTGGCCTGGCCAACCGCTCCCGCTTTGACGCGGTGGCGCAGGACGAGTTGCGTCGCGCAGAGCGCCACGGCGCGCCGTTTACCCTCATCTTGCTGGACATCGACCATTTCAAGCGCCTCAACGACACCTATGGCCACCTGGCTGGCGACGCTTGCTTGCGCGCGTTGGCGCAGGCTCTGCAGCCGTGTGTACACCGCGCTGGCGATCTGCTGGCGCGTTATGGCGGTGAGGAGTTTGTCGTCATTTTGAGCGAAGCCCAACCCGAAGACGCGCTCGCATTTGCCGAAACCCTGCGCCAAACCGTTGCTGCGCAGCGCATCGTGCATGAGGGCCAGACGCTGCAGTTCACAGCCAGCTTTGGTGTGACATCGGCGCGCGCATCGGTCTTGCTGCAGGTGGCCGATTTCGTCGCGGCTGCCGACCAGGCGCTGTACCAGGCCAAGGCCGAGGGCCGCAACACCGTGCGTTTTGCTCCACTGGCTGGCGCAACCGTCTAGAAGCGCCCGCCACGCGTGATCGAATGACCCTTACCGCAGGGCCATCGGTGCGCTCCCGGCCTGGGCATCAATCCGGAACACCGACACGGCTTCCTTCATGCGGTCGGCCTGCTCGCGCAGGCTCTCGGCGGCGGCAGCGCTTTGCTCCACCAGCGCAGCATTTTGCTGCGTCATCTGGTCCAGGCTGCTGATGGACTGGTTCACATCGGCAATGCCTGCGCTTTGTTCGTTGGCAGCAGCAGTAATTTCCCCAATCACATCGGCCACGCGGCGCACCGATTGCACGATCTCGTCCATGGTAGCGCCTGCACTGGTTACCAGCGCAGTGCCGGATTCCACTTTTTCCACCGAAGTCACAATCAAGCCCTTGATTTCGCGGGCCGCCTCGGCACTGCGCCCGGCTAGTGCGCGCACCTCGCTGGCCACCACCGCAAAGCCACGGCCCTGTTCACCGGCACGCGCAGCTTCGACGGCGGCATTCAGGGCCAGGATATTTGTTTGAAAGGCAATACCGTCGATCACGCCAATGATGTCGGCAATCTTCTTGCTGCTGGCATCGATCTGCTGCATGGTGCCCACCACCTGCGCCACCACCTCACCACCGCGCTGGGCCACGCTGGAGGCACTGGAGGCCAGCTGGCTGGCGGTGCGCGCGTTGTCGGCGCTTTGCTGCACGGTGCCCGTTAGATGGTCCATGCTGGATGCGGTGGACTGCAGGCTGCTTGAGGTCTGCTCGGTGCGGTGCGCCAGGTCGTTGTTGCCCATGGCAATTTCGGCGCTGGCCGTGGCGATGCTGTCGGTGCTGATACGCACCTGCGACACCATGCGCGCCAGCGATTCGTTCATGGTGGCCAGCGACTGGAGCAGCTGACCAAACTCGTCCTCGCGCTGGGTGCTGATGCGTGAACTCAGGTCGCCCTGCGCAATGCGCGCCGCCAGCGCGTTGGCGCTGTCCAGCGGTTCGCGGATGGAGCGCACCAGCCAGGTCGTGCCAACCGCAATCAGCGTAACCACCACGGCCAGTCCGATCAGGATACCCACACTGTTGGCTTGGCGGCGTTCTTCAGTTTGGTTCTGCACGTCGATCTGGCGCTGCTCTTGCATCTTGACCAGCTCACGCTGCGCGGCCTGATAACTAGCCATGACAGGCAGGTATTCGCTGGTGAGCATTTGCATGGCCTCATCGGCCTTGCCCCCTTCGCGCAGTTTGCGAGCCCGTGTGCGGGTATCGATGACCTTGTTGCGCAGCTCGCCCATCTTGGACAACTGGGCTTTGTCCGCATCGGTGAAGGGCAAGGCCTCCAATTGTTTTTGCAGCTCGCCCACTTCCTTGCTGGTTGCCTCGGTGGGATCTTTCAGTGCCGCAGCAACGGCGGGATCACTGCTAACGATCATGGCGTGATTACGGGCGGCATTGAGTTCGGTAAGGCCATTCCAGCGGGATGTCACCCGCACAGCCTTGATGGCGATCTCTTGCTGTGCACGCCCCTGCGCCAATATGGTGGCACTGCGCACCAGGCCCACGGTGGCGATGCCCACCAGAAGACTCAGCACGACGGCAATGAACAGCCACAATTTGGTTGCTATGCGCATACGATTGAGATCCATACTGCCTCCGTATTCGTGTCTAGCCGCACATCGCGTGCCAGCATAGCACCGGCGGCACATTCCCGCCAGACCGTTTTTAGGGCAGACGCAGCAGGCGCTGCGATGCGACGGCTTCCAGGGTTGCCTGCAGGACCCGTTCGGGAGCAATCTCGGCCATCGGCACCAGCACAAAGGCGCGCTCCTGCATACGCGGATGCGGCACTGTCAGTGCAGGGCTGGCAATGGTGGCATCCCCATACAGCAGCAAGTCCAGATCGAGCGTGCGCGGGGCGTTGCGATAGGGGCGTTCACGCCCGGCGCGGGCCTCCAGCGCCAGCAGCAGGGCGAGCAAGTCGGGGGCCGACAAGGTGGTGTCCACTGCCGCCACGGCGTTGGTGAAGTCCGGCCCCTGTGCATCGACCGGTGCGCTGCAGTACAGCGCGGAAACTGTCACCAGCTCCACATTGGCACTGCGCTGCAGCCCTTCCAGCGCCTGGCGCAGCGTCTGCGCCGCGTCGCCCAGGTTGGCACCCAGCCCGATGTAGGCGCGCACGGCGTCGCGCATGGGGTTCAGGTATCCGAGCCGCCGGACGGCATGCCACCAGATGCCTCGCCCCCGCTAGCGCGCCCTCCCGGACGACGGCGACGGCGGCGCTTGCGCGGTGCACCCGATTCCTCAGCACCATCAGCCGGTGCAGCCTGGGCCGGGGCACCCGGTGTGCGCGAAGCATCAGCTCCTTCAGGGCGTGGTGCGCGCTGCATGCGCGGCGCACGTGGGCGTTTTTGCTGTTCCTGGCGCACTTGTTCAATCAGGTCCTGTCGGGCGCTGTCATCGGCCATGCTGAATTCCTGCCACCAGTCGGCCAGCACGTCCTCGACCTCGCCCACGTCGGCGCGCAGACGCATGAAGTCGAACGCCGCCCGAAAGCGCGGCTGATCCACCATGCCATAGGGGCTGGACCCCACACGCTTGTCGAAGCGCGGTTGCATGACCCAGATCTCGCGCATGTCGGCTGCCAGTTTGCCACCCCCCGACACGTCGCCAATACGGGCAGCAAAGACTTCGTCGATGGCATCCATCAAGGCCGGATGCCCGTGCTGCCCCTGTGCCATGCGCGCCTGCCAACCGTCGCGCACATCGCTCCACAGCACGCAGGCCAGCAGGAAGCTGGGTGCCACAGGCTTGCCTTCGCCCACACGACGGTCGGTGTCTTTCAGGGCTGCAGCCACAAAGGGTTGTTCAGCACGCTCCACCACCACGTCCAGCAAGGGATAGATGCCACGGGCCAGGCCCAGCTCCTTCAGCGTTGCAATCGAAGCCATCGCATGCCCGGTCTGCAGCAGCTTGAGCATCTCGTCAAACAGGCGGCTTTGCGGCACATCGGCCAGTAGCTGCTGGCTCTTGACGAGCGGCGCGCGCGTCTTGGTGTCCAGGGCAAAGCCCAGGCCACTGAGCTTGGCCGCAAAACGCACGGCGCGGATGATGCGCACGGGATCTTCGCGGTAGCGGGTGGCCGAATCACCAATCATGCGGATGACGCGGTTTTTTACATCCTTGAAGCCCTGGTGGTAATCCACCACCACCTGGGTCTGTGGGTCGTAGTACATGGCGTTGATGGTGAAGTCGCGCCGTGTGGCGTCTTCATCCTGTGGGCCCCAGACGTTGTCGCGCAAGACGCGCCCGCTGCTGTCCACCGCGTGCTGCATGCCGGCCAGCTCACTCTTGCTGGTGCGTTCGTTGCCCGCCACCTGCTCGGCTGCAGCGTTGTCCAGGTAGGCACGGAAGGTGGAGACTTCGATCACCTCGTGTTCACGCCCCCGCCCAAACACCACGTGCACAATGCGAAAGCGCCGCCCGATGATGAAGGCCCGTCGAAACAGTCCTTTGACCTGCTCGGGCGTGGCATTGGTAGCCACGTCGAAGTCCTTGGGGCGCAGGCCCACCAGCAGGTCGCGCACCGCGCCACCCACGATGTAGGCCTGGTAGCCCGCCTGGTGCAGGGTTCGCACCACGTTCTGGGCGCGCTCGTCCACCAGGTTGGGGTCGATGCCATGGGTTTGCACCGGGATATCCACACGCTTGCCGAACTTGGGCTTGCGGCCTCCCGAGCCGGTGGCCTTGGATATCAGGTTGTCGATAAATTTCTTGATCATGGGTTTCTCGTTGTTGTTGTAGGGCCTTGCCCCATCAGGCAAACAGGTCCAGTATGCGCCAGCCTCGCTCAAGCGCCAAAGCACGCAACCGTTCGTCTGGATTGGTGGCGACCGGCACATGGACCCGCTCCAAGAGGGGCAGGTCGTTCATTGAGTCGGAATAGAAGGTGGTGTGCACGCTGTCCCAGCCCCAGCCACGGGCGGCAAGCCATTCGTTCACGCGGGTGACTTTGCCTTCGCGAAACGACGGTACACCGGCAATGGCGCCGGTGTACCAGCCGCCTTGGGTTTCATCACGTTCGAGCTCCACAGCAATGAGGTCGTCTACCCCAAATGCCTGGGCAATCGGGCGGGTGACAAAGGCATTGGTGGCGGTGACGATGACCACCACATCACCGGCACGCTGGTGCGCCTGCACCAGCTCCAGCGCCTGGGGTCTTATGGCATTTTGCACGACAGCCCCCATGAAATCTGCATGTGCCGCTATTGAATTAGTAGCACCTTGGCGACAAATGGCTGCCGTGGCAAAGCGGATGTAGGCATGGATGTCCAAGGTGCCCGCCTTGTACTGCGCGTAGAAGTCGTCGTTGGCACGTCGAAAGGAATCGCCATCGACCCAGCCCCGCGACACGGTGAATTCGCCCCAGGCGTGGTCGGAATCGATTGGTATCAGGGTGTGGTCCAAGTCAAAGAATGTGACTCCCACGGTTCCCGCTACGCGTGGTGCGCTGCCCCCCAAGGGGGCGCTCAGGTGTGGCGTCGCAGGTGCATTCATGCGTTGTCCATCATGGATTTGATCAAGGGAATGGTGATGGCGCGCTGGGTCCGCATGGCGTAGGCGTCCAGCAGGTCGAGCAGTTCCATCAGGCTGCCCAGATCGCGCGAGAACCGGTTCAGCATGAAGTCCATCACCTCATCGCCCAGAAAGACCCCACGCGCGTCGGCAGCCCGGCGCAGCACGGCGCGACGCTCGGGCTCGCTAAGCACCTGCAAGGCGAAGATGTGGCCCCAGCCCAGGCGCGTGCGCAGGTCTTCGCGCAGCTTGAGGTCGGCAGGTGCCCACTCTCCCGCCGCAACGACCGGTCGCTGGATGGACTGCGCCTGCACAAACCAGGTGAACGCGGTATGCTGTTGTTCGGCGGTGTACAGGTGCACGTCGTCCATCAACACCGCCGCCCAGGACTCATCAAAAGGCGGGGGCTCCAGCACGCTGGCGTCGAGCCATCCCACCCGCGCGCCCTGGCTGCGCAGCCCTTCGCGCAGGGCCTTGAGCAAATGACTCTTGCCACTGCCCGATGGCCCCCACAAGTAGGTCGGCACCGGGGAACGCGCAACGGCGCCGAGCGCGGGTGCGGCATGACCCAGCCAGAGCTCCAGGTGGCGCAATGCGGCGGCGTTGGGCCCGGCCAGGTAATTGCCCAGCACCGGCCCCGTGGGCAGCCCAATATCCAGCACCAACTGTTGCATCATGACCCGGTACCGTCTACCCCTGGTACAGACGGCTGGCCATGTAGCCCGTGCGCACACGGCGAATGGCCACCAGCATCACGGCACTGACAGGCAGCGCCACCAGCACGCCCACAAAGCCAAACAACTGCCCAAATGCCAGCAAGGCAAAGATCACCGCCAGCGGATGCAGGCCAATACGCTCACCCACCAAGCGTGGCGTGAGGACGAAGCTCTCGATCAGCTGCCCCAGGCCGTACACCACGGCCACCATCAGCACGGCATGCCCCACCCCAGCCGTACTGCCAAACTGCAACAAGCCCGCCAGGGTGGCCAACACCAGGCCCAGACCAAATCCGAGGTAGGGCACAAAAATGGCCAAACCAGTGAAGACCCCAATGGGCAGCGCCAGATCCAGCCCGAACAGTGCCAGCCCGATGCTGTAGTACACCGCCAGCAACACCATCACCAGTAACTGACCACGCAGGTACTGGCCCAGCACGGCATCCGCCTCGACAAAGAAACTGGTACTGCCAGCGCGCAGCCGCGGCGGCACCAGTTCGTGCACCATGCCCACAAAGCGGCTCCAGTCCATTAACAGATAGAACAGTGCAACCGGCATCAGGACAGCATTGCCCACCAGCGCCATGGCGACGCTGCCTCCAATCTTGAGAGAAGCCAGAACCGAGCCCACGGCATCCTCGACATTGGTGCTGAGGTACTTGACGGCAAATGCCTTGAGGCTGGCGCCATCCAGCGACACGTGCACCCCCCACTGTTTGAGCCACGGCTTGATGGCGGCATTGACGGCATCCATGAGCGCGGGCAGTTGGTCGCGCATCAGCGGCAGTTCCTTGGCCAGAATCGGCACCATCAACAGCGCCACCCCTGCCAATGCCAGCAGAAACAGTATCTCTATAACCACCACGGCCAGCAGGCGCGGCATGCGCCCGCGGCCCAGGTTGTCCAGCCTGTCCACCACCGGTGTGAGCGCATAGGCCAGTACGGCCGCCACCACAAAGGGGGCCAGCACGGGCGCCAGCAGCCAAAACACCCCCGACAGCACGGCAGCAATCAGGGCCCAGGCGGCCGCGCTTTTTTGGGTGGAGGTAAATTGCATACAAAAAGAACCGGGAGCGAACCCGTAAAATCAGGGGCAAATTCTATCGGGCCGGCCTTGGTGGTTGGTCCCCACTCTAAATGACCGCCTCCAACACCCCCCTGTCCTACAAAGACGCCGGTGTCGATATCGACGCTGGCGATGCCCTGGTTGAACGCATCAAGCCTCTGGCCAAGAAAACCCTGCGCGAAGGCGTGATGGCCGGCATTGGCGGTTTTGGCGCGCTCTTCGAAGTGCCCAAACGTTACCGGGAACCGGTATTGGTGAGCGGCACCGACGGCGTGGGCACCAAACTCAAGCTGGCCTTCGAGTGGAACATGCACGACACCGTGGGCATCGACCTGGTCGGCATGAGCGTCAACGACGTGCTGGTGCAAGGCGCTGAGCCCCTGTTCTTCCTGGACTACTTTGCCTGCGGCAAGCTCGACGTGGACACCGCCGCCGCCGTGGTCGGTGGCATTGCCAAGGGTTGCGAGTTGTCCGGCTGCGCCCTGATTGGTGGCGAAACCGCCGAAATGCCGGGCATGTACCCCGCCGGTGAATACGACCTGGCTGGCTTTTGCGTGGGCGCGGTCGAGAAGAGCAAGATCCTGACCGGCCAGAATGTGCAGGCTGGCGACGTGGTGCTCGGCCTGGCCAGCCATGGCGTGCATTCCAACGGCTTCTCACTCGTGCGCAAGTGCATCGAACGTGCCAGTTCCGATCTGCCTGCCACGCTGGACGGACAGCCTTTCAAGCAGGCCATCATGGCTCCCACCCGCCTGTACGTGAAGAACGTGCTGGCCGCACTGGCCCAGCACCCCATCAAGGCGCTGGCCCACATCACCGGTGGCGGTTTGCTGGAGAACATCCCGCGTGTGCTGCCCGAAGGCCTGGCTGCCCAGCTGCAAAAAGGCAGCTGGCCGCAGACCGAACTCTTTGCCTGGCTGCAAAAGACGGCCGGCATCAACGACTACGAAATGAACCGTACCTTCAACAACGGCATCGGCATGGTGGTCGTTGTGGACGCTGCGAATGCAGACGCCACCGCCGCCACGCTGCGCAGCCTGGGGGAGACGGTGTACCGTATCGGCACCATCGGCGCGCGCGGCGACGGCGCAGCCGTCACCGTGGCCTGATTCCAGACGCACGAAGCACCCCACATGCCCGCCACAACACAGCGCGGGCGACTACCCGCCAGTATTTGGGTCCTCGGTTTCGTCAGCATGCTGATGGACATCTCGTCGGAGCTGATCCACAGCTTGCTCCCCGTCTTCATGGTGAGCGTGCTGGGTGCCAGCATGTTGACGGTCGGCCTTCTTGAGGGAGCAGCCGAGGCAACCGCCCTGGTTGTACGTGTCTTCTCCGGCTCGCTGAGTGACTGGATGGGCAAGCGAAAACCCGTCGCCATCCTGGGGTACTCGCTGGGTGCTGTCACCAAGCCCTTCTTTGCCCTGGCCACCAGCGTAGAGCCCATCATTGCCGCTCGCCTGTTGGACCGTGTGGGCAAGGGCCTGAGGGCCGCACCCCGCGATGCACTCGTTGCCGACATCACCCCGCCGCACCTGCGGGGTGAAGCCTTTGGCCTGCGCCAATCCTTGGACACCACGGGCGCATTTATCGGGCCTGTCCTGGCCACCCTGTTCATGCTGCTCTGGGCCAACAACATCCGGGCGGTTTTCTGGGTGGCGGTTCTGCCTGCTTTCCTGTGTGTGGCGCTGTTCATCTGGGGCGTACAGGAGCCCGAACGGCCAGCGGGTGCAGCCACCGTGAACCCCATCCGCCGCGAAAACCTTGTTCGTCTGGATGCGCGCTTCTGGGCTGTGGTGGCCCTGGGCGGCGTTTTCACGCTGGCAAGGTTTTCCGAGGCCTTTCTCGTCTTGCGTGCACAGGACGGAGGTGTTCCCATGGCGTGGATTCCCCTGGTTCTGATGGCGATGAACCAGATCTACGCCGCAGGCGCATACCCGATGGGAAAGCTGGCCGACCAGATGGACCATCGGCTCCTGCTCGCAATTGGTCTGGTGCTGCTGATCGGGGCAGACTGTGCGCTGGCCCTGTTCGCGACCGGCCCCGGTTTCTGGCTGGGCATAGCCCTGTGGGGATTGCACATGGCCGCCACCCAGGGCCTGCTGGCTGCTATGGTGGCCGATACGGCGCCTGCTGACCTGCGCGGCACGGCCTACGGCTTTTTCAACCTGGTGTGCGGCATCGCCCTGCTGATCGCCAGCGCCCTGGCGGGCTGGCTGTGGGACACCTGGGGTGCCAGCGTCACGTTCTGGAGCGGCGCCGCGCTGGCGGCGGCTGCGTTGCTGTTGGTCGGATTCCAACGGCGGACACAGCCCGCTTAGCCCCTACACCACCTCCAGCGCCATCAGTTCCTGCACCGTCTGGCGGCGGCGGATCAGGCGGGCTGTGCCACTGTTGGCGCCGCCTTCCACCAGCACCTCGGCAATCAGGCCACGG
This sequence comes from Rhodoferax sp., assembly GCA_046348185.1. Classification (GTDB taxonomy): domain Bacteria; phylum Pseudomonadota; class Gammaproteobacteria; order Burkholderiales; family Burkholderiaceae_C; genus Allorhodoferax. Next base: position 70,081 of record JAXMER010000013.1, on the reverse strand, counting down.
CTGTTGTAGTTGGAGGACATGGACGCGCCATAGGCACCGGTGTCGTGAATAACCAGCAGGTCGCCGACCTGGGCCGCAGGCAGGTCGCGCTGCAGCATCACACCGCCCTCGCCTTGCGTAAATACGTCACCCGACTCGCACAAAGGGCCCGCTACCACGGTGGGCTGGGTGGCACCTTGCAAGGCTGTACCGTCGGCGCGGATGAATTCCATGCTGTGGTGGGCGCCGTACATGGCCGGGCGCGCCAGCTCGGTGAAACCGGCATCCACCAGCACGAAGCGCTGGCTGCCCTGGCTCTTGACCGCACGCACTTCGGCCACCAGCACGCCCGACTCAGCAACCAGGTAGCGGCCCGGCTCCAGCTCCAGCGTGACCGGGTGGCCCAGAAGGCTGGTGATGGTCTGGCGCGCGCCATCCCACAGCGAGAAGTAGTGATCGGTATCGATCACCGGCTCCCCTGCACGGTAGGGAATCGACAGGCCCCCACCGGCCGAAATCGCATGCAGGTCCATGCCCGCCGCCTGCACCCGGCGCACCAGGTCCACCATGGCGCCACACACGTCCTGCAGATGACTGTAGTCCACGCCCGAGCCAATGTGCATGTGCAAGCCCTGCAGCACTAGGCCCTGTGCGCGCACCTCGGCCAGGGCGGCATCCAGCTCGCCATGCCAAATGCCGTGCTTGCTGTGCTCACCACCGGTGTTGGTCTTGTTGGAGTGCCCATGGCCAAAGCCGGGGTTGATGCGCAGCCACACCGGATGACCAGGCTTGCTAGCCCCCAGCTGACGCAACATGTCGATGGAGCCGCAGTTCACCGGGACGCCCAGTTCCACCACGCGCGCCAATGTGGCACGGTCCAGCACATCGGCCGTAAAAACAATCTCGGCGTGCCCGTTATGCAGCCCCGCCTGGTAACCGGCCGCCAAGGCGCGTTCGATCTCGCCCAACGACACCGCATCCACCTGCACGCCCTGCGCGCGCATCAGGCGCAGGATGTGGGTGTTGGAATTGGCCTTCTGGGCGAATCGCACCACGTCAAATCGGCGCAGGGCAGCGATTTGGCGCTGGATGGTGGCGGCGTCGTACACCCACAGGGGGGTTCCATGGGTGCGGGCCAGGGCGGCCAGCGTGGCGGGGGCAAACGGGTTCATGGCGTGATCATGCCCACCCGCAACCAATTCATCAATGCCGTTTTTGTTGCAAATCAATTCATTTTCGATATATTTAACACATGGATGCCCCCACCCTCACCCACCGCCAGATCGGCATGTTTCGCGCCATCATGCAGCATGCCAACCTGGGGCGAGCCGCCGAGGCCACCGCAAGTAGTCAACCCACCCTGAGCCGCGAGTTGGCCCGCCTGGAGCAGGTGCTGGGCTATGCGCTGTTTGACCGCGTCTCGGGACGGCTGCGCCCCACCGCACGCGCGCTGGCATTGATGCAGGAAGTGGAACGGTCCTTCGTCGGCCTGGAGCACATCGCCCGCCAGGCGCTGGCACTGCGCACCGCCGCCTTCGCTCCGCTGCGCCTGGCCTGTCTGCCCGCGCTGGCGCACGCGCTGGTGCCGCGCGCGCTGGTACCGCTGACCGCATTGCACCCCGAGCTGGCTGTGCAGGTTCACCCCCTGGAGTCGCCCTGGCTGGAAGAGGCCGTGGCCGCCCAGCGCTGTGATTGCGCGTTAGGCGAAACGCGCAACGCCCCCACCGGCACCGAGCGCCACTTGCTGCTGCGTACCAGCGAGGTGGCCGTGCTGCCCGCCAGCCACAGCCTGTGCCGCAAGCGTGTGCTCACGCCGGAAGACTTCGCGCAAGAGGCCTTCATCAGCCTGGCCGCCGACGACCCTTATCGCCAAGCCATCGATGCCCTGTTTGCAGAACACGGCGTGGTGCGACGCACCACCCTGGAAACCGCCAGCGCCGTGGCCGCCTGCGCCATGGTGCGCCACGGCCTGGGCCTGACCATCGTGAACCCACTTACGGCTTTGGAGCTAGCCGGGCCCGATCTGGCGGTACGCGCCTTGAGCGTGGCTATCCCTTTTGAAGTAAGCCTGCTGCTGCCCACCCTGGCCGCACCGCACCCGCAGCGCGAGGCGCTGGTGCAGGCGCTAACGCAGGCAGGCGCAGCGCTGACACGGGCGCTTTCTCAGCAGCACACAAATGCCACCTAGCCCCCGTAAATGCTAGCGATACAGCTAGCATTGTTATAGCATCCTACGTTAGCGACCACGCACCCGGTCGATCAGCTTGCCCAGGATATGGGCTCCGTCGGCACGCAATCCGTTGTGCTCGTATTCGTTGGTATGCCACAGCTGCACCTTGGGCATCAGTTTGGCGGTTTCTTCGCTGAACTCGCGGTGCACGTACATGTCGTCGTAGTACACGGCAGCGGCCACCGGCACGGTGTTGGCGCCCAGGCGCTCAGCGTCGTACAGCTGCGGCCAATCGGCCTTGTGGGCGAGCAATTCGGCGCATTCCTTGAGGGGGCGCAGCTGGGCGTAGTCGTCGCACATCCAGGGGTAGACCATCTCGCCGGTGAAGAGCACCGGGCCGGGTTCGTCCAGGCCAAACTCCGGAAACTCGGCCAGTAGCCGGTGCGCAGACCAGGCACTGGCGTGGCCCTGGGTGTAGCAGGCTTCGTGCAGTACGGCATAGATCGGGTTGGTGTCGAAGCTCTGCTGCTGCTCCACGTGGTGCAGGAAGTTCCAGCTCAACACCTCGGCGCCGCGCGCACTGGCAAGGAAGGCTTCTTCCAGCAGGTAGTGCAGGGTTTCCCAGCCGTCGCTCATGCCAAGGCCCAGGCCCAGTTGCAGAAAGCGCCGCGCGCTCAGCCGCCCGCCTGCGGGTAGCGTGACTTCGTGCACGCGCAGGTGGTCGACGATGCGGCGCACGCGGTCGGCGTCCTCGGGGTAGCGTTGGTAGTAGAGGCGGTTCTTGGCGGCCACACGGGGGTAGGTGGCGCGGTAGATGTCGTCGGTATGCCGCTGCAGCGGCGGGATACCGCCGGTGATGAACACCTCGCGCAGCGCCTGCGGTGCCTGGCTCAGGTAGTGCAGTGCGCAAAAGCCGCCAAAGCTCTGGCCCAGGATGCTCCAGGGCGCATCGCCGATCAGTTCGCGGCGTATCGCTTCGGCGTCGCGCACGATGGCGTCCGCCCGGAAGTGGCTCAGGTACTCGGCCTGCGCCTGGGGGCTCAGGCCCTGCAGGGTCTGTGCCGTGATGGGCGACGACAAGCCGGTGCCGCGCTGGTCCAACAGCAGCACGCGATAGTCCTGCACGGCACGCCCAATCCAGCCGCTGGCCGCCATGGGGCGCGCAGCAGCAAAACCGGGGCCGCCCTGGAAGTACACCAGCCAAGGCAGTGCCGCATCTTCCTTGCCCGGCGCCACCACCTCGCGCGCAAACACGCGGATGGTGCGCGCGGGGTCGTCGGGCGTCAGGGGCAGGTCAAACTGGTGGCCCCGAACCACCAGGCCCGGCATGCGGTGCGTGGTCAGCAGCATCGTCCACGCTCCTTACTGGACTTGTCCGGTGATTTCCTTGAAGAATGCCTCGGGCGAGGGCTTGCGCTGCAGGAATTCTTCCACCAGCTCGGCCGGAGCCCGTTGCCCGCCGCTTTCCAGGATTAGCTTGCGGTAGCGGCTGCCCACGGCGGTGTCCATGGCGTTCTTGCCAAAGGCGCTGCGCATGTCCAGTGCCAACACTTCAGACCACATGTAACCGTAGTAGCCAGCCTGATAGCCGCCCATGATGTGTCCAAAGCTGGCGGGCAGCATGCTGCCTTCAACATGGCTCAGGGGTGTCTTGCTTTCCAGGGTAATCCAGGCTTGCATGGGATCAACCACCTGATCGGTATGCAGGGCCATGTCCCAGGCGGCGTACAGGCGCTGACGCGCGTACTGGATGCCGCGGCCAAAGGCGCGCGAGGCGTTCATGCGCTCAATCAGCTGCGGGTCGATGGGCTTGCAACTGGGGCAGACCTGGGCAAAGAGCGCCAGGGTTTCGGGGCGGCGCGACCACTCTTCAAACATCTGCGAGGGGGCCTCGACAAAGTCGCGCTTCACGCCGGTACCGGCATTGAGCACGTAGCGCGTCTGCGAGAGCACACCGTGCAGGATGTGGCCGAACTCGTGGTATAGAGTCTCCAGCTCGTTCTGGTCAAAACCTTCACGGTTGAAGTTGGTAACCAGCACCGACACCGGCGTGCGCCCCGCCAGCGTGGACACGCCCCGAACCGGAAACGCCGCAGCGTGTTTGTACTTGCCCACGCGAGGGAACAGATCCAGGTAGAAACTGGACAAGTATTTGCCACTGGCGCGGTCATAGACATCGTAGCCGCGCACATCGCTCTGCCACACCGGCAGCTTGGGGTTGGCGCGGAAGTCCAGTCCGTACAGGTCGGCGCTGACCTTGAGCATCCAGTCAATTGTGGGCTGGGTGGGGAACTGGGCACGCACCTCGCGCTGGTCCACACGGTAGCGCGACTGCTTCAGGCGCTCCTGCATCAGGCTCACGTCCCAGCGCTGCAGGGTGGCGTTGGCGTCACCCGTCAGGCGCACTTTTTCCTGGCGCAACTCTTCGAGTTCCTTGCGCTCCAGCGCTTCCACCCGGCCTTGCACATCATCGAGGAAGCGATTCACGGCCTGGGCGCTTCCAGCCATCTTGTGCTGGGTGACCCAGTCGGCGTAGTTGGACTTGCCCATCAATCGCGCCAGCTCCAGGCGCAGCGTCACCGCCTCCTGCATGAGGTCCAGATTGGCCTTGCCGCCACGCTGATTGAATGCCAGCCAAAACGCCTTGCGGGTCGGCTCCACCGTGACGTGGCTCAGAATGGCTTCGGCTTCCGGGTAATCCAGCCCAAAGAGCAGTTTGCCCTGGGCGTCGCGCTTGCGTTGGGCCAGCTCGCTGGCAGGCAGCCCTTCGAGCTCGGCCTCGGAAAACGCCAGCTGCGTGCCCACGTCGCGCACGTTGCGCGCAAAGTCTTGCGACAGCTTGTCCAGCCGCTCGAAGATGACCTTGGCGCGCGCTCGCTTATCGGCAGGCAGGGCTACACCGCGTTCCTCAAAGTCGTCCAGGATGCTCTGGCGGGCCATCACGTCTACGGGGTCGTTCACCTGCAAGGCCTGCACGCGCTCAAACAATGCCGTGCTTTGCAGATACTCGTTGGGCAGGGCCGAGAGTTTCAGGTCGCAGGCTTCAGCCGCCTTGCGCACCGCGGGGTCGGGGCTGGTTTCAGACAGCAGGCCAATGGGGCCGCCGACATCCTGCAGCCCCATATCCAGTTCGTTCCAGGCATGCAGCACCGTCTTGGCGTTGACCTGACTGAGCGGCAGGCCCTTGAGCTTGGCGATGCGCGCACGCGCTTGGCTGATGCCTTGGTTACACCATTGCGGAATCTGGCGGGCGGTGGGCAGTTGAATGGCGCCGCGCTCGGTGCTGGGCGGGGCCGAACGGGTCGGCTTGGAGTGGGCGGGTGCCAGCGCCAGCGCGCACAGGGCTGAGACCAAAGCAAAACGAAAACGCACAAACATCGACTATTCCTTCTTCCGGGGGTAAATGAAAAAGATCAGGACCGGCGCAGCACGTCGACCCAGTCGGCCACGGTGTCGCTGTCCACACTCTCGTCGGCATGGACCAGGTAGCACTCCAGGTCTGCCAGCGCTTGCTCGGTGTTGCCCAACTCGGCATGGGCCAGACCGCGGTCGCGGTACTCGCTCCAGCATTCGGGCAACAGCACGATCAGGCGTTCCTGCACGGCCAGCAAGCGCTGCCAGTCGTTGCGGGATTTGAAAATCTCTTTAAGGTTGCGCAACATGCGCGTGATGATGTCGCGCGAGGCCGCCGTCTGCAGGAACAACCCCAGCGGAGCATCCATGGCTTCGTGCAGGCCGCTACGCCGGTACGGCTCCAGCCGCTCCGACAGTTCTTCGCGGCTGAGCGACTGGCCGTTGATGGGGTCGATCACCACCTGGCCCATGGGCAGGTTGATCTTGATGAGGAAATGCCCCGGAAAACCCACGCCCCGCGCGGCCAGGCCCAGGCCTTGGGCCAGTTCCATCCACAACACCGCCAGCGCCACCGGAATGCCGCGGCGCGTGGCCAGCACGCGGTGCACATAGCTGTTGTCGGGGTCGTAGAAATCATTCAGATTGCCGCCGAAACCCAGATCCCCATAGAAAAACTGGTTGAGGATGCGCAGCTTCTGAACCGGGCCGGCGTCGGCGGGTAGGCGCTTCTTCAGGCGCGCCAGCAGCAAGTCCATTTCACCCAGCACGGCCTGCATGTCCATGGCGGGGTACTCGTCCTGGCCCAGGCTCACCGCGGCCTCAAACAAGGCGAAGTCACGGTCGCTGTCGACCAGAGTACCAAAGTAGTCCAGCGCAGTGGGGATGGCAAATGACAGGTTCATGGAGCCGCCAATTTACCTCAGCGCCGCAAAAACTGCCGCAGGTTTAACCCGGCCACCCAAATTGCTACGAAATAGATAGCTGCAGCCGAAGGAACGACGAGGGCTAGCAGGCCAACACGCTTTAGCTTGTCTTCCCCCAGCGCCACCCAGGGTATCGCCGAACTGACCCACATCAAGAACACCGCGAGCAATGCGCTGGCCGCCAACACCTGCAGCCCAAAGCGGCCCCAGCCCGGCGCTGGCACCAGGGTCTTGCTGCGCAGCAGGCCCACCAGAAGCCACAGCGCATTGACCATGGCGCCCAGGCCGATGGACAGCGCCAGCCCGGCATGCCCCAGCCATGGCACGAACAGCACATTGAACCCCTGGGTGATAAACAACACCGCCAGACCGATGCGCGCTGGGGTGCGGATGTCTTGCGCGGCAAAGTAGCCCGGCGTCAGCACCTTGATAGCCACCAGGCCCAACAGGCCCGCACCATAACCCATCAGCGCTGCGGTGGTTTGCGCTACATCGTGCGCGGTATAGCGCCCGTTATGGAACAGCACCGCCACCAGTGGCTGCGCAAAGGTTAGCAGTGCCACCGCACAGGGCACGGCCAACAGCACCACCAGGCGCAGGCCCCAGTCGATCATGCCCGAGAAGCGTTCATGGTCCTGGCTGGCCTTGGCGGCAGCGAGCTGCGGCATCAGCACCACACCGAGCGCTACACCCAGCATGGCGGTGGGGAACTCCATCAACAAACTGGCGTTGTTCAGCCAGGTCACCGAGCCTGTGCCAAGGTGCGAAGCAATCTGGGTATTGATCAGCAGTGAGATCTGCGACACGCTGACCCCCAGTAGCGCCGGACCCATCAGCTGCACGATGCGCCGTGTGTCCGGCTGCGCCCAGGCCGCACGCGCGCCCGCCACGCTCAGACGCAGACGTGGCGCCAGGCCCCGGCGCTGCATCGCCCACCAGATGGCACCCAACTGCAGTGCGCCACCTCCCATCACGCCCGCCGCCATGGCATAGATGGGCTGCACGCCCAGCGACCCCAACCAGGGCGCCCCCAGCCAGGCGGCGCTGATCATGGCCACGTTCAGCAGCACGGGGGTGGCTGCGGGAATGGCAAAATTCTTCCAGGTGTTCAGCACCCCGGCGCCCAGTGCAACAAGCGACATGCAGGCGATGTAAGGAAACATCCAGCGGGTCAAGTGCACGGCAGCACTGAAGCCATCGGCGGGCAGCCCACTGGCCAGCACGTAGACCAGAACAGGCGCGCCCACGATACCCACCACGCAGGTCACCACCAAGGCCAGCGTGAGCAGCGTGGCTACGGAGTCAATCAGGGCGTGGGTGGCGGCCTCGCCGTCTCGTTCCTTGCTGGCGGCCAGCACCGGCACGAAAGCTTGACTAAAGGCTCCTTCGGCAAACAGCCGACGGAACATATTGGGGATGCGAAACGCCACCCAGAACGCGTCGGTCCAGGCGCTTACCCCAAAGGCGGAGTTCATCAGCACGTCGCGCAGCATGCCCGTGATGCGCGAGGCCAGGGTCAAAAGCGAAACGGTGGAAGCGGATTTGATCAGGCTCACGGTGCCCAGTGTAGTCAGAAATTGCCCGCTTCCGGGCGCGATGGTAGAATCGCAGGTTTTGCTGACAACATCCACAGACACTAAGGATTATCAAGATGGCATCTGGAAAGCCCAAGAAAAAGAACCCGCGCCTGGCGTCGGGCCGTAAACGCGCCCGTCAGGACGTAAAACTCAACGCTGCGAACACATCGCTGCGCTCCAAATACCGTACCGCCGTCAAGAACGTCGAAAAGGCTGTTCTGGCTGGCGACAAGACCAAGGCAAGCGAACTGTTTGCCAAGATGCAAGCCGTGGTGGACACCGTGGCCGACAAGGGCATCTTCCACAAGAACAAGGCTGCTCGCGACAAGAGCCGTCTCTCCGCCAAGGTCAAGGCCCTGGCCGTAGCCGCCTAATTCATTAGGCAACTCGCACAGGCCCATAAGGGCCTGCCGTTTGCAACGGGTGCGCTGTCAGCAAAAAACAAAAGCCGCTCACTGAGCGGCTTTTTCGTTTCTGGCGCCCAACTATCGTTTGATTTCGGGAGGCTCGGTGGGCCGCGTATCGCTCACCTGGAGTTCATTGTCGCGGGCAAAGTTCAGGCAGAAGTCCCAGGCCATCACGTCATAGTCGCGCAGATCGGGGTGCACGATCACGCACTTGACCGAACCGATGGCACTGGGAATGCACCAGGGCGAGTACTGCAGGTGACGCCCCAGTGCCGCGCCGCCGGGGCGAAACTGACTCATCACGCCGGCAAGGCGCTCCGCCCAGTCACTGGGACGAAAGACCTTGCCACTGCGGGTGACACCCAGAATGTAGATCTCTTTGGCGGGGGATTGGTGCATGCTGATGGGAACGCGGTCATGCGGCAGGCCGACAACGCCGCGGGCGGCATTCTATCTGACGCTACCCGGCAGTTTGCTGACAAATGAGGCCCTCACAAGAAGTCACACACGCCGTGCGATGTCGTGTATGCTGAACTTGCACCTTACATCCGCGAACCGGCGACCCAGCCGACAGCCATACCAAGGACCGCACAATGATTAGACTCAGGGAGAGCCGGTTTCGGCGCGTTGACCATACCGCACGCACCTGGAAGGGCCGGGTCGCCCTGGGGAGCATGGTCCTGGCCAGCCTGAGTGGAGGAGTCGCCCAGGCTCAGGACTCGGGTGCTTCGATCGGCTTTGACCCCATTGCGGTCTACTCCATCCAGCGCCCCGTTCAGCCACAGTCCACAGCCGACGCGGCCCTGATGCGAGCCAAGCCGCGCTTAAGCCACATGGTCATGACTGGGGCTGCCACGCGCCCATGGCGCATAGCCTTCCTGTTCCCGCACCTGAAGGACCCCTACTGGGTGGGTTGCAGCTACGGTGTGATGACCGAGGCCCGACGCCTGGGCGTGGCGGTCGACATTCTTGCCGCCGATGGCTACAACGACTTGTTCGGGCAGCTGCGCGCGATGGACGATGCCATCGCCGCCCGTTACGACGCCATCGTGATCTCGCCCATTGGCCTGTCCACCAACAATGCGTCCATTGCCAAGGCCCGCGCCGCTGGCATCCCGGTATTTGAACTCGCTAACGACAGTACCAGTGACGACTTGACAACCAAGGTCACCACATCGCTGCTGGCCATGGGGTTGGACGCAACGCAATGGGTGATCCGGGATGCGCAAAAGCGCGGCCTCCAGTCCGTCAACATCGCCTTGCTGCCAGGCCCCGCCGGTGCCGGTTGGGTCAAGGGGGAAGTGGAAGGCACCAACTTGGCTGTAAAGACCGCCCCCATTGCCGTCAACATCGTGGATATCCGGTATGGCGACAGTGACCGCATCGAACAGTCACGACTGGCCGCACAGATCCTGGCACAGCATGGGAAGGGACTGGACTACCTGATCGGCTGTACAGGTTGCGCGCCCGCGGCACGCCTGCCTCTGACCGAGATGGGCCTAAGCAAAACGGTGCGTATCGTGGCCTACGACCTGACCCGTGAGATTGCCAGCCTGATTCGAACCGGCGATATCTATGCCGCCGCCGACACCAAAGGGGTCAGTCAGGCCAGGGTAGCGATCAACAGCGTGGTCAACCACCTGGAAGGGCGCACCAAATCCCCACCCCACACGGTGTTGGTCCAGTTGGGGCTGGTGGATCAACAATCCATCGCCAGCTACCCCTTGGAGACCTCCATCGCGCCTGAGGGGTATGTGCCGGTGCTGTCCTACAAGCCCCCCCGCTAGGTCATTGCACACACCATGCAGTTTCAGCGTATCCGCGACCGTCTGCTGTTGGCTACAGCCTGCATCGGTCTGGTCACGACACTGGCGTTCATGGTGTCGGTGTCTCTGGTCTTGCGCCAACAGTACCTGGACCGCGCACAAGCTGTGCTGGGCAAGGCGACCGAACTGATCTCCGACGAACTGACACAGCGCCGCGCAGTTCAGCGCAATGCAGCTGCGCAACTGGCCACGCTGCGCAATCTGGGCTCCACCATCTGGTACCTGGGGCAATACACGCAGTCCAACCTCGATCGTGAAACGTTGTTGACCACCTTCCTGCAACTCACCCGTGAAGCGCGCAAAGTGCGCTTGAGCAGCGCCGCCACCACTGTTACCTTGTTCGATGCTGCAGGGCGCCCCCTGGTGTTTGCCCACCGACACGGGCCAACCGAGCAAGCCGGTTTTCTGGATACGACCTCGCGATCGCAATACCTGGTTGCCACCGTGGCCGGTGACGACATCCGGGAGGCCGACCTGCAGTCCATCCATACAGTCACCGGGCTGGCGCCGACATGGCCACTCCCCTTGCCTCGTGAGATTACCGATCGCTACGCCGTGCAAAACGGACAGGTCGTGATCGAAGCCATTGCGCCGGTCATGAACGAGGTTTTCGATCCAGCCAGCGCGCACACGGTATCTCGGCAAGTGGGATTGGTCGTCATTTCCCAGACGCTGGACGCCGAGTTCGTGCAGCGCATGGCCCGATTGACGAATACGGAAGTCAACGTCTTCACACCGCAAACCCTGGCTGTGGGCACACTGCCCGCTTTTTCCCCGCCACCTGCCGCAGGTGCCGCCACAACGCCAGCAGACATCAACCAGCCGGGTTCGGCTCCCCGCGAGATATCCGTTGAGGCCAACCGCTACTACCAAGGGCAGTTGGCATTGGTCACCGACGGTCACACCCTTGGCAATGTGGCGATCCTGTACTCGCAGGCCGACGTCAATCAGGCCATTCGCAGGATGAACCAGACCCTGCTGCTCATGGCCCTACTGTGCTTTGCCTGCATCGTGCCGCTGGCCTGGTATTTCGCCACTTCCCTGGCCCGACCACTGAGCGCCCTCACCCGCGTATTCCACGCCCAGGCCGGCGACCTTGTGGCCTCTGCAGCGCCAGCAGACTGGACCAGCATCCACCAGCATGCCAAGCAGCCTGGCGAAACGGGCGATCTGGCGCGGGGCTTCCTGGCCATGCGCGACGCAGTGATCCTCAAGATGGAACAGGTCAATGAGCTCAATGCCAGTCTCGAACATCAGGTAGCCGAGCGCACCCAGGCACTGGAGCTCAAGGAACGAGCGTCACGCTCCCTGCTGGAGAACTCGCCCGACTCCATCATTCGGTACGACCAGGATGGCACCCGTGTCTATGCCAACCCGGCCTTCTTGCGCACGTTGCGCCGAAGCGCAACAGAGCTATTGGGACAGCGTCCAGCCGACCTGGCTGGCCACGCTCCACAGGCTGACAACGATTCCACCTACCAGGAGCGGTTGCAATCGGTTCTGCAACAGGGTCGTGAGGCCCAGTTCGAATTCCGCTGGGACGACGAAACCGGGGTCGCACGCTGCTTTCATGTTCGCATGATTGCGGAATTCGACGCTGACCGTCGCGTCTGTGGTGCCTTGTCCATCTGGCGGGACATCTCGGACCGCCTGGCTTACGAATCCATCATCTGGAAACAGGCCAACTACGACGCACTGACCCAGCTTCCCAACCGACGCCTGTTCAGCGACCGGCTGGAGCAGGAGGCCAAGTTGGCCCGGCGTACCGGAAACGCCATGGTGCTCATGCTGCTGGACCTGGACCACTTCAAGGAGGTCAACGACAGCCTGGGCCACGACCACGGTGACATGTTGCTGGAACAGACCGCCCAACGCATCGCCGCCTGCGTGCGGGCGTCCGACACCGTCGCCCGCCTGGGGGGTGACGAATTCGCCGCCCTGCTCTCCGAGGTAGACGGCATCGAATCGGCACAGCGTGTGGCACAGTCCATCGTCGAGGCCCTGGCCACCCCCTTCACGCTGGGCACGCATAGCGCCAGCGTGTCGGTCAGCATCGGGCTGACGGTGTTCCCCACGGACACCGATAACCTGGGCGAATTGCTCAAAAACGCCGACCTGGCCATGTACGCGGCCAAGAGCGCCGGGCGCAACACCTACCAATACTACACACCGGCACTGCGCCCCAACCGCGCGGACAACCCGCCGCCGGCCTGACGCCCGCCTCTCCCGCATCACAGTGATGCCAAATTGTCAAAAACCACCTCAGGGCCACCGCCTAAAATTCCGCTGCACCCGATCGACGGATGCACCCGAAGACCCATAGGAGCCCTCGCATGACCACCGCCCCCGCCCCGACCTCGCCGCACGTGATGAACACCTACGGCCGCCTGCCCATCGCCCTTTCGCATGGCCAGGGTTGCCGCGTCTGGGACACCGCCGGCCGCGAGTACCTCGATGCCCTGGGCGGCATTGCCGTCAACACCGTGGGCCACAACCATCCCCAGCTGGTGGCCGCACTGCAGGACCAGGTGACCAAGCTGATCCACACTTCCAACTACTACCACGTGCCCTTGCAGGAAGAGCTGGCGAAGCTGCTGGTGGAGCGCTCGGGCATGACCAACGTGTTCTTCTGCTCCACCGGGCTGGAAGCCAACGAATGTGCGCTCAAGCTGGCGCGCAAGTTCGGGCACGACAAGGGCATCGAGCGCCCGGAAATCGTGGTCTACGAGAAGGCCTTCCATGGCCGCTCCATCGCTACGCTCAGCGCCACCGCCAACCCCAAGGTCCAGGCTGGCTTCGGCCCGCTGGTGGAAGGCTTTATCCGCGTGCCTATCAACAACATCGAAGCGCTAAAGGCCGCCACGGCCAACAACCCCAACGTGGTGGCCGTGTTCTTCGAGGCTATCCAGGGCGAAGGCGGCGTGAACCCCATGCACATGGACTACCTGCGTGACGTGCGCAAGCTCTGCATTGATCGCGACTGGCTCATGATGATCGACGAAGTGCAGTGCGGCATGGGCCGCACCGGCAAGTGGTTCGCCCACCAGTGGGCCGACATCCAGCCCGACGTGATGCCGCTGGCCAAGGGCCTGGGTTCGGGCGTGCCGGTGGGTGCGGTTGTAGCCGGCCCCAAGGCCGCCAACATCTTCGCCCCCGGCAACCACGGTAGCACCTTCGGCGGCAACCCGCTGGCCATGCGCGCCGGGGTGGAAACGATCCGCATCATGGAAGCGCAGGGCCTGCTGGCCAATGCCGATGCAGTCGGCAAGCACCTCAAAGCAACCCTGGAAAAAGGCCTGGCTGCCGAACTGGCCGCCGGTACTGTCAAAGAGGTGCGCGGCCAGGGCCTGATGCTGGGCATTGAACTCTCCAAACCCGGCGGCGCGCTGTTGCAGCGCGCGCTGGATGCGGGCCTGTTGATCAGCGTTACCGCCGACACGGTGGTGCGCATCGTGCCACCGCTGATCCTCACCACCGCTGAGGCCGACCAGATTGCGGCCATACTGTGCCCCCTGATTTCCACGTTACTGAAAGAATCCGCATGAGCGCCGCGCCGGGCCGCCCCCAAGCAAGCGCGCACCGCAGTGCGAAGCACGAAGATTTACCCATGACATCACTGCACACCGGCATTCCCAGCACCCTGCCCCAGGGTGCCCCACCCGTGCGGCACTACTTGCAATTTGCCGACTTCAACGCCGGCGAATACGCCTACCTGCTGCAGCGCACGGCCTTCATCAAGGCCAAGTTCAAGCGTTTCGAAAAACACCAACCCCTGGTGGACCGCACGCTGGCCATGATTTTTGAGAAGGCCAGCACACGCACCCGCGTGAGCTTCGAAGCCGGCATGTACCAACTCGGCGGCAGCGTGGTGCACCTGACCACGGGCGACAGCCAACTGGGCCGCGCCGAACCCATCGAAGACAGTGCGCGGGTGATCAGCCGAATGACCGACATCGTCATGATCCGCACCTTCGAACAGGCCAAGATCGAACGCTTTGCCCAGTACAGCCGCGTACCTGTCATCAACGGCCTGACCAACGAATACCACCCCTGCCAGATCCTGGCGGACATCTTCACCTACATCGAGCACCGCGGCCCCATCCGGGGCAAGACAGTGGCCTGGGTGGGCGACGGCAACAACATGGCTGCCACCTGGTTGCAGGCGGCGGCCATCCTGGGCTTTCACCTGCGCGTCAGCACCCCGCGCGGTTACGAGGTCAATGACAAATTGACGTCTAGCCCCCATGAAATGGGCACAGGTAGCTATAAAACCTATAGCAACCCACTTGAGGCCTGTCAGGGTGCAGACTTGGTGACCACCGACGTCTGGACCAGCATGGGCTTTGAGGCCGAGAACGAAGCGCGCCGCAGTGCATTTGCCCAATGGTGTGTCACCACCGACATGATGGCCAACGCCGCCCCAGACGCCCTCTTCATGCACTGCCTGCCCGCCCACCGGGGTGAAGAGGTGCAGGCCGAAGTCATTGACGGCCCGCAGAGCGTCGTCTGGGACGAGGCCGAAAACCGCATGCATGTACAAAAGGCACTCATGGAGTACCTTCTGCTGGGCAGACAAGCATAGTGAGCGCGTGCACGGCCTGCGGCGCCTGCTGCGCCTGCTTTCGGGTGGATTTCTCCGTCTACGAGCTCGACAGCATGGGTGGCAAGGTTCCCGATGGGATGGCGGAAGAAATCAGCGGCAACACCGCCCGCATGCGCGGCACCGACTACGTGCCCATCCGTTGCGCGGCACTTACCGGCAAAGTAGGCGATAAAGTCGGGTGTGGGATCTACGAGTGGCGTCCCTCCCCCTGCCGCGAGTTTGCCGAAGGCAGCGACGCCTGCGACCGAGCCCGTGCGCGCCACGGCCTGCCTGCGCTCACTACATCTTGAACTTGCGCCACCGACGACCGATATAGTCGGTATAAAGACTTTTTCACATGGCCAAGAAGAACCGCAACGAAGAACCCAAGACCTGGGTCACCGCACTCAAGCTCATCGTCGGCCTGGTGGTCATCGTGGGCGGTGTCGGCCTGGGCCTGTGGCTGGCCAAGGATTTGAACACCGGGGGCCCCAAAGCGCCCGGAACCGACTCCTGGGGCATTTCGCACGACTCGCCGGTGCGCATGAAGCGCTGAACGCGGTTTCTTAAATCGGCCCACCCCGGTACAGCCAGGGCACATCCAGCACCCGTTCACCCAGCAATGCCATGGCCATGTCACGGCCCCAGCGCTTGGCGCCGGTGGCGTGAAAAATCTCACCATTGCGCTGGGAGCGCGCCTGCACCTGGGCATTGCGCCGCCAACGCGTCTTGGCATAGCGCAGCAGGCGCTGGCCCATGGGCAAGTCGCCGGGGAGCTTGAGCACCGATTCCAGGTACGCCGCATCTTCCAACGCCATGCCTGCGCCCTGCGCCATGTACGGTCGCATGGGGTGGGCGGCATCACCCACCAGCGCAACGCGTCCTTGCGCTTGCTGGGTCGCGTCGGTCATGGGCGGACGATCACACAACACCCACCGCTTCCAGTCCGGCACCGCACTGATCAGGTCTTGCAAGCGGTTGCAGGTGCTGCCCATGGCGCGCTGCAACTCGGCTCCGACAGCATCATGGTTCCAGTCCTGCACGTCCCCTTCGATGGCACCTTCCACAATGGCCACCACATTGAGCCAATGCCCCTTGCGCACGGGGTACTGCACCACATGCAGCTTTTCACCCAGCCACACCGTCACCTGGCGCGAGCGCAGGTAGGCAGGCAGGTCATGCTGCGAAACCAGGCCACGGAAGGCCAGGTGCCCGGTCACACGGGGTTCTTCGTCCTTGAGCATCAGTTGGCGAACCGTGCTCCAGATGCCGTCGGCTCCAATCAAGGCACTGCCCTGCAAGTTGGTGCCATCCAGGCTGCTGATCTGCACGCCTAGTCCGGTATCCACATACGTACCGAGCCACTGACCCATATGAATCCTCGCATCGGAATTGCGCAACACAGCATCATGCAAAAGCCTATGCAAGTCGGCCCGGTGCACCGTGGCATAGGGTGCGCCGTAACGGGAACGTGCACGCTCACCCAGCCGTAACACGCCCAACTCGGCACAATTCGTGGCGTTGCACACACGCAGCAGTTCCGGATAGGCTGCAATGCGGTTTAAATCAGCCTCCATGCCCCAGTCGTGCAGGATGCGCACCACGTTGGGCCCCAGTTGAATGCCAGCCCCAACCTCGCGAAATTCGCGGGTGCGCTCCAGGAGCTGTACCGGCCAGCCGGATCGCAAGCAACCCAACGCTGCCGCCATGCCGCCGATACCACCGCCAACGATCAGTATCTGTTTTTCCATTTTGGCGCATTGTCCGGCAAAAACCCCGCAAACCCAACACGGCCATGGTCTGTGCAGGACAATACGCACATGGCTCTCAAATCCCCCGAATTGCTGCTCCCGGCAGGCTCACTCGACAAAATGCGCGCCGCCTACGACTTTGGCGCCGACGCGATCTACGCCGGCCAGCCCCGCTACTCCCTGCGCGCCCGCAACAATGAATTCAAGCTGGAGCAGATCCAGATTGGCATCGAAGAGGCCCACGCCCGCGGCAAGAAATTCTTCGTTACGAGCAATCTGCTGCCTCACAACGACAAGGTGCGCACGTATATGCGTGACATCGCACCGGTCATTGCCCTCAAGCCCGACGCGCTCATCATGGCCGATCCCGGCCTCATCATGCTGGTGCGCGAGCAGTACCCCGACATGCCCATCCACCTCTCGGTGCAGGCCAACACGGTGAACTACCAGGCCGTGAAGTTCTGGCAGAAGATGGGCGTGGCGCGCATCATCCTCTCACGCGAGCTGAGCCTGGACGAGGTGGAGAAGATCCGCCAGGAATGCCCGGACATGGAGCTGGAAGTCTTCGTGCACGGCGCGCTGTGCATTGCCTACAGTGGGCGCTGCCTGCTGAGCGGCTACTTCAACCGCCGCGACCCCAACCAGGGCACCTGCACCAACGCCTGCCGCTGGAACTACGCCACCCACGACACGGCCGTTGACCCGAATACCGGCGAGGCCATCGCCACCAAGATGGATGTCGGCTTCAACTTCAACCAGGCGCAGGAAGAGGCCGAGCAGTCCTTCGCAGCCTGCGGCGGCTCCGAGCGCCACCCCGCTGCCGACAAGGTCTACCTGCTGGAGGAAGCCGGCCGCCCGGGGCAACTCATGCCCATCATGGAAGACGAGCACGGCACCTACATCATGAACAGCAAGGACCTGCGTGCCGTGGAGCATGTGGAGCGACTGGTGCACATTGGCGTGGACTCACTCAAGATCGAGGGCCGTACCAAGAGCCTCTACTACGTGGCGCGTACCGCCCAGGTCTACCGCCGCGCCATCGACGACGCGGTGGCCGGCCGCCCGTTCAACCCCGCGCTCATGCTTGAGCTGGAAGGCCTGGCCAATCGGGGATACACCAGCGGCTTCCTGGAGCGCCGCCCGTCACAGGACTACCAGAACTACATCACCGGCCATTCCGACATCGGTCACAGCCATTTTGTGGGCGAGGTGCGGTCGGTGGTCGGCGGCTGGGCCGAGGTAGAAGTGAAGAACAAGTTCAGCGTGGGTGATCGCATGGAGGTGATTCATCCCAGCGGCAACCACATCGTCACTCTGGAGCAGATGCGCAACCTCGATGGCGAGGCCATCAGCGTGGCACCCGGCAGCCCGCTGCAGGTGCGCATTCCGCTGGAAGACCGGTACGCGGGCGCACTGCTGGCCCGCCTGCTGCCGACCTGAGCACTCAGGCGCGCGCGTCGCTCCAGCGCAGTGCGCTGGTGTCGTCACCCCGATAAGTAGTTTCGCCGTGACGGTTCACGCAGTAGTGTGGCGACATGACGACTTCCTGAAACATCATGCTTTCGCCAATGCGGGTGTATTCGAACAGGACACTGCGCGCCACCACCGCATTCTTACGAATATGGCAGCCATGACCAATCCAGGTTGGGCCGATGATGCGGGCACCGGGCTCAATGCACACGCCCGATCCAATATAAACCGGACCTTCCAGATGCACCTGGTCCCAAGCGACCTGCACGCTGATACCTGCCCAGATGCCGGGCCGGATTTCGCGCCCAGGCATGGGCATGTTGACTACCTCACCACGCAGGACACGCTGTAGCACCGACCAATAATCGCTTACCCGGCCAATATCGATCCAATGGAAGGGCGTGGTCTGCACCAAGAACGGCAACCCCTGCGCCACCAGCAAGGGAAACAGTTGCGAGCCAATGTCATAGCGGGTGTGGCGCGGGACCAGGTCCAGCACGGGCGGCTCAAACAGGTAAATGCCGGTACTGGCCAGATTGGATAACGCGTCCTCGGGCCGGGGCTTTTCCTGGAACGCCAAGACACGCCCCATGGGATCGGACACCACCATCCCGTAGTTGGGGGCCTCCTGCGCAGGCACCGTTTGTGCCAACACCGTCGCCATGGCGCCTTGCCTGCGGTGTTCGGCCACGGCGGCCGAGATATCCAGGTCAATCAGAGCGTCCCCACAGACCACCAGCGTGGTTTCGTCAAAAAAACCGGAAAAGTCCTGTATGCGGCGCATACCGCCAGCCGAACCCAACGGACATGGCAGGATGTCGCCGTGGTCCAGCGTCCCCTCGTAGGAATAGCCGATTTCCACACCCCAACGTGAACCATCGCCAAAATACTCTTCAATCTTGCGGTGGTGGTAAGCCACGTTCACCATGATCTGACGCACGCCGTGGCGTGCCATGTGGCCCACCAGGTACTCCATCACCGGCTTGCCCAGGATGGGAATCATGGGCTTGGGCAGGTCTTTGGTCAACGGTCGCACCCGTGTGCCCTGGCCCGCCGCCAGGATCATGCCCTTGGTCATGTCAATAGTCCCACGCGGGTCGCGTCCTGCGTGGGACGGTCAATAGGTAATGCTCAACGAATCGGCATCCACATTGATACTGGGCTTGCCCAGAACGGCATTGGCGGCCTGGGCAAAAGCCAAGGCGTAAGCGTTGTCGGCAAAACGGGCCGGGCCTGCAGCCTGCGCCACCACGACCACGCGGTCAGCCATGAGCAGCTTGCCCGTGGCGCGGATGGGTTCGCATTCGAGGGCGACGAACTGATCGTCTAGCCATTTACGGCCTGTTTCGCGGTCCTGCAACTGCTCGGGGGCCAGTTCGATTCGGATGGGGGCGGAATTACGGAAACTGATACTGACTTGACTACGCATGGCGATACTCCTATTGGTGGGATCATAGAACCAAAATTTGACACTGCCGCTGGAAAACGGCGTCTAATTGACCATTGCGTTGGTTGATACAACAAAGGGAAATTGCCATGTCAGAACCCTGCGCTCGCCGTGCCCGTTGGGTACCAGTAGTCATAGCGGGCATGATGTTGATGGGCGCGGGCCTAGCGCAAACCCGTTCGACGCTGCCCGCACGGCTCTCACAGCAGGATTTTGTGGTAGAGGTGCGCCAGGTGCAAGGTGATGGCAACCAGGCCACCACATGGAGCAGTTCGGTTGGGTCGGATACCAGTCTGATGGCCCAAAGCGTGCGAGTTCGTCAAGGCGAGAAGGCTGCGCTGCGGTGGGAGACTGCACAGCCCTTGCAGTGGACGCAGAGCCTGCAGTTGCAAGCATTGCCGATGAACGCGGCCAGCGCAAACGCCGTGCTGGGTGGAACCACGCAGACCTTGGTGTGGATGGAGTCCGGTCAGAACTGGAGCATCACACCACGCTGGCGTGGCGGCAAGCATCCCGTGCAACTTGAGGTAGAAATCACCGCCCGGAAGTTGGAAGATCGCACCACCGGCGAACTGCCCGCCACGCAGCGCCAGCAGTTAGGCACCACCGTGAGCGCCCCGCTCGATGAATGGGTCACGCTGGCTGCCACGGGACAGCCTTCGGTACCGGGCACCTACCGCAGCGACCCGCAGCGCAGCGTACGCACGCTGCTGCAGGTACGCGTGCACCTGCCCTAGCCCACTTGCGCAGCGCCAACGGCCAACCCGGTCAGGTACGCCCGCAGCACACGCATGCCGGTTGTCTCCAGAACGAATGCGCCCGGGTCAAGCAGCCAATTGGACAGCACACCGTCCAGTAGCGCGTGCAAGCCGATGGCGGCCTCGTGGGGGTCGACGTTGGGTGCCAGTTGACCGAGCGCCTGTGCCGCGACTAGGACACGCTGCATATCGGCAATACGCAGCGCGCGCTCGGCCAGGTGGCGGTCACGCAGAACTGGCTCATCCTCTGCGTATTCCACTTTGTAGGAGGCAATTTCGAATACCCGACGCAACTGCGCGTTCTGGACAGTCTGCGCAAACGCAGAGTGAACACGCTGACACAGTTGCTCCAGTGGTTTGTCGCTGTGTTCCGGCTCCATCCGGTTGAAGGCCTGTACCAGCGGCAAGGTGACGCGGGCAATCATGGCATCGAACAAATCGGCCTTGTTTTGAAAGTGCCAATAGATGGCGCCCCGGGTGACGTGTGCTTCCAGGGCAATTTCCTGCAACGATGTGCGCGAGACTCCCCGGCGCTGAAAGACGCGCTCGGCAGCATCCAGGATCTGATCCCGTGTCAGGAGTGCGTCTTCTTTGGTGCGGCGTGCCATGGGTGGGATTTTACCGAGTCTTTACTTTATACATTCAGCATTGTATGTATACTGGCCGTAAATCGGATGTCGCGCTGCACGTATTGCGTCCCCGCTCTAGACTGGGGCCCGCGCGCCCCTGCATGACCACCGCGACTCAGTTTCATTGTTCAAAGGATTTCGCATGTCCCCCCACCGTCGATTCACTGCCCTGCGCCGCAATGTCGGCCTGTCTACCCTGCTGCCCCTGGTTGCGCTACTGGTGGCCTGCGGAGCCAAGGATGGTGCGCCTGCTGCGGGAAGCGCAGCAGGTGGCCCGCCGCCCGCCACGGTGGGGGTAATCACGGTAGCCAATCAGGCCGTAGCCCTGCAGACCGAGTTGCCCGGTCGGGTCAGCGCCGTTCGAGTGGCCCAAGTGCGTGCCCGTGTGAATGGGGTGGTGGTGAAGCGTCTATTCAAGGAAGGAAGCACCGTCAAGGCCGGGCAATTGCTGTACCAGATCGATCCGGCTCCGTACCAGGCCGCGCTAGAGAGCGCGCAGGCCAGCCTGGCCAAGGCCCAGGCCAATGTGGCCCAGGCCAGCGCCCAGGTCGAGCGCAACAAGCCCCTGGTGGAGGCCAACGCCGTCAGCAAGCAAGAATTCACCACCCTCGTGACCACGCAGAAGCAAGCCGAGGCCGACATGGCCAGTGCCAAGGCCGCTGTGCAGACGGCACAGATCAACCTGGACTATGCGTCGGTACGGGCACCAATTGCAGGGCGTATCGGCCAGGCCTTGGTGACCGAAGGCGCCTTAGTGAGCGCCACCGAAGCCACGCAACTCGCCGTGATCCAGCAGACCAACACGATGTTCGTGAACTTCACACAAAGCAGCGCCGAGTTGCTGCGCCTGCGCAAGGCCATCACCGCCAAGCAACTACGGGCGTCGGGCGACGGCTCGGTGCCCGTGCGCATCGTGCTCGAAGATGGCACGGAGCTTCCCACACCGGGCAAGCTGCTGTTTTCCGACCTGACCGTTGATGCCACAACAGGCCAGATCACCCTGCGTGCCGAAGTACCCAACCCAGATGGCTTGCTGTTGCCCGGTCAGTACGTACGGGTGCGACTGTCGCAGGCAGAGATGCCGTCCGCCATCCTGTTGCCGCAGCAAGCAGTCACACGCAATAGCCAAGGCGATACGGTTCTGGTGGTGGGCGAGGGAGGCAAACCAGGCCCGCGTCCGGTCAAGGTGGGCAATGCCCAGGGCAACCAGTGGCTGATCTTGGGTGGCCTCAAGGAAGGCGAACAAGTCATTGTGGACGGTTTCCAGAAGATGATGGTACCCGGTGCTCCGGTCAAGACTGTTCCATGGACTGCGGGCGGTGCGTCGGCCCCGACCGCACCCACCAGCGCCACTTCCGTGCCCGCTGCTGCAGCCTCGGCTGCTGCTAGCAAGTAAGAAGGGAAGCGGCACATGGCCCAGTTCTTCATCAACCGCCCCATCTTTGCGTGGGTGATCGCCCTGTTCATCCTCGTATCGGGCAGCGTAGCCATCACGCAACTACCCATCGCACAGTACCCACCGGTCGCACCACCTTCGATTGTGGTCACCGCCGTCTACCCCGGTGCGTCGGCCCAGACACTCGAAGACAGCGTGCTCTCCGTAATTGAGCGTGAAATGAACGGCTCGCCGGGGCTGATCTACATGGAGTCGGTGGCCCAGGCCAACGGCTCCGGGACCATTACGGTCTACTTTGAAACGGGCACCAACCCAGACATGGCGCAGGTCGACGTTCAGAACCGCCTGTCCCGGGCCGCGCCCCGTTTGCCGGCGGCAGTGACACAAGCGGGGGTGCGCGTGGACAAGTCGCGCTCCAATTTCTTGTTGTTCACCATGCTGTCGTCCGACAACCCGGATATTGACATCGTAGCCCTGGGCGACTACGCCACCCGCAACGTGCTGCCCGAAATCCAGCGTCTCCCAGGTATTGGCCAGGCCCAACTATTCGGTACCGAACGAGCCATGCGCATCTGGATCGACCCGGCCAAGCTGGCCGGGTTCAACCTCTCGGCTGCGGACGTCAACAACGCCATCCGTGCGCAAAACGCCCAGGTGTCTTCTGGTTCGATTGGCGAGTTGCCCAACATCACCGGCCAATCGATATCTGCCACGGTAGTCGTTGACGGACTGTTGAACAACACCGCCCAGTTCGGCAACATCCTGCTGCGCGCCAACGCCGACGGCTCGGCCGTGCGCCTGAAGGACGTTGCCCGCATCGAACTCGGTGCGCAAACCTATGCAACATCGGCCCGCCTGAACGGCAACCCAGCTGCGGGCATTGGCGTGCAGCTTTCGCCAACCGGCAACGCCATCGCCGCGGCTAGAGCGGTGCGTGAACGTATGGCGGAGTTGGAAACCTACTTTCCCAAGGGCGTGCATTGGACCATTCCCTACGACAGCTCGCGTTTCGTGAAGATCTCCATCGCCCAAGTCGCCGAGACCCTGGTGATCGCCGTGGTGCTGGTGTTCCTGGTGATATTTCTCTTTCTGCAGAATTTCCGATACACCATCATTCCCACCATCGTGGTTCCAGTGGCTTTGCTGGGCACGTTTGCCGTGTTGCTAGCGTTGGGGTTCTCCATCAACGTGCTGACTATGTTTGGCATGGTGCTGGTGATCGGCATCGTGGTGGACGACGCCATCGTGGTGGTGGAGAACGTGGAGCGGGTGATGAGCGAAGAAGGCCTGCCACCCCTGCAGGCCACGCGCAAAGCCATGGGCCAGATCTCCGGCGCCATCATCGGCGTGACGGTGGTGCTGATCGCCGTGTTCGTGCCCCTGGCGTTTTTCAAGGGATCGGTCGGCAACATCTATCGGCAGTTTGCTGCAGTCATGGTCAGCTCCATCGGGTTTTCGGCCTTCATGGCACTGTCCCTCACGCCTGCGCTGTGTGCCACCCTGCTCAAGCCGGTGCAAGCGGGGCACCACCATGCCAAGACCGGCTTCTTCGGCTGGTTCAACCGCGGCTTTTCGCGTACCGCCAAGAACTACGAGAGCCTGGTCGCACGCCTGTTGCGGCGCGCCGCTCGCTACCTGGTGATCTATGCTGCCATCATCGTCGCCGTGGCGGTGGTGTATATCCGCATGCCCATCTCGTTCCTGCCTGGCGAAGACCAAGGCACCATTCTGGTCAATACGCAACTTCCGCCCGGCGCGACCCAGGAGCGCACACGGTCAGTCATGCAACAGGTGGAAGGGTTCATCCTCAAACAGCCGGAAGTGCAAAGCATGGTCAGTGTGCTGGGCTTCAGCTTCTCGGGTCAGGGCCAAAACGCGGCACTCGGTTTTGTCACGCTCAAGGACTGGTCAGAGCGCAAAGGCGATGAGCATTCGGCCCAGACGCTGGCCGGTCGTGCCTTTGGTGCATTGATGGGGGTGCGAGACGCGTTCATCTTCCCCTTAAGCCCACCCCCCATCCCCGAGTTGGGCAACGCTGCCGGATTCACGTTCCGCTTGCAGGACCGCGGTGGCATGGGCCATGACGCCCTGGTGGCGGCGCGCAACCAGCTGCTGGGCATGGCCTCCAAGAGCCCGATTCTGGCCCAGGTGCGCCCCGATGGCCTGGAAGACGCGCCCCAATTGCAGATCGACGTAGACCGCGACAAGGCCAGTGCATTGGGTGTGAACTTCGACGCCATCAACACCACACTGTCAACCGCCCTGGGTTCGGCCTATATCAACGACTTCCCCAATCAGGGCCGCTTGCAGCGGGTCGTGGTGCAGGCTGATGCAACGGGTCGCATGCAGCCCGAGGATCTGCTGCGAATCAACGTCCCCAACGCACAGGGCAAGCCGGTCCCGCTGTCAGCCGTAGCCAGCACGCGCTGGATCAAGGGCGCCATGCAGACGGTGCGATACAACGGCTACCCGGCCATGCGGATCAGCGGTGCGGCAGCTCCTGGCTACAGCACGGGCACCGCCATGCAGGAAATGGAACGACTGGCCAGCCAGCTGCCCGCAGGATTCGGTTTTGAATGGACCGGCCAGTCGCGAGAAGAAAAGCAAGCCGGCTCACAGGCGATCATCTTGTATGGCTTTGCCATTCTGGCCGTCTTCCTGTGTCTGGCCGCGCTGTATGAAAGCTGGTCTATCCCGATGGCCGTGATCATGGTCGTGCCGCTGGGTGTGCTTGGCGTGCTGTTGGCGACGCTCATTCGGGGCTATTCCAACGATGTCTACTTCCAGGTGGGCCTGGTCACCATCATTGGTCTATCGGCCAAGAACGCCATCCTGATCATCGAGTTTGCCAAGGACCTGCAGGCCCAGGGCAAGAGCGTGGTGGAAGCCGCGCTGGCCGCGGCACACATGCGGTTTCGCCCCATTGTGATGACCTCCATGGCGTTCATGCTGGGTGTACTCCCGCTAGCCATTTCTGCTGGTGCAGGCTCGGCCAGTCAACGCTCCATCGGTACAGGCGTGATTGGCGGAATGGCGCTGGGCACGGTACTGGCCGTGTTCTTCGTTCCCATCTTCTTTGTGGTCTTGCGCAGCATTTTCAAGGTGAGCGATCGCCAGCACCAGTTCGACATGGAGCATGCCCACCAGATGGGCGTGGACAACCAACATGAATAAGCTCCACATGCAACAGACCCTGCGCCTGTCCGCACTGGCGGCAGCGGCCGCCCTGGCTGGTTGCAGCCTGATTCCCACCTACGAGCGCCCCACCCCCCCCGTGGCTGATGCCTACGCTAGCGCCTGGCTCACACCCGCGCCGGCCAACGCCCGCGCCGCTGCTGACGTGCCCTGGCAGAACTGCTTTCAAGACGCCCGCCTTAAGCGCCTGATCGAGATCGCCCTGCAAAACAACCGCGACCTGCGCATGGTGGTTCTCTCCATCGAACAGGCACGCGCCCAGTTGGGATTGCGTCAGGCGGATCAGTTCCCCACGGTGAACGCGGGTATCACAGGGGCCCGCGGGCCAGCCACCTCAGGCGCCATCACCGCTACCTACACTGCGGGCTTGTCGGTGACCGCGTATGAGCTGGACTTCTTTGGGCGGGTACGCGCACTGAGCCAGGCGGCGCAAGCACAACTGCTGGCCACTGAAGAAGCGCGCAAGACGGTACAGATCAGCCTGATCGCATCGGTGGCCAATACCTATCTAGCCACCCTGGCAGACGACGAGCTGTTGCGCGTGGCCCGTGCAACGGTGGCCACGCGTGAAGAATCGCTGCGCCTGACGCAATTGAAGTTCGACCACGAAACTGCTTCGCTGTTAGACCTGAGCCTGGCTCAGTCGTTGCTGGAGGCAGCTAAAGCCACGCTAGCCCAGGCTCAGCGCCAGCGCGCCCAGGACGAAAACGCCCTGGTGTTGCTGATCGGACAAAACCTGCCGTCCGACCTGCCAGCTGGGCTGCCGGTGACCGGCCAAGGCCTGCTGCCCGACTTGCCCGCTGGGGTGCCGTCTGACCTGCTCGCCCGCCGCCCCGACGTGCGCCAGGCGGAACAGCAACTCATCGCCAACAATGCCAACATCGGCGCCGCCCGTGCTGCTTTCTTCCCGCGCATTACCCTGACTGGCAGCGCTGGCGTAGTCAGCGGCGACCTGGACAGCTTGTTCAACAAGGGTACGACGGCCTGGACCTTTGCACCGCAAATCGTGCTACCGTTGTTTGACTTTGGACGCAACCAAGCCAATCTGGAAACAGCCCAGGTTGCACGCGACATTGCCGTGGCCCAGTACGAAAAAGCCATTCAAACCGGTTTTCGGGAAGTATCGGACGCACTGGCGGCCCGCACCACGCTGGGCGAACAGCTACGCGCCCAAAACGCCGTGCTTGCCGCGGAAGAAACCCGTGCGCGGTTGACAGAAATGCGCTACCAGGCGGGTACGGCCAGCGCCCTGGATCGCCTGGATGCGCAGCGCAGCCTGTTTGCCGCGCAGCAGGCCACGCTACTGGTGCAGGTGCAGCAGGTGCAAAGCCTGGTGACGCTGTACAAGGTGCTGGGCGGCGGCTGGTAAGCGCAGCGTTTCAGACAATGCCGCCGGACCCGATTTCGGCGGCAGTGACGGTATGGCCAGCCTGGCTGCGCCATTGCTCGATCCACGGCAACACGGATGCCGCAGGCATGGGCCGGGCAATGCCGTACCCCTGCACCCAGGGGCAGCCCAAGGCCACCAGGCGTTGTGCATGCACGGTGGTTTCGACGCCTTCGGCCACCACTTCACGGCCGAATACGCGCGCCAGGCCAATGATGCCTTCCACAATGGCCATGTCCTCAGGGTCGACCATCATGTCCCTGACAAAGCTGCGATCAATCTTGAGCTGCTGCACCGGCAGCTTGCGCAGGTGGGCCAGCGAGGAGTACCCAGTACCAAAGTCGTCCAATGCAAAAACCACGCCTTGCGCCATGCAGGCGTGCATCTGTCGGGACACCAGGTCCAGGTCCAGCAGCGCACTGGTCTCCAGGACCTCGAGCTTGAGCAAGTCAGCCGGAACGGTGGGATGCGCGGCCAAGGCCTGGCGCAACCGGTCGGGGAAGCGTTCCTGCTGCAACTGCAGAGCGCCAATGTTGACACTGACGGGCAGGATCAGCCCTTGCGTCAACCATTGCGCCATTTGCCGCAGTGCGGCGTGTATCACCCATTCGCCCAAATCGACACTCGCAAGATGCCCTTCGATGACCGGCAGGAACTGGGCAGGCGCCAGCAGGCCGCGCTGCGGGTGTTGCCAGCGAATCAACGCCTCCACACCCAGCACAGAACCACTGCGTGCGTCTACCAATGGTTGGAAGTACAGACACAACTCGTCGGCCTGGATGGCTGCCAGCAGCGCCGCAATCTCGCCCATGCGGGACTGCACGGCTTCTGCCTGTTCGACATCGAAAAACTGAAAACGGTTCTTGCCCGACTGTTTGGCCAGGTACATGGCCTGGTCGGCATGGCGCAGCAACTGGTCGGCGTCAGCGTGGTCTTGCGGATACACCGTCACACCGATACTGGCAGACACTTGCAAGGGTTGGTCATCCACCAGCACGGGTTCGGCTGCCGCCTGCAGCAGGCGGCGCAACACCTGGTCGAGTCCTTCGCCACGCCCCACATCGGGCAGCACGACCACGAATTCATCCCCACCGAAGCGCGAAAGGGTGTCGCCCTCGCGCAGGGCCTGGCGCATACGCTCAGCCAGCGCCACCAGCACCTGGTCACCCGTGGCATGGCCGTGCGTATCGTTAATGGCCTTGAATCCATCCAGGTCGAGGTAGGCCACGGCCAGGGACTGGTCACGCCGCGCGCATTGCGTCATGGCCATCTGCAAGCGATCGGCCAGCAGCACGCGGTTGGGCAGACCGGTCAGGCGATCGTGGTAAGCCACATGCTCCAACTGGCGGCGGTGCTCGTGCAGAGCCGTCACGTCTGACACAATTCCCACGTAGTTCTGCAAAACGCCGTGTTCATCACGTACGGCGCTGAGCGTCAGGTGCTCGGCAAACTCGGTACCGTCCTTGCGGCGGTTCCACAGTTCGCCCTCCCAGAAGCCCTGGGTCAGCAAGGTGCGCCACATCTCCCGGTAGAACGCCGGCGGCTGGTGCCCCGAACTGAGCATGCGCGGATTGTGTCCTAGCAATTCTTCCCGCGCATAACCAGTGATGCGGCTGAAACTGGCGTTGCAATCCACGATGGAGCCGCCAGGGTCGGCCACCACGATGCCCTCGCGGGCGTGCGTGAACACGTTCAGTGCCAAGGTTTGGCGGTAGGCCTGCGCCTTGAGGTCGGTGATGTCCTGCGACAGCCCGTGCAGACGCACGACCTTGCCACTGCTGTCCTTGATGGCAAAACCCCGCACCATGCAGCTACGCTGCGTACCATCGGGTAGCAGCGTGGTCAATTCCAACGCATAGGGCGTACCGTCTTTCAGCGCAGCCTGCACCGCCTGGTTCAAGCGTTCCATGCTCTCTGGCGTGTACAGCCGCGCCAGTCCGGCGTAATCAGGCTCACCCTGCGCCGGATCCAGCCCAAACAGCGCAAACTGCTGGCGCGACCAGATGATGTCGCCGCTATCCATATCCCATTGCCAACTGCCGGTGCGGGTGAACTGCTCGGTGCGCTCCATCATCTGGCGCATCTGCTGCATCTCATCGTGGGCTTGGCTGATCTCGGTGACATCATCAAGCACCGCCAGGCGCAACTCGCCAATACCGACCTTGCTCACGCGCACCTGGCGATCACGTCCGTCCTTGGCGCGGATACGCACCAACATGGGCTCGAAGGCTGTGCCCTTGGCGTGCGCTTGCAGGTTGTGCTCGGTCCAGGTCAGCAACACCTGATCGCGGTAAGCCGGGTCCGGGTACACCAGACGTTGCCATTCGTCCAGACTTGTGAGTTCGGCCTGGTCATATCCAAATACACGGCCAAATGCGGTGTTGACCCGCATCACCGATCGATCACTGCGGTACACCAGCAGCGGCACCGGAGACGCTTCGAACAGCGCGCGGTACGTATCCTCACCCGCACGCAGCGCCTGTTGCGTCTGCTGGCTCTGCGTCACGTCGCGCGAGAGCATGATGAAGTGCGGGCGCTCGCCAGCATGGTCCTGCACCTTGCGCGCCACCGACAGCTCAAACCACCGTGTGTCCTGGGGCAGGGTCAGCGCAAAGGTCATGCCGCTGGAATACCCTGCCTCGTGCGCTTGATGCAGCGCAGCCAGCACCACCTGCGCGGCGTCGGCTGGCAGCACCTCGGAAACCGTGCGCCCTAGCAGGTCGCTCGACGGCGCGGCCAGCAAATCGGATCGGGGGGCATGCACGTCGATGTACCGGCCGTCCAAGTCGAGCTCGAACAGCAGATCCGGCATGGCATCCAGGATGGCCTGCATGCGGGCGTGCTCCTGACGCAGGCGCCGGTTCCGGAGCAGCAGCTGGCGGCCCTGCCACAACACCACGGCCAGCGCCAGCAACGCCAGTAGGCCAACTCCCCCCAGCGTGACCCACACGCGCAATGGCGTGGCCGCCATTTCGGTCTTGCTGCGCCATTCGCGCAGGATTTCAAAGTACACCGAACCGTTGTCACCTTGCCACTGGCGCAGATGCCGGTCAATGGCCGCAAGCCAATCGGCGTGCTTGCCCTGAGCCGCCACGATATGCAGGCGCGATGGCAGAAAGACCACCGGCGTTTCGACCAAGCCAAAGCGCCCCGCGTTGTATTGACCGTACCAGTTGTTGGATACTGCGGCATCGGCACGACCCGACTCCACGGCTGCAAACGCGGCATCGAAGGCGCGCTCGGGCTGGATCTGAACCGTCAGGCCAAATCCACCCACCATGGTCTTGAAGGCATCCACCTGCACGCCGCCGCCCAGCATGGCAATGCGCCGGTTCTGCAAATCCAGCACCGATACGATGGGCTTGTCTGACCGGGTGTACACCTGCGACCAGCTGTGCAGGACCGGCGTGACTGGAAAGTCGAACACCGCATCACGCTCGGCGGTATAGGCCACATCGGGCATGAGGTCGATGCGTCCCTCGCGTACGCCGTCCAGGCAGGCCTGCCATTCGCAGGCCACATAGGTCAGTGTCCAGCCCTCGGCACGGGCGATGGCGTTCAGGATATCAATGAACAGGCCCTGGGGCTGGTCACCCTCCCAGAATATCTTGGGCGCGTTGTTGTAAACCCCCACGCGCACGGTCTGTGCCTGGGCGCTACCCACCCACGCGACGCCCGCCAGCAAGGTGCAGGTGATGCAACGAACCAGACGCAAGGCAAATCGGTGCATGAGCGGCAGAGGGTATGCGTGAACGCGTTGACCCCCATTGTGCCAGCGGCTGGCACTTGGCAAACACTTAACTCACGGCGGCCTAACGCAACGCCAAATGCTACAACAAATGTAGCTAGAAACATCCATTTCACGGGGGCTAGTGCCGATTTATGGCAACATCTTGCCATGCAAGTGCCTCCTACCCCGTCGCCGACACCCACCGCGCTGGTTCTGCGCGCCAGCGGCCTGCAGGCTGCCCTACCCGCCGGATCCGACCTGTTTCACCTACCGGCATTGACCATCACACCCGGCATCACCCTGGTGCGGGGCGACGAAGGCGTGGGCAAGACCACACTGCTGCGCCTGCTTGCTGGCGAACGCCCGCAGCAGGTGACGCAGGCCCAGCTGGCCGGGCATGACCTGCATGCCGCGCCCGATGCCTACCGCGCCGAGGTCGCCTGGCTGGACCCGTCCCGTGCGGCCTGGGATTGCATGGTGGTCAACGATCTGTGGGCCCAGCAAGCCCGCAACTTCAGGCGCTGGAGTGCCGACACCCTGGAGGACCTGACCGACGCCCTGGACCTGCAAGCGCACCGCCACAAGCCGCTGACCATGCTCTCCACCGGTTCGCGGCGCAAGGCGTTGCTGGCGGCCGCCCTGTCCAGCGGCGCAGCGCTCACGTTGCTGGACATGCCGTTTGCCGCGTTGGACGGTGCCGCCAGCCGCACGCTGCGCGAGGTGCTGACCGACTGCGCCACGCACCCAAGCCGCGCGTTTGTTCTGGCCGACTATGCCGCGCCCACTGGGGTGCCGCTGGCGCAGGTGATCGATCTGGACGCACGTGCGGCTGACTGACACGGCACCAGCGCCGAGGTGGGCGTCACACCTTCTTCACGAACTCGGTCTTGAGTTGCATGGCGCCAAAGCCGTCGATCTTGCAGTCGATGTCGTGGTCGCCGTCAATGAGGCGGATGTTCTTGACCTTGGTGCCGACCTTGATGGCGCTGGACGAGCCCTTGACCTTGAGGTCTTTGATGAGCACCACGGTGTCACCATCCTGTAGCACGTTGCCATTGGCGTCCTTCCACACGCGCGCCGCTTCGGCCTCGGGCGCTGCGTCGCGGCTCCATTCATGGCCGCACTCGGGACAGACCAGCATGGCGCCATCTTCGTAGGTGTATTCCGATTTGCACTGGGGGCACGGGGGCAAGGCGCTCATGCTATTTCTTTCTGTATTTTTGGGCCCTAGCCCTCGTGGATACTGTGCAAGCAGCTATAAATTACGTAGCAAAATTAATGCCGGGTCGGCGACTGTTTGAGCGCCTCCATCAGCATGTCGGGCGAACCGCCCTCGGCGATATGCTGCTTGTACCAGACGCTCAGGATGGTGCTCACCACCGGGCCGGGGTTTTCCTGCACCTTGGCAAAGTCCCAGCCGTTGAGCTTGCAGATGCGCTCCACCAGGTCCATGTCCAGGTCGATGGCATCCTGTGCACAGCGGCTCAGTTTGAGGTCTTCGAATACCGCCCCCTCGGGCAATTTCAGCTTGAGGGTGGTGTCGTTGGGTGGAGTGGTCATGGTGCTTATTCGACGCGGGTAATACGTTGGGGCTTGAAGCCCAGATCGGCCACCTTGCCCTTGCGGCCGCGCACGGCGCGGGCGTTGTTGAGGCTGCGGATTTCGAGCGTTTCCTCGCGCTCCTTGCCACCGCGGCCCAAGCCTTCGATGCGGATGGAGCGGGTGTACGCAGCGGCGCCAGCCAGGGTGTCCTTGTCTTCCAGGTCCAGCAGCATCAGGCCGCGCCCGCCGTTGGCCATGGCCTTGAGCTCGGCAATCTCGAACGTGAGGATGCGACCCAGCGTGGAGGCGCAAGCCACATGGGTGGCAGGCGGTACCAATGTAGCGCCTGGCGTGGAATTGGCAGTGATGGGTGCTTCGCCTTCCTTGGGCTCCTTGGGCGGCAGGCGGAACAGGGCCCCGGCCACCAGCGACGGTGCGCACAGGGTCTCACCGGCATTGCAGGTCACGAAGGCCTTGCCGGCTTTCTGGCGCGACACCATGTTTTCCACACTGGCAATGAAGCCGTAGCCTGCGCTGCTGGACAACAGCAAGGTAGCTGCGGCGGGGCCCGCAAAGTAATGCGCAATCTGGGTTCCAGCCTCCAGCTCGATCAGGGTGGTGATGGGCTGGCCGTCGCCG
This sequence comes from Rhodoferax sp., assembly GCA_046348185.1. GTDB lineage: Bacteria > Pseudomonadota > Gammaproteobacteria > Burkholderiales > Burkholderiaceae_C > Allorhodoferax. The sequence continues at coordinate 37,319 of JAXMER010000013.1, read as the reverse complement.
CGCCCGCCCGGCAGCAGCGACACCGCCACCGAGTACACGCGCCCGTTGTTGCCGAACACCAGCAGGGTGTCGACCGTGCGGCACTCGAAAGTGCCGTACAGGCCGTCGCCCGCCTTGAAGGCAAAGCTGCCCGCCTCGTGGCCGTGGCCGGTACGCGCGCGCACCCAGCCTTTTTCGCTGACCACCACGGTTACCGGCTCGTCCAGCACCTTCACTTCGGCCACGACCTTCTTCTCGGCCTGGATCAGGGTGCGGCGCGCGTCGGCAAAGGTCTTGGCATCGGCCTCGATCTCCTTGACCATGACACGGCGCAGCGCCGCGGGGCTGCCGAGGATTTCTTCGAGCTTGGCAGCTTCGGCCCGCAGTTCCGACAGTTCCTGCTCGATTTTGATGGCTTCGAGACGCGCGAGCTGGCGCAGGCGGATTTCGAGGATGTCTTCCGCTTGACGTTCACTGAGACGGAAGCGCTCGATCAGCGCGGCCTTGGGCTCGTCCGACTGGCGGATGATGGCAATTACCTCGTCGATGTTGAGCAGCACCAGCTGGCGACCTTCGAGGATATGGATGCGGTCCATCACCTTGCCCAGCCGGTGGCGGCTGCGGCGCTCGATGGTGGTCTGGCGGAAGGCGATCCACTCGGTGAGCATCTGGCGCAAGGATTTTTGCACCGGCTTGCCGTCCAGCCCCACCATGGTCAGGTTGATGGGTGCCGAGGTTTCCAGGCTGGTGTGGCCCAGCAGCGCAGTGATGAGCTCCTGCTGCTCCACGCGGCTGCTCTTGGGTTCGAACACCAGGCGCACCGGCGCATCCTTGCTCGATTCGTCGCGCACGCAGTCCAGCACCGCCAGCATGCTGGCCTTGAGCTGGGTCTGGTCCTGCGTCAGCGCCTTCTTGCCGGCCTTGACCTTGGGGTTGGTGATTTCCTCGATCTCTTCCAGCACGCGTTGGCTGCTCACGCCGGGCGGCAGTTCGTTCACCACCAGCTGCCACTGGCCACGGGCCAAGTCTTCGATCTTCCAGCGCGCCCGCACCTTGAGGCTGCCACGGCCCGTGCGGTAGGCATCGGCAATGTCGGCGGCCGGGCTGATGATCTGGCCGCCACCGGGGTAGTCGGGGCCGGGCACCAGCGCGAACAGTTCGTCGTCCGGCAGCGACGGCGTCTTGATGAGCGCCACGCAGGCGTCGGCAATCTCACGCAGGTTGTGGCTGGGGATCTCAGTCGCCAGGCCCACGGCAATGCCGCTGGCGCCGTTGAGCAGGCTGAACGGCAGGCGCGCCGGCAGTTGCTTGGGCTCCTCGGTGGAGCCGTCGTAGTTGGGGATGAAATCCACCGTGCCCTGGTCGATCTCGTCCAGCAACAGCGAGGTGATCTTGGACAGGCGCGCTTCGGTGTAGCGCATGGCGGCGGCACCGTCGCCGTCGCGCGAGCCGAAGTTACCTTGGCCGTCAATCAACGGGTAGCGCTGCGAGAAGTCCTGCGCCATGCGCACCAGCGCGTCGTAGGCGGCGGTATCGCCATGCGGGTGGTAACGGCCCAGCACGTCACCCACCACGCGGGCGCTCTTGACGGGCTTGGCCGGCGTGTTGTTGTTGGGCCCGCTGTAGCCCAGGCCCATGCGCTCCATGGCGTACAGGATGCGCCGCTGCACGGGCTTTTGGCCGTCCACCACGTCGGGCAGCGCCCGGCCCTTGACCACGGAGAGGGCGTACTCCAGGTAAGCGCGCTGGGCGTAGTTCGCTAGATTGAATTCGTCGTCGGCATCGGCATTGGCGGCGCTCAGTTGCAGTGCAGGGGTATCAGACATGGGTTCAGGCGGGGGGCAAAGTGGAAGTCGGTGCGCTGGCTACCAGGCGGCGGTACAACTGCATCACCGAGCGCACGTAGGCTTGGGTTTCCTTGTAGGCGGGGATGCGGTTGCCGGCCTTTTGCACCGCGCCTTCGCCGGCGTTGTAGGCGGCAACGGCCAGTTCCAGTTGGCCAGGGAACATCTGGATTAGGTCGCGCAGGTAGCGTGCGCCGGTGTGGATGTTGGTGCGCGGGTCGGTCAGCTTGGCGGCCACGGTTCCGCCCTGGTCACTGGTTACGCCGTAGCGGGCCGCAGTGGCGGGCATGACCTGCATCAGGCCAATAGCGCCCTTGCGCGAGACGGCCGAGGCGTCAAAACCGGACTCGGTCGCAATGACCGCTTGCAGCAGCGCCATGTCGATTTGGTTGGCGTCGGCTGCGGCGCGCACCAGCGGTTTCACGGCCATATAGCCCGGCGACAGCTCCAGATTGGTGATGCGCGGTGCAGTGCCCAAACTGCCCAGGCGCGTGGCCGACAGGCTGGTGGCACCGGCCGTGACGGCCGCGGTGTCGGGTGCGGGCATACCGCGAAACATGAGCTGGTAGCGAGCATCGAGCTTTTGCGAGGCAAAGTGCTTGACGCCATGGGCATCCACATACACCCACATGTCGGCATGCGCTGGAAAGGCAAGCCACCAGGCCACCAAAAACAACAAAACTCGGTTCATAAAAATCAAATCGGGCTCCAGCCCTCGTGAAATATGCGCAAGCAGCTATAAATAACAGAGCAGCTAGATATCAATCTCTACCGAATTGCCGTGCAGCTCCATGAGCTCGCGACGCGACGCGGCCTCGCCCTTGCCCATGAGCTTGGTCATCAGGTTCTCGGTAGCGCCGAAGTCGATGGAGCCCAGGTGCACCGGCATGAGGCGGCGGGTATCGGGATTCAGGGTGGTGTCCCACAGCTGCTCGGCGTTCATCTCGCCCAGGCCCTTGAAGCGGCTGATCTGGCATTTCTCGCGCGCCACGCCTTCCTTGGCGCACTTGTCCAAAATGGCGTGCAGTTCGCCATCGTCCAGCGCGTAGGCCTTGGTGGCGGGCTTCTTGCCACGGGCCGGTACGTCTACGCGGTATAGCGGGGGGCGGGCCACGTACACATGGCCGGCTTCGATGAGCTTGGGGAAGTGGCGGAAGAACAGCGTCAGCAGCAGCACCTGGATGTGCGAGCCGTCCACGTCCGCATCACTCAGGATGCAGACCTTGCCGTAGCGTAGGCCACTCAAATCCGGCGTGTCGTTGGGTCCGTGCGGGTCCACGCCGATGGCCACGGCGATGTCGTGCACTTCGGTGTTCTTGAACAGCAGATCGCGGTCCACCTCCCAGGTGTTGAGTACCTTGCCGCGCAGCGGCAGGATGGCCTGGGTCTCCTTGTCGCGGCCCATCTTGGCACTGCCCCCGGCCGAGTCACCCTCCACCAGAAACATCTCGTTGTAGGCAATGTCGCGACTTTCGCAGTCGGTCAGCTTGCCCGGCAGCACGGCCACGCCAGAGCTCTTTCGCTTTTCCACCTTCTGGCCGGCGCGCTGGCGCGATTGCGCGGCCTTGATGGCCAACTCGGCCAACTTTTTGCCAAAGTCCACATGCTGGTTGAGCCACAACTCGAGGGCAGGGCGTACAAAGCTCGACACCAACCGCACGGCGTCACGCGAGTTCAGGCGCTCCTTGATCTGGCCTTGAAACTGGGGGTCCAGCACCTTGGCACTGAGCACATAGCTGGCACGTGCGAACACGTCTTCAGGCATGAGCTTGACGCCTTTGGGCAGCAGCGAATGCAGATCGATAAAGCCCTTGACGGCCTGGAACAAGCCATCGCGCAAGCCGCTCTCGTGCGTACCCCCGGCGCTGGTGGGGATGAGGTTGACGTAGCTTTCACGGACCGGGCTGCCGTCTTCGGTGAAGGCCACGCACCAGCTAGCGCCCTCGCCTTCGGCGAAGCTGTCGTTGTTGCCGTCGGCGAAGCCTTCGCCGTCGAACATCGGGATCACCGGATCGGCTGTCAGGGTCTGCGCCAGGTAGTCGGTCAGGCCCCCTTTGAACTGCCAGGTCTGGGTGTCGCGGGTTTTCTCATTGGCCAGCGTGACCGACACGCCGGGCATGAGCACGGCCTTGCTGCGCAGCAGGTGCGTGAGTTCGCCCATGGGCAGCACAGCAGACTCGAAATACTTGGCGTCAGGCCAGACGCGCACGGTGGTGCCGGACTTGCGGTCTTTCTCGCCATCGGCACCCTCGCCCACCTTGCGCACTTGCAGCGGCTCGACCACGTCGCCGCCCTCAAACACAATGCGCGCCACCTGGCCTTCGCGGTAGCTGGTGGCTTCCAGGCGCTTGCCCAGCGCGTTGGTCACGCTCACGCCCACGCCGTGCAGGCCGCCCGAGAAGCTGTAGGCACCGCCCTTGCCCTTGTCGAACTTGCCCCCCGCGTGCAGCCGGGTGTAGACCAGCTCAATCACCGGGGCCTTTTCTTCCGGGTGCATGCCAAAGGGAATACCGCGGCCATCGTCCTCCACGCTGACGGAGCCATCGGTGTGCAGGGTGACCTTGATCTTCTTGCCGAAACCGGCCAGCGCCTCGTCGGCTGCGTTGTCCAGCACTTCCTGGATGATATGCAGGGGGTTGTCGGTGCGGGTGTACATGCCCGGGCGCTGCTTGACGGGCTCCAGGCCCTTGAGCACGCGGATCGAGCTTTCGGAGTATTCGGGGGTGGGTTTGGACGCCATAGGGCGCGCATTGTAGTGGTTTTTGGGTTACGTCACTGTATGCAAATACAGTCCAATCGCCCCATGCGCGACGGCCCAAGCGCTGCATCGCAGCAGGGCGGACGCAATGGCGCTACAGTGCAGGAATGTTTGCCCGCATCCCCATGTCACGCCTGTTGCTCTGCGCAGCCACCATCGTCACCCTGTCCATGGGGATCCGCCACGGATTCGGGCTGTGGTTGCAGCCCATGACCCAGGCGCAGGGCTGGACGCGGGAAACGTTCTCGTTTGCCATGGCCATCCAGAACCTCACCTGGGGGGTTGCGGGCATTTTTGCCGGCATGCTGGCCGACCGTTTTGGGGCATTCAAGGTGATTGCGGCGGGCGCGCTGTTGTACGCCCTGGGCCTGGTGGGCATGGCCTTCGCGCCAACGCCATGGATGCTGGCGTTGACCACCGGCGTCTTGATCGGTGCCGCGCAGTCGGGCACCACCTATTCGGTGATTTACGGCGTAATCGGTCGCAACATCACAGCCGACAAGCGCTCCTGGGCCATGGGTGTTTCCGCGGCGGCCGGTTCTTTTGGGCAGTTTCTAATGGTACCGACCGAAGGTTTCCTCATCGCAAGCATGGGCTGGCAGTTGGCGCTGGTCGTCCTGGGCGGTGCCGCCTTGCTGATGATTCCCTTGGCATGGGGTTTGCGGGAGCCCAATCTGGCCCATACCGGGGGCGTGCAGCGCGAACAAACCATCGTGCAGGCGCTGCAGGAAGCCATGCGCTACCCCAGCTTTCAGATGCTGATGGCGGGCTACTTCGTCTGCGGCTTTCAGGTGGTGTTCATCGGCGTGCACATGCCCAGTTACCTCAAGGACCAGGGCCTGGCACCCCAGGTGGCCAGCTATGCCCTGGCCTTGATCGGGCTCTTCAATGTGTTGGGCACCTATGCATCGGGCAGCCTGGGCCAGCGCTGGCCCAAGCGGCACATCCTGGCATTCATTTATTTGGCACGCTCGGTGGCGATCATGGCGTTCCTGCTGGCGCCGCTCACGCCCCTTAGCGTGTACGTGTTTTCATCGGTTATGGGCTTGCTGTGGTTGTCGACAGTGCCGCCCACGAATGCCGTTGTGGCGCAGATCTTTGGCGTTGCGCACCTGTCCATGCTCAGTGGTTTTGTCTTCTTCAGTCACCAGATCGGTTCGTTCATGGGCGTGTGGCTGGGGGGGCTGTTGTATGACCGCACCGGCAGCTACAACGTGGTGTGGTATCTGGCTATTGCCCTGGGCGTGGCCGCGGCGCTCATCAACCTGCCAGTGCGCGAAACGCCCCTTCGCGCAGCCGCCGCCCACTGAGCGTCACCTGCGCGATGGCCCCTCGAACTGCGCGCATCCTGTGGACTCTGGCAGCCGTCGGTGCCTGCGCAGCGGTGTTGGCCCTGTACACCCGCAGCGATTTCGTGGTGGATCTGGCCAATCAGCTGTGGTCATGCTTTTAAGCGCATCCAGCTGGGTTCGGCGCTGGTCGCATCTGCTGGCACCGGGCACGCCGGTGCTGGACGTGGCATGCGGGGGCGGTCGACATCTGGCGTGGTTTGCTCAACGGGGGCATCCCGTGACCGGTATAGACCGGGACATTGCAGCCGCCCGCACAGCCGTACCGGCGGCCACCTTGGTAGAGGCAGACATAGAAAACACCCCCTGGCCGTTGCAGCAAGAAGGAAAGCCCCAGCCGTTCGGTGCCGTGGTGGTAACCAACTACCTGTGGCGCCCACTGTTCCCCACCTTGATAGCCAGCCTGGCTCCCGGTGGGGTTCTGCTCTATGAGACATACGCCCGCGGAAACGAAACGGTTGGACGCCCGGCGCGGCCCGACTTCCTATTGGAGCCGGGCGAGTTGCTCAGCCACTGCCAGGGGCTGGACGTGGTGGCGTATGAGTGCGGGTTTCTCGCCCAACCGGCGCGTTTTGTGCAACGGATCGCCTCTGTTGCACCCGCGACACCGAACTTTACCCTCACCGCGGCCACGCCCCATCCGACGCGCTATGTACTCTAGTTAGAATGGCCGTTTTCTGAACGAACGCGCAGCGCACACATGAACGCAAACAACGGTCCGATCCGGGGCAGCATAGTCGCCTTGATCACTCCCATGCTCGACGACGGTTCCGTGGATTACCCGGCGCTGCGCAAATTGATCGACTGGCATGTGGCCGAAGGAACCGATTGCGTGGGCGTCGTCGGCACCACCGGTGAATCGCCCACCGTGAGCGTTGCCGAGCATTGCGAGATCATCCGCGTTGCCGTCGAGCAGGCAGGCGGGCGCGTGCCCATCATGGCCGGTTGCGGTGCCAACTCTACAGCCGAGGCCATCGAACTGGCCAAATTCGCCAAGAAGGTTGGCGCCGATTGCCAGCTGCAGGTGGTGCCCTACTACAACAAGCCCACGCAAGAAGGCCAATACCAACACTTCAAGGCCATTGCCGAGGCCGTGGACTTGCCTGTCATCCTGTACAACGTGCCCGGCCGTGCAGTGGCCGATTTGCAGCACGACACGGTGCTGCGCCTGGCGCAAGTGCCCGGTATCGTCGGCATCAAGGAAGCTACGGGCAATATCGAGCGGGCGCAGTGGTTGATCAAGGAAGCGCCCAAGGGTTTCTCCATCTACAGCGGCGACGACCCCACCGCCGTGGCGCTTATGCTGTGCGGCGGGCACGGCAACGTCAGCGTGACGGCCAACGTGGCCCCCAAGTTGATGCATGAGCTGTGCATGGCTGCCATTGCGGGCGACGTGCGCGGTGCCATGGATATCCAGATGCGCTTGCTACCCGTGCACAAGGCGCTGTTCGTCGAATCGAATCCGATCCCCGTGAAGTGGGCCGTGGCCCGCATGGGCATGTGCGGCGAGGCGCTACGTCTGCCGCTGACCAGTTTGACCGCGCAGAATCGCCCCGTTCTGGAACAGGCCCTGCGCGGCGCTGGCCTGCTGTGAGCACTCTCTTGAATCAGAGGAACTTTGTGAATTCCGTTTTCAAACTGACCGCCATCGGCGTGGCCGTATCCCTGGCCGCTTGCTCCACCATTGAGACTGAAAAGGTGGATTACCGCAGCGCCAGCACCGTCAAGGTGCCTAGCCTGGATGTGCCCCCGGATTTGACCCAGTTGTCCAAGGACACGCACTATGCCGTCGTCGGGGGCGCGGTTTCAGCGTCTTCGCTCAAGGCGGGCCAGTCGGCCGCGCAGCTTGCGTCTCCGTCCGTCGCCCTGGCCAGTGCGGGTGATGTGCGCATTGAACGCTCGGGCAACCAGCGTTGGTTGGTGGTGAACCGCCCCGCAGACAAGCTCTGGGAACCCGTGCGGGATTTCTGGCAGGAAAACGGGTTTGCTCTGGCCTTGGATCAACGCGACCTGGGCATCATGGAGACCGACTGGGCCGAAAACCGCGCCAAGATTCCGCAGGACTTCATCCGTTCCACGCTGGGCAAGTTAATCGACTCGCTGTACTCTACAGCCGAGCGCGACAAGTTCCGCACACGTCTGGAGCGCAACGCCGAAGGCGGCACCGAGATCTACATCAGCCACCGCGGTATGGCCGAGCAGTTCACCTCCGATCGCAAGGACACCACCATGTGGCAACCCCGCGCCGTGGACCCCGAGCTCGAAGCCGAATTCCTGCGTCGCCTGATGATCAAGTTGGGAGTGCCCGAAGCCCAGGCCAAACCCCTGGTTGTCAATGCAACGCCAGCCAAGAAGGGCTCGGCGGTGAGCACCGAGAACGGCCAGCCGGTCCTACGTCTGGAAGATGGATTTGACAGCGCCTGGCGCCGCGTGGGCCTGGCGCTGGACCGCACCGGCTTTACCGTGGAAGACCGTGATCGCAAGCAAGGCGTCTATTTTGTGCGCTATGTTCCCATGACGGCCGAAGGCGGGGAACCTGGCTTCTTCAGCCGTCTGTTCAATGGCTCCAGCAAGAACACCGACGCCGCGAAGTTCCAGATCGCCCTGCGCAGCCAGGAGCGGCAAACCACGGTGGTCGTAAGCGATGCCAAAGGTGGCCCCGTTTCCACCGACAACGCGCAACGCATCCTGAAACTGATCGCCGACGATATCCGCTGACCCGCGGGTTCTTTCAGGCAACAAAAAAGCCACCCGAGGGTGGCTTTTTTGTTGTGCTTTGCAGCAGCTTACTTGGAAGCAGCAGCGGCAGGAGCAGAAGCTTCAGCAGCGGGGGCAGAAGCAGCAGCGGCAGGAGCCGATGCGTCAGATGCGGGAGCAGCAGCAGGAGCCGGTGCGGGAGCAGCAGCGGGAGCCGGTGCGGGAGCAGGAGCTTCTTCTTTCTTACCGCAAGCAGCCAGAGCAGCAGCAGCGATCACGGCTGCCAAAACGAGAGACTTGTTCATTTTTAGAAACTAAAGTGAGTTAACGAAATGGGAAGCGTCAAAGCAGCATGCCGCCCGGACCAAGGCAAGAATCGATGACTCAATTTTTTGCCCAGCCGCGGAGTATACAGTATTTCGGCGAAATGACTGGTAAAAACCCCGATACAGCACTCTAAAGACCTAAAGTAGTCGCCGGGAAACCAGGAGATCCCTGGCGATAGCACTCGTCGAGTTCCTCTTTAAGCAGCACCCGACGCTGCGGCTCCAGATGCGCCGTACCCACGCAGCGGGTAGCGTCGATCCGTCGCATGGCCCAATGCGGACTCCAGATCGCACTGGGCATGTCCCCGGCATCCCGGTGGCGGCACAGGCGGCATTCGACAATGTGATCCCACGTCTTGCGCCAGCTCACAAAGCGTGGCTTGTGGCGAATCAATCCGTCAAAATCGTGCGCCATCAAGAGCAGATGGCGACCGCTTCCCGCCCACGCGTTCAGGCTATCGATGGCCAGCCGTTCCCCCAGAGGCCAATCGAGGTAGTCGGCATCGCACCAGACCATTTGAGTCCACCCCTGCTGCGCCGCGCACTCCAATGCGCGGCGAATGATGTCCGCAAATTCGGTAGGCCCCGAAAACGCGCCCGCGGGGTTGGCGTGACCTTCAGATGGGCTCAGTGGGGTGTTCATGGGACAATTCTCCTATGGAAATTACCGAACAATGCGTCGTTGCCCTCACCTGGACGCTGAAAGACACCCTGGGCGAAGAACTGGACGTACTGGACGAACCAGTCGAATTCTTGCTGGGTGGCAAGGATCTGCTACCGGTCATTGAAGCCGCCCTGCAAGGTTACACACCCGGCGCCACCGTGCAAGTGCAGATCGAACCCGAGCAGGCCTTTGGCGACTTCAACGACCAGTTGTTGTTCCTGGAGCCGCGCAGCCTGTTTCCCATTGAACTCGAAGAAGGCCTGACCTTTGAAGGCAGCGCCCTGCCCGCAGGCTGCAACCCCAGCGCACCACGCGATCATCTCTACACAGTAACCGACATCTACCCCGACCATGTGGTGCTGGATGGCAACCACCCGCTGGCTGGCATCGCGATTCGCCTGACCATGAAAGTGGAGTCCGTGCGCGAGGCAACGGAGGAAGAAGTAGGTCGCGGTAGCTGCGGCACCGGCTTTTTCAAACTGCAAGTTGGCGGTAATGCCGACGTGCCTCCGGATCGCACCCTACACTGACGGGCATTAGCAAAATCGGGGTCCAGCCCTCGTGGTTACTGCGTTGTAAGCTATACAATTGATAGCACTTCTAGTGCTTACCCGTAGATCCGTAACCACCCTCGCCACGCGCGCTGCTGGCCTCGAACTCCGACACGATGTTGAACTGCGCCTGCACCACCGGGACAATGACCAGTTGCGCGATGCGCTCCATGGGTTCAATGGTGAACGCCACGTCACTGCGGTTCCAGGCGCTGACCATCAGCTGCCCTTGGTAATCGCTGTCGATCAGGCCAACCAGATTACCCAACACGATACCGTGCTTGTGCCCCAGGCCGGAGCGCGGCAGGATCAGTGCCGCATAGCCTGTGTCAGCCAAGTGAATAGCCATACCGGTGGGCACCAGTTGCCACGCATTGGGCTCCAATGTGAGCGGCGCATCCAGGCAAGCGCGCAGATCCAGACCGGCACTGCCGGGGGTAGCGTAGGTGGGCATCTGCTCATGCAGACGGCGATCGAGAATTTTGACGTCGAGTTTCATGCAGTTGCAGGCATTTGAGTTGGCAGTCGTTTGGCGATTTCGGCCACCAGTTGGCGTGCCAGGGTGAGTTTGTTGGCGTGGGGCAGTTCCTGTGTGCCGTTGGCATCCACCAGGAGCAGCGCATTGTCGTCCTTGCCAAAAGTTGCAGGACCAATGTTGCCCACCAACAGCGGAACGCCTTTGCGCGCTCGTTTGGCGGTGGCATGCGCCACCAGGTCGTGGCTCTCTGCGGCAAAGCCCACGCAAAACAGGGCGCCGCTCTTGGCGCGTGCCGACTGCGCCACGGAGGCCAGAATGTCAGGGTTCTCCACAAACGTAAGTGCGGGCGTCTGGCCGGAACCGTTTTTCTTGATCTTCTGATCCGCCGCCTGCGCCGGGCGCCAGTCCGCCACCGCCGCGGTTGCTACAAAAACAGTAGCACTTGAAGCGACATCTACGGCTGCTGAAAGCATATCTTGTGCAGACTGTACATCGATGCGACGCACACCCCGCGGCGTCGCCAGTGCCACCGGCCCGGCCACCAGCGTGACCTGGGCACCCGCCTCGTGCGCGGCACGGGCGATGGCAAAACCCATCTTGCCGCTGGAGCGGTTGGTAATGCCGCGCACCGGGTCAATAGCTTCGAATGTCGGCCCTGCGGTAACCAGCACCTGCTGCCCTGCAAGCACCTTGGGCTGAAAAAACGCAATCAGATCGGCCAGCAGCTCCTCGGGCTCCAGCATGCGGCCATCTCCCGTCTCGCCACAGGCCTGGTAACCACTGCCAACGCCCAGGATCGTGACACCATCGGCAGTCAACTGCGCCAAATTGCGCTGGGTGGCCGGGTGCGCCCACATTTCGCGGTTCATGGCCGGGGCGATCAACAGCGGCACCTTGTCGATGGGACGCGCCAGACACATCAGGCTCAGCAACTCGTCGGCTCCACCGTGCAACAACTTGGCCATGAAGTCGGCGCTGCAGGGCGCGATCAGGATGGCGTCTGCCTCGCGGCTCAGGTTGATATGCGCCATGTTGTTGTCCTGGCGCGCGTCCCACTGCGAACCGTAAACCGGGCGATTGCTGAGCGCCTGCATGGTTACCGGCGTGATGAACTGGGCCGCAGCCTCCGTCATCACCACCTGGACCGTGGCGCCCTCCTTGATCAAAGCCCGGCACAGCTCGGCCGCCTTGTAGCAGGCAATGCCGCCAGTAAGCCCCAGGACGATGTGTTTTCCAGCGAGGTCGTTCATGGCCCGCATCGTAGCAGCGCCGCACACCACTACACGGGGACACCATTCCCCGCCGGGCCGCCCCAAGGGGAATGCGCCCCCTCGGGGGGCAGCGACCCGCGGAGCGGCGGAGCGTGGGGGCCACGTATAATCTCGCTTTACCACCTCATCGAACGCATTGTTCGACCCTGACATGACCAAATTTGTCTTCGTCACCGGCGGTGTGGTGTCCTCCCTGGGCAAGGGAATCGCCTCAGCCTCCCTCGCTGCGATACTGGAATCGCGGGGCCTGACAGTCACTCTCATCAAGCTGGACCCCTACCTCAACGTCGATCCCGGCACCATGTCGCCGCTGCAACATGGTGAAGTGTTCGTGACCGATGACGGCGCTGAGACCGACCTCGACCTGGGCCACTACGAGCGATTCATCGAATCGCGCATGCGCAAGGCCAACAACTTCACCACCGGGCAGATCTACAAAAGCGTGCTCGACAAGGAACGCCGCGGCGACTACCTGGGCAAGACCGTGCAGGTCATTCCCCACGTCACCAATGAAATCCAGGAGTTCGTCAAGCGCGGCGCCCGCGTGGGCGAGCCCGACGAAGTGGATGTGGCCATCGTCGAGATCGGCGGAACAGTGGGCGACATCGAGTCCCTGCCCTTCCTGGAAGCCGTGCGCCAGCTCTCCCTGCGCATGGGCCCCAACAACTCGGCTTTCGTGCACCTGACCTATGTGCCTTGGATCGCCGCCGCCGGCGAGCTCAAGACCAAGCCCACGCAGCACACGGTGCAGAAGCTGCGCGAGATCGGTATCCAGCCCGACGCCCTGCTGTGCCGCGCCGACCGCGTCATCCCCGACGATGAACGTGAAAAGATCAGCCTGTTCACCAACGTGCAGAGCTGGGGCGTGATCTCCATGCCCGATGTGAGCACCATCTACAAGGTGCCCCGCGTGCTGCACGAACAAGGCCTGGACGGCCTGATTTGCGACAAGCTTCGCCTGAACACGCCGCCGGCCAACCTCAAGCGCTGGGACGATCTGGTGTACGAGACCGAACACCCCAAGGGTGAAGTCACAATCGCCATGGTCGGAAAGTATGTGGACCTGACCGACAGCTACAAGTCTGTCAACGAGGCGCTGCGCCATGCCGGCATGAAGAACCATGTGCGCGTGAAGATCGAGCACGTGGATTCGGAAACCATCGACAACGCCAGCGTGAGCCAGCTTGCCAAGTACGACGCCATCCTGGTGCCCGGCGGCTTCGGCAAACGCGGCATCGAAGGCAAGATCAACACTGCACGCTTCGCCCGCGAACATAAGGTGCCCTACCTGGGCATCTGCTTAGGCATGCAAGTGGCCACCATCGAATTCGCCCGCCACGTGGCCGGCCTGAAGGACGCCAATAGCACCGAGTTCGAACCCGAATGCGCCAACCCCGTCATCGCCCTCATCACCGAGTGGAAAGATGCCGACGGCACCATCAAGACGCGCGACGCCAATTCCGACCTGGGCGGCACCATGCGCCTGGGCGCACAAAGCTCCGACGTGGCCAAGAACACGCTGGCACACCAGATCTACGGCGACGTGGTCACCGAGCGCCACCGCCACCGTTACGAGGCCAACGTCAATTACCTGGACAAATTGCGCACGGCCGGTCTGGTGATTTCCGCCCTGACGCAGCGCGAGCAACTGACCGAAATCGTGGAGCTGCCGCAAAACGTCCACCCCTGGTTTGTCGGTGTGCAATTCCACCCCGAGTTCAAGTCCACGCCCTGGAACGGCCACCCACTGTTCAACGCCTTCATCAAGGCCGCCGTGGAACACCAGGCCGAAGGCAAGAGTTTGAAAGTAGCCGCCTGATATGAAACTGTGTGGATTTGATGTCGGCCTGGAACACCGTTTCTTTTTGATCGCTGGCCCCTGTGTCATCGAATCCGAGCAATTGCAGATGGACACGGCCGGCACGCTGAAGGAGATCACGGCATCGCTGGGCATTCCCTTCATCTTCAAGAGCAGCTTCGACAAGGCCAACCGCTCCAGTGAAGCGGGCTTTCGTGGCCTGGGCATGGACAAGGGCCTGGAAATCCTGGCCAAGGTCAAGCGCGAACTGAACGTGCCCGTTCTGACCGATGTGCACGACACCCACCACATCGCCGAAGTGTCCAAGGTCGTCGATGTCCTGCAGACACCAGCCCTGCTGTGTCGCCAGACGGATTTCATCCACGCCGTGGCCACCAGCGGCCTGCCGGTGAATATCAAGAAGGGCCAGTTCACCGCGCCGCACGACATGAAGAACGTGCTGGACAAGGCCCGTAGCGCCGCCCGTGCCGCCGGCCTGAGCGAAGACCGCTTCATGGCCTGCGAGCGTGGCGTGAGCTTTGGCTACAACAACCTCGTGTCAGATATGCGCAGCCTGGCCATCATGCGTGAGACCCAGGCTCCGGTGGTATTTGATGCCACCCACAGCGTCCAATTGCCTGGCGGCATGGGAACCTCCAGCGGTGGAGAGCGCCAGTTTGTGCCGGTGCTGGCCCGCGCGGCCGTGGCCGTGGGCGTGGCGGGTCTGTTCATGGAAACCCACCCCGATCCAGCCAAGGCGCTGTGCGACGGCCCCAATGCCGTACCCCTCAAACACATGAAGGCCCTGCTGGAAACCCTGGTCGAACTGGACCGCGTGACCAAGAAGAACGGTTTCCTGGAGAACCACTTCGCCGCCTGACCACCGATTTCCATTTTTTCAATCTTTAAGGAAGAACCACCATGAGTGCAATTGTTGACATCGTTGGCCGCGAGATTCTGGATTCGCGTGGCAATCCCACCGTCGAGTGTGACGTGCTGCTGGAATCCGGCACCATGGGCCGCGCCGCCGTCCCGAGCGGCGCCTCCACCGGTAGCCGCGAAGCCATTGAGCTGCGCGATGGCGACAAGAAGCGCTACCTGGGCAAGGGCGTGCTCAAGGCTGTCGAGAACATCAATACCGAAATCTCCGAAGCCGTGCTGGGCCTGGACGCCGCTGAGCAAGCCTTCCTGGACAAGACCCTGATCGACCTGGACGGCACCGAGAACAAGAGCCGCCTGGGCGCCAACGCCATGCTGGCCGTCTCCATGGCCGTGGCCCGCGCCGCGGCCGAAGAGTCTGGCCTGCCCCTGTACCGCTACTTCGGAGGCATGGGTCGCATGCAGATGCCCGTTCCCATGATGAACGTGGTCAACGGCGGCGCGCACGCCAACAACAACCTCGACCTGCAAGAGCTGATGATCATCCCCGTGGGCGCCCCCAGCTTCCGCGAAGCCATCCGCTATGGCGCCGAAGTGTTCCACGCCCTCAAGAAGATCATCCATGACAAGGGCATGAGCATTGCCGTCGGCGACGAAGGCGGCTTTGCCCCCAACGTGCCCAGCCACGAGGCTGCCATCCAGATGATCCTGGAAGCCATCGACAAGGCCGGCTTTGTGGCCGGTGAACAGATCGCCCTGGGCCTGGACTGCGCTGCCAGCGAGTTCTACAAGGATGGCAAGTACCACCTGGAAGGCGAAGGCCTGGTGCTGTCCGCCGAAGAGTGGACCAACATCCTGGCCACCTGGGTCGACAAGTACCCCATCATCAGCATCGAGGACGGCATGGCCGAAGGCGACTGGGACGGCTGGAAGTTGCTGACCGAGCGTCTGGGCAAGAAGGTGCAGATCGTCGGCGATGACCTGTTCGTCACCAACACCAAGATCCTGAAGGAAGGTATCGAGAAGGGCATCGCCAACTCCATCCTGATCAAGATCAACCAGATCGGCACCCTGACCGAAACGTTTGAAGCGATTGAGATGGCCAAGCGTGCCGGCTACACCGCCGTCATCAGCCACCGCTCCGGCGAGACCGAAGACAGCACCATCGCCGACATCGCCGTGGGTACCAACGCTGCGCAGATCAAGACTGGCTCGCTCAGCCGCTCCGACCGCATGGCCAAGTACAACCAGTTGCTGCGCATTGAGGAAGACCTGGGCGACGTAGCCAGCTATCCCGGTCGCGCTGCCTTCTACAACCTCAAGTAATCCAGCTTCATGGGCGCTCGCCTCGTCCCGGTAGCCTTGATTGCCCTGCTGGTCATCCTGCATGGGCAGTTATGGTTTGGGCGTGGCAGCGTCCCCAACGTTGCCAAACTGACGCAACAACTCGCCGACCAAAACCAACGCAATGAGCGCGCGGCGCAGTTGAATGCTCGCCTGGCGGCCGAAATTGCCGACTTGCGCGATGGTCTGGAAATCGTCGAAGAACGCGCGCGGGCCGAATTGGGTATGGTGAAACCCAACGAAATCTTTGTTCAGATCGCCCGTTAGGGCTGCATCAATGCGTTTGGCCTGAACCGGGCTGTTGCTGTCCGGGTTGCAGGAACAATTGCGCTGCATCCACTGGGTCAAACTGATATTGGAGCCCACAGAACTCACACGCGACCTCCACCGTATCACGCTCTTGCAAGATCTGCTCGACTTCGTCTTGTCCCAACCCCTGAATCATGCGCCCCACGCGCACACGGCTGCAGGTACAGGCAAAGTGCGGATGCAAAGGCTCAAAGCGGGTCATGCGCTGCTCCCAGAACAAGCGACGTAGGATGGTGTCTGCATCCAGCGTCAGCAATTCTTCCTGCTTGAGGCTGCGCGCCAGGATGGCGAGATGGTTGTACGCTTCGTTGTGGCCCATCTGATCTTGCGCCGACGCATGGGCGCCATGGCCTGAGAGATTGGCATCACCTTGCATCGGCAGGCGCTGGATCAACAGGCCTGCAGCAATTTGGTCGTTGGCGGCCAGTACCAGCGTCGTATCGAGCTGCTCGCTTTGCAGCATGTAGTGCTCCAGCATCGCCCCGACAGAGTTCAATGGGTTACCCCGTGCGTCACGTAGTGGCACGATACCCTGGTACGGCTGCTGCCCGGGAAGCTTGGTCGTGGGATCCAGCGTGATGGCACAACGACCGCCATCACCCTGGTTGACAAGCTGTGCCATCCCTTCGGCTTGGGGCACGGGCCCAACCACCGTTGCCGTTGCGCGTAGGGCCAGATCGGGTTGCACCTCCACCACTGCAACCTTTACAGGTCCGTCACCAAAAATCTGCAACACCAACGAACCGTCAAACTTGATGTTGGCTTGCATCAGGGCACTTGCAGCCGCCATCTCGCCCAGCATGTTGCATACGGCTTGCGGATAGGCCCCGGTGGTCGGATTGCTGGCACGTCGACGCAGAATCTCAGTCCACGCGTCGGTCAGACGTACCAACATGCCGCGCACCGGCAGCCCATCGAACAGGAACTTATGCAGCTCGGACATCGTTGGCTCAACCTAGCTTCTTGAGCCCACGACGAAAGCGTTGGGCGTTCTGCGCATAGTTCACCGCACTTTGGCGCAAACCCTCTTGTTGTTCAGGCGTCAGAGCACGAACCACCTTGGCTGGGCTACCCATGATCATGCTGCCGTCGGGAAACTCCTTGCCCTCGGTGACCAAAGATCCTGCCCCTACCAGGCAGCCCTTACCGATGCGGGCTCCGTTCAGCACCACGGCACCTATCCCGACAAGGGAGTTGTCTCCAATGGAGC
This sequence comes from Rhodoferax sp., assembly GCA_046348185.1. Lineage (GTDB taxonomy): Bacteria > Pseudomonadota > Gammaproteobacteria > Burkholderiales > Burkholderiaceae_C > Allorhodoferax. The sequence goes on along the minus strand of JAXMER010000013.1, from coordinate 19,862 downwards.
AGCCATGCAGCATGGCCTTGTGGCCAACGGTCACGTTATCACCCACAGTCAGTGGTTTTCCAAAATCTGCATGCAAGACACATGCATCCTGAATGTTGGTTCCCTTGCCAATCCGAATCAGCTCGGTATCGCCCCGTACAACCACCCCAAACCAAACGCTGGAATCCTCGGCCAGCTCCACGTTGCCAATAACCTGTGCGCTATCGGCCACCCAGGCAGTGTCGGCTACGCGCGGCGCAACCTGGTCCAGTGCATACAAAGCCATGAAGTTTCCTGCAATTGCTTGAGTGTGGGTCGATTTGGCATTGTAAGGAAGCAATACGACCAACATCCCCGGTTACGTTGATAGGCCACAGCGATTCCCGCTTTTCCCCACCATCTATGAAGGACACCGGTTTGACGCTACCATGGCGCTGCCTGCCCCCACTCCATGAATGTGAGCACCCGCCCCCGCCCACCCCTTTCGTCGCGACCGATGGCCGTGGCAATTATTGTTGGGCTGACAGCCATGTGTGTAGCAGGGTTGGTCGTCTGGAAGCTGGAGCAGCGTGCGCAGGCTGCAGAACGTTTGCGCATCGCGGCGACGGTGAGTGACTATGCCCATGCCGTGCAGACCACCATGGAGCGTGCACTGTCGTCCGTCTATTCCATCGCCGCCATGGTGCGGCAAAGCAAAGGGCAAATACCGGACTTCGAAGGGGTCGCAACGGAAATGCTCCCTTGGTACCCGGGCGTTGCCGTGCTGGGGCTCAGTCCCGATGGAATCATCCAGCGTGTGGCGCCGCGCCAAGGCAACGAAAAATCCATTGGATTCAACCAGCTGCAAGATCCTGTCCAAGGCCGGGAAGCGCGAGCAGCACGGGACACGGGCCAACTGACCTTGGCGGGCCCCCTTCAATTGGTGCAAGGCGGCCTGGGTGTGGTCGGTCGCATGCCCGTCTTTCTGAAGGACGATCAAGGCAACTCCACGTTCTGGGGCCTGACTTATGCCGTCATCCGGTTTCCGCAGGCGCTAGAGGGCGCTCGGTTGTCGCAGTTGGCCGACAGCGGACTGCATTACATCCTGTGGCGCAACCATCCGGATACGGGCGAACGCCAAATCATTGCATCATCAATTCAGCAGCTTGATGACCCAGTGGAGCACAACCTGTCATTGCCCAATGGAACATGGACACTAAGTGCAGCGCCCAGAGACGGGTGGGGTGATCCCGTCGGGCTGGCCCTGAAGGCGCTTCTGGGCCTGAGTTTCAGTGTCATGCTGGCCTATGCCGCCAAGCTATGGGTTGAACTGAAAAACCACGAGCGAGACAAGGATGCAACCATCGCTCAACGCACGGAGGAAATAGCCGCGTCCCAACGCCGTCTGACCTCCACGTTGGACGCTATTGCTGACCCATTGTTGGAGTTGGACCTGGAGGGGAACTTCCTGGACTATCGAGCGCCACGCCAGCACAACCAGTTTCCACCGCTGGAATTCTTTCAGGGCAAGTCCGCTGAGCAAGTACTGGACGCGCTCAGTGCGCAGTCCCTTTCCAGCGCCCTGCAGGACGCCCATGCCCATGGATTCAGCCTAGGACGTGAGTTGTCGCTGATAACGCCCAGCGGATTGCGATGGTTCGAGCTCTCGGTCAGTCACACCGCGGATCTGCAGGCCCGCTTCATCGCCGTGCTGCGTGACATCACCCAGCGCAAAGCTTCGGAAGAAGAGATCAACAAGCTGGCGTTCTACGACCCCTTGACGCAGCTCCCCAACCGCCGCCTGATGGTTGATCGACTGAATCAGGCTCTGGGCATCAGTGCACGCAGCGGACGCATGGGGGCACTGCAATTCATCGATCTGGACAACTTCAAGACCCTCAACGATACCCAAGGACACGCCATGGGGGACCTGCTCTTGCAGCAGGTGGCGCAACGGCTGAGCCAATGCATGCGTGAGGGCGACACGGTAGCACGCCTGGGTGGCGACGAGTTTGTGGTCATGGTGGAAGATCTCTCCGAAATCCGCGAGGAAGCTGCGGCCCTGGCTGAAAAAATCGGCGAAAAGATCCTGGCGACTATCAGCCAACCCTACCGTCTTGGGGGCTTGGAGTACCAGATTACGCCGAGTATCGGCATCACGCTCTATGCCGACCACAACCAATCCACGGACGAATTGCTCAAACAGGCCGATCTGGCCATGTACCAGGCCAAGTCGGCGGGGCGCAGCACCCTGCGTTTTTTCGACCCCGCCATGCAAGCCGTCATCACGGCCCGCGTGGCGCTGGAGGCGGATCTTCGGGTTGCGCTGCTATGCGATCAATTCGTGCTGTACTACCAACCTCAGGTGGATCGCGGCGGGCGCATTACCGGCGCAGAGGTGCTGATCCGGTGGCCCCATCCCACGCGTGGCATGGTCTCGCCTGGAGCATTCATCCCCCTGGCCGAAGACACAGGGCTCATCTTGACGCTGGGCAACTGGGTATTGGAAACCGCTTGCACCCAACTGGTTCGCTGGGAGGCCCATCCAACGACACAGGCGTTGACGCTGTCCGTCAATGTCAGTCAACGTCAGTTCCGCCAACCAGACTTCGTTCCCTACGTCATAGACCTGCTTCGCTACACCGGTGCCAACCCAAACCGCCTTAAACTGGAACTGACCGAGAGCCTGCTGGCCAGCGACATTGAGGACATCAGCGCCAAGATGAAGGCGCTCAAGGCACACGGCGTCGGTTTTTCACTGGACGACTTTGGCACGGGCTATTCTTCGCTGTCCTACCTCAAACGGTTGCCACTGGATCAGCTCAAGATCGACCAGTCCTTTGTCCGGGACTTGATGACCGATTCCAACGACGCGGCCATCGCGTTGGCAGTGATCACGCTGGGGCACAGCCTGGGCTTGGCCGTCATTGCCGAAGGCGTGGAGACCGAGGATCAGCGCGGTCACCTCCACGCACAAGGGTGCGATGCCTATCAGGGATATTTGCTGGGCCGCCCCGTACCCATTGTTGATTTCGAACAGTTGCTTCTTTCGGCCACTTCTTCATGACCGACTCTTCTGACTCCACGGCATCGGACTTCATCTTTGCGCACCAACCCATTCTCACCCCCCATCGAGTGGTGGTTGGCTATGAATTGTTTGATCGCAGCCCACGCGCCGCAGACGTGACGCGGCATCACACGGCAGCCAGCGACGCCCAGTTGCTATTCAATGTCCTCAGCACCCTCGATCCCCAATCCCCCATTGGCGACAAGACACTTTTCATCAACTGCACGCATGACAGCCTGGCCGGTGGCCATCTTGAGCTGGTCGCACCTGAACGCGTGGTTCTGGAAATTCCGGCCTTGGCCGCTTCCGAAGTCGATCAAATCGAAACTCGTCTACCCCAACTACAGGATGTGCGAAAGCGGGGTTTTCGGCTCGCCTTCGATCATGCGGTGCTAACGCGGTCGTATGCAGACTGGCTGGCGCTGGCGTCGTATGTCAAGTTTGATCTGTCCGTGATCAAACCCCAAACGCTGGGGTCTTTTGTCAAGCTAGCGCGTGCCAAGTGCAACGCCCTGTTGGTGGCCGAGAAGGTGGAAACCGAACAACAGGTTGCCTTGGCGATCGAATTTGGCATCGACCTCCTGCAGGGCTACTGGTTTGCACAACCGGCAGTGGTGCACGGGCAGTCCATCCGCCCCGGGCAGGCCACCATCCTCCAACTCATCAACTTGGTGCGCCAGCAAGCCAGCACATCCGAGATCGAGGACGTGCTCAAGCGCGACCCTGCACTATCGTTCAATCTACTGCGTTTCATCAACTCGGCAAGCTTTGGTCTGCGCACCGAAATCACCTCGTTTCGACACGCGGTCATGCTGCTCGGTCTCAAGCGACTGTTCAAATGGGCTGCATTGCTGTTAACCACCTCAGCTGATGGCGAAGGCGCGTCAGCGGTCGCGGCCACCGCCGTGGCACGCGGACGACTCATGGAACTGCTGGGCGCAGAGCTGCTAAGCCCAGACGAGTGCGACAACGCATTTGTTGTCGGCATCTTCTCCATGCTGGACACGATGCTGGGCGTGCCGATGGAAACCGCACTCGGTGCCATGAACCTGCCTGCCTCTGTCAACCAGGCACTGTCCGACCGGACCGGACCGCTGGCACCGTTCCTGACTCTGACCCTGGCTTGCGAGACCGGTGACGACACCCACTTCGCCGAGTGTGCCAACACCCTGGGACTCAACAGCAACCAGATCAACTGGGCGCACCTGCAGGCACTGGCCTGGGCCGAATCCATTACCCAAGGCTAAGCCAAATCCGCGTTCACCCGCGGGGGTGGTGCTGCGCGTGCAAGGCCGTCAACCGTTCACGGGCGATATGGGTGTAGATCGTGGTGGTGGATATGTCGGCATGTCCCAGCAGCAACTGCACGGCTCGCAAGTCCGCGCCGTGATTGAGCAAATGCGTGGCAAAGGCATGCCGTAGGGTGTGCGGCGACAGATGCTGTCCAATACCAGCAGCAGTCGCATACCGGCGCACCACCAGCCAGAACATCGCACGCGTCATGGCCGTGCCGGGGTGGGCGCCACGGACCGTGACGAACAGGTCATCACTGCTTCTGCCGGCCAGCAATTCGGGACGCGCAGCCTCCAGATATCGCTGCAACCAAAGAGCCGCAACTTCACCAAACGGAATCAGGCGTTCCTTCGCACCTTTACCCAGCACGCGAACCACATGCTCCCCGCGGCTGATGTCAAACATCCGCAACGAAACCAGTTCGCTGACCCGCAGTCCACTGGCGTACATCAGCTCCAGCATGGCACGGTCGCGCAGCCCCAACGCCTGGGCTGTATCCGGTGCCGCCAGCAACGCCTCCACCTGTGCTTCGGTGAGCGACTTGGGCAAGCGAGCCGCACGCTTGGCAGGCAACAGTTTGAGCGTGGGGTCGCGCGCCACCAGCCCTTCGCGCAAGGCCCATCGGAAATAGCGCTTAAACACCGTCAAGCGACGATTGGCGGTACTGGCCTTGGTGCTGGCGTGCTGTGCCGCGAAGAAGGATTCCAGGTCCAGCTGGGTACTGGCGTTTAGATCGGTGCCACCCAACGTCGCAACGTACCCCTGCAGATCGCGCCGATAAGCTGCCAGCGTATTGGCCGCCAAACCGTGCTCCAGCCACAGTGCATCAATGAAGGCATCAATCTGTGCCGTGGCAGGCACGACAGGCTCACTCATTCAAGGCGCAGTTTTGCAGAATCGACCACGGACTTGTACACGTTGTACTCGGCCACAATCTGCGCGGCAAATTGTTCGGGCGTGTTGCCCAGGACCAGCGATCCGGTGTCCTCGATGCGTTTGCGCACCGCGGGGTCTTCCAGCACCTTGCGCACTGCGGCATTGATCTTGTCCACCACGTCCTTGGGCATCCCTTTGGGTCCATAGATGCCATAGAAGGCCATGCGATTGACTGGTTCCAGTCCAACTTCCTTGAAGGTCGGAACCTGGGGCAGCAATGCCAGTCGCTGCGGAGCTGCCACGACGATGGGCACCAGCCGGTTGGACTGGATAAAGGGCATGGCAGAGGGCATGTTGTCAAAGATCATAGGCACCTGGCCTGACACCACATCGTTCAGCGCCGGGCCGGCACCACGGTACGGAATGTGGGTGACGAACGTACCTGTGAGGTTCTTGAACAACTCAGTTTGCAAATGTCCAATGCCGCCCGTGCCCGACGAAGCGTAGGAGTACTTACCCGGGTTTGCCTTGACTTGCGCAAGGAACGATTTGTAGTCCTTGGCCGGGAAACTGGGGTGCACCGCAATCACGTTGGGCGTGGCTGCCACGTTGATGATGGGGGTGAAGTCGGTCAATGGGTTGTACGGATTCTTCGGATTGATAGCCGGATTGGCCGCCACCGTGGAGACCGTTGCCATTCCCAATGCATAGCCGTCGGGTGCAGCCTTGGCCGTTTCATTGGCGCCCACCACGCCACCGCCTCCGGCCTTGTTTTCAACGATCACGCTTTGCCCGAGCACCTTGCCCAAGGGGTCTGCAATGGTGCGCGCGACGATGTCCGTGGTGCCGCCCGGCGCAAACGGCACCTGCAGCTTGATGACACGGTTGGGATAGCCTTGTGCTAGCACCGTGGCCGATGCCACAGTCAAGGACATGGCCAGCAGAAAGCGTTTGTGCATATTCAGTGTCTCCGATTTGCTACTGGAAGCCGCATCGTACTATCAGACTCACGCCGCTTGTAGTAACAGCCTTATCGGGAGCCAGGCGCCGCAACCGCTGTCACCTGTGTCAAAGCCCATTGAAGGTGTTCACGCACCAAGGCGCTGGGGTGATTCTCGCGCAGGCGGATTTCTGCGGCCAGAGCCGGGTGCTGTCGCACAGCATTGCCCAAGGCTACGGCGATGTTGCGTTGCCAACGTTCATGGCCAATGCGCCGGATGGGACTGCCCTCGGTACGCTGCAGGAACTCGGCCTCGGACCAGTCGAACAAAGCGAGCAGGGTTTGCCCGGACATGCCCGCGCGCTCGTCGAAGTCTGGCAAGATGCTGCGCTGCGCAAACTTGTTCCAGGGGCACGCCAGCTGGCAGTCGTCGCACCCATAGATGCGGTTGCCAATCGCCGCGCGAAACTCCATGGGAATGGCCCCGCCATGTTCGATGGTCAGGTACGAAATGCACCGCCGCGCATCCAGCCGGTAGGGGGCGACGATGGCCTGGGTTGGACACGCTTCCATGCAGGCACTGCAGCTGCCGCAATGCCCCTGCACCGGTTCACTACGCGGCAGGGCGACATCGACATAGATTTCGCCCAAAAAAAATAGCGAACCCCATCCCCGGTTCAACAGCAAGGTGTGTTTGCCACGCCAACCCTGTCCGCTGCGCGCCGCCAGCTCGGCTTCCAGCACCGGTGCCGAGTCGGTAAACACCCGGTGTCCAAAGGGGCCGATTGACTGTGCAACACGGTCGCTGAGTTTCTGCAGGCGACTGCGCATCACCTTGTGGTAATCCCGCCCCCGAGCGTAGATCGACACCACGCCCTCTTGCGGACGCTGCAACCGGGCCCATTCAATCGCCAACCAATCTTGCGAAGTGTTGCGTGGCAGATAGTCCATGCGTGCCGTAATCACCGATAGCGTGCCCGGCACCAGCTCGGCGGGTCGCGCCCGCTTGAGCCCGTGATGAGCCATGTAGCCCATCTCTCCGTGGCAGCCTTGTGACAACCAGGCCAGTAAACCCGGCTCCGCCGTCGCCAAATCGACACCGGCCACGCCAATTTGGGAGAATCCGAGTTCGCGCGCCCATTCCTGGATGCGTCCCACCAAATTCTGACCATCAAATTGAGCGTTGTCCTGTTGCACGATCCGATTGTAAAAACCCTGCATTGGCGCAGCGAAGCCGAGACGGAGGCGTTTACCCATGCACTGGCCCGCCAACCTGCGCTGCGTCAGGCGTTCATCACCCTGGATGGCAACCTCGGCGCGGGCAAGACGACGCTGGTGCGCCATCTGCTGCGAGCCCTGGGCGTGGTCGGCCGCATCAAGAGCCCTACGTACGCCGTGGTGGAGCCCTATGCGCTGGCCTGCTGTGACGCCTGGCATTTCGATTTCTACCGCTTCAACGACCCGCGTGAATGGGAAGATGCAGGTTTTCGCGACATCTTCGCCAGTCCCGGTCTGAAGCTGGCCGAGTGGCCCGAAAAAGCCGCTGCAGTACTGCCCGTTGCCGACCTTTGCATCCATCTGCAAGCCGATGCCGATGCAACGCGGCATGTACAGTTGACCGCGCACACACCGACCGGTCTGGCGCTGCTCAATGGCATTGAAGCAGCCACACCACCAGGAGCCCCCGAATGAAACGTCGCGAGGTTCTGCAGACCGGAAGCCTAGTGCTATCACTGGGTTTGGCGGAACTGGCCCGCGGCGCCACCATCCTGAACGTGCGCATCTGGCCTGCGCCCGAATATTCGCGCGTCACTATCGAATCCGACGGCGCGCTGGTCGCCAAACCCTTGTTCGTGCCCAGCCCGCCACGCCTGGCCGTCGACGTGGAGGGCATCACCCTGAACCCCGCACTGAAGGAACTGGTTGCGAAAGTCCGCGCCGATGATCCCAACATTGCAGGGATCCGTGTCGGCCAGTTTGCGCCCAACATCGTGCGCCTGGTGGTCGACCTGAAGCTGCCCATTCATCCCCAGGTCTTCACGTTGACACCGGTTGCCGCGTACCAGCACCGCCTGGTACTGGACCTCTACCCCGTCGATACGGTGGACCCGCTGGAGGCGCTGATCGCCCAGCACGTGCCCGCTGCGGCGGCTGCCGCCAGCGCTGCATCTGCAACCCCTGCGCCCGCCCTGCCCGCAACAGACCCCCTGGGCGAGCTCATCGCACGGCACAGCCCCAAGACATCGGCGCCTCCCACGCCCCACGACGCTACAAAATCAGTAGCTATAACTCCAGCATTTTCGGGGGCCAAGGTCCAGTTTGGCAACAAACCACCGGAAACACCCGTAGCCGACGCCAGCGCGCAAGACACATCCATTGACCGGCTCATCATCGTGGCCCTGGATGCAGGGCATGGCGGCGAAGATCCGGGAGCCATCGGGCCGGGCGGTACCCGCGAGAAGGACGTCGTACTACGGCTGGCCCTGCTGCTACGCGACCGCATCAACGCTGCCAGCATCAATGGCAGTCCAATGCGCGCCTACCTGACCCGCGATGCGGACTATTTCGTGCCCCTACAGGTTCGGGTGCAGAAATCGCGACGCGTGCAGGCCGACCTCTTCATGAGCCTGCACGCCGACGCGTTCTATACCCCCGACCCCCAGGGAGCCAGCGTGTTTGCCCTCAGCGAAGGCGGCGCCTCCAGCAGCGCGGCGCGCTGGATGGCGGCCAAGGAAAACAAGGCGGACCTGATTGGCGGTATCAACGTACATGCGAAGGACGCTACCGTGCAACGGGCCTTGCTCGACATGAGCACCACGGCGCAAATCAAGGACAGCCTGCGGCTCGGCGGCACCCTGCTCGGTGAGATCGGCCGTGTGGGCAAGTTGCACAAGCCCCGGGTGGAACAGGCGGCGTTTGCGGTGCTTAAGGCACCCGACATCCCCAGCGTGTTGGTGGAAGCGGCATTTATCAGCAACCCCCGTGAGGAAACGCGGTTGAATTCCGACGAATTCCTGAACCAGCTGGCCGACGCCCTGATGCGTGGTATTGAGCGCTACTTTGCCAAGAACCCGCCTTTGGCACGCAACCGCGTGCGTAGCTGAATCCCGGCGGTGACGTTGCTAGGCCTGCGTCGCCGACAGGTTCTTGCGCCGCGCCTTCCAAGCGCCCCACAAAACCACCACACCGGGAATCAGGATCATCGACCAGATGATCTTGTCCAGGTGCAGTTTCACCCAGGGAATATTGCCGAAGAAGTAGCCTACGGTGATGACTCCGCCTACCCAGAGCGCGCCACCCAGCACGTCGTAGAGCATGAAGCGCGCGCGGGTCATTTGGGCCACACCCGCCACAAAGGGCGCAAACGTGCGCAAGAACGGCATGAAGCGCGCCGCCACGATGGTGATACCGCCATAGCGCTCGTAGAAAGCGTGGGCCTGGTCGAAGGCCCGCTTGTTGAAGAAACGTGAATCCTCCCATTGGAAGACGCGCGGACCGACAGCCCGCCCAATGGTGTAGTTGGACTGGTTCCCCAGGATGGCCGCCGCCAGCAATAGTCCGACAGAAAGCGGGTAGCTCATCAGCCCCACACCGCACATGGCCCCCACCACGAAGAGCAAGGAGTCCCCCGGCAGAAAAGGCATCACCACCACGCCCGTCTCCACGAAGATCACCAGAAACAGCAGCGCATAGACCCAGACGCCATACGACTGCACAAACGCCTCCAGGTACTTGTCCACATGCAGGACAAAGTCGATTACGAAAGCAGCAAGTTCCATGGCACAGGCACATCCGAACAGCGCGCGCATGCACGCAAGGACAACAAAAAAGCCCAACTGACAAGCAGTTGGGCTTTGCGGATTTGGTGGTGGGTGCGGACCTGGGTTCAAATCCGGGCCGCACAACACCCAATAACCAACACTTGCTGTCGAGGTTCCGTTAGAACGGAATCGAAATCCTGTGCTCAATTTTGGGATTCCCCCATTTATCCGCAGGACTCCGAACCGCCCACGTGGTCAAAAATCAGCAAAAGCCGCAAACATTCTAGCTGGCCCGGCCACAGAAATAGCGAGTCTTAAGCCCGGTGCAGATCTATAAACATGGTCGTAGTGGACTGACCATTAGCACCCGCTTCACCGATTTTCTTAAAGCCCTTCTTCTCGTAGAAAGACACAGATTGCGGCTTCGAGTCCACCACCAGGAAACGACATCCTGTGTGGGGCATGACATGTTCAACAGCCAACCCGATGACGAAATCAACCAGGCTGCTACCGACTCCTTGTCCTTGCAACTCGGTATCGACAGCCAAACGTGCCAACTTTATCGCAGGGTAATCTTTGTACTTGAACGACTCAATCGGTGCTTGTTCCTGAAACTGTTCGACCGAAATCTGTGTGCAAAGCGTTGTTACATACGCCATCACCTTGGACTGTCCATGCGCCGCCATGACGAAGGTACGCGCCAAATTGCTCTGGTGCAGCTTCTTGGCTTCTTTGCGGAGGAAGGTCTTTAGAGGAGTGAGCGTTGGATCGCCCAAGCTAAGCGCGGTGCAGCCATCATCCTGGCGTAACTCACGCAGCTCGAAATTCACGCTGCCTGCTTGGCGGGAGCTTTGAGTTTGAAGCTCACGACACCCGTTTTAGCAAATTTCGCGGCCATTTTCCGACCGTTTTCTGCCGCCTGGGTAACAGCCTTACTCGTACGGCCGTGGCTAACCATGCGACTGAAAGCCTTCGCTTCATCGCCTGAAACCGTTGTTGCGCCAAGAAAACTGCTGTTGATTGCCATGCGTGAATTGTAGCTTTTGTCAAGAATTCCTGCCACCCGAATTCTGAGGGGGCATCATCCACCGCCCTCCCTGTCAGGCACCGGTTTGCTTCCTGCGCTTGGAGAACTCTGCCTCGACATCTTCTGCCGCCACAAGGTTTCCCGAGTTCGCAGAATCAAGCCCTGCCTGCACCTGGTGACGGAACCAAAGATCATGGTCCGAACCTTCATGCTGCTCTTTGACGAAGTCGCTCATGAAATCACGCAGGAGTTGGGCACCAGTCATGTCACGGGCCCTGGCTGCCGCTGTAAAGCTTTCCTTCAAATCTTCTTCAACACGAAAGGTAAAAGTAACTTCAGCCATTGTGACCATCGGATGTGTTTCAGGACAAACGTAATGTGGCACGGCCACGGAAAATTTCCAGTCCCACTTGGCTTTATGGCGAAAACACGCCTTCATGGAGTACCACCAACCCATTAGGAAGGAAACACGTGGACACCAAACATCTAGGACAAAAGGAACTGGCCGATCGTTGGCGCGTTAGTGAGGCAAGTTTGGAACGCTGGCGCAGCGAGGGCATTGGACCGAAGTTTCTCAAACTGTGCGGTCGGGTGCTTTATCGGCAAGTAGACATCGAAGCATTTGAAGAGTCTTGCCTATCGACATCAACAAAGCCATCCACTCAAAATTGACCATCAAATAAAAAGGGCCTAGTTACACCGGGCCCTTGAAGTAGTTGGCAGCCCCTGGGGCCGACGCGCTTACAGCGCGCTTAGGATACCTGCGTTGGCGTCCCGGCTGGTTCAGGCTTTACCTGCCTCAGTCGTGACTGTACCGGGTAGTCGCACCTTTTTCAAGCGCCTGGCCATGGCTCAGGCCCTGCATCAAGGCGACCAACTTGCCGTTCCCATACCAATTTTGTATGGAGAACTCAAATGGAACCCAAAATCTGCGCCTGCTGCAGCCAGTCCTTCCTGCCTGACCCACGGGTCAAAAACCAAACCTACTGCTCCACACCGCTCTGCCAGGCCGAACGGCGCAAACGTTGGCGGCAAACTCGTTCGCGCACGGATGAGGTGTACCTGGACAACAAATCTCGCGCCCAAAGGGCCTGGATGGATCGCAATCCAGATTATTGGCGCACGTACCGAGGTAACGGTACAGGCGCCCCAAAAAAGCAGATCCTGGTTTCCAAAACCGCCCCGTCACCGCTGTCTGGTCTATACAGGATCCAGTTCATGCCCAAAATGGGCTCTGCCAAGAGCGACGAGTGGATCGCAGAGATTTCCCCAGTGTGCGCCGACTGTCGGTGCAAAGAGAACGAGTGCAAAGATATAACTCGTTCGACGAACTGACCCGCTGGCATTACCGTTGCGTCCAAATAAGCTCCCGAACACCTGCATGGCAACCGCTTAACCGGTACGTCGGCGCTGACAACCGTCAGCGCTATGGCTTGCGGCGAAGTGAAACGCAGGCCCGAGAGCACCCATTACAAACGTTTAACGATCGGGTGCTATGCAAAACAATGAGGTCACAGAAGATCAGCCGGAACCTTCCAAACGCATTCGCGCTGCCGAATACGTCCGCATGTCCACGGAGCACCAGCAGTACTCCACCGAAAATCAGGCCGACAAAATCCGGGAGTACGCCCGACACCACGGTATTGAAATCGTTCACACCTACGCCGATGATGGCAAAAGTGGTCTAAAAATCGGTGGACGCCTTTCCCTCCAGAAACTGCTCAGAGACGTTGAAGGCGGCACCGCCGACTTCCAAATGGTCCTGGTGTACGACGTTAGCCGCTGGGGACGGTTTCAGGACCCTGACGAAGCTGCCTATTACGAACACCTCCTAAAGCGCAAGGGCGTGTAGTGGTGGAGCTGGCGTCTACTGAATGAACGCCGCAAGTGATTGATTTTCAATGAATTTTCCAATGCAGTTTTGAGATTTGTTCCCCGATTTGTTCCCCGGTGCCGGTCGCGATACCCCGATTTCTGGGGCCAATCTGTGCCCTCAAAACCTGCTCATCCTGCGTTGCATATTTTCTACTCTCTGTTGCATTTTGCCGATTCTGTGTCCCGATCAACCCCGCGCCATGTTGTTGATCCTGCGCATTTCAGCCGAGACTCGGCATTCAGCGCTTTTGTCAGCTCCCGCAGTTGTGCCCGGTGCCCGCCCTGCCAGGCGTTGCGTGACGCCGTCGCCTTCCTCGGGTGTTCGTGGGCCGGTGCTTTGCTTCCACGGTTGCCATTGCCGGATCATCTCGGCCTGCCGTTGCCGCCGCTCAATGTCCAGGGTGTTGCCATGCTGGTGCTCCAATAGTTCGTTTGGGTGACTTTGATTTTTCCCGCGCTCGCGGAGCGTTGTTGACCTGCTGGGGGCCGTTGGCAATGTTGGCCTGCTTGATGTAGGGCATGGGGTTCTTCATCAATGCCAGGGTCCCGCCGTTGCCCGCGCCTGGGACTGCGCCTTGAGTGCCAGCCGCATCAGCACCTCGATACCCTTGAATGAGTCCTGCCGCCCTGAGCGTTGCGCCAGGTTGTTGAACAGCGCGTCCAAGGTCAGAAACTGGTGGGTCAAGACGCGCTCAAACCGGCCCATGTCTCCGGCCACGGTCTCGTCCCCGGCCTTGCGCATGGCGGTCAGCAGCTCAGTCACGCCCAGGCTCTTTGCCACCGCCTGCATAGGCTTGCAGCGTGATGGCAGTCAGTGCGCCGTCGGTTGCCAGCGCGGCCAGCTTTCGGAAGGGCTATCTCCGTGCTGGAGTTCAACCCGCAAGGCATTGGGATCAGGCGGGGTTTTGTCCGTCCTTGGTGTTTTTGGTGGTTGCCATGGTCTATCCCTTCAAGTCTGAATTCATGCTGCTGTACGCCGTCCATAGCTGCATGCCGATGGCGCAGCGCTGCCCGTAGCCCCTGCCTGCGCACTGGCAAGCGCTGCATTGCTGGTGGTGCGCCAGATAGGCGCGATCCAACTCCCGCCACGTCGGGCCGGATGGCGTGCGGGGTGGTTCGGGCGCTGGCGCTGGTGTCGGTGGTGCCGCGTCAACCATCATCCCCATGGGCAAGCGTGCAGCGTCATACCCATGGCAGCGCTGCAATGTCAGCACCAGGTCGCGGGCCAGGTCTGCATGCACGCCAGCCGCCCGCGCATTGCCGCAGCGGTAGGGGCCAGCACCGTGCAGGTGTCGGCACTCCAGGCACAGCCGCCGGTCGTCGTCGTCACGATCCCGGTTCACCAGACTGTCGGCCAGGCGTTCGGCATCCTGGGGCGCTGCACCACGCTGGCAGAACAGGGCTTGCCGCGCCATGAGGGTGTCGATTTCCTGCCCGTTCATGGCGCTGCTGTGCGGCCAGGCCCAGCGGTCGGGGTCGGTGGTGGGTGCGTTCGCAGCCGGGGTTTCGGGGTTCGCCACAGCCCCGTCGAATTTCTGAATATGCCCCTGGGGGTAGGCTACGAAACCTACAAAACCCCCTGCATGGGTGTGTTGGGTGGGTTTCGTAGGTTTTGTAGCCCCTGCTCCTGGGGTGTTTTTATTTTTTAGCAGTGCAAGCCAGGTGCTCATGCTTTCCCCCCTGCCAGCAGCGCCGGATGGATCAGGTAGCGCTCGCTGGGCCTGCCGCCCGCCGATCCCGTGGGGGTAGTCTCGCGTGCCAGCCAGCCGTAATCGGCCAGCAGTTCCGCCGCCTTGCGCACGCTGTCCACTGAATTCAATCCGGCCCAGCTTTTGACGGCTACCAGCCGGGGTGTGAACGACTCCCACAGCACCCCGTCGCCGTCGCACAGCTTGCCGCCCTTGATCTTCACCAGCAGCGCATGCGCCCCCGTGGTCTCCGGGATCAGTGCCGCCGCATACAGCCGTTCGGCATGGGGGCGCAGGTAGTCCGCCCACGCCAGCGCCCGGATCAGCTCGCGCTCATGGATCACGCTGCCGCTGTCGGGTGTGTCCACCAGCGCAAAGATCAGCGCCACCGCAGGTATCAGCTTGCGCCACTTCGCCAGGTGCGACACCAGGGCCGGGTGCAGTTCATCCCCCCGGATGCCGGTCTCGAACGGGATCAGCCATTCATAAAAAATGGCCTGCGCCTCGGCACTGAATCGCCATTCCTGGGGATCATCGTCGGTGGCTGGCAACAGCCCATTCAGGCGCTCGAACACGGCCCATGCCGCCTGCTTCGCTGGTGTGTCAGGCCACCGATCCACCAGCTTGAATTCCTGCTGAATGTCGGGCCATACCGCCAGGCCAAAGCGCTGCAACAGGCCATCGTCGCCAGCGCCGCCGTTCACGGCTTCGCGCACATAGCTCTGCACCTTGCCCGGTTGAATGCCGCCCAGCATCGCCATGCAGACACGGGGCACATAGCTATGCCCGCGCCCGATCCGATCGACCGCATGGCCTTGGTTGCCGTCGTAGCCGGTCAGGTAGAAACCGCGTGCGCCTTCCTGCCCCTGCCTGTCCATGCTGCACAGCAGGCCGTGGACTTCATCGCGGTACACCAGCAGGCCCCACGGGTTTTCCACCAACAGGTCGGCCAGGGCTTCCACCGTGCTGTCGTTGACCACGTAGCGCCGCATCGTCGGCTCGGTGGGCTGGTCGGTAGGGGCCAGCAGCGCACGGGCTTTGGCGGGGTCTTTTGCTGCAACAGCCGCCGCCTGTTTCTCGTTCGCCTTGCCTGCCAGCTCGGCCACCTTGGTATCGAGTTCCCATCCTTCATGTGCGGCCTGCCATTGCTCGCGCTCGGTCGATTCCAGCCGGTGCAGCGGCTTCAGGACTTCACCCAGCGCCGGGGACTTCATCACGCCTGGGCGGCCCACGATCAGCCCCCACAGGTTGGGCACTACGCGCCAATCATCGTGCTGCTTGGGCGCCACCACGGCACGCGCACCGATCAGGCCAGACAGCGCAGTGATGACACCTACAGCCGGAAAATCCGGTGGGCACTGCATGCGCTCGGCAATGTCCACGATCCAGCCGCGCAGCGCGTGGGGCAACAGCTCGGCATCAAACGGGGCCACGGGTGGCAGGGCGTCGGGCAGGGGCGTGGGGTCAGGCCATGCGCCGCCGTCGCCCGCACCCTCCAATGGCGGGAATGCAGGCTCTTGCGCCACGGGCGCAGCCGCTTCAATACATGCCTTCACAGCGTCCAATCCGGCCTGCTGGTGTAGGTCGTTGAAGTCTGTTTCCTTGTCGTTACGCTCGCCGGAAAAGTGAGGTTTTGTGAGGTAGCCACCTACGGCCTTTGCCGCCTCGGTGGCCTTGGTGATACCCGGATTGCCGTCGGTAAACGCATCATCGTCCGCTGCCAGGATCAAGCGCAGCCTGGGGTACTTGCTGTGCAGTGCCTGGGCCACTTCCCGTAGATTGCCAGCGTTGAAAGCCACGGCAACGGCATCGCCGGTAGCCTCATGGATAGATGCGCCCGTAGCGAAACCCTCGCATACGATCAGCACGCCCTTGGGCTTGCCAATCGAGTAATACAGGCCGGTGCGCCGTCCTCCAAGCAATCCCTTCTTGTCCTTGAAGTTCGCTGGGTTGATGCGCTCGATGTTCCACAGCTTGCCGTTTGTGTCGCGCATGGGGACGATCAGAAAACCATCCGACTCAACCCTTGTTCCGTGGGCATGCACGCCCTTTTTTGCCAGATACGGATGATCTGCTGGGGCAGGTTCAGCAGCTTCCCAGCGCTGCGCCGCCGCCGTCGCTGCATCGTGCTGGCGCTGGGCCTTGTCGGCTTCGCGCTGCTGGGCAATGGCCTGCATGCGCTGCTGGTGGGCGCTGCGCTCGGCCTGGGTCATTGCCTGGGTGTCCTTGCTGCACCAGGTCTGAGATAGACCGCTGCGCCAGCAGCCAAAAGCGCCCGCCGGAACGTCGCCATCGTCGTGCAAGACATACCAGCCCGATTGATCCATGCGCTTGCCGTTGGTGCTGAATCGGTACAGCGTGCCGTCGCCGTGGATCACCTCGGGCACGGGCAGGCCAGCGCCTGCAATGGCTTGTTGGAATTGTTCGGATGCGATCACAGCCGCCCCCCAATCTGCGCCAGGAACAGCGCCGCGTCGTGCAGGCTGGGCAGGTAGCGCACCAGCCCCCAGCGCTCGGCCCAATAGGTGGCCGTGCCGTCCGGGTTTGTGACGTGGTTCAGGTGGTGCCCGCGCTGTGCGAATGCAGCTTGCAGGGCGGTAAACTCAGCGCCGTCCGATTTCTGAATAGCGCCCTTGGAGCCCGCCAGCTCCGGGGCGTTTTTGTTTGGGGGCTGGTTCATATTCGCCCCCTCAAACCGTCGCCAGTTGGTCTATCCGCTTGGCATGCAGGCGGTTCACCAGCTCGCGGATTTCACCATCGGACTGCCCCGCGATGCGGGCGCGAACAATGGCTTTCACCTCATAGTCAGGCCAGGCTTTTGCACGCTGCCCGATGGCTACGGGCCTTGTCCAAAGTCCGTCACGGATGCGGTTGTAAATGCTGGTGTTGCTGCGGTCGCCTGATTCAGCCTTGCAGGCGTCGATTCTCCAAAGTGCCATTGCTGCCCATCCTTTCACGGCATTGGTTGCCGGTGTTTCGATGGGTGGCAGTTTGGTTTTTGGGGCAGCTAGTGAATAGCGTCAATCAATTGAGGGAACCCGCCCGGAGTTCCCTCGGACAACCCCGCAAACCCGCATGGCTACTGGGCTTGGTGGGGTCATAGGACTACTTGCGCGGGCCTGTCGGTAAGTCATCTTGGCGCAGTATTGATGCAATGGCTTTGGCCCCGGCATTGGATACCTTGCGCTCTTTTTCCAGCCAGTCCGACACTTCTTTATTGGTGGGTGCGGTGGTGTTGTCGCTGGGGTCAACATTCACCCAAAAGCGCAGCGCCGCCGCTTCAAGGTGTCCAAGCATTTCTGTGTGGTGGCTACCCCATGGCCAGCGTGCCACTGGGATATTTTGCGGTTCGGGCGGTGGCGGCTCTGCGTCCGGGTCTTGAGCGTTCTCGTACCTCAGAACCTCGTCCATGGTGAAAAAACAATCCTGCTCCACGTCCTGCATGGACAACACCTTGCCCAGCCAGAACCATGATTCCGGCGGTTCGTCCCATGGCAGGAATGAGCGATCAGGGTCACGACTACGGGTTGCAATGCGGAAATTGCAGGTCATGGCACCCGTCTGCTCCGGCGATTGCAAATACAGCCAGTACGACGGCTGCACTTCAATGGTGTATCCGGTTTGCCCGTCGAGCCGTTCACCGACAGGCTCGCAAGTGTCCTCCATCATGTTGTATTCCCAGTCAGCAATTGCCAGCGCTTCAGTTGCCTTGGTGGATGGTTTCAGCTCGCCATTGACAACCAGATAGCGCAGATCGTTTTCTGTGCATTGCCAGCGCTGCCGCAATTCGGCAAAGGTCAGGTATCCGCGTTTGGGAATGATGATGCTCATGTCGCGCCCCTGTATCGCGCCCTGAAAAAGGTAGCCAGCGCCGCCGGGTCAGGGTGCCCCGGTTGTCCCCCGTCGGGTAAGGCGTGGCTGCAAACTGTTGTCTATGCCCGCTTGAGTTGCACCACGTCAGCACCAGCGGCCAGCTTGTCCAGGTAGTCCGCCCAGCGCTGCATCATGGTCTGGCGCTGCTTCAAGTAGGTGGTACGGTTGTAGGCGCGTCCGTTGGCATCGCGCACGGCATGGGCCAATTGCGCCTCGATCACCAGCGGGTCGCATTCCAGTCTCTCGGCCAGCATGGTGCGTGCCGTTGCCCGGAACCCGTGCCAAGTCTGAATGTCGGGCGTGTAGCCCATGGATATCAGCGCCGTGCGTACTGAATTTTCGGATATGGGCTTGCTGCGCTGGCGCTCGCCGGGGAACACCAGCCCGGTTGATTCGGTGTAAGGCTTCAGGACTTCCAGTATCTGCACAGCCTGGGTGGGCAGGGGGACAAGGTGGGGCTGTCCATTTTCCTTGCCGTCCTTGGTGCGCTTCATCCGCGCAGCGGGGATCGTCCACAGCGCCGCCTCCAGGTCGATTTCTGCCCAGCTCGCGCCGCGCAGTTCGCCGGGGCGCTGGAACAGCAGGGGGGCCAGCCGCAGCGCTGCCCGCACCACGGGGCCACCCTTGTAGCCTTTGATGGCGCGCAGCAACTCGCCCAGCCGCTCGGGGTCGGTGATAGCAGCGAAGTGCGTTCCCCGGTAGGGGGCCAGTGCGCCTTTCAGGTCGCCGGTAATGTCCCGGTTCACTCTGCCAGTGGCTACCCCGTAGCGCCACACTTGCCGCGCCAGCATCAGGCCACGGTCGGCGGTCTCTACAGCGCCGCGTTCCTCGATCTTGCGCAGCGTCGCCAGCAGTTCCACGGGTTCGATATCGGCCAGCCGCCGATCCCCCAGCCACGGGAACAGGTCACGCTCAAACTGGCGCTTTGACCGCATTGCATGGGCTTCGCTCCATTGGGGTTCCTGCTTTTCGTACCACTCCAGGGCCACCACTTTGAAGCTGTCGCCTGCCGGGTTCATGGCTTTAAGGCGCTCAACCTTGCGGGTCTGAATGGGGTCCATGCCGTGGGCTTTCAGCGACTTCGCGGTTTCGCGTGCCCGCCGTGCTGCCGTCAGGCCTACCGTCGGATAGCTGCCCAGCGCCAGCCGGGACTCTTTTCCATCGCGGTACAGTTTCTGGAACCAGCGCTTGGAACCACCCGGACTGATTTCAAGATACAGCCCCCCGCCGTCGGTCAGGCGTTCCCTTTTCTTGTCTGGGGGGCAGGTAGCATTTCGGCACTGTGCATCGGTCAGCATGGGACACCCTTCAAATTGTTCCCCGCGCCAACGGGGCGACTTGTGCCCCGGTCGAGGAAAAAACCGGCTTTTGTTCCCCGATATGTTCCCCGCTCACCGTTTGGCTGTCAATGGTTGCCCTTGTGTGTTCTTGCTGCGTAAGTACCTGATTTGCCAATGAAAAAGGCCGCCAGGTGGTGTTCCTTGGCGGCCTTTGTTTTGGTGGA
>JAXMER010000012.1:0-1536 GCA_046348185.1 Rhodoferax sp. | reverse complement strand
CTGCAGTGTCGGATAGTCTGTATAGCCCTTGGCGCCACCTGCGTAGAACGTGTTGGAGTCAGGCGCGTTCAGCGGTGCCTTGGCCCTGATGCGTGCGGGCAGGTCCGGGTTAGCCAGGAAGGCGGTGCCAAAGGCCACAGCGTCAAGCTTACCTTCGGCAATAGCTGCCTCTGCCTCATCAGCGCTGTAACCCATATTGCCCACCAACACACCCTTGTACTTTTCACGCGCTACGGGCATGACATCGGCCTTCTGCACGCCGAAGAAATCGGCGCGCATCACGTGCAGGTAGGCTAGCTTGAAGGCATTGAGCCTATCGGCCAGGAAGCCGATGAGGGCCAGCGGATCGCTGTCCTTCATGCTGTTGTAGCTGTTGAGTGGCGACAGGCGCAGACCCACACGCTCGGAACCGATGGCCTGGGTCACGGCGGTGAGTACCTCGAACAGCAAGCGTGCACGATTTTCCAGCGAACCGCCATAGGCATCGGTACGCTGGTTGGGCGTATCGCGCAGAAACTGGTCGATCGGGTAGCCGTTGGCGCCGTGCACTTCCACACCATCAAAGCCGGCGGCAATGGCGTTGCGTGCGCCTTGGGCAAACGCAGCCACGATGCCGGGAATCTCTTCGGCGGTCAGGGGGCGGGGCACCGCGTGCGGCACCTTGCCTTGGGGCGTGTGAATCTCACCCTCAATAGCGGTGGCGCTGCTGGAGACAATGGGGGCGCCATCGGCAGCGCCAGGGTAGGCTGCGCGGCCAGCGTGCCAGATCTGCATGAAGATGCGTCCGCCCTTGGCGTGCACCGCGTCGGTCACCTGCCTCCAGGCTGCAATCTGCGCGTCGTTGTAGATGCCAGGCTCATTGACGAAGGCCGATGTACCGGGCGCCACCATGGTGCATTCGGAAATCAGCAGGCCGCCGGTGGCTCGCTGGCTGTAGTACTCGGCCATCAGCGCGTTGGGCATGTGGCCAGCGTCGGCACGGGTGCGGGTCAGCGGTGCCAGAAGGATGCGGTTGGGCAGGGTGAGAGAACCTACTTGAAGTGGATTGAATAGCATGTGGATGAAAACCCAGATTAGTGAACAGAAAACAGTGGTAAAGCTAACAGTATTCCCAATACTCAGACCTTTGAAAGGTCTCTGAACTTTGAAAGGTCACTGAAGACTGCTTTGGCACGGCTGGTGCTTTTGCACCCAACGCACGATGTAGTAGACGCAAGTGGGTAAGCCTTTGCTTCCGACAGTTTCGCGGCGGTCTCCAGCCGTACATGCACCAAACGCCTTTGGTCATCCACCGCGTCGCAACTCCCTGACACCCCGGCCCAGCTTGCGGCGCAACAGGGCCCGCAGGGTCACCCCATCCGAGTACCCGACCTGTGCGGCGACCTGGTCGACGCTGGCGTTCCCGGTGCGCAAGAGATGGACGGCATGCTCCACGCGCAGGTCCTGGAAATACGACAGCGGTGTCTTTCCCAAAACGCTTTGCAGCCGCCGCGCCAAGGTGCGCTCGCTTGTGCCCGCGGCGCTGGCCGCCTCGGC
>JAXMER010000011.1:0-1234 GCA_046348185.1 Rhodoferax sp. | reverse complement strand
TGACATCGGGGTGCCGGAGATGGGCGTTGTTGGGCGTGAGCTCTGGCGCCAGTCGGGGCTCAAGCCCGATGACATGGCCATGGCCGTGCTCTACGACCACTTCACGCCGTACGTGCTGATGCAACTCGAGGAGCTCGGCTTTTGTGGCCGCGGTGAAGCGCCTGGGTTCATCGCAGATGGTGCCATCGAGATCGGAGGCAAACTCCCGATCAACACGCATGGTGGCCAGCTCGGGGAGGCCTATATCCACGGCATGAACGGCATTGCTGAAGGGGTGCGCCAAGTGCGCGGCGCCTCGATCAACCAAGTGATCAACGCCGATCACGTGCTTGTCACTGCAGGCACTGGCGTGCCGACCAGTGGGTTGGTGCTTTCGCGAGAGGCTGGGTGAGCCCACCGACTCGGCGGAAGTTCACTGCTCCAGCCAATCGTCAACGGTCATTGAACCAACCGTGGCAGGTTGCCCACCTATTTGGGGGAGCAGCGAGCCATCGCGCATGGCGCGCCCTGCTGCGCCAGGCATTGAGATCGGCACAACTCGGCGCTTGAGTCCTCGAACCTTGCTGACCCGTCTGGCAAGGTCAACCATCTGCATGGGCTCGGGGCCAGCCAGATCAGGTGCTCGGCCAACGGGTTGCTGCACGGCAAGGCCGACCAGCATGGCCGCGACCTCGCTAGCGGCCACAGGCTGGCTGAGCATGCGAGGAACCAGCGACACAGGCCCGAGCTTCATGAAGTCGAGCGACTGTTGGGCAAACTCATAGAACTGGGTGGCACGCAGCAGGCTCCACTGCGAGCTACCAGCCGACAGGGCCTGCTCTTGGGCCAATTTGCCTTGGTAATAGCCCAACGGGACCAAGTCGATTCCCACGATCGAGAGGGTCACGTGATGGCGGACCTCACAGTCAGCTTCTGCTTCCAAGAGCCGTCTCGTGGTCGTCGTGAAGAACTCCTCGGCAACCGCTCGCCTCTGAGTGCTGATGTTGAGTACGTCGATGACTGCGTCAACACCGTTGAGGCGACCCGCCAGGCCATTACCCTTCATCAGATCGACCCCAGTGCCCCGAGTGAGCGGGACGACCTCGTGGATTTGAGCATGGAGCGTCTTGGCAACCAACTGTCCGACCAGGCCAGTTGCGCCCGCCACAGCGACCTTCATAGCCGCTCCTCTCGTCAGTGCCCCTGACCAGTTAACACCGGGACAGCCTCGGAAATCCGCAGGGTGCTTGTTGGG
>JAXMER010000010.1:0-4795 GCA_046348185.1 Rhodoferax sp. | reverse complement strand
ACGGCGTCGAGGTGATGGGCTCGGAAGGCTATCTGATCAACCAATTCATCGCCGCGCGCACCAATCAGCGCGACGACGAATGGGGCGGCAGCTACCAAAACCGCATCCGCTTTGCCCTGGAAATCCTCAAGGCGGTGCGCGAGGCGGTGGGGCCGAACTTCATTATTATTTACCGCTTGTCGATGCTGGACCTGGTGGAAGAAGGCAGCAGCTTTGACGAAATCGTCGAGCTGGCGCAGGCCGTCGAAGCCGCTGGCGCCAACCTGATCAACACCGGCATTGGCTGGCACGAGGCGCGCATCCCCACCATCGCCACCCTGGTGCCGCGCGCCGGCTTTGCCTGGGTGACGCAAAAACTGATGGGCAAGGTGGGCATTCCGCTGATCACCACCAACCGCATCAACACCCCGGACGTGGCCGAGCAGGTGCTGGCCGAGGGCTGCGCCGATATGGTGTCGATGGCGCGCCCCTTCCTGGCCGACCCGGCTTTTGTCGCCAAGGCGGCAGACAACCGCGCCGACGAAATCAACACCTGTATTGGCTGCAACCAGGCCTGTCTGGACCATATCTTTGCCGGCAAGCTGGCCAGTTGCCTGGTCAATCCGCTGGCTTGCCACGAAACCGAGCGGGTGATCACCCCGGCGGCGCAGGCCAAGCGCGTGGCCGTGGTGGGCGCCGGCCCGGCCGGTTTGTCCTGCGCGGTCACCGCCGCCCAGCGCGGCCACGCGGTGACATTGTTTGACGCCGCCAGCGAAATCGGCGGCCAGTTTAATGTCGCCAAGCAGATTCCCGGCAAGGATGAGTTTCAGGAAACCCTGCGCTACTTTGCCCGCCAGCTGGAACTGAATCAGGTCACCGTCAAACTGGGCGCCTGGGTCAGCGCCGACGATCTGGCTGATTTTGACGAAGTGGTGCTGGCCACCGGCATTCGCCCACGCCTGCCGGACATCCCCGGCATTGAGCACCCGAAAGTGCTGACCTATCTGGACGTGCTCAAGCACAAAAAACCGGTGGGCCAGAAAGTCGCCATCATCGGCGCGGGCGGCATCGGCTTTGACACGGCGGAATACCTCAGCCACAGCCGCGACGCCGCACACGGCCGCGACGCCTTCCTGCGCGAATGGGGCGTAGACGCCGAGCTGGCGGCGCGCGGCGGTTTGTGCGCCGAGGGCGGCCAGCCGCCGGCCAGCCCGCGCGAGATTTACCTGCTGCAACGCAAGAGCAGCAAGCCGGGCGACAGCCTGGGCAAGACCACTGGCTGGATTCACCGCACCGCGCTGAAAAACCGCCAGGTGCGCATGCTGGCCGGGGTGAATTATCTGCGCATCGACGACGCCGGCCTGCACATCAATGTGCAAGGCCAGGTCAGCGTGCTGCCGGTGGACCATGTGGTGATTTGCGCCGGCCAGGAACCCTGCCGCGAGCTGCAAGCCGGCGTGGCGGCGCGGGGCGTGCCGGTGCACTTGATTGGCGGCGCGGATGTGGCCGCCGAGCTCGACGCCAAGCGCGCCATCCTGCAAGGGCTGGAAACCGCGATGGCGCTTTGAAACGCGCATGGCTTAAAATCATGGCGCGCCGATCGGCGCGCTTTTTTTGACCGGCAAGTTTTCAGGCCAGCCAGATGGCGGGCCATGGGTGACACTCATGTTCTTATTGTTGCTGATCAGCTCCACCCTGGTGGCGCTGGGCGCCGCGCTGCTGACCGTGCGCTTTTTTGACGCCGCCATCCTGCGCATTCTGCACACCATTCTGGGCGCCGAACTGGCCAGCGCCTGGCAGCGTTATCTGCGCTTTGCCATTGTGGTGGTGGGGGTGTCGGGCGGGGTGCGCCCGCTGGATCTGGAAAAATACATCGCGCCAAACCGGCCCGGCGCCACGGCGCCGGAATTGTCGCTGGAGCGCTGGACGCTGGAGCTGTACCGCTCGCTGATCGACAGCCTGCAAAGCATTGCCTGGATGCTGCTGCTGTTTTTTATCGGCGCGATGATTGCCTATGTGCTGCTGCGCACCGTGGCCAGACGCCGCAGCCAGGTGGCCACGCTGGACGACGAAGCGTAAGCACACGCGGGAACAGACTGCGCCCCCGCTCAGCCAGGCTGAGACGGGGGCGCAGGCGCATCAGGGGGCCGGGATCAGATCAGGCCAGCGCCACCAGTTTTTGCAGGCTGGACGTTTTATCGTGGGCAACGCCCAGCACCGCGGTGTTGCGCGACACGCCGAGCACCATGATCGACTCAGACGCCAGCGAGGCCTGGAACTCTTTGCACAGGGTGAACGCAGATTTGTTGGACATCAGGAAAAAGATGCCGTTGATGTACACCGTGGACGCGGAGTACTCCACCGGCAACTGTTCAGCGAACTGCTTGATTTTTTCGGCGGGCAAAATCACGGCGTAGGTAGACATGGCGTGCTGTCCTTGACGGTGTTCATGAGAAAGCGCCGCTTGCGCACCCTTGAAGATAGGGACGAAAGCGGCTTGATCCGCCCTTGGGGCGCGCCATCCTGGCGCAGCGGGCATCATGCAGTGGGCATTAGAATTGCTAATTTAGTCCCAGGCGGTGTTGTCGTAAGTCAAACCTTACGCATTTATCGGCCATCAGACCGATTTTTTCACAACCATGTTGCATGAATGTCTCCGTCGCTTGACCAATGCAGACGGGGGATTTCTCACTCGGCAGCCAGCAGGATATTCTTGCTGAAACGCAGCATGAACGGCCCAGGGTTGTGAAAACGGTAAGGCTGGTCAGAAGCAAAAGCAATTGACGTGCCGGTCACCAGCGGGCGTAGCAAGCCATCCAGCGTCAGCACCAGTTCCCCACTGATGATGTACAGCATTTCCTGACTGCCCGGCGGATCCGGCTCGGCTTCATAGGTAACACCGGGAGCCAGCTGCCAATGCCATAGTTCAACGCACTGGCCAGCAAAGCGCACGCTCTCCAGCAAGGTGCCATGGCTATCACTGTGCTCATCCTGCCAGACCCTTAGGGACGCACTGATTTATTCCCCAACAGCTGGCCCGAAGCCTCCTGATCTGCGAACATCAGCCCATTGAGCGTGGATGGCCTATGACGATGCAAGCAAGCTTTTCCGAACTGGAATACGCAACAAAGAAAAAAGTCACTCGGCGCGACCGGTTTCTTGACGAGATCAACAACGTGACGCCCTGGGCCGCCTTGGTCGCACAGATTGAGCCGTTCTACCCAAAAGGAACAGGCCGGGGCCGACCGCCGATTGGCGTGGCGCGAATGCTGCGCATGTACATCGCCCAACAATGCTTTGGCCTCTCGGACGAAGGCATTGAAGACGCCATCTATGACAGCCAGGCCATCCGGCAATTTGTTGGCGTTGACCTGTCGCGAGAATCTGCACCAGACGCCACCACCCTGCTCAAGTTTCGCCGCCTGCTGGAAACACACCAGCTGACCGAGCGCATCTTCGAAACCATCAACGCCCTACTGGCCGCGAAGGGCTTGATTCTCAAGGAAGGCACGGTGGTTGACGCCACCATCATTGCTGCGCCGTCTTCGACCAAAAATCGAAGCGGTGAGCGTGATCCTGAAATGCATCAAACCAAAAAAGGCAATCAATGGCACTTCGGCATGAAGGCGCACATTGGCGTCGATGCTGAAACGGGTGTGGTGCATACACTGGTCACCACCTCAGCCAACGTCAGCGATGTCACCCAGGCCCATGCCTTGCTGCATGGAGAAGAACGGTTTGGCGTGGGTGATGCCGGCTACCAAGGCGCTGAGAAGCGGGAGGAGAACCAGGGGCGCCAGATTCAATGGGAAATCGCCATGCGTCCGGGCAAGCGCAAGGCCTTGCCGGATACGCCGGATGGACGACTGCAAGAGCGCATCGAACAGGTCAAGGCCAGCATCCGGGCCAAGGTTGAACACCCGTTCAGGATCATCAAGAACCTCTTCGGCATGAAGAAGGTGTCCTACCGTGGACTGGCGAAGAACACAGCGCGGCTGTACACGCTCTTTGGGCTGGCGAATCTGTTGATTGGCAAATCCTGGAGCGCTCGCAACGCCAAAAATGCGTGCTGAAGAGACAAAATGAGGGAATTTGCTGTGAGATAGTGTGACTTCTGACTGAAAATAGCGCTGGGGCAGGTGTTTTTTACTCACCGAAGCCCCACTGCCGAATGGGTGTGGGCGGGTTTGCTCGCCTTTGGTCAGATGTGGATTTGTTCAGCGCTTCCCAAGCTACAACGTGTAAACGGGGCAAAAGTGAAATCATTTTGCGCGGAGTGCCAGTAAAAGCATATCCGTAGAAATACCAGAAGCGATTACACTTGATAACAACCCATCCCAATCATATAAAAACAAAACAAACAGATATTGGAGGGCATTGCATGGCCGTAGCGACGCACACCAAACGCCGCCACCACCTTGACGCTACGGACAAAACTTTATGCCTGCCCGCGCTGCCAGTATTCCCCCTCCACCAGCACCGAACGCTCGCCGCTGCTCAGCCACATCTGGCCGTCCTGAATGGTGGCCTGCAATTGCATGCTGCGTTCGGTGAGCGTGGTCAGCTGTTGCAGCGTTTCCGGCGGAATGCTGACCACGGTGAGGTTGCTAAAACGGCTGGCCTTGCCCTGCATGCCTTGCCACCAGATTTCGCTGGCGCGCCCGCCATAGCAATACAGCCACACCTGATCGGCGCGGCCACAGGCCTTGCGCAGGCGCTTTTCGTCGGGCTCGCCCAGATCAATCCACAGCTCGATTTCATCGGCGTAGTTTTTGCGCCACACCTCCGGCTCATCGTCGGCGCACAAGCCCTTGGT
>JAXMER010000009.1:0-7320 GCA_046348185.1 Rhodoferax sp. | reverse complement strand
AATCAGGCCGAAGTCGATGCGCTCTTGGCCGCTGGCGTGGCGCCGCAGCAGGCGGCGCATCCCTCGACCAAGCTGCATGGCCTGTTTGAGCCGGTGACCTTGCTGGTCAAGCTGGCCATTCCCCGGCTGACCGAGCTACGCGCCGGCCAGTTGCTGGCGCAAGTGGCGGATTTGTACGCGCTGGCGGCCTTGAACCGTGCCCAGGTGATAGCGCTGGATTTGCCGGCCGAGGCGGCCAATGCCCTGGCCGACTGGCTGGACAAGCCCACTCAGCGCGCTGCGCTGGCGCAATTGGCTGATTACCGCCGCGACATTCTGGCGGCCATCCCGGCCGAGGCCGAGCAGGCCGCCGCGCCGCAGCCGCTGGCCGGCAAGACCGTGGTGCTGACCGGCACCCTGCCCACCTTGTCGCGCGACGAGGCCAAGGTACGGGTGGAGGCTGCCGGCGGCAAGGTGAGCGGCAGCGTGTCGAAAAAAACCGATTTTGTGGTGGCGGGCGAAGCCGCCGGCAGCAAGCTGGACAAGGCGCAGGCGCTGGGCGTGCCGGTGCTGGACGAAGCCGCGCTGCTGGCCTTGCTGGCTGCCCCTGATTCTTCTGACTGACCCCGCTTCTGGAGACTGTTTCTCATGCAAGCCATTCGTAAAGCCGTGTTTCCGGTTGCCGGCATGGGCACCCGCTTTCTGCCCGCCACCAAGGCCAGCCCGAAGGAAATGCTGCCCATCGTGGACAAGCCGTTGATTCAGTATGCGGTGGAAGAGGCGCTGGAAGCTGGGATGACCGATTTGATCTTCATCACCGGGCGCAACAAACGGGCCATCGAAGACCATTTCGACAAGGCCTACGAGCTGGAAACCGAGCTGGAAATCCGCAACAAGGAAAAACTGCTGGAAGCCGTGCAGGGCATCTTGCCCAAGTGGGCTTCCTGCATCTACATCCGCCAGCCAGAAGCGCTGGGTCTGGGCCATGCCGTGCTGTGCGCGCGCCCGGCGATTGGCAACGAGCCGTTTGCCGTGCTGCTGGCCGATGATTTGATCGACAGCCAGCCCGGCGCGCTGCAACACATGGTCGCCCATCACCAGGCCACCGGCGCCTCGGTGCTGGGGGTGGAAACCGTCGCCCGCGAAGAAACCGGCAATTACGGCATTGTCGAAGTGCGCGAAGAGGCCGGCTGTCAGCGGGTGGTGAGCATGGTGGAAAAACCCAAGCCCGAAGCCGCGCCATCCACCCTGGCGGTGGTGGGGCGCTATATTTTGCCCGGTTCGATTTTTGACAAACTGCTGGAAGTGCGCCCCGGTGCTGGCGGCGAAATCCAGCTGACCGACGGCATTGCCGCGTTGCTGAAAGAGCACCCGGTGCATGCCCTGCCGCTGCCTGGAACGCGCTATGATTGCGGTTCCAAACTGGGCTATCTGAAAGCCAGTGTGGATTACGCGCTGAAACACCACGAGGTGGGCACGGCCTTTGCCCACTGGCTGCGCGCGCATCCGGCACGCTGATTATCCCCGGTTTTACATCCGCGCCGCGCCTTCGGCCACCCCGGAGCGCGGCGTGTGTTTTTCTTCAAGAGAGAATACTCATGCCCAATGTTGCTGAAGCACGCGGCCTGCTCAATAGTGCCGATGTATTGTTTACTGCCGATCAGGTGAGCGCCGCCGTGGAAAAAATGGCCGAAGACATCACCGCCCTGCTGGGCAACAGCTACCCGCTGGTGCTGTCGGTGATGGGCGGTGCGGTGGTGTTCACCGGCCAGTTGCTGCCGCGCCTGGCGTTTCCGCTGGATTTTGACTATGTGCATGTGTCGCGCTACGGCGACAAAACCCGTGGCGGCGAGCTGGTGTGGCGTCAGGCCCCCAAAGAAGACGTGCGCGACCGCGTGGTGCTGGTGCTGGACGATATTCTGGACGAAGGCGAAACCATGGCCGCCATTCGCGACAAGGTGCTGGCCATGGGCGCCAAGTCTTTCCATAGCGCCGTGTTCGCCAACAAGCTGATCAGCAAGGCCAAGCCGATTGCTGCTGATTTTGTCGGCATCGATGTGCCGGATCGCTATGTGTTTGGCTACGGCATGGATGTGCGCGGCGCCTGGCGCAATCTGCCGGCGATTTACGCGCTGAAATAATGCTGGCCTATCGCCTTGTGGTGCTGCCGGCTGGCGGCTTGGCTGACAACGGGTGATGGGGCTGTTTCCGCGGCCTGATTACCCCTGGTGCCCGCTGAGCGGCCATGCCACCCCGCCCTGACCGATGTCACACCATGCGCAGGGCATTTTCCGGGCTTGCTGCGGGCCCGTCCGGTCGGTGACAATACCCGTCTTATGCCAGCCCGCCTAGCCCGCCATTTACTCCGTCACCACCGCACGCCAGCCGCCAATCTGCAACTGGGCGGCATGCTGGCCTGGATTGCCGGCGCTGCCAACGCCAGCGGTTTTCTGGTGGTGCATCAATATACCTCCCACATGACCGGCATGGTGTCCAGCCTGGCCGATGCGCTGGCGCTGGGCCAGTTAAGCCTGGCCTCCTCCACGCTGATTTCGATTGCCTGTTTTGTGCTGGGCAGCGCCTGCTGTGCGCTGTGCGTGCAATGGGCGCGGCGGCGGGTGCGCCATGAATATGCGCTGGCCTTGCTGATCCAGGCGGTGCTGATGCTGTTGTTTGGTTTGTTGGCCGGTCGGGTGGCGCCAGGCGTATCGCTGACCTTGCACATGACGGCCTGGTCGCTGTGCCTGATGATGGGCTGGCAAAACGCCATGATCACCAAGCTCTCGCATGCGGAAATCCGCACCACGCATGTTACTGGTCTGCTCACTGACATCGGCATTGGCCTGGGGCGCTGGCTGGGGCCGGCGCAGGACCGCCTGACGCGTCGGCGGGCGCGGCGCAAGCTGGCTGTGCAGGCGGCGATTGTTGGTCTGTTTTTTATCGGTGGGCTGTGCGGGGCATGGACATTTCAGTGGGTGGGCGTGGTGGCCAGTGTGCCGCTGGCGCTGCTGCTGATCGCCATGGCGCTGGCGCCATTGTGGGACGACTGGCGCGCCTGGCATCGCTGGCAGCGCATGCACCGCGTCAACTGAGCTTTTTCCTGGAGCATTCATGATTGCAATCATTGGAGGCAGCAGTTTGTCGCAACTGCCCGGCCTGGCCATCACCCACCGCCAGGTGGTGCGCACGCCGTATGGCGAGCCATCCTGTGCCTTGACCTTTGGCCTGCTGGCTGGCCGCACGGTGGTGTTTCTGGCGCGGCACGGCCATGGTCACATGCACGCCCCACACGAAATCAACTACCGTGCCAATTTATGGGCGCTGAAATCACAGCAAGTGCGCCATGTGCTGGCCATCGGCTCGGTGGGGGGCATTCATCTGGGGCTGGCGCCGGGCGCCCTGGCCATTCCGGATCAGTTGCTTGACTATACTTGGGGACGCAAGCACACCTTTTTTGAAGGGCCGGAGTCGCCGGTGGTGCACGTGGACTTCACTCTGCCGTACTCTGCCACATTGCGCCAATGCCTGCTGGATGGCGCGCAGCATGCCGGTGTGGAGGCGCTGGACGGCGGCACCTATGCCTGTACGCAAGGCCCCCGGCTGGAAACCGCCGCTGAAATCGCCCGCCTGCGCCGCGACGGCGCTGACATGGTGGGCATGACCGGCATGCCAGAGGCGGCCTTGGCGCGCGAGCTGGACATGGAATACGCCTGTCTGGCGGTGGTGGCCAATTATGCTGCCGGTTGCGGTGACAGCATCGGCAAGGTGGATTTCACCGCTGCCGGTGCGGTGATGGGCGAGGCCATGGACAAAGTGGCGCGCGTGCTGGAAGCCAGCCTGGCCCTGGGGGCGCATCTGGGGCATTGAGTGCCGGACCTGGGCGGTGGGCCCAGCCGGTAAGGAGACCAATATGTCGGTTCGAAGCATTCTGAAAATGGGCGATGTGCGCCTCTTGCAACAGGCGCGCCCGGTGGAGGATTTCACCGCGCCCTGGCTGGCCACGCTGCTGGCGGATCTGCACGACACCATGGCCGAGCATCATGGCGCTGGCTTGGCTGCGCCGCAGATAGGTGAGCCGTGGCAGGTGGTGGTATTTGGCAGCGGTGCGCCCAATCCGCGCTATCCCGATGCCGAGCCGGTGCCGGCCACGGTGTTGATCAACCCCATTCTGACGCCACTGGGGGCGGCCATGGAAGAAGACTGGGAGGGCTGTTTGTCCATTCCCGGCCTGCGTGGGGTGGTGCCTCGCTACCGCGAGTTGCGTTATCAGGGATTTGATGCCCATGGCCAGCCGATTGACCGCACCGTATCGGGATTTCATGCCCGGGTGGTGCAGCATGAATGTGACCATCTGTGGGGCATGCTCTACCCGATGCGCATGAAAGACATGAGCCAGCTGGGCTTTACTGACGTGCTGTTTCCCGAACTGGCCCTGATGGCGGCGGCCGAACCGCGCTGAGCGGCCGGCCTGCCGCCATTACACTCTGCGCCGCACTTAGAGCCGCTAACAAAACCTATCGATAAATCGTAAACAAATCAATGAACAAGCAAGCTTAAGCAGGGCGTAATGCGTGTCCAGTCGGCGCTCGAAGCGAATTCTCAGCTTCCCAAAGCCCGCAAACCAGGCATGCGTGCGCTCCACCACCCAACGGTGTCGGCCAAGCCGCTCACTGCTTTCCACCCCTCGACGGGCAATTCTTGCCTGAATTCCTCGTCGTCCCAGGTGTGCCCGGCAGCGGCGATAGTCATAACCCTTGTCCGCATGAAGCTTATACGGCTTCTTCCTGGGCCGGCCGGGCAAGCCAGGGATGGCGGGAAGCGCATCAACCAACGCTTCGAAGGCAATCGAGTCATGACGGTTGGCCCCGGTAATGCTCAGCGCCAATGGCGCGCCACGACGATCTACGATGATGTGCCGCTTGCTGCCAAGCTTTCCCCGGTCGGTGGGATTGCGGCCTGTTTCTTGGCCTCCCCGTGGGCTGGCTACGCTAGCGGCGTCAATGCTGGCCCGGCTCCAGTCAATTTGATCGTGTTGGCGCAGCTTGGTCAGCAAAGCCAGATGCAAACGATCCCAGACGCCCTGCGCCTGCCAGTCCCGGAGTCTTCGCCAGCAGGTCATCCCGCTGCCAAAGCCCAGTTCTTTTGGCAGGTCTTCCCAAGGAATGCCGGTGGTGAGAACGAACAGAATGCCATTGAGCGCAGCAAAATCATCGACCCGTGGTCGCCCGCCTTGTACAGAACGAGCGGGTGGCACAAGCAATGACAGCAATGGCTTCCAGAGCTTTTGACTGATGATTTTTCGTTTCATCTGCACCAGATCGGGTCGCGCCTGCATGCATCAAGGGGTTTTGTTAGCGGCTCTAAATATGTATTCAATTGCGCCATTCGCTGGGAAGTGCTGGAAAAAAATAATCCCTGCGCCAATGTGCCGCTGTTTGAAGACCGAGGCGCGCGCGAGCGGTATTTGTCGCCGGACGAGGTGCAGCGCTTGTTTGCCGAGCTGGATCGT
This sequence comes from Rhodoferax sp., assembly GCA_046348185.1. Classification (GTDB taxonomy): domain Bacteria; phylum Pseudomonadota; class Gammaproteobacteria; order Burkholderiales; family Burkholderiaceae_C; genus Allorhodoferax. Next base: position 1,832 of record JAXMER010000009.1, on the reverse strand, counting down.
TCACCGCAGCCGCAGATAGGGCAGATTATCCGCTTGTTGCTGTTTACTGGGGCGCGCAAGCGGGAGGTGTTGGACGCGCGTTGGGAGCATGTGGATATGGAGCGGCGCTTGTTGACCGTGCCTTTATCCAAATCGGGTAAGAAAAGGCATATTCCATTGTCCGATGCGGCGATGGAGGTGTTGCAGGGTGTGCAGCGTCAGCCAGACATGCCTTGGGTGTTTTTCAATCCACGCACTCGCCTGCCGTGGGCCACGCTGTTTGCGAGCTGGGATGCCGCCCGTCGGCGCGCCGGGCTGGCTGAGGTGCGCATGCATGATTTGCGGCATTCTTTTGCCAGTTTCTTGGTGAATTCTGGGCGTTCTTTGTATGAGGTGCAGCGCTTGCTGGGCCATCACGACCCGAAGGTGACCATGCGTTACGCGCATTTGTCGCCAGCGGCGCTGATTGAGGCGGCTAATGCCGTAGGTCAGGCTTTGTCCCGGACTTTGGTGTAGCGACGCTCACCAACGCCCGACCTTGCCATACTTGTTGTACTGTCTGCGGTCGTGCGCCTAATAGCCAGTCACCATGATTTGAACAGACTGGCGGGTGCTTCGGCCGCAGTACGCTGTAGACACGCCTGGATTCCCGCCTGCGCGGGAATGACTCGGTGTGGTGCGGCGAGGGGTTCTCCGTGGCGCATGAGCCCTCGTGTTTCAGCGTGACTGGCGACTAGCCAGGATCGCTGCGCGGAGTTTTGTTAGCCGCGTCTAAAAGAGCGGGGGGCTTGCTGGTGTGCGTACATGTGGCGCACAATTGGCTTGATCAATCTCAGGATAACGGTCATGCCCACCCTTGCTAAAGATGCTCGTCTGCACATTCGCTGTGACCAGGAAATGCGCCACTTGCTGGACAAGGCGGCGGCGTATGCGCATATGAGTGTGTCTGAGTTTGTGCTTAACCATGCGCTTGCGCAGGCTCTGTCAGTGGTGCAGGCGCACGAGGCGATCAGTTTGTCGCCACAAGATTTTGCCGCGTTTCTGGATGCGCTGGATGCTCCCTCTGCGGGCAATGCTGCTTTGCAGCGTGCGTTTGTCCGCCACGCCAAGCATGTGGTGTGATGAACTACCAGATTGGCGCATTGGGCGCCGAGGCGCAGACGGCAGATTTTGCCTGCGGTGAGCCTGTGCTCGACCAATACTTGCAACGCTATGCCCGCCAAGACATCAAGCGTGGTGTGGCGCGGGTGTTTGTGGCCACGGCGGCGCCTCAGCCGGCTGAGGTGCTGGGCTTTTATACGCTCAGTGCGGCCAGCATTGCCGCCGATACGCTTCCTGAAAACTGGCGAAAGCGGCTGCCGCGCTACCCGGTGCCGGTGGCTTTACTTGGCCGTTTGGCTGTGCATCAGCGGCATCATGGCCAGGGGTTGGGGGCTATTTTGCTGGCGGATGCTTGTCAGCGTGTGGCGGCTGCCAGTGCCACGCTGGCTGTCGCCGCCTTGGTGGTAGATGCCAAATCCCCACAGGCTGCCGCATTCTATCGGCACTTTGGCTTCATCGAGTTGCCTGGCCAAGCTGGGCGCTGGATGCTGCCGCGCGCGCATTTCATGTCGTTTTGCGCCTGAACAGATACCCTGAAAAATCTCCCTGACGGCCCCTGCGGGCATCCCGCACGCTCACAGCCGCCCCGCCAGCAGCGCCAGGCAGCGTTCGCGCAAAAATTCGCGCAGCTGTCGCACGGTGGGCGAGAGTTGGCGGCGGTCGGCGCACAGCAGGTAAAGCGGCGCGGGTTCGCCTTGCCATTCCGGGCATACCCGCAGCAGCCGGCCGGCGGCCAGGTCGGGGGCAAGGTC
>JAXMER010000008.1:0-1113 GCA_046348185.1 Rhodoferax sp. | reverse complement strand
CCAGGCGCCGTGGGAATCGTAGGCGGGATCGAACCAGGTTCCCACCAGCCAAAGCAGAGGATGAACGGCCAACAGCGCCAAACCCAGGATCAGGGCGGCGGGACCCAGCAGTGGAACCAGTGAATTGCGCATGGCAGGACTCCGGTAATTCGCCAGCGCAGTATGGGAGTGGGGTATGCGCGCTTCGTGGCGCGCTCGTGCAAGGTCGTGGAATGGTCGTGCAAAGCCGGTGCAAACAATTCGCGACTTTGACGACCCACAAGCAGGAAGAGACCGCGAATCAAGCAGCCCTTGCGGGATGCTTGATGGGCTGTGGAATCGGGGATGTCTTTACATCAAATCTTGATCGGCGTGACGATCATCTGAATTTCCCGCAGGTGCAGGCGGCGTTGCATGGCGATGGCCGTGTGGTTGTGCAACCACGAGATCAACCAGCTTTCGTTGTCGAAGATCAGCTTGCTGCCCAGACAAACGCTGTTGGGATATGCCTCGACGACCTTGACCACCAGTTTCTCCAGTTCCGCCTCCACGTCGGCGCCATAGGCGGCGTGGGAGGTGGCCGCCCGGCCCTGGCTGTGGCAGTAGTTGACGTAGTAGCGCAGGGAATTCTCGATTTGATACTGAAGCGAGCGCAGCGCGCCCTTGCCGCCGTAGCTTTCCGCGTCCACTTCACCGACGCTCAGAAAGATGAAATTCTTGAAGTGCCCGGTGAATACGTCGTTCAGCCATTTGAGGGTGTACATGCCGAGGCCGCGGTTCTTGCCGACCAGAAAGATCGCGGTGGGCAATCCCGGATTCAGCGGGGGGGCGGGCAAATCCTCGCTCCAGTCTGGACGCGGCGCGTAGAGGGCGTCGATGGTGCGCAACTGCACGCGGACCCGTTCGTAATGGCGCTTGATCAGCGCGCAGGCGCCGATGATCAAGCCGGTGATCAGGATGGTCAGCCAGCCGCCCTCGGTGAATTTTTCCACCACCGTCACCACCAGAATGCCGCCGGTGACCGCGAAGCCCAGCAGCGATAACGCCAGTCGCGATTTCCAGTGGGTCTCGTCATAGCGGCTGGTCCACCAGTGCCGACACAGCCCGAGCAGCGACAACGAGAACGTGATGAAT
>JAXMER010000007.1:0-14206 GCA_046348185.1 Rhodoferax sp. | reverse complement strand
GTGGCTAGCAGGAGGCAGGCTAGGGGAGTAGATTGGGGGCATGCGCGTGGACACTCGGGACGGCGAGAACGCTATGAAGCGCGAGTACAGCGTGGGCGGCGGCCGGCTCGAGCTGCGCCCGCTCAACACGCGCCGGCACCGCACGCAGGTCGTATCGACCGAGGCCGTCACAGGCGTGGCACGCGTGGTCAAGCTCGTGGGCCGGTACCAGCAGTGGAACTGGAAAAAGGGAGGGGTAGGGCCCTTCCGTTGGCCAAGCCGGGCAGGAGTTTCCGCTGGTTCACGATATGGCGACTACGATTCACGCCGCACCACGTTGGTCACGAAGTGCCAAGGCGTTGCCTGCGCACACTTCTCGCGATGACTCGCCCCCAATATTCGCCCCAACAACAGAGCTGCTGCAAGCGAGAACAGACAATGATCACCAGTGTTGAAATCTCCAAATATCGCGGCTTTGAGTCCTTCCAGATTGGAAAACTCGCAAGAGTTAACTTGTTGGTCGGGAGAAACAACTGCGGCAAGACCGCGCTCTTGGAAAGCGTCCATTTCCTGGCGTCTGGGGGTGATCCGTCGGTGCTAGTGGATGTGGCGACTCGACGTGGGGAGTACGTGTTTGGCAGCCGGGAGGAATCCGGCCAAATTGACATCTCGCACTTCTTTCACGGTCACGAGGTCTGCGTAGGCTCAAGGTTTGAAATCTCGGGATCCGGCGGGGTCTATCCGGTTGTAGTGGAAGCCACTTCGCTGGGCGATAGTGAGGCAGATTCGGAGTTGTTTGAGTATCCGAGGAGTCTGCCGCCCCCGGCACTCGCGATGAGAGTTTCCTGCGGACGAGGTGCTGCGATTCGCGCCCGCACTTTCTACCTGTCGGAGGACGGGGCTTTGCTGGTAGATCCCCGGAGAGGAGTACATCGCTGGTTCCGTGACGAGAGGCGTGCTGGTCCTTCCATTGCCTTCATATCTCCAGAATCACTTGTGCCAGGGGCACTTGGCGGGATGTGGAACCAGGTGCTTCGCGAGAAGCAGGAACGGGAGGTGCGTGAGGCGATGGGACTTTTGGAGGATGATCTTGATGACATTGTCTTTCAGACAGGTGAATCAATGAACCGTTACAGCCCGAGCAGGTCTGGAGTTCTTGTGAGTTTCAAGGGGGACCGCCGCCGAGTTCCTCTGGGAAGCATGGGAGATGGAATGCGCCGGCTGCTGGCGTTGTCAATTTCACTGATTAACGCCAAGGGTGGTTACTTGATCATCGACGAGATTGACACTGGGTTCCATTACTCAATCATGGCGAAGATGTGGGCGCTTGTGGTCAAGACTGCAGTCCGCAACGACATCCAGGTCTTTGCGACGACGCATAGCGCCGACTGCATTCGGGGCTTAGGAGTGCTGTGCGATAGGGATCCAGAACTGAGGAAGCAGGTGGCGGCCCACAAGATCGAGAGGCATCTGAAGCACAGCGTCGCTCTCACTGGCTCAGACATCATGGATGCGGTCCGACAGGACATAGAGATCCGCTAATGGACCTTTCAAGGCTCGATTCTCCCGCATTGCATGTTGAGGGAGTTTCCGACATGCACACCGTGATTCACCTGCTAGGACGTCACGGTGTCGTGCTGAATGCACAGACTGGCCCAGTGGTCGTCAAGCCAACTAAAGGCGATGCCGGCCTGCTGAATTCAATGCGGACCGCGGCGATGGCGAGCGCGGGCAAGCCTGTGGGCTTCGTGATCGACGGTGACTTGCCGGTGGCCCAGAGATGGCAGTCAGTGAAAGACCACCTGAATGGCTTTTGGTCTTGACTTTCCAAAGGTTCCGGGCAGAGGCGGGTACATTGGTGATGCAAGCGCCACCGGGATCCTCGAGTCGGCGTTTGGATTATGCCTGACAACGAAATCGACGGGGGTTGCCTAGGACCTTATGCGCACCCTCTGTTCCGGCTGGGGATAAGCCTTCTTTGAGTTTGCGCAGAAGCCTGACGAGAAGCACTGCACAGAGCATGGCGAAGATGCGAGCACCGATGGCCGCTGCCAAAGCTCCCGTTGCATTGCTGGCCTGCTTGGCAGGTGATCCGCCCGGCCTGGAGTTTGGGAACGGCGCTAAAGAGCAAGATCTTCTGCCACGACAGCAGGCCAGCGAGTGACTTCGTGGCGTGGTTCAAGCAGTTGTCACATGCCGGGCACCCGGTGAGGCCGTGCAAGTCTGGATGGCAGTGCCTCTCTATCCTGCCTTTGTACTTGCGTCTCCCCGTCCCGCCTGTGTGCGGATGAGTGCGTGCGCAATCCTACGACGAAGGTAGGGAAGCACTGGGACAGGCTCGCCGATGCAGACTGCGCTCCTGCCTGATGACTTAAGATGCGCGCGGCTGGGACGGGATCACGAGCGATCACCTGCAGCACTGCACGCTGCACTGTTCACCAAGTGTGGACTTGCCGCGGATCTTGCGGCGGCTGTCCGCTGGCATCGGCGCCCCATACTTGTCCAGCACCTGAATTCGTCCTTCCGCCTCAAGTTCGAGCAGCACCTTTCGATACTCCGGCGTGCAGTGCATGTCGGATGGGTCTTCGACCCACTCGAAGTAGATTGTTTCGCACGCGCTTCTTGAGCTGCCTATACGTCGCCGGGTTTCGGCTTTGAATTCCTCCCACGTGCCGCCGAAAAGAGACCTTGCTTCGCCGCAACTCGCTTGGATCTTCTCCAATCCTCCCGCACCATCAGCGGTCTCTCCCAGGGCCCACATCACATCCTTCATGATTCGAAACGCCATTTGGTGCTTGGAAACATGAATAAAGTAGTGGCTGGTTGTTCTGCGAGCAGCGCTCTCCACGCGAAACGCAACAACGTATCTCGCACCTGCAACTTGTGTAAATGCTTCCCGATAGTGCTGAACTACCAACTGTTCGCGTTCCTCAGGAGTCCTCCCCCTCATTGCCTGAATGAGCCGCGCCGCCCGCTCCTTGGAACCAAAGAGTTCGACAAGCGAATCACTAACCTCGGAGAGGCCGGCAACTCGGCGTACGCCATCCAAGTTGAAGAAAATGAAGGCCTCCGTCTTTTCGTGCTGAAGTACAAGGTTGATCGCCTCGAACGACGCTCCCTTGATTCCGCATGGATCCACGAAGAGGAAAGTTGGGGCCAGTGATTCCACAGAGGCAACAACCGCTTTGATCTGCTCTGCGAATTCGCCGAGAAGTAGGTGCGGTGTTCTCAGTACCGGGTGCTGCTTGCAGAACGAGGAAACCTCCGCTTCCAGCTGTTGGAAGTTGTCACGATCCTTCTCAACGAAAAGCGTGGTGGTCCTCTTCGCAAGCTCGGGATGCCCCGCTAGCAATTGGAGCGCCAAGAGCGGCGACCCTGGCTGAGACTGATCTCCGTCTGTGTAGGTTCCCCTGCCCGCAAACCCGTCTATGTAGACAAGGTTTTTGTTGTTCTGTTTGAGGATATGCAGAAAGGCCTTCAGATACTTCGCAAGGATCCGGTGTTTGAGCTGCGTTTGCTCCCTGTACGACTCGAAGTGTTGGCGGTCCCCATTTGTCACCTGATTACTTCGCCTCCGCTACGCGCGGAAACTCGCTCCAAGTCCTGCCGCACAGTTCTCTCCCAGTCGCCTTCTTGTTGGTGCCGCCCCATTGCTTGAAGAAGAAGGCTACGCCGGCTGCCTTGCACCTCAAGTGAATCTGCATCACCCATTCCTCCTTCATTGGTCGCGCTTCTGGGCCAGATTCTCCCCCCACGATCACCCAGCGAATGCCTGTCAGGGGCAGCCGTGACAGCGGCCCAATCAAGGGCTCGCACGAAAGGAATCGAATTGCCGCAGGGATGCGCTGGAGCGTTCGTACTCGGGCAATCACCCGTTCGTCTTCGACGCTCGTGCCCATCCAAACGTTTGCGGGCCACGGCAGATGGGGAGCGCACGCCAGCGCTCGTTCTGGCCGCTTGGTTAGGACTTGGAAAGTGTGTTGCGGGCACTCTTGCATTACCCCGAATACCTCTTGAATGAATTCAAGTGGTACAGCCTCGTGAAAGAGATCGCTCATGGAGTTCACGAACACGACTCGCGGTAGTCGCCAATGCCGGGGCACTTCTAGAGACTGGCGATCCAAGTTGATTTGGCCGGTGAACACGGGCAAGCCGCCTCGGGTGCGTTTCGCGGTACCTCGATACTTCACGCCCGCGCCATTCGTCATCGCTGAAAGACGCAGTGCCATTCGTGCGGCATAACAGTTGCGACAGCCCGCAGAAACGGGAGAACATCCGGCGACTGGGTTCCAAGTCGCATCGGTCCACTCAATTGAACTGGATTGCGCCATTGATTGCCTGAACTCCGCTCCCATTCTACGCCGCGAGGATGGGCCATCCGCCAGGGGCCCCGGCAGGGAGTCCACCGGAACGCCACGCTGGCGCATTGGAGCGGTCAGGATACGGGCTTCGACTTAATCGCACGAAATCCCTGCAATGCACGCAACAAACGGGCTGCACTGCAACCGCGCTCCAGATAGCAGGAGCGGGGTATCTCGGATCAATCGAAGCACTGTGCTGCTTTGCCAACGTGGATGTCGAGGTTGCAGGTCCCTTCACCCGCTCTCAACGCTCGAAAGGCCGAGCGTCAGAACGATTGGCCTTCTCGCCCTTTCGAGCGTGTAAGCGTCCCGGGCTGCGCCCGGTCCGCAAGATCCTTAGGTCCCCGGGCCGCGAAGCGCCCGCGCTACCTGGTCGGCCCGCACTCTGGGCAGTTGCTGGATGAGAGTCCCTGGAGTGAGTACCCGCACTTCCTGCAGCGGTCTGCCCGCTGCCGATCAAGGAAGCGCCAGTTCACGACCAATGCCGCACAGAGGGCAAGCATTCCAATCGGGAGGGCGATACCGAAGATGACGGAGAATGCTTGATCCCCCGATCCGCGCGGCCACAACCCTGTCACCTCCGACGTTCCGATGTGAAGGAAGCCGAGGCCCCAAATGTAATCGTTGCGATGGACGGGGCTGTGATAGTGGTATTCGCACAGCCCGAAGTGCAACAGGCCAGCCAACCCGATCAAGGTCACAATGATGATCCAGCGGGCGGCGCGACTCTGCATCGCTGCAATCCTACTTTCGTGTGAGTGCGCCACGGGAGCACTTGATTCCCCGCGTGAAAGTTGAACTCCTCTGCAAAAATCCAGTTCGGCCGTTTCACTGAAACAGCAGTGTTCCAAGTGGGGGCCATTCACCGCTCGCGCCACTTGCGCGCCAGACTGCAATGCATAGTCTGCACGCCGTGCCAAAGCTCACGCTCGTTGCAACCAGGCCGGCAGCCGAAGGGCAGACCGAGTTCACGTTTCTCTGTGAACGCGGCGCGGTCAAGATGCGCGTCTCTCTCATGGCGCAGTCCGAGGCCCTGGCGCGAGGAGAAGCCATCCTGATCTTCCGCGAGCAAGTGCAGGCCAATGACGAGGAATCCACGCGAATCCAACGATTGAGTTGATCGCCTCTTGCGTCTGGAGGCCATAGCGCCGGGTGATCCTAGAGTTCCTGACCGCCGGGAAGGGTTGCCTTCTGCTGTTCCACGCGCCCCTTCGCGTTGTGCACGTCAGCCCTGAGGTGGCGCAGCTGGTGGACATGGATTCCCAACCACCTTCACACCCTTTACGAACCACGTCTCATCGGGAAGGATGCTCTCTGGCACGCCAATCATGCCGCCCTCGATCATGGCGAGCGTCACGGACGAGGCCGCAGCGATGCCCCAGGCCTTTGCGCCAGCTCCCGTGACCACCTCTAGCGCGAGCGTTGGATTGTCACACGCGGTCGAGACGCCTGCTTCTCTGCGCAGGCGATTCCACGTGGCACGATTGATCCACATCATCGGTGTGCTTTCCGTACCAGATGCGGACGGCTCTTCCACGGCGACCAGCACTATCATCAAGAGCTGCTCAGATCGCGGTGGAACGGCGCTGGGAATCGCGGCGACTGCCAAGAGGGCGGCTGCAAGCATGAGTGGCTCCTTTGAGTGCGGTATGCCCAGGCGAGGGCCACTCGCCTGACACCTGAACGCCTGTTGAACGCGCGTCGAAGGTCCACCTTGCGAAGGAGTGTGGCAGTTCACCCAGTGGCTCCGCCCCGCAGATGCCGCTCTTCGGGACGTCGTTTGTTGTCTGGCACTCCCTTTGATCCACGCGCCCAGCTACGAGCATCCTTGCTCCCGCGTGGCTCGTATGAATGGTTGCGGGTGATGCGGTCGGCTTGAGCTTCCCACCTCGGGAGCATGGACGGTTGACGTGGCATTGAGCGAATCTGGCACCGGCGTCACAAAGGTCACCATGCAGGTCCTCCTCGGCATTCTGCTAAACCTCCTCGCTGTTGGCTTGCTCTTCAGCGCGCAACGAAGTGTTCTTGCGGCTGGCCTCGTTGTTTCATGCGTTGGGATTGTGATGCTGCTTCACGGCACCAGCGCTGCTTGGCACCAGACGAAGCAGGGCGTGATCCTCTGCCTGCACCTCGCCGTGTACTTCCTCTGTGCGTGCGTCTTCCTAACGCTCGCGTTGAGCTTGCTGGGCTCGCTTTGACAGCGCGGAGAGACGTCACGCGCGGAAGGCTGGTTCGTGTGCTGCTCGTTGGCAGGCTTATGCCTTCCCACACTCCGTGCACCGATTGGGCGCCAGCTGATGCCCGCAATGGCGGCAGCAAGCGGTCTTGCTTCGCGCCGCATCCCGTACCGAGAAGACGAGGTAGAACATTCCCAGGACCAGATTGATTGGTAGCAGTATGCCGAACAAGATTGCAAGAGTGGCACTCACCGTAGACTTTGCGAACAGCCCGTAACCGAACAACGGTAGTCCCCCCTGAGGATTGGCGAACCACCCCACCACATAGATGTCTGTCCCGTTGATAGGCCCGCCAAAGCTCCAGCCACACAGCAACAGATGCAGCGACACCGCGCTTACGCCCATGGCAACGAGGACCACCCAGTGCTTTGGTCGAAGTGCAGCGTGTGCCATCGTGAGACGCGCGTGGCAGGCGCGACTGCAGCAGCGTACTCACCCCGGCCACAACCACGCAAACACTGCGCCGGTGATCAGGCCCATGATCACGCCGTCCACCCAGTCCATGAGGATGGCGCGGCGCTTCTTCTGGAACCACAGGTCATGCGGGAAGGTGGCAAAGCAGTATGCCAGGATGCCAGCGGTGCCCACCACCTGAAACACCTTCCAGAACATGTGCGATGCTGCTGCGCCACCCGCTTGCGCTGCGGCCTGCGCACCCGCGCCCAGCACCTCCGCACCACCATGCGGCAGCGCAGCCCACGCCAGGTATGCAATGACCGTGGTGGTCACCAGGTAGAACAGGAACGTCACAAGCATGTTCACGCCCATGTTCATGGGCCCCCACACGCGCAGCAGCCCCTGCGGGTGGCGGTCGTACAGCTTCTTCAGCGCTTCCATGCGCTCCTTGCGGGGCAGGGCGTCATGCTGGCAGAAGTCAGGGAATCCGTAGTTGCCAGGCTTTAGGCCCAGGCGCGTGATGGTGTCCATCAGCTCCTGTTCATGCGGGACAGCGTCGCGGTCCTTCTTGTGATGTCCAATGGCCATCCACGCCACAGCGCTTGCAATCCAGACCACCACGCCTGCTACAAGGATGGGCAACCAAAGGTGAGACAGAAAGTCCATGCGGTCCTCCTGGGAAGGTGATGCACGCTCCAGCCAACCACGCAAACTGCCTCTGGCGCTATGGTACGGACAGCGCCAGGCCCACGCGGCGCAAGCAGCGCTCGCGGCCCACGCGTCCCACGCGGCGCACGCGGCGCGCGTTGCGCGCTCCGCGCTCTCATGGGTTCACCAGTGCCAACTCATCAAACATGGCTCTGGCGGAGCCTTGGACGCGGAGCCCTCGCCCGCAAAACACTGCTTGTGTGGTGCCGCGTGGCACTGGGCGGACTGTGGCTGCTGTTGCTTGCCACTGGGGGCTTGGCGTGGCTGCACCTGACCAGGTGGGGACCGACTGCACCGCCACCGCTGGGGCGCGGCGTGTCGTGGTTGCAACTGGGCATATCTGGTGGGACTGCCGCTGGGAATCGTCTCCTACATTGCCTTGCGGCAGTTGGACAAGCGGCGCAGGCGTGCGTTCCAGCTGGATGGCGCTGGATGAGGGTGCTTTGTCTGCGGACAGCTGCAGCAGCCAGCCGGTGGCACATGCAGCGAGTGCGGCGACCACCCCGACAGCGCATGTCCATCTGCGTGAGCGAGATGTGGCCCCCGTGGGACTATGGCCGGTCAGAGTGGCGGGCACTCTGGCGCCTTCACCCCAAACCCAGCCCAGCGCTACAGCCTGCTGGGGCGGCCTGGTGAAGGCAATCTCCACGACGCTTCTGTGGGCGGCTTTGCGCTCTTCTGGACAGGATGGGATCGCAGCATCATGCCCACTGTTCTTGGCGTGGCGGTGTGGAGCGCAGCTTTGCAGATCAGCATTCGCCACTTAGAACTGCGCCCAGAACGCACCAGCTAGCGCGTGTGCGTTGCTGCCTTTGAAGCACCTGCCTGGGCGCTACTTCCGAGCCACTGCGCCCTGCACGCCAAACGAAGCCTTCAGGCGGTCCCACTGCGCTGCATCACTCAGAGGTAGTCCTGCATTGCTGGCCAGCACCACGCCCGCTGCGTTGGGGAACGTCTGCACGGCGATGGGCTTCTGACCGGCTACGACGCTCACCAGCAGCAGACCACCCGCAGGCGGCATAGCGCGCGCAACTGCCTGCTTGGCCGGGGCGTCCAGCTCAGCAGTGAGTACTTCGTTGCTGCCGCCCTCCATCTGCAGGCAGCGCACCTGCACAATGGACTGCTGCGTGCACAGCGGAGTGGAGCCAATCCACATGACTTGCTTGGCGTCTGCCAGGGTCACGGGGTTGGGGCAGGCATCCGTCTTGTACGACGAGGCCACGTACCACTCCACGCTGGGGTAGCCGGTTGCTGCGGGTGCACTGGCAGTCGTGCGTTGCGGTGTTGCCGCGCAACCCGTGGCGAACGCCGCTGCCACAATGCACGCACTGAACACCCCACACTGCGCCACACGATTGACTGCTGTCCGGAAGCGGGTCTTCATAGAGACCTCCTTGGCAAAGATTCTACTTCTCCGCCTGCCCGTGGGCCTCGACAAACCACAGCCACTTATCCATGCCGCGGGACACCTCGGTGAACAGGTCTGCGGTGTCAGCGTCGCCCAGATTTCCGGCCTCTTCAATGGCCTTGCGGGCCAGCTTGCCAAAGGCGGCCAGCGCTGTGGACAGCGCCTCCACGTGGCTGCGGCCGTCATGGGCGGTGGCTGGGTACTCCGCCAGCGTGCTGCGCTGCGCCACCCAGCGCGCTGTTCCCTCCGCCTTGCCGCCCAGCTGCACTGCGCGCTCTGCGATCTCGTCCACGTAGTCCTCCACCTCCTCGTTCACCTTGTCAAACAGCTCGTGCAACGCGATGAAGCTGGGGCCCTTCACGTTCCAGTGCGCGTGCTTGATCTGCGTCTGCAGGTCAATGCAGTCTGCCAGGCGCGCGTTCAACAGCGCGACCAGCTTGGTGCGGGCATCCAGAGGAAGGTCATTCTTGGTGGGCGTCATGGGTGAACCTCTCCGCAGGGCGTGACCTGCATGCAGGCACTCTACACGTGCGCGCCACCATGTCAGCCGCCTAAGTGCCTAGCGCCTCGCACAACGGTACGCAACGTTTCACGTTCCGGCAGCGATGCCGCCACTTCTCGCTGGCTGCGCATGCTGGCGGCGTGATCCTTCGCGGCCACTCACCAACCAGCAGGAGCTCGATGGGCGGGGTGAAACGTGGCCACGCGCAGCGGCCTAGGTCCACGAGCCCAGGAGCAGGCCGAGGTCGGATCCGTCCACGCTGCCGTCGCTGTTCAAGTCCGCCTCCCCGGAACTGGCGCCCCACGCGCCAAGGAGCAGGCCCAGATCAGTGCCATCCACGATGCCGTCGCAGTTCAGGTCGGCAGGAATGGAGCAGACCAGCGTTCCGTTGAGCACGACGTTGTCGAACTTCTGACCGGAGAAGTCATAGAGCGCCACGTTTCCTTGGCTGAAGGTGTTGTCTGTCAGTGTGGTGGCGGGGGTTGCGGATCCGTTGATGTATGCCTTGTATGTGTTGCCGGTGGCCTCGATGCGCACGTGGACGTTGGAGCCCGGCACAAAGAGCCCGGGGGCGGCTCCGATGATGCTGCCGTATCCATCGCCGGTCGGAACGACGTGCCAGTACACACCGCTCGCAACGCTGGGCGGAGCGGTGACCAGCAGGATGCCCGTGCGTCCGACCGATGTGCCCGGTGCATCGGCGCTTCGAACCCAGATGCCGCCATCATTCGCCCCCAGGACGTCGCACTCGATCACAGTGTCGGACAGGTCGAATGGCAGGCTGGAACATGTATTCGGGTAGTTGGCGGGAAAGGTGGAGTCGTACGCTCCGCCGGCGGCGAACCAGCCACCGTGCTCATTCTGCCAGAGCGACGAGGCGCCACCGGTGAACGTATCGGTGAACACTTGCGCGGAAGCAGATGGTGCGGCCGCGACCATCAGGACAGCGGCGAGCGAAAGGAAGGCGCCACGGGTCTTCTGTGGATGGGTGATCTGCATGGCGCCATTGTCCCCAAGGGGGCCAAGCTGCGGCACGATGAAATGCCGCAAAAAGATGGCAAGACCTGCCCCTGCCGTGGACCTAGCCTGCGCGGATGCAGCGCATTGACCTGGAAGGCGGGTTTCATCTTTCGCCCGTCGGCCCTCAGGACGCATCCGCGTACCTGGTGCATTTTGCCGACCCGGCCATCGCCCGGAACCTGCTGCGTGTTCCCTTTCCATACACCCAGGCGGACGCCGAGTGGTGGATCGAGCACCGCCGCCGGAACGCGCGCGATCCAGAGACGCATTTTGCGTTGCGCCGCGAGGATGGATTCCTCATCGGCGGCATCGGTCTGGCAGGCGAGCTGCCGGAGCCGGTCTCGCCCGCCGAGATTGGCTACTGGCTTGCATCGGAGTACCGCGGCCGCGGTCTGATGCCGCAGGTGATTCGCGCGTTCGCCCACCATGCGTTCACCCGCCTAGGCATGGCGGAAGTGTCGGCCTTCCCGTTCCACTGGAACGCAGCATCCTGCCGCGCCCTGGAGAAGGCGGGATTCACGCGGGTGGGCTACCTGCCGGGCCGCTTCACCAAGGGCGACCAGGTCATTGATGCGATTGACTACCGCATGAAGGCGCCAGCGCTGTCGTGAGGGAGAGGCTGGTCTCCTTCACGGTCCAGTGCGCGGTCTCCGCCTGAATCACGACACAGCCTTGCTGCAGGTGGGTGGGACTCGGTTCGCGCTCTACACTTGGGCATGCTCGTGGCGCACGCACCGCTGTTCCTGGCCATGGAGGGCGAACTCCCTCTCCTGAAGACCATCGCAGCAGCGTTCGCGGCCGCCTGGGTGCTGGGCATCATCACGCAGAGGCTGGGGCTTTCTCCCATCGTTGGCTACCTGCTGGCTGGCGTAGCCATTGGTCCATACACGCCAGGCTTCACTGGGAGCAAGGAGATCGCCCATGAACTGGCGGAAGTGGGCGTCATCCTGCTGATGTTTGGCGTGGGGCTGCACTTCCAGCTGAAGGATTTGTGGAAGGTGCGCAACATCGCTGTGCCGGGCGCGCTGGGCCAAAGCCTGGTGGCCACAGGTGCGGCAATGGGCGTCTTCTATCTGCTGGGCTGGGACCTGCGCTCTGGCCTCATGCTGGGCATGGCCATGAGCGTGGCGAGCACCGTGGTGCTGCTGCGCGTGCTGATGGACCGCTCGCAGCTGAACACCATCCATGGCCACGTGGCGGTGGGCTGGCTGATTGTGGAGGACATCCTGACCGTGCTGCTCCTGGTCATGGTGCCCATCCTGGGGATGCCTGCCGCAGACTCTGCATGGAGCAGTGCTGGCATCGTGGGCTGGGCGCTGCTGAAGCTGGTGGCGCTGGTGGCCATCACGCTGCTTGCGGGGTCCCGCGTGGCGCCCTGGGTGCTGGCGCAGGTGGCGCGGTTGCGGAGCGCAGAACTGTTCACGCTGACCGTGCTGGTGATGTCTGTCACCATTGCCGTGGCGTCTGCCTACTTCTTTGGCGCATCCGTGGCGCTGGGCGCCTTTCTGGCTGGCGTGGTGGTGGCGCAGAGCCCCTTCAGCCATCAGGCCGCCGCAGACGCGCTGCCGCTGCGCGACGCGTTTGCCGTGCTGTTCTTTGTGTCCGTGGGCATGCTGTTCAACCCGCACTTCCTGGTGGAGCAGCCAGGCCTGGTGGCGGCTGGCGTGGTGGTGGTGCTGGCGTTCAAGCCGCTGGCAGCGCTGGTCATCGTGGCCATCTGCGGATACCCCGTGCGCACAGCGCTCACCGTGGCGGTGGGCCTGGCGCAGATTGGTGAGTTCTCCTTCATCCTTGGCAGCGTGGCAGAGGACCACGGCCTGCTGCCCAAGGACGGCATGAACGTTCTGGTGGCCACAGCCATGGTGAGCATCACGCTGAATCCGCTGCTCTTTGGCAGGCTGGACTGGATGGAGCGCGTGGTGCAGCGCACAGGATGGCTGCACCAGCTGCTGGACGCGCGCCACAGGCGGCGCGCAGCGCGTCTGGGCGTCAGCAATGAGCCAGCCGAACCAGTGGAAGGCAAGCCGCTGGCTGTCATCATCGGCTACGGGCCGGTGGGCCGCCTGGTGGATGCCATGCTGCGCGACGCTGGCATGCGGACCACGGTCATCGAGATGAACCTGGACACTGTGCAGGGGCTGGTGAAGGCTGGCCGCCACGCCATCTACGGCGACGGCACCCGCCGTGAGGTGCTGGAGCAGGCTGGCGTGGGGCACGCTGCGCACGTGGTGCTGAGCTTGCCGCACCGCCAGGCCCGCAGCGCGGTGGTACGCGCGGTGCGCGAGCTGAACAGCAGCGCCGAAGTGGCCGTGCGCGCGCACTACCTGGCCGAGCGAGACTCCCTGCTGCGCGCTGGCGCCAACAAGGTGGTCTTTGAGGAAGGCGAGGCTGGCGTGGCGCTGGCCCGCTACGTGCTGGAGCAGCGCGGCCTGACGCCAGCGCAGATCGAGAAGCCGCTCACCGCCATCCGCAAGGTGTGGCACCTGGGGGATGCCTGACATGGACCGCCCTGGCCGCACCCATCGCCCGCTCACGCCTGGTGTCGTCAAGCTTGTGCGCGTGCTCTTCCTTGGGGCCTCTGGGCTCATGGCGTGCCTGGGGCTGTTCTTCATCGTGATGGGCGGTCTGGAATGGTGGCGCGCCGCCGACAGCGTGAACTGGCCGCACGTGACCGGCACGGTGCGCTCCAGCGAGGTGGCGCGCTCCAGCCACGTCTCACCGGGGCGAGGCGTGCGGCACACCAGCCATCAGGCCTCTGTGGAGTACGGGTACCAGGTGGACGGCGTGGAGTACACCGGCACGCGCGTGGCGTTCACCGTGAGCGGCGGCGCAGCTGCGGAGGCCAGGGCACAGGCCGACGCCTTCCCACCTGGCTCCACCACAGAGGTGTACTACCACCCCTCTGATCCAAGCGTGTGCGTGCTGCAGCCTGGCTGGGACTGGCGCAATGTCATTCCCGTGGCGGCTGGCACCTTTGCTGTGGCGTTCTGCGCGCTGTTTGCCTTCCTCACCCAGCGCATGACCCGCGTCATGATGAAGGTGGCGCGGTAGGCACGAAGGGCTTCAGCTGCGCGCGCACAAAGTCCAGGTAGCCAGGCCAGGCGCTCTTCACTTCTTCGCTCTGTGCCACCACCCATGCACGCCCCATGCGGGTCATGCCCAGGTCCACGCCACCCTTGGGGGCTGCTGCGTCTGCAGCCTGGAACTGAATGCTGAACTCGCGCTGGTTGCCCTTGCTGGTGGTGCGTGTGTCGGTCAGGAAGAGCACCCGGTCATAGCGGGCCACGCTCCACTCTGCGGGCGCGTTGCGCACCACTGCTGCAAGAAACGCGGTGGCGTCTGGGAGCGGCGCAGCGGCCACGTCCACCTTGATGGGCGCTGATGCAGGAATCCCGTTCCCGCCGCGGAATTGCACGGTGTAGGTGCCAGCGCGATCCACCAGATACTGGTTTGCCAGGTCCAGATCCTTGAAGATGGTGACCGTGGCGCCAGGTGCCAGCGTCTGTGACCCGCCTGATGTCTGGAACGAGGTGGCGATGTAGGGCACTGGCTTTCCATCTGGGCCGGTGACCAGCAGCGAGCCATTGAGTGCCGC
>JAXMER010000006.1:0-10741 GCA_046348185.1 Rhodoferax sp. | reverse complement strand
TTTCAATCTCTTCCACGGTCGGCAACTGGGCCTGCACCGACAGCGGGATGTCTTTGGTGATGAACGAGCTCACGCCCATCGGCTTGTGGATGTCGCGCAGCGCGTACTCCACATCCAGCCTGTCTTTGCTTTTGCACAGGATCAGGCCAATCGTCGGCTGGTCATCCTCGGCGCGCAACTGGTCGTCCACTGCTGACAGGTAGAAGTTGAGCTTGCCCACGTACTCGGGCTTGAACTCGCCTGCCTTCAGCTCGATCACCACATAACACTTCAGGCGAGCGTGGTAGAAGAGCAAGTCCAGAAAGTAGTCCCGGCCGTTCACGGCGAGCGGGTATTGCCGCCCCAGGAAGGCAAAGCCCTTGCCCAGTTCCAGCAGGAAGCGGGTGATCTGGGCCACCAGCTGGTTTTCGATGTCGCGTTCCACCGCCTGCGGTGTCAGCGTCAGGAAGTCGAACACATAAGGGTCTTTCAGGCTTTGCTGCACTAGCGCGGACTGTGGTGCGGGCAGCGTCTGGGCGAAGTTGCCCACCGCCTGGCCAGCGCGTTCGTGAAAGCGCTGTTCAATCTGCCAATCCAGCACCGTGCGGCTCCAGCCATGTTCGGCGCAGGCCTGCGCGTACAGCAACACCAACTCCACCGACTTCACTTTGGCCAGCAGGGTGCGCACATGGCCCCAGGGCATTTGTCCCACGGGCTGTGGGACAACTTCAAACCTCGGGCTGAAGAAGGCATAGAACTGCCGCATGGCAAACAGGCTGCTGCGCGAAAAGCCCTTCATGCCGGGGTAGCTGGCCTGCAGGTCTTGCGCCATCTGCTCCACCACCGCCGAGCCCCAGGCCCGCTCGCGTTGCCAGGCATCCAGTTGACGGCCGATGTCCCAGTACAGGCCCAGCAACTCGGCATTCACCGCCAGCGCGGCGCGGGTCTGCGAGGTCTGGATGCGCTGCTTGATGGCCGCCAGTGCTTCGCGGTAGTCGCTGTGACGCGTGATGTCGCTCATGCCTTCAGGCTCCCTGTTGCTGCCAAAAGCCGTGGCTGCTTTTCAGGTGGTCTAGCAACAGCTTGACGGTCGCGCTCTCTGCCGGCGTGGGCTGTGCAACGGCTTCATTGGACAGCGTGCTGTGGCTGGTGAAGTTGATGATGCGGCTGTAGTACAGCTGCTTGTCATCCGGCAGAAGCTCAGACCACCTCGGGTAGCCCAAGAAGCTGGCCGTCTTCTCGTAGAGGTTGCGCAGCAGCGTGAAGTGAAACCGCTCGACCTTGTTGTCGGCAATGGCCTGCTCGATGGTCTGCAGCAGATGCAGGTGGTACGAAAAGCTCTTGTTGGAATCGCCATGCTTTTCGGTGAGCTCGAAGCTCCCATCCTCGAAGCGCTCCAGCATGTAGCTGGCCTTGCCGTTGAGCTCATTGAACAGCACGTTGTAGAACAACGGGCTGTGCGTGGTGATGATGAACTTCAGGCCGGATTCGCTGGACTTGATCAACCCGGCCAAGTTGACCGCCAGCTCGATCAGGTGGTTTTCATCCAGCGAGCTCACCGGGTCATCCACAAAGACGTGGGTCAGGTTGTTGAAGGCCTCGGTGGATCGGTCGGTGGCTTCCGGGATGTTCAGCTCGGCGATCACCTGTTCCAGCAGGGCATTGAACACGCTCCAGATGAAGTTGCTTTCTTCGCCCTTGGAGATCTTGATGTGGGGCTCTGGTGCCTGGTTGCCGCGCTCGAACGAGAAGCTGACGGATGAAAAGTCTGCGCTGAAATGCGGCGTCAACTTGTCGCTGGTGTAGCGCTGAAAGGTTGTGGTGATGCTTTGGTCCTGGCCTTGCTCCTCTAGCACCCACTTGGTGAACGCATTGGGTTGAATCTTCAGCTTGGGCTCGGCATCCCGCCCGAGGTCGTTGTCCCAATAGAACAGGTCTTCGGTGAAGGCGCTGTAATAGAGCATCTTCTTGTCGGCCAACTCCGACGACGCCGCGTCATCACCTTCCCCTTTGGGCGCAATCAACAGCTTGAACGCCCGAGACAGGCGCGTCTTGCCCGTGCCGTTGAAGGCGTAGATCAATTGCACCTTTTTGTCGGTGCCCTGCAGTTGTTCGGCGACCTCCGCGAGCGTCCTCCCCATGTTATGCCTCTACCTTTTCCGGCTTGGGGAAGCTCAAGAGCAGGTCACGGTAGTGCTCGTATTGCTTTTGGCGCAACTCGATCTCTCGGGGCAGGCCTTCGGTGAGGGAGTTGGTCAGGGCGTCGAACCTGTCGAGGATGGCGACGATGCGGGCTTGCTCCGCCAATGACTTTTCCGGCTCGTTCGGATAAGGCACAGGAATGGCAATTTTGGAGAACCCATTGATCAAAAGTGTCTTGACCTTGGTTCTGGCGACGTATTTGGCCTTCTCGGCGATGAACGAGGCTGTCTGCATGCAGTAGGAAACAAACTTGGGATTCATCGCGTGACGAAAGGCGTAGCAGTGGTCATGAATGGCCACTTTCCCATCGCCAATCCATGCAACTGCCTTACCAACATCGTCCACAGTCTCGCCGACGTCAGTGATCACCACATCGTTTGGCAGCGCGTAGCGAAGTAATTGTTCCATGTCGCATCGGACTGTGGAATGGGCTTGATCCGTCCAGGCTCCGTACCGGGTATATATCTCGCCGTAATGGATGGCGGCGATACCATCCTCGACATAATCTGCTTTGGTGAAGCGCTTTCCTCGTGTAAATTTACCAATTTCACCAAGAGGCTTCCAATCCGCCTCTCCATCTGGGAAGCTTAATAATTGATCGCGATAGTGCTTGTATTGTTGCTTGCGTGTCGTAAGCTCGGTCGTAAGCTCGGTCGTAAGCTCGGTCGTAAGCTCGGTGAAGGCGTCCAGTATGCGAACGATTTTGGCTTGGATTTCAAGCGATTTTTTGGGGTTGTCGGGGCAGGGGATGGGGACTTTCTTGCTCGTGTAGTTGCCGATCCACTGCCGCTTATGGTCGCCATCGACAAATTCGCTTGGCACGGTGTTCAGCCAATAATAAATGTACTTGAGTAGCGCCCTGCCTTGATCGCCTGATGTGATCATCTTCATGGCCGAAGATTTAACTTTGAAGTCAAAGTCAACCCACTTATTTGCGGTCGTGAAATCATCAAAGATGATTACGGGATGTTCTGATGCTTTGTAAACACTATTGACTTCGCCCGTATAGCCAAGAATAAAGGTCTTGCCAGCCGTGAGCACGGGCGTCTCAAAGTCGTCGTTATAGTTCTTTGCCGCGACTAGGTATTTTGTCGGCTGTTCATACTTCGTGAGATCTCCGAGTGGCAGCCATGCCACCTCTACCCCATCTAGCAGCTTGTCCAAGAAGTTCACGCTGCTCATGCCTCCGACCTCTTGCCCTCGATCTCCGCAACGATGGCATCAATGTCCTTGCGCAAACGATCAATTCTGGCAACCGTGATTTTCAGCTCGGCATTGAGCTTGGCAATGTTCAACACCTCGCGGGTGTCCTTGGCTTCCACATAGCTGCTGACCGAGAGGTTGTAGTCGTTGGCTGCGACCTGCTCCAACGGTACGGACTTGGCAAAGTGGTCGACGTTGGCCTTGCTGTCGAACACCGCCATGATCTGCTCGATGTGCGAATCCAGCAGCGTGTTGTTGTTGGTTTCCTTCTTGAACAATCCGCTCGCGTCGATGAACTGCGTGGTCGTGTCTTTCTTGTTCTTTGCCAGCACCAGGATGTTCACGGCGATGGTGGTGCCAAAGAACAGGTTGGGGGCCAGCGAGATGACGGTCTCGACGTAGTTGTTGTCGACCAGGTATTGGCGAATCTTCTGCTCGGCTCCGCCCCGGTAAAAGATCCCTGGGAAGCAAACGATGGCCGCTCGCCCCTTGGCAGACAGGTAGTTGAGTGCGTGCAGCACAAAGGCAAAGTCGGCCTTGGATTTGGGCGCCAGCACGCCGGCCGGGGCAAAGCGCTCGTCGTTGATCAGCGTGGGGTCGTCGCTGCCGACCCACTTCACCGAGTAGGGCGGGTTGGAGACGATGGCGTCAAACGGCCGTTCGTCGGCGAAGTGCGGCTCTTCCAGCGTGTTGCCCAACTGGATGTTGAACTTGTCGTAGTTCACGTTGTGCAAGAACATGTTCATCCGCGCCAGGTTGTACGTGGTGTGGTTGATTTCTTGCCCGAAGAAGCCGTCTTCGATCAGGTGCTGGTCGAAGTGCTTTTTGGCTTGCAGCAAGAGCGAGCCCGACCCGCAAGCCGGGTCGTAGATCTTGTTGATGCTGGACTGCCCGTGCATCGCCAACTGGGCAATCAGCTTGGACACCTGCTGCGGCGTGAAGAACTCGCCGCCTGATTTGCCGGCGTTGGCCGCGTAGTTGGAGATGAGGAACTCGTAGGCGTCGCCGAACAGGTCGATGTGGCTGGCATCGAAGCCGCCGAAGTCCAGTTCCGCCACGCCCTTGAGCACGGCGGCCAGCCGGGTGTTCTTGTCCTTGACGGTGTTGCCCAGGCGGTTGCTGGTGGTGTCGAAGTCAGCGAACAGGCCCTTGATGTCAAGCTCGGAGGGGTAGCCGCTGGCCGAGCCCTCGATGGCCTTGAAGATGTTGGCCAGGTCGGTGTTCAGGCTTTCGTTGGTGTTGGCGTTCGCCGCCACGTTGACGAACAGCTGGCTGGGGTAGATGAAGTAGCCCTTGGTCTTGATGGCATCGTCTTTGGCGGCCTCGATGTTCTCGTCATCGTCCGCCATGGTCGCGTAGTCCACGCTGGCGTCACCGCCAGTGATGTAGTCGATGAAGTTTTCGCTGATGAAGCGATAGAACAGCGTGCCCAGCACGTACTGCTTGAAGTCCCAGCCATCGACGGCTCCGCGAACGTTGTTCGCGATGTCCCAGATCTTGCGTTGCAGTGCGGCGCGTTGTTCGTGGCTGGTCATGTTGTGGTTCTCTCGTTTGTTGTTTGTTGTGCAGAGCTGTCGTGACTCGTCATTTGCGAGATATCAGTTGCCCGCCAAGCCGGTATGCCACGCGGCGTTCATTTCGCCGAGCAAGTTCGCGGGGATGCGCGTGTCAGCTTTGGCATCCGTCAGCACCTGACGCATCGCCTTGGCGATTCGGCGCATCACAGCGGGTGGATCACTGACCTCGCAGATCTTCCTGCCGAAGTAAACCAGCGCTTCGGTTGTCGGGTAGGCCTTGCTTCCATGCCTCCCCGCGAAAAGTTTCAGCGCCAACGTGCGGTCTTCAAGCTCGGGCCCGCCAGCGTAGCGCTGGTAGCGGTAGATCGACGTGGTGACCACGTCGAACATGGGCGAGAGCCAGGCTTCGCCGGCCGAGCGGTAGAGCACGCCGAAGTTCTTCAGGTGGCCATCGCCATTGCGCACCATCACGCTGAAGGCCACCTGCTCGAAGAAGCGGTGCAGGTTCTCACGAGGCAGTTGAAGCTGTTTCAGCAGCTCGGCCACGCGCTGGTAGCTGCCCTGGTATTTGCGGTCTGACAGCACATCGCGCACGCGCAGGCCGGCCAGGGCGGCGATGTCTTCGAAGCCCAGGCGCTCGGTGCTGCCGTCTTCTTTGGTGACGAGGTCGAAGCGGTCCAGCACCAGCATCTGGCCGTCGTCGGACAGCTCGAAGTGGGGTGTGGCAATGCCGGCGCGTTGCGCGGCCTTGAGGCACAGGTATTCGTTGGCCGCAAGGCCGGGGTAGGCCGGGCTGGCGGCTTTGACGATGAGCGAAGGGACGGGCACGGTGGGCCGGTCCGGCACCATGATCTTGGGCTGCAGGCCCGAGATGCCGGCGCCGGTGCTGAGGTAGGCATGCACCAGCTCGTCGAAGACTTCGGGTGTGTAGCGCGTCTTGAGCAGCGTGGCGCGGTCGATGGCTGGCGCTGTGGGCAGCGGCTCTGCTTCTGGCAAGCGATAGCCGAGGCGGCCGATGCCGTTGGTGCCGACGAGGGCCAGCAGGTGCATCGGCGTCAGCGGCTGCTTGGGGAACATCTCGCGCAGCCGCATGAAGAGGTCGCCCTCGGGCAGGTGCTGGTCCATCACCGGGAACAGGTCACCGTCTTGCCACGTGGGTTGTGCGCTGGCGGGCATCAGCAGCGCCACCGAGGCTTGGTCGGGCCGCGGGTCGAGGTAGCGAAACTCGTAGACCGAGCGCTTGATCAGTTGGCCTTGTGGGGTGGCTGAAGCGCCGATCGACACGTCGAGCTGCCGGATCTTCTCAGGCAGCATGGTCGTCTTCGTCGTCAAGGCTGAACCGGGCAGCCACCTCTTGCATGGTCGGCAAGCCGGCCTTCTCGATGCGCAGGCCCAGGCCGAGCGCGGAGAGCACCGCAAGCAGAGAAGACACGGTGGTGTCCTCGCCGTCTTCCAGGCGATAGATCACCTCGCGCACCTTGCCGGCGCGCTGGGCGAGCTCTTTCTTGCTCAGGCCGGCGGCCTCGCGTTGGGCTTTCAGCAGCCGGCCAAGCTCATCAGGCAAGCGGATCGTGTCAGCCATGGCAAACATATTATGTTGTTGTGAGCCAGTTTGTCAGCTTTGGCTAGCATTTTTATGTGGATTGCAATGTCGGGGTGGGCGCACCGGACAATTATGTCGATTTTTATCAGATAGATCGACATGTTCTGGCATCATGTCGATCAGGTAGACATGCCTCCCGGTAAGTTCGACTCAAGGCCTTCCAATCGACATATGGCGTTCGACCCATCCAAGCCCTACAACGAGTTGCCGGCGCTACCGCCGATGGCCGAAATGGAGTCGCGGCCCGTCCTCAAGGCGTGCATCTCCGCGCGCGCCGCTGTCGCCGAGTTGAAGGCTGCCGGGCAGTTGATTCCGAACCAAGGGGTACTCATCAACTCGATCCCTCTGCTCGAAGCCCAAGCCAGCAGCGAGATCGAGAACATCGTGACCACCACGGACCAGATGTTCCTCTTTGATGGCGTCAGCGAGGGCGAGGCCGACCCGGCGACCAAGGAAGCGCTGCGCTACCGAGCGGCGTTGTGGGAGGGGTACCAGGCCCTCAAGGCCCGACCGCTGGCCACGAACACGGCCGTGCAGATTTGCCGTGCGATCAAAGGGGTGGACATGGACATCCGGAAGACCCCAGGTACCACTCTCAGCAACGACCGCACCCGGGAGGTCATCTATACCCCGCCAGAGGGCGAGGGGCTTCTTCGGGAGAAACTGGCCAACTGGGAGCAGTGGATGCACGGCACGTTGCCGCATACCGCTGAGCTTGACCCGCTGGTGCGGATGGCGGTGGGCCACTATCAATTCGAGGCCATCCACCCGTTCACCGACGGCAACGGCCGAACCGGGCGTGTGCTCAACTTGCTCTACTTGGTCGAGCAAGGCTTGCTCGACATCCCGGTGCTCTATCTCAGCCGCCACATCCTGCGGAACAGGGCGGACTACTACAGCGGCCTGCAATCGATCACCGAAGCAGGCGCCTGGGAGCCATGGCTGCTCTACATGCTCAAGGGCGTGACCGACACCGCCCGCTGGACGACGAACAAGATCGTCGCAGTCCGCGCGCTCATCGAAGAGACCACCGAACGGATGCGACGAGACGCCAGCCAGATCTACTCTCGCGAACTGGCTGAACTCGTGTTCGTGCGGCCGTATTGCCGCATCGCACACGTCGTGGAAGCGGGTCTGGCCAAGCGCCAAACGGCAAGCGTCTATCTGAAGGAACTCGCAGCGATCGGCATCTTGCGTGAGCACAAGCTGGGCCGGGAGAAGCTCTTTCTCAACCCCGCGTTCATCGATCTCTTGAAGCGCGATTGAGCGGAGGGGAAGCGCGAGGGGTCAGGCAGCGAACCCGTTCAGGCCGATCCGAAAGCGCTCGGCTTGCTCGCGCATGCCCTTTGCGACGAGCTGCCAGGTCTTGTCAGGAAAGCCCTTCGGCAGCCCATCTTCGACTTTGTCGAGCGCTGTTGGAACACGCTCGACCAGCGACTGCATCTCCGCCCAGACTCCCGCCCCGCCGCAACCCATCGCCAGCCCATGCCAATGTCGCGCCTGGATGGTGTGCAGCGTGTAGTGGACGTTCTTGGAGCGAAGCGCAAACGCGAGTTCGGTCTTGCGCCAGCGGAACTGGTTGGCGCTGTCGCCGACGTACGGGAAGATCGAGAGCACGTCGTAGAGCGGCGTGGCGATGTAGGTGTCACCCGGCTGCAGGAAGATCGAGAAGTTCTTGGCGTGGCCATCGGTCGCGGCCATCAGCCAGAAGGCGAGCTGGGTCAGTGCAAAGAAGGTGGTGTCGTGCGGATCCTGGCTGCCTTGCAGCAGGCGCAGGCAATCTGCCAGCGAAGGGCCGCCGTCCTTCTCGTATTTCATCGATGGCGGGCGGCCCATCGCCTGGCAGAAGTCTTCCTGCGGCAGGCGCGCGATCCACTGGGGCCCATCCGCGTCGGGAGGTTGCAGTGCCCGGTCGAAGCGGGTGACGATCAGGGCCTTCTGGTCTTCGAACTGGCCCATGGCGGTCGGGGCGACTGGCAGGCCCAAGGCGGCCAGGATCTGCGCGCACAGCCATTCGTTCTCGACCGAGTCGCCCAGGTCGACACGGCGCGAGCCGCCCACGAGGCCCAGCGGCAGTTTGAGGATGTGTGTCGTCGGTGTCGCGCCGCGGGGCCGGTGCCAGCGGCCGCGGTGGAAGAGCAGGGCCGTCTTCTCCTGTGCACCGGCGAGCGAGATGCGGAACTCTTCGTCGTCGGCGTCCTGGCCGAGCAGCGTGTCTGAGGGCACGGCACGAAGCACCTTGGCAACCTGGGTGTCGGTGAGTGGGGCGGCTTCGATGCGGTGCCAACCCTCTGGGGCTGTACCTTCCGGCAGCAACTGCAGCGCGCCAACACAGTCACGCCCGATGGCTTGGAGCAGCTCGAAGGCTTCGATCGACCCGGTCTTGTAGCGCCGCGCCAGGCGTCGGCGGATGCGTTCGTTGTCGGGCAGCAGGTTGTCGAAATAGTGGGCCACGGCGGGGCCGCGTATTTCGCGCGTGGGGGTGATCGGTATGGACAGCGACAACGCGCGGCGCTTGGGCGACGTGAGCCATGTCTCGTCGTAGGTGAAGCGGTGCGCGCCACGGTCGACGGACCAGGTGCCGACGAACTGCCCGTTCATCCAGGCTGCCAGGCGTGCTGTCACCAGGTGCCCCGTTTCTGAGCGGTTGCCGGCGCGTCAGTGGCCGTGCTCTTGCGACGCTTGGTGATCGCCTTGACTGACGCATCGGTGGATGCGGCGACATCGGATGGCCGGATCACCAGGTTGGCGCCCAGGGCCTGCAACACCTGCACGATTTGCTGCAGGCTCACCACGCCGGGGTTGGCCTCGATCTCCACGACGCGCGCCTGGGTGACGCCGAGCGCTGCCCCGAGCTGGGCTTGCGTCATACCGCGCTGCTTGCGCAGAGCCTGCAGCTGCGGGCGCAGCTGCTCGGCCAGTTTCAAGGGGTAGTCCATCGCGTGGTGCCAGGGGTGCTGCGACGAATCGCAGATTACAAGCTGTAGCCTCTATCGTCAAGTTACAGGCTTTGGCTTGTATCAACAAAAAACAGGATATAGCCTGTTTTTGGCGCCCAAAACCATGACGCCCAACCGGAGTGGAAGGGCGGTGGCACTGACTACTGGCCAGCAGGTCGCGCGTTCGTCGGCCTCGCCCGATAGAAGGTCATCGGCTGCGCCTTCAGCTCTTTCAACACGTTCTTCCGCATCGCCCCCACCACGTGCATCTCGCAGGGCTTGCAGTCGAACTTGAGCGTGAGCTTGTCGTCGCCATGCTGCAGCACCAGGGGCTCGGCGCGCACGGTGCCTTGCACGCCGGTCACGCCCTTGGCTTGCTTGGGGCACAGGCTGAGTGACCAGCGCACGCAGTGCTTGGTGATCATCAGGCTCACCTCGCCCAGGGCTTCGTGGCTTTCGTAGGCGGCGCCGACGAGCTTCACGCCGTGGCGGGCGTAGAAGGCGGCGGCCTGGTGGTTGTAGACGTTGGCCAGGTAGCTCAGCGTGTCTTCGGGGTAGGGCACGGGCGGCTCCACCGGCGTGGCGCGGGGCAAGCGCGGCAGGCGGCGCGCGCGTTCGGCCTCCAGCGCGGCCACGGCGTCGCGGCGCAGTGCGTTCAACACGGCGGTGGGCAGGAACCAGGGCTGCTGCAGCGCCAGGCGCACGCGGCGCGCCTCGAAGATCGTGTTGCCCAGCTTGGCCAGCTGGTCCTTCAGCTGGGCCTCGGCCTTGCTCGCGTCGCGCGCGGGCTCGTGGGCGTGGGTGATGCGCGCGCTGGCGCGGTGGCCGTCTTCGTCTTTCAGCGCGAGCTCGAAGCCATCGGCCGTCTGGGCGAGGGTGAGGTCGAGGGCGATGCGGCGCTCGGCCGAGGGCTTGCTGAGCAGGCGCTCCCAGGCCATGTCGCGGTTGCGGAAGATGGGGGCATCGCGCCGCAGGTCTTTCAGCTCGCCCATCGGCTGGCCTTCAGGCAGGTTGGGCACGATGCGCCAGAGCGTGGGGCCCAACCTTTCAGCGGTGTTCACCGGCACGCCTTGCAGCTCGCCTTGCCGGTCCCACCAGGTGAGGGCGTCGCCGTTGTGCAGGGCCTTGGCCTCGTCGCCGGTGTCGATGTCGAAGTGCTCGCTGGCCACCTTGGCCACATGGCCCACCGGCAGGCCCACGTGCTTGGGGCTGTCGAAGGTGCCGATGTCCATCTGGCGGCCGTTGACGAAATAGTCGGTGCCACCGCGGTTGTAGGCCTGCTCGGGCTCGGGGGTGAA
>JAXMER010000005.1:0-1079 GCA_046348185.1 Rhodoferax sp. | reverse complement strand
CGCTGGACTTGGCCATGCAGCAGAACACTTGCCAGCAACAAGCAAGTCTAGTGGAACGGCATGCCAAATGAAATGACGGTGGACCATCCACTCACAAGCGAGGACCCCAATCGTGCTGGCCCACACATGTCATGGGGCCTTGGCTGTAGCGCCGGACTAGGGTCCAGACTCGTTCAGAGCCAGAAGGCAATGGCGGCAGCGAGGCTTACGGCTGAGAGAAAGTTCCTGGCGAGTTTGTCGTAGCGCGTGGCGACCCGGCGGAAGTCCTTGAGACGGCAGAACATAGCCTCGACCCGCCAGCGGTCCTTGTAGCGGCGTTCGTCATACTGGATCGGGCGTTTGCGGTTGCGACGACCGGGGATCACCGGGATCGTTCCCTGCTCGCGCAAGGAGGCCCTGATGCGGTTTGCGTCGTAGCCACGGTCTGCGATCACGCGCTTCATGCCGATGTTTTCGCCAATCAGCATGTCAGCGCCCTTCACATCTGAGGTGTTGCCGGGTGTCAGGACAAGACGGAGCGGGCGCCCGAGTACATCGACAAGGGCGTGGATCTTGGTCGTCCTACCGCCACGTGAGATGCCAATGGCATTGGCCCGCGCCCCCCTTTTGCGCCACCGGCAGAGCGGTGGGCCTTGATGTAGCTGCTGTCGATCTGGCCAGTCTCGGCAATCCAGCCTTCCTCAGTCAGTGCCCCCAGGATGCGGGTCCAGATGCCCCGGCGGCTCCACCGGTTCCAGCGGTTGTAGACGGTTGTCGCAGCGCCGTATTCGGAAGGGCAATCCGCCCAGCGGCCACCGCACTTGAGCATGTGAACGATGCCGGAGATCACCCGACGGTCATCGACCCGGCGCGCTCCGGGCTGGTTCTTTGGCAAGTGCGGCTCGATCACCACCCATGCTTCATCCGACAACCAAAACAGCGCCATGCCAACCTCCATGATTCACGCCGCATGTGAATCAGGAAAACCGTTTCGCCTCAACGGGCGATTAGGCCATGATCAAAAATACGGTTCATCCGTCAGCCGTTGCGACACCCACCAGATGTTCCCGGCTGAATCTCGGACGCCGCCCTGCCTATCG
>JAXMER010000004.1:0-1372 GCA_046348185.1 Rhodoferax sp. | reverse complement strand
ATCGGCTGATCGCCTCCCATTAAGCGCCAAGCCTTCCGGGAACGGAGGGCTTTGTGCTTTCATGGGGCCATGTGATCATGTGCCCATGTGATCATGTGCCCATGTGATCATGTGCTCATGTGATCATGTGCCCATGTGGCCATGAGCCCATGGAACCGTGGATCGTTAGCGCCCGGGTCCATGGGTCCATCCACTCACCTCAAGGCCGCAGGGCCCGGCCGAAGCGTCTCGGCGCCGTTCCATCCCTCATCACGCCGTTCGTCACGAACCGTCCGTCACACCACCAGGGTCCGAACGACCTTCGTGCAACACGCGGATGAACTACTTCAAACGCTCACCGATCCCGTACCGGGTGGTGCTGATCACCGCCGTGATCATGGCCTCGCTGTTCCTGCTACAGGCCTACATGCACCACTACGTGTACGCCGAGTTGAAGGACATGGGCGAGTTCCGCTGGCTGCGCGAAGTGCCGCCGCCGTACCTCAACTTCCTGTTCTGGGCACTGCTGACCCCACTGGCCTACATGGTGCTCCAGCGCTGGCCCTTCAGCACCCGGCCCCTGTGGAGGATCATCCTGGTGCATGCCGGGTTCGGCTTGTTGGTCGGCGCGCTGCACGAGGTGGTCACCAGCGCCCTCTACTACACGATCCTGTGGTCGCAGGACGACTTCGCCTTCACGCCGGAGTACATCAGCTGGGCCTTCCAGGCACTGCCTCCGGCCATCCTCAGCCGCTTCATGGAATACTGGGCGCTGATGGTGGTGCTGGTGGCGGTGGACGGTGCCCGGGCCATGCGCGAGCGGCAGACGCAACTGCTGAAACTGGAGAACGAACTGCAGGTGAGCCGCCTGAACGCACTGAAGAAGCAGCTGCAACCGCACTTCCTCTTCAACACCTTGAACACCGTGAGCGCGCTGATGGACACCGACGTGAACGGTGCGCGCAAGGTGCTGAGCCGCCTGGGGCAGTTGCTACGCGTAAGCCTGGGCAAGGACCAGCGCGACCTGGTGCCGCTGTCGCGGGAGCTTGACCACATCGGTAACTACCTGGGCATCGAGAGCGTCCGCTTCCAGGACAGGCTGCATGTGGCCTACGATGTGCCTGAAGCGCTGCACGCCGCCGAGGTGCCCACCATGGTGCTGCAGCCGTTGGTGGAGAACGCCATCAAGCACGGACCGGATGCCTTGAGCGAACGCGTGGACATACTCGTGAAGGCCGAACAGCGTGACGGAATGTTAACGCTGAGCGTACGGGACAACGGAAAGGGCTGTTCCGATGTCTCCACCGTAATGGACAACGGAGGTATCGGCCTGCGCAACGTGCGCGACCGGCTGCAACTGCTTTACGGCCCCTCCGCCACCTGCCATGTCGCG
>JAXMER010000003.1:0-3435 GCA_046348185.1 Rhodoferax sp. | reverse complement strand
GCACTGGTGGCGCTCGTCACCTCCTCCACCGTGCTGCGGATGCCCCGCATGATCACGTAGCCCATCACCACCACCGCGCCCACCACGCCCAGCAATGCACCGATCACGATGATCAGCCGCTGCCGGGCCTGCCGCGCGTTGCCCTCCGTGGCCTGGATGATGTCCTGGATGGTGCGCTCCTCCACGCCCCGCAGCAGCTCGAAGGCGCGGCCGCTCAGGTCCCACCACTCGGCCGGACCCACGCGCAGCCCGGCCATGCTGCGCTTCTCGTGGATGGTGCCCACGATGGTGCGCACGAAGTTCACCTCCTCGCCGCGGTACGAACGCTGGTAGTACTCGCGTGCGTCCGGCGGCGCATCGCGGTTGAAGAGCGCGGTGTTGGTCTCGTACTGGGCGATGCGCTCGTACAGCTCCGTGGTGGCCGCGCTGCCCTGGGCGTCCGCCAGCAGCACGCGGAGGATGCGGATGCGCGCATCGTTGAAGGCTTCCTTGGCGTTGAGCAGGTTCACGTGCGCGAAGAGCTTCTCGCTGATCTCCTGGTCCATGGCCTGGCGGAACACCAGCCCCAGCCGGTCCAGTTGTCGGCGGGACAGCCGGCGGTATTCCGACTCCACGGCGGCCGGGGTCAACCGCCGCTCCTGCACCTGCACCCGCAGGCGCTGCAGGGCCGCAGGCTCCGCCAGTGGTCGCATCTCGTGCTCCAGGTGGAGCGCCTCATCGTTCAGCCGGGCCAGCGCCTGGTCCGTGGTGCTGGTGCGCATGGCCATGCGCTGCGTGTTCTGCTCCGCGCCGAGCAGCCAGGCCACGCTCTGCGCCCCTTCCTGCTGCAGCGCATGCGACAGGTCGCCCAGCAGCCGGATGTTCCGCGATTGCACGCTGACATAGCCCAGCACGTTGCGGCGCTTGATGCTGCCATCCACCTGCTTGCCGATGAGCAGCACCAGCCCCACCACCGGTATGCCCAGGGTGATCAGGAACTTGGTGCGGATCGGCAGGTCCGCGAAGCGCCACCTCATGTTCCGGCGAATGTAGGCCCCGGCAGGATGGGGTTCATCGACGGCCGTTCCACCGTTCACCGAAGGACAGGTCACCAGTTCACCAACTGATCAATTCACCAAAGTCAGCTTGCAAGCGGTGCACAGCCAGCAGCGAGTAGCCAAAGGCCAGCAGCCGCACTCACCATTCACCAACGACCATTCGCTATTCACGAATGAACCAATTCACCAAGGACAGTTTGCAAGGACCGCACGGCCAGCAGCCAGTAGCCAGGGGCCAGCAGCCAGCGCATCAACGGCCCAAGGGGCAGGAGCAGGTGCAGGTGGCAAGGCAGCGGGATCAATTCACCAATGACCGATCGGCGCCCTGGCAAACCGCCGCATTACCCCAAGTTGATCTTAGCATGAATGTGTACGCCGGTTGAAAACTATCCCTTGGAATTACGACGACTGCGGATTTCCTTCACATCGTCATGCAGCACGTTGGAGCATACCGCGTGGACGTGACGAACCGCCGACGGCCGCTTGCGACCAGGGCGTTCCGGCAGGCAGGCCATGGCCACCGGAACCCGGAACCCGGAACCCGGAACCCGGAACCCGGAACCCGGAACCCGGAACCCGGAACCCGGAACCATAGACATAGCGCTCAAGGTAAGCACCTGCCAACGGACCAAGGCCGGCGTGTGCGAACTTCACGGCACAAACACCTTGTGGTCATGATGCGTGCTGCTTGCTTCACCCTGTGCGTTGCTGTGCTCGCTCCGGTTCAGGGGCAGAACCTGGTGCCGAACGGATCGTTCGAGGAGTACACGACCTGCCCGGATTACTTTAGTCAATGGGCGCGCGTGGTCGACTGGACAAGTCCGTATACGACCAGCGCGGACTATTTCAACGCATGCGCGGGTGGTTACATATGCAGCGTACCGTTCAATCAATTCGGTTATCAACAGGCATTCGAGGGCTCTGGTTATATGGGATTAGCCACCGTTGCGCCTGGTACTCCGTTCTACCGCGAAGTGATCGCGACTGAATTAACCGAGCCGTTAGTGGCCGGGGTTCCCGTGTGCGTGTCTTTTCAGTCGGCCTGTGGGGGATATGGTTCGGACGCCGGGAACTCGGCGGCGTTGAAGGCCCGTGGACCTGGTCTGCGCTTCTTCATGGAGCTGCCAAGCGACTGGAGCACGTATTTGTATCCGAACAGCGCGGCCGTATACATGGACACGGTACTGGCCGATACCGCTAACTGGATACGGGTAAGCGGCGTCTTCGTTCCAGATTCCGCTTATCGTTACATCGCGATAGCGAATTTCTTCGAGGATTCGTTGAGCTGGCCTTCGCCGCTTGAGGGTGGGGGAGGGTTGCCAGGAGCTTATGCCTTCGTGGACGATGTGCGAATCTCCCCGGACCTAACCTATTGTACGCTTTCGGCGGGCTTGTATGCGCGTGTTGCACGGCAGTTCTATGTTCCTGATGTTTTTGGCAGTTCGCTGCTGATCAGAGCCGATGGTCCTTTGGCGGCTGGGGCCTCAGTTGTAGTGTTCGATGCTTTGAGTCGCGTGTTGGTGGAGCGGGACTGGCCGCACGGGTTACAGACCATGGAGATCAGTACGGCGGATCTGTCAGATGGCTTCTACACGATGATCATCAGCGGTGCAGGAGGTGCCGCATCTTCTTTTCACCTCCTCCATTTGTCCCCCTAACACCTCTTCATCATGAAGCATCCGGTCTTTCGGTGGAGTGCGGTCTTGGTGATCGCCCTCCAGCCGTTCGCGGTTCTGGGTCAAGGACAGAATATGTTCCAATCGAACGGTACAGGCGACCAGTTCTTGGCCAATCCAGCGCCACCTCTGTTCCCCTTTGCCCCGCGCAGTGTACATATCGGAACATTGCCGCTTGCTTTTCCTATTGGTGCTACCCTCCGCGTGCGCGGCGACCAATTGCCGGTGAACAGCGGTGTGAACGGCGGACTGTGCACGTTCCGTACGGATGTGGCTGCCGGTGTGGAGCAAGGCTGGGAGATGTGGCGCGATATCAACCAGATCGGGCGCATCTGGCACTACGGCCTCAACGGTCCACTGCCCGGTGGTCACCGTGCATTGCACATCCAGTCCATGGAGCAGCGCGATGATGGGCAGGACCGGTACAGCGGGGTTTTCATCATGAACAACGATGATGACGGCTTCTGGTTGAGCCACAACGGTCCACCTACGGGTGGCAGGGCGTTCCCTGACCCGGCCTTGCAGTTGTTGGACTGTAACGGCTATGCTGCGCTTGGTTCCCGTCCCAACTACATGAACACGGGGCCGACACGTCCTCGTGGCCCATGGTCGCGCTGGCACCTGTTCCATAACGTGAATGGCACGCGGCCGTGGTTCGCCCATCGCTCCCAAATGAGGAACGGCATGACCCTCACCGGCAACAGCGATCATGCTTATATCGG
>JAXMER010000002.1:0-2454 GCA_046348185.1 Rhodoferax sp. | reverse complement strand
ACGCCCGCGGTAAGCTGCGCCGGAGCGAAGCGGAGGGTACCAACAGGCGGAGCCTGTTGGCGTCAGCTTGACCAAACAGTTAGGCTGGGGAGCGGAGGCAGCTTGTTGCACTTGATATCCCCTATGTTTTTGCTGATAGCGGTTCATAACCAGCATCCAAAGGCGCAACCACTGAAATGAACCGAAGTGGGCCAACGCTGGTGCAAAGAACACCGTGCACCTGCCCTTTGTTTGCAACTACGATATCCCCCGGAACAATTGCAACGGTGTTGCCTTGCTCGTCAATTTGATATTGACCTTCCCCTGAAAGGATGGTCCATGTATCTTGTCCGTCGGGGTGAATATGTGGCGCAATAGTTTGGCCGGGCTCCACATGCCAAGCCACGATAACTGAATGCGAAGATTCAACAACAACAGACCGTATTGGTTCTTTCTCGGCTGGCTGCATGAATTCATGGGACTTATACACGCGGTGAGTGCTCATTTTTTGCTCCGTAAATGCAAGCCTTTGGGCAGCAAGATTCGCGCCGCCCAAAAGTCTAACGTGATATGGAGGTGAAACCTGTCTTATGAACAAGTCGATGACACGTCACTTCTACCCCTACAAAAGTTCTAAAAGTGCTTGATTTATAACAGCATTTGTCCGTTTTCCCAGCGGTCGCCAGCGTACGAAAATCGCCGCAACCCCTGCAAACCCGCTTATGAACAAGGCGGGGCGCCGCCGAACGCAAACGTTTGCCAGGCGTGGAACCCTTGATTTCCATAGGTTTGCGTCAGATACTGTATTTATGAACAGTACTAACAGTTTCGTCAAACCCGGCAGCTCCGGCCCTCGCCCGCCTTTGCAGTCCCGGCGGCTGCTCGACCAGCTGCGCGAGCGCCTGCGCTACATGCACTACAGCTTGCGAACCGAGCAAACCTACCTGTACTGGGTGCGCTGGTTCATCCGGTTTCATGGCCTGCGGCATCCGCGGGAGATGGGTCGCCCCGAGGTGGAGGCCTTTTTGACGATGCTCGCCAATGACCGCAAGGTGGCGCCCTCCACACACCGCCAGGCCCTGAGCGCACTGCTCTACCTCTACAAGGAGGTGCTCGATTGCGAACTGCCCTGGATGAACGAAATCGGGCGGCCTGTGCCCACGCGGCGTGTTCCGGCCGTGCTGACGCGGGATGAGGTGCAGAACGTGCTGGCGCTGATGCAGGGCGTCACGGGGTTGCTGGCGCGGCTGCTGTATGGCACCGGGATGCGGCACATGGAGGGGCTGAGCCTGCGCGTCAAGGACGTGGACTTTGACCGTCACGTCATCATCGTGCGCGACGGCAAGGGCGGCAAAGACCGGGTTGTCATGCTGCCGCGCTCACTGGAACAGCCGCTGCGCGACCAGATGGCGGCTGCCCGTGCCTTGTGGGCTGCGGATCGCGCGGCCAACAGGCCGGGCGTGTACCTGCCGCATGCACTGGAGGCCAAGTACCCGCGCGCAGGCCTGTCGTGGGCATGGCATTGGGTGTTTGCTTCACCAACGCTGGCGGTTGACCCCCGCTCGGGCGTTGAACGGCGTCATCACCTCTATGAACAACGCTTGCAACGAGCCTTGAAGCACGCGGTCAAGGTCGCCGAGGTCCACAAGCCGGTGTCCGTGCACACCCTGCGCCACAGCTTTGCCACCCACCTGCTGCAGGCCGGTACCGACATTCGCACTGTGCAGGAGCTGCTGGGCCACAGCGATGTGTCCACCACCATGATCTACACCCATGTGCTGAAGGTGGCGGCGGGCGGCACGGCCAGCCCGCTGGACGCGCTGGAGGCCGTGCCCACACGCGCCCGCCCGGCGTTGCGCGAGCCTGAACCGCTATATTTTTGATAGCGCCTCACGCAGCATTCAAGCGGGTTAGCGGCAGATTTTTCTTAAAGCCAGGGGCTACGCAGCCGCTTCCCACGCGCCATTGGCGCCAGCCCACCCACTGCCTTGCGCGCGGTGCGGGCCTGAAACCGCCCTCAGGTGTTCTTGGAAATCGTGATCGTCGGGAACTTGGACGAAAAGTCCTTGGCCTGCTCGGCCACCTTCACCGCCACCTTGCGCGCGATGGCTTTGTAGAGCTTGGCGGCTTCACCGTCTGGCTCGGCTACCACGGTGGGGTTGCCGCTGTCGGCCTGCAGCCGGATGCTCATGGCCAGTGGCAGCGCGCCCAGGTAGTCCATGCCGTACTGCTCGGCCATCTTGCGGCCGCCGTCGGCGCCAAAAATATGCTCCTGGTGGCCGCAGGCGCTGCACACATGCACCGCCATGTTTTCCACAATGCCCAGAATCGGCACGCCCACCTTCTCGAACATCTTGATGCCCTTTTTGGCGTCAATCAGCGCAATGTCTTGCGGCGTGGTCACGATCACCGCGCCCGTCAGCGGCACCTTTTGCGCCAGCGTGAGCTGGATGTCCCCGGTGCCGGGCGGCATGT
>JAXMER010000001.1:0-19496 GCA_046348185.1 Rhodoferax sp. | reverse complement strand
CTGCTGCGCCAGCGCGTCAGCAATGACTACGGCTGTCATAGCAGGCAGCATGTCTTCAGGCGTCGACTGGGCAGCTATGCAAAGGTTGGGCTGCAACGGATTTGATCGGCTGCCTAAAACGCTCAAAGCGTCGCTGTCGACCCGCCAGTCTTCAGTGGCTGGCGCATACATGCGCCATGGCCCCACTGTTGTTTTGCGCGGTGCACTGACGACCCGGCTGGCTGATCCCGCCTGGCTTAGACCGTTCTGAACAGCCTTTACGACCCGGCTGATCGCTGTTCGGTCTGGACCCAGCGTTCCCGGCGCGGTGTGCCAATCTGCCAGAAATGCAGCGCGGCTCAACCCTTCCGCCCGTGGCACTGCAAGGACAAGTGCGGCGAGAAACCGGCCGGCCTGGTGGTGACGAAGAGTGACCGACCCCGAAGGCCCGGTAAGCATATTCGTCGCTGCATGAACCCGGAATACATGCGATTTCATGGCGGCAGTATGCCATCTGACACAACTGACACGTAACAGACAGAGTCGAAATGTAAATACTTTGACTGCGTTCTGTCACGCGCATCTTTCGGGGAAATTCATGAGATCTGCCAAAACAAAGTTCAGCACCATTCGCTTCTCGGGCCTACTGCTGGCAATAACCGTGCTTTTGACCTCTTGCGGGGGAGCATTCGAGTCAACGCAAGTCGATTCGGTGGCTTTGCCAAGTCCACAAACCGCAGTTGTCGATACCACGCTCCTGGCCGAAGCAAACGCATACGGCTCTCTTGCCCGATTGCCGCAGGCTACGTCTACGGCGCAGCCGCTGACGGAGACTGCCTTCATGGACTGGGCGCAAACGGCGTACCCACAGTTTTTCCCAGGTGTCAGCCAGGATCAGGTCTCCTTCCCCTTCATTTACCGTTACTACCCGTCCACACGGAACTACCTTGCGGTAGTCAACGGCAAGGTCTACATCCTTGGTCCTGTAAGCGGGGGAGCACTGGCACTTGTTGGGAACTTGAGTGATTTTGGCTGCCGCGTTGGGCAGCAGTACTGCGGAGCTGCAGACACTTCGTCAACAGGGTCCGCTCTAGCCGAAATCAATGAAATGCTCCGGAACTGGGACCTGGTTTACGCGAATGAGGTGCCGCGTGATGGCGCCGTAGCGTTGTCTTACTCAGACGCTTGTTGGCTTGACGATGGTCAAGACAAAGCCTGGGTCTTGCGGGGATGGAGCCAGGACGAAGATTTTTTCCGCAGCTACAACCAGTATCGCGTCGGTTCGGTCAGGTCTAACCTGACGCTTGAATCAGTGCGCGAGGAGACCAATGCAGATGGCACGGTGACGAAGTACGCAACCGTGCGGTACGACATCACTTACACGGACGGCACCAAAGCCATCCAGGCGCGTAACGATCTTGTTTACGGCAACTCCAAGGCACTGTGTGCGGCCAGGGGCATTGTTGGCAACGGAGAAAACCGGCCAGCATGGCGTTTTTCCGGTAACGGGCGCCAAGTGGAAACCAATGTGACCCCAGTGAACGTGCGATTCATCAACTATTCAATCGCTACCGGCGCAAGCAAGAACGCCACAACTCGCTCGAACCGAATTGAACTCAACATCTACGACTATCGGTCACTTGGTTACACCTACGCTGTGGTAACTGGGCCTGCATTGCCTGCCACCGGCGTCAAGCTTCTTTTCCCGCCAGTTCTAAGGGATGCGCCAGAACTGCAGGGCAAGACGGGCAACTACCTCAATTTCACGTCACGCGAAGGCGTTCGTATGTGTTCCTACAGGAATGCCAGCAACGCATCACAATGGGATGCTGACCGTGCGGACTGTGCGCAATACGGTGCCAGCGGCAACTCGTGGACCATGGGGGATGCCACCATCGCAAACACTTTGTTGGCAAATGGCACCTACACCTTCAAGATTTACATTGACGACGGCTGGAAAACGCCAGGCGGGCATCTCACAAAGACACCCGCACTGACATACACCGACGTGCTACCGGGTAAGCCGTTCAACAGCACGTTTTCTGACGGCAGCTATCCTTCTGTTCAGGCCGACGCATCCACCCTGCTCGGCGCGCTCAATGCAGCCAAGGGGAGCGGGGGAACGCTTCTCGTGAGCCTGCTGCCGACGACGCCGCCAGCAGGCTCACGGTCCATTGGGTACCGCACGCTTTGGATGTACTCTCAAGGCCCAAGTGGTGCATCAGGCTGGCCCAAGTACCGCCAAATTGTCAGGCAGTACCCGCCGGACGGCGCGACGGGCGCAACAGTCCACGTACTTGGGAAACTGCCTTCAATGTCGTCGGTCGACTATGTCGAGGTTGGCCTGAACACCACAGATCGCAATGGACGATTTGTGACGACCATCATTTACTGGGACTGATCGGGGCTCGCGATGCGTCGGTTTCCAGCCTTTGGTGTGTTGCTTCTGGCAACGACATTGCTCGCATCCTGCGGGGGGGCGGATGAGCCCGGAAGTTCCAGCGGAAGCAACGGCCTACCGCCGCCCCAGACGGCAGTGACAAATCTCAGCCTGCTGGAGCCACCGGGCGGAAAACTTCGCAGTAACCCTGCCGCCGCTGCAGACCTGCCGCTGAACGCTACAGTTTTGATGGATTGGGCAGAGTCCGTTTACTCAGACCTGTTTGCCGGTGCGCAGCCCAACCAGGTGTTCGCTCCCTACATCTACCGCTACTACCCTGCAACGGGGAACTACCTCGGTGTTGACGGGGACAAGATCTACGTGCTCGGGCCAGCAACTGGCGGTGTTTTGAGCTATGTGGGTCGTCTGGGTACCTTTCGCTGTCGCATATATCCGGAAAGTTGCGCGGCAGCTCCAACGGTGACGCTGCAATTTGGCGTGGACAACCGTATCCCCGTGACGGCAGGCGCTCCTGCGGTCACTGTTCCAGTTTCAGTGTTTGGTGCGGCCAGCTCCACTCCCTTGCGACTCGAGCTTCAGGGCGCTCCTAACTTTGCCAGTGTAGACGGAATGCAAATTGTGGTAAATGCTGTTGCGACACCTCCAATTGCAACGAAGTATGAGTTCACAGCAGTGGTGAGGGACACATCTTCAGACGAAATAGTGGCACGTGTAAGCGGCGGAGTTGACGTTTCCGTAGTCGGCCAAGCAGGACAAACACGCGAGTTTGTTAATGGACAGAGCGTCCCATTCTCAGAATTTGGAATTTCGGTCCTAGCGGGGACCAACACATTCGGCAGCGGTCGGGCGACAGTAACTGTGGAAAGTGTGAAGCAGGCAGATGGAACAGATGCTATTCAAATCACGACAAGCGAACCGCAAGCGGGTGATCTAGTCATCGCGCCCATTGACAGTTCGTCGCCCTCCGGAATGCTTGGCCGGCGCGCTTCTGCTGGCAGCAAAATCTTTGCGGAGCGGCAGGTTGGTAGTCGAGAGTGTGTAGCGAATGATGAAAAACTTGAGAGCGCTCTTAGCAACGGGACGTGCGCACGGGTTTGGGCGTACAAGACACAAAGCGTCCTATGCAAAGGAGATATCAACTCCAGGGGCAGGATTACGACCACACTGCTCCGCAGTGGATTTCAAACGGGGCTAACTGTGGCTAGGTTAGTCCTAGACCCGACCGCATCAAGTCTCAACGCAATTCGACTTCCGAGTTCAATCTGCGAGGGAGGGACTGTTACCTCCATCGTGAGTCTACAGACTTGGTCGCAGCTATACAGGCCGGACGTTGCAATTACGTCGGATAAAGTACAGCCAGTCCTGCTAATCAATGGATACAGCGTAGATGTTGTTGGCCTCGGCGGAGGGAAAAGCACATGGGCAAACACCGCTGATCTTCTTGGGCGCAGTATTGCGGACGATGGCACACAAATTGTTGTTTGGGAGTTCCGATGGCGAACCAACACAACGTTTCAGCAAGCGGCAGTAGACCTCACCGAGGCAATTGAGAGGGTGTATGCCGCGAGCGGGAATCGAAAAGTTGCTTTGGTCGCTCATTCCTTTGGGGGCTTGCTTGCAAGGACAGCATTGCAAAGACCAGCACCGCACGGGAACATTGCCCCAAAAAAGGTTCCCGAGGTTGGGCCGTTGGATGATAAGGTCAAGTCGCTCGTTACGATTGGTACACCACACTCTGGCATCGCCAGCGAAGTAGCAACGTTTTACGAAAGTAAATTCCCGGTTGGCTCTGACAATGTGGGCAACAATTTCTGTGGACAAATTAGCTGCTATCAAGCTGGTGAGCAAGGCAGGAACAAGGCGCCTGGCGAGCCAATGCCTGGCTATGTTGTTGCGGAGTTGTCTAATCTTGTTCGGAATCCGATGCCGACGGGAGTGGAGCGAATCTATTCATTGATTGGACTAAAGCTTGGTCGCCCAGACCTGAATCCTCTGAACGGAACGACTTACACGCAGTTAGAAGGTGATGGACTTATTAGCTATCGAGGTCAGCGCTTTAACCTAGCAGACGGTGCTGCCGAAGTACACCCCGCTCTGCAATTGGGGTACTTGCGTTTATCAGACCAAGGCCGCAGCGACAGTTGGAAGAAAAAGTTCTCGGTGTTATCGGGCAACCGGCATTTGGTGTGAGGAGCCCGACTGCTTTAGGGCTTGGTGATGTGCAGCACAGCAACAGCTTCGCTACTGGTACCCGCATTTCTTTGAGCCGCGCTGAGTATGCAGAACCCTATGTGAATTGCCCTTTCGTATGGGACTGTAGGCATCCGACCTGGATCGAACTTGAGAAAATATTCCTCAAAGACTTGAACGCTTTGGCCGGACCGCCAGGCGCGTTCAACATTGCCTCAGCTGCTCCGTCCTGCACTAGGTCAGAACGAAAAGGTCCGGGTGTACGACTGACCTGGAGTGCCGCTACAACTGCCGCCAAGTATGTTGTTTACCGAGACGGGACTGAGGTCGGCACGGTTGCCTCTACGGCAAGGCAGTACCTCAGCAATGAAGGAGTACGTGCTGGGCAGACTTACACCTACGTAGTAGCTGCGGTTAACTCTCTTGGTACCACTACAGCGTCTGCAACTCTAGTTTCTGTACCCCTCAACATCTGCGGCGAACTACCTGCGATTCCGTCCACCCTCACTGCTGTGGTCAGCAGTGTTAGCCCTCAATCAGTAGTTGCCAATGGCACAGCACAGGCAATATCCTTTAGTGGCAGTAACTTCAATACTGGCAGTGCCGTTCAAGTGAAGTACTCTGGAAGCGGAGGCTGGCGCAACACAAACTCACCGCCCACAGTTCTGTCTTCAACTTCAATCCTGCTGCTGGTTAACCCAGGTCTGACGGCCGACACATTACAGTTCCGTGTCTGCAAAACTGCTTCCTCGCCCACATCAGAAAGCAATTCGGAATGCTCGACTCCTGTGTCTGTGTCTGTGTCGGTGGTGGTGCCTTATGCATTGAGAGGGGTAGTGACGGATGCAGGTGGGCAACCAGTCGCTGGCTACTACGTTTACGGCTGTAGTTCACGCAATGGCATCGGTGGCCTGTGCGAGGGTAGCGTTCAAGCTGTGACGGCGGCAGATGGCAGCTTTTCGCTTCTGGTCCTAGAGAACGTTGCCTATTACCTTTCCATCAACAACCGCATTCCGGGAAGTTCGGGCTTCCTTGGCTACTACAGTTCGTCGATTAACGGTGTCAGCTCCAACGCGAGCGCGGTAACCACTCTCACCGTGTCAGGGCGCGACATCTCGGGCATACGCGTCCAGGTACCGGGCGCTGGCACCGGCAGTAATTCAACGGCGGCACCAACCGTAGTCTCGCCTGCCAACAACGCGACTGGCCAGTCGCTTACGCTGGTGTTGCAGTGGAGTGGTGGGGCAGCTACGTATTGGCAAGTAAACATCCGCAACTTGTCAACCAACATCATCGTCCACACATCTTCGGCGCTGGCTGCAGCCCAAACCAGTTACACGGTTCCAGGTGGTGCCTTGCAGGCGGCGACTCAGTACCGATGGGATGTCACGGCATGTCCAGATACATCATGCAGTAACCCGGCCACATACAAGACAAGTGCCAATTCCTTCTTCACGACGGCGGGTGCGACCTCGCCATCACCTGCTGTGGCAACCGTATCGTCTGTGTCGCCTTTATCTATGACGGCCAACGGCAGCGATCAGTTGCTAACCGTGTATGGCAGTGGCTTCGTACAAGGAAACACGGTGCAGTTTCTGTGGAGCGCCGGCGCAGGTGCAGGCGTCTGGACAAATGCGAGGTCAGGCGCCAGTGTCATTAGTAGTAGCCAGATCAACGTCACGATCAACCCAGGTACTGTGAGTGACACGATCTATGTCCGAGTTTGCAATTCCAGTTTCCAGTGTTCCGGTGGATCAACTTTTGTGCAAGTCAATGCTGTTACATCTGCTCCGCCTTCTGTGCCGGCGGTGTCCGGGCTATCACCTTCATCAATGACGGCCAATGGCAGTGACCAGGCTCTGACGATTTTTGGCAGCGGCTTTGTCGCAGGGAATACGGTGCAGTTTCTGTGGGGCTCAGGTGCTGGTGCAGGCGTTTGGACGAATGCAAGGTCGGGGGCCAGCGTCAACAACAGCGGGCAGATCAGTGTCTCCATCAATCCGGGTACGGTGAATGACATTATTTATGTACGAGTTTGCAATGCCAGTTTCCAGTGTTCTGCGGGTACAAGCTTTGTACGCGTCACAGCGCCCACGCCTGCGCCAGCGGTTCCGGGTAGCTTTTCATTGAGCTCTTCAGCGCCTTACTGCGATACGAATGCGCCCGCTGGTCCCGCAGTGGCATTCAGTTGGTCTGGTTCGGCCAATGCCAGCTCCTACCAGTTGATTCGCAACTCCCAGACTGTTGGGGGCGCTACGAGCGGAACCAGCTTTGTCAACAATTCTGGGCTGGTCGCTGGCGGCAACTACAGCTATTTTGTAAGAGCCAGCAACACCAACGGCACAAGGGACTCCAACTCTGTCAGCGTTAGCATTCCCGCAAACGTATGTACGCCGAATGTCTCTGGCTTGTCTCCAAACTCAGTCAATCGGAATTCAGGCACACAAACCCTGACGATATTCGGGTCAAACTTCTACAGCGGCAACTGGATTGCTTTCCGATGGCTTGCTGGCGGTGGTGGCAGCAGCAGCAGGGCGCCAACAAGTGTCTCCGGTTCACAACTTCAAACGACATTCAATCCAGGTTCTGTGGTTGACACCATTTACGTACGAGTGTGTGAATCTTCGTCGCTCGCGCGTTGCTCTTCGGAGTTTCCAATTAGTGTGAGGTAGATATGCGTACTACGTTTGTTCTGATGCGCCGCCGGCCCCAGTTTTGGGTTCCTATTGCCAGCATGTGGCTGGGGCTTCTCTCGAGCCCTGCGTTCACTCAGGTAGCGATTCCACAGCCTTCCGCTGGTGCTGTGGCTTTTTCATATGAAGATAAGGACTGGGGAATATCTCCCACCACAACCGCCAAACGTGCCCCGTTTCATGCGCCAACCCCCATTTCGATCCCCGGCGGCCGTGTCATCAAGACCCTTGAACTCAAGGCACTGCTCGAACAGGTGCCAACGCTTGTCGTCGTTGATGTATTGGCGGGGCGCAATCGATTGACGGTGCCTGGCGCTTACTCCATGGCGGGTGCTGGCGACCCGCAGTTCTTTGGTGCCGAAAAGGCGAGGTTGTCTGAAGCGCTTGGAAAGTTGCTCGATGGCGATAAATCACGGCCTGTAGTTTTCCTTTGCAG
Source organism: Rhodoferax sp. (assembly GCA_046348185.1). GTDB lineage: Bacteria > Pseudomonadota > Gammaproteobacteria > Burkholderiales > Burkholderiaceae_C > Allorhodoferax. The sequence continues at coordinate 11,797 of JAXMER010000001.1, read as the reverse complement.
TGGCTCCGAATGCTGGATCTCTTACAACGCAGCGCTCCACGCAATTGACGCAGGCTTCAAAGATGTGCTTTGGTATCGCGGCGGAACGGATGCTTGGAAAGGTGCGGGACTTGACCTGAAGGCGCCGAAGACCGTTAACTGGTAATTGTTTTGATATCAGAACTCGACAACACGACCTTCATGGGGACAATCTTCATAAAGGTTGAATGCCAAAGCAACACAATGAATTGAATGATGGAGGCTAGTGCAATGATTTCATACTCAGGTTTTCGGTTTTTGTGCATTGTCTCGTTGATGTTGTTGAGTGGCTGTATGGCCGCAGCTTTAGTGCCAACTGCCTTGCATGTTGGCCATGCGGTGTCAGGCTCCCGAGACAATGTGATCCAGGTGACGATCGACGAAAAGACCTTCACGCCAGAAGTTCGCTCGGCTTTCACGACCGCAAAAACAATGGTGGTCGTAGCGGGTGATCGCGCTTCCGTCAAAGCAGCTGACCTGTTTGAAAGCAGGGGCGGGTATCAGGTGACGGTTGACCGGACGACAGCCAAAGTGGGTGAAATGACGGGCTCTGAGCGGAGGGAGGCACTTAGGAAAATTTGTGCAACTGCCAGGCCCGATTTGGCTCTGTTAGGGCGAACAACAAAAACAGAAACTGGCAACATGTGGGCCGGTGCATTGACAGGTCGCGCCAAGATCAAGAATGAGTGGACAATGGAAATGCTTTCTTGCAAGACTGGCACTCAAAGAGCGTTTGGGGGCTTATTTGAGATTGACATCGGTCTGTACAACCAGAAGGCTGAGTCAGAGTATGAGGAACTGATCGGCGCTGAGATTGGAGGCAAGATTCTCGATGCACTTGGGTCTGCTCGAAGCAGCCAGTCGGCTACTCAACAGCCGGTTCCAGTACCTAGTGCATCGCCAGTCCAGCTTGTTCCTGCTCCCGTTGTTGCACCTGTAGCACCCGAGGGGAAAAGTGGTCCCATGACCGTCATTGATGCCCAGAAGCGGTTGAGCGCGTTGGGATATTCGGTAGGCGCGCCAGATGGAGTTCTTGGAAGAAGGACTGTCGAAGCAATCCGAAAGTTCCAATCAGACAACAGGCTTCAGGCTACCGGTCGAATCGATATGGATACGTCAGCCAAGCTTGAAGTGCTCTCCAAGTAGTCGCGCTGCAACTTCATCGCACGGCATTTTCGAAAAGTCGCGACTTTCTGAAAGTTGACGTTCAATAAGTCGCAAGTCAATTGCGCCGAAGCGCTTACTTCACCAGCACCGCATTGACGCCCTGCAGGTCTTCCGGCTTGAGCGTGCCGTTGGCCTGGCGCAGGCGCAGGCTGCCCAGCAGCACGTTGTAGCGCGCCTGGGCCAGGTCGCGCTTGGTCTGGAACAGCTGGCTCTGGCTGTTGAGCACGTCAATGTTGATGCGCACGCCCACCTGGTAGCCCAGCTTGTTGGCGTCCAGCGCGAGCTGGCTGGACTGCTCCGACGCCTCCAGCGCCTTCACCTGGCTCAGGCCCGAGACCACGCCGAAGAAGGCGCTGCGGGTGCCCTGGCCGACCGCGCGACGGGTGGCTTCCAGGTCGGCCTGCGCCTTTTCTTCCAGCGACAGGGTTTCCTTGATGCGGTTCTGGGTGGCAAAGCCGGCAAACAGCGGCAGGTTGAACTGCAGGCCCACCGTGGTGTTGTTGCTGCGCGTCTGCACGCCCGTGAGGTTGTTGGGCGAACGCGACTGGCTGTAGCTGGCCGTCAGGTCCAGCGTGGGCAGGTGGCCGGCCTTGGCCTTTTCGGTTTCGAGGCGGGCGACGTCGAGGTTGGTGCGCGACTGCAGGATGGCGGGGCTGGCTTCTTCGGCCTGCTGCACCCACTGCTCCACGCTGTCCGGGCTGATCGCGGGCAGCACCACCGGCGTGGCCAGCGGCTTCGGCGCGGCGTTGGCCTTGCCCACCAGGTTGTCCAGCGCCAGCTTCTTCACGCGCAGGTCGTTGTCGGCGGCGATCTCCTGGGCGACCACCAGGTCAAAGCGGGCCTGGGCTTCGCGCGAATCGGTGATGGTGGAGGTTCCCACCTCGAAGTTGCGCTTGGCCGACGCCAGCTGCTCGGCCACAGCCGTCTTTTGCGCACGCACAAAGGTCAGCGTGTCCTGCGCGGCCAGCACGTCAAAGTAGGCCTGGCTCACGCGGATGATCAGGTCCTGGCTGGCCACGGTGAGCTGGGCCTCGGCCAGCGCCACCTGCTTCTTGCCCTGCTCCCAGGTGGCAAAGTTGGCCGGCCGGAACAGCGGCTGCGCCGCGCTGACCGTGGCGCTGCGCGAATTGAAGTCGCGCTCGGACGGCGGGTCCTTGACTTCCGAGTTGGTGCGCGAGGCGTTGGCCGACAGGTTGGCCGACGGCAGGATGCCGGCCTTGGCCTGCTGGGCGCGGGCCAGGTTGGCGTCGTACTGCGCCTTGGCCGACTGGTAGCTCGCGTCGTAGGTGCGTGCCGATTCGTAGAGCTCCAGCAGGCTCTGGGCCTGCGCCGGCGCCGCGAAGGCGGCACCGAGTGCCAGCGAAAGGGGAAGAAGCCGCAACGGGGTCATGATGGTCCTTCTGTGAAACTGCAATCAATAGCGGGGAACCGAGGGGTCGCGTTCGGCCGACCAGGCGTCAATGCCGCCGGCGATGTTGGCCACCTGGGTGAAGCCGTTGCCCGCCAGGAACTGGGCCACGCGCTGGCTGCGCGCACCGTGGTGGCACAGGCAGGCCACCGGGGTGGCGGCGTCCAGCTCGGCCAGGCGCGCGGGAATCTCGCCCATCGGAATCGCCACCAGCGTGAAGCCGTCGGCCTTGACGCTGGCGGTCTGCAGCTCCCAGGGTTCGCGCACGTCCAGCACCACGGCGCGGCCACCGGGCTGGGCCTGGATCCAGGCAGAGAGGGCGGACGGGCGAACCTGGTCAATCATGATGGGGCTCAGAAGTTGAAGCGCGACGGCTCGGGAAAGTTCTGCAGCCGCGGGGCCACGGTGTCCCAGGGCTGGATGGCGTGGAAGGCGGTCTCGCCACCGCGCGTGACGATGGTGGCGCGCATCACCGGGTCGTACCCGACGATGGCGGCCAGCCGGCCGCCGACCTTGAGCTGGTTGAGCAGCGGCTGCGGCACTTCGGCGACCGAGCCGCTGAGCAGGATCACGTCAAACGGGCCGTCCACCGCCACATCCTTCGCGCCGTCGGCTTCCCGCACCTCGACGTTGCGGATGCCGGCCTGCTGCAGGTTGGTGCGCGCGAGCCGGGCCAGTTCGGGGTTGATCTCCAGCGTGATCACGCGCTGGGCGCGGTGCGCCAGCAGCGCCGCCATGTAGCCCGAGCCGGCGCCGATTTCCAGCACCTTTTCGTGCGGCTGCACATTCAGCTCCTGCAGCAGCCGGGCCTCGACCTTGGGGGCCAGCATGCACTGGCCGCCGGGCAGGGGCAGCTCCATGTCCACAAAGGCCAGCGCCTTGTGTGCCAGCGGCACGAATTCCTCGCGCTTGACCACCGACAGCAGCGCCAGCACGGCGGGGTCGAGCACTTCCCAGGGGCGGATCTGCTGCTCGATCATGTTGAATCGGGCTTGTTCGAGGTGGGCGGGTTGGGTCATGGGGTTCTCCGTGGAGGCAGGGATCAGGACAAACCCTCAATTTTAGAGGCCGGCACGGCTTCAATCGTGCCGCCGCCACCCGCGGGCCGGTGGTCCGGCATGAACCGGCGCTTGAACCAGCTGGCCAGGTCGTCCATGTAGCAGTACACCACCGGCACCACCACCAGCGTGAGCAGCGACGAGGTGATGACGCCGCCAATCACCGCCTGGCCCATGGGCGCGCGCTGTTCCGAGCCCTCGGTCAGTGCAAAGGCCAGCGGCACCATGCCGAAAATCATGGCCAGGGTGGTCATCAGGATGGGGCGCAGCCGCACCCGGGCGGCCAGCAGCAGGGCCTCGGTGCGGGCCATGCCGTCCTGCCGGGCGCGGATGGCAAAGTCCACCAGCAAGATCGCGTTCTTGGTCACCAGCCCCATCAGCATCACCACGCCGATGATCGAGAACATCGACAGCGTGGAGCGGAACATCAGCAGCGCCAGCACCACGCCAATCAGCGTGAGCGGCAGCGAGGTCATGAGCGCCAGCGGCTGCAGGAAGCTGCGGAACTGGCTGGCCAGGATCATGTAGATGAAGATGATGGCCATCGCCAGGGCCGAGATGGCGTAGCCGAACGACTCGGCCATGTTCTTGGTGGAGCCGCCGAACTGGTAGCGGTAGCCCGGCGGGAAGCTGATGCTGTCGAGCGCGGCCCGGATGTCGTTGGACACCTCGCCCGCCGAGCGGTTGTACACGTTGGCATTGATGGCCACTTCGCGCGTCAGGTCGCGCCGGTTGATCTGGTTCGGGCCGGTGCCTTCCTTCACGGTGGCCACCTGGTTCAGCCGCACGATGCGCGAGCTCCCGTCGGCGTTGGTGCCCATGGCAAAGGGCAGGCGCTCCAGGTCCTGCAGCGCGTTGCGCGCGTCGGGCGCCAGGCGGACGTTCACGTCGTAAGTCTGGTCGTCGCTGGCGCGCCAGTTGCCCACCGTCTGGCCGGCCACCAGCGTGCGCAGCTGGCTGGCGATCTGCGCCACCGACAGGCCGAGGTCCGACGCCACATCGCGCTTGACTTCCACGTCCACCACCGGCTTGTCGGGCTTGATGCTGGAGTCCACATCGACCAGGCCGGGAATGGGGCGCAGCTTGTCCAGCGCCAGCCGGGTCAGTCGCTCCAGTTCCTTGAGGTCGGGCCCCTGCAGCGAGAACTCCACCTGCTTGTTGCCGCCCACCGAGTCGAGCAGGCCGATGTGCGTAACGGTGATGCCCGGCACCTGGCGCAGCCGCTCACGCAGCACGCCGGACATCTGGTCCACGTTGCGGCTGCGGGCCTTGCGGTCCACCAGGCGCACATAGATGTTGGCGTAGATCTTGCCCTGGGCGTTGCCGGTGTTGATGGTGGACAGCGTGTACTTGACCTCCGGGAATTCGCGCACGATGGATTCCACCTGCCGTGCCTTGGCTTCGGTCACTTCAAGGGCCGAACCCACCGGGGTGTAGAAGGTGATGGAGGTTTCCGAAAAGTCGGCCTTGGGCACGAACTCGGTGCCCAGCAGCGGCACCATCACCACGCTGGTGACGAACACGCCCAGCGCCAGGCTCAGTGTGGCGAGCTTGTGCACCAGCGACCAGCGCAGGATGCCCTGGTAGGCCTGCGACAGGCGTTCGGTGCCGGTGTCAAACCAGCCGGTCACACGGCCGATGCTGCGGTCGTACAGCGACGTGCGGCTGCGCGGTTTGCCGTGGGCCTCGATTTCCGGGTCGTGCCAGATGCTGGACAGCATCGGGTCGAGCGTGAAGCTCACGAACATCGAAATGAGCACCGCCGCCACGATGGTGACGCCGAACTCATGGAAGAACTTGCCGATGATGCCGCCCATGAAGCCGATGGGCAGGAACACCGCAACAATGGAGAAGGTGGTGGCCAGCACCGCCAGGCCGATCTCCTGCGTACCGTCCAGTGAGGCCTGGTAGGGCGTCTTGCCCATCTGCACATGGCGCACGATGTTTTCGCGCACCACAATCGCGTCGTCAATCAGCAGGCCCACGCACAGGCTCAGCGCCATCAGCGTGATCATGTTGATGGTAAAGCCGAACATGTTCATGAACAGGAAGGTGCCGATGATGGAAATCGGCAGCGTCAGCCCGGTGATGACGGTGGAGCGCCAGGAGTTCAGGAACAGGAACACGATCAGCACCGTGAGCAACGCGCCTTCAATCAGGGTGCGGCGCACGTTGTCCACCGCCACGCGGATCGGGCGCGAGCCGTCGGTGATGGGCTCCAGCCGCAGGCCGGGTGGCAGCTGGGCCTGCATTTCGTCCACGGTTTTCTTCAGTCCGTCGATCACCTGGATGGTGTTTTCGTCCTGGGCCTTCTGCACCGTCAGCAGCAGGGTGCGCTGGCCGTTGTACAGCGCCAGGCTGTCGACTTCCTGCGCGCCATCGCTCACGCGCGCGACCTGGTCGACCCGCACGGGCGTCCCGTTCTTGCGCGCCACGATGATCTTGCCGAAGTCTTCGGGGCGCTGCACCCGTGCGTCGATCTGCACCACGCGTTCCTGCTGCAATGAGCGGATGGCGCCGACCGGCAGGTCCTGGTTTTCGTTGCGCACGGCGGCCACTACCTGGTCGGCCGTGATGCCCAGCGCCTCCATGGCCTGCGGGTTGAGGTAGACATTGACCTCGCGCTTGGTGCCACCCACCAGCGTGACCGAGCCGACGCCGCGCACGTTCTCCAGCCGCTTCTTCAGCACCTGGTCGGCCCAGTTGGTCAGTTCCACCGGGTTCATGGCCACACCCCTGGCCGCGTCGGGCAGGACGGCCAGCGACCAGATGGCACGGCTGGCCGGGTCAAAGCGCAGCACCCGCGGCTCCTTGACCTCGGTGCGGAAGGTCGGGCGGATGGCGGCGATCTTCTCGCGCACGTCCTCGGCGGCCTTGCGCCCGTCGATGTGCAGCTGGAATTCGATGATCACCACAGCCTGGCCTTCGTAGCTGCGCGAGGTCAGCGCGTTGATGCCGGCGATCGCGTTGACGCCTTCTTCAATCTTTTTCGTGACTTCGCTCTCGACGATCTCGGGCGAGGCGCCCGGGTACTCGGCGGTGACCACCACCACCGGGAAGTCGATGTTGGGGAACTGGTCCACCTTCAGGCGCTGGTAGGAGAACAGCCCCAGTACCACGATGGCCAGCATCACCATCGTGGCGAACACCGGGTTCTGCAGGCTGACGCGGGTGAACCACATGCTGTGTCAGGGCTTGGGGGGTGCGGTGAAACGCACGGCCGTGCCTTCGCGCAGGCTGCCGACGTTGCCCTGGATCACGCTGGCGCCGGCGGTCAGGCCCTCGACGGCGACCAGGGTCTCGCGGCTGGCGTCGCGTGCGTCGGCACCGCGCAGGCCCATGCGCACCGGCTTGTGCGCCACCTTGCCGTCTTCCACCACCTGCACATAGGGCGCCGGTTTGTCGGTGCGCACGGCCGACAGCGGCACCACCAGCGCCTGCGTGCTCGCGGTGCCCAGCGTGCCCTGGGCATACAGCCCCTGGCGCAGGCCTTCGGGCTGGGCGATGGCCAGGTACACGAGCACGCTGCGGCTGCCGGCCTGGGCGCTCGGGTTGATGCGCACCACCCGTGCCGCCACCGGCTGGGTGGCGCCTTCCACCACCAGCGTGGCGCTTTGGCCGACGCGCACCGCCACCGAATCGGCCGCGCTGAGGCTGGCTTCCAGCTCCAGGCGGCTCAGGTCGACGATGTCCACCACCCTGGCGTCCACACCCACGCGCTCGCCGTTTTGCGCCAGCCGCTGGGCCACGATGCCGGCGATGGGCGCACGCAGCACGGTGTCATCCAGCGCCTTGCGGGCCACCTCCACGGCCGCCAGCGCGGCCTTGTGGTTGGCCTGCGCCATCGCCAGGTTGTTCAGCGAAGTGTCCAGCGCCGTTCGGGAGATGAAGCCCTGGTCCACCAGCGCCTTGTTGTTGTCCCATTGCCGCTGCGTGATGTCGATCTGGGCTTTGGCGGCGTCTGCGGTCTCCTGCGCCTGGCGCACGCGCGACTGGTATTCGGTCGGGTCCACCCGTGCCACCACCTGGCCGGCCTTGACGGCGTCGCCCTCGCGCAGCGTCAGGCCCTGCAGCTCGCCCGCCACGCGGGCCTTGACGGCCGCGGTGTTCACGGCCTTGAGCGAGCCCGATACCGGCAAGCCCTGGGCCAGCTCGCGCAGTTCGGCCTTCACCACGTCGGCGGCGGCCAGCTCCACCAGGGTTTCGGCCTTGGTGGCGCCCGCCTGGGCCACGGCTTGCTGCTGTGCCTTGCGGGCCGACAGGGCGCGGCCCACGCCCACAGCGAGCAGGGCCACCACCAGCGCCGCGGCGCCCCACTGGATCCAGGTCTTTCGGGTTCTTGTCATGGGTTGGGTCTCACGCACAGGCCATGGATCAGGGTTTCGACCTGGGAGGCCAGGTAGCGCTGCGGGTCAATCGCCTGGTCGGCCGGCACACAGGCGCCGAGCGAGTGTTTCATCATGATCAGGAAGATCATGGGGGCGATGACGCCATAGATGGCGTATTCGGGGTCAGCCACCTTGAACTCGCCGCTGTCGATGCCGCGCTGCAAGATGCGGCGGATCAGCTGCTTGCCCGGTTCAATCACTTCCCGGTGATAAAAAGCAGCAATTTCAGGGAAATTGCGCGCTTCACTCATGATCAGCTTGGTAGTTCCGGAAGCCTTGGTGGCGCCCAGGCGCTCCCACCAGACCTGCATGCAATAGCGCAGCATGTCGGCGCTGCTGCCTTCAAAGGCTTCGAATTCCTCGTTCCATTCGGCATAGCGGCCCGAGATGTTTTCCCGCACGACGGCCTGGAACAGGTCTTCCTTGCTGGAAAAGTACAGGAACAGGGTGCCTTTGGAAACCCCCGCGCGGGCGGCCACTTCTTCGGCGCGCGTGGCGGCAAAGCCCTTTTCCACAAACAGGTCGAGTGCCGCGCCCAGCAGTTCGCCGGGGCGCGCCTCCTTGCGGCGCTCGCGCTTGGGCGAGGCCTCGTCCAGGCGGCCACCGATGAGTTTGGAAAACGACATGAAAATTAATGACTGACTGGTTAGTAATGTAGCTTTGGCAGCTCCAACCGTCAAGACCGCAGCTTAAGGCGGCATGCCAAGTGCCGCGCTTCGTGCCGGTAAAGCTGTGTAAAGCGCGGGGCAGGGGAAGCGCCGCAGGCGCTCCGGGGGCTCAGTAAAACGCCTGCAGGCCGGTTTGCGCGCGGCCCAGGATCAGCGCATGCACGTCGTGCGTGCCTTCGTACGTGTTCACGGTTTCCAGATTGATCATGTGGCGGATCACATGGTATTCGTCGTGGATGCCGTTGCCGCCGTGCATGTCGCGCGCCATGCGGGCGATGTCCAGCGCCTTGCCGCAGCTGTTGCGCTTGATCAGGCTCACCATCTCCGGCACGGCCTTGCCTTCGTCCATCAGGCGGCCCACCCGCAGGCAGCCTTGCAGGCCCAGGGCAATCTCGGTTTGCATGTCGGCCAGCTTCTTCTGGATCAGCTGGTTCTGCGCCAGCGGGCGGCCGAACTGTTTGCGGTCCAGCGTGTACTGGCGGGCGCGGTGCCAGCAGTCTTCCGCCGCACCCAGGGCACCCCAGGCGATGCCGTAGCGCGCCTTGTTCAGGCAGCCAAACGGGCCCTTCAGGCCGGCCACGTTGGGCAGCAGGTTGGCCTCGGGCACAAACACGTCGTCCATGACGATCTCGCCGGTGATGCTGGCGCGCAGGCTCATCTTGCCTTCGATCTTCGGGGCGGTCAGGCCCTTCATGCCCTTTTCCAGCACAAAGCCGCGGATGCTTTCCTGGCCGCCGACCTTGCCGTCCGGGTCTTCCAGCTTGGCCCAGACCACAAAGACGTCGGCAATCGGCGCGTTGGTGATCCACATCTTGGCGCCCTTGACGATGTAGCCGCCATCCACCGGCTTGGCGCGCGTGAGCATGCTGGCCGGGTCGGAGCCGTGGTTGGGCTCGGTCAGGCCAAAGCAGCCCACCCACTCGCCGGTGGCGAGTTTGGGCAGGTACTTCTGCTTTTGTGCTTCGCTGCCGTACTCGTTGATCGGGTGCATCACCAGCGAGCTTTGCACGCTGATGGCGCTGCGGTAGCCGCTGTCCACGCGCTCCACTTCCCGTGCGATCAGGCCGTAGGCCACGTAGCTCAGGCCGGCGCAGCCATAGCCTTCGATGGTGGAGCCGAGGAAGCCCATGGCGCCGGCTTCGTTCATGATCTCGCGGTCAAACTTTTCGTGGCGGGCGGCCATCAACACGCGCGTCTGCAGCTTTTCCTGGCAGAAGGTGTGCGCAGCCTCGACGATGGCGCGCTCCTCGTCGCTGAGCTGTTCGTTCAGCAGGAACGGGTCTTGCCAGTGGAAGGTGGTTTTCATGGGGTGTCTCCTGAAGATTGGGGCTATTGTCCGCCAGCCATGAATAGCCGTCTAATATTGAATACCTATTCAACGATTGAAATTTCGTATTCATGGAATTCCGCCACCTGCGCTACTTCCTGGTGCTGGCCGAAGAGCTGCATTTTGGCCGGGCCGCGCAGCGCCTGGCCATCTCGCAGCCACCGCTGTCCACCAACATCCAGCAGCTGGAAGCGTCGGTCGGGGCGAAGCTGTTCACCCGCAACAGCAAGGCGGTGCAGCTCACCGAGGCCGGCCGTGCCTTTGTGCCGCAAGCCCGCGCGCTGCTGGATCAGGCGCAGCAGGCGGCACGCCATGCGCGTGACGTGGCCGACGGCCTGGCCGGCAGCCTGCAGGTGGGCTTTGTGGGCACCATGCTCTACCGGGGGCTGCCGGTCCTGCTCAAGCGCTTTCAGGTGCAGCACCCGCGGCTGCGCCTGACGCTGCGCGAGCTGAGTTCCAGCGACCAGCTGATCGAGCTGGCCCAGGACCGGCTGGATCTGGGTTTTGTGCATACCACGCGGGTGCCGCCGGGGCTGTCGCAGATCCTGGTGGCCAGCCAGCCCTTTGTGGCCTGCCTGCCGGCGAGCCATGCGCTGGCGCGCAAGCGCTCGCTGCCGCTGGCGGCGCTGCAGGGTGAGCCGTTTGCCTGTGTGTCGCGCGCGGTCTCGGCCGACTACCACGAACGCATCGTCAGCCTGTGCCAGGACGCCGGCTTCACACCCGAGATCCGCTACGAGCTGCGCCACTGGCTCAGCGTGGTGTCGCTGGTGTCGCAGGGGCTGGGCGTGGCGCTGGTGCCGCAGGCGCTGCGCCAGTCGGCCCTGCCGGGCACGGTCTTTGTGCCGCTGGCGGGCGCCACCGTGCCCTACGACACCTACTGCCTGTGGAAGACGGCGCGCGACCACCAGGCGCTGGCGGCGTTTCTGGCGTCGGTGCGAAATACCGGACGCGGTGGCTGAAAGCTGTCAGTATCGGACGATCTTTCAGTTTCAGGAGAGCGGTATCAATCCGTACATCTGGTGTTTGGTGGGGGCGGCCGTCGGCTGGCTGGCAGCCCTGATGATGGGCAACGCAGGCAAGACCGTGATGATCGAGAACGTGCTGGTGGGCGTCTTCGGCGCGTTCATTGGCGGTGACTTCATCGCTTCGCAGCTCAACGGCGGCGTGGTCAATGACACGGACTTCCGCATCGGCTCGCTGGGCCTCGCGGTTGGCGGCGCGGTGGTGATGCTGGTCCTGCTGCGGCTGATGCGCCGCGTGGTCGGCCCGATGCGCGCCCACAAGACACCCAACCGCCGCCGGGATTGAGCCGCCCGGGCGCCGGCCACCGGGCGCCTCGACGTAAGATGACGGGCCCTGTCACGACCGACAGGTTTGACTGGAGATTCGCGTGACTTCATCCACCCAAACCCTGGTTCTTGGCGGCGGCTGCTTCTGGTGCACCGAGGCCGTGTTCGTGAAAGTGCGCGGCGTGACCGACGTGGAGTCGGGCTACAGCAACGGCCAGGTGCAGCGGCCCAGCTACGAACAGGTGTGCACCGGCACCACCGGCCACAACGAAGTGGTCAAGCTCGAGTACGACCCGGCGCAGATCAGCGTGCGCGAGATCCTGGAGATCTTTTTCGTCATCCACGACCCGACCACACTGAACCGGCAGGGCAACGACACCGGCACCCAGTATCGCAGCGGCATCTACTACACCACCCCCGAACAGAAAGACGAGGCCGAGGCCATGATCCGCCAGATGAGCCAGGAAAAGCTCT